>NZ_WBJS01000023.1 GCF_009296265.1 Thioclava sp. JE_KL1
TCAGTGAGCCACGGCGCTTGAGCGCTTCATTGTAGGATGGCCAGTTCCTGGTCTTGTAGGTCGGGGGCGTCGGTCTGCTCATGACAGCCAGCTACCACGCTGGATTCACAACATGAATCCCTTCACGGGATTTGTGCAACAGAGCCCATTCACACTCCTCTCGACGGGCAAGCTCCCTGTCGCCGGTCGAATGCATTTTCATTGATCCTTTGTAGTCGCGTGTTGGATCACATGGCAGGTCAGTGTCTCCTGTTACTGGGTTTTCATCCAGCCGCTACCACCCAGCTGTAGAGCGATCGAGCGAACAAGCCGCACTGCATGTTCGAGGGCCGTTTGAAGAGCCATCACCAAACGCTCGAAAGCTGTTCGAAAAGTGCGGCAATTACCGGGTGATCTTTTCGGTCTTCCAGGGTCTGGATGACGAGACACGCGGGGACGCGCAGTTCCTCACACACGGCGAGCCCGAAAGTTTGCCGTTGATGCAAGGCGACCGACTCTCGGCACAGGCTCAGTCCGACGCCCGAGCGGACCATCTCGAGCATCGAGGCTTCCTGATCGACCATCGCCACCGAATTCTGCACGCAACCATGCGCGTCGAAAATTCGTTTCAGCAGCCGATTATGCACCGACGTCGGGGAGGTGCCGATCCAAGGCAGGCTGGCCAGCTGAGCCCAGTCTGCACCGGCGACACGCGCATCCCACCCGACCGGCGCAATGACGCGGTAGTCGAAGTCAGCCAGTTTTCTGGAATGCAGCGGTCGCTCTGCGGGGATGCTGTCCACCGCGTCAGGCGAGGTCAGGTAGAAACCGACATCGATCTGCTGACGCGTCAGTTTCTCGAGGATCTCCCCGCTGACGCCATGTATCAGTTCCGTGCTGATATTGGGGTGCTCGGCGCCAAGACGGCTTAGCAGGCGACCGAGGCGAATGAATTCCGGATCGACGATGGTGCCGATCTTCAGTTTGCCCGACACCTGACCGCACTGCTTGCTGGCGCAGCGGCGGAACTCGGCCATTGCGTTGAGCACCTGCTCGGCCTTTGGCAGCATCGCGATTCCGTCCGGAGTGAGGTCCAGACCGCGTGGCGTGCGCTTGAACAGCGTGATGCCGGTCTCTTCGCTCAGTCGCTTGATCTGATGACTGATCGCTGGCTGCGTGAGGTTGAGCACCTCGGCCGCGCGAGAGACGCTGCCCTCGCGGGCCACCGTCGCGAAGGCCAGAATACTGTTTAGGTTCGAGAATCTTTCCATATTAGGAAACCTAATATCATGTTGAAAAATTTGTCATTAGCTAATTCCACATAAGCTTCTTAGGCCTTTGCGAGTTGCTGCGCTGGGAGGAGCGTATGGCACTCGAAAGGCCACTGCGTGCAGGGCGTTTTTCCGGGTGTCCTGTCATCTCTGGTGCTGCGGGACAGACCAGGAGGACATAGCCATGCCGAATACTCAGACGGAGTTTGACTACATCGTGATCGGTGGGGGCTCTGCGGGATGTCTTCTGGCCAATCGGCTGAGCGCGGATCCGGCCAACCGGGTGTTGCTGCTCGAAGCAGGGAAAGCAGACACCTATCCGTGGATCCATATCCCGGTCGGCTATCTCTATTGCATCGGCAATCCGCGCACCGATTGGATGTATAACACCGAGCCCGACAAGGGGCTCAACGGGCGTATCCTGCGGTATCCGCGCGGCAAGACGCTGGGCGGGTGCTCGTCGATCAACGGCATGATCTACATGCGCGGCCAGTCGCGTGACTATGACAACTGGGCGCGGCTGAGCGGTGAGGAGGAGTGGGGCTGGGAGGCCTCCCTGCGCGACTTCAAGGCCCATGAAGATCATTGCAAACTCGATGACGGTTCCGATCCGGCGACCGGAGAGAATGGCCGCTTTTCCGATATGCACGGCCATGGCGGGGAATGGCGCGTCGAGAAACAGCGCCTGCGCTGGGACGTGCTGGACAGCTTCGCGGATGCGGCGGTCGAGGCCGGGATCGAGAAGACGGACGATTTCAACAGCGGCGACAATGCGGGCGTTGGCTATTTCGACGTGAACCAGCGTTCGGGCTGGCGGTGGAACAGCTCGAAAGCCTTTCTGAGGCCTGCGAAAGCCCGCGCCAATCTGACGGTCTGGACCGAGGCGCAGGTCGAAAAGCTCACCTTCGAAAACGACGCGAACGGCACGCCGCGCTGCTCCGGTGCCCGCGTCAATCGGAACGGGCAGAGCACGACCGTCCGCGCGAAGACCGAAACGCTGCTGTCGGCAGGCGCGATCAATTCGCCGAAGATCCTGCAACTGTCGGGCATCGGGCCCGCGGAGCTGCTGCAATCGCATGGGATCGAGGTGCTACGGGATGCGCCGGTGGGCGAGAACCTGCAAGACCACCTGCAGATCCGTGCCGTCTACAAGGTCAAAGGCACCCGCACGCTCAACACTCTTGCCGGAAACCTCTGGGGCAAGGCGATGATCGGCGCGGAATATCTGCTGAAACGCTCCGGTCCGATGAGCATGTCGCCCAGTCAGCTTGGCGCCTTCACGCGGTCCGATGCCGGGCGAAGCCACGCCAATCTCGAATATCACGTGCAGCCCCTCAGCCTCGAAGCCTTTGGCGAGGATCTGCATGACTTCCCGGCGATGACGGTCAGCGTCTGCAACCTGAACCCGACAAGCCGAGGCCATGTGCGCATCCGGTCGGCGAATTTCCGGGATGCGCCGATGATTTCACCCAATTACCTCGCCACCGAGGATGACCGTAAGGTCGCCGCCGACAGCCTGCGGCAGGTGCGCGAGATCATGTCGCAGCCCGCGATGAAGGCCTACGAGCCCGAGGAATTCAAACCCGGGCCGCAATATCAAAGCAACGAAGAGCTCGCCAAACTGGCCGGCGACATCGCGAACACGATCTTCCACCCTGTCGGCACGGTGAAAATGGGGCGCGCGGATGACGAAACCGCCGTGCTCGACCCGCATCTGCGCGTCAAAGGCGTCACCGGTCTGCGCGTCGTCGACGCCAGCGTCATGCCCGAGATCACCAGCGGTAACACCAATTCCCCGACCCTGATGATCGCCGAAAAAGCGGCCCGCTGGGTTCTTGCCGGCCGATAGGCCATTGCCTTGCGTCTTTTTGCCCTCTGGAGAGAACATGCGTAAATCGTTTTCCAATCTGCCCCTGACCGGTGTCAAAGTCGTCGATTTCGGGCAGTATATCGCGGGGCCCGCAGTCGCGATGCTGCTGGGCGATCTGGGGGCCACGGTCGTGCATATCGACCCGCCCGACGGCCCGATGTGGGACAGCCCGGCCAATGCCGCGCTGATGCGCAACAAGCTGATCGTGAATCTGGACCTGAAATCCGAAGACGGTCTGGCCAAGGCGCGCGCGCTTTGTGCCGAGGCCGATATCATCGTCGAGAACTTCCGCCCCGGGAAGCTTGCGAAACTCGGGATCGATTTCGCCGCGATGCGCGAAGAGCGGCCCGAGCTGATCACGATTTCCATTCCCGGCTTTGCCTCGAATGACGAACTTCGCCGCGAGCAGCGCGCCTTCGAGAGCGTCGTGGCGGCCAGCTCGGGCGTGTTCACCGACATGGGGCTTAACCGGGTTCTGATGGGGTTGAACCCGTCCTTCTCGCCGCTGCCGCTGTCGTCGTCCTATGCGGCGCAGATCGCCGCCTCCGCGACGGTTCTGGCGTTGCAGTCGCGCCAGTTGACGGGGCTCGGCGATCAGATCGAGGTGCCGCTCGCGGCGGCTGTGATGGAGGGTCTGTGCTACAACTCCATTCAGGTCTTCGACGTGC
The DNA here is from genome assembly GCF_009296265.1 of Thioclava sp. JE_KL1. Classification (GTDB taxonomy): domain Bacteria; phylum Pseudomonadota; class Alphaproteobacteria; order Rhodobacterales; family Rhodobacteraceae; genus Thioclava. Next base: position 3,789 of record NZ_WBJS01000023.1, read on the forward strand.
CCAAACGCTATCTGACACAGCGCGAGATCGAGATCGAGCGGCGCCGCGTCGAAGGTCTGCCGATGAATGTCTCCTACGAGGATCTGCAGGAACTGCTCGACCCGTTCTTCCGCAGCTACATGTGCAAGGACGGGCGGATGTTCTACGTCGTCTGCCCCAGCCACAAGCATCACGCGCGCCGTTGCCTGGAGGTTCTGGGCATTTACGACGAGATGGTCGCGGACGGCCTGCAGGAGGAGGAAGACACTTACAAACCGCAGGCGGAGTGGAAGACGGATACCTCGCTCGGCGTCTACCCGATGCCGAAATTCTGGGCCGACAAGCTCGCGGCGCGAATGAAGGAGGTGTTCATGACACGCACCTCGCATGAGTGGAAGCGCATGTTCGGTCGTGCAGGCATTCCGGGCGCGCCACAGCGTTGGTTGCAGGAATGGATCAACGACGAATACGCGGAAGCGTCGGGACTGATGATCGACATCTGGGATCCCGAATATGGTGAGATGACGCAGCCCGGCCCCGTGGTCTGGATGGAGGAAAGCGGCGAGGAAGCGCTGACACCCGAGCCGCGCCGTTGGGTGGAGTTCGACGAGGCGCTGAAGGTTCTGCGCAAACTGCGCACCGACGTTCCCGATCCCGAGGACGGAATCTCTCAGGAGGGCTGGCTATCAGGCGTTCGCGTTCTTGACATGTGCAATGTGATCGCCGGGCCGCATGCAGCCAGCTATCTCGCCCGTTTCGGCGCAGAGGTGATCAAGATCGATCCGGCTCAGCCTCTTTATGATAGCTGGAACACCGTAATGTATGGCATGAGCCAGGGTCGCGGAAAGCGCTCGATCCTGGCCGATGTGAAATCCGAGCATGGCCGGAAGGTGTTCGAGGATCTGGTGAAATCCGTCGATGTCATTTTCTGGAACGCGCCAGACAGCCAGATTAAGCGTATGGGGCTGGATGCCGAAAACCTGCGCAAGCTGAACCCGGAGGCGATCTTCTGCAAGCTTGACTGCTTCAGCGGCGTGCGGCGCGGGGTGCGCAGCGATTACATCGGCTATGACGATCTGGTGCAGGCCACCACCGGCATCATGCTGCGTTTCGGCGGCGCGATGGACCGACCCGAAGAGCACGCGCATGTCGGCACGATCGATGTGATGTGCGGCTTTGGCGGGGCACTGGCCGTGGCTGCGGCGCTTTACCAGAAACACCGTTTCGGCCGCATCGGGCGGGGGCGCACCTCGCTCAGCGCAAATAGCGGGCTGCTGCAGATGCCCTTCGCTTATGACTTCCGAGGGCGCGGCCTATTCGACGAGCCCTCGGGGCCCGAGGTCAACGGCTATGACGCGCTCAGCCGGTTCTACAGCACCGCTTCTGGCATCTATATTTTGCTGAGCGCCTATGAGAGCGATCTGCCGCGCTTTCGCAATGTCGAAGGGCTCGAGGATTTCCCGGATGTTCCCGAGGAAGAGCGCGCTGCGTTCCTTGCGGGCGCCTTCCAGTCGCTCCCCGCGACCGAATGGATCGAGCGTCTGCGCGCGGCGGATATCGGCTGTGCGATCTGCCACAATATTGATGCGCTGCGCGCCGAGAACCTGCGCGAGCCCGACGGGACGCCGGGCATCGACCGGGGCAGCTATTCGTTCTCGCGCTACGCAGATCACCCCAGCGGCCATGAGGTTATCCAGCTTGATCCCTACGCGGTCAGACCCGTGCGTGGGCGGGTCTTCGCCCTGCCGCCGACCGAGAAATTCGGGACCTCGACGCGGGACATTCTGAACGAGCTGGGCTATTCCGCCTCGGCCATCGAACGGATGCTGAAATCCGGCCAGCTCAGCGAGAGCTGGAGCGAAGAATACCTGCCCAGCTAGGGGCAAAGGCAGGGCGCCCCCGGGCGGGGCGCCTTGATGCGTTCGCGAATAAGTGGCGGCGCAACCGCAGTTTTTTCGATCGTTCGGGTCGGTCATGTCGGAGGCATATCCGGCAAACGGAGGAGGCTGCCCGGACTTCAAGTGCCAGAATGGAGGAAACATGGCCAAGAGACCCCCCTTGATGGATTTGCACATCCCAACGGCAGAGAGCGGATTCTATTCCGGCTTTTCCAAAAGCGTCGCGATCCCTTCGAAAATCCTTGTCAGCGCACTGATCGTCTGGGCGATCGCCGTGCCCGAGAACGCGGCCGCCGTCCTGAACGCGCTGAACGGAACGATCCTGAAGAACTTCGCGGCCTGGTATATCTATGTCGCGGCCGCGTTCCTGATCCTGTGTCTCGCGCTGGCGATGGTGCCCTCGACGGGCAGGCTAAAGCTTGGCCGGACCGGTGATGAACCGGAATTCTCGCGGTTCTCGTGGTTTTCCATGATGTTCGGCGCGGGCATCGGGGTGGGGATGCTGACCTTCGCCACCGCCGAGCCGATGTATCACTTCGCCAACAACCCCAACGTCATCATGGGGCAGACCACCGCTTCGGGCGCCGATAACGTGACCGATGCCTATGTCTGGTCCTTCCTGCATTGGGGCTTTTCGGCCTGGGCCTGTTATGCGCTGGTCGGGCTGAGCCTGGCCTATTTCTCGTATCGGCGGAACCTGCCGCTGACGGTGCGCTCTGCGCTGACGCCGCTGTTTGGCAAGCGGCTTTCGGGCACGGGCGGTCATGTCGTCGACATCGTCGCCGTCGTGGCGACCATCCTTGGCGTTGCGCAGACGCTGGGCTTCGGCGTTGAGCAATTCGTCGCCGGCCTTCAGCGTATCGGGGTCGGCAACTGGATCGTCTCGGCGGATGGCAAGCCCAGCACGGCGGGCATCATTGTCGCGCTGGCTGTGATCCTGGGAGCATCGACGCTCTCCGCGCTTTCGGGCGTCGGCAAGGGCATCAAATGGCTGTCCAATCTGAACATGGGCCTCAGCTTTTTCGTGCTGGCCTTCTTCATCCTGTTCGGCTCGACCTTCTTCGGTCTGAACGCACTGTTCGACGGGCTGGTTGCCTATGTGGCGGACCTTCCTCGCCTGCTGTTCACCGTCTGGCGCCCGGACGGCACGAAAACCGGCGATGCGCTGGCCGCCTGGCAAGAGGGCTGGTCGGTCTTCTACTGGGCGTGGTGGATCGCCTTTGCGCCCTTCGTTGGCGTTTTCCTTGCGCGGGTCTCGCGCGGCAGAAGCATCCGGGAATACGTGATGGGCGCGATCATCGTTCCCTCCCTGATGTGCTTCGTCTGGTTCACGCTGGTGGGTGGCACGGCGATCCACATGACGCTGGACGGGGCCGCGGGCGACGCGATCGCAAGCGCCGGTCAGGAAAGCCAGCTGTTCGTGATGCTCGATCTGATCTTGCACGGCGGTTGGGCCTGGGCGATGGCGGTCATCGTCGTGGTCTTGCTGTTGACCTATCTGGTGACCACCGCGGACTCGGCGATCCTGATCGTCAACACGATCAATGCCGCGGGCGAGGAAAGCCCGAAGGGGCGGGGCCATATCATCTTCTGGGGCCTCGCACTCAGCTGCGTCGTGGGCGGCCTGCTTCTCGTTGGCGGGCTTGAGGCGATCAAGACGGCGATGGTGATCGGCGCTTTGCCGTTCAGCTTCGTGATGGTCCTGATGTGCATTGCGCTCGTCAAAGCGGTGATCCGTGACGCGATCCGCGAAAGAAACGGGGTGCAAAGCATCCACGTAGAAGCCTGACCACCGCAATCGCCCGCTGCACTACGGGAAGCCTCATAACGGCGCGGCGGGCGATTGTTCAAATCGTCCTCATCGATTGAAGAACCGCGAACTCAGGTCATGGCAGACCGAAGGCGCCGTTTCTAATTGACGATTGTCTTCCCGTAAAAGGTTACATTGCCCTCGATAGGCTGGGTCTCCTGCACGTCTCGCGTTCGATGAGGGCTCGCGCCAATTCAGGTGTTAGACCCCTCGGTTTGATGGAGCGATCCTTTACCAGGTTTGGAAGGAAGCATTATGCGAAGAGTTCCTCACGGAAGCGCCACGACCATGCCGGCCGTCAGAGCTGCAACACAGCAATCGCAAGCTTCGCTCGCGCAACGAGCAAGGAGCAAGGAGCAAGGAGCAAGGAGTTGGCTATAAATTGAGAACGGCGGAGCAATAGTGGTCCACTTTTGCCCTTTCTGGCGGCGGGAGACACGGTCTTTTCCGTCTACTGGCCGATCAAGGGCGAACCCGAACTGGGCCCGCCGATGGCCGATCTGCACAAGGCGGGCGAGACCGTCGCCCTGCCGCTGGCCTCCCGAAACCCGCATGGTGCGCGGCGACTGGAACATTCCCGTCCCGCATCGGACGCACCCGTTGTCGCGCCCGACATCGCGTGGGCATCGCTCGTCGGCTGGACTGCAGAAGTCTATTGCCTCGGATATGGCGGCTGTTATTTCGACCGGACTTTGGCCGCGCTGAAATCGAAACCCTTTGTCGTCGGTATCGCTTTCGATGCCGCGAAACTCACGAGCATCTACCCGTACCCCCTTGATATTACACTCGATCTCATCGTGACCGAGAACGGGATCCAGGCGGTGAGAGACTTGGCTTGAGCCACATTCACCGGCAACCCGGTCGGCCGCTCCAGGCGCGCGCCGCGCCCCGGGACAGCGCCGCCAGGTGATTGGTCCGGGTTACGATGCCGACGATCTTACCGTATTCGAGGACCGGAACGGCATCCTCTACCTCAGCCATCATTGGCAGCAACGCCCTGATCTTGGTGCCTCCGGGGGCGCGGGGGCCAGCGATGCTCATGATGTCGGCTGCAGTCGTCGGTCTTTCCAGGTCTCGATCCAGCAAGCGGCGGAACGTTGCCCGAAAGCTGCGATCGAGGCGCAGCGCATCGTCGCGGGCCTGGCAGATGCGATGCATCTGGAAGAGCACGCCCATGAAGGCCTGACCTGCACCGACGATCGGCAGCGTAGTCGAATGCGTAGGACGAAATTATGCGTTGATGTATTTTTTAATGTATGCATTATTCTCCTCATTGAGTGAGTCCCTTAGCGTTTTCGGGGGTGAGCTGATGCTGTGGCTGGATGTCCGAGGAGGTACGGATGCTGGCTAAAACAAGACTCTGGGAGGAGAGACGAATGAAATCGAATTCGATCGCAAGCATGATTGCGGGCGTCGGTCTGGCGCTGGCATCTGTATTCGCCGCGGGCCATGCAGAGGCGCGCACGCTGCGTTTCAGCCACACGGATAATCCCGGCGGCTCGCGCGACAAGGCGGCGCATGTCTTTGCCGACAAGGTCAAGGAATATACCAAGGGCGAACTGACCGTGAAGGTCTATCCCTCGGGTCAGCTGGCCAATGATCCCAAGGCTATCGAGCAGCTCAAGCTGGGCGGCGTCGATTTCACGGTCTCGGCAACCGGATCTTACGCAACCGATCTCAAGACGCTCAACCTTACAGCCTTGCCGTTCCTCGTGGACAGCTATGAACAGGGCTGGGCGCTTTATGACACATCCCCGTGGATGAAGGCGCAATTCGCCAAGCTTCCGGCCAAGGGTTACCGGATGCTTGCAACTTGGGAGGCAGGTTTTCGCAGCTTTACGACCAAGGGGCCGCTGAACTCTCCGGCGGATGCCGAGGGCAAGAAGATGCGCGTCTATCCCAATGACATGCTGCGCTGGACGATGGAGGCAATCGGCTTTGATACGGTCGTGATGCCGGTGACCGAGGTCTATCTTGCGATTCAGCAGGGCACGGTTTGGGGGCAGGAAAACCCGGTTGATACGATCAAGTCGCTGCGCTTCTACGAAGTGGCTCCTTATATCACGCTGACGCGTCACATCTACAGCCCGCTGCCGATGGCGATTTCCGAAAACACCTGGCAAAGCCTGTCGGATGACGAGAAAGCCGCAGTGCAAAAAGCGGCAAACGATGCAGCAACCTACAGCCGTGAGTTGGTGCGCGGTTCCGAAGAAAAGCAGCTTCAGGAAATGGAAGCTGCCGGTGCTACGGTGACGCGCCCCGACATCGCCCCGTTCCGCAAGGCGGCCGATGCGGTCTACACCCGTGCGCGTGCGGAGTATGGCGACGATGTTGATGCATTGCTCACTGATGCCGCCAAGATCCGCAAGGAAATGCCGGCGAACTGAGCCCGCGCGCCGGGCTGCGGGCAAGCGCTCGTGGCCCGGTCTGCCAAGCCTCATCTGCCGGATGCATGGAGTTCCAGATGGATCACGAATACCGCGACCACTACCCCGCCCCGTTACTGATGATCTCGGGGGTGATCGATGCCTGCCTTGCGATCGGTGGGGCGCTCATTGTCATCATCGTCTTTTCAAATGCCGTATTTCGCGGTTTCGGGCCGGATCTGTCCTGGTCACTCGAGGTCTCGGCCTTTCTGATGCTCTGGGTGACGTTTCTCGGGGCGGCAGCGGCCTCGGCGCGCGGGGTGCATATGCGCGTTACCGAGATTTTCGCAGCCCTTATCCCCAATCGCGCCAAGCGCGGTCTCACGTTAGTCCTGAACCTGATTGTTGCAGCTCTGATGGTGTCCCTGATCCGCTTCGGAGCGCATACGGCGATCCATGTCTGGCATGAAAAAACCACGGTTCTATATTGGCCGGTCGGCCTGCTTTACGCCTCGATGCCCGTCGGCATTGCGCTGGCGCTGATGTTTCATCTCTTCAACACCTATCTCGATTTCACCGGCAACGGGCCCGATGTCCAAGGCCAGATCTCGGAAGGTGAAGAACACGGACGGGAGGGGCTGGCATGATCTTGCTCTTTGTCACCGGTCTCTTCCTGTTGACCATTCTGGTCGGTATTCCGCTGGTCTGGGCAATCCTGCTGACGGCAGTTGTTCCGATCTTCGTCTTTGATCTGGGCTACCCGCTGCAGGCGTTGTTTTTGAACTTCATCGGCGGCGTCGAACCCAACCATTACATCGCGATTCCGCTGTTCGTATTTGCGGGCGAAATGATGAGCCGGGGCGGCGTAGGCCAGCGCATCATCGATTTTGCCAAGGCGGTGTTTGCGAAACTGCCCGGCGGGCTCGGCGTGGTAGTGGTCGGGGCGTCGATGATCTTTGGCGGCATCTCGGGCTCGGCGATTGCGGATTCTGCCGCGATCGGCTCGGTGATGATCCCGGCGATGGACAAACAGGGCTACCGGCGGTCTTTCGCGGCCAGCCTTGTTGCGGCTGCGGGCACGATCGGCATCATCATTCCGCCGTCGATCCCGATGTTGATTTACGGCTTTGTCGGCAATGTCTCGGTCGGGGATTTGTTCCTCGCAGGGATTGGCCCGGGCGTTCTGATGGGGCTGGCGTTCATGGGCTATTGTGTCTGGCTGGGCAAACGCAGCGGCGTCGATCCCGGTGGTCAAAGCATCTCGATGCGCGAACTGGGCTCGACGTTCTTTGGCAGCCTTCCGGCCTTATTTATGCCGATTATCATTCTGGGCGGTATCTTCGGGGGTCTCGTAACCCCGACCGAGGCGGCGGCTGTTGCGGTGGTTTATGGTTTGATCGTGACGGTCTTTATCTATCGTGACCTGCGCCTGCGCGATCTTCCCCGCCTTCTTGTCGACAGCTTTGTCACCAGCGCGGTCGTGATGGTGGTGATCGGGGCGACAGCCGTGCTGGCCTGGCTGATCACGCTTGAACAGATGCCTCAGATCCTGATCGAATTCGTGCAGCATTTCTCGAGCAGCCCGTTCACCTTCCTGCTGATGGTCAATATCGTCTTGCTGATCCTTGGCATGGTGCTGGATCCGGTGCCTGCGATCCTGTTGTCCGCGCCGCTGTTCATTCCCACGGCGCAGGCCTACGGGGTGGATGTGATCCATCTTGGCGTCATCATCACCTGCAACCTTGCGATCGGCCTGTTTACGCCACCGGTCGGGGCCACGCTTTATGTGGCGTCGCGGATTTCAGGTGTCGGAGTGCTCAAGATCACCCGCGCGATTCTGCCGCTTTACGCAGTTGCGCTGACGGTCTTGTTGATCGTGACGTTCGTGCCCTCGGTGTCGATGGCCCCGATCTGGTGGTTCCGATGACAGGGGCGGGCAATATCACTGTGGGCGTGATCGGGCTGGGCTATTTCAGCCAGTTTCATCTCAACGCCTGGGAGCGGATCGAGGGTGTCACGATTGCGGGCATCAGCGACCGTGACGAGGCGCGCACGCAAGAGGTGGCCGCTGCGCGTGGCGTTGCGGGGTTTGCCGATCCGGCACCGCTGCTCGGGCCGGAGGGTCCAGATATTCTGGATCTGGTGACGCCGCCTGACAGCCATGCCGATCTGGTGCGCGCGGCTTTGCGGCCGGGGCGGATGATCATCTGCCAAAAGCCGTTTTGCCGCAATATTGCCGAGGCCGAAGCGGTCGTGCAGGAAGCCGCCGCCATCGGCGCCGATCTGATCATCCATGAGAATTTCCGCTTTCAGCCGTGGTATCGCAAGATCAAACAGATGCTGGAGGCGGGCGATCTTGGACAGGTCTATGGCTGCCGGTTTGCGCTGCGTCCGGGTGACGGGCGCGGGGAGGATGCCTATCTTGCGCGCCAGCCTGCCTTTCGCGCGATGCCGCGTCTGCTGATCCATGAAACCGGCGTGCATTTCCTTGATCTGTTCGGCTGGCTTTTCGGCCCTATCGAAAGCGTCTATGCCGATATCCGCCAACTCAACCCGGTGATTGCGGGCGAGGATTGCGGTCTGATGATCTTGCACCATCGCGGTGGCACCGTCTCGGTGTTCGACGGCAACCGGCTGAGCGATCACATAGCCGAAAACCGGCGCAAGACGATGGGCGAATTGGTGATCGAGGCCGAGCGTGCAACCCTGCGATTGGATGGAGAAGGACGCCTTTTCACACGCGCATTCGGGTCGAATGACGAAGCAGAGCTGCCTTTGCATTACGAGGATCGCGATTTCGGTGGTGGCTGTGTCGAGGCGCTCAACCGGCATGTTGTAGCCTATCTGCGCGACGGCGCGCCGCTGGAGAACCGCGCGCAGGACTATCTTGACGTGATCCGCTGCGACGAGGCCGCTTATCTGTCTGCACATCAGGGGCGGCGCATTGAACTTGGCCAAAAAGGGAGGACGGTATGAGCGACGACAGCCATTATGAAATCCTCGCGATCAAATATGCCGAGCGCAACAGCCGCACGCGCGCGGATTCGTTCCTGTATGATGACGATCATGCCGCGCCCCATCCGATGGATTACTATGTCTGGCTGGTGCGCAACGCACATCGCACGATCCTTGTCGATACCGGCTATGACGCGATCGAGGGCGCGTGGCGTGGCCGTCCGGTGCTGGTTGATCCGATGTGCGCGCTGCGCGATATCGGTGTCGGCCCCGAGACGATCGACGCCGTCATCCTGACCCATCTGCATTACGATCACGCCGGCGGGTTGGCCAATTTCGCCGGGGCGAAGCTGCATATGCAGGCGTCCGAAATGGCCTTCGCGACGGGGCCGTCCATGTGTCACGATACGCTGCGCGCGCCCTTCACGGCCGAACATGTCTGCGAGGCGATCAAGCGGGTCCATTCAGGGCTCGTGACGTTCCATGACGGCGATGCGCAGATTGCGCCGGGGATCACCGTGCATCATCTGGGCGGCCATAGCCGGGGCCTTCAGGCGGTGAGCGTGAAAACCGCGAACGGGCCGGTGGTGCTGGCTTCGGACGGGGCGCATTACTACGAGAATTACCAGTTCAACAAACTGTTCCCGATTGTGGTGGATACCGATGCCATGCTGCGCGGTTTCGACCGCCTGCGCGATCTGGGCAAGGGCGGGCGCATCATTCCGGGGCACGACCCGCTGGTGCGCCAGTATTATCCACGCGTGTTTGAGGAGACGAAAGTGATCGCGCATCGCCTTGATCTGCCCCGGACCCGTTTGGGCGAAACAGGGGGTGCGGAATGAGCTTTTCCAACAGATTTTTGCAACAGCGAGGCCGAGGAAATGCCTGACTCCGTCAAAGAATCGCGTGTCGACAATGCATATGAACGCCTGAAACAGGAAATCCTGTCGAACCGGATGCCTGCGGGTTTTCAGGCGACCGAACCCGAAATTGCCCTGATGCTCGGGATGAGCCGCACGCCGGTGCGCGAGGCGATGATCCGGCTGGAGGCGGACGGGCTGGTGCAGATCATTCCGCGTCGCGGCGTGAGGGTGCTGCCGATCCGGCTCGAGGATATGCGCGAGATCTACCAGATCCTGACCGCGCTTGAGCCCGAAGCCGCCGCGTCCATCGCCGCCAGCAAGCCAAGCCGTGAAACCCTTGAGCCGCTTTATGTCGCGACCGAAGACATGGCGCGCGCGATAAAGACCGGCGACCGCGAGGCCTGGGCGCGCGCCGATGACCGCTTTCATCGCGACCTGATCGGGTTGAACGCGAACAAGCGCCTCAACGCCATGGTGATGACCCTGTTCGATCAGGCCCACCGCGCCCGGATGTTCACGCTTCCCCTGCGCGACATGCCGGTGCGTTCGACGCAGGATCACCGTGAAATTCTTGACGAAATGCTCGCAGGCAACAGCGAGACCGTGCGCAAGATCTTCCATTCCCACAGGCAACGCGCAGCCGAGGAACTGCTGACGATCCTCGACAAGTTCCGCCAAACCCAATTCTGACAGCAAGGCACGAAGGAAAGACCATGTCGCAAAAAGACTTTGAGATTGCCGTAATCGAAGGAGATGGCATTGGTCGCGATGTGACCCAAGCCACGTTCACCCTGCTGGATCAGGCCTGTGATCGTGTTGGCGGGTTGAAATTGCGTCAGAACGCGATCCGGGCGGGCGCGGGCTATTACCTTGAAACGGGGGTCGATATCGAACCCGGTGGAGAAGAGCGCGCGGGCGAGAATGATGCGATTTTCCTCGGGGCCATCGGGCTGCCGAAAGTGCGCACCACGAGTGGCACGGAAATCTCGCCGCATCTGCGTCTGCGCGAACGGTTCCAGCTGTATGCCGGGGTGCGCCCGGTGCGTGCCTATGCCAATACCCCACGCCGTCTGTCCGATCCGCGCAGTGCGAATATCGACCTGATCGTGTTGCGTGAATCCACCGAGGGGTTGTTTTACTCCGCTGCCGTGCACGGGCGCGCCGAGGTGATCGGCGATAGCGAAGTGCGCGACATCATGCGCATCACGCGTCACACCACGGAAAAGCTGCATGACTTTGCCTTTCGCCTGGCGCGCAAACGTCGTTCGCGTGGCAAGCCGGGGCATGTGACCTGCGTGGACAAGGCCAATGTGTTTGAATCCCAAGCGTTCTTCCGCAAGATCTTTGACGAGCGCGGCGAAGGGTTCAACGATGTGGCGAGGGGCTATAATTACGTCGATGCGCAGGCGCTTGACCTGATCCGCCGGCCCTGGGATTTCGACGTGCTGGTCATGGAAAACATGTTCGGCGATATCCTGTCGGATCTGGCCGGTGGTCTGGTTGGCGGGATGGGCATGGCGGCCTGCGCCGAGATCGGCGACGATCACGCCCTGTTCCAGCCCGCGCACGGCAGCGCGCCCGACATCATGGGGCAGGACAAGGCCAACCCGCTGGCTGCAATCCTGAGCGGTGCGCTGATGCTCGACTATCTTTCCGAAACCTATGACAGCCCGGCTGCGCAATCGGCGGCGCTGCTCGTCGATACGGCGGTCGAGCGCGGCTTTGAGCAAAACCGCCTGCGCCCGATGGAGTTTGGCGGCGACATGGGCACGGCGGCGATGACGGCCGAGCTGGCGTTGCTGATCGACGAGATCGCCTCTGACACGGAGACGGGCGCGCAATGACGGGGCAGGGCGATCAGATCGAGATCGGTGCGATTGCCGATGATTTCACGGGGGCCTGCGATCTGGCGGTGATGTTGCGCCGTTCCGGGATGCGGGTCGCCCTGAGGGTCGGCGTGCCCAAGGGCGCATTGTACGAGCGCGCCGACGCCGTGGTTGTGGCGCTGAAAACGCGCAATATCGCGCCCGATCTGGCCGTCGCCGAAAGCTGCAAGGCGGCGCGCTGGTTGCGCGATCACCTCGGGGCAAAGAGATTGTTTTTCAAATATTGTTCCACGTTCGATTCCACGGACGCGGGCAATATCGGGCCGGTCAGCGATGCGCTGATGCAGGAGGCGGGCGCAAAACGGGCCATCGCAGCGCCCGCCTTTCCCGAAAACGGTCGGCGCGTGTTCATGGGGCATCTGTTTGTGGGCGATCGCCTGCTGTCGGAAAGCTCGATGGCGCAGCACCCGCTGACACCGATGCATGACCCCGATCTGGTGCGGGTGCTGTCGCGCCAGCGCAGCGCTCCTGTCGGGTTGATTGACAAGACCTGCATCGATCTGGGGGCAGAGACGGTGTGCGCAGCCTATCAGAACGCGGATGCGGGCACGATGTTGATCTGCGATGCCGTCAGCGATGGTGATCTTGATACGCTTGCGCAGGTGGTTCTGGAGGAACCGTTGGTCACGGGGGGCTCGGCGATCGGGGCGGCTCTTGCGCGCCAGATCATGGCCGGTCGCCGCGCGCAGCGCGATGCCTTCACCCGTCCCGATCGGGCGCAGATGCGGGCGCTTGTCCTGTCTGGCTCGGGTTCGCAGATGACGCAGGTGCAGGTATCCCAAGCGATTGCGGTAGGCTATGAGGCGGTCAAGGTGGGCGCGGCAGAGGCGGCCCAGCCCGAGGCTCTGGCAACGCAGGTTCTGGACCAACTGGCGCCGTGTTCCAATCCGCGACAGCTGGTGTATGCCACCGACCGCCCCGAACAGGTCAAGGCTGTGCAAGCGGTTCTTGGCCGTGAAGAGGCCGGTGCGCGGCTTGAGACGTTCTTTGCCGTTCTGGCACAGCAGGCCGCCGCGCGGGGCTATAACGCTTTCGTCGTCGCGGGTGGCGAGACCTCTGGCGCTGTCGTGCGCGGGCTCGGAGTGCAGGAACTGGCGATTGGCCCCGAAATCGCGCCGGGCGTGCCTTGGGCGCAGGGCGGGGGGCTGTGGCTTGCATTGAAGTCAGGCAACTTCGGACAGGCGGATTTTTTCGAAACCGCGGTGTCGATGCTGGAACAAGGAGAGCCTGCATGACCAGCAAATTGCGCGAAGAGATCTGCAAGATCGGCCAATCGCTTTATGCGCGCGGATATACCGCCGGTAGCTCGGGCAATATCTCGGTGCGCCTGCCCGATGGCGGCTGGCTGATGACCCCGACCAATATCGCGATGGGGGATCTCGACCCCGCCGAACTGGCGCTGATCGATGCGCAGGGGCGCTTCGTGTCGGGGCCAAAGCCGACGAAAGAGAGCTTTCTGCATCTGGCCATGTATCGCCATCGCGCCGATGCAGGGGCGGTCGTGCATCTGCATTCCACCCATGCCGTCGCGGTGAGTATGCTCGAGGAAACCGACCCCGATGCCGTGATCCCGCCGCTCACTGCCTATGCTGTGATGAAGCTGGGCCAGGTCAAGCTGGTTCCCTATTTCCCGCCCGGCGATCCGGCGCTGGGGGATGCGGTGGCGGCGGTGGCGGGCCAGCATCACGCGGTGTTGCTGGCCAATCACGGCCCTGTCGTCGCAGGCAAGGATCTGCGCGCCGCACAATATGCTAGCGAAGAGTTGGAAGAAACCGCCAAGCTTTTGTCTATCCTTGGGGATCGGCGCTACCGTGCATTGACGCCCGACGCCATCCTTGACCTGCAACACCGTTTTCCGAGCTGATCCATGTTTGTCATCACCGTCACCTTCACGATCCATCCCGGCCAAATGAGCCGGTTCGTGCCGCTGATGCGCGCGCAGGCGCGGCAATCACTTGAGCGCGAAGAGGGGTGCCTGCGCTTTGACGTCTGCACCGAGACCAAATCCGATCCCGCGCGCGTGTTCCTGTATGAGGTCTATTGCGACGCCGCCGCCTTCGAGCAGCATCTCGCCAGCACCCATTTCCAGCAGTTCGACAGCGCGGTCGCCGAGTTGGTGCAGGCAAAAGAGGTGCAGTCGTGGGAATTGTCGCCATCCGGTCAGGCGTCTGTGAGCGTGCTCTAGGCGGCCCCCACCGGCGCGCCAGTTGTCGCCTTACGTTTCGCTGCGATCCGTTGCCGGCGGTGGTTCGGGGCTCAATGCGCTGATGCGGGCATGGATTTCGGGCGTCATGTCAAACTGCAAAGCGGCCAGAGACAGCCGCAATTGTTGTGACGTCCGCCCCGATATGATCGGCATCGGGGCCGCAGGATGGGCGGCGACCCAAGCCACCGCCAAAGTTGCGGGATCGGTGCCAATCTCGGCCGCCAGATCGGTCAGCCCGGCGGTAGTTTCCAGCATCCAGTCCTCCCGATAACGCGATTTGTAAACTGTGTTCTGCGCCAGTCGCCCGGTTTCGCCGCGCTGGTATTTTCCGGTCAGCAGACCGGCCCCCAAGGGCGAGTAGGACGCAACCGCAATGGCCTGATCTGCCGCCATCGGCAAGAGTTCAACCTCGGCCTAACGTTTGAGCAAGCTGTACATCGGCTGGATGATGTCGATCGTCAGATCAAACCTGGCCGCGACCGCGACGGCTTTCATTACCTGCCACGCGGCGAAATTGGACAGCCCGACATGGCGGATCTGTCCGGCCTGTTTCAGAACCGCCAAAGCCTCCATCGTTTCGTGCAAATCGGTGTGGGGATCAAAGCGGTGCATGTAGAGCAGATCGATCACATCAAGCTTCAACCGCTTGCGCGAAACGTCGAATTGCGCCGCCAGATTGGCCTTGCTTGCATCCCCGTCGCCGCCAAATTTCGTCGCGATCAGCAGGGATTCGCGTTCAGCTTCGATCATACCAGACAGCATGGTTTCCGAAGCGCCGTCCCCATAGCCGTAGGCGGTGTCGAAATGGTTGATGCCTGCACGGCGGCAGGTGGTGAACATATCCTTACTGGCCGCTTCATTCGCGCCGCTGCCAAACTGCATCGCGCCAAAGGCGAAACGGCTGACCTGGGTTGCGTCAAGCGTTGTGATCTGGGGCACCGACTGTCTTTCCGAATGTGATCAAAAGGGCTGGCCGACGCATCGCTATGGGGGCGTGCATTTATATCGTTTCCGAGACTCAGTCTAAAACTCAGGTTGAGAAACGCGCCTTGCAGGTTGATATCCAAACTCCAAAGATAGTTCAACTCAAGCCTACCACACATTCGAATTGAGCGCGACTTTCCGGCTCCTCTTTATCGCCAAGTGGCGCTCCAATGTTTCACGGGGGTGGCTGCCGGTTGGGGGAGATGGCCTTGCCCGAAGGCATGCATTCGTGGTGGCAACTATAGTTTTGCGGTTCTGCGAGCCGCAAACCGTCGCTCATACAAGACCCTGTAGGCTTCTGCGGATGCGGGCAAGTGATTGCGGACACTGGCTTCGTATGCGTCATACGAGCCGCCGCGCAGGGCGTCGATTATTGCCATGTGCTGCGCCACGA
>NZ_WBJS01000024.1 GCF_009296265.1 Thioclava sp. JE_KL1
ACGAAAGGTCGCCTCGCTTGTAGCGTTCTTGCAGTTTCGGTTTGGGAGGATCAAATGAAGCAGCTTAAATACGTAGCTGCCATCGCGGCGACGCTTTGTGCAACATCTGCGAGCGCGTGGCAGGCTACAGAGGGCAAGCCCTATGCGGGCAGGGCCTGATGGGTTTGGGTCAACTCTCTTCGGGGTGCGACGGGGTGGCTATTTGATGCAAGCGTCGAGCCAGTTTTCGATTCCAAAGCAGGTATTGTCGGCATGGAGCAATGTGCTGATTTCCTTACGAAAGTAAGATTGCTGCGGCGAGTTCCGCTATTTTTGTAGAGCGGCCAGCTGTTAAGTGCATCAAGTAAGGTAATTAAGCGATGCTGACGAATGATGCCGCAATTGGCTCGTTGTGCCTCGATTAAGCACGTACTGAAGCTTTGACCTTAGTTGCGGTCGTTAATAATCGACGAGAAGCGATTCCACCGACCGTTGCGGATTGCCAAAGCATTCGGCGAATACGGCGGCGCCGGTGAAACAAAGAAAGTCGTAAAAACTAGGAGGAATACAATTGCTTAATAAAAAAACTTTGCTGAGCGGGACGCTGGCTCTCTGCCTAGCGACACCTGTATTCGCTGCAGACACCGACGTCAAGATCGTGCTCAACGAAGAGCTCGAGACGGCGGATCCCTGCTGGGCGTCGCAGTCCAACGTCGGGCGTGTGATCCTGCAGAATATTTCGGAGACGATGACCGAGTTGAACGTCGAGAACGGCGAATTGATGCCGCGTCTGGCGACCAGCTGGGAGGACAAGGGCGACGGCATCTGGCGGTTCCATCTGCGCGAGGGCGTGAAGTTCTCGGACGGGACGGATTTCACTGCCGAGGACGTGAAGCATTCGATCGAACGCACCCTATCAAAGGATATGACCTGCGGAATTGGGGCCAAGTATTTCGGTGGCATGACGATAAATCCGAGAATCGTCGACGACCACACTATTGATATTAAGTCGGACCCAGCGCAGACTATTCTGCCGTTGCTGATGTCGACCCTGACCATCGTGCCGAAGTCGACGCCGATGGAGCTTACCCGCAACCCGATCGGGACCGGGCCCTATGTTCTGGCGAACTGGGATCCCGGGCAGTCGATCGAACTCGACCGCCGCTCGGATTACTGGGGGGACGAACCCGCGGTGACCAAGGCAACCTATGTTTTCCGCTCGGATAACGCGGTGCGCGCGGCGATGGTGCAGACCGGGGAGGCCGATATTGCGCCTCTGATTAGCCAGATCGATGCCACCAACCCGAAGACCGACTTCTCCTACCCGAACTCTGAAACCACTTACCTGCGCCTCGACACTTCGATCGCGCCGCTCGACGACGTGCGTGTGCGCAAGGCCCTGAACATGGCCGTCGACCGCGAAGCCTTCCTAGGCACTCTGATCCCGGACACTGCTGAAGTGGCGACCCATATGACCGTGCCGACCACGCTGGGTGCGGACGAGGATCTGGGCGTGCCGCCCTATGATCCTGATCAGGCCAAGAAGCTGATCGCCGAGGCCAAGGCCGATGGCGTTCCGGTCGACAAGGAAATCCTGATGATCGGTCGCAGGGGCAACTTCCCGAACGTGACCGAGGTGATGGAAGCCCTGCAACAGATGTTCGGCGATGTCGGCTTCAACGTGAAGCTGCAGATGCTCGATGTGGCGGAATGGGTGAAATACTGCAACAAACCATTCGCGGCCCAGCCGGAACCTTCGATAGTGGAGGCAATGCACGACAACAACCGCGGCGATCCCGTCTTCTCGATGTACCCCAAATACGCTTGTGACGGTCTGCAGTCGGGGATCTGCAACGAGGAGCTCGATCAGGAGATCGCCGATGCAACCGGCACCTCCGGCGACGGTCGCGGCGACGCGTGGCGCAAGGTCTTCCGCAAGGTGGCCGAACTGAGTCCGGATGTCTTCCTGTTCCACATGGTCGGCTATTCGCGCGTCTCGCCGCGTCTCGATTTCACGCCGACGATCGCGACGAACTCCGAGCTGCAACTTTCGCAGATCAAGTTCAAAAACTGATCCAGGTCGGGGCGCCGCCATCCGGCGCCCCGCACGCCAGCGCCCACGAATAGAGGGGCTCCGATTTCCCCACGGCACACGCGCCGTTCCAACGGAGAGAACCGATGCAGAAATTCCTCGCGAAGCGCGCGGTTTCCAGTGCGATCTCCTTGATCTTCTTGATCATTGCCGTCTTCTTTCTGTCGCGCCTGACAGGTGACCCGACGGATCTTTACCTTCCGGTCGATGCCAGCCAAGCCGCGCGCGACCAGTTCCGCGAAATCCATGGCCTCAACGATCCGCTGATCGTGCAGTTCGGCCGCTATGTCTGGGATCTCGTGCATCTCAATTTCGGCGAGTCGATCCGCCGCGCCGAACCTGCGCTGCCCGTCGTGCTGCAAGCCTTCGGCTGGACGTTCCGCCTCGCACTGATCACGATGGCGATCGTGACCGTCGCTGCGATCACGCTTGGCGCACTGGCCGCCTTCCGCGTCGGCGGCATCTTCGACCGCATCGCCACCTTCTTCTCGCTGATCGGGGCGTCGGCGCCCGATTTCTGGATCGCGATCGTCGCGATCGTCGTCTTCGCCGTGGGTTTGGGCTGGGTGCCGACCTCCGGAGTGGGCGGGCCGCAATACTGGATCCTGCCGGTCGCGGTACTGTTCATCCGACCCTTCGGTCTGATCCTGCAAGTTGTGCGGGGCTCGATGATCAACGCGCTCGGCTCAGCCTATGTGAAAACCGCCCGCGCCAAGGGTGTTGCGCCGAAGAAGACGATCTTCGTCCATGCCCTGCGCAACGCGATGCTGCCGGTGATCACCGTGATGGGCGATCAGGCGGCCGCGCTTCTGAACGGCGCCGTGGTGGTCGAGACGATCTTCGGTTTCCCCGGCGTCGGTAAGCTGATGATCGACTCGATCCTCAACCGCGACTTCACCGTCGTGCTGGCGGCCATCATGGTCACCGCATTGGCGATCTTCATCATGAACATCCTGATCGACTTCGCCTACGCGATCCTCGATCCGCGTATCCGGTATTGAGAAATGACCATGTCCAACACTCGAACCCCGGCAACCTCCGTCAAAGCGGAGACGCCTGAACCCGGCAAGGCGCGCAAGATGCTCCAGCTTCTGCTTGCGGATAAAACCGCGACCATCGCCGCAATCTTCTTGATCGTCATCATCGTCTGCGCGATCCTCGGCCCCTTGCTGCTTGATCAGCTCGCGACACGGCAAAACCTGCGCGGACGCAATGCGCCGCCTTTCGACCTGACCCGGAGCTTCTTCTGGGTCCTCGGCGGCGATCAGCTGGGCCGCCCGCTGCTCGCCCGGATCATCGTCGCCGCAGGTAACACGATGGCCGTGGCCACTGGTGCGGTGATCGCCTCGATGACGATCGGTTCTGCCTTGGGGCTCGTCGCGGGCTACTCGCGCGGCAAGCTGGGCGACATCGTCCCGCGGATTGCGGACGTGATCATGTCCTTCCCGTCGCTCCTGCTCGCGGTGATCGTGCTCTATATGCTCGAGCCTTCAGTGAGCAACATCGTCATCGTGCTCGCGATCACCCGTATCCCGGTCTATCTGCGCACGACCCGCGCCGAAGTGCTGGAGGTGCGCGAGCGGATGTTCGTGCAGGCCGCGATCGTGATGGGGGCTTCGCATCTGCGCATCATCTTCCGGCATATCCTGCCGGTCATCCTGCCGACCCTGCTGACCATCGCAGCGCTCGACTTTGCCTTCGTGATGCTGGCGGAAAGCTCGCTGTCGTTTCTCGGGATCGGCATCCAGCCGCCCGAAATCACATGGGGCCTGATGGTGAGCCAAGGCCGTCCCTACCTGACCTCGGCCTGGTGGCTGTCGTTCTGGCCGGGCCTCGTGATCATCCTGACAACTCTGTCGCTCAATCTGCTGTCGAACTGGATGCGCGTCGCGCTCGATCCGACGCAGCGCTGGCGGCTCGAAATCGGAGGCAAGAAGAATGGCTGATCAGCTTCTTCAGGTCCGCAATCTCTCGGTCACATTCCAGACCGCCCGCGGCCCGGTGCATGCCGTCCAGAATGTTAGCTGGCAAATCGACCGGGGCGAAGTGCTCGCGATCCTCGGAGAATCCGGCTCGGGCAAATCGGTATCGGCGTCCGCAGTGATGGACCTCATCGACTGCCCCCCGGGCGAGATCACCAGCGGCGAGATCTTCTACGAAGGCCGCGACCTGCTGACCATGAGCCGCGCTAAGCGCCGTGCGATCAACGGCAAGAAGATCGCGATGATCTTTCAGGATCCGTTGGCGCACCTGAACCCGGTCTATACCGTGGGATGGCAGATCGAAGAGACAATGGTGATCCATGGCACTTCGGCTGCCGAGGCGAAGGCCGAGACGATCAATCTGCTGCGCAAGGTCGGCATTCCTAACCCAGAAGACTCGGCGCAGAAATACCCGCACCAGTTCTCGGGCGGGCAACGGCAGCGCCTGATGATCGCGATGGCACTGGCGCTCAAGCCCGACGTGCTGATCGCGGACGAGCCGACCACCGCGCTCGACGTGACGGTGCAGGCGCAGATCCTTCAGCTTCTCGAGGAGTTGCAGAAGGAGACCGGGATGGCGCTCCTGATCATTACGCATGATCTGGGCGTGGTGGCCGAGATCGCGCATCGCGTGGTGGTGATGAACCACGGCGAGATCGTCGAGCAGGGCTCGGCGCGCGAAATCTACGCCAACCCGCAGCACCCCTACACCAAGCGCCTGATTTCCTGCGCGCCGGGGCAGGGGGAAATCCATGACAAGGTTTCCGAGACCGAACCGCTTCTGAAAGTGCGTGAGGCAAAGAAGCTTTACGGCGCATTCGAGGCGCTCAGCGGTACCAGCTTCGACCTGCATGAAGGCGAAACCCTGGCCATCGTCGGCGAGAGCGGCTCGGGCAAATCGACGACGGCGCGCATCCTGCTGCGTCTCGAAGAGTCGTCCGGCGGCACGGCGCTTTACAAGGGCAAGGACCTTTTCGCGATCACTCCGAAGGAGATGTTCGCGATACGTCGCGACATCCAGATGGTGTTTCAAGACCCGACGCAGAGCCTCAATCCCCGGATGACCGTCTACGAGCTGATCTCCGAGGCTTGGGCGATCCACCCCGAAATCCTGCCTAAAGCGCAATGGAAGGCGCGGGTGGCGACTCTGCTTGAACAGGTCGGGCTGCAATCCGAACATGTGCATCGCTACCCGCACCAGTTTTCGGGCGGGCAGCGGCAGCGGATCGCGATCGCCCGGGCGCTTGCGCTCGAGCCGCGCATCATCGTCTGCGACGAGGCGGTCTCCGCGCTCGACGTGCAGGTGCAGGGGCAGGTGATCGCGCTTCTCGACCGGCTGAAGGCCGAATACGGCCTGAGCTATATCTTCATCGCTCACGATCTGCCGGTGGTCCGCGATTTCGCGGATCGGGTGATCGTGATGCAGGGCGGGCGGATCGTCGAGCAGGG
Source organism: Thioclava sp. JE_KL1 (assembly GCF_009296265.1). Lineage (GTDB taxonomy): Bacteria > Pseudomonadota > Alphaproteobacteria > Rhodobacterales > Rhodobacteraceae > Thioclava. Next base: position 5,503 of record NZ_WBJS01000024.1, read on the forward strand.
GCCTGTGCGCCAGATCTTCGACTTCCCGCGCGAAACCTATACCCGAAATCTGCTTGCCGCCTCGCTGGACCCCGATCCCGAGGTGCAGGCCCGGCGGCGCGCCGAGCGGCGGGCCAAGGAGGCCGTGTAATGACCAAACCCGACGTAATGATGCTTTTCCCGCAACGCCCGGTGGCGATGGCGCAGCTCGAAGACGCCTATACGCTGCACCGCTGGGATCTTGCGGAGGATAAGGCGGCGTTCCTGGCCGAGCACGGCCCGAAATGCCGCACGATCGCGACCAACGGCCATGCGCCGCTCGACGCGGCGATGATCGAGGCGATGCCGAATTTGGAGCTTGTCTCCTGTTCTTCGGCTGGCTTCGAGAGCTTCGACCTCGCCGCGCTCGCAAAACGCGGCATTGCGCTGACAAATACCTCGCAGGCGCTATGTGACGACGTCGCCGACACCGCGATCATGCTGATGCTGGCCGCGCGCCGCTCGTTGGTGGCGGCCGACGCCTACACCCGCTCGGGCGACTGGGCGACGAAAGGTCCGTTCCCGCTGCAACGCAGCCTCAAGGGGCGCAAGCTGGGCATCGTCGGCCTCGGCACGATCGGGCAGGCGATTGCCCGTCGCGGCGAGGCGATGGGGCTCCAGGTCAGCTACTGGAACCGCCGCAAGAAGGATGCGCCTTGGCGCTTCGTGCCTGACTTGGTCGAGCTTGCGCGCGAGAGCGACAATCTGATCGTGATCGTCGCGGGCGGCGAGGGGACGCGTGGCCTGATCTCGGCCGAGGTGATGGAGGCGCTTGGTCCCGAAGGGCTTCTGATCAACGTGGCGCGCGGCTCCGTCGTGGACGAACCCGCGATGATCGCGGCGCTGTCTTCGGGCAAACTTGGGCATGCGGCGCTCGATGTCTACGCCTCCGAACCAAATCCCGATCCGGCGTTGACCGCGCTGCCCAATACGACGCTCTTCCCGCATCACGCCTCGGGCACGGTTGAGACGCGCGACGCGATGGCGCAGCTTCTGGTCGACAACCTCAAGGCGCATTACGCGGGCAAACCGCTTCTCAGCCCGGTCGATCTGCGCGCCTATCTGCCCGGAACGGTAGAGGCCTGATATGTTACGCTATTTTCTCTGGGCCTATATTGTAACCGCAGCCGGTCTGGTCGGGGCGTTTGCCCTCGGCTGGAGCTATTCCGGCACCCTGCATGGCGCGATCAGCTTCGGTCTGATCGGGGCAGTGCTGGCGGTGCTCGAAATCTCTCTCAGCTTCGACAATGCCATCGTCAATGCCAACAAGCTGGAGGCCATGACCCCGGTCTGGCGGCATCGCTTCCTTACCTGGGGCATCCTGATCGCGGTCTTTGGCATGCGGATCATCTTCCCGCTGCTGGTCGTCGTTATCGCCGCCCATATTGGCCCGATCGAGGCGATCCGCCTCGCTGCGACCGATCCGGCGCGCTATGCCGCGATCATCGGCTCTGCCCATCTGTCGATCGCGGCCTTTGGCGGAGCCTTCCTGATGATGGTGGCGCTGAGCTACTTCATCGACGACGGCAAGGAAGTGGATTGGATCTCGTGGCTCGAGCGCAAGCTGCGCCGCTTCGGCTCGGTGCGCGGCACGGAAATCGCGCTGGTGCTGCTTATGATGCTCGGGTTCTCCTCGCTGCTTGAGATCGAGGATCGCGGCACCTTCCTTTACGCTGCGAGCTTCGGCCTGATCACCTTCCTCGGTGTCGAACTGCTGGGCCATGTGCTCGACCGCTCGGATGCCGCGATGACGGTGGCCAAGGGTGGCTTGGGCGCGTTCCTGTATCTCGAAGTTCTGGATGCGTCTTTCAGCTTCGACGGGGTGATCGGGGCCTTTGCGCTGACGCAGAACCTGTTCCTGATCGCGATCGGGTTGGGGATCGGCGCGATGTATGTGCGCTCGATGACCCTGATGCTGGTGGAGCGCGGCACGCTGACCGAGTTCCGCTACCTCGAACATGGAGCCTTCTGGTCGATCTTCGTCCTCTCGGTGATCATGTTCGCGCAAGCTCTGTTCCACATTCCCGAGGTGATTACCGGCCTGCTCGGCGCGGGATTCATCGGGCTCGCGCTGCTTTCGTCTCTGCGTCACAACCGCCTTGCTGCTAGTGACCATAGCTAAAATGACCGCCGATGGAATTCCCGACTTGCTGCGCTCCTGAGTGGGGCTAGATTGTTACGATGAAGTTTTCAGTTGGGATATAGGCATGGGGCGGAGATGATCCACCGGGCGTGGTCTTCTTCTACGCGCCCGGCCGCGCCGGGGAGAACGCGGAGAAGATCTTGCGCGGCTTCGACGGCATCCTGCAGATCGATGGCTACCAGGGCTACAACCGTTTGACGCGTCCCGCCCGCAAGGGTGGCGACCCGGTCCGCGTGGCGCATTGCTGGGCCCACGCGCGGCGCAAGCTGAAGGAGGTCTTCGACCGCGACGGCTCCGAGATCGCCGCCGAGGGACTGCGCCGCATCGCCGAGTTCTACAAGATCGAGGCCGACATCTGCGGCACGGCGCCGGGACAGCGGCTCTCGGCCCGGCAGGCGCACACCGCGCCCCTTGTGGTCGAGTTCGGTGAATGGCTACAACAGCAACGTCTGCGTATCTCCGCCAAATCGCGCCTGGGCGAGAAGCTCGCTTACATCCACCGTCACTGGGACGGGCTCCAGACCTTCCTGCACGATGGACGGGTGGAGATCGACCCCAACAGCGTGGAGAACCTGATCCGGCCCATCGCTCTGAAAAGGAAGAACGCATTGTTCGCCGGACATGACGAAGGCGGGCGCGCTTGGGGACGCATCGCGTCGCTCGTCGAGGCCGCAAAGGTCAACGGCCGCGAGGCCGTATCGATGATTTCCTGCCCTGATGAAGAGGGCGGTCGCCACCCTCGGCGGTATGCTGGGGAGTCTAACAAGGAGGTATGTTTGGACAGCTGTCAATCGGCACGCAATCTTGACCCCCAATCGGCGCCCAAAATTGGGTCTGACGCGTATTTGGTGCAGCTGACTCCTTGCAGCGCTACATTTGGTCGATCTTCGCGGGAGGTTGCCCATGGCATGTGGAATGGATCGACGGGCGTTCCTGCCCGTAGGGTTGAAGGCGGAACGGATCGAGCTGGTTGACGATAGGGTGCTGATCCACGTTCGCCCGGAGAGCGGAGTTGCCGCTTGCCCAAGATGCGGCGATATTTCTCGACGCGTTCATAGTCACTACCAGCGTCGCCTTGCAGACCTGCCGGCACATGGGCGGCAAGTCAGACTTGTTCTGTCTGCTCGGCGCTTTCGGTGCCGCTCCGCTATGTGCCAGACAGGAATCTTCGCGGAGCGGTTCTCCCCAGCAATTGTTCAGCCCTACGCGCGGCGGACTGGGCGCTTACAAGACTTGGTCCGTCACCTCGGCCTCGCTCTCGGAGGGAGGCCAGCTCAGGCCCTGGCCGCACGACTGCTCCTGCCGGTGAGCAAGGACACCTTTTTGCGCAGCGTCCGCATAGCGATGAGGCCGCCGGTCAGCGCCCCACGAGGGATCGGCATCGACGACTGGGCTTGGCGGCGCGGCCAGCGCTACGGCACTTTGATCTGCGATCTCGAGCGACGACAGGTCATCGACCTAATTCCCGACAGGGAGCCGGAGACTGTCGAGGCGTGGCTGAGGAGACAGCCCCAGATCGAGGTCGTCGCCCGCGACCGCAATGGCGGCTATGGCGGTGCCGTCACGCGCGCCTTGCCGCAAGCGGTTCAGGTGGTGGATCGCTGGCACTTCCTCGAGAACGTCAGCGCGGCGTTTCTCGCGGCGGTGCGACGGTCCATGCCGACGATCCGCCGATCTGTTGGCGCGACCGAAGTCGATCCCGCCCTGCTCACTGCGGCTGAACGGCTGCACTACGATGGCTTCCAGCGCCGACAGCATACAAACGAGACCATCCGGTGCATGGCCCGCGAAGGTGTTCCGATCAAGCGCATCGTGCGGACGACAGGGCTGAGCCGTGGCCTCGTCCGCCGGATCGTGCGTGGCGAGCGCGACGATGTCTTCCGAGTGCGCCAAAACAGCCTGACCCTCTGGTTGCCTCGGCTGGAGGATGATTGGGCCGCCGGGTGTCGCAATGCCACAGAGCTCTGGCGCCGGCTTCGCGCCTTGGGCTACGGCGGCAGCCTTCGGGTGGTCGGCGAATGGGCGACGCGACAGCGACGTGCTGAGAGCGCGATGCTGGCCGGCAACGGGAAATGCCCGCCCGCGCGCAGAATCGCGCAACTCATGACCTCGGCACGCAATCACCTATCCAAGGCGGACGCCGTGCTCGTTGCCCAAGTCGAAGCCGCGCTGCCAGCCTTAGCGGCCACCCGTCTCCTCGTAGATAGGTTCGTCACCATGGTGCGGAACGGCACGGCGGGCGACCTGACGGAGTGGCTCGTTGAAGCAGCGACCAGCGAGATCGCCTCATTCTCCCGCGGCCTTGTCGCTGATCAGGCTGCCGTGGTGGCCGCCCTGACAGAGCCCTGGTCCAACGGCCAGACGGAGGGGCAGATCAACCGCCTGAAGACCATCAAGCGACAGATGTATGGCCGGGCCAACATTGAACTCCTGAAGGCGCGTCTGGTCGCTGCATCATGAAGCAGGAGATGCACCAAATTTGATTCAGAGCCAAAATTGCATGCCTGTTCACAAACAAGAGAGGTCAACTCCTCCATACCAGGCTGGAGCCCCTCGATCATCCCCGCCGGCAACGTGGCAAGCAGCCGCCTTTGCTCTTCTTCATTTTCACGCTCAAGAAACCGCTGAATGACCTTTTTGACGGCTTCCGCGCTCGGGGCTTTCGCGATGCCCGCCGCCTTGAGCCAGTCACAAACGTTTTTCCCGTTCACGTCCCGACCATTGAAACGCAGATCGGCGATCGCATCGGCGATGTCGTCATCGGAGTAGTTCGGTTTGCGCCCTGCAGTGCTTTTTTCAGTCATGTAACCTCGGTCTTCATGTAATCATTCGTTGATTGATTTGATGAATGGCATTCAACAAATAGCTGCGTGCGGCGGACCTCATTGCCCGACCTGAAAGGGAGATCGTTTCGGTCTGGAAATTCCAAAACCGAATTTTCTTAAAAAGTTGGGCGCGCCTCGGCCCGGTGTCTCGCTACGACGTCCAGGCGCCGCGGAGCGCCAAAGACATGCCTGTCGCGCAATTTTTGAATTGGAGAGAGGGGCGGCTAGCTTTTCCGAAATTCCGGACGAAGCGCTCCTATGACGCTTCGTCGTAGACCGTTGCTCGCGCGACTTTCTTCTCAAGGTCCGCCATCGTGGACTGCCATTCGCGCACCGACGCCGTGACGCGGAAATCGGTAAGATAAGCGCGCTGCGAATAGCGGTTCGAGTGCCCGAGGAGCGCCTGTGCCGCCCATGCCGCATCCGGCTCTTCGGTGCGGATCAGGTTTGTGACCAAGGTCCGGATCAGGTGGCCCGAAATTCCGAACTCCTCTTTGAGAAGAGCGCTCGGGTGGTAGGTGCCATAGCCGTCCTCCCCAAGACTGAGTAGGTTCATTCCGTCGAGTTGCGCCATGCGGTCTTTGATCTGCCACGACGGACGATCGGCCAACACATGAGCGTCAAGAAGCCGGGCCGTGAAGGGCCAAAGAGCACCCAGTTCCTTTTTGCGTCGCGTCTTTGCCTGTCGAAACTTCACCTCCCAAGTGCCGTCTGGCAATCGCGAGATTTCACGGCCAATCCGAAACTCCGACAGGTCTCCCTGTCGGTCCGACCCGTTGACCAGTAGCCCGAAGATGACGGACTTGCGCCTGAGCCGTTCGGCTTTTGCACTGTCTCCTCGACAAGACGTCGCGGCCTCGGAAAGTCGCGCGGCGGCATGCAGAATGTCAGCGAGGTCGAATGCCTTCAGAAAGCCCTGAACCTTTGCGCGTTTGCCTTCCGGCTGATCTTCCGCTTCCGCCCGCAACTGTCCGCGAATATCCGCGAACGCTTCTGCGGCGGCCCGGTCGAAGAGCCGGCCGCGATAGGCGTAGCCTTCCACACGCTCGAAGTAGTCCGCGGCCGAACGAGGGCTGATACCTCTTTCGACGAGCAGGTAGCGCAGGAATACCTCGGCGAGATCGGGACAGAAGGTCTCACCGAGCGCGATGCCGTGCGCGGCAGCCCAGATCCGGGCGGTTTCGCAGGTCCCGATGGCGGCGACGACGGACGCGCGCGACTTCTCCCGAAGCGGCTTGTAGGCCGTCTCACCGCGGCGAACGACCCGGTCGAGAAGAGGGAGAGCGTCGCGCCAAAGCGCAGGCCATTGCTCGGGCAATGCAGCGATCCGGGTGGATCGCCGGGGTTTCTTCGGTTTGCTGCCGTAGTTGGAGTTGAGCCAATGGTCCCAAGACTTCGTCACGTCTCGGGCCGGGGCAAGCGGCACGGTGGGATCAAACCGGGAAAGGGCCGAGATCAAGGTCCGGTAGCTCGTCCGGCTGCTCGCGGCCGCCTCGAAGTCTTCGCGGTTTGCAGTTTCGGGCGTTCGGCCCGCCGCCGCGAGAGCGCCGTAGAGGCGCTCGAGCGCGGCGGGTGCGCCGCGCCCCTTGAGCGTGCCCTCAACGACTGCCTCCGCAACCGCGTGGGCGACAGGGCGGGGCACGTTCTGCATTCGCGCAAGCAGCCGTGCGACCCGCTCGGCGCGCGAGAAAGGTTGATGAGCCATAAGACCTCCTCAGGAAAGGTGGAGTGTCGGGTCGAGGCGCTGGATGACCTCGGCAAAGAGACGTGCCGCTTCGCGTCCGGCACCCCGCGCATAAAATGCCTGCACCGTATCGAGCTTGTCTCCGAGCAGGTCTGCAACGACGCCGTAGGCGCCGGGGTTTTGTGCAATGTAGAGCGTCGCGCCGACATGCCGCATCAGATGCGGATTGAGGCCGATCACGCCAATGCGCGACATCCCCCGATTCCAAAACTTGTTGAATGTGCCTCGCGAGATCGGCCCGTCGCTATTGATACCCGGGAAGAGGTAAGGATTGAGATCGGGATCGATGTTATGACCCACGCACCACTTGGCGCGCCCTTCTTCGATCCAAAGAGCAAGAGTCTGCCATTGAACCGCCGGCACCTCGTGGAAAATGTCGCGATTGTTCTTCACACGCGTTCGGGCAATGTCGATCATCGCCAAAGACCCCTTGCGACGCGGGAGACGAAGCTCGGCGCCTTCTCCGCTCACTGTCAGCTCGTGGATGTTGCGCGTCCGCAGAGGTCGCGAAAGCTGGAGCGCCATCGCCGCCGAGGCCATTGCGATATGGAGCACCTCGGTCTGGGCATGCGCCCCCAATTTGTCCCACCCATCAAGCCCGCGCCGCGCTTCGCGTGCCAAAACGCGCGGACCTGTGAGGATGGCTCGAACGACTTCGGGGTTGTGATCCAGCAGCTTTAGGAATGCCGCGCGTTCTGCCGCCATCTCGTTCGCGTAATCACTGTGGACGGTGTCGGAGAACCGCAAATCAGCGATCGCATCGAGCACGTCGTCACCGAGGTCATTGCGCTTCGCGAGTGTATCGAGGGTCGCGAGCCATGAGTGTGTCGAAGACGTCTCCTTGGCCGTCTTGAGGGTTTTGCTCTGCGTCGTTCTTTCCGCGTATTTTGCGGTCGCCATTGTGACATGCTTGGCGGTCAGAAGGTCTTCAAGCTGAGTAACGTCAGGGGGTGGGGTGCGGTCCTCCCATGTGTGTCGGATCAGCCAGGACAGAGCTTGGCGATGGTTCTTGCGGCGGTTCTCAGGGTTGCGGATCTTGCGCTTGTTCTTGCTCCGCCGCGGTAGCGGGTCTTCGCCAAGTTTGCCTCCGAAACGATCGCGCTGCGGCCGCTCTCCATTGATAGCTCGCTCGATCGCCGCGTCGCAGGACGCGACCAGAGATGCGGGAAGGGCTGTCCAGTCGAGCGGAGCGTCCCGCAGTCCCGGAAGGGGCCCCACCGGCGATGTCGGGAGCAGGGCGGCGATTTCTTCATGCCGGTCCCTTTGGGTGATCATCTGGTCGAGGAGCCTGATCGAGCGACGGAAGGACGCAGTTTTGTCAGAAGGAATGCACGAGAGTGCTTCGGTGGCCGCTTCGTTGTCCAGTTCCACCGGAAAGACATGCCCGACGCGCGCCCGCAGATTTGCGAGCGATACATCTGCCATTCCGGGCAGCAGTTTTTTCCCATCGGGCCCCGGACGGTTCTGCACTCGCTTGGCGTAATTGATCAACTGGTCCCATGCGAGGCGAGCATCGGGAGCGACAGGTGCCTCTGCAGTCGCCTCCTGCGCTTTCCGGATCGCGGCGCTGATTTTTCCCGACCAAGTATGAAAAGCGCGTTCTGCCGCCTTCGGTGTCGCGGCCCGAAACTCCCCGGCCCAGACGATGTGGCGGGCAATCTCGGTCCATGCGACGTCATCTGCGGGAACCTGCTTGAGGGTTCGGCCGGTCAGCTTCTCGACGCGGCGAAACGCGGCGCCGTAAGCCTGTGCGGAGGACTCGGAATAGAGATTGGGTAGGGCGAGGTAGATATCGTTGAGAGTCATTATTTCATCCTTGCTGGTAAGATTTCATCTGCTGAGTGGCGCGTTCATTCGGACCAAGATGAATGAGACGCTCACGCAGATTTGGACCGTGAAGTTCGGGGGGTGTTTGGTTCAAAGGGGTAGAAAACCCGTTCAAATGGCGGTTCTCCCGTTCAGGCGCAGTGGCGGCGATCACAGCCATGAGCACAGCCAGCGATCGATCTCATCGGCGACGAAACGGACGCGTGTGCCGATCCTGCGGCAGGGCAGGGTGCCCTCTCGCGCCTTGGTGATGAGCGTCGACGGTCGGTAGGGCACGCGCATTGCCGCCTGTTCAGGAGTCAGCAATCGCTTTCGATAAGCTGCTTCCATTACCCTTGGCGGCTGCCCGCCCTCAAATGCCCAGATTGTCTCCCACGAATAGCCCCTGCGCCGGCCCTCGCGGACCGGGAGCAGGAGGCCGTCTTTTTCGGCGCGCCAGAGCGTCGCATCGCTCCCTGCTTGCCAGCGGCGAAGCAGGTCGGAGGCACTCAGGAGGGATGAGGCGTGGTCGACGTCAGAGGTCTTGGAGCGTTTCGGCATCGGTATTTTCCTTTCGTTGGAAAGGAGAGAGGGAAATCGCCGTTCAAATCCAAATTTTCGCGTTCAGAATTTTCAGGGGGTGGCCGGGTAGGGGGTGCGGGTGCGGTGCTGGGGGCTTTCCCTGCTGCTGCGGAATTCCAGCTGCGGCCCTGCCCTATGGTTCCCCCTGTCCCGGGCACGGACCTGTCCGGACCTTGTGGCCCAAGGCGAGGCGGATGTAACCGCCGGACGTAATCTCCCCGAAACCGCCGTTTGAATTTTCCCCAGACGTGAGCGTCAGTGCCAATTCCGAACTTCATCTATTCGGAATTGGCACTGTCGCGGGACACAGGCCTGATGCTCCGAACGGAGAGCGACAGGGGCAGGCAGGTGATAGGACTGAGGGAGATTGTCTTGATCCAGAATTTGAAGAACCAGGGTCTCAGCATCACCGCGATCGCGCGGAAGGTTGGCTGCGACCGGAAGACGGTGCGGAAGTATCTCGAGCTGGGGCTGGAAGCTCCGGTCTACGGGCCGCGCCAGCCACGGGCACGGGTGATCGAGCCCTATGAGCGCTACCTGCAGGAACGAGTTCAGGCCTTTCCCGATCTCAGCGGCGCGCGGCTTTTACGCGAGATCCGGGAGCTGGGTTATGAAGGCGCTTACACCGCGGTGACGGACTTCCTGCGCGAGGTGCGCCCGGCGCGGCACGCCCCGTTCGAGAGACGGTTCGAAACCCCACCCGGCAAGCAGGCCCAGGTCGACTTCGCGGAGTTCACGGTGGAGTTCACCGACGAGCCGGGCGTGGTTCGCAAGGTCTGGCTGTTCTCGCTGGTGCTCGGCCACAGTCGCTGGCTCTGGGGCCGGTTCGTTGCCAGTCAGAACCTGCAATCGGTGCTGCGCTGCCACATCGCGGCCTTCGCTGCCCTCGGCGGCGTGCCAGAGGAGATCCTCTATGACCGGATGAAGACGGCGGTGATTGGCGAAGACGAGGCCGGAGTTGTCACCTACAACGCCGCATTGGTTGCGTTGCTGAACCACTATGGCGCGGTGCCACGGGCCTGCCAGCCGTATCGAGCAAAGACCAAGGGCAAGGTAGAGCGTCCCTTCCGCTACATCCGGCAAGACTTCTTCTTGGCCCGCACATTCCGCAACATCGACGATCTCAACACCCAGTTCGAGGCCTGGCGAACCGAGATCGCCAATCCCCGGGTTCATGCCACGACCCGACGGGTGGTGGACGCGGCCTTCACCGAAGAACAGCCCAGTCTGAAGCCGCTCCCGGTGATCCCCTACAGCGCCGTCCTCACCGTAGAACGGCGCGTGAGCAAGGAGGGGATGATCTCGGTCGGTGGCAATTTCTATTCCGTGCCCGACACGACCCGTCGCCGGACACTCGAGGTCCAGCATCACGCCGAGGAGCTTCGGATCTTCGAAGACGGGCAACTGATCGCCTGCCATCCGGTTCTGGAAGGCAAGGCCTGCCGCCGGGTCGACCCCACCCATCGCAAGACACCGCCGAAGAAACCGGCCCCGCCGCCGTCATCGCAAGGGCTACGGCGGCCGCTCGACTTCTATGATGCGGTTGGCCGACGCCTGGCCGCTACGGGGGCGCCATCATGACCGATCTTTTGGACCGTATCCGCGGCGCCCTTGTCGGCTTGAAGATGCCGCGTGCGCTGGAGGCGCTCGATCACACCATACGGCAGCTCGAGACGGGCGAGATCACCGCGATCGAGGCGATCGACGGGCTGCTCAGCGAGGAATACGCGACCCGCGAGACGCGCCGGATCGACGTCGCCCTGCGCACGGCCAAGCTGCTGCCGGTCAAAACGCTCGAAGGCTTCGACTTCCGCTTCCAGCCCTCGCTCGACCGAGATCGGATCGCGGCCTTGGCCCAGCTCGACTTCATCCGGCGCGCCGAGGTCGTTCACTTCCTCGGGCCGCCGGGCACCGGCAAGAGCCATCTCGCAACTGCGCTCGGCGTCGCGGCAGTAAAGGCGGGGCGAAGCGTCTACCGCGCCACACTCGCAGAACTAATCACCGCGCTGAACCAGGCCGAACGCGAGGGACGATTGCCCGAAAAGATCCGGTTCTATGCCCGGGCCGCGCTGCTCATCGTCGACGAGATCGGCTATCTGCCGATCACGACCGGCGGCGCCAACCTGTTCTTCCAGCTCGTCAACGCCCGCTACGAGAAAGGCGCCATGATCCTGACCTCGAACCGCGGCTTCGCCGAATGGGGCGAGGTGTTCGGCGATCCGGTCGTCGCGACAGCCCTGCTGGATCGCCTCTTGCACCATGCGGTCGTCATCCAGATCGAAGGGGCCAGCTACCGGCTACGCGCCCATGCCGACCTCATCCCCGAGCATGTCAGGGCGAACGCCCCCATCGCTCCGCCGCCACCGCCCAAGCGCCGCGGACGGCCACCGAAAAACCAGAATGGAGGCGCCGATCACTGAAACCGGCTGATCGCCGCAACCGCCGTAGTGGGGAATTTTACTTCGGCACTTTTGGGGAAAATTAAGACGGCGAAGCGCGCTGCATCTCCTTCGGTGGCTTGCGGGTCGACGATGCCATTGAACACGCGCTCCTGCAGGTGGTCAGTCCCGGTGCCATCGCCGCCGCAGAGGCGGCCGCCAGGCAAGCAGTGAGCCAGCGGGACCAGGTCCGCGGC
>NZ_WBJS01000025.1 GCF_009296265.1 Thioclava sp. JE_KL1
CTGGTAGACGTGTGGTCCTCACCAACTACCCGCTTCCCGCATCGCGTTGACGAAACCTGCGCCCAGCCCTCATACATGGCTCTCGGACGAAAGTGGTTCAGGAGAACGCCCGTTGACGCAGGATCTGGTGATCGCGGAATGAAGAAGTCCTCGGGCGAAGACGAATTGGCTGCATGGCTTCGCGTCTGTCTCAAGGCGGGAAGGCCGGGGGACCGTTTGCCGACGATGCGCGATCTGATGAAGCGGTTCGGGGTTGCGCAACGTGTGGTGGAGCGCGTGCTGAAACCCGAAATCGCCGCGGGGCGCTTGGTCTCTCGGCGCGGGGCAGGGGTCTCCATCGCGGAGGTGGTCGAGAAGCAGACCGAATATGATGCGGACCTCCTGATCCTCTATCGGCTGTCCGAAAGCCGTCTGGCGAACACCCTTCTGCAAGAGCTCGAACAACGCCTGAAAGCGCGCGGGATCGACATTCTGAAGCTCGGCTATTCCTCGGAAGATCAAGCTCAAGCGGTGATGAGCCGCATGGGGCGCTTTCGCTGCTGTCTCATCCAGCTCCATTTCGAGACACTTCCGATCCGCTTTCTCGCGGCACTCACCGCACATGCGGATTCGATCGTGCTTGACGGTATTTCTGCGACGGGGATCGGGCTCGACGCGATCGGGACGAACTGGCGCGAGCCTCTGGCGCTAGCGTTCCGTCGATTGCGTGGGGCCGGGCATTCGAAGATCGCCTATTTCACCTCCGGCCATCCGGCGCGACAAATCGCGATGGCGCGGCGCGAATACGAGCGGCTTTGCGCGGCAGAAGGCTTGGAAAGCTGGCTTCTGGAGACAGATGCGCTGCCTGGGGGGTATCGGAGTTCCGACCTCGTCGACTCGCTGACCGCGCAGCGTGAAGCGGACGGAAATTTGCCCTTTACCGCGCTCATCGCATGGGGAGTCGTCGACGGCTACATGCTCGACCGCGCCTTGCGCGATCTGGAGATTGTCCCGGGACGAGATCTGTCGGTCGTCGTGCTGGGCAGCACCGATTTCCCATCCGAACACCTTCGGCGTTTCGATGTATGCGGTAACCGGAACGACGAGAAAATAGATCTATTCGAACGGTTTGTCTGGTCGCGGGTGCAAGGGGAAGGCCCTCCGCCGCAGATCCATTACCTGCCGGTCCATTTCGTGGAACATGGCAGCGTCGTCGATTTGACAGACTGAGTATAACTCGTATTTTTTGAAAAGATATACCCACATAAGCTGGCATCGAACGAATAGCGGAGAGTTTGATGCAGGCAGATGCAGCGGCAGAGACGGTGGGCGTAGCCATCATCGGAGCCGGAGAGCGCGGAGTGTATTACGTTGGCTCGCGCATGGCCGAGCTGGCGCGTGAAACCGGGCTGCGGATCATCGGCGTGCAGGACCGGCTCGCGGATCGCGCGGCGCTTGCGGCGCAGCATCTCGACGGGCTCTATTCGGCGCAGGGCCTCAATCACAAGGTGCGCGTCTTCGAAGATATGCATGCGGCCGTCCACGATCCCGATGTGGGCCTCGTGCTTGTGACCACCCACACGGACGCCCATCGCGCCCCTGCAATCGAGGCGATCCGGGCGGGAAAACGTGTCTATCTCGACAAGCCGATCTCGGTCACGCTGGAGGATGCAGAAGCCATCGCCGCGGCGGAGCGGGAAGCGGGCAAGCCGGTGATGATGGGGTTCACGCGGCGCTACGAGAAGCCCTGGATTTCGGCGGTGGAGATGGTCGCGCGCGGCGAGATCGGCAGCCCGCAGATGATCCTGCTGCGCTCCGTCATTCCCTATACGCGCTACCTTCAGCTCTGGCATCGCTCGAACGCCGCATCGGGCGGGGCGCTCAATGACAAGGGCTCGCACCATTTCGACGTGCTCAACTGGATCGCGGGGGCCGCCCCCCTTACGGTCAGCGCGATCGGCGGGCGTTCGGATATCTTCGCTCCCGATCCGAACGCCCCGGCGCGCTGCTCGGAATGCGATCGCGATTGCCCCTATCGCCGCCACGAGACGCTGATCGACAAGGCGGAAGGCATCCCGAAAGTGCCAAATGAGAGCTGGAGCACGGCGACCGCGCCGCAGGATCGCAACGACAACTGCGTCTACCTGCCGGGATCGGATATCGACGACCATGCGATCGTCACGGTGCGCTACGCCAATGGCGTCGACGCCTGCCTGTTCTTCACGATTTTCGGGCCCTTTGCCGAGGATCAGGAAACGCTCGAAGTCGTCGGCTCTTCGGGGCGTCTGCGGATGGAGCGGCATTCGGGCGAAATCGATCTCGTCTCGAATCATGGCCGGTCCCGCGACGTGATCGAAGCCGTCTCGAATGACCGCTCGTCGAGCCATTTCGGCGCCGATCTGGAGCTTGTCCGCACCATGCGACGCTTTGCAGATGGGGAGGTTCCCCCGGTGGGCGTGCCCGAGGGGGTCGCCTCGCTCCGGCTGGTTCGTGCAGCCCAGATGAGCCTGAACGGGGGCGGGCGCGCCGTTGATCCGAAGACGATGGAGTTTGTCCAATGATCCGCGCCTCGCTTCCCGCCCGGCTGACGCCGCTTGCCGCCGAGCTGGGGCTAACCCCGCTCTATGGTGACATCCACAACCACTGCGACATTTCCTATGGGCATGGGCGCTTTGCCGATGCGCTGGCGCGGGCTGCGCTTCAGCTCGACTTCGTTTCGACCACCGGCCACGCGCATTGGCCCGACATGCCAGTCGATGACCCTTCCGTGGCCCATATCGTCGACTTCCACGTGAAGGGTTTCGCCAAGTTGTGCGCGGGATGGGAGGGCCATTTCGACGCCCTGCGCGCTGCCGAGACCGCGCGTTTCAGCGTCTTCCCCGGCTACGAGATTCATTCGGGCGAACATGGCGATTACACCATCGTCTATGCCGATCTGGAGTTCGCGCCTCTGCATCTGGCAGACAGTCCTTCGGACCTGCGCGAGACGCTCGAGGCCGAGATGCCGGGCCGCGCGCTCGCCTTTCCGCATCACATCGGCTATCGGCAGGGCGCGCGCGGGATCAACTGGAAGACCTTCGACCGGACGCTTTCGCCCTTCGTCGAGATGTTCTCGATGCATGGCTGCGCGGAGACTTCCGAGACCGAGCGCAGCTACCTGCATTCGATGGGGCCGGTCGATGGGCATTCGACGATGGAATGGGGCCTGCATGAAGGCCATGTCTTCGGAATCGTCGGCAATACCGATCACCACAGCGCGTTCCCGGGCTCTTACGGGCATGGCCGGATGGCTGCCTATGCGACCGAGCGCGACCGTGAGGCGATCTGGGATGCGATGATGTCGCGGCGGACCAATGCGCTGACAGGCGACCGTATTCACCTGCTCGGCGCAATCGGCGATGTCGTGCAAGGCGGGATCGTCGCGCCGCAAGATGCGGCCCATTTGCGGATCGAGGCGATAGGCGGCGGCTTCATCGATAGCATCGACGTGATGCGCAACGGCAAACTGTTCGAGCGGATCTCTCCTGCGCTCACGACGGCGCCGATCGGTGAGGATGCCGATGAGACGCTTCTCTATCTCGAACTCGGCTGGGGTGCGCGCGGGTCGAAACACCACTGGGATGGCCGGATCGAAATCGAAGGGGGCGAAATCCTCGATGCGGAACCGCGCTTCCGGGGCGCTGAAGTGGTCTCGCCGCTTGAAGGTGACGATGCTGGTCACGCGCTGCCGGAGCTGCGCGAGGACGGGGCAGGGGTCGTCTTCTCTGTGACCGCCGAGGCCAACCCGAACAATTCGACCACGGCCACGCAGGGCGTGATGCTGCGCGCGCGCATCGGATCTGACGCTGTCATCCGGGCGACGCTGAGCGGCAAGTCGATCGAGATCCCGGCCGCGCGCCTGCGCGAAGGGGCGCTTTCGGGTAATCTCGGGCCCATCGACAGCCCCGCCTACCGCTTCCATCCGCTGCCGCGTCCGGCGGAGTGGCAATGGGCCGGACGCGTGGCTTTGGGAGAGTTTCAAGCCGGGGAGACGGTCTATCTCCGGCTGCGGCAAGCGGGAGGTCAGATGTGCTGGACCTCACCGATATTCTGCCGTGACGAAGGCCGAAAATCATAAAGAACTAATGGGAGTGTAGAAATGAAGTTGAGGAAACTGATCTATGCCGGGCTCGCCGCCGCAGGTCTCGCCGCAGGCCCGGCCCATGCGGTGGAGCTGTCGATCGTGCATGGTGCCATCGGCAAGGATAACGAGGTGCTGCGCGCCGAACTCGATCGCTGGGAAAAGCAAACCGGCAACACGGTCAAGATCGTCTCGATGCCTGAGTCGACGACCGACCAGTTCGGCCAATACAAGCTTTGGCTGTCGGCTAAATCCTCCGATATCGACGTCTATCGTCTCGACGTCGTCTGGGCGCCGCAGCTTGCCGATCACTTCGTCGATCTGAACGAGGCGACGAAGGATATTCAGGACCAGTTCATCCCGTCGACCCTGAAGGGGCAGATGGTGGACGGCAAGCTGGTGGCTCTGCCGATGTTCATCGGGGCACCCGCGCTCTATTACCGCGAAGACCTGTTGAAGAAATACGACCGTCCCGTGCCTAAGACCTGGGCCGAGATGAAAGAGACCGCGCAGATCATCCAGGACGGTGAGCGTGAAGCGGGCAACAAGGACATGCAGGGCTTCGTGTTTCAAGGCGCGGCCTATGAGGGCCTGACCTGCAATGCGATGGAATGGATCGCCAGCTATGGCGGCGGAAACTTCGTTGAACCCGACGGCTCGATCGACATCAACAACGCGAAAGCGGCAGAGGCGCTGAACATGGCGGCGTCCTGGATCGGCACGATCGCCCCGGAAGGCGTGCTGAACTACAAGGAAGAAGACGCGCGCGGCGTGTTCCAATCCGGTGACGCGGTCTTCATGCGTAACTGGAACTACGCTTACGCACTGGTCAATGGCGATGACAGCCCCGTCAAAGGCAAGGTCGGCGTGTCGGAACTGCCCAAAGGCGGCGAGGACGGCAAGTCCGCTGCGACCCTTGGCGGCTGGGAGCTTGCGGTCTCGAAATATTCCAAGCACCAGCAGGAAGCGATCGATCTGGTAAAATTCCTCGACAATTACGAGAGCCAGAAAGAGCGCGCGATCGTCACGTCGCGTCCGCCGACCCTCACGGCCGTCTATAACGATCCGGACGTCGCGAAAGAGCAGCCTTTCATTCCGCTCTGGAAACCGGTTCTGGACGGCACGCTCGCGCGTCCTTCGGCGGCTGCGAAACGCAAGTATAACGAGGCTTCGTCGCTGTTCTGGACTGCCGTGCATAACACGCTGTCGGGCGACGGCTCGGCCGAGGACAACCTCGCGATGCTGGGAGCCAAGCTGAAGCGCCTCCAAGGCGACGCATGGTAAGGCTCTGTGCCCTGCGCGGCGCGCGGATGACGCGCGCCGCTTGACGCAAGAGGAGAACGAGATGGCCGTCGACGCCACGAAATCCAAACTCTCTCGCCAACGCGTGCGCTCGGCTTGGCTGTTCCTTTTGCCGATGCTGATCGTGCTCGCGGCGGTTGCCGCCTGGCCTTTGGCCCGCACGATCTGGTTCGGCTTCACAGATGCGTCGCTCGACCGGATGGGAGAGGCGCAATGGGTCGGGTTTCGCAACTATCTCGACTGGTTCGACTACGGCAACGGCAAGGGTGAATGGGAGGGCCTTCTCGTCGATCCGCGCTGGTGGGGGGCCGTCTGGAACACCATCAAGTTCTCGATCATCTCCGTTTCCGTCGAGACGATTTTCGGCACCGTGATCGCGCTCGTCCTCAATCAACAATTCCGAGGCCGCAGTGTCGTGCGAGCCGCCGTGCTGATCCCGTGGGCGATCCCGACGATCGTTTCGGCCAAGATGTGGGCCTGGATGATGCATGACCAGTTCGGCATCCTGAACGACATGCTGATGCGTCTGCACCTGATCGCAGACCCGATCGCATGGACCGCCTCGCCCGATACCGCCATGATCGCGGTCGTCATCGTCGATGTCTGGAAGACCACGCCCTTCATGGCGCTTCTGATCCTGGCAGGCCTCCAGATGGTGCCGGGCGATATCTACGAGGCCGCCAAGCTCGACGGCATCCCGCCGGTGCGCGTCTTCCGCAAGATCACGCTGCCGCTGATCCTGCCCGCGATCCTCGTGGCGGTGGTCTTCCGGGCGCTCGACGCGCTGCGCGTCTTCGATATCATCTACGTGCTCACGCCGAACACGGATGCGACCCGCACGATGTCGGTCTTCGCACGTGAGAACCTCTTCGATTACGACAAGTTCGCCTACGGCTCGGCGGCCTCGACGCTGCTGTTCCTCGTGATCGCGCTCATCACCATCTTCTTCATCTTCGCCACGCGGATGGACCTCGCGGGAGATCGCGAATGAAACAGCTCAAGACCTTCGGATTCTACGCCCTCGTCGCGGTGATCGTGCTGCAAGCGGTCTTCCCGTTCTACTACGCGATCCTGACCTCCTTCGAGACCGGGCAGGCGATCTTCGACATCAACTACTTCCCGCATAGCTTCGATTTCTCGAACTACGCCTCGATGCTCGAGGGCGGCGATTTCGGGCGACAGATTCTGAATTCCGTCTTCGTCGCGACGGTCGTCGTGATCCTGTCGCTGATCCTCGCTGTGACGGCCTCCTACGCGCTGAGCCGGGTGAAATTCCGGGGCAGGGGGCTTTTGCTGCTGACGATCCTGTCGGTGTCGATGTTCCCGCAGATCGCGGTGCTGGCAGGTCTGTTCGAGGTGATCCGGGCGATGGGCCTCTTCAACTCGCTCTGGTCGCTCGTCTTCTCCTACATGATCTTCACGCTGCCCTTCACCGTCTGGGTGCTCACGACCTTCATGCTCAAGATGCCCATCGAGGTCGAGGAAGCGGCGATCATGGACGGCGCGCGCCCGATCACGATCATCTTCCGGGTGTTCCTGCCGCTGATGTGGCCCGCGATGGTGACCACAGGGCTTCTGGCCTTCATCCACGCATGGAACGAGTTTCTCTTCGCGCTCACGTTCCTGTCGACCGACAGCCAGCGCACGGTTCCCGTCGCCATCGCGCTGATTTCCGGCCGGTCCGAGTTCGAAATCCCCTGGGGCAACATCATGGCGGCTTCGGTCGTCGTGACGGTGCCGCTGATCGTGCTCGTTCTCATTTTCCAACGCAAGATCGTCTCCGGCCTGACCGCAGGCGCAGTGAAAGGGTGATCCCATGGCTTCGGTCGAATTGAAATCCGTCACCAAATCCTACGGCACACTCGAGGTTCTGCATGGCGTGGACCTGTCGCTGCAAGCGGGCGAGTTCGTCGTCTTCGTGGGCCCCTCGGGCTGCGGAAAATCCACCCTTTTGCGGATGATCGCGGGGCTCGAAGACATCACCTCGGGCGAGCTGACCATCGACGGGGCGCCGATGAATGACGTGCTGCCCGCAAAGCGCGGTGTGTCGATGGTGTTCCAGTCCTACGCGCTCTACCCGCATATGACGGTCTACGAGAACATGGCCTTCGGGCTGGAACAGGCGAAGCTCTCGAAGGACCAGATCAAGACGCGTGTCCGCGAGGCCGCCGATATGCTGCAGATCACGCCCTATCTTGATCGCAAGCCGCGCGCGCTTTCCGGGGGGCAGCGTCAGCGCGTCGCCATCGGCCGTGCGATCACACGCCAGCCGCGCGTGTTCCTCTTCGACGAGCCGCTCTCGAACCTCGACGCCGCGCTGCGCGGCGATACGCGGATCGAGATCGCGCGCCTTCACAAGCGGCTCGAAGACACGACGATGATCTATGTGACCCACGATCAGGTCGAAGCGATGACGCTGGCCGACCGGATCGTTGTGCTCAATGGCGGCCACGTGGAGCAGATCGGCGCGCCGATGGAGCTTTACGAGCGCCCCGCGTCGCAGTTCGTCGCCGGGTTCATCGGCTCTCCGCGGATGAATTTCGTGGAAGGCCAAGAGGCCGAAAGCCGTGGCGCCGCGACCTATGGCATCCGTCCGGAGCATGTCGACATAAGCCGTGACAGCGGCACATGGCATGGCACCGTCACCTTCTTCGAGGCTTTGGGTGCGGACACCTTCATCCACGTCGCAACACAGAACGCCGGCACCGTCGTTGCACGCGTGCCCGGGTTCGAGCGCTACCGCGTCGACGAGACGGTGTATCTGACGCCGCAGGCTGAACGCGGCCACCTCTTCGACAAAACCGGTCGGCCCGTGGTGCCGGCATGAACGCAATGGAGACACAGATGACGATTTCGCCGGGCCTGGAACAGCTTCAGTCCGAAACCAGCCGCCAGTTCGCCGATGCCCGCGCCACTTGGGAGACTTGCCATCCTGCCTGCGCTCAGGCGGCTGAGGAAATCCGCGCAACCGGTCGGCTGTTGCTGCTCGGGATGGGCGGCTCGCATTGGATCAACCGGGCCGCCGAGCCCTTCTACCGGCAGGCGGGCATCGACGCGACGGCGCATGTCGTCTCCGAATATATGCGCGCGCCGATTTCGCGCGAGGCGACGGTGTTTCTGACCTCGCAATCGGGCGCGTCGGGCGAGGTTCTGCGCTATCTCGATACGCCCGCAGCGGGGCCGGTCTTCGGGTTGACGCTCGATCCCGACAGCCCGCTTGCGACGCGCACGCACCCGCTGCTGGGGCAGGGTGGCGTGGAGCATGCCTATGCCGCGACGCGCTCGCTTCTGGTCACGCTGACCCTGCATATGGGGGTGCTGGCAGCCCTCGGGGCAGATAGCGAAGCCTTCGTGGACGCGCTGAATGCGCCGGTCACGGCGGAGAACGCAGAGGTCGTCGCCGCCATCGCGGGTGCAAAGAATGCGGTGATCTGCGCGCGTGGCACGATGCAGGGGGCTGCAGATGCCGCGGCGCTGAGCCTGATGGAACTGGCGCGTATTCCCGTGCTGGGTCTCGAGGCTGGACAATTCCGCCATGGTCCCTTCGAGATGGTCGATGACGAGAGCGCCGTGATCTTCCTGCGCGGGGCGGGGGATGAGGGCGTGAATATCGACGGGCTCTCGCGCGAACTCCTCGGCCACGGTATCCGGCCCATCGTCTTCGATTTCTCCGGCGAAGCGCCGGTCGAGGGGGCCCTGACGGTCAGCCTGCCGAAACGTCAGGGACTCGCGAGCGCGATCTCGGTCCTACCAGTTCTGCAAAAGGCGATCATCGATGCCTCCGACCGCATGGTCGATCAGGTCGGCGTGCCGATCCGGTCGCGCAAGGTGACCAGCGGGGAGGCCGCGTAATGGCCCGACCGATCTGCGTTCTCGGCAATGCCAACCTCGACCTCGTCATGGGCGCGATCGGGGCTTGGCCCGAGCCGGGCACCGAGACGTTTCTGCCGCGCTCGGATATGCGGATCGGCGGATCGGCCGCGAATACGGCGTTGGTTCTGAGCCGTCTCGGCGCGCCGAACGGCCTGATCTCCGGCTGTGGTTCGGACATGGCGGGCGAGATGATCGCGGATCGGTTTCAGGGCGATCTCCACCGCATCGAGCGGTTTAGCGATCCGACCGGGGTGTCGGTTGGCGTGCTCTTCGAGGATGCGGAGCGTAGTTTCCTTTCGATCGACGGACATCTGGCGAAGCTAGATCTGCCTGTTTTCCTGAGGCAGTTAAAAGACTGGCCGCTGGACGGAGCGATTGCTCTGGTCAGCGGCGCTTTCGCCATGCCCGGATTGCTTGCCCATCAAGAGGCGCTGATCGATCACCTGCGCCTCGCTGGCGCGGAAATCGCAATCGATCCGGGCTGGCCCGGCGGTGGCTGGACTGACGCGAGCCGCCGCGCCGTGCGACGTTGGATCGGGAAATCCGATCACGTGCTTCTCAATGACAAGGAAACATGCGCGTTGGCGGGATGCGCCGATCTCCCCGCGGCGCTTGATGCCCTTCAGGAAGGAGGCGGCGCGGGCGCACGACTGGTCGTCAAATGCGGTGCCGATGGCGCGATCTGCCGCAATGGTCGCGAAACCATCCGGGCGCACGCGCCCCGGCGTGAGGTGTTTGACACGGTCGGCGCAGGCGATGCGTTCAACGCGGGCTATCTCGCCGCGATTGCGTGCGACGCGGGTATCGAGACGGCGCTGTCCGCAGGGGCGCATGTCGCCTCCGATGTCATCGCCGAATTCCCGCGCGCGCAAACTCGGATATCCCTCACGGAGTTAGCCCTTGCCTCGTAACATCCTTCTGATGATCGCTGACGATCTGGGTCGCATGGCGGGCTGCTACGGTGAGCCCGCGATCCGGACGCCGAATATCGATGCGCTGGCCGCGAATGGCACGCGGTTCGATATGGCCTTCACCTCGACGGCGTCCTGCTCGGCCAGCCGGTCTGTCATCTATACCGGGCTGCATACCCATGAGACCGGGCAATATGGTCTGAACCACGACCACCACCATTTCATGACCTTCGATCATGTCGAGACGGCGCCAGCGATCTTCAACCGGATCGGCTATCGCACCGGGATCATCGGCAAGGTTCATGTCGGGCCGGAGCCGGTCTATCCTTGGGCGCATCGCGAGGAAAGCGGCAGCCGGGACGTGGACTGGGTCGCGACTCGGGCGAAGAACTTCTTCGACAGCGACGCCGAGATTGCGTTCTTCCTGACCGTGGGTTTCATCGACCCGCATCGCGACATGACGCGCGCGGGCTTTGGCGATCCGGGCGGCCCGGATCCAACCTTCGCGCCCGAGGATGTCTCCGTGCCGTCGTTCTTGCCCGACCTGCCGGAGGTCCGCGAAGAACTCGCGAATTACTACCATTCGGTCGCGCGTATGGATCGCGGCGTCGGGCTGATCCTCGAGGCTTTGGAAGCGACGGGGCAACTCGACGATACGCTGATCTGCTTCCTGTCGGATAACGGGGCCCCCTTCCTGAACTCGAAAACCACGCTTTTCGATGCCGGTGTTCACCTGCCTCTGATCATGCGTCGCCCGGGGCAGGCGCCGGGTATCGCGAACCCCAACATCGTTTCCTTCGTCGATATTCTCCCGACCTTCGTCGAGTGGGCGCAGGCTGAGCCGTCTTCGTCGCCGCGCCGAGGCCGTTCGCTTCTGCCCATCCTCGAAGCGGAGCACCAGCGGGAGGGCTGGGACCGCGCCTTCGGATCGCACACCTTCCACGAGGTCACCAACTACTGGCCGACGCGGTTTCTGCGAACGCCACGCTACAAGTATCACCGCAATGTCGCGTGGCAGTTGCCGTTCCCGTTTTCCGGCGATCTTTACGGGTCGATTTCCTGGGAAGGCATCCGAAACCGCGCCCCCGTCATGATCGGCGCGCGGCCCTTGCGCGACTACGTGCATCGCCCGGCGGAGGAGCTCTACGACCTCTGGGAGGACCCGGCTGAGGTGAATAACCTCGCCCAGGACCCGGCACATGCTGAGCTTGTCGCAAAATTCCGGAACGAGCTGGAGGCGTGGCAGCAGGATACCTCTGACCCTTGGTTCTACCGCGACGGCATCTCGGTGCGCGCGATCGAGCATCATCTGGGGAAGGGTCTGAGCCTGCCGAACCGCTTCGATTTCGACGTGGACGATCCGAGTAGTTGAGGCCTCAGGTGCAAAGGGGGTGGTTCATAGCTATGCAACTGCGAACCTCATGCCGTAAGTTTCTGTCGAAGCAGAGAGTAAGTTTCAGATAGCCCCAAGAACGGTGCTCGGTAGCCAAGTGTGTTTCACAGAAGACGGGGCTTCGCGCAGGCGTTCGCGGCACCTGATGTCACGGTGCGACTTGAGAGAGGAGGAGGATGATGTCACAGCCGATGATGGCGGCCGGGTTCGTTTCCGCCCTGCTGGACTACGCGGTTGAACGCGGGGCGCCGCGCGCAAGCCTCCTGACGGCTTGCGGGCTTGATGCGGATGACCTTTCCGATCAGGATAACCGTGTTCCGATTGCAGCCTATCAAGCGCTGATCGGTTCGGCGATGGAGGCGACGGGAGATACCGCGCTCTTGCTGCGCCATACGCTGCAGTCTCGCCTCGAAACGATGTCGGTCGTCGGCCAGATCGTGCACAGTTCGGCGTCGCTTTCCCATTCGATCGAACAGCTCAACCGTTACCTGCATCTGATGGCCGAGAATGGGGGGCTGGCAGGACGCGACAGGTTCGAATTGCTGCAGGCAGACGGAGAGGTCTGGATCGTCGATCACCTCCCCGTCGAAGGGCCAGACTACATCTCTCTCGAGGCTTCGTTCGCACGCTTCATCAGCGAGTTTCGGCGCTCCTTTCCGGGCGTGACCTTCGAACTCGAGATGGAAGTCACCTATCCGCCGCCGCCTCATGTCGCGGACTACCCTGATCTGTTCCGGGTGCCGGTGCGCTTCAACGCGGCCCGAAACGCACTTCGGATCGACCCGGTCTGGGTGACAGAGCAGACGGAGTTCGAACCCGGCAACAGCTATGCCTTCGGCGTCTTTACACGTCACGCCGATACGCTGCTTGACGAACTTGCGCGCTCCGAGACGATCCGCGCACGCATCGAAGCTCTTATCCTGCCTTCCTTGCACGAAGGCTCGCTCTCGATGGACAAGATAGCGCGCGATCTCGGGATGAGCCGCCAGACGCTCTATCGCCGACTGAAGGAGGAAGATGTGACCTTCGCCCGGATCCATGACGATCTGAGACGGCGCATGGCCCTCGACTACCTTGCCAGGGGCAAGGTTTCAGTCAACGAGACGGCCTATCTGCTGGGATTCTCCGAAGCGTCGTCCTTCGTGCGCGCATTCCGGCGCTGGACCGGGCAAAGCCCGAGCGCCTTCCGCGAAACCGCAGCCTGAGGTCGAAACCGCACCTTTGGTGCCGAAGGTCAATGCAATGATACCTGCGGTCATGCCGATCGCGGACCCGTCGACGTATGTCCCTCGCAACAAACCACTGACAAGAGGACATGCCGATGAAAACCGGATTTTATGGATTGACGATTGCGACAGCGCTGCTCGGTGCCTGTTCCGACACCGGCGCGCGCTACACGCCGATCGTTGATGGCACGCCGAGTGCATCGTTCCAAAGCGATTTGGGTGCGTGCCAATCGCTTGCGCGCTCTCAGCGGCAATATGACCAGGAAACGGCTGGCGGCGCGGTGTTGGGCGCCGGTGCCGGGGCACTTCTGGGTAGCGCGGACGACGATGGCACGGCACTCGGCGGCGCGGTCGCGGGCGGATTGGCGGGCGGCGTGGCCGGGCTCAACAACAGCGCCGAGCGCCGCAAAGCGATCGTGATCGAATGCCTGCGCGGGCGCGGCCACCGGGTTGTCGGTTGAGCGCCGCGCGAAAGGAGAGTTCCCTATGACAAAGACGAGACCCAGATATCGTCGCCGTTTCATGGCGCTCTATCAGATGCTGACCAGCAAGCGTGCGACCCTGTCGCGCGACTTGCCGAGCTCGAAGTGGCTGCGGTGTGATATGGGGTTGGACGACCCCGAGACGCCCCTGCAGCCTTCCAGCTTCGCGCCGGAGGCTTTCGCCTTTCGTCATCGCTGCTGAGGCGTCTCGCGCAAGACAAGAGAAAGATACCGCCATGCCCGCAGCGACACCTGCCCTGATCTATGCCGCATTGGCAGCCTTGCCTGTCGCGATGCATATCGCACTGGCTGCGGGCGCGCCGTTGGGGCGCTTCACGCTGGGTGGACGCTTTCCAGGCCGTCTGCCTTGGCGTTGGCGCGGGCTTGCACTCGTGCAGGCAGCGCTTCTGGCGGGTATGGCCGCGGCAATCTTGTCGGATGCGGGGGTGCTGGCACTCGGCTGGCCGCCTGTGGCCTTTTGGGGTGCTTTCACCCTGACTGGCTTGAGCTTGCTCGCAAATGCCGCAAGCCCATCGCGGCCCGAGCGCCTACTCTGGACGCCACTGCTCGCGCTCATGGTCTTTTGTGCGCTCGCCTCCCACGTCGCGTAAAGGAGACAGCAATGAAAGAAATGGCCATGCAAACCGTCTTCATCGCCGGAGCGACCGGCTATCTCGGTCGTTATCTCTGCGCCGAATATCAGCAACGTGGCTGGCACGTCACAGCCCTCGTCCGAAACGCGAAGCGCGCGGGCGAGCTTTCCGCCGATACTCTGGTCGAGGCACAAGCCACCCGGCCAGAGGAGCTGGAGGGGATCATGGATGGGGCCGATCTCGTCGTCTCCGCTCTCGGGATCACCCGACAGACTGATGGATTGAGCTATCGCGATGTTGACTTTCAGGCGAACCTGAACCTGCTGCGCGCCGCCGAGCAATCACAGGTCGCGCGCTTTGCTTATATCCATGTGATCAACGCCGAGCGGCTGCGCCACGTCCCGCTGGTCGCCGCCAAGGCTGATTTCGTCGATGCGCTCAGGGCCTCCGAGATTGCATCGACCGTGATCGCCCCGACCGGGTATTTCTCGGATATGGGAGATTTCCTGAAGATGGCGCGGGCCGGACGAGTCTGGCTCTTCGGTGCCGGCGATCATCAGATCAATCCGATACATGGTGCGGACCTCGCAAAAGCTACAGCCGATGCTACGGAGGCGGGTAAACACTGGCTCGATGTCGGCGGGCCGGAGATCTTCACCCATGAAGAGATCGCACAGCTTGCCTTTGCCGCGCTGGGTCGCGAAGCGCGACTGACACACCTGCCCGATACACTGCGGCGTGGAGCATTGCGGCTTCTTCCCTGGCTCACGCCGAGGCGTATTCACGGCCCCGCGCAGTTCTTCCTCAGCGCAATGGCGATGGACATGGTGGGGAAGCGCCGCGGCCACCGCCGTTTGTCCGAATATTTCTCCGAGTGCGCTCGGAGCGCGTAACGCATTCCAGACCGGAGCGTCCCTATGTCTATTTTCCAAGCCGGCGGTGTCGCCGCGTTAATCTGTGCGGCCACATACATCATGGGCTTCGTTCTGCTCGTGACGGTTTTGGCCCCCTTGGGCTATGGCACCGGCGCGCTCGACGCAGCCTCGGTCGTCGCTTTCATCCATGCGAGACCAGCTCTGATGCTGATCTGGAACATGCTGATCTACTGTCTCAACGCAATCGCGCTCACCGTTCTGGTCGTGGCCCTAAGCGAGCGCTTGCGCCCTGCATCGTGGGGTTGGAGCGCCTTTATCCAAGCGATCGGCCTGATCTGGGCCGGTCTGGTGCTCGGGGCGGGAATGATCGCAAATGTAGCGGTTGAACGTGCTGCACATCTTTATCCGGTCGACCCGTCCGGTGCCGCCGACCTTTGGTCGATACTGCACGCGGTGGAGTTGGGGCTCGGCGGGGGCAATGAGATTGCGGGCGGGATTTGGATTTTCAGCGTCAGCCTCCTGGCAAGGCGCGCTTCGATGATCGCATGGCCCTGGACGGCTCTGGGGATGCTCGTCGGCGTCGCGGGTCTCGCCACTCTCGTTCCATCGCTTGGGGATGCGGCAGGCGCGATATTCGGTCTTGGCGCGATCTTATGGTTCGCGGTGTTCGGCTTCTCCATGCTCTGGAGCTCGTCGCGAGCAAAAGCCATGAACCTCCCCCACCAATTCCGTAGGTTGGAAGGGGGTTCGGATCAGGCGGCCGCCTGATCCCCGACCGTCCCGACCGGGTTGATCGTTTCCTCGTTCTGGCAATGGCGGAGCTGCGCGAGCTCCCACCGCAGCAAAACGAGGGCTGCGGCTTCGTCTCGCCCGAGACGACAGCCACAGTCGCAATCATGATGGCGCTCTGCGAGCGTCTTCTTCCGCACCGCGCCGCAGTCCGGGCAGCGCTGTGACGGCTTCAGCTCTCGCGTCTTCGCCTCGAGGAACTCCGCACCAGCTTCTTCCGCTTTGTATCGGAGCATGTTCAAATACCCGGCCGGGGCCGTGTCCAGGATCGATCGGTTCAGGCCCGCCTTCTGGGCCAGATTTCGGCCCAGCGCCTCGGCGGTGCCCCGGGCCGAGCCGGTCATGTTGTGCACAGCCAGCGCCTCGATCGCGATCAGGCGATGACGCCCGGCGATCTTCGCATGAGGCCGCGCCAGATCGCGACGATGCTTTTACAGCGCCCGTCGGGAGATCTTCCGCGCCCGGACCGCGGTCGAGAGCCGGCGCTGCTCCGCCTTGAGGATCTTTGCCTCAAGGTCAAGGTGACGCGGGTTCGGGAGTTGGTGGCAGGCAGCATGATGCTCGAGGCAGCGACGGAACCCATGCAGCGCGTGCGTGCAACCCTATGCCTGGAGCTGGCCGGGCTGGAAAAGCAGGTCAGGCAGATGGCTTCCGAAGACCCTGTCTGCCTGCGCTTGACGACTATGCCAGGGGGGGGGGGCGAAGCCGTCGTCGCTCCCACCTATCGCTCTGCCGTTGATGCCCCCTCACGCTCCCATTCATCGAAAAATGTCGACCCTTGGGTCGGCTTGACACCCTCGCGACATCAGTCCGGCGAGCGAGATGTTTCGGGCGGCATAACAAAGGCTGGAGACGTGAAGCTCCGACGAGTTCTCAGTCAAGCCGCAACGGTCATGCTGAATAGAGGTCGAGGCAACACACTTTGGACTTGGGCCACCCATGTTGCCAAACGCCGCGGGCGGAAGCGCGCAATGGTGGCTCTGGCGCGACGCATGGCTGTCGTGCTGCATCGCATGTGGGTCGATGGAACGAGCTTCAGACTGGAAGCCGTCGCCATCTGAATTTACTCGTTTCGCTTACCTGATCGCAGGCTCCCGAGGGCTCGAAGAGATGCGGTTCCGATAATGTCGTGCTCAGGACAGTCGCCAGCAAGACTGAGCACGCTTATGAGATGAACACATTGACCTGCTGCTCTGCCCCCTGAAAATTGGACCGTTTGAAACTGGAGTTTTCAGCTAAGCTTTCCTGGCTGGGAGAGGAGCGGAAGCGCATGAAAGCATCGAAGTTCACGGAAGCACAGAAGGCGTTCATTCTGAGGCAAGGCGAGGAAGGCACATC
>NZ_WBJS01000026.1 GCF_009296265.1 Thioclava sp. JE_KL1
CGGGAAACTCCTAAGCCCATCGAGCCGTCCAAATGGACGCCCATTTTGCCGTCTACTTCCAAAATCCAAAACCTCCCTCACGCCCATGCGCACAGAATGGCTGGATCAAGTCAGAAATGGCAGGAGGGGGCCGGCGTCGCGCTTACCGAGTGCCTTTCCTGTCAGACTTTTCGCGTTTGCTGCGTTGCAGGAAGGATCTTGGCTAGTTTGCGGAGGTTTTGGGCGGTGGCGGCGAGGAGGAATTCGTCATTTGCGCCGCACGGCGCACGTAATCGCAGTCGTCCCAGCCCGAGAATGCGTTTGAGGTGGGCGAAGAGCATTTCGACCTTCGTCCTGAGCTTCATTGCAATCTGGTATTCTGCGGTTTTGGCCAGATCCCTAGCGACCTGACGCGCATCTTCGTGCTCCTCGCGGGTGATCTTGCGCGCATCAGCGTTGGGGCAGTATTTTTGCTTGGACGGGCAGACTTGGCAGACTTCTTTCAAGGCGCGATAGCGTGCGGTCCCCTTGCCCGTCGGCCCCCGGTTTGGATCAGAGTAATTCCGGCGGAACTGCTTGAGCGTGCGGGCCACGCCTCACGCTCCAGCAAAGTAAGCATCGAGATATTTCCGGATCTCCAAGATTTTTTCCAATCCTCCTTTGATCGCCACATCAACCGGGCGTGCACCGAGAAACAGCGGCCCGGTGTTGGGCCGTGTCATCCAAGTGCGCGCGAGCGGCTTGGCGAAATAGAGTTCAAGTGCCTTGTAAATCCCAAGCGCGGCAGAAAGCCGGAGGAGTTGATCCTCGGTCAGAGATGGAGCATCGCCCGGCTCCTGCAGGCCGCTCCAAACTGGCTCAGGCATTCCGAAGAGGCCAGAGGCTTCGCTTTCCGAAAGGCCCCATGCGCGCGCAAGGCGCGAATGGGCCTTCAGGAACACTTCGATCTCCACCTGAGAAAAGCTGTTGCCTTTGATCTCCATCCGCTCTCTCCTCAAGCAGGCTTTCTCCACGTCGGCACGAAAGGGTTGACCCGAACCTCGGATCAAACGCGTTGCGCCAGAGTGTCGGCGACGCACCTGACAGCGTGCCTCTGAGCTCGGCAGCGCGGTGCCGCATAAGTATTGTCGTCAATGCAGCAGCGGCAGGGCTTCACGTGCAAGCACGCCCTCGATCAGCTTGAGCACCGCGCGCAGGTCCCACCCGCGCCCGACGCCTCGCAGCATATCCACCAGCGCGTCGACCGTATCCGCCGGCAGGCCGCGCGCCACCCCTTCCCGGCGCGCGAAATACGCCAGATGCGCGCCAGAGAGCGGTGGGATGTCGACGACACGACAGCGGCTCAGGAGTGGCGCTGGCACGGTGCGACGATTGTTCGACGTCAGAACCCAAGTGATCCAGCGCATATCGAACCGCACCCGGAAGTAGGGGCAGTTCCAGGTCCGCGCGCTGAGGGGTTCGAGCAGCGGTAAGAGCGCATTGCTCAGCGCGAAGCTGAAGCCTCGATCTGAACGCACATCGCCGACCTTATCTACTTCATCGATCACGATGACCGGGTTACCGACACGCTCGCGCAGAATGAGCTCCACAGGACGGCCGGGTTGGGCCGTCGCCCAACCTCTTTGACTGCCCGCAACCGCGAAGCCCGCGGGTTCGTTCGCGGCGTCGATCAGTTCTGTCAATCGGCACGCAATCTTGACCCCCAATCGGCGCCCAAAATTGACCCCCTTTGGCACGACGAGAGCTGGCCCGATGCGGTGTAGCTATCACACCGCGCAGCCGTATCGGGCCAGCGGGTCTTCGGTCATTCGCGGGTCTTGAAGCGCCAGCTCTCATTGCCGGTTTCGACGATATCGCAATGGTGGGTAAGTCGGTCGAGAAGCGCGGTCGTCATCTTCGCATCGCCGAAGACCGAGGGCCACTCTCCGAAGTCGAGGTTGGTCGTCACGATAATCGAGGTGCGCTCGTAGAGGCGGCTTATGAGATGGAAGAGGAGCTGCCCGCCGGTCTGAGCGAATGGTAGGTAGCCCAACTCGTCGAGGATCAGGAAGTCGAGGCGGCAGAGCAGATCGGTAGTGCGCCCCTGGCGATCGGCGCGGGCCTCGGCATCGAGCTTGTTCACCAAGTCCACAACATTGAAGAAACCGGCCGCGCTTGCCACGTCTTATGCAGGCTCGTGCAATACTGACGGCGAGATGCGACTTTCCGGTCCCAGTGCCGCCGATCAGCCCGACGTTGCGCTGTTGATCGAGGAAGTCACCTGTTGCGAGGTCGCGCACCAGCGTCTCGTTCACCGGCGTGTCCTCAAAGGTGAACTCGTCGATTTCCTTTGCCAAAGGCAGTCGGGCGATGGTCAGCTGATACTTGATCGAGCGTGCCGTTCGGCGTGGCCTCGAACCAGTGGCGGCTCACGCCTCACCTCGCTGATTTCGGCGTTCAACAGATCACCGACGATCTGCTGTGGCCCGTGCTGCCGCTTCACGGCCGTGGTGATGATCTCATCGTAAGCGGCCTTCATTCCATAGAGCTTCAGCTGGCCCATCGCGTCCAGCACCTGTGACCTTTCCATGGTTTGGTCTCCTCAGACTGTCATAGCGCTTGCAGTCGGCCACTGGTTCGCAGGTCAGACGCAGCGCATCCGGTGTGGTGATTGTCAGTGGCGGTGGTGGTTCACGATGCCGGGCCAGGATGTTCAGCACGACGGCCGCTGCCGGAGCCCCTTCCATCAGCGCCTCCGAACAGGCAGCTTCCACCGCATCCAACCCATCGGTGGGGATCATGCTCAGGATCTGGACCATCTGGCGATCACCGTTCGGCACCTTCCCGAGCTTGCGCTGAACACGCTTTATCGCGGGCGGCAGCTCCCAGCCCTTGAAAGGCGCGCCGTTGCGCAAGGCGCCCGGTTTGCGCGCAAGAACAGGGATGTAGTGCAGAGGGTTGTAGACGTCCTTGTTGCGTCCGAAGGCGCGCTCGTGCTGGCCAACGACCTTGCCGTCTTGCCAGAACTCGATGCGCTCGGCATAGGCGCGGATCTCGACCGGTCGTCCGACGGCGCGTGCATCGACTGAGTATCGATTATTGTCGAACCGCACGAGGCAGGTCTTGGACACCGAGGCAGGCACGGCGTGAAAGCCGTCGAACGGGCCGACATAGGGCACGAGGCTCTCGCGCTCGGCTTGGAATACGTCCCAGTTCGTCTGGTCCCTGAGCTCTTGATGGAGATTGGCCTTTGCCCAGGCCACGCAGCGATCTTCAAGCAAGGCATTGAGCTCGGCGTAGCTTTTGAACTTGGGCCGTGGGACGAAGAACCGCCGCCGCACGACCCCGACCTGGTTCTCGACCTGTCCTTTCTCCCAGCCCGAGGCCGGGGTGCAGGCAACTGGATCGACCAGGTAATGCCCGCACATCTGTTGAAAGCGTCGATTGTAGGCGCGATCGCGGCCGACGAAGATCGTGTCCACCGCCGTCTTCGCGTCCATTGTCCTCGGACCAATGGCGGACAATTCCCGCTGTCGTAGATCCCGCGCGTGCAGGTCCCGCCGAAGAAGGCGAAAGCCTTGTCGTGGGCGTCGAAGACCATCTCCTGCGTCTCGCGAGGATAGGCTCGGACGAATAGCATCCGGCTGTGACACAGGCGAACGTGGGCAACCTTCACCGTGGTCGTCACCCCGTCGATCAACACAATCTCATGGCTCCAGTCAAACTGATAGGCCTCGCCCGGGTCGAAGGTCAGCGGGACATACGCGGCAGCCGACGACCCCCGTTCCTCCCTGTTCCAGGAAGCGGCGTAGCGTCGGACGGCATCATAGCCGCCCTCGTAGCCGCGGGCGCGTAGTTCCTCGAAGATCCGGATGAGGGTGAGCCGTTCACGCTTCGGCTTTCGAGCGTTAGCCGCCAGCATGTCATTGAGCTTACCCGTCCAGGGGCCGATCTTCGGTAGCGGCTGGATCGTGCGCTCGTAGGTCAGTTCGGTTGCCCCTGACCGGATTACCTTGCGCACCGTATTCCGCGAGACCCGCAGCTCTCGGCAAATCTGTTTGATCGACTTCTTGTCCTGAAAATACGCCCGCCGGATCTTCGCAATCGTCTCCACAACCAACATCCCACACTGTGCTCCCCGATGACCTCGGGAGCATCATCCACATCAGTGTAAAGGGGGTGCGCACACCGGGGTCATCCGGTCACGGATTCCGATAATATCCGGTCGGTCATTCCGATTTAATCCGGTCACGGGTTCCGGGGTATCCGATCATCCCGGTTTCGAGTTGTGAGACCGGCTGCTGGGCGATCGTGCAGCAGGGTAGCCTTGCCGTCATCGAGGACGAGCAAGGAGCCCCAGAATGAGACGATTGCCAATGCGCAAAATTTCAGAAGCCCTTCGCCTGAGGGCCACCGGATTGTCGACGCGGAAGATCGCGAGGAGCCTGAACGTCGGGCAGTCGACGATCAGCGAGTATCTCAAGCGGGCGGATCGGGCCGGACTGTGTTGGCCGCTCCCGGACGGGCTCGACGAAGCCGCGCTGGAACGACGGCTGTTTGCACCGCCGGGCGGCCAAACGCGCCGAGGATTAGCGCAGCCGGATTGGGCTGCGGTTCATCGGCAACTCCGCCGCAAGGGGGTCACGCTGTCGCTGATCTGGGAGGAGTATCGCGCCGCCCATCCGGACGATGGCTATGGATACAGTCGGTTCTGCGACCTCTACCGTCGCTGGGAAGGTCGCCTGTCGCCCACCATGCGCCAGCACCATGCGGCTGGCGAGCGCGTGTTCGTCGACTATTCCGGCGATACCATCGAGGTGATCGATGGCGAGACCGGCGCGATCCGCGTGGCGCAAATCTTCGTCGGGGTCCTGGGGGCCTCGAACTATACCTATGTCGAGGCGACCTGGACCCAGAGCCTGCCGGACTGGATCGGCGCGCATGTTCGCATGCTGGCCTTCTTCGGCGGTGTGCCCGAGCAGATCGTCTCGGATAATCTCAAGGCTGGTGTGATCAAGGCCTGCTTTCATGAGCCGCAGATCAACCGCACCTATGCCGAGATGGCCGCTCATTACGGCACGGCGATCCTGCCGGCGCGTCCCTACAAGCCTCGCGACAAAGCGAAGGCCGAGGTCGGCGTTCTTGTCGTCCAGCGCTGGATCATCGCGCGGCTGCGCAAACGGCGGTTCTTTTCTCTGGGCGAAGTGAACGCGGCGATCCGCGATCTGCTGCCGGGACTGAACGGCAAGGTGACCCGGCACCTGGGCGCCAGCCGCCGGGATCTGTTCGAACAGCTCGACCAGCCCGCGCTCCGGCCGTTGCCCGCGGCCCCCTACGAGTATGCCGACTGGGTCGAGCGGCGGGTCGGCCTCGATTACCATGTCGAGGTTCATAAGCACTACTACTCCGTGCCCCACCAACTCCTGAAGAAGACGCTCTGGGCTCGGATCACGGCCCGGACCGTCGAGATCTTCCATGAAGGACAGCGCGTGGCATCCCATGTCCGGACGTCCGGGAACCGCAAGCATACGACCGTGGCCGCGCACATGCCCGCCAGCCATCGCCGATATGCCGGGCTTACCCCCGCCGAACTGCGGCGCATGGCCGAGAAGATCGGTCCCAACACGGCGACCCTGGTGGATCTGATCCTGCGCGCCAAACCCCATCCCGAGCAAGGCTTCCGCGCCTGCATCGGGATCCTGCGCCTCGCCAAGCCCCATGGCCGGGACGCCCTTGAAGCCGCCTGCCTACGTGCTGGCGAGATTGGCGGCCTGTCTTACAGCTCGGTCAAATCAATCCTCCGGAACAACCTGCATCGCCGACGGCCAGAGACCCCCGCGGAGGGCCCGGCGATCACCCATCCCAATATCCGCGGCGCCAGCTATTTCCACTGAGAGGAGACATCCGAATGCTCGACCATCCCACCCTGAACCACCTGCGTGCCCTCAAGCTCGATGGCATGGCGGAGGCCTTCGCCGAGTTGCAGCGGCAAGACGATGCCACCGAGCTCAGCCATGCCGAATGGCTGGGCCTTCTGATCGACCGCGAGGCCGCGAACCGCAGCACGAAGCGCTACCAGAGCCGGATGCGCGCGGCCAAGTTGCGCCATGGTGGCGCCGCCATCGAGGACGTCAATTACCGCGCCCCGCGGCAACTCGACCGGGACCTGTTCCGCCAGCTCGCGCACGGCGACTGGATCGGAAAGCGGCAAAATCTGATCATCACCGGCCCCTGCGGTGTCGGAAAGACCTGGCTGGCCTGCGCGCTCGGACAGAAGGCCTGCCGCGACGGTCGCACCGTCCTCTATCACCGCTTGTCGCGCCTGTTCGCCGATCTCGAACTCGCCCATGGTGACGGGCGGTTTCCCCGCTTGTTCCGCCAGATCATTCGCACCGACCTGCTCATCCTGGACGACTGGGGGCCCGAACGGCTGACAACATCGCAGCGCCGGGACCTGATGGAAATCGTCGAGGACCGCTACCAGAACGGATCGATCATCATCACCAGCCAACTGCCCGTCGACGCCTGGCACGACGTCATCGGCGAGCCGACCTTCGCCGATGCAATCCTCGACCGCATCGTCCACAACGCTCACAGGCTGCCCTTGGACGGCCCCTCATTGCGAAAGAACGAAACATGACGCGCGACAGCGTCACCGCCACGCGCGACGCCGCGCCAGCGTCGTGGGGCGCGCACGGCGCCGCGCGCGGCTCCCCTATCGCGAGCCTCGAAAAGCTTGACCGCATCAAACAGAGGCGACATCAAGAAAGCACGCTCAGTGGCGACGTCTCGCGGTGACCGGATATCCGGAACACCTGACCGGATGTTGTCGGAATGACCGACCGGATGCGTCGGTGTGCGCAAAAGGGGGGGCATTTTTGGATGCCTATTACCCCGCTACGGGGTCAAAATTGCATGCCTGTTCACAATCATAAGGTCTGGAAACACGTTCGCACCTCAAACCCTATCGAAAGCACCTTCGCCACCGTCCGGCACCGCACCGGCAAGACCAAGGGATGCCTGAGCCGGAAAACTGGGCTTGCCATGGCCTTCAGGCTGATGATGTCGGCGCAGGCGAAATGGCGAAAGCTGGACGGGGCCAATCGACTGCCCGAGATCGTCCAGGGCATTGCCTTCAAGGACGGGATCAAGCAACTTCAAGACGCCGCCTGATCAGGCCGTCACCAACTTTCGGGCATAGCTCATGTAGTTCAATGGCAGAAGCTCTTCGACCCTGTACATATTCCCAGCCACGATGGCGCTTAGGATAGCGGGCAGCCATCAAGAAGGGTCGACTGTGTTGAGCTTGCAGGTTTTTGCCCTTAGCCCAGAAACTTACGCATCCAACCAAGAGTCTCGCCGGTCTCGCCCACAGGTTTGTATTCTGCCCCGAGGGCCGCGTGATACCCCAGCTTGGAAATCAGCTCGAAAACATGACGGTAATCGACCTCGCCATGATCGGGCGCGCCGCGGTCGGGAACAGAGGCAAATTGGATATGCCCAATGTCACCTTGCAATGCCATAAGCCGATGAGTCAGATCTCCCTCAGTTAACTGCACATGATAGCAATCGAACATTAATTTCAGGTTTCGCTCACCAACTTGCCGAATGATTTCGAGAGCCTGGTCAGTCGTCTTCAGGAAATAACCGGGCGCGTCATAACCGTTAAGCGGCTCTATCAAAATGGTGATATTGCTTGGCGCAGCGGCGGCGCAGGCGTAGCGGAGCGCCTCTACAAACGTTGCATGCGCGGTGGGACCACTTGAGAACCCAGCCATGACATGCACGTTGG
Organism: Thioclava sp. JE_KL1; assembly: GCF_009296265.1. GTDB lineage: Bacteria > Pseudomonadota > Alphaproteobacteria > Rhodobacterales > Rhodobacteraceae > Thioclava. The sequence goes on from NZ_WBJS01000026.1 coordinate 7,751, forward strand.
AGGCTCCAATCTCGCGCGCGTAGGTGATGGCCTCGTCAATGCTAGCCTTTGCCTCATCTTCACGACCGGGAAGCGCACAAAGTCCGTTATCGCCCGCGGCAACATTTCCACGCGCGGTATTGATCCCGAGCATTTTCAATTCCGTCTCGTCAAGCGCGGACCGGACTTCTTCAGAAGCGACGTTGTAAGGCCAGTGACATTCGACCGCGTCGAAACCTGCGACACTCGCGGCGCGTATCGCGTCGGGCAAAGGTTTGTCCGCCCACAGAAATCCAAGATTGGCTGAGAATTTCATGCATCCCACTCAACATTGAAGGTTTTGACTAGCTTCTGAATCTGGCCCGCATCTAGACCGCGCGGCGCCAAGCCCCTCGTCATCAAACTCAGACGCGCGGTATCCTCTAGCTCCTCGATTGCATTGCAGGCAGCCTCGACATCCTTGCCCGCAACGACCGGCCCATGATTGGCCAGCATTACCGCCGATCGTTTGCCGGCAAGTCCCCGAACCGCCCTACCCATCGCGGCATCGCCCGGCATGAAGTAGGGCAACAACGTCACCTTTCCCAGTTTCATGATCGCGTAAGGGGTGAGCGGAGGCAGGAAATTATCGGGGTCCGCGCACGGGAGCATCGACAAAGCAACCGCATGGCACGAATGAAGGTGTACCACCGCACCCGCATTAGAGCGTGTTTCGTAAAAAGCACTATGCAACGGCATCTCTTTTGTGGGTGCGTCACCGTCAATCAACCTGCCCTGAGCGTCAAACAGGCTCAGCCGCACGGGGTCAAGGCGGCCAAAACTCGTGCCAGTAGGACTAACCAACAACCCACCATCGTCTGTACGCGCTGATATATTGCCCGTACTACCACCAGTCAGCCCACGATCGAACATTGATTTGGCAAGCAGACAAATTTTTTCGCGAAGCCGCGTTTGCGCGCTCATGCTGTTTCCAACCTCCTTTGGGCCTCCGAAAAAAATGCCTCGGTTCCAAAATTACCGGATTTCAGCGCGAGCGCTATCTGAAAGCCATCTGATTGACCGTATGTCCATGGCACTCCAGCAGAGATCTCAGCCCCGATATGAAGCCGATCGAGCCCAAGAGCATTGGTTACCGCTCCAGAAGTCTCGCCGCCCGCTACGATGATCCGCCGTGCGCCCGCATCACGCGCAGCGCACGCGCAGGCAGCAAGAGTTTCTTCAACAATGCGACCCGCTTTTGCGACACCCAGCCGGTCCTGAACCGCCTTAACTTTTGCCGGCTCGGAAGTGGCATAGATCAACGGTGCCGCGGCAAGATCCTGTGCCATCAACCAGTTCAGGACCGGTTCGGCCCCAGTGGCAGCCAGTTCCAGCGGATCAAGGCAGAAGCCAGCTGCCCCTGTCGCCAAGTAGTGTAGCACCTGCTTTTGTGTCATTGCCGAGCAACTACCTGACAACACCACTGTTTCGGGCGGGACCAAAAGAGGCCCGATTCTGACCGCCTCACGCGGCAAAATCTGATCTGCCATTAGCAACTTCGGTAGCGGCATCGCCACCGAGCTTGCCCCCGTAAGAAGGGGCATTTCCCGACAGGCCGTCGCGATCGCTTCCAGATCAGATTCGGCTACGGCATCAATCACTATATGTGTCGTGCCCGAGGCCTTGAACGCCGCTAATTCGGAACGTATCACCTCTGCTCCCCGCGCCACGCTCAATCGGTCCACCAGACCGACCGGCTGCGTTACCTGGGGGCCAAGTAAACGGAGAAGATTGCTGTCGCGCATCGGAGTCAGCGGATGGTCCTTCATCGGGCTTTCCGCTAAAGGCTGCTGCCCCACGAATAGATTGCCCATAAAGATCGTACGGCCGTTTTCTGGAAAGGCAGGACAGTAAATCGTTTGATCGGTATTCAGATCGCGCATTAACGCTTCAGCCACCGGGCCTATGTTTCCGGCTTCTGTGCTGTCGAATGTCGAGCAGTATTTCCAGAAAAAACGTTGCGCACCTGCCTCTTGGAGCCAATGCAATGCAGCACGAGCTTGCGCCACCGCATCCTCGACTGGCGCGGTTCGCGTTTTGAGCGCCACCACTTCGACCATATCCGTTGCCGCGGGCGGCTCTTTGGGCACTCCAATACGCAGCGAAACCGGCACACCACTGCGCGCGAGCAGCGCGGCGAGATCCGTCGCTCCGGTGAAGTCATCCGCGATACAGCCTAGAACCGTCATAATCTATTGCCCTTTCAAAACTGCCATGCACAGCTGACGTGCTCGCGCGAAACGTTCGCGCTCATAGGATATTTGCCCCGTCTTCGTCATCAGGCTGAGTCATAGCCCGGCTGCATCTATCGGGGTCTTCCAGTAGCGCGAAATGACCAAGACCGTGCAATGCGATGACGCGACTTTTCGGCGCAGCTCGCGCTGCTTTCTGCGCGAGATCGAGCGGCGTCATCGTATCACACGTCCCGGTTAAAAACGTTACCGGTACCAGTGTGCGCGAAAGGCTGCCCAAGGCCCCCGGACGGCTCGACGCCAATTCAGTCTGCGCTGCTATATCGCCCGCAGTCTGGTCGGCCATTGACAAAAGCGTAGTTCGGGCTTGAACAGAGTTCTTGCCCGCAAACTCTGAGAGACGTGGTGCCAATGCAGCAGCACCGCCCATTGCAACCACTTCACGTGCGAGGGCCAACCGTTCAGGTCGTTTCTCGGGCGGATCAGCATGAGGGTTGAGCGCGAATAAGATTACTTCGCTTACTGGGAGCCTATCAGCCAAATGCGCCGCAACAATCGCCCCGAGTGAAAATCCGCAAAGGATCGCGCCAGGCACACAGGCCGCTTTTAGGTCTGGCAGGTAGTCATCAATGCCGGCATGCCGCAAAGCGACGGTATGTCGGAGGGTATCGGGGACACCAAGGGCGTGTAGGAACGGCGCGAAGACCTCCCCAGAGCAAAGCGTGCCCGGCAGGAGTACCCAACGCCGCTCGGATGCCAGCTCAGTAGCCATGGTTTACCTTGCTGACAGCAGAGGTATCGTCCCCGATGGTGGCTACTGCATTTTTCATGCTCCGAACGAGATGACTAAAATCATTTCCGGGCGTCACCAGCGCACATCCTTGTTCGCGTCGCCTACAGGCCTCTTGCGCATCGGCGCAAAATATCCCGACAGGAATACCCTTGCGCGTCGCACTTTTCACCACCCGTTCAATGGCAAGTTCAGAGTTGGGGCGCGGGAAGCCGACATGGCCATCCATAGAGTAGGCCAGATCGTTCGGGCCGAGATAAATCATATCGATCCCGTCAACCTCGAGTATTTGATCGATCCGTTCGACCGCTTCTGCAGTCTCGATCATCGGGATCGCCATCACGGTATTATCGGCGTGAGAAACGTAATCCTGTCCTCCATACAGCAATCCTCGTGAGGGCCCAAAACTCCGCGTTCCAACCGGGGGGTAACGACACGCCGCGACCAGGGCTGCAGCTTCCTCCGGCGTTGAAATCATCGGGCAGATCACACCGTAGCTACCGGCATCGAGAAGGTGCATGATCGTGGCCGGATTCAGGTCCGGCACGCGCACCAAAGGAATCGCAGGGGTTGCCGAGATTGCCTGCAACATGTGCAAGGCTTCTGAGAAGCTCAGCATCCCGTGCTGCAGGTCAACCGTGACTGAGTCCACCCCAGAATACCCGATCCCTTCTGCTGAATAGCTAGAAGCGATCGAAAGCCATGCGTTGATCACAGCCTCTCCCGCGGCGATTTTAGATTTTACTGTATTTTCTCGCATCAACTTGCTCGCTTGTAGCTCGGCAGCAAAGCTGCCTTTGCGACGTAACCACCGGCATCAAGCGCAAAACCCATAGCGCGCGCAGCATCAATCACGTCTGGCTCGAATTCGGGACGCTTGCGATGGTCCCCCGAGATCACAATCAGCGCTTCGGCGGGGGCGTCGCCAAGCGCCTCAATAGCACGAACAGTGCCCGCTGGAATCGAGTAGGTATCACGCTCAGCCAGATCGACGGCAACGTCCCCTCCCTCGTTAAAAGTTAAGCGAATCTTCCCGGAACGAACGATCAGCACCATCTTGTCACTCAGGGTGAAACGACTGACATGCGTGCGCACTCCAAGACGCAGCCATTCGATGGAGAACCCATGCGGGTTAGCAATCGGTGACATATGCTCGCGGTTTTGGGTCAGGCCGAAACCAATGACCGGAGCAATTTCAGCACCACAACCTGGCAGCCTGGCGTCGATAAAGGCGGGGCGAAAATCTCGATCAGCATGCGTGACTACGCGCTTGCGCATCTCCTCGGGGGAGACCTCGCGCAGCTGGTCGACATCGGCGGCTGGCATTGGCGCAATACGACCGCTCTCATCGGGCATGGTATCGCCTCGCGTGGTATCTATAAGCGTGTTATCGCTTGAGATGTAGAGCCCGTAATCTGCAGCTTCATTGATGATCTCGGGGTGGAAAATAACGCCGCCAGTATTATCTCCGCCAAGCGCCGTGAAAAGCCAGCCGTCATCGGGGCCGGTATTGGTAAATCCACGGAAGATCCATGTCGGAACTGACACAATATCGCCTTCACGTCCGACAATTTCATTTTCGCCGTTCGAACCCCAACGGAAGGTCCACTCACCTTTCTGAACGATGAAGACTTCGGCGGTGAAATGGATATGCAGATTGTTGGTGATACCGTTGGGCATAGCGGCTGCGCCGATATTGAAGCCGTGCGGCTCGGGAAGGTTTACCACCTGTTCATCGGAAGAGGTCACGCCAGGACCGATGATAGAGTAGTTTTCCTTTAGGTGAGATCCGGGCTTCTTGCAGTCGATAAAAGCCACGGTGCAAGAAACATAATCAGAATTCTTGATTATGCGCGCATCTGCGTCTTTCTGGGTCAGATTCGTCATCGTTCTCTTCCTTGGTATAGAATTGTCCAGCGCTCAGCTTCAGACTCGCTCGCCGCTGTCCTTGTCGAAAAGATGGAGCCGCGCACCCGCCTTCGGGACCAGCGCGCAACGCGTACCGATCGGTGCGTCAAAATCGGCCCCGCCGCGGGCACAAACGACTGTCGTGCCCTCGCGCAGCGTTACCAATGTTGACTCTCCTGTCAGCTCCAACGCGTATAGGAGGCCCGAAAACAGCCCCTCCCCGTCCGCTGGAACAAGATCCAATTCTTCGGGTCGGATTCCCAAGACCACATTGCCACGATCAGCCGCTGAAACAGGCAGGTTAACGCCCGGAGCCGTGAAAGTGCCCTGCGAGATGACGCCGTCGATAAGGTTCATCGGCGGCGAACCGATGAAGCTGGCGACAAACAGATTGGCAGGTTCGGAGTAGATCATCTTGGGCGTGTCGAGCTGCACGATCCGGCCCTTGCGCATAACTGCAACCCGACTTGCCAGCGTCATCGCCTCCATCTGGTCATGCGTAACGTAGACTGTGGTGACGCCCAACTCGTGATGGAGATGTTTCAATTCGGCGCGCATCGTCACGCGCAGTTTGGCATCGAGGTTCGAAAGCGGCTCATCCATCAGAAACAATTTAGGCGTTCGAACAATAGCGCGCGCCAAGGCAACTCGCTGACGCTGCCCTCCTGAAAGTTCCGAGGGACGCCGCTTGAGCAGTTTACCCAGCTCCACCTTTTCGGCAGTTTCCGCGACACGAGCCTCTCGAGCTTGCCGGTTGAAACCACGTAGTTTTAATGGATAGCCAATATTCTCGGCCACCGTCATGTGCGGATAAAGCCCATAATTTTGGAATACCATCGCAATGTCGCGATCTTTCGGCGGCTTGTCATTGACGCGCTCTCCGCCGATCATGAGATCGCCTGCTGTGATTTCTTCAAGACCTGCGATCATACGCATCGTAGTGGTCTTACCGCAGCCCGAGGGACCGAGGAGCACTAGGAACTCCCCCTCCTCGATTGTCAGGCTTTGTTTTGGAACAGCAAGAAAGCTGCCATACCTTTTCTCAACATCGACAAGCTTTACTTCGGCCATCTGTGGCCCCCTTTTTATTTGACTGCGCCTGCGGTCATCCCGCGCGTGAAGTGTTTCTGGATAAGAAGAGCCATGATAAAAATCGGCACCGTGATCATGACGCCTGCAGCGCTCATCAAATTCCAAAGATCACCCTGCTCCGTACGAAAACTGACAAGCCCTACTGGCAACGTCACAGCATTGCGACGTGTCAGGATCAGAGCGAAAAGGAATTCGTTCCAGGTTAGAATGAAGCAGAAAATCGTCGCGGTCAGTACGCCCGGTGCCGCCATTGGCAACACGATGTCGCGTATCACACGAAACCGCGAGGCTCCGTCAATCAGTGCGGCCTCCTCGCTATCTGTAGGGATCGCGTCGATGAACCCCTTGAGCATCCAGATGACGAAGGGCGTAACAATCGCGAGGTTGACAACGATCAGAGCAATGCGGGTGTCCAGAAGCCCGAGCGTGCGAAACATCAAAAAGAAGGGCAGAATGATAACGACGGCCGGAATGAATTGGGTCGACAGGATCAGAAAGAAGAGAAACTTGCGACCCCGCACCCTGAAGCGGGAAAACGAATATGCTGCAAGCGCCGCGCAGGGTACAGCGATCAAGACAGTCGTTGCCGCGACCGTCACCGAGTTGACCACCATTTCTCCGAGGTTCCAGGGATCCGAGAACACCGTGACGAAATTCGACAGCGTCGGCTTGAAGTGGAGAGAGATCGAATAGGCGTCCCTCGGCCGTTTAAACGCGGTCAGGAACATCCAAAGGATTGGAAACAGCACAATACACGAGACCAAAAGGAGCAGCGCGCGCTCGCCCCACCAAAGAAATATACGCTTCATGCTGTGGCTACCTTTCTTTCGCTAAGCAGCATCCGGACGTACCAGATCGAGATCAGCATCATGATTCCGGTAAGTATCCAGGCCAGCGCCGAAGCGTAGCCCATGTCGTACCATTTGAAGCCGACGTTGAAGATGAAATAGGCGAGCGTTTCCGTTGAGTTGCCTGGCCCTCCGCCGGTGAGTGTGACCACCTGATCGAACATCTTGAGCGCAAAGATCGTCTTGAGAACCGCTACAACCATCAGCACGCCCTTCATCTGCGGCAACACAATGCCAAAGAAGATTCGAAATCCCGATGCACCGTCGATGCGAGCGGCCTCTTCAGTCTCTCGCGGCACCGAGGCAAGCCCGCCCAGACACATAAACGTCATATAGGGGGACCAGTGCCAAACATCCGTCAGTACTAGAATAGCCATAGAGAGGTCGGGGCTCGCCAGCCACGGAACGCCCTGAAGAGCAGGAAAAATTGCGCCCAGCCCTTTCGCAATCACGCCAAATTCCGGATTAAACATGAAGCGGTAGCTAACCCCGATCAGAGCTGGGCTCATTGCGAAAGGTAAGATCAAGATGATGCGCGTAAAGGTATGCATGCGCCCCGTGCGCCGCAGTAGGAGCGCCAGCGACATCGCGATGAAAAGGGTTAGCACAACACTTGTCACAACGAAGATCGTCGTCACCCAAAGCGAATTTAGAAAGCCCGGCTCAGTAAACGCATAGGTGAAATTGTCGAGACCAACAAACGTTCCGGGACGGTTTTGCTTTGTAAGATCCCATTCCCGAAACGCGATCACGAACGAATAGGCGAGCGGGTAAAGCGTGGTCGCCAGAACGATCAAGAACGCAGGCACCAGGAGCAAATAGGATAGTGGTCGATCCCGCATGGGGGGCCTCTCTCAATGTCAGGGGAAAGGCGAGCCCTAGAAGAGGGCTCACCATGAGATTGCAGGCGCTCAGCGGATCCGCTTAATCTCGTCTGCTGCGTGGTCGAGCGCGGCCGAGGTATCGGTTTCTGCGCCGCTTGCCAGGCTAGAGATCGTCGTTTCCAAGATCTCGGATATCCGCGGCCAATTCTCACCGAAGTCCATACCTTCTGCCGTCTCCAGCGTTTTTGCTGCCGCGGCATGCATGCCACCCCAACGCTTGTTCACTTCCGGGTCGCGCATGTTGGAGAAGTGGACTGCAACAACTTCGCTCAGAGACGGATCGAGCAAAATGTCACGCTCTAGTGCCGGATCGGTCAACCATCCAAGATACTCGGCCGCTGCGTCTTTGTTGCGAGACCCCTTTGTGATCGAGAATATCCAAGTGTTTGTGAAAGTTGTTCGGGGTGCATCTCCAACGGAGGGCATCGGGGCAAAGCCCAGTTGATCGTCGGCAACCTTGGACTGCTCGGGGTCAGTCAATTGCGAACGCACCCACCACCAAGTCGTCAGCATCGCTGAATTGCTTTGTTTGAAGCTGTTAACAGCGTCCTGCTCCACAAAGGTGGCCGAACCCGATGGAGCGATTTTGTCCTTCGTCAAGAAGCCAACGTATTGCTCCGTGGCCGCGACACCCGCATCGGAATTGAAACTTGGCGCACCGCTTGCATCAAACAGCTTCCCACCGTGCCCCCACAGAAGATTGATCCAGACCATGAGGTTCTGTCCGTTCAGCTTCCCGTATGGCAGCGCAATACCACTAACACCCGAGGTGTCCTGAATCGCCTTGGAGGCGCTGACCACGTCATCCCAAGTTTGCGGCACACCAACACCAGCCTTCTCGAGCAGATCCTTGCGATAAAATAGTAGCTGCACGTGGCCGCGCACCGGCAACCCAACAAGCTTATTGTCCAAATAGCCATGACGCAGGAAAGCCTTGGGATAATTTGACAAATCGACGCCCTGTTTGGCGATCTCGTCGCCTATCGGCTGAACCAAGTTCTTCAGCGACGGCACCCATTGATCCATGATTGAGACAACATCATAATTCCCTCCTGCAATCATCTCTGTTGTCAGAGCCTCTTTCATGCTGGGGAACGGAACATAGTCGACGACCACGTTAATGCCGGTTGCCTTCTCGAAAGTAGGCAGGCGGGCCTCCTGAGCCTCGAACTGGCTCGATTTCACCGCTAGAACGTGAACGGTTTCCCCCGCATAGGGCTTGCCCTCTGTAGCCTGCCACGCGCTCGCAGATGTTGCACAAAGCGTCGCCGCGATGGCAGCTACGTATTTAAGCTGCTTCATTTGATCCTCCCAAACCGAAACTGCAAGAACGCTACAAGCGAGGCGACCTTTCGT
>NZ_WBJS01000027.1 GCF_009296265.1 Thioclava sp. JE_KL1
CAACCACCAGCGCCCTCACTCAGCCCTCGGCGGCAAGCCACCGGCGCTGGTGTATTGGCAGAGAAATGATATCAACCAACCCGGTCAGCAGGTGCAACGAGTAGCTTAATTTACGTCAGATCCTGTCCAAGAGATGGGGAGTAGCTCAGTTCCAACCTGCGATATGTTCCCATGATCCTCGCGCGATTGGTTTCAGAAGGGGCTCGGGACTTCCTCCAGGAAGAGCAGGTTGCCTATCATGACTTGAGCGGATCGCTTTTTTTCAATGTCGATGAGATGTTTGTGCTGATCGAGAGGCCAAAACCCAAGCGTGCCAAGCGTCGGGCCGCAAATGTTTTCAAAGGATCCCGTGCACAGGTTTTGCACGCCTTGTTCGATCATCCAGACGAATGGGTCACCGGCTCGGAAATTGCCGAAAATGCTGGTGTGTCTCCGGCCACTGTCTCCGAGACTTTCAAGGATCTTGAACGCCGCGATTGGCTAGATGCAAAAGGGGAGGGACCTGCGAAACGGCGTCGCCTGATCCGACCGGATGACCTACTGGATGCTTGGCGGGACAGCATTCTTGCTGGTCGCGCATCGAAGCGGACCCGATACTACGTTCCGCGGATGAAACCAGAGGACATGGCTCACGAGATCAAAGGCGCGAACTACTACGACGATTTCGATCTGGAGTTTACCGGGCAGTTTGCCGCCCAAGCCTACACGCCATATCTCTCGAACATCTCACACCTCACGGTGCGGACGTTTGGGAAGAGGACACGCGACTGGCTCCTCTCAACTTTGGGAGCGCGGGAGGTTCCCGAAGGCGCAAATCTTGTCGTGATCGACGGCAACCCCAACAAAAATCGTCACAGGATGCATGACGAGAACGAAGGCTTGCTAGCCTCACCACTACAAGTCTATCTCGACCTTTTGGAAGAGCGTGGCCGCGCCAAGGAAATGGCGGAACATATGCGGTCGCAGAAATTGGTGTGGCGATGAAAAAACCAACGTCCATTCAAGGCTACAATCAGTCCGTCACCGAAGCGTGCGAGCGCGTACTGGTCACATTGATCCGCCATTTGGGTCCCTGGCGCGACTCCATCTTTCTCGTAGGCGGTCTGACACCCCGTTATATTATCGAGGAACGTCCTCCAGCTGTACCAGTGCATGCGGGGACGGGCGATGTTGACGTCGTCGTGGACATGAAACTTCTCGCTGACATTGAAGCTTACCGGACGCTTGAGGACAATATCAGAGCCATCGGTTTTACCCGATCGGAAAACGACAAGGGCCGAGGCTGTGTGGAAACCCGTCGACGAGGGCTTCCTGATGCAAGTTTTCCGCACGGCTCGTTTTTCGCGGCCTTCGACCATTCCTTCGCGCGCATCGCGGCCTGGTGAGCCCTTGCTGGGCAGAGCATGACGACTGAGCCCGGGGCGGCTGCCCGATCAGGCCGGAATGGCCTGCATCAGGCGCCGGAGGCCAATCAGCGCGATCACTCGCTTGATATTATAGGCCAAAACATTGAGCGCCATTTCGGTGCTGACATTCTTCAGCCTCCGCGTCAGGAAATGGGTGTGCCCCATCCAAGCCTTGATCGTGCCGAACGGGTGTTCGACCGTGCAGCGGCGCAGGGTCATCGGGTCCGCGTCCCCGCTCAGCCTTTCGCGCATCGCATCGACCAGATGCTCATGCTCCCATCGCGTGATCCGGCGTTCCTTACCACTGGTGCAGCGGTGCCGGACCGGACACTGCTGACAGGCATTGGTCCAGTAGCGACCGACCTGCAGCCCGTCTTCCTCGCGCGTGTAGCGGTAGGTCAACTCTTCACCCGCGGGGCAGGTATAGACATCGCGTGCCGGGTCATAGGCAAAATCGGCCTTCACATACATACCTTTGGCCCGGTTGCCCGAGGTTTCCGGGCGCGACACGGTCGTGGTGATCCCCGCTTGATGGCAAGCCAGGATTTGAGCCCCACTGAAATATCCCTTGTCGGCGACGGCGTGCAGGTCGTCGCGCCGCAGGGCTTCCTTGGCGGCGGTCGCCATTGGGCTGAGCTGGTCTCGATCGAAACCTTGATTGGTAACGTCGTGCGCCACGACCAGATGCGTCTCGGTATCGACCGCTGTCTGCACATTGTAGCCGACCATGCCGCTGTGCCGGGCGCTGGTCGACATGGCGCGGGCATCGGGATCGGTCAGCGATATCTGCCCGTCGGGCGCATCGGCCAAAGCCTTCTCCATTGACTTCAGCCGCGCGATCTCCTGCCGGATGCGGCCATAGCGACGGGCGAGATGGGCAACCTTTTCGGCCCGGGCCTTACCCTCCTCCTGACGGTCTATGCGCACCATCTCATCGATGTAGCGCTCAACATCGCGCTCGAGATGTGCCAGACGGCTGGCGATCTTGTTCTTCGTGAAGTTGTGGTCGCGGTTATTCACTGCCTTGAACTTGCTGCCGTCGATGGCAACGCAATCCCCCTTCAGCACGCCAATCCGGCGGCATAGTTCCACAAACTGTGCGCAGGTCCTGCGGATGGCCGGGCCATTGTCCCGCCGGAAGTCGGAGATGGTCTTGTGGTCGGGCACCAGGCGACCGGTTAGCCACATCAGCTCGACATTGCGACCGGCTTCGCGTTCCAGGCGGCGGCTGGACGGGATCCGGTTCAGGTAGCCATAGATGAAGAGCTTCAGGAGGACGGATGGATGGTAGCCCGGGCGACCGGTTCGAGCAGGCACACAGCGTCCGAACCCGAGCGCGAGAAGATCGAGCTCATCGACGAAGAGGTCGACGACACGGACCAGATGATCCTCCCCAATCCAATCTTCGAGACGCTCGGGGAAAAGCGTGGCTTGCTCCCGGTCGATGCCATCAATGAAACCCGCCATCCGTGCCTCCCGCTGCCTTGCGGAAATATACCATGGACTTCAGTTTCCACACAGCCTCGGCCAGAAGCTGTCATGGCGCTGGCAACAGGAACTGGCCGATGGCACGGTTCTGATCCTCGAATTCCTGGCCGACGCAGGAAACGAAAAAGGCGGAGCGCTTCAGGAACTGCCTTCCGAAGGCGCGGTTTCGGCAATTCACATCCCACATTCGGCCATGGTGCTGGATCACTTTGAGACAGTTGAAATCACGGCGGAATTGCTCGGTGACGGCGGTATCACGACCGAGACCATCCGGCATGCCGATATTGTCAGTTTCACCTGTCTCAAGGCTTTCGCCTTCGATCACCGGGCGGAGCCAAAGGATGCGCATGACCTGTGCTACTGCCTTGAACATTACAAAGGTGGAACGAAGGCCTTGCGGGCCACATTCGAAGCGGCTCTGGCCGGGAAACACGCCGAAACCGTGAAGACGGCACTAGCCATCCTCGCACGGCGTTTCTGTGATGGCGACGGAATTGAGGGCTATCAGAAAGACGGTCCTGTCGCCGCGGCGCGTTTTGAAGGCGCAGAGGATTGGAATGCCGATAACCGAATTCTTCGACAGCGTGACTTGAGCGCCATCGTTCAGGACGCCATTGCGCCGTTCATCTGATTTTGATCCCGTGAGATAGGGGCTTGCCGGACTGACCTCACCCGTATCCTTCCCGTGCAAGCAAGGGACTCGCGGGTTGGTGGACGCCGCCGGCCGCGCAATGATCTGCCCGATCCATTCGCTGACGCTTCCATGCTAACCATGTTCAGGCGCCTAATTGCATTTTCCATTTTCTACGGCGCGAATATCGTTGGCCTCCGTGTCGAAGTTCTAAGGCCGAAGCACACTCGCAGCGTAAGGCAGAGTTGGACGCGAACATCTAAGAGCGTTTTTTGGACGCCCCCATTTGCCAGTTTATCGAGCGTGTTAGACCGTGTCGGGATAGAGCTCGACCGAAAGCTAGCCCGCTGGAAGGGCGCGGTGGCGTTCTCGGCCCATCTGTCGCGCAATAGCAAGTCGGAGAGTGTTTAGGCATGGATGGGTTTACGACGCCCGACACTGTCATTGCATCGACGTCAACGCTATGCGCAACAGAGCCTATTTTCCGCAATCAAGGTGTTGCAACCAAGTAGAAATGTCACCGTTGAGCGCTGACGCTAGCGCAGCCTGACAGGGCGGAGACCTCATATATCGCAGCCCTGGCTGGCTGCGCGTGCTTCCCGCTCGGCGCGTTTGCGGGCGTAGTAAGCGTCGAGCTTCGAAGGCCTTCCCGGCGATTTACGGCCCGACTTCTTGTAGCCGTTCTTTGCGCTGACGGGTTTGACTTTTGGCGGTGATGCGGCCTTATCCTGCTCTTCCTTGATGTGCGCGAGAACCGCGCTGAGATGTTTGTTCTCAGTGATCGCGGCATGGGTTACGCGTTGCTGGTGTGGGTCGAACACCGTGTGGGGCAGGGCGACGCCCTTGGCACGGACCAGAATGCGCCCGTCCGCGTATTCGTAGGTGTCGACATATTTGCCGACTAGGCCGCGCGTCAGGTCGTTGACCTCGAACCGGATGCGCTTGCGATCATACTTCAGGGTCAGATCCTTTGTTACATAGCGCTTGTCGCGCAGGCAGAAGACCTCGGCTAGGCGATCCGGTTCGATGTTGAGCGCGCGATGCAGATTGTCCGGGCGCCGGCGCCTTCGCGAACTTGGCGTTATAGCGCTCCATATAGCGGGGAAGGAAAGCATTGCCCGCCACCATATCCGAGATGCCGGCCAGCCGGAGTTCCTTCACCATCCGGTCTTGTAGCGTGCGGTTGGCACGTTCGACGCGGCCCTTGGCCTGGCTCGAATTGGCGCACAGAATCTCGATTTTCAACTCTGCCAGCGCGCGGCCGAACTGGGTCACGCCGGTCATGTGCTGGCTGGGCTTCGGAACACGGAAGACCGTGTGCTTGTCGCTATAGAAGGCCACCGGCCGGCCATGGTTGTACAGATAGCTTTCCAGCGCCTCGAAATAAGAAAACGTGCTTTCCGATGGCACAAAGCGGAGTTCCATCAATGTGCTGGTCGCATCGTCGATGAAGACGAGCAGGGTGCAAGGATCGCCCCGATCCTCAAACCAGCGGTGCTCGGAACCGTCGATCTGGATCAGCTCGCCGAAACATTCCCGGCGCAGGCGCGGCTGGTGGAATGTCCGGCGCTGCTTGCGTGACAGCCAGAGCCCATCCTCGACCATCCATTTGCGGACCGTCTCGCGCGAGACCCGGAACCCGTGTTGTTCCGCCAGCATCTCGGCCGCCAGCGTCGGCCCGAAATCCGCGTAGTTCTCTTTGATGAGGGTCAGCGCGTAGGCGCGCTTTGCTTTGTGAATGCGGTTGTTCGGAGGCTTGCTGCGTGCCTTGTGTCGGATCGCCGCGGCGCCATCCGATCGGTATCGCTTCAGAAGCCTGAAGCTCTGGCGCCGGGTCAGGCCCAGCATGTTCGCGCCATTCTCGACAGTCAGGCGTCCGTCATCAATCTGTGCCAGCACTTCGATGCGATTCAACTCGCGCTCGCTCATCATCACCCAACCCATGCCCGATCTCCCTCAGTGTTTTGGGGGAGAGTGACATTCCTGAATTGCTCATGGGGGAAATTTTTGCTTTGCGGTTAAAGGCGAGAAGGCGAATAATAAATATTATGTAAATTTTATGCCGTTATAGATTTGGGACACGAGCGGCGAGCAAGTCCTCCTGCAGTTCACGCAAGACAATCCGTGCTCGCTCAGTCAAATCGTTCTCGGGATTATCGATCGCGCGGACGATATCAAGCTTGAACACCCCGGCGCCTTGGCGAAGCGCGACGTCGTGTTCCAAGCAATACGACCGCATCTGACATATGAGATTGGTCCGCCCCTTCACAAGCCGGCTGCGAACACGATGCAGCATCTGCAAATCGACCTGATGTGCCTCTTTTATGCCGACGAACCTCATCGTGGGTCTGGTCGCAGCTTCCGCGATCGCCTCAGCATCAATGATGTCGTTCTTGTGCGACTTTACGTAGGGCTTGACGAACTGAGCCGTGATAATGCGGACCCCATGGCCGAGCTCCCGAAGCTTCCTGGCAAGCCACTGCGAACCCGGACAGGCTTCCATGCCGACGAGGGTCGGGTCTGCCTGCGCAAAGAACTGAAGAATTGTGTCGCGCCGCAGCTTGGCCTTCTGGACAGGAGCGCCCGAGGCGTCGAGGCCCACAACGTGAAAAAGCGTCTTGCCGATGTCGACGCCGAAGACAGCGCAGGTTTTAGGGTCGATGTGCATCTTCATACCTCCCGAGTTGATCTCCAACTATTGTCGCCCGTGGCGGCGGGGCGAACCATCCCATTAGCTCTGAAGCCTGGCCGTTTGCGCGTGATCGTGACCGGGATGTGCGTTGATTGGGGCGTGTCGATCTGGAAGGCTTGTGGGGCCATTTGTTTCGACACATCCACCTAGCACTACAAATCCCGGCGCACGGACCAGGCTGCCGTGGAGAGGCGGATCAAGGAGATTGCAGAAACGCGTGTGCGCTATGGTTACAGGCGCGTCCACGTGCTGCTGAGACGCGAGGGCTGGGTGATCAACATGAAGAAGACCCGTAGGATTTACAATGAGTTGGGCCTGCAGCTCAGGAACAAGCACCCGAAACGGCGGGTGAAGGCGAAGCTGCGCGAAGACCGTCAGGAAGCCGTTGGACCAAACGATGTCACCTTCTCGCGCATGTTTACATGCGCTGTCAGGCAGCGGAGCGATGGACTTCGTTCACGACCAGCTCGCCTTGGGCAAGAAGCTGCGTATCCTGACCGTTGTCGACACGCACTCGCGTCTTTGTCCGGCGATTGATCCGCGGTTCAGCTATCGGGGCAAGGATGTCGTTCGAAGGCATTGCCAACTTGTCGTCGTCTGCGGTGGAGTTTAGGCGATCGTCATGAAGATTCCAGCTGAGATGCCCCGCCTGAAAGGCTACCGTTTCCCCCGCGAAATCGTCGTTTATGCTGTCTGGGCCTACCACCGGTTTGCGCTGAGCACGGCGGATGTAGAGGATCTGCTCGCCGAGCGGGGCGTAATCGTCAGCCGGGAAACCGTTCGTAAATGGGTGAACCGGTTTGGCCGGCATTTCGCGGATTGCATCAAGCGCGACCGGCCCGCTGCAGCAGATAAGTGGCACCTCGATGAAGTCGTCGTGCCGATTAACGGCGTGAAGATGTGGTTGTGGCGGGCCGTGGATGGGAGCGGGGATGTGCTCGACATTCTGGTGCAGCCAAGGCGAAATGCCAAAGCGGCCAGGCGATTTCTGAAACAGTTGATCACCCGATTTGGCCAGCCCCGCATTATCATTACAGACAAATTGCGCAGCTATATCAAACCGATCCGTCAGCTGGCGCCGGACGCCGACCACCGCGCCCACAAAGGGATCAATAACAGGATCGAGGGCTCGCACCGACCGACCCGGAAGCGAGAGAAGCTCATGGGCAGGTTCAAATCGCTAAGACAGGCGCAGCGCTTCCTTTCCGCCCATGACCAGATCAATACGATTTTCAAACCCCGCCGCTACCGCCTTTCCGCAATCTCATACCGCCACGCCAGAGCCGACGCTTTCGGCCTTTGGGAAGACTTTGCTGACGAAATTGCCGCTTGACCAGCAGGGTCCTCACTCATCTCAATCAGGCGAAAATAAGTTGGCAATCCCCCTCGAACAGCACAATCTGGTCGCCAGCATGAGCCGCCGCGCGAACTGCTGGGACAACGCTGTCGCCGAGAGCTTCTTCAACCTGCTCAAACGCGAACGCATCCGCCGCAGAAAGTATAAAACCCGCGAAGAAGCCCGGCGAGACGTGTTCGATTACATCGAGTTCTTCTACAACCCGCAGCGCAAGCACGTTAGAAACGGAATGCTGTCACCGATCGCCTTCGAACAGCAGCAGAAACTGAAACTACAAGGCGTCTAGGAAACTAGGGGCTATTCATTAGGACGCAGTGAAAGTGCAATGCGCCTAATGATGCACAGGCCTCCTTAGTGACAGGCTACACCCGGATTTGGTGCGTTTGAGCAAGAAAATTGGGCGGAATACGTCATAATATGCCTATTTTATGATCAAAAATGAAGCCCTATGTCTTTGTAGACAATCTTGAATCAAAAAGGGTTGGTCTGCGCCTGTAATGATTGTAGACAATCTACATCCAAGATTCGCAGCGAGATTTCACGATGAACGGCATGATCAAGCGAGAAACGATGGGCGCTCAGCTTAGCAGTCTGCTGCGCGGCGCCATCCTGTCGGGCGAGTTTGAGCCAGGGGAGGCAGTGACCGAAACGGCGCTGGCTGTTCGCTTCGGCGTCAGCCGCGGGCCGATGCGCGAAGCAATGCGGCATCTGATTGACGAAGGCTTGCTCATCACCGTTCCCTATACAGGGACGCGCGTGCTGCAGCTCACCTCTGCCGACATCGACGACATTTACTCCATGCGCATTTGCCTCGAGATATTCGCCTTTGAGCAGATCTGGGAGCGGCGCGACGATAGCTTCCACGTGGCACTCAGAGCGCGACATGCGGCGCTCACCGAGGCCATCGACGCGGGCGACGACATTCGCTCCATCGATGCCGAACTCGATCTTCATGGTCTTGTCTACGAGACATGCGGCAACGGGATACTGCTGTCGAGCTGGAGCGGCATCCGCGCCCGTCTGCAGCTCTACTGGGCGGCGCACCACCGTGCCCATGGCATTACTGGCCCCAAGCGGGAAAGCCACGATGACTACGTTCGCTTCGCACTGGGAGACAGCTGCGAGCGGATGAAGGACGAGATCCGCGACCACATGAGCCGCGGGCTCGACAAAACCATGGCCTTCGTCTCCTCGGTCGAGGTGTAAAAGGTCAGTTCCAACGGGAGAAAAAAATGAAAAGACGTACCCTCATTCTTGCTGCCACTGCGGCGATGGCATTTGCGCCAAGGGCTCGCGCTCAGGGCGGCGGCACTATGGCACAAATCAAAGATTCCGGCAAACTGCGCATCGGTGTCGCATCGGCCGAACCGTGGTTCTACAAGGACCCGATGTCGGAACAGTGGACAGGCGTAGGCGTCGCCATGGGCAAGCGCATGGCAGACGAACTTGGCGTGGAAATGGTCCCCGTCGAGACGTCTTGGGCCAATGCTGTGGCCGGACTGCAGGCCAATCAATTCGATATCATGTTCGTGCTCGACCCAACGGAGGAGCGCCGGAAGGCTCTTTCCTTCCCGAAGAACCCTCTGTTCTATTACGCTATGGGCGCGCTGGTGAAAGAGGACTCCAAGGCAAAGACCTGGGACGAGTTCAACACGCCTGAGACCCGCATTGGCGTAACTCTTGGAACCTCGCTCGACCGCAATGTGACCGAGATGATGCCGAAGGCGCAGATCAATCGCTTTTCGTCCAACGATGAAGCTATCGCTGCCTTCGCAGCAGGCCGTGTTGATGCCGTTGTGCAGTTTCACCCGGCACTTGTCGTGCAGTATTCTCGTCTGAAAATTGGCAAGGTGCTTCTACCGGAGCCGGTCAAGCCGGTCGCAACCTCTGCAGGCATGCGACAGGAGGACAACCCTGAGTTCCTTAATTGGGTGAACAAAACCTTCGCCGACTTCTACGCTGCCGGAGTCCCAGATCAACTCTTCGATGCCTACCTCACGAGCAAGGGCATTGATCCCACCGGCATCCCCGGCCTGATCAAGGAAGACTGGTAAGGCCAAGTGCGGACCCGCCACAAGAAGGCAGGTCCGCGTCCTCTCTGACCTAACGAAAGTCGTCACATGGACTACTCTTGGGATTTCGGCCCGGTTTTTGAGCATTTCGACATGCTCGCATTGGGAATGCTCAACACTGTCAAAATCGCTGTGGTTTCGATCGTGCTGGGTGTCCTCGTGGGACTCGTTCTCGCGATGATGCGCCTCTCGACACGCAAGTGGCTCACAATCCCGGCGCTTGTCTTCATCGAGTTCTACCGGAACACGCCGCCCATTGTTCACTTCTTTTGGTTCTTTTACGCGCTACCGGTGATGCTGGCCATCAGCCTCGACCCCTATTTCGCGGCAGTTCTGGCTCTGTCGACGCAATCTGGCGCCTTTTATGCCGAAGTTTTCCGAGGCGGCATCGTATCGATCGAGCGCGGCCAGTGGGAAGGCGGAAGGGCGCTTGGCATGACCCATTCCGCGCTCATGCGCCGAGTGATCGTGCCGCAGGCTATCTCTCGAATGGTGCCTCCATTCATCGAAAGAAGCTTCGAACTGCTGAAAACGACTGCATTGGCCTCGACGCTTGCCTACGCAGACCTGCTCTACCAGGCCATGCTTGTAAACGCCGAGACCTTCCGTCCGCTCGAAGTCTACACGACCATCGCGCTGATGTACCTCGTGCTGCTGGTTACAGCCAGTCAGCTCGCCCGCCTCGCCGAAGCCCGGCTAACGGCCTACCAGTAAGGACGCCACGATGAATTACGTCCCCGACTTCAGCGTCGTCACCGACAACTGGATTGTCCTAATGCGCGGGCTCTGGGTCACCATCCAGATTTGGATCCCCTCAATTGTCATTGGCCTCGCTGGTGGCTTCCTATTGGCACAGGCGCGGCTGGCGCGCAGCGGCTGGATCCGCGGCAGTGGACTCGTCTATGTCGAGCTCTTCCGCGACACACCGGTGCTGATCCAACTGATCTGGTTCTACTATGCCTTCCCGATCCTCATCGGCGTGCAGCTCAGCCCATTTGCCGCAGCACTTCTCGGTTTGACCCTCAACACGTCGGCCTATGCCTCGGAAATCTTCCGTGGCGGTATCAAGTCGATCCATCGCGGCCAGATGGAGGGTGCGCTTGCCATTGGCATGACCCATAGGCAGGCCATGCGCCGAGTGATCCTGCCGCAAGTGATCAAGCGTATGCTGCCAGCCTTCACCAATCGCACAATCGAAGTGGCCAAGATGTCCTCGTTGGCCTCGGTGATCTCAGTGCATGAACTGATGTACCAAGGTCGCCTGCTGTCCTCGACATACTACCGACCCTTCGAGATCCTGACCGCGGTGGCTTTCATCTACTTCGTCCTGATCTACCCCGGCACCTTCCTCGCAGGGCGCCTCGAAAAGCACTTGGCGCGGTCCAACTGACCCGGAAAGGAACTCTCATGACCGGCAAACCCATTCTAGAAATTAAGGGGCTGCACAAGCGGTTCGGCGACCACCACGTGCTCAAGGGAATCGATTTTACCGTCGAGCCGGGCGAGCGCATCGCGATCATCGGCGGCTCTGGCTCCGGAAAGTCCACCTTCCTGCGATGTATGAATTTCATGGAAACGCTGAGCGAGGGCGAGATCTGGCTAGACGGAACTCGCATCGGTGTCGAGAAGAAAGGCACCGTCACCTATCCTGAGAAGCAGCTTTGCCAAGTGCGCGAAAGGCTCGGGATGGTTTTCCAGCAGTTCAATCTTTTCCCTCACATGAGCGTTCTCGACAACGTAATGGAGGGTCTGGTGACGGTGAAGGGTATGTCAAAGGCCGAAGCCCGCAAGACCGCCGAAGCTGAGCTCGCCAAGGTCGGCCTGTCGGAAAAGCACGATGCCTGGCCTGGGCTCCTCTCCGGCGGTCAGCAGCAACGCGTCGCAATCGCTCGCGCGCTGTCGATGCAGCCCGAGATCCTTCTGTTCGATGAACCAACCTCCTCACTCGATCCCGAACTGGTGGGTGAGGTTTTGCGTGTCATCAAGCAGCTGGCCGAAGAGGGGCGCACCATGCTCCTCGTCACCCATGAACTTGGCTTCGCCTATCACTTCGCTACCAAAGTGATTTTTCTCGCAGAGGGCGTCTTTCACGAGGTCGGCACCCCGGACGAGGTCCTCAAGCACCCCAAGCAGGCGCGCACCCAGGACTTCCTGCGTCGTTTCGGCGAATTCGCATTCTGAACATCCCTGACTTCAAGGTAAGACTATGACCCCCCTCAGCAATTCCTCTTCTCAAAGCTACGTGAAAGACCCGCGCAATGACGCCGTGGAAATTTACGTGAACGGTGAATTCTTCAGCCGAGACGAGGCCAAGGTCTCGATCTTCGACGCGGGTTTCGTGCTTGGCGACGGCGTCTGGGAAGGCATTCGCCTGATAAACGGCAAGCTTCTTGCCATCGATGAACACATCGACCGCATCTTCGAGGGCGCGCGCTCGATCCAGCTCGACATCGGTTACGACAAGGCCGGCCTCGTCGAGGAAATCTGGAAGTGCCTGCGCCACAACCGGATGGAAGATGGCGTCCACATCCGCATGATGATTTCGCGTGGGCGCAAGTCGACACCGAACCAGGATCCGCGCTTCATCGTCGGCGGTGCCACGATCGTCATTGTCGCCGAATGGAAGCAGCCCAACCCCGAGCTTAAGGCCAAGGGGCTCAAGTTGATGACCTCGACGATTCGCTGTTCGACACCGGACGTCTTCGACCTGCGTCTGAACTCGCACAGCCGACTCAACTTTATCCAGGCGCTGATCCAGGCGATCAACATGGGTGCCGACGAGGCGCTTATGCTGGACGATCGCGGGTTCGTGGCGTCTTGTAACTCGACAAACTTCTTCATCATCCGTGGTGAGGAACTTTGGACTTCAGATGGTTTGACTTGTTTCAACGGCATCACGCGCAAAAAAGCCATCAAGGTCTGGAAAGATGCAGGGCTCACGGTAAGAGAAGCCCCCTTCACACTGGCGGAAACCTACTCTGCAGACGAGGCCTTCTGCACCGGAACGCTCGGTGGCATCACCCCCGTGGCCAGCATTGACGGTCGTCCCATCGGCACGGGCAAGCCTGGACCGAAAACGGCCAGAATGAACGAACTCTACCAAGCCTATATTGAAGGCTAGTGATGGCAGATCGCTTGCGCCTTTTTCGCAGGCGGTCAGTCCTGCGCCGACTTTTCGCCCCTTTCCGGCTGCGAACACTGATCCGGCGCAATGAAATAGCCTATACTGCACTCGCGGCCATCGTTGGGCTCTTTTCGGGGCTCGCGGTGGTCGGGATGCAGGAGCTGATCCAGCTGATGGGGCTCTGGATATTCGGCTCTGAGACTCCCGTAAGCGGGGCTGACACGCTCGCCCCCCTGCGGAGGCTTGCCGGGCCGGTCATCGGCGGGGTGCTCGTCGGGTTGAGCTACCTTATCGGCAGGCGCTGGTTCCGCCGTGTCGCCGACCCGATCGAGGCGAACGCGGTCGGCGGCGGCAAGCTCAGCATTCTTGGCAGCCTGTACATCTCTGCCCAAACCGTCCTGTCGAGTGGTTTTGGCGGCTCGGTGGGCATGGAGGCGGCCTATACGCAGGTAGCCTCAGGTGGCAGCTCCTGGCTGGGGCAACGTTTACGCTTACGGCGCGAGGAATTACGCCAACTCGTTGCTGCGGGTGCCGGTGGCGCCATCGCTGCGGCCTTCGACGCACCGCTGGCCGGGGCATTCTACGCCTTCGAGTTGGTGCTGGCTACCTATAACGTGGCAGCGCTGCTGCCGGTGCTGGCAGCATCCATAGCGGCAACTTCCATTACTAGATTGATCAGCAACAGTCATGGGCCAAACCTCTTCTTTGCTGGCGAGATCCCTGTGGAGGGATACCTGCCCATTGCCCTGCTGGCAGTGCTGTCCGCTGGCGTCGGCATTGTCATCATGCGCTCGGTGGCGATGATGGAGCACGTCTTTGGCAAAAGTCCGATCCCCGGATGGGGGCAGCCAATTATCGGCGGGCTGGTGGTCGGCGTCCTCGCCCTGACCTCACCTCAGGTGCTGTCCTCCGGCCATGGCGCGATGACCTTAGTGCTGGGAACCAACATGACGGTCTGGGCACTGCTGGCGCTTTTCGGCCTGAAGATCGTGGCCTCGATCGTTTCGCTGGGCTCAGGCTTTCGCGGAGGCCTCTTCTTTGCCTCACTACTGCTAGGCGCCATCCTGGGCAAGGTCTTCGCTATCGGCTGGATGCTGGCCTTCGGCCTGCAGGTTCCAATCGTTGTTTTTGCCGTGGTCGGCATGTGCGCGCTCGCCACCTCGATCATCGGGGCGCCAATGGCGATGAGTTTCCTCGCCCTTGAAATGACCCAGAGCCTCCCACTCGCGCTCGCGGTGCTCTTTTCGGCGCTGCTTTCAACTTCGATTGTTCGGCAGTTCTTCGGCTTTAGCTTCTCCACTTGGCGCTTCCACCTGCGTGGAGAAACGATCCGCTCGGCCACCGACGTCGGTTGGATCCGTGATCTCTCAGTCGGCCGCCTTATGCGGCGTAGCCCGAACACGATGCCTACGACCGCGACCATCGCCGAGGCGCGGCGGCGCTTCCCACTCGGATCGACCAAGACGGTTCCGCTGTTGGACCAAACAGACAGTTACGCAGGTATGTGCCAAATGACCGATCTGCACTCGGACGGCCAAGATCCAAAGGAGCGTGTGGCGAGCATCGCACGGCACAAATCCGCCTGGCTGCGGCCCGAACAGACCGTGCGAGACGCGATCGACGCCTTTGCCCGAAACGAGGCTGACACGCTCGCGGTGGTGTCCAACGATATGCAGGTGCTCGGCACGCTCAACGAGCATTACTGCCTCCGGCGCTATGCCGACGAAACGAACAAGCGTCTCTACCCGGCGCGACACTGAAAGGACCTTCTTGTGCGACTTCTTTTTATTGGCTGTGGCAACATGGGAGCAGCAATTGCAGCCGGTGCGTTGCGCAAGCGACCTGCCACCAAAATTACCGTCGTCGATCGTAATCCCGAGCGCGCTCGTGGTCTCTTGCCTGCCAGCGGGGCCGAATTTTACGGAGCGCTGCAGGATGTCACCGATGAAACTTTCGACGCAACCATACTCGCGATCAAGCCGCAGCAATTCCATGCGTTGCCCGGATCCTCTCTACCCAAGAACTGCGGTACGCTTATCTCTATCATGGCAGGCGTGACGCTGGACAGGATGCAGGTCAAGCTCGGCACCGACCGGGCCGTGCGCACGATGCCGAACCTGCCCGCGCTTGTAGCGCGCGGCATGACAGTAGGTGTTGCCGGGAAAGCTGTCTCCGAAGCGGACAAGGCATTGGTATCAGATATCTTCGAGGGCTCGGGCCGGTTCGAATGGCTCGAAAGCGAGGATCAGATCGACAGCGTCACAGCGGTTGCAGGCAGTGGACCCGGTTACATATTTGCCTTTGCACACTACATTACAGAGGCTGCCCGGGCCGAGGGGCTGCCGGGTGATCTCGCTGACACTTTGGTACGTCAAACGCTGCTTGGTGCGGCAGAACTCTTGCATTCCGATGCACGTTCTGCGCTGGAACTGAAGCGGGCAGTTACAAGCAAGGCCGGCACAACGGAGGCGGGGCTTGCCGTGTTCGAAGCCGAGGTTGGGCTGTCCGCCTTGTGCCGACGGGGCGTCGCTGCGGCGCGTGCCCGAGCAGAAGAGCTTGCTAGGGAAGACTGATCGGGACGGGTTTCGCGCTCTGGATGCAGTTGCAGAGGACGATCTTTTCGGAATGCAAAACCGCTCCTAGACATTGCGGAAAGGGAAGATTCGTTCGAGATTGCGTGACGGTGCCTTGGGCCATCGCCAGTTATTATCGGCGTATCGAAAATCGATCGAACAATTTCTCGAGCCGGGGGCATAACACCGCCTGTGCAACAAATGAACGCTCATTCGCCACCCGCTGAGCGGACGTCCGCGATAGGCGCAGCGAATGACCGCTTCCCGCCGATTCTGTGGAAAAACACCCGTTCGCGATTGCAGGAATTGGAAGCTTTCGTGATGTGCGAGTGCCGTAAGCGCTACGGCTTCACCCTATGCGGCGAGGCTTGACGGCTGATTGAATCGCCATGGCATCAGGTCTTCGATACCGCTTTGCGGGTGGCCATCGAGGATGGCGCGCAGGGTGGCGGCGATGTAGTCGACCGGGTTCACGTCGGACATCTTGCAGGTAGCGAC
>NZ_WBJS01000028.1 GCF_009296265.1 Thioclava sp. JE_KL1
TTCGCCCCGGATCGGCCAATAGACAGCCACGGTGAGGCGGGCATCGAGAGGAACTGTCCGGTCGAGACCGTCAATCAGCCGGACGGTCGCGCGCTCTCGATCTTCTGCGGACAAGGCCCGCGCGGCCACAAGCCGAGCGCGCTCCGCCCGTCTGAATCGCGCCACATCGCGTGCCGCCTCGGGATCGACCAGGTGCCCATCGACCAGAAGATGGGCAAAGCAGGCGGGGGCTCCTCCGGTAGCATCGTCATCCATATCTATGCCATCCGCTTACGTTTCTGAGGCGGAAAGATCGTATCGTATCCCCAAGTGAAAACGAAGGCGTAGACGAGGTAGAAGCCTGCAAAGGACAGTTCCATCACGACAATGGTCAGCAGGGAAGCGTCGAGCCACCATGCGAAAACCGGCAGAAGCAGGGTAAGCAGCGTCACCTCGAAAAGCACCGCGTGAGAGATCCGAATTGGCATAGTCTTACGGACATCGCCACGACGCCAGAGCAGGAGATGATCGAAGGCCAGGTTGAAAAGATAGTTCCAGGCAGTAGCCGCTGTTGCGCCAAGCACGACCAGCACGCCCATTTCCTCCATCGGATGATCGAAAGCCCAGGCGAAAAGCGGCGTTACGATGAGGAGGCCGATGATTTCAAAGCTCACGGCTTGGCGGATACGGTCTGGGGTGCTGCGCATGGAAAATGTTCAATCGTGGGTCAGGCGGTCCAGCGTGCAGAGCTTGTGATTGGGCGAGGTCATCCCCGGGAAGCCTTATGGTGGGACCCGTGCGTCCGCTTTTCAAGCATGGGCGCACGTCGCGGGGTCACGATGTCCAACCTCTCGGTGCGGCCCTCGCCGATCTTGTGCATCTCAAGTGCAGGGCAGCGGAGGACAGCCTCAAGGAAGCTGGCGAGCGCCTCTTCACCTTCAGCAGGCTCGACCCGTCGCAATGGAAATCGGCCAAGACCGCAAACGCCATCAAACGCCTGAACGAGGAATTCCGCCGCCGGATCAAGACCTAGACCGTGCTGCCCTGTGCCGAGACCGTGCCGATGCTGCTTTGGGGGCTACTGGCCTCTTCTTTCGCTATTTCTGTAGACACTTGATCAGCGCTGCTATGGTCAAAACCACCAACACCAGAATAAGAAGGCCGAAAAGCCAACCGATCACCATTTCGAAACTCATTCCATTTTCCATGTCACTCTGGTCCACTGTTTCGTTGTCATGATCTTCGGTCGACGCGCCGCGACGCACGCGGCTATTCGCGACTAACCATCGGCGGGCCGAGCTAATCCACTGCGAACTCCACCGCGAATGAGTGCGGAGACGAGAGCATCCCGATGCCGCGGCCATCGTTGTCTTCCATCACGCTGGGATCTCTCAAACGGCTGTTTGCTGATGCGGTCAGCACAGCGGACGATGTGCGCGGTGCCTCGAGTGGGAGCCGGCCTCACAGTTCGAGCGTGCGTCGAATGGCACCCGCTCCCCACAGCAGCAGGCCGGTGGTCAGCGCGCTGACCCCAACGCTGTGCGCCCATGGCCCCGCAATGCCCGTGTCGCCGAAGGTGATGAGGGTGATGCCGGCCAACGAAAGCCCGAGCCCAGCCATGAGCCGACATTCTCCCGGGGTCGGGCACGGCCTTCGCTCGTCATAGCTCTCCTCCTTCGGCGCGGCGGGATCGCTCCCCGTCACGCTGTTCGCTCCGTTCAAATCGCTGTTTCTCATGGCCTTACGAACCTCCTTTCGAGATACTCTTTCAGCGCAACGTCAGTCGCATAGATCTATAGCGCGGGTCGGGCGGGCGCCGAATTCTGCCCAATGCGCGGCTTCGAGGTTGCCCACCGGCCCGCGGCGTGTCGGAGCCTGCGGCGGAGTTCCAGGCTCCGCGGTTTTCGGAGCTTCTGACCCCGGCAGCTTCTCCCACGCCACGCTTTGCGGCCAGACGCGATCCAAGAGACGCTGTTGACTGCCGGAAACCCTGCGGCCCGGTAAGCTCGTTTAATCCATATGCCGGTCATCTTCCGGTCGTCCGCGGGAAGCGCGGACTTCAAGTATTGCGCGATTCATAATATTGGGAAAGCAAATATAAATGCGATATGATATTCGCAAATGCGATACATGGGGGATCCATGAACATCGAACATGCCCGAACTTTCCTTGCCGTCGCCGATACCGGCAGCTTCGTAGCGGCCGCCGAAAGGCTTCACGTCACCCAGTCAACCGTGAGCGCTCGTATCCGAGCACTCGAAGATCAGTTGGGCACCAGGCTTTTCACTCGCAACAAGGCCGGCGCGGCGCTGACTGCGGGCGGTGGCCGGTTCCTGAAGCATGCAGCGCAGATGGTGCGAGCCCTCGAACGCGCGCGGCACGACGTCGGCCTTCCTGGACAATTCCGCGCGCGTGTCGTCATCGGTGCGCGCTTCGGCCTGTGGGAAGGGCTGATGATGAAATGGTTCGCCAATATCCAGCGGACCCATCCCCGAGTTTCGTTTCATTCCGAAATCGGCTTCGAGCCTGAACTGATGCAGGCGCTGGTCGACGGGCGGATGGATATCGGAGTCATGTTCACCCCGCAGCGCCGTCCGATGCTCGAGCTCCTGCCATTGCTTACTGAACAGCTGGTGCTCGTCTCTACCGAACCGACCGCTAGCATGCAGCCTGACGGCTATATCCATGTCGAGTGGGGCCCGGAATTCGACAATCAGTTCCGCGCTGGCTTTCCGGAGTTTCCCGGTCCTGCACTCTCGGCCAACATCGCCTGGCTCGGCCTTCAATATCTCAAGCTCAATGGCGGCAGCGGCTATTTTCCCCGGCGTCTGGTCGAACACCAGATCGATAGCGGCGCCCTGTTCCCGGTGCCCGGTGCGCCAGTGTTCGAATTGCCGGCGTGGATCGTGATCCGCGAGGATCGCAACAAAGCGCTTGTTGATCCGATGGTCCAGAGTTTGATGGTTGGCCTTGTGGCGCCTTGATCTGCGATCAATTTCCGCTCTTGTCCTTTCCCAGCGGCCTGTCGCTCGCGTTCGGTATCCTGCTGGAACATTCCCGATCGGTCACCTCGCGTTCGGGCTCGCTGCGTAGTGCTTTCGCGGGATCGAAAAAACTCCTTCCGGCAAGGTTTCGTCCGCCCTTTGGTCGATCGAACCGAGTATGTCTGTCAGAGGCTTCATACCGCGACCGAGGGTCCATAACTGATCGTTAGACGACCATCCACGCGGGAAGCAGTCGCGCCAGTTCTCTGACCGGCGCGCAAAGCGAGGTGGTGAGCAAAAGCAACCTTGGCAGCTGAGCTCTTGAATTCGTCGTTCACGGCTTCGACTTAAAAGCACGTCAAAACGGGTGTTCCAGGAGATGACGGGCCTGCGCGACCATGCCGTCCAGACGTGCAGCGGCCGTGGGGACATCGTTGAGCGCACCCACACCCTGACCCGCATAGAGTGCCATCGCCTCCAAGTCGCCGGTCGTGGTTCGCAGCGGCGAATCCGTGCTGAAGCGCAGGCGCGGCTGCTCGCCGTCGCGGGCGATGGCCTCGCGCGGAAGACTGTCAGGGTCGTGGCCGAGGTAATGTCCGTCCAGGCTCTCGGTCACGCTATTGGCGATCACCCGCACCGCAGCGCCCTTGGGCCAATTCAGAACGAAAACATCGGTCAGAACCGTGTGGTCGCCGGTGGCCTCCGTGATTCGGGATTTGTGATAGGGATGAGCGAAGGATTCCTCGGTCGCCAGAAAGGCCGTGCCGCATTGCACGCCATCGGCGCCGATGGTCAACGCGGCGGCGAGGCCCTCGCCCGTTGCGATCCCTCCGGAGACGACGACCGGCAGGTCGGTCTGCGCAAGGATTTGCTCGGCCAGCCCGAAAGCCGGGTGTCGTCCATGCACGTGACCGCCCGCCTCGACGCCCTGCGCGATGATCACATCCGCTCCGGCCTCTTCGGCGATCCGCGCGGCCTCGACCGTGCCGACCTGATGCAGAACAAGGCAACCGGCACGTTTCACGCGGGCCACCACGTCAGGCATCACGTCCCAGAAAAAGCTGAAGGCCGGCACGCCAAGATCGAGACAGCAGGCGATCTGCGCATCGAGCAGCGCTGGTTCGGTCGCCGCGGGGATCAAGTTGACGGCAAAAGGTCGGTCAGTCGCGTCCCGCAGCGCAGTAACCTCTGCGGCGATCAGGGCTGGGTCTTCGCGCACCATGCCCAAAATCCCGTAACCGCCCGCATTGGCCACGGCGGCGGCCAGTTCCCAGCGGGAAACGCCGCCCATCCCGGCCAGCAGAACTGGCTGGGCGCACCCCAGCAGGTCGCAAAGCGGTGTGTGCAGCGGGTTTATTGGCTGGTCCGTCATGCTTGCTCCTCCCGTTCTATAACCATTGGCGCAGGTAATCGCGTAACACGACGGCGTTATTATGTGCCTCGTCCTTTGAAGCATAAAGTAGCGTAACGACGTTCTCGCGTGCATATCCGGCGAGCTCGCGGACCAAATCGTCATGAGCGGCAAGTTCCGCCTCATAACGCGTGGTGAACTCCTGCCACCTATCAGGGTGCTCGTGGAACCAGCGCCGCAATTCGTCGCTCGGCGCGATCTCCTTGCACCAGTGAAACAGTCTGGCGCGGTCCTTCGCCATGCCGCGCGGCCAGAGACGATCGACCAATATCCGCTTGCCATCTGACACGCGTGCCGCGCGATAGATCCGCTTGACGCGGATAAGCTCGCCAGGAGCTTCGGAGGTGGGGGGGCTTGCTGACGGCATCAGCTGTCCGGCTTGTCCGTGTCGCCGATCATCTCAACTGCTTTCAGAGCATGGGTCCAAGAGGCGCCGGCGCGCATTTCCGCGGCGACCCAAATCGCTTCCATGACCTGTTCGTCCGAGGCGCCCGCACGCCGGGCGGCTTTGACATGGCTCTCGATGCACCATGGGCACTGCGTTACGTGCGCGACGGCCACGGCGATAAGCTGCTTGCTGCGCGCATCGAGCGCCCCTTCAGTGAACACCGCTTTCGAAAATGCGCGGAAGGCGTCCTCGGTCTTCGGCGCCAAGGCATGACGCCGCTCGAAGAGATCCTTAGTTGGGTTGGGAAGATACATCTCAGACATGGCCTGCGCCTTGGGTTTCGAATTGCGGGAATAACACGTCGTTTTCCAGCCGAATATGGGCTGCCAGGTCTTCAAGAAATTCACCGACCCCGGCATAGAGCCGCGTCCAGCTTTGGCATGCACCGTCCGGCAATGTGAGATCGTTTGTCAATTGCCGGATCTGTCCGACCTCCGCCTCATGGTCGTCGTGATCCGCGCGCATCGCAGCGATCGGCCCGTCCAGCCTCGGTGCCGCGTTGCGAATGGCGGGAAACAAAACCAGCTCCTCCTTCTTCATGTGGACTTCGAGCTCGCCGATCATCCGGTGCAGTAGCGCGGACAGCCCTGCAGGGACATCTGCTTGCCCGGCATGGACGGTTTCCACCTTTTCCGAGAGCGCCGCCAGTTCAGGCAATTGAGTGCGATGCTTGGCGTGATACTCTGCCTCGATGTAGCGGGTGAGGCTGGCGGAATCTTGCGGGGGTAGCGGTCTCGTCATGTTGGTATCCTTTGGTCAGAGCAAAGAGGGGACGGTTCGGGGCGTGGCGTTCTCGACCGCCATATGCAGCGAGCGCGCGATCCGCTCGGCGCGTTCGATGAGATGGGCGGCCCCCTCGGGGGGACAGGTCTCGGTTGCGGTCTCGCGGAACAGCATCAGCCACCGTTCGAAATGATCCCATTCCACTGGCAAGGACGCATGGACCTGCATCGGGGCGCCGTGAAAACGACCGGTCATGAGTGCGACCGAAGACCAGAACTCCACCATCCGCTGCAAATGCGGCGCCCAGTCGGAAATCCTGGAGGCGAAGATCGGCCCGAGAACCGCATCAGCACGCACCTTGTCGTAGAAACGATGCACCAACTGGGTCAGTTTATCCTCGTCCAAACCCGTTTGCGCCATGATCGCAGCGGTCGTTTCGGGGCGCGCGGATATGATCTGTCGATCAGCAGGTGACATGGGATCCCCCGAGAATTTGAACTTGAGGCTCATGCTATCTCCACAAAATAAGCATTGTAAATACCTATTGCGGTGAGTGTAGGATGCCCATGAACTTCGCATTCTCGCAAATTACGGGCGGAGCATTTCGAGCCGGATGGCAAGCGTCCGCGAATCTGGTCTTCCCGACCGCACGCCCTCGGCTGAATCCTTGATGCTCAAGAGGGTGCAGGGGTTACGTTTTCGGACCGTAGCCAGAAGACACGAAACCCTTCAGCACCTCGTCCCTGGCGAAGGTTTGGTCTGGGCTTCCTGCGTGGCGCATCAACACGCGCAGGCCGTTATCGGCGGAAGAGGTGGGGCGAATTGTCGCGGCTCACAATGAATATTTGAATTACTTGCGCGCCTTGCCACCCTATGCGGGGAGGTCGGACTAAGTAACGGCTTCTATCACGGCGAAGCTGGGTATCGTCGGATCGCCATGGCAGCGACGGCCTGATGCCCGCACCTCTCGTCGCGAAATTCGCGCAACGGGGGTTGTCCATTCGGACCGGCTCACATCAGGTTGTTCGAGGAGCAGAGCGCATCAGGCGAGCGTTGCAAATGCAGGTTCGCTGGTCGTTACCGAACAGACCAGCGGGTTCCCTATAGCCCCAGTGGCGCGAGATAGAGCACCAGCAACAGGAGGCACACGCCTGTCAGCGCCACATCGAAGCCGCGCTGCCAAGCGGGCGCCTGCACCAATCCCAGATATTTTCCGAGGATGATCCGCGCCTTTTGCCAGGCAAGTGCCATCACGACCACCGCTGCCGCCCCTGGCCACTTGGCCCAGACCCCCGAGAATGAAAGCAAGGACGAGCCAAGGGTGAGGAGAACAAGCGTGCCGAGGGCGATATAGAGGGACCGGCGTGTCATTGCAGGAGATAGACCACTGGAAAGAGCAACACCCAGATCAGATCGACCATGTGCCAGAACGCGGTCGCATCCTCGATATTTCCCACATGATCGCGCCACGCCACCAGCAGCAACAGGATGACGCCGGCTGCGACATGCGCGGCGTGAAATCCGGTCAGCAGGAAATAGAAATTGAAGAAAGGATGCGTGTCCCAGACAATGCCTTGCGCGGCCTTGGACGCGAATTCGGCGCCCTTGATCCCGAGAAATGCCGCGCCGAGCAAAGCGGCACACACAAGAGAAACGCGTGCGCCGCCACGCCTGCGCGATTGCCTCAGATTCAGTGCCAGGGCAGCGAAAAAGCCGCTCGTCAGCAAGATGATCGTGTTCGTCGCAGCGGCAGTCCGGTTCAGCGCATTCTGCGCTTCGGCAAAGCCCGTCGGATCAGTGATCCGCACCGACAAGAAAACGATCAACCCCGCACCGAAAACCAGCAATTCGCTGATAATGAGAACCCACATCAAAAGATCGCCGGGCAAATCGTCCAATGCAGTTCGGGTTTGATCCGTCATTCAACAAGACCTTTGCAAGAGCCTTCGGCCCGTCACGACTCAATCGGCTTCAACCTTCGTCGCCATGATCTCTCACTGCACTATTTTAATGCGCATTGTAAATACCAATTTCCGCACGCAAGATGACTCGATGCCCTTCTGTCACTTTCACGGTCGAACGAGGGGACCTGTGCGGCCACCGGCCGCATGGTCGCACATTTAGTTTGAGCCACAGCAAAGAAGCCCGCTTCTGTCTGTCTGATAATAGGGCATGGAACACACAGAAACACTTCGGGCCCTTGGCCTCTTCGATGCGCGCGTGCCGCGTTACACGTCCTACCCGACTGCGGCGGCCTTTTCGCCCGACACAGGCGCGTCCTTTCAACGCCATGCGCTTGAACAGTTGGACCCCAGCGAGCCTGTGTCGGTCTACATGCACATCCCGTTTTGCGAGCGGCTATGCTGGTTCTGCGCCTGTCACACACAAGGCACGAAAACCCTTGGCCCGGTGGAAAGCTATATCGAGGCGCTCGAGGCAGAGCTCGAAATGGTGCGCGCCATCATACCGAACGGCCTGAAAATGGGCCGCCTTCACTGGGGTGGCGGAACGCCCACCATCCTGCCGCCGGAATTGATACATCGTCTCTCGGAATCGATACGCCGTGTGTTTCCACCAGCTCAGGAGTTCGAGTTCTCGGTGGCGATCGACCCGACCATGGTCGATCGCGCGAAGATCGAGGCTCTCGCCTCCGAAGGCATGAACCGCGCGTCGATCGGCATTCAGGATTTCGATCCTGAAGTCCAGAAAGCAATCGGCCGCCTGCAACCGTTCGAAACCACACGCGCGTGCGTCGAAGACTTGCGCGCGGCCGGCATCGCCTCTCTCAACACCGATCTGGTCTATGGCCTCCCGCACCAGAGCCTCGCACGTATTGAAGACACGATTGAAAAGGTTCTCACCTTTACGCCGGACCGCGTAGCGCTCTTTGGTTACGCGCATGTGCCTTGGGTTTCAAAACGGCAAAAGCTGATCGACGAAGCGGCGCTGCCGGACGATCTGTCGCGCTACCACCTCGCCACGCGCGCTGGAGAACTGTTTGTTGCAGCCGGTCTTACAGCTATCGGCATCGACCATTTTGCGCGCCCCGACGACACTCTGACGGCGTCGCTCGAGGCCGGACGACTGCGCCGCAATTTCCAAGGATACACGACCGACACATGCAGCACCCTCATAGGGCTCGGGGCATCGTCGATTTCGCGCTTTTCGGAAGGTTATGTCCAGAATGCGCCCGCGACCGCCGCGTATCAGCAGCGGATCGCAACCGGTGTTTTTCCGGGCGCTCGTGGCTACCAGTTAAGCCCCGAAGACCAGCTGCGCGCTCGGGCGATCGAGGAGTTGATGTGTCGGTTCGCGGTGGATCTTGACGATTTGAGCCAGGAGTTCGGCACCGATGCCCAGAAGCTGCTACCGTGCCTGACGGAAATGGCCACGCGCTTTGCGCCATTCGCAAGGCTTACGGGAAAGCGCATTGCCATTGCACCGGAAGGTCGCCCGTTAACACGGATGATCGCTTCGGTTTTCGATCAGCATGTGCCGGAGGGGGTGCGCTATTCGCGCGCGTCCTGAACAAGGCGCGTCTGATGGCGGAGCGCGCCTTCAGCAGGGTGTCACGCTAGACAACTCGCCGCCGGCAACAAGAAGCGGAGCTTGCGGGGGAGGGAGGGGCAGATCGTCGTGCTTCTTTCCCGCGGGAAATTGCTGATCAGGACTTCGAATGTGTCGTTGCGAGGTCGCGCGGAGCCGCAACGGGTGCGTGTGAGGGAAAGGTGCCGCGTGACAGGATCGTGCCGTTCTTATCGACAACGAGGCGTAGAGCGCGACCGCCAAAGTAGAAGGTCAGCCGCCATCGGCCGGCATCGTCGTCGACACCGGCCTCGCATCTGCTTGTGACCTCGCCGTCGCGGAGTTTCGCGAGAACATCGGCTGGTGGGAGGCCGAAAGCGCGTCCAACGAGTTCTGCGTCGACCGTGAAACCGTCAGTTGTGAAAGACACGTTACGCATCGCTATCTCCTTTCAGACCGCAGATGGAACAGTGGCCGGCAAGGCGATGTCTGCCAGCGTCGAACGATCGAGTTCTGCCAAAAACGCGGTCTCTGCGGCGCGGAGTCTGCCCTTCAGGCCGCAGACGGGGGTAATGCAGCACGCGCCGTCAGGAGAGAAACATTCGACAATGGCCTGGTCCTGCTCGAGAAGCCGCACGAGGTCTCCCAGAACGATCTCGTGGGCGGGACGGCCGAGCATTGCGCCGCCACCGGTCCCGCGCCGCGTGGTCACGAAGCCGTGCCGGGCCAGGCGCTGAATGACTTTATTCAGGTGGTGGCGAGAGATACCGAACTCTTCGGCGATCTCGGCTGTCGAGAAGGCACGCTCCGGCGCGCTGGCCATCCGCATCAGCGCTCGGAGTCCGAAATCTGTGAAACTGGTCAGGCGCATATGGTGCCTCCAACAAACAAGCATCAGAAATGCTTCTTATAGATTTAGCCACGATCACGCAATGATCTTCGCGTTAGGTCGGTCATATTGAGGCGCGATCCTCGGTTCCGTAGTTCTAACCCGCGCGAATTGCGAACAAGCCTGCGCGGCAGGAGATGTCCAGCTTGCCATCGGCGCGCTTGCGGCAGGTGATCACGCTGGAGGGGGCGATGCCGAGCTCGGCCGCGATTGCCTCGGATTTGCGATCAGAGGGGATGCCGAGGCAGACGGCGCGCTCGCGGTCGCTGAGCACCGTGAGCGGGGCCGGGACGCCGGTGTCGAGGGCGCGCTCGAAATGCAGCAGGGCGAGCCGCGCGGCCAGTCTGGCGAGGTCTGGATCGCAGACGTCGTCCTCCGCCTCGACCGTCTAGAAGCTGACGAAGAGACGCAATGTCTCGCTCAGGTCGAGCACAGTCGTCGTCGCCTTGAGGCGCGGCCGTTGACCGGGCGATCTCTGTTCCAATGCCTTGGGTGAACGAACGCCCCGCTGTTAGAAAAGCTAGCTGGCAATACCGTTGGAAAACAAGAGCACCATATATGCTGCATAGGCGGCCAACATAAGCGCACCCCATACGCGACCAATCTTCTTAGTAGCGAACAGCAAGCCCAGCAGTAGGAGAGACGACGCCAGCATGACTGGGGTATCGATCTCGCGAAAGCGCGTGCTGACTTCGATCGGCTGGATCACGACGGTGACGCCGAGGATCGCGAGGATATTGAAGATATTCGAGCCGATCACGTTGCCGAGCACGACATCGGGGTGACGCCGGATCGCCGCGACTATACTGGTGGCTAGCTCTGGTAGCGACGTTCCGATAGCCACGAGCGATAGGCCGATTACCGCGTCGGGCACCCCGAACTCGCGGGCGATGTTTACTGCCCCTTCCACCAGTAAGTCCGCTCCGAACACCAGAGCGGCAATGCCAACAATGACCAAGAGCGGCGCAAGCCAAGGTCGCGGTAGCGGAATGTCTTCGAACTCCTCAGCTTCATGTTGAAATGCCGTTGCCCGGCGGTTGCGTTTTTCCAGCCAGTAGCTGGAAAAGAGGTAACCCGTGAGGACCAGAAGCATTGCGATGCCTTCGATCCGAGTGATGATTTCACCCTGAACAAGTGCGTAGGTCGCCAGCGAAACAAGTGTTGCGACCAACGCTTCGCGCAGAGCTGTTCGCGCCCAGCCAAGGATCGGTGTGATAACTGCTGCCACGCCGACAATGAGCAGAATGTTCGCGATGTTCGAGCCTACGACGTTACCCAAAGCAATCTCAGGCGCGCCGTCTATGGCAGCGTTCACGGAGACAAGCAGTTCCGGTGTCGACGTGCCGAAACCGACGATGATCAGACCGATTAAAAGCTTCGAGATGCCGAGGCGCTCGGCAATTGCGACTGAGCCACGCACGAGCCCTTCGCCGCCGACAAAAAGGAGAATAAGGCCGGCAGCCACGAGGAGGAGGTCATGCAACATTTCTATTTCTGTCCAATAGTTGTGCTCGCCTAAGAAGACGCATCGCCATGACTTAGTGCGCCGGTTACAGGAAAAGAATAGGAAGGCCGCACGTTCAGGAGCGGACCGGTCGGTATTCCGCCAAAGTGCCTTGAACCGGCAGTCCGTTGAGCTACCCCCTGAAATTCGGACACTGACATAAGCTACGATTTGCAGTCTGCTGATCTTCGACGAGAAGGAGATCAGAGATGTCGAAACGCAAGCAGCACGCGCCCGAGTTCAAGGCAAAGGTCGCGCTGGAAGCCCTGAAGGGTGAA
>NZ_WBJS01000029.1 GCF_009296265.1 Thioclava sp. JE_KL1
CTTCGATCGCCAGATCGCGGAACTTCAGGTCCGCATCGCCATCATGAACGGCTACACCGCGCTCGGCATACCCGTCACGGAAGCTGTGGGATAAGTCCGTCCGGGGAAAGGGGAACCTCGGCCATCAACCGATTTGTGCAACAGAGCCCCTATTGGGCCTCGCTTGGCGAGGGCAAGCAAAGCTTTATCGGCGGCGCTGCTCTGTTCGCGATGGCGGGCAAGCCCGACGATCAGAACAAATGCACCGCGCAGTTCTTTTCGTTCCTGACCTCGCCGGAAATTCAGGTCTACTGGCATGAAAACACCGGTTATGTGCCGGTCACCACGGCGGCTTATGAACTTGCCAAAAGCCAAGGTTATTATGAGAAAAACCCGGTGGCCGAGATTGGCATCAAGCAGCTGATGTTGCCGGGCGGCGCGTGGACCAAGGGCTATCGTCTTGGCTTTTACCCGCAGATCCGCAGCGTGATGGAGCGCGAGTTCAACAAGATCTTCTCGGGCGAGGAAACCCCGAAAGCGGCCTTCGATACGATCGAGAGCGAAGGTAATCAGCTACTCGCACGGTTTGCCAAAACGTCCAGCTGACACCGTCCTGTGGACGCAGTCTTCCGGCTCCGGATCATCGCATCCGGGGCCGGCCCTCTTTCCCGGCGCGTGCTGCGCCAAGCAAGACAGGTTTCAGACGTGACTCACACCCCGCTCCCGATTACCGAGAGCCCGCTACCTTTTGCTTCCCGTCTTGCGCGCTGGTGGCGCGGAGGCGATGCGCAACCGGCCAAGCGCGTGCAATTTGACCGCCCTCTGACGCCGTGGGTGTTCTTGCTGCCCCAACTGGCGGTGGTCGTGATCTTTTTCTACTGGCCCTCAGTGCAGGCGGTGACCTCGTCCTTTTATATCGAAGACCCCTTCGGCTTTGGCTCGACCTTTGTGGGGCTTGAGAATTACACCGAAGTGCTAAGCAATAATGATCCGCCGGCGAATGGGTACATCCGCTGAAAAAGGGATAGAAACAGCATAGCGCTGCCCCCCACATCAAGAATCGGCCTTGAGCCGAGTCGCGAAAGCAGCCCTACTTGGCTGATGAGGCGCAAGAGAGGGGGTTTTTCCCGAACGCTTATGCAAAACGATGCTTGCGGGACGCGCGCTGGTCTATTGCGGGCCGTGTCATAACAAAATTATATTTTTCAACGCCTTATCTGAAATATACCGCTCGTATAACGGACAACCACAATATCTGGTGGCCCCCCCTGCCCCGCCAGCCCCTGAGAAAAGGTTTGCGCGAAGGCTCAAAACACGGCTATAGAAACGTTAAAAATGAGCATGGCGCAAAACAGCGTTTCTAACAGGGCCGGAGCCGCAATAGGTAACCGGTGACAGGTGAACTATGAGCGACAAGACGATCCGCATCAACGAGCGTATCCGTGAGAACGCGGAGAATATCGCTGCGGCGCTTGAAAATCACATGATGACAGCCTTCGCACCGGATGCGCGCAAGGAATTGCGCATGTTTTCGGCAGGCGAAGTTGCGGATTTGCTGGGGATTTCGGCCTCTTTCCTGCGCAAGCTGCATTTCGAGAACAAGATCGAGGATGTGCACACCAGTGCGGGCGGGCGGCGCTATTATCGTGCGACCGATCTTGCCGCGATCCGCCAGCGCCTTGATAGCGCGGCCAAAGTGCCGGGCACCTATCTGCGCGGCCGCCGCCCCGGCGACAAGGTGCAAGTCCTGTCTTTCCTGAATTTCAAGGGCGGGTCTGGCAAAACCACCAGCACAATTCACGCCGCCCAACGTCTCGCGCTGAAAGGCTACCGGATTCTGTGCGTCGATATCGACCCGCAAGCCTCGCTGACCACCCTGTTCGGGTATCGCCCCGAAGTGGATTTCCTTGAGACAGGCACGATCTACGACGCGATCTGCTACGAAGACCCGCTGCCGTTACGTCAGGTGATCCAGAAAACCTTTTTCGAAGGCATCGATCTGGCCCCCGCAGGGCTTATCTTGCAGGAGTTCGAACACGAAACGCCGCGCGCGCTGATGAACAATGTGCAGCCGCCTTTCTATAGCCGGATGGCGATGGCCTTGTCCGAGGTCGAAGCCGATTACGACCTGATCCTGTTCGATTGCCCGCCCCAGCTTGGCTATCTCACGATGGCGGCGCTATGTGCCTCGACGGGGCTGTTTATCACCGTCGTGCCGAACATGCTTGATGTCGCCTCGATGTCGCAATTCCTGCAAATGAGCGCGGATTTGCTCGACGTGGTCAGCAATGCGGGCGCCGAGATGGATTACGACTTTCTGAGATTCCTGATAAACCGGTTGGAGCCGAATGACGGCCCGCAACAACAGGTCGTGGCCTTTTTGCGCAACCTGTTCAACAAGGAAGTCATGACCAATGCGATGCTGAAATCGACTGCAATTTCGGATGCCGGCCTGACCCATCAAACCATCTACGAGGTCGAACGCAGCCAGTTCAACCGCAATACCTATGATCGCGCGGTGGATTCACTCAATGGAGTGAATGATGAAATTGAATCCCTGATCCAATCAGCATGGGGACGCTAACATGGCACGCAAAGGCATACTAAGCACGAATATCACGCCCAATTCCACAGCACCGGGCCGTCAACGGCCAACGCCGCAGGGCGCAGTCGGGGCATTGCAAAGCAGCCTGACCAAGCTTCAGGAAAATGCGGTGCAGGACATTGATCCGGAGCTGATCGACAACGCGGGGCTTGAGGACCGGCTGGGTCTGGATGCTGCGGAACAGGCGCGTCTGACAGAAAGCCTTCAGATCTATGGCCAACAGGTGCCGGTTCTGCTGCGCCCGCATCCCGAAACCAAGGGCCGCTACGAGATCGTCTATGGCCGCCGCCGTCTTGCCGCCCTGCGCGCGCTGGGGCTGCCGGTCAAGGCGATGGTGCGCCAGCTTGACGATCATGCGCTTGTCATGGCGCAGGGGCAGGAAAATAACAGCCGCTCCGATCTGAGCTTTATCGAGAAGGCCAGCTTTGCGGCGCAGTTGCAAACGTCAGGCTATGATCGCCAGACGATCGCGGCGGCGCTTGCGATTGATCTGCCCATGGTGAGCCGGATGCTCAAGGTCGGCTGCGCCTTTGAGCTGGATTTCCTGCGCCAGATCGGGCGCGCGCCGTCAATCGGGCGCGAACGCTGGATGATGTTGGTGGATCTGTTCCAAGACCCCGCCGCGCGCAGCCGCGCCCATACCTACATGAAGCGGCCCGAATTTGCGCAGATGACCACGGATGCCCGGTTCGAAGCTGTGCTTCTGGCCGCGCAGGACAAACATCGTGTCGCCCCCCCTGCCCCGAAATCCGCGCCCCGCAAGGCCACTGTCACCGCCCCTTCGGGCACGACCCTGGCGCAGGTGAAGGCAACCGACAAATCCGTAAACCTGAGTGTCGGCCTGAAAGGGTTCGATACCTGGATCGAAGAGAACGCAGATGAGCTGCTCAACGAATGGTTTGCCCGCTGGCAATCCGAGCAGTCCGACAGCCCCCAATAACCCGAGCAGTAACAACAAGGAGGCACAGTACAGGACCAGAAAAAAGAAAAGCCCCCCAAGCTAGTGGAAGGCCCTTCTCGTCGTTTGCACCTACGAGATACCCCGCTTCCACGAATCAGTCAACTCCGTCAGCTTGGACAGGGGATGATTTTTTGCGGCCTGCGTGACATTTCATGACAGTTCAATCCACCCGATTCCTCGGGCGGCCGGTTGCGGCTGCGCCCGACGAGGATGTTGTGTCCCATGACAAATGGGCACTCGTCGCCGATCTGACAACGGCAGCAGACGATTACGGCCTGTCGCATCGCACGATTACGGTGTTGCGCACGATGCTCACCTTTGTGCCCGATCGCCACCTGCCCCCCCTGCCCGGCTGCTCGATCGTGTTTGCCTCGAACGCGACACTCAGCGAGCGACTTGGCGGAATGCCCGAAAGCACGTTGCGCCGCCATCTTGCGGCATTGGTCGAGGCCCATATCATCACCCGCGTCGACAGTCCCAACCGCAAACGCTATGCCAAGCGGCTTGGCCAAGGCATTGCCTGCGCCTACGGGTTTGATCTTGCGCCGCTGGCAATCATGGCGCGCGATATCTCGGCGCGCGCCCGCGCCTGTGAACGCCGCGCCGAAGAACACGCCGCCCTGCGCAGTGCCGTTCTTGTGGCGCGCCAGACCCTGTGTGAACAGCTGGCAAGCGAAGGGATCGACCCCGATGGCATGCATGAGCTGTCTCCCCTCCTCGCGCGCACCCGTCTGATGTTGCGGCGCAAGAACAACGCCGAAGCCTTACGCGCCCTTCTGATCGAGTTTGAAGCAGCCGTTTTGAGCGCCAGCGACACTGAAAATGAGCGCCACCAACATAGGGAAATAAATAAAAACTCTGATAGAACCCCCGTTCAAAGCGACGTGCAAAATTCTGCGCAACGCTTTGCTCCAAGCGATACCCCAAGCTTTGAAAGCCTTACCGACAGCTTTACCGAGTATCATCGGATGTTCCCCCAAGGCGCCAGTGAATGGTCAGAGCTGGAGAAACAGGCACGACAGTTAGTTCCAATGATGGGCATTGATCTACAAGTCTATGAAGAAGCCAGTCGCATCATGGCCCCTTGCATTGCTCCAATTGCGGTTCTCTGCCTTCTGGAACGGTTTGATACATTGAAAAATCCAGGAGGCTTCTTGCGCCACTTAACCCAACGCGCCCGATCTGGTGAACTGGATATGGCCCGATTGCTGGCGTCATCAGGGATTATTGTCAGCTGACAATCGCGTAACGCAGCAATCGTGCGAATGAATTAGCCTGGCACATGGCCATTGATCAAAACACGGGATTGGCATATATTGCCAAAGCAGGAGGCCCGAGAAATGGTTACACGAAACGTCGTTCTCACGGAAACGCAAGACCAGCTGGTGCAAGCTCTGGTCAGTTCCGGGCGCTATCAAAACGCGAGTGAGGCGATGCGCGCAGGGCTGCGATTGCTGGAGCATGAAGAGGCTCAGCTTGCCGAAATCCGTCAAGGGCTGCTTGAAGGCTTGGCACAGGCCAAGACCGGTGATCTTGCCGAAGGCAGCGGCGCAGATGCGATCCGTGATGCATTCAGACAGGCCCGGACCGCGTCGTGACACGAAGCTTGCGGCTGACACGCCGCGCACAACAAAGCCTGGTCGCAATCGCGCAATGGACCATCGCGCGCTTTGGCCAGCGCCAGTCCGAGATCTACGAGGCCGAACTGATCGAGCGGTGTGAGGCGATTGTGGCCGGGCAAGCCCATAGCCAGAGCTGTGCCATCCTGGTCGATGACGCAGAGGATCTTCGCTTTGCAAGGGCGGGTGAGCATTTTCTCGTCTTCCTCGACACCGCTGACGAAGTCATCATCATTGACATCCTGCATGCCCGCAGCGATCTGCCGCGCCATGTCGCCGCGTTAACGGCAATGAAGCGCGACAGCTAACCCTCTGGCAATCGCCTTGACGAGGCGAAATTGTCAGCTGACAATTTTTCTATTTTCACGAGGACAGCGCGTCACAACCCCGCCTCTTTGGTCAGGTTCACGCGGAACCGGTCGCGGCGGCGCTGATAGCGGCGGGTCATTTCGGCGCTGGCATGGCCAAGCTGCTTTTGAACA
This sequence comes from Thioclava sp. JE_KL1, assembly GCF_009296265.1. Taxonomy (GTDB): domain Bacteria; phylum Pseudomonadota; class Alphaproteobacteria; order Rhodobacterales; family Rhodobacteraceae; genus Thioclava. The sequence continues at coordinate 5,647 of NZ_WBJS01000029.1, forward strand.
TGGCGCTCGTCGACCTCGGCGGAACTGGCAAGACCAGCGCGCAGGGAATGGCCGGAAAACAGCGCAAGGCGGTCTTTCTCGGGCAGCTCCGCGCGGATGCCCGCGTCCAGAACAGTTTGCTTGATCAACCGCGCGACGTGTTTATCGCTCAGGCGGGCCGCAAGCGCCTTTTTGCCATCGCGGGATGTCCGAACAAACAGCGGGCCAAAGTCGATCCTGGCGAACTGCAACCACTGCTCCAGCGCATGCACCGGGCAGGTCTGATCGGACGAGCCGCGCCCGATCTCGACCTCACGCCAGCCGGTCTTGGCGTTGAGCGTGAGCAGGACGCCCGCGTCCATAATCTCGATCCAGCCACCGCTGTCGGGCGTGTCATCCTTATGCAGATCCAGACTGACAATCTCGGAGCGCCGCAACCCGCCCGCATAGCCCAGCAGCAGAATTGCACGATCACGCAACCCGCGCAGGTCGTAGGGCAGGGTGGCCACCATCGCGAGAATGTCGTCGCGCAGGATCGCTTCTTTCTGCACCGGCGGGCGCGCATGTTTGCGTTTGATCCCCGCCAGAACAGTCGCGATATGGCGGTTCTTGCGATCAAGCGCAAAGCCGCGCTGCGCATAATTCCAGCCAAGGCCGGACAGGCGGCGCTCAATAGTCGAGACCGACAGGGCAGGGACCTTGCCCGCAGGCGCTGCCAGATCGGCAAGGTAAAGACCGATCAGTTCCGGCGAAGGCGGCAAAGGCTCGATGCCCTTCATCCGGCACCAGCGCGCGAAATGCGCCCAGTCCTTGCCATAGGCTTTCAGCGTGTTGTCAGAGGCCGCCGCGCGGGCATAATCGCGGGCCGTGTCCACCAACCGATCTAATGCGCCGGACCCCGCAACATGCGCGGGCAGGGCGATGGCATCGGGTTCGTGATCTCTCTCGTCGGGCTGAGCATCATCAGACAAACCAGACTGCGTTAATCTCGATTTCTTAGTCTCTGAGGGCATTTTTCAGCAAATCCAGCGGTGAAATTGAACTGCTTCCCTGCATATCTTTTAATGTCCGATAAGGCAAACTTATTGGACATAACTTGGTCCTACAAAGCGGGGCGGTTTTGCTGTAATTTTCTGGAGAAAAGCGCCGCGACGGGATAGGCTCAGGGCATGACATTCCCGATGCCCGACATCTCTGACGCTCAAGAGACTTTACCGCACCTGCCGACTTGGGTCACGCGGGGGTATGGTGAAACCGCTGAAGATGTGGCGTTTTTGTCGGGTGCCGCGTTGAGCCATCTGCATCTGGTGTTAACGCGCGACGACGTACCCTCTGCCTTGTTGCGCGAACGCCTCGCGTTACGTGCGGCGGAGGTCCGCGTGACTCACTCGGGCCGCCCGGAGCGTGCGCCGGAGCTGCGCGACGCTGTGCATCTGTTGCGCGACGGCGATTTGCCCGGACCGGCGGGCGAGGTCTATCTGGCATGGCGACGCGCGGTGGAGCGCCCGATCTCGGTCGCGTCGCTGCAACGTGCGCTGCCGGATCACGCTCCGGGGGCTCTCGACCGTTGGCTGAGTGCAGGGCAGGGGGCTCCGGTCGCGAGGGCAGTAGGCGTTCTGGAGGCTGTGCTCTCAGACGCCCCGCGCGCGCACCTCGCGGCGCTGATCCTCGCCGATGCCGCCTTGGCGCAGACGCTTGGTTGGAGCCATCTTGTGCCATTGCTCGCTACGGGACTGAAACGCGCCGACCTGCGCCTGACCGGGGCGGAACTGCACTTCGCCTGCCACCGCGCGCTGCACGCTGCAGGAATCGAGACGACCCGGCTGTTCACCGACCTTACCCGCCGCACCGCCCCGCTGCGTGCGGTGGCGCCGAGGCTGCGGGCGAAAGGGGCGGCGGAGGCGGTAGCCCTGTTCCTCGCCCGGGACGCAATCGCGCCGGCCGCCCTGCCGCTGCCCGATCGCGCCGCGCGCAGGCTCTGCAACCGGCTCGTCCAGCTGGGCGCGATCCGCGAGCTGACCGGGCGCGATACCTTCCGCCTGTATGGGGTGTGAGCATGGCGAAGGACCGGACTGCGCTGGACCGCGAGCTTGCCGACCTTCCGCCCGAGATGCGCTGGCGCGAATGGATGCGGCGGATCGAGGCGGTTCTGTTTGCCTCCGCAACGCCAGTTCTACGCGACGATCTGGCGCGGGTGGTGGGGCAGGGGGCGTCGGTCGACCTGCTGATCGCCGATCTCTCAGCCGATCTGGAGGGCCGCGCTTTCGAGGTCGCGCGCGTCGCCGACGGCTGGATGCTGCGCACCCGGCCCGCCTATGCTCCCGCGATCCGGGCGGCGGCGGATGTTGGAGACCAGCTTTTCGATCTGAGCGAATTCGACATCGCCGTGCTTGCCGCCATCGCCTATCACCAGCCGATCACCCGCGACGGGCTGAAAAATATCTTCGGCAAGGAAATCAGCCGCGACCTCACGGGCCGACTGCATGCGCGCGGCCTGATCGCCACCGGCCCCCGCGCGCCCCAACGCGGTGCGCCGTTTACCTTCGTTACCACCGATCAGTTCCTCGCGGCCTTCGATCTGGAGAGCCTGCAGGACCTGCCCGACCGCGAAGGGCTGGAGGATGCGGGGCTGGGTCCCGCGTAGTGAAATGGGTGTGATGGTCGTTTAGTGCGGCTTCTAACGGGCATATTGTGGCAGATCTAATGGACATTTGGTGGAGGCGGTGATAGGCATCCCGTGAGATGGATGAAGTTGATGAATACCTTCCGCGACACCTGACGCCTGAACTGCAGGAAGCTTTGGCAACTGCACGAGTTGTCAACCTTGTCGGGCCACGGCAGGTCGGTAAGACGACCCTTGTTCGTGACCTGTTTAAGAGGGGACGGTTCATCACGCTGGACGATGGGGCGATCCTGGCGGCGATGGAGGCCGACCCCGAGGGCCAGCTGACAAGCCTTGCGGAAGAACTACCTGACGCACCGGTTATCATCGATGAGGCCCAAAGGTCGCCGAAGCTCGCGCTGGCCATCAAAAAAATCGTCGATGGTAACCGCCGGAAAGGACAGTTTGTCCTGACGGGATCATCAAACGTATTCACCACGGCGGAGGTCGCTGACTCGCTGGCGGGCCGGATGCAGACGCTCAAACTCTGGCCGCTCACGACTGCCGAGGTCAATCGCGCGCCGGCGAGCCGGTTGATCGATTGGGCGATGCAGTCCGTCCCGGCGCTGCCTCAGATTTCGGATCCCGCGCAGTTGGGGCGGAAAGATTATGTCGACCTCCTCCTCAAGGGCGGATACCCCGAAATCCGCGCACTGCCTTTCCGGTCACGGCAACGACAGTATCGCGACTACATCGATGCGGTGGTCGATCGAGACGTGGCTGACGTCATGCCGGTTCGGAAGCCTGATGCACTTCGGTTCTTGATCGATCAAATGGCGGCTCGGACTGCGCAAGAGATCAACACGTCCGAATTGGCAAAACTGGCAAAGCTCAAGCGCGAGACAGTAGATCAATATCTCGACATTCTCATGCGGCTCTCATTGGTGACTAAGCTGAGCGCGTGGATGCCGGGAGAGAGTAAACGGGATATCAAGCAACCGAAGTTCCACTTCGTGGATACCGGGATTGCCTGTGCGCTTCGCCGACTGAACGACAGATCTTTTGACATCGGAAACTGCCCCGAAGCTCTGGGTGGCCTTTTGGAAAGCTTCGTTGTCGGTGAGTTGCAGCGCGCTTTGCCGGTGCAGGACGAAGATTATCGTCTCTATCATTGGCGCAGCGCAGACCGGAGGGAAGTCGATATTCTGATCGATGGAGGGCACCGGCTGGTCGGGATCGAAGTCAAGGCAGCGACCACGGTTGCGGCCGAGGATTTCAAGCACCTGAGGTGGTTCGCCACCGATGGCCCGGGAAAAGGGCGTAGCACTGTAGGGATCGTATTCTACCTCGGGCATGAAAAGCTGACCATGGGGGAGGGCAACTTCGCGCTGCCGCTCAGCTCGCTTTGGGCGGCGGTGGATTTGAACTAATCGAGCCCAAGTTTGGAGAGGGGCGGGAAAGAACCACAAGGTCGGCGCGGTCTTCCCCCGCTTGCCTCTCGCTTGATCCGCGCGCTGACTTTTCAAACGTGCTTACGCCGCCGCACAATCAACAGCCCCGTCGATGAGCAGGTGGATGACCTTGGAGCGGGTGAGGATACCCACGAGGCTACCCTCCCGAGGCACGGGAACGACCTCGGTGCCCTGCGTCTTGATAAAACTCGGAAAACCGCATCGACCATAACCTTAGTCGTTGCAAAGTTGCCTGCGACACATACTGTGGTTCGTAGAGGGTTACGATAATGTCTTCAATACTAACGTTTTTCCGAATTTCATTCCTTCTCGTCCTGTATTTCTTCTTGTCCATGGTTGTGGTGGCCACGCTGCTTCAGGGTTGGCCCGTGGTTGGCCAGATGCTGTTTTCGCTTAGTGGCCCTGTTATTCTGGTCTGGTTGCAAGAAAAGCGGCGATCGCGAAAAGTCTCGATTAAAGCCGTTGCTGAGGAAAGTTCGGAAGCCCGGATCTTGCCACCTGAGCCGGTACCGCGCCCAAGTGCCTCCGAAAATTGTATCGAGAGCGAACGAACTCGAGGAGGCAATGCTTTCAAAGCGCCGGTGTCAACGGCGGAGCAAAAACCGGCCACGGGGCGGAGCAAAAGTCTGCCACCAGAGAGGGCATGGGATTGAAGCGGGACGTCTCGCCATCCGCCCGGATCACCTCTCCGCTCGCAGAGCCAACCCTACCGTAGGAAATCGCGTGTTCGACGATAACCTTTGCCGGCGCTCGTTCAGTTGGCAGGGCCTCCAAAACGGCGGTTCTTCCCACGATCTGGCGGGTGGATGAGGTTTCTTATGTTGCCGCTGGATCGAAGGCTTCTGGGTCGCAGATGCCGGTTTCCAAAGCAATCGCGATATCTTCAACGAAGCCATACTTCGGAAAGTTTCCGCAATCCGGGCTGCGGATGATTCGGGGCATTTGTGACCTCATTTCTCAGGTCGCGCCCTGCAACGCCGCCTCGATGCCCGCGATGTCAATCTTCTGCATCTCCATCATTGCAGCCTGTGCGCGGGCCGAAGCGGCCCGGTCCGAGTGTGACAGCGCTTCCATCAGAACTCTCGGAGTGATCTGCCAACGGTAGCCCCAGCGATCCTTGCACCAGCCGCACATGATGGGCTCTCCGCCGTTACCCACGATAGCCTCCCAGAGCCGATCCGTCTCGGCCTGGTCCTCGGTATAGATCTGCAACGAATAGGCATCGTTGGGCTGTACGTGCGGGCCGGCATTGAGCAGCGCATAAGGCAGGCCGAGAAGGGTCATCTCGACCACCTGAACGGTCCCGGCTGGCGCGCTCGGTGCCCCTTCGGGCACGCGGATCACAGTGTCCACATGGCTGTCCGGGAAGGTGGCGGCGTAGAACTCCGCCGCCGCTTCGGCCTCGGTATCGAACCAGAGGAACACGGCAGCCTTTCTTTTCGTCATCGTCTTTCTCCTTTCAGAGGCAATGGGGACGGTGCGCCGGGGGTGTCGCGCAGCTATCGGCGGGAGATCGCCCGGCGCCCTGTCAGTACTCCTGTCCGTCAGTTCGGCAGCCCTTGCATTGATTACAGTTCAGGCGGGCTCTGTTGCACAAATCGGTTGATGGCCGAGGTTCCCCTTTCCCCGGACGGACTTATCCCACAGCTTCCGTGACGGGTATGCCGAGCGCGGTGTAGCCGTTCATGATGGCGATGCGGACCTGAAGTTCCGCGATCTGGCGATCGAA
>NZ_WBJS01000030.1 GCF_009296265.1 Thioclava sp. JE_KL1
ACAGGACGGCGGCTGGCGCGGGTGGCGGCGCTTCAAGGTTGGCGCGAAGGACAGCGAAACCTCCGAGATCGCGTCCTTCACGCTCTATCCCGTGGATGGGTTGCCTGTTCTCAAGCATCGCCCCGGTCAGTATCTGAGCTTCCGCTTTGAACCTGCGGAAGGCGAGGAGTATCGGCGCAACTACTCGATCTCCTCGGCGCCGGATGGTCAGTCCTACCGCATCACTGTCAAGCGCGAGCCCGGCGGGCGGATCTCCAACTGGCTGCATGATGCGGTCGAGGTCGGCGCCGAGCTCGACGTGGCCGCGCCCGCTGGCGAGTTCTTCCTGGATCCCGCAGACAAGCGAGAGGTGGTTCTCTTGTCGGGCGGCGTTGGCCTCACCCCGATGATCTCGATGCTGGAGAGCTATGGTGGCGGCGATCTGCGGATGGTCTATGTCCACGCGACGCGGAACGGCCAGTCCCATGCGCTTGCCGCGACCTCCCGCGCGAAGGCACATGAGAGTCACGTCTTCTACGAGGCGCCGGAAGAGAATGATGTCGCGAATGGTGTCCATACCGGCCGCGTCGATCCGAACTGGCTCGTGCAGATCAGCGATCCGGCCAGGGCGGACTATTTCATCTGCGGCCCGACGGGCTTCATGCAGGAGATGGTTTCCGGCCTGAAGGCTGCAAACGTTCCAGACGCTCGCATCCACTATGAATTCTTCGGTCCCGCAGCCGCGCAGATCGGTTGATACCTCGTCCCGGCGCTCTATCCGTCGAGCGCCGGGCCGCCGCTCTATGTGACCAGAGCTGCTTTGAAGAGATGCCGGTGACTTGAAAAGGGGAGGGGACGATACACGACGGGCCGCACCTAGAACCGCACCCTCTTGCTGTTGAACGAGCTCCTGCGAGCCCGGAGCTTCACCCGCATGTCGATATACGTTCTGAGCATGATGTGTCGTCGATCGAACGCCCTAGCTGCCTAAGCTTCATGGCAATCTCTTCCGGCTTGTGCCGCTTATTCGATGTCTCTCGTCCTCCGTTTTCTGAATAGAACGGTGGGTTCGTGCGACCGGGAGGCTCAAAGCGACGTAATCGCTCTTTGCTTTGGCATGCCTCCGAAAAGATTAGACAATTTGAGCTTCAGAAGCTGGCATAAAAGACGGCCGGGGAAGGCTCAGATGAACGCGAAGCAGCCGGGCAATCGCCCGGCTGCTCCCGCTACCAACCTGACGGATTGAGGGGCTTACTTCGTCAGATCACTCGACGATGCGCTTGAAGGGTGTGGGTGGTGCACGCCGTCGATAGCGGTGGGGTGGGAACGACTGGATGGCTTGGAGGGTATCAAGGCGGGCTGAAAAAATGGGATCACATCTCGGACAAAGTAGAGATATCAGGTAAGAAAAAGACCAAAAAATATGCATTTTAGGCTCCAAGATAACTATTTGGAGAAAGTGTCGTTCCTTAAATTGAAACGACGGCCACTCAACCTTCGAGCGAGAAGGTGGCGAGAGGACGGTGGGAAAGTGACGGATTTGTGTCTGACGTTTTTCTTTCTTGTGCCGACCATGATTTCGCTCCGATTGCGGCGTTTATAATTGCGTTCGCCGAATTCTACGAGGATCTGCGCGTCTTTGCAGCGAGAGATGTATGCCCTCAGAGCCCCGCAATCAGATAGGGCGGACTATGAGAGATAGTGGCGCCCCCATGGCAACTCATGCCTTCAAAGTCCGGTCGAGGTTGCCTCATACGCACCCCGGCTCCCCGCCTCACTCGCCCGTTTGGTCGCCTCTCCGAAGATCGCCGATCCGCCGCTCGATTGCGTCGAGCCGCAGGAGAACTTCATCCCGGTAGGCACCGGTGCGCGTGGTCTCCTCTTCTGAATGAGCGTCCTGCATAGAATCCACGATCAGGCCCACCAGGAGGTTCACCACTGCGAAGGTCGTGACCATTATGAAGGGCACGAAGAAGGTCCAGGCCAGAGGGTGGGTTTCCATCACTGGGCGCACGAAGCCCATCTCGCTCCAACGCTTCCAGCGGTTGTAGAGTGTCTTGGGCGGACCGTATTCCTGCGGTGCATCGCGCCAGTGCAACCCATTGCGGTTTATGAAGATTATCCCGCTCAGAGCATGACGATCATCAACCCGTGGGCGGCCATGGCTCTTCGGAAGTGAGGAAGATCAGAAAACAGTCCATTGGACTGTTTTCCTGACGAACGGCTCGAGCAGTGCCATCTTCTCGTCGCTCAGCCAGAGAAGACTGCTCACCACACGCGCCTATATCTAGTCAAGCGGACGATCGAGAGCGGTTTTCCCTGCTTTTGAGCTGAATTGGTCGTCTCGGCAAAGAAGCTTTCCTCCAGGGGTATGGCTTGCGTCCTTTTTCCGACTTACTCGGTTCGACTTTTGGTAAATCCGGCCCCCCCCATCTTTCCCACAGCGCGTATCCTTCGGCGGGGTTGTTTTCCCTCCGGCAGATCGCTCAGGCACGAAGAGCGTATCGCGAGAAAGGTCATGCCCCGACGGTCGTGTTCCTTCCTCTGACACGTGCTTCATAGGGCCACGCAGTGCGTGGCTCGCTTAGAATGAAACTGCTCCGCAAGGGGTCAGGGCTCGCGCAGGCCCTCCGGCACGGCGTAACCCCAGTCGGGATACATTTCGCAAATGACTTCCTTCATCAGGCAGATGGGCGGCGAGGTGTCGCCTTGCCGGTAATTCATGAAGATTGGCGAAGTGGGGTGTTCCTCGATGGGACGATAGCAGATGCCTTCCATCCGGAGCCTGTCCAGAGAAGCAGGCACGACTGCGATACCCTCCTCGGCCGCGACGAGGCCGAGGGCGATGTGCAATTCGCGGGCCTCATGGGCGATCATCGGCGTCAATCCGTGGTCGTGGAAAACCGTTAGAACCTGATCGGCGTAGCTCGGGCGCGGTTTGCTCGGGTAAAGGATCTGCGGCTCTTCGGCGACCCGCGACAGGGGGAGCGGCGCGTCGGTTCCGGCCAGAGGATGCGTGATCGGAAGGGCGACGATCATTTGTTCTTCGCGCAGCAGAACGCGCCGGATGTCAGTGTCCTCGAACCGCTGGGTGCCAAAACCCGCGTCGATCCGTCCTTCCTTCAAGGCGTTGATCTGTTCAAGGCTGCTCATCTCGACGAGATGCACTTCGATATCGCTGGCTTTCTTGCGAAAACCTCGGATCAGTGCTGGAAATCGACCATACATCGTCGAGGCGACGAAGCCGAAGACCACGCTGCGCTTGGCGCTCTTGATCGTTCGCGTCATCATTACCTTCGTTGCTTCGGCATGGCCGAGGATCTGTTCGGCTTGTTTCAGGAACAGCCGCCCTGCCGGGCTCAGGCGCAACGGACGCACCGAGCGGTCGATCAGCTCCGCGCCCATCTCCGCCTCGAGCATCTGAATCTGCCGGCTCAGAGGAGGCTGTGCCATGTTGAGTGTGTTCGCCGCACGCGAGAAGCTCCTCTCCCGCGCCACCGCCACGAAATAGCGGAGCTGCCGCATTTCCATACTATACCCTCCCGGCATAAAGGCAGACTTACTTGGTCTTGGCCAAACGCCTCTCACTTTGTCAGTTTAGCCGAAGCTTGATTGAGCCGGGTAGAGGAGGACGCTACCCGTCGGGAGGTATCGCTCGATACCTATTAGGTCTGAAGGGCCGCGAGATGGCTCCGAAACCCGATTTTCGGGAACGGCTTTTTGCACCCGGACGGTCGGTCTCCCAGCCGCTCGGCTCGACGATCCAGCCAAGACCCTGCCGTTGCAGGAACGCGCCAGTTTGGAGGAGGACCTATGGCAAACGACCTGAAATCCCGTATCGAGAACGCGGTGATCGAGAACCCAGAGACCGGTATTCACCGCTGTCGTCGCGACATCTTCACCGATGAAGAGATGTTCGAACTCGAGATGAAGCATATCTTCGAGGGCAACTGGGTGTATCTTGCCCACGAGAGCCAGATCCCGCAGAACAACGACTACTTTACCACCTGGATCGGGCGTGTGCCGATCATCATCACCCGCGACAAGGAAGGTGAGTTGCACGCCGTGGTCAACGCCTGCGCGCATCGCGGCGCCACGCTCTGCCGTCGCAAGCATGGCAACAAGTCGAGTTTCACCTGCCAGTTTCATGGCTGGACCTTCAACAACGCGGGCAAGCTGCTGAAGGTGAAAGACGGCAAGACCGGTGCCTACCCGGAAGCCTTCAACCGGGATGGGTCGCATAACCTCAAGAAGGTTACGAAATTCGCCAGCTACAAGGGCTTCCTCTTCGGGTCTCTAAACCCCGACGTGGCGGGCTTGGAAGAGCATCTTGGCGAAACCCGTGTCATCATCGATCAGATCGTCGATCAGGCACCTGAGGGGCTCGAGGTTCTGCGCGGAAATTCCAGCTACACTTTCGACGGGAACTGGAAGCTGCAGATGGAGAACGGCGCAGACGGCTATCACGTCAGCTCGGTTCACTGGAACTATTCCGCCACGATGGGGCACCGCAAGGAAGAGGGCACCAAGGCCGTCGATGCCAATGGTTGGTCGAAATCCACGGGTGGTGTCTACGGCTTCGAGCAGGGGCATATCCTTTTGTGGACCCGGACACTGAACCCGGAGGTGCGCCCGATCTGGAATCACAAGGACGCGCTGGCCGAACGGCTGGGCGAGGAGAAGACGAGCTTCATCGTCAACCAGACGCGAAATCTCGGCCTCTATCCCAATGTCTACCTTATGGATCAGTTCTCGACCCAGATCCGGGTGGTGCGTCCGATCTCCGTCGATAAGACCGAGATCACGATCTACTGCTTCGCCCCCGTCGGCGAGCCGCCGGAAGAGCGCGCGCTGCGCCTGCGGCAATACGAGGACTTCTTCAACGTCTCAGGCATGGGCACGCCCGACGATCTGGAAGAGTTCCGCGCGTGCCAAGAGGCCTACGCCGCCGCGGATGGCGTCTGGAACGACTTGAGCCGCGGGGCCACCCGCTGGGAGAACGGCCCGGATGAAAACGCCAAGGCGATGGGCATGAACCCGATCCTCAGCGCAGAGCGTGCCGAAGATGAAGGGCTTTTCGTTCGTCAGCACGAATTCTGGGCCGAGACCCTTCTGAAGGCGCTTGAGGCAGAAACGGCAGAGAGCCGCGTGGAGGAACTGGCATGAACGCGCCTTTGACAAATGATCTGACCGCACTCACGCAGTTTCTCTATCGCGAAGCGCGCTTGCTCGATGATCGGGAATGGGATCGCTGGCTCGAATGTTATGCGCCCGAGGCGAGCTTCTGGATGCCGTCCTGGGACGATGACGATCAGCTGATCGAGGACCCGCAAAGCCAAGTCTCCCTGATCTATTACCCCGATCGGGCCGGGCTCGAAGACCGGGTTTTTCGGATCAAGACCGAACGCTCCGGCGCGACAATGCCCGAGCCCCGCACCAATCATATGATCAGCAATGTCGAAATCCTCGAGCGGCGCGAAACGGAGATCGATCTGCGGTTCAACTGGCACACGCTGAGCCACCGCTACAAGACGACGACGAGCTTTTTCGGAACGTCTTTCTATACGGTGGATCTGTCGGGCGACACGCCGCTGATTGCCGCCAAGAAAGTGATCCTGAAGGACGATTACATCCATCAGGTCATCGACGTCTATCATGTGTGATCGGAGGCAATCATGAGCTATCGCGTAGCGCTTAATTTCGAAGATGGCGTGACCCGTGTCATCGAGGTCAAGCCGATGGAAACGGTGATGGACGCAGCCTATCGGCAGAAGGTGAATCTGCCGGTCGACTGTTCGGACGGGGTTTGCGGCACCTGCAAGTGCCGTTGCGAGCAGGGGGCTTTCGATCTCGGGGATGATTTCCTCGAGGAAGCCTTGTCGGAAGACGAGGCGCAGGAGGGGTATGTCCTCTCCTGCCAGATGGTGCCCTCGGGGGATTGCATCGTCTCGGTCCCGGTGCCCTCGTCGAGCTGCAAGCTGACCCCTGCGGAGTTCGCGGCCGAGGTGAGCACGCTCGATCGTGTATCGGCGACGACGATCCGGCTGGGGCTGACGCTGCCTGACCCAGGGACACTCGACTTCCTGCCGGGGCAATACGTGAATATCGCTCTCCCGGATGGGCAAACCCGTTCCTATTCCTTCAGCTCGGCACCCGGTGCGTCCGAGGCGACGTTCCTCATTCGCAACGTGCCCGGTGGGGCAATGAGCACGCATCTGACAGAGACGGTGGCGCTCGGAGAGAAGATGTCGTTCACAGGCCCTTATGGGAGCTTCTTCCTGCGGCAGGTTCAGCGCCCGGTGCTGATGCTGGCCGGTGGGACCGGCCTCGCGCCGCTACTCTCGATGCTCGAAGTCATGGCCGAGACCGGGGACGCCTCGCATCCGGTTCACCTCGTCTACGGTGTGACGACGGATGACGATCTGGTGGAGGTTGCGCGGCTCGAGGCGCTGTCTCAGCGTTTGCCGAACCTGACATTCGCCTGCTGTGTGGCCGATGAGGGCAGTGTCCATCCGCTGAAAGGTTATGTCACCCATCACCTAAGCGATGCGGATCTGCGTGGCGGCGATTTGGACGTCTATCTTTGCGGGCCACCTGCGATGGTGGAGGCGGTGCGAAAATTCCTCGCGGAAAAGGGCATCGCGCCGGCGAGCTTCCATTACGAGAAGTTCACGCCCGCAGATATCAGCACCTCGGAGGCCGCATGAGCGCAACGGATCATTTCCCGGAACGCTTTGCGGGGCAGGTCATGGTCGTGACCGGGGCGGCGCAAGGCATCGGTCTTGGCGTGGCTGCCCGCGCCTGTGCGGAAGGGGCTGATGTGCTTCTTGCGGATCGGGCGGAGTTCGTCTCCCAAGTCGCGGCTGAAATCAACGCTGCGGGTCCGGGCCGGGCAAAAGCCGTGGTGGCCGATCTTGAAACCTATGCGGGCGCCGAGGCGGTCATGGAGGGAGCGATAGATGCGTTCGGCGGGATCGACATCCTCGTGACGGGTGTCGGGGGCGCAATCCGGATGCGGCCTTACGCAGAGTTCGAGCCTGCGCAGATCAAGGCTGAGATTCAGCGGTCCTTGATGCCAACGCTTTGGTCCTGCCATGCGGTCCTGCCACATCTGCGCGCGCGGGGTGGGGGCGTCATCGTGAATGTCTCCAGCAACGCCACGCGCGGCATCCATCGCGTGCCTTATTCGGCGGCCAAGGGAGGGGTGAATGCGCTGACGGCCAGCCTCGCGATGGAAGTCGCAGGCGAAAATATCCGGGTCGTGGCCTCCGCTCCGGGGGGCACGGAAGCGCCGCCTCGCCGTATCCCGCGTAATGCCAAAGGCGACACCGAGGCTGAGCAAGGCTGGATGGCGGAGGCGGTCGAACAGGTCAAGAATTCGACCATGATGGGACGCTACGGTTCACTCGATGAGCAGGTCGCGCCTATTCTTTTCCTTGCGTCACGAGAGGCGTCCTACATCACCGGCAGCACTCTGGTGGTTGCAGGTGGCGATACCGGGTGATTCATCGTTTCTCTCGAGGCTGCGGGCTGCTGCTCGCGGCCTTCCTGCGGCGATACGACGACAAAGCGGTCCGGCCACATTGTTCTTTGAGTAACCAACCAGCCGATCACCTTGCCGGCGGCTAGACTTCGCCAAATCCGGGGTGCTCGTTTTGCTGTATTTCATAAATCCCGATTTCAAAATATATCAATGGCTTACGGCGGGGTGGGGTGCTCGATAAACGGTATGCCACGGCGTGAACCGCACGCGCCCAAGCAGTTTATCGAGCACCTGCGGGCCCGGCGCTTAAAGTGCTCGATAATATGCATTCCGGGTGTGACGTGTTGTTAAACGAGCCCCGAGGCGTATGCCTCGCTCCTCCGAAGACCGACATGTCTTCTCACTCTTCGCGCTCGGGGCGTCCTTCGCGTTTGCTCTAGCGAGGGGCTCGCATTTTCGCCTTGCCCCGACAGTCCGGAAAACGCACGCAGCCAAGGAAGACACCGTAGCGGCCCCTGCGTTTGGTGAGCCAGCCTTCACTGCAATTGGGGCAGGCTGGTTGCCCCGCGCCGCATGCTGGACAGGTCATTTCTCCGGTCTTCGTATCGCGAAGCGGCAATCCAGCGCCGCATTGCGGGCAGGCGGGCATGCGATTGCCGCACAGCTTTACGTGTTCGCAGCGATACCAGCCCGAACCGCCTTTTCCGGGCATGTAAATCAATCGCCCGCCGCATTGGCTACAGATATGCTGTTGCTCCGAGGCCCCGTGAGGGTGCTTGATTTCGTAGCGCGGGTCGTCGATCAATTCGCGGACGAAGATCGATGGCTGCGCTTCCGAGGCGAGAATGGTCACCGTGTTGCGTGCGCGTGTCATCGCGACATACATCACGCGGCGTTCCTCGGCGTTTTCGAATGGCTCCGCCTCTGGGGAGACTAGTGTCAGGAGTAGATCGTCAACGATCTGCGAGGGGAACCCCATACGGCTATTGTCAGCCCCGAGGATGATCACATGATCCGCTTCGAGACCTTTGGACGCGTGGATTGTCTTGAAGCTGAGCGAAAGCGAAGGGTGTTTCTTTTGTAAACGCCCGAGGTCGGGCTTGATGGAGCGATACCTTCCCAGCAGCAAGACCGAAGCGCTTCGATCGCTTGGTGAGTGGAATGTCGACAGTGATGTGAGCGCGCGATCGAGTGCCTCATCCGCGGTCTCGCGGTGGGTCAAGGAAATGCGAATGGCTGGTTGGTTTGCTTCCCCCGCAGGGACCACCTTTTTTGAGATCTGAGCCGGATTGCGCAGAACGAATAGCCTGGCCGCCAGTGCGATTTTGTCGACCGATCGGAAGGTGCGCCCGAGATCGACTGTCCGATGAATGCCCGTCTCACCGGCGAATGTCCCTCCGAATTCGTCTCCGAAGTTGCGCATGATGTGGATGTCGGATCCGGCGAAGCGATAAATTGACTGCCAGTCATCGCCGACTGCAAAAATTCTGGCATCGGCATGCTGCGCTTTAAGGGCCTGAATGAGGCGGGCGCGACCGGTCGAGATGTCCTGAAACTCGTCCACGAGAATATGGCGGAATGGACTCTGGTATCGTCCGGATTCGACATGTGCGGTCGCACGGAGGACCATGTCCTCGAAGTCGATGCGTTCGCCCAGTCGCGCCTGATATTCTCGATAAACGGCACCGAAGATCTTCAAAAAGGCTTCCGCTCTCTTACCCATTTTCAGGGTCGTGGCTTTTTCGGCGCAAGTTTTGAGCTCGTAGCCGGGCTCTGTTGCACAAATCGGTTGATGGCCGAGGTTCCCCTTTCCCCGGACGGACTTATCCCACAGCTTCCGTGACGGGTATGCCGAGCGCGGTGTAGCCGTTCATGATGGCGATGCGGACCTGAAGTTCCGCGATCTGGCGATCGAA
>NZ_WBJS01000004.1 GCF_009296265.1 Thioclava sp. JE_KL1
CGGCGGTGCCCGCTCTCGAAGATCTCAACTCCCAGCGATCTGAGAAACGCAGTCTGAGCATCCATTGCGAAACGCACTCCCATCTTGAGATGGGTATCACCTCGCAGTCCGCGCCGGCGCAGACAACGTGCCGCTCAGACACCGCTTACGAATCAGCTGGACCAGGTGACGCAACAAAACGCAGCAATGTTCGAAGAAACGACCGCGGCCAGTCACGCTCTGATGACAAATGCGACATCCCTGCGCGACATCACTGCCCAGTTCAAAGTCAGTATGCGGACGACGTCAAACGAAGGCGAGAGCACTCTGTTGGCGCAAAATCAACATGGGGTTCAGGCAAGCGAAGGAGGCCGTGAACTTCCGCAAGCGGTGGGCGAAACCGCTCCGCGCGGTACCACCTTTTCAGCTGAAGACTGGGAAGAGTTTTGAATTCGCACGAAGGACACGCGATGCCAAACGAATTGCCGCTCGCCAAGAAAGTTCTCATCGTCGATGACTCGGCTACGATGCGTCAACTTATTCGAGCGCGTCTGGCAAACGACGCGCGCCTAGTCGTCGTCGGCGAAGCGGCGGATGCGTTTGAGGCGCGTGAAAAAATTAAAGCGCTTTCGCCGGATGTGATCACGCTCGATGTCGAGATGCCGCGGATGAACGGCCTCGATTTTCTTGAACGCCTCATGCGTTTGAGACCGATGCCTGTGGTCATGGTGTCGACGGAAACCCATAGCGGATCGCGCGCCGCAATCGAAGCGCTCGCCCTCGGTGCGATCGATTGCGTGGGAAAGCCGCGGTCTGGCCACCTCGAAAAGAGTTTTGAGACGCTTCCAGATATTCTTCTTGCGGCAGCAAACGCGCGCCTGCCTCAGAGTGGGGTCGAGCGAGCTGCGGTGAGGCCCGCACGAAACTTTCACTGGGCCGGTCAAATCGTGCTGATCGGGTCCTCGACCGGCGGCGTTGACGCCCTCGAGACGATCTTGAAGGGATTTCCTGAAAATTGCCCGCCCACGCTCATAGCGCAGCACATGCCAGAGAGCTTCCTCGCGAGCTTCGCCGAACGGCTTGATCGTATCATCGCGCCAAGTGTGCGGCTTGGCCAAACGGGCCTCCCTCTCGCACAAGGGCAAGTCTATCTTGCGCCTGGTGGCCCGACGCATCTCACGGTTCAAAATGACAGAACACCTTACCTGTCATTGCTTGAAAGCGAGAAGCGAAACGGACATCGACCGTCGGTGGATATTCTGTTCGAATCCGCACTGGATATGGCTACGAATGCCGTCGTCGTTTTACTCACCGGTATGGGCCGAGATGGCGCAGAGGGGATGATGCTCTTGCGCCGAGCTGGAGCACATTGTTTTGCCCAAGACAAGGAAACGTCGACTGTTTTTGGAATGCCGAGGGCAGCGCTCGAAATTGGCGCGGCGTCCTATTCGGTGGCCCTTGAAAAAATCGCCCCAGAAATTCTCAGGAGATGTGCTCAGAGCCCGGCAAAGGTCAGGAAAGTAGGTGAAACATGAATGCAGTTTCCACAGACAGACCGATCCATATTTCGCAAGGCGAGTTTCTCGTCGCCGGCACGGGCGCGCAATCTATTACAACGATCCTCGGCTCTTGTGTCGCCTGTTGTCTCTACGATGAAAATGCGCAGGTCGGTGGTATGAACCACTTTCTATTGCCGAATACGACTGGTTCAACCTTTCAAGCGGCAAGCTTCGGCGTGAATGCGATGGAGCTTTTGATCAATGAACTTATTAAACACGGGGCGCAGCGCAGTGAGCTACGTGCGAAGCTATTTGGTGGTGCGCGCATGGTCAACGGCCTCTCGGACATCGGCTTGAAGAATAGCGAGTTCTCAATCGCGTTCCTAGCTAAGGAACGTATCACATGTGTCAGCCAGAGTTTGGGCGGTTCTCAAGCGCGTAGGGTAGAGTTCTGGCCCGATACTGGCCGCGCGCGCCAGAAAATGCTTGGTAATGCAGAAGTCTTTGAGCGCGATGTCACGCCCGCGCCGGCTCGCGAAATCGAACTGTTCTGACGTGTTGGATGGGAGCAATACATGTCAAATGAATGGCCCCGCGTCTCTCAGGCGCCTTCGTGTTTCAGTTTCTGCTGCCGCTAAAAGCTGACGGGCGACAGCATTCCGTTCCGGGCGTGCGTGCGCTTTTGATTGTAGAACATCTCGATGTAGTCGAACACATCCCGTCTGGCTTCTTCGCGTGTTCGGTAGGTCCGTCGTCTGATCCGCTCACGCTTGAGCAGGTTAAAGAAGCTCTCAGCTACCGCGTTATCATGGCAGTTCCCACGGCGGTTCATCGAGTGCTCCAGGTTGTGGGCTCGCAGGAACGCCGCCCAGTCCATGCTGGTGAAATGGCTTCCCTGGTCCGATTGGATCAGCTGACCCGCCACGGGTCTTTCATTCAGCAGCGACCGGAGTCCGGTTGGTATTTACGCCGATCGGCGTAGGTTGAGCAATCGCCTGACGCGCGGAGTTGTCATCTCGCGTAGCGGCGCGGGCGATTGCGGTGGTCAGTACCCGCGCGTAGTCAGCCGGGGTCTCGTAATCCAAGGCCGAATGCGGACGCTCGGTGTTGAAGTCGGCAGCCCAAGCGGCGATCATGACGCGCGCATGAGCCAAGTTACGGAACATGGTCTCGTTGAGCAGCTCATCGCGCATCCGGCCGTTGAAACTCTCCACGAAGCCGTGTCTCGCATCGGCTTGCCCGGCGCGATGTAGTGCCATTCGATACTGTGCTCGGCACACCACCGCAGGATGGCGTTGGAGGTCAGTTCCGTGCCCCTCGCCATTGTCTCTCGGACCAATGGTATGACATGGCTCATCGTCACCACTTTTTTGAAACCAGTTCCTTCATCGCCGCCAAGTCCGGCATCTGCTCGGCAAGCAGCTTCTTCAGCTTGGCGTTCTCGTCTTCGAGCGTCTTCAGCCGCTTTGCCTCCGGCACCGTCATGCCGCCGAACTTCGCCTTCCAGTTATAGAAGTTCCCTTCCGACATGCCGTGCTTGCGGCACAGGCCCGCGCACTTCACGCCTGCCTCGTATTCGGCCAGGATGCCGATGATCTGCTCGTCCGTGAATCTCATTCGCTTCATTGTCCGTCCTCAAGTTGGGTCGGTCTCCAATCGACGGTGGAGGAAAAACCCCGTGGCAGGTCACAAAACCTTTGCCCGGGGTTTCCTCCGGCATGGCGCCATGAGTAGCGCTTGCAGGACAACGTCTGTCGTCTGGCGGCTCTGCATTGCCCAGCCGACGACACGACGCGAGATAGATGAGGATGAGAAAACGATCCGGGGGATCGTTTTCCTGACGACCATCAATGACCACGGCGAGATAGGCGAAACCTTCCTGTTTGCGGATAGGAAATCTCGGTCACCCAGGCCTTATCCGGTGTCGCCACGCTGAACTGTCGGTCTAGAGTGTTGTCGATCTGCGCCTTGATGCCCGCCAGCCTGGCCAAAAGGGCGACCCGATTCAGGCAGATGCTTTCGCCCTGCTCGAGAAGGTCGTCATGTAGCTTGCGGTGACCATAGACCTTGCCGTTTTCCACCCACGCCTCCTTCAGCAGCGCAATCAGGCGCTCGTCTTCTCGAGTTCGCTTGCTCAGTGGGGCCTTCAGCCACGCGTAGAAGCCACTCGGCTGGATACGTAAGCAGCGCCACATCATCCGAATAGAGAACTGCCCGCGATGCTCGGTCACGAAAGCGTATCTCACTTGGCATCCCTGGCGAAATACGCGCTCGCCATTGTCCTCGGACCAATGGCGGACAATGGCTCGCGCTTTTTTAGAAAGTCCCGCTCCTCCGTCACTCTCAGGAGGGCACTCTTGAGCCGACGGATCTCGGCAACCTTCTCCGCGTCGCCAGTCGAGGCTTTCGAGAACTTTTTCTTTCAGAAGTAGAGGGAGTATTGGCTCACGCCCAAGCGCTCGGCTACGTCCCTGAACGGGTAACCCCTCTCCGAGAGCTGCGCGACGGCATCTCGCTCGAAATCGTCGCTGAACGTGGGTCGCTGCTCATCATGGCCTCCTTGCCTCAAAATGAGCAAAGAAGGCGTCCACGATATACGGGGCTATTCAATCAAAGCCAACTGACGCCACCTTCTGAGGCGCGTGTTTCAATTTCCGTGAAGTGCTGCGGATCGAGTGTATCAGCGAGATCTTGAAGTCGAAGCGAGGCGAAAATTGGGTCAGCATCGCAGGCTAAGTCGGGTGAAATCTGTTCAGCTAGTGTGCTGACGAACACCCCGAGATCTTCGAGCGATTGGCTGATGCGATCAATGCTCTGCAACTCGCGAATGATCTGCGGAGGAAGGCTGCTGTCGATCCCGCTCGCCGAAAGGGCACGCTGGAGTGAAATCGACATGCGAGCGAGCGCTTCCAGTTCACGCCCGACGCGCGCAGTTAGATCAGCAAGCGGAACTCGGCGTGCCTGCTGTTGCATTACAAACGTCCTACAACGGCTTCAATACAAGCTTTTAGTTCGGGCGGAGTGAATGGTTTCTTGATGAAGTTATTCATCCCGAACCGTCGACCCGTATCGATGACTTCACGATCGGCCCGCCCGGTGATCAGGATGAAGCCTAACCCCTTTGTGCGAGCATCCTTTCGCATCGCCTGAAGGAATTGCAGTCCGTCCATTCCCGGCATGTTATAGTCAGAAATCACAAGATGGACAGGCTTGGCTTCGAGGATCTGGAGCGCGCTTTTGCCGTCGGTTGCGTATCCCACCTGCCGGATCCCCATCGCGTCAAGCGCCTGCATGATGAGCCCGCGGCTTGTCGACATGTCATCGACCACGAGGATGCGTAATTGGTCTCGTAATGCCATAAAATGCGATCCTGTCCAGTTAGGTTAAGTCAGTTTATAAGAGGTGACGCCAGCGGTTCTGAGTTTAGACTGATCGCCATCTGTCACCCTTTCCGAATGGCCAACAAACAAGTACCCGCCTGGCGCTAGCTGTTCCTCAAACCGTTTCCAAAGACTGACTTGTGCCTCGGCCGCGAAATAGATGACGACGTTGCGGCAGAAGATTACGTCAAATTTTCCGCGCATTGGCCAAGGATCGTGAAGATTGAGCTCGCGAAACTTCACGATATCGCGGAGCTCTGAGATGATCTGAAAGTCTTCACCCTCCGGTCGGAAATATTTCTTTCGCAAAGTCTCGGGCACATTTGCAACTGCGGTCGCGGGATAGAAACCCTTCGACCCTGCTGCGATCACAAGAGGGTCGATGTCGGTTGCGAGTATCCGAAGGTCTAGCTTTGCAAAATCAGGCGCGCATTCGGCAATCGTCATGGCTATCGAATAGGCTTCTTGTCCGTTCGACGATCCCGCAGACCAGAGCCGAACGCGACCACCATTCCTTGCGGTTTCCAAGAGGGTGGGAAGAACGATACGGCGCAAGGATTCGAAATGATGGTTCTCGCGGAAGAAATGGGTCACGTTTGTGGTGAGTGCGGACACCATTTGTCGACGCTCTTCGCGACCAGATTCGGAGGTCACGAGCGCGATATAGTCTTTGTATTGCGCGAGCCCCAAGGTCCGAAGTCTCTTTGCAAGACGGCTTTGCACCATCGAAGATTTGCCGGGTGCAAGCACAATGCCCGTCGTCTCGTGCAGGAGTTGAGCGATAGCTCTGAATTCGGACTCGGTCGGTGCGACCTGCCCCAATGTGGACAGGGGTACGTTCATGCAGCTTCGATCGCCTCTTGCGGCAACACGGACGTGAGATCGAGAATCCTGATCATCCGGCCGTCTACGATTGTGAGCGCCGAGATGTATCGTTGCGAAATGTCGGCATTAAGGTCGGGCGGAGATTGCATTTCAGAGCGGGGCAGGGCGAGGATGTCCGAGACCGCATCGACGAGAAGCCCTGCGGTTTGGCTGCCGACCTGGACGACAATGATCACATTGCGTGCGTCACCGGCGACCGGTTCCATACCGAGACGGATGGAAAGGTCGACGACAGGCAGAACGGTACCGCGCAGGTTGATTACGCCGCGGATGAAGGCAGGCGCGTGAGGCAGTGGCGTCGCGCGGGTCCAGCCGCGAATTTCGCGCACGGACATGATGTCGACGCTGTATTCTTCTTCGCCGAGGCGGAAGGAGAGAAGCTCGACTTCAGCGGCATCGTTTTGGGGTGTGGTGTCTTCGGTCATGGCTTATCCTGCGAGTGAAATATCTATGGCGCGGGTGTTGCCCGAGGCGGTTTGAACGAGATCGGCAGGGTCGAGAATGAGCGCGATTTGACCGTCGCCAAGAATCGTGGCGGCAGCGACTCCCGGGATGTGACCGTAGGACTGCTGCAACCCCTTGATGACGACCTGGCGCTGCTCGAGAATTGAATCGACGACGAGGGCAGAGCGGGCACCATCTTCCTGAGCGGTGAGCAGAACGACGTCGCCGCTGTAGGAGCGCTTCGGTCCGCGGTATCCGAGTTCTGCACCAAGGTCGAAAAGAGGGACGAAGGCGCCCCGCAGATGGATGACGTTGGTCGATGGACCGAGCGCGCGGATGTCTTCGCTTGTGAGAGTCGCGGTTTCGAGGATCGAGGAGAGCGGGACCACGAGGGTTTCGCCAGCGACATTGACAACCATTCCGTCGAGCACGGCAAGAGTCAGTGGCAGGGAAATCGAGAAGCAGCTGCCCTTGCCGGGTTCAGAGGTGATCGATATCCGGCCACCTAGAGATTGGATCGAGCTTTTCACGACATCCATGCCGACGCCGCGGCCCGAGAGCGCGGAGACCAGGTCTGCGGTAGAGAAACCGGGCAGGAAGAGTAGGTTGTCGATTTCGCTGTCGGAAAGCTGGGCATCCGAGGCGACAAGCCCCTTTTCGATGGCTTTTTCGAAGACCTTCTTGCGGTCGATGCCACCACCGTCATCGCTGACTTCGATCACGACCCGACCGGAGCGATGGTGAGCGGATAGGATGACGACGCCTTCGCGCGGTTTGCCAGCGGCTTCGCGCATGTCGGGGGTTTCGAGGCCATGATCGACTGCGTTGCGGATCATATGGGTGAGCGGGTCGGCGAGGCGCTCGATGACGGTCTTGTCGACCTCGGTGGTCTCACCTTCGGTTTTGAGGCGGACATCCTTACCGATCGCCGAAGAGGCTTCGCGCACGATCCGGGCCATCCGCTGGAACAGCGGCTTGACCGGCTGAGCGCGGATCATCATCACGCTGTCCTGAATGTCACGGGTCAGCATCATGAAGGCTTCGAGCCCGGTATTCACGGCGGAATTTGGCGGCAGACCGGCTTCGGTCACGGATTGAGCAAGCATGGCTTGGTTGATCACCAATTCGCCGACGAGATTCACCAAGCGGTCGATGCGCTCGATATCGACGCGTACGGTGGCGCCGGGCTCTGCAGCGGGAGCGGTGTTAGATGCCGCGGGCTGAGCGGCGGAGGGCTTCGCAGCCTCTGCCTGTTGCTCGGCCGGACCCGGGTCAGGCGTGCGCGCGGGAGCTTCGGTTGCGATCTCCGCTATCTCGTTGGTTGGGGGAGGCGCGGGATCGACGGGACCGGGGCCATTCGCTTCCGCGTCGGGTTCAAATTTCTCATCTTCGTCAGTGTCGCCCGACGGCTCGCTTTCTAATTCGGGCTGCTCCGGGAGGGGCGTTTCAGATGACTTTGGCATCGACGAAATATCGATCTGGCAGACGTCTTCCACGAATTCGAACACCTCCCGGATTTCGTCTTCCGTTACATCCCCAGTGATCTGTACGGTCCAGCTTAGATGGTTCTCCTCCGGGTCGAGCGCATCGAGTGGCGGGACCGCTGATGCGTCGGTCATGATCGAGACTTCCGCGATCTCGGCGAGGGCGCGGAGAAGCTGCAGCGGCTCGTTGCCTGAGGCATAGAGTGCGCCGTCCGGGCGAAATTGCAGAGTGAAGCTGGCCGGGGACGCGTCTTCTGGCGTGAAATCGAAGTCGAGGTCGAGCGCGAGGCCCATCGGCTGGAAGTCCGCGGCCTCGGTCTCGTCTTCCGCATCAGCCCTATGTGCAGCGCCCCGATCCCCCAAAAGCGCCTCAAGCGCCTGAAGGCACTCCTCGGCGGCCTCGGGTTCGCGAGACCCTTCGCGCGCGGCATGGATTTCGTCTGCAAGCAGATCGGCCGCCTGGAAAAAGAGTTTGACCGCCTCAGGCGTCAGGTCGAGCCTCCCGGCGCGTAGTTCGTCCAGAACGGTTTCGAACCGATGCGCAAAAGCGACCAGCGCATCGAGGCCGAAGGCGCCTGCGCCGCCCTTGATCGAATGGACTGCCCGGAAGACGACATTGATCGTCTCGCCATCGTCAGCGCCCTCGTCGAGGTCGGAGAGCGCGTCTTGCAGGCTTTCGAGCAACTCTTCACATTCGATGAAGAAGGATGCTTTGATTTCTGCCATCGGGTCGGACATGTCGCGCTCCTTATCCGGCAACCATGTTGAGCGCCTTGACCAGTTTGGTCGGGTCGAAGGGCTTCACGATCCAGCCGGTTGCCCCGGCGGCGCGGGCGCGGGCTTTCAGCTCGGCCGCGGATTCGGTGGTGAGGACGAGGATCGGGGTCGCGCGGTGGCGGTCTTGCCCGCGCACGGCCTCGATGAAGCCGAACCCGTCGAGGCGCGGCATGTTGATGTCGGAGATGATCGCGTCAGGCTCCAGCCCGTCGAGCACCTCCAGCCCGTGCACGCCGTCTTCGGCGAGGTAAAGCTCCATCCCGGCGTGTTCGAGGGTGAGCTTGAGCATGTCGCGAATGGTGCGACTGTCATCGACCGCGAGAACTTTCAGTGACATGGGGCCTCCGCATCCGGCAGGTGCTGGAGGTCTTCAAGCGAGACGCCGAACCGGGTCAGGGCGCTGTCGAACGCCTCCGAACGCTCGGCGATCTCGAAGCGGTGACCTGCGTTGCGGGCAGTCTTCGCCGCAGAGAGCAGCAGTTGCAGCCCCAGCGCGCCGAAATGGGTCACGCTGGAGGCATCGAGGGCGACATCTTCCGTCGCCACGCATTGCAGCGACGCTTGCAAGGGGCGCACGGTCGCAAGGTCGATCCGGTCGGGCAGGGCAAGCGCGGTCATGGCGCCACCACAAAGTCACGAAGGCAGAGCGTACGCATCGGCAACCTCTTTCAAACACATCCGTGAAAGAGGTCTAAGCCCAAGCCGTTAAAATAGCCTTGACGGAAACGCGCCTATCGCATCACGCGCGAAGAAAGATAGGAGGCGCAGCCCTGAAGCGCTGCGTAGTCGTCTTCGACCACGCTGACTGGGAAAGCGCGCAGGAATTCCGAGAAGCGCCCCTTGGCCTGCATCGCCTCGGCGAAACCGAACTCGTCGAGCCACGGGACGACGCCGCGCGCAGCCCCGCCGATCAGGTAGATGCCGCCGAAGGGCAGGTGGGTCAGCGCCAGATCGCCCACGACCCGGCCCAGCATCTGCACGAAAAGCTGGCCAGCCGCGACGGCGGTTTCCTCGCCGCGGGTGATCGCTTCGAGGATCTCCTGGCCCGAGGTGGTCGCGTCGTCCTCTCCTCTGAGATAGGCGTAGAGCCGTTCCAGACCGCGCCCCGACACGACATGCTCGACACTGGCGAAATCGTGTTTCGCATCGAGATAGGTCTTGAGCGCGAAATCCTCCTCGGTCTCGATCGGCAAGGTGGTGTGCCCGGCCTCGGAGGGGGGCACGACGCGCCCGCCGGGACCCTCATGCACGGGCGCTGCGTTGAACCCGGTGCCGATCCCGACCACCAGCCGCGCAGAGCCCTCCTTCGCAGGCAGGCCCGCCAGGATCGGGTGCACGGCATCTTCGGCGAGGCTTCCCAGCGCATGGCCCTGCGCCTGCAGATCGTTGAGCACGAAGACATGATCGGTCCCGGTCAGCCGCGCGATATTATCGGCGCGGATCACCCAGGCGAGATTGGTCATCTCGGCCACGTCATCGCGCACCGGACCGGCGGCGGCCACGCAGGCGCCCGCGATCTCGCCGCAATCCTCGTCGCGGATATACTCCTCGAGGATGTCCTCAAGCGCGCCCCGCCCCTTGTTCGAGAAGCGGCGGATCGTCGAGTGGATCAGCTTGCCGTCGCGGGCCATCGCCACGCGTGTATTGGTGCCGCCGATATCGGCCAGCAGGGTGATTTGATCGCTCATCCGCGGCTCCCCAATGCGTCTTTCCATGCCAGATAGGACGCTTTCGGGGTGCGCTGCAAGCTGTCGAAGTCCACATGCACGAGCCCGAAGCGCTTCTCATAGCCCAGGGCCCATTCGTAATTGTCCATCAGCGACCAGCCGATATAGCCTTTCACCGGAACACCCTCGGCAATCGCGCGCTGCACGGCGGCAAGGTGGTCGCGGTAATAGGCGATGCGATGCGGGTCCTCGACCTTGCCGTCTTCGACCACATCGGGCGCGGCCATGCCGTTCTCGGTGACGTAGAGCGGCAGATCGCCGGTATAGTCGCGCGCGAGCCGGGTCAGGAACTGATAGAGCCCCTCGGGATAAATCTCCCATCCCATCGCGGTCTTGGGCAGCGGGCCGTCGACTTCGTGATGCGCAGGCCACGGTCCCTCGGTGGGCGCGATGCGCTTGCAGGTGTAGTAATTGAGGCCGAGCCAGTCGAGCTTCTCGCCGATCAGCGCGAAATCGTCTTCCCAATTGTGCGGCATATGGGGGGCGAAGGCCTCCATCACCTCCTCCGGGTAGCGGCCCTTGAAGATGCCCTCCACGAAGAAGCGGTTGTAATAGGCATCATAGAGATTGGCGGCCGCCGCCGCTTCGGGCGTCTCGTCGGCAGGGATCGGGTATTCGAGATTGCACACCGCGCCGAGGTTCTTCATCCCATGCGCGCGCATCACTCGGATCGACTTGCCGTGGGCGAGCAGCACGTGATGCATCGCGTGGGCCGTTGCGCGGATGTCGCGCAGGCCCGGCGCGTGATGGCCGAGGAAATGGCTCAGCCAGCCGACGCACCACGGCTCGTTGATGGGGGCCGCGGACCAGATACGGTCGCCGAGCCGATCCGCGATCACCTGCGTGAAATCCGCGAACCACGAGGCGATGTCGCGATTGCGCCAGCCGCCCTTGTCGGCGAGCGCGGCAGGCAATTCCCAGTGATAGAGGGTGAGCGCCGGTTTGAGGCCACGCTCCAGCATTCCGTCGACCAGCCGGTCGTAGAAATCCAGACCCTCGCGGTTCACCGGGCCGCGCCCCTCCGGCATCACCCGCGCCCAGGAGGTCGAGAAGCGGTAGATGTCGAAGCCTGCATTGGCGATCAGGTCGAGGTCTTCCTCCCAGCGGTGATAGTGGTCGCAGGCGACCGCACCGTTCTCGGCGCGCACGACATTGCCCGGCGTGGCGGCGAAAGTGTCCCAATGGGTCGGGCCCGCACCGCCGAAGGAATGACCCTCGATCTGATAGGAGGATGTGGCGACACCGAATTGGAAATCGGAAGGAAAATCAGAGCGTTTCGGGAGCATCTTCATCCTGTATATAAAATTGGTTTCAACTCGGGCGCAGCGCGCCTCATTGCGTGGGGACCGGACCGGTGGACTGGCCGACGACTAGGACCGCCTCCATCAATTCGTGGCGCGGGCGGCAGTCGCCGCTCTCAATCTGCTCGATCAGAAGCGCCGCGCAACGTCGTCCCGCCTCGCGCACCGAGGAACGCGTCGCGGTGAAGATCGGCTCTTCCGCCGTGCCGTTTTTCAGGTAACCCAGCTCATCGTCATGGGTCACGATCGAGACGTCGCGCCCCATCACCAACCCGGCCTCTTCGATCCCGCGCCGCGCACCCATAGCGGAGAGCAGCGAGGCGGTCAGGAAGGCCGTCGGCGGGTCGGGCCATTGCAGCATCTCGCGCGCCGCATCATGGCCCTGCGCCTCGGTCATCTCGCCCTCGACGATCAGAGCCGGGTCGATTGCCATGTCGCGCGCCTTGAGCGCCGCCTCATAGCCGCGCCGACGTCTGCGGGCGAAATCCATTTCTCCGATGCCGTTGATCAGCGCGATCCGGCGATGCCCCAGATCGAGCAGGAAATTCGTGGCCCGCTCGAAAGCGCGCTTGTTGTTCACATCGACCCAGCTGAAGGCGGAATCCGATCCGCTGACGCGCCCGTGCAGAACGTACGGCATCCCCAGCGTGTCGAGCATGGCGATGCGGTGATCCTCGACCTTGGGTGCGTGAATCAGCACGCCGTCCACATTCCCTTTCGAGCGCAGCTCAGCATAGGCGCGGGCCTCGGAATCGTCGGGCACGATGGTCATAACCATATCGTAGCCCGCACGCGCATAGACTTCACCGGCGCCCGCGATGAAATCCGCGAAAACCGGATTCACGATCTCGTGGCGGTCCGAGATCGGGATGATGTGGCCGATGGCCATCGCCCGGCCCGTCGCGAGGCGCTTGGCCTGCGTGTTGGGATGATAATTGGCGGCCTCTGCCGCTTCGCGCACCCGACGCCGCGTCGCCTCGGAGACTTCCGGGTAGCCGTTGAGCGCGCGACTCACAGTGGTGGGCGACAGCCCCAATTCGAGTGCCAATGTCTTGAGATTCATGAGCCAAACCGCTTTGGATTATCGCGAGCCTAGGGTGCGCGTCTATCGGCGTCAATGATGCGCGTGCGGCGCGGCATATGCTGCGATGCGGCATAAACTTCTGGGTAAGTCATGAGGATATAAAGCGGAATTGATTTTAGCGTGAGCAGGCACAATTGACTTCTTCGCGAGGCTCTGAAACGGTCGGAGCTGTCCAAAGCGCTTTGGGCGGGCGAGTCGCCTTGGGCCAAAAAGCGCGACACACCGGGAGGATTTCATGACCAAACATCTGATGCTTGGGATCGCGGCGCTCGCGCTGTCGGCGGGGCTCGCTCACGCGCAGGATCTCAAATTCGCGCCGGGCAGTGATGCCGACAAGTTTGACTGGGCGAGCTATGACCAATTCAAGAACGACACCGATCTGAGCGGCGAGACGCTCACGATCACCGGCCCGTGGACGGGCAACGACAAGGCGCTTTTCGAGAGCGTTCTGGCCTATTTCTCGGCCGCGACCGGCGCCAGGGTGAACTACTCCGGTTCGGAAAGCTTCGAGCAGGATATCGTGATCGCAGCCAAGGCCGGCACGCCGCCGAACATCGCGGTCTTTCCGCAGCCGGGCCTTGCCTCTGATATGGCCAAGCAGGGCTACCTGACGGCGATGCCTGATGGCACGGGTGACTGGATCAAGAACAATTACGCCGCCGGGAAGTCCTGGGAGGATCTGTCGACCTACAAGGGCAAGGACGGCGAGAACCATACCTTCACCTTCCCGTTCAAGGCGGACCTGAAATCGCTCGTCTGGTATGTGCCGGAGAACTTCAAGGAAGCGGGCTACAAGGTTCCCGAGACGATGGAGGACCTCAAGGCGCTGACCGAGCAGATCAAGGCCGATGGCGGCACGCCGTGGTGTATCGGTCTGGGCTCCGGGGCTGCGACCGGCTGGCCCGCAACCGACTGGGTCGAGGACTTCATGCTGCGCACGCAGTCGCCCGAGACCTATGACGACTGGGTCACCAACAAGCTGAAGTTCAACGATCCCAAGGTCGTCGAGGCGATCAAGGATTACGGCTGGTTCGCCAAGACCCCCGGCTTCGCCGAAGGCGGCGAGCAGGCGGTGGCCACCACCGACTTCCGCGACAGCCCGAAAGGTCTCTTCGACTTCCCGCCGAAATGCTACATGCACAAGCAGGCGAGCTTCATCCCGACCTTCTTCCCCGACGGAACCAAGGTTGGTCAGGACGTGAACTTCTTCTACTTCCCGTCCTATGCCAGCAAGGATCTGGGCAAGCCGGTCCTCGGTGCGGGCACGATGTTCGGCATCACCAAGGACTCCAAGGCCGCCGAAGCTTTCGTGAAGTTCCTCGAGACGCCGATCGCCTCGGAAATCTGGATGGCGCAATCGGGCTTCCTGACGCCGAACAAGAACGTCAATCCGGCGGCATTCGCCAATGACGTGCAGCGTCACATGAACTCGATCCTGCTGGACGCCACGACCTTCCGCTTCGACGGGTCGGACCAGATGCCGGGCGAGATCGGCACGGATGCGTTCTGGAAAGCGATGGTCGCCTACACCACCGGCGACGAGACCGCGCAAGAGGCCGCAGACGCGGTTCAGAAGCGCTGGGACAGCATCCAGAAGTAAGTAACGCCTGCGCCCCCGGAGCCGTTCTCCGGGGGCGTTCGCATCTTTTCACGCCGGTTCGGGGAGGGGCCAGATGTCACCGATCTTGCAGGGTCTGATTACGATCGCGCTTGGGGTGGGCGGCTGTGTCGCCTATTTCTACGCCGCGAATATCGTCCTCGACAAAGTCATCTTCCCGCCGAGCGGCAAAGACCCGGGGCGCAACATCAACCGCGCGAACATGGTCCGCCCTTGGCTGTTCCTGTTCCCGGCGATCTTCGCGCTCGGTCTGTATCTGGCCTATCCGGTGGTCGGCTCGTTCTGGCGCTCGCTGTTCAACCGCGACGGCGGCACTTTCGTCGGCCTTGGCAATTACGAACGGCTCGCGATGGATCCGAGCTTCCGTCAGGCCGTGTTCAACAACTTCCTCTGGGTGCTGGTGGTGCCCGCGCTCGCGACCTTCCTCGGTCTGTTGGCCGCGCAGCTCACCGATCGCATCAAATGGGGTAACATCGCGAAATCGCTGATCTTCATGCCGATGGCGATCTCCTTCGTGGGCGCCTCGCTGATCTGGAAATTCGTCTATGCCGTGAACCCCGATATCGGGATGATCAACGCGATCCGCGTGGCCTTCCACATGCAGCCGCTCGACCCATTGCAGGTGCCGTTTTGGAACAACTTCTTCCTGATGGTGATCCTGATCTGGATCCAGACCGGCTTCGCGATGGTGATCCTCTCGGCCGCGCTGCGCGGCATACCCGAGGAGACGATCGAAGCCGCGGTGCTCGACGGCGCGAACCCGTTCCAGCTGTTCTTCAAGATCAAGGTGCCGCAGATCATGCCGACGATCGTCGTGGTCTGGACCACGATCACGATCCTCGTGCTGAAGGTCTTCGACATCGTCTACGCAACGACGGGCGGGAATTTCGGCACGCAGATCCTGCCCAGCTACATGATGCAATACATGTTCCGCGATGACGGGCGCGCGACGGCGGTGGCCTTCGTCATCATGATCATCGTGCTGCCGGTGATGATCTGGAACATCATTCAAGCCCGTAGGGAGACGCGCTGATGGCCGCTATCGCAGGACAGAAATCGCGCCTGACTTGGGCGGTGCAACTCTCGGTCGTCTTCATGGTGGTGCTCTGGCTCGTGCCGACGGTGGGGCTGCTGGTCAGCTCCTTCCGCACGACCGACCAGATCAGCCAGTCGGGTTGGTGGGACGCGGCGTTCTCGGTGGAGAAAGCCTTCCGCGACCGAATCCCGGCCGACGGCGAGAAACAGGTCGACGGGCTCTATGTGCTCGAGGGCGATCTGCTCAATAACGGGCAGAACGCGAATGACCTGAAATCCGGCACGACGATCACCGCGTTCGGCACCTCGGGCATCAAGCCGGGCGCCTACAAGGCGGGCGAGACGGTCGATACCGGCGATGGCGGCACGCTGAGCGTCGCCAAGGACGGCACCTACAAGGCGACGTCGAAGACGAGCTTCGACGGTTCGGGCCCGCGGGTCTATTTCGTGGCCGACATGCCCCCCGCCTTCACGCTGGCCAATTATCGCAACGTGCTGTTCTCGGACGGCATGGGGCAGGCCTTCATGAACACGCTGACGGTGACGATCCCGGCGACGATCATCCCGATCCTCGTGGCGGCCTTCGCGGCCTATGCGCTGGCCTGGATGGAGTTTCCGGGCCGGGGCCTGTTGATCGCGGCGGTCGTGGGTCTTCTGGTCGTGCCGTTGCAGCTCGCGCTTGTGCCGCTTTTGCGGCTCCATCAGGAGATCGGCATCGGGCAGAGCTTCCTCGGGATATGGCTGGCCCATACCGGGTTCGGCTTGCCGCTCGCGATCTACCTTTTGCGCAACTACATGGTCGGTCTTCCGCGCGATATCATCGAGAGCGCGAAGGTTGACGGGGCGACCGATTTCCAGATCTTCATGAAAATCGTGCTGCCTTTGTCATTCCCGGCGCTTGCATCTTTTGCAATCTTCCAATTCCTCTGGGTCTGGAATGACCTACTTGTCGCGAAGGTCTTCCTTCCGGCGAACGACGCCTCGAAGGTGATGACTGTGAAGATCGCCGACGACCTTCTGGGGTCACGCGGCGGCGACTGGGGCATTCTGGCGTCCGCCGCCTTCATCTCCATCGCCGTGCCGCTTCTGGTGTTCTTCGCTATGCAGAAATATCTCGTCCGCGGTCTGCTGGCGGGTTCGGTTAAAGGTGGTTGATGAAAACCCTTACAAAGAAAGAAGACTGGTGGCGCGGGGCCGTGATCTACCAGATCTATCCGCGCAGCTTCCAGGACAGCAATGGCGATGGCATCGGCGATCTTCTCGGGATCGTCCGCCGCCTGCCGCATGTCGCGAGCCTCGGGGCGGATGCGGTCTGGATATCTCCCTTCTTCACCTCGCCGATGAAGGATTTCGGCTATGACGTCAGCGATTACACCGATGTCGATCCGATGTTCGGTAGCCTCGCCGATTTCGATCAGGTGATCGCGACGGCCCATGCGCTGGGTCTGAAGGTGATGATCGATCTGGTGCTGAGCCACACGTCCGATCAGCACCCGTGGTTTCAGGAAAGCCGGTCGAGCCGGGACAACCCGAAGGCGGACTGGTATGTCTGGGCCGATCCCAAGCCCGACGGCACGCCGCCCAATAACTGGCTGTCGATCTTCGGCGGCCCGGGCTGGCATTGGGACAGCCGGCGCGAGCAGTATTACATGCACAACTTCCTCGTGGAGCAGCCCGATCTGAACTTCCACAACCCGGAAGTGACGCAGGAATTGCTCAATGTCGCGCAGTTCTGGCTGGAGCGCGGCGTCGATGGCTTCCGCCTCGATACGATCAACTTCTATATGCATGACGACGAGCTGCGCGATAATCCGCCGCTGCCGCCGGAAGAGCGTAACGACCAGACCGCGCCCAAGGTGAACCCCTACAATCACCAGCGCCATATCTACGACAAGAACAACCCCGAGAACCTGCGCTTCCTGCGCAAACTCCGGACGCTGATGAACAATTACAACGCGGCGGCCGTGGGCGAAGTGGGCGACAGCCAGCGCGGGCTGGAGATCCTGGGCGAATACACCTCCGGCGCGGACAAGATGCAGATGTCCTACGCCTTCGAGCTGCTCTCCGGGCATGAACCGCTCAAGGCGAGCTACTTCAAATCCGTCTTCGACAAGGTCGATACCGTCGCCAAGGACGGCTGGGTCTGCTGGGCCTATTCGAACCACGATGTGGAGCGCCATATCTCGCGCTGGCAGCTGACGCCCGCCTCGGCGCGCCTCTATACCTCGCTGATGATGTGCCTGCGCGGCTCGCTCTGCCTCTATCAGGGCGAGGAGCTGGGCCTGCATGAGGCAGAGCTGTCCTACGAAGACCTGCAAGACCCTTACGGCAAGGAGTTCTGGCCGGAATTCAAAGGCCGCGATGGCTGCCGTACGCCGATGGTCTGGGAACGCGACGCCGCCTATGCGGGCTTCTCGCAGGCGCGCCCGTGGCTTCCGGTGCCCACCACGCACCAGAATATCGCGACCGATGTGGCCGAGCACGATCCGGCCTCGCTTCTCCACCATTACCGCCGTGCGATCGGCTTCCGTCGCAATCACGACGTGCTTCGGACCGGCGCGATGGAGGACATGTACTGTTCCGGCGATCTGCTGGTCTTCACGCGCAGGAACGAGGAGGAGACGATCCTGTGCTATTTCAACCTGTCCGATCATCCGGTGAACGCCACCGTTCCGCCGGGCAACTGGGTGACGGTCGGGGGCGAGCTGGGCTCGATCCGTCCGATGCCCGATCACACTTTGCATCTCGGCCCATGGCAGCCGAGCATTCTGCGCCTCGACGAACACGAGGCCTGAGGGGGAGACTATGGCCGAACTCAAACTGGAAAACGTCGCGAAAAGCTATGGCGAGGTGTCGGTTCTCGAGAACATCAACCTCGACATCAAAGCGGGCGAGCTGATCGTCTTCGTGGGCCCCTCGGGCTGCGGGAAGTCGACCCTTCTGCGGATGATCGCGGGGCTCGAGAAGATCACGGGCGGCACGCTCGAGATCGACGGGGTGCGGATGAATGACGTGCCGCCCTCGAACCGCGGCATCGCGATGGTCTTCCAGTCCTACGCGCTCTATCCGCACATGACGGTGCGCGACAACATGGCCTTCGCCCTGAAGATCGCGAAACAGTCGAAGGAAGAGATCGATGCCGCCGTCAATAAGGCGGCGGATATGCTGCAACTGACCGACTATCTCGACCGTCTGCCCAAGGCGCTCTCGGGCGGTCAGCGGCAGCGGGTCGCCATCGGGCGCGCCATCGTGCGCGACCCGAAGGTCTATCTCTTCGACGAACCGCTCTCGAACCTCGATGCGGCGCTGCGCGTCGCCACCCGGATCGAGATCGCCCAGCTCAAAGAAGCGATGCCCGATCGCACGATGATCTACGTCACTCACGATCAGGTCGAGGCGATGACGCTCGCGACCCGGATCGTCGTGCTGGCGAACAAGGGGATCGCGCAGGTCGGCACACCGCTGGAGCTTTATGAGCAACCGCGCAACGAATTTGTCGCGCAGTTCATCGGCTCTCCCGCGATGAACCTGCTGTCGGGCGAGATCACCGAGACGGGCGAGATGACCACGGTGAAACTCGATGGCGGCGGCATCGCACGTTCCACCATCCCGACGCGTCCCGAGGACCTGTCGCGGCGCGTGAAAATCGGGGTGCGCCCCGAGGATTTCGTGCCCACCGAGGACGCGGCGATCTACACCGGTCGCGTCGATATCGTCGAAGCTCTGGGCGAAGTGACGCTTCTGTATTTCGAGGCCGAAGGCGGTCACGACCCGATCATCGCGAAACTGCCCGGCATCCATCACGACCGCCGCTATACCGAGATTTCTCTCGGCGCCGATCCGTCCAAAGTGCATCTCTTCGCGGACGGTCAGTCGCTTCTCTACCGCTGACGGACGCAAACAGGCCATCGCGCATCCCTCTGCCCGTTAGTTTGAGGCGAGATAAACGGGCGGAGGCAATCATGGCCGATTCGGAACTGGGTGAACGTGTGGGGCGTCGCGCGCGCGGTGGTGGCGGGGCAGCCCGTCGGGCCGAACGCACGGCCGTGAAGGTGGAGTTCTCGCGCTTCATCACGCGCAACATTCCCGACATGGAAATCCTGAACGAGGAAGCCCTCGAGATCATCGAGCATAACGCGGAAACCGTGCTCGAAGAGATCGGCGTCAACTTCGTCGAGAACCCCGAAGCGCTGGAACGCTGGCGCGAGGCCGGAGCCTCGATCGAAGGCGAGCGCGTGCGTATTCCGCGCGGCCTTGCCCGCAAGCTCTGCGCGACCGCGCCGTTGCAATTCACCCAACACGCGCGTAACCCCGAGCGCAATGTCGAGATCGGCGGGCGCAACCTCGTCATCGCTCCGGTCTACGGCCCGCCCTTCGTGCGCGACAGCCAGGGTGGCCGCCGCTACGCGACGATCGAGGATTTCCGGAACTTCGTGAAACTCGGCTACATGTCGAAATGGGTCCACCATTCGGGCGGCACCGTCTGCGAGCCGACCGATGTGGCGGTGAACAAGCGCCATTTCGACATGCTCCACGCGCATATGACGCTGAGCGACAAGCCCTATATGGGCTCGGTCACCGAGCCCTCGCGCGCCGCCGACAGCGTCGAGATGTCGAAGATCCTCTTCGGTGACGAGTTCGTCGACAACAACACCGTGATGACCTCGCTCATCAACATCAACTCGCCGCTGACCTTCGACTCCACGATGATGGGGGCGCTCGAGGTCTATGCGAAGGCCAATCAGGCTTGCATCATCTCGCCCTTCATCGTCGGTGGCGCGATGGCGCCAGTCTCGGTTGCGGGCACGCTGACGCAGGTGCTGGCCGAAGTGCTGGCGGGCGTGGCCTATTCCCAGCTGATCCGTCCCGGTGCGCCGGTGATCTTCGGGGCCTTTGTCACCTCGATCGACATGAACTCGGGCGCGCCCACCTTCGGTACGCCGGAAGCCTCGCTGATCACGCTGGGCGCGGGTCAGCTCGCGCGGCGTCTGAACCTGCCGTATCGCTCGGCGGGCGGTTTCACCGGATCCAAGCTGCCCGATGCGCAGGCCGCTTACGAGACCGCGAACACGCTCAATAACGGGCTCTATGCGGGCGTTAACTTCATGCTGCACGGCTGCGGCTGGCTTGAGGGCGGTCTGGTCTCGTCCTACGAGAAATTCGTGATGGATGCCGACCAGCTGGGCATCCTGCACAGCCTCGCCAAGGGCGTCGATATTTCGGAGAACGGTCAGGCGATGGATGCGATCCGCGAGGTCGGCCCCGGCGGTCACTATCTCGGCTGCGCCCATACGCAGGCCAATTTCAAGGATGCGTTCTGGCGCACGAAACTGCTCGATTACCGCCCCTTCGAGACCTGGGAAGAGCAGGGCGCGCCCGACACGATGGCGCTGGCGACGAAGCGGGTCGAGAAGATGCTCAGCGAGTATCAGCAGCCCGCGATGGATCCGAGCGTCGCCGAGGCGCTGGCGGCTTATGTCGCGCGCAAGAAGGCCGAAGTGCCCGACGCCTTCCTGTAACCGCTCAGTCTTCCTCGATTTGATAGTCCCGCGCGATCCCCTGGGTCGCGCGGCCCCATTCCGAGGCCTTCGTCCGCGCCTGATGTGCCTCGAACGCGGCCCGGTCGGTGAAGCGTTCCGTGACGGTGAAGACCAGCGGATCGGCTCCTTGCCTGACTTCGAACATCTCGCATCCCGGCTCGGCATGAGTCAGCGCGATATGCTCGGGCAGGTGAACGCGGACAATTCCGACCTCGGCGGCATCGGCGCAGATCAGGCGCCCGGTCAGTTTGACGGCCATCTTTGTCTCCCCAAAAGAAAAGGCCCGCGCCTTTCGGACGCGGGCCTGAAACTCACTCCCACTCGATCGTGCCGGGGGGCTTCGAGGTGATGTCGTAGGTCACCCGGTTGATGCCCTTCACCTCGTTGATGATCCGCGTCGCGGTCTCGCCGAGGAACTCGTGGCTGAACGGGTAGTAATCCGCCGTCATCCCGTCGACCGATGTCACCGCGCGCAGGGCACATGCGTAGTCATAAGTCCGCCCGTCGCCCATCACGCCTACGGTGCGCACCGGCAGGATCGCGACGAAGGCCTGCCAGATCTCGTCATAAAGCCCGTGCTTGCGGATCTGGTCGATATAGACCGCGTCGGCCTTGCGCAGGATCTCCAGCTTGTCGCGGGTGATCTCTCCGGGGCAGCGGATCGCGAGGCCGGGGCCGGGGAAGGGGTGACGGCCGATGAACGACGCCGGCAGACCCAGCTCGTGACCCAGCGCGCGGACCTCGTCCTTGAACAGCTCGCGCAGCGGCTCGACCAGCTTGAGGCCCATCTTCTCGGGGAGACCGCCCACATTGTGGTGCGACTTGATCGTGACCGAAGGGCCGCCCGAGAAGCTCACCGATTCAATGACATCGGGATAAAGCGTGCCCTGCGCGAGGAAGCTCGCATCCTCGATCTCACCCGCATATTTCTGGAACACGTCGATGAAGAGGCGCCCGATCGTCTTGCGCTTGACCTCAGGGTCGGTGACGCCTTCCAGCTCGCCGAGGAACAGCTCGCTCTCATCGGCATGGATCAGCTTGATGTTGTAATGGTCGCGGAACATCGTGACCACTTCCTCGGCCTCGTTCATCCGCAGCAGGCCATGATCCACGAAGACACAGGTCAGCTGATCGCCGATCGCCTCGTGCAGCAGGATCGCGGTGACCGAGCTGTCGACGCCGCCGGACAGACCGCAGATCACATGGCTGTCGCCCACCTGCTCGCGGATCTGGCGGATCGCCTCGTCGCGATAGGCGTCCATCGTCCAGTCGCCGGTGAAGCCCGCGTCGCGCACGAAGTTCTCGTAGAGCGTCTTGCCGTTGGGCGTGTGATGCACCTCCGGGTGGAACTGCACCGCGTAGAAGCGACGGCTCAGATCGGCGGTGATCGCGTACGGTGCGCCCGGCGAGGTGCCATAGACCTCGAAGCCCGGCGCGATGCGGCTGACATGGTCGCCATGGCTCATCCAGACCTGCTCGCGGCCCGCGCCATCCATGAACCAGCCGGTCAGCAGATCGATCCGCGTCTCGGTCGGCGTCACATAGGCGCGCCCGAATTCGGCGGAGCCGTGCTTGGCCTCCACCAGACCGCCCAGATCCTGCATCATCACCTGCTGGCCGTAGCAGATGCCGAGGATCGGCACGCCCAGCTCATAGGCCGATTTCGGCGGCCGGGGAGAGCCCTCGCGCGTAACCGAATCCGGTCCGCCCGAGAAGATGATCGCTTTCGGGGCGAACTCTTTCAGGAAGGCGTCGGTGACGTTCTGATAGGGATGGATTTCGCAGTAAACATTCAGCTCGCGAAGCCGCCGCGCAATCAGCTGCGTGACTTGAGAGCCGAAGTCGATGATGAGGAGGCGCTGATGGTCTGTCATGCCGTTGGCATTAGGACGCGTTTTCGCGCTTGGCAAGAGGGCAGGTAAGACGAAGCTTGCCTCAAAGGCATCGTCGCGCGAAATTAACCTTAGTTAACGCGAGAATTTTCACGGAGAGCCCATTTGAAACGCATTTTTGCCGTCGCCGTGGTCGCGTCGCTTTCCTTCGCGCAATCCGCCCAATCCGACGAGCCGCCCCAGCGGGTCCAGGCAGATCAGGCCAAGGCGACTCTGTTCTCGCTTGCCGATCCGAACCCCGCGCTCTTCGCCGCGTGCTGCAAACACTGTTCCAAGGGAAAAGCCTGCGGCGATAGCTGCATCAGTCGCTCGAAGGCCTGTCATCGCGGGCCCGGTTGCGCCTGCGACTGACCCCTTCCTCTTGGCAAAAATATCCCGGGGGGTGAGGCGGGACGCGCGGCCTTCCAGTGGAAGGACGCCCCGCCGAACGCCCGAAGCGCAAGCGAAGGGCCACGTAGCCGCGGGGGCAGCGCCCCCTCCGCCATTGCCTCTTAGCTCTCCGGATAGCCGCCTGGGATCAGCGGCCGGATCTTCAGCCGCGTGATCCGGTTGTCCTTGCGACCCGCAACCTCGAAGCGGAAGCCGTGGAAGGAAAACACCTGCCCCTCGGTCGGGATCGTCTGCGCCTCGTGGATCACCAGACCGGCGACGGTGTTGGCCTCTTCGTCGGGCAGCGTCCAGTCGGTCTCACGGTTCAGGTCGCGGATCGTCATCGCCCCGTCGACGATGTAATCGCCGCTCTCGGTGGGCTTCAGACGCTTCTCGGCCTTGGGGTCGAACTCGTCGGTGATCTCGCCGACGATCTCTTCGAGGATGTCCTCCAGCGTCAGCAGACCCCGCAGATCGCCATATTCGTCCACCACCAGCGCGAAATGGGTACGGCGTTTCAGGAATTCCTGCATTTGCTCGTCGAGAGGCGTCGTCTCGGGGACGAAATAGGGCTTCATCATCACCTTGGCGATGTCGAGATCGGCGACGCTTTCCAACGTCCCGTCACCCCCGCGCACGACCTTCTCGACCGCACGCAGCAGGTCTTTCGAGTGGATGACGCCCACCACGTTCTCGCGCTCGCCGCGATAGAGCGGCAGGCGGGTATGAGGCGAGGACAGCACCGCCGTCAGGATCGTGTCGGGATCTTCCTCGATATCGATCATCTCGATCTGGCTCCGGTGGAGCATGATCTCCTCGACCGTGCGATTGCCCAGATCGAGCGCGCCCAACAGCCGGTCGCGGTCTTCCTTGTCGACCGTGCCCTCGGATTGCCCAAGCGCCAGCGCGCCCGCGATCTCCTCGTGGATCGAGAACATATGGGTGTCCTTGTCGGTCCGCATCCCGAAGGCATAGAGAATGCCGCGCAC
This sequence comes from Thioclava sp. JE_KL1, assembly GCF_009296265.1. GTDB lineage: Bacteria > Pseudomonadota > Alphaproteobacteria > Rhodobacterales > Rhodobacteraceae > Thioclava. The sequence goes on from NZ_WBJS01000004.1 coordinate 24,004, forward strand.
GATCATCCGCACGATCGCGACGATCGGGGCGAGGACGAGTGTGACCACGCGGATCGGCCCCGCGACCTTCGAGGCGACTTTCTCGGGCAGTGTGATTGCGTAGGTCTTGGGAAGCACTTCCGAGAAGACCAGCACCAGTACCGTCATCACCAGCGTCGCCAGCGCCACCCCCGATTGCCCGAAGACCCGCGTCATCAAAGCCGTCGCCAGCGAGGCGGACAGGATGTTGACGACGTTGTTGCCCAGGAGGATCGCGCCGATCAGCCGTTCGCTATCCTCGGTGACTTCCAGCGCGGTTTTCGCGCCGCTTTCGCCCTTATCGGCCTGCGCACGCAGCTTGGCGCGGCTGGCCGCCGTCAGCGCGGTTTCCGAGCCCGAGAAGAAGGCCGAGAGCGCCAGCAGCAGTATGATCGAACCGGCGGTGAGCCAGAAAGCAAAATCGAGAGTGTTTTCCATGGTGTCAGGTTATGGGGCGCGGGCAGGGCGCATTCAAGCGGTGCCGTCACTTTTGCCGCGCGGTTTCGCCAGCGGGTGATGCGTCAGCACCAGCTCCTTGAGCCGTTCGTCGAGGACATGGGTGTAAATCTCCGTGGTCGACAGGTCCGCGTGCCCCAGAAGCATCTGGATCGCGCGCAGATCCGCGCCGCCTTGCAGTAGATGGGTGGCGAAGGCGTGGCGCAAGACGTGGGGCGTGACCTTGGCGGGGCTGACCCCGGCCTTCACCGCGATGTCCTTCAGCAGCTTGTGAAAGCCCTGACGCGTCAGGTGACCTTCCTTGCCGCCCGAGGGAAAGAGGAAACGCGAGGGCGGCGCGCGATGTTCGATGCGGGCCTGTTCCTCGGCCTCGTCGCGTGCGGTCAGCCAAGCGGCCAGCGCCTCGCGCGCCGGTGGCGAGAGCGGCACCATCCGCTCCTTGTCGCCCTTGCCGCGCACGAGCAGCATCCGCGGATCGCCGCGCGCGGAGGACGCCGGCAGCGAGACCAGTTCGGAGACCCGCATCCCCGTCGCATAGAGCAGCTCCATCAGGCAGCGATTGCGGATCTGGTCTTTCTGCGAGCGGCCCTGATCGCGGGCGGCCTCCAGCAGCGCCTCGACCTCTTCGAGGCTCAGCGTTTTCGGCAGGCGTTGCGCGCGGCCGGGGCCTGCGATGCGGATCGCCGGATTGTCGGCGCGCCAGCCTTCCTCATAGGCGAAGCGGTAAAGCTGCCGGATCGCCGAGAGCCTGCGCGCGCGGGTCGATTTCGCCAAGCCCTCCGCCTCGCAGCGGATCAGATAGGTCTCGATATCGGCGCGGGTCAGGGTCGCGTAACTCAGCTCCTTCGCCTGAAGAAACCCCGCGAAGTCATTGAGATCGCGCCCATAACTCAGGATCGTGTTGCGCGCGGCACCGGCTTCGGCGGATTGCGCGTCGAGAAAACTCGGCAGCCATTGCGGATCGGGCGGCGCGTCTGAACCGGGTCCGGTCATCCGCGATCTCCCAGCACGATCAGCTCGATAGCGGCGCGCCGCGCGACGGTTTCCAGCCCGGCCAGTCGCAGCAGGCTCAACCCGTCCTGCAGGCGCGGATAGTCGCCCTTCGAGCCTTCGCCCACATCCCCGATCGCCTCGATCAGTGCGAGGCCAAGCTGATCAGGCAGCAATCCCTTGTAGCGGTCGGGCGCGGCACCCGGCGGCGCATCGAAGACCGCCTTCAGCGCCTGATCGCGCGCGCCGCTTGCGGGGTTTGCGCTGGTATCGCCTGCGGCCAGCCCCTTGAGCAGCGCGGCCTGCGCGGAATCGTGTGTGCCTTTGCGGGCGTTTTCTTCGTAATTCGGGGTCAGCAGGCTCAGTTCATAGGCAAGGCGGCCCGCGCGGCCCGGCAGGTTCATCCCCGCGAGCTGGTCGCCGAACAGCGCGCCCAGAACCGGCGCGAGATCTTCCGAGGCCATCACGTCATAAGCGGCGGGCAGGGCGGTCGTGACCCTGTCGGTATCGCTCGCCTCGAGTGCCTGATCGAGCGCACTTACGGCCGACACGCGATCCCAGAGGGACCCCGACGCCGCCGCTTTACGCTCGGTATAGAGCCCCAGCAGCCGGTTCGGATCAAGGACACCCGCACGGGCCAGACGCTCGGCGGCCTCCAATTGGGATTTCCAGCCGTTATTCTCGGTCAAATCGGCCTGCGCGAAGGCCAACGGCAGCGTTGCGGTGGGCAGCGGCTGACCGATCGCCTCCATCATCTTGAACGCGAGCGGTGTGACGTGATCGGGGGGCGGCGCATCCCCGGCCTCTTCGGCCAGGGCCGGGTCGAGGAATTGCTCCAGCAGCGAGCGATCCTCCGCGGGGATCTGCCCCAGCGCGGCCCCCGTGCCATAGGTCAGCTCGGCCGTGTCCCATTGCCCGTTGCGTGCAAGGCAGAACACCCGCGCGGCATAAGACGGCGCGATACCGGGCGTGCGTTGGATGATCTTGCAGGCGCGGTTCTCCTGCCCCAGCAGCAGCGCCACGTCGAAGCTGCGGCGGAAAATCTCGGGGCTGGCGGTGCCTGCCTGTCCCAAAAGCGCATTGGCCTGTTCCAGCGCGCCCATGTCCAGAAGCCGGTCGATCCGGGCAAGGAACAGCTGGTTGCGCTGTGATGGCGTCTCGATCTGCGGCGGGTTCAGCTCGGCCAGCAGTAGCGTCAGGCTCAGCTCCCGCAGCGCGGGCAACTGATCGAGCGGCATCGCCCGCAGCGCCTGCGCCAGTTCCGGTTCGGGGGTCTTGCCCCAAAGATCGCGCGGCAACCCGGTGCGATCCGGCGTCAGGAGGCCCAAAGTATCGGCGGAGGGCGCGTCGAGCGAGAGTACCGAGATATCTTCGATTCCGCCCGCCCCGGTGACCGGGGCAGTCGAGCCCGCCGGGCCGTCGCGCGGTGCCGACTTCAGGGAATGTGACAGCCAGTCAATCGCCGACATAGGGCTGCTGGCGGTAGGGGTTGCGTCCGCCGCGGCATTCGATTGCGCGGCGGCGGAACCCGCCACCAGACCGCCAAGCGCGAACCCGCTCAGCCAGATCAGGCCAAGGGTCGCCGCACGGCGATCAGTTGCCACTCGCAGCCTCGCTGTCAGTGTCTGTCGCAGTACCTGCATCGGAATTACTCGTGCCCGCCATGCCCGAGCCGTCGGGCAGGGTGACTTCGATCCGCTGTTCCTGACTGTCGGGGCTCATGTCGCCCAAGTAAGCAAAGCCGATCACGCCGATCGCGCCAAGCACCAGAAGGATGACGATAAGCTTGAAGATGCGCCCCATAATCTCTCTTTTCTGCCGTCTGTCGCGGCCCGTCCCATAACGTGTCTCTCGGCGGGCGGGCCGTTCTTGGTTGCGGTTTCGCGTTGATCATATATGGCATTTCAGGGAAGTTCACGCCATTCAAGGGGTCCTGCGTCACGATTGTGCAAGGCTCCGCCGATGGCAAGCCTTGTCCGTCCCGCCGGGATTGACAGGGCAGGAATACCGCAGGCGACGCGAGGCAGGGGGCGCTAGGTGGAAGGCGAAACCGGGATCGAGGGGCATCTGACGCGCTCCGTCGTGCTCGTCGGCATGATGGGCTCGGGCAAGACGGCGGTCGGCACTGCTCTGTCCAAGATGCTCGATTCGGCATTCCTCGACAGCGACCATGAAATCGAACGCGCCGCCCAGATGACGGTGGCCGAGATTTTCGCCCGCGACGGCGAGCCGTTCTTCCGCGCTCGCGAATCGGAAGTGCTGGAGCGGCTGCTGATGGGCCCGCCCGGCGTGATCTCCACCGGGGGCGGGGCCTTCCTGTCCGAGAAGAACCGCGAGCTGATCAACCGACTTGGCGTCTCGGTCTGGCTGAAGGCGGATCTGGAGATCCTGTGGAACCGGGTGCGCCACAAGAACACGCGGCCCCTGCTGCGCACGGCCGACCCGAAGCGGACGCTGAGCGATCTGCTCGCGGCGCGCCTTCCGCATTACGAGAAAGCGCAGATCGTGGTCGAGGCCGAGCCGGGCCTGTCGGTGCAGGGCATGGCGCGCAAGGTGGTGAGCCATTTGCGCGAGGTGGATGGATTGATCGAAGAGGTGAAAGATGCGTGAGATCGTGCCGGTCGAGCTGGGCGAGCGTTCCTACGAGGTGCGCATCGGCACCGGGCTTTTGGAAAATGCTGGCACCGAGATCGCGCCCCTGCTGCGCCGTCCGCGCGTGGCTGTCGTCGCCGATCAAACGGTGGCCGATCTGCATCTCGCGACCCTGCGCCGCGGCCTTGGCGATATCGAGATGGTCTCGCTGACCCTGCCGCCGGGCGAGGGCACGAAAAGCTGGCCGCAATTCACCCGCACCGTCGAATGGCTGCTGGAGCAGAAAGTCGAGCGCAAGGATATCGTCATCGCCTTGGGCGGCGGCGTGATCGGCGATCTGGTTGGGTTTGCGGCCGCCGTGCTGCGCCGGGGCGTGCGTTTCGTGCAGATCCCAACCTCGCTTCTCGCGCAGGTCGACAGCTCCGTGGGCGGCAAGACCGGGATCAACGCGCCGCAGGGCAAGAACCTGATCGGCGCCTTCCATCAGCCGTCGTTGGTGCTGGCCGATCTCGACGTGCTGGGAACGCTCGAGCCGCGCGACTTCCTCGCGGGCTATGGCGAAGTGGTGAAATACGGGCTTCTGGGCGATGCGAAATTCTTCGACTGGCTCGAGGCCAACGCGCCTGCGATGGCCGCGGGCGATATGCAAAAGCGTCTGCATGCGGTGAAACGCTCGGTCGAGATGAAGGCCGAGATCGTGGCCCGCGACGAGACGGAGGAGGGCGACCGCGCACTGCTCAATCTCGGCCACACCTTCTGCCACGCGCTGGAGGCCGCGACCGGTTATTCCGACCGGCTCCTGCATGGCGAGGGCGTGGCGATCGGCTGCGCGATGGCGTTCGAGTTGAGCCAACGCCTCGGCCTGTGTTCGCAAGAAGCCCCGAGCCGCGTACGTGCGCATCTGCGCGACATGGGGATGAAGACCGATCTGGCCGATATCGAAGGCGATCTGCCGGGCCGCGACGCGCTGATCGACTTGATGGCGCAGGACAAGAAAGTGCTCGACGGCAAGCTGCGCTTTATCCTCGCGCGCGGCATCGGGGAGGCTTTCGTGACCTCGGATGTGCCGCGCGATGTGCTGGCAGGCGTGCTCGACGACGCGCTGGCCGCGCGGTAAGCCGATTTCCCAGTTGCGAGCCGCGCGCTCCTTCTTTATACGCCGCTTCAGGCACCCATAGCTCAGCTGGATAGAGCGCTGCCCTCCGAAGGCAGAGGCCGAAGGTTCGAATCCTTCTGGGTGCGCCACTTCCCCCCAGTTTCCGGAATTTCAGCGCCTTGGGGGCGGCACAGACGCTATCGAGACAGACCCGATGAGAGACGCGATGACGACAGATGACGCCCTGATCCGCGCAGCGAAGCTCTCGGTCGCGCCGATGATGGACTGGACCGACCGCCATTGCCGCTACTTCCACCGTCAGATCAGCCGCAACGCGCTGCTCTATACCGAGATGGTGACGGCGCCTGCGGTGATTCACGGCGATCGCGATCGTCTACTGGGGTTTGACGCCGCCGAACATTCGGTGGCGCTGCAGCTCGGTGGCTCGGACGCGAAAGAACTGGCCGAGGCGGCGCAGGTCGGCGCGGATTTCGGCTATGACGAGATCAATCTCAACTGCGGCTGCCCGTCCGATCGGGTGCAGTCCGGTGCGTTCGGCGCGGTTTTGATGAAGTCGCCCGATCTGGTGGCCGAGTGCTGTGCCGCGATGATCGCGGCGCAACCCGTTGAAGTCACAGTCAAATGCCGTATCGGGGTGGACGATCAGGACCCGCAGGAAGTGCTGCCCGAGTTCATCGAGAAGGTCGCCGCAGCCGGCGTGACCCGCATCACGATCCACGCCCGCAAGGCTTGGCTGCAGGGCCTCTCGCCCAAGGATAACCGCGAGATCCCGCCGCTCGATTACCCGCTCGTCCACGCGATGAAGGCGACCTATCCGCAGCTCCATCTGTCGATCAATGGCGGCATCAAAGATCTCGCCGCGGCCGAGGCCGAACTCGCCCAAGGGCTCGACGGCGTCATGGTGGGTCGTGCCGCCTATCATCAGCCGATGGAAGTGCTGGGCGCCGCCGATCAGCGGATCTGGGGGCAGGGCGAGGCCCGCGATCCCTTCGACGCGGCGCAGGCGATGATCCCATATATCGCGCGCCATCTCGAGCGCGGCGGCAGGCTGCACCAGATCACCCGCCACATGCTCGGCCTGTTCCACGGCAAGCCCGGCGCGCGCCGCTTCCGGCAGATCCTGTCGGAAGGCGCGACCCGCGACGGCGCCGGGGTTGAACTTTTCGAGAGTGCGTTGTCAGCCGTACGTGAACGGGTTAACTGAGCGGAACCCAAGGAGATTTCCCGACATGCCCGATTTCGCCACGCTCGCACCGCTCGTCTTGATCCTGTTGGCAGTGGGGGCGTTCGCAGGCGTTCTGGCGGGGCTTCTGGGGGTCGGCGGCGGGATCGTCCTCGTGCCAGCCTTCTTCTATCTTTTCAGCGGCTTGGGCTACGGATCGAACGATCTGATGCAGGTCTGCGTCGCGACCTCGCTGGCCACGATCATCGTGACCTCGATCCGCTCGGTCATGGCCCATAACCGCAAGGGCGCGGTCGATTGGGACATCCTCAAACAATGGATCGCCCCCATCGCCATCGGTGCGATCATCGGGGTGCTGGTGGTGCATCAGCTGCGCTCTTCGACCATGCAGATCATCTTCGCGGTGATGGTGCTGGTGATCGCCTGCTACATGATGTTCGGCAAATCGACCTGGCGGATTTCGGATGGATTGCCGGGTGGGATCTTCCGCGCGTGGTTCGGCCCGCTGATGGGCTTCCTGTCGGTGCTTCTGGGTATCGGCGGCGGCTCGATCGGCACGCCGATGCAGACGCTCCACGGTATCCCGATCCACCGCGCGGTCGCGACCTCGGCAGGCTTCGGCGTGACCATCGCGCTGCCCTCCGCGATCGGCTTCCTGCTGACGCCGGTGGCCGACGCGCCGCCTTACTCGATCGGTGCGGTCAACATCCCCGCCTTCCTGATCGTCATCGCGATGACGACGATCACCGCCCCCTTTGGCGCGGCACTGGCCCACAAGCTCGACCCCAAGAAGCTCAAGCGCGTCTTCGCGGGCTTCCTGATGCTCGTCGCGCTGAACATGCTGCGCAAAGCGTTTCTCTGAACTTCCTCTTGGCGAAAATATCCCGGGGGGCGCGCTAGCGCGGGGGCAGAGCCCCCTCAACGTCTGAGTTCTGCGCGCAGTCGCGCGCGGGGGCAGAGCCCCCTCCATCATTTGATCTTGCGCGCCTTCGCGTCGTTCCAAAGCGCATCCATCTCGGCCAGATCGCTGTCCTTCGGCGCCTTGCCGCGCGCCTCAAGTTCGCGCTCGATATGATTGAACCGATTGGTGAATTTTAGATTGGCCGCGCGCAGGGACGCCTCCGGATCCAGCCCCAGATGCCGCCCGAGATTGACCATCACAAACAGCAGATCGCCATATTCCTCGGCCAGTTCCTCCGGGCCCAATTCGTCGCGCGCCTCTTCCAGCTCGCGCGCTTCCTCGACGATCTTGTCGAGCACCTCATCGGTCGAGGGCCAGTCGAACCCCACGCGCGCCGCGCGGTTCTGCAGCTTGATCGCACGGGTCAGCGCGGGCAGGCCCAGAGCAACGCCATCGAGCACGCCCACACGCTCGGATTTACCCGCAGCCTTGCGCTCGGCCGCCTTGATCGCTTCCCAATCGGCGGTCTGCTGTTCGGCCGATTTCTCGCGGCTCTCCGACCCGAAGACATGCGGATGGCGCGCCACCATCTTCGCGTTGATCGCGCGCAGCACGTCGGAGATATCGAACCGCCCGTCCTCGGACGCCATCTGCGCGTGATAGACCACCTGCAGCGCCAGATCGCCCAGCTCGCCCGGCAATTCCGACCAAGCCTCGCGCGCGATCGCATCGGCCACCTCATGGGCTTCCTCGATCGTGTAGGGCGCGATGGAGGCGAAATCCTGCTCCAGATCCCACGGGCAACCGCTCTCCGGATCACGCAGGCATTCCATGATCGCGGTCAGCCGAGTGAACTGATGGGCCGCATCGCCCGTATCGTCGAAGATGAGTGCGTCGTCGGGTTTGGCCATTGCAGCTTGCCTCCTGCCATGCGAATGCCTCTGGCCTAACCAGCCCGCAAGGGGAAGTCCACTATGCCCGTTCTCAACCGTATCGCCGATCTCGGCCCGCAAATGACCGAATGGCGGCACTGGCTGCATCGCCATCCCGAGCTGCGCTTCGATCTGCACCAGACCTCGGAGTTTGTCGCAGCAAGGCTGCGTGAAATCGGGGTGGATGAGATCCATGAAGGGATCGCGCAGACCGGGATCGTGGCGCTGATCAAAGGGCAGGGCGAGGGGGCCACAATCGGCCTGCGCGCCGATATGGACGCGCTTCCGATCACGGAAGAAACCCATGCGGAGTACGCCTCCGAGACGCCCGGCAAGATGCATGCCTGCGGCCATGACGGGCATACGGCGATGCTTCTGGGGGCTGCGGCCTATTTGGCCGAGACCCGGAAATTCGCAGGCACCGTGGCGCTGATCTTCCAGCCCGCCGAGGAAGACGGCGGCGGGGCCGAGGTGATGGTCGATGCGGGCGTGATGGACCGTTTCGGCATCTCGCGCGTCTTTGCGATCCACAACGCGCCGGGGCTGCCTTTCGGACATTTCTACACGACGCCCGGCCCCTATCTCGCTTCGGTCGACGAGGCGCGGGTGACGGTGACGGGGCGCGGCGGCCATGCGGCGACCCCGCAGGGCTGCATCGATCCGATCCCGGCGCTCTCGGCGATGGTGACTTCGCTGCAGACGGTGGTTTCGCGCAATGTCGGCGCGGGCGATGCGCTCGTCGTCTCGGTCACGCAGATCCATGCGGGCACCGCGCTCAACATCATTCCCGAAAGCGGGTTTCTCACCGCGACGATTCGCTGCTTCGAGCCGGACATCCGTGATCTGGCGGAAAAACGGCTACGCGAGATTTGCGAAGGCATAGCGTCGGCCCATGGCGTCAGCGTCGAAATTGAATACGAGCGTGGCTACCCGCCCACAGTGAACGACCCCGACGAGACCGGGTTCGCCGCCGAAGTCGCAAGTGAAATCGCAGGCCCCGAGCGTGTCGTGACTGACGCTCCGCGCGAAATGGGGGCCGAGGATTTCGCATATATGCTGGCGGCCCGGCCCGGCGCCTATCTCTTCATGGGCACCGGGGAGGGCGCGGGGCTCCACCATCCGCGCTTCGATTTCAACGACGAGGCCGCGCCCGTGGGCGCATCCTACCTCGCCCGTCTGGCCGAGCGCGCCTTGCCCCTGGGCTGAGCCGCCTCTCTTCCCCTTGGGGAAAATATCCCGGGGACGCTCCGCAGGAGCGGGGGCAGAGCCCCTTTTTCCTTGCCGATCACAGCCCTCTGGCGACAGGGGGCCTGCGCCCCGTTTCCTTTCGCCCCGTCACCGCGACGTGAGGACGCGTTCACAGGGGCCGCTTCGCCTTGCCAAGCCTCAGGGCCACGGCTAGGGTGCGCGCCGACAACCGGGGCTTGCTGCCCCCAAGGCCCATGACAAAGGACCATAGATCATGTTCGTGACCCCCGCTTTCGCGCAGGCCGCCGGTGGCGCCAGTAACCCCGCCGCCGCGTTCGGCCAGTTCCTTCCCCTGATCCTGATCTTCGTGATCATGTATTTCCTGCTGATCCGTCCGCAGCAGAAAAAAGCCAAGGAGCACAAGGCGATGCTCGAGGCTCTGCGCCGCGGTGATCAGGTCGTGACCCAGGGCGGCATTCTCGGCAAAGTCACCCATATCAAGGAAGACGGCGAGGTCGAGGTCGAGATCGCGCAGGGCGTCAAAGTCCGCGTGGTGAAATCGACCATCGTGCAGGTTGTTTCGCGCACCGAACCCGCCAAGACCTCTGAATAAGCCATAAAAGGCCCGTCCCCCATGTTGCACATCTCGCTGTGGAAGCGCGTGCTGATCCTGATCATCATTTTGATCGGGGTCGTCTTTGCCGCGCCGAACATCTTTTACAACCGGGTGGAGGGGCATAACGATGCCGTTGCCGCCGCCGCGAAGGGCGAGTCTCTGACGCCCGAGCAGCAGGCCGCGCAGGCTGGCTGGCCCGATTGGCTGCCCTCCGACATCGTCAATCTCGGCCTCGATCTGCGCGGTGGCGCGCAGCTTCTGGCCGAGGTCAATGTCGATGAAGTCTACAAGGCGCGCGTCGATGCGCTCTGGCCCGAGTTCCGCAAGGCGCTCGCCGCCGAACGCGGTACGCTCGGCTCGATCCGTCGTCTGAACGCCGATCCGGGCGTTCTGCGTATCCAGATCGGCAATGCCGACCAGATCGCGGAAGCCCAGAAGATCGCCGAGACGCTGAACAACCCGGTCTCGTCGCTGACCGGTGTGGGGCAGAAGACGCTCGCGATCACGACCCAAGGCAACCAGCTGATCATCCAGCTCTCGGATGCCGAGAAGGCCGCGACCGACGACCGCACGATGCAGCAATCGCTGGAGATCGTGCGCCGCCGGATCGACGCTGCGGGCACCCGTGAACCCACGATCGTGCGCGAAGGCTCCGACCGCATCCTGATCCAGGTGCCGGGCGCAAGCTCCGCGCAGGAGATCAAGCAGCTGATCGGCACCACGGCGAAACTGACCTTCAACTCGGTGATCGGCACCAGTTCGAACCCGAACGAGGCGGTGGGCTCGGATCAGGAAATCCTGCCCTCGGCCGATCAGAAGGGGCTCTACTACATCCTCGACAGCCTTCCGGTCGTGACCGGCGAGGACCTGACCGATGCGCGCCCCGATACCGACCAGAACGGCTATCCGGCAGTGGCCTTCCGCTTCAACGCGAGCGCGGCTCGCACCTTCGGCGATTACACGCAGAACAATATCGGCAAACCCTTCGCCATCGTGCTCGACAACAAGGTGATCTCGGCGCCCACGATCCAATCGCATATCGCGGGCGGCTCGGGCATCATCACCGGCCGGTTCACGGTGAAAGAGGCGACCGATCTTGCGCTGCTGCTGCGCGCCGGTGCGCTGCCTGCTTCGATGACCTTCCTCGAAGAGCGGACCATCGGCCCGGAGCTGGGCGCGGATTCGATCGCGGCCGGCAAGATGGCCGCAGCCGTCGGCGCAGTGCTCGTGGTGGTCTTCATGATCGCGTCCTACGGCACCTTCGGCGTCTTCGCCTCGCTGGCGCTGGCGATCAACATCGCGCTGATCTTCGCGATCCTGTCGGTGATCGGCGGCACGCTGACGCTGCCCGGTATCGCAGGGATCGTGCTGACGATGGGCACGGCGGTCGACGCCAATGTACTCGTGTTCGAGCGTATCCGCGAGGAGTTGCGCAATCAGCAGAAGGCGAAAGCCGCCCGCGCGATCGAGCTCGGCTACGAGCGCGCGATGTCCGCCATCGTCGACGCGAACGTGACCACCTTCCTCACGGCGGTGATCCTCTTCGTGCTGGGCGCAGGCCCGGTGCGCGGGTTCGCCGTCACCTTCCTGATCGGGATCATCACCTCGGTCTTCACCGCGATCTGGGTGACGCGGCTGTTCGTGAGCATCTGGTTCGCGCGCCGTCGTCCCCGCGAACTGGTACTGTAAGGGAGATCGAGACATGGCATTCCGTCTGAAACTGGTCCCCGAAAAGACCAACTTCGACTTCTTCAAACATCAGGTCGCGACCTTCGGCTTCTCCGTCTTCATGGTGCTGGCCTCGATCGTGCTGGTGCTCGTGATGGGGCTGAACCTCGGCATCGACTTCCGGGGCGGCACCACGATCCGCACCGAGGCCGATCAGACCGAGCCGGTCGACATCGGGGCCTACCGCTCCGCGATCGCGCCGCTCGATCTGGGCGACGTGCTGATCACGCAGGTCTATGACCCGAACTTCCGCGCCGATCAGAAGGTCGTCACGATCCGCATTCAGGCGCAGGACGGTCAGGAGGCGATCAGCCCCGACACCCAGGCCAAGGTGCTGGAATCGCTCAAATCGGTGAACAAGGACATCAAGATCGTCGCCACCGAGTCGATTGGCCCCAAAGTCTCGGGCGAGCTGATCTGGACCGCGATCTGGTCCGTTCTGGCCGCCGTGGCCGCGATCCTCGTCTATATTTGGCTACGCTTTGAATGGCAGTTCTCGGTGGGCGCGGTCGCCGCGCTGATCCATGACGTGACCGTCACGGTCGGGATCTTCGCGCTGTTCCAGATCAAGTTCGACCTGTCGATCATCGCGGCGCTGCTGACGATCCTCGGTTATTCGATCAACGATACCGTCGTCGTCTTCGACCGTCTTCGCGAGAACCTCGTGAAATACAAGAAGATGCCGCTGCGCGAGGTGATGAACCTCTCGGTCAACGAGACGCTGTCGCGCACCGTGATGACCTCGGGCACCACGCTGCTCGCTCTGATTTCGCTGCTCGTGCTGGGCGGCGACGTGATCCGCAACTTCGTCTTCGCGATGACCTGGGGCGTGATCGTGGGTACCTATTCCTCGGTCTATGTCGCAAAGAACATCGTCCTGTTCATCGGGCTCGACCGCAACAAGGAGAAGAAGGACCCCTCGGAGAAGTTCTTCGACAAAACGGATGTCGCTACTGACTGAAGCAAACTTCGGGGCCTCGCTGCCGATCGACGGCTACGGGCCGGGTTTCTTCCGCGTGGCCGGAGAGGTCACGCGAGGCTCGATCTGGGTCGCGGGCGAGGAAATGGGCAGCTGGGGCGGTCTGGACGACCGCGCTGCGCTGCGTGCGCTGGCAGACAAGCTCGACGTGTTGTTCATCGGCACGGGCGAAGAGATCGCCCATCTGCCGAAGGACCTCGTGGCGGAGCTGGAGGCCGAGGGGCTGATGTGCGAGGGCATGGCGACGCCTTCGGCGGCCCGGACCTATAACGTGCTGCTGTCGGAGGGCCGTCGGGTCGGCTGCGCGCTGATCGCTATGCCGGAAAACCCCGAGACGCCTGAATGAGCATGCTGTCGGTCGAAGGGTTCGCGGTTTCGCGCGGTGGTCTCCCGGTTCTGGAAGGCCTGAGTTTTTCGCTCGATGCAGGTCATGCGCTGGTGCTGCGCGGCCCCAACGGGGTCGGCAAGACGACGCTTCTGCGCACCTTGGCCGGGCTGCAACCAGCGCTGGCCGGGACGGTCTCGATGCCGCCCGAAAGTATGGCCTATGCCGCGCATTCCGACGGGCTGAAATCCACGCTGACCGTGCGCGAGAACCTCGGCTTCTGGGCCTCAATCTATGCGACCAGCGATATCGAACCGGCGCTTGAGCGGATGAACCTGCAAAGCCTCGAGACGCGGCCTGCCCATAGCCTGTCTGCCGGGCAGAAACGCCGCCTCGGCCTTGCGCGGCTTCTGGTCACCGGCCGCCCGATCTGGGTGCTGGACGAGCCGACCGTGTCGCTCGACACCGCCTCTGTCGCGCTCTTCGCCGAGGCCGTGCGCGGCCATCTGGCGGGGGGCGGAGCCGCGCTGATCGCGACCCATATTGATCTCGGGCTGAACGAGGCCTCCGTGCTCGACCTGACGCCCTTCAAGGCCAAGACGCCGGAAGAGGGCGGGATGCAGGGCGCTTTCGACGAGGCTTTCCTATGATCGCGCGGCGCGCTATCGGCGCGGTCGGGAGCCTCCGGCGGGGATATTTGGACCAAGCCGAAAGGACCTGCGCGCTGTTTCGGATTGGCAGAAATATCCCAGGGGATGAGCGGCGCAGCCGCGAAGGGGGCAGCGCCCCCTTGGCTTCAGAAGGAGGTCGGGCATGATCGCGCTTCTCATGCGAGACCTGCGCCTCGCCGTGCGCGCGGGCGGCGGCTTCGGCCTCGGGCTGGCCTTCTTCCTGATCGTAGTGACGCTGGTCCCGTTCGGGGTGGGCCCCGAGGGGAAGATCCTCGCGCGGATCGCGCCGGGCATCCTGTGGGTCGGCGCGCTTCTGGCCTGCCTGCTCTCGCTCGACCGGATTTTTGCGCTCGATTACGAGGATGGTTCGCTCGATCTGCTGGTCACCGCGCCGGTGCCGCTCGAAGGGGTCGTCTCGATCAAGGCGCTCGCGCATTGGATCACCACGGGGCTGCCGCTGGTCGTCGCAGCGCCCGTGTTCGGGATCTTGCTGCATCTGCCGCAAGGCGCGCATGTCTGGATGGTGATCTCACTGCTTCTGGGCACGCCGGCGCTATCGGTTCTGGGCACGTTCGGGGCCGCGCTGACGGTCGGACTGAAGCGCGGCGGACTTTTGTTGTCGCTGCTGGTCTTGCCATTCTATGTGCCGACCCTCATCTTCGGTGCGGAGCTCGTGCGCCGTGGCGCCGAGGGGATGAACACTGAGACACCGCTTCTGATGCTGGCCGGGATCACGGCGGCGACGGTCGCGCTGGTGCCCTTCGCCTCGGCCGCCGCGATCCGCGTCAATCTGCGTTAGCGCAACCCGCGCGCGCGCCGTGATAGGAAGAGCCGTGATACACAGAGCCAACCTGGCCAGAAGGTGAGCAGAACAACAAGATGTCGATCTGGGAATACGCCAACCCCGTCAAATTCATGAAGACCACGGACAAGATCCTGCCCTGGACGGTGGGAATTGCCGCGATCACGCTGATCGTCGGGCTGGTCTGGGGCTATTTCTTCGTCCCGGCTGCCGAGAATTTCGGCGGCTCGGTGAAGGTGATCTATGTCCATGTCCCCGCCGCGATGATGGCGATCAACATCTGGGTGATGATGGTCGTGACCTCGCTGATCTGGCTGATCCGCCGCCACCATGTCTCGGCGCTGGCCGCGAAAGCTGCCGCTCCCATCGGCGCGGTGATGACGCTGATCGCTTTGATCACCGGCGCGGTCTGGGGCCAGCCGATGTGGGGTACCTGGTGGGAATGGGATCCGCGCCTGACCTCGTTCCTGATCCTGTTCCTGTTCTACCTTGGCTATATTGCGCTTTGGGCGGCGGTCGAGAACCCCGACACGGCCGCCGATCTGACCGGCGTGCTCAGCCTCGTCGGCGGGGTGTTCGCGGTGCTCTCGCGCTATGCAGCGAATTTCTGGAACCAGGGGCTGCATCAGGGGGCGACGCTCTCGATGGATTCCGAGCAGCACATCGCCGATGTCTACTGGTTCCCGCTGCTTCTCTGCTTGGCCGGGTTCGTCTTCTTCTTCCTCGCGCTGGTGCTGATCCGCACCCGCACCGAGGTCCGCGCGCGCCGACTGGGCGCCATCCAGCAACGTGAGCGCATGGCATGAGTGATACGACCGAGCAAGGCGGCACCGTCACCGAGGGCGGCGTCGTCCTCGTGGACCCGTCCACCAAATCCTACACCGAAACCGTCAACATCGCCTGGGCCTCGACGGTCGTGCTTCTGGTGCTGATCGTCGTCGTCTCGTTGATGCGTGGCGCGAAGGTGAAACGTCAATTGGCCGAGGCCGAGGCCCGCCGGAAAGGGGGCGCACATGGTTAAGCCGCTGATGCTGCTGCCATTGATCGTGGTCGTCGGATTTGTTGGTGCCGCTTATGTCGGGATGCAGCGCGAGAATCCGACGCAAATCCCCACCGCCTTTGCGGGTAAGTCCGCGCCGCCGGTGCAGCTTGAACCGCTGGGCGATTTCAAACCCTTCACCGATGCCGATCTGAAGGACGGCAAGGTCAAACTGGTAAACTTCTGGGCCTCGTGGTGCGCGCCGTGCCGGGTGGAGCATCCCAACCTCGAAGCGCTCGCCGAAGAGGGGATCCCGATCTACGGGGTCAATTACAAGGACAAGCCCGTCAAAGCGCAGGGCTTCCTGAGCGAGATGGGCAATCCGTTTGCCGAACTCGGCGCCGATCCGAACGGCAAGATGGCGCTGAACTGGGGCGTCTACGGCGTGCCCGAGACCTTCGTGATCGATGGTACGGGCAAGGTGCTCTATCGCTTCGCCGGTCCGCTGACCGAGCGCGTGATTGCCTCGGATCTGCGACCGCTTCTGAACGGCGAGACGGCCGCGAAATAAAGGGCAGGGCGCAAGCGCGCCACTTTCCCCGATCCCGATCGCATCAAAAGCAAAGGCCCCCGGTTCGGGGGCCTTTCTTGTCTCTAACTCAGAACGGGATTTCGTCGTCGAAATCCGAGCGGCCACCGCCGCCGCCACCGGAGCCGCCCGAGGACGGGCCGCCATAGCCGCCGCCATCATCGTAGCCGCCGCCACCCGAGGACGGGCCGCCGTAGCCACCGCCGCCGCCGCCTTGACCGCCGCCCGAGCCGCCAGGCCCGTCGAGCATGGTCAGTTCCGAGCGATAGGGGCGCAGCACGACCTCGGTCGAGTAGCGGTCCTGACCGTTCTGGTCCTGCCATTTGCGGGTTTCGAGCTGGCCCTCGATATAGACTTTCGAACCTTTGCGCAGATATTGCTCCGCGACTTTCGCCAGCGGCTCCGAGAAGATCGCGACCGAATGCCATTCGGTGCGCTCCTTGCGCTCGCCGGTATTGCGGTCGCGCCACGTCTCGGAGGTGGCGATGCGCAGGTTGCACACCTTGCCGCCGTTCGAGAAGGTCCGCACCTCCGGGTCTCGGCCCAGATTGCCGATCAGAATGACCTTGTTGACGCTGCCTGCCATATTGCCTCCGCCTCGCGATTCTAGAATTGGTCCCAAAGGGTATAGAGCAGAGCCCCGCTGGAGCCTAGGGGCGAAGCTTCGCTCAACCGTGACGGAAAGCGGCGAAATCCCGCGTGCATCTTTGGTTTGAGAGCGATTTCGGCCCCGGATTTCCAACCTTGTGCCGATAGATGGCGCCGTGGGTTTGCCACAGGTCTGGACGAGCCGGACGGCACACGGGGACGAACCCCACCCGATCCGGTCGAGCAACCCTACATCCCATGAGGAGATACCCCATGAAATACCTGATGCTGATCGCCGCGAGCGCCACGATTGCCGCAGCCTCCACTCTCCCCGCTCTCGCAGAAGGTGGCGAAGGCGCCGTGGCCCCGGCGAAAGAGCAGAAGCTTTCCGCCGAGCTGAAAAATCAGGGCTACGACGTGCGCCGGATGGAAATGGAAGACGGCTATATCGAAGTCTACGCGATGAAGGACGGCAAGCGCGCCCAACTCTACTTCGATTCCAACCTCAAGCAGGTGAAGCGCTCGGGCGACAACTAATCGTCAGCGCCTTTTCGACGGGCCGGTATAATCCGGCCCGTCTTCCTCACGCCAGTCTTTCCAGAAGCAGCAGGAGGGCCCGATCATGGCCATCGAAGACGCGAGCTTTACCGATCTTCCGTCGCAGGAGACGTCTCACGCAGAACCGCCGCCCGTCGGTGCGCATAGCGTATGGGACCCGTTCATCCGGGTGTTCCACTGGTCCATTGCGGGCCTCTTCACCGCCAATGCGTTTTTCACCTCGCCGAAGCACGATCTGCACCACTGGATCGGCTACACGGTCGCGGGGCTCGTGACCGCGCGGATCCTCTGGGGGCTGTTCGGCACGCGCCATGCACGGTTCAAGGATTTCCCGCCATCGCCCACCGGCGCGCTGACGCAGCTGCGCGATATGGCGACGGGAAGGCGGCACGCGCATCTGGGCCATTCGCCGCTCGGGGCGCTGATGATTTACAACCTTTTGATCACGCTTCTCGTCATCGCGGGATCGGGCTGGTTGATGACCACTGACGCCTATTGGGGCGTGAAATGGCCTCAGGAAGTGCATGAACTCGCCGTCAACTGGGCCGAAGTCTCGATTGCCGCCCATGTCGCTGCCGTTGTCTTCGAAAGCCGCCGGTTGCGCGTGAACCTTGCGCGCGCGATGATCACCGGTAAGAAGGTGTTCCGCGGCAACAGAGGGTAAGCGCCGATGGCGGTTTCGCGAGAGCGAGTCTCAATCTGGACGAAAGAGGGCGCGTTGGTCGCCCTCATCATATTCCAAGCCGCCTGCACATCGCTCTTCGTGGCCGACGTGTTCGACGACTTCCGCGAGGCCGGGCGTCTCTCCCTGCATCTCAACATGGAGCTTTTCGCCAATCTCGGCCTGATCGCGGGGATCGTCGTCGAGGCGGCCGTGCTTTGGGCGCTGTTGCGCCGTCAGGCGCATGCCGACCGCACGATCGGGGCTGCACAAGGCGCAATGGCCGAGATGATGAGCGCGCAGTTCGACCAATGGGGGCTGACCCCCGCAGAAGCCGATGTCGCAGCGTTTACCATCAAGGGCTTCTCGGTCTCGGAGACCGCCTCCTTCCGCGGCTCCAGCGAGGCCACGGTGAAATCCCATCTCAATTCGGTCTATCGCAAGGCGGGCGTGTCCGGCCGCTCTCAGCTCGTTTCGATCTTCGTGGAGGAGCTGTTTCACGGCCCCATCAAGGCCGATGCGAAGAAGCAACAGGCGCACGCAATCTGACGTAACGGCAGCTTATCGGCGGGACGTTGCCGAGGCGATTGGCGTTTTGCTTTAACTTTTCGCTGATTTCTCTATAGTTTGCCCCAGAATACGTGGACAGTGATTGGTGGGGGCCGATGCGTAGAACGATCGGAATTCTCGGGCTGGCGGCGATTGCCGCGGCAGCGGTGATGGCGGGCCCAATGAGCGCCCAGGCAGAGGGGCTGCGGCTTCAGGGGAGTTCTTCGAAATCCCGCGCGATGCTGTTCCGAAACCAGACCAACATTCTCGATACCCGCGCCGCGCAGCAATACGAACATTCCTCGCGGCTGACGCCCAAGGGTAAGCTGACCCAGACCGCCAGTGTCGAGAACGTGCCGCGCTACAACGGCAAGTATCGCGGCCAATATATGAGCACCGCGAAATCGGTGGCCTCGCGCCATGGCATCCCGACCGATCTGTTCCTGCGTCTCGTCCAGCAGGAGAGCGGTTGGAACCCGCAGGCGCGCTCGCATAAGGGCGCGATGGGGCTGGCGCAGTTGATGCCCGCTACCGCGCGCAAACTCGGCGTGAACCCCCGCGATCCGGCGCAGAACCTCGAAGGCGGCGCGCGCTACCTGAAGATGATGTATAACCGGTTCGGAAGCTGGCGACTGGCGCTCGCGGCTTACAATGCAGGGCCGGAGGCGGTCGCGAAACATAACGGTATTCCGCCTTATCGCGAGACCCGGAATTATGTGCGGATCATCCTCGGCGGATGATCCTTAAGGATGCCGGAAAACAAAAAAACCCCGCAAGATCAGCGATCTGCGGGGCTTTCTTTATGTCTTGGGTAAAGAGAGCCGCCGAAGCGGCTGATCTTACGGAATAATCCGGGTGTATTTCGTGCCCGCGAGCGTCGCGCCCGCCATCAGACCGGCCTGGCCGAAGACCAGCGCGATGATCGGCGCGGTCGAGGTCAGGGTGGAGGCCGAAATCGCGCCGCCCTGATCGGGCACCGCATAGCGCGCATCCGCGCCCAGCTGCCAGCCATCGCCGCGGCGGAAGCCGGCCAGCGCCTCGGGCGTCATGAAGAACAGGGCATGGGCATATTGCTGCGCGCCGATCTGCAGACCGAAGCTCGCCGCCGCTGCCGAGTAGTAATCCACGGTCACGTTGTTGATCCGCAGCGCGCCGCGCCCGAATGCGCCGCCGATGCCGAAGCCCGCTTCGGTCATCAAGGGCATCCAGAGCACGCCGACCGACTTGTTCTCGAGATCGCGGGTGCCGGGATATTTCGTCAGGAGGTAGTTCCGGGTCGCATCGACCCGCGCATCCAGCTTGGCGCTGCCTGCGCTGCCAACGCCGTTGCCGCAGGCTGCAAGGCCAAGCCCCGCACCGCCCATCGCCAGAAGGGTCCGTCTGGAAAGTTTCGTCATGTCTGTCGCTCCGCTCGATATGCCCGATCTCGCGCCGGGCTGATTGGTCTTATTACGACCGCTTGGCACAATTAATAGACGAGGGAACCCGCTTTGTCACTTCTTCTTGAGCCAATTCACGCTGAAGTGGCAAGACCCTGCTTAGCCGTTACCGAGCAGCTTCGCCGCCTCCGGCGCGAAATAGGTGAGCACACCATCGCAGCCCGCGCGGCGGAAGCTCATCAGGCTTTCGAGCATGACCTTTTCATGGTCGAGCCAGCCGTTCTTCACCGCCGCCATGATCATCGCGTATTCACCCGACACCTGATAGGCATAGGTCGGCACGCCGAACTGCTCCTTCACGCGGTGGCAGATGTCGAGATAGGGCATCCCCGGCTTGACCATGACCATATCCGCACCCTCCGACAGATCGCGCGCGACCAGCCGGATCGCCTCGTCGGAATTGCCGGGGTTCATCTGATAGGTCTTTTTGTCGCCCTTGAGCGCACCGGTGGCGCCCACCGCATCGCGGAACGGCCCGTAGAAACCTGACGCATATTTCGCGGCATAGCTGAGGATCGTCACATCGGCATGGCCCGCAGCTTCGAGCGCCGAGCGCAGCGCCGTGATCCGCCCGTCCATCATGTCCGAGGGCCCGAGGATATCCGCCCCGGCCTCGGCCTGCGCGATCCCCATTTTCACAAGGCATTCAACGGTTTCGTCGTTGAGGATGATCCCGTCGCGCACCAGCCCGTCATGGCCGTTCGCATTGTAGGGATCGAGCGCGATATCGGTCATGATCGCGATCTCGGGCACCTCGGCCTTGATCGCGCGGATCACCCGGTTGGTGATGTTCTCGGGGTTCCAGGCTTCTTCGCAGGCCTCGGTCTTCACCGCCGGATCGGTATAGGGAAAGAGGCAGATCGCGGGAATGCCGAGCTTTGCGGCTTCTTCGGCGGCGCGCACAGCACCCTCGAGCGTGCGGCGCACGACGCCCGGCATCGAGGGCACCTCGACATCCGCGCCCGCCACGTCGGTGATGAAGATCGGCCAGATCATGTCCTTCACGCTCAACCGGTGTTCCTGCGCGAGATCACGCAGCGCGGCAGTACGGCGCATCCGGCGCAGGCGGGTGTGGGGGAAGGGCGGAAGGATCGGGTTCATCGGCAGGCTCCTCTGGCTCGGCCAAATGGGTGCCATGGATCGGTGCCACAGGCAAGCGCGGCCGATCCGCGCGGGGTTCCGCTCGGCCCGAGGCTGGTCTATGCATCGACAGGAGGGGCCGCGACACGACGACCCGGAAGAACGAGGGCGAGGGGCTTGGAAGTTTTCGACACGATCGCGCGGCTGATCGACCTGCGCAGCTTTTCCAACTTGTGGTATTGGATCGCGCTCGCCGCAGTCTGGTCCTCGGCCTCGCATTGGGTGCTGGGCGTGCCGTGGGACATGGTGATCCGCGCGCGCCGCAAGGGCGGCGAGGCGGCCGAGGATCTAGCCGCGATGACGGCGCTGAACGCGCGCAGGTTGAACCGGATCCGGCGCGATGCGGGGGTCTCGATGTCGATCTCCATCCCGTTCATGCTGAGCTTCCTGCTGATCACCGGTTTCATCTATGGCTCGGAGACCGCGCAAGCTTTCGCGCTGCTGCTGGTACCGATGATGGGGGTGTTCGGGTTGAGCCTGCGTCTGGCGCATAAACTCGACGCGGACCCAGCTCTGGCGCATGATCCGACGCTTGCAATCAAGGCGCTCTCGCGCCACCGGGTGAACGTGCAGGCGATCGGCGTGGTGGCGATCATCGTGAGCGCACTTTGGGGAATGTATCAGAACCTTCTCGCTTCGATGCTGGTTTGACGCGCGAAGCAACTTGACACCGGCGGCAGGGCCGATACCTCGCTTGGCTATGGAGCATTTTCTTCTCTCGGGCGCCCCGGAAGGGTTCGACGCCGCCTTGCTGGCCAAAGAGCTCGCCAAGGGCAAATCGGTCATCCATGTCGCGCGCGACGATCGCCGTCTGGCGGCCATGCGCGGGGCACTCGCGTTCTTCGCGCCCGAGGCGACGGTGCTCGACTTTCCGGCCTGGGATTGTCTGCCCTATGACCGGGTCTCGCCGAATGCCGATATCTCGGCCACGCGGATGGCGACGCTGGCAGCGCTCGCCTCGGGGATGCCCGGGCCGTTCGTTCTTCTGACCACGCTCTCGGCCGCTATGCAGCGCGTGCCCGCGCGCGAGGTGCTGGCCGGTGCGAGCTTCACCGCGCAGGTCGGCAAGCGGATCAACGAGCAGGCGTTGCGCGAATTCCTCGTGCGGATGGGCTTCTCGCAGGCCTCGACCGTGTCCGAGCCCGGCGATTACGCGATCCGCGGCGGCATCATCGACATCTTCCCGCCCGGCGAGGGCGGGCCGGTGCGGCTCGATCTGTTCGGCGATGTGCTCGACGACGCGCGCGGCTTCGACCCGGTGACCCAGCGCACGACCGAGAAGCTGAAAGGCGTGGAATTGGCCCCAGTCTCCGAGGTCATTCTCGACGAAGCCGCGATCACGCGCTTCCGGCAGAATTACCGGATCGAATTCGGCTCGGGCGGCGCGGAAGACCCGCTTTACGAGGCCGTCTCGGCAGGGCGCAAACAGGCGGGGATGGAGCATTGGCTGGGCTTCTTCCATGAAAAGCTCGAGACCATCTTCGACTATCTGCCCGACGCGTCGGTGATGCTCGACGATCAGATCGCCGCGCAGCAGGAAAGCCGCTGGGAAGGCATCGCGGATCAGTACGACACGCGGCGCGAGGCGATGACCCGGCGCGACCGGCTGGATTCGGTCTACAAACCCGCGCCGCCGCAGCTTTTGTATTTGAACCCAGAGGGTTGGGAGGCGGTGTTGAAGCCGCTTCGCGTGCTGCGTCTACAGGTGATCCCGGCACCGCCCGGACCTGGCATCCTGAATGCGGGCGGGCGTGTGGGGCGCAATTTCGCGCCCGAGCGCAAGGTCGAAAACGTCAGCCTGTTCAGCGCCTTGAAGGATCATGTTCAGGCGCGTCTGGCCGATGGGCCCGTGGTGATCGCCTCGTGGTCCGAGGGCGCGCGCGAACGTCTGCGCGGGTTAATGGAAGACGAGGGGCTGATCGGTGCCAAGCTGATCGGCTCTGCGCGCGAGATCGGGCCGGGGGTGAACCTCACGGTCTGGCCGCTCGACGAGGGGTTCGAAGCGCCACGTGACGGTGGCGAGATGACCGTGATCTCCGAGCAGGACGTGCTGGGCGAACGGCTCGTCTCGAAGCCGCGGCGCAAGCGCAAGGCCGAGAATTTCCTGACCGAACACACCACGCTGTCGCCCGGCGATCTGGTAGTCCATGTCGATCACGGGGTCGGTCGCTACAAGGGGCTGGAGACGGTCACGGCCCTTGGTGCACCGCATGAATGCGTGCTCTTGGAATATGCGGGCGGCGACCGGCTCTATCTGCCGGTCGAGAATATCGAACTGCTCAGCCGTTACGGCCATGAGGAGGGCTTGCTCGACAAGCTTGGTGGCGGCGCATGGCAGGCCAAAAAGGCCAAGCTGAAAGAGCGTATCCGCCAGATCGCCGACAAGCTGATGCGGATCGCGGCCGAGCGTCACCTGCGCAACGCGCCCATTCTGGAAGCGCCGCATCACGAGTGGGAAAGCTTCGCCGCGCGCTTCCCCTATACCGAGACCGACGATCAGATGAGCGCGATCGAAGACGTCGTGGACGATCTGAAATCGGGCACGCCGATGGATCGTCTGGTCGTGGGAGATGTGGGCTTCGGCAAGACCGAGGTCGCGATGCGCGCGGCCTTCGTCGCCGCGCAATCGGGCATGCAAGTCGCGGTGATCGCGCCGACAACGCTGCTTGCCCGCCAGCATTACAAAACCTTCGCCGAACGCTTCCGCGGCACCGCGCTGAACGTGAAGCCGCTCAGCCGTTTCGTCTCCGCCAAGGAAGCCACCAAAACCCGCGAGGGGCTGCGCGATGGCACGGTCGATATCGTGATCGGCACCCATGCGGTGCTGGCCAAGTCGGTGAAATTTGCCAATCTCGGCCTTCTGGTCATCGACGAGGAGCAGCATTTCGGCGTGCAGCACAAAGAGCGCCTGAAAGAGATGCGCTCGGAAATTCACGTACTCACGCTGACCGCGACGCCGATCCCGCGCACGCTGCAACTCTCGCTGACGGGGGTGCGCGATCTGTCGATCATCGGCACGCCGCCCGTCGACCGGCTCGCAATCCGTACCTATGTCTCGGAGTTCGACACCGTCACCGTGCGCGAGGCGCTGCTGCGCGAGCATTACCGGGGCGGGCAGAGCTTCTATGTCGTGCCGCGGATTTCCGATCTTCCCGAAATCGAGGAATTTCTGCAAACCCACGTGCCGGAGGTGAAATATCTCGTGGCGCACGGCCAGATGGCGGCGGGCGAACTCGATGACCGGATGAACGCCTTCTACGACGGCAAATACGACGTTCTGCTGGCGACCACGATTGTCGAAAGCGGCCTCGATATTCCGACCGCGAACACGATGGTGATCCACCGCGCCGATATGTTCGGCCTGAGCCAGCTTTACCAGATCCGGGGCCGGGTGGGCCGCGCGAAGACGCGTGCTTATTGCTACCTGACCACGAAACCGCGGATGCCGCTGACGCCGCAGGCGCAGAAACGGCTGCGTCTTCTGGGGTCGCTCGACAGCCTCGGCGCGGGATTCAACCTTGCGAGCCAGGACCTCGATCTGCGCGGCGCTGGCAACCTTCTGGGCGAGGAACAGTCGGGCCATATCCGCGAGGTGGGTTACGAACTCTATCAGTCGATGCTGGAAGAGACGATCTCGAAGCTGAAATCGGGCGAGCTGACCGAGACGGCGGATGGCGACTGGTCGCCACAGATCAATCTCGGCGTACCGGTGATGATCCCGGAGGCCTACATCCCAGATCTCGACGTGCGCCTCGGCCTCTATCGTCGCCTGTCGAGCCTGACCACGAAGGTCGAGCTGGAAGGCTTCGCTGCCGAACTGATCGACCGCTTCGGCGAACTGCCGAAAGAGGTCAACACGCTGCTGCTGGTCGTCCGGATCAAGGCGATGTGCAAACGCGCGATGATCGCCAAGCTCGATGCCGGTCCGAAAGGCGCGACCGTCCAGTTCCACAACGACAAATTCCCGAACCCGCAGGGTCTCGTGGAATTCCTGACCGCGCAGCGCGATCTGGCCAAGGTGAAGGACAACAAGCTGGTCATTCGCCGCGACTGGAAGAACGACAAGGACAAGATCAAGGGCGCTTTCGCGATTGCCCGCGATCTGGCCGAGAAGGTTATCGAGGCGAAGAAGGCGAAGGCCTGAGCGGCTCCGCGCGGAACATCACCTGTCCGCGCGGCAGCATCCGGTCGTCGCGGGTGAGGCGCCAGCCTGAGGCGTCCGCCATCGCGTAGAGCGCGGTTTCCGAGAGGTGATACGGCGCGCGAGCGGCATGGGTGACGACGCCGTCCTTCTGGCGGTGGCTCGTGGCATCCTTGGGCGCGAGGAACACCGTCATCAGCACGCATTCCAGATGAGGAAAGCGCTGCAACCCATTGAGACAGCGTGCAATTGCGTCGCTCTCAAGATGCGGGAATACGCCGAAGGCGATGGCATGGGTGATCGTGTCGGTGACACCGGCGAAGGTGAAATCCGCATCCTCGACCAGCTGCACAGGATCGAGCCGGTCGCGGGCGTCAAGCTCCGCCGCATAGCCCGCCAGCATCAGTGCGCGCGAGGCATCCGTACCCCAGTAGTGACCGGGCTCCAGATAGGGCACCGCCTTGCAGCCAAGCCGCAACGCGCCCGCGCCGATATCGAGAAGCACGTGATCGGGTCGCAATCCGTGATTCATAAGCGCGGCCATCTGCGCACGGCCCGTCTCGTCCCAGCGACCGCCCACGATGTCGCGGTGGCGGCCCTTGGCGAGCGCCTCATCGTAGAACCCTGGGCGGGCATAGGGCGAGGACATCAGAAACGACTCGGGATCGGGGAAAGATGCGCGGGTATGCGCCCTTTGCCCCCGTGCGTAAAGCCCCGTCAGTCGGTCTCCTGCGTCTTGCGGATCAGCCACCAGGCGAGGCTCGAACAGATCAACGTCGCGACCACCATTGGCAGTGCCGTGCCGTTGAAGGACAGACCCACGGGGGCTGCGATCACCACCGCGCCGACCGTCGAGATCGCGGCCACGATCGAGGCCGCCATGCCGGCGATATGACCCATATGCTCCAGCGCCAGCGCGTTCAGGTTCCCAAAGGTCAGGCCCGCCATCGCGAAGACCGAGACCGAATAGACGAAGATGAACGGGAAGCCCGACGCACCGTCGGTCAGACCGCTAAGCACCAGCACCAGCATGACCGCAGAGATCGCCACCTGAGAGATATAGGTCCCCTTGACGATCTTGCGCATCCCCAGCCGCATCACGTAGCGCGCGTTGAAGATCGTGGCCGTGCCCGCCATCAGCGCGCCAATGGCGAACCACATCGGGAAAGTGTCGGTCACGCCATGCGCCGCGTAAAGCTGTTGCGCGGTCGACAGCAGCGCGAACATCTGCCCGAAACCCAGCGTCATGGTCACGATATAGAGCCGCACATCGGAATGGGTGATCACCTCCAGCGCCGCAGCGCGCAGCTTCGACACGTTCAACGGGCGGCGATCCTCGGGAGCGAGCGTTTCCGGTTGCCGGATCATCAGCCAGCTCACGCCGACGCAGCCAAAGACCATGAAAGCCCAGAACACGCCGCGCCAGCCCGCAAACGCGATCACGAGTTGGCCGATCGACGGCGCCACGGCGGGCACGAGGATGAAGATCATCATGATGAAGGAGGTGATCTTCGCCATCTCGCGCCCGGCAAACAGATCGCGCACCAGCGCCATCACGGTGATCCGAGGCCCCGAGGCGCCGATCCCTTGCAGCACCCGCGCGGCCAGCAGCGCCTCGAGGCTCTGCGCATGGGCGGCGACGAATGCCCCGACCATGTAGATCGCGATCCCGCCTGCGATGGTCTTGCGACGCCCGAGCGCATCCGAGATCGGCCCGGCAAACAGCGTGCCGACGCCCATACCCAGAACGAAGGAGGTCAGCACCAACTGCGCGCGGTTCACCGCATCGGGACTCAGTTCTTCCGCGATCTGCGGTAGGGCCGGCAGCATCCCGTCGATCGAGAAGGCGACCGTCGCGATTAGCGAGGCGAGCATGACCGTCAGTTCGGGCAGCGAAAGAGGCGTGCGCGCCCGGGGCGCGTCAGAGATCTGAGACATTCTGGGGGACTTTCCGAAAGTCGGATTTATTCGAAGCGCGAGCATAGGGGGCTGCGCCAATTTGGCCAGAGGGCCGGGCGCGCAGCCCCCTGTGCGCTCACGCGATAGTGACGGCGGTTGCGACGCCGGACAAAGCGGTCAGTGCTGGGTCGCGTCGGAGGGTGCGCCGGACAGCTCGTCGATCACCTTCAGCCACAAATCGGTCGGCTGTGCGCCGCTCACAAGATGAGCATTGGCGACAACGACCGAGGGCACCGCGTTGATCCCACGCTCGCGCGCATGCGCTTCCTTGGCGACGATCGTGTCGATATCGGCATCCGAGGCCAGCAGCCGCTCCACCAGTCGCGGATCCATCTTCGCGGCCTCCGCCACCTCGCACAGCACGGTCGCGTCGCCGATATTGCGCCCGTCGCGCCAATGCGCGGCCAGCAGCCCCTCCATCACGTCCTCCTGACGCTCTTCCAGCCCCGCCCAATGGAGCAGGCGATGCGCGTTGCGCGTGTTGGGCTGGTGGGTGACGCGCTCGGGGTGGAAATCGTAGCCCTCGGCCTCAGCGATCTCTAGGAGCTGCACATGCATCTTCGCGGCCCCGTCCTGACCGAATTTCGCCTGCAGGTAATCCGCGCGCGGCATCCCCTCGGGCGGCATCGTCGGGTTCAGCTCGAACGGCTGCCAGGCGCGCTGAAACGGGTGGTTGGGTCGTTGCGCCAAGGCCCGGTCCAGACGCGCCTTGCCGATGAAGCACCACGGGCAAACGGGATCGGCGAAAATATCGAGCGTGATCATGAGGTGACCTCCTGTTGCAGCATGGCGCGGATTTCCGAGCGCAGCACCTTGCCGTTACGGTTGCGGGGCAGGGCGGCGATATGGGCGTAAAGGCGGGGTTGCTTGTAGCGTGCAAGCCGCGCCTCGGCATGGGCGCGCAGCGCGTCTTCCCCGGCCTCGCCGGTATAGGCGAGCGCGATGACGCTGGCATCGGCCTTCACCGCGATCTCGACGGCGGCGACGTCGCCTGCGCCGGGGCAGTCATGCATGACCTCTTCGACCTCGATCGGCGAGACCCGGAAGCCGCCCGCGTTCATCATATCATAGCCACGCCCGAGATAGGTGATCGCACCGTCTTCGCCCATCGAGACCGTGTCGCCGGTCACGAACCACGGGCCGACCCGGCGCGCCGCCGTCTCCTCGGGGGCGTTCCAATAGCCCAGATAGAGCCCCGGATCGCTTTCATGGATCGCAAGCTGACCCGGCTCGCCACGGGGCACCGGCTGCCCATCCTCGCCCAGCACGGCGACATGACGACCCGCCTGCGGATAGCCGCAGGTACCGGGCGGCGCGGGATGATCCGGACTGCCCGAGATGAAGGTCGAGCATTCCGACATGCCGAGCGCCTCATAAACCTTGGTGCCCGTCGCCGCGTTCCAGGCCGCGCGCGTGGGGTCTGGCAGCGCCTCGCCAGCGCTCAACCCATGGCGCAGCTTCGGCAGCGACAGCGTCTCGTGATGCTTCAGGATTTGCCGATAGACCCCGGGGGCGGCTGCGAAGATCGTCGCGTCGAACCGTTTGAGCAGCAAGGGCAGGCTGCGCGGCTCCACCCCGTCCGCCGGGATCAGCGCGGTCGCGCCGAGCGTCCACGGATCCATCAGCCCGGTCCCGAGCGTGTAGGTCCAGTTGAAGGCACCCGCATGCATCAGACGGTCGTCCGACCCCATGCCATACCAGCCGCGATACATCATCTGGCGCGCCCAGATCGCACGATGAGCTTGCATCACGGCGCGCGCCGAACCGCCCGTGCCGGAGGTGAAAATCATGTAGGCGAGGCGGTTCGGATCGCCCATCGCGTAGTCGCAGGGCGCGGCCTCCTCGGCCTTGCGCAGAATTTCGGCAGGAATCACGCGCGCCGGATGCTCGGGCAGGGCGATCCCGTCGCCCGCCACGACCGCCGCCGGATTGAGATCGGCCGCGAGCTTGGTGATCTTGGCCTCGGTCAGCTGCGCCGAGGTCGGCACGGGCACGAGCCCGGCGGCGATGGCGCCAAGGAAAGCGATGGGAAATTCCGGCCCGTTGCCCAGCCGCAGCATCACGCGGTCGCCGGGCGTCAGCCCCGCCTCGAGCAAAAGCGTCCCCGCACCGCGCACCGCCGCGATCAGCCGCCCATAGGACCAACGCTGCGCGCCCGAGGGCTTCACGATCTGCATCGCGAGCTTGTCGGGGGTCGCCGCGCCAGCCGCTAAAACATGTGCGGCCATGTTGAAGGCGCTAGGCGGGTCGGGGATCGGGTCTGTGCGGTAAACGGAATCCATGCAGCCTAGCTAGGACGCAGCACGCGCCCGAGCAAGCCCGAACGCGCCGACATCACTTTCGCTTCGCCTTGGCGAAAATATCCCGGGGGTGAGGCGGGACGAGCGGCCTTCCGGAGGAAGGACGCCCCGCCGAACGCCCGGAGCGCAAGCTAAGGGCCGCGCAGCCGCGGGGGCAGAGCCCCCTGCAACCTAGGTCATGCGCGCGACGCTCACTCTTCGTCGTCGTCGCCGAAGCGGGCGTCGTCGTCATACTCGTCTTCGCCCTCGCCGACATATTTCGCCGACAGCGCAATCGAATGACCGTCATGGGTCGGGTCCATGACCACGTCGGAGGGCAATTCGCCCCGCATCCAGTCGCGGATTTCGTCGCGCGCGTCGGCCGGCTCCTGTTCGGTCAGCTCGGCGATATACCGGATGAAGGCCTTTTGATCGCCGTCGATCTCGTCAAGTTCGGCCTCGTCGGCTTCGGGCCATTTGTCCACGATCGCCTCGTAAAATGCCGCCCAGTTTTCCTCGATATGGTGCCATTTCATCGCTTTTGATCCTTTTCTTCGCGGCTCGTCTCACGGGCGGCCCTATTTCTGAGAAAGGGACGCCCGGGGGGCTTTGCAAGGCACAAGGCAAAGATACCTCGCGCGGTTCCATATCGTGATCAGTTCCGGGAGTTTACCTGAACCAGCCCTGCACCGAGCGCGCACCGCCAGAGATGTCGTCGCCCACACCGGCCACCGTGTTGCAGCCCGCCAATGCCGCAGCGACTGCTGCCAGAAGGATGAGTTTTTTCATTGTCCTGCCTCTTGATACCACCAGACATCGGGTTGGAAACCCGGCCATGCCCCGTATAGCGGGGTCTTCTCAGGGTAGTGAAGCTGCTTGATATGGGCGATGCGGTCAACCGGGGCATACCAGATCGGGATGACATAGCGACCTGCAGTCAACACTCGGTCGAGCGCATGGGTCGCGGCGACGAAATCCTCGTGGCTTTTGGCGTCGAGCATGGCCTTGACCATCGCCTCGGCGGCCGGGGAGTTCATGCCCATCCAGTTGCGCGAGCCGGGCTCTTTCACGCCTTTCGAACCCCAATAAAGGTTCTGCTCGTTGCCGGGCGACAGCGACAGCGCGCGCCAGTACCATGCCATGTCGAAATCATAGGCATTGGTGCGCTGCGTATATTGCGCGTCGTCGATCACGGTCACTTTCGGGAAAATGCCCAGCTTCTTGAGCGCCTCGATGTAGATATCGACGATGCTCTGGGTTTCGGCCGCGCCTTGCTGCAGCACGATCTCGAAGGTGAAGGGCTTGCCGTCCTTCTTCAGAACGCCATCGCTATCGACCTGCCAGCCCGCGTCTTCCAGCAGCTTCGCCGCGGCGCGCATGTTCTTGCGGTTGCGCACGCCACCATCCGAACTCGGCAGCGAATAGCCGTCAATCGTGCCGGGCGGGAGCTGATCTGCGAACGGCTCCAGCAGGGCTTTGACCTTGTCCGCTGCGGGGCCGTGCTCCATCCCAAGCTCGGAATTCGAGAAGTAGGAGGAAATCCGCGGCTCCGCGCCGCCATTGATGGTCTTGTTGATGAACTCGAAATTGAACGCATCGATCATCGCCTGACGCACCCGCCAATCGGCGAAGACCGGGTTGCGGGTGTTCATCACCAGCCCCTTGATCCCCGAGGGGCGCCCGTTCGGGATCTCGGATTTCACCACGTCGCCCGATTGCACGGCGGGGAAGTTGTAATTGCGGCCCCAGTCGGCGGCGTTCCATTCGGTATAGCTGTCGGTCTCGCCGCCCTTGAAGGCCTCGAACACGACCCCGCCATCGCCGAAATAGTCGTAGCGGATCGTGTCGAAATTGTTCCGGCCCTTGTTGAAACCCAAATCCTTGCCCCAGTAATCGGGGTTGCGCTTCAGCTCGATGAATTTGCCGGGATCGACGCGGCCCACAACATAAGGCCCGGACCCGATCGGCGCTATATTGGTGGTGGAGGCGAAGTTGTGCCCCTCCCACTGCGCTTTCTCCAGCACCGGGCGCATCCCCATGATCAGCGCCATTTCGCGGTCCTTCACCTCGGGTTTGAAGGTGATGCGGACCTTGCGCTCGCCGGTCTTCTCGATCTTCTCGACCTTCGACCAGGCGTTCTGGTAGCGCGGATGGCCTTCGGTCCCGAGCGTTTCATAGGACCAGATCACATCCGCGACCGTCACCGGATTGCCGTCGGAGAACTTCGCCTCGGGGCGCAGGGTGAACTCCACCCAGGTGCGATCAGGATCGGTCTCCACCGATTCGGCGAGAAGCCCGTACAACGTGAAAGGCTCGTCCATCGAGCGGCCCATCAGCGATTCGGCGACATAGCGGCTGATTCCCTCCGCCGGGCGGCCGTTCAAAATCCACGGGTTAAGCGAATCGAACATGCCGGCCACGCCAAATCTGATCTCGCCACCCTTGGGCGCGTCGGGATTGGCATAGGGCAGGTGGGTAAAGCCGGCCGGAAGTGCAGGCTCTCCGTACATTGCAATCGCAGGTTGTGGCTCCGCGGCGGCGATCCCTGTAAATACAGGGGCGAGCCCGAAAAGCGCCCCGCCGAGTAAATGGAAAAACACCGATCTCGTCATGTTAACAATCCCTGCCTTGCCTGCATTTATTGGCGCCAAGCTAGCGAGAGGTTTGAAACTGCGCAAACTTTTCCCTTGGAGAGCGGCGCAGGATTGCTTATAAGGGATGCACTGCTCGATAGGTTTCTTGCCTGTATGAAACCTGCCTCATGACTTGACGCCCGCCCTAGCGCGGGCGTCTTTTTTTACGTCATCCCCCAAGAAAACAAGGTCCTCACCGCGATATCACGCGGTATTGCGCTTGCAGCATGGCGTTCGCAGGCGCGGCACGGCATGATCCCGGCGAATCCGTAACTTATCGCCACCGAAGGAGAGAACATGTCGCTTCAGGGAAAAACCGCCGTCATTACCGGGTCGAATTCCGGGATCGGTCTCGGGGTCGCGCGCGAACTGGCGCGGGCCGGCGCCGATGTCGTCATCAACTCCTTCACCGATCGCGATGAGGACCATCAGCTCGCCGCCGATATCGCGAAGGAATTCGGCGTCACCGCACGCTACATCAAGGCCGATCTGTCGAAAGGCGCCGAGGCGCGCGCGCTGATCGAGCAGGCGGGCAAATGCGATATCCTCGTGAACAATGCGGGCATCCAGCACGTCTCGCCGATCGAGGACTTCCCGGTCGAGAAATGGGATGCGATCATCGCGATCATGCTGACCTCGGCTTTCCACACCACCGCCGTCGCGCTTCCGATGATGCGCAAGGCGGGCTGGGGCCGGGTGGTCAACATCGCCTCCGCGCATGGTCTGACCGCGTCGCCCTATAAATCGGCCTATGTCTCGGCCAAGCACGGCGTTGTGGGCCTGACCAAGGTCACCGCGCTCGAGACCGCGAAGGAAGACATCACCGTCAACGCGATCTGCCCGGGTTATGTGAAGACCCCGCTAGTCGAGGCGCAGATCCCCGACACCGCGAAGGAATACAACATGACCGAGGAAGAGGTGATCGAGAAGGTCATCCTCGCGCGTCAGCCCTCGAAGGAATTCGCGACGGTCGAGCAGATCGGCGGCACCGCGGTGTTCCTGTGCTCGGACGCGGCGGCACAGATCACCGGGACCACGATCTCGGTCGATGGCGGCTGGACTGCACTGTAATCGGAAACCCCTCTGGCGGAGCGGCAACGCTCCGCCGGATCAATAGGGGCGCGACGAGAGCGCGCGCTCATGCGCCTGACGATGGGCGATCACGGCCTCCAGGCGGTTCTTCACCCCGTATTTCTGCATGATATTCGTCATGTAGAACTTCACCGTCTTCTCGCTGATGGCGAGGCGCGTGGCGATTTCGCGGTTGGTCTTGCCGCGTTCCAACTCCCGCAGCACCTGCATTTCGCGATGGGTGAGGTTCTCGCTCTCGGATTTCTCCTGACCGGATAGCGCCGCCTGCAGCAGCGCCGCCGCAAAGCTGGGCGAGACGAAGGTGCCGCCATGCAGGATCGCGTCGATCGCGGCCTGCAACTCCGAGACGCCCACGCCCTTGAGAATGTAGCCCTTTGCCCCCGCGCTCATCGCTTCGATCGCGGTTGCAGGCTCGTCGCAGGCGGTCAGCAGGATGCATTGCATGGACGGGTCATGGTCGATGATCTTGCGCAGCGCGTTCAGCCCGCCGCCGGGCATGCTGAGATCGAGGATCATCACGTCCGGCCTGCGCGTCCGGGCCAGCTCGATCGCGTCGATGGCAGAACTGCCCTGATCGATCACGTCGATCCCGAGCGCGTCTTGCAGGACGGCACACAGCCCCTGCCGGAAAATTGGATGATCATCGACAATACAAGCCGTCGTCGGCACGAAATTAGACATGGAAATACCCCTTAAACGATCCCGCAACCGCGTTCCCCAACGCGCGACGGCCATGCCGTCCGGAATGCCGCGAAATCCTTCTTCCCCCTGACCAACAGAATGAAGGTGTCCTGAATAAACACAATAAAGAAAGACGCTTACAGAATAGTCCCATCTGGCTATGGCTATAGACCGTTAGGATTACGTGCGCGTCACCTGCAGGGGGCGTCTGGAGCGAGCGGAATGCGGCAAACCACCTCCGCGCCCTGCGGCTCGAGACGTCGGAATTCGAGCGTGCCGCCGAGCGATTGCGCCCGGAATTGCATTCCCGGCAGACCAAGCCCACCCTCGCGGTATTCGCGCTCTTGCTCGACGG
This sequence comes from Thioclava sp. JE_KL1, assembly GCF_009296265.1. Taxonomy (GTDB): domain Bacteria; phylum Pseudomonadota; class Alphaproteobacteria; order Rhodobacterales; family Rhodobacteraceae; genus Thioclava. The sequence continues at coordinate 58,145 of NZ_WBJS01000004.1, forward strand.
TGCAGCCGGGGGCCGGGCCACTGTCGGAAATGCGCAGGACGAACGAGCCATCTTCTTGATAGGTTTCAATTTTCTGGCTCGATCCGGGCGCGTGACGCGCGGCGTTGGCGAGGGCTTCCTGCACGATCCGACCCAAGGTGCGCCGCGTCGTCTCGGTCAGCTCCGGCGCGCCCGGCGCAAGCGCGAGTGTGACCTGCGCCCCGGTGCGTCGGCCATGGTCCGTGGCGAGCGTTTCGATCAGCGCGGCAAGCGTCGGCGCGGCGTCGAATTGCGGCGCGACCAATCCGCCCGAGATGGCACGGATTTCCTCCATCGTCTTGCGCGCGACTTTCTTGATTTCCGCGACAATCCCGGCCGCTTTCGGCTCATCGGTCGCGCCGGGGGAACGAATCATATGCTCCAGCCGGTCGATCTCCAGCACCAGGTAGGAGAGAAGCTGGCACGCCCCGTCATGCAGGTCCGCCCCGATGCGCCGTTTCGCGCGCTCGTCGATATTGGCGGCGTTCTGGGCTGCCTCGGCGATCGAGCGGTGCAATTGCGAATTGCCCAGCAGCAGACGCTCGCGCTCGGCGAACTGACGGCGGAGCTCGACGGTCTGGCGCTCGATCGTCAGGCTGCCGCGCCGCACGATCAGGTAGAGCATGGTAAAGACGATGATCGCCACCGGCCCGACGAAGAGCCACGTCGTCTTGGCGGAGGTCAGCAGCGCGCCCCGGACCACGTCGGCATTCTGGTAGAATTCGCCCACCGCCAGAATAGCGCCGGTCTCCAGATCGCGCAGCGGGGCGTAGATCTCATAGAGCTGCACGCCCAGCGCGCGTTCGGCATCATGGGCGGCGTCCTCCAGATCGGGAAAGCGCCCGAAGACCTTCCCCTCGAGTGCCTCGAAAATCTCGTCGTCGGGTAGGACGTGGCCATGCCCGGTCTCGGGCGCGAAGACCAGCTTCCCTTCGCGGCTCCAGATCTTGATGGCGAGGAAATTGCCCTGTTTGCGAAACCCCTCCGCGAGCGCATCCAGGGCTGCGAAATCCCCGGGGAGCAAGGCCTCCGATTGGCCCAGCGCCTGCACATGCGGCTGCAAGAGGTTCTGCATGTAGAAGGCGGCGGTGTCTGCAGAGGCGTCGAGCAGCCGCGTCGTCGCACGGTTGTTGATCCAGTACGCGAGGGAGGCGAGCAGGAGGCTGAGCACCAGCCCAAGCCCCACGAGAAACTGCAGCGACAGCGAAAACCCCAGAAACCAGCGCAGCGGATTTCGCACCGTCTGCACCGGGTCCGGGGCCCCCAAACCCCCGACCTTGGTCGCATCACTCTTAGACCTTTGTCCCATAGTCCCTTGCGTCCTTTGGCGAGGAGCGTTCCCGACCATAGGGGAAAATCTCGTTCGACCTAAGACAATTTTCGCCCCCTCGATTTGCTGGCCTGATGGAAGACAGGAAAAAGCGCCGTGCTTGTGGGGGGTGACGGCGCGAGGCGAGGCACAGGGGTAAGTGCCGTCTCGCACAGCCTCCTGATGAGCCAAGCACCGGCGATGGGTGTGACACGGGACCGCGATGCGGCCCGATTTGGTCTTAGGGGGCTGACATGACGATCAAACTGGCCGGAGCCGATCTCGACTATCTGCTGCAACAAGCAAATATCCTGAACGATTATTCCCGACTGACGAGCGCGCTCGACCCGAACGGGGTGCGCGAGGTGTCGGGCTATAACAACAACCTCGCGGGCGGCTATACCGTCGGTGCGGATGGCACCATCGTCTGGACGGGCGGCAATGTGCATCCCGATTGGGGACAGGCCGATACCGAGTTCCTGCGCATGTTCACCACCAACCACCCGACCGAGCCGGAATACGGCACCTCTTACGCCACCGTGCAGAAGATGTGGGTGACGCTTGTGCTGCCCGACAGCGAGGGCCGTCTTCCCGACGATCCCGATTATGTCGCGACCTCCAAGCAGGTGCTGGTCGACAACCCGATGTCGATGTCGCCTTCGATGTTCGTGGCCGACGCAAATGGCGTGGCTCCCGGCGCGGAGGGTTACATTCCGACCGTCGACGCGATGTCGATGATGGTGGCAATGTCGGATGCGCAGGCCGAATACCAGTTCGGCACGGACGGCTCGACGCTCGACATTCTCAACAGCTCGGTCGTGGTGGATTCCACTCCGCGCCTGATCTCGCAGCTGATCACCAGTTCGAACGTCGACATGACCGATCCGAACTACAACCCGGCAGCGGTCGCCGCGATGAACAATCTGGGCGGCTCGGCCGTGGACGTGTCGAACTCCGTCGTGGGCGACATCACCACCGCCTTCATGCCGAACCCCGGCATCCTCGGGGGTGTCACCTATAACGAATGGTTCGTGGCCTTCGGTCAGTTCTTCGATCACGGTCTGGACTTCATCCAGAAGACCGGCGGCGTGGTGATGATCCCGCTGAGCCCGAACGATCCGCTTTGGATCGACCCCGCCGATCCGGCCTACATCCCCGGCGTCTCGAACATGATGATGTTGAGCCGCGCGAAGCTATCGAACCCCGATACGGATTTCGACGATCAGGGCAACCTGCTGCCGGGTGTCACGCCGCTCTACAACAACAATACCGGCCTGATGATCGACCAGAGCCAGACCTACGGCTCGCATGAGGCGGTCAACGTGCTGCTGCGCCAATACGATGCCAATGGCGTCCTCACCGGCAAGCTGATCACCGGGGCCGAGGACGGGATCGTCCACCGCCCCGATGCGAATGGCAATCTGGTGGAACTCGACGTCTCGATGGGGGCAGCAGTCGCACCCGATGGCACGGAGGTCACGGGCAAGGACGAGCTGGCGACCTGGGCCGACATGAAGGTCAATGCGGCTCGGATCGGGATCGAACTGGTCGACACGGATGTGCTCGATTGCCCGTGGATCAACGCAGATGCGATCGGCCGGATGAACTTCACCCCGCAGAGCGATTTCCTCTTCCGCTCGGATCAGAGCATCGCCGATCTCGAAGCGATCGCTTCCACGACCGGGATCGAGATCGGGGGCATGACCTACACCTCCTTTGCCGATGTGGCAGCTGCGGGCTATGACCCCTTCGTGCGCTGGACCCTGCAGGACGCGATGGAGGGCAAATGCGCCGCGGCCGATATCGGCGAGGTGCGCACCACCAATCAGGCGATCCTTCTGGATATCGCGCATGGCGCCGCGCCGGGCGCCGATTTCCAGGGCAATGAGCTCGACCCGGCGTCGGACCCGAATGCGGGCGCCTTCACCTACGATGACGCGCTTCTGGCCCGTCACAAGGTCTCGGGCGATGGCCGCGTGAACGAGAACATCACGCTGACCTCGGTGCACCACGTCTTCCACGAAGAGCACAACATCCAGGCGCAAAACGTCATGATGTCGGCGGTTCGCGATGCGATCGCAAGCGGTGATATCGACGGGCTGAACGGCACGGATGCGGCGAATGAAGGTTGGCTGGCGGTGGATATCGACCAGATCACCTTCGACAGCTGGGCTGGCACCGATCTGACCGACGACGCGGCTGTGCAGGCCATCGTCGACAGCCTCACCTGGGATGGCGAGCGCGTCTATCAGGCCGCACGCATCATCACCGAGAGCGAATACAACCATATCGCGGTCGACCAATACATGGGCACGCTTTACCCGGCGCTGCCGGAATTCGTGTCCTACTCGGCCGATATCAACCTCAATATCAGCCTCGAATTCGCGCAGGCCGTGTTCCGTCTGGGCCACTCGCAACTGCGCGAGACCGTCCAGATCGCGGTGACCGACGAGGCGGGCGTCAACCCGGGCGAGCCGGGCTACGTGCCGACCTATGTCGAGAAGGGGCTCTTCGACGTCTTCCTCAATCCCGATCAGTTCGACGTCTATGGCGCGTCCGGGATCGCGGCGGGTCTGCTGACCCAGCAGGGCAACGAGATGGACGAATTCGTCACCGCCGCGCTGCAACAGTCGCTGGTGGGCGTGCCGCTCGATCTTCCAGCGCTGAACATTGCGCGCGGTCGCGATGTCGGGCTGCCGACGTTGAACGAGCTGCGCATGGAAGTCTTCGACGGGCTGACCCAGAACACGTCTAACAACACAAACGGCTCCGGCATCGCGCCCTATCACAGCTGGGAAGATTTCGGGGCGCATCTACGCACGCCGGAATCGCTGGTGAACTTCATCGCCGCTTATGGGCGGGATGAGGACGGCACGTTCGGGCTGCAAGCCGCGCGCGACGCCTATCAAGCGGGCACGGGCGAGCTTTACGAAATCCGCGCGGCGGCGCAGGCGATCCTCGATGCCGCAGCCGATGCGTCCGATCCGCTGCATGACGAAGCACTGATGTTCATGCGCGGTTCGGGAGAGCCGACCTATACGCCGGGCGTGGGCTGGTCGCTCTCGGGCGGGCAGGGCGATCAGGGCTTCTGGGATATCGACCTCTGGGTCGGCGGTCTGGCCGAACAGGCGATGTTCGACGGCCCGCTGGGCACCACCTTCAGCTTCATCATGCTGGACTTCACCCAGCGCCTGCAGGATGGCGACCGCTTCTACTACCTCTACCGGATGCCGGTTGGCCACCATCTGGGCGATCAGATCATCGGCGAGCAATTCGCCCATCTGATCATGCGCACCACCGGGCTGGAGCATATCCCGGACGCCTTCGCCACACCCTCGGCCACCTATGTGCTCGACGGGACGACCTCGAGCGGCGACTACCACGACAATGCGCGCGACGGTCTGCTGGGTGTCGATGACGCTTATGGTGACAACGACTACTTCAACGCGACGCTGGAGCGACTGCCCGACGAGGTGCGCGACGTCGCGCTCGCAAATGGTGGCTTCGAGGCGCAGGATCTCGTCGCGGCGGGAGCCCCGACCAATGCGCGCGGCACCTATCTCAACGGGGCGATCGAGGGCTGGACCCTCAACGGCACCGGCGGCACCTGGGCTCCCACCGAAGCTTCGGTGCCCTTCCTGCCCGAAGGCACGCAGGTCGCCCAGCTCGGTCGCAATGCATCGATGACGGCCGACACCGGCACGGAGCTCGTCGAGGGAAATGTCTACACCCTGACGCTCAAAGTGGGCGACAAGATCGGCTATGTCGCGACCGGCGGCACGGTCAAACTGGTGGCCTCGGATGGCACCGCGTTGGCCAGCGCCGTTTTCGCGCCGCCGCTCGATGACGACGACGTCACGACGGACGATGCCTGGGACATGGTCACCCTGAGCACCGGTGCTGTGCCCGCGGATCTCGCAGGCCTGGGCCTGAGCATCGTGGTCGAGACCGACGGCACCGGCCAATACACGCTCTTCGACAATGTCCAACTCACCGAGAGCATCCCCGGCGGACCCGCAAATGACGGCCATATCACGGTGATCGGCCTCTCGGGCGACGACTTCATCGTCGGGGCCCTGGGCGATGACGTGCTCTATGGCGATGAGGGCAATGACCGCATCGAGGGCGCGCAGGGCAACGACCATATCTATGGCGGCGACGGCGACGACTACATCACCGATTACGAGAATGACGACTTCATTCTCGGCGGGAATGGCAATGACACGATCTTTGCGGGCCCGGGTGTGCTCGATACCTCCCACGGCAACGCGGGCGATGACGAGGTCCATGGCGGCGACGGCATCGACGAGGTCTTCGGCGACGACGGCAATGACCGTCTCTACGGCGAGGGCGACACCGACCTGATGATGGGCGGTGACGGCAACGACTACATGGATGGCGGCGACAGCGTCGACGAGATGTTCGGCGGCAACGGCGCGGACTGGATGGTCGGCGGCGTCGGCGACGACAACATCAACGGCGGCTCGGGCAACGACCTGCTCGAAGGGGGCCTCGGCCCGACCGCGAATGATGGCGACCGTCTCAACGGGGACAGCCCGGCGCAGCTCAATCCGGTGATCGAGTTCAACGGCGACGGCACCGAGGGCGACATGGATATCGGCTCCTACGAGGACGCCTATATCAACGTCGTCGCGAACCTGCAGACTTCGAACAACGCAGGCACTGGCTCGGTCCTGATGGACCAATATGCCTTCCTCGAAGGTCTCGTCGGCTCGCAATATAACGACGATCTGACCGGCGCGGATGAGAACGGCATCGGCTCGAACGGGATGAACAACTATCTCGTGGGCGGCGGCGGAGACGACCGTCTCACCGGCCTCGGCGATGGCGGCGACGAGGGCACGGGGCAGGCCGATTTCATCTTCGGCGACAGCGTGATCGTGGACTCGAACCTCTACTGGATCGGCGACAACCGTCACGACCAGAGCGTGACCGTGACCGGCTTCATCGAAGACTGGTACGGCACCGGCGACACCCGCGTTCAGTTCTCGGACGGCTCGCTCGGTCACATCCTCGGCGATACCGGTACGGAGGGCACCGACACCGCGCTCTACACCGGCAACCGCGACGACTACCGCATCGAGCTGATCTCGATGAACGGCCAGCAGGCGGTGAAGATCACCGATCTGCGCAACGGCACCGACAATCAGGGCAATCCGGTCGCGACCGATGGGGTGGATATCCTCGTGGGCGTCGAATGGGCCGAGTTCGCGAATGGCGAGACGATTTCGCTCAATCCCGATCCAATGTCGGACATCATGTGGAACGCGACCGGCAGCAGTGGCGGCGGCACCATCGCCCGGCTGAGCGCGGATGTGCCCTTCGGCGGTCAGGCGACCTACGAGCTGCTTTCCGGCTCGCCGGAGGTGCGGCTTGGCGGTTTCAATGACGATCAGGTGCGCATTCAGGGCGGGCTTGGCGACAATGAGGCGCTCACCGCTACGATCCGCGCGACCGACGCGTCTGGTACGCAGGTCACCGAGACCTTCGATATCGTCACCGGCGATGCGACGGACGAGGTGATCAACCTGACCGGCGCGACGAATGACACCACGATCTACGGCCGCGAAGGCAATGACACGATTTCCGGCGGGGATGGCAACGACACCATCGTCTGGAACGTGACCAATCTGCGTCGCAACCAGCCGGAACGGCCCGACGGGCGCGATTTCGTGGATGGCGGGGCCAATGGTGCCGCGGGGGACCGCTTCGTCGTCACCGGCAACAACACCCGTGAGAACTTCGTGATCTATACTGTCGCGGCTGCGATGGCGGCCAATATCACGGTGCAGAACGCGGCCGCCGAAATCGTCATCACCCGCGATGGCGAGGTGATCGCCGAGCTCGCCAATATCGAGGAGATCACGATCAACACGCTCGACGTGACCGCCGATAACGGCAACGGCGGGCTCGACGGCGGCAATACCGGCGGGTGGCGCGGCGACAATGTCGAAATCGTAGGCGACTTCACCGGCACCAGCCTGAACTACTCGACGATCACGGTGAACGGCGATGATGGCGACGATGTCGTGGACATCTCGCAACTCGAATCCGATCACCGCATCGTCTTCCACGGTGGCGGCGGCGACAACGTGCTGGTCGGCGGAACGCGGTCGCAGGACGTGCTTGTCGATGCACGCCACGGCGCGCGTCCGGACAATGCGAACCCGGACGGCTCGGATAGCGGCAGCGGCAGCGATGACGGATCCGACAGCGCGATGCCCGACGGGCTGGTGCTGGTCGGCGACGACACCGCCGAGACCTTCATCGGCATGGAGGGCAATGACGTCATCTTCGCAGGCGGCGGCGCGGATAATGCGCTCGGCAACGAGGGCGACGACATGATCTTCGGTGACGGGGGCGCGGATCGTCTCTTCGGCGGCGAAGGCGACGACGTGATCGAGGCTGGCAAGGGCCGCGATATGGTCTTTGCCGATGACGGCGACGACACGGTGATCGCGACCGAAGACGACGGCGCCGACAGCTACTGGGGCGGGGAGGGCTCGGATACGCTCGACTACGCCGCGATCCAGGCCTCGGTCGAGGTCGATCTCGGCCACGGCACAAACGGCCACGGTCAGGTGATGATCGGCGAGACCGCGGATCAGATCTACAGCTTCGAGAATGTCATCACCGGCAGCGGCGACGACACGATCATCGCCAACAGCGCGGTCAACGTGATGGATGGCGGCGGCGGCCACGACACTTTCGTGTTCAACGCGGCCGCCGATGCCGATGGCGACCGGATCAACGGTTTCGCACCGGGCGACAAGATCGACCTGAGCGGGATCGACGCCGATCAGGGCGCGGCCGGTTCGCAATCCTTCGTCCTGTTCGCGGCGGGCGATTTCAGCGCCGCGGGCGAGCTGCGGGTCTCCTACGAGATGCGCGACGACGGCGAGCATACGATTGTCGCGGGCAATGTCGACGACGATCTGGATGCCGATTTCGAGATCGATATCGCGGGCCGTCACATGCTCGACGCCGCTGATTTCAATGGGGTGAACTAAGGGGTAGCGCCCGGCGGAGGGGTCCGCCGGGCGTGATTTTTCAAAGTCTCAAGATCTTGGTGGGAGGATCACATGAGCAATGCACGTCGCCGTTTCCAAGCCAGCGAAGAGCTCGTTTCCGAACGTCTCGGCCGCTATCGCGGGCTGATCGTCTTTCTTCTCGGCCTGTCTTTCGTGATCAGCCTGCTCGCGCTGACAGGCTCGTTCTACATGCTGCAGATCTACGACCGGGCGCTGACCAGCGGTTCGGTCCCGACGCTGCTGGCGCTCTCGGTTCTCGCCATCGCGCTCTACCTGTTTCAGGGCCTGTTCGATGTGCTGCGCAACCAGATCCTCGTGCGCGTCGGCGCGCGGATCGATAACCGCCTCGCGCCGCTCACGCATCGCGTCGCGATCGAGATGCCGCGTTTCGGCTATTCCACATCCGAGGCGCTGGAGCGGGGCCGCGACGTCGACACGATCCGCAGCTTCGTCTCGGGGGCCGGGGCCATCGCGCTTCTGGACCTGCCGTGGATGCCGCTGTTTCTCGGCTTCGTCTATCTGCTTCACCCGCTGCTGGGGCTGATGACCATCGGTGGCGCCTGCGTGCTGATCACGCTCACCGTCATCACAGAGATGATGTCGCGCCGCTCGGGTCGGGAACTGCAGAAAGCCTCCATCGCCCGCGCGATGATCGCCGATACGAACACCCGCAACGCCGATGTGCTGCACGCGATGGGCTTCGGTCGCCGCGCGGTCGAGCGGTTCGACACCGCCAATGCCGAGCATCTGCGCCTGCATGCGCGCACCAGCGACATCACCGGCACGCTCAGCGGGCTGTCGAAGGTCACCCGGATGATGCTGCAATCGGCGCTTCTCGGGCTTGGCGCTTACCTGACCATTGTGGGCGAGCTGTCGCCCGGCGCGATTATCGCCTGTTCGGTTGCCGCGTCGCGCGCGCTGGCGCCGGTGGAGATGGCGATCGGCAACTGGAAGGGGTTCGTCGCCGCCCGCCGCAGCCATGCGCGGCTGCGCGACACGCTCGCGACGCTCGAGGATGACGACACAATGGTCGCCTTGCCCCCGCCGACCGAGAGCTTCACCGTCGAGGGGATGACGGTCGTCGCGCCGGGCTCCGGAGCGGTGCTGCTGGGCGATGTCAGCTTCGATCTGAAATCGGGCGATGCGCTCGGTCTGATCGGGCCCTCGGGCTCGGGCAAAACCACCCTCGCCAAGGGGATCGTCGGCATCTGGCCGCTATTGCGGGGGCATGTGCGGTTCGACGGAGCCGCGCTTGATCAATGGCGCGTGGACCTTCTGGGCGACCATATCGGCTACCTGCCGCAGGAGGTTTCGCTGATGGAAGGCACGGTCGCCGAGAATATCGCGCGCTTTGCCCCCGACGCGACGGATGCGGATGTGGTGGCGGCGGCGAAGGCTGCGGGCGCGCATCAGACGATCATCCATCTGCCCGACGGCTACCAGACGCAGCTTGGTCCCTTCGGCACGTCGCTTTCCGCGGGCCAGCGTCAGCGGGTCGGTTTGGCGCGCGCGCTTTATGGGGCGCCCTTCCTCGTGGTGCTGGACGAGCCGAACTCGAACCTCGACGCCGATGGCGAAGCGGCTCTGAGCGCGGCCATCGCATCGGTCCGGGCGCGCGGCGGCATCGTCGTGGTGATCGCGCATCGCCCCAAGGCGCTGGAATCCGTCAATCTCGTGGGCTTCGTTCAGGGCGGCAAGCTGGTGGCCTTCGGTCCGAAAGACGAGATCGTCAATCGATCCGTCGGGCTCAAACCGCTGCCCAAGGGCAAACGCCCCGCAGCAGCGGCGGAGCTGGGGGACAGCATCGAGCAGGCGGTGGGCTGAGCCATGGACCAGGACAAGCTCAAGCTCGGTATCCCGGATGACGAAGCGGCGCTCGCGCCGATACAGAAATACCGTGCGCCCGAGGGGCGCTCGGTCTGGCCCGGCCGCGCGGCGGTGGGGCTGGTAGCTCTTGCCTGGGCGGCGCTCGCGCGCAAGCTCTTCGGCACGGATGCGGCGCAGGCGGAAGGTGTTCAGGACGGCCCGGCCCACCCCCCGGCAGATCCCGACGCCCCCGCCGGCCCGCAGACGCCGAACGCGCATCACATCCCCGAAATGGGGCCGAGCGCGGCACTGGCGCAAGAGGAGGAGCAGCCCGATCCCTTGCCCGAGAACGTGATCCTGTTCCCGGGCGCAAATCCGGCCCCTTTTGCGCTCTCTCCGCAACGCTGGCACGCGAAGCACAAGGCGACGGTGGATGCGCAGGACGATACGCTTTTCTTCCCCGAGTCGATCGAGGTAAAGGAGTTCGATTTTCCAAAAGTTCCGGTCTTCTCCTCGACCCGTGCCGCGGCGCGCAAGGCGCGCGAGAGCGGGGACCGCGCGCCTGATGAGCCCCGTCAGCCGGGTCCGGCGCCCGAGGTCCCGCGCAACCGCGCGCCCGAGACGAATGGCCCGGTGCGCCTCTCGCCCGGCCGGCGTGACGAGAGCTTCTTTATCGTGGCTGCTATTCTGCTAAGCGGGGCGAGCGATCCCGACGGCGACCCGCTCTCGATCCTGTCGATGCAGGCCCAAGGGGGAGAGGTGATCGCCCATGGCGAGGGCGAATGGCTCATCAAACCCGATCAGGGGTTCGAGGGCGAGTTGGTCATCACATACGATCTCAGCGATGGCGAGCTGGCAATCGGTCAGACCGCGACAGCACTGATCCTACCGCCCGACTATCACGACGTGATCGGCACCGCTGAAGACGATTTGCTGACCGGCACGCCCGACCGCGACGCGATCCGAGGCGAGGGGGGCGACGATATCCTCTATGGCCGCGAAGGCGAGGACATGCTCGACGGCGGCGATGGCTGCGACGTGCTGATCGGCGGCGCGGGCGCGGATGTCATCTATGGCGGCGCGGGCAATGACACGGTCTTCGCAGGTGCGGGCGACGATATCGTCTTCGGCGAGGCGGGCGCGGATGCGCTGCATGGCGAGGACGGCAACGACTATCTCGACGGCGGCTTGGGCGCGGACAGCCTCGATGGCGGCGCGGGCAACGATACGCTGATGGGCGGTGAAGGCTGCGATCAGCTCGACGGGGGCGCAGGCGAAGACCTCGTCTCCGGCGGCGCGGGCGACGACCGCATCGTGGTCGCGGAAATTTCGGAAAGCGCGGGCGACAGCTACAATGGCGGCGGAGACGCCGACACACTCGACCTCAGCCGCATCGCGGAGTCGGTCACCGTCGACCTGTCTGCCGGGACGATGACGAGCGCTGCGGGCGAGGCGACGCTCGTCAGCATCGAGAACGTTACCTCCGGCGCGGGCGCCGATCAGCTGGTCGCAAGCGATGCCTGCAACCTCTTCTCTGGTGGCGCGGGAGAGGACGTCTTCGTCTTCACCTCGCTCGCATCTATCCAGAACGCGGGCCAAGGCCATGACCGGATCACCGATTTCGAACCCGGCGACCGGATCGACCTCTCGCAGATCGACCCGATGGGCGAAGGCTATGGCGAAATGCGCCTGTTCTTTGCAGGAGCGACCGGCGAGGTCCCCGAGGCACGCGGCGGCGTTTTCGTGGCCTACGAGATCGAAGACGGAGACGACGCGCATGAATTCACTATCGTAAAGGCCAAGCTGAGCGCGCAGCACGAGGATGGCAGCATCGAGGATTACGATTTCGAGATCGAACTCGACGGCCATCTCACGCTCGAAGAAACCAATTTCCTGTTTGATTGCGACGTGCCCGCCTGACGGGCTGCGCGAATTTTTGGTGGGGGGAACCGAAAATGACCAAGACTGAAAACGATCCGGCCCTGTTCTCGATCCGCGCGCGCATTCTGTTCGCGACGGCGTTTCTGGGCGCGCTGATCCTCGTCTTCGGGGGCTGGGCGGCGCAGGCGAAACTCTCCGGCGCGGTGATCGCGCAGGGGCAGGTTGCGGTGAAATCGCAACTGAAGGTGGTCCAGCACCCGGATGGCGGCGTGATCCGCGATATCCGCGTGGAGAACGGCGATCTCGTGCAGGCGGGCGACGTGGTGGTGCTGCTGGACGATACGCAGCTGCGCTCGGAATTGGGGATCGTCGAGACCCAGATCCGCGAATTCACCGGTCGGCGCGCGCGGCTGATCGCGGTGCGCGACAGCGCAGCCGAGATCGTGTTCCCGGACGGGTTCGAGACCGCCGAGGAGACGGCTGCGATTGCCGATGGCGAACGCCAGCTTCTGGCCCATGACCGTGCGATGCAGGATTTGCGTCGCGACCAGCTTCTGTCCCAAGTCGACCAGTTCGACGAGGAGATCCGTGCCCTCGAAGCGCAGCGCCAGTCGAACGATATCGAACGCCGTCTGCGCGGCGAAGATCATGACCGGCTGCAGAAGCTTCTGAAGAAAGGGCTGACCGAGAAAGGCGCGATCACCGAGGTCGAGCGCGACATGGCGCGGCTCGACGGGGTCTCGGGCGAGATAGAGGCCAATATTGCGCGGGTGAAGGGCCAGATCAGCGAGTCGAACCTGCGTATCCTCGAGTTGGACCATCAGGCCCGCACCGCCGCGCAGAAGGAACTTCGCGACATCGACGCCCAACTGGCCGAACTGCATGAGCGCGCCGTGGCCGCGCGCGATCGGCTCTCGCGCACCGAGATCCGCGCGCCGATCGCAGGCGTGGTGAACGAGCTGGGCGTGCATACGGTGAACGGTGTGATCGCACCCGGCGAGCGGGTGATGGCGATCGTGCCCGATGGCGAGCTGATCGTGGAGGCGCGGCTGCGCACCACCGATATCGATCAGGTCATGCCGGGCCAATCGGTGCGGCTGCGCTTCACCGCCTTCAACCAGCGCACGACGCCGGAGGTGGCGGGAGAGGTGCGCGTGGTCGCGGCTTCGGCCACGAAGGACGAAAGCGGCGGGAGCTATTACCTCTGCGCCGTCGCGCTGACCGAGGCACCGGTGCTCCCCGACGGGCGGGGCCTGCGCCCGGGGATGCCGGTTGAAGTGTTCTTCCAGACGGGCGAGCGCACCGCGATCTCCTATCTGCTCAAGCCGGTCGCCGACCAGGTGCAGCGTACGATGCGCGAGGACTGAGGGGCAGACGGGGCGGGCGAGTGTCCGCCCCGAGTTTCAAACCGGATCAATTGCCCGGCTTCGCCGCACCTTTCGGCACCAGATGGGTGATCCCCGCCGCTGCCGCACGCGCCAGCGCCGGATCGAGCGACATCGGGATATATTCGCCCGAGCGCCACAGTTCCGACAGGTCGTCGTAGTGGCGGCTCAGCGGATGGCCCGATTGCCCGGTCGAGATGATGAAGACCGAACTGTCGGGATCCGCGAAATCGAGCACTTCGCGATAGCCCGCCGCATGAACATTGGCGAAGCGATCAGAGCCGTCGCCGCCCTTGGTGCGCCCGCGCATCAGGGTGAAATCGCCGCCCGAGGTCGACTGCCGGATATTCACGAACCATTTCAGCCCCGGCACCTTGCCCAGCACCTGATTGTCCTGCTCGGCGATATGCGCATCGCCCCAGCGCCAGCTCTCGATATTCGGCCCGTATTTCTTCGACAGATCCAAGAGCGCCGCATCGAGCGACTGCCGCGCGATATCGCTGCAGGTCTCTTTCGGGGCGGACTGGATGATGTCGCACCAATGGCTCGCGCCTTGGGTGTCGCGGAAGACACGCTCGATGAACAGGGGCTCCAGATGGTCGAATTTCTTCGCCAGCGGGCCCAATTCGTCGCGGATCAGCCGGTTTTGCAATTCGCGCATCCAGGCGGCGTAGATCAGCGGCTCGGGCAGATGCTCGGACATCTCGCCATCCCAGCTCGCCAGCATCTCGAGCGCGCGCTGACGCATCCGCTCGGGCGTGCCGGCGGGCGCGGGATCGCCGGTATACCACAGGTTCGCGCCCACCAGCGGCAGCAGACCGCGCGCGGCAGGCGACACCGTGTCGAGCTGCGCCGAGATGAAGCTGTCGCGCGAATGCACCTCGCGCTCGCCCATCAGTTTCGACAGGCGCTGAATGCGCTGCGTGTCGCCCCAGTGGAACGAGACGTTATAGGGGAAGGGCCGGTCCACCGTCTTGTTATTGGTGTTCACGACGATGCCGCTTTTCGGCTCGACGAATTGCGGATTGTCCTTGAAGGGCAGGAACCCTTTCCAGCGGTTCTCGGGCTTCCAGCCCGCGTTCGGCATCCGGCCCTGGGTGTCATTCGCCCGGTCGCGCAGCGGGATTTTCCCGGCCGTGACCAGCGCCACCCCGTCCTTGTCGGCCAGCGTGATGTTCTGCGCGGGTGCGACGATCTTCTTCGCCGCATCCATTGCCTGCGGTATCGAATGCGCCCGCATCAGGTCCATCGCGCCGGTCATCGTCGTGTCCTGCGGATCGAATGCGGTCCAGCTGAGCGACATCACCGAATGCGGCGGCGTGACCGTCGCCAGATCGAAATGGCTGCCGGGCAGCACCGGGCCGTTATCGGTCCAGCGCAGGGTCAGCGTGACCGGCTTGGCGTCCTTCACCTCGACGATCACGCGCTTGGTCTTGAAACGCTTCCAGCCGTCGGGCGTGCGGTATTTCGTCGGATCGTCGGGGTCGATCTCTTCGATATGCAGGTCCTGATCGTCGACATAGGCCGTGGTCAGCCCCCAGCCCAGATCCTTGTTGCGCCCCGACAGCACCAGCGGCATCCCCGGGATCGTGCCGCCGATCACGCCGCCCGATTGCAGCTGCAGCCGCGCGAGATACCAGATCGAGGGCGCCGTGAGACCCAGATGCGGATCGTTGGCCAGAAGCGCGCCACCCGCAGCCGAGCGGTCCGGCCCTGCGGCCCATGCGTTAGACGCCCCGGCTGAGCCGCGTGCGGGGAAGGGAGAAAACGCCCCCGGCGCTCCGTTCTCCGCCGTCTGAATGCCCTTTTGCATGGTCGGGAACAGGCTCGCGTAATCGGGCAGGGCAGCGGTGGCCTGTTGCGGATCGTCGGGCATGATATCGCGCACGAGGTCCTTGCCGACGAGCGACACACGGGCGCGCAGCACCTCGTCTTGCAGCTGGTTCGACAGCTGCACCGCCATCAGCTTCATGATCGCGAGCGAATCCGCCGGCGTCCAGTAGGAGATCTTGCTGTCGAAGAGGAAAAATTCTGGCGCGCCGCGCCCCATCGCGCCCTCGTTGACGATCTCGATCCACTGGTTGACGCCACGCGCATAGGCCTCAAGCGCGGCCTTGGTGTAATCGTCCTGCGAGGACACCGAGTCGACCGCCGCCTGATACAGGCCCATCCGGCGCATCAGCTCGTCGGTTTTCAGCGTCTCCTGCCCGAACACTTCCGACAGCCGCCCCTGCACCGTGCGGCGCATCAGCGTCATCTGCCACAGCCGGTCCTGTGCATGGGCGAGCCCCAGCGCGAAAAAGGCATCCGGGTCGTCCTTGCCGAAGATATGCGGCACGTCCTCGGTGGAGCGCACGATCTCGACCGGGGCGGTGAGCCCGGTGACTTTATAGGTCGCGTCGTAATCGGGAAGCGAGCGCGAGGCGAAGAAATAGATCAGCCCCCCGACGAGCACCACACCCACGATCGCGGCCATGATCAGCCGAACGCCCCATCGAAATGCCTTATACATCGAGCCCTCTGCGCGCCTCACCCGAAATCCCGCCTCCCGGCGCATGAGTTGACGCGCCCGGTTGGCGCGTTAGTAGTTGAGCCCGACGCTACAATCAACGCGCTCGCGCTACACAGGGCGCGGTTTCGTATTCACGCAAGGGAGAGGTCGATGGCGAAAGTTGCATTTCTGGGGCTTGGGGTGATGGGCTATCCGATGGCGGGGCATCTCGCATCGGCGGGCCATGAGGTCACGGTCTATAACCGCACGGTCGCCAAGGCCGAGAAATGGGTCTCAGAGCATGGCGGCACGGCCGAAGCGACGCCGCGCGAAGCCGCGAAAGGCGCGGATTTCGTGATGTCCTGTGTCGGCAATGACGACGATCTGCGCGAGGTCTGCCTCGGCAAGGATGGCGCGTTCAAGGGCATGAAAACCGGCGCGGTCTTCGTCGATCACACGACGGTTTCAGCTGCCGTGACCCGCGAATTGGCGGGCGAGGCGGCGGGCCATGGCGTGGCCTTCATCGACGCGCCGATCTCGGGCGGGCAGGCCGGGGCCGAAAACGGTCAGCTGTCGGTCATGTGCGGCGGCGACGCGGCGGCTTATGACAAGGCCGAGCCGGTGATCGACGCCTATGCCAAGATCTGCCGCCGACTGGGCGAAAGCGGCGCCGGGCAGGTGACCAAGATGTGCAACCAGATCGCGATTGCGGGTCTGGTGCAGGGCCTCGCCGAGAGCCTGAACTTCGCCGAGAAGGCCGACCTCGATATCGCCGCCGTGGTCGAGGTGATCTCGCAAGGGGCCGCCGGCTCGTGGCAGATGGCGAACCGCTACGAGACCATGGCGAAGGACGAATTCGAGTTCGGCTTCGCGGTGGACTGGATGCGCAAGGATCTGGGGATCTGCCTGAAGACCGGCGACGAGATCGGGGCCTCGCTGCCCGTGACCGCGCTGGTCGATCAGTTCTACAAGGACGTGCAGGCGATGGGCGGTAACCGCTGGGATACCTCCTCGCTGATCGCGCGTCTGCGCAAACTGGGCTGAGCGGGCAGGGCGGCGGGGCACGGTCTGCCGCCCGCCCTTGCCGCTTCGGCGCTTGGCACCTAAACCTGCGCCATGCGCATCCTCGAGAACATCATCAGCGACCGCGGCTCGAAATACGCGGTCTCGGGCGGACCTTGCGCCTCGGAAGAGGAGGCCAAGGCCTTCGTCAAGGAACTCTGCCGGAAGAAGAAATACGCCAAGGCCACGCATAACACCTGGGCGCTTCTGACGGCGGAGGCCCCGGTAAAGAACGACGATGGTGAGGCGGGCGCGGGCATGGTGATCCTGCGGATGCTCGAGCGCGAAGAGCTCTACGACCACATCATCGTCGTCACCCGCTGGTTCGGCGGCAAGCATCTGGGCGGCGACCGCTTCCGCCATGTGCAGGAAGCGGTTCGCATTTATCTCGAAGACCTTCGGGCGGGCTGAAGCGCGCCGCTACCGCAGCGCCAGAACCGGGATATCCGACGCGGTCGTACCGGAGATTTGGCCCACCGGCTTGGCCGCGCCGTTCTGGGTCAATGCCTTCGTAAGATCGGATGCCAGCGGCCCCGCCGTCGATCCGTCGCTCGGCACCAGCCCGTCATCGCGGGTGATCGCCCCCATCCAGAGCCGCGCACCGGATGCGTCGGTATAGCGCGTCTGCCACAGCCGAAGCCGCGGCATCTTGTCGGTCGCGTCGCCATCCGGCACGCGGGTGAAGCCAAGCCCGCTCGGCTCGTTCTTCCAAAACAGCGGCGCGAGCGCGGCGCCGGGGCGCATCGTATCGCGCACAGCCCCGAAGGCCGCGCCCGCGAGCGTCTTGAGGGTCACCGCATCGGCGCGTTGCCAGCCGATCGCGCTCAGCGCCGTCGTGATCTGATCGGGGTTCGTCGCCCAGAGCCCGATCGAGAGCGGGAACTGTTGATCCGCATCGAGTGTCTGCGCCATCAGCGGCGCGTCACGCAGCGCCTGCGGCTCGGCCCCTTCCGAGATCACGATTAGAGGCTGCGCCACGGGGGGCGGGTTCAGCGCCTTGGAATAATCGCGCACGCGAACCATCGTGAAGCCCAGCAGAGCCAGCGTCACGACGCCGATCACGCCCATCTGCCAGCGCGACCGGGCGCGCGGCGCTCCGGCCCATCGCGGATACAACCACTCGGCCACCGCGATACCCACCAGCAAGCACATCGCGCCGAGAAGCCAGCCGCCCATCACATCGCTCAGGTAATGTTCGACGAGATAGAGGCGGCTCAACCCGATCAGACCGGCGACCAAGGCCGCCAGAAAGCTCGCGCTCAGCGCCCCGAGCCGCGTCAGCCGCCAGAGGAGGAAGACGAGCATCCCGTAAAAGGCGACCGAGAGGGTCGCGTGGCCGGAGGGGAAACTGCCCGAGGTCTCATGGAAATAGCCAAGGATCGAGCGCGGCCGCCCGAAGCTTGCCTTGAGAATGATCACCGAGATCAGGTCCAGCCCGAGCGAGACCACGAGCCCCGCAGCCAGATCGAACCGACGCAGCCACGCGAGCCAGACAAGCGCCAGCACGAGCAGCGCCGCCACGAGCTGCGTATCGCCGAGCGCGGTGATCCAGGTGAAGATCTGGATGAGGCCCGGAGTCCAGAACAGCCGCATCAGCGCCGCCAGCCGCGCGTCGATCTGCACGATCGGGTCGCTTTGCAGGAAGTCGAGCGACAGCCCGACCAGCACCGAGGCGAGGTAGAGGAAGGCGAGTGCCAGAAGGCTCAGCGGCAGGCCGGAGAACTTGCTTCGGTCGAGCCTGCGCGCGATCCATGCTGCCGTCTTCGGATGGCGCCCGCCCCAGCTGTCGACGCGGGGGTGGCGGGCGATCTCGTCCATCAGCCCGCCTGCCATCGCGAGGAGATAGGGCACCGCCCGGTCGAGCCGCCTCAGGATCCAGAAAATCAGCGCGGCGATCACGACGAGCCCCAGCAGGAACAAGGTGTTGCGCGTCATCATCGGGCCGAGCTTGGTGAACCCCGCACCAAGCGCATAGCCGAAGCCGACATGGAAAATCGCGTAAGGAAAGCCGCTCAGCAGGTTCCAGATGCGGAAGCGGCGCGTCTCCATCCCGGCGAGGGCGGCAGCAAAGGGCACGAAGCCCGCCACGGGGCCGAGAAACCGCCCCATGACGATCGCGAAGCCGCCATGGCGCGCAAATAGCTTTTCCGCGCGGCGATAGGCGGCCATGCCTTCGACATTCCAGCGCCCGAGCATGCCGCGCCGCGCGTGGCGACCAAGCCAGAACGTGGCCTCTCCGCCGAGGACCGAGCCGATCGCCACGAACCACATTAGGTCGAGAGGGTCGAGCATCCCCTGCTGCACCATCACCCCGCCGGCATCGACAAGCAGGGTGCCGGGCAGGAAAATCCCGGTCGGCAGGAAGGCCTCCAGCCCCGCCGCCGCCCCGATCACCCAATAGCCGAAGATCCCCAAAGCGGCGAGATTCGGGAGCACTTGGTGGATGGCGTCTAGCATTTCAGTCCTTCGTCAGTAGGTTGCGCGCACCGCCCGAGATCAGCAGCGTGATTTCGGTGAGCGCGAGATAGGGGGAGGTGCCGGGCGGGAGCGCGACATAATGGGGCCGCCATTCGGGCCGGAATTTCTGTTTGAACCGGCGTAACCCTTCGAAGTTATAAAAACTTCCGCCGTGACGATAGATCAGATTGCCAAGGCGGCTGGTCAACCGCGCGGAGGCACGGTCGGGCAGGCCTGCCAGCGGCGCGAGGCCAAGGCTGAGCTCGGTTGCACCGCGGTCGCGCAACGCCTCGATCAGGCAGATGAACAGGAATTGCATGACGCCGTCGGCCGCCTCTGGGCGGTACCGCATCAGATCTATCGCGAAACGCCGTGCATCCGGCCCGCCCAAAAGGTTCGCGAAACCGAGAATTTCGCCGTCGCGCCGGATCAGCGCAATCTCGCAATGGTTGAGGTAGCGCGGATCGAAACGGCCGATGGAGAAGCCTTTCTCGCGGCCTTTCTGGCCTGCCAGCCACGCATCGGACACGTCACGCAGCGTCGCGATCAGCTCGGGCGCGTGCGGCGGGGAAGCGATCTCAAGCGTGAATCCTTCGCGCAGGGCGCGGTTCTGCTCGGCCCGCATCGTCTTGAATTTCGATCCCGTGAGCGAGAATTTCTGAAGGTCGACCACGGCCTCTTCGCCGATCTTGTGCAGCGCGTAGCCCATCTCGATCCAGAGCGGCAGGTTCTTCGTCGAGACCTCGTAGAAAACGGGGGTGAGCCCTTCGCTCACCGCGCGTTCGTGAAACTCCCACGCCAATTGCCGCGCGGTCTCGGGCGGGCCGACGGGATCGCCGAGCACGACCCGCATCCCGCCGCGTTGCGCATACATCAGGAAGGCCGAGCGGTCGGGCGAGAACATCACGCATTTGTCGCCCGTCAGCGCGAACCAGCCCTGCGGCACGTCTTGGGCGGTGAGGATTTCAGCGACCGCGATGTCCTGTTCCGGATCGACGGAAAAGGTGAAGCGGCGCATCGGGCGCAGTGTCAGCCAAAGAAGAAACCCGAGCAGTAGCGCGCTGATCAGAAGTCCGGCCCTGAGCGCCCGTGGTGTGGGTGAACTCGCGGTAAAATCGAGCCAGAGCGCGTTGGAATAGGGATGCGCCGCATAGGCGAGGAAGAAAAACACCGCCGCCGAGGCCACCATTCCAAGGATGACCGCGAACCACAGGGGGCCGTAGCCGCCCTCGGTCAGCGCGACCCGACGGTGAAAGGCCCCGCGAAACGGCAGCAGCACGACCGCGGCGAGCGACAGGACAACCGCGTTGTCGATGTCGAGATCGGCCGCCAAAACCGAGATCACGCCAAGCACCAGCCCCGCAAGTACCAGCCAATAGGCAAGTCTCACCCGGCGCACCAAGCCATGCGACAGCACGATCAACAGCACACCCGCGAGGGCACAAAGCTGCGTGCCGCCTTCTGCGAGAACCGCCGTGATCAGCCCCGGTTCTCCGCCCTGTCGGCCAAGCACCGGCATCAGCGCGACGATCACCATCCAGAAGCCGAGGCCCAGCACCGCGACCCCGGCGATCCGGGGGGCGAGCCCCTCGATACCGGTGATCACCGGGCGCATCGGCTCTGATATTTCGCCGAAGACGCGCGTGGCCCAACCGCCGGCAAGCCGAGCCTCGTTCAGCGAGACCACGACGAAGGCGATGACGAAGGGCAGCAGGAAATAGATCATCCGGAAGGCCAGAAGGCCCGCTGCCGCCTCGCCCAAGGGCACGCCCGCGGGCAGGGCGGCGATCACCACCGTCTCGAACACGCCGACGCCGCCGGGCACGTGGCTCAGGATGCCGACCATGCTGGCTGCGGCGTAGATCGCGACAAAGCTCGCAAACGGCGGGGTGCCTGCGGGCATCAGGATCCAGAGCGCGCCAGCCGCCATGGTCGAATCGAACAGCGCCACGGCGAGTTGCCCCACGAGGATGCGCGGCGCGGGCATCGCGATCTCGCGGTTCCGGATACGCAGGGCGCGCCCGGTATAAGAAAGGTAGAACGCCCCGCCCAGAATAAGAGCCGTCGCGACCAAGGCCCCGATACGGATCAGGGGCTCCGGCGCGGAGATGACGCCTGCAAGCGCTGCCGGATGCACGCAGAGCGCCAGAGCGCCCACCATCGTCAGCCCGAGCCCCATGGCGAGCGCGATATAGGACGACAGCGCCGCGACCTCGAAGGCGTTCAGACCAGCGGCTGAATAGATGCGGTAGCGCACGGCCCCGCCCGAGATCACGCTGATCCCGACCGTGTTGCCGAAGGCGTAGCCCAGAAACCCGCCAAGCGCGACAGTGCGCAGCGGCAGCTGTTTTCCAAGGTAATGCAGCGCCCAGAAATCGTAGCCGACCAGCGCCAGATAACCCAAAGCGGTCGCGCCGACGGCCGCGCCGAGCGTGGGCCACGGCGTCGCCTTGATCTGCGCGATGACCTGATGGACGTCGATGCTCGCGAGAAGATGATGCAGCGCCCACAGCCCCATCAGGAACAGCACGAGCCCGAGCGCAATCGGCCAGAGAATCTTCACACGCGATTGGGGCGGGGCAGGTTGCGCCGGATCAGCGAGAGCCATGTTATATTTCCACGTTTTTTCCTATCTCTGGCGGGACAATCGCAGAAGGAATTTATGGCCTTCTTAAAATTCCGTAAGAAATCGTCCCGAACGCACCTTATTGGCCGAGACCGCGCGACTTACTAGAGAAAGAAAACAGAAACACACGCGGCGCCGAGAGCAAACGCTCCCGACGCCGTCATGGGTCCGTGAGGCGGCGGCAGGTTTAAATCCAGACCCGGCCGCCGCGTCATGGGCTCTTAGAGCTTCACCCAAGCCGCGCCATTCGGGCCGAGCGACAGCGTGCCGCCCTCCAGCGTTGCGGCAAGGCAGGGCCCGACGAGCTCCCCGTCAGCTTCGAGCGTCACCGGATCGGGGCCGAGATTGAAGTAACAGGCGAATTTCATCGCGCCATCGTCGCGAATGAAGCCAAGCACCGGATCGGGCAGGTCGAGGAAGGTCGACGTGCCCTCGCGCAGCACCGGGTTTTCCTTCCGGAAAGCCAGAACGTTGCGGTAATAGGCGAGCACCGAGCCCTCATCGGCCTCTTCCAGTGCCACGGCGCGGGCCGCTTGCGGCGGCTTTACCGGCAGCCACGGCTTGGCCTTGGAGAAGCCCGCATTCGTGCTCTCGTCCCAGACCATCGGCGTGCGGCAACCGTCGCGGCCCTTGTTCTCGGGCCAGAAGCGCAGGCCGGGCGGGTCGGTCAGCTCGTGATATTCCATCTCGGTCTCGGTCTGGCCGAGCTCCTCGCCCTGATAGATGCCGATCGTGCCCTGGAAGGACGCGAGCATCGCAATCGCCAGCCGCGCGATGCTGTCCTCGGTGCCGTATTTCGCCCAGCGGGTCACATGGCGCTGCACATCGTGGTTCGAGAAGGACCAGCTCGGCCAGCCGTCGGGCGCGCCCTTGAAGAAGCCCTCGATCTTGCCGCGGAAATGCGCGGGCGTGAATTTCGGGCCCAGCATGTCGAAGCTGTAGGCCATGTGCAGACGGTCATCGCCGCGGGTGTATTCTTCCATGATGCCGAGCGCGCGATGGGGCGCTTCGCCGACTTCACCGATCAGCGTGCGCGCCTCGTAGTCGTCCATCACCGCGCGCATCTTCTTGAGGAAGGGGACGTTTTCGGGACGGTTCTTGTCGAACTCGTGATCCTGCATGTCGTAGGTCGAGACCGGCGGCCAGCGTTCGGGATCGGGGTCCATCGCCGGATTGTCGCGCAGTTTCGGGTCGTGGAAGTAGTAGTTCACCGTATCGAGGCGGAAGCCATCGACACCGCGATCCAGCCAGAAGCGGAACACGTCGAGCAATTCGTCCTGAACCTCGGGATTGTGCAGGTTCAGGTCAGGCTGCTCGATCAGGAAGTTGTGCAGGTAATACTGGCCGCGCTCGGGGGCGTATTCCCAGGACGATCCGCCGAACACCGCCTGCCAGTTGTTGGGCGGGCTGCCATCGGGCTTGGGATCGGCCCAGACATACCAATCCTTCTTGGCTCCGCCTTTCTTGGCGTCCTTGAACCACGGATGCTGATCGGAGCTGTGCGAGATCACCTGATCGATCACGACTTTCAGACCCAGCTCATGGGCGCGCGCCACCAGCGCGTCGAAATCCTCCAGCGTGCCGAATTGCGGATCGATGCCGCGATAATCGGAGACGTCATAGCCCATATCCGCCATCGGTGAGGTGAAGATCGGCGACAGCCAGATCGCATCGACGCCCAGCGAGGCGACATGATCGAGCCTGCGCGTGATCCCCTTAAGATCGCCGATCCCGTCGCCCGAGTCGTCTTGAAAGCTGCGCGGATAAATCTGGTAGATAACCGCCCCGCGCCACCAATCCTTCGCCATGAATCGCTCCTCTTTCAGTTTCCTGTTGCCCGTTATCGCGGCAAGGGTAGACTTGTTAGCGCAAACGGCAACCACTGCTCAGGCCGTTTCTGCGCCTTCGCTTGACCTTGAGCAGGGGGCGGCACATCAATCAATTGCTATCTGACGCGTTCCGGAGACCTCCCCCTTGAAAGACACCCAATTGCCCAGTGCCGAGACAGTTCGCGAAGAAATTCTGCACCACATCACTTTTTCGATGGGCAAGGATCCCGACCACGCCTCGGTTTATGATTGGCGCATGGCGCTGTCTCTGGCGATCCGCGACCGGGTCGTGGCGCCGTGGTTCGCAGCGACCCGGCGGACATGGGAAGAGGGACGCAAGCGGGTCTACTACCTCTCGATGGAATTCCTGATCGGGCGGATGCTCGAGGATGCCGCGATCAACCTCGGGTTGCGCGCCACCTGCCGCGAGGCGATGGAAGCGCTTGGTCAGGACTGGGAAGCCGTGGTCGAGAACGAGCCCGACGCGGCGCTCGGCAATGGTGGGCTAGGGCGGTTGGCCGCCTGCTACATGGAGAGCATGGCGACGCTGGGCTGCCCCGGATATGGCTACGGCATCCGCTATGAACACGGCCTCTTCAAGCAGCGCTTCGAGGGCGGGCGTCAGGTCGAGACGCCGGAGGATTGGCTCAAGCAGCGCCACCCGTGGGAATTCGAACGGCCCGAGGCGGCCTATGAGATCGGCTTCAAGGGCCATGTCGAAACGCTGGACGGCAAGCCGCATTGGGTGCCAGGCGAGACGGTGCTGGCCGAAGCCTATGACATGCCGATCATCGGCTGGGAGGGCAAATGGGCGAACACGCTGCGTCTGTGGTCGGCCAAGCCCACCGAGCAGTTCGACCTCGCACGCTTCAATCACGGCGATTACGCCGCCGCAGCCGAACCCGAGGCGCTGGCGCGCACGCTATCCCGCGTGCTCTATCCCGATGACACGACCTATGCGGGCAAGGAATTGCGCCTCAAACAGGAGTATTTCCTGACCTCCGCCGCGCTGCAGGACATCATGCGCCGCCATCTGGCCGCCGGGCACACGATCGAGGAGCTGCCGGAGTTCGTCGCGATCCAGATGAACGACACGCATCCGGCGATCGCGGGGCCGGAGCTGATCCGCATCCTCACCGATCTGCATGACATGGAGTTCGACGCCGCGCTCGACATCACGATGCAATGTCTGGGCTACACGAACCACACACTGCTGCCCGAGGCGCTCGAACGCTGGGCGACCTATCTGATGGGCACCGTGCTGCCGCGCCATATGCAGATCATCGAGAAGATCGACAGCTGGCACCGGCGCAAATTCCCCAAACGCGCGCATTACGTGGGGATCGTGAAGCATCAGGAAGTGCGGATGGGCGAACTGGCCTTCATCACCTCGCATAAGGTGAACGGGGTCTCGGCGCTCCATACCGAGCTGATCAAGCGCAACCTATTTCCCGAGTTGGACCGACTGCATCCCGGGCGCATCATCAACCAGACCAACGGAATCACGCCGCGCCGCTGGCTGCGCATGGCCAATGGCGAACTGTCGCATCTGATCATCGACACGATCGGCGATGGCTGGGAGGCCGATCTCGACAAGCTGCGTGGGCTGGAGGCTTACGCCGAGGATGCGAGCTTCCGCGACGCTTTCATGGCCGCGAAACGGCGCAACAAGGTGCATCTGGCGGATTGGGTGCGCGACACCCAAGGGATCACCCTCGACCCCGATGCGATCTTCGACATTCAGGTGAAACGGATCCACGAATACAAGCGCCAGCTTCTGAACATCCTGCAAACCATCGCCGAATGGCATGCGATCCGCGAGAACCCGCAGGCCGAGTTCCAGCCGCGCGTGAAGGTCTTCGGCGGCAAGGCGGCGCCGGGCTATCACACGGCGAAACAGATCATCCGGCTGATCAATGACGTGGCCGAGGTGGTCAATAACGACCCTTACGTCGATGGGCGCCTCAAGATCGTCTATCCGCCCAATTACAACGTCTCCATGGCCGAGCGGCTGATCCCGGCCGCAGATCTGTCAGAGCAGATTTCCACCGCGGGCAAGGAAGCCTCCGGCACCGGCAATATGAAGTTCGCGCTGAACGGCGCGCTGACCATCGGCACGCTCGATGGCGCGAATGTGGAAATTCGTGAACAGGTGGGGGCGGAGAACTTCTTCCTCTTCGGCATGACCGCCGACGAGGTGATGGAGCGCCGGCGCGATCCCGAACATGCGCGCCACGCCATCCTTGCAAGCCAGCCTTTGCAGGATGTGCTGCAGATGATCGCAGAGGGACGGTTTTCTCCTGAGGAACCAGAACGCTATCACGATCTTGTTCATAATATGTGGCATAGCGATTATTTCCTCGTCGCTTCCGATTTCGAGGCCTACGCGGCGGCCCAGAAAGATGTGGACACGGCCTTCGCCGATCGCGCAGGCTGGGCGAAGATGGCTGTTTTGAACACCGCGCGGATGGGGTTCTTCTCCTCCGACCGGGCGATCAAGGGCTACATGGACGAGATCTGGACCACGCAATCGGCCCTGTGAACCAAGGAGCGCTATGACAGTTTCCCGCGACGAGGCCGAAGCGCTTATCCACGCGCAACATCCCGATCCATTTTCCGTGCTGGGTCTGCATGACGGGAAAATCGTGGCGCTGGTGCCCGGCGCAGAAGAGGTCTGGGCGCTTGGCAAGACAGAGGTCGCGCTGGAGCCCGTCGTGCCGGGGATTTTCACCGGCAAATGGACCGGAAAAACCTACCGACTGCGCGCCAAACACGAGCAGACGACGTGGGATTTCGACGACCCTTACGGCTTCGCGCCGGTGCTGGGTGCGATCGACGAATACCTGATCGGGGAGGGGACGCATACGCGGCTCTGGGAGAAGCTCGGCGCCCATGTGATCACCCATGAGGACGTCGAAGGCGTCCATTTCGCGGTCTGGGCGCCCAATGCGCGCCGGGTCTCGGTCGTGGGCGATTTCAACTTCTGGGACGGCCGCCGCCACCAGATGCGCCGCATCGGCGCGTCCGGCGTGTGGGAGATTTTCGTTCCCGGCATCCATGCAGGCGCGCTCTACAAATACGAGTTGCTCGACACCGAAGGCACGGTGCTGCCGCTGAAGGCCGACCCGGTCGGCTTCGGCGCAGAGCACCCGCCCGCGCAGGCCTCGGTCGTGCGCAAACTCGGGCGGCATCGTTTCGGCGACAGCGCGTGGTGTCAGACCCGCGCCGAGGCGCAGGAACGCCACGCGCCGATCTCGGTCTATGAGGTGCATCTCGGGAGTTGGATGCGGATCTGGGACGAGGGAGGCAGACCGCTCTCTTACCACGAACTGGCCGAAAAGCTGGTCGATTATGTCTGCGACATGGGCTTCACCCATATCGAGCTGCTTCCCATTACCGAGCATCCGTTCGACGGCTCCTGGGGCTATCAGCCGATCGGGCTTTATGCGCCGACGATCCGCCACGGCCGCCCCGAGGAATTCGCGGAATTCGTGGACGCGGCGCATCGGCGGGGCCTCGGCGTGATCCTCGACTGGGTGCCGGGGCATTTCCCGACCGACGATCACGGGCTGAGACATTTCGACGGCACCGCGCTTTACGAGCATGCCGACCCGAAAGAGGGCTTCCATCAGGACTGGAACACGCTGATCTACAATTACGGGCGGCGGGAAGTGTCGAACTATCTGCTCGCCAACGCGCTGTTCTGGCTTGAGGAATACCACCTCGACGGGCTGCGCGTGGATGCGGTGGCCTCGATGCTCTACCGCGACTATTCGCGGGCCGCGGGCGAATGGGTGCCCAACAAATATGGCGGGCGCGAGAACCTCGAGGCGATCGAATTCCTGCAGAACATGAACGCGGCCTCCTATGGCGGCGCGGAAGGCATCATGACGGTGGCGGAGGAAAGCACCGCCTATCCGGGCGTGACGCGCCCCGTGCATGAGGACGGGCTGGGCTTCGGCTACAAGTGGAACATGGGCTGGATGAATGACAGCTTGCGCTATTTCGCGCGCGATCCGCTCTATCGCAAGTTCCACCATAACGAGCTGACCTTCGCGAGCTCGTACATTTACAGCGAGAATTTCATCCTGCCGATCAGCCATGACGAGGTGGTGCACGGCAAGGGTTCGATGCTGGGCAAGATGCCCGGAACTGACCCCGAGAAATACGCCAATCTGCGCGCTTTCTACGCGTTCCAATGGGCGCATCCGGGCAAGAAGCTTCTCTTCATGGGGCAGGAATTCGGCCAATGGTCGGAATGGAGCCATGAGCGCGAGCTGGACTGGTATCTGCTCGACGATCCGCGCCATGACGGGCTGCGCGCGCTGGTGCGCGATCTCAACCGGCTCTATCGCGAGACGCCTGCGCTGCATTGGGGCGATTGCGAGCCGGACGGATTCGAATGGATCGCCGCCGACGACTCCGAGGCCTCGGTCTTCATCTTCGAGCGTCGCGCGCCCGATGCCGATCCGGTCGTCGTGGTCGCGAACCTGACCCCGGTCGAGCACAGCTACCGCATCGGCCTGCCGCAAAGCGGCGAATGGTGCGAGATACTCAACACGGATTCCGGTTTCTACGGCGGCGAGAACCGCGGCAATCTCGGTGCGATCCGCGCCGAAGACCACGCGCAGGGGCGCTGCGCCCACAGCGCGGAGGTGTATCTGCCGCCGCTGTCAGTCGTGATGTTCACGCCCGCGTAAGCGGTGCCCAGAGGAGGGGGAGGAATATGAAACCACAGCCCAACACGCGCCTGAGCGCACAGGCCATGGCCTTCGTGCTGGCGGGCGGCCGGGGGAGCCGCTTGAAGGAACTGACCGACCGGCGCGCGAAACCCGCCGTCTATTTCGGCGGCAAGACCCGGATCATCGACTTCGCCCTGTCGAACGCGCTCAACTCCGGCATCCGCAAGATGGCGATCGCGACGCAATACAAGGCCCATTCGCTGATCCGCCACATCCAGCGCGGCTGGGATTTCTTCCGCGCTGAGCGGAACGAATATCTCGACATCCTGCCCGCGAGCCAACGCGTGGCCGACAGTCGCTGGTATGCAGGCACTGCCGACGCGGTGGCGCAGAACATTGATATCATTGAAGATTACGGCGTGAAATACGTCATCATCCTCGCCGGCGACCACATCTACAAGATGGATTACGAGGTGATGCTGCGCCAGCATGTCGAGACCAAGGCCGATGTCACCATCGGCTGTCTGACCGTGCCGCGGATGGAGGCGACCGCCTTTGGTGTGATGGCCATCGACAAGACCGGACAGATCACCGATTTCCTCGAAAAGCCCGCCGACCCGCCCGGGATGCCCGGCGATCCCGATCATGCGCTGGCCTCGATGGGGATCTATGTCTTCGACTGGCAATTCCTGCGCGAGCTTCTGATCCGGGACATGGAAGACCCGAATTCGAGCCATGATTTCGGCCATGACCTGATCCCGCAGATCGTCAAGCACGGCAAGGCGATGGCGCATAAGTTCTCGGATAGCTGCGTGACGACGGGGCTTGAGACCGAACCTTACTGGCGCGACGTGGGCACGGTGGACGCGTTCTGGCAGGCCAATATCGACCTGACCGATTTCACGCCGAAGCTGGATCTCTACGACACCGAATGGCCGATCTGGACCTATGCCGAGATCGTGCCGCCCGCGAAATTCATCCATGACGAGGATGGCAGACGTGGCTCGGCAATCTCCTCGCTGGTCTCGGGCGACTGCATCGTCTCGGGCGCGGAGGTGCGCAATTCGCTGCTCTATACCGGCGTGCGCGCGCATAGTTTCGCGAGCCTGGAGGAGGCCGTCGTGCTGCCTTACGTCGATATCGGGCGGCATGCGCGGCTGAGCCAATGCGTGATCGACCGAGGCGTGCATATTCCCGAAGGGCTCGTCGTGGGCGAAGACCCGGAGGAGGACGAGAAGTGGTTCCGCCGGTCGGAAGGCGGTGTCGTGCTGATCACGCAGACGATGCTCGACAAACGCGCGGCGGCATTGGACTAACGGGATTAGAGAGCGGGGCGCTGCCCCGCACCCCGGGATATTTGGAAAGAGCGAAGATATGAAACGCGTGCTCTCGGTTGCGTCAGAAGCGGTCCCGCTGATCAAGACGGGCGGTCTGGCCGATGTGGCAGGCGCCTTGCCCGCCGCGCTCAAAGGGCAGGGCTGGGAGATGCGGGTGATGATCCCGGCCTATCGCGGGATTCTGAAAAAGCTGAAATCACCGAAACTGGTTTGGGAAAGCGAGAGCCTCTATGGCGGCCCGGCGCGTCTGGTGCTGGGCAAGGCGGGCGGCATCGAGGTTCTGGCGCTGCAGGCCGACCACCTGTTCGACCGGGACGGGGGCCCGTATTCGCAAGACGGGCGCGACTATCCCGACAATGCCGAACGCTTCGCAGCGCTCAGTTTCGTCGCAGCCGAGATCGCGCGCGAGGGCGCGGGCAAATGGCAGCCCGATCTGGTGCATTGCCACGATTGGCAGACCGGGCTCGTGCCATGGTATCTGCGCGGCACCGGCATCCCGACCGTGATGACCATCCACAATATCGCATTTCAGGGCCGGTTCGGCCGCGACAAGCTGGCGGCGCTCGGGCTGCAGACCTGGGATTTCACCCGCGAGGGTGTGGAATTCTGGGGCGACATCTCGACGCTGAAAGCCGGGCTGGTTGCGGCGAGCGCGATCACCACGGTCAGCCCGCGCTACGCAGAAGAGCTGATGCGCGGCGAGTTCGGCATGGGGCTGGAAGGTGTCATTCAGGCGCGCGCGGGCGATCTGCACGGTATTCTCAACGGCATCGATCTGGATGTCTGGAACCCCGAGACCGATCCGGAAGTGACGTCCTTCTCGGCGGCGAAACCCGGCGGAAAATCGAAGAACCGCAAAGCCTTGGAGGCCGAATTTGATCTCGATGTGCCGGGACCGCTGGCGATCCTGATCTCGCGCCTGACGCCGCAGAAGGGGATCGATTTGCTCGCTCCGGCGCTTAGGCCCTATCTCGAGTCGGGCGGCGGTCTTGCGGTGCTGGGATCGGGCGACGGCTGGGCGGAAGATGCGATGCGGGACCTTGCCGCGCGTCACCCCGACCGGGTCGGCGTGAAGATCGGCTATGACGAGGCGCTGAGCCATCGGATGTATGCAGGCGGCGACGCGGTGCTGGTGCCCTCGCGCTTCGAGCCCTGCGGGCTGACCCAGCTCTACGGGCTGCGCTATGGGTGCCTGCCGGTGGTCTCCGCCGTCGGTGGTCTCGCCGATACGGTGGTGGGCGCGACGCCCGCGACCGAGGCTGCAGGCGCATCGACCGGGATCGTCTTCCATCCCGTCGACGATCTCGCGTTGCGGCAGGCGCTGATGAAGCTGATCGCGCTCTATGCCGATCGCAAGGGCTGGGCCGCGATGCAGCGCCGGGCAATGAAGACCGACTGGGGCTGGGACGGATCGGCCGCACGCTACGCCGCGCTTTACGACGCGCTTCTCGGTCGATGAAGATAAGCCCCGGCAAAGCGGACCCGCTGGGCGCCACGCCCTGCGAGGGCGGCGTGAACTTCGCGCTGGCCTCGGCCCATGCCGAGCGGGTGGAGCTGTGCCTGTTCACCAAATCTGGCGAGCAGCGGATCGACCTGCCAGGGCGCACCGGGCCGACCTGGCACGGCTTCGTCGCGGGGCTCAAGCCGGGCGCGCGTTATGGCTACCGGGTGCATGGGCCCTGGGCGCCCGAGGCGGGGCATCGGTTCAACCCGGTGAAGCTGCTGATCGACCCCTATGCGCGCGAGATCGACTCGAAGATCAGCTGGCAAGCCCCTATGCAATATGGAAAATCTAAACCCGACCGGCGCAACAGCGCAAGCGTCACGCCGAAATCCGTCGTAGCCGAGATCGCGCGGCCCGAATGGGATCGGCCTCACCATGGCTGGTCCGAGACGGTGATCTACGAGGCCCATCCCAAGGGGCTGACGATGACCCATCCGGAGGTGCCCGAAGCCTTGCGCGGCACCTGGGCGGGGCTCGCCTCCGATCCGATCCTGTCGCATCTCACCGATCTCGGGATCACCGCAATCGAACTGCTGCCGAGCTGCGCCTATCTCGATGATCGTTTCCTCGTCGAGAAGGGCTTGAGCAATTACTGGGGCTACCAGCCCATCGCCAATTTCGCGCCGGAGCCGCGCTATTCCGGCGCCGATCCGCGCGGTGAATTTCGCGAGATGGTGCGGCGCTTTCATGGCGCCGGGATCGAGGTGATCCTCGACGTCGTCTACAACCACACGGGCGAGGGCAATGCGATCGGGCCGATGCTCAGCCTGCGCGGGATCGACAATGCGAGCTATTACCGCCTGACGCCCGACGGCGCCTATATCGACGAGACCGGAACCGGCAATACGCTGGACCTGTCGAACCCGCTCTGTCTGCGGCTGGTGATGGATTGCCTGCGCCACTGGGTCGAGGAGATGGGCGTCGATGGCTTCCGCTTCGATCTGGCGGCAACGCTGGCGCGCGGCACGTCGGGCGCCGTCGAGGCGCATGCGCAGTTCCTCGCCGCGATTGAGCAAGATCCGGTGCTGCGAGGGGTTAAGCTGATCGCAGAGCCCTGGGATATCGGTCCAGGCGGCTACTATCTCGGCGGCTTCCCGCATCCGTTCACCGAATGGAACGACCGTTTCCGCGACGATGCGCGCCGGTTCTGGCGCGGCGACCGTGGCATGGCGGGCGATCTGGCGCGGCGCGTGGCGGGATCAGCGGAAATCTTCGACCAGATGGGACGGCCCGCGACGGCCTCGGTGAATTTCATCACCGCCCATGACGGTTTCACGCTGCAAGACCTTGTTTCCTATGGTGAAAAGCAGAACCTCGCGAATGGCGAGGAGAACCGTGACGGCCATGACGCGAATTTTTCGGAGGCGCTGGAAGATCCCGAGGCGCAGGCCCTGCGCAAGCGCGCGCTGCTTGCGACACTGCTGATGAGCCAGGGCGTGCCAATGCTGCTGGCGGGCGACGAAATCGGCAATTCGCAGGGCGGCAATAACAACGCCTATGCGCAGGATAACGAGATCGGCTGGGTCGATTGGACCGCACCCGACGACACTTTAAAAACCTTCGTCAAGCATCTGATCCAGATACGAAAAGATCACCGAGTCCTGCGGCAAAACCGCTATCTGCACTCGCTGATCCGCAAGCAGGACGGGATGCGCGATCTGATCTGGCGGCTTGCCTCTGGCGAGGAACCCGAGCCGCATGATTGGAACGATCCCGAACTGCGCTGCATCGGCGTCGAAATCCGCGGCGCTGCCGAAGGTCCGGCCGGTGAGGCCGGCAGCGAAGCCGTCTATGTGATCCTCAACGCAGGGCCCGAACGGCACATCGCATTGCCGCCCGGAAGATGGACTCGCGCGCTCGATTCCGCCTTGCCGGGACGAGAAGCGGAACAAATCGACGCCCCCGAGGCTTGCCTTGCCGCACAATCCGTTCAAGTCTTTACCCGCGCCACAGTGCAGGAGAAATCATGACCCGCCACGCGACCCAGCCCATCGACGGCCAGAAACCCGGCACCTCGGGGCTGCGCAAGAAAACCCGCGTTTTCATGCAGCCGAGCTACCTCGAGAATTTCGTGCAATCGACCTTCGACGCGATCGGCGGCCTGCGCGGCAAAACTTTGGTTCTCGGTGGGGACGGGCGTTATTTCGGACGCGAAGCGGCAAGCACGATCCTGAAAATGGCAGCCGCCAACGGGGCCGCGCGGGTGATCGTGGGGCAGGGTGCGTGGCTGTCCACGCCCGCCGCGTCGAACCTGATCCGGCAGCGCCAGGCGGATGGCGGGATCATCCTCTCGGCCAGCCACAATCCGGGCGGTCCGGACGAGGATTTCGGCGTCAAATACAACTCCGCGAATGGCGGTCCCGCGCCGGAGTCGATCACCTCGGCGATCCACAAGCGCACGCAGGAAATCCGAGAATATCATCTGCTCGATGCGGCAGATCCCGATCTGGACAGCCTTGGCGAGACGCCGCTCGGAGAGATGACCGTCGAAGTCGTGGACCCGGTGACCGCCTATGCCGATCTGATGGAAACGATATTCGATTTCAACGCGTTGCGGGACGTCTTTAAAGCGGGCTTCCGGATGCGGATGGACTCGATGTGCGCCATCACCGGACCTTATGCGGTGGAGATTTTCGAGAACCGTCTCGGCGCGCCGGCAGGGACCGTCACGCATGGCACGCCGCTGCCGGATTTCGGCGGCATGCATCCCGATCCGAACCCGACCTGGGCGCATGAACTGATGGACGAGATGATGGGCGAAAACGCCCCGGATTTCGGCGCGGCCTCGGATGGCGATGGCGACCGGAACATGATCCTGGGCGCGGGCACCTATGTCTCGCCGTCGGACAGTTTCGCGGTGCTGGCCGCAAATGCGCATCTCGTGCCGGGCTACAAAGACGGGCTGAAGGGCGTCGCGCGCTCGATGCCGACCTCTGCGGCGGCGGATCGGGTGGCCGAGGCGCTTGGCCTCGATTGCTACGAGACGCCGACGGGCTGGAAGTTCTTCGGCAATCTGATGGATGCGGGGCGCGTGTCGCTCTGTGGCGAGGAAAGCTTCGGCACGGGCTCCGACCATGTGCGCGAGAAAGACGGGCTCTGGGCAGTGCTGATGTGGCTCAACATCCTAGCCGTGCGCAAGATGTCGGTGGCCGAGATCATGGCCGATCATTTCGCGCGCTACGGCCGCA
Source organism: Thioclava sp. JE_KL1 (assembly GCF_009296265.1). GTDB lineage: Bacteria > Pseudomonadota > Alphaproteobacteria > Rhodobacterales > Rhodobacteraceae > Thioclava. The sequence goes on from NZ_WBJS01000004.1 coordinate 92,772, forward strand.
ACTACTATTCGCGCCACGATTACGAGGCGCTGCCGACCGAGCAGGCAGAGGCGATGCTGGACGATCTGCGCGCACGCCTCGGAAAGCTGAAAGGGACGCAGGTCGAAGGGCTTACGGTCGAAAGCTCAGACGAGTTTTCCTATACCGATCCAGTCGATGGCTCGGTCGCGGAAGGTCAGGGTTTCCGTATTCTGTTCGAAGGTGGCTCGCGCGTTGTGCTGCGTCTGTCGGGCACAGGCACCGAGGGCGCGACGCTGCGCGTGTATCTCGAGCGCTATGCCCCGGGACCGGATGGGCTAGACCATGATCCGCAGGAGGCGCTCGCACCGATCATCCGGGCGACAGAGGCGCTGGTGGGCATCCGCGAACGCACGGGGCGCGAGAAACCCGACGTCATCACTTGATCCCATCTGGCGGCAAATCCAGCCGAAAAACAAAGTCGGGGGGCTGAAATCGCCCCCCGTTTTCATACTAGATTAATACCGATAATCGGTATTATGTAAATTATAAGTGCGATTTGACGCCCATTATGGTGTCAAAACCGTGCTCCCGACCGTTTTCCGGCCCTCCAGCGCCTCATGGGCAGCGGCGACATCCTCCAAAGAAAACGTCTGTGGCACGTCGATCTTGATCTCGCCTTTCCCAATCATCTCAAAAAGTTCTGCAGCGGAGTTGCGCAACCAGCCCGGTTGATCCGTGTGCTGGAACAAGGTCGGACGCGTCAGGAACAGCGAGTTGCGCGCCAGATCGCCGATCTTGAACTGATCCGCCGGACCCGAGCTTTGACCGAAGCACACCAGCGTGCCGAACCGTTTGAGCACATCGAGCGACGTCATCACCGTATCCGCGCCCACCGAGTCATAGACCGCCGCGACGCCCGCGCCATCGGTGAGCCGTTTGACCTCTGCGCCGAAATCCTCGGACCGGTAATCGATCACCGCGTCATAGCCGTGCTCGAGCGCCCGCGCGCATTTCTCAGGCCCGCCAGCCGTGCCGATCGCGCGCACGCCCTTGGCCTTCAGCCATTGTCCCGCGATCGAGCCGACGCCACCGGCCGCCGCATGGAAAAGCACGGTGTCGCCAGACTTTACGGGATATGAGTGATGGATCAGGTAATGCACGGTCAGACCTTTGAGCATCACCGCCGCTGCGACCTCATCGGAAATATCGTCCGGGATCGGCACGACGTTTTTCGCAGCCATCACCCGGTGGCTCGCATATGCGCCGTTGGGCTGCGTATAGGCCACGCGCTGTCCGACCTGCAGATCCACGCCATCGCCGACCGCCTCGATCACACCCGCCGCTTCGCCGCCGGTGATCAGATCGCTCTCCACTGGCCACGGATAAAGCCCCGTTCGGAAGTAAACATCGATGAAATTCAATCCGATAGCGGAATGTCTTAAAGTGACTTCGCCGGGGCCCGGCTTGGGGACCTCGATCTCGATCTTGTGGAACTGGTCGCGCCCGCCGGGGCGCGAGATTGCCATCGCATAAGCCATGTTATCCTCCCTGTTGCCGCGCAAAGGTACTGCGCGCGGCCCCGGCGTCAATCCGGGATCGGATGCGGCAGGAAGGCGCCGTTCATCTCGACGATCTCATCCCAGACGCGCAGCGCCAGTTCGCGCGGGCGTTCGCTCTCGCGGCGCACGAGGAACCAGTGGCGCATCAGCGGCAATCCCGGCGCCGGGATCAGCGCCAGGCGTCCGGTCTCCAGCTCGTCCGTCACCGTGTGCAGGCTGAGAAACGCGATGCCGAGACCCGCCATCACCGCCTGCTTGATCGTCTCGTTGCTGTCCATCTCCAGCGTGTCGTAGAGCCGCCCGTCGCCGACCCGGTCGAGCCAGCGCGACATCAGGATGCGCGTCCCCGACCCTTCCTCGCGCGAGATGAAGGTCTCGCCGAAAAGCTGCTCCAGATCGTCGGCCTTGGAGATCAGCGGATGGTCGGGCGGTGCGACCAGCGCATGCGGATGCTGGCCGATCGGTTCGGCCACAACCGGCGGATGGCGCGGCGGACGGCCCATCACGGCGATGTCGAAACTGCCGCGCTCGATCCCCTCGATGATGGCCGAGCGGTTGCCCACGCGCAGCGCGACCTCGATCTCGGGATGGGCGTCTTGCAGCATCTTCACCAGCCGCGGCGCGAAATATTTGCCGGTCGAGACGACGCCGAGCGTGATCCGACCCACCTGCCCGCGCGCAATGGCGCTCAGCGTCGCTTCGGCCTGCGACAAGTTGTCCTCGATCCGCAGCGCGGTTTCACGCAGCGCCTTGCCGGCCTCGGTCAGCTCGGAGCCCGCACCGTCGACGGCGCGCTGGATCAATTTCATCCCGACCGCATCTTCCAAACCCCGAATTTGCGTATGAATTGCGGGCGTTGTGAGGTTCAGGCTTTCCCCGGCGGCCGTCAGAGACCCACCCCGCGCCACCGCATCAAGCGCGCGCAATTGCTTCAGCGTTACAGCGTTCATCCGCATGTGACTTCAAATTCCCTTAACGCATATTCCCTTTATTTAAATTTCATAAAAATTCGATCCGGGCAATGGTCTGGCTCACAAGAACATCGACTTTGGAGGAGAAGAAGATGTCCGTGAGTTTCGACGGCCTCGGTATTTCTGCCGATCTTGCCGACACCATGACCCGCCTGACCAGCGTCGGCGCCCAGCTTGCCCGCATGATTGCGCGCAACGGGCTCGAGGGAAATCTGGCTGAGGCCGCAGGCACCAACGCCGGTGGCGACGGTCAGAAAGCGCTCGACGTGATCGCGGATGAGGCCTTTATGGACGCACTGCGCGGTGGTGCGGTCCGCCATTACGCCTCGGAAGAACAAGACGAGGTGGTCGATTTCGGGACCGGCACGCTCGCGCTTGCCATCGATCCGCTCGACGGATCCTCGAATATCGACGTGAATGTCTCGATCGGCACGATCTTCTCGATCTTTGAGGCCGCCGACGAAATGGATGCCAGCTTCCTGCGCCCGGCCAACGAGCAGATCGCGGGCGGCTACATCATCTTCGGGCCGCAGACCGCGCTGGTCGTGACCTTCGGCAAGGGTGTGCAGCAATGGGTTCTCGAGCCCGGCAGCGACATCTGGCGCCGCGTGGCCGATCCGAAGCCCCTGCCCTCCGAGACCTCGGAATACGCGATCAACGCGTCGAACTATCGCCACTGGCCGCAGCCGATCCGCGCGTTCATCGACGATCTCGTCGCCGGTGCCGAAGGTCCGCGCGGGCGCAATTTCAACATGCGCTGGATCGCCTCGCTGGTGGCCGAAACCCATCGCATCATCTCGCGCGGCGGCGTCTTCCTCTATCCGGGCGACGACCGCGACGGCTACGAGCGCGGCCGTCTGCGCCACGTCTATGAATGCGCACCGATCGCGATGCTGATCGAGCAGCTCGGCGGCGAGGCCACCGACGGCGCCGATCCCATCATGTCCGCGACGCCCGACCGGCTGCATGCCCGCACGCCATTCGTATTCGGCTCGGCCAGCAAGGTCGCCCGCGTCGCCGCCTATCACGACTTGCCGCAGGATGAAGCCCACGCGCTCTTCAACACCCGCGGCCTCTTCCGGAGCTGATACATGTCCAAGAAACACCCCATCATTTCCGTCGTCGGTTCCTCCGGTGCAGGCACCTCGACGGTGAAATCGACCTTCGATCAGATCTTCCGTCGCGAAGGGATTTCCGCGGTCTCGATCGAGGGGGACGCCTTCCACCGCTACAACCGCGCCGACATGAAGGAAGAGCTGCAAAAGCGCTACGACGCGGGCGATCAGGGCTTTTCCCACTTCTCCTATGAAGCCAATGAACTCAAGGAGTTGGAGCGCGTCTTTCGCGAATATGGCGAGACCGGCAAGGGCAAGACCCGCCATTACGTCCACGACGATGCCGAGGCCGAGAAATGGGGCACGCCGCCCGGTCATTTCACCGAGTGGAGCGATTTCGAGGACGAATCCGACCTGCTTTTCTACGAAGGTCTGCACGGCTGCGTGGTCAATGACGAGGTGAACCTCTCGGCGCTGGCCGACCTGAAGATCGGCGTGGTTCCGGTGATCAACCTCGAATGGATTCAGAAAATCCATCGCGACCGCGCCTCGCGGGGCTACACGACGGAAGCGGTCACCGACGTGATCCTGCGCCGCATGCATTCCTACGTGAACTGCATCACGCCGCAATTCACCGAAACGGATATCAACTTCCAGCGCGTGCCGGTCGTCGACACCTCGAACCCGTTCGTGGCGCGCTGGATCCCGACGGCGGATGAGAGCCTCGTGGTGATCCGCTTCAAGAACCCGCGCGGCATCGATTTCCCCTATCTCACCTCGATGATCAACGGCTCCTGGATGAGCCGCGCCAACTCGATCGTCATTCCCGGCAACCGTCAGGATCTGGCCATGCAGCTGATCCTCACCCCCCTCATCGAACGCATCGTGCGTGAATCGAAGCGGGCTTGAGAAGGATGAACAAGGTGATGAAAGACATTCAAATCACTCAAGAAACGCGCATGGCGAATGCGATCCGTGCGCTTGCGATGGATGCGGTGCAAAAGGCCAATTCGGGCCATCCCGGGATGCCGATGGGCATGGCCGATGTGGCGACCGTTCTGTTCAACCGCTTCATGAACATCGATCCCACCGCGCCGAAATGGCCCGACCGCGATCGCTTCGTTCTGTCGGCGGGCCACGGCTCGATGCTGATCTACGCGATCAACCATCTGCTGGGCTATGAAGACATGGGCATGGACCAGATCAAGGCGTTCCGCCAGCTGGGTTCGCGCACCGCAGGCCACCCGGAATACGGCCATGCCGAGGGGATCGAAGTGACCACCGGGCCGCTCGGTCAGGGTATCGCGACCGCCGTGGGCATGGCGATTGCCGAGAAGATGAAGAACGCGCGCTATGGCGCTGATCTGGTGGATCACTTCACCTATGTCATCGCGGGCGACGGCTGCCTGATGGAAGGGATCAGCCACGAGGCGATCGACCTCGCGGGGCATCTTGGGCTCGGCAAGCTGATCGTGATGTGGGACGACAATTCGATCACCATCGACGGTGACACGGATCTGTCCACCTCGATGGATCAGAAAGCGCGTTTCGCGGCGGCTGGCTGGCACGTGCTCGAATGCGACGGCCATACGCCGACCGAGATCGCCGACGCGATCGAGGCCGCCCGTCAGGATCCGCGCCCCTCGATGATCGCGTGCCGCACCATCATCGGCTTCGGCGCACCGAACAAGCAAGGCGGCCACGATGTCCACGGCGCACCGCTGGGCGACGCGGAAATCGCCGCCGCGCGCAAGCAGCTGCATTGGGATCATCCGCCGTTCGACATCCCTGCGGCGATTTACGACGAATGGGGCCGGATCGCGTCGCGAGGCGCGCGTGCGCGGGCGGAGTGGGAACAGCGGTTGAACACCGCAACCGCCCGCGCCGAATTCCTCGCCGCCGAAAAGGCTGACACCAGCCCTCTGACCGCCGCGATCGCCGCCTACAAGCGCAAACTGTCGGAAGACAAACCTAAGGTCGCGACCCGCAAGGCGAGCCAGATGGCGCTGGAAGTGGTCAACGCCACCCTGCCCTTCACCGTTGGCGGCTCGGCCGATCTGACCGGCTCGAACCTCACGAAATCCTCGGGCATGAAATCGATCACGCCCACCGATTTCACCGGCGATTACATCCATTACGGCATTCGCGAGCACGGCATGGCCGCCGCGATGAACGGGATCGTCCTCCATGGCGGGCTGCGGCCCTATGGCGGCACCTTCATGGCCTTCGCCGATTACTGCCGCCCCGCTATTCGTTTGTCGGCGCTGATGGGCGTGCCGACCTGCTATGTCATGACCCATGACTCGATCGGCCTCGGCGAGGACGGTCCCACCCATCAGCCGGTAGAGCATTTGGCCTCGCTCCGAGCCATTCCAAACTTGCTCATCCTCCGGCCGGCTGATGCGGTGGAGACCGCCGAGGCCTGGGAAATCGCCATGACCTCGACGGCCACGCCGACGATGATCGTGGCCTCGCGTCAGGGTCTGCCGACGGTTCGCACCGAACATACGGACGAGAACCTCACCGCGCGCGGCGCCTATCTGCTGCGCGCCCCCGAAGCCCGCGACGTGACGCTGATCGCCACCGGGTCCGAGGTCGAGATCGCGATGGCGGCGGCCGACCAGCTGGCCGAGCAAGAGATCAACGCGGCGGTCGTCTCCGCACCGTGTTTCGAACTCTTCGAGAAACAGGACGCAGCGTATCGCGCCGAGGTTCTGGGCGATGCCCCGCGCGTCGGCTGCGAAGCGGCGATCCGTCAGGGTTGGGATCTCTTCCTGCGCCCAGAGGACCGCTTCGTGGGCATGACCGGTTTCGGGGCCTCGGCCCCTGCCCCGGCGCTCTACAAACACTTCAACATCACGTCCGAAGCGATTGTTTCGGATGCAAAAGAACTGATCTGAGGGACTAACGAGAATGACGGTTAAAGTTGCCATCAACGGGTTTGGACGTATCGGCCGCAACGTGCTGCGCGGGATCATTGAATCGGGTCGCACCGATATCGAGGTGATCGCGATCAACGATCTGGGCCCGGTCGAAACCAACGCCCATCTGCTGCAATTCGACAGCGTCCACGGCCGCTTCCCGCAGGAGGTCACCACCGGCGAGGACTGGATCGACGCAGGCCGCGGCAAGATCAAGGTCACCGCGATCCGCGACCCGAAGGAACTTCCCTGGGGCGACGTGGACATCGCGATGGAATGCACGGGCATCTTCACCGCGCGCGAGAAAGCGGCCTTCCACCTCGAGAACGGCTCGAAGCGTGTTCTGGTCTCGGCCCCGGCGGCGGGCGCCGACAAGACCATCGTCTTCGGCGTCAATGACGGTGCGCTGACCAAGGACGATCTGGTCGTGTCGAACGCGTCCTGCACCACGAACTGCCTCTCGCCGGTCGCCAAGGCGCTCAATGACGCGATCGGCATCTCGAAAGGCTTCATGACGACGATCCACAGCTATACCGGCGACCAGCCGACGCTCGATACGATGCATTCCGACATGTATCGCGCCCGCGCCGCCGCGCTGAGCATGATCCCCACCTCGACCGGCGCTGCGAAGGCCGTGGGTCTGGTGCTGCCGGAGCTCAATGGCAAGCTCGACGGCGTCGCGATCCGCGTGCCGACGCCGAATGTCTCAGTCGTCGATCTGGTCTTCGAGGCCGCGAAAGATACCACTGTGGAAGAGGTCAACGCGGCTATCCGCGCGGCCGCTGACGGCCCGATGAAGGGCATCCTCGGCTATACCGATAAACCCAATGTTTCCAGCGACTTCAACCACGATCCTCACTCTTCGGTCTTCCACATGGACCAGACCAAAGTGATGGACGGTCGGATGGTGCGCATTCTCAGCTGGTACGACAACGAATGGGGCTTCTCCAACCGCATGGCTGATACCGCCGTCGCGATGGGAAAGCTCCTCTAACCGCGGTTCGAACCGTTTGGCCCACAACGTAAGGAACACCTGATATGGCATTGATTACGCTCAGACAACTGCTCGATCACGCCGCGGAATACGGCTACGGCGTGCCGGCGTTCAACATCAACAACATGGAACAGGGGATCGCCATCATGAAGGCGGCGGCGAAATGCGACGCCCCCGTCATCATGCAAGCCTCGCGCGGCGCGCGCAGCTATGCCGGCGACATCATGCTGCGCCACATGATCCAGGCGCTGTCGGAGATGTATCCCGATATCCCGCTATGCATGCATCAGGACCACGGCAATAACGAGGCCACCTGCCTTACCGCGATCCGCCATGGTTTCACCTCCGTGATGATGGACGGCTCGCTGAAGGAAGACATGAAGACCCCCGCCGATTGGGACTACAACGTCGCGATCACCAAGCGCGTGGCCGATATGGCCCATTGGGTCGGCGCTTCGGTCGAGGGCGAACTTGGCGTGCTCGGCAATCTCGAGACCGGCGAAGCGGCGGAGGAAGACGGCTCGGGCGCGGTTGGCAAGCTCAGCCATGACCAGCTGCTGACCGATCCCGACGAGGCGCTCGATTTCGTCAAGCTGACCAAGGTCGACGCGCTGGCGATCGCCTGCGGCACCTCGCACGGCGCCTACAAGTTCTCGCGCAAGCCCACGGGCGACATCCTCGCGATCAGCCAGATCGAGAAGATCCACGCGAAGATCCCGAATGTGCATCTCGTGATGCACGGCTCGTCCAGCGTGCCGCAATATCTGCAGGACCTGATCAACGAGTCCGGCGGCGAGATGCCCCAGACCTACGGCGTCCCGGTCGAAGAGATCGAGCGCGGCATCAAGTCGGGCGTGCGCAAGGTGAATATCGACACCGACAACCGCATGGCGCTGACGGCTCAGTTCCGCAAGGTCGCGCAGGACAAGCCGACCGAGTTCGACCCGCGCAAATTCATGATCCCCGCGATGGAAGAGATGGAGAAGCTCTGCCTCGACCGGTTCCAGCGCTTCGGCACTGCCGGGAATGCCAGCAAGATCAAGGTGATCGACCTCGACGACATGGCCAAGCGCTATGCCGACGGATCGCTCGACCCGGTGATTTCCGCGGCCAAAGCCGCCTGACACACCCGCGATCCCGGCAGTCGAGCGCCCGGGGCCGCAGATATCGGATTTAGGGAGACAAGGAGACCCCGATGAACCAGCATGCAAATCCCGGTAAATACAGCGCCGGCGTCAAAGAGTACCGTGAAACCTACTGGGAGCCGAACTACACGCCGAAAGACAGCGACGTGCTCGCCGTCTTCAAGATCACGCCGCAAGCCGGTGTCCCGCGTGAGGAAGCCGCAGCCGCCGTCGCTGCGGAATCCTCGACCGGCACCTGGACCACGGTCTGGACCGACCTGCTGACCGATCTCGACTACTACAAGGGTCGCGCCTATGCGATCGAGGACGTGCCGGGCGACGACGAGAGCTACTACGCGTTCATCGCCTACCCGATGGGCCTGTTCGAGGAAGGCTCGGTCGTCAACGTCTTCACCTCGCTCGTGGGCAACGTGTTCGGCTTCAAGGCCGTCCGTGCGCTGCGTCTGGAAGATGTGCGCTTCCCGCTGTGGTTCGTGACCACCTGCGACGGCCCGCCCCACGGCATTCAGGTCGAGCGCGACAAGCTCGACAAATACGGCCGTCCCTTCTTGGGCTGCACGATCAAGCCGAAGCTGGGTCTGTCGGCGAAGAACTACGGCCGGGCGGTCTATGAGGCGCTGCGGGGCGGACTCGACTTCACCAAGGATGACGAGAACATCAACTCGCAGCCCTTCATGCGCTGGCGCGACCGTTTCGAGTTCTGTCAGGAAGCGATCGAGAAAGCCGAGCGCGAAACCGGCGAGCGCAAGGGCCACTACCTGAACGTCACCGCGCCGAACATCGAAGAGATGTACAAGCGCGCCGAGTTCGCCAAGGAGATCGGCTCGCCGATCATCATGTCGGACTACCTGACGATGGGCTGGGCCGCGCAGGCCTCGCTGAGCCGCTGGTGCCGCGATAACGGCATGCTGCTGCACGTCCACCGCGCGATGCATGGCGTGATCGACCGCCACCCCAAGCACGGCATCAACTTCCGCGTTCTCGCGAAGATGCTGCGCCTTCTGGGCGGCGACCACCTGCACTCGGGCACCGTTGTCGGCAAGCTCGAAGGCGATCGCGAGGCGACGCTGGGCTGGATCGACCTGATGCGCGACAAATACGTCAAGGAAGACCGCTCGCGCGGCATCTTCTTCGATCAGGACTGGGGCCAGATGCCGGGCGTGCTCCCGGTGGCCTCGGGCGGCATCCACGTGTGGCACATGCCCGCGCTGGTCAACATCTTCGGCGATGACAGCTGCCTTCAGTTCGGCGGCGGCACGCTGGGCCACCCCTGGGGCAACGCAGCCGGTGCGGCCGCGAACCGCGTCGCGGTCGAGGCCTGCGTCAAGGCACGCAACGAAGGCCGCGATCTCGAGAAGGAGTCGAAAGATATCATGACCTCGGCCGCCAAGCACTCGCCCGAACTCAAGATCGCCATGGAGACGTGGAAAGAGATCAAGTTCGAGTTCGACACCGTGGACAAGCTGGACGTGGCGCACCGCTAAGGCGCGCCCCTCCCACCAACGCCTGAGAAAGGACTGACACCATGAGTGAAATGCAAGATTACGGCTCGCGTATTTCGGACCCGAACAGCCGCAAGATGGGCACCTTCTCCTATCTGCCCCAGCTCAATGACGACGAGCTGCGCAAGCAGGTTGAGTACATCGTCTCGAAGGGCTGGAACCCGGCCATCGAGCATACCGAGCCCGAGAACATGCGCTCGAACTTCTGGTATATGTGGAAGCTGCCGATGTTCGGGGAAACCGATGTCGATGCGATCTTCCGCGAGATCGAAATGTGCAAGAAGGCGAACCCGGGCAACCATGTCCGCCTCGTGGGCTACGACAACTTCAAGCAGACGCAGGGCACCTCGATGGTGGTGCACCGCGCCGACATGTCGGCCTCTGCCTGATCTGACACGAGGGGCGGGCTGCCGATCGCGGTGGCCCGCCCTGCCCCATTTTCCTTGGATTTTCCTGCGCGACGGAGAGCCACCCATGAGCGATATCGACCCAGACCAGTTCCGTGTGAAGACCGAGCCCTATTACCGGCCCGTCGGCAATGAGATCGAGCAATATGCCGCCGCCTATGACGTGCGGATGCCGGTGATGCTCAAGGGCCCCACGGGCTGCGGCAAGTCGCGTTTCGTCGAATATATGGCGTGGAAGCTGCAGCGCCCGCTGATCACCGTGGCCTGTAACGAGGACATGACCGCGTCCGACCTGATCGGGCGGTTCCTCCTCGATATCAACGGCACCAAGTGGCAGGACGGACCGCTGACGGTGGCCGCGCGGATCGGCGCGATCTGCTATCTCGACGAGGTCGTGGAGGCCCGTCAGGACACCACCGTCGTCATTCACCCGCTGACCGACCACCGCCGTCAGCTTCCGCTGGAAAAGAAAGGCGAGCTGGTCGACGCGCATCCCGATTTTCAGGTCGTGATCTCGTACAACCCCGGCTACCAGTCGATGATGAAGGACCTCAAGCAATCGACCAAGCAGCGCTTCGGGGCGATGTCCTTCGATTACCCGCAGGCCGCGACCGAGGCCGAGATTGTCAGCCACGAGGCCGGGATCGACCTCAAGACCGCCGAACGCCTCGTGCAGGTGGCCGAACGCTCGCGCAACCTCAAGGGCCACGGGCTCGATGAGGGCATGTCGACGCGCCTTCTGGTCTACGCGGGCCAGCTGATCTCGCAGGACATTCCCGCGCCCGCCGCCTGCCAGATGGCGCTGGTGGAGCCGTTGACCGACGACGCGGATATGCGCGACACGTTGCAGGCGGCCGTCCAGACCTTCTTCCCAGAGATCACCGACAGTTCGAAGGTGGCGTAAGGAGCGCGTCCGATGAAGGTCGATCTCGACGATTACGCCGCCGATCTGATCAAATCCGCGCCGGAGCTGGAGGAGACCCTCGACGGGCTCTTCCACGAGGCGGCGCGGATGATGTCGCCCGCCGGTCTGAAGGATTACATGGACGGCGCAAAGGCCATGACCTCGCTCGGCAAGGGGCCGCGCCTGCTGATCTCCTATCTCGACGAGATGCCGCAGGTCGCCAAAGAATGCGGCGAGGACGTGATCCGCGATGTCGTGGGAGCGGTGCTGAAGCTGGCCTCGATGGTCTCGGGCGAGATTTTGGTGCTAATGCTCGACACGCTGCCCGGCGCCGCCAACCGTTTCGGCGACCCGGAGCTGCTGCGCGGCTATCTCGCGCTGCTGCACCGGCTGGCGGCCCGCGCGCCGCGCGGCCTGCGCCCGATGTTCGGCGTGCTCGAAGAGCTGCTGAGCAAACTCACGCTCTCGGGCCTGCGCCGCTGGGTGGATTTCGGGGCCGAGGCCTATCGCCGCGACCTGCCGAAACAGGCGGATTATTTCGGGCTCGTCTCGGAAGACAGCCGCGCGGTCCTGAAACAGGAACGCCGCGGCACGCTCTTCATCGACAGCCAGCGACGGCTGAATTTCTATCTCCGCGCCTTCTGGGCCCGCGACTTCTTCCTGCGCCCCTCTGCCGCCGACTTCGAGGGCTTCCGCCCCTTCATCGAGGACGGCGCGCTGCACCTGCCCGACGCGGTGGACGGGATCATCGGCGCCTCCGGCCTCGATCTCTACCGCGCGATGTGCGCCCATATGGCGGCCCATATCGTCTATTCCGATCACGGGCTGGGGCAGGAATCGCTCAACCCTGCGCAGATATTCCTGATCGGCATGATCGAGGATGCCCGGGTCGAATATTGCGCGACGCAGGCCTTTCCGGGGCTGCGCGCGATGTTCGACCGGCTGATGCCGGACACGCCGCCCGGAGCTTACGAACACGAGACGATGTATCTGCTGGAAAAAGTCGCCCGCGCGCTCAACACGCCCGGCACCCGCACCGGCGATCTGGAGATCGACAATCTCGTCGAGACCTTCCACGGCGAGATCGCGGGCAATGCGCGCGAGACGATGTTCTCCTGGTCGCTGGGGGTCGAGCTGTTCAACCTGCTCGCGCAGCGCCGCGCGGTGCCGTCCCTGCGCATTCTCGAATCTCTGAAAATTCCGTATCGCGACGACAACCGCTTCATCTGGTCGCTCGAAGATTACGACTGGTCGAACCAGAACGCCTACCAGCCCACGCAAGGTCAGGTGCGCAAGCGCGTGGGCCTGATGGAATTCGTCAACGAGGTCGATGTCGAGACCGCGGGCGACGATGCGCAGGAGGTCTGGGTGCTCTCGTCAGAACTGTTCCCCTACGAGGATGAAGGCGTCAGCTATAACGAGATGGAGGGCAAGGCCCCGATCTCGGACCCGTTTCATTACGGCGAATGGGATTACAAGGTGCAGCTGATGCGCCCGTCGTGGTCGACCGTCTATGAACACCGCCCGCCGATGGGCGACCCGGACGAGATCGACACGATCCTGACCGCCCATCGCGGCATCCGGCATCGCATCAAGCAGATCGTCGACCGGCTGCGCCCGCAGGGCATCTCGCGCCAGCGGCGGCTGGAGGATGGCGACGAGCTGGATATCAACGCCGCCGTCGATGCGATGGTGATGCAGCGGATCGGCATGCAGCCCGACATGCGGATCACCATGCGCAACGTCATCAACCGGCGCGATCTGGCGGTCTGCATCCTGCTCGACCTTTCGGAAAGCACGAACGAGACCGTGCGCGGCTCGGACAAGACCGTGCTTGAACTGACGCGCGAGGCCTCGGCGCTCGTGGCCTCGGCGATCTCGGGCATTGGCGATCCGTTCGCGATCCACGGCTTTTCCTCGGATGGCCGCCACGACGTGCAATATCAGCGCTTCAAGGATTTCGAGCAGAAGCTCGATTCCGAGGTCAAAGGCCGCCTTGCGGGCATGAAAGGCGGACTCTCGACCCGGATGGGCGCTGCGATGCGCCATGCCGCCCATCACCTGTCGCTGCGTCCCGAGGCGCATAAGCTGCTACTGATCGTGACCGATGGCGAACCGGCCGATATCGACGAGCGCGACCCGCAATATCTGCGCATGGATGCCAAGAAGGCGGTTGCGGAACTCCAGCAGATCGGCATTAACAGCTATTGTCTGACGCTGGACCCCGAGGCCGACGCCTATGTGTCGCGCATCTTCGGGGCCAACAACTTCACTGTGATCGATCAGGTCGAGCGCCTGCCCGAGAAACTGCCGACCCTGTTCGCGCAACTGACGAAATGATCCCCGGAGGACCCCATGAGCTTTGACCGTTCCATCAAGATCGCGCCCTCGATCCTGTCGGCCGATTTCGCCAATTTCGGCGCAGAGATCCGCGCCATCGAAGATCAGGGGGCCGACTGGGTCCATGTCGACGTGATGGACGGGCATTTCGTGCCGAACCTCACCTTCGGCCCGCCCGCCGTGAAAGCGTTCCGCCCGCATGTGAAGACCTTCATGGACGTGCACCTGATGATCGCGCCGGTCGACCCTTATATCGAGGCCTATGCCGAAGCTGGCGCCGACATGATCGTGGCGCATTGGGAGGCCGGTCCGCACCCGCACCGCACGCTGCAGGCGATCAAGGCGCAGGGCGTGAAATGCGGCATATCGCTGAACCCCGGCACGCCCGCGAACGTGATTTCGGAACTGCTCGACCTCGTCGATATGGTTCTGGTGATGAGCGTGAACCCCGGCTTTGGTGGCCAAAAATTCATCCCCGGCAGCGTCAACAAGGTCCGCCAAGTGCGCGAAATGATTGGCGATCGCGAGATTCACATTCAGGTGGATGGCGGCGTCGATCCGACCACGGTCGGCCCGCTGGTCGAAGCCGGTGCGGATTGCTTCGTGGCGGGCTCTGCGGTCTTCAAGGGCGGTTCGGTCGACAAACCCGAGGTCTATGGCGCGAATATGCGCGCGATCCGCGAGGCGGCTCAGGGCGCTCTCAAAGCGGCGCAATGACGGCCGGAACTGCGCGGGGCGGCACGGTCGCATTCTTGTGATCTGATCGCTTGCCCTGCCGCCGCCTCTCGTTCATATTCGTGGAATTGAATACCAGTAAGGGAGGACTGGCATGACTTTCACGCGACGCACCATTCTGCGCGGAGGGCTGGCGATGGGCGCCATGACCGCCCTTCCCCGGCTCAGCTTCGCCGCCCAGACCCTCGAAATGGGGTCGGCCCGGCTCGACACGCTGTCCGATGGCAATCTCGTCCTGCCGCTCAGCTTCGTGAGCGACAACCCCGACGCCAAGCCGATCCTCGAGAGCTACGGCATTACCGGTGACTCGGTCGAGCCGCCCTGCAACGTCACGCTCTATCGCGACGGGACCAACACGGTGCTGTTCGACGTGGGCTCGGGCAATGATTTCATGCCCTCGGCCGGCAAGCTGATGGAAGCGATGGATGCGCTCGAAGTCGCGCCCGATGACGTGACCCATGTCGTCTTCACCCATGGCCACCCCGATCACCTCTGGGGCGTGCTCGACGATTTCGACGAGCCTTTCTTCGCCAACGCCCAGCACATGATGGGCAAGGACGAGTTCGAATATTGGCTGAATCCCGAGACGCTCGACACGATCGACGACGGTCGCAAGACCTTCGCGGCAGGCGCGCTGCGGCGCCTCGAAATCCTTGAAGATCAGATCGACACCTTCGGCGATGGCGCGGAAATCCTGCCCGGCATCATGGCGCAGATGACGCCCGGCCACACGCCCGGCCACATGTCCTTCCACGTCAAGAACGGCGAGACCCAAGCCTTCATCATCGGCGATGCGATCGTGAACCACTACCTCGCCTTCGCGGCGCCGGGCATGGAGGCGGGCTCGGATCAGAACCCGGAGCTGGGCGCGAAGACGCGCGTGGCGCTGCTGGACCAACTTGCGGCCGACAAGCTGCCGATCATCGGCTATCACCTGCCCGAAGGCGGTCTGGGCCGGGTCGAGCGCGACGGCGATGCCTATCGCTATGTCGCGGAGCTCTAAACGTGAAAAACCTAATCCTGACCAGCGCCTTGGCGGCACTTCTTCATGTAAGCCCCGCGCTCGCCTCCGAGGACGTGCCGGACATGTATCCCGGCTCCGTGCTCTATTCGAAACCCTATGAGGTGATCCCCGGCGTCTGGACCTCGATCGGCGCGACCGCACCGCCGACCTATGAGAATGCGGGCCATAACAACAATCTCAGCTTCATCGTCACCGGCGATGGCGTGGTCGTTGTGAATTCCGGCGCGTCCTACCAGCTCGCCCGTGCGCTGCATGACGAGATCAAGGCGGTGACCGATCGGCCGGTGAAGCTGGTGATCAACGAGAACGGTCAGGGCCACGCGATGCTCGGCAATAATTACTGGATCGAACAGGGTGTGCCGGTGCTCGCCCATGTCGATGCGGCGGCCGAATTCGAGCATGACGCAGGTGGCGCCTTCGAGGCGCTGAAGTCTTACGGCAAGGAGACCGCCGAAGGCACCGATCCGAAACTGCCCACCGAGACCTTCGAGGACAAGCGCGTCATCGAGATGGGCGACATGACGATCGAAGTGATGCATCTCGGCCCCGCGCATAGCCCCGGCGATACGCAGGTCTGGCTGCCGGAACAGAAGTTCATGATTGCGGGCGATATCGCTTTCTCCGAACGGATGCCGCCGATCTTCTCGGGAACCTGCACGAGCTGCTGGATCGAGACCTTCGAGACCAAATTCGCACCGCTGGAACCTGCCTTCATCATCCCCGGCCACGGCCACCCGACCAATCTCGACAAGGTCACGCGTGGCACGACCGGCTACCTGAAATACCTGCGCGACAAGATCGGCGAGCATATCGACAATGGTGGCGATCTGGCCGAGGCCTACTACGTGGATCAAAGCCCCTACAAAAACCTCGACACGTTCGAGGAACTGGCGACGAAGAACGCGGGCGTCGTCTACGAGGAAATGGAATTCGAATAGGAGGTCTCATGGCCGTCACACCCCCCGTCTGCGATTTCGGCTGGAAGGCTCCGGGCTTCACCCTGCCCGGCACCGATGGCAAGCAATACAGCTTTGAAGACATCCGTGGCCCCAAGGGCACGCTGGTGATGTTCATCTGCAACCATTGCCCCTATGTCCAGTCGATCCTCGACCGCATCCTGCGCGATGCGGCGGAGTTGCAGAAGGCGGGGATCGGGGTCGTGGCGATCTCGGCTAATGATGTCGACGACTACCCCGAGGACAGCTTCGAGAACATGGCCAAACTGGCCGAGGAGAAGGGCTTCCCCTTCCCCTATCTCTATGACGAAAGCCAGGCGGTCGCGAAGGCTTACGGCGCCGCCTGCACACCCGATTTCTTCGGCTTCAACGCCGAGGACGGGCTGCAATATCGCGGGCGTCTCGATGCCTCGACCAAGCAGGCGGCTTCGGCAGATGCCAAGCGCGAACTTTACGAGGGCATGATGATGGTCGCGGAAACCGGCGAAGGCCCGCGCGACCAGATCCCGTCGATGGGCTGTTCGATCAAGTGGAAAGCCGCATGAGCGACGCCCCTTCCGTCATCTTCGATCTCGACGGGACGCTGATCGATTCCGTGCCCGCGATCCATGCCGTCTCGAATGCCGTGCTGACCGAGATGGGCTTCGAGCCGCTCTCGCTGCCAATGATCCGCAGCTTCGTCGGCAAGGGCGTGCCCAACCTCGTGCGCCAGCTCCTCATCACCTCGGGCGAAGACCCGGACGGGCCGCTTTTCGCCCGCGTGGAGCACGCGCTGATCGCGCGCTACGAGACGGACGTCGAGGGCAACGTGCCCTATCCGAACGTGATCGCCGCGCTCGACACGCTCAAGGAGATGGGCTGCCGGATGGCTGTGTGCACCAACAAGCCCTTCGCGCCCGCCGAGGCCGCTTTGCGCCATGTCGGTCTCTGGGAGTATTTCGAGCTGACGCTTGGCGGGGATTCCATGCCCACCCGCAAGCCCGAGCCGCAGATGCTGCACCATTGCCATCAGGCGCTCGGCGGCGGCGCGATGATCTATGTCGGCGACTCGGAGGTCGATGCGGAGACGGCAGTGAACGCGCAGGCGCCCTTCGCGATCTATTCCGAGGGCTATCGCAAGACGCCGCTGACCGAAGTGCCCCATGACGTGGCCTTCTCGGATTGGGCGATGCTGCCCGGTCTGGTGGAGGGCTGGAAATGGTAAGCGGCCTGATCTTCGACGTCGACGGCACGCTGGCCGAGACCGAAGAAGCGCATCGCCGCGCCTTCAACGAGACTTTCGCGGCACGCGGCGTCGACTGGAACTGGTCGCAGGAAACCTACCGCGAACTGCTGAAGACCACCGGCGGCAAGGAGCGCATGGCGCGCCACCGCGAGGTCATGGGCTTCGGCCCCTCTGACGACGAAATCGCCGATCTGCACAAGATCAAGACCCGGCGTTATGTCGAGATCATCACCGACGGCGAGGTGCCGCTGCGCCCCGGCGTGGCGCGGCTGATCGCCAATGCGCGCGACGCGGGATTGAAGCTCGCCATCGCCACGACCACGAACCGGCCCAATGTCGATGCGCTGATCCGCGCGACGCTGGGCGCCGATCCCGATCACCTGTTCGACGCGATCGCAGCGGGCGACGAGGTGGAGACAAAGAAGCCCGCGCCGGACGTGTTCGAGCTGGCGCTGAACCGGTTGCATCTGTCGCCCGAGGCCTGCATCGCTTTCGAGGATAGCGAAATGGGTCTACAATCGGCGCAAGGAGCCGGGCTGCGCGTACTGATAACCCCTTCGGCCTATACCGACGGGGGCGATTTCTCGAGCGCGGAGTGGGTTCTTCCCGACCTCTCGCATGCCTTACCGCCCGAGATCACGAGAGGACTGGGACAGAGTGCCGCAATTTCATAAGATTATCCCCGGCACTATCTGCTGGGCAGGTTAACGGAGGCCGCCATGATCAAACCAGACGTCAAAGCGTTTTTCGACACCGCGACTTTCACCGTCTCTTACGTCGTGAAAGATCCGGGCAGCAAATCCTGCGCCGTCGTCGATAGCGTGCTCGATTTCGACTATTCCTCGGGCCGCACGGATACCAAATCCGCCGACGAGGTCATCGCCTATGTGCAAGAGCACGGTCTTGAGGTGGAATGGATCCTCGAGAGCCACGTCCATGCCGACCACCTCTCCGCCGCGCCCTATATCCAGGAGCGCGTCGGCGGCAAGATCGGTATCGGCGACCGCATTCAGGTCGTGCAGGACACGTTCGGCAAGATCTTCAACGAGGGCACCGAATTCCAGCGCGACGGCTCGCAGTTCGACAAGCTCTTCAAGGAAGGCGACACGTTCTCCGTGGGCGCGCTCGAGGGCCGCGTTCTGCATACGCCGGGCCACACGCCCGCTTGCCTCACCTACGTGATCGGCGATGCGGCCTTCGTGGGCGATACGCTCTTCATGCCCGATTTCGGCACCGCGCGCTGCGACTTCCCCGGGGGCTCGGCGGAAACGCTCTATTCCTCGATCCAGAAGATCCTCACCCTGCCCGACGAGACCCGCATCTTCGTGGGCCACGATTACAAGGCACCGGGCCGCGACGAATACGCGTGGGAAACCAGCGTCGCCGAGGAAAAGGCGCGCAATATCCATATCGGCGGCGGCAAGTCCGAGGCCGAATTCGTCAAGATGCGGACCGAGCGCGACGCGACGCTGGCGATGCCGAAACTCATCATTCCCTCGCTGCAGGTCAACATGCGCGCGGGCCAGATGCCGCCCGCCGATGACGAGGGCAAGACCTATCTCAAGGTTCCGGTGAACGGGCTCTGAGACCATAAGCGAGCGGGCGGGCATGATCCCGCCCGTCTCCATCTAAAGGCAGGATAACAGGACAGATTATGGAACTGCGCAAACTTACCGACGAGTTTTCCGTCGCCCCGCAGATCGAACCCGAGGACGTGCCGAAGCTCGCCGAAATGGGCTTTCGCACGCTGATTATCAATCGCCCCGACGAAGAGATCGAGGACGCGGATCAGCGCTCGGACGCAATCGCGGCGCTGTGCCAGTCGCATGGCCTCACCCCCTATTACCTTCCCTATTATCCCGGCGAACTGAGCCTGGAACTGGTCGACGATTTCGCGACGATCATGGATGCCGCGGAAAAGCCCGCCTTGGGCTATTGCCGCTCGGGCACCCGCTCGTCGCATCTGTGGGGGGTCAGCCAAGCGGGCGAAATGGAGATCGACAAGATCGTCGCCACGGCGGCCGAAGCGGGCTATGACCATTCCTCGCTGGTGCCGGTGATGCAGTATTACGCCAGCCGCCGCGATCAGGCCTGATCCGCGCCTAATCCGAAGACCGAGATGCTCAAACGCTACCTGCCGATCCTCAGCTGGGGGCGCGACTACGATCGCCCGACCTTCGAGGCCGACCTGATTGCGGCTGTGATTGTGACGATCATGCTGATCCCGCAATCGCTGGCCTATTCGCTGCTGGCTGGCATGCCGCCGGAATACGGGCTCTACGCCTCGGTGCTGCCGCTGCTGATCTACGCCGTCTTCGGCACCTCGCGGCCTCTCGCCGTGGGGCCGGTCGCAGTGATCTCGTTGATGACGGCGGCCGCGGTGGGCAAGGTTGCGGCACAGGGCACGCCTGAATATATCGCCGCCGCCGTGGCGCTGGCCTTCCTGTCGGGCGTGATGCTGGTGATCATGGGCTTCCTGCGGATGGGCTTCATCACGGCCTTCCTCAGCCACCCGGTTCTGTCGGGCTTCACCTCCGCCGTGGGCATCCTGATCGCTGCGGGTCAGATGAAGCATTTCTTCGGCATTCAGGGCGAAAGCGGCGGCATTTTCGACATTCTCGGCGGGCTCTGGGCGCATCTCGGCCAGACCAACGGCTACACGGTCGTCATCTCGATCCTGTCGCTGGTCTTCCTGTTCTGGGCGCGGCGTGGGTTGAAACCGCGCCTGCTGAAAGCGGGGCTGTCCGAGCGGCTGGCGGCGATCCTGACCCGCGCGGCCCCCGTCTATGCCGTGGCCGCGACCATCCTGATCACCTGGCTCTTCGGGCTGGAGGGGCGCGGCGTTCGCGTCGTCGGCACCGTGCCGCTCGGCTTCCCGACGCCGAGCCTTCCGCCCGCCGATCTCGCGCTCTGGAAGGAGCTCTTCGTCCCGGCGCTGTTGATCGCGATCATCGGCTATGTCGAGACGATCTCCGTCGCCCAGACACTGGCCGCGAAGAAGCGCCAACGCATCGATCCGGATCAGGAATTCATCGCCCTTGGCGGCGCCTCCATCGGCTCCGCGATCTCGGGGTCCTTCCCGATCACGGGCGGGTTCGCGCGCTCCGTCGTCAGCTTCGAAGCCGGGGCCACAACACCCGCCGCCGGGGCCTTCACCGCGATCGGCGTGGCGCTCGCGACCTTCACCCTGACCCCGGCCCTCTATTACCTGCCGCAAGCGACGCTCGCGGCTACGATCTTCGTGTCGGTGCTGACGCTGGTCGATACCAAAGCTCTCAAGCGCACCTTCAAATACGCACCGCGCGAAGGCATCGGCATGGCGCTGACCGTGCTGGTCACGCTGATCTGGGGCGTCGAGGACGGCATCGCCTTCGGCGTCATCCTCTCGATCGCGCTGCGGCTGTGGGCCAGCTCGCGCCCGCATGTGGCAGAGCTGGGTCAGGTCCCCGGCACCGAGCATTTCCGCAATGTCCAACGCCACCGCGTGAGCTGCGCGCCGGGCATCCTCAGCCTGCGCATCGACGAGAGCCTGTGGTTCCCGAATGCCCGCTTCGTCGAGGAGATGATCTACGACCGCATCGCCAGTGACGAGTCGATCAAGCATGTCGTGCTGAACTGCCCCGCGATCAACCATATCGACATGTCCGCGCTCGAGGCGTTGGAAGAGGTGAACGACCAGCTCAACGATGCGGGCGTGCGGCTGCACCTGTCCGAAGTGAAGGGTCCGGTGATGGACCGGCTCACGCGCTCGGACCTGATCACGCATCTGACCGGGCAGATCTACCTCACCCATTATGACGCGCTGGCGACCCTTGCCCCCGAGACCACCCAAGGTTGCGCGCACGAGAGCCGCATCGAGACCCATCGCTAAAGCGTTTCACCACCTAGATCGGCGCCCATGCGGGTTGCCATAACGCCCAGAAAATAGGACATTCGGATATATCTTCCGGAGCGGAGAATTCGCGCGCTGGAATAGTAGTAACGAGCTACGCGACCTACCTAATTGTGAGGTGAAACGCGATGTTATCCTTTTGCGAGGCAGTCTTACGCGCGAAATCGGTGCAGGAGATCTGGTCACGTCACTGCCAAGAAATGGAACGCTACGGGTTCCATCGTTTGATCTATGGCTTCACAAGTTTCCGAAAGGGCAACAATTTCGGCCACGAAGACGATTTGTTGATCCTATCGAACCACCCGAAGGAATATCTCGATATTTTTGTCGGGGAGGGAAAATACCGCAACGCCCCGATGGTTCAGTGGGCGGCGCAGAACGACGGCCCCTGTTCATGGCGCGTGGTGGCAGACCGTGCGATGCGGGGCGAGCTCACTCCGGGCGAGATCGAAGTCATCGAAATCAACCACCGCTTCGGAATCCGTACGGGCTACTCGATCGGCTTTTCCGATCCGCTCTCCTATGCGCGTGGTGCGATCGGCCTCGTCGGTCGGCCGGGGTTGAGCCAGGACGAGATCGACCGGATCTGGCGCGACAACGAGCGCGAGTTGATGGTGATGAACAGCCTCGTGCATCTGCGCATCTCCACCATGCCCTATTCCACCGGACGCCGCCCGCTGACGGATCGGCAACGTGAAGTGCTCGAATGGGTGGCCGAGGGCAAGACGACCGCCGATATCGCGATCATCATGGGGCTGACGCCATCCACGGTGGAGAAACACCTGAGGCTGGCGCGCGAAGCGCTCGATGTCGACACCACCGCGCAGGCGGTGATGAAAGCGTCTGTGCAAAAGCAGATCTTCCTCAATGCCTCGCATGCGGCAGCCGCGCGTTAGGATCGCCGCGCAACACTCTGCTATAATACGAAAAACGCCGCCCCGATCAGGGCGGCGTTTTCCGATTTCAAAGAAGAGGCGCGGGCTTAGTTGCCAGCTGCGGTCTTCGCCACTTCGGCAGCGAAATCTTCTTCTTTTTTCTCGATGCCTTCACCGACTTCCATCCGGACGAAGCCGGTGATTTCGACGCCAGCTTCTTTCGCAGCCTGACCAACGGTAAGGTCGGGGTTGACGACGAATTGCTGGTTCAGCAGCGTGACTTCTGCGGTGAATTTCTTCATGCGGCCTTCGATCATCTTCTCGATCACCTGCTCGGGCTTGCCCGATTCACGTGCGATGTCGATCTGAACCTGCTTTTCTTTCTCGAGGACCGCGGGGTCGAGATCGGCTTCCGACAGCGCGGCCGGGTTGGTCGCAGCGATGTGCATCGCGATCTGCTTGCCGATGCCGTTGTCGGCGCCGTTCAGCGCGACGAGCACACCGATCTTGCCCATGCCGTCGGCGGCAGCGTTGTGCACGTAATGCACCAGCGTGTCGCCTTCGAGGATGTGCATGCGGCGCAGGTTCATGTTCTCGCCGATACGCGCGATGGCGTCGGTGATCACGTCTTCGACCTTCTTGCCGTTGAGATGGGCGGCCTTGACGACCTCGACATCTTCACCGGTTTCCAGCGCGACTTCCGCGATGTCCGAGACGAGCTTCTGGAAATCGGCGTTCTTCGCGACGAAGTCGGTTTCCGAGTTCATCTCGATCGCAACGCCCTTGCCGTTGTTCACGGCGACGGCGACGAGACCTTCAGCCGCGACGCGGCCGGATTTCTTCGCGGCTTTCGCGAGGCCCTTGGTGCGCAGCCAGTCAACGGCGGCGTCCATGTCGCCATCGGTCTCGGTCAGCGCTTTTTTCGCGTCCATCATGCCTGCGCCGGTTGCTTCGCGCAGTTCCTTCACCTGAGCGGCGGTAATCGCCATGGTCGGATCTCCTTCAAGAACTCTGCGAGGGCGGGATACCCCGCCCTCATGTCATCTGGGTGACGGTCGTGGCTTACTGAGCCTCAGCCTCGGTCAGCGCCTCTTCGACCGGGGTCTCGGTCAGGGCACCGACGTCCACGCCTGCGGCGCCCATCTGGGCGGACATGCCGTCGAGAGCCGCGCGCGAAGCGAGGTCGCAATAGAGAGCGATGGCGCGCGCCGCGTCATCGTTGCCCGGGATCACGTAATCCACGCCGTTCGGCGGGCAGTTGGTGTCGACCACGGCCACGACCGGGATACCAAGCTTCTTGGCTTCGGCGATGGCGAGGTCTTCCTTGTTCACGTCGATCACGAACAGGAGGTCCGGCAGACCGCCCATTTCGCGGATCCCGCCGAGCGACGCCTGCAGCTTGGCCTGGTCACGCTCCATGCCGAGACGCTCTTTCTTGGTCAGGCCTTCAGCGCCTTCCGCGAGCTTCTCGTCGATCTCGTTGAGACGTTTGATCGACTGGGAGACGGTCTTCCAGTTGGTCAGCGTGCCGCCGAGCCAGCGGTGGTTCATGTAATACTGTGCGCATTTCTCAGCGGCTTCAGCGATCGGGCGAGCAGCCTGACGCTTGGTGCCGACGAAGAGAACGCGGCCGTTTTTCGCAACGGTGTCGCGGATGACCTGCAGAGCCTGGTCGAGCATCGGAACGGTCTGGGTCAGATCGATGATGTGGATGCCGTTACGCTCGCCATAGATGTACTGACCCATACGGGGGTTCCAACGCTGCGTCTGGTGGCCAAAGTGAACGCCAGCTTCCAAGAGCTGACGCAGGGAGAATTCAGGAAGCGCCATGTCCAATTCCTTTTCCGGTTTGCGCCTGAGCGGAGGGTCTCAGGGCTGATGCCCCAACCGGTGGACCTTTGAGGATGTCTCCCTCATTGGCCCGCCTCCGCCTGTGAAGTGCGCGCGATATAGACCCATCGCGCAGGCTTGGCAACCCCTACCGGTAATGGGCGTCCCCGGGAAAAACCATGGCGGGCGCGCCCGCTTCGGCTTGGCGAAAATATCCCGGGGGTGAGGCGGGTTTAGCGGCCTTCCTGTGGAAGGACGCCCGCCGAACGCCCGAAGCGTAAGCAGTGGGCCGGCGAAGTCAGCGAAGAGGGGCAGCGCCCCTGCCCCGGTCGACCGAGCCTACAGCGCCCGGAACCGGTTGCGCTGGCTGCCGGTCCATTCGACCTCGAAGGTCCAGCCCTCTTCGGTCTGGGTCTCGCCGCGGATCACGTTCTGCTCGTGCAGCCAGGCGCGCTTGCGCCCATCCGCGAAACGCAGCGTGATTTCCTCTTGGTAGCGTTCTTCGGATAGCTTCTCGTCGATCGCCGTCAGAAGCGCGTCGAGCCCGTCCCCGGTCAGCGCAGAGATCGCCTGCAGATCGGGCTCGCGGGCCTCCTGCACCATCAGCGCGCGGCGCTGATCGGGCGGGACGGCATCCATCTTGTTCCAGACCTCGATCAGCGGCACTTCCTTGGCGACGCCCAGCTTGGCGAGAATGTCGTTCACATCCTCCGCCTGCTCCTCGGTCTCGGGATGCGAGATATCACGCACATGCAGGATCAGATCGGCTTCGAGAACCTCTTCCAGCGTCGCGCGGAAGGCCGCCACAAGCTGGGTCGGCAGGTCCGAGATGAAGCCCACCGTGTCGGACAGGATCACCTTGCGGCCCGTGGGCAGTTCCAGCCCGCGCATCGTCGGGTCGAGCGTAGCGAAGAGCATATCCTTCGCCAGAACTTCCGCCCCGGTCACGCGGTTGAACAGCGTGGATTTCCCGGCATTGGTGTAGCCCACCAGCGCCACGATCGGGAACGGCACCTTACGGCGCGCGGCCCGGTGCAGCTCACGGGTCTTCACGACCTTCGCAAGCTGACGGCGCAGGCGCACGATCTGCTCGTCAATGGCGCGGCGGTCGGCCTCGATCTGGGTCTCGCCGGGGCCGCCGACGAAGCCGAGCCCGCCCCGCTGACGCTCGAGGTGGGTCCAGGCACGCACCAGCCGCGTGCGCTGATAGCTCAGCGCGGCCAGCTCCACCTGCAACACACCTTCACGGGTGCGCGCACGGTCGGCGAAGATTTCGAGGATCAACCCGGTCCGGTCGAGGAGCTTCACCCCCCATTCCTTCTCGAGGTTACGCTGCTGCACCGGCGTCACCGGCCCGTCGATGAAGACGAGATCGATCTCGTTCGCTTCCAGCCGCTCCTTGATCTCGGCGAGCTTGCCCTGGCCGAACAGCTTGCCCGGCTCGGGCTTGCGCAGTTTCACGATCTCCTCGCCGATGACCTGCAGATGCGGCAGGGCCGCGGCCAGCGAGACCGCTTCGGACAGCGCGAATTGGGGCAAGTGGCGTTGGCCCTCTCGCGACGGAATGTCGGGATGGATCACGTAGGCCCGCGTGTCGGGCGTCTCGGTAGAGGTCGTTTCGCTCAAGATATGTATCGCTAAAGCCGCGTGCCGCGACGCTTAGTCGTCGCCTTCGTAAAGCGAAATAGGCTGTCCCGGCATGATCGTCGAGATCGCATGCTTGTAGACAAGCTGAGATTGCCCATCGCGGCGCAGAAGCACGCAGAAATTGTCAAACCAGGTGATGACACCTTGCAGCTTCACCCCGTTGATCAGGAATATCGTGACCGGAACCTTCGTTTTGCGAACGTGATTGAGGAATGCGTCCTGCAGGTTCTGTCTATCGCCAGCCATATTGTTCTTGCCCTTGTTCGTGTCTCGCGTCCGGGCGCCTGCGTCAAAGACACCCATTTGATTCAAGTATGCAGTGCAGAGCGGGAGATTCCAGCCCAAAAAACAGTTTGTTAGGCCCTGAGCCAGAATTTGCGTATCAAATCCGGGATTCAGGAGCGCCAGAACTCGGGGTTGAAGAGCGCGATGATGGCCAGCGTCTCAAGCCGCCCAAGCACCATGGCGAAGGCGAATATAGCCTTGATGGGCTCGCTCAGATGGGCCCAGCTCAGCGGCACATCCGCCGCGATCCCTGCCAGCGGACCGGTATTCGACAGCGCCGCGATCGTCAGAATCGTCGCCGGTTCGAAAGACAGGCCGAACAGCGAGACCGCCATCATCACCCCGCCGATCGAAATCGCGAAAAGCATGAACACGATCCAGCTGATATAGGCGCCCTCCCGGCGCAACCTGCGCGCCATCATGCCGCCGCCCGCGATGGAGTTCGGGTAGATCAACTTGTCGAGTTCGCGCTCGCCGTGGCGCAGCAGTGCATAGACGCGCAGCAGCCGCACGCCGCCCGCCGTCGTCGCGACCCCGCCGCCGATGATCGCAAGCCCCGCGAGGATCAGGCCTGGAGTGCCCAGCCCCGACCAGTCGCGCGCGTCATGCCACGCCGACGATTCGAAGCCGGTCGTGGTCAGGAAGGACAGCGAGGTGAACAGCGACCCCCAGATCGATTTGAAGATCGCGCCGAAATCGCCCGGCGTGCGCACTTCCAGCGCCGCGATCCAGTGGCGGATGAAGAGAAACAGCGGCACGAGGATCACCAGCGCCGCAGCCAGACGCAGCTCGGGATCGTCGATCAGTTTCGGCGAGGCGCGCAGCTCGCCCCCGCCCGGCCAGAGCCTGCGCGACAGCGCGGGCAGAAAGAACACGAAGATCACCATCTCGCCCGCCATGCCGGAGCGCGCATTGGCCATCCCGCCCACCGGCGAGATCCCCGAGGTCGACAGCGTCGACATCGCATGGATCAGCGCCGTCAGCGACCGATCCCCCGCCATCAGCAGGCAGACCCATAAGAGCACCGTCAGCCCGGTATAGATCGGCGCGAGCGACACTGCGTAATGGGCGATGCGCTCGGACATCTCCGCCCCGCCATCGGCCGCCGGGGCCGCAGCGGCCGGGGCGCCGGAAGGACCGCCCGAGAAAAACACCTCGAACCCACCCAGCCGCATCGGCGCCAGTACCGCGATCGCCATCACGAGGATGAAGAAGCCGCCCATCCACGCGACCAGCCCGCGCCACAGATGAACCGACCCGACCAGCCGGGTGGGCTCGTAGAGCGTGCCGCCCGTGGTCGTGAAGGCCGAGACCATCTCCCACCAGCTGTTGAAGAAGGACGTGTCGCGCACCGCGACATAGAACGGCACCGCCAGCATCAGCGGCAGCACCGTGAAGGCGGCAAGCATGATCAGAAGGCTCGCCCGCCCTGCGCGCGCAGGCCGCGGGTTCGATCCGTTGGCCAGGCCGATCAGCGCGGTCGCGAAGAGAAACAGCGTGGCCGAATAGAAGAAGGACCGCGCCGTGTGGTGATGGTGAGTCAAAAGCGCATGGATCGCGGGCACATACATCGCCAGCGCCGAAACTCCCATCAGGAGGATCGGCAGCGGCAAGGCCTTGATCATGCGTTCCATCCGGGACTGACCTTAGAAGAAGTCGATGGAGACCTGCAACAGGCGCTCCACTTCGGGCACATCGGAGGTCAGCGCGAACAGGACCACGATATCGCCTTCTTCGATGCGGGTATTACCGGTGGGTTTGACGATCTTGTCGCCCTTGCGGATCGCACCGATCAGCACGCCTTCGGGGAAATCGACATCGCGTACCGCCTTGCCCGACATCGGCGAGGTGCCCATCACCTGCGCCTCGATCGCCTCGCCCTCGGCATCCCCGATCGAGTAGATCGCGCGCACCCGGCCATGCCGGATATGGCGCAGGATCGACGACACGGTCGTCGCGCGCGGGTTGATATAGGCGTCGATATCGAGCGCCGACAGCAAAGGCGCCAGCGTCGGGTCGTTGATCAGACAGATCGCCATGCGGCAGCCCGCCTGCTTGGCGCGCACCGAGACGAGGATGTTGGTCTTGTCGTCATCGGTAATCGCAAGAACCGCATCGGCGGTGGCGATATTCGCCTCCTCCAGCAGTTCCGAACTCATCCCGTCGCCATTGAGCACGATGGTCCGGTCCAACGCATCGGCAGCCTTTTCAGCCTGCGCGCGCGAGCGTTCGATGATCTTGGCGCGCACCCGCTCGGTCCGCGCTTCGAGCGCCTTGGCCACGCTGAGACCCACATTCCCGCCGCCAATGATGACGATGCGTTCCTGCTTCTGGGTGGATTTGCCGAAGATATCGAGCGTCCGGTTCACGTCCTCGACATGGGCGAAGACATAGATCTGGTCGCCCGCGAAAAGCTGATCGCCCGGCTCGGGCGCAAACAGCCGCCCCTCGCGGCGAATGCCCACCACGACCGCGCGCAGCGTCGAGAACAGGTCGGTCAGCTGCCGCAGCGGCGTGTCGAGCACCGGACAATCGGCGTCCAGCTCGATCCCCAGAAGCTGCAGCTGCTCGTCGAGGAAGCTCTCCGTGTCGAAGGTCGAGGGCGCCGCCAAACGGCGCAGCGCGGCCTCGGCCACCTCGCGCTCGGGCGAGATGATCACGTCGATCGGCAGGTGGTCGCGGCGGTAGAGATCGGAATACTGCGGCTGCAGATAGCTTTGCGCCCGGATGCGCGCGATCTTGCGCGTGATCCCGAAGACCGACATCGCGACCTGACAGGTCACCATATTGACCTCGTCGGAATGGGTCGCGGCGATCATCAGATCGCAGTCGCGCGCCCCGGCCTGCTCGAGAATATCCGGATGCGAGGCGAACCCCACCACACCCTGAACGTCGAGCGTATCGGCCGCGCGCCGCACCAGTTCGGGGTTGGAATCGACCACCGTGACGTCGTTGCGTTCGCCCGCCAGATGGCGCGCGATCTGCCAACCGACCTGTCCCGCACCGCAGATGATGACCTTCATGGCAAATGCCTCCGCGCCTCACTTGGCCCCTATCTAGGCCGCGTTGCCGGGGGTGGTCAAATGGCAAACGTGCAAGGCGCACGTCGTGCCCAGAAACCTAAGCCCCTTCTCCTTGATGAAAATATCCCGGGGGGCTCCCACAGGGAGCGGGGGCAGCGCCCCCTCTTTGTTGATCGACTGTCGCCCTACGGCAACGGGGGCAGCGCCCCCTGCCCGGTTCACCGGAACAGAACCAGCGCCCCGGGCGACCATGCGACGCGGGTGCGGGTGCCGACCTCCAGCACGGGCCGCCCGAAGACGTTGCGCATCGAAATGCGGACCGGTTTTTCGGTGCCGTCGAGGCGCACGTCGTAATAGGTCATGTCGCCATAATAGACGACCTCGTCGATCGTGCCGGGCGCTTCGCGGTCCGAGGCCTGTTGACCTTCGTAAAGGAGCGTTAGGGTTTCCGGCCGGAAGCCCACCGCCGCGCCGTCGCCAGCGGGCGCGCTCGAAATCTGGCTCGGCGCGACTTCGAGCCGACCGAGTCCTGCGACCTCGGCCGTCACCGCATCGCCCGGCCCGTCCGTCACCGAGGCGGGCAGAAAATTCATCACCCCGATGAAATCGGCCACACGGCGCGAATTCGGGCGACCATAAAGCACTTCCGGATCGGCGAGCTGGGCGATCTCGCCCTCGAACATCACCGCGATCCGGTCCGACATGACCAGCGCCTCTTCCTGATCGTGGGTCACCAGAACGAAGGTGATCCCGACCTCGCGCTGCAGCTTGATCAGCTCGACCTGCATCTGCTCGCGGATCTTGCGGTCGAGCGCGGAAAGCGGCTCATCGAGCAGCAAAACCTTAGGCTTAAGGATCAGCGCACGGGCCAACGCCACGCGCTGGCGCTGGCCGCCCGAGAGCGCATGGGCCGCACGAGTGCCATAGCCGGAAAGCCCGACCATCTCGAGCGCTTCCTCGACCAGCTTGGCCTTCTCCGATTTCGAGCGCGGATCGCGGCGCAGGCCGAAACCCACATTCTCGGCCACGCTCAGATGCGGGAAGATCGCGTAGGACTGGAACACCATATTGGTGGGCCGCTTGTTCGGCGGCACGCCCACCATCGTCTTGCCGTCGATCAGCACCGCGCCTGAGGAAATCTCCTCGAACCCCGCGATGGTGCGCAGAAGCGTGGTCTTGCCACAGCCCGACGGACCGAGCAGCGAGAAGAACTCGCCCGCGCGTATCTCGGCGGTGATGCCGCGCAGCGCGTGATAATCGCCGTAATATTTATGAACGTCCTGAAAGGCGATCATCGGTTTATCGGTCACAGGAAACCTCCGGTATCCTTGGCGCCAGTCCGTTTGACCCCGCGCCGGCGGAAGAATTCGGCCACGCTCAGAAGCAGGATCGAGGCCGCGACGAGGCAGGTGCCAAGCGCCATGATGACCGGGATCGCCGAGGGGAAACGCAGCTGGGAAAAGATATAGGTGGGCAGCGTGGGCTGGTTGCCCGCGAGGAAGAAGGCCACGATGAACTCGTCGAGCGAGATCGTGAAAGAGATCAGGAAGGCCGAGATGATGCCCGGCATCACCAGCGGCAGAACGATCAGCCGGAAGGTGGACATGCGGGTTTCGCCCAGATCGACCGCTGCCTCTTCCAGCGACTGATCCAGCGTCGCGAAAGCCGTTTGCAGCACCGCGATCGCATAGGGCAGCGAGATAATGACATGGCCCAAGATCACCGTCGCGATCGACAGGTTCACCTTCAACACTTCGAGCATCACCAGAAGCAGCGACATACCCATCAGGATATCGGGCAGGACCATCGGCAGCAGGATCAGCCCCATGATCCCGCCCTTGCCTTTGAAGCGGTAGCGCGTCGAGGCGCGGGCGGCGAAAATCGCAAGGATCGTGGCCCCCGCCGAGGAGGTCAGCGCGATGATCAGCGAATTCGACAGTGCGTGGCGCAGCGTGTCGTTCTCGGCCATCTTCGCGAACCAGTCGGTCGTGAAGCCCTTCAGCGGGAAAGCGATGATCGTGCCGTCATTGAAGGCAAACAGCGGCAGCAGGAAGATCGGCGCATAGAGGAAGATCAGGTAGGCGATCGCGTAAATCTTGAGGGACGGGATTTTCATGCGCGGCTCACTTTCCAACCTTCAGGAAGCGGCGGTTGAGCCACAGGAACACCAGCGACAGCGCAGCGACCACCAGAAGCGAGCTGACCGCGATGGCCGAACCCATGGGCCGGTTGTCCAGCGGCAGCATCTGCGCCTGAATGAGGTTCGCGACCATCGGCATCTTGCCGCCCCCGATCAGCTCGGGCGTGACGTAATCGCCGACCGTCGGAATGAAGACGATCAGGGTCGCAGCCACCACGCCCGGCATCGCCAAGGGCAGCGTCACACGCAGGAAGGTGCGCCAGCGGCTCTCGCCCAGATCCTGCCCCGCCTCCAGGAGCGACCGGTCGATCTTCTCGAGGCTCACGAAGATCGGCAGGATTGCGAAGGGCGCATAGGCATGGGCCAGAGTCAGCGCGATCGCCCCCACGGAGTTCAGCATCTGCAGCGGGTCCGCGATCAGCCCGTTCGGCCCGATGATCCCGATACTTTCCAGAGCCGAGTTGATCACGCCGTTATAGCCAAGGATCACCTTCCACAGGAACACGCGGATCAGATAGGAGGTCCAGAACGGGATGGTGATCAGGAAGATCCACCGCGCCTTCTGGTTCGGTGCGAGACCGAAGCTCAGATAATAGGCAATCGGGAAGGCCAGCGCGACCGTGATCAGTGTCACCAGCCCCGCAACGAAAAGAGAGCGGACCAGAATCACGCGAAAGATCGGATCGGTCCATGTCGCGATGTAATTCTGCAGGGTGAATTCATGCACCACCGTCAGATAGCCGTCCTGGAAGAAGGAATAGGCAAGGATCGTGACCAGCGGCGCGGCCAGCAAAAGAACGGCATAGAGGAAGGGCGGCGAGATCAACGCATAGCCCTGCGCGGACTCGCTGCGCAGCCAGCTCTCCCCTTTACCCGCCATCCATCTCTCCCGATTTGCACCCGTCTCGGGCGTCGTTGGATGTCACGAAAGCACAAGGGCGCGGGCGTGAAAAGAGGGCAAGCGCCCCTACTCGCGTAAGGGCAAGGCAGGTGCCGTAAATTTGTGCAGCACGCTTCGGCGGCGATGCGTGAGGCTTCGGCCCTCAGACCGGCAGATCGTCGGGCATCCGCTCCAGCAGCCCCGTCAGCGTGCGCAGAGCCGAGCGGAAACGCTCCTCCGGCACCGAGCCCGCCATCGCGATGCGCACCGCGTTGGGCGCCTGCCCGTCCTGCACGACATATTCGTCGGCCGAGCGCAGCAGCACGCCTTCCATTTCCGCCATGCGCGCGAAGGTGGAGCCGCGCCAGCCCATCGGGAGTTTCAGCCAGAGGAAGCTCAGCCCCGGCAGCCAGTTGAAATCCTGACCCGCCAGCGATTGCACCGTCATCTGCAGCCGCCGCCCCATCTCCTCCTGCGCGGCGTAACGCAGGCGCATCGCCTCGCCGCTCTCGAACAGCAGCGCCACCATGTCGGTGATCGGACGCGCGAGGCCGAAGAAACTGTGCTGGGCGGCCAACCGCCCCACCTCGCCCATGCCCTCGGGCGCTGCGACGATGCCGAACCGCATACCCGCCGAGATCGTCTTCGACAGCGAGGTGACATGCCAGCTGCGCTCCGGCGCGATCACGCGGAAGCTCGGCAGGCCGGTGACCGGCGCGGTGTAGCAATCGTCCTCGATGATCTGCAGATCGTGGCGGCGCGCGACCTCGGCCAGCGCTTCGCGGCGCGCGGCGTCCATCCGGCCCGCCGTGGGGTTCTGTGCATCGGGCGTGATGCAGACGATCTGGCCGCCATGTTTGCGACAGGCCGCGTCGAGCGCATCGGGGATCATGCCCTGCGCGTCGATCGCGACCGGATGCACCTCGGCCCGGTTGAGCCGCGCCGCGTGCCGGAAGCC
This sequence comes from Thioclava sp. JE_KL1, assembly GCF_009296265.1. GTDB lineage: Bacteria > Pseudomonadota > Alphaproteobacteria > Rhodobacterales > Rhodobacteraceae > Thioclava. Next base: position 126,001 of record NZ_WBJS01000004.1, read on the forward strand.
GGGATAGGCCAGCTCCTCGATATAGACGCCGGGACGGTCGCCGCGCAGGCAGGTCTGCATCACGAGGTTGATCCCGTTCTGCCCGCCATGGGTCAGCACGAGGTCGTCGGCATTGAGCTCCGACGCGAGCGAGCAATCCTTCGGAAACCAGTCCATCACCGCCTCGCGGCAATAGGCGTCGCGGCGCAGGCCCGGATATTGCAGATAAGTCTTGCCGATGTCGCGGGCGGCTTCGGTCATCGCCCATTGTAGCGCTTTTGTCTGGCCGACATCGGGCAATTGTGGCGATCTGAGATTGACCAGATCGTCCGGGGTGGCGTCGATATCCTCTCCGGTATGGCGATAAAGGGGTTCACGAGGACCGAGTCGCTGCGTTTGTGTCGATACAAAGGTGCCACGCCCCACCTTGGCCTCCAGCAGTCCCTCCTGCGTGGCGATCTGATACCCCCGCGCCACGGTGCCCGGCGTGACCCCCAAAGACCATGCCAAGTCCCTGACAGTAGGGAGTTTAGTTCCCGGCTTGAGATCACCGCGGCGGATGCCTTCGCGCAACGCGCGGACCAGCGCGAGATATTTCGGGCCGGAGATATGGGCGAGTTCGGGAGACCAGCTTGTATCAGTCACAATATTTCTCTGGTTGCCTAAAAGGAGTCATTGTATCCCTTCTATAGCAACAAAGATCACATTGTATCAATACAGAAAGGCATCACAATGTTTACCCTGTCGCGGACCCGTCCCGTTCCCGCCCGTCATGGCCGTCTGAGCCTGATCGCGCGCGTTGCGCGCGTCCTCGAAGCGCGCCGTTCGCGGATGGCGCTGGGGAAACTCGATGACCATCTGCTCGAAGATATCGGAATCAGCCGGGAGATTGCCCGGCAAGAAGGGCGCCGCTTCCTGTGACGCGAACGATCCGGTCAATTCCCCTGACCGGAATCGTATTTTAGCCGGGCCTCGCGCCCGGCTCTTTTTTTGCCGTTTAGTGGAAGCTCAGTCGCTGGACTGCATCTCGGCAGGTGCGGCCCCCGCATCGTGCCGTGACAGATCGGGGCGCAGCGACAGGAGCTCCGCCCGCTGTGCCGCATCGAAACCTGCCAGCATGGCGGTTTCGGGGCGGAAACTCTCGACCCACAGCTCTTCGCAAAGCAGCATCTCCGGCGCGTCGAGCAGCAACTGCAGATAGCGCACGCCGCCCTCCGCGTGATCGACCTCGACCCCGTCCAACCCGACAAGCTCTTGTGCCATTACGACATTTCCGCGCAGTGGCGCGAGCAAGCGGTGATTGGGCGAGACGCGCAGATCCTGCGCCGGATGCCCCTCGCCAAGCGCGCCAGCGCGAATGCACACCGGGCGCAACAGCGGATTGAGCGCGAGATCGGTCTCGGTGAAGACCCGCGATCCGATCCAGCGCAGCACCTGAACTCCGGACTCCCGGGTCACGAGCCGGGCGCCGGGCCGCAAATCGCCCGCCGCGACGCCACCGGCCTCGGTCGCCACACGCGTCTCGGGGGTTACGCAGGGAATGGCCGCGCGAAACGCCGCGATGGAGCCGGAAAACACCGTCTCGCCCGCCGCGTCATAGCCGCTGATATGGCCGTCGGTCTCGTCATGGCTGTCGAATTCGAGACGCAGCGCCTCGGTGCGCGCCATCGCGGTGCAGCGCAGGCCCTGAGCCGGCGATTGCGCCAAAATCTCCGCGATATCCGTTGCGCGCATGCTCCGCGTCATCCGATCCTCCTGCCTCCCAACAGTCGAGATCCAGAATGACACGATAGCGACAAAACTCTAAGGCGAAAACGTGTTTTACCACTTCTACGTGTGGAGTAGCGGAAACGAAGTGTTCGAGCCGCGGAAACAACACGAAAGCGCCGCGCCCTGGGAAACCCCGGACGCGGTCGCTATTTTCGCTCTGGCGCGGCCCCGATAGGGCGCGCGACTTAGCTCATCAGCAGCACGTTCGCTTCGTGCTTCTTCAGCGTCTTGCGCGCCGCATGATAGGCATCGCGGCCCTTCGCGGTCTGCAGATCGGGGAAGATCTCGAAGATCTCCTGACGCTGAGAATTGCCCATGCCGCCCAGAGTCTGATCGCCGGGCTGGAAGCTTTCGGTCCAGGAACCGTTGGCGAGCAGCACTTCGTGGCGGTCGAACATGAAGTGCAGGTAGCTGGCGCCCAGCGTCTCCACCGTATCCACGCCCTGATTGGCGACGAGATGCTTGGCCGCGACGAGAACCTCATGCTCTTCGAAATAGAGCGCGGTCTTGTCGTTTGCGACGAGCATTCGGTGGTTCGGCGAGACCATCATGTCGCGCTCGGGCAGATCGTTGCCCAGCGAGCCTTTGCGGATCAGCACCGGCTTGAGATGCGGCGCGTGCATCAGACGCTCGCGGCTCATCTCGGCGCGACCCGCCCAGCGAACGACCTGAATGCCGTTATCGCGGGTCAGAACCTTGTCGCCTTCGCGCAGCGTCTCGGCCGGAACCTCGCCGCGCGGGGTCGCGATCAGCGTGCCCGGCGTGAAGCAGGGAATGACATCCTCCATGTTGGAGAATTCGAGCGTGCCGGTGACATTGCCGCTGCCATCGAGGAAATCGACCGTCCCGGCATAGGTGCTGACACCCGAGACCGGATCGTAATCGGTGACCGTCGAATGGACGCGCAGCGGGCCCGCGCCCTGCAGGTCGAGCGTGTCGTAATCGTCGCCGCCCTCGCCGCCGTCCAGCGTGTCGCCGATGCCGTCCTCGGACGAGCCGACGATGAACAGGTCGCGATCGTCACCGCCATAGACGGTGTCGGCATCCGCGCCGCCATCAAGCGTATCGTTGCCTTCGCCGCCGTCGAGGCTGTCCGACCCCGCGCCGCCTTCCAGCGTATCCTCGCCCTGCTGACCGTAGAGCACGTCATCGCCCAGACCGCCCATGATGCTGTCATCGCCGGGCTCGCCCGGATCGTCTTCCACCGGGCAGGTGTCATAGGTCATGTCGGTGATCGAGATCGCCTGATCCGTATCGCCACCGTTCGAGTAGGCGATGGTCAGCTTCGCGGTCGGGTCGTTGATCGTAACCTTGACCGAACCGATCTTGTCGTCCTGATCGAGATGGCCGGTGTCCTGATCGCCGCCGGTGATCGTATAGGTGCCGTCTCCGTTGTCGGTGACGGTCTGGTTGCCCTCGGGATCGATCGTGATGTCGACCGGGTTACCATCGGCATCGACCGCGGAAAGCGTCACGATATCAACGTGATCGTCATTGCTGTCCGAGCGGTCGAGATCGTTGATCCGGAAGCTCAGCCCCTGAACCTCGCCGGTATAGTCGCTGTTGTCCGACGAGAAGGTCAGAACGGTCGTCGAGGTCGGCGAGACGCCATCCCCGCAATCGCCGCCCGCACCGTAGAGTTGCAGCGCCGAGCAGCTGTCGAAGTTCTCTCCCGCTTCGGTATATTGCGCGGCGGTGGTCAGCGTCGCCTTCGCCCCGTAATCCTGCGACTGGAAGTCGAAATGGACCTTGGTCTCGCCCAGATCGACGGTCTGATCCTTCACCTCGCCGCAATCGGTCTGGAAATGGCTCCAGTCCACAGTCTCCGAAACCGGATCGGCCGCCGGGCCGCCCGCGGGATCGTTGTCGCCATAGATCGTGTCGTTGCCAGCATCGCCTTCGAGCGTGTCGTTGCCGCCTTCGCCAAAGATCAGGTCGTTGCCATTGCCGCCCTCGACGGAGTCGTTGCCCTGACCGGCATAGACCGTGTCATTGCCGTCGCCCGCGATGATGTAGTCGTCATTCGGCGCGGCGCCCGGCAGGATCGCGTCGTTATTGTCGACCATGTCGCCTTCGGGATCGCCGGTATAGTCGTCATCGATCAGATCGCCGCCGGAGGTGCCTTCGACGATGCCGTCGGGCGCGCTCACGTCGATCGTGACGGTCGCGGTGTCGTAGCCGCCCTGCCCGTCATAGATCTGGTAGGTGAAGCTGTCGGTGCCGGAATAGTTGGGATCGGGCGTGTAGGTGATCGTGCCATCGGCATTCACCGTGACCGAGCCATGCGCCGGATCGCTCGCCCAGGTCACCTTGAGCGGATCGCTGTCGGGATCGCTGTCATTCGAGAGCACGGCGATCGTCTGCGCGGTGTTGTACTTCACGTTCGCGCTGTCGTTGACAGCGTTCGGATCGGAGTTCTTGTCGCAATCATCGTCGTCGTGATGATAGTAATAATAAGTCATCCCCAACTCTCCTTTACCGTCCGCTTGGCTCCATGGCCCCGCGCCGTGTCTTCCCTTTGGCGCAAAGCGGCAGCGCCATGACGTGGCCGGACCCGAAGTCCGAACGTGAATGTCGAGAAGAATTGGCCAGCGTCAGCGCGCGCGGGCGCTGCCAGCAAAGTCGCCGCAGATCGCTCCGCGTCTCCTTTACCCTAAAGGTCGAGGCCGTTATGGATCGGTCCCCTTGGCAGCGCCGGGCGAGCTCTCTTTCGACAACTCTTCTCTTCGGCCACCCCCATGGCCAAAAGCCCCCCAGCAGGGCTTGGCCTCAATTTGCCCTTCTGATCGCCACAAAGAAAAGGGGAATTTGCCGCTTTCTTGCCTCATTTCGGGGGATTGCTTGAAAAACGAGCACCAATAATCCGAATCGCGAAGTACCTGTTTTCAAACGACGTTTCTATTTTGCAAAAGATCGACCTATCTTTTTGTCGGAAAACTTGCCAAAGTTTTGCCACATTTAAACTAAGGGTTGTGCGGCGATTGTAGGGTCTGTCTTAAAAGGCGAAAAACTGTCTTCAATTTAGCGACAATACCTTGATCGATTTGTTTCCCGGAGCGGCCCAAATCGCGACCATATTTCTGCCGCGAATATGTCCCAATTGTCCTCAACATTGCCGCAATCCGGCATCTGATGCCCGTTTGTTCTGAGAACGAAACGAGATTTCTCCGAATCATCTTTTGATAACCACGTTTCACGATGCCGGGTTCTGCCCCAATTTCGCCCGATTTGGACAGAGGGGCCCCGGACACGGAAAACACCCGCGCAGGACATGCGCAAAACGCGCCGGTCGGATCACCGACGGCGCGCGGATCTGTCATTTTCGGAAGGTCTGGTGCCCGAGGTCGGATTCGAACCGACACGCATTGCTGCGGCGGATTTTGAATCCGCTGCGTCTACCATTCCGCCACTCGGGCCCAGTTCGAGTCCTCTAGCGCGCAGCCGCGCCCGAGGCAAGTACGCTTAGAGGTTACGCGTTGAAAACGTGTCGCATTGCTTGAGATCGCCGCTGAGATAGCCCCGCTCGAACCAGCGCTGCCGCTGGGCGGAACTGCCATGGGTGAAGCTGTCGGGCATCGGCACCCTGCCCGCCTCGCGCTGCAGCGTATCGTCGCCGATTTGCGCGGCGGCGTTCATCGCCTCGGAGACGTCGCCCGGCTCGATCGCGCCAATCTGATCCTCGGCCCGGCGCGCCCAGATTCCCGAGAAGCAGTCTGCCTGCAACTCGATCCGCACCGAAAGCGCATTGGACTGAGCCTCGGAGCTTTGCGCGCGCACTTCATTAACCTTACCGAGAATCCCCAGTTCATCCTGCACATGATGGGCCACCTCATGCGCGACAACATAGGCGGCGGCGAAATCGCCCCGCGCACCGAGCTGCTGGCTCAGCGTGTCGAAAAACGCCGTATCGAGATAGACCTTCTGATCGCCCGGACAGTAGAACGGCCCCGTCGCGCCGCTCGCATTGCCGCAGGGCGATTGCGTGACCCCACTATAGAGTACCAGCACCGCCGGATCGTATTGCCGCCCGAGATCGGATTGGAACACGTCCTGCCAGACCTCTTCAGTATCGGCCAGCGTCACCGAGACGAAATCGCCCATCGCCTTCTCGCGATCGCTCAACTCACCCGATTGGGTGACCACCTGCCCCGAGCCACCCGACCCGCCATTCAGAAGCGGCGTCAGATCGATCCCGAGGAAATAGGCCACCACGACGATCGCGACGACGCCCAGGCCACCGCCACCCAGACGGATCGCGCCGCCCCCTGCCCTGCGCTGGCCGCGCCGGTCCTCGATATTGCGGCTGCCGCGCCGTCCTCGCCATTGCATTCGCGAATGCCTCCCTCGCTTTTATGTGAAGTCTAGCGTGAGGCCGGGAAAAGCAAAGGTGCAACGCGCGTGACTTGACCTTGCGGCCCGCGCGGGAGATGAAGCGAACCGAGCAGCAAGGAAAAGGATGCCGCCATGATCCGCCGCATCTACGACTGGACGATGGCCCGCGCGAGCCACCCGCATGCGATGTGGTATCTCGCCGCTGTCGCCTTTATCGAAGCCTCGGTCTTCCCGATCCCGCCCGACGTGCTGATGATCCCGATGATCCTCGCGCGGCCCTGGGCGGCATGGCGCATCGCACTGGTGGCGACCCTGTCGTCGGTCGCGGGCGGTTGCCTTGGCTACCTGATCGGCTATGGCTTCATGGATGCGATCGGCAAGCCGGTGCTGGATTTCTACGGCAAGGCCGACGACTTCAACTCGCTCGCCGCCCGGTTCAACGAGATGGGCGGATGGGCCGTGCTGATCGCGGGTGTCACGCCCTTCCCCTATAAGGTAATCACGATCTTCGCCGGCGCCACGAACCTGAGCCCGGTGCTCTTCCTCGGCGTCTCCTTTGTCGCCCGGGCGCTACGCTTCTTCGTGGTGGCGGGGCTATTGTGGAAATTCGGCGAACCGATCAAAACCTTCATCGAGCGCTGGCTCGGCCCACTCTTCACCATCTTCGTCATCCTGCTGATCGGCGGGTTCTATCTTCTGAAATATCTCTGAGGCCCCCGATGCAAGATCGCATGCAAAACCTGACTTCCTTCCGCAGCCTCGTAGGCCTTGCCGCCGCGGGCTCCGCCTTCGTGCTCGCCGGGGCCTTCGTCTTTCAGGCGTTCGGCTACGCGCCCTGCCATCTGTGCCTGCTGCAACGCTGGCCGCATCTGGCCGCCGCGATCATCGGGATCGTGATCCTCACCTTCCGCCTGCCCGGATGGACTGCCCTTCTGGGGATGTTGGCCGCGCTGACCACCTCGGTCATCGGCTTCTATCACTCGGGCGTCGAGCGGAAGATCTTCGAGGGCCCCACCGATTGCACCTCGAGCGCCGTGGACACGACCGTCTCCGCCGCCGACCTGCTCAAGCAGATCAACGAGGCCCCGCTGGTGCGCTGCGACGAGATTCCGTGGGACATCTTCGGCATCACCATGGCGAACCTCAACGCGGTCGGCTCGCTCGTGCTGGCTGGCATCTGGCTCTGGGCTTTCCTGAAATCTCGCCGCGCCTGAGCGGGGGCAAAGCCCCTTGCTCCGCCCGGGAAACCGCGCCAAGAACCGCGCATGAGCGAATCCAGACCTGATATTCTGTGCATCGGTTCGGTCCTGTGGGACATCATCGGCCGCGCCTCCGTGCACATGCATGAAGGCTCCGACGTGCCGGGGCGGATCGAACGGCTGCCCGGTGGGGTCGCGATGAATATCGCGATGACTCTGCGCCGCTATGGGCTCAAGCCTGCGGTTCTGACCGCGCTGGGGCGCGACAGTCAGGGCAACGATCTGATCCAGTCCGCCGAGGTGCTGGGCGTCGATTGCAACTATCTGTATCGCTCGGACGATCTGCCGACCGACCGCTATATGGCGATCGAGGGCGCGAACGGGCTGATTGCGGCCATCGCGGATGCGCATTCGCTGGAGGCTGCGGGCGAGAAGATCCTCGCGCCGCTCGCGGATGGACGGCTCGGCACGGAAAACGAACCGTGGACCGGCGCCATCGCGCTCGACGGAAATCTCACCGAGGCGCTGCTCAGTCAGATCGCGCATTCCTCGCTTTTCGCCAAGGCCGATCTGCGCGTGGCCCCTGCGAGCCCCGGCAAGGCGGAACGGCTGACGCCGCTTCTGGCCCATCCGGCGGCGACGCTTTACGTCAATCTCGAAGAGGCGGGCATCCTGTGTCAGGGCAGCTTCGACAGCGCTGAACACGCCGCTGAAACCCTGCTGGAACGCGGCGCGCAACGCGTGCTGGTGACCGATGGCGGCAAGGCGGCCGCTGACGGCAGCGCTGTGGCAGGCAACGTGATTTCCTCCGCCCCGCCCCCTGTCCTCGTGACCCGCGTGACCGGCGCGGGCGATACTTTCATGGCCGCGCATCTCGTGGCCGAACAGCGCGGCGCGGGTCGCATGGAGGCGCTCGAGAGCGCCCTGACCGCCGCCGCGCGCTATGTTTCCGGAGAACTCGCCACATGAGCGCCCCCCTCACTTTCGCCGCTGAAGTCGCTGACGCAAAAGCCGAAAACCGTCCCATCGTCGCGCTGGAATCGACGATCATCACGCACGGGATGCCCTATCCGCAGAACCTCGAGACCGCGCAGGCGGTCGAGGCCGAGATCCGCAAGGCGGGCGCGGTGCCGGCCACGATCGCGGTGATGGGCGGCAAGATCCATATCGGGCTGGAACCCGAGGAGCTGGAGGCGCTTGCGCAAACCAAGGACGCGATGAAGGTCAGCCGCGCCGATCTTGCGGTCTGCCTTGCGAAGGGCGCGACCGGCGCGACTACCGTCGCCGCGACCATGATCTGCGCGAACCTCGCGGGCATCGACGTCTTCGCCACCGGCGGGATCGGCGGCGTCCATCGCGGCGCGGAAGACAGCTTCGACATCTCAGCCGATCTGCTCGAATTGGCGCAGACCCCGGTCAGCGTGGTCGCGGCGGGTGCCAAGGCGATCCTCGATCTGCCGAAGACGCTCGAAGTGCTGGAGACCCATGGCGTGCCGGTCATCGCTTACGGGCAAGACGCCTTCCCCGCCTTCTGGTCGCGCAATTCCGGCCTGCCTGCGCCGTTGCGCGCAGACAGCGCCGCCGAGATCGCCAAATCGCAGCTCGCACGCGCAGCCCTCGGTCTGCCGGGCGGCCAGCTGATCGCGAACCCGATCCCCGAAGAGGCCAAGATCGCCCGCGAGGAAATCGTTCCGGTCATCGAACAGGCGCTGCAAGAGGCCGAGGCGCAGGGCATCGCAGCGAAGGCGGTCACGCCCTTCCTGCTGTCGCGCATTTTCGAGCTGACCGAAGGCCGCTCGCTCGAGGCCAATATCGCCCTTGTTCTGAACAACGCCCGTCTGGCTGCCGCAATCGCGGGCGAAATCATCACAGCTCGCGGCGCCTGATGCACGGCCCATTGCCCATCGTGGCGGCGCTGCCTAGATAGCAGGCAACGCATCGCCACGAGAGGGCGCATCCAGATCATGACCAAAGACGACCCCCATCCGCGCCGCCGCTCGCGTTTCGCCGCGCTGCGTGCCTCCTTCTTCACCGGGTTGATCGTCGTCGCGCCGATCGGTCTGACGATCTGGCTCATGTGGACGATGGCCGGCTGGGTCGATGGCTGGGTGCTGCCGCTGGTGCCGCCAGAGCTACGCCCCGAACGCTATATCGGCATCAATGTGCGCGGGCTCGGCGTCATCATCTTCCTTGTCTTCACGGTCATCGTCGGCTGGCTCGCCAAGGGCTTCTTCGGGCGCACGATGCTGCGCTTCGGCGAGAGCATCGTCGACCGCCTGCCCTTCGTGCGCACGGTCTATAGCGGACTCAAGCAGATCGCGGAAACGGTGCTGAGCCAGTCCGAAGGCAAGTTCGACCGCGCCTGCATGATCGAATATCCGCGCGAGGGGCTGAAAGCGGTCGCCTTCGTCTCGTCCACCGCGAAGGGCGAAATCGCGGCCAAGGCCGAAGACGACGACCCGCTGATCTCGGTCTTCCTGCCGACGACGCCGAACCCGACCTCGGGCTTTCTGCTGTTTGTCCCGCAATCGCAGGTGACCTATCTCGACATGTCGGTCGAGGATGCGGCGAAGCTGATCATCTCCGCCGGTCTGGTTTACCCGCAGCCGAAAGAGGCGAAACCCGCGAAGAAAACCAAGGTGAAACTTCAGTCGAACAAGGCCTGAAGATCGGTCGACGCCTCTTTGCCGATCTTGTCGGCATGGGCGTCGAGCCAGCGATCCGCCGCCGCCCGGCCCGCCAGTTTCAGCTTCGCGAGCATCCCCCATTCGGGCAGGATCTTCGACTTTGCGCTCAGCTCGCCCATGACGTCGTCATCGGCGATCATATGGATCAGCACATCCTTCATCGCCCCTTCGGGGAGCCGGTCTTCGCGGATCAGCCGATGTACGAAATTGATCGCTCGCAATTCGCGCAACAGCGAGGAGTTGAAGCTGATCTCGTTGACCCGCTCGTCGATCTGCGCGGGCGTTTTCGGGATCTCGTCGCGCCAGAGCGGGTTGATCGAAATGACCACCACGTCGCGCGGATAGGCCGGTTCGAACAGCGGGAAAAGCGGCGGATTGCCGGTATAGCCGCCATCCCAATAGGCCTCGGTGCGGCCTGTTTTCGGGTCCTCGATCTCGACCGCCTGAAAAATCTCCGGCAGACAGGCCGAGGCGAGGATCGCATCCGCGGTGATCTCGTCGCCGGTGAAGACGCGGATCTTGCCGGTGCGCACATTGGTGGCCGAGACATGCAGCCGCGGCCCCTCGCTCGCACAGACATCGCGATAGCGAAACCGCTCGACCACCGAACTCAGCGGATTGACGTAGAACGGCCCCGCGTCATAGGGCGAGAAGACCCGCGACATGCCGTCGATGAAGGCCGCCGGCGTGAAGGCGTCGAACCAGCGCGTCAGCGCCTCGGTGCCGGGCAGTTGCGCAGGCATCAGCCGCTCGAGCCGCAGATCGACGCTTTCGGCGACCTGGCTCCAAAGCTCATCCAGGGACGCGCGCGCCCCTTGGCGACCGCCACGGGCATAGCCTGCCTTGAACGCAGCCCCGTTCAGCGCCCCGGCAGAGGTGCCCGAGATCGCCGCATAGTCCAGCCACTCTTCATCCAGAAAACGGTCGAGAACGCCCCAGGTGAACGCGCCATGCGCGCCCCCACCTTGCAATGCGAGGTTAATGCTCTTGCGGTTCATCGGCTCGGCCCTTTCGCTGCCTGCCTCCCTGCCGCAGAGTTATGCTGCATCGCAGCAAAAGCAAGTCCCCTCGCCGAGCGGCGCCCTTAGCCTAGCAGATCGTGGCACAATTCGAGCGCGGAAATCAGCGCATCGGCCTCTTCACGGGTGTTGTACATCCCGAAAGACGCGCGCGCCGTGGCCGTAACGCCAAGCCATTCCATCAACGGACCGGTGCAATGCTGCCCTGCACGCACCGCCACGCCCCGCTTGTCGAGGATGGTCGAGATGTCATGCGGATGGGCCGGACCATTCAGCGTGAGCGAGAAGATCGCGCCCTTATCGGCGGCGGTGCCCTGCTGGTTGAGCCAGTTCAGCCCGTTCAGTTTCTCGGCAGTGTAGTCACGCAGATCGCGCTCGTGCTCGGCGATGTTCTCCATCCCGATCCCCATCAGGTAATCGAGCGCGACCCCCATGCCGATCTGCTGTACGATGCCGGGCGTCCCCGCCTCGAACTTCATCGGCGGCGTGTTGTAGATCACCGTGTTGCGGGTCACGGTGTCGATCATATCGCCGCCACCAAGGAAGGGACGCATCTCCAGCATCCGGTCGCGACGGATGAAGAGTGCCCCGGAACCGCTTGGTCCGTATAGCTTATGTCCGGTGATGACGTAGAAATCGCAGCCCAGATCGTCGACGTCGACGGGGCCATGCACCGCCGCCTGCGAGCCGTCGACCAGTGTCGCGATCCCGCGCGTCCGTGCAGCCTGCGCGATCGGTTTCACATCGACCCGCGTGCCCAGCACGTTCGACATATGGGTGATCGCGATCAGCTTGGTGCGCGGCGTGATCGCCTCCAGCACCTTTTCGGGCGGCAGCGAGCCATCGGCCTCGGGCTCCACCCAGACCAGCTTCACGCCCTGCCGTTCGCGCAGGAAATGCCACGGCACGATATTGGCGTGGTGCTCCATCACCGACAGGATGATCTCGTCGCCCGGCTCGAGGTTCGGCGCGCCCCAGGCGTAGCTGACGAGGTTGATCCCCTCGGTCGAGCCGGTGGTGAACACGATCTGCTCTTCATCGGCGACATGCAGGAAGCGCGCGACGATCCCGCGCACGCTCTCGTATTTCTCGGTCGCGATATTGGACAGCGTATGCAACCCGCGATGCACGTTGGAATAGTCGTGCTCATACATACGGGTCATCGCGTCGATCACGACGCGCGGCTTTTGCGCCGAGGCCCCGTTATCGAGGTAAACCAAGGGCTTGCCGTTCACTTCTCGCGTCAGGATCGGGAAATCCGCGCGGATTTTTTCGATATCATACATGGAGCACCTCAGAGTGACGCGGGGTCTGCGGGCATTTGCACGAGGCCGGTCGACACCAGCACGATCCCCGCGATCATCGCCGAGCCCAGAAAGGTCAGGATAACCCCGAAGCCGGTCGCCACGGGGTTTTCGAACCCGTGCAGAACCATTGTGAACTGCACCAGCAAGTAGAACATCAGCGCCACCAGCAGCACCGACATCAGCGTGGCCGAGATCGGGAAGAAGACCATCAGCACGACCTGGATCATCTGACCGATCATCAGAACGAATTCGATCCAGGTCAGAAGCAGCAGCGCATCCGGGAATTTCCCATGCCCGCCAAAGCGTTGGCCGACGAAAGACATGGCGAAAGCGCCATAGACCAGAAGCGCGCCCTGCAGCCCCACAACGGTAAGCGGCGGCGTCACCGTGCCGATATCCACCTTGGTGATGAAGGAGAACACCAGCTGCGCGAGCGTGCCGAGGATCGCGGTCATCACGACCACCAGAACCATCGCCATGAACCGCGCATTGGCGTTCAAATCCAGCCCGATCAAATCGCGCGCAACCGATTTCGGATCGGTGAAGCTACGGATAAGCCATTCTTTAAGATCGGGCTGCATCAGTTTGTTTTTCCTTCGAATTCTACCACGCGCAACGCTGCGCCCCATAGCAGGACGAAGGCTACGGTCACAAGCGCGGAAACGAGCGAAAGTTCCGCGCCGCGCCCGATGAATCCCGCCACGAGCCCTTGCAGCAGCATCAGCGGCGAGACCGCCAGAAGCGACCAGAACAGCGCGACCCGCGCTCCATACCAGCTTCCCTGCCCGCCGAGGAGCCTCAGCACAAGGTGGCTCAGTGCCGCAATCGCGTAGAAGACGGGCACGGTCGCGAGCAGCGCCAGCACCGTGCCCATCATCAGCCCGACCATCGGCTGGTCGGGCATCTCATGGGCGATCCGCGACAGCCTTGGCCATTGCGCGATGAAGATCACGGTCAGCGCCGCAAGCAGGAAGACCAGCGCGCGCGGCTCGGAGGCCGGGCGCGCGAGATGCTCGCGCATCACCACGCGCGGACGCCGGTAGCTGCGCCGGATATCGTCTGTCGCGGACATCGCTGCGCCTCAGCCGCGATGGCGTGCGAGCCACCCTTCCAAACGGGTCAGGATCGCATCGCGGAACCGCTCTTCCTCAATCTCTTCAATGGCATCGGCCACAAAGCTCAGAACCAGAAGCGCGGTGGCTTCCTCTTCCGGCACGCCGCGCGAACGCAGGTAGAAGAGCGCGGTCTCATCGATCGCGCCGGTGGTCGAGCCGTGCGAACACTGCACGTCATCGGCGTAGATCTCTAGCTCCGGCTTGGCGAGGAACTGGCTGTTCTCGTCGAGCAGCAGCGACTGGCTGATCTGGTAGCCATCGGTCTTCTGCGCGCCCGGCTTCACGAGGATCTTGCCCTGGAAGATGCCCTCGGCGCCGTTCTTCAGCACCTTCTTGAAGACCTGACGGCTCTCGCCGCGCTCGGCCCCGTGGGTGATGAAGACGGTGTCGTCGTGGTGGAATTTGCCGGTTTTGCCATCGCCAAGAGCCGCGCCCGCGACATGCGCATTCGCGTCGTCGCCCACGATGTCGATCACGCATTCATTGCGCGTCAGCACCCCGTTCGAGGTCAGCGTGAAGCTCTTGAACAGGCCTTCTTCCGCGACGCGGGTGAAGATCGAGGTCACGGCGCGACGCTCGTGATCGCGGCCCTGCACGCGGATGTGGTGGAATTTCGCGCCCTTGGCGACGTCCACTTCCATCAGCTTGTTGAAGCGCGCGCCCGCCGGGCCGTTCTCCAGGACCGTGATTTCCGCGCCCTCTTCGAGCTTCACGAGGTGATGCAGGATCGGGTCGGAAGTCTCTGATTCATGGGTGTAAATCAGGCTCACAGGTTTCTCGGCGACGCCAGTCACGCGGATCAGCACGCCATCAGTGGCGGACGCCGTGTTGAGCGCCGCGAAGGGACGCTTCACCGGGTCCTGACCGTTGGCTTCCAGCGTGCCGTACAGGCTGCTGGCCCAGCTCACGTCGGGCGCATCGGCCAGACGCAGGATCTCGACGCCGGACATCGACAGATCGTCGGAGGCCTCGGCATCGAACACGCCATCGCGGAACACGATCTTCAGACGATCGATCTCGCCGAAAATCTCCGGCTCGTCATCGCTGAACGGCGCTGCGGGCACCGGGTCGGGCGCGATGAAATCGGTCGGGTTGGTCCAGCGCCAGTATTCGTCGCGACGGCCCGGCAGGCCCATCGCGTTCAGACGGTCCAGCGCGGCGCGGCGTTGCGGCCCGAACCCGTCGGGCAGAGAAACGCGCGCCAGCCGCGTCTCGGCGTTGGTCATTTTCTCGACTGCCGACATTACGCCATCACCTCCGAGATCCCGTGTTTTGCGAGCAGGTCGGCATAGCCGTTCTTCTCGACTTCGAGGGCCAGTTCCGGCCCGCCGGTCTCGATGATGCGGCCATCCGCCATAATGTGGACGACATCGGGTTTGATGTGGTCGAGCAGGCGCTGGTAGTGGGTGATCACGAGGAAGGAACGGCCCTCGTCACGCAGCGCGTTCACGCCTTCGGCCACCAGACGCATCGCGTCGACGTCGAGACCGGAATCGGTCTCGTCGAGGATGCACATCTTCGGCTCGAGGATCGCCATCTGCAGGATTTCGTTACGCTTTTTCTCACCGCCCGAGAAGCCGACATTGACCGGACGCTTGAGCATGTCCGCGTCGATCTTGAGCGATTTCGCCTTGCCGCGCACCAGTTTCAGGAAGTCGCCAGCGGAGATTTCCTCCTCGCCGCGCGCCTTGCGCTGTGCGTTGAGCGCGGTGCGCAGGAAGGTCATGTTGCCGACGCCGGGGATTTCCACCGGGTATTGGAACGCGAGGAACAGGCCTGCGGCGGCGCGCTCTTCGGGCTCGGAATCCAGCAGGTCGGTGTCGTTGAGATGCGCTTCGCCTTCGGTGACCTCATAGCCATCGCGACCCGAGAGCACATAGGACAGCGTGGACTTACCCGAGCCGTTCGGCCCCATGATCGCATGGACCTTCCCGGACTCGACGCTCAGGTTGACGCCCTTGAGGATCTGCTTGTCCTCTTCTTCCAGTTTGACGTGCAGGTTCTTGATATCAAGCATGGTTCTTCCTCAGGATACGGTTACAGCGGTGCCGGAGGCCGACACCATAAGCATGGATTGGCCGACGACCTCGTAGTCGAGATCGACGCCGACAACGGCATTCGCGCCCAGCTCGCGGGCGCGGTCTTCAAGCTCGCCGAGCGCCGTGGCGCGCGCGTCTTGCAATTTGGATTCGTAAGCGCCGGAGCGGCCGCCGATGATGTCGGTGACCTGCGCGAAGATATCGCGGACGACATTGGCGCCCATGATGGCTTCGCCCACGACGATGCCATGATAGGTCGCGATCGGGCGACCCTCGATGGTGGGGGTGGTGGTGACGATCATGCGCGCCCTCCCGTTTGGCGACCCATGCGGGCCGCGGCGGGCGCGCGAAGGGTCAGAAGCGGATGGTGGTCTCGGCGTAGCGCAGGGTGCGCGGCTCGAATTGCGCGGTCTGCTGCTCCACCCAGTCGGGCGTGAAGGCCAGCGCCGCCATGTCCGGTTGCCAGAAGGCGATATTGTGCAGCCCCACGAAGGCCAGCGCGACGCCCAGCAGCTGCACCGCCATCAGTTTCACCGAGGAGAGCCGCAGCATCATGCCCAGCCCGAAGGCGGTCAGCACCGCCGCAACCACGAGGACCAGATCCGGATTGGAGCCGACTTTCTCGGCCAGTTCCGGCGTCAGAAAACGCATTTTCAGCGCGGTGACGACCATCATCCCGATCGCACCGACCATCAGCGCGGGCAGGACCTTGAACACGGCCAGCCGCGAGTGACGCGGCTTGGCGATGACCTGACGCAGCATCGCGGAATCGTTGGCCACCCAGGCTTCCTGATCCCCGATATGCAGCTGAATCCGGCCCTTCGCCGATTTCCGCGTTTTCTCGATCCGCGCGAGGCGATCGTTGAAGCTGGCGCTCGATACCGTCATGGCCCTCACCTATCCCTTTGGACAGGTTAAGACATGCATAAGGATTATGCCCGAAATGGGGCAGATCCTCGGCAATTTCGATATTTGCGCGCGTGAAGATCACCCGACGCTCCCCTCCAGCGAGATCGCCACAAGGCTTTGAGCTTCCATCGCGAATTCCATCGGCAGCGCCTGAAGGACTTCGCGGCAGAACCCGTTGACCACAAGGGCCACTGCCTCTTCCTCGTCCATCCCGCGGGCGCGGCAATAGAACAGCTGGTCGTCATCGACCTTCGAGGTCGTGGCCTCGTGCTCGACCCGGCTCGAGTTGTTCTTCACCTCGATATAGGGAACCGTGTGCGCGCCGCATTTGTCGCCGATCAGCAGCGAGTCACATTGCGTGTAGTTGCGCGAGTCGGTCGCTTTCGGGTGCATCGAGACGAGACCGCGATAGGTGTTCTGCGCCTGACCGGCCGAGATGCCTTTCGACACGATCCGCGAGCGGGTGTCCTTGCCAAGATGGATCATCTTGGTGCCGGTATCGGCCTGCTGCCAGTTATTCGCGATGGCGATCGAGTAGAACTCGCCCTGGCTCTCATTGCCGCGCAGGATGCAGGACGGGTATTTCCACGTGATCGCGGAGCCGGTCTCGACCTGCGTCCACATCACCTTGGCGCGGTCGCCGCGGCAATCGGCGCGTTTGGTGACGAAGTTGTAGATGCCGCCCTTGCCGTCTTCATCGCCCGGGAACCAGTTCTGCACCGTGGAATATTTCACCTCGGCATCTTCCTCGACGATGATCTCGACCACGGCCGCGTGCAGCTGCGCGGTGTCGCGCTTGGGTGCGGTGCAGCCTTCGAGATAGGACACATACGAGCCCTTGTCGGCGATGATCAGGGTGCGCTCGAACTGTCCCGTGTTTTCCGCGTTGATGCGGAAATAGGTCGACAGTTCCATCGGGCAGCGCACGCCCGGCGGCACGTAGACGAAGGAGCCGTCCGAGAACACGGCCGAGTTCAGCGCTGCGTAGAAGTTATCCGCCTGCGGCACGACCGAGCCGAGATATTTCTTCACCAGCTCCGGGTGTTCCTGGATCGCTTCCGAGATCGAGCAGAAGATCACGCCCGCCTCGGCGAGCTTGTCCTTGAAGGTGGTGCCGACGGAGACGCTATCGAACACCGCGTCGACGGCGATCTGGCGATCGTCGAGGTTGATGTCTTCCGCGCCTTCGACGCCCGCGAGGATCATCTGTTCCTTCAGCGGAATGCCGAGCTTCTCATAGGTCGCGAGCAGCTTGGGATCGACCTCGTCGAGCGACTTGGGCTTCTCGACCATGCTTTTCGGGCGCGCGTAGTAATACTGGTCCTGAAAATCGATTTCCGGAACCTTCAGCAGCGCCCAGTTCGGCTTGGGCATATCTTCCCAGCGCGAGAAGGCCTGCAGACGCCATTCGGTCATCCACTCGGGCTCTTTGTTCTTGTCCGAGATGAGGCGGACGATATCCGTGTTCACGCCTTTCGGCGCGTATTCCATCTCGATATCGGTGTCCCAGCCGTATTTGTAGGTGCCCATGTTCTGGACGGTCTCGACCGTCTCGCGATCGACGCCTTCACGTACTTCCACCTGATCAACGCCCGCCATATCCGGCTCTCCCATCTCTTACCCGCGCCGTGCGCGGTGTTTCGCTTCGCATTTCAGCCAGTGTTCGGCGAAACGCATGACATCTTCTTCGCGGCTCTGCGGCCCCAGCGAGACCCGCAAGGCCGATCCCGCCTCGGTTTCCGAAAAGCCCATCGCGACCAGCGCAGCAGAGCTTTTGACCTTCCCGCTCGAACAGGCGGAGCCTGCGGAAACCGCGAACCCGCCCAGGTCCATCTGCATCACCTGCGTCTCGCCCTTCCAGCCGGGCGTGATGAAGCAGGAGGTGTTCGGAAGCCTGTGCGATTCATTCCCGACAAAAATAGTCTCGCTTGCCCGATCCGCAATGGCGTTTTCTAGAATGTTTCTAAGTTTTTCGATCTCGCGCCAGATTCCGCCCTCAAGATCACGCGAGGCGGCTTCGGCTGCCGCACCGAAGCCTGCAATGCCGATCAGGTTCTCCGTGCCGGCCCGCCGACCCATCTCCTGACCGCCACCTTTGAGCTGCGCTGCGATATCCGTGCCGCGCTTGACGATCAACGCGCCGATGCCCTTCGGCCCGCCCAGCTTATGCGCCGAGACGATGCCGCAGGTGGTGCCGAGCCAGTTGAACGCAAAGGGGATCTTGCCGAAGCCTTGGGTGAGATCGCTCAGATACAGCCCCTCGGGCAGTTCCTGCACTACGCCGGTCTCGGAATTGGCCAGCTGCAGGGCCGAATTTGCGGGATCGGAGACGGTGATCCGCCCTGCCCGATCGACGGGCAGATCTTCGACGCACCAGCTGCGGATCGCGTCATGCTCGACGCCCGCGCAATGCACCTCGCGCCCGCTCAGCGCCAGCGCCGCGGCTTCCGTGGCGCCGGAGGTGAAGATCACATCCTGCCCCTCGGCCCCCAACGCGGCGGCGACCTGAGCGCGCGCGCGCTCCATCAGCGCCTTCGCCGCGCGCCCCTCGGAATGCACCGAGGACGGGTTGCCGACCACATCCATCGCCTCGATCATCGCCTGACGGGCCTCTGCCCTCAGCGGCGTTGTCGCGTTCCAATCGAGATAGCTGCGCGCCATGTTACGCTCCGCTTGGTTGGGTGTCGGATAGCTGCGGTGGGGATAGGGCAGCCGCGCCCCAGAAGAAAGGGCGTGCCTTCGACTTGGCAAAAATATCCCCCGCGGAGCGTCCGCGAGAGGCCATCACGCCCCGACGGTTAAGATTATTCGTCGACGACCGAAAACAGGCTCGGCACGGCCGGACAGGGTTTCATGCGGTTCTTCACCACATCGTCCAGCGTCGTCTGATGCAGGAAGACGAAGACCTGCGCCGACAGGCTCTCCCACAACCGGTTCGCCATCGACTGCGCCCGCGAGCCCGAGATTGCCCCCGAGGCGCCAGCGCCTACATGCATCGCCGAGACGGTCTCGTCCACGGCCTCGAAAATCTCCGAGATGCGGATCTCCGACGGGCAACGCGCCAACCGGTAACCGCCACCCGGGCCGCGCACCGAATTCACCAGCCCCGCCCGGCGCAGCCGCACGAAGAGCTGCTCCAGATAGGGCAGCGAGATATCCTGACGCTCCGACAGCGCCGCCAGAGAGGTCCGGCTGCCTTCGCCCGCCAGCGCCAGATCAACCAGCGCGACCATCGCGTAACGGCCTTTCGTCGACAGTTTCATGCACCCTCCTCGGCCCGAGGCCCATCCAAACCCGTATTTAGCCGAAAATCGGCCCGAAAACACCGCCCGCGCAGGAGTGAATCATTGCTAAAGCATTGACGCAAGCGCGAGGGCCGATTACCTCCACCAATGCCCGATCTCCCGGCATGGCGCCGGGGGAGGCTTTCTCCTAGGCCAGCCGCGCCGACCCGTCAAGAAAGGCAGGAGCGCAGGCGCCCAAGGAACCCAGAGCTGGCGCAATAAAAACGAGAGACGATGCCCGAAGTCATTTTTCCCGGTCCCGAAGGTCGCCTCGAGGGGCGCTACCACCCGCAGCCCGCACCCGACGCGCCGATCGCGATCATTCTGCACCCCGATCCGCAGTTCGGCGGCACGATGAACAACCGCGTCGTCTACAACCTGCATTACGCCTTCTACAAAATGGGCTTCACCGTTCTGCGCTTCAACTTCCGGGGCGTAGGCCGCAGCCAAGGCGAATACGATCAGGGCGTGGGCGAATTGTCCGATGCCGCCTCGGCGCTGGACTACCTGCAGACGATGAACCCCAACTCGAAGCATTGCTGGGTCGCGGGCCATTCCTTCGGCGCGTGGATCGGCATGCAGCTTCTCATGCGTCGTCCCGAGATCACCGGCTTCATCTCCGTTGCCCCGCCCGGCCCCTCCTCGCCCGGCCCCGGCAATTACGACTATTCCTTCCTCGCGCCCTGCCCGTCCTCGGGCCTGATCATCAACGGCACGAACGACCGGATCGCGCAGCCCAAGGAAACCGAGCAACTGGTCTCCAAGCTGCAGGAGCAGAAGGGCATCACGATCACCCATGAGGTCATCGAAGGCGCGGATCACTTTTTCAAGAACGAAGAAGCCCATATGCAGCCGATGATCGACACGGTTCAGACCTATGTCCGCCGCCGCCTGACGGAGGGCACGCGCTGATGGCGCTGATCGACGAACTTGCTGAAAAGCTCGCCACCGACACGATGGAGGCGATGCGCAAATATGACGACGAACGCCTCTTCATGGAGGTGAGCAACTATATCGGCACGTCGTCGCCCTCGCTGCAGGAGGCCTATATCACGGCCTGTCGCCTGCATATGGCCGAGCAGCGCGGCCGCGAATTCTTCGAGCGCAAGCTGGTGGAATTGGAAAAGCGGGCGCAGGCTGCGGCGAAGACACCGGATTCCGGGACCGGGTCATGAGCCCGGGGGCCGCGCGCGTCGTTTTCGCGGCAGCCCTCTCCCTCGCCCTGTCGCTGATCATCGCGACAGCCTTTCATGCAAGCCACATGATTTGCGATGGAGAGTGGAGCGGCGCGTCGTCGCGCGGCGCGGCGCTGGTCATGGGCCTCGGCGAACTCCTCGCGAACCCGATGCATCTGATCCTCGTTGTAGCCCCGCTCTGGCTGGGTTGGACCGGGTTGTTGCTCGCGGCCGCGAACCGCGCGATCCCGCCGGTTCTGGGGATGGGCATCGTCGTCTTCTCGATCCTCGCCACGGTTCTGTTCTACGCCTTCGCGGCGCCGAACCTCGACTGTTCCGGCTATACCGACCGCGCGATGAGCTGGCGCGCCGGCGGTCTCTTCGCCTTCGTGGCGCTGCTTCTGCTTCTGCCCCGGCTCTGGAGACGTACATGACCCGGCTCGATCAGCAATTCACCTTCCTCGCCGAGGCCGAGAAACTGAAATCGGTGACCCGTGCGACGCCGATCCACGACGCCTCGCGCCCCGAAAACTCGGGCGAGCATAGCTGGTCGCTCGCGCTCTATGCGCTGACGCTGGCCGAACAGGCACCCGAAGGCGTCTCGATCGACCGGGTGATCCGCATGCTCCTGCTGCACGATCTGGTCGAGATCGACGTGGGCGATGTGCCGATCCATTCCAAGGGCGGCACGGCGCATGGCGCGGAAGACATCCTGAAAGCAGAAGCCGCCGCCGCCGAACGTATCTTCGGGTTGTTGCCCGGGGATCAGGGAGCGCAGATGCTGGCGCTCTGGCAGGAATTCGAGGCCAACGAGACCCCCGACGCGATCTTCGCGAAATCGCTCGACCGGGTGCAGCCTGTGCTGCTCAACCACCAGTCGGGCGGTGGCTCGTGGATCGATTACGATGTCAGCTTCACCCAACTCGAAGAGCGCATCGGCACCAAGATCGCCCGCGGCGCGCCTGCGGTGTGGGACTGGGTACGGGATCGGGTCGAAGGCTGGTTCGCCGCACGCAGCTAAGCCACACTCGGCCCTTGCCCCCTATTCCGAGGCGTTCCTCCGGGATTTCGTGGAACCTCCGTATACAATCGCATACCGTCTAGCCAAGCGCATCTGAATCGGGTAAGAGGCAGCAAACCGAGGCTTCAACCGAAGAGGGCTGTGCCATGAGCGACAAGAACACTCCTGACATCATTTACACCAAGGTCGACGAGGCCCCGGAACTGGCGAGCGCATCGCTGCTGCCGATCGTGCGCAAATTCGCGCAAGCGGCCGGGATTTCGGTCGGCACCAAGGATATCTCGCTCGCGGGCCGTATCCTCGCCACCTTCCCCGAAGCGCTTACCGAAGAGCAGCGCCAGTCGGACGATCTGGCATGGCTCGGCGATTACGTAAAGACGCCGCAGGCCAACGTCATCAAGCTGCCGAACATCTCGGCCTCGGTGCCGCAGCTCGTCGCCGCCGTGCGCGAACTGCAGGGTCAGGGCTACGCCCTGCCCGACTACCCCGAAGAGCCGAAGACGGATGAGGAAAAAGCCGTCCGCGCGAAATACGACTCGATCAAGGGCTCGGCCGTGAACCCGGTGCTGCGCGAGGGCAACTCCGACCGCCGCGCTGCCGCCGCCGTGAAGAAATTCGCGCAGAACAACCCGCACCGCATGGGCGAGTGGACCGCCGACAGCAAGACCCGCGTGGCCACCATGTCGGAGGGCGATTTCTTCTCGAACGAACTCTCGGCCACCCTGCCGAAAGCGTCCACCGCGAAGATCGTTCTGGAAGGTGCCGATGGCGAGACCGTTCTGAAGGACGGCGTGAGCTACCCCGAAGGCACCGTGGTCGACGCGACCTACATGTCCGCTGACAAGCTCGACGCGTTCCTCGCCGAGGAAATCAAGAAGACCAAGGACGAAGGCGTCCTGTTCTCGCTGCATATGAAAGCGACGATGATGAAGGTCTCCGACCCGATCATCTTCGGTCATGCGGTGAAGGAATGGCTCAAGCCGGTCTTCGAGAAATACGGCGACAAGATGAAGTCGCTCGGCGTCGATCCGGCTTCGGGCATGGGCGATCTGCTGGAGCGCGTCAAAGGCGAGCCGGAAATTCTCGCCGCGATCGAGGAAGTCCGCGACCAGCGTCCGCCGATGTATATGGTGAACTCGGACAAGGGCATCACCAACCTGCACGTGCCCTCCGACGTCATCATCGACGCCTCGATGCCCGCGCTGATCCGCGCCGGCGGAAAAGGCTGGGGCCCGGACAACAAGGAACACGACTGCGTCTGCGTGATCCCGGACAGCTCCTACGCGCCGGTCTACGATGCGACGATCGAGTATTTCAAAGCCAACGGCAAACTGAACCCCGCCACCGCGGGCACCGTTCAGAACATCGGCCTGATGGCGCAGAAAGCCGAGGAATACGGCTCGCACCCGACCACCTTCGAAATCCCGACCGACGGCACCGTGAAGATGGTTCTCGACGACGGCACGGTTCTGCATTCGCATGACGTGAAGAAGGGCGATATCTGGCGTTCGGCTTCGGCCCGCAAGGCTCCGATCGAAGACTGGGTAAACCTCGCCATCGACCGTCAGAAAGCGACCGGCTACCGCGCAATCTTCTGGCTCGACGAGACCCGCGCCCACGATGCGGAGCTGATCTCCTTCGTGAAGCCGATCCTCGAAGCCAAAGGCGTGGCCGACAAGTTCGAGATCATGGCCCCGCGTGAGGCGACCATCGCCTCGCTCGAGACCATCACCAAGGGCGAGAACACGATCGCGATCACCGGCAACGTGCTGCGCGACTACCTGACCGACCTGTTCCCGATCCTCGAACTCGCCACCTCGGCCAAGATGCTCTCGATCGTGAAGCTGATGCAGGGCGGCGGTCTGTTCGAGACGGGCGCTGGCGGCTCGGCCCCCAAGCACGTCCAGCAGCTGGTGGAAGAAAACCACCTGCGTTGGGACTCGCTGGGCGAATTCTGCGCCTTGGGCGAGAGCTTCAAGTTCTTCGCCGACCAGACCGACAACGCCAAAGCGCGCGTGCTGGGTGAAACTGTCGAGACCGCGACGCAGGGCATTCTCGACAATGATCGCTCGCCCTCGCGCAAGGTCGGCGAGCCCGACAACCGCGCCAGCCACTACTGGTTCGCCCGTTACTGGGCCGACGCGCTCGCAGCACAATCGAGCGATGCCGAGCTGGCCGCCGAATTCGCCCCGATCGCCAAGGCGCTGGCCGATGGCGAAGCGAAGATCGTGGCCGAACTGGCAGAGGTTCAGGGCAAGCCCGCCGATATCGGCGGCTACTACCACGCCGATCCGAAAAAGCTCTCGGCGGTGATGCGCCCGAGCGAAACGCTCAACGCCATCATCGGCTGAGAGCACTGAGACAGAGGGGGCGGCGCGGGCCGCCCCTTTCGATTCCCGGCCTCCCCGGAACACAAACCCGTGAATTTTGGAAGGAACGCGCATGACCAAGATCAAGGTAGACAACCCCGTCGTCGAACTCGACGGCGACGAGATGACCCGCATCATCTGGGACTTCATCAAGCAGAAGCTGATCCTGCCCTATCTCGATATCGACCTGAAATATTACGACCTCGGCATCGAGAGCCGCGACGCGACCGACGACCAGATCACCGTCGATGCGGCCGAGGCGATCAAGCAATACGGCGTCGGCGTCAAATGCGCGACGATCACGCCCGACGAGGCGCGCATGGAGGAATTCAACCTCAAACGCATGTATCGCTCGCCCAACGGCACGATCCGCAACATCCTCGGCGGCGTCATCTTCCGCGAGCCGATCATCTGCAAAAACGTCCCGCGCCTCGTTCCCGGCTGGACCAAGCCGATCGTCGTCGGCCGTCACGCCTATGGCGACCAGTACA
The DNA here is from genome assembly GCF_009296265.1 of Thioclava sp. JE_KL1. Lineage (GTDB taxonomy): Bacteria > Pseudomonadota > Alphaproteobacteria > Rhodobacterales > Rhodobacteraceae > Thioclava. Next base: position 150,697 of record NZ_WBJS01000004.1, read on the forward strand.
AGGCCACCGATTTCCGCTTCCCCGGCAAGGGCACGATCACGCTGAAATTCGTGGGCGACGATGGCGAGGTGATCGAGAAGGAAGTGTTCAAGGCCCCCGACGCGGGCGTCGTGATGGGCATGTACAACCTCGACAAATCGATCATCGATTTCGCGCGGGCCTCGCTGAACTACGGTCTGCTGAAGGGCTGGCCGGTGTATCTCTCGACCAAGAACACGATCCTCAAAGCCTATGACGGGCGCTTCAAGGATCTGTTCCAGCAGGTCTTCGAGGAGGAATTCGCCGAGAAGTTCAAGGAAGCGGGCATCTGGTACGAGCACCGCCTGATCGACGACATGGTGGCGAGCTCGCTGAAATGGTCGGGCGGCTATGTCTGGGCCTGCAAGAACTACGACGGCGACGTGCAGTCGGATACGGTCGCGCAGGGCTTCGGCTCGCTGGGCCTGATGACCTCGATCCTGATGACGCCCGATGGCCAGACGGTGGAAGCCGAGGCCGCCCACGGCACGGTGACGCGTCACTATCGCCAGCATCAGCAGGGCAAGGAGACTTCGACGAACTCCATCGCCTCTATCTTCGCTTGGACCGGTGGCCTGAAGCACCGCGCCAAGCTGGACGACAACGCACAGCTCCAGACTTTCGCGGAGACCCTCGAGAAGGTCTGCGTGCAGGCGGTCGAAGACGGTCACATGACCAAGGACCTCGCGCTGCTCGTCGGCCCCGATCAGAAGTGGCTGACCACGATGGGCTTCCTCGAGAAGATCGACGAATACCTGAACAAGTCGCTGTCGCTGTAAAGCGCGCGAAACGGGTTGAGGAAGGCGGGGCTCTCCCCGCCTTTTTCATTTGGCGAGGCGGTTGGCTCCTGACTGGCACGGGGCGACCAGCCCCAGGCCGCGCCCACCCGAGGTCGGGCGTGTCCCTCATCTCCTTTGTCGGGCCGGGCGCATCACAGGCCCGGCCCTTTCGCTTACCGCATCATGCTCCACGGCTCTGGCGGAGGCTCGGCGGGCCCGAGCCCGATATCTCTGCGCAAGTGGTCGCTGAGTTGCCCCGCATCGAGCGGGCGCGGTTTGCCGCCACGCGCGATCAGCGCGAACAGCGCTGCGCGGAGAACTTTGCCTGCGCCGAACTTGGCGATGGCGGCTTCGATGGTGAACGCGTCGTTCGGACGCTCGAGAGTCTGGATCATCTCATGTCCCGGCGCGGGACTCCGCCCGCAACCGGCCTTTCTTCTACTGATGTGAAAGAAGACCCGACGGGGACCGCGAGAATGCGGCCAGGATGCGTCACGACAGGATCGGGACGCGGAAATCGGGTCAGTTTGCGGGAGTGGAGCCTAGGCTCCGGGGCGTATCGGGAAGGTCAGTCCTGGCGTCGTGCGACGCGAGTGGTGCCCGAAAAACCGATACGGGTTTCGCACTGCGATGCGAGGGCTTGGCGATATGACATCATGGCAGCCCTCCTCTTGTCTTGGGCATTGCGAATGGCGCCAATTGGCCCGATCCCGAAAGCGGCGGCAACTCACGCGACTGTGACCCGCAGGTATTTGGACACCTCTGTTGCCGATGCGCCTCAGTTCTTGCGCTTGGCGTTGCCGCGTGGCATCTGAGCGCCATGAGCGACACCCGTATCCAAGACCCGCACCGCCATACTCTGCCCGAGGACACCCAAGGGCTTCTCACCGGCACCTTACTGGTGGCGCTGTCGGTGTCGCTGTTGCATGGCGCGGGGCTGTTCACCGGGCAGATCGCGGGCCTGTCGCTGGTGCTGTCTTACGTCACCGGCTGGAGCTTCGGCGCGATCTTCTTCACGCTCAACCTGCCCTTCTACTGGCTGGCCTTCCGCCGCATGGGCGCGCGCTTCACGGTGAAGACGGTGCTCTCGGTCGCGCTCCTGTCCGGATTTACCGAAATATTCCCGCATCTTCTGAGCTTCGCCATCCTCCACCCCGGCGCGGCCGCCGTGCTGGCAGGCGTGACCGCAGGCGCGGGCCTTCTGGCGCTGTTCCGCCACGGCGCGAGCCTTGGCGGCGTGGGGATCGTGGCGCTTTATCTGCAGGACAGGACCGGTTTCAAAGCGGGCCGCACGCAGATCCTGTTCGATTGCGGCGTGTTCCTCTTCGCGCTCTTCGTGCTGCCGCTCGACAAGGTGCTGTGGTCGCTGCTGGGCGGGATGGTTCTCAACGTCATCATCCTGATCAATCACCGCCGCGATCGCTATATCGCCACCTGATCCGGGCGTGATCTGCGGGCAACGGGTCCGCGCACCCTGCTCCGACCCTTTCGCGCGATGCAAAGCCGACCTGCGCCCAGCGATTTGGTAGGTCAGCTATTATGCCCTATTATTGGGTCATGACCACTGACGCACATATCACCGCCGAACAGATCGCAGCCAAAGAGGCGACCCGTCCGCATTACTCGAAGCTCGAGGATCTGCAGGGCCTTGTCGTGGCCGCCGCTCAAGCCGCGCTGGGGATTCACCTGCTGCGCGCCGCGGGCCTCGTGACCGGGGGCACCGCAGGTGCCGCGCTGATCCTGTCCTATATCACCGGGTTCAGCTTCGGGATCGTGTTCTTCGTGATCAACATCCCCTTCTACGCCTTCGCCTACTACGCGCGCGGCGCAGGTTTCGCGCTGAAAAGTCTCGTGACCGTGACGCTCGTCTCGATGATGGCCGAGGCGCTCAAACCCGTGCTGCATGTCGCGGAAATCCACCCCGCCGTGGCCGCCGTGCTGTTCGGCATCTCGGCTGGCGTCGGCCTTCTCGGGCTCTTCCGCCACAAGGGCAGCCTCGGCGGCGTCTCCATCGTCGCCGTGATCCTGCAAGACAAGTTCGGCTTCCGCGCGGGCTGGACCCAGCTGATCCATGACCTGTGCCTGTTTGTCATCGCGAGCTTCATCCTCGCGCCTCCGCTGGTGCTCTACTCGCTTCTGGGCGCGCTGGTGCTGAACTTTATCGTCGCAATGAACCATCGACGCGACTGGTATATCGCCGAGTGATCCGGCAGACTGCCGGGCATGTTCAACACCTACCTCTTCCTGCTCATCGCGGTCGCCTTCGAGACCTTCGGCTCGGCCTGCCTGCAGGCGAGCCAGCAATTCTCGCGGTTCTGGCCAACGGTGGGCGTGGCGGTGGGCTTCATCGGCGGGCTCTATTTCTTCACGCTGGTGCTGAAGGTACTGCCGCTCGGGATCACCTATGCGCTGTGGTCCGGGATCGGCATGGTTCTCATCGCGGGCGTGGGCTGGCTGATGTTCAATCAGCGGCTGGATTTGCCCGCCCTGATCGGGATCGCGCTGATTCTGATCGGGATCCTCGTGATCAACCTGTTCTCGAAATCGCATTTCCACTGACGTGATGCCGCATCGCGGCGCGATTGCCGCGCTGGGGGCTAGCCGAGAGGCGATCTTTCCTTTATGGGCGGGGCAACTCAAGAACAGGACGACCTCCCATGGACCTTCGCAACATTGCGATCATCGCTCACGTGGACCACGGCAAGACGACGCTCGTGGACCAGCTTCTGCGCCAATCGGGCGCTTTCCGTGAAAACCAAGCTGTCGCGGAACGCGCGATGGACAGCAACGACATCGAACGCGAACGCGGCATCACCATTCTCGCCAAGGCCACCTCGGTCGAGTGGAAAGGCACCCGCATCAACATCGTCGACACTCCCGGCCACGCCGATTTCGGCGGCGAGGTGGAGCGTATCCTGTCGATGGTGGACGGTGTTGTGCTGCTGGTGGACGCGGCCGAAGGCCCGATGCCGCAGACCAAATTCGTGACCTCGAAAGCGCTCGCGCTCGGCCTGAAGCCGATCGTCGTGCTCAACAAGGTCGACAAGCCCGCAGCCGAGCCCGATCGCGCGCTCGACGAGGTGTTCGACCTCTTCGCGAACCTCGACGCCGATGAAGAACAGCTCGACTTCCCGCACCTTTATGCTTCCGGCATCGGTGGCTGGTGCGACGAAGAGCTCGACGGCCCGCGCGAGAACCTCGACGCGCTGTTCGACCTGATCCTGAAGCATGTCGAGCCGCCGAAGCAGGAATTCCGCGCCGACGAGCCCTTCCAGATGCTGGCCACCACGCTCTCGGCCGACCCGTTCATCGGGCGTATCCTCACGGGCCGCATCGAGGCGGGCACGCTGAAAGTCGGCGATCAGCTCAAGGCGCTGTCGCGCAAGGGCGACCGCATCGAAGCCTTCCGCTGCACCAAGATCCTCGCTTTCCGTGGTCTGTCGCAGCAGCCGATCGACGAAGCCGTCGCCGGCGACATCGTCACCGTCGCGGGCATGACCAAGGCGACCGTGGCCGACACGCTCTGCGCGCCCGAAGTCGACACCCCGATCGACGCGCAGCCGATCGATCCGCCGACGATCTCGGTGACCTTCGGCATCAACGACTCGCCGCTCGCCGGTAAAGACGGCTCGAAGGTCCAGTCGCGCATCATTCGCGACCGACTGATGAAAGAGGCCGAAACCAACGTCGCGATCCGCGTCGAGGACACCCCTGGCGGCGACGCCTTCGTGGTCTCGGGCCGTGGCGAACTTCAGATGGGCGTTCTGATCGAGAACATGCGCCGCGAAGGGTTCGAGCTGTCGATCTCGCGCCCGAAGGTGATCTTCCGCGAGGAAGACGGCCAGCGCATGGAGCCGATCGAGGAAGTCATCATCGACGTGGATGAGGAATATTCCGGCGTCGTGATCGAGAAGCTGACCGGCTACCGCAAGGGCGAGCTGGCCGAGATGCGCCCCGCTGAGGGTGGCAAGACCCGCATCGTGGCCCATGTCCCCTCGCGCGGCATGATCGGCTATCAGGGCGAGTTCCTGACCGACACGCGCGGCTCGGGCGTGCTCAACCGCCTGTTCCACGGCTGGACCCCTTACAAGGGCCCGATCGACGGCCGCCGTCAGGGCGTGCTGATCTCGATGGAGAATGGCGTATCGGTCGCCTACGCGCTGTGGAACCTCGAAGAACGCGGCAAGCTGTTCATCGGCGCGCAGGAGCAGGTCTACACGGGCATGATCATCGGCGAGCATTCGCGCGAGAACGATCTCGAAGTGAACCCGCTCAAGGGCAAGAAGCTGACCAACGTCCGCGCCTCGGGCACGGATGAAGCGGTTCGCCTGACCCCGCCGACGCGGATGTCGCTCGAAGAAGCCATCGCCTATATCAACGATGACGAACTCGTCGAGGTCACGCCGAAGTCGATCCGCCTGCGCAAACTGCACCTCGATCCGCACGAGCGTAAGCGCGCCGCGCGCGAAGCGTGATCGGTTGCGGCCCGCGCCGCACCGGAACACCGCAAGCTGACGTCACGAAGAAGGCCCCGCGCACCCGCCGGGGCCTTCTCCATGATTGCACCCGCCGCTTGCGGCCTTTATAAGGTTCCACAACAATATCTAGAATATCGAGGCGCGCGTGACCGACACTCCTGAACCGCCGGAAACCGAAGAAGAAGGCCCCGGGCGGCCCGCTTATCTCGGCCCCACTGTGTCCATCGCGGACGAGATGAAAACCGCCTATCTCGATTACGCGATGAGCGTGATCGTGAGCCGCGCGATCCCCGATCTGCGCGATGGTCTGAAGCCCGTTCACCGGCGCATTCTCTTCGCGATGCACGAGACCGGGAACACCTTCGACAAGCCCTATCGCAAATCGGCACGTCCGGTCGGCGACGTCATGGGTCAGTATCACCCGCATGGCGACGCCGCGATCTACGACGCGTTGGTGCGGATGGCGCAGCCCTTCTCGATGTCGCTGCCGCTTCTGGACGGTCAGGGCAACTTCGGCTCGATGGATGGCGATAACGCGGCTGCGATGCGCTACACCGAAGTGCGCATGGCGAAACCGGCCAATTACATTCTCGCCGATATCGAGAAAGACACGGTCGACTTCCAGGACAACTACGACGGCAAGCAGGAAGAACCGACGGTTCTGCCCGCACGCTTCCCGAACATGCTGGTCAATGGCGCGGGCGGTATCGCGGTCGGCATGGCGACCAACATTCCGCCGCATAACCTCGGCGAGGTCTGCGACGCGACGCTGGCGCTGATCGACAACCCCGACATGTCGGACGAGGCGATCATGGAGATCGTCCCCGCTCCCGACTTCCCCACCGGCGGCCTGATCATGGGCCGTGGTGGCGCGCGCAAGGCTTACCTCGAGGGTCGTGGCTCGGTCATCATCCGGGCGAAGACCCGCGTAGAAGAGATCCGCAAGGACCGCTTCGCGATCGTGTTGGACGAGATTCCCTATCAGGTGAACAAGGCGGCGATGATCGAAAAGATCGCCGATCTGGTGCGCGAGAAGAAGCTCGAAGGCATCTCGAACATCGCCGACGAATCCGACCGCGTCGGCGTCCGCGTCGTGATCGAGCTGAAGCGCGACGCGACTCCGGATGTGGTGCTCAACCAGCTTTTCCGCTTCACGCAGATGCAGACCTCCTTCGGCTGCAACATGCTGGCGCTGAACGGCGGCCGCCCCGAGCAGCTGACGCTGCGCCAATTCCTCAGCTATTTCATCAGCTTCCGCGAGGAAGTTGTGGCCCGCCGCACCGCGTTCGAGCTGCGCAAAGCGCGCGAGCGCAGCCATGTGCTGTGCGGTCTGGCCGTCGCTGTGTCGAACGTGGACGAGGTTGTGGCCACCATCCGCTCCTCGGCCGATGCGGCAGAGGCCCGCGCCCGCTTGATGGAGCGCCGCTGGCCCGCGCATGACATCGTCGAATATCTCAAGCTGATCGACGATCCGCTGCATCCGGTCAACGATGACGGCACCTACAACCTGTCGGAAACGCAGGCCCGCGCGATCCTCGATCTGCGCCTGCAGCGTCTGACCCAGATCGGCGTGAAGGAAGTCACGGATGAGCTCGCCCAACTGGCCGAGAAGATCCGCGAATACCTCGCCATCCTCGCCTCGCGCGAGCGGATCATGGCGATCATCGCCGACGAGCTGCGCGAAGTGCGCGAGCTGTTTGCCGTGCCGCGCCGCACCGAGATCATCGACTGGGCCGGCGACATGGCCGACGAAGACCTGATCGAGCGCGAAGACATGGTCGTGACCGTCACGCAGGGCGGCTACATCAAGCGCACGCCGCTGGCCGATTTCCGTTCGCAGAAGCGCGGCGGCAAGGGGCTGTCGGGTGGCGCGCTGAAGGATGACGACACGGTCACCACGCTGTTCGTCGCCAACACCCACACGCAGCTTCTGTTCTTCACGACCGGCGGCATGGTCTACAAGATGAAGTGCTGGCAGCTGCCGCTCGGCTCGCGCCAGTCCAAGGGCAAGGCGATCGTCAACATCCTGCCGATCCCCACCGGCGTCTCAATCGCGGCGATCACGCCAGTCGATCGCGACGAAGCGGAATGGGACGACCTGCAGATGGTCTTCGCGACCTCCAAGGGCACCGTGCGCCGCAACCGCCTGTCGGATTTCACCAACGTCATGCGCAACGGCAAGATCGCGATGAAATTCGAGGACGAGAACGAAGGCATGCGCCTGATCAATGCGCGCATCTGTTCCGAGGACGACGACGTGATGCTGGTCACGGCCAGCGGTCGCGCGATCCGCTTCCCCGTGCCGGAAGTGCGCGTGTTCAACTCGCGCAACTCGGTCGGTGTCCGCGGCATCAAGCTGAAGGGCGATGACGAGGTCGTCTCGATGTCGGTCATCCGCCACTTCGAGGCCACTTCGGAAGAACGCGTGGCCTATCTCAAGCAGCGTCGCCTGATGGCGGGCGTCACCGAGGAAGAGATCGAGCCTGACGAGGACGAGGAAGCCGTGGCCGAAGGTCAGCTTTCGACCGAACGCTACGCCGAGATGTCCGCCGCCGAGGATCTGATCCTGACGATCACCTCGAAAGGCTCGGGCAAGATCTCGTCGAGCCATGACTACCCGACCCGCGGTCGTGGCGGTCAGGGCGTGACGGCGATCGACAAGGCGATGCGGGGCGGCCCGCTGGTGGCCTCCTTCCCGGTCGAGATGAGCGATCAGATCATGCTCGCCACCTCGACGGGTCAGTCGATCCGTTGCCCGGTGGAAGACATCTCCTTCCGCTCGCGTTCCGCCGGTGGCGTGCGTGTGTTCAACACCGCCAAGGGCGAGGTCGTGGTCTCGGTCGCGCGGATCGCCGATCAGGGCGATGACGACGATCTGGACCCCGACGCCGAAGGGTCGACCGATGCGCCGGACGCGCCGGACACCTCGGAGGGCGGCAGCACGCCGGATAGCGAAAGCTGAACCGCCGAGGCTGTTCCCAATTCGGAACGGCTTCGCACAAAGCAATAAAATCAAGCCCCCGCTCCGCAAGGTCGGGGGCTTTTTCTTGTTACAGCACGGGGTCGACGTCTGGAACTTCGGCGGGCGCGTGGCGCTCTGCAAAGGCTGGAACAAGAAGCTGTTCCGCTCCCGCCCCAGCTTCTGATTGCAGATGCATTCCGATGTTGCGGCCCGGCCACGCGCCGGGCCGTTTCCATTTTTTCTTTACTCCAATGTCCCATCTGCGCGGAACCACCCCTGAAGCCACCCGTTGCGGTTGCACTATTAGAAACAGGGAGAGTTTCATGAAAGCCTTTGCAGACAGGCTCGGTCTGAGAACCGACCCGACCATTTTCTTCGTATCGGCAGGCTTCACGATCCTCTTCGTGCTCGCACTTGTCATCTTTCCCGGCCCGATTGGCGATGCGTTCGCCACGGGCCGTTCTTGGATCGTCGCCAATCTCGGCTGGTTCTTCATTCTCGGCGTCAACATCTGGCTCGGGTTTCTGATCTGGGCCGCACTCTCGCGCCACGGCCATATCCGGCTCGGGCCTAAGGACAGCCGCCCGGAATATGGCAACCTGTCATGGTTCACGATGCTCTTCGCGGGCGGCATCGGTACGGTGCTGATGTTTTGGGGCGTGGCCGAGCCGATCAGCCATTTCTCCAAGCCGCCGCTGCCGGGCGTCGCGCCCTATTCCGACGAGGCCGCGAAAGACGCGATCTCCATCGCGGTCTATCACCTCGGCCTGCATACTTGGACGATCTTCACGCTGCCGGGGCTTGGCTTCGCCTATTTCATCAACCGCTATGACCTGCCGGTGCGGGTGTCATCGGTGTTCTATCCGCTGCTGAAAGAGGGTATCAACGGGCCAATCGGCAAAGCGATCGACATCGCCTCGATCCTTGGCACGCTGTTCGGCGTGGCCGTCTCGCTCGGCCTCGGCTCCAGCCAGATCGCCGCCGGTCTGGATGCGCTTCTGGGCACGGGCGACGGGACCTTCGTCAAGATCGCGATCCTGACAGTGCTGACCGCCGTTGCGATCACCTCCATCGTGGCGGGGCTCGACAAGGGCGTGAAGCTGCTGTCGAACATCAATATCGGCATGGCCGTGGGCCTGATGGTCTTCGTGCTGATCTTCGGCTCGACCCTGTTCCTGCTGCGTGGGATCGTCCAGACCGTCGGTCTCTATCTCACCAACCTGCCGCATCTGGCCTTCTGGAACGACATGCTGGCCAACGAGAACCCCGACACGCCCGGCTGGGGCTGGCAGGGCTCGTGGACCGTGTTCTACTGGGCGTGGACGGTGACTTGGTCGCCCTTCATCGGGTTGTTCGTGGCCCGTATCTCGCGCGGGCGCACGGTGCGCGAATTCGTCTTCGGCGTGCTTCTGGCACCGTCGCTTTTCACCCTGATCTGGTTCGCGATCTTCGGCTGGCAGGCGATGGAGTTCGACGGCATCGGCCAAGCCGCCCGCGATGCGATGGGCGATCAGGCGGGGCAATTGTCTCAGGCGGTCTCGGACAGCGTGCCGCTCGCGATGTTCGCCTTCTTCGAACATTTCCCCTTCGTCCATATCGTCCAAGGCATCGCGGTGATCGTGGTCGCGATCTTCTTTGCAACCTCGTCGGACTCGGCGTCCCTCGTGGTCGATATGCTCTGCACCGGCTCGTCGACCCCCGGCCCGGTCCATCAGCGCGTCTTCTGGGGCGCGGCCGAGGGGCTGGTCGCGGCGATGCTGATCGTGCTGGCGGGCGATGCGGGACTGACCGCGCTGCAGCAGGTCATCACGGTCGTGGGGCTGCCGATCTTCATACTGGTTTCGATGATGATCCCCTCGATCATAAAGGGCTTCGCGCTGGAAGATATCGACCACGTCTCGATCGGCAAGCGGCCCAAGCTGGACGATTTCTGATCGCGCGATTCCGAGGTCAGACCCAATCGAACGGCCCGGAGTGGAAACGCTCCGGGCCGTTAACCCATTAGAAAGTTTAACCCTTCCTTAAGACCTGCCCGCCTGCCACAAGAGATCGAAGCCGCAGCGGAGCATGGGTCCGAGGCGCAGCCGGCGAAGATCGGCCTTGTTCAGTTACCGCGTCACGAGGTCCGATCATGCGCCACGCTCCTGTCTCTGCCCTGCGGGGCGTCGTTTTCTGTCTCGCCGCAGCCGTCAGCGCTGCCCCCGCGCTCGCCCAAAGCGCGCTCGGCTTCACCGGGGCCGAGCTGACGATCGAGAACAGCACCGGCGACTTCGGAGCCGCCCGCGCCGATCTGAGCGCCGATTTCGCCCTGACCTCAGCGCATGGGCTGCAACTCGACCTCGGCGCAAATGATGCCGGGCCGCGCTGGCGCGGCGATCTGGCGGCGCATCTCTACATGGCGCCCACGGAGCGTGCGAAATACGGGCTCTTCGCCGCCGTCTCCGACACCAGCCACGCCAGCCAGACGGCCTATGCGGCGGGCGCCGAAGGGATCTGGGCTGTCGGCGCGCGCGGCAGCGTCTCGGCACGCGCTGGGCTCGGCACCGTCAAACCCGGCAGCAACGATTACGTCTTCGCGGGCCTCGGCGGACGGTGGGACATCAGCCCGCGCACGACGCTGACCGCAGACCTTTCCGTCGTGGACATCTCCGAACTCGCCTTCAGCGCCCGCGAGACCACCGCCGCGCTCGGGTTGCGTCACCGGCTGGGCGACGGCCCCGCGACGCTTTTCACCCGCATCGAGCGCACCCATTTCACCGGTCGCCCCGACAGCCGCGACGAGACCCGTCTCGCCTTCGGCCTCACTTTGCGCTTTGGCCCGCGCGGCCACGGCGTGCGCAACCAGAGCTTCGCGCCGATCCGCCCGCTCGACGGCCTCTTTGCGCGCGGCACCTTCGCCCTGGACTGAGCATCTGCGATCGGCCTTCCCTTTTTCCGCTTTGACCACTACATGAGCGGCCATGACAGAAGAACTCCATATCGTCGGCGGTGGCATGGCGGGCTCGGAAGCGGCCTGGCAAGCGGCGAATGCCGGCATCCGCGTGGTGCTGCACGAAATGCGGCCCAAGGTCGAAACCTTTGCGCACCAGACCGGCAACTATGCCGAGATGGTCTGCTCGAACTCGTTCCGCTCGGACGATCACGAGCGCAACGCCGTGGGTCAGCTCCATTGGGAGATGGGCGCTGCGAACGGGCTGATCATGGACACGGCGCGCAAGCATCGTCTGCCCGCAGGCGGTGCGCTGGCCGTGGACCGCGAGGCGTTTTCGCAATCCGTGACCGAGGCACTGCGCGCCCATGAGAATATTTCCTTTACGGAGGAAGAAGTTACCGAGCTTCCTTCAAGCGGCAAATGGATCTTCGCGACCGGCCCGCTAACCTCGGAATCCTTGGGCAAAGCGATCCTGCAAGCGACCGGCGAAGAGCGTCTGGCCTTCTTCGACGCCATTGCCCCCATCGTCTATGCCGACACGATCGACATGTCCGTCGCGTGGCGTCAGTCGCGTTACGACAAGGGCGAGACCGAGGAAGAGCGCACGGCCTATATCAACTGCCCGATGACGAAGGACGAATACGAAGCCTTCATCGACGCGCTTCTCGCGGCCGACAAGACCGAGTTCCACGAGGGCGAAACCGCGGGCTATTTCGACGGCTGCCTGCCGATCGAGGTGATGGCCGAACGCGGCCGTGAAACCCTGCGTCACGGGCCGATGAAACCGGTCGGGCTGACCAATGAACACGATCCGCAAACCAAGGCCTGGGCCGTGGTGCAACTGCGCCGCGACAACGCGCTTGGCACGCTCTACAATATCGTGGGCTTCCAGACCAAGATGAAGTACGGCGCGCAAGCCGATGTTTTCCGGATGATTCCGGGACTTCAGGATGCCAAGTTCGCGCGTCTCGGCGGCATCCACCGCAACACCTTCATCAACTCGCCGACGCTGCTCGATGCGCAGATGCGGCTGAAATCGCACCCGAACCTGCGCTTCGCGGGCCAAATCACCGGAGTCGAGGGCTATGTCGAGAGCGCCGCGATGGGGCTGCTGGCGGGTCGTATGGCCGCCGCCGAGCTTCAAGGCCGAGAACTGCCGCCGCCGGGACCCGAAACCGCGATGGGGGCGTTGATCACCCACATCACCGGCGGGGCCGAGGCGAAGACATTCCAACCGATGAACGTCAATTTCGGGCTCTTCCCGCCGATCGACGCCAAGGGCGGGCGGCGTGGCCGCAAAGACCGCTACAAGGCCTATACCGATCGCGCCAAGACGGTCTTCGGCGACTGGCTGGCGCGGCAAGGAGAGACTGTATGAATTACGTTCTGGCCCTGTTTTTGCCACCGCTTTCTATCGTGCTCATCGGGCGCATCTTCCTTGCGATCCTCGTCTTCGTGATCTGGATTCCGGCGATCATCTTCTCGGGCGGGCTGACGCATCCGATGTTCATCGCCCTCGCCTGGATCCTGATCTATCAGGCGCATGCGGATCGCCGCGCGGGCGGTTGATTTGGCGGGGTGCGCGCGTCGATGATCACACGCTTCGCCCCCTCGCCAACGGGCCCGCTGCATCTGGGCCACGCCTATAGTGCGATCTTCGCGCATGACATGGCGCGCAAGGCGGGCGGCCAGTTCTTGCTGCGGATTGAAGATATCGACCAAAGCCGCGCGCGACCGCATTGGGAAGAGCAAATCTACGACGATCTGCGCTGGCTTGGGCTGAGCTGGGACGGGCCGGTTCTGCGCCAGTCGGACCGCTTGAACGTCTATCGCGAAGCCCTTGAAAGGCTTTGGGAAAGCGACCTTCTCTTTGCCTGCACCTGCACGCGGCGCGATATCGAGGCGGCAGCCTCCGCACCGCAGGAAGGCGTGCAATACGGGCCCGACGGTCTGATCTACCCGGGCACCTGCCGCGAGCGCGGCGCGCGAAAACCCGGGACGCCACTACCGGACAGCGCACTACGCCTGAACATGATCCGTGCCGCCCGCGATATCCGTTTCGAGGAAATCTGCGCGCTGCACAAAGGCACACATAACGTCTCCCGCGCCGATCTGATCGACAAGGTGGGCGATGTCGTACTCGCGCGGCGCGAGATGGGCACGTCCTACCACCTCGCCGTCGTGCTCGACGATACCGCGCAAGGCATCACCCATGTCACCCGCGGCGCCGACCTGTTCGACGCCACGCAGATCCATGTGCTGCTTCAATATCTGCTTGAACTTCCCACGCCAACCTATTGTCATCACGACCTAATCCGTGACGAGAATGGCAAGCGCCTCGCCAAGCGCGACGACGCCCGCGCCATCGCGAAATACCGCGAGGACGGGGCCACCCCGGACGACATTCGCCGCATGGTCGGGCTGCCCGCTTCCTCTTGACGGAAATATCCTCCCCGAAGGGTCGCTCTCAGTCTTCCATCGGCGTGAGGATTTCAATCTCCTCGCCATCGCGGATCGCGGTATAGAAGCACGACCTGCGATTGGTGTGGCAAGCCGGGCCTTCCTGCTCGACCAGCACCAAAAGTGCGTCGCGGTCGCAATCCACCCGCATCTCGCGCAGGCGCTGCACATGGCCCGAGGTCTCGCCCTTCACCCAGAACGATTTCCGCGAGCGCGACCAATAGGTTACGCGCCCTGTTTCAAGTGTCTTCGCTACGCTTTCCGCGTTCATCCATGCCATCATCAGGATATCGCCCGAGAGCGCATCCTGTGCGATCGCGGGGATCAAACCGTTGGCGTCATAGGTCAAGCTGGCGGGATCGAATGGCATCGGCTCTTTCCTTCCTGTGGCTCAGGTCCTATCTACGCCGGACGGGCCGAAGGGGAAAGAGATGAGCGACACCGATCTGATCAAGCTCTATTCGCAGCGTATTCTGGCGCTCGCCGCCGATATGCCGGGCACCGATCCGCTCCCCGCGCCTGATGTGACCGTACGCAAGCGCGCGCCGCTGTGCGGCTCCACGGTCGAGGTCTCGCTGACCTGCACGGATGGCCGCGTCACGGGCTATAGCCAGACCGTGCATGCATGCGCGCTGGGTCAGGCCTCGGCTGCGATCTTCGGGGCGCAGGTGGTGGGCCGCACGCGCGACGAGGTCGCGAAGCTGCGCGATCAGCTGGCCGAGATGCTCAAGGGCGGCCCCGTCCCCGATGCGCCTTTCGGCGAATACGAGGTGCTGCAAGCCGCGCGCGACTACCCCAATCGGCATGGCTCAATCCTGCTCGCCCCCGAGGCGACGCTCGAAGCGCTCGAGCAGTGCTGAGCCGCTAACCTCTCTCCCTCGCGATAAAAAAGCCGCCACTCGAAAGAGCGGCGGCTGAAGTTGCGCTTTACGGACAGGCGGGCCTGGGGGACAGGCGAAGCCGCAGGTTTGGGACAGGTGCGGCAGCCAAAAAGCGCGAGGCAGTAACGATGAGACAGGTCGGGCTTAGAGGAGCCCCGGCAGCCAAAGCGCCATGATGAAGCTTGCGCAAAGCGCGATGCCCCCCACGGCGTCGGCCAGCAACGTGCTGTGATTGCGGTCGAGAAGTTCCTTGATTTCCTTGGCCATCTGGCACCTCCATTCCCTCTGTTGCCTCTTTGTTCTCACAATTGACGTCGCGTGTAAAGAACTTTTTAGGAACATTTGAGAACACTGGGGGAGAACGTGGGTCGAACGGGGCTCAGCCGATGCCGATCAGACGGATCGCGCGGTCCTGTTCCATCAGCCACAGCAGCACCCGCGCCGCCTGTCCGCGCGGGCCGCTCAACTCGGGATCGTCGGACAGGAGCTTGCGCGCATCCGACTGCGCGACCGCCATCAGACCGGCCTGGCGTTCGAGGTCAGCCACGCGAAAGCGCGGCAGGCCCGATTGCGCCGTGCCGATCACATCGCCCGCACCGCGCATGGCGAGGTCTTCCTCGGCGATGCGGAACCCGTCCTCGCTTTCGCGCAGGATCGACAGGCGCCGTTCGGCCGTCTCGCTCAGGGGAGTCTGGTAGATCATCAGGCAGGTCGAGGCCGCAGCGCCGCGCCCGACCCGCCCGCGCAACTGATGAAGCTGCGCAAGACCGAAACTCTCGGCCCGCTCGATCACCATGATCGAGGCGTTGGGCACGTTCACGCCCACCTCGATCACCGTCGTCGCGACCAGCACACGGGTCTGCCCCTTCACGAAGGCCGCCATGGCGGCATCTTTCTCGGCCGACGGCATCTGGCCGTGAACCAGCCCCACGACATCGTCGCCAAGCGCCGCGCGCAGCGCCAGAAAACGGTCGGTCGCAGAGCTCAGATCGACACGCTCGCTTTCCTCGACCAGCGGGCAGACCCAATAGGCCTGCCGCCCCTCGGCCACCGCCTTTCGCAGATGCTCAACCACTTCGCCCATCCGCTCCATCGCGACGAGCGCGGTCTTCACCGGCGTCCGGCCCGGCGGCTTCTCGTCGAGAAGGCTGACATCCATGTCGCCATATTGCGCCAGAGCGAGCGAGCGCGGGATCGGCGTCGCGGTCATCACCAGCACGTCGACCGCCTGCCCCTTGGCGCCCAGCTCCATCCGCTGCGCCACGCCGAAGCGATGCTGTTCGTCGATCACGGAAAGCCGCAAATCCTGAAATTCCACGTCTTTCTGAAAAACCGCATGGGTGCCCACGAGGATGCCGATCGCGCCCGAGGCCAGATCGGCGAGCTTGCGCGCCCGCTCCGCCCCCTTGTCGCGCCCGGTCAGGATATCCAGCCGGACGCCCGCCGCCTCGGCAAGCGGCGCCAGACCTTCGAGATGCTGGCGCGCGAGGATTTCCGTGGGCGCCATCATCACGCCCTGCCCGCCAGCCTCGACCGCCGTCAGCAGCGCCATGAAGGCGACCAGCGTCTTGCCCGCGCCGACATCGCCCTGCAGCAGCCGGTTCATCCGCCGCTCGGAGCCCAGATCGCCCGCGATCTCGGCAATCGCGCGGGTCTGAGCGCCGGTCGGCTTGTAAGGCAGGCTCGCCAGCACCTGCGCCGAGAGCTTGCCCGTGCCACGCGTCACCCGGCCCTTCTTGCGCCGCGACTGACGCCGCGCGAGCGCGAGCGTCATCTGGTGGGCGAAAAGCTCGTCATAGGCGAGACGCGCGCGTGCCGGCGCAGTGGCCGAAAGATCGTCAATCTTTTCAGGGTGATGCGCCGTTTTCACCGCATCCTGCCAGTCGGGCCAGCCCTCGCGGCGCTTGAGCGCATCGTCGATCCATTCCGGCAGGTCGGGCGCGCGCGCCAAGGCCCCCTCCGCCGCCTTCGCCATCAGCTTTTGCGTGACGCCCGCGGTGAGCGGATAGACCGGCTCGAACCGCGGCATCTCACCCGCATTCTCGGGCGGCAGAATGTAATCGGGATGCACGATCTGCGCCTGCCCGTCATATATCTCGAGCTTGCCCGAAATGATCCGCCGCGCCCCGTTGGGCATCTGTTTCGCGAGCCAGTCGCCGCGCGCGCGGAAGAAGACCAGCGTGATATCGCCCTGCGCGTCATGGCACAGAACCCGATCGGGCGCGCCTTGTTTGCGCGCGGGGCTATGAGCGCCGATGGTCACTTCGACGGTGACGGTGGTGCCTGCAGGCACACCCTGCACGGTCGCGACGGGGCGGCGATCGATCACGGAATAGGGCAAGGTGAACAGCACATCGCGCGGGCGGGTGATCCCCAACCCTTCGAAATGCTTGGCCGTTTTCGGGCCGACGCCCGCAAGACTGTCGAGCTCGGCAAAAAGCTCGAAAAGCTCTGCGGGCCGCGTGCTCATGCGCCCCCCGCGAGCGCGATCCATTCATCCTCGTCGATGACACGGATGTTCAACTCGGCCGCTTTCTTAGCTTTCGAACCCGCGCCGGGGCCAGCCACGAGCAGGTCGGTCTTGGCGCTGACCGAGCCCGAGACCTTGGCGCCAAGCGCCTCGGCGCGCGCCTTCGCCTCGGCCCGGGTCATCTTCTCCAGCGTGCCGGTGAAGACGACGGTGAGGCCCGAAACAGGGCTGTCGGATTTCGGCTTCTCGGCCTCCTCGACACTCAGATGCGCGGTGAGGCGGTCGATCGAAGCGCGCTCGGCCTCTTGCTGGAAGGTCGTCACGACCGAGGTCGCGAGCGTCTCGCCGACCCCGTCGATCGAGATCAGATCGTCCCATTCCGGGCCCTGCCCGCAGTCTGCCTGCGTCATCGCGGTCTCGAACGCCTCCCATGTGCCGTAATGCGTGGCGAGCATCCCGGCGCTAGTCTCGCCGACATGGCGAATGCCGAGCGCGAAGATCAGGCGTTGCAGCGGGATCGTGCGTTTTTCTGCGATGGCGGCGAAGAGATTGCGCGCGGATTTCTCGCCCCAGCCCTCGCGGTTCTTGAGCTGCTGGAGGCCCTGACCGTAGCGCTCTTCCAGCGTGAAGATGTCGGCGGGCTCCTTGATCCAGCCATCCTCATAGAATTGCTCGACCTGTTTCGCGCCGAGCCCTTCGATATCGAAAGCCGCGCGGGAGACGAAATGTTTTAGCTTTTCCACGGCTTGCGCGGGGCAGATCAGACCGCCCGTGCAGCGGCGCACCGCATCGCCCTCTTCGCGGATCGCCTCGGATCCGCAGCGAGGGCAATGGGTCGGGAAGTCGTAGGGCACCGCATCGTCGGGACGGCGCGTGAGGTCGACATCGGCGATCTTCGGGATCACGTCGCCCGCGCGATAGACCTGAACCCAGTCGCCGATGCGGATATCCTTGCCGCCGCGGATCTCGGCGCCCTTGGAATCGTGCCCGGCGATGTAATCCTCGTTATGCAGCGTCGCGTTCGAGACGACGACGCCGCCCACGGTTACCGGCGTCAGCCGCGCGACCGGCGAGAGCGCCCCGGTGCGACCGACCTGAATGTCGATCCCTTCGAGCTGCGTCCAGGCAAGCTCGGCGGGGAATTTATGCGCGATCGCCCAACGCGGCGTGGTCGAGCGGAAGCCGAGGCGGCGCTGCAGCGCGAGGTCGTTCACCTTGTAGACGACGCCGTCGATATCGTAGCCGAGCGTGGCGCGCTTGGCCTCGATTTCGCGGTAATGGCTAAGCATATCGGCGGGGCCGTCGCACAGCTCGGTCATCGGGTTGGTCTGGAAGCCGAGCGATTGCAGCCGCGCGATGGCGTCGATCTGCGTCTCGGCCAGCGGCGCGGACAGCTCGCCCCAGGCATAGGCGAAGAATTTCAGCGGGCGCGACGCGGTGACTTTCGGGTCGAGCTGGCGGAGCGATCCGGCGGCGGCGTTGCGCGGATTGGCGAAACGCTTTTCGCCCGCGGCCTCGTTTCGGGTATTGAGCGCCTCGAAATCGGCGTGGCTCATATAGACCTCGCCGCGGACTTCCAGCACGTCGGGCGCGTCCGCGATGGACGTTGGAATATCGTCGATGGTGCGGGCATTCTCGGTGACGTTTTCACCGACCTGACCATCGCCGCGCGTTGCGGCATGGATCAGTTTCCCCTTCTCGTAGCGGATCGACAGCGAGAGACCGTCGATCTTCGGTTCGGCCGTGTAGTTGAGCGGCGCGTCGGATTTCAGGCCGAGGAAGCTGCGGATGCTTTCGTCGAATTCGGTCACGTCCTCGTCGGAGAACGCGTTGGCGAGGCTCATCATGCGGATCGCATGGGTGATCTTGCCGAAGCCTTCAGCCAGCTGCCCGCCAACCTGTTCGCTGGGCGACTGCTCCGATTTCAGCGCGGGGAATTTCGCCTCAATCGCCGCGAGCCGCTGCTTGAGCGCGTCATACTCCGCATCCGAAATCTCGGGCGCGTCGTGGGTGTGATAGGCGGTATTGGCCGCCGCGATCTTCGCGATCAGCTCGGGCAGCTCGGCGCGGGCCTCGGCCTCGCTCAGCGCGTCGATCTCGGTGCGGCTTGGCTCGGACATAAAAAGACCCCCTCGTGCTGACCTTGGTTTAGGCAAGCGCCGAGGGGGCGTAAAGAGCCGTGACGACGGAGATCATCGGCTTTCGGGACGTCAGGCACCCATAGCGATGCGACGTTCCAACTCGGACGGGTCCGGATCGCGCAGCACATAGCCGCGGCCCCAGACGGTTTCGATGTAATTCTCACCCTCGGTGGCATCGGCGAGCTTCTTGCGCAGTTTGCAGATGAAGACGTCGATGATCTTCAATTCGGGCTCATCCATGCCGCCATAGAGGTGGTTGAGGAACATCTCCTTCGTCAGGGTCGTGCCCTTCCGGAGGCTGAGCAGTTCGAGCATCTGGTATTCCTTGCCAGTCAGATGCACCGGCTTGCCATCGACCTCGACCGTCTTCGCATCGAGATTGACCGAGATCTTGCCGGTGCGGATGATCGATTGGGCATGGCCTTTGGACCGGCGGATGATCGCGTGAATGCGCGCCACCAGCTCCTCGCGATGAAACGGCTTCGTCATGTAGTCATCGGCGCCGAAGCCGAATCCCTTGATCTTGTTCTCAGTGTCGTCCGCGCCGGTGAGAATCAGGATCGGCGTGTCGATCTTCGAAAGACGCAATTGCCGCAGCACCTCGTGCCCGTTCATATCAGGAAGATTGAGGTCGAGCAGGATCAGATCGTAATCGTAGAGCTTCGCGAGATCGATTCCTTCCTCCCCCAGATCGGTGCAGTAGACGTTGAGATTCGCGTGCGTCAGCATCAATTCGATGCTGCGCGACGTCGTCGGGTCGTCTTCCACCAATAAAATCCGCATCCTGGGTTCTCCGCATTAATCCCTCGATCGGGGTCGAGACTTACACCAAATGGTTAACACCGGGTTACCTTGTCACGATTCCGTTACATCGCAATCTAAAGTTGTTTCAACTTCTGGATCGCGGTGACTTTAAGCCCCTGAATCCCGTGCCTTTCGACCCCCTCGATCCAGAGATCCAATTCCTCGTCAGAGAGCGCGTAACGCTCCAGAACTTCGTCGCGGGCGATCAACCCATGCGCGACCGCCTGCACGATCACCGCTTTTCGGCTCGCCACCCATCGTCGGGTTTTCGGAGAGGGCAGATCCGCGCGCGTCAGGATCGTGCCGTCGGCGAGGGTCACCGCGCGCGGACCATCGACTTTCTTGAGATACATGGGCTCACCCCTTCAAGCTCTTCACGCCGACCACACTGGCGCGCGGGCCCTTAACACTGCGTGAAACGCGGGGTTGAGAGTGGGTCGCATTTTCCTATATTGCTGCACGTCTCGTTAAAGGACGCTTCATCATGCCCAAGGATCTGCCGCTCAATTCGCTCGGTTTCGCCAAACCGCCCGCGGACACCCGCGTCGTCGTCGCCATGTCGGGCGGCGTCGATAGCTCGGTCGTGGCCGCCAAACTGGCCGAGGAAGGCTATGACGTGGTGGGCGTGACGCTGCAGCTTTACGACCATGGCGCGGCGCTGGCCAAGAAAGGCGCGTGCTGCGCCGGGCAGGACATCCACGATGCGCGCCGCGTGGCCGAGGAAATGGGCTTTCCGCATTACGTGCTCGATTACGAGAACACCTTCCGCGAGGCGGTGATCGACGAATTCGCGGACGCCTATCTTGGCGGTGCGACGCCGGTACCCTGCATCCGCTGCAACGAGCGTGTGAAGTTCAAGGACCTGCTGGAGACGGCGAAGGACCTCGACGCCGATTGCATGGCGACCGGCCATTACATCCAGCGCAAGGACGGTGTGACCGGGCCCGAGCTGCATTGCGCAGCCGATGCGAACCGCGATCAGAGCTATTTCCTGTTCTCGACCACGCCCGAGCAGCTCGATTACCTGCGCTTCCCGCTGGGCCACCTGCCCTCGAAGGATGCGACGCGGGAACTGGCGGCGAAATACGGGCTGGCGGTGGCGGACAAGCCCGACAGTCAGGATATCTGCTTTGTGCCGAATGGGAACTATGCGAGCGTCATCGAGAAGCTGCGCCCCGGCGCGGCCGATCCCGGCGATATCGTGGATATGGAGGGCAACGTCCTCGGCCAGCATCGCGGCGTGATCCATTACACGATCGGTCAGCGGCGCGGGCTTGGCATCGGCGGGCTCGAAGACCCGCTCTATGTGGTGAAGCTCGATCCGGACACCCGCCATGTGGTCGTCGGCCCGAAAGAGGCGCTCTCCACCCGCACCATCCCGGTGCGCGAGATCAACTGGCTGGGCGACGAGCCCTTCACCTCGCGCAAGGAGTGGCATCTGAAGGTCAAGGTCCGCTCGACCCGCCCGCCGCGCGAAGCGATCATCCGTCCGATCTCGGAAACCGAGGCGGAAGTCGAACTGGTCGTGCCAGAGGAAGGCGTCAGCCCCGGTCAGGCCTGCGTGTTCTACGCGCCCGAGGACAGCCGCATCTTCGGCGGTGGCTGGATCTACAAGAAGTAAGCGCCGAATAGGCCCGCAAACAGCACTGCGCGCGGCGAGCCCGTCTAGCTTGCCGCGCCTAACTATCTGTCGGATCACTCAGACCGGCACGTCTCCGAGGCTCACCCCGTGCTTGCCGACCCGAGTCGTCACTTTTTTCCGACCGCCTTGGCGAGCGCTTCGCCCTCTTCGGTGGCCGAGCGCACCGCGCGCTCCGCAATCCCCGTCATCGAGGTCGCGAGCTTCGTCATCTCGGCGGTGTAATCGCTGGCCGTGCGCTGCCAGAATTCGCCCCAGAGGCTCATCGCGCGCATCGGATCGGGCGTTTCCGCCAACTGGGTGACCATCTCCTGGTCGCGCTCGAAGCGGGTCTTCAGAAACTCGAGCAGCTCGATATTCTGCGCGATCATCGATTCCATCATCTTGAGCTGCGGTGCCATCACCGAGCTTACCGACCCCATATCCGGCACTGGCATACAGCCAGCCATGTTCATACCGGGTGCGGATTTCTTCTGTGCCATGTCAGCCTCCCTTGTGACTGGATGTCGCGAGCGTAGCATGGGTGCGACGCACAGCGTTTGATTTGGAACAATCGTAGCGCGAAAAGCTTGGCTCAAGGCAAATGCCGAAAATTTGGGCCGAGATCGCGCGCCCGCGTATGCATTTCGAGCGTTAGCGTAAGTGAAGGACCGATGGCCGAGCCGCTTCTGATCCCGCGCCCCGAGGGGCTCTACTGCCCTAGCGGCAATTTCTACATCGACCCGAGTCGCCCCGTGGCGCGCGCGCTGATCACGCACGGCCACGCCGATCACGCGCGCGCAGGCCACGGGCATGTGCTTGCCACGCGCCAGACGCTGGAGATCATGGCGATCCGCTATGGCAAGGATTTCGCGGGCCAGCGGCAAGCCTATGAGGGGCCGCTCTCCGTAGGCGGCGTGGATGTCAGCTTTCACCCGGCGGGACATGTGCTGGGCTCGGCGCAGATCGCGATCACGCATCGCGGGCAGCGGATCGTGGCGTCGGGCGATTACGCGCGCGTCTCGAACCCCTCCTGCGCGCCTTTCGAACCGGTGCCCTGCGACACGTTTATCACCGAGGCGACCTTCGCGCTCCCGGTCTTCAAGCATCCCGGCCCGGCTGACGAAATGGCCAAGCTGATGGCCTCGATGCGGGCCGCGCCGGAGCGGCCGCATCTGGTGGGCGCCTATGCGCTGGGCAAGGCGCAGCGGGTCATCATGCTGGCGCGCGAGGCAGGTTACGACGCGCCGATCTATATCCACGGCGCGCTGCAAAAGCTCTGCGACTATCACATCGAGCAGGGCATCCCCTTGGGCGATCTGCGCCCTGCCACGATGGACAAGGCCGAGGCGCGGGCGTTGCGCGAAGCGCTGGTGATCGCGCCCCCCTCGGCCTTCTCCTCGCCTTGGGTGCAGCGCTTCGCCGATCCGGTGATCTCTTTCGCCTCGGGCTGGATGCAGATCCGGGCGCGCGCCCGCCAGCGCGGCGTCGAAATGCCACTGGTGATCTCGGACCATATCGACTGGGTGGACCTGACGCGCACGGTGCGCGAGGTCGATCCGTCCGAGCTGTGGATCACCCATGGCCGCGAGGAGGCGCTGATGCGCTGGGCCAAACTGGAGGGGCGCTTCGCCCGGCCGCTGCACCTCGTGGGCTACGAGGAGGAGCCGGAATGAAAGCCTTCGCGGTCCTCCTCGAACGGCTCGCCTTCACGCCGGGGCGAAATGCCAAGCTCGACGTGCTGGCCGATTACCTGCGCCATGCGCCGGATCCCGAGCGCGGCTACGCGCTGGCGGCCCTGACCGGAGAGCTGGAGCTGGGCCGCGCGCAGCCTGCGGTATTGCGCGCGATGGTGGGCGAACGGGTCGATCCCGAGCTCTTCGCGCTGTCCTATGACTATGTCGGCGATTTGGCCGAGACGATCGCGCTGATCTGGCCGCAGGAGAACACCGCCCAGGACGTCGATCTGGTCGAGATCGTCGAGACCTTGCAGGACACGCCGAAAACCCGCGCAGGCCCACTGATCGCGGGCTGGCTGGACCGGCTCGAGCCCTCCGAACGCTATGCGCTTCTGAAGCTTGCGACCGGGGGGCTGCGCGTCGGTGTCTCGGCGCGGCTTGCGCGGGTGGCGCTGGCCTCGGTCGGCGCGCCGGACTTGGAGGAGATCGAGGAAATCTGGCACGGGCTCTCGCCGCCCTATCAGCCGCTTTTCGACTGGATCGAAGGCGGCGAGAAGCCCGAGCGCGCGGGCTTTGCGCCCTTCCGGCCGGTGATGCTGTCAACGCCGACCGATCTCGACGCGCTCACCGACCTGCCGCCCGACGACTTCGCCGCCGAATGGAAATGGGACGGCATCCGGGTACAGGCCGTGGCGGAGGGCGGCGAGCGGCGGCTCTATTCGCGCACCGGCGAGGATATCTCCGGAGCCTTTCCCGATGTAGTTGCGTATATGGGCTTCGAGGGCGCGCTCGATGGCGAGTTGATCGTGCGGCGCGGCGATCAGGTCGCGCCCTTCGGCGATCTGCAAAAGCGGCTGGGGCGGAAGTCTCCGGGCAAGGCGACGCTGGCTTCGCATCCGGCGGCGCTGCGCCTCTACGACATCCTGATCGAAGGCGAAGAAGACCTGCGCGCCCTGCCCTTCGACACCCGCCGCACGAGGCTGGAGGCCTTCGTTGCCGATCTCAATCCCGAACGGTTCGACGTCTCGGAGTTGCTACCCTTCGAGACGTGGGACGACCTTGCGAGTTTACGCGAAGCGCCGCCCGAAGTGGTGATCGAAGGCGTGATGCTCAAACGCCGCGACACGCCCTATATGGCGGGCCGCCCCAAGGGGCCGTGGTTCAAGTGGAAACGCGATCCGCGCATCATCGACGCGGTGATCCTCTACGCCCAACGCGGACATGGCAAACGCTCGGGCTTCTATTCCGATTTCACCTTCGGCGTCTGGGAAGGCGAGCGGCTCGTGCCCGTGGGCAAAGCCTATTCCGGCTTCACCGACGAAGAGCTGCGCCGCCTCGACCGTTTCGTGCGCAATCACACCGTGGAACGCTTCGGCCCGGTCCGGTCCCTGTCGCCCGATTTGGTGGTGGAGGTCGCCTTCGAGGGGCTCAACCGCTCCACCCGGCACAAATCCGGCGTCGCGATGCGCTTCCCGCGCATCTCGCGCATCCGCTGGGACAAGCCCGCAGGCGAGGCCGATCGGATCGAGACGCTGCGCGCGATGCTGCCCGAGGTCGAGCAGCCCTAGCGGGTCAGCACATAGGACCCCGGCGCATCGCAGAGCGGGCGATACTTGCGCCCCTTGCCCATGGGCGGCGGCGCGATCTCCTGCCCGTCGCCCGTCTTGCGCAGCCATTTCGCCCAAGGCTCCCACCACGACCCTTCGCGG
This sequence comes from Thioclava sp. JE_KL1, assembly GCF_009296265.1. GTDB lineage: Bacteria > Pseudomonadota > Alphaproteobacteria > Rhodobacterales > Rhodobacteraceae > Thioclava. The sequence continues at coordinate 175,628 of NZ_WBJS01000004.1, forward strand.
GGCTCACATTCCGCAGCCCAGTCCGACGCGGAAGGATGCAGCATGCCGGGGCGGTGCTCCATCAAGCGATAGCTCGCGCGCGGCGCACCCGGCGGGCGCACGATCCCGGTATTGTGCCCGCCCGAGACCAGCGCGAAGGTGACGGCGCCCGGCAGCGACCATGTCAGCTTAAAGACCGAATGCCAGGGCGCGATGTGATCGGTCTGGGTCGCGACGGCGAAGACCGGCGTCTCGATATCCTGCAGGAAGACCGGCGTGCCGCGCGTGTCCATCCGCCCCTCGGCCAGATCGTTGTCGAGGAACAGCCGGCGCAGATATTGCGAATGCATCTTGTAGGGCATCCGCGTCGCGTCGTGGCTCCACGAGGCCATCGCGCCATCCGTCTCGCGCTCGCCCATCAGATAGGTATGAACCGCCTGCGACCAGATCAGGTCCTTCGATTTGAGCATGGTGAAAGTGCCCGCCATCGCGGTCTTGTCGAGATAGCCCTCCTCCCACATCATGTCTTCGATCAGGCTGAGTTGATCTTCATTGGTGAACAGGCTCAATTCCCCGGCCTCGGTGAAATCGACCTGCGCCGCCAGCATCGTGAGCGAAGCCAGCCGGTCATCGCCATCGCGCGCCATCGCCGCCGCCGCGACCGACAGAAGCGTGCCGCCGAGGCAATAGCCCAGCCCGTGAACCTTTTCCGCCCCGGTGATCTCGCAGAGCGCATCGAGCGCCGTCATCACGCCCTCTTCGCGGTAATCGTCGAAGCCCAGATCGCGGTCGCCCTCGTCGGGGTTCTTCCACGAGATCGCGAAGACGGTGAAACCCTGCCCCACGAGCCAGCGGATCAGAGAATTCGTCTCCTCCAGATCGAGGATGTAATATTTCATGATCCATGCCGGCACGATCAGCAGCGGCACCGAATGGACCTTCGGCGTGCTGGGCTCGTATTGCAGCAACTCGATCAGATCGTTGCGCAGCACCACCTTGCCCGGCGTCAGCGCCACGTCGGTTCCCGGGATCAACGTGGGCTCCGGCTTGGTGTCGCCGGTCATCACCTTGACCGCATCCTCGCCCCAATAGCGCGCCCCGCGCATGAGGTTCACGCCGCCCTCTTTCAGCGTCTGGGCAAGGACCAGCGGATTGGTCGCGATGAAATTCGTGGGCGACGCCATGTCGAGCCATTGCCGCGCGTAGAACTGCATCATCTGTTCATGGCGTGCCTCGACCCCGCGCACATCCGTCGTGGCGTTGTGCCACCATTGCTGGGCATGGAGGAAACTCTGCGCATAGAGGGAATACGGGAACTTCTGCCAATCGGGCGCAGAGAAGCGGCGGTCCTGCGGCAGCGGCTCGAGCGGCTGCGCGCCCTCGTCGTCGCTCCGGTGCGGCGCCATCTCGCGCATCAGGTGCATCCATTTGCGGCCCGCTTTCCAGCCCAGTTCGGCCTGCTTGCCGGGGCTGAGCGCAAGATGGGTCGCCCAATCGGAAAACGCGAGCCCGAGCGAAATCGGAGACAGCCCGCCTTCGGCCCGGCCCATCAGCGCGTGAGACAACCGATCGAGACGTTCGAACGAGGCCAGCGCCGCGCTGTGCTCCTCGGCCTGAGGCGTGTCGGCCTGTGCAGATTTGCCCGCAGCTTTCCCTGCGCCCTTGCGCGGTGGCGTTTTGTCTCCGGCCATATCCTTCATCCCGCAGCCTCCTAGCGTTGCGATTCCGCGCAGAACTTACCGCAAAACCGATGACAGTGGTTTGACCTGACGCAAGAGAACGCGCCACCGCAACGCCTCACGCAAATAAGAGCCGATCTCACATGGGCGGGAGGCGGATGAAATATCGGAACTGAGGCATTGCTGCATCGGTTCACCCTGCACATCTCGAGACGCAAGGGCAAAGGCGAGATGGCAAACCGGGACACGCCACCCCCGGGGAGCGCTGTCCGCTGCCGATGCCCCGCGACATACGGATACGACATACGGAAAGGCCGGGTTTCTCTCTCCACCCTTCCCTCTGCCTGGGTTTCCGGCACGACCTGCTTCCGGGTTCTCCTGTCTCTCTTGCCCGGAAGCAGGCCCCTTCACTCCCAACTCCCCGCCCCTCTCGGGCGGGGCTTTTCTTTACCCGCCTCACCTGCGCGATAGAGCACGCAAGCCTGCGCGCGGCCGCGGGGTGACACCGTGCGCCTGCGTGCTAGCTATGCCCGGTCATGTTGAGCAGGCTTCGAGACAATATCATTCCGCTGACGGTCGCGCTGTCGCTCCTGATGGAGCTGATCGACGCGACCGTTCTGGCGACCGCGATCCCGGTGATCGCGCGGGACCTTTCGGTGCCGGTGCTGTCGCTCAAGATGGCGATGGCGACCTATCTGATCGCGCTCGCGGCTTTCGTGCCGATCTCGGGCTGGATCGCGGATCGCATCGGGGCGCGGCGGACTTTCCTCGCGGCGATGGGCGTGTTTCTCGTGGCCTCGCTTCTCTGTGCGATCCAGACGAGCCTGACGGGGCTGGTGCTGGCCCGCGCGCTGCAGGGCATCGGGGCGGCGATGATGAGTCCGGTGGGCCGGTTGATCGTGCTGCGCCACACCTCCAAGGAGGAGATGACCCGCGCGATGGTCTACGTCACCCTGCCCGCGCTGATCGGCCCGGCGCTGGGCCCCTTCGTGGGCGCGACGGTGACGACCTTTCTCGGCTGGCGCTCGATCTTCCTGATGAACTTGCCGCTCGGCGCGCTGGCGATCTGGCTGACGCTGCGCCACATGCCCGCCGACGGCCCTCCCGAGCCGAAACCGTTCGACTTCCCGGGCTTCCTGCTGTCTGCCGTGGGGCTGGCGGCGGTGATGACTGGCTTCTCCGCGCTGGGCGAGCATATCCTGCCATGGCAGGCCGCCGCGGGCCTAAGCGTTGCGGGTGTGGCGCTGCTGGTCCTTTACTGGCTGCGGGCGCGCAACACGGAGGAGCCGCTTCTCGATCTGCGACTGTTCCGGCACCGCACCTTCGATGTCTCGATCACCGGCGGGCTGATTTTCCGGCTGTCGAACGGGGCGATCTCGTTGCTGCTACCGCTGTTCTTTCAGCTGGGGCTTGGTGCCTCGGTGATGGTCTCGGGCGCATTGACGGGTCTGAACGCGGTGGGTGCGGTCAGCCTGCGGACCTTCGTGCCGCGCATCCTCGACCGGTTCGGCTTCAAATGGGTGATGATCTGGGCGGCGGTGATCCGCGGCGCCACGATCTTCGGCTTCCTCACCGTGACGAGCATCCATGACTGGCAACTGATCCCGCTTCTGCTGATCGGGGGCGCGGCGCAATCGGTCGTCTTCACCGCGATCAACTCCATCGGGTTTGCCGATCTCGACACGCGCGAGATGAGCCCCGCCACCGCCTTCACCGCGATGAGCCGTCAGGTCTCGCTCGCGCTCGGCATCGCGCTGGCGGGCGTGGTGCTGGAGCTGACCGCAGGCTCGGCGGCGACCACGACAGGGGCCGAGATGATCCCGATCCACGCCTTCCTCTGGGGCTTTGCGATTGCGGGCGCGACGGGGCCGCTCTCGGCGCTCTATTTCCTCCGCCTGCGCCGGGGCGATGCCGACGGGCTGCGCCGCAAACGCCGGACGGTGGAGCCATACGGTTCGGCCAAGGAGCGCTTCCGCGCGCCGCAATCCAAACAACGTGAACCAGCCGAATGAGCAGTGCTGCACCGGACCCGAAAAATCGGGGATGCGCAGGGCGTTAACCCGGTGTAGCGTGGCGCCATGATCAAGCTCGACCCCCGCGATATCGAAATTCTGCGCGTGCTGGCGCGCGAGGGCCGCATCACCAAGGCGGCGCTGGCCGAGAAGATCAACCTCTCGCCCACGCCCGCCTGGGACCGGCTGAAAAAGCTGGAGAAAGCGGGCCTGATCGCGGGCTATCGCGCGACCTTCAACCTCAAGAAGCTCGGGCCGCATGTGACGCTGTTCGTGGCCGCAGAACTGGCCGATCACACCGCCGCCAGTTTCCAGACCTTCGAGCGTTCGCTCGATCAGCACCCCGAGGTCGTGGGCTGCTGGGCTTTGGGCGGCGGATTCGACTATCTGATGCAGATCGTGACCCGCGACATCGACGCCTATCAGCGGCTCATCGACTCGATGCTGGACGCGCGGATCGGCATCGCGCGCTACTTCACCTATATCGTCACGAAAGAGGTGAAGAACGCCGCCATGCCCCCCTTCGACCTCTTCGCAGACCAAATGGACTGACGGACGGCGCTATTTCAGCCCAAATCCGGGGCCCGCGCAGTCCATTCGGACTATTACCCTGTGAAATCGGGCGCAGAGTGATCTCAACCAAGGAGGTCTCTCATGCTCGACACCGCCATTTCCGCCCGCCCCGATATCGCCGACAAGCGCCTGCTGCGCAGCTTTGCCTATGTGAACGGCCGCTGGATCGCGGGCGAGACGGGCGAGGTGATCCCCGTCACCAACCCCGCCAATGCCGAACGTCTGGGCGATATCACCGCGCTCAACCGCGGCCAGTCGCGCGCGGCGGTCGATGCCGCCCAAGCCGCCTTCCTCGACTGGTCGATGACGCTGCCGCAGGAACGCTCCGCCATTCTGCGCCGCTGGTTCGACCTGATCATCGAGGCGAAGGACGATCTCGCCCGGATCATGGTGCTCGAACAGGGCAAGCCGCTGAGCGAAGCCATGGGCGAGATCGACTATGCGGCGAGCTTCATCGAGTACTACGCCGAAGAGGCCAAGCGTCCGAATATCGAGGGCGTCACCTCGCATCTGCACGACGCAGAGGTGGAGTTGTGGCTCGAACCCGTGGGCGTCGTGGGTCTCGTCACGCCGTGGAACTTCCCCGCCGCGATGCTGACCCGCAAGGCCGCCGCCGCCATCGCGGCTGGCTGCACCGTGGTCGCGCACCCCTCGCATGAGACGCCCTATTCGGCGCTGGCGCTGGCGGAACTGGCCGAGCGCGCGGGCCTGCCCGCAGGCGTGTTCAACGTGCTGACCGGCCACGCGCCCGAGATCGTCGAGCCCTGGTGCGACGACACCCGCGTGCGCGCGCTCTCCTTCACCGGCTCCACCGAAGTGGGTCGCTTGCTCTATCGCCAATCGGCTCAGACCGTGAAGCGGCTGGTCCTCGAACTGGGCGGCCATGCCCCGGTGATCGTCTTCAAGGGGGCCGATCTCGATCAGGCCGTCGAGGAAGTCATCAAGGCGAAATTCGCAACCTCCGGCCAAGACTGCCTCGGCGCGAACCGGATCTATGTCGAGCGTCCCGTCTATGAGGAGTTCTGCCGCCGCTTCACCGAGGCCACGCAGGCGCTCAGCGTGGGCATCGGCATGGACGATCCCGATATCGGCCCGCTGATGAACGAAAAGGCGATGGCCAAGCAGGAAGAGCACGTGGCCGATGCGTTGGCAAAGGGCGCGAAACTCGCCTGCGGCGGCAAGCGGCTCGATCGCGGCCCGCTGTTCTTCGCGCCGACCGTGCTGACCGACGTGCCTGATAACGCCAAGATCATGCAGGAGGAGACCTTCGGCCCCGTCGCTCCGATCACCGTCTTCGACACGGAAGAAGAGGTCTTCGCCAAGGCCAACGCGACCGAATACGGCCTCGTCGCTTACGTCCACAGCCAGAACCCGAAACGCATCTACCGCGCCACCCGCGCGCTGCAATTCGGCATGGTCGCGGTCAACCGCACCAAGGTCACCGGCGCGCCGATCCCGTTCGGCGGCATGAAGCAATCCGGCCTCGGCCGCGAAGGCTCGCGTCGCGGAATGGAAGAGTTCATGGAAATCAAATACGTCTGCCGGGATTGGGGTTAATTTCCCCGCCCGCCTGGACGCCCAAGACAAGAAGAAGGAGAGAAAATTGCTGACCAATGACCAACTCGACAAGTGGGATCGCGAAAGCTTCTTCCACCCCTCGACGCATCTCGCCCAGCACGCGCGCGGCGAGTCCCCCAACCGCATCGTCACCGGCGGCAAGGGCGTGTTCATCGAGGATCGCGACGGCAACAAGCTGCTCGACGCCTTTGCGGGCCTTTACTGCGTGAACGTGGGCTACGGGCGCACCGAGATCTCCGAGGCCATCGCCGAGCAGGCGAAGGAGCTGGCCTATTACCACGCCTATGTCGGCCACGGCACGGAAGCCTCGATCACGCTGGCGCATATGGTCCTCGACCGTGCGCCCGATCACATGTCGAAGGTCTATTTCGGTCTGTCGGGCTCGGATGCGAACGAGACCAACATCAAGCTGGTCTGGTATTACAACAACATCCTGAACCGCCCCGAGAAGAAGAAGATCATCTCGCGCTGGCGCGGCTATCACGGCTCGGGCCTGATGACCGGCTCGCTGACGGGTCTGGAGCTGTTCCACAAGAAGTTCGACCTGCCGCTGAGCCAGGTGATCCACACCGAGGCGCCCTATTACTACCGCCGCCCCGATGAGGCGATGTCGGAAGAGGCCTTCACCGCCTATTGCGCGTCCGAGCTCGAGCAGCTGATCGAACGCGAAGGCCCCGACACCATCGCCGCCTTCATCGGCGAGCCGGTTCTGGGCACCGGCGGCATCGTGCCCCCGCCGGCTGGCTACTGGGAAGCGATCCAGAAGGTTCTGAACAAATACGACATCCTGCTGATCGCCGACGAGGTCGTGACTGGCTTCGGGCGTCTGGGGAGCATGTTCGGCTCGGACCACTACGGAATGAAGCCCGACCTGATCACCATCGCGAAGGGCCTGACCTCGGCCTATGCGCCGCTCTCGGGCACCATCGTTTCCGACAAGATGTGGAAAGTGCTGGAGCAAGGCACCGACGAGAACGGCCCGATCGGCCACGGCTGGACCTATTCGGCGCACCCGATCGGGGCCGCGGCCGGTGTCGCGAACCTCGAACTGATCGACAAGCTGGGCCTCGTCGAGAATGCGGGTTCGGTCGGCAAATACCTCAATGATCAGATGCGAGCCGCCATCGGCGAGCACGCGAATGTCGGCGATATCCGCGGCGAAGGGATGCTCTGCGCGGTGGAATTCATGGCCGATCGCGACAATCGCAGCTTCTTCGACGCTTCCGACAAGATCGGCGCGAAGATCGCAGGCGCGATGGTCGAGCGTGGCGTGATCGGGCGCGCGATGCCGCAGGGCGACATCCTCGGCCTTGCCCCGCCGCTGTGCCTCACCGAGGCGGAGGCCGACAAGATCGTCGAAGTCACCGCCGATGCCGTGAAATCGGTTCTGGGCTAAGGCCCCTCGGCAGGGGTCGTCTTACGAGGCGAGCCCTGCCAGCCATTCGGCAATCGCCGCGCGGCTGTCTGGATCGGGCGAATGGTGCGTGGCGATGAAATCGTCGAACCAGTCGCGCCGCGCCTCGGGCGTTTGCGTATCTGCGGTCCAGTCGATCTTTGCGACCATCCTGACCGCATCGCGATGACAGCGCCCGCAGGATTGCGCGAAGAGCTGCGCCGGATCGGTCTCGGCCAAGGCGGCCCCGGCCCAGATTGTCAGAAAAACAGTCAAAAAGACGCGCATCACGCCCTCCCGAGAAACTCCAGAACCGAACGCGCCGCGCGCAGACCGGGCGGCTCGCCACCCTCGCCCAAACGGCGCATCACCTCTTCCATCGCGGCCATCTGCTCGTCGCGGGCCGCGTCTTCTTCCAGCAATTCCAGCATTTTCGCCGAGATGTCACGCGGCTTGCAGTCGGGCCCGAGGAATTCCGGGATCACCCGGGTATCGGAGACCAGATTGACTAGCGTCACCGTGTCGATCTTGAGCATCCGCGAAATCACGTGCCAGGTCAGAAAATTCGCGTCATAGGCGATCACCATCGGCACTCGGTTCGCCGCCAGCTCCAGACTGACCGTGCCCGAGGCCGCCAGTGCGATATCGGCGGCGGCAAAGGCCGCACGTTTGTCATCGGCATTCTCGACCACGATCGGCGCGACCGGCCAGCGCGCGGTCATCTCGCGCACCATCGGCGCGACACCCCGCACCGTCGGCAGCACCACCCGCAGCCCCGGCTCGCGGTCGCGCAGCTGCATCAGCGCTTCGTCGAAGCGCGCGCCAAGCCGTTTGACCTCGCCGCGCCGCGAGCCCGGCAGACACAGCGCCAGCGGTTGTTCCTCGCCGATCATATGGGTCTCGCGGAAGGCCGCCGCATCTGCCCCGGTCGCGCGCGGCTCGGCCACGACCGGATGCCCCACGAAATCGCAGCTCATCCCGGCAGCTTCCATATAGGGCGGCTCGAACGGCAGCAGCGCAAGCACGTGATCGACCACCTGCGCCATCTTCGTCGCGCGCCCCGGACGCCACGCCCAGACCGAGGGCGCCACATAGTGGATCACCTTGAGATCAGGGCGCTTTTCCTTCACCAGCCGCGCAACGCGGAGGCAGAAATCGGGACTGTCGATGGTGATCAGCGCCTCGGCGCCGCTTTCGATCACATGATCCGCCGTCTCGGCAATGCGGCGCTTCAGATGGCGGTATTTCGGCAGGACCTCCATCAGCCCCATGACCGAAAGTTCTTCCATCGGGAAAAGACTGGTGAGCCCCTGCGCGCCCATCTCCTCGCCGCCGATACCGGACCAGTCCACGCCCGGCGCAAGCCCGTTGATCCCCGCCATCAGGGCGCCGCCGAGCTTGTCGCCCGATGCCTCGCCCGCGATGACGTAGAGCCTCATGGCTCCCGCGCCCAGAGAAAGAGGCCTGCTGCCTCGGCGGCCTCGATGACCGCGTCGCGGTCCAAAAGCATCACGCCGCCCGCCTCGAAGGCTATCCCCGAAAGGCCAGCGGCGGCGGCGTTCTTGACCGTTTCGACACCAATCGCAGGAAGATCGGCGCGACGGTCCTGATCGGGTTTCGGCGCCTTGTAAAAGACCCCTTTCACCGCTTTAAGATCGCCGCGCAAACCTTTGTGGTGACGCACGAATTCTAGCATCGCATCGGTGCCCGGCAGGGTCTCGACCGCAAGGCAAAGCCCGCGCCCGACCACTGCGCCCTGACCGATATCCGACGCCCCAAGCGCGGCCACGATTTCGGCCCCGCGCTCGGCGTCTTCTTCGTCCACGACCGACGGCTTGCCGCACAGCACGCCCGCCTCGGGCAGCAGCGCGGGCGCGATTTCATGCGCGCCGACGACCTCCAGATCGAATTCCTCGAAGACCTCGATCACCGCGCGCAGCGTCGCATCGTCGCCGGCCTGCATCGCCATCGCGAGCCGCGGCACCAGCTGCGCCGAGCGGGGATCGAACTGCTCGGGATCGATCGCCGGACGCTGCATCGCGCCTGCGAACACTACCCGCTCGATCCCGCGATCGGCCAGTTCGTCGAGAAACGGCACCAGCCGCTCGATCCGGAAGCGCAGATGCTCGCCGTCCAGATCGCAAGGCGCGCCGATCATTTCGCAAACCAGAATATCCGGCGCGGCCTCGGTCAGAATCGCGGGCAAACGGCCAGCTCCGGCGATCAGCGCGGTATGCTTGCCCCCGCTCATTTGCCGGGCGTCAGGAAGCTGCGCTCGGACGGGCCGAGGATGAAATCGAGCACTTCGCGCGCCAATTCGCCTTCGACGCCCTCTTCCGAGAGGGTCCGCGCGCTTTCGCGGAAGCTGCCCTGACCGAGCGCCTCGACGGTTTTGCGCAGCGCCGAGATTTCCTCGCGCGGCGTGCCACGGCGCTTCAGCCCCACGAGGTTCAACCCTTCGAGCCCTGCGCGCGGTCCCGCCACCAAGGCATGCGGGATCACATCCGCCGTCACCATCGACAGTGCGCCGATGATCGCGCCGCGCCCGATGCGGACGAATTGGTGCACGCCCGACAGACCGCCGACGATGACGTCATCCTCGAGCTGACAATGTCCCGCGAGCGCCACGGAATTCACAAGGATCACGCGGTCGCCAATCTTGCAGTCATGCCCGACATGGCAGGACGACATGAACAGCCCGTCATCACCCACCTGAGTGAGCCCACCGCCGCCATCCGTCCCGGTGTTCATCGTGACATATTCGCGGATGCGGTTGCGCTTGCCGATCTTGAGCCGCGTCTTCTCGCCCTTGAATTTGAGATCCTGCGGTATCTGACCCAGTGAGGCGAAGGGAAAGATCTGCGTCTCCTCGCCGATCTCGGTCGCGCCCTGCAGCACGACATGGCTTTGCAGCGACACGTCCCGGCCCAGCACGACCTCGGGGCCGACCACGCAGAACGGGCCGATCCGACAGTCCGGACCGATCACCGCGCCGGCTTCGATCACCGCGGACGCGTGAATCTGCGCGCTTGGGTCAATGCTCATGCATTCAGCCCTGAAGGTCCATCATGGCGGTGAACTCGGCTTCGGCCGCCAGTTCACCATTCACCGTGCCCCGACCTTCGAATTTCCAGATCTTGCCGCCGCCGCGCTTCACGGTGACATGCAGTTCGAGCACGTCGCCCGGCACAACTTTGCGGCGGAACTTGCACTTGTCGATGCCCATGAAATAGGTCAGCAGCGGCTTGTCGATCACGTCGAGCGAGATCCCCACCACGACGGCAGAGGTCTGCGCCATCGCCTCGACGATGGTGACGCCGGGCATGATCGGCTCTTCCGGGAAATGGCCCTGGAAATGCGGCTCGTTCGCGGTGACGTTCTTGATGCCGACAGCGCCCTTGTTCGGGACGATGTCGCGCACCTTGTCGATCAGCAGGAACGGATAACGATGCGGAATGATGCGCTTGATGAGCGACAGATCGGCTTCGGTATAGGGGGCGGGTTCGGTCATGAGCTGTCCTCGTTCTTGGGCGCACTGCGCCTGCGGCGGTATCAGTTTGCCGCATCACGCGATCGTCGCTTTTGGATTGTTGCTAGCAATCGCGGCCCCGCTTGGCAAGCAGCGCGCGCCTGCTATTGCGCCGTCGTGGCGTCGCTTTGCGTGCCCTGAGTGCCATTCACGACCGGCAGGCCAAGCGGCAGACCGGGCGCGTCGCGGGTCGCCCCGTCGAGCGTCGAATTGCCGTCGCCCTTGGGTGCGGTATTCGGGGTCGTGTCCACGAAAACGCCTGCCTCGCCGCTTTGATCCGGGGCTGCGCCGTTTGAGGCTTGGCCCGATGCGGGCTGGTCCGAAGCAGGCTGGTCCGGCTTCTCGGGCGCACCTTGAGCCGCATCCGCCGAGTTCCCGTTCGACGTCGGCGGAACCAAGGGCGTCACGCGCCCGGCCCCGTCCCCGATTTCCTTGTCGACTCGCGCGCCCAGTTCAGCCGTTACATCGGCCTGCGCGAGCCCGCGAATGATCGCGCGGGAATCGAGCACCACGACTGCGCCGCGCGCCTTGAGCACCTCGTCGAGTAGCGGCACCACGGTCTGCACGAAGGTCTGGTGCTCCTGATTCAACTGGCGCTGGATCGCATCGGCCTTGGCCTTCTGGGCCTTGCGGATATCGGTCGCCCGCGTGTCGAAGGCATCGGCGGCTTGCTGGAACTGATCCGACGGCATCGTCAGCCGCTCCTCGGTGAGCTTGCGCTCTTCCGCCTCGAGCTGACTGGCGATCCGGTCGTTTTCCTTGCGCAGCGCGCTCGAAGCGGTCTCGATCTCGGATTGCACCCGCTTGCCCCACAGCGAGTTGTCGTAAAGCCGCTCCCAATCGAGGGTGAGGACCGCGCTCTGCTGGACGCGCGGCCCGGCTGCGGGCGCCTGCGTGTGGGGCGTCTGCACCGCCGATTGCGCGACAGCCGCGCCGGGCCCGAAGGCCAGCGCGGCTGCAATGAAGGAAGCGGTGACGCTGCTCAGACGCATCGCGCGCCCTTAGAACTGCGTGGAAAGCGACAGATCGAAGTTCTGGGTCTTGTCGTAGCTTTCTTTCTTGATCGCCCGCGAGAAGTTCAGACGCAGCGGACCGATCGCGGATTTCCAGAAGATCGAGACACCGACCGCCGAGCGGACATGCATCGAGTCGTCGACTTCGTTGCCGCCGGTCCCAGTCGTGTCGTCCAGACCCCAGACCGAGCCCACGTCCCAGAACACGCCGCCGGTGATGCCGTATTCCTCGGGCAGACCGATCGGGAATTCCGCTTCGACCTTGCCGACCCAGTAGTAGTTGCCGCCGAGCGCGTCGGTATTGCCCGCATTGAGGTCACGCGGACCGATGCCGTAGCTCTCGAAGCCGCGGATCTGGCTGCCCGAGAAGCGTTGCAAGATCGTCGAACCATCCGTGGCATCGACCGCGCCCCCTTCGAGCGAGGCGCGCAACGTCGCTTCCTCGTTGAAGATCTTGCGCTCGCCGACGATCTTCGCAGTGGTCTGGCCGCCTTTCACGTCACCGCCGACGCCCCAGAACTGCTGATCGACGTTGAACCGCCAGGTGAAGCGCGGGTCGATCTGTTCGCGCGCGGTATCATAGCTGTAGCGCAGACCCGGGCCGCTGTAACGCTGCGTGCCCTTGTCGGCTTCTTCGTTCAGCAGGATGTCCGAGGAGTCGCTCGGCACGTTGTTCAGAGTGTCTTCGCCGATCTTGTAGCTCACCTGCAGACGGCCGCGCTCGGAGACCGGGAATTCCAGTGCCGGCTCGACGCTGATGCGACGCGTGTCGTAAGCGGTGTTCGACGCCGAGCTCGAGGTCGCATAGGCGGCCGAGAACTTCAGCGCCACGTCACGTCCGAGGAACGCCGGCTCGATGAACCGGAAGCTGGAGCTGTTATTGTCCTTGGTCGTGCCGATCGACACGCCGAGATACTGCCCGCGACCGAGGAAGTTCTTCTCTTCCAGCGAGGCATTGAAGCCGATCCCGTCCGAATTCGAATAGGAGGCGCCGAAGCCGAGCGAGCCGGTGGGCTGCTCTTCGACGTTCACGTCGACGACGACCTGATCGGAGCTCGAGCCCGGTTTCGTGTTCACGTCGACCGACTTGAAGTAGCCGGTGCCGCGGATGCGGTCGGCGGCGTTCGAGATCTCGCGCGGGTTGTAGGGGTCGCCTTCAACCGTCCGGAACTCGCGCCGGACCACCCGGTCGAGCGTCGCGGTGTTACCCTCGATGTCGATGCGCTGAACGAAGACGCGCGGGCCACGGACCAGCACGAAATCGACATTGACCGACTGCGTGCGCGGGTCTTGGGTGATGCGCGGCTCGACGCGGGCGAATTGAATGCCCTTCTTGATCGCGAGCTGCTCCATCCGGGTCACGGCCAGTTCGATCGCTTTCGGCGAGAAGGTCTGACCCTGGCGGATCTTGGTGAGCGGCGCGAAATCGTCAGGCGCGACGCCGTCGATCTCGGAAGTCGTGTTGATCGAATTGAAGTGGTATTTCTGCCCTTCGATGATGTTGAAGGTCATGAAGAACGCATCGCGCTGGCGCGACATCTGCGAGGACACGCCGGTGACCTGCACGTTCTTGTAGCCACGCGCCTGGTAGAAATCGATCAGCTTCTGACGGTCGACCGGGATCCGGTTCGCGTTGAACGTGTCGTTCTTCACGAAGGTACGGAAGATCCCCGCCTGCTTCGTCTCGAGCACCTGACGCAGACGACGATCCGAGTAGGAGCGGTTGCCCGTGAAGGTCACGCGCTCGATCGAGGTGACCTTGCCTTCCTTGATCTCGAAGGCGACGTCGACGCGGTTATTGTCGCGGCGAATGACCTTCGGCACCACACGGGCGGCCATGCGGCCATCCTCGGAATAGGCGCGCGCCAGACGCTGGGCGTCGGCTTCGATCTGGGCGGGGTTATAGACGCGGTTCGGCTTCGCCTGAATGATCGTGGCGAGCTGCTCGTCCTTGATGATCTTGTTGCCTTCGAAATTGATCACGCTGATCGTCGGATATTCGGTCACGGCGATCTTGAGCGTGTTGCCCTGCGGCGTGATTGCAACGTTCTCGAACAGGCCGGAATTCGTCAGACGCTGGTACGCGGCGTTGAGATCGGCGGCGGTGACGGGCTGATTACGGGCGATTCTGGCGAAGGACAGAATCGTCGCCGCGTCGACGCGCTCGTTACCGGTGATCACCACCTGGGAGAAACTGTATTGCTGCGCCTGAGCGATCACGGGAACCGCAAGGCAACTCATTGCAACTGCTGGAAATACTACGCTGGCCCGCAGTGCCTTTCGCGTCGCACAGAGTCTCAGCATAGTTTGCACGCTCATAGACATCGCCCTCTCCCGCCGGAAGTTCACTTTTTCCCTTTGATAAGGGTCGTACCGAAGGGCGTAAGCGATGTCAAAGCTGGGATGGGGGCTCAGACCCGAGATTTTGTGGAGCGCGATCATCTTGCCACGAAAGAAAGGGCCGCAAAGGCGGCCCCGGGATCGATGATGAACGGGTTTTGCGGGCGTTTCGTGCCCTTTTCGGTCCGGCTCAGATGCGCTGGAAGCTGGAAGCGTCGCCGCCGAGAATGTCGATCAATTGAATACCGATCAGCGCCGCGCCGAACAGCGCGACCAGAACCGCCGCGATGAACAGCAGCCGATCCCCGACGATTTCCACCAACGGGCGAAGTTCGCGATAGTGATGCGCGATGATCTCGGACATGAGTGGCCTCCTTCGCGCGATTTGCGCTAAGAGTTCCTACCCTGTCTTCATGACCGCATTGCGAGGCAATTGTGGCGAAACCGCGGCAGCCACAACTGTCAGGCGCCCGTCAGGCCCCCGCTCAGCAGGTCAGATCGTTCCAGAGGCCGAAGACCATCAGCGTCAGCACCAGCGCCAAGCCGATCGACATGAAGACGTTCATCAGCTGATCGGAGGGCGGCTTGCCCGTGATCGCCTCGTAGAGGTGGAACATCAGATGCCCGCCATCGAGCACCGGGATCGGGAAGAGGTTCAGGAAGCCCACCGCCGTCGAGAGAACCGCGATGAACCAGATGAAATCGAGCACGCCCGATTTCGCCGCCGCCGCCGAGGTCTCGGCAATGCGCAGCGCGCCGGTCAGGTTACAGCTGGAAATCCGCTGCGCGATCATCGCCTGAATGCCCGAGACCGATTGCGTGATGATGCCCCAGGTCTGCCGCGCGCCGCCGACGAGTGCATCGACCGGACCGACCGATTGGGTCACCGGCTCGAACATGAACGAGCCTGTCGCGCCGATCAGGAAGCGCGTCTCGAACTGCCCGTCGCCCACCGGCAGATCGGTGCGGCGCGGCGCCAGCGTCACGGAGAAGGTCTCACCGTCATCGCCCGCAGGCCGCCAGATATCGAGCGAGACCGCCTTGCCCTCACCCGCCTTCACCGCGTCCTGCAGATCGACGAAACGATAGACCGGCTTGCCGTCGATCGCGGTGATCACGTCGCCCGCGCGCAGCCCGGCATCATAGGCAGCAGAGCCGGGCTGAACGCCTGCAAACCGCGCCGGGAAAAGCTGCGGCCCCGACGCGTCGGTTTTGCTGCCGTCGCGGGTCACGGTGTAATCTAGCGTCGGCCCTGCGGGGAGATGGTCGACCACATCGGAAAGCGCCTGATAATCCGGCGTAGGCTTGCCCGCCACCGCATCGATCACATCGCCCTGCTGCAGATCGCCCGGCCCGCCGGGCAGCGCCACGACGGTCTGGATCGCGGGCGTCTCGGTGGCCTGCCCCGTCCAGAGGCTCAGCCCCGCGATCACGCAGATCGACAGGATGAAGTTGAAGACCGGCCCGGCCGCCACGGTCGCGGCCCGTGCCCAAAGCGGCGCGCCATGCATCGTGTGGCGGCGCTCCTCGGGGCTCAGATGGGCCATTTCCTCGGAATCGACCCCGGAAGAGGCCGCATTCGCATCGCCCAGAAACTTGACGTAGCCGCCAAGCGGCACGGCGGCGATCTGCCAGCGCGTGCCATGCTTGTCGACGCGGCTGATCAGCTTCGGCCCGAAGCCGAGCGAGAAGACCTCCGCCTTGATCCCGGAAATCCGCCCGATGATGTAATGGCCGTATTCATGCACCGCGACGATGATCGAGAGCGCGACGACGAAGGCCACCACGGTATAGAGCAGATTGCCGAATTGGGGCAGCAGGTCCAAAACTCAGATCCTTCCGTGTTCACAAATCGCCATCGCGCGCGCCCGCGCTTCGGCGTCGCAGCTCAGAACCATATCGAGGTCTTTTGCGGCGATTCCAAGACCCTGGTCCCGCGACATCTCGCCCAAAACCTTCTCGACCAGCGTGGCCATGTCGAGAAATCCGATTCGGCCCGCGATGAACAGATCGAGCGCGACTTCCTTGGCGGCGTTGAACACGGTGCCCGCCAGACCGCCGGTTTCCATAACCTCGCGCGCCAGCCGCAGCGCGGGGAACCGCTCCAGATCCGGGGTGCGGAAATCAAGCTGTCCGATCTTCGCCAGATCGAGCTTCTCGACCGGAAGCGGTTTGCGCGCGGGCCAGTTGAGCGCATAGCCGATCGCGTGCCGCATGTCGGGCACGCCCATATGCGCCATCAGCCCGCCATCGTGGAACCCGACCAGCGAATGGACGATGCTCTGGGGATGGACGAGGACTTCGATCTGCTCCGGCGCAAAGCCGAAGAACTCTTTCGCCTCAATGACTTCCAGAGCTTTGTTAAACATCGACGCGGAGTCGATCGTGATCCGCTGGCCCATGTCCCAGTTCGGGTGTGCCGAGGCTTCGGCCACCGTGGCATGGGCGAGCTTTTCCATCGGCCAGTCGCGGAACGCGCCGCCCGAGGCGGTGATGATCACCCGCTCGACCGCGGCGATATCCTCGCCCACGAGGCCCTGGAAAATCGCCGAATGCTCGCTGTCGACTGGCAGGATCGTCGCGCCATGTGCGCGCGCCTCGGCCATCAGCAAGGGGCCCGCGGTCACCAGCGATTCCTTGTTGGCCAGCGCCAGCGTCGCGCCTTGCGAGAGTGCCGCGAAACCGGGGGCGAGCCCCGCCGCGCCGACGATACCCGAGAGAACCCAATCGGCCGGACGATAGGCTGCCTCGATCAGCGCCTGCGACCCGGCGGCCACCTCGATCCCGGTCCCGGCCAGCGCCTCGCGCAGCGCGGGCAGACACTCGTCGAAGGCCGTCACGGCCAGATCGGCCTTCAGCGCCACGGCCTGCTCGGCCAGTCGCGCGACATTGCGGCCCGCGCTCAGGGCGACCACGTCGTAGGCCTCCGCCCCGCCCTGTGCCATCAGCAGATCAAAGCAGCTTTCGCCGATCGAGCCGGTCGCCCCGAAGACCGAAACCTTCCGCATCGTTCAGCCTTCCGTCAGCGGCAGGGTCATCACCTGCGAGATCAGCATCAGGAACACGACCGCGCCGGTCAGCGCGTCGAAGCGGTCCAGCACGCCGCCATGGCCCGGGATCAGCGAGGAGCTGTCCTTCACGCCGGTCGCGCGCTTAATCGCGCTTTCGGCGATGTCGCCCAGCTGGCCTGCAAAGGCCAGAAGCGGCGAGATCCAGATCATCGCGAGCCCGCCGCCCATCTGGGCGAAGAGAAAGCCCACGAGCGCCGCGCCGACCCAGCCGCCGACCGTGCCCGACCAGGTTTTCTTCGGGCTGACCTTGGGCCAGAATTTCGGCCCGCCCACCGTGCGGCCCACGAAATATCCCATGATATCAGAGACAACGACCACCGCGACGATCCATGTGATCGCGCCGAGCCCTGCCCCTTCGCGCAACGCGACAAGCCCATAGCCCGTCAGCATGATCGCGAGCGCATAGCCCGCACCGAGCCAGCGCCGCCCGGTGCAGATCACCGCCGCCATGATCGGCACGATCAGCAGGTAAAGGAGGCCGTAAGGCTCATGGATCGCCAAGACGAACGTCAGCGCAGCCGCCGCCACCAGCCCCAGACCGACCGCCTTGCCGGGGCGTTCGGGGCGCAGCATCGCGGTGAGTTCCCAGATCATCAGACCCGTCACGAGCACCGAGAGCGCCGCGAAGACGGGTCCGCCCCACCAGATCGCGGCGAGCCCGATCGCGACCATCGCAAGCCCGGAGGCAAGCCGCGGGACGAGATCGCCCCATTTGCCGGTCCGCGGCGTCTCCGTCACGAGGCAACCCCGCCGAAGCGCCGCTCGCGCCCGGCAAACCGATCGAGAATGTCGGACAGCTCGTCCGGCGTGAAATCGGGCCAGAGCGTCGGCGTGAATTCATATTCCGAATAGGCCGCCTGCCAGGGCAGGAAATTCGAGGTCCGCGTCTCGCCCGAGCTGCGGATCACCAGATCGGGATCGGGCATGCCCGCGCTGTCGAGCCGCGACGAGATCATCGCTTCGTCAACCTCGTCGGCCGCGAACTTGCCCGCGGCCACGTCGCGCGCAATCGACTGGGCTGCGCGTTTCAGCTCGTCGCGCCCGCCGTAATTGATCGCAACCGCCAGCGTCAGCTTGGAGTTGCCCTTGGTGCGCGTCTCGATCGCATCCATCGTCTCGCGCAGCAGCGGGTCGAGCGGCGTGCGATCGCCGATGAAACGCAGCTCGACGCCCTGACGCGACAGCTCCGCCGCCTCGCGTTTGATCATCAGCCGGAACATCTTCATCAACCCGAGAACTTCCTGCGTCGAGCGCTTCCAGTTCTCCGTCGAGAAGGCGTAGATCGTCATGTAGCGGATGCCCAGATCGGGCGCGGCCTGCACGACCTTCTTGATCTGCTCGGCCCCCTTGCGGTGACCGGCCAGACGCGGCCAGCCCCGCTGGGTGGCCCACCGCCCGTTGCCATCCATGATGATCGCGACATGCAGCGGCGCCGGGGCGCCCCCCTCATGCCCCTGCGGGGTCTGGGCGATGTCGGGAATGCTAGGGGCCATCGGCAATGTGATCCTTTTCGCTCAAGACGCAGGGGGGCTGAGGCAAAAGCCTCAGACCTGCATGATCTCGGCTTGCTTGTCTTCGAGCGCCTTGTCGACCTTGGCGATATGCGCGTCGGTCATGTCCTGAACCTCGCTCTCCCAGATCTTCACGTCGTCTTCGGACATGCCGTCGGCCTTGGCCTTCTTGATCTGGTCCATGCCGTCGCGGCGCACGTTGCGGATCGCGACGCGGGCGTGCTCGGCATATTGAGCGGCGACCTTGGTCAGCTCGCGGCGGCGCTCTTCGTTCAGCTCCGGGATCGGCAGCATGATGATCGTGCCGTTGGTCTGCGGATTGATGCCCAGACCGGATTCGCGGATCGCTTTCTCGACCTTGCCGACCATCGACTTGTCCCAGACGTTGATCGTGACCATCCGCGGCTCGGGCACGTTCACGGTACCGACCTGATTGATCGGGGTCATCTGGCCATAGGCTTCGACCTGAACCGGCTCCACCATCGAGGCCGAGGCGCGGCCCGTGCGCAGCGACGCGAATTCATGCTTGAGCGAGCTCATTGCGCCATCCATGCGGCGGGCAAGGTCATCGGTGTCGATCTCGATATCGTCGGACATTGGGTATTTCCCCGTTCTTGTTGAGCCTCGGGCCGAGCTTTAGCGCAGCTCGCAGGCGAAAACTAGCATTTGTGACCGTCGCGCGGCGCTCAGCCCTGCACTTTGGTGTAGGTGCCTTCGCCTGCCAGAATGCCGCGGAAGCCACCCGGCTCGTCAAGCGAGAAGACGATGATCGGCTTGTTGTTGTCGCGTGCGAGCGCGATCGCCGAGGCATCCATCACGCCGAGGTTCTTCTGCAGAACCTCGTCATAGCTGACGGTGTCGTAGCGCTTGGCGTCGTCGAATTTCACCGGGTCCTTGTCATAGACCCCGTCGACCTTGGTGCCCTTGAAGATCGCCTCGCAGGACATCTCGTTGGCGCGCAGCGTGGCGGCGGTGTCGGTCGTGAAATAGGGGTTGCCGGTACCGGCGGCGAAGATGCAGACCCGCTTCTTCTCGAGGTGGCGCACCGCGCGGCGGCGGATATAGGGCTCGCAGACCTGATCCATCGGAATCGCCGAGATCACGCGGGTGAAGACACCGAGGCCTTCCAGCGCGGATTGCATCGCCAGCGCGTTCATCACCGTCGCGAGCATCCCCATGTAATCGGCCGTCGTGCGCTCCATCCCCTGAGCCGAGCCCGCAAGCCCACGGAAGATGTTGCCGCCGCCGATCACCATGCAGATCTCGACGCCCAGATCGCGCACCGATTTCACCTCATGCGCTATACGCGAGACGGTCGGCGGATGCAGGCCGTAGCCCTGATCGCCCATCAGCGCCTCACCCGAGATCTTCAGTAGCACGCGATTGTATTTGGCCGCGGGATGCGTCTCGGTGCTCATCTGATCCTCCGATGGGCTGTTGTCATTGGCGCGCAAAATGATCCAAATAGAGCCGGGGTTCAACCTCTTGCGAAAGCGTAGAGCCCCGAGCCCGCCAGAAAGCCTGCAAGAGCCGCCGATGCCGACTGCCCTGCCCGACATATCGCCGCGAACGCCCGTGCTGATCGCGGGAGCGACGGCGAGCGGAAAATCTGCGCTGGCGCTGTCGATCGCCGAGGCCGAGGGCGGCGTGGTGATCAATGCCGACGCGCTGCAGGTCTGGTCGTGCTGGCGGGTGCTGAGCGCGCGTCCGTCGCCCGAGGAAGAGGCTCGCGCGCCGCATGCGCTCTACGGTCATCTCGATCCCGGCGCCGACTATTCCGTCGGCCACTGGCTGCGCGACGTCACCCCGTATCTGGTGGCCTTCCACGCAGGTGGGCCGCGCCCGATCATCGTGGGCGGCACCGGGCTCTATTTCACCGCCCTGACGCAAGGACTGGCGGAAATCCCTGAAACTCCTCCGGAAATCCGCGCCGAGGCCGATCAGCGACGCCTCTCGGAAGGCCATGCCGGGATGCTGGACGAGCTGGACGATGCGACCCGCGCGAAGATCGACGCGCAGAACCCGATGCGGGTGCAGCGCGCGTGGGAGGTGCTGCGCGCCACCGGTGAGGGGCTCGCCGCGTGGCAGGCCCGCACCCCGCCGCCGCTTCTGCCGCTCGACACCGTGGCGCCGCTTCACCTCGATCCGGATCGCGACTGGCTGGCCGAGCGCATCGACCGCCGTTTCGACCTGATGCTCGAACAGGGCGCGCTCGACGAGGTCCGCGCGGTGGAGCCGATCTGGGATCCGAACGCGCTCTGGGCGAAGGCGATCGGGGCGCCGGAACTGATCGCGCATCTGCATGGCGAGCTCGATCTGAGCGAGGCGCGAGAGCGCGCACAGGCGGCAAGTCGCCAATATGCCAAGCGCCAGCGCACTTGGTTTCGTGGCCGCATGAAGGCGTGGCACAAGATCACGTAGACTGTGACCCTGCGGCAACTGGGTGCCCGGGATTCTGTGGAAAATTCCTTGGTTCACGCGAGAGTTGCGGGCTATCCTCCCGCCGAAATCGCGTAGGATCAAAGCATCGTGAAGCTCTTTTCGACACCGCCCCTTTCGCAGCTCTCGCAGGCCAAAACCGTGAAGCCCGGCGCAAGCGGCTCACCCGGCCCGGCGCCGACCGCGAGCGACCTGCCGAGCCCCCCGAGTGAGCCGCGGCTGGTGCAGATCGCGCATCTGGCAAAGGGCGGGCGCTGGCGGGTGGAGGCGATGCGCGCCCATTCCGAACCCTGCCTGCTGTGGTTCTCGCGCGGACAAGGCCGGATCACACTGGGCGGTGTGACCCGCGGCTACGGCCCCAATAACGCGATCTTCATTCCGCCGGGCGTGATGCACGGCTTCGAGATTTCCAACCAGACTCACGGTCAGGCGCTGTTCTTCGGCCGCGACACCGACATCACTCTGCCGCCTGCCGCCCATCACCTGCGCATCCGCGAAGCGATTGCGCAGGGCGAGATCGGCTCGATCTTGGAGGCCATCCAGCGCGAGAGCGAAAGCACGCGCCCCGCCGCCGACCGCGCGCTGCGCAGCCATCTGGGCCTGCTGAGCGTCTGGCTCGAGCGGCAGATCGCAAGCAATGCGAACGAGGCGATCCGCCCGAGTGCTGCGCGCCGTCTCGTCACGCGCTACGCCGTTCTGGTCGAGCGCGAGTATCGCGCGGGAACGCCGGTCGCGGATATCGCGCGCGAGTTGGGCGTCACGCCCACGCATCTGTCGCGCGCCTGCCGCGATGCCTGCGGGAAATCCGCGCTGGAACTGATGCAGGAGCGGCGTCTGTATGAAGCACGCCGCCTGCTGCGCGACACGCCCGTTCCGATCAAGGATATCGCGCAGCTTCTGGGCTATCGCAGCCCGGGCTATTTCTCCCGTGCTTTTCAGGCCGGAACCGGCAGCACGCCGAACGCTTTCCGCCGCGCGAGTTGACCCCCGCCAGGACAGGCCGCCTGCCCGATCCATCCGACCCCGCGACACGAAAAAGGGCCGCGCCTTTGCAGACGCGGCCCGGGGTTTGGGGAGGTAAACCCTATCAGAAGAACCCGAGCTTGTTCGGGTTGTAGCTGACCAGCATGTTCTTGGTCTGCTGGTAGTGATCGAGCATCATCTTGTGGGTCTCGCGACCGATGCCCGACTGCTTATACCCGCCAAAGGCCGCATGGGCCGGATAGGCGTGGTAATTGTTGACCCAGACGCGCCCGGCCTCGATGCCGCGCCCGAAGCGATAGGCACGCGAGCCGTCACGGGTCCAGACACCGGCGCCGAGGCCGTACATCGTGTCATTGGCGATCTCGAGCGCCTCGGCCTCGTCCTTAAAGGTCGTCACCGACACCACCGGGCCGAAGATTTCTTCCTGGAAGACCCGCATCTTGTTGTGGCCCTTCAGGATCGTCGGCTGGATGTAGAAGCCGTTCGCCAGATCGCCGTTGAAGCGCGCGGCGTCACCGCCGGTGAGCACCTCGGCCCCTTCTTCGCGACCGATGCTCAGATAGGACATGATCTTGTCATGCTGCTCCTGGCTGGCCTGCGCGCCGACCATCGTCTCCATCGCACGGGGATCGCCCTGCTTGATGGCTTCGACACGGGCGATGCAGCGCTCCATGAACTTCTCGTAGATGTCTTCCTGAATGAGCGCACGGCTCGGGCAGGTGCAAACCTCGCCTTGGTTGAAGGCAAACAGCACGAAACCTTCGACCGCCTTGTCGAGGAAGGCGTCATCTTCGGCCATCACGTCGGAGAAGAAGATGTTGGGCGATTTGCCACCCAGCTCGAGCGTGACCGGGATCAGGTTCTCGGTCGCGGCCTGCATGATCTTGCGGCCCGTCGCGGTGGAGCCGGTGAAGGCGATCTTGGCGATGCGCGAGGAGCTCGCGAGTGCCGCGCCGACTTCCGCGCCATAGCCGTTGACGATGTTCAGGACACCGTCGGGCAGCAGGTCGGCGATGACTTCCATCACGACGAGGATCGCCGCCGGGGTCTGCTCGGCCGGTTTCAGCACAATGCAGTTGCCCGCCGCCAGAGCCGGCGCCAGTTTCCATGCCGCCATCAGCACCGAGAAGTTCCACGGGATGATCTGACCCACGACGCCCAGCGGCTCGTGGAAGTGATAGGCGACGGTGTCGTTGTCGATCTCCGACATCGTGCCTTCCTGGCTGCGCAGAACGCCCGCGAAATAGCGGAAATGGTCGACGGCGAGCGGAATGTCGGCCGCCGTGGTCTCGCGGATCGGCTTGCCGTTGTCCCAGGTTTCGGCCGCGGCGATCAGGTCGAGATTTTCTTCGATCCGGTCGGCGATCTTGAGAAGGACGTTCGAGCGCTCGGCAGCCGAAGTCTTGCCCCACGCGTCTTTCGCGGCATGAGCTGCGTCGAGCGCGGCTTCGATATCCTCTGCGGAGGAATGCGCGACTTCGCAAACCTTGCCGCCGGTGATCGGGGTGATGTTGTCGAAATACTTGCCGTTTTTCGGGGGCACGAATTTGCCGCCGATGAAGTTGTCATAACGGTCGCGGAACGGCGAAACCGAAACGCCCTTGAATTCAGGTGCCATATCGTTGGCCATTGGTCTTCCTCCCAGATTTGAGCGCAACCGACAGGGCTGCGCGCCATGGGATAAGCCTGCCGAACCGCGCGCCCTGCGCATAGCCGCTCTGCGCTGGTGGAATGCATCATCTGTCTCGCGCCTGAGACAGGTGCAGCCGCAGCATTGAGGATTTGTAGGCGCGCTGAGACTATCGAAGACAGCGTGTGTCACGCGCGCTAGGAAGCGAAGTCCTGAGACACGTGGATTTCACGACGGCAAGTCGTTCAGGACCGCCCAAGCCGGATCAGAAACGCGCCGTCCATCCCAGCGAAACCCCCATCGCCGAACTCTGCCCCGGCTCGTAGACGAGCCCGGCACCGAGCCGCCCGATCCCGGCCTTGCGCGAATAGCCGATCTGCAGGTCGGGCTGGGGGGCCGCGCTTTCGATATTCACCGAGGCTGTCGTCATCACGACCTTTTCGGACCGCGTATTTCCGACGGCTGCGCCGACAGCGGTCGGAACGCTCATCGTCATCTTGCCGGAGGCGAGCGTAATCGGCGTCGAAACCCCGACAGAGAGGCGGTCGTCCCCGGTCAGAAAACCGGTCTTGCTCAGGCCAATGGCATAGGCGTTCGACCTCAGCCCGCTCCCGGATTGGAGCAAACCGTTCCCGGAGAAGCTGGAGTTGCCATTCGCTGCGGTAAGCTCGAGAGTCGTCCCGTCGCCGAGAGAGACATTCATCCCGAGCTGTACGAAATGGGTATTGCTCGAAAGCCCGCCGCCGAACGCGCCCCCCACCGAGGTGCCCAGGAAACCGCCGTCTTCGTGCAGGTTGCCGACGGTCATCGAAAGCGTGCTGGCGCCGAACCGGGCATTGAGCGAACCGGCGATATATTGCGAGCTAACATCGCCCGCGCCGCCGCCTGCCTGCGAAATCGAGGCCGACACGCCATCGCCGAGACCGATTTCGTAGTGAAGCGCGGAGTCGGTGTCGAAAGACTTCAAATAAGGCGCGGCCATCGCGGCACTGTCGACCCATTTCGTTCCGGCAATCGCGGAGCTGTCGCCATGTGACAGCGACAGGGTGCCGGTGCCCGCGCTGAAATTGACCGGAGCGGTCGCCCCCATCGCGAAAGTCTCGGTGGAGACCTGCGCGGCGCGGGCATCGGCATAGTCGGCCACGAAGCTGCTCGCCGCCACGTGATAGCCGCGATCATAGGCATCCGTGACGATCATCCGCTGATTGGAGAGTGTCGCGCGCAGGGCGCCTGCGACACCGCGGGTTGCGCTGATCGTGCTCTGGGTGGCGGGCACGGAAGGACCGTCGAGCGAGCTGGTCGTCTCGACTTTCAGCGTTCCGGCCGGTGCCTGAGCCTGCCGGAGATTGAGCTCGCCCCAGCCATAGATCGGGTCGATCCCCACCGCACCGAGATCGGTTGCGCTGTTTTCGAGGATCTGCACGATCTGCTGACCGGTGAGCTCGGGGAACTCGCTCTTGAGCACCGCAACCGCGCCGGTGACATAGGGCGTCGCCATCGAGGTCCCGCTCATATAGGCGTAATCGCTCCCGAGATCGCTCGGGTAGGTCGAGAGGATATCCACGCCCGGCGCGGCGAGACAGTAATTCATCGCCTCGCCACAGCGGTTGGAAAAACTGGCGATCTGGTGGTTGCTGTCCACGGCCACGACGCCAAGGATCGAGCCTTCCATTTCCGGAAAATACTCCGGCAGACCCGCCATCAGGCTCGGATTGGCACCGCCGTCATTGCCCGCGGCGAACACGCTGACCATGCCCGCCTTTGCCGCCGCGTCGAGCGAGTCGATGGTGGCCGACCCAAGCTGTTGGCGGATCTGGTCGGCGCTCGAAAACTGGTCGATCGTGAGCGTCTTGTTATTGCTGTCCACATAGGCCCAGCTGTTGTTCATCGAGACCGCACCGGCATTGACCGAGCGCGTGACCGCATCGGCGTAGCTGCCCGCAGGCACCGAGCCTCCGACGCCTTGCAGGATCATCAGCTTGGACCCCCAGGCGATCCCCTCGATCCCCTGCCCGTTCTGCACACCGGCAACGATCCCGGCCACATGCGTGCCGTGCCCGTCGGTGTCGGTGACGTCAGAGGTGTTGTCGAAATAGCTGTAGGAGAGCGCGCCATCGATGTTGTCAGCGAGATCGGGATGGGTCACATCCGCGCCTGAATCGTAGATCGACACGAGCGTTCCCAACCCATAGGCCCCTTCGGCGTAGCGATAGGCTGCCTCGGTCTGCGCAAGGCCGCCGCTTGCATAATACTCGTCGGTCTCGAAACTGCTGACGCTTCCGCCAGTTCCGGTATACGGCGCGTTGCCCGAGGGCGGCGGCTGGGTGTTGCTCGAGGAGCCGGATGAGCTCGAGGACCCGCCTCCTCCTCCCCCCGCAGCGGCGGCCAGCCCCACCACACCAAGGCCAAGGAGCAAGAGCATGCTGTTGGAGCCGGTCACCGATGTCGTGCTTGCCGCGGCAGTATCCGCTGTATTTCCCGAAGCGGTGTCAGCCGAACCGGGCGCGGCGGCGGGAGCCTGCGCGAGACCGTAGGAGACCGTCGTGCGACCCGCGAGCGCGATCCGTTGAGTGAGATCCTGTGCATGCACCTGTGTGACGGCAAGCGAGGTCAAAGCCGTCGCCGCCAGAATACGTCCCATCGTCATCAAGATCCCTTTCGCGGAAAAATGCCTGTTTCGCGGAGGTCCGGCTTCTTTTTGTTTGGATAGCCTCAGCGATACTGTGCTTCTCCCCTTGCTTCAACGACACTTGAGTTAAGCATCGGTTAAACGCGCTGGCATGTGTCGATCGCGACGCAGGGAGCCCTCGGAAAATTCATCAGCGCGCGCTTGGAAACGCAGCGGACACGGTGCGAAATCTCAATGTTTCTTGGCCCGCCTTCGCGAAGTCGCGGATGGCGGGACGTCGGATGCGCTGCGCCTCGCAAGCATGCCGGTCGCTTCGGATACACGAACAATTGAAACGTCATCGCGGCGCTCGGTCGGGTTGCATCGGCCCCTTTCGGCACAATCTGCAGCGTAGCGGGTCGCGTACCGCGGCGCGCGACGTTGAGCGAACAGCACGCATCTATGCGAGACCAGGCGGCCAAATGACCCGCGACTGAACCGCTTTGATCTGCGCTCAACCAAGCTCCATCGTTGCGATGGCCTGCAATGATGCAGTCGTCTTCGGAGCGGTGCCGCGATACATGCGCGCCGTCTCGAAAGCCGGACTGAAGCCGCAGTCCGACAGACGGGCCCTAAGCTGCGCGTTGCTCTCGGGCAGATCGATCGAGACGGGCGCAGTCGGAAAGCGGTATGCCGCGGCGCGTGCCAGCCGCATCGCATCGTCACTCCGCTCGGCAATGACGGGCCCGATCTTGAGCCCCTCGCGACATTGCCTGACGGTCGCGAAGCCTGTGCCATCGCTGAGCCGGACGGTCTGACGGGATGGACCGTGCGCGAGCCAGCGGTGAAGGAAAGCGTCGCGCCGCACGCCAGATGCCTGCGCATCGAGCGCAATGAGGTGCTCCAAGTCGGCATGCTCGGTCGGCACGATGCCCGTGTCGTCTTCGCGTGACAGCACCCCCGTCAGCCGCAAACTCGCACCCTGACGCCGAAACCCGGAGCGCGCGTAATTGTCCTGCTGGGCCGCCACGCCATCGAGGCCGACACTGCGCTCTCCCGCATGACGCAACGCATGTTGCCACAGGGCGAACCCGATCCCCTGCCCCCGAACCTCGGGTTTGCAGATATAAAGACCCAGAAACGCATTATTCGCATCATGATTGACGACTGAGATCGCGGCCACAGGCGCGCCTGACACCTCCGCGACGAAGAACCCTTGGGGATCGGCTGCGTAGAAAGCCTCGGCATCCGCGAGGCCGGGATTCCAGCCCTCGGCGGCGGCCCAGTCGAGAACCGTCTCCAGCTCTGAGAGATCGGCATTTCTCAGGATCATGCCCCCAAGGCCTCACGCAGGCTCGCAGGCGCGGACGTGCGGTTTCGCAAGTCGAGAGAGCTGAGGAGGTCGAGAAGGTGATTTTTCATCAGCTCCTCCGCCAAATCGGCATCGCGTTCCGCGAAGGCGCGCATCAAGGCATGGTGAGCATGGCTTTCGCACAGGGCCCCGCGCCGGTGCCAATAAAGCGCGATGATCAGCGAAGACCGCGCGACCAGCTGGGTGATGAATTCGGTGATCGTGGCCTGATCGGCAATCCGCGCGATCTCTAGGTGGAACTGCCCCGAGAGAAAGAGCGCCCGGCCCGCCTCGCCATCGTCGATCGCCGCGTGCTCTTCGTCGATATGGCGCTGAAGGGCAGCGAGGTCGTCCTCGGTGATCCGCTCGGCCGCCGAGCGCGCGGTGCGCGGCTCGAGCAGAGCGCGCGCCTCGAACACCTCGCGCGCCTCGCGCACCGTGGGCTGCGCGACATAGGCCCCGCGGTTGCGCTTCAGCTCCACCAGCCGGTCATGGGCCAATCGCTGCAATGCGGCTCGGATGATGGTCCGCGAGACACCATAGATCTCCCCCAGCTCCTCTTCCGACAGCTTGGTGCCCGGCATCAGACGATGCTCGTGGATCGCGAGCGCCAGATCATTGGCGATCGTATCGGGCATCGGGGCGGCGGGGAGCGGATCGTTCATCTTGAGTTCCTTTCGCTCACACGATGCCCCGGGCGATCTGCGGAGGACAAGCTGGATCGCTCCGATTCGGATTGTATACAATGTTGTGTCGTAATTTTGCGCATGCAGAAAATTTTTCTGCTCAAATTCGAGGCAAGGTCGGATTCACGGCACCGTGAGTTCGGAAAATGATGGCGAGCTGTCTGGTTCGCACCGAAGGCTGGACCCAGATCAAAGGGAAGCGATGCGATGCGAACGGCACATGATCTCGAGCTGGTGAATCTGACGAAGCGCTACGGCGACACGGTCGCGGTGGACGCGATCAACCATGTCTTCGCGCCGGGCAGCTATGTCTGCCTGCTCGGTCCCTCGGGCTGCGGCAAAAGCTCGACCCTGCGGATGATCGCGGGCCATGAAAGCGTGAGCGAAGGCGCGATCCGCCTGAACGGCACCGATATCTCCGCCCTGCCCCCGGCCAAGCGCGGTACTGCGATGATGTTTCAGAACTACGCGCTCTTCCCGCACCTTTCAGTCAAGGACAATGTCGCATTCTCGCTGCGGATGAAGGGCGTCGACAAAACCGCGCGCCATGCCAAGGCGATGGAGCTTCTCGAACTCGTCGATATGGCGCATCTCTCCGAGCGTCTTCCCACGCAGCTCTCCGGCGGGCAGCAGCAACGCGTCGCGCTGGCGCGTGCGCTGGTCACCGAACCGGAGGTGCTGCTTCTCGACGAACCCCTTTCCGCACTCGACCCCTTCCTGCGGGTGCGGATGCGTGCCGAGCTCAAGCGGCTGCAGCGCGAGCTCGGCATCACCTTCCTTCATGTCACCCACGGGCAGGACGAGGCGCTCGCGCTCGCCGACGAGGTCGTGGTCATGAACAATGCCGTCATCGAACAGGCCGGACCCGCACGCGAGGTGTTCAACACGCCCCGGACCGAATTCGTGGCGCGCTTCATGGGCGGCCACAACGTGGTCACGCTCGACGGGCAGCTCCATGCGATCCGCTCGGATGCAGTGCGCCTTGGCCCCGAGGGGATGCCCGCGACGGTCAGTGCGATCGAATATCAGGGCGACCGCGTCGCGGTAACCGCCCAGGCCGAGGGCCAGGAACCGATCATCGCGCTGATGAGCGACGAGGCCTTCTATTCCAACGACATAAACCCGGGCGAGCAAGTGCGTCTTGCTTGGGATGAGGGGCGGCTGCACCGCCTCCGTGCCTGAAATCGACACTCCAACAGAGGGATAAGTGACAATGTCGAAAACCGGTTATACCCGCCGCTCGATTCTAAAAACCGGGGCGGCCGCGCTTGGCGCCTCCGCCCTGCCCGCGCCGATGATCTGGGCGCAGGAAATCAAGAACATCACGCTGCGCCAGTTCGGCACGGGCGTGTCGAACCTCAATGACGTGGCCAACAAGGTGAAGGAAGACCTTGGGTTCACGCTCGAGATGACCGCGCTCGATTCCGACGCGGTGACCCAGCGCGCGGCAACCCAGCCCGACAGCTTCGACATCGCCGATATCGAATACTGGATCTGCAAGAAGGTCTGGCCGACCGGCAACCTGCAGGCGATGGATACCTCGAAGATCAAGAATTACGACAAGATCGTCGGCATCTTCAAATCCGGCAAGCTGACGCCCGAGAGCGAGATCGCCCAAGGCACCGCGCCCTCGACCGTGGGTTTCGTCGACGGCCCCGGCGGCACCACCTTCGCCGAGAGTGAAACCGGCTGGATGACGCTGATCCCGACCATCTACAACGCCGACACGCTGGGCATCCGCCCCGACCTGATCGGTCGTCCCATTGAGAGCTGGACCGAACTGCTGAACCCCGAGTTCAAGGGCAAGGCGTCGATCCTCGACATCTCCTCGATCGGCATCATGGACATGGCCATGGTCTGCGAGGCGATGGGCGAGATCCAGTATGGCGACAAGGGCAACATGACCCGCGAAGAGATCGACAAGACCATGGCGATCTTCACCGAGGCGAAGAAGAACGGCCAGTTCCGCGCCTTCTGGAAGACCTTCGACGAGAGCGTGAACCTGATGGCCTCGGGCGAGGTGGTGATCCAGTCGATGTGGTCGCCCGCGATCACCGCGGTGAAATCGCGCGGCATCGATTGCGTCTACCAGCCTCTGAAAGAGGGCTATCGCAGCTGGGGCGGCGGTCTCGGCCTGTCGAAGTCGCTCTCGGGCATGGAGCTGGATGCGGCCTATGAATACATCAACTGGTATCTCTCGGGCTGGGTGCGGCTACCTGATGCGTCAGGGCTATTACTCGGCCGTGCCGGAAACCTCGAAGGACTTCATGTCCGACAACGAGTGGGGCTACTGGTTCGAAGGCAAGCCCGCGACGGATGTCATCACCTCGCCCACCGGCGACAAGCTGGCCGAAGCCGGCGAGACCCGCGACGGCGGCTCCTTCTACGACCGAATGGGCCATGTCGCGTGCTGGAACGCCGTGATGGACGAGAACCAGTACATGGTTCGCAAGTGGAACGAGTTCATCGCCTCGTGATGACCGTGGTGGGGGGCTGTCTGCCCCCCACACCCCCCGAGGATATTTGAGCCAAGTCGAAGGGCAGGATCGCGATGAAAGTGACCCGCGAGACGGTGACGGGATGGTTGCAGGCGGCACCCCTGACGGTGGTGTTGTTGGGCTTTCTGGTCGCGCCGATCATTACCATCGTGATCGTCAGCTTCTGGCAGGCGACCGAATTCTCGATCATCCCCGCCTTCAGTCTTGAGAATTACGAGTTCCTCTTCGGCTCGCCGGTGACCTACAAGGTCTTCGCCGCGACCTTCAAATACGCCTTCCTGACCTGGGCGATGACGCTCGCGATCGGCTTCACGGTCGCCTATTACCTCGCCTTTCACATCCGCAGCCAGACGATGCAGATCGCGCTGTTTTTGCTGTGCACGATCCCGTTCTGGACCTCGAACATCATTCGCATGATCTCGTGGATCCCGTTCCTCGGTCGCAACGGGATCGCCAACCAGACGCTGATCTCATGGGGCGTGATCGACCAGCCGCTGGAATGGCTCCTCTATTCCGATTTCTCGGTGATCCTCGCCTTCGTGCATCTCTACACGCTGTTCATGGTGGTGCCGATCTTCAACACGATGATGCGGATCGACCGCAATCTGATCGAGGCGGCGCGCGACAATGGCGCGAGCGGATTCCAGACGCTGGTTCATGTGATCATCCCGCTGACCAAGCCCGGCATCATGATCGGCACGATCTTCGTGCTGACGCTGGTGATGGGCGATTTCATCACCGTGCGTTTCATGTCCGGCTCGCAGCGGGCCAATGTCGGGCGCCTGATCTCCAACGATATCGCGTTGCTGCAATACCCCTCCGCGGCCGCCACGGCCGTGGTGCTGCTCTGCACCGTGCTGATCGTGATCGGAATCCTGCTGCGCTTCGTCAACATCCGCAAGGAGCTCTGATCCATGGAGAAACGTCCGCGCAGCTTCTACGTCCTGACCGTCATCTTCGCGCTTTTCGTGCTGTTCCTTTACGGACCGACGATCACCATCGGCATCCTGAGCTTTCAGGGTCCCGAGGGCGGGCTGACCTTCCCGATGCGGGGCGTGTCGCTCAACTGGTTCCACGAACTGTTCCAGCAGCAAGCGGTGGGCGATATCTGGGGCGCGTTCCGGCGGTCTTTCATGCTCGGCCTGTTGGTCATGGTGACGACGGTCGTCGTCTCGGTCATGGCGGGCCTCGCATTCCGCAAGAAATTCCCGGGCTCCGGCATTCTGTTCTACCTGACGATTGCCTCGCTGGTGATCCCCTCGATTCTGATCTCGCTGGGCGTCGGGCTGATCTTCAACCAGCTCGGGCTGAAGGTGCATTGGGCGACCTCGGGCTTCGGCTCGCAGCTGACATGGACGCTGCCCTTCGGCCTGTTGATCATGTTCGCGGTCTTCAACCGCTTCGACAAAAGCTTCGAGGAGGCCGCGCGCGATCAGGGCGCGAGCGCATGGCAGACGATCCGCTTCGTGGTCCTGCCGATCATCGCGCCGTCGCTGATCGGTGTGGCGCTGTTTGGCTTCACGCTGAGCTATGACGAATTCGCGCGCACGCTGCTGACGGCGGGCAGCTACAACACGCTGCCGCTCGAGATCTTCGGGATGACGACGAATGTGACGACGCCCGTGGTCTATGCCCTGGGCACGCTGACCACGGCGTTTTCGCTGCTGATCATCGGGGCTTTCCTGATCGCCGCCTGGATCATGGCACGGCGGCGCGCCCGGCTTGGCTCGGATGCCGGGAAGGGCGTTTGACCCCAGATGCGCATCCTCTACATCAATCCGAATTCGACGGCGTCGATGACCGATCAGATCGTGGGCATCGCGCGGGCAGCACTACCTGACGCCGAGATCGTCGGCTGGACGAATGCGGAAGGGCCGCCCGCCATCGAGGGGCCCGAGGATGGCGCGCATGCCGTGATCGGGCTGAAGAAACTGCTGCCCGAGGCGAAGGGGATTGGCGCCGATCTGATCGTGATCGCCTGTTTCGACGATACCGGGCTCGAGGAGCTGCGCGCCGCCGCGCATTGCCCGGTGATCGGGATCGGTCAGGCCGCCTATGTGATCGGCGCGCTGGCGTTCGGGGCGTTCTCGGTGGTGACGACCTTGCCTGTGTCGGTGCCGGTCCTCGAGGAGAACATCGCGCAGTACGGGCTTGCGGGTGCGTGCATCGCGGTGCGCGCGAGTGGCGTGCCGGTGCTGGCAGTCGAAGAGGGATCAGAGCCGGTCCGCGTGCGCCTCTCCGAGGAGATCGCCGCAGCCGGGAGAGAGGGCGCGCGCGCTGTTGCGATGGGATGCGCAGGCATGTCGCATCTGCGCGCCGATCTCTTCGAGAGAACCCGCGTTCCGCTGATCGACGGTGTCATCGCCTCGGCGCATCTGGCGCGCGCGATCAGGGCGACCCTGAGTTGAAATCAAACGTGTCCCTGAGGGCGAAGCACCCTGCCCGTCGACCTACCGCTCAGACCCCGAGATTGAGCGCCTTGGCCTTGCGGTAGAACGTCGCCCGCCCGATGCCGAGATCGCGCGCCGCCGCCGACACATTGCCGCCGTTGCGGGCCAGTGCGCGGGCCATTTCCGAGCGTTGCGCCTCTTCCAGCCCGTTGCGGATGCCATGTTCCAGCAGGTCCGACGCCGGAAGCTGGCCGATCTGTCCCGCCTCGATCCCAAGATGCCGCCGCGCGGCGCGGGTGGCGCCGACGACCAGATCGTCGCGGTCGAGCGCCAAGAGCATCACGCCCTGCGCCCCGGTCTCGCCCGAGCCGGTCGAGAGGATACGCGCGCCGTCATAGGAGGCACGAAACAGGTCCGCCTCGATCCGGTGCGCCGCGTCCTGCACGGTCAGCGCCACGAGGCGTGCATAGCCCTCGGTCATGTCCGAGCGCGCCGAGCTGACATCGATCACCCCCGCGAGATCGCCCTGCGCGCCGAAGATGGGCGAGCCCATGCAGGTCAGCACGGTGTTGCGGGTGCGGAAATGCTGATCGCGCCAGACGGTGACGGGGCGCGCCTCGGCCACGCAGGTGCCGATGCCGTTCGTGCCCTCGACCCCTTCGGACCAGTCCGAGCCGGGTGCGAGGTTCGAGGAATGGAAATCATCGACATCCGCGTCGCGCAAACGTTCATCGAGCACCAGACCACCCGCATCCGACAGAAGCACCGTACAGCCCGCATCGCCTGCCGCGCGCGACAGTCGGTCGAGCACCGGCGAGGCGATCCGCATCATCAGACCCGCCCGCTCGCGGCGCTCGCGCATCTCGGCCTGGGTCAGGCGCTCGTTGCGCCCGCCGGTTTCGGGGTCGATGCGATGATGGATCATCGAGCGGCGCCAGCTGGCCGCGAACCCCGCCCGCGTGGCGGATTTCGGCGAAGAGACGACCTCGCGCACTATATCGGCATGTTGGCGCGGAACGCCCGTATGCAGTGACGGCATGCGAAAGCCTCCCTCTCTTGCGCAGCCTATGAAAGCTCAAGCAGGTTAGGCCGATTCGGACCTTACACAACGTAAATTCCCGCTGAGCGGCCCGGCACCTGTCTCGGGGGTGAGACAGTCGCGGCTCAGTCCTCCTCGTGCCGCCGCCCGCGAAATCCTTGGGCGACCACGAATTTCTCCGAGCTGTCCGAGCGCGAGGCCGGTGGTTTCACATTCGCGACCTTGGTGAAGTTTTTCTTCAGGATCGTCATCAGCCCCTGCTCCGCGCCACCTGCGAGGACCTTGGCCACGAAAGTGCCGCCCTCTTCGAGCACGTCGAAAGCGAACTCCGCTGCCGCCTCGCACAGCGTGATGATGCGCAGGTGATCGGTGTTCTGGTGCCCCGAGGACGAGGCCGCCATATCCGACATCACCACATCCGCAGCCCCGCCGAGCCATTCCTTGACCTTGTCGTCGGCGCCTTCCTCGAGGAAATCGAGCACATGGATCTCGGCCCCCGGGATCGGATCGACCTCCTGCAGGTCGACGCCCAGAACGGTGCCGACCTTCTTGCCCGATTTCTCGCCCAAGGCGTTCACGCGCTTGACCGCCACCTGACACCAGCCGCCGGGAGCACAGCCCAGATCGACCACCCGCGCGCCGGGCACGAGGAAGCGATACTTGTCGTCCAGCTCGAGGATCTTGTAGGCCGCGCGTCCGCGATAGCCCTCTTTCTTGGCGCGCTGAACGTAAGGGTCGTTGAGCTGCCGCTCCAGCCAGAGGGTCGAGGACAGCCTGCGCCCCTTCGCCGTCTTCACGCGCACGCGCAGGTCGCGCTGCCCACGTCCGGAAGTGTTCTTGCCGCTGGGTGTCTTCGCCATCATTTCATCTCTTCTAACACGCCGTCTCCGGCCATTTGCGCATAGAGGAGCCCCTCGCGCAGGCCACGGTCGGCAATGGACATCTGGTCGGTGGGCCAGACCCGCATCAGGGCCTGCAGGATTGCAGCCCCCGACATAATCAAAGTGTGCCGGTCGCGCCCGATCCGCGGATCCGAGCGCCGCCCGGCGGGGCCGAGTTGCAGGAAGGAGCGGATCACCGCGTCGATCTCGCCCGAGGTCATGGTCAGCCCGTCGACCCGGTTGCGGTCGTAGCGCTTCAGGTTGAGGTGGCAGGCCGCGACGGTCGTGACGGTGCCCGAGGTGCCGATGATCTGGAACCCGTCCTGCGGGCTGCCCGCCGCATAGGGCGTGAAATCGGCAAGCTTCTCCTCGAAGAACCAGCTCATCAGCGCAAAGCGCGCGGCATCGTCCTCGACATCGGCGAATTGATCCTTGAGCGTCGCGACCCCGAGCGGCACCGAAATCCAGTCGACCACCCGCGCCGCCGGGTCCGGCCCGTCGGGCTGGTTGAACCCTTGCGAGAGCCGCATGATTGCGCGCGCCCGATCGCCAGGCGGCACATCCTCGAGGTCGATCCAGACCAGCTCGGTCGAACCGCCGCCGATATCGACCACCAGCACCTGCTCGGAATTGGGCGACACCAGCGAGGCGCAGGAGATCACGGCCAGCCGCGCCTCTTCCTCGGGCGGGATGATCTCCAGCGGCAGGCCGGTCTCGCGGCGCACATAGCGGATGAAATCGCGCGCGTTCTTGGCCCGGCGACAGGCTTCGGTCGCCACCAGCCGCATCCGGGTGACCCCATGCGTTTCGATCTTGCGGCGGCAGATTTGCAAAGCCTGAACGGTGCGCGACATCGAGCTGCGCGACAAACGGCCATAGGTTTCAAGACCTTGGCCCAGCTGGACGGCTTTTGAGAAGCTATCCACGACCTGAAACTGAGAACCCCTTGGACGGGCAATCAGCATCCGGCAACTGTTGGTGCCAAGGTCGAGAGCGGCATAAAGCCCCTCGCCGGACTTGGCGGATTTGGTCGCGGGGGACTCGACCTGAGCCGGTTTCACCGCCCGCGCGGGCGATGCAGCTGTCGGGAGCGCGCCCGCCGACCGGGGACGCTTGGGCGCCATGATTACGCCCTCCGATTTGAAGTTGCTCTAAAGCTATCGGTTTGCGCCTCCCGGTTCAAGGGAGCGCGACGCGGAAGTGATAGAAGGCCGGCGCTTTTCGCGGGCCGCAACCGGGTCGCCCCGGCGCGCCTTCAGACCGCGGGCAGGATCACCGTGAAGCAGCTGCCCTCGCCCTTCTTGCTGTCGACGCGGAACCGGCCACGGTGGCGCGCCACGATATGCTTGACGATGGCGAGCCCCAGCCCGGTGCCGCCCTTCTCGCGCGAGCGGTGGGTGTCGACGCGGTAGAAGCGCTCGGTGATGCGCGGCAGATGCTGTTCGTCGATCCCCTCGCCGCGGTCGATCACATCGACGCGATAGGCTTTGCCGCGCAGCACCGGCTCATGCGCGATCGCCGAGACGCGAAGCCGCACCTCGCCGCCCTGCCCGCCATATTTGATCGCGTTCTCCACGAGGTTGGAGAAGACCTGCGTCAGCTGATCGGGATCGCCCTGCACCGGCAAAGCCCCGGTCTCGCCCTCGGAGATCAGCTTCACCTGTGCCGCCTCGGCGACGGGTTCGAGCGTCTGCGTGACCCCCTTGAGAACCAGCGCCAGATCGACCTTGGTTGTCGGGCGCATCCGTTCCTCGCCCTCGACGCGGCTCAGCGACAGAAGATCGCCCACCAGACGGTTCATCCGCGCCGCCTCACGCTCCATGATCGACAGGAACCGATCGCGCGCCGCCGCATCGTCGCGCGCGCTCGAACGCAGCGTCTCGATGAAGCCCATCAGCGCGGTCAGCGGCGTGCGCAGCTCGTGGCTGACATTGGCCACGAAATCGCGCCGCATCGCCTCGGCGGTCTCCAGCGCCGTGATGTCCTCGAAACTCGCCAGAACCGAATTCGTGGAAAGCGGGCCTTCGGGCGCGGGCGGCAGCGGAGAGAAATGCACCAGCGTGATCGTCTCGGCCTGACCGGTGGGATGCAGCCGCAGGCGAACCGGGTCGGGCCGCGCGCCGCGCAGGGCCGCGCTCACCGCGGCCCCGAAGCCGGGCTGGCGCAGCACCGTCACATAGGGACGCCCCAGAAACTGCGTACCGAACAGACGGTTGGCCGCGATATTGCCCTGCGCGATCCGCTCGTCGCGCCCGATCAGCAAAACCGCGCTCGGCAGCGCGTCGAGAACCTGTCCGATCGCCCCTTGGCTCATTGCCATGCCTCCCCGCCTGCCATCGCTGTCGCGGCAAGGTTTGAGCGATGCGGCGCGAGCTGTAAAGCCTTGCCATGCCCGAAAAACCGACCCCTGCTTCGGTTTTGCAACTCACGCTTCGCAGTCAACAATCAGTGCCTTGTGAAATAAGTGAAAAAACGCTAAACCTAGGCGTGTATTTCATGGGATCTTTCCGGATCCCGTCACTTACACCGCGGGGGCGATGAGGTTTGCACTATTACTATGTCAAGAACCCCCCGTTCCCGTCTCGCCTTACAAGCCGTTCTCTTTCAATGTGTGAAGGCGTCTGAGACCAGCAACCTGCTGCTGGTCGACCCTGCGCGTGAGCTGCCGTCTTCGCTCAAAGAGATTTCCGGCCAGGCGATTCAGGTGCTTCAATACGACCAGATTACCGCGCAAAAGATGGTGAAGCTGCGCCCCGAACTGGTGCTGGCGCCGCTTCTGTCGGAGAGGTTCGACATTCTCGACCTCGCGAAGCGGCTCGAGGAATTCGGGTTCACCGGCAAGCTGCGGGCCTATTCCCGCCCGCTGCCGAATATCGCCGCGATCCGGCAGGAGGTGCGCGCCGCGCATCCCCAGCTCGATTTCGACATATTCACCCTGCCGATCGATGATTTTCGCGACAATTAGCCGATCGCTTTCAGTCCCTTCGAGAAGCGCGCGGCATTCTCGCGATAATGCGCGGCCGAGCCCAGCAGCGCCTGCAGTGCCTTCTCGTCGAGCTGGCGGACCACCTTGCCCGGCGCACCCATCACGAGGCTGCCATCGGGGATTTCCTTGCCTTCGGTGATCAGCGCGCCCGCGCCGATCAGGCAGCCTTTGCCGATCTTCGCGCCGTTGAGCACCGTCGCGCCCATCCCGATCAGCGAGCCGTCCCCGATCGTGCAGCCATGCAGCATCGCCTTGTGCCCGATCGTGCAATTCGCGCCGATGGTCAGCGGGAAGCCCATATCGGTGTGGCAGACCACGTTCTCCTGCAGGTTCGAGCCCGCGCCCACGCGGATTTCCTCGTTATCGCCGCGCAGAGTGGCGCCGAACCAGACCGAGGCCTCAGTTTCAAGCACCACCTTGCCGATCAGATTGGCGTCCGGCGCGACCCATGCGTCTTCGGCGATTTCGGGCGCAATCCCGTCCAGTTCGTAAATCATCTCGTCTCGAACTCCCTGTTCAGTTTTCGCACGAATTCATTCAGCCCGGTCTGACGATCGCGGCGGCTGCGCTCGGCGCTCAGGATGGTGCGCAACTGCTCCTCCGCGCGGTCGAGATCGTCATTGACCAGAACATAGTCATATTCCGACCAATGGCTGATTTCGGCGAGCGATTTTTCCATCCGGCCGTTGATCACGGCATCGCTGTCCTGCGCGCGGCTGCGCAGACGCTCTTCCAGCGCCGCAATCGAGGGCGGCAGGATGAAGATCGAGACCACGTCCTTGCCCAGCGAGGAGTTGCGGATCTGCTGCCCGCCCTGCCAATCGACGTCGAACAGCGTATCGCGCCCCTCGCCCATCGCGGCCTCCACCGGCCCTTTCGGCGTGCCGTAGAAATTGCCGAACACCTCGGCATGTTCCAGCATGTCGCCCTGATCGACCATCTTCTCGAACTCGGCGCGGGATTTGAAGAAATACTCCACCCCGTCGCTCTCGCCCGGGCGCGGATCGCGCGTCGTGGCCGAGACCGAGAAGCGCAGCGTCGGGTCCCAGTTCATCAGCCGCTTGGCGAGTGTGGATTTGCCTGCGCCCGAGGGCGAAGACAGGATAATGAGAAGGCCGCGGCGGTTGGTATCGGGCATCAGTATTACTCTACGTTCTGGATCTGCTCGCGCAGCTGGTCGATCGCGTATTTCAACGCCAGACCGATCCGCGTCAACTCCGCATCGCCCGATTTCGAGCACAACGTATTGGCCTCGCGGACGAATTCCTGCGCGAGAAACTCGAACTTGCGGCCCACGGGCCCGGTCTCGGCGAGAAGCGCGCGGGCGGCTTCGACATGGACGCGGAGGCGCTCGATCTCTTCGGTGACATCGGCCTTGATCGCGATCAGGGCCAGCTCCTGCGCGACCCGGTCGGGATCGGCCTCGGTGGCTTCCATCACCCGCGCCAACGCAGCCTTCAGCGTCTCTGCAGCCTTCGGGGCGCGCGCGGCGGCGGCGTCAGCAGCCTCATCGGTCAGCGCGGCGATCTCGTCGATGCGCGCGGCCAGCAAGGCGCCGGTTCGCGCGCCTTCTTCACGGCGCATCGCGACGAAGCTTTCCAGAACGGGCTCGAAACTCTCAAGCAGTGCTGCCAGCAGTGCCGCGGGATCCTCGATCGTGCCGCCCGAGTGATCGACCACTCCGCGCATCGCCATCAGATCGCTCGGCTTAAGCGGCGCCAGCGCCACGCCCTTGCGCTCGGCGGCGCGCTCGACTTTGTCGACGGCGGCAAGGGCGGCATTGAGCACGTCGGGCTCGATCCGCATCGCGGCGCTGCCTGCGGCCTGCGTGAGCTTGAGGTTCAGCGTGACATTGCCCCGCGCGACGCGTTCGCCGACCG
Source organism: Thioclava sp. JE_KL1 (assembly GCF_009296265.1). Classification (GTDB taxonomy): domain Bacteria; phylum Pseudomonadota; class Alphaproteobacteria; order Rhodobacterales; family Rhodobacteraceae; genus Thioclava. The sequence continues at coordinate 215,678 of NZ_WBJS01000004.1, forward strand.
CCTTGCGCAGCGCGGGCTCCAGCCCCTCGATATCGGGCAGCCGCAGCCGCAAGTCGAACCCTTTGCCATTGACCGAGCGCAGATCCCAGCTCCAGTCATGCCCCGCGCCGCTCCCCTGCCCGGCGGCAAATCCGGTCATCGAGACAGTCGCGGCGGCGGCGGGCGCCCCCTCCGGGCGCGGCTCTGGAGCGGGTTTAACCATTTAAGAGTTTCTTTCCCCATATGACGAAAAAATGGCCTAACTTGGCCCCGGTAAGAGTTCAGTAACGATTTCGCCCTGACGGTCAACCGCAAGGCGGCATGTGCCGCCGGATCGCCGGGCGCGAGACAGCCACCCCGCGCCCGTGCCGCGCGGGGCGAAGCAAGGGTGATTGAAATGGATCGCGAGACCGACAGCAACGCCGCATCCCCCGCCTCGGCCAAAGGTCGCCGGATCGGCAACGAGCTGCGCGCCTATTGGGAAGCGCTGCTGGCCGGCCGCCCGATGCCCGCGCGCGCCGATATCGATCCGCGCGGCATCGACCGCGCGCTGGAATTCGCCTTCATCCTCGAACGGGTCGCGCCGGGCATGGGGCGGTTTCGTCTCGCAGGGCAGCACATTTGCGACCTGATGGGAATGGAGGTGCGCGGAATGCCCCTGACCTCGCTTTTCGCGCCCGAGGGCCGCAAGCAGATCGCCGATCTGACCGAGGCCGTCTTCGCGCGCCCCGCCATCGCCGAGGCGCAGCTGGTCTCGGAGGCCGGGATCGGCAAGCCGGGGCTGGCGGGCCATCTGGTGATGCTGCCGCTGACGGATGATTTCGGGGCGGTGACGCGAGCGCTGGGATGTTTCGTGGCAGAGCCTCTGCGCAATACGGGCGAGGCGGAAGACATCCACGATGCAGGCCGCGCCCCGCGCCGCTTTACGGTCACGGGCGCCCGGATCAAACCGCTGGAGATGCCGCCCCAGCCCAAACCTGCCGGACGCGATTTCCGCGACGCGCCCCAATTCGAGCAGCCCGCACCGATGCCCGCCAGCTCGGGCTTCGCCGAGGGTCAGACGCCCTACACGCCACGCCCGAAAAGCCACGCCGAGCATCTGGCGGAGATGACGCCGGACGAGCGCCGCGCGATGTTCAGGGTGGTGCGTCAGGAGGGGTGAGACCCCTAATGGATGAGCTCTGCCTCGCGACGCAAAAAAGAAGGCCCGGACACCAAGGTCCGGGCCAATCAATCCGTTGAAACCTGCCGCAGTGCGGCGCGCGCTTATTGCGACGCGGCTTTCGCGAACTTGCGGCGGTCCTGCAGTTCCTCGGCCACGAGGAAGGCCAGTTCCAGCGACTGGCTCGCATTCAGACGCGGGTCGCAGGCGGTGTGGTAGCGCGAGGACAGATCGCCATCGGTCACGGCGCGCACGCCGCCGGTGCATTCGGTCACGTCCTTGCCGGTCATCTCGAAATGCACGCCGCCGGGGATCGTCCCCTCGGCTTTGTGGATCGCGAAGAATTCTTTCACCTCGCGCAGCACGGACTCGAAGGGACGGGTCTTGAAGCCCGAGGCCGATTTGATCGTGTTGCCGTGCATCGGGTCGCAGGACCAGACGACATTCGCGCCTTCGGCCTCGACCGTGCGGATCAGGCGCGGCAGGTGATCGCCGACATTGCCCGCGCCGAAACGCGCGATCAAGGTCAGACGGCCCGCCTCGTTTTCCGGGTTCAGCTTCTCCATCAGCACCTTGAGGTCGTCCTCGGTGGTGGTGGGGCCGCATTTCAGACCGATCGGGTTCTGCACGCCGCGTGCGAATTCGACATGCGCGCCGTCGGGCTGACGGGTGCGGTCGCCGATCCAGAGCATGTGGCCGGTGCCCGCGATCGGCAGGCCGGAGGTGGAATCGATGCGGCAGAGCGCCTCTTCATATTCCAGCAGCAGCGCCTCGTGCGAAGTGTAGAAATCGACCGAAGCCAGCTCATGCGCGGTTTCCGAGGTCACGCCCGCGGCCCGCATGAAGTCCATCGCCTCCGAAATCTGATCGGCGACCTGACGGTATTTCTCGGCGTCGTCGGCATCGGTGAAGCCCGCGATCCAGCTTTGGACGCGGTGGATGTCGGCGAAACCACCGGTCGAGAAGGCGCGCAGCAGGTTCAGCGACGCGGCTGCCTGCGTGTAGGCCTGCAGCATCCGGTTCGGATCGGGCAGACGCGCCTCCGAGGTGAATTCGAAGCCGTTGATGATGTCGCCGCGGTAGCTCGGCAGCTCGGTGCCGTCGATGGTCTCGGTCGGTGCCGAACGCGGCTTGGCGAACTGCCCCGCCATGCGGCCGACCTTGATGACCGGAACCTTCGCGCCCCAGGTCAGCACGACCGCCATCTGCAGCATCACCTTGAAAGTGTCGCGAATGTTATCGGCCGAGAATTCCCCGAAGGACTCGGCGCAATCGCCACCCTGCAGCAGGAATGCTTCGCCGCGCGCGGCTTTCGCCAGCTCCGACTTCAGCGTGCGTGCCTCGCCCGCGAAGACCAGCGGCGGCATCCGCGACAGCTGTGCCTCGACAGCGTTCAGCGCCCCCTGATCGGGATAGTCGGGCATCTGAACCCGCGGTTTCGCGCGCCAGTCCGATTTGCTCCAACCCTTGCCCATCTGATCCTCCAAAAGCGTGGTCGTTTCATTCGGCGCCGCTTATAGACGGCGCGGGTCAGGGAAACAAACCCGAAATTGCATTTCCGCACGCCTGCGGGCCCCTCCGTAAGTTCCCCCTCTTGCGGCGGGCACCAATTTCCTGTTTCGGTGATTCACCACAGATGACGGATTGACGACATGCCTGATCCCCGCCCCACCCGTCGCCCAGCCCCTTCGCAGGGGATGATCCGGATCGCCCCGGACGCGCGCCAGCGCTCGGTCGTCTTCATGCTTCTCGACCGGTTCACGATGATGGCCTTCGCCAGCGCGATCGAACCGCTGCGCCTCGCCAATCAGGTTTCGGGCCGCACGCTCTACACCTGGAAACTGGCCTCGGAAACCGGCGAGGATGTCACCTGTTCGAACGGCACGACCTTCCGCACCGATATCGGGCTGGAAGAATTGGGCCGCGATACGATGGTGCTGGTCTGCGGCGGCATCGACGTGGCCGAGGCGGTCACCAAGCCGCTTCTGAACTGGCTGCGGCGCGAGGCGCGGCGTGGCGCGACGATCGGGGGCCTGTGCACCGGCTCCTATGCGCTGGCCCGCGCAGGGCTGCTCGACGGCAAACGCGCGACGATCCACTGGGAGAATGTCGACGCTTTCGCCGAGGATTTCCCCGATATCGAACTGACCAAGGGCGTTTTCGTGATCGACGGCAACCGGGTGACGACGGCGGGCGGCACCGCCTCGATCGACCTGATGCTGCGGCTGATCGCCCGCGATCACGGCGAAGAACTGGCCAATACCGTCGCCGATCAGCTGATCCATTCCTCGATCCGTTCGGATCGCGACACGCAGCGGCTGTCGATTCCCACCCGGATCGGCGTGCGTCACCCCAAGCTCGCGCAGGTGATCGGGCGGATGGAGCGCAATATCGAAGACCCGATCAGCCCCGCGACGCTCGCCACCGAAGTGGGCATGTCCGCGCGCCAGCTGGAGCGGCTGTTCCGTCGCTACCTCAACCGCTCGCCGAAGCGCTATTACATGGAATTGCGGCTGCAAAAGGCGCGTAACCTGTTGATGCAAACGGAAATGAGCGTGATCAACGTGGCCATGGCCTGCGGCTTTGCGAGCCCCTCGCATTTCTCGAAATGCTACCGCGCGCATTACCAGACCACACCCTATCGTGAACGTGGCGCGAGCGCTGCGGGCGAAAAGGAAAGCCTGGACTCCACCGTGGATTTAGGGCCGGAAGACTCGCTCGACTGAAAATTGCGCAATCACCCCTCGCGCCTTTCACGAATTTGCACATAACCCCAAATTGCCGTTACGTCGCATTGCGCGCACCTTGACCTTCGGGTCCGTTTTTCGCGTCATCGCGCCACTCGCGGTTCTTCACATTTGACAAACCGCGCACTAACCTCGCGCAAGAACGCGAGTTCCAACACGGGAGTGAACACATGAAAAAACTGCTTCTGGCTTCGGCTGCGATCGCGCTTGGCGCGACTGGCGCATATGCCGATGACGTGAAGATGGGCGTCCTGCTGGGCTTTACCGGCCCGCTTGAATCGCTCGCCCCGCCGATGGCGCAGGGTGCCGAGATGGCGATCAAGGAAGTCTCCGATTCCGGCAAGCTGCTGGGTGGCGACACCGTGACCGCAGTCCGCGGCGACTCGACCTGCGTCGACGCAGCCGCCGCCACCGCGGCAGGCGAAACGCTGGTCACTACCGACAAGGTCGCTGGCATCATGGGCGCAATGTGCTCGGGCGCGACCACCGCTGTCCTGCAGAACGTCGCAATGCCGAACGGCGTCGTGATGATCTCGCCCTCGGCGACCTCGCCGGCACTCTCGACGCTCGAGGATGATGGCCTGTTCTTCCGCACCGCACCGTCGGATGCGCGTCAGGGCGAAGTCATGGCCGACGAGATCCTCGAGAAGGGCATCAAGAACGTCGCCGTGACCTACACCAACAACGACTACGGCAAGGGTCTCGCCGACAGCTTCGAGAAAGCCTACAAGGCCAAGGGCGGCACCGTGACCATCTCGGCCGCGCACGAAGACGGCAAGGGCGACTACTCCGCTGAAGTCGCATCGCTCGCTTCCGCAGGTGGCGACGCGCTCGTCATCGCCGGCTATATCGACCAGGGCGGCTCGGGCATCCTGCGCGGCGCGCTCGACACCGGCGCCTTCGAGAAATTCGTCTTCCCCGACGGCATGGTCAGCCAGACGCTCGAAGACAATTTCGGCTCGGAAATCAACGGCTCCTTCGGCCAGCTTCCCGACTCGGCTGGCGACGGCATGAAGACCTATCTCGGCATGGCCGAGAAAGCCGGCTTCGACGGCTCGTCGGCCTATTCGGGCGGCGCCTATGACGCGGCGGCTCTGATGCTGCTCGCGATGCAGGCGGCGGATTCCACCGACCCGAAAGTCTACAAGGACAAGGTCATGGAAGTTGCGAACGGCCCCGGCGAGAAGATCTATCCCGGCGAGCTGGGCAAGGCGCTCGACCTGATCAAGGAAGGCAAGCCGGTCGACTATGAAGGCGCGACCGCCGTCAACCTGATCGGCAATGGCGAAGCCGCGGGCACCTTCCGCGAAATCACGATCAAGGACGACAAGATCGAGACGGTGAAATACCGCTAATCGGTCATCAGAGCTGAGGCAGCCCGGAGCGATCCGGGCTGTTTTCAATTATAAAACAACAAGATGCGGCGTGAAGCTAACACGCCTACAACTCAGGGGACCCTATGATCCGGGTTGAAAACCTAGTCAAATCCTTCGGAGGATTCCGCGCGGTCGATGGCGCGAGCCTCGAAATCGCGACCGGCTCGATCACCGGGCTGATCGGCCCGAACGGCGCCGGCAAATCAACGCTCTTCAACGTCATCGCAGGCGTGCACGAACCCACCGCGGGCCGTGTCACGATGGATGGCGAGGACATCACCGGGCTTGCGCCCCATGAGCTGTTCCACAAGGGGCTGCTGCGCACCTTCCAGATCGCGCATGAGTTTCCTTCGCTCACCGTGCGCGAGAACCTGATGATGGTGCCCACCGGACAGGCGGGCGAGACGCTCTGGAACACATGGTTCGGGCGAAAACACATCCGCGACGAGGAAGCGGCGCTTCTGAAGAAAGCCGATGAAGTTCTTGATTTCCTGACGATTTCGCATCTCAAGGACGAGAAGGCAGGAAACCTCTCGGGCGGCCAGAAGAAGCTTTTGGAGCTGGGCCGCACGATGATGGTCGAAGCCAAGATCGTCTTCCTCGACGAGGTCGGCGCGGGCGTGAACCGGACGCTTCTGAACACGATCGGCGATGCCATCGTGCGCCTCAACAAAGAGCGCGGCTACACCTTCTGCGTCATCGAACACGACATGGATTTCATCGGCCGCCTCTGCGACCCGGTCATCGTGATGGCCGAGGGCAAGGTGCTGGCCCAAGGGTCTGCCGATCACATCATGGAAAACGAAGCCGTCATCGAGGCCTATCTGGGCACCGGGCTGAAGAACAAGGTCAAGGCCGAGGAAACCGCCGAGACCGCCGCCCATGAAGACCACGGCGCGCAGCCCGGTCTGGGCGATGAAGCCGGCAAAGGGGGTGCCCAATGAGCTATCTCAACGCCTCCAATATGACCGGCGGCTACGGCAAGGCCGACATCCTGCACGACTGCACGCTGACCGTCGAAAAGGGCGAGATCGCCGTGATCGTCGGCCCCAACGGCGCGGGCAAATCCACCGCGATGAAGGCGGTCTTCGGCATGCTCGGCCTGCGCGAAGGCAAGGTCACGCTCGACGGGCAGGACATTACCGGCCTCTCGCCGCAGGACCGCGTTAAGAAAGGTATGGGCTTCGTCCCGCAGGTGAACAACGTCTTCCCGACCATGACGGTCGAGGAAAACCTCGAGATGGGCGCCTTCATCCGCGACGACGATTTCCGGGGCACGATGGATCAGGTCTTCGACCTGTTCCCGATCCTGAAGGAAAAGCGACGCCAGAACGCGGGCGAGCTCTCCGGCGGGCAGCGTCAGCAGGTGGCCGTGGGCCGCGCGCTGATGACCCAGCCGAAACTGCTGATGCTCGACGAGCCGACCGCGGGCGTCTCGCCCATCGTGATGGACGAGCTGTTCGATCGCATCATCGAGGTCGCCCGCAGCGGCATCTCGATCCTGATGGTCGAACAGAACGCCCGCCAAGCCCTTGAGATCGCGGATAAAGGCTATGTCCTCGTGCAAGGCGCGAACAAATACACCGACACTGGCGAGGCCCTTCTGGCCGACCCGGAAGTCCGCCGCACCTTCCTGGGGGGCTGAGGAATGGAACTCATCAACGCGCTTGTCGCGGTTACCAACTACGTCATCATCCCCGCCACCGCCTATGGCGCGCAGCTTGCGCTCGGGGCGCTCGGGGTCACGCTGATCTACTCGATCCTGCGGTTTTCCAACTTCGCCCATGGCGACACGATGGCCTTCGGCACCGGGGTCGTGATCCTGATCACCTGGGGCTTTCAGGCGATGGGGATCAGCTTCGGCCCACTGCCGACCGCCCTTCTCGCCCTGCCCTTCGGCATCGCGGTCACCGCGGCGCTGATGCTCGGCACGGACAAGGTCGTTTACCAATATTACCGCAAGGTCAGAGCCGCGCCCGTGGTCATGGTCATGGTCTCGGTCGGCGTGATGTTCGTGATGAACGCGCTCACGCGCTTCCTGATCGGGGTCGACCAGATCAATTTCGATGACGGCACGCGCTTCGTGATCAACGCGCGGCAATGGCGCGACATGACGGGACTGCACGAGCCGCTGACGCTGCGCTCGACCCAAGTTATCACCGTCGTCACCGCGATCATCACCGTGGCCGCGCTGTTCTGGTTCCTCGGCAAGACGCGCACCGGCAAATCCATGCGCGCGTTTTCCGATAACGAGGATCTGGCGCTGCTGTCGGGCATCGACCCGAACAAGGTCGTGGCAGTCACCTGGATCATCACCGGCGCGCTCGCGACCATCGCAGGCACGCTCTACGGGCTCGACAAGTCGTTCAAAGCCTTCACCTATTTCCAGCTTCTGCTACCGATCTTCGCCTCGGCCATCGTCGGCGGCATCGGCAACCCGGTGGGCGCGATCGCGGGCGGCTTCGTGATCTCCTTCTCGGAAGTGGGTCTCACCTACGCGTGGAAGAAGGTCGCGACCTATCTGGTCCCGAGCTGGGAGCCGGACGGGCTCGTTCAGCTTCTCTCCACCGACTACAAATACGCAGTCAGCTTCACGATCCTGATCCTCGTCCTGATCTTCAAGCCGACCGGCCTCTTCAAGGGGAAAATCGTATGAGCAGCAATCGTCAGGCTGGCGAGACCAGCCGTCTCCGCGCGCCCCTCTTCTTCGCCATCATGGCTGCGCTCATCCTGCTCGAGGGCTTCACCTCGGGCTGGAACTCGGCGCTCGGCATTCTCAACATGGGGCTTCTGTCGGCGATCATGGCGCTCGGCGTGAACATGCAATGGGGCTATGCGGGCCTGTTCAACGCGGGCGCGATGGGCTTCCTCGCGCTTGGCGGTCTGGCCCCGGTGCTGATCTCCATGCCGCCCACCCCCGGCGCCTTCTCGGGCGGCGGTCCGGGCATCATGGCGGCCTTCTTCGTGGCCATCGTCGCGGTGCTCGCGGCCGTCTGGATCTGGCGCAATCTGCGCGGCAAGACGCGCGGCCTCGCCGTGACCGCCGTGCTGATCGTCGGCTTCTTCACCTATCGCTGGCTGTTCGATCCGGCGGTCGAGGTGATCGAGGCGATCAACCCCTCGGCGCAGGGCAACCTCGGCGGGCTTGGCCTGCCGACGCTGATCTCCTGGCCCGTGGGCGCGGTTCTGGCCGCAGGCGCGGCCTGGCTGGTCGGCAAAACCGCGCTCGGCCTGCGCTCGGATTACCTCGCGATCGCCACGCTCGGCATCGCGGAGATCATCGTCGCGATCCTGAAAAACGAGCAATGGCTCGACCGGGGCGTGCTGAACGTCAACGGCATCCCTCGCCCCTGGCCGGTGCCCTACGAGATCGACCTGCAGAACTCGCCCGATTTCGTCGCGCAGATGCAGGCTTGGGGCCTCGATCCGCAGCTCGGCTCGACCATCGTGGTGAAGCTGGCCTTCCTCGTTCTGTTCGTGATCGTCATCCTCGCGCTGATCTGGCTGACCGAGATGTCGCTGAAATCGCCCTGGGGCCGGATGATGCGCGCGATCCGCGACAACGAGATCTCGGCGGCGGCCATGGGCAAGAACGTCACCCGCCGCCACCTGCAGATCTTCGTGCTGGGCTCGGCGGTGATCGGGCTTGCGGGCGCGATGATGATCTCGCTCGACGGGCAGATGACGCCGACCTCCTACAACCCGCTGCGCTACACCTTCCTGATCCTCGTGATGGTGATCGTGGGCGGCTCGGGCAACAACTGGGGCTCGATCCTCGGCGGCGTTCTGATCTGGTATGTCTGGGTCAAGGCCGGCGACTGGGGCCCGGATATCATGGGCGCGCTGGCGGCACCCTTCCCCGATGGCGGGCTCAAGGATCACCTGATCCAGTCAGCCCCGCATATGCGGATGCTGGTGATGGGGATCATCCTGCTGATGGTGCTGCGCTTCAGCCCGCGCGGGTTGTTGCCGGAGAAATAAAAACGAGGGGCTCTGCCCCTCGCCCGTTCCGGGCTCACCCCGGGATATTTCTGCCAAAACGAAGACAAGACGCGCGCCCCGAAAGGAGGCGCGCGTTTTTCGTTACTCCTCGCCGCCGTCGAATTGGGCGACGCGAGCGCCGGCCTTGTTCGTGGTGACGACGCCGAGCGATTTCAGTTTGCGGTGCAGCGCCGAGCGCTCCATGCCGACGAAATTCGCGGTGCGCGAGATGTTGCCCCCGAAGCGGTTGATCTGGGTGAGCAGGTATTCGCGCTCGAACAGCTCGCGCGCCTCGCGCAAAGGCAGCGTGGCGAGCGCGCCGCCCAGAACGATGCGCCCCTCATCCGCCGGGCCTTCCTGACCGGGCAGCTCGCGCGCCTCGATCGCACCCGTGCCTTCGCCGAGGATCAGCACCCGCTCGATCACGTTGCGCAGCTGGCGGACATTGCCGGGCCAGTCCATCGTCTGCATCAGCGCCGCGGCCTCTTCCGAGATTTCACGCAGCGGCAGGCCCTGGGTCTCGTTGAAGCCGCGCAGGAAATGGTCCGCCAGAAGCGGCACGTCCTCGCGCCGCTCGGAGAGCGGCGGCACCTCGATCGGCACGACGTTCAGCCGGTCGTAGAGCTCTTGCCGGAAAAGCCCCTCGCGGATCTGCGTCATCAGATCGCGGGTCGTCGACGAGATCACCCGCAGATCGACGCGGACCTTGTCGGCCCCGCCCACGCGCAGGAATTGCTGCTCCGTCAGCACGCGAAGGATCTTCGACTGCGTGCCGAGCGGCATCTCGGCCACCTCGTCGAAATAGATCACGCCGCCATGGGCCTGTTCCAGCAGCCCCTTCTCGACGCCACGCTCGGGCGTCTCGCGCCCGAACAGCACCTCTTCCATCCGGTCGGGTTCGATCGAGGCGGAATTCACGGTGATGAAAGGCCCCGCCGCACGGGTCGAGAACTGGTGGATATAGCGCGCGGCCATTTCCTTGCCCGAGCCCGGTTCGCCCGTCAGCATCACCCGGCCATTGGACTTGGTGACCTTGTCGAGCTGATCCTTCAGCCGCCGGAACGCCGCCGAGTCGCCGATCATCTCGCCGGAGGACATGTCGCGGCGCTTCAGCGTCGAGTTCTCGCGCCGCAGCCGCGCCGTCTCCATCGCGCGCGAGATCACCACCATCAGCTGGTCGATGTTGAAGGGCTTCTCGATGAAGTCGTAGGCGCCCTGCTTGATCGCCGCCACCGCGATCTCGATATTGCCGTGGCCCGAGATGATGATGACAGGCACGTCCGGGTTGTCGCGCTTGACCGTCTTGAGGATGTCGATCCCGTCCATCTTGCTGTCCTTCAGCCAGATATCGAGGATCATCAGCGCCGGTTCCTGGGCGTTGATCTCGTCCATGCACTCGTTGGAATTCGCCGCGAGGCGTGTCTTGAAGCCTTCGTCGCGCAGGATGTCGGCGATCAGCTCGCGGATGTCTTTCTCGTCGTCGACGATCAGAATGTCGCTCATGTCACTTCCCCGGGGGCTTCGCCCCTCTCCTTGATGGCTCTGAGCGCTGCTCGGGCGCGTGGGAGCCTGATTTCGGCGAGCGCCCCGCGATGGGCACCCTCTGCAAAGGCGGGCGCATCGCTCAGGGTCAGCGTTCCACCATGTTCCTCAATGATCTTCTTGACGATGGGAAGGCCCAGCCCGGTGCCTTTCTCGCGCGTCGTCACGTAAGGCTCGAACAGCCGCGAGCGGTCGGGCGGCAGGCCGATCCCGTTGTCCGCGATATGGATCGTCACATGCTCGGGCGCGACCTGCATATCGAGGCGAACCTCGGGCACGAAGCCCTCTTCCACGCCCCCTTTTTCCGTATAGGATTCAATCGCTTCGCCTGCGTTCTTCACAAGGTTCGTCACCGCTTGCGAGATCATCGTCGCGTCCAGTTCGACGATCACCGGCTCGCTCGGGACATCCGTGACCAGTTTCGCGCCATGCAGGCTGTCTTGCTGCAGGGTCGCGGCGTCGCGCACCAGCTGTGCCAGATCGTGATCGGCACGGTCGGGTTCCGGCATCCGGGCGAAGCGCGAAAACTCATCGACAATGCGCCGCAAGTCATTGGTTTGCCGCACAATAACGCCGGTAAGCTGATTGAGCGTTTCAAGATCTTCGCCCTCGGTCATCTTGCCGAATTTGCGTTTGATCCGCTCGGCCGAAAGCTGGATCGGCGTGAGCGGGTTCTTGATCTCATGCGCGATGCGCCGCGCAACATCGCCCCACGCCGCCATGCGCTGCGCCGAGACCAGATCGGTCACATCCTCGAAAGCCACCACATAGCCCTCGGGCGTGCCCAGATCGTTGCGCCGCACCGCCATGCGCACCAGCAGGCTTTCCAGCCGTCCGCCCCGCGAGACCCGGATTTCCTCTTGCGCGACCTCGTTAAGACCGTCCTGCAATCGATTGTAAAGACCGACGAATTCCGGAACAGCGGTCGAGAGCTCGCGGGCATTGTCACGCGCACTATCAAGCGCCAGCAAGGTCATCGCCGCCCGGTTCACGAAGTCAATGCGCCCATCGGCATCCAGCCCGATCACCCCCGAAGTCACCGAAGACAGCACGGAATCGAACATCCGACGACGCTCCTCGGTCTCGCGGTGGTTCTCGATCAGGGCCATGCGCTGGCCCTTCAGCTGCCCGGTCATCCGGTTGAACGCCTCGCCGAGTGTCGCGATTTCGTCGTCGCCTTCGGCCTCGATCACCCGCGCATCCAGATCGCCCGAGCCGACACGCTCTGCCGCGGCAGCAAGCCGCCCGATGGGGCGCGACAGGCGCTCTGCGAACCACAGCCCCATCCAGAGCGCGGCGAGGATCAGGATCAGCGCGAAGCCGAAGTACAGCAGCCCGAACTCAAAAATCACCCGACCGCGCGCGCTCTCCAATTGCTGATAGAGCGTCACTGTCTCTCGCGTCTTATCGAGCAGCGCGAGGATCTGCCCGTCCACCTTGCGCGAGATATAGAGATAGCGGTCCACGAAGGCATCGAGCCGGATCAGCGCGCGCAGTTCCGAGTTCGGCCAATCCTCGATCAGCACCGTCTCGCCCTTCTGCGCCTCGACGATGTCGCGCGGAGAAGGTTCTTCGTAATCAAAGAGATAGGAGCGATCGCCGCGGGCCACGATCCGGCCCGTGCCGTCAATCACATAGGCCTCTTTCACGCCGCGCTGGATACCCGCCTGCCCGGTTATCAGCAATTCGCGCAGCTCGCCATCCGACATGAAGGTCGAAGCCTGCCGCCGCAGATTGAGGAAATTCGCGAGCGCCCGGCTGTCCTGCACAAGATCGCGTTTATGCTCTGACTGATAGGCCTCGGCGGCCTGAAGCGACGTGCCCACGACCGAGCGCACGCGATCCGAGAACCAGCCCTCGAGACCGATATTCACCGTGAGGAACGCGAAGACCGCGACGAGGATCGTTGGCACCAGCGCGATGCCCGCGAAAACGCCAGTCAGGCGCAGGGTCAGTCGCGACCCGGCGGAATGCGCACGCCTTGCGGCGATGATCTGCACCAGCCGCATCAGGATCAGACCGGCGAGCAGCAGGAAATAGACGAAATCGGCGAGCAGGATCAGGCGCAGCGCGGTGCTGTCCGCCCCCTGTCCCAAGGGCCCGAGGACTATGAAGGTCGCAATCGCGAGCGCCGGGCCCAGAACGACCAGACCGAAGGTAAACAGGTTGCGCACCCGCTTTTGGCGGCGAAAGCGCGCCAAACGGTCCCAGCCTGAGCGATATGCCGTGCTGCCCTGCACTAATGCCCCCTCATTCCAGACCGTGGCTCGCGAATCCGTGTGAACGGAAAAGCCACAGCCCCCTGTTGCGGGTTTACATCAGTTTGCGGCGGCGTGTCACCTGAATATCCAGATCGGTGATCTTTTTACGCAACGTATTGCGGTTGATGCCGAGCAGATCGGCACATCTGGCTTGGTTGCCACCGGTCGCATCGAGCGCGATTTCGATCAGCGGCGCCTCCATTTCCTTCAAAATCCGGTCGTAAAGGCCCGGAGGCGGCAGCGTCCCGCCGTGAAGGTCGAAATAGCGCCGCAGATGACGCGCGATGGAGGCGGAGAGCTTCTCGCCCTCGCCGCCTTGACGCAGCGGCTCGATCGCGGGCTGGTTGCCCAGCACGAATTCGGCCTCGGCGCGGGTGATCTCTTCCTCGGGCGAGGTCACCGCGAGACGGCGGATCGTGTTCTCCAGCTGGCGCACGTTGCCGGGCCAGGAATAGGCGCGCACGAGTTGCAGCGCCTCCGGCGTGAATCGGCGCAGGCCCAGCCCGTCGCGCTCGGCCCGGGCGAGGAAATGCTCGGCCAGAAGCGGGATATCCTCGACGCGCTCGCGCAGGCTCGGCACGTTCAGCGTCACGCCGCCGAGGCGGTAGAACAGGTCCTGACGGAACTTACCCGCCTCCATCAGCCCCGCGAGGTCGATCTGCGTCGTCGCCATGATCCGCGGCGCGGGATCGGGCAGCGCGTCGAGCATCCGCACGATCCGCGCCTGCGTGTCGTCGTCGTAATCGCCAACCTCGTCGAAGACGAGCGAGCCGCCCTTGGCCTTCGCCACCAGCGCCGCCGGGCCGTCCGCCCCCTGCAGATCGCCCGCCTGCGCCACCACGAAGGGCAGCGTCCGACGGTCGGAGAAGTCGTGAATAGCCTTCGCGATCAGCGACTTGCCGGTACCGCTCTCGCCCGCGATCAGCACCGCGAGATCGGCATTCATCACCCGTGCGACAAGCCGATAAAGCTCCTGCATCGCCGGCGTCCGCCCGACCAGAGGCAGGTCGCCCGCATCGCCGCCGCCTTCGATCTCGCGCGGGGCGGTCGGGCTGCGCCGCTTCTGCTCCAGCGCCTTTTGCGCGCGCTTCATCAGGTCCGGCAGATCGAACGGTTTGGGCAGATAGTCGTAAGCCTCGGCCTCGGCCGCCTGGATCGCAGTCATGATCGTGTTCTGCGCCGAGATCACGATGACCGGCAGGCCGGGGCGCTCCTCGGAGATTTTCGGCAAAGCCTCGAGCCCGTTTCCATCGGGCATGATCACATCCGAGATCACCAGATCGCCTTTGCCCTCTTCGACCCAACGCATCAGCGTCACGAGCGAGGCAGTGGCATGAACCTTGCAGCCCGCACGGGTCAGGGCCTGGGTCAGAACGGTGCGGATTGTGCGATCGTCATCCGCGACAAGTACGGTGCCGTCCATGGATCAGGCCTCCTTTGGCGCAACGGGAAGTGAAATGCGAAACCGGGTCTTTCCCGGGACCGAGTCGAGCGTGACCCAGCCGTCGTGATCGTTGATGATCTTCGAGACAAGCGCGAGACCAAGCCCCGTGCCGTTCTCACGCCCCGAAACGAAGGGCTCGAAGATTTCGTTGGAGATTTCCGGCGGGATGCCGGGGCCGTCGTCGATGATCTCGATCTGCAGCGGCAGAGGCTGCCCCGATCCATCGGCACGACGCAGACGCAGGCTGTGTTCGTAGAAGGTACGGATCTTGATTTCCCCATTCCCTTCCGAGGCTTCTGCAGCGTTCTTCAACAGGTTCAGGAAGACTTGAGTCAATTGATCCGCATCGCCCAGTGTCGGCGGCAGCGAAGGATCGTAATCCTCCTTGATCGTCATATGCGCACCGAAGCCAACGCCTGCGGATTTGCGCGCGCGGTCGAGCACGTCATGGATATTGACCGCTTTCTTCTCGGGCGCGCGGACGTTTCCGAACTGTTCGACCTGTTCGAGCAGCTTCACGATTCGGCGCGTCTCATCGACGATTAAATCGGTCAATTCAAGGTCTTCGCCGGACAAGTTCATGCTCAGAAGCTGGGCCGCCCCGGCGATTCCGGCGAGCGGGTTCTTGATCTCATGGGCGAGCATCTCCGCCATGCCGATGGCCGAGCGCGCCGCCGATTTCACAAGGCTCGCGCGGCCCAGCCGATCAGCGAGTTCACGCGGCTCGATCAGCAGCAGCACCCGGTCGGGATCTTCGCCCACGGGGGCGGCTTGCAGATTGCATTGCACCGGGGCTTTCTCGCCCGTTGTCAGCTCGACATCGTTTACGAAGAGCGAGGCGCGGTTCTTCCGGACCCGGTAGAAGATTTCCTCCAAAGGCGCGGAAATCGCGAGCCTTTCGCCGATCGCCTTCCCTCGCAGCGCCTTGGCGGAGAGGTTAAGAAACAGCTCGGCGGCGGGGTTCACCTCGTCGACAAGATCATCGCCGTCGATCAGCAAAGCCGGGGTAGGAAGCGAGGTCCAGATGATGCCGGGGGCCGGAAGGTTCATGCGGCGCACCTTTCCCCGAAAGCCCGCTCGATCAGCGCCAAGGTCGCCTCCGGCGTCTGGCTGACCATCATCTCGGCGCGCAGCGGCGCATTCGCCGCCTCGCAATACCAGCCCAGATGCTTGCGCGCGAGACGCAGCCCGAGATCACGTCCGTAGAAACTCAAGATCGCCTCGTAATGCTCTGAAATATAATCGCAAAGCGCATTTCCATAAGGAACCTGCGGCTTCAACGATCCGAAGATTTCATGACCGATTTCAGCCAGCCGCCACGGCGCGCCCTGCGCCCCGCGACCGACCATCACACCCGCCGCGCCCGATTGCGCAAGCGCTGCGCGCGCGGAGCTCGCATCGACCACGTCGCCATTCGCGATCACCGGGATCGAGACCGCGTCGACGGTCTCGGCAATCGCTTCCCAATCGGCACTGCCCTTATAGAACTGCATCCGCGTGCGCCCATGCACGACGATCATCTTCACGCCCGCGGCCTCGGCCCGGCGCGCGATCTCGGCCGCGTTATGCGTGTCGTCACACCAGCCCAGCCGCATCTTCAGCGTCACCGGCAGGTCGACCGCGCCCACCGTCGCCTCGATCAGCCGCAGCGCATGATCGGGATCGCGCATCAGCGCCGAGCCCGAGGCCCCGCCCGTCACCTTCTTGGCCGGGCAGCCCATATTGATGTCGATGATCCGCGCGCCCATGTCGGCGACCATCTTTGCGGCCTCCGCCATCGGTTCGGGCTCGCGCCCGGCAAGCTGCACCGAGGTCGGCAGTTCCAGCCCCATCTCGACCCGCGCTTTCGCGCGCACCGAGGGTTTCGCGGTCAGCATCTCTCCCGAGGCCACCATCTCGGACACGACGAGACCCGCGCCGAAACGCGCCACCATCCGCCGGAACGGAAGGTCGGTGATCCCGGCCATGGGCGCGAGAAAGACCGGAGGGGTCAATGTGATGTCGTCGAGAACCAAAATCTTCGGCACGGAGGTGTCCTGTCACTCGTCTTCCTTCGAATTAGGCGTTTGACCAAAGAATCACAATTGCGTCCACCCCTTTTTAGGTGGGAAAATCAGCATCCGCCTATTTTTTAATCACCTAACTGTGGCCAGTTGTCACATCGCGCGACGTATCGCGTCCAGCGGCACCGATTGCGCAGAGCCGCGTCTTCGCCTAAGCCCTTGGGCGATCAGGGAGCCGACATGAGCAACGCCATCATCATCGTCGCCGCCGGGCGTGGCACCCGCGCTGGCGGAGAAACCCCGAAGCAATGGCAGAGCCTCGCGGGGCAGCCGGTGCTGGCCCATACCGTTGCCGCTTTCAAAGGCATCGGGCGGATCGTGGTCGTTCTGCATCCCGAGGACATGACGCGCGGCATCGCGCAGTTTCAGGGCGAAGTCGCGCTATGTGCGGGCGGTGCGAGCCGCGATGCCTCGGTGCGCAATGCGCTGGAGATGCTGGAAGGCTCGGGCGTCGAGAAGGTGCTGATCCATGACGGCGCCCGCCCGCTGGTCAGCCGCGCGGTGATCGACGGCGTGCTCGAGGCGCTCGACAGCGCACAGGCGGCAGCGCCCGCCCTGCCCGTGTCGGATGCGCTCTGGATCGGCGAAAACGGTCAGGTCACCGGCACGCAGGATCGCAGCGGGCTTTACCGGGCGCAGACCCCGCAGGGCTTCGATTTCGACGCGATCCTCAACGCCCATCGCGCCCATCCGGGCGGGGCTGCCGATGACGTGGAAGTGGCCCGCGCGGCCGGTCTTTCGGTTGCGATCACGCGCGGCTCGGAAGACAATCTGAAGATCACCTACCCCGAGGATTTCGCCCGGGCCGAGAGACTGTTGGGAGACAAGATGGATATCCGTTTGGGCCATGGGTACGATGTGCACGCGTTCGAGCCGGGCGATCATGTGACGCTCTGCGGGGTCACGGTGGCGCATGACAAGAAGCTCAAGGGCCATTCCGACGCCGATGTGGGCATGCACGCGCTGACCGATGCGATCTATGGCGCGCTGGCCGAGGGCGATATCGGGCGGCATTTCCCGCCGTCGGACCCGCAGTGGAAAGGCGCCGCGTCGGAGATCTTCCTCGATCACGCCGTAAAACTGGCCGAGACGCGGGGCTTTCGTCTGGGCAATGCCGATGTCACGCTGATCTGCGAGCGCCCCAAGATCGGCCCGCATGCCGTTGAAATGGCGCAGGCTCTCGCGCGCATCATCGGGATCGAGCCGGGCCGGATCTCGGTCAAGGCCACCACCTCCGAGCGTCTGGGCTTCACCGGGCGCGAGGAAGGCATCGCCGCCATCGCCACCGCCACATTGATCAAGGAGTAATCCCATGCTGCGCGCCATCAACACGGTCGGATTTGTCGGCTTGCTGAAACCCGCGCCGGGCACCTGGGGCTCGCTGGTCGCGGTACTGGTCGGCTGGGCGATCGAGCATTGGCTGGGCTTCATCCCGCTGGTGATCGCCACGATCGCTGTCACCGCGCTTGGCTTCTGGTCGGTGCGCGCGCAGCTGGGCGACAGCGAAGACGACCCCTCCGAGATCGTCATCGACGAGGTGGCGGGCCAATGGGTGGCACTACTCTTCCCGGCCTTCGGATTCTGGCAGCGCGGCCTCTCCACGGGCGTCGATCTGCATATGGTCTGGCCCGGCCCGGTCGCGGCGTTCCTGCTGTTTCGGCTGTTCGACATCTGGAAACCGTGGCTCGTGGGCCGCGCCGATCGCCGCCATGACGCGACAGGCGTGATGCTCGACGATATCTGGGCCGGGGTCTTCGCCGGGATCGTGTCGATCATCCTCGCAGGCCTCTACCACATCGTCTTTCTGGGCATGATGGGATGAGCCGCGCGTCCGACGTTCTCGACGCCTGCAAGGCGCGCGGCCTGATGGTCGCGACCGCCGAGAGCTGCACCGGCGGGATGGTCGCCGCAGCCCTCACCGATATTCCGGGATCGTCAGCGGTCGTGGAACGCGGCTTCGTCACCTACACCAATGACGCCAAACGCGAGATGCTGGGCGTCAGCGCGGAAAGCCTCGACGCCCATGGCGCGGTCTCCGAGCCGGTCGCGCGCGAGATGGCCGAGGGCGCGCTGAGCCACTCCCACGCCCAGATCGCCGTCGCGATCACCGGCATCGCGGGACCGGGTGGATCCGAGTTCAAACCCGAAGGCCGGGTCTGTTTCGGCCTCGCGCGCGAGGGCGCCGAAACCCAAGTCGAGACGGTCGAATTCGGCGCGCTCGGCCGCGACAAGGTGCGCGAAGCGGCCCGCGATCGCGCGCTCGTCCTGCTGCTGTCCGCGGCGCAAGCCTGACTCCAAACCGCCCACGTCATAAGCATACGCACCTCGCATCGCCCATTTTTCGCGCAGGTACAAAAGTGACGCGCGAATAGGCGGGTTTTGCGCAAAATGTCTCTTTATTGCGCGTGGCGCTTATGGCCCCTGCCCTCCAGAGGGAATTTCGAGGAGGATTTGTCGAGATGGAAGCGGGGATGAACGCGGCCGATACCGCGTGGATCATGGTAGCGACGGCACTGGTTTTGCTGATGACGCTGCCGGGGCTGGCGCTGTTTTACGGCGGGCTCGTGCGAGCGCGCAACGTGCTGTCGATCTTCATGCAATGTTTCTCGATCGCGGCGCTGATGAGCGTCCTGTGGCTGTTGTTCGGCTATTCGATCGCCTTCGGGGACGCCAATGGCTATTGGGGCGGCTTGGGTAAATTCGCGCTGCTGGGCATCACGCCGGACACGCTGTCGGGCTCCATCCCGGAAATCGTCTTCTTCGCCTTCCAGATGACCTTCGCGATCATCACGCCCGCGCTGATCGTCGGCGCCTTCGTGGAGCGGATCAACTATGGCTTCGTGATGGTCTTCACCGGCCTTTGGATGCTGCTGATCTACGCCCCCGTCGCGCATTGGATCTGGGGCGGTGGCATCATGTCCGATGGCGGCATCTGGGGTGCGGTCGGCACCAAGGATTTCGCGGGCGGCATCGTGGTTCACGAAACCGCAGGCCTCGCAGCCCTCGTGCTGGCGCTGATGATCGGCCCGCGGGTGAAGCGCACCACGCCGCCGCATAACCCCGGCATGGTCGCGATGGGCGCAGGCTTGCTGTGGGTCGGCTGGTTCGGCTTCAACGGCGGCTCGGAGCTGGCGGCAGATGGCGTAGCCGGCAGGGCGATCACCGTCACCCATATCTCCGCCGCCGCCGCCTCGCTGAGCTGGGCGCTGTGGGAGCGCATCAAGTTCGGCCGCGCCTCGATGGTGGGCCTCGTGACCGGCACGATCGCAGGTCTGGCCTCGATCACCCCGGCCTCTGGCTTCGTGGGTCCGATCGAAGCGCTGGTGATCGGCTTCGCCGCCGGGATCATCTGTCAGGAATTCGTCGTGCTGATCCGTGAAAGGCTGCATGTCGATGACAGCCTTGACGTCTTCGCGGTCCACGGCGTAGGCGGCATCTTCGGCACGATCATGATCGCGGTCTTCGGCCATGGGTCGTTCGTGGCGCAACTCGGCGCGCTGGCCGTCGTCGGCGTGTTCACCGTCGCGGGCAGCTGGGTTCTGGCGATGCTGGTGCGGCTGGTCTTCCCGCTGCGGGTGAGCGACGAGCACGAGACCAACGGGCTGGACCTCTCCACCCATGGCGAGCGCGCCTATGACATGAACTCCTGATCGCAGGGGTTTGACCCGGAATGGAAAAGGCCGCCCCGACGGGCGGCCTTTTTCGTGGCACCTAGGCGAGGATCCCTCAGCCCTTCGGCCCATACAACTCCTCGGCGCGCTTCTCGAAGGCGCGCACGATCCGCTGCATCGCCTCGTTAAAAACGACCCCGATCACGCCCTGCAGGATCGCGTTCTTGAACTCGAAATCGACATGGAAATCGACCTCGCAGGAGCCATCGTCGCGATCGCTCATCCGCCAATGGCTGTGCATGTATTTGAACGGCCCGTCGAGATATTCGGTCTCGATGTGATGCTCGTCGGGATGCAGCACCACGCGCGAGCCGAACTTCTCGCGGAACACTTTGAACGAGATCACCAGATCGGCCAGCATCAGGATAGAGCCGTCCGGGCGTTCCTCGCGCGTGCGCACGCGGGCTGCCGAATTCCACGGCAGGAATTTCGGATAGCTCCCCACATCGGCCACCAGATCGTAGATCTGTTGCGCGCTATAGGGCATGACCCGGTTCTCGTGATGCTTAGGCATGTCTCTCCCGTTTTCTTGCGCCTCTTGATGCGCTAAAGCTAAGCCCGAGTTCAAGCCCTACAACCCGTTTCGAGGCCCGACATCATGACGCAGCGCCCCTATGTGATCGACCAGATGATTTCGGCCAAGCAGATCGCGGCCCGGGTCGAGGAATTGGCAGCCGAGATCACCCGGACCTTCAAGGGCACCGACAAGCTGGTGGTCGTGGGCCTCTTGCGCGGCTCCTTCGTGTTCATCGCCGATCTGGTGCGCGAGATCGACCTGCCGGTTGAGGTCGATTTTCTCGAAGCCTCCAGCTACGGCGACGCGATGACCAGCTCGCGCGAGGTGCGCATCCTCAAGGACCTGCGCGCAGGCATCGAGGGGCGCGACGTGCTGGTGGTCGAGGACATCGTCGATACCGGCTTCACCCTGCATCACGTGATGGGCATGCTGCGTGCGCGCAAACCGGGGCGCATCGAATGTTGCGCCCTGCTCGACAAACCCTCGCGGCGCGAGGTCGATGTGCGCGCCACCTGGACCGGGTTCGAGATCCCCGACGAATTCGTCGTGGGCTACGGCATCGACTTCGCACAGCGCAATCGCAACCTGCCCTTCATCGGCAAGGTGCGCTTCACCAAGGATGCTTCGTGAATTACACGTGGCTGCTGCGCATGGCGCGGTGGGCACGTCGCCCACCGTCGATGACGCAGGTGAAGATCGTGGCCGTCGTGGCGCTGGCCGTGATCGCGATCGTTGTCATTGAAAAGCTGGGGTACTGGCCGGATTGGGCGACGGTGAACCCGCGCGCCCTGCGCGCGCCCAGACCTTAAAGTCGCGGCCTCTCTTCGGGCTTGTGAAAGTATCCCGGTGGGCTCGCGAAGCGAGCGGGGGCAAAGCCCCCGCCACGCCAGTTTTACAGCGACGAAATGCGCAGCAGACGCGCGATCTCGCCGACGATGCCGCGGCGGAACAGCAGCACGCAGGCGATGAAGGTGCCGCCGATTACGACCTGCACCCACGAGCCAATGCCCGACAGGAAGTGCTGCAGCGTGACCACGATGAACGCGCCCACGACCGGACCGAAGATCGTGCCCATGCCGCCCAGCAGCGTCATCAGGATCACTTCGCCCGACATCTGCCAATGCGCATCCGTCAGCGAGGCGAACTGGAACACCAGCGCCTTGGTCGAGCCTGCGAGCCCGGCCAGACCCGCCGATAGCACGAATGCCAGCAGCTTGAACCGGTCGACATTATAGCCGAGCGACAGCGCGCGCGGCTCGTTCTCGCGGATCGCCTGCAGCACCTGGCCGAAGGGCGAATGCACGATGCGGTAGATCGCGAGGAAGCCGACGATGAAGACGGCCGCCACGAAGTAATACATCGTGATCGGATCGCTGAGGTTGAAGATGCCCAGCAGGTTGCCGCGCGGGATGCCCTGCAGGCCATCCTCGCCCCCGGTGAAGGGCATTTGCAGCGCGAAGAAATACACGATCTGCGCAAGCGCCAGCGTGATCATCGCGAAGTAGATGCCCTGCCGGCGGATCGCGAGCGAGCCCACGACCCAGCCCATCGCAGCGGCTGCGAGCGTGCCCGCGATGATACCGAGGATCGGCGGGAAACCCCAGACCTTCAGCACATGGCCTGCCACATAGGCCGCGCCCCCGAAGAAAGCGGCATGGCCGAAGCTGAGCAGGCCGGTGAAGCCGATCAGCAGGTTGAAAGCCGCCGCAAACAGCGCGAAGCACAGCAGCTGCATCACGAAAACCGGGTAAAGGAAGAACGGGGCGACTGCGAGGAAGCCCAGCAGCACCACCCAGAACACCGCCTGCACAATGCGGCCGCGCTTATGGGTCTCGGGGCTGACGTCTTCCTGTTCGAATTCGCCGATTTCGCTCGTCGTACTTGTCGTATTGCTCATGTCTTCACCCTCACCCTTGACGTCCGAAGAGGCCCGACGGGCGCACAAGAAGCACGATCACCATCAGCAGGAAGATCACCGTATTCGCAGCGGGCGCATAGAAGACCTTGGTCACGCCCTCGATCAGACCCAGAGAGAAGCCGGTGATTACCGCCCCCGCAATCGAGCCCATGCCGCCGATCACGACGACCGCGAAGATCACGATGATCAGGTTCGCGCCCATCAGCGGGCTGACCGAGTAGATCGGCGCCGCCAGCACCCCTGCGAGACCCGCAAGGCCGGTGCCGAAGCCGAAGGTCAGCATCACCATCAGCGGCACGTTGATCCCGAAGGCTTTCACCAGCTCGGGGTTCTCGGTGCCCGCGCGCAGCCGTGCGCCGATCCGGGTCCGCTCGATCACGAACCAGGTCACGAAACAGACCACGATCGAGAAGACGATCACGAAGAGGCGGTATTTCGGGAACATCATGAAGCCGAGATTGGTCACGCCCTTCATGCTCTCCGGCATCCCCGGATAGGGCGTACCCGACGCGTTGAAGAAGTTGATGAACAGGCCTTGCAGCACCAGCGTGATCCCGAAGGTCAGCAGCAGCGAGTAGATCGGGTCGAGTTTATAGAGCCTGCGCAGCAAGAAGCGCTCGATCAGCATCCCGAAACAGGCCACCAGGATCGGCGCGAGGATCAGCGCCGGCCAGAAGCCGATATGCAGGTCCGCCATGCCAATCCACTGACCGACGTAGGAATACAGGATCAGCGCGAGGAACGCGCCGAGCATATAGAGCGCGCCATGCGCGAAATTGACCACGTTCAAGAGGCCGAAGATAACCGCGAGCCCGAGGCTCAGCATCGCGTAGAACACGCCGTTGTTTAGGCCCAGCATCCCCTGGGCAAGAATAAGTCGGATCATCGGATCCATCGGGGTTGTCCTCCCTGTCGGGTCACGGGCGCCTGAGCCCGGCCCGGTTTCTCGTTACACGCTCAGGTAATGGTTCAGCCGGTCCATCGAGGCTTCGACCTGATCGGCTTCGATCACGTCGATCACCTCGCCATGTTCGATGACGTAATGGCGGTCGGCGAGCGGGGCGGCGAAGCGGAAGTTCTGCTCCACCAGAACGATCGTATAGCCGCGCGATTTCAGGTCGCGGATCACGCGGCCGAGGGTTTTCACGATCACGGGCGCAAGACCCTCGGTGATCTCGTCAAGGAGCAGCAGCCGCGAGCCGGTGCGCAGGATGCGCGCGATGGCCAGCATCTGCTGTTCGCCGCCCGAAAGCCGCGTGCCCAT
Source organism: Thioclava sp. JE_KL1 (assembly GCF_009296265.1). Classification (GTDB taxonomy): domain Bacteria; phylum Pseudomonadota; class Alphaproteobacteria; order Rhodobacterales; family Rhodobacteraceae; genus Thioclava. Next base: position 239,603 of record NZ_WBJS01000004.1, read on the forward strand.
CCGCTTGCGGACATTGGCGAGGTTCGGGAACATCTCGAAGAGTTCCTCCACCGACATGCCGCCCTCGCCCACATTCGGCGGAAGCATCAGGTTTTCCTCGACATTGAGCGAGGCGAAGATGCCGCGCTCCTCGGGGCAATAGCCGATCCGCGCATCGGGCGAGATCTTGTGCGTGGGTTTCGTCAGGAACTCCTCGCCATTGATCTTGATCGAGCCTTCGCGGCGATCGACCATGCCCATGATCGAGCGCAGCGTGGTCGAACGGCCCGCGCCGTTGCGGCCCAGAAGGGTGATCAGCTGCCCCTCGCCCAGTTCGAGATTGATCCCGTGCAGGACGTGGCTCTCGCCATACCATGCATGCAGGTTCTCGATCTTGAGCATCGGTTTGATCATCGTTTCGGTGCTCATGCGACCTCCTCCTGCTCGTCGGCGGAGACGCCCATATAGGCCTCCATGACAGCCGGGTTCTTCGACACTTCGGAATAGGGCCCTTCGGCCAGCACTTCGCCGCGCGCAAGCACGGTGATCGTGTCGGCCAGTTCGGCCACGACGCCGAGGTTATGCTCCACCATCACGATGGTGCGCCCCTCGCGGACACGGCCGATCAGCTCGGTCACGGCGCCCACGTCCTCGGTGCCCATGCCTTGGGTCGGCTCGTCGAGCAGCATCAGCTCGGGCTCCAGCCCCAGCGTCGTCGCGATCTCCAGCGCGCGTTTGCGCCCGTAGGGCAGCTCCACCGCCTTGAGGTGGGCGAACTCCTTCAGGCCCACCTGATCGAGCGCCGCGACCGCTTTCGCGTCGAGGTCATGCAGCACCGATTTGGAACGCCAGAACTGGTAGCTCACGCCCAGCGAGCGCTGCAGCGCGAGGCGCACGTTCTCCAGCGCCGTCAGGTGCGGGAAAACGGCGGAAATCTGGAACGACCGCACGATGCCCATATTGGCGATCTCTGCGGGTTTGCGATTGGTGATATCGCGGTCGTTGAAGAGGATCTTGCCCGAAGTGGGCGTGATGAATTTCGTCAGCAGGTTGAACATCGTCGTCTTACCCGCGCCGTTCGGGCCGATGATCGCGTGGATCGCGCCGCGCTTGATGCGCAGGTTCACGTCATTGACGGCCACGAAGCCGCCGAAACTCTTGGTCAGGTTCTTGGCCTCGAGAATGATATCGTCGCTCATGGTCTCGCTTTCGGACTGATACGCAGGCGCAGGGCGGTCGCAATGCCGCCCTGCGCCAAGGATTTGTTCAGATCACTTGTTGACCAGCTTGCAGCCGCCCGCTTCGAGCGAGGCATAGGCCTCGTTGCCCGGAATCGTGCGCGCCACGTCGGCCACATCCCACGGATCTTCGCCGCCGTCCTTCACCTTGAGCAGGTACATGTCGTGCTCAAGCAGACCGTCGGAACGGATCGAGCCGCCCTTGGCGAAGAAGTCGTCGATCTTCATCTTGCCAAGCTGCTCACGCACCTTGTCGGCGTCGTCGGTGCCAGCTGCCTTGATCGCCTCGAGATAGGCCATGGTCAGCGAGTAGTCGGCTGCGTGCACGAAGGTCGGCGCTTCGCCGCCCGAGAACTTCTCGTACTCCGCTTTCCACTTCCGGCTCTCGTCATCCATGTTCCAGTACCAACCGCTGGTGAACTGGAGGCCCTTGGCGACGTCGGTGCCGAGCGACTTCACGTCCGAGATCAGCACGAGCATACCAGCGAGCTGCTGGCCGCCTGCGACGATGCCGAATTCATGCGCCTGCTTGATGGCGTTGACGGTGTCCTGACCCGCATTCGCGAGACCGATCACCTTCGCGCCCGAGCTTTGCGCCTGAAGCAGATAGGAGGAGAAGTCGGTGGTTGCCAGCGGCACGTCCGAGCTGCCCACGACCGAGCCGCCCAGATCTTCCACGACCGAGGACGTGTTGTCCTGCAGCGCGTGACCGAAGGCGTAGTCGGCGGTGATGAAGTACCAGCTGTCGCCGCCATTCTTCACAACGGCCGTCGCGGTGCCGACCGGCAGCGCGTGGGTGTCGTAGCCGTAGTGGATACCGTATTTCGAGCAGTTCTCGCCGGTCAGGGCCGCGGTGGCAGCGCCGGTGGCGAAGGTGATGGTCTTCTTCTCGGAGGCGAGCTGCTGCACGGCAAGCGCCACTGCCGAGTTGGTCAGGTCGGCGATCATGTCGACATGCTCTTGGTCGATCCACTCGCGAGCGGTGGCCGAACCGACATCTGCCTTGTTCTGGTGGTCGGCCGAGATCACTTCGATCGGCTTGCCGAGAACTTCGCCGCCGAAGTCGCGCACGGCCATCTTGACCGCGTCGACCGCGCCCTTACCCGAGAAACCGGTCGAATAGACGCCGGACATATCGCCCAGCACACCGATTTTCACGGAGCCGTTCGAGATCGCGTCCTGCGCCATCGCGCCGCCTGCGGCCAAGCTCAGCGCCGCGGCACTCACACCTGCGTAAATAGCTGATTTCATCAACATTCCTCCCGTTGGTTGATAGATTTGGCTCCCCGGCGCGCGGCGCCATGAGAGCACACCGACGGGACGCCTTTGCGGTCCCTGCCGGAATAAGATCTTGTGTTTCTCCTCGTGCGGCCGTCCCTGCTCCTCAACGCGGCCGCCAGTGAATTCAGCGTGGAAACGGGCGGACATTCAAGTGCTTGCGCCGCCGCGGTTCCCGATGACCCGATAAACTTCCTGTCAGTGCACGCACCTTAGGCAGAAACCGGCCATGTGCAAAAGGCTAGGTGGGAAAATGCACGCGACCATGCCACGTATTGCCAAACGCATGTGCGAAAATGCCCATATTACCCGTTTTTCCGACACGAGACCGCAAAAAGGACCGTCAATGAGCTTCGATTGGGACGATCTCCGATTCTTTCTCTCGGTGGCCCGGGCCGGTCGCCTGACCGTCGCAGCCCGTGCGATGGGCACCGATCATGCCACTGTATCACGTCGGGTCAAATCTCTGGAGACCCAGCTTGGCGCGCAATTGTTCGAGCGCAGCCCGCGCGGCTATGCGCTCTCGGAACATGGCGAGCGGCTTCTGGCGAAGGCCGAGCAGATCGAGAATGTCGCAGCCCGCGTGCAGGACGAATTGTCGGGCACGCTCTATGCCTTGTCCGGCACGGTGCGGATCGGCGCGCCCGATGCGTTCGGGGCGTTCTTCCTCGCGCCGCGTCTGGCGGAGTTCATCAAGGCCAATCCCGAACTGGAGGCGCAGCTGGTCGCCACGCCGCGGCTGTTCTCGCTGTCCAAACGCGAGGCCGATATCGCGATCACCCTGTCCCGGCCCGAAAAGGGTCGGCTCGTGTCGCGCAAGCTCACCGAATACACGCTGCATTTCTACGCCTCCCCCGACTACCTCGCCCGCAACTCGGCGATCAACCGCAAGGAGGATCTGCTGAAGCACCCGCTGGTCGGCTATATCCCCGAGCTGATCTACACGCCGGAGCTGGACTACCTCTCGGTCACGCTGGGCGATCACACGCCGCGCCTGTCCTCGACCAATCTCTTCGCGCATAAGCATGTCGCCGAGGCCGGACGCGGGATCGCGGTGCTGCCCGATTTCCTCGCCCGCCACTCGACGAAGCTGGTGCCGATCCTGCCCGACGAGATCGAGATCCGCCGCACCTTCTGGCTCGTGACCCATGAAGACCTGCACGAAATCGCCCGCGTTCGTGCCGCGATGCGTTTCATCGCCGAGGAGGTCGCAAAGAACCGCGCCGAGTTCCTGCCCCGGGTCACAGCCCCCGGCACCTGACCGCCCGATCACAAGGCGACCGGGCGTCATGGTGCTGTCATTCCTGTGCGGACCTTACTGTGCGGGCTTGCGCGCGAAATCGTCGATGGTGATCCCGCCATCGCCATTCTTGTCGAGTTGGGCGAACCACTTGGCCGTGCTGGTCTGGAACTCGGCCAGCGTCACCAGCTTGTCGCCATCGGCATCGGTCGCGGCCATCGTCATGCCATCTGCCATCTTCTGCATCTGCGCGCGCTGCTGACCCTCATAGCCCGCCACGTCATTGGCGCGCGCCTCGTCGAAGACCGCGTGTTCCTCGGCGTCGAGCTTGCCGTCTTCATTGGCATCGAAAGAGGCGAAGACATCCGAGCGCATCTGCTCCAGCTCGGCCAGCGTCGCGGTGCCGTCGCCATCGAGATCCCAAGTGGACATGAACTGCTCACCGGGGGTCTCGGCCTGGGCGGCGAAGGGAAGCGCGGTGAACAGCGCTGCGATCAGAATGGGGGCCTTGGTCATCTCGGATCATCTCTCTGTCTTGGCCACACAGCAGAGGGGCGGCCTGTTTTCGGGTTGCCCGGAGGATGTAGACAGTGCGGCGCGTCACAGAATGTGCCAGATCGCCGCGCGGCGTTTGTGCCGCAGGCAGCTTGAGCCGCGCTCATGATCTTGGCGCGAATTATTCCGATGCACAGAGGTGGCCCAGCCCCCTGCCCGGCTGCTATCACCTGCCCCACAGTCACCGGCACGTCGCTCAGCCGCGACGGAATGTCGAAAATCCACCCTGTCCCGCGTCGGTTTCGGGCAATTCTGCGCATACGAGGAGAGATTCGCATGGCACAGATCACCTTGGTCTATTGGCGTGACATCCCGGCCCAAATCATTGCGGGCAAGGGACGGCGTGGCGTCAAGAAACCGCTGCCCGAACGGTTCGAGCAGGCGATCGACCGCGCGGCCATGAAGATCGGCGCCCGCGACAGCGACGCCTATCTGGCCGAGTGGCGCAAAGTGCCCGAGGGCGAGGAGCCCGGCGACGATGCCGAAGCGGCCGAGGCCGTGCTGGCGCGTATTCTCTCTGACTATGATGACGCGCGGTTGCGTGCGTTGATTGCCAATGACGGCTGGAACACCCAGCCCGACGCGTAAGGGAGAATAGGCGCATGGCTCTTGTGAATTTCCGCCGCGAGGCCAAGACCCCGGCTCGTCCGCCGGTGAACGGCAAGATGACGGCTCTGCTGGAGGGTGCCTCGGTCGAGGTGATGCCCCGCACCGCCGCCAAGGTGGAAAGCTTCGCGCCTTTGTTCGCGAAGGGCTCCCGCGTCTATATCGCTCATATCGACGGCACCCCGATCGAGGAGATGCTCGCCACCGCCAAGCGTCTGCGTGACGAAGGCTTCGAGCCGATGCCGCACTTCCCCGCGCGCATCATCCGCGACGAGGCGCAGCTCAACGACTGGGTCGCGCGCTATCGCGGCGAGGCAGGCGTCGAGCAGGCACTGCTGCTGGGTGGCGGCGTGGCCGAGCCGAAGGGCGAATTCCACTGCGCGATGCAGATGATCGAAACCGGCGCGTTCGACGGCTTCGCCCGTCTCCATGTCGCCGGCCACCCCGAGGGCAACCGCGACATCGACCCCAATGGCGGCGAGGCCGAGGTGATGGCCGCGCTGAAGCTCAAGCAGGATTTCGCGAACCGCACCGATGCGGATATGGCGATCGCCACGCAATTCGCCTTCGAGGCCGGTCCGATCCGCGACTGGGCCAAGCGTCTGGAAGCCAACGGCATCGAAATGCCGGTCCATCTGGGCATCGCGGGCCCCGCGAAACTGCAGACACTGCTGAAATTCGCCATCGCCTGCGGCGTCGGCCCCTCGCTGAAAGTGCTGCAAAAGCGCGCCCGCGACGTGACCAAGCTGCTCATGCCCTTCGAGCCGACCGAATTGCTGGCCGATCTGGCCGCCGATTGCCCGTCGAATATCGAAGCCGTGCATTTCTTCCCGCTGGGCGGTATCACCGCCACAGCCAATTGGATCGCCGAACAGAGAGGCCATGAATGACCCGCACCGTCCTTGAGTCCAAAACCAAAACCGTCGTGATCGGCTTTGACGAGCCCTTCTGCGTCATCGGTGAGCGGATCAACCCCACCGGCCGCAAGAAGCTGGCAGCCGAGCTGGAGCAAGGCGATTTCTCGACCGTCGAAAAAGACGCGCTCGAGCAGGTCGCCTGCGGCGCTACGGTTCTGGACATCAACTCGGGCGCGGTGTTCTCGAACAAGATGGCCGAAGACCCGCGCTATGCGGACAACAACTTCGTCGAACCCTCGCTGATGCGCGACCTGATCAACTGCGTGCAGGGCGTGATCGACGTGCCGCTGTGCATCGACAGCTCGGTTCCGGCGGCTCTCGAGGCGGGTCTGGAAGCCGCCGAAGGCCGCCCGCTTCTGAACTCGGTCACGGGCGAGGAAGAGCGTCTGGAACTGGTTCTGCCGCTGGTGAAGAAATACAACGTGCCGGTCGTCGCGATCTCGAACGACGACACCGGGATTTCCGAAGATCCCGACGTGCGTTTCGCCGTGGCCAAGAAGATCGTCGAGCGCGCCGCCGATTTCGGCATCCCCGCGCATGACATCGTCGTCGATCCGCTGGTGATGCCGGTGGGCGCGATGGCCTCCGCGGGCCGTCAGGTCTTCACGCTGGTCAACCGCCTGCGCGACGAGCTGGGCGTGAACACCACCTGCGGCGCGTCGAACATCTCCTTCGGCCTGCCGAACCGCCACGGGATCAACGGGGCCTACCTGCCGATGGCGATCGGCGCTGGCATGACCTCGGCCATCATGAACCCGGTGCGCAATCAGGAGATGGAGGCGATCCGCGCCGCCAACCTGCTGATGAACCACGACCCGAACGGGATGGAGTGGATCCGCCTGTCGAAGACGCTCGACGCGATGAAAGAGGGCGGCCTCAGCTTCGCCGAAGCCTCCGCCGCCGCTGCGACCTCCTCGGTCGGTGGGCGTCGCGGTGGGCGCCGTCGCCGCGCCTGATCCGACCCTCGAAGACAGTCGAACGCCCGGGGCTCGCTCCGGGCGTTTCGCATTTTGCGCATCGCGTTTCTTCCAGCCCGGAGTTGCGGTCGTTTCAGCGGCGATTGTTGCGCAAGCAGGCACAAATCGTCCGCAAATCCACGACAATGGCGATGATCACCGCGCGATTCGCGGATCCGTGATCAATGCGAGCGCCCACGCACAGAAACCCTCTCACTCAGCGCTTTGCAGCCTTGGCTGTGCAGCAAACCGGCGGGATGTCGCCGCTTCAGGGCGCGCAGGCTCAAAATTCCGATTACAAGGCAAAGATTTACTGGTCGGGCTTAAACCCGTATGTGTACCTTTGCGGCAACGAACAGGGATCACACGCTGCCATGCGCTTAGCATTCAAACCGCTCAGCGCGGCCTCCCCGGCGCCGACGCGCCTCGGGACGGCACCGCGCTCAGGCCTGCTGAAAGGCGCGTCCCCCGGACGTGCTGCGGCGCGGGCGGGCACGCTTGCTGCGCTGATCATCGCGGGCGCCCTCGCCGCCTGTTCGACCAACAGCCCTGAAGTGACGACGGCCCGCGGCACGGCCCAGCTGCTCGATCTGTCCGCGACCGATCTGGCGCCGGGGCTCAAGAACGCCCCCCCCTCTGAGCGGCTCCCCGATAACAGCCATCTGGGCGCCGACTTCATGGAGCTCAGCTTCTTCCTCGAATCCGGGCGCGCCCTGCCGCGTTTCACCCGGTTCGAAGGCCCGGTCTCGATCACGCTCGCAGGCAACGCGCCGCCCGTGGCGCAGACCGAGCTCGGCCATCTGGTCCACCGGCTACAGAGCGAGGCGGGGCTGAACGTCTCGACCGAGCCGGGCAATGCCAACACGATCTCTGTGCAATTCGTACCCAAACGACAGATGCGCCAAGAGGTTCCCAACGTCGCCTGTTTCGTGGTGCCGAATGTAGAGAGCTGGACGGATTACCGCAATTCGCATGGCGACGAGGCCAGCGATTGGGCCAAGCTGACGCAGCGCCAATCCGCCACCGTGTTCATCCCCGCCGACTCCACGCCGCAGGAAATCCGCGACTGCCTGCATGAGGAGGTCAGCCAGGCGCTCGGGCCGGTGAACGATCTCTACCGCCTGCCCGACACGGTCTGGAACGACGACAATTTCCACACCGTCCTGACCAAATTCGACATGACGATCCTGCGCGCCTATTACGATCCGGCGCTGCATACCGGCATGAGCCCCGCCGAAGTGCGCGCAGCCCTGCCCGCGATCCTGTCGAAGATCCACCCGTCGGGCGGTTCGATGCACGCCCTGCCCGCCGATCCGACGCCGCGCGCCTATGTGAAGGCGATCACCACCGCGCTCGGCCAAGGGGCGAACGACAAGCGCCGCCGCGCCGCTGCCGAACGCGCCACCAAGATCGCCACCAGCCGGGGCTGGCATGACAGCCGCGCGGCGTTTGCGTGGTTCGCGGTCGGGCGGCTGACGATGAAGACCGACCCCGAGAAAGCGGTCGCGGCCTATAAGAAAGCGGGCCGGATCTATCGCGCGACGCCCGGCGCGGAAATTCAGGCCGCCCATATCGACATGCAGCTGGCGGCCTACGCGCTTGGCACGGGCCGCGCGCAGGAGGCGGTGACGCTGGTGAACCGCGCGCTGGCCTCGGATGTGTCGAGCGAGAACGCCTCGCTGATGGCCACGCTCTACATGATCCGCGCGGAGGCCTATGGCCAACTGGGTGACGCGACGAAGGAACATCAGGCCCGTCTCGACATGCAGCAATGGGCGCGCTATGGCTTTGGCTCTGACGCGGCGGTGAAACGCCGCGCGGATGAGGTGGCGGCCCTCGCCAATGCGGGCGCTCACGTGAACTGACCGCAAAAGGCGGACCGGGCGCGCCCGGACCAAGACTGTAAGGGGGCGCAGCATGTATGTTCTGGCAGGTGTCGTGATCGGGCTGATCTGGGGCGACTGGAAGGCCCGCAAACGCGGCGGCAACAAGCTCGACCGGGCGCAATATGCCGCTGTCCATGCGATCGGGCTGGCGCTGGTGGGCCTCTTCGTCACCGTGATCATCAACCGCATCTGGGCATAATCGGAGGGCGGCGATGTTCCTGCCATTCTTCGATGCTCTGCGGCGCGGCGGTGTCCCCGTCTCCTTACGCGAATATCTGAGCTTCCTCGAAGGGCTGGCTGCGGGGCTTTGCACCTACGATATCGACGGGTTTTACTATTTCGCCCGCGCCGCGATGGTGAAGGACGAACGTTTCCTCGACCGGTTCGACCGGGCGTTTTCCGAGGCGTTCTCGGGGTTGGAGGCGATCACCCCGGACGATGTGCTCAACGCCGTCGATCTGCCCGAGGAATGGCTGCGCAAACAGCTGGAGAAACACCTCACCGAGGAAGAAAAAGCGCAGATCGAGGCGCTTGGCGGGTTCGACAACCTGATGGAGACGCTGAAAAAGCGGCTCGAGGAACAGAAGGGCCGCCATCAGGGCGGCAATAAATGGATCGGAACGGGAGGCACCTCGCCTTTCGGCGCTTACGGCTACAACCCCGAAGGCGTCCGCATCGGCCAGAAAGAGAGCCGCCACCAGCGCGCCGTAAAGGTTTGGGACAAGCGCGAGTTCCGCGATTTCGACGACACGGTGGAACTGGGCACCCGCAACATCAAAGTGGCGCTGAAGCGCCTGCGCCAATGGGCGTGGCATGGCGCGAATGAGGAACTGGACCTGCCCGGCACGATCCGCGCCTCTGCCGAGGCGGGCTATATCGACGTCAAAACCCGGCCCGAGCGGCACAATGCGGTGAAGGTGGTTCTCTTCCTAGATGTGGGCGGTTCGATGGACGCCCATGTGCAGCTGGTCGAAGAGCTGTTCTCCGCGGCCAAGTCCGAGTTCAAGCATCTCGAGCACTGGTATTTCCACAATTGCCTCTATGAGGGCGTCTGGAAATCAAACAAGCGCCGCTGGAACGAGGCGACGCCGACCTGGGACGTGCTCCACCGCTATGGTCCCGATTACAAATGCATTTTCGTGGGCGACGCCTCGATGTCGCCCTATGAGATCACCCATCGCGGCGGTGCCAACGAGCATTGGAACGACGAGGCGGGCCATGTCTGGCTGACCCGCGCGCGCGAGCAATGGCCCGATCACACATGGCTCAACCCGATCCCGGAACGCTGCTGGGGCTACGCGCAGTCGATCCAGATCATCCGCGAGATCTTCGAGAACCGGATGCATCCGCTGACCCTCGAGGGGATCACCGCCGCGATGAAGGAGCTCGGATGAACCGGCTGCGCTACCTCTGGGGGCATCACAAGATCGCCTCGCTGGGCTTCATCCTCGCGGTCGCGCTGTCGTTGTTCTTCGGCGCAAGGTTCGTCTCGCGCGCGATCTACTGGTCCGACCCCGCCCATCTGCACCAAAGCCCCGAGGAATGGATGACGCCGGGCTATATCGCGCGCAGCTGGCATCTGGAGATCGAGGAGGTCGACGCGATCCTCGGCATCGAGGATGGGCGTGCGCTGGTCGGCGCGGGCCGCCCGACCCTGGAACGTATCGCCAAGGCCAAAGGCGAGCCGCTGCAGGATCTGATCCGCAAACTCTCGCTCGGCCTGCCCAAGACGATCGCCGATAAAGAGGCGCAGCCACAGCAATGAGCTTCTCCGACCTCTCAGATTGGCTGCTCGCGCAGGTGCCGCTCTACGGGCCGTGGCTTCTGGGCCTCACGACCTTCCTGAGCTGCCTCGCGATCCCGGCCCCCTCCTCGCTGATGATGATCGCAAGCGGAGCCTTCGTGGCCTCGGGCGATCTGGACCTCGCGACCGTCGGCGGCGCGGCCTTCACCGGCGCGGTGATCGGCGATCAGGTGGGCTTCCAGCTGGGCCGCCGGGCCGAGCGCTTCCTACCCCATCCCGACACGAAACGCGGCGCACTGGTCGCGAAAGCGATGGCCGCCCTGCGCAAACGCGGCGCGGTTACAGTGTTCTTCACCCGCTGGATGTTCTCCGCGCTCGGGCCTTGGGTGAACCTCGCCGCCGGCGCGTCCGGCTTCGCGCATCGGCGCTTCACTCTGGCCGATCTCGCCGGCGAAGCGGTCTGGGTCACCACCTATGTGGGCCTCGGCATCACCTTCGGGGCCAATCTGGACGCCGCTGCCGAGCTTGCGGGCAACGCGCTGGGGCTGATGGGCGCGGGTGCTGCCGCCTTCGCCTTCGGCTGGTGGCTGTGGCACGCGGCGAAGCGTGCGCCCAAAGCCCCCAAATCCGACGCTTGATCACAGGCCTGCGAGCCGCCATATCCATCCCATGTTGTTGCGCCTTCTCCCCATCCTGCTGCTGGTCCTCTACGGCTTCGCCATGTGGCATTTCTCGACCTGGCAACTCAAACGCCAGCTGAACGGGAATTCGCGCCGGTTGCGCGACAGCAAGCTGGAGCCCTATCTCGACCGGCTCGCCGCCGCGCTCGAAGTCTCGGAAATCCCGGTCCATGTCTACCAGATCGAACCGGTGAACGGCCTCGCCGCCCCCGATGGCCGCGTCTTCATCACCGAAGGCTTCATGCGCAAATATCGCAGCGGCGAAGTGTCCCCGGAGGAACTCACCTCGGTGATCGCGCATGAGCTGGGCCATGTCGCCTTGGGCCATTCGCGCCGTCGCATGATCGACTTCTCGGGCCAGAACGCCCTGCGCGCCGTGCTGATGACCGTGCTGGGCCGCTTCATCCCCTTCATCGGCCCGTGGATCGCCAACCTGATCACCGCAGCCCTCGCCGCCCGCCTCAGCCAGCGTGACGAGTTCGAGGCCGATGAATTCGCCTCCGCCCTGATGATCAAGGCGGGCTTCGGCACCGAGCCGCAGGTCACGCTGTTCCACAAGCTCGACGCGCTGACGAAGAACGCGGGCCAGACCACGCCCGCCTGGCTGCTGACCCACCCCAAGACCGAAAAGCGCATCGCCGCCATTGAGGCGAACCAGCTGCGCTGGTCGCGCGCAGAGCACTGATTTTCCTTACTTTCGCCGCGCAGGGCCGCTAATCTGCCCGCGAGGAAGGGCAGTGAATGACAAGCGGGTCTCTAGCGCGGGTGCACAGGCGCCGGGTGTTCTACATTCCCGGCTACGACCCGATTCATCCCCGCCGCTATCGCGAGCTCTACCGCAAGGAAGGCGCAGACCAGGCCCGCATCTCCGGCTACGAGATCGCGCTGGCCCCGAAACGCGCAGGCAGCCCCTATGGCTGGCATGTCACCTCCACCCAGGACGGCACCGACGTCGAAGCCGATGTCGAGGTGCTGGTCTGGTCGGATATCGTGCGCTCATCGATGGGCAAATCGATCCCCGCGACCTACGCGCAACTGATCCGCACGGCCTGGGCCTATATCGCCTCCGGCGCGCTGTTCCGGCTGATGCGGCTCCGCAAAGGCCCGGTGATCGCCGCGCTCTACCCGATCGTGGCGCTGATCGCGCAGACGCTGATCGGGATCGGCCTCGGCTGGGCTGCGGCCGCACTCGCCTTGGCCCTGCTGCCCGGCTTCCCGCTCGATTGGCTCGCGGGCCTCATCCTCGGCGCCGCGATCCTCACGCTGACCCTACGCTGGTTCCGGGCCAAAGACGGCAAGCTCTTCGCCTATTACCTGATGCATGACTACGCATTCACCGCGCGCTGGGGCGGCGCGAACCCGCCCGAGCTGGAGGCCCGCATGGCCGAATTCGCCGCCCGCATCGAAGAAGCGATGCGCGAAGACTGGGACGAGGTACTGATCGTCGGCCATTCCTCGGGCGCCCATCTCGCCGTCTCGATCCTCGCCGACCTGATCCGCGAAAACCGCCTCCCCCCTTCCTCTTGGCAAAAATATCCCGGGGGGAGGCCGTCAGGCCGGGGGGCAGCGCCCCCGGCGCTCGCCTTCCTCTCGCTCGGTCAGGTGGTCCCGATGGTGAGCTACCTGCCCCGCGCGACCCGCCTGCGCGCCGATCTCGCCTACCTCGCCACCCGGCCCGAGCTGTTCTGGCTCGACGTCACCGCGCCGGGCGATGGCTGCGCCTTCGCGCTCTGCGATCCGGTTGCGGTCTCGGGCGTGGCCCCGGAGGGCCAGATCCACCCGCTGGTGATCTCCGCCGCCTTCACCCAGACGCTGAGCCCCGAGCGGTGGCGCACCCTCCGCTGGCGCTTCTTCCGGCTGCATTTTCAATATCTCTGCGCCTTCGACCGGCCCGGAGATTACGACTATTTCCGCCTGACCGCCGGGCCGCTGACGCTGGCCGACCGCTTCCACGGCCGCGCCCCGTCGAAAAGCCGGATCACGACGCCCGCGAGCCGGTTCACGAGCGTCACATGAGCCAGCCGTCCCGCCTACCCCCGAAACCGACCCCGCGCCCTGATCGCGTGTCGCTCTGGCGCTATTTCCGGCTGTTCAAATCCGACATCCTCTCGGCCCAGCCCGCGCGCCTTTATCGCGCCTGGATGGCCGAGTTCCGCACGCCGTTCTTCCGCTCCTATATGTGCAACGACCCCGATCTGGTCGATCTGGTGCTCAACAAGCGCCCGATGGATTTCCCGAAATCCGACCGCGTGCGTGAGGGGCTCAAACCGCTTCTGCGCGAGAGCGTCTTCATCACCAATGGCGCGCAATGGCAGCGCCAGCGCCGGATCATCGACCCGGCCTTCGAAGGCGGCAAACTGCGCGAGACCTTCCCGGCGATGTGGGCGGCGGGCGAGGCTTGCGTCGATCGGATGAAGGTGAAGACCGACGCCGAACCGATTGATATTGAAACGGAAACCTCTCACGTCGCCGCCGATATCATCTTCCGCACCCTGTTCTCGATCCCGATCGAGGATGCGACCGCCAGCACCGTGTTCGCCGCCTTCAAGCGTCATCAACGCGCCTCGCCGGTGGTCAATCTCGGTGCGCTGCTGCCGCTGCCGCGCTGGTTTCCGCGGTTTCACGCGCCCGAAACGAAGCGCACCGCGACCCATATCCGCGCACTGATCGAGCGTCTGACGACAGAGCGCGCCGCCATGATCGCTGCCGGCATCGCGCCCGACGATCTCGCGACCAAGATCATGACCACCGCCGATCCCGAAACCGGTGAGCGGTTCGGCACCGCCGAGATGGTCGATCAGGTCGCGATCTTCTTTCTCGCGGGCCACGAGACCTCCGCCTCGGCGCTGGCATGGTCGCTCTATCTGCTGGCGACGCATCCCGATTGGCAGGATCGGCTGGCCGAAGAGGCAACGACTGCACTGGCGGAAAGTCCCGACTTTTCTGTGCTTTCCAAGCTGAAGTTGAACCGCGCCACCTTTCGCGAAGCGATGCGGCTTTATCCACCCGTGCCGATGTTCGTGCGCGAGACGACCTGCCCGGAAACCTTCCGCAACCGCGACGTCAAACCGGGCAGTCAGGTCGTGATCTCACCGTGGCACCTACATCGCCACGTGCGGCTCTGGGACAACCCCGACGGGTTCGACCCGAGCCGCTGGGAGACCGAAAACGGCAAGGCCTGCCAGCGCCGCGCCTATATCCCGTTCTCCTCCGGCGCGCGGGTCTGCCCCGGCGCGGGGTTCGCCATGGCGGAGGGGCCGCTTGTGCTTGCAATGCTGCTACGGGCGTTTCGGTTCGAGGCTGTCGAGGGCCGCGAACCGGCCCCCGTCGCGCACCTGACGGTGCGCGGTAAGGACGGCATTTACCTCAGGATTTCCGAGCGTTGAGGGGGCACTGCCCCCGTCTCCGGAGGACGACAATCCTAAAAGAAAGAGGGGGCTCTGCCCCCGCTGGCCCTGCCAGCCCCCCGGGATATTTCGGCCAAGCCGAAGAGATCAGTCGCGCACGACCAGATCGGCGGCGCGGCTTTCGCGCGTAATGGTGCGGCCATTGGGCAGGTCGTTTTCCTCGACGCGGCGGCGCGTCTCGGCCAGATCGCAGCCCTGATCGCGCCAGCGTTGAGTGAGCCGCTCGCGCAGCACCTCTTCGGGCAGATCGATGCGGATCGTGAGATCGAAGAGCGGGTAGAGATCGCTCCAACCGGGCCGCGTCAGCAGCAGGTAATTGCCTTCGACGATCAGATATTTCGCCGAGCCCGGCACGCTTGCGCCGCCCGGAACGGTAGCGTCCAGATCGCGGTCGAAGGTCGGCACGGGTTCGTCCTGGCTGCTCGATTTCAGTCGCGCAAGAAGCTGCGAAAACCCTTCTGTGTCAAAGGTTTCCGGCGCGCCCTTCACGTTGCGCAAGCCGCGCGTGTCGAGCCAGTCATTGTCGCGGTGAAACCCGTCCATCGCGACGATGGCCGATTGCTCCCCGAGCGCCTCGGCCAGCTCATGCGCGAGATGCGACTTGCCCGCACCGGGGCCGCCGACCAGCCCGATCAGCAGCCGCTCGCCCGGAAGCTGGCGGATATGCGAGGCCAGATCGGCGCGCGGCACCTGCAGCTCGCTCTCCATGAAAGCGCCGTGATCGCCCATCGGGCCGTCGCTATCGCCGAGCCAATCCGGCATCACGACATCGCCTTGATGAACCGTCCCAGAGCTGCGGCCGGGTCGTCCTCGCGCCAGACCTCGTCGCCGAAGGCGAACCAGTCGGTAACGGGGGCGAATTTCGTGACCAATTCTTCGGTCAGCGCACCCTCGGCCACCACCGGCACTTCGATCACTTCCGACCACCAGGCGAACAGCTCGTGCTCGGCGGGTTCGGCGGTGCCGAGATTGGTCTCGCCGATCGGGCCGAAGCAGACATAGTCGGCCCCAGCCTCGCCCGCGTTCATCCCCTCATGGCGGGAATTGCCGCAGTAGCTTCCGACGATCGCGTCGTCACCCAGCTCCTTGCGGCCGTAGCGGATCTGCTTCGCACCGTCGGTGAAATGCACCCCGTCAAGCCCGTGGCGCTCCACGAGAGCGACATGGGATTCGATCACCAGCGCCACGTCACGGGCATGGGCCACTTCGCGCATCGCATCGGCGATCCGACCGATCTCGTATTCGTCGCGGCTGGCCAGCGAGAGGCGGATGCAGGCGATGTCATGCGCATCGAGCACCGAGGCCAGTTTCGGCGCGAATTCCTCGGCGTCGAAAGCGGGCGGCGTGATCAGGTAAATCTGCGGGCGGTCTTCGGCCATGGGCAGGCTCCTTTGCGGGTCTTGGCCGCCTATTAACGCAAGCGGCGCGGCCTTGCCAGTGCCAGCTTGCGCGACTAGGAGAGGCGCGAAAGGACCGCCCATGCCCAACACGCCCGAAATTCCCGATCCCGCCCAGCCCGCCTTCATCCTCGTGCGTCCCCAGATGGGCGAGAATATCGGGGCGGCGGCGCGCGCGATGCTGAACTTCTCGCTGCGCAAGATGCGGTTGGTGGAACCGCGCGACGGCTGGCCCAACCCCAAAGCGGTGGCGATGGCCTCGGGAGCTGCCGGTCAGGTGCTCGATTTCGCGGGCGTCTATGACAGCGTGGCGGACGCCGTGGCCGATTGCGATTACGTCTTCGCCACCACCGCGCGGGGCCGTGAATTGCCCAAACCGATCTACACGCCCGAGGCGGCGATGGAGGAGGCGCGCAAACGCATCGTCGCGGGCCAGAAGGTCGGCGTGCTTTTCGGGCCCGAGCGGACGGGGCTGGAAAATGACGACATCCTGCGCGCCAATGCGATCATCACGGTCCCGGTGAACCCGGAATTCTTCTCGCTCAACCTTGCGCAGGCGGTGCTGCTGTCTGCCTATGAATATTCGCGCCACACGCTCGACTCGGTGCCGGTCGATCCGGGGCTTGCGGGCCATGATCCGGCGAGCGCGGTCGAGGTCGAGAAGCTGGGCGATCACTTCGAGCAGCGGCTCGAGGAGGCGGGCTTCTTCCACCCGCCCGCGAAGGCGCCGATGATGAAGCGCAACCTGCGCAACATGTGGACGCGTTTCGCGATGACGCGCTCGGAGGTGCAGACGCTGCACGGCGCTCTGCGACAAATTCTCCGCCCGCGCGACTGACGCTTGGTCAAAGACGCGGCTTGCGCCATCTTGAGAGCATGTGGCGCGTGATCCGGGTCTCAGTATTGGCACTTCTGGCGGGTGGGCTTTTGGGCCTGCTCGCGCTGTTGTGGTTCTACCCGGTGCTGGCAGCGGGGCTGTGCCCGCGCTGTTTCGGGATGGACCGGGCCGCGCCGGGCATTTTCGTCGAACATGAGATGAGCCGCGCAGAGCGGCGCGATCTGGTCGAGACGGTCGATGCGGCGCGCGACACCGTCGGCCAATTCTATCCCACGCGCGAAGCCCATACCCGCATTCTCGCCTGCACGAGCGACGCCTGCGACAGGCGCCTTGGCGGACGGGGCGCTGCGGCGGTGACCTATTCGCTCGGGGCTTGGGCCGTCGTGCGCGTGGCCCCGCGCGGGCTGACCGAGACGATCCTCGCCCATGAGCTGACCCATACCGAGACCCATGCCCGGCTGGGCGTGCTGGGACAGGTGCGCGATCGGATGCCCGCGTGGTTCGACGAGGGACTCTCGGTGCTGGTCTCGAACGACCCGCGCTATCTCGGGTCGGGCTCGGGCATCGAGCGCTGTCAGGCGCTGCCGCGCGCCGACCTGCCCGGCTCGCCTTTCGACTGGGCGCCGCAGGCCGGGCGCGACAACGGGCTTTATGCCGAGGCCGCCTGCGCCGTGCTGATCTGGGAGGCGCATCAGGGCGGGCCGGAGGCCATCCTTGCGCGGCTGGAAGACGGGCGCAGCTTTCCCTGAAACGCAGCCATGCGCGCGGCTTGCGCGGATTGCCCTTGACCTGAGGCCGTGTGCGCAGAAAAAGGGGCCATGGCACAGGCAAATCTTCATATCGACCTCGACGCAGTGGTCAGCAATTGGCGCGCTCTCGATGCGCAATCGGGCGCGGCGACGCGCACGGCGGCGGTGGTGAAAGCCGATAGCTACGGCTTGGGCGCAGGGCGCGTGGCACCGGCTTTGTATCAGGCGGGTGCGCGGGACTTCTTCGTCGCGCTGGCCGAGGAAGGCGCGCGGCTGCGCCCGCATCTGGGTGAGGACGCGCGGATCTTCATCCTCGGCGGTCATATGGCGGGCGATGCGGGTTTCCTGCGCGACGCGCGGCTGATCCCGATGCTGAACTCCGCCGAACAGGCGCAGCGGCATCTGCAGGCGATCCCCGAGAGCCCGGTGGGCGTGCAGCTCGATACCGGGATGAACCGGCTCGGGATGGAGGCGGCCGAGTGGCAGGCCACCGCCCCGCAGCTGATGGAGCGCGGAATCGAGCTGGTGATGAGCCACCTCGCCTGTTCCGACGAGCCCGACCACGAGATGAACGCCAAGCAGCTGGCCGAGTTCAAACGGATGACCGACGGGATGGGGCTGAGCCGCTCGCTCTCGGCGACCGGCGGCATCCTGTTGGGGCCGGACTATCATTTCGACGTGACGCGGCCCGGCATTGGCCTCTATGGCGGACGCCCCTTTGACGACGCACGCCATGTTGCGACCCTGTCGCTGCCGGTGATCCAGACCCGCGTGGTCCAACCCGGCGAGACCGTGGGCTACGGCAACACCTGGACCGCCGAGCGCGAGACCAAAATCGCGACGCTCTCGGCGGGCTATGCCGACGGGATTCACCGCGTGCTGTCGAACATCACCGCGCTTTACGCAGGCGACACGCCCTGCCCGCTGCGCGGGCGTGTCTCGATGGACCTGCTGACGGTGGATGTGACCGATCTGGATACGGTGCCCGACACGCTCGATCTGCTGGGGCCTCATCAGGGCGTCGATACGCTGGCCGATCTGGCGGGCACGATCGGCTATGAGATCCTGACCTCGCTCGGTCCTCGCTACGCCCGGAATTACGCGGAGCCCACCGCATGAATGCAGCGGCGCTCAGCCGACCGCTGGCCGCGCTGGGGCGGGCTACGCTCGCGCTGATGGCGGCGACGGGGCGGCTGTCGCTCTTTGTGGGCGAGACGCTGAGCCACCTGCTCCGCCCGCCCTTCTACCTGCGCGAGTTCTGGCTTGCGTGCCTCAATATCGGCTGGCTGTCGCTGCCGGTCGTGGGAATGACGGCGCTGTTTACCGGCGCCGCGCTGGCGCTGCAGATCTACGCGGGCGGCGCGCGCTTCTCGGCCGAACAGGTCGTGCCCTCGATCACCGCAATCGGCATGGTGCGCGAGCTGGGCCCGGTCCTCGGCGGGTTGATGGTGGCCGCGCGCGTGGCCTCCTCCATCGCCGCCGAGATCGGCACGATGAAAGTGACCGAGCAGATCGACGCGCTCACCACGCTCTCGACCAATCCGATGAAATATCTCACCGTGCCGCGCGTGCTGGCTGCGACGCTCTGCGTGCCAATGCTCGTGGGCGTAGGCGACGTGATCGGGATCATGGGTGGCTGGATGGTCGGCGTGAACCGCCTCGGCTTCAACTCGGCCACCTATCTCAAGAACACATGGGATTTCCTCGAGTTCTGGGACGTGGGATCGGGCCTCGTGAAGGGCGCCGCCTTCGGCTTCATCGTGGCCACGATGGGCTGCTATCACGGGATGAATTCGGGCCGCGGCGCGCAGGGCGTGGGCCGGGCCACGAAATCCGCGGTGGTCGCCGCCTCGGTCGCGATCCTCGCCGCGAATTACGTGCTGACGGAGGCCTTCTTCTCGGCATGATCACCCTCGACGCCATAACCCGGAGTTTCGGATCGAAACACGTCCTGCGCGGCGTCGATCTCGTGGTGCCGACGGGGCAATCCACCGTCATCATCGGCGGCTCGGGCACCGGCAAATCTGTGCTGCTGAAATGCATCCTCGGGCTGATCGAGCCCGATGGCGGCAAGATCACACTCGACGGGGTCGACGTGCATGAGGGCGAGCGCGACGCCTTCCTCGCCCGCTTCGGAATGCTGTTTCAGGGCGGCGCGCTGTTCGACAGCTTTTCCGTCTGGGAGAACGTGGCCTTCCGCTTGCTGCGCGGCGCGCTGAAACGACCCAAGGCGGAGGCGCGCGAGATCGCCATCGAGAAGCTGCGCCGGGTGGGGCTGTCGCCCGATGTGGCGGACCTGTATCCGGCGGAACTGTCGGGCGGGATGCAGAAACGCGTGGGCCTTGCCCGTGCCATCGCCGCCGAGCCCGAGATCATCTTCTTCGACGAACCCACGACCGGGCTCGACCCGATCATGGCGGGCGTCATCAACGAGCTGATCCGCGAGATCGTCACCGAGATGGGCGCGACCGCGATGACGATCACCCATGACATGTCCTCGGTCCGGGCGATTGCCGACCGGGTCGCAATGCTTCATGCGGGCAAAATTCGCTGGGAAGGCCCGATCGCGGAAATGGACGAAACTTCAGACCCTTACGTCCAGCAGTTCATCCACGGACGCGCCGAAGGGCCGATCGAAACGCTTCGTTAACACACAGGCTGCGGAACCAAGCGAATTTCCGCGCATTCTCCCCAAGTGCTTGATCCGCCAACGAGACTCAATCTCGGACCGGAACTGGCCGCTATCTTCAATATGGGAACCGGGGGGAGGTCACATCATGCAAACCGAACAGGTAGGAAGCGCCAATCTAGACCGTTTCAACACGGCGATTGGCCAAACGCTCACCGTCACTGTCGCAATCACCGCGCTTGCCGCCATCGGCGCGGTCACAGCCGCCTCGCTCGGGCTGATCCCGTGGCTCAGCCTCGAGGCGCAATTCGGCGAAACCGCCCTGCCCGATTTCGGTGTCTGGCTGCAGGTGGGCGCGGCATTGCTGGCGCTGATCCTGTTGCTCTATCTGCCCTCCTGTTCCCGCGTATCCAAGCTCGAAGGCAGCCACCGCCGCTTCCATGTCGGCATGGATGACGTGGCCCGCGCCTATCGCAGCGCCCACGAGTCCGACCGCGCGGGCGTCTTCGCGCTCTCGGGTGAATTCGACGCCGTACGCGAGCGGATCACCCATCTGCGCCAGCATCCCGATCTGGGCGGGCTGGAGCCCGAACTTCTGGAACTGGCCGCGCAGATGAGCCTGCAGTCGCGCGATCTCGCTGAGGTCTATTCCGCCGAGAAAGTCAAACGCGCGCGCGCCTTCCTCGAACAGCGCCAGCAAGAGGCCGAGACGCTGAGCGATCAGATTTCTGTCGCCCGCCGGACCTGCTCGGAGCTGCGCGAATGGCTGACCGATGTCGAGACCGAAGAGCGCGAGGTCAGCGCCGAGTTCAGCCTGCTGGAGCGCGACCTGCGTGACATCCTGCCGCTGCTGGGCTACGAAATCGAAGACGGCCCGCAGCCCAATGTGGTGCCGATCGCGAAGAAAGAATCTAAGTCGTAACGGGGTCTGAGCGCCCCTAGGGGTGAGCGCCGGTCGATGCTGAAATACGCCAATCTGGCGCTCTTGCTTCTCTTCCCCCTCGCCTGGGCCGCGCCGCTTCTGCGCGCGGGGCTCTTGCCCTTCTTCGGGTTGGAGGAAATCTCGGTGCTCAGCGGGTTGCAGACCCTTTGGCGGACGGATGTGTTCCTCGCCCTGCTCGTCAGCTTCCTCGCCCTCTTTGCCCCCTATCTGAAGGTGATCGGCGTTGCGCTGATCCAGTTCGATCTGGCCTCGCCACGCCTGCTGCCGACGCTGAACGTCTTAGGCAAGCTGGCGATGGCCGATATCTTCCTGATCGCGATCTATATCGTGGTGGCGAAGGGCGTGGGCGTCGGGCGCCTCGAGACGGCTTGGGGGCTGTACCTGTTTACCGGATGCGTCGCGGCCTCATTCGCGATCTCGCATCTGGAAATGAAAAAGGCGCCGCGAGGGTGACCCCCCGGGCGCCTTTCGCGTCCTTTCAGCCGATCAATGGACCGAAACCGGGTCCAGATCGTTCTGCCGGGCCAGCGAGAAGGCCAGCTTGCGGTCCTTCACCAGCGCGAGCCGTTCGCCATCGCTGTCATGCACCGCATAGAGGTGATCGACATCGTCCAGCTCGGCCCGGATTTCCTCGGGCAGATCGACGACCGCCACTTCGCGGACATAGACGATGGGATGCTCGGCATTATCGCCGAAATCATATTCCGTATTCATTGCGCGTTTCCTTTCCTGCCTGTTCATTTCCGCTCGATCGGGATGGTCTGCACGATCGTCTCGGGCGGGGCCCGGTTCAGATCGACATGCAGAAGACCGTTCTCGATCGTCGCGGCTGCGACCTCGACCCCTTCCGCGAGCACGAAGCTGCGCTGAAAGGCCCGTGCGGCGATCCCGCGATGTAGGAACAGGCGTTCGCTGTCCTCTTCGCTTTGACGGCCGCGGATCACCAAAGCCCGGTCTTCGAGCGTGATCGCGAGGTCTTCCTCGCGGAAGCCTGCCACTGCGAGCGTGATGCGGAACGCATCCTCGCCGCGTTGTTCGATGTTATACGGCGGATAGGCATCCGATCCCTTGGCGGTGCGTTCCACCAGCCGTTCCAACTGGTCGAAGCCCAGCAGGTAGGGATGTGCGCCAAAACTCAGTTTCGTCATTCGGCAAGCCCTTGATCAAGCGACGTTGCAAGTTCGGGCCCCGATCTTCGGCAGCCCACTGATCAAATATGGGCGGCGTGGAAGCCCCCTGCAAGACCCCGCCGACCATTTACGCTGACGGCAAATTTTCTCCTAACCCGTTCGAAACCTGTTATATTGACCCTCCCACCTGACCGCCTTGGCCGAGTCGGGCGGATGATCTTTTGCGCAACCAGAACCGGACGATACGGATATGAACGCCCATCTCGAGATGGATCATGAAGAAGTGCTGCGGGTAAAACTGGAAGTACTGCGCCGCGAACACCGCGATCTGGACGAGGCGATCCTGGCGCTCACGCAGGCGGTGCATTCCGATCAGCTGCGCCTTGTGCGGCTGAAAAAGCAAAAGCTGGCCCTGAAAGACGAGATCGCGCGGATCGAAGACCAGCTCACCCCCGACATCATCGCCTGAACCTGACCTCCGATCAATCCGATCGGCGCCTGCACGCCTCCGGGGCTTGCCGCGACGGCACAGATTCCTATAGTGCGCGCTCCATCTGAAAAGGGGGCGTCATGAGCGTGAAAGTGGGAATCATCATGGGCAGCCAGTCCGACTGGTCCACGATGAAAGAGGCGGCGGAAATTCTCGACGAACTCGGTGTGGAATACGAGGCGAAGATCGTCTCGGCGCATCGCACTCCCGACAGGCTCTGGTCCTATGGCAAGACCGCGGTGGACCGTGGGCTGCACGTCATCATCGCAGGCGCTGGCGGCGCCGCGCACCTGCCGGGCATGATGGCCTCGAAGACGCGCGTGCCGGTGATCGGCGTGCCGGTGCAGACCCGGGCGCTCTCGGGCGTCGACAGCCTCTATTCCATCGTGCAGATGCCCAAGGGCTTCCCGGTTGCGACCATGGCGATCGGGGCTGCGGGCGCGGCCAATGCCGGTCTGATGGCGGCGGGGATCTTGGCCGTGTCGGATGCGGATCTGGCGAAGCGGCTCGACGACTGGCGCGAGAAACTCTCAGCCTCGATCAAGGAGGAGCCGGAAGATGAGTGAGCCCCTGCCCTTTGGATCGGTGATCGGCATCCTCGGCGGCGGTCAGCTAGGCCGGATGCTCTCGGTCGCGGCCTCGCGTCTGGGCTATAAGACCCATATCTTCGAGCCGGGCGCGAACCCGCCCGCAGGCGACGTGGCCCATGCGGTGACAACCGCGCCCTACGAGGACGAGGCCGCGCTGCGCGCCTTCGCCGAAGCCGTGGACGTCATCACCTACGAGTTCGAGAACGTGCCGACCTCGGCGCTCGATCTCTTGGAAAGCCTCAAGCCGATCCGCCCGAACCGCAAGGCGCTGGCCGTCAGCCAGGACCGTCTGGTCGAGAAAGCCTTCCTCAACGATCTGGGCCTCGCCACCGCGCCTTTCGCCGCCGTGGACGATCTCGAGGATCTGCAGGAGGCAATCGCCGAAATCGGCTGCCCCGCGATCCTGAAGACCCGTCGCTTCGGCTATGACGGCAAGGGTCAGGTTGTGATCAACGCGCCCGAAGAGGCCGCCGCCGCGCTGGAGGATATGAAAGGCGCGCCTGCGATCCTCGAAGGCTTCGTGGAGTTCTTCAAGGAGATCTCCGTGATTGGCGCGCGCGCCGAGGATGGCGCGATCTCCTGCTTCGATCCGGGCCAGAACAAGCATGAGGGCGGCATCCTGCGCACCACGCTGGTTCCCGCCGCGATCACCGACAACCAGCGCACCGATGCGGTTCTGCTGGCGGCCAAGATCCTGAACAAGCTCGATTATGTCGGCGTGATGGGGGTCGAGCTTTTCGTCACCCGCGACGCGCTGATCGTGAATGAGATCGCGCCTCGCGTGCACAACTCGGGCCACTGGACGCAGGCAGGCTGCGCGGTCGATCAGTTCGAGCAGCATATCCGCGCCGTCACCGGCTGGCCGCTGGGCGACGGCTCGCGCCATTGCGATGTCGAGATGGAGAACCTGATCGGCGACGACATGGACCGGGTGCCGGGACTGGCGAAGCTCGCGCGGTATCAGGTGCATCTCTACGGCAAGGCCGAGGTGAAACCGGGCCGCAAGATGGGTCATGTGAACCACATCCTGTAAGCGAAAAAGGCGCCCATCGCGGGCGCCTTTCTCTTATCTCGCGATCACTTCGCGGACCATGTGAAGCGCGTGCCCCACGGGTCGGCCACGCTGTCGCCATAGGCCTCGCGGAAGGCGGCGAGCGGTTCGGCGTCCGCCTTCAGCCCCACCTCGACCAGACCGGTCGCGGGCTGGTGACGCTCTTTGGCCCCGCGGCTATTCCAGACATTGGTGGCGAGGTGGTGGTGATAGCCGCCCCAGCCGTGGAAATTCGCCCCCGGATAGCGGGCCATCACATCCGCGCCGAGCGTCTCGGCATAGAACGGCTCCGCCGGATCGAGCGCGCCCACCTGAAGGTGAACGTGGCCGATCACCGTGCCTTTCGGCGCGCCGCGCCATGGGCCACGGGCCTCTGCCATCACGTCGCGCAGGTCGATCGGATCGGTCACCATCGCGATCATCCCGTCCTTGCGCGGCCAGTCTTCGCGGGCGCGGTCGCGGTAGATCTCGATGCCGTTGCCCTCGGGGTCGTGCAGGTAGACCGCCTCGCTGACAAGGTGATCGGACGCCCCGCCGAGCCGGATACTTTTCTCTGCGGCGTGGGTCAGCCACGCGCCCAAATCGGCCCGCTCGGGCAGCAGGAAGGCGGTGTGAAACAGCCCCGCTTCCGACCGGCTTGATTTGCGCGCCGATGCGTCGGCCTTGAGGATCACGAGGACCTTGCCATCGACGCCGTAGCGCGCCTCGGTTGCGTCGCCCGCTATCCGCTCCAGCCCGAGCACGCCCTCGTAGAACGCACCCACCGCCGGGAGGTCATGGACCACGAGGGTCACATGGCCGATTTCGACATTTGCATCACTGGTAGCCATCGTCTCCTCCTGTCACTTCAGTTTGGTCGGGCGCAGCGCATAGAGGCCGTCACCCAGAGCCGCGAGCGCGAATTGCACGATGGCCCACATCACCGGGTATTCCCAGCCGCCGCCCTGGTTCGAGAAGCCGAAGCCGTTGCCCCAGTGTGCCGTGAAGGCCGCGCCGAGCAGGATGAACCCGAGCCCGAAGGATACGATCCGCGCATAGATGCCGGTGATCAAGGCGATACCGCCGAGGATCTCCGCCGCCATCGTGAGGATGCCGAGCCAGCCGGGCAGGCCCAGCGATTCAAAGAAGCCCATCGTGCCGGCCGGGGTAAAGACGAACAGCTTCGTCAGCCCGTGGACGAGGAACAGAGCGCCGGTCAGAAGGCGCAGGACGAGGATGCCGTAAGGGGCGAGTTTGGTGTCGATCATGGTCTATCTCCTGTACCCGCACTCTCTGTGCGGTGTGTTCGCGTTACAGCGAGGAAATTAGCCATTCCGTTAGCGAATAAAATGGATATTATCAGGAATGACTTTTACCATTTTGTTCTGAATAGCGATGGACATCACCGAACAGCTCCGCGCCTTCGTCGCCACCGCCCGTGCGGGCTCTTTCACCGCGGGGGCAGAGCAGCTGGGCATCTCCAATCGGCTCGCCTCGAAATACGTGGCCGAGCTGGAGGACCGCCTTGGCACGCGACTGCTGCAACGCACGACGCGGCGGATCGGGCTGACGCCCGCGGGCGAGCGTCTGCTGGCCGAGGCGCCAAGCGTGCTCGACGGGCTCGACGACCTTCTGGGCGCGGTGTCGGAGCAATCTCGCGGGTTTTCGGGCGTGCTGCGGATCTCCGCGCCGGTCACTTTCGGCGAGGTCTATCTGGCGGAAATGCTCGCGCGCTTCGCAGCCCCCCACCCCGATCTGGTGATCGACCTGACGCTCTCGGATGCGGCGACCGATCTGGCCGCCGAAGGGATCGACCTCGCCTTTCGGATCGGGCAGCTGCGCGATCAGGCGCTGCGGGCGCGCAAGCTGGGTGAGATCGGGATGCGCGTCGTGGCCGCGCCCGCCTATCTCGAACGCGCGGGCCGCCCGGACCAGATCGCCGATCTGGCCGATCACCGCTGCATCCATGACACCAATCACAGCGCAATCCCGCATTGGCGCTATCGCGAGGGTGAAGAGATCGCCGCCCTGCCCGTCCCCGCGCAGATCCGCGTCAATAGCGGGCGCGCCGCCTGCGAACTTGCGCTGGCGGGGCATGGCATCACCTATGGGCCGGAATTTGTGCTGGAGCCGGAGATCGTGGCGGGGCGGCTGGTCTCGCTCTTCCCGCCCGAGACGCTGCTGCGTATCCCGCTTCATGCGGTCTATCTCGACGGGCCGCGCCTGCCGCGAAAGCTGCGCGCGCTGATCGATTTCGCCTATGAGGATACGCGCGGCCTCAGGGGCTGACCGCTCAACCCTTGGCCACCGCCGTCACACCGCGCTTCGTCGCCGTGTCTTCGCGCTGCGCCGCCTCGGCGCGCTGGTCCATCATGTCTTCGACGAAAAGGCTCAGAAGCGCGCCGCGCCCGTTCACCCCCGCTTTACGGTAGATCGCGGCGCTTTGTGCCTTCGCGGTGCCCTCGGAGGTCTCGCGGAGCGCTGCGATCTCCGCCGTGCTCAGCCCCTTGATCGCAAAAAGCGCGACCTCACGCTCTGCCGCCGTGAGGCCCCAGTCGGAGAAACGCTCTTCCAGCAGGTCCTCGAAAGCCGAGGTCGCCCGGCGTAGACGCGCCTTCGCCCGTGCCCCCTCACGCAGCGCACCTGCCAAGGCGAAGGCGCCAAGCGCGAGCCCCAGAATGAGGCCAAGCGCCGCTCCGAGTTCGAGGATTTCGCGGTTCTGCCAGCTGATCGGCGCGGGATAGAGGCCAAAGACCGAGAGCAGGATATCGGAGATGAAAAACAGCGCGCAGACCGCCTGAAACAGCAAGATCGCCCCGACAAGCACCGCACGGCGCAGCCGCGACGTCATAGCGCCGCTCCCGCCGGTCGGTCCGAGGCGTCAATCATCGCCGCTTTCCCCGCCGCCATCGTCGCCGCCACCGCTGTCGCCGCCGCCACCACCGCTACTGTCGCTGTCGCTGCTGTCATGGCTTCCGCCATCGTCGCTGCCCGACGCGCTACTGCTATCGTCCGAGGAATCGTCGGAGGAGTCGTGATCGGACGAGTCGCTATCGGAGGTCGTCGTTGTGCGGTCGGAGGTGGACGTCCCGGAATAGCTCCCCGAGGCGGTGCCGCCCAGAGGGCTATTGTTCAGGATCGGCGTACGGCTGGAGCGCGACAGGTCGCGCAGAATCTCGCCGCTGCGCGGATCGAGGACGATTTCGCGCTCGACGCCTTTGCGCGTGCCAGTGATGCGCACGCGGCCCAGCAAGGTCCGGTGCACGTCGATATTCTGGTAGCCGTAGGATTTGAGCTGCCGGGTGACCGCTTCGCTCGCGGTCTCGGCCCGCGCGAGCCCTGGCGCCACGGGCACGCTCAGCGCGCCGATCAACGCGGCTATCGCCAGATCTCTGCGCAGTCTCATCGGCAAAACTCCTCCCGCGCGCGAACGCGGCATTTCAGAGGATTATGCCCGGCGCACATGGCACCGGGCAAGTCCGTTCGGATCAGTCGTCGTCGCCGCCGTCGTCGCCGCCGCTGTCATGCGACCCGCCGCCGTCGGAACCACTGTCGTGCGAACCGCCATCGTCAGAGCCGCTCTCATGCGAGCCGCCGTCATCCGAGCCGTGATCGGAATCGGACGTGGTGTGGTCGTCGTCGTGGCTGTCATCCATGTGATCGCCGCTGCCCGAATGGTCGTCGCCGTGATCGTCCATATGGTCGTCGTCGCTGCCGTCGTAGAAATCTTCCGACTGCTGACGGACGCTGACGCCCTGCGTCATGTCATAGCCGGCGCGCGTCCGCGACATTTCCTGCTTCTGGATCTTGCCGGTGGCGCGGTCGTAGACCACTTCGATCTTGGTGCCGTTCGGGTTGTAACCCTCGGCCTTCACCTGCGTCGGGCCGACCTTGATCTCGACATTGGTGAAGCCATTGGCCTGCAGATCGGCAGCGATACCGTCCGTGGACACTTCAGCCTGTGCCATATGCGCCGAGACCGCGAGAGCCGCCAGCGCGGCGAGGGTGGATTTCATTTTCATCTTCTATCTCCTCCGGAACAATTGTCCGCCGCGGGCTGCGACGTCGGAGCAAAGGGTCGGCGGACAACGCCCGCCGGTCCATTGCCAATTGGGTTATGGAGGAGCAATAAACCTCAGGTTGTACGCCGTAAACCTGAGTTTATGCGTCCATGTCGAATCCGAGATGCTTCGCGACCGCGAAAATGTCCTTATCGCCGCGCCCGCACATGTTCATCACGATGATATGGTCCTTGGGCAGATCGGGCGCGATCTTCATCACATGGGCCAGCGCGTGCGACGGCTCGAGCGCGGGGATGATCCCTTCGAGACGGCAGGAGAACTGGAACGCCTCCAGCGCCTCCTTGTCGGTGATGTTCACATATTCCGCGCGGCCGGTGTCATGCAGCCAGCTATGCTCCGGCCCGATGCCCGGATAGTCGAGCCCGGCCGAGATCGAATGCCCTTCGAGGATCTGCCCGTCCTCGTCTTGCAGCAGATAGGTCCGGTTGCCATGCAGCACGCCTGGACGCCCGCCGGTGAGCGAGGCGCAATGCTCCATCTTCTCGTCGACGCCATGACCGCCAGCTTCGACGCCGATGATGCGCACCGATTTGTCGTCGAGGAACGGATGGAACAGGCCCATCGCGTTCGAGCCCCCGCCGATCGCCGCGATCACGGTATCGGGCAGACGGCCCTCGCCTTCCTGCTCTTCAAGCTGCCAGCGCACTTCCTTGCCGATGACAGATTGGAAATCGCGGACCATCGCCGGATAGGGATGCGGCCCCGCCACCGTGCCGATGCAATAGAACGTGTCGCGCACATTGGTCACCCAGTCGCGC
Source organism: Thioclava sp. JE_KL1 (assembly GCF_009296265.1). GTDB lineage: Bacteria > Pseudomonadota > Alphaproteobacteria > Rhodobacterales > Rhodobacteraceae > Thioclava. Next base: position 268,725 of record NZ_WBJS01000004.1, read on the forward strand.
AGCGCGTCGTTCATCGCGTCCTTCAGCGTGCCGCGGCCCGATTTGACCGGGACGACTTCGGCGCCCAGCAGGCGCATCCGGAAGACGTTCGGCGCCTGACGCTCGACGTCCGTGGCGCCCATATAGACCACGCATTTGAGGCCGAACTTCGCGCAGACGGTCGCGGTGGCCACGCCATGCTGGCCAGCGCCGGTCTCGGCGATGATGCGGGTCTTGCCCATGCGTCGCGCCAGCAGGATCTGCCCCAGCACGTTGTTGATCTTGTGCGCGCCGGTGTGGTTCAGCTCGTCGCGCTTGAGATAGATTTTCGCGCCGCCCAGCTCTTCGGTGATGCGGGGCGCAAAATACAAGGGCGACGGGCGACCGACATAGTGCTTCCAGAGATCGTCCATCTCCGCCCAGAAATCGGGATCGGTCTTGGCTTTCTCGTATTCCTCTTCGAGCGAGAGGATCAGCGGCATCAGCGTCTCGGACACGAAGCGGCCACCGAAAATGCCGAACCGCCCGTTCTCGTCGGGCACATTCATGAAGGAATTGATCAGATCGTCAGCCATGGCACACCTCGCGCTATTCGTGAGGATCGGTCTAGCGTCAAAGCGGGGCGAGATAAATCCCCGCCCCGGCATCTGGCTAAAAATACTCGCGTCTGCGTGGGGTCCGGCGCCGCTCAGGCCGCGCCCTGACGGGCCGCCTGAATGAACGCGCGGATTTTCTCGGGGTCTTTGACGCCCGGCGCGCTCTCCACGCCCGAGGAGACATCGACCTGCCGCGCGCCGGTCAGCAGGATCGCCTCGGCCACATTGTCCGGCGTCAGCCCCCCGGCCAGCATCCAAGGCTTCTCCCAGGTGCGCCCGGCGATCAGCCGCCAGTCGAAGGAAAGCCCGTTGCCGCCCGGAAGCTCCGCCTCTTTCGGCGGCTTGGCGTCGAGCAGGATCTGGTCGGCCACTGCCTCATACTCCGCGATCTTCGGAAGATCGGCGGCATCGGCCACGCCGACGGCCTTCATCACCGGCAGACCGAACTTGGTGCGGATTTCCGTCACGCGCTCAGGCGTCTCCGAACCGTGAAGCTGGATCATGTCGAGCGGCACGGCGTCGGTGATCTCGGTGAGCAGCTCGTCGCTCGGGTTCACCACCAGACCGACCTTGGCGATGCCGGGCTCGACCTCCTGGGCCAGCGCGCGCGCCTCGGCGATTTCCAGATGGCGCGGGGATTTGGCGAAGAAGACGAAGCCCACATACCGCGCGCCCGCCTCGACGGCGGCGGCGATATCCTCGGCCTTGCGCAGCCCGCAAATCTTGACGCGGGCGAGACCCTGCGCATTGCGGTCTATGGCAACGGTGGGCATCTCAGCGCGAGGGCTGTTCGAGCAGCGCCAGCACGTCGTCCTTCGGGCCGGTCTTGTCGTGGCGCAGCGTCTGAACTTCAGCTTCGAGCTTGCGCGCCTTGCGGTCCGACTGGCGGGCATTGCGGCGCAGACGCGACTCGCGCGCCCATTCCCAGACGAAGCCGATCAGAAGGCCCAGCAGGACGCCCGCGAGGATCACGAGGAACAACGGCACCTGAACCGCCCAGTCCCAGCCAAGGAAGCTGCCCGCCTCGAGCGGCAGCACCCGCAGCGTGACGATTTGACGATTGGCCAGCGCCAGCCCGATCAGGACCACGGCGAGCAGACCGAGAAACAGCAGCCGAAGCGCTCGAATCATTAGCTCTTATTCCTCTTTCCCGTTCAGCCGGTCGCGCAGCAGCTTACCGGTCTTGAAGAAGGGTACGTGTTTTTCCTCGACCTCAACCGCTTCGCCGGTGCGCGGGTTCCGACCGGTGCGCGCGTCGCGCTTCTTGACGGAAAAGGCCCCGAACCCACGAAGCTCGACGCGGTCGCCCGAGGCCAGCGCCTCGGTGATCTCGTCGAAGATCGTATTTACGATTTTTTCGACATCCCGCTGGTAGAGATGCGGATTCTCCTCGGCAATCTTGGTGATCAACTCAGAGCGGATCATCTTGTTATCTCCCCCCACGGGCTTGGCCGGGTGTCCCCCCGGCTCTTACATGCGTCATTTCCCAATTATAGGACCAATCGTTGCAGCGCGGAACAGCAAAGACCCGGAAAATCCACGTAAAATCGAGCCCCTAGCGGTCTGCCGCCGACGGAAGCGCCTTCGCAAACGCAGAAATTCAGCGCTTCGCCCGCCCACGCGTCACCCGTTGCGCGAATCGTCGTCGCAGATCGCCAAGCTTTTGCGGAACGAAAAAGGCCCCGCCAAACGGCGGGGCCTCTCGTTGAGCCAAGCGGCTCGATCTCTTATTGGTCGCCCTTGAGCGCGGCACCCAGGATGTCGCCCAGCGACGCACCCGAGTCCGACGAACCGTACTGTTCCACGGCTTCTTTCTCTTCAGCGATCTCACGCGCCTTGATCGACACACCCAGCTTGCGGGTCTTGGAGTCGACGTTGGTCACGCGGACATCGACGTGATCGCCAACCTGGAAGCGCTCGGGGCGCTGGTCGGCACGATCGCGGGCGAGGTCCGAACGGCGGATGAACGACTTCATGCCGTTGTATTCCACCTCGACGCCACCGTCTTCGATCGCGGTCACGGTCACGGTCACGATCGAACCACGCTTCACGCCGTCAACGGCATCGGAGAACGTGTCGGCGTCGAGCGCCTTGATCGAGAGCGAGATACGCTCCTTGTCGGTGTCCACTTCGGTGACAGCGGCCTTGACCATGTCGCCTTTGCGGTAGTCCTGGATCGCATCCTCGCCACGCTGTTCCCAGCTGAGGTCCGAGAGGTGCACCATGCCGTCGATGTCGTTCTCGAGGCCAACGAACAGACCGAATTCGGTGATGTTCTTGACTTCGCCTTCGATGACGGTGCCAACCGGGTGGGTCTCTGCGAAGACTTCCCACGGGTTGCGCATGGTCTGCTTGAGGCCAAGCGAGACGCGGCGCTTCGCGGTGTCGATCTCGAGGACCATGACGTCGACTTCCTGGCTCGTCGAGACGATCTTGCCGGGGTGGACGTTCTTCTTGGTCCAGGACATCTCGGACACGTGCACGAGACCTTCGACACCCGGCTCCAGCTCGACGAACGCGCCGTAGTCGGTGATGTTGGTCACGCGGCCGGTGTGGACCGAACCCAGAGCGAACTTCGACTCGACCGAGTCCCACGGATCCGACTGCAGCTGCTTCATGCCGAGCGAGATGCGGTGGGTTTCCTTGTTGATCTTGACGACCTGGACCTTGACGGTCTCGCCGATCGACAGGATCTCGGACGGGTGGTTCACGCGGCGCCATGCCATGTCGGTGACGTGCAGCAGACCGTCGACGCCGCCCAGATCAACGAACGCACCGTATTCGGTGATGTTCTTGACCACACCATCGACGACCTGACCTTCGGAGAGGTTCGCGATGACTTCGGCGCGCTGTTCGGCGCGGCTCTCTTCGAGGATCGCACGACGCGAGACAACGATGTTGCCACGACGACGGTCCATCTTGAGGATTTGGAACGGCTGCTTGAGACCCATGAGCGGGCCAGCGTCGCGCACCGGGCGCACGTCAACTTGCGAGCCGGGCAGGAACGCGACAGCGCCGCCCAGATCGACGGTGAAGCCGCCTTTGACGCGACCGAAGATGGCGCCTTCGACGCGCTCTTCTTTGGCGTAAGCTGCTTCGAGACGATCCCATGCCTCTTCGCGGCGGGCTTTCTCACGCGAGATCACGGCTTCGCCGCGAGCGTTCTCGACACGGTCGAGATACACTTCGACTTCGTCGCCGACTTCGATCTGCGGAGCCTCGCCGGGGTTGGCGAATTCTTTGAGTTCGACGCGGCCTTCCATTTTGTAGCCGACATCGATGATGGCCTGGCCCGCCTCGATGGCGATGACCTTGCCTTTAACAACCGAACCTTCGTTCGGGGTGTCGATTTCGAGGCTCTCGTTCAGAAGGGCTTCGAATTCGTCCATGGTTGCATTTTGCGACATGCGTTCAGATTTTCCTTTTCATCTTCGGTTTTCTGGCCTTGCGGTTGGCTCCGCCGGTCTTTCGTTGGAATGTCTGTGCTGCAATAGCATACGGGTCGGGTGAGTCCCAACCTGTCTCAGACCGCGCCCATATAGGCGCGATCAGCCAGTATCGCAAGCATTTATTGAGTCATAGACAGGGCGCGAGGCCTTTCGCTCAGCCTCGGCTCGCGGTTGCGAGAGCGGCTTTGACGTCGCCCAGCATCCAGGCCGAAAGGGGCTCTGCGCTGGCGGGATAGGTCGCGATCACCGAGCCGTCGCGGCCCAGTAGCACCTTGTTGAAGTTCCAGCTCGGCTCGAACCCCTCGGTTTCGCGCATCCAGCGATAGAACGGATGCGCCTGCGGCCCCTTCACCTTGGCGAGCTGCGCCATCGGCAATTCGGCCCCGAAGGTCAGCGCGCAATAGCGCTTGGCTTCCTCGGCACTGGAGAGTTCCTGCCGGAAATCGTTCGACGGCACGGTGAGGATCACCAGACCCTCGCGGCCATAGGTCTCGGACATTTCCTGCAGCTCGGTGAATTGCGGGGCGAAGCCGCATTTCGAGGCGGTGTTGACCACGAGCACAACCTTGCCACGGAAATCGGCGAGCGAGACCGTCTCGCCCTCCACCAGATCGAAGGACAAATCCCCCGGCACTGGCATCGCGGGCCGGGCTTTCACCGCGATCGGTTCGGGCGTCGCCGCCGGGCCGTCGGCGCGTGCCGGAACGGTCGCAAAGGACACGCATGACAGCATGCAGGCCAAAATCAGGGACAAGCGCATCGGTCCACCCTCGAAATACATCCACCAATACCCAACGCGAGAGTCGGGGAAAAAGTTCACCACTTCGTGAAGATATATTTCACGCGTCCCTTTTCTTCAATCGCAAATGCGGTCGACGCGGCGGTATTTCGGCTCCGGGAACTCCGGTATTTCCATGGGATCACGGGGTTTTACGCCCGGACGCACCGCCTCCGGCGCGGTGTTCACGCTGTCGAAATCGAGCGCGAGGCGCTGACAGATTCCAAGGCTTTTCTGCCCGATATCGCCGAGATCGCGCAGATCGATCAGATGACCGCCCTTCCGCGCGTAGCCGGTCACCCCGAAATCGAGCGGCGGGTCGAGGCGTAGCCTTTCCGTCTCGGGGCCGAACAGCGCAGCGCCGCCCTCCCAGTCCTTCGCAGGCCCGAGCGCCACCTGCACCTCGAACCGTCCCGGCGGCACCAGCAGGCGAAAGAATTCACCGCCCTGCGCATAGGCGCCCATCACATCCTGCCCGGTCGTGACATCGCGCAGCACGATATAGAGATCGCGATCCGGGGCGGATTTGATCTGCAGCGGCATGGTGCGCGGCAGGTCGGTCTCGCTCCACAGCAGGCCCTGCGGGCGCCCCTCGGCAGTGGCCTGCGTTGCAAGAACCAGCGAGAGGAGAACCCAGCGCAGCATGCCCGCCCCCTAGTCCAGATCGCCCGCGCGGCGGGCCTCGATCTGATCGGCGGCGCGGGCGACCGCCTCCTCGATGCTTAGCTCGGACGTGTCGATCACCAGCGCATCGACTGCCGGGCGCAGCGGGCTGTCGGCGCGGCCCATGTCGCGGGCGTCGCGCTCGCGCACCTGCTCCAGCACGTCGGCCTCGTCGCCGCCCAGCTCCAGCCAGCGCCGATGGGCGCGCACCTCCGGCGAGGCGGTCACGAACAGCTTCACCTCTGCCTGCGGGCAGATCACCGTGCCGATATCGCGCCCGTCGAGCACCGCACCGCCCTCGCGCGCCGCGAAGTCGCGCTGAAACGCCACCAATGCCGCGCGCACCTCGGGGATCGCGGCCACGATTGAGGCCGCCTGCCCCGCTTCCATCGTGCGCAGGTCGTCGCGCTCCAGATCCTCGGGACAAAGCGCCTTGGCCGCCGCGATGGGCTCCAGCCCCTCGGTCTCGGATTTCATGCCGACCGCGCGATAGAGCGCACCCGTATCGAGATGCGCCAGCCCGAACCGCTCGGCCACGGCCCGACTGATCGTGCCCTTGCCAGCAGCGGCGGGGCCATCGATGGCAACTGTAAATTTCATCTTTTCATCCGCAAATAAACTACCCGCAGGATCAATAGCGCCAGGGCCGTCAGGCTCAAAGTGACTGCGACGCTCTTCAGAAGCGTCCATCTGCTCGCAAAGGCGATCATGTCATCCGTGACCGTGCCGGTCCGCAACAATGCGGCAACGGCATGATTTTCGAGATAGTCAAACACAGCACCAAGAGCCGCCACGATCGACAACACCACGACAAGCCAGCCCTTTGCAAGGGTACGGAAGGCGACAATCAGGGTCACCGCCTCCAGGGCCGGAAAGACAAGATCGAGCCGCTGCTGGACCGAGAGGTAATACTGTCGCGCCGGTGCGTCTAAGGAATCGAGGAGCGCGCGGGCCTGCGCAGCACTGTAGCCACCCGGACGCAAATCGAACGGCGCCAGACCGCCCGCCGCATCCCGAAGATGCGGCAAGGTAACGAGCGTCATCGCAAGATAGACGGCCCCCGTCAGGGCCGCGAGCAGGATAAAGCCGACCTGCGCCCGGCTCACCGGTCCGCCCGGACGATCTCCGCGCCAAGCCCGGCCATCAGGTCCTCGAAGATCGGGAAGGAGGTTGCAATGGGCGAGCCGTCATCGACGGAGACCGGCTGTTGCGCGGCCATGCCCAGAACCATGAAGCTCATCGCGATCCGGTGGTCGAGATGAGTCACGGCGGTGCCGCCGCCCGGAACGCCCTCGGGGCCGCAGCCATGCACGATCAGCGTGTCCTCGTCTTCCTCGATCTTGATGCCATTGGCTTCCAGCCCACGTGCCATCGCGTCGATCCGGTCGCTTTCCTTGACGCGCAGCTCATGCACGCCGGGCATCCGGGTCACGCCTTCGGCAAAGGCTGCGACGACCGAGAGCACCGGATATTCGTCGATCTGGGCCGAAGCGCGCTCGGCGGGCACGTCGATCCCGTGCAGCTTGGAATAGCGCACACGCAGATCGGCCACCGGCTCTCCACCCTCTTCGCGCTCGTTCTCGAAGGTCAGATCGGCGCCCATCTCGCGCAGCGTGATGAAGATCCCGTTGCGCGTCGGGTTCTGGCTGACGCCCGGCACCACGATCTCCGAACCCGGTACGATCAGCGCAGCACAGACCGGGAAAGCGGCCGAAGACGGGTCGCGCGGCACGGCGACCTCCTGGGCCTTCAGTTCCGGCTGCCCCTGCAACGTGATGACATGACCCTGATCGGTTACCTCGGTGGTGATCTCGGCACCGAAGCCGCGCAGCATCCGTTCGGTATGATCGCGGGTCGGGGTCTTCTCGATCACGACGGTCTGGCCCGGCGCGTTCAGACCCGCCAGCAGCACCGCCGATTTCACCTGCGCCGAGGCCATCGGCGTCGCGTAGCGCACGGGCGCGGGGCTCGGCGCGCCGAGGATGGTCATCGGCAGACGCCCGCCATGACGCCCGAAAGCCTGAGCCCCGAATAGTCGGATCGGATCGGTCACACGCCCCATCGGGCGTTTGCGCAAAGAGCCGTCGCCGGTGAAGGTCGCCACGATCGGCGAGGTCGCCATCGCGCCCATGATCAGACGCACGCCGGTGCCGGAATTGCCGCAATCGATGACGTCCTCGGGCTCGGCAAAGCCGCCCACGCCCACGCCATGCACCGACCAGCTGCCGGGACCGTGCTGCGTGACCTCGGCCCCGAAGGCGCGCATCGCCTTGGCCGTGTCGAGCACGTCTTCGCCTTCGAGCAGGCCGGTGATCTTCGTCTCGCCCACCGAGAGCGCGCCAAGGATCAGCGCGCGGTGGCTGATCGACTTGTCGCCGGGAACCTCCGCCGTGCCCTTGAGGGGCCCGCATTTGCGCGAAGTCATCTTGATCGGAGTGCCGTGGCCGGACATAGTGCCTCCCTTATTTCAACGCGCCCCTGTTAGCGCGATCTGGCGGGAGGCGGAAGGGCTCAGATCCGCCGATAGGTCAGGTAATGCGGCTTGCGGCCCTCACGCAGCGCTTTCTGCTCGTAGCGCGTCGAGAGCCAGTCCTCCCACGGCGTATCCCAATCGCCCGAAACCGGCTGCGGATCGTCGAAATCGAAAGCGGCGGGCACGTCGAACAGAGGCTCGAATCCGGCCTGCGGGACTTCCTCGACGGTCTGGCGGACGTAATCGGGAATGTCCGTCGCCACGCGGAATTCCGATCCCGGTTTGAGCGCGCGGTGCAGTGGCTCGAGATGCTCCTGCGTCACGAAGCGCCTGCGGTGGTGCTTCGATTTCGGCCACGGGTCGGGATAGAGGAGAAACGCCTTCGAGATCGAGCCCGCGGGCAGCACGTCCATCAGGTCGCGCGCATCGCCGGGATGCACCGCGACGTTCGGGATTTTCTCGCGGCGCAGCTTGCCCAGAAGCATCGCGACGCCGTTCACGAAAGGCTCGCAGCCGATGAACTCCACCTCCGGATAGGTCTGCGCCATATGCGCCAGATGCTCGCCCCCGCCGAAGCCCACTTCGAGCCAGACCGGCTTGCCCTTGAACCGCGTCTCCATGTCGAGCGGCTCGCGGTCGGGGTTCACGTCCCAACCGACGGGACCGGGCAGACGGCCCGGCAGGTCCTCGCGCAGATATTCCTTCTGCGCCTTGTTCAGCGTCTTGCCGTGGCGGCGACCATAGAAGTTGCGCCAGGGCTGTTCGGGGGTGTCATTCTCGCTCATGGGAGGGGCCTCTAGCCGCGTCGCTCGAAAGGTTCAAGCCTTCTGAATGAGGAACAGCCCGAGGCACATGAAGCCGATCCCCGCCCCGCGCATCAAGGTGATGGGCCGCACGAGCGCACCAAACAGACCGAACTGGTCGATCGCCGCGGCCGAAATCATCTGTCCCAGCAGCACGAAGAACACCGCATTGCCGACCCCGAAACGCGGCGCGATGAAGGTGATCGAGAGCACGTAGAAGGCGATCAGCACGCCTGCGAGGAACAGGTATTTCGGCTGATCGGGGATGCGCGCGAAGCCCGAGGGCCCTGTCGTGACCGCGACGGCCAGCACCGCGCCCAGAAGCGCCACGGAGAACAGCACCACCGCCGCCACCGCGGGCGAGCCGATGCGGCTGCCAAGCTGGGCGTTGAGCGCGGCGAGCACCGGAATGCCGATCCCGGCAGCAAGCATGATCGCGGCGTAGCGCAGGGCGTCGGGCATGGTCTCTCTCCTCCGGTTTTCGGCGGAGAGTGGCGCGGAAGGTCTTGGCGCGCAAGGTGGATCGCAAAGCGCTAGTTCTGTTCGTTTTTGCGCATATTCTGTAATTTTATCGGTATTCCAAATTTTTCCGCACAATGTAGACCCTGTCGCCATCGCCTCCGGGCCCATTAGACGACGACACAAAGGATAGATTCCATGACGAAACTCACCGACCTCGCGGCCCCGCTCGGCCGCCTCCTCCTCGCCCAGATCTTCATCATCGCGGGCTTTCAAAAAATCACCGGCTATGCCGGGACCCAAGGCTACATGGAAGCGATGGGCGTGCCCGGCGCGCTTCTGCCGCTCGTGATCCTGACCGAACTGGGCGGCGGCATCGCATTGCTGCTTGGCTGGAAGACGCGGGTCGTGGCTTTCCTGCTCGCGGGCTTCAGCCTCATCTCGGGCTTCCTGTTCCACTACGTCCCGAGCCTCGGCATGACCGGCATGGAAGCGCAGGGCCAGATGATCAACTTCATGAAGAACATCTCGATCGCGGGCGGCATGCTGATGATCGTGGCGCAAGGCGCGGGCAAATGGTCGCTCGATGCCCGCGAAAACACCCAGCACAGCGGCCGGGTCACCGCGTAAGCGACAACGCCCGAGGCGACGAGCCAAGGGCAGCGCCCCACGCTCCGAAAAACGGAAAAGGCCCCGCCGATGCGGGGCCTTTCTCATTGCAAGATCAGCTCAGCCACGCCCGCGATAAGGCGGCACGCCCTGATCGGGGATCCACATATCCTCGGGCTTCGGCGCGCTTTGCCAGAAGACGTCGATCGGAATGCCGCCGCGCGGATACCAATAGGCGCCGATGCGCAGCCATTCGGGCTCCAGCAGATCGCGCAGACGCTGGCCGATCATCACCGAGCAATCCTCGTGGAACGCCCCGTGATTGCGGAACGCGCCGAGGAAGAGCTTCAGCGATTTGCTCTCCACCAGCCATTCGCGCGGGACGTAGTCGATCATGATATGCGCGAAATCGGGCTGGCCGGTGAGCGGGCAGAGCGAGGTGAATTCGGGTGCTGTGAACCGCACGAGATAGCGCTCGCCTTCGCGCGGTTGGGGCACGCGCTCCAGCACGGCGTCGTCGGGCGTTTGCGGCAGGTCGGTCGATTGGCCCAGCTGGGTCAGGCCGGAGGTATCGGTGCTCATGGGATGGTCTTTCCGTCGAGAAGCGTTCGCGCGGCACTAAGGCCACGCAGGCCCCGAGGTCAAATCAAACCTTGCGGTGGGGCTTCTAACTAATGGCCCGGCGGCTTGCCCGGGCCGCGCCCGAACTCCCCCGGGAGGGCGCGACCCTCAGCACCATCCACGCAAAATGCAAACGGGCAGAGGTTTCCCCCCTGCCCGTCGCACATTCCAGAAAAGCACGCCTTACACGGACTTCTTCAGCGCCTCGACCAGATCGGTCTTCTCCCACGAGAAGCCGCCATCGGCCTCGGGCGCGCGGCCGAAATGGCCGTAAGCCGCGGTGCGCTCGTAGATCGGCTTGCACAGATCGAGCGTGTCGCGGATGCCTTTCGGCGTCAGGTCCATCACCTGCGCCACGGCCTTTTCGATCACCTCGTCAGGCACTTCTCCGGTGCCGAACGTGTCGACATAGATCGACAGCGGTTTCGCCACGCCGATCGCGTAGGACACCTGGATCACGCATTTGCGCGCCATGCCGGCAGCGACCACGTTCTTCGCCAGATAGCGTGCCGCATAGGCGGCGGAGCGGTCCACCTTGGTCGGGTCCTTGCCCGAGAACGCACCGCCGCCATGCGGGGCCGAGCCGCCATAGGTGTCCACGATGATCTTGCGCCCGGTGAGGCCCGCATCGCCATCCGGACCGCCGATCACGAAGGTGCCGGTCGGGTTCACCCACCATTCGGTCTCCGGCGTGATCCAGCCTTCGGGCAGGGTCTCGCGGATGTAAGGTTCGACGATGGCGCGGATATCGTCCGAGGTCTGATGCTCATGCGCGTGCTGGGTCGAGAGCACGATCTGGCTCACGCCGACGGGGCGGCCATTCTCGTAGCGCACAGACAGCTGCGATTTCGCGTCGGGGCGCAGCTCGGGCTCGGCGCCGGATTTACGCGCCTCGGCGAGACGGCGCAGGATCGCGTGCGAGTAATGGATCGGTGCGGGCATCAGTTCGGGCGTCTCGTCCGAGGCGAAGCCGAACATGATCCCCTGATCGCCAGCCCCGTCCTTATCGACGCCCTGCGAGATATGGGCCGATTGCGGGTGCAGGAAATTCGCGACTTTCAGCGTCGCCCAGTGAAACTCGTCCTGCTCGTAGCCGATATCCTTGACGCATTCGCGCACGATCTTGTCGATGCCTTCGAGATATTCGGCGAGCTTGGTTTTGTCGGCCAGACCGACCTCGCCGCCGACCACGACCTGATTGGTCGTCGCGAAGGTCTCGCAGGCCACCCGCGCGTTGGGCTCTGCAGCCAGGAAAGTATCGAGAACGGCATCCGAAATCCGGTCACAGACCTTATCGGGATGCCCCTCCGAAACGGATTCGGAGGTGAAGACGTAATTCGCGCGTGCCATGAAGGGTGCTCCGTTGTTGATATCCCCACCCCGTCAGGAAGCCGTTGGGGTGGTTCGGCTTTCTAGCTAGGAGCGCCTGCCGGTCGGGTCAATCGAAATACGCGCAAAGATTGAAAGAAGCGCTAACGCTGCAACAATCAGCGCGATGAACGGTGCGTCACCCAGCTTCGAATAGAGCGTCGGCGGCAAGCTCGGCGGCAATTCGACGTCCAGCTTGCCCATTTTGTCCAACCCGAGGCTCGCCGTGATCCGCCCCTTCGCGTCCACCATCGCGGTGACGCCGGTATTGGCATCGCGCGCAAGCGGCAGGCCCTGCTCGATCGCGCGGAGCCGCGCCTGCGCGAAATGCTGATAGGGGCCGCTGAGCGTGCCGAACCACGCGTCGTTGGTGACCTGCAAGATCCAGTCGGGGCGCTGCGAAAATCCGCGCAGGTCCTGCGGGAAGATCGCCTCATAGCAAATGAGCGGCGCGACATGGCCGAGCTTGCCAAGATCGAGCAGTTTCTCCCCCGGGCCCGAGGAATAGCCGTTACCGACCTGTGCGGCGAAGGCGGTGATCCCAATCTTCGCCAGCGCATCGCCGAAGGGCATGTATTCGCCGAAGGGCACGAGGTGGGATTTGTCGTAAAGGGCCTCGATTTGGTCATCAGGGCTGATGACGGCCAGCGAATTGAAATAGCGGCTGCCCTGGCTGCGCTGCACCCCCATGGCGAGCGGGATGCCATTCGCCGCCTCGGTCGACATCTCCAGCCCGCCCATCGGACGGTCGAGCAGGAACGGCACCGCCGTCTCGGGCCAGACGATCAGGTCGGGTTTCGGCTGGCCGGGCGCAGGATCGGCTTTCGTCAGGTCCAGCAGCCGCTGGAAGAACTTCATCCGGTATTCCGGCAGCCATTTCAGGTTCTGCGGTGCGTTGGGCTGCACCAGACGGAGGGTGATCGGCTCGAGCCTCGGCGCCACCGGCGCGTTGAGCCGCGCCACCCCGCCGAGCCACAGCCCGACCAGCACGGCCAGCGCCGCGCCCACGATCCCGAGAGCGGCAGGCATCCGCATCCCGCGCGTCATCGCGGGCGCCGCCGCGATCAGCATCGTGATCAGGCTCAGCCCAAGCGGGCCAATGTACGCCGCCGCCTGAGCGACGGGCGAGCCGATCCAGATATGGCCGACCAGCACCCATGGAAACCCGGTGAAGACGTAGGAGCGCAGCGCATCCGAGGCCGCCATGCCAATCGCTATTCCCAAAGCGCGCGAGCGCGGCCCCTGCCCTGCATAGGCCCCGAGCCCGTAGCCGATCGCCCAGAAGACGCCCATCCCTGCGGCCATTAGGACCAGCGCGAACGGCGCCATCCAGCCATAGACATCGGCCTCGACCATGAAAGGTTCGACGATCCAGAACATCGCGGCCAGCGCATAGCCGAAGCCGGTGGCGAACCCGATCCAGATCGTGGAGGCCCGCCAGCGTTCGGCCGAGGCGAACCAGACGGAGGCCGCCAGCGCAGGCAACGCGATCCACCAAAGCCCCAAGGGCGCCTGTCCTGCGGCGAACAACACACCGAAAAGCGCTGCCAGAGCCAAGCTCTGCCTGCGCGGGCGCAACGGTGCGCGAAAGCCGTCTCGGAGGGTCGCGATCATGGGCGCGTCATAGCCCGCTCACTCGGCGGGCGCCACTCCCGGCAGACGCACGCGCAGACGTTTGATCCGGCGCGGATCGGCATCGACCACCTCGTATTCGACGCCGTTCTCGGTCACCACGACCTCGCCACGGGCGGGCACCCGGCCAAGCTGCATGAAGACCAGACCGCCCATCGAATCGATCTCGTCATCAGCCTCTTCGTCGGAGAGCCGCATCCCGATCTGCGCTTCGAACTCGTTGACCGGCGCGCGGGCCTGCACGACCCATTGGCCGGGCTTTTCCTCGCGCCAATAGGCGTCGTCGGCCTCGTCGTGCTCGTCCTCGATCTCGCCGATCACCTGTTCGATCAGATCCTCAAGCGTGAGCAGACCGTCGACCCCGCCATATTCGTCGATCACCAGCGCCATATGGGTGCGCTGCACCTGCATCTTCTGCAAGAGCACACCGATCGGCATCGAGGGCGGCACATAGAGAAGCGGACGGATCAGTTTGCGCAACGAAAACCGGCCATTGCCCGATCCGAACCCGTATTCCAGCGCCAGATCCTTAAGGTGAACAAGGCCCAGCGGCGTATCGAGCGTTTCCTTGAAGACCGGCAGGCGCGAATAGCCGTGCTGACGGAACTTCTCCACCAGCTCGTCGCGGGTGATGGAGACCGGAACGGCCTCGATCTCGACTTTGGGAATGGCAACATCGCCCACCCGCATCTTGCGCAGGTTCCCGAGCCCCAGCGGCGCTGGCGCGGGTTTGGGCGGCATTTCTACCTGTGGGGCCTCTTCTTCCATGGGGCGTTGCCCGAAAAAGCGGCTGAGCAACCCGCGCGAAGCGGGCTCCGAAGACTGACCGGGTTCTGCGTTTTCCGAACTACCGGTATTGGCGGAGGTAACTCCGTCGGCGACCTGTCCCATTGTTCCTTTCCGAAAGATGACGCGGAATGCGCCTAGTCTTACACATATGGGTTACGAATTCCTACGCTTTCAAGAAGCCGGATTTCGATTTGTTCCATTACTTGCGCATCTTCGTCGCGAATATGGTCATAGCCCAACAGATGCAGCACCGCGTGGATGAGCAAATGCAGCGTGTGATCTTCGACGCTTTTGCCTTGTTCTTCAGCCTCTCGGGCGCAGGTTTCATAGGCGATCGCGAGGTCTCCCAGCTCGATTTCGCCGAAGACATCGGGCGCGGGCGGTTCGGGATGCGCACCGGGGTCTTCCGCGCCGCGCTCCTCGGCAGGCCAGCTGAGTACGTTCGTCGGTTTCGCCTTGTCGCGATATTCGCCGTTCAGCTCGGCGATGCGCGCGTCATCGCAGGCGAGAACCGAGAGGCGGCAGAGCTCCGCCTCGATCCCGCGATCCTCCAGCACCAGCGTTGCGGCACGGGTGATCAGCTCTTCCAGCCCCACAGTCTCCCAGCGGGCGTCTTCGATCTCGAGATCAATTTCCATCGGTCATTCCGCCCTCAGCCCCAAGCGTCAGATCGCCGACCTTCTGCCCGGCCTTGTCATAGACCAGCACCTGGCCCGCATCGGTCACCACGACCGTATAGTTGCGCGCAAAGGTCACGGCTTCGGCCAGCGCGCCCTCAGGCAGCGTGATCGCAGGGGGCAACTGCGGCAGCGGATTGGGTTGCTGCAAGCGGATGACAAGCAGCGCCACGATCGCTACAAGCCCGACGATCATCACCGCCGCAAGCGTGGTCACCAGTATCTTGAGAAAGCGAAGATCGGGTGGCAGCGTGGTGGCAGGCTCTTCGTCAGGCAGGTCGGACATGAATAAGGAAATCCTCAGCATCGAGATCGGACCCGGCATGGGTCCCCGCCTTGATAAGGCCTTGGCGGCGGCTGTGCCAGAGGAAGCGGCGCTCTCGCGCTCGCGTCTGGCGAAACTGATCGCGGAGGGCTCGGTCAGCCGCGAGGGTGTCGCCGTGACCGATCAGAAGACCAAGGTCGCCGAGGGCGAGGTCTATCAGATCGCGCTGGAGCCTCCGAAAGAGGTCGAGACGGTCGCGCAGGACATTCCGCTCGAAGTGCTGTGGGAGGACGACGACCTGATCGTTGTGAACAAGCCTGCGGGCATGGTTACCCACCCCGCGCCGGGCACGCCCGAAGGCACGCTCGTGAACGCGCTGCTGCACCATTTCGGCGGCAATCTTTCAGGGATCGGCGGCGAGGCGCGCCCCGGCATCGTGCATCGCATCGACAAGGACACGTCCGGGCTGCTGGTCGTCGCGAAATCGGACCGAGCGCATCACGGGCTGGCCGCGCAATTCGAGGCACATACGGTGCATCGCCATTACCGCGCGCTCTGCCATGGCGTGCCGCAGGCCTCCGATCCGCGTCTGCGCGGGCTTAAGGGCGTCAGCTTCGAGCAAGGCGGCGTGCTGAAGATCGTCACCCAGCTTGCGCGCCACAAAACCGACCGGCAGAAACAGGCGGTGGTCGCCAATGGCGGCCGTCACGCCGTCACCCGCGCCCGCACGATCGAGGATTTCAACGGCACCGCGGCGCTGATCGATTGCTGGCTGGAGACCGGGCGTACGCACCAGATCCGCGTCCATATGGCCTATGCGGGCCACGGTCTGATCGGGGATCAAACCTATGGCGGCAAGCGCAAGATCTCGGAAAAAGCGGTGGGCGCTGCGGCGGCAGAGGCCGTGCGTGCCTTCCCGCGTCAGGCGCTCCATGCGGCGACTTTGGGCTTCATACATCCGGTCACAGAGGAGGAGCTGTCCTTCGAGGCGCCCCTGCCCGAGGACATGACCGCGCTGATCGACGCATTGCGCGCCGCCTCCGCGCCCCCAACCGGCGGCACGGGCCCGTGAACGTCTGGTGGGCCGAGCTTCTGACGCTGCTGATTCACTTCGGCTCTCAGGTGCTCGCGCTTTTGCGGGTGCTCACCCGTCCCGACAAACCGCCTGCGGTGCGCGCAAGCTGGACCGTGCTGATCCTGTCCGTGCCGTTTCTGGGCGTCATCCTCTACATCCTGATCGGCGAGACGCGGCTCAACCAGCGCATCGCGCGCAAGCTGCAGGCGACGGTGGACGCCCTGCCCGCCCCCGATCCGGTCGAGCCCGAAGACCTCGCGCCCGTCACACCGGAATATCGCGCGGCTTTTGCACGTGCCGCCGCCATCAACGGCTATGCGCCCAGCACCGGCGATGCGATCACCTTCCTGCCCGACCCGTCCGACCAGCTCGAACCGCTGATCGCCGATATCGACGCCGCCACCCAGAGCGTGCACCTCATCACCTATATCTGGCTGAGCGATCTGACCGGCATCGCCATGGCCGAGGCGCTGACCCGCGCGGCGGAACGCGGCGTGAAAGTGCGCGTCCTCGTCGACGGGCTGGGCGCGCGCGCCTTCATCAAGTCGCGGCACTGGAAGGCGATGAAAAAGGCCGGTGTGAAGACCGCAATCGCCTTTTCCTTCCGCTGGCCGCTTTTCAAGCTCGCGACGATGCGGATCGATCTGCGCAATCACCGCAAGCTCGCCGTAATCGACGGGCATGTGGCCTATGCCGGCTCGCGCAACATTGCCGACCCGGAATTCCGCATCAAGGCGCGCTTCGCCCCTTGGACCGATGTGATGCTCCGGATCGAGGGGCCGCTCGCCGCCCAGCATCAACATATCTTCGCGACCGACTGGGTGACGCATAGCCACGAGGAAATCTCGGACCTCGTGCTCCCGACCCCCGCCGCGCCGACCGCGCGGCCCGGAACAGCGGTCGCCTTCGCGACGGGGCCAATGCTGGACACGCGCGGGGTGCCGGATGTGTTCCTTGCGGTGATCGGGGCCGCGCGCGAGACGCTGACGCTCTCGACCCCCTATTTCGTGCCGGGCGAGGAAATCGCCTCCGCCCTGCGCGCCGCCAAGCGCCGGGGCGTGCGGGTGCAGGTGATCGTTCCAAGGCGCAACGACTCGCGCTTCGTCGCCCATGCCGCGCGCAGCTTCTATCCGGTGCTGGCCGAGGCAGGCGTCGAGATTTGGGAGCACGGGCCGGGCCTGCTCCACGCCAAGACGCTGCTCGCCGATGGCCGCGTCGCGATCCTCGGCTCGGCCAATCTCGACCGGCGGAGCTTCGAGCTGAATTACGAGAACTGCGTGCTGATCGAGGATAACGAACTGGGGCTCGCGCTTGGCGAACGCCAGCGTCACTGGATCGCGCAGGCCCGCCGGATCGGCCCGGAACGCATCGCGGAATGGCCCCTTCACTGGAAAATCATCAACAATCTGATGTCGGTCCTCGCCCCGATCTTGTGAGGCGTCAGATGTTTTTTTACACATGCGCGACGGAAATCCCGTTACGATACGTTGATCTTTCTATGCGACTGCGTCAGGGCGGCTTTCGGTGAACCAATCGCCACTGCCCTGCGTTTCTTGAAAGAACGGGGAGATATCCCCATATTGAGCAGCCGCCAAAAGGGAGACATGGGAGACGATGACGAGCTATACAAACCTTCCGGCCCCGAGTCCTGAGCAGGGGCTGAACCGCTATCTTCAGGAAATCCGGAAGTTCCCGCTTCTGGAGCCGGAACAAGAATACATGCTGGCCAAGCGTTGGGCCGATCATCAGGATACCGAGGCCGCGCACCAGATGGTGACCTCGCACCTGCGTCTCGCCGCGAAGATCGCGATGGGCTATCGCGGCTATGGCCTGCCGCAGGCCGAGGTGATCTCGGAGGCCAATGTCGGTCTGATGCAGGCCGTGAAGCGCTTCGATCCCGAAAAGGGGTTCCGCCTCGCGACCTACGCGATGTGGTGGATTCGCGCTGCGATTCAGGAATACATCCTGCGCTCGTGGAGCCTCGTGAAACTGGGCACCACCTCGGCGCAGAAGAAGCTGTTCTTCAACCTGCGCAAGGCGAAGTCCAAGATCGGCGCCTATGAAGACGGCGACATGCGCCCCGAGAACGTCAAGCAGATCGCGACCGATCTGAACGTGACCGAGGAAGAAGTGATCTCGATGAACCGGCGCATGTCGGGCTCGGACGCTTCGCTGAACGCGCAGATCGGCGCCGGTGACGAAGGCGGGGCCGCGCAGTGGCAGGATTGGCTCGAAGACGAGGATGCCGATCAGGCCGAGGCTTACGCCGAGACCGAAGAGATGGAAGCCCGTCGCGAGATGCTGATGGACGCGATGGACGTCCTCAACGATCGCGAGAAGGACATCCTGATGCAGCGCCGCCTGCGCGACGACCCGGTCACGCTGGAGGAGCTTTCGGGCGTCTATGACGTCTCGCGCGAGCGTATCCGCCAGATCGAGGTCCGCGCCTTCGAGAAGCTGCAAAAGCGCATGACCGAATTGGCACGCGAAAAAGGTATGAACGTGCCCGACTGACGCGCAACTGGTAATGAGTTTCGAAGTATCTCGCCGTTCCCAATTGGGGGCGGCGATTTTCTTTGCGCCGCGTTTCTTCGGGCAGCGCCGATCGCTTTCACGTCTCCCGCGTCTTTTGCCGCATTTGGTAAAGGAAAACGGCGAAGGTCACGCAGGTGAGCGCCAGCCAGACCGCGCCGGATTGCGCATGATAGACCACGCCCTCCGCCGGATCTAAGCAGCGCCCCATTTCGTTGAAGCGGCTCCGCCAGCGAAAATATTGCGCGTAATAGGCATAGCCGAAGGCAAGCGTCAGCCCGAGGCT
Source organism: Thioclava sp. JE_KL1 (assembly GCF_009296265.1). Lineage (GTDB taxonomy): Bacteria > Pseudomonadota > Alphaproteobacteria > Rhodobacterales > Rhodobacteraceae > Thioclava. The sequence goes on from NZ_WBJS01000004.1 coordinate 287,779, forward strand.
GAGAAGCATACTGATCACGCGCATCTCTGGCAGCCCCCTTCCGTTTCGACCCAGCGTAGCGATGTGCGACACCCGGTCAACGCGCCCCCGTTGCACCCGGTCCTGATTGCGCTACCATCGCGGCGAGAAAGGGAGGCTATCACATGACCGTTTTGAACTGGGGCATTCTGGGGGCTGCGAAATTCGCGCGCGAACATATGGGCCGGGCGATACACGCCGCTGAGGGCGCGCGGCTGGCGGCGCTCGCGACGTCGAGCCCCGAAAAAGCCGATCCGTTCAAGGCCTTCGCGCCCGATCTTAAGGTCCATGACAGCTATGACGCGCTGCTCGCCGACCCCGAGATCGACGTGGTCTATATCCCGCTGCCCAACACGCTTCATGTCGAATGGACGAAGAAGGCGCTGGCGGCAGGCAAGCATGTGCTGACGGAAAAGCCGATCGCGATGAAGGCCGACGAGATCGACGGGCTGATAGACGCGCGCGACGCGGCCGGAAAATTCGCGACCGAGGCCTATATGATCGTGCATCACCCGCAATGGCAGCAGGTGCGCGACTGGCTCGATGCGGGCGCGATCGGAGAACTGCGTCACGCCGATGTGGCCTTCACCTTCAACAACCCCGACCCGACCAATATCCGCAACAAGCCGGAGATGGGCGGCGGCTCGATCCCCGATATCGGCGTCTATGCCTATTCCTGCGTACGCTTCGCCGCGCGGGCGGAACCGGGCGATCTGCGCGCCGTCATCCATCGCGAGAACGATGTCGACACCTTCGCACAGGTCACCGGCGAGATGATCTCCGACAAGGGCCGCTTCACCTATGGCGCGATGACCTCGACCCGGCTGCATCCGCGTCAGGAAGCGGTGCTTCAGGGCTCCGAGGGGCTGATCCGTCTCACCTGCCCGTTCAACGCGAATGTCTTCGATCAGGCCGAGGTCACCCTGATCCGCAAGGGCAAACCGGACGAGGTGATCCGCTATCCGGGCGTGAATCAATATGTGATTCAGGTGGAGGCTTTCGTGCGCCACGTCACCGAGGGCGCCCCCTATATGTGGACGCTCGAAGACGCGCGCGGCACGCAGGCGATGATCGACAAGGTGTTCGCCAGCGAACAGGGATGATGCGGTCGCGCCTCGGGAACAAAGAACGCCTGGCGGTGTTCTGGATTTATGAAATCACATGGTTCCCAGAGTAACGATCAAAACCAGTCCGACGACGAGAGCGCGAAAGCCTCCAACGCCGTGCGCGAAAGGCATGAAAAGCGCTCGGTGATGCAGGCGTCGCGCCTCTCGGCGCGGCTGATCTATGCCGTGATCCGCCATGACGGCGACGAGGAGCTTAACCGCCCGCTGATCTCGCTCGTCTGGTCGGGTCTCGCCGCGGGCATCCTCATCAGCCTCTCGGTCATCGCGCAGGCGAGCCTGCATGCCCGTCTGCCCGATGAGGACTGGCGGATACTGGTCGAGTCGCTTGGCTATTCGGCCGGGTTCATGGTGGTGATCTTCGGGCGGATGCAGCTGTTTACCGAAAACACGATCACGACCGTGCTGCCGGTGGTGGCGGACCGCTCGCTGACCTGCCTGCTGAAGATGCTGCGGCTCTGGGCGATCGTGCTCGCCTCCAACGTGCTGGGCTGTGCGATCGCCTCGGGATTCCTGAGCATTCCGCATGTTATCCCCGACGAGATGACCGACAGTCTTCTCGCGGTGGCGCGTCACGCGACCGATGGCGATATGGGGCAGAACTTCTACCGCGCGATGCCCGCGGGGATCATCATCGCGGCCGTTGTGTGGATCATGCCCGCAGCGCAGGGCAGTTCCTTCCTCGTGATCCTCGCGATGACATGGCTGCTCGCCGCCTCGGGCTCGGCCCACGTCATCGCGGGCTCGGTCGAGGCGGGGCTGCTGGTCTGGGCAGGCCAGATGAGCCTTGCCGAGGCGTTCAGCCGGTTCTTCCTGCCGGTGCTCGCAGGCAATGTCGCGGGCGGCACGGCGGTCTTCACACTGCTCACATGGGGTCAGGTGAAGAACGAGGTGACGGGCGAACAGGACGAGGCAGAGACCGCGTCCGACCGATAAGCGAGCGCCGCCGGGCGCGCCTCAGCGCAGCTTCGGCGGCTTGCTCGGGTCCATGCCGGGGGCCGAACCGGGGACGATCTCCTGCACCTCTTCCTCTTCCGGCTCGGGCACATGCAGCACGAGGCCTTTGTCCAGCAGAAGCTGCGCGGCCTTTTCCTCGGGCTCGAGGAAAGTCACGTCCAGCTCCCCCGCATCGAGCCCGGAGAAGGTCAGCGCCTCGCCCATCGCCTTGGCGATCCCGGCGCGGAAATGCTCATGCGCGCCTATCACCGCGAGCACATGGCCCCGGTGGCCGTCCTCATAGGTCACGCCGCCCAGCACGGCGGCCTGCGCGATGCCAGCGAGCTGATGCAGCTTCGCCTCGAACGCGGGCAGCAGCAGCGCGATCACCGCAGGCGACAGGCCCGGAGCGGTGAATTCCACCGGGCGACCCTGCGCCTCGGACGGCGTATGCGCGAGCGTCTCGGTCAGCCAGTCGAGCGCCTCGGGCGGCAGAAGCATCGCCGAGTCCGCCACCGAGAGATTGACGCCCAGCCCGATATTCTCGCCCACCAGATGCTGCGCGATCACCCGGCCCGGCAGCGCCGCATAGGGCTGCGGGCCGTCGGCGAATTCGCCCAGACGATCCTCGGTGTCGAAGACGAGGACGAAATCGCCCTCTTCGGTGGAGAACACCTGCGGCTTGATGTTTTCGTCCTCGGGTTCTTCCTCGAGAAGCAGGAAAAGCTCGGCATCGGCGAGACGGTCGAACACGGCGAGGCGCTTGGCCTCGTTCTCGGGTTCGGCTTCCATCGCGGCATGGGCGCGGTCATAGGGGGTCATGTCAACTCCTTCACCCGCGCGCGCAGGACCGGCAGCAGGTCGGCCTCGAACCACGGGTTTTTCTTCAGCCATCCCGTATTGCGCCAGGACGGATGAGGCAAGGGGAAGAGGCGCGGCGCGTGGTCTCGCCACCCCATCACGGTCTGGGTCACGTTGCGCGTGCCCAGATGCCAGCGCTGCGCGGCACCGCCCACCAGAAGCGTCAGATCGACCGGGCCGATCTCGGCCATGACGCGCTCGCGCCATGTCTCGGCGCAGATCGCAGGCGGCGGCAGGTCCGAGCCCTTCGCGTCATAGCCCGGAAAGCAGAACGCCATCGGCGCGATCGCGATGCGGGACGTGTCGTAAAAGGTCTCGCGATCCACGCCCATCCAGTCGCGCAAGCGATCGCCCGAGCGGTCGTTGAACGGCACGCCCGTCTCATGCACCCGAAGCCCCGGCGCCTGCCCCACGATCAGAACGCGCGCCCCCGCCCCGAACCACGCGACGGGTCGCGGAGAATGCCCCGTGGCCGTCGCCCGGAACCGCGCCGCGCAGATGCGACAGGCCCGGATGTCCTCTTGCACGGGTCGGGTCATAGTTTCCTCTCTGGTGTCAATGTGTTCCTCGTTGCATAACCCTCCTCCAAGTGAACATAATCCTGCCCAAATCCAAGGTTAGGTGGGTTCTCAGCCTGCGCCCCCCGTGATTTAGTGGCAAGGCGCGTATAATTGGAGACCCGGACCGAGAGCTTATGATCGTATTCGAGAACGTCTCCAAATCCTTCTGGACCGGTAAGCAGCGCAAGGTGATCCTAGAACGCGCGAGCTTCCGTGTGGAATTGGGCCACAGCCTCGGCATTCTCGCACCCAACGGCACCGGAAAAACTACGATCATCAACATGATGGCAGGGCTGGAAAAGCCCGACGAGGGCGACATTCGCCGCACCAGCCGCGTCTCGTTCCCGCTGGGCTTCATGGGCGGCGTCGTCTCGAAACACTCGGCGCGCGAAAACGCCCGCTTCATCGCGCGGCTCTACGGGCTCGACCCCGATTACGTCGAAGCCTTCTCGCGCTGGCTGACAGGCATCGCGGAATATTTCGACCAGCCCGTGGGCACTTACAGTTCGGGGATGCGCGCGCGGTTCACGTTTTCCCTGCTTCTGGCGCTGGAATTCGACATTTACCTGATCGACGAGGGGATGCCCTCGACCACCGATGTGGAGTTCAACCGAAAGGCAGGTTCGATCCTGCGCGACCGGCTGCGCGATTCCACCGTGGTCGTAGTCTCGCACCAGCCCGCCACGATCGAGAAATTCTGCAATCGCGCGGCGGTGCTGCGCGACGGCCAACTTTATCAGTTCGACACTCTGGAAGAAGCGAAGCGGTTGTATGACTACCAGTCCTAAGGCCCCGAAATTCCGTATCCGCCGCGATGGTCCGGTGATCACGGGGAGCGATGGCTCGCTGCAACTGGGCGCCATGCCGCTGCAATCGGGCGCGGGCTACGCCGCCTCCGAACCTGCCACGCCGCGCGCTTCGAACGCCTCGGCGGCCTCCGCTGCGCAAAGCGCGCCCTCCGCGGAGGCGCCGCAGCCGCAACGGCAGCGCAAGCCGCAACCGCAGCGCCAGCCGGACGATCCGTCCAACCTGTTCGAGCCGCAGGACGACGGGTTCGGCGATCATAAATTCCCGACCGCAGACCAGACCGACTCCGAGGTGATCGACGCGGGCCAGCGCACCCCCGAGGAAGAAATCGACGCGATCCGCGCCGAGGGGCTAACCGGCCGCCAGTTGCGCCTCGCGCGCCGCATGGCCCAGAAACACGGCGTTCAGGCCAGTTCCGATTTCGAGGCCGTGCTGCTTCTGCGCCGCCGCGGGATCGACCCGTTCGACCGCTCGAATATCGTGGCGCTTGTGAAACCCGGCGAGGCAGAGGCGACCTCGCGGGCGCTGGCACGCACCGATGGGCCGGGCGCCGATACCCGCGTGAACCTGCCGCAGACGATCAAGCAGGGTCAGGTCCCCTCCACCGAGGTGATGAACGCGGACCGCCGCGCCGCCGAAATCCTGCGCATCCAGCGCGACATCGCCAAACGACGCCGCCGCAAGCTGATGCTGCTGGGCGCGCGGCTGGGCTTCTTCGTGGTGCTGCCGACGCTGATGGCCGCCTATTACTACTTCGCGATGGCCACGCCGATGTATGCGACGAAATCGGCCTTCGTGATCCAGAAAGCCGAAGGGATGGGCAATTCCGGGCTGGGCTCGCTGTTCTCGGGCACGCAGCTCGCCACCAATCAGGACTCGGTCACGGTGCAGTCCTATCTGCAATCGCGCGATGCGATGAAGCGGCTCGACCGCGATCAGGGGTTCAAGAAGATCTTCGAGGACCAGAGCATCGACCCGCTGCAGCGGCTGCCGGAAAACGCGACCGACGAGCAGGCCTACCGGCTCTATTCCAAGATGGTGCAGATCGGCTACGACCCCTCCGAGGGCATCGTGAAGATGGAAGTGGTCGCCCCCGATCCGGCGAAATCGCAGAAATTCTCCGAGTCGCTGATCTCCTATGCCGAACAGCAGGTGGACCAGTTGACTTCGCGGCTGCGCGACGACCAGATGAAGGGCGCGCGCGAAAGCTATGAGGATGCCGAGGCCAAGGTCTTCGCGGCGCAATCCAAGGTGCAGCAGCTGCAGGAAAAGGTCGGCGTGCTCGATCCCGTCAGCGAAAATTCGATGGTGATGGGTCAGGTCGCCAATCTGGAAAACCAGTTGCAGCAGAAGCGTCTCGAACTGGGGCAGCTGCTCGACAATCCGCGGCCCAATCAGGCGCGGGTCGCGGGCGTGCAGGGCGACATCAAGCGCATTCAGGCGCTTCTCGACACCACGCGCAGCCAGCTGACGACCGCACGGCAATCCACGGGGGGCGAGTCGCTCGCCGCCGTCACCGGCCAGCTGCAGATCGCTCAGGGCGAGTTGCAGACCCGGCAGATGCTGCTGTCGGCGGCGGCCCAGCAGATGGAAACCGCCCGCATCGAGGCGAACAAGCAGGTGCGCTATCTGGAGATGGGCGTGCGCCCCGTCGCCCCGGACGAGCCCACCTATCCGCGCGCTTTCGAGAACACGCTGTTGGCTTTCCTGATCTTCTCGGGCATCTATCTGATGCTGTCGCTCACAGCTTCGGTCCTGCGCGAGCAGGTCTCGAGCTGACCCCTGAGCGGCCCGTCACGAGGCTGCGGAGAGAGATATGAAAGACGTGAAAATCGGCGGGCTGACCGTCTCGAACGACCGCCCGCTGACGGTGATCGCGGGGCCCTGCCAGCTGGAAAGCCGCGACCATGCGATGATGATCGCGAAGGAAATGGCCCGTGCCTGCGATCAGGCGGGCGCGCAATTCATCTTCAAGGCGAGCTACGACAAGGCCAACCGCACCAGCCTCAAGGGCAAGCGCGGCCTCGGAATCGACGCGGGTCTGAAGATCCTCGAAGAGGTGCGCGCCGAGATCGGCTGCCCGGTGCTGACCGACATCCATGACGCCGAACAGGCCCGCATCGCGGGCGCGGTGGTCGACGTGATCCAGATCCCGGCCTTCCTGTGCCGCCAGACCGATCTTCTGCTCGCTGCGGGTGAGACCGGCTGTGTCGTGAACATCAAGAAGGGCCAGTTCCTCGCGCCGTGGGACATGCCGAACGTGGCCGACAAGGTCGCCTCGACGGGCAACGAGAAGATCCTGCTGACCGAGCGCGGCACCTCCTTCGGCTACAACACGCTGGTCGCCGATATGCGCGGCCTGCCCGAGATGGCCAAGACCGGCTACCCGGTGATCATGGATGCGACCCATTCGGTGCAGCAGCCCGGCGGTCAGGGCGGTTCCTCGGGCGGTCAGCGCGAATTCGCCCCGGTGATGGCGCGGGCCGCCGTCTCGCTCGGCATCGCAGGCGTGTTCATCGAGACCCACGAGGCGCCCGATACCGCGCCCTCGGACGGGCCGAACATGATCCCGCTGAACCAGATGCCGAAGCTGGTCCAGACTCTGATGGAGTTCGACCGGATCGCCAAGGACGACCCGATCCGGCTGTAAGCGCCCATAGAAAAGGGCACGCGAGAGACCCGCGCGCCCTGCCCTGTTCTTTGCGATCGGATCAGGCGTCGGCCACGACCTCGGCGCGCTGCTTGCCCAGACCTTCGATCTCCAGTTCCACCACGTCGCCCGGATGCAGGAAGCGCGGCGTCTCCATCCCCATCGCGACGCCCGGCGGGGTGCCGGTCGAGATCACGTCGCCCGGATGCAGCGTCATGAACTGGCTGAGGTAGCTCACCAATTTCTTCACACCGAAGACCATCGTCTCGGTCGAGCCGTTCTGCATCACCTCGCCATTCACGCTCAGCTTCATCGCCAGCTTCTGCGGATCGGCCACGGAGTCGCGGGTCACCAGATACGGACCGAGCGGGCCGAAGCTGTCGCAGCTCTTGCCCTTGGTCCACTGGCCCGCGCGATCCTTTTGATAGCTGCGCTCGGAGACGTCATTGGCGAGCACGAAACCCGCGACGTAATCCATCGCATCCTCTTCCGAGACGTATTTCGCGGGCTTGCCGATCACGATGCCCAGCTCGACCTCCCAGTCGGTCTGCTCGGAGCCGCGCGGCAGCACGATGGGATCGTTCGGCCCTTGGATCGCGGAGGTGGCCTTCATGAAGATCAGCGGCTCGGGCGGCACCTGCGCACCGGATTCCGCGGCGTGATCGGCATAGTTCAGCCCGATGCAGATCATCTTGCCGATCCCGGCCACCGGCGCGCCCAGACGCGTGCCCTCGGGCACGACAGGCAGCTCCGACGCATCGAGCGAGCCGATCGCGGCCAGTCCGTCATCCGAGAGCACCGCGCCCCCGATATCGGCAACCTGCCCCGACAGGTCGCGGATCACGCCCTGATCGTCCATCAGCCCCGGTTTCTCGGCCCCGATCAGCCCATGACGCAGAAGTTTCATGTGATGTCCTCCTTCATTTTGGCGGCATCAAGCCCGCGCAGCGGCGAAGATGCAAGGGCGTCAGCGGACATGCAGGATGAAAATCCCGAGTAGAACCATGAGCGCGATCACCAGCGCGAAGAGCAGCAGATCGGGCCAGTTGGTGCCTCTTTCGTCCGGCGCTTCCTCGGCGTCGATCAGCGCGCGCAGCATCCGCATCCGCACGAAGGCGAGGATCACCACCACCCCGCCGCTCAGCACCATCGCGAGATCGGACCAGCCAGGAATATCCGCCCGGGTCAGCTTCGCGGCCGTCAGCCCGACGCCGACGATCGCGATGGCCGTGCGCAGCCAGGCCAGAAAGGTCCGCTCGTTCGCGGCGTGGTCCTTGAAATTCTCCTTCGTGGCCACTGTCGTCCTGCCTTTCCATCGCCCCCGTCGCGGCGCGCCGTGGGCGGGTCCGAGAGGCCGCCCTTGTCGCCGTTCCTGCACCAGAATCGCGCCGAGGCCCCGCCCGGTTCCCGGGCCCCGCAAATCGGCACGCCGCCCTTCCCCTTGGAACTTCGGCCCACGCTTCAACCCGTCTCACGGCAAACGTGAGGCACGGATCACGCATTCGTTGCCCCGATCAGCACCGCGGGAGCACATTGCGAGCGCCCCAACGACGGCTTTCCGCGTTAAAAATATGACACACCCGGACGCGTGCGCCTTCCGCGCAGGAAAGCATGCCGCAGGGTCCGTTCAACCAAATTCATCATCGCGTGAGGTGAGGTGGTCGCGCCCCCGTGACTGCATCATCCTTAGCGTTCGCGAACATACGGCCCCGCGCCACATGGTCGTGATCGTCCCTGCGCGGGCGTCGGTGCGCCCGACATCTGCAAACATATGCATGTTTGGAACTGATCACGCTGCCGTGCATTGTTCGTGAAAGAGACATGAAAACAAACCGACCAACCGGGCTAAAGGGAGAATGGAACAGTGACGAGCATCCACGCGTCGCACCGGCTCGGCCCGGGTCAAGTCTGACACCGGAGCCAGCCTATGCAAATCACCGAAACGCTCGGCCTGCTGCTCGCGCTCAGCTTCGTCATCTCGCTTCTGGCGTTGACGATCCTGATCTGGGCGATCGCGAACAAGCAGGTCCATACGCCAGACGCCGATGACGCGCGGACCATTTTCGAGCCCGGCGAGGGCGCGGATATCGATTATCCCGACAAGCCCCACCATTTCGACACGGCCCGCAGCGGCATCGACGCGAATTCCTCCAGCGTCGTGATGTGGCTCATCGCGGCGGCGGTGTTCTGGCTGATCTACGGCTCGCTGCACGGGCTGGCCGCCTCGCTCGAACTCCACCTGCCCGACCTGATGTCGGGGACCGCGCAGATGACCTTCGGGCGGATGCGCACCGTTCACCTGAACTCGGTCGCCTATGGCTGGGCGAGCCAGGGCGGGCTTGCGGCCGTGTGCTGGATCATCCCGCGCATCTTCCGCACCAACCTGCGTATGACGGGCCTTCTGAAGGTCGGGATCGTGCTGTGGAATATCGGTCTGGCGGCTGGCGTGCTGGCCATCGCGAACGGCTGGACCGACGGCCTCGAGTGGCTCGAGATCCCGTGGCAGATCGACATCATCCTCGCCGCCGGCGCGGCGTGCTTCGTGGCCCCGCTGATCGCGACCGCGAAGAACCGCAACGTCCATCACATCTATGTCTCGGGCTGGTATTTCCTCGCGGGCGTGCTGTGGTTCCCGGTGCTGTTCATCGTCGCCAACATCCCCGGCGTCCATCACGGCGTCGAGCAGGCCACGATGAACTGGTGGTATGCGCATAACGTGCTGGGCCTGTGGCTGACGCCGCTGGGCGTGGGCACGGCCTATTACTTCATCCCGAAAATCATCGGCAAACCGGTCTATTCCTACGCGCTGTCGCTGGTGGGCTTCTGGGCGCTGGCGCTGTTCTACAGCCAGGTCGGCATCCACCACCTGATCGGCGGCCCGGTCCCCACCTGGCTGGTGACGCTTTCGGTGGTGCATTCGGTAATGATGTTCGTCCCCGTCATCGCGGTGGCGATCAACCAGCACGTCACGGTGGCGAGCAACCTCTGGGCGCTCAAGGAGTCGATGCCGCTGCGCTTCATCTCCTTCGGGGCGGTGATGTACACGCTGGCCTCGTTCCAAGGCTCGATCGAGGCGCTGCGCTCGGTCAACTCGATCACTCACTTCACCCATTACACGGTGGCGCACGCGCATCTGGGTGCCTATGCCTTCGTGTCGCTGGTGCTGATGGGCGCGATCTACCAGATCGTGCCGCGCGCAACGGGCAAATACTGGCCCTTCCCGCGCATGATCGCATGGCATTTCTGGCTGAACGTGATCGGCTTTGCCGTCTACTTCTTCTCGCTGACCATCGGCGGCATCCTGCAGGGCCTCGCCCAGCTCGATGCGACCAAGCCCTTCGCCGACAGCGTGATCCTGCTCAAGCCCTATCTCGAAGGCCGTTCGCTCGGCGGCGGGCTGATGACGCTGGGCCATGTGCTGCTGGCGATCAACCTCATCGCGATCGGCTTCGCCAAGAAGACCCGTGAGACCGAAACCGAAAACATGGTGGCTGCAGAATGAACCGCTATCTTCCTCTCGCAATCACGGCGCTGGCGATCCTTGCGCTCGCGACCCTGTTCCTGGTGATCGCGCCGGGCATGCAGATCAGCGCGCAAGGCCCGTCGCAGGGGCTCAAACCCTACACCGAGGCCGAGGCGCGCGGACGTGCCGTCTATGTCTCGATGGGCTGCCTTTACTGCCACTCGCAGCAGCCGCGCTCGCTGGCGCAGGCCCCCGATGCCGAGCGCGGCTGGGGCCGCGCCTCGGTCGCGGGCGACTATGCCTATGACGACCCCCACCAGCTGGGCACGATGCGCACCGGGCCGGACCTGATGGATATCGGCGACCGCCTGCCCTCGCAGGCCTGGCAGCTGACCCACCTCTACCAGCCCCGCGCCATCGCGAGCTGGTCGATCATGCCCGCCTATCCCTACCTCTTCGAGCATAAGGACAAGGCCGGGCCCGACGATGTGGTGGTCAAGCTGCCCGCGAAATACGCGCCGAAATCCGGCGTGATCGTGGCCAAGCAGGATGCGCTCGACCTCGTGACCTATCTGCAGGGCATGAAGCGCCAATACGCCCCGCCGAAGGACGGTCTGCGCGACAACGGCTACGCGCTGATCGCCGAAAAGCAACGCGACGCGACCGATGCCACCACGGCCTCGAACTGAGACCAGGGAGACAAGAATGACCGATAAGAAACCCGATCCCCGGCGTCCCGACGAAACCTTCGAGCCGTTCGAGGAAACCCGCCGCATCCCGTGGCCCGTCTATTCGATCGCGATCGCGCTCGCGATCTGGGGGGTGATCATGCTGGTCCAGACCAGCACCGCCGTTCAGGTTGCCGACAAGACGCAAGAAGAGGTGACCAAGGAGGATAGCACCAAACTCGCTCAGGCCGCCGCGCCCGATCTGGACGCGGGCAAGACGCTGTTTGCCGACAATTGCGCCACCTGCCACGGCGATGCGGGCGAAGGCGTGGCCGGCGCCTTCCCTCCGCTGCACGGCTCGGATGTCGTGAAGCTGGGCGGCGCGAAAGCCGTGACCCATATCGTGATGCGCGGCATCGGCGGCAAGCTCAACGTCAATGGCGACGGCTATGAAGGCCAGATGCCCGCCTTCGGCTCGGTACTCAGCGACACCGAGATTTCCGAAATCGCGTCCTATGTCGCGACCGGGCTCAACGACGACGCCAAGACGATCAGCGCCCCCGAGGTGGCCGATATCCGCAAGGTCGCCGGTGACAAAGATCCGTTCGATGGCGGGGCCGGGCTTGCCGGGCTGATCAACGACCTGCCCGCGCAGCCGAACTCGGAAGCGGCCGATCAGGGCGCCGATTCCGAGCGTGTCGCCCAGCTCGTGGGCAAAGGCACCGACACCGTCTGGGCCTGCGCAAGCTGCCACGGCGACAAGGGCGAAGGCATCGAGACCGTGCCGCGCCTGGCGGGCCTTCCGGCGCCCTATCTGGCCAAGCAGCTGCATGACTTCCAGAGAGGCACCCGGTTCAACGACTCGATGGCCTATGTCGCCAAGGGTCTCAGCGATCGCGAGATCGGCGAGCTGGCCAATTACTACGCGAGCATGAGCAGCCCCTCGGGCGCGAAACCGTCGCTGCAGGGCGATCTCAAGCGCGGCGCGCAACTCGCCAAGCAAGGCGACTGGTCGATCGGCGTTCCCGCCTGCTTCACCTGTCACGGGCCCTCGGGCGTCGGCGTTGCACCGAACTTCCCCGGGATCGCCGCGCAGCAGCCCAGCTATGTCGCGCATCAGCTCGCGATGTGGGCGGGCGGCGCGCGCCATAACTCGCCACTCGGCCTGATGGCGGGGATCGGCAAGGCCCTGAACGACTCCGATCGCCGCGCCGTGGCCGACTACCTCGCCTCGCTCGCACCGATGCCGGCGATGGACAAAACCGAACTGGCCGCGATGGAGAGCAACATCCCGGTCCGTGAAGGAGTGGATCAATGAGTAACAAGCACCCGTCCGATATTCCTCCGCGCGGAGAGACCAAATCCTCCCGCGGGCAAACCGTGCTGCGGGCGATCCTCGCGGTGGGCGGCGGCCTCGTGCTGGTCGTGCTGGGCTCGCTCCTCGTCGATTTCGGCCTCGCCCCCAGCTGGCTGACCGGCGCCACCCGCGACCAGAGCGAAGCCGAGACCGCCGCGGCGCAAAGCGGCGGCGAGACCAAGCAGGCCGCGCTGTTCCAGCCGCCTGCGGAAAGCACCATCCCCGATGACGATTTCGGCAAATCGGTGCGCCGCGGCATGGCGATCTTCAACGACACCGGCACCAACGCGCATGACTTCGTGGGCAACGACCTGTCCTGTTCGAACTGCCACCTCGATGCGGGCCGTCAGGCCTATTCCGCGCCGATGTGGGCGGCCTACCCGGTCTATCCGAAATATCGCGGCAAGAACAAAATGGTGAACACCATGGAGGACCGCATCAAGGGCTGCTTCACCTATTCGATGAACGCGCAAGGCTCGCCCTCGGGTGGCCCGCCGCCCTATGGCTCGGATGTCTATCGCGACCTGCAGGCCTATTTCTTCTGGATGTCAAAGGGCCTGCCCACGGGCGAGAAGCCGGAAGGCGCAGGCTTCGGCAAGATCGACAAGCCCGCGCAAGAGCCCTCGCGCCAGCGCGGCGAAGAGGTCTTCGCCGAGAACTGCGCGGTCTGCCACGGCGCCGACGGTCAGGGTCAGAAAGACATCAACGGCAAGGTCGTCTTCCCGCCGCTCTGGGGGCCGCACAGCTTCAACTGGGGCGCGGGCATGCACAAGGTCGACGCCGCCGCCGCCTTCATCAAGCACAACATGCCGCTGTCGGAGCCGAACAAGCTCAGCGTGCAGGAAGCCTGGGACGTGGCCGCCTTCGTCGACAGCCATCCGCGCCCGAACGACCCGCGCCAGATCGGCGACGTGACGGTGAAGGACGCCTTCGACAAATGGCACCACAAGCACCAGGGCTTCTACGGCAAGAAAGTCGATGGGGAGCTGATGGGGCCGGGCTACCCGTCCGGCGATCAGGCCTCCGTGCCCGCGCAAAACGAAAACTCGGGCGGCTAAGCCTTTCCCTTAGACGACCCGAACGGGCCGGCGCAGCGATGCGCCGGTCCTTTTTTGCGCCCCTTTGAACCCTCCGCGCGCTTGCCTTTGGCGGCCTGCGCTGCAATATGTATGGCGGAACATATCGAAGGAGGCCCCATGTCCCTGCCCCGCATCCTCGCCCTTGCGCTGATCCCGGCGAGCCTCGCGCTGCCCGCCCGCGCCGAGGACGTCACGATCTTCGCCGCCGCCTCGATGAAGACCGCGCTCGATCAAGTGGCGAAAGCATGGGAAGCCCAGACCGGCGACGTGGCGCATATCTCCTACGCGGGCTCGGGCGCGCTGGCTCGTCAGATCGCCGCCGGGGCACCGGCCGACATCTATATCTCCGCCAATCCGTGCTGGATGGAGACGGTCGCGAGGACGGGCCGCATCGAGGCGCAAGAGGACCTGCTGGCCAATCACCTCGTCCTGATCGCCCATGACCCGAAGGCCGCGCCGGTGACGATCTCTGCGGATCTGGACATCAAAGCGCTCCTGCAGGGCGGCAAGCTCGCGATGTCGCTGGTGAACGCGGTGCCTGCGGGGCAATACGGCAAGGCGGCGCTGGAGCATTACGGCCTCTGGACCAAGGTGGAGCCCGAGGTCGCGCAGGCCGACAACGTGCGCGCGACGCTGGCGATGGTGGCCCTTGGCGCCGCTCCTTACGGGATCACCTACGCGACCGATGCCGTGGCCGAACCGCGCGTGCATGTCGTGGCGACCTTCCCCGCGGACAGCCACCCGCCGATCCGCTACCCCGCGGCCCGGCTCACCCAGAGCGACGCGGCCAAAAGCTTCTACGCCGAGCTGAAATCCGATGAAGCCGCAAAAATCTTCCACGACCAAGGCTTCGAGACGCTGAAATGAGCTGGCTGTCGCCCTCCGACTGGCAAGCGGTTGTCCTGTCGCTGAAAGTGGCGGGCTGGGCGACGCTGCTGTCGCTGCCGCCGGGTCTGTTCGTGGCCTATGCGCTGGCCCGCTGGCGCTTTCCCGGGCGCAGCCTCGTCAACGGGCTGGTGCATCTGCCGCTGATCCTGCCGCCCGTCGTCACCGGCTACCTGCTGTTGATCGGCTTCGCGCCGAACGGAGTGATTGGGGCGGCGCTGGCGAAGATCGGGGTCACGGTCGCCTTCTCGTGGCGCGGCGCGGCGCTGGCCGCCGGGATCATGGCCTTTCCGCTGATGGTGCGCGCGATCCGGCTCGCGATCGAGGCGGTGGACCCGAAGCTGGAACAGGCGGCCTCAACCCTCGGGGCCTCGCGCATCGCCAGTTTCGCAACGATCACCCTGCCTCTGATCCTGCCGGGAATCCTCGCGGGCTCCATCACCGCCTTCGCCAAGGCGATGGGAGAATTCGGCGCGACGATCACATTCGTGTCGAACATCCCCGGCCAGACCCAGACCCTGCCGCTCGCGATCTATTCGCAATTGCAGGTGCCGGGCGGCGAGGCGGATGCCGCGCGGCTGGTGGTGATCTCGGTCACGCTGGCGCTTGGCGCGCTGTTGGTCTCGGAGTGGCTGGCGCGACGGATCGCGGCGCGGATCGCGGGGCATAACTGATGCTGGAAATCTCGCTCAGCCATCGCCTGCCCGCGCTCGATCTGGACGTCAATTTCACCGCGCCCGAAGGCGTCACCGCGCTGTTTGGCCCGTCCGGCGCGGGCAAGACGACGGTGGTGAACGCGGTCGCCGGGCTGCTGCGTCCCGACCGGGGGCGGATCGTGGTGAATGGCGAGGTGCTGCTCGATACCGAGGCCGGCATCTGCCTGCGACCCCACAAGCGCCGCATCGGCTATGTCTTTCAGGACGCCCGGCTTTTCCCACATCTCAGCGTGAAATCGAACCTGCTCTACGGACAACGTTTCAACAAAACCAAGACCGCGCCGGAGTTCGACCGCATCATCGACATGCTCGGTCTCGGCGCACTGCTGGAGCGCCGTCCGGCCGCACTTTCGGGCGGCGAGAAGAGCCGTGTCGCCTTGGGACGCGCGATCCTGTCGAACCCGCGGATGCTTCTGATGGACGAACCTCTGGCCGCGCTGGATGCCGCGCGGAAGGCGGAAATTCTTCCTTATATCGAGCGGTTACGGGACGAAGTTAAACTGCCCATCCTCTATGTCAGCCACGCCCCCGCCGAGGTCGCGCGGCTTGCGACCTCGATCGCGCTGATCGAGACCGGACGCCTGCGCGGCTTCGGCCCCGCGCGCGAGATTCTGTCCGATCCGACGCTCGCCCCGGCGCTTGGGCAACGCGAAGCGGGTGCAGTCATTTCGGGGCGTGTCATGGAGCAAGAAGCAGACGGCTTGGCCCGGATCGAGACCGCGGGCGGGCCAGTGCTGCTGCCCTAT
Source organism: Thioclava sp. JE_KL1 (assembly GCF_009296265.1). Lineage (GTDB taxonomy): Bacteria > Pseudomonadota > Alphaproteobacteria > Rhodobacterales > Rhodobacteraceae > Thioclava. Next base: position 303,649 of record NZ_WBJS01000004.1, read on the forward strand.
CCGGCGGGCCAGCCCGGCCAATCGCTGCGGCTGCGCATCCATGCGGGCGACGTGACACTGGCAGTCGGGCACCCCGAGGGGCTGTCCGCGCTCAATATCCTGCCTGTCACGGTCGCGGAGCTGCGCCCCGCGGGTCCGCCCAGCGTCTACGTGCGCCTGAAGATGGGTGACGAGCATCTGCTGGCCCGGCTCACCACCCGCTCGGTCGAGGCACTTCGCCTGACCGAGGGGATGGCGTGCCACGCGATCATCAAGGCGATGTCGGTGGCCTCCGAGGATGTGGGCTAGCGGGGTTTACCCCGCCAGCAGCGCCGCATTGCCGCCTGCCGCGGTGGTGTCGACGCACAGATGCCGCTCGTGGAGGACATCGGCCTTCTGCACCGCGCCGGTGGTCAGCGTCAGGATCGGCCCTTCGCGCTTGGCAAGCGCCTTGACGAGCGCGCGCGTGTCGTGGCCCCACCAGATGGCGCCCGCGATATCCTCAAGCGTCTCAAGCACTTCCGGGGCGATCTTGCCATCGGCACCGACGGCCACACCGCCCAGCTTCTCGACCGCCTTGATCTGCGCGACCTGCGCAGCCTCGCCCGGGCCGAGGCACAGGATCGGCCCGCGCGGATAGCGGCGCAGCGTGTTCGCCTCGCCCGTCGGCCCCGGCAGTTCCAGCGCCTCGATCGGCTCGCTTGCCTCGGCCTTCGCCGCCGCTTTCGCGAGCTTCTTGCGCAGCGCATCGAGATCGGCCTTGTGGCCCCATTCGCCATTCTTCGACGACGCCTCGGGCGCCATCGCGAAGCGCGTGAGATACAGCGGACCGCCCGCTTTCGGCCCCGTGCCCGACAAACCTTCACCGCCGAAGGGCTGCGAGCCCACGACCGCGCCGATCTGGTTGCGGTTGACGTAGAGGTTGCCGACATGCAGCGCGTCCGAGACCTCCTGCACGCGGTTGTCGATCCGGCTGTGCAGACCGGCGGTCAGCCCGTAGCCGGTGGCGTTGATCGCGGCGAACACCTTCTCGATATCCTCGGCGCGATAGGTCGCGATATGCAGAACCGGGCCGAAGACCTCACGCTCCAGCGCCTCGATGCCGGAGACTTTCACCAGCGTCGGCGCGATGAAATGCCCTTTGGACGGCACGTCGAGCTTGTGCAGCACGCGGCCCTCTTTCTCGGCAGTCGCGATATAGGCGGCGATGTCTTCCTGCGCCTCGCCGTCGATCACCGGGCCGACATCGGTCGACAGATACCACGGATCGCCCAGCGACAGCTCGTCCATCGCGCCTTTGATCATCGAGATCAGCCCCTCGGCCACGTCTTCCTGCACATAGAGGCAGCGCAGCGCCGAGCAGCGTTGACCCGCCGACTGGAAGGCCGAAGCGATGATGTCGCGCGTGGCCTGTTCGGGCAGAGCGGTCGAGTCCACGATCATCGCGTTCAGACCACCGGTTTCCGCGATCAGCGGCGCGGTCGGATCGAGATTGTCGGCCATCGACCGGCGGATCATCTTCGCCGTCTCGGTCGAGCCGGTGAAGGCGATGCCCGCGATCTTCGGATTGGACGACAGCGCCGCGCCCACCGTCTCGCCCTGACCGGGCAGCAGTTGCAGCACGTCGCGCGGCACACCCGCCTCATGCATCAGGCGCACAGCGATGGCGGCAACGAGCGGCGTCTGCTCGGCCGGCTTCGCGATCACGCCATTGCCCGCAGCCAGCGCCGCCGAGATCTGCCCGGTGAAGATCGCCAGCGGGAAGTTCCACGGGCTGATCGCCGCGAAGATACCGCGCGCGGTCGGGTCGCTCTCTTCGGCCTGCGCCGAATAGTAATGCAGGAAGTCGACCGCCTCGCGCAATTCGCCCACGGAATCGAGCTGGCTCTTGCCCGCCTCTTTCGCGAGCACCGCGAAGAACGGCCCGAAGTTCTCCTCGTAAAGCTCCGCCACGCGGCGCAGAACGGCGGCGCGCTCAGCAACCGGCGCCTGCCAAGGGCGCGCGGCGTCGATGGCGGCCGCGACGCAGGCCTCGTCGGCCTCGGTGACCTTGGCCACCTCTTCGCCGGTCGAGGGGTTGATGACGGCCACGGCCGCGCCCGTTGCCTCGCCCGCCACCAGCGGCCCCGCATCCGGGATCGCGACATTGCGGGCGGCATCGATACACGCAAGCGTGCCCTCGTCGGTCAGATCGAAGCCCGTGGAATTCTCGCGGGACTCGGCGAACACTTCCGAGGGGAGCTTGAGCATCGCCGAACGCTCGGCATTCGCAAGCTGCACGAACGGGTCTTCCGCGATGGTCTCGGGCGCCACGTCCTCATCGACGATCTGGTGCACGAAGGAGGAGTTCGCACCGTTCTCCAGCAGGCGACGCACCAGATAGGCCAGCAGGTCGCGATGCGCGCCGACGGGGGCGTAGATGCGGCAGCGGGTGCCTTCCTCGCGGTGGACGATCTCGTGCAGACGCTCGCCCATGCCATGCAGGCGCTGGAACTCGTAGGGACGGCCCTCGGCCATCTCGAGGATCGCCGCGACGGAATGGGCGTTATGGGTGGCGAATTGCGGATAGATGCGGTCGGTATAGCTGAAAAGCTTGCGCGCATTGGCAAGGTAGCTGACGTCGGTCGCGGCCTTCGTGGTGAACAGCGGGAAGTCCGGCAGGCCTTCGACCTGCGCGAGCTTCATCTCGGTGTCCCAATAGGCGCCCTTCACCAGACGCACCATGATCTTGCGGTCGAGCTTTTCCGCCAGCGCACCCAGCCAGTCGATCACGAGGCTCGCGCGTTTGCCGTAAGCCTGCACGACGACGCCGAACCCGTCCCAGCCGGCAAGCTCGGGGTCGGACAGAACCTCCTTGATGATCTTGAGCGAGATCACCAGACGGTCCTGCTCCTCGGCATCGATGTTGAGGCCCATGTTCCCGGCCTTCGCGGCCTTCGCCAGATCCTTGAGCACCGGCACGATCTCGGCCATGGCGCGCTCTTCCTTGGCGACCTCGTAGCGCGGATGCAGCGCCGAGAGCTTCACCGAGATACCGGGGTTTTCGGCCACGGGGCGGTCCTTGCAGACCTTCGCGATGGCAGCGATCGCGTCGGCATAATCCTTCGCGTAGCGCTTGGCGTCGCGCGCGGTGCGGGCGGCCTCGCCCAGCATGTCGTAGCTGTAGGTATAGCCGCGATCTTCGAGCTTCTTGGCGCGGCTCAGCGCGTCCTTGATCGTCTCGCCGAGAACGAACTGGCGGCCCATCTCCTTCATCGCGCGGCTGACGGCTGCGCGGATCACAGGCTCACCCAGACGGCGCACGGCACCGCGCAGCACGCCTGCCATGCCGGGCTTTTCGTCTTCGAGCACGCGGCCCGTCAGCATCAGCGCCCAGGTCGAGGCGTTGACCATCGAGGACGAGGCCGTGCCCATATGCTTGCCCCAGTCGGACGGCGCGATCTTGTCTTCAATCAGCGCGTCGATCGTCTCGGCATCGGGCACGCGCAGCATCGCCTCGGCCAGACACATCAGCGCCACGCCTTCTTGCGTGGACAGGCCATATTCCGCGAGGAAATGCTCCATCAGCGTCGGTTTGGCTTCGGTCCGGATCCGGCGCACGAGCTTCGCCGCGCGGGCAGAGATCTGCGTGCGATCACTCTCGCTCAGTTCGGCTTGGCCCTTCAGGCGCTCCAGAAGTGCGGCTTCATCGGCGAATTTCGCCTGCGTTGTGAACTGATCGAACGTGTCGCCCATGCGATCCTCCCTTAAATCTGATTGTCCGATATTATGCGATTTCCCCTAGGCGATTGGCTCAAAGATTTGCTAAGCGATGGTCTCTAAGACTTATTTTTGGAGACTCTGCAGCCCATGAGTGAAGAGATCGATGCGATCGACAGGCGAATCCTCAACGAGCTCATCGCCGATGCACGCCTCCCCGTGGCTGAGATAGCGCGCAGGGTCGGCTTGTCGAAGACGCCAGTGGCCGCGCGCATCCGCCAGATGGAGGAAACCGGCCTCATCAAGGGCTACCGGGCGATGATCTCGCCGATCAAGCTGGGGCTGACCCATGTGACCTATATCGAGCTGAAATTGAGCGATACGCGCGAGACGGCGCTGAAGGCGTTCAACGCTGCGGTGCGCGCGATCCCCGAGGTCGAAGAGTGCTACATGATCGCCGGCGGCTTCGATTACCTCGTGAAGATCCGCGCCCGCGACATGGCCGATTACCGGCGGATCATGTCGGAGGAGCTGTCCACCCTGCCCCATGTCCATTCGTCCTCGAGCTATGTCGCGATGGAGACCGTTGTGGAGGCGAGCGCGCCGCCGCTGGAGTGAGGGCAACGCAGGGCAGCGCCCGATCGCCGGGCGGGCGTCCCTCGCCATGTGGTCTGCACTTAATCGCGGCGAAATCCGGATAACCTCGACCCGCGCGCTTTGCCCCCCAAGCGCCCGCCCGAGGGGGCGGTCGGGCGCTGCCCGGGCCGCTTCGCGGCTGTTCCGGGCGTAGGCTCCACTTGGCCCGGGGCGACCAGCCCCGGGCCGCGCCCGTCCCTCAGCGCAATAGAAAAAGGCGGCAGGTCTCCCCGCCGCCTCTCATTCCGATAAGGCCGAACTCACTCGCCCTGTTTCTTGATCCGCCCGTCGAGCTTGGGCGCGACCGTGCCCTTGTTCTCGACATAGGTCATCACGTCATTGGCCATCAGGTTACCATTGCCCGCGTTCACGATGACCTTGCCACCGCCAAGCGCGCCATACCCATCGCCGCCGCCCAGCATGTAATCGTTGGTCGCGACCTTGTAGACCTTGTCCTTGTCGAGCGGCTCATCGCCCACCTCGACCGAGACCACGCGCGAACCGGCCGGCGCGCTCGGATCATAGACCACGCTCATGCCCGATATCTGGGGGAAACGACCCGCGCCGTTCTCGACCTGGCTGAAGCCGTTCTCCAGCGCGCTCAGCAGCTGCGAGCCGGGGATCTCGGTCACCACCGTCTTGTTGCCGAAGGGCAGCTCGGTCAGCACGTCCTTGCGGGTGATCTTGTGGCCCGCATCATAGGTCGTGTCGCCCCGGATGCCGCCGCCATTGATCAGCGTCACATCGGCCTTCGTCGCATCGCGCAGCGCATCGGCGATCAGATCGCCCATCGTGCTCTCCTGCGAGCGCACGACATTGCGCCGCGAGTCCAGCTCGGTCTCCGACGTGCCGATCTGCTGGCCGAGATTGTCGTCGAGCTGCTTTTTGAACCCGTTGACCAGATCCATCGATTCCGGGTCCGGTGTGACGTTCGCGGTGTCGATCCAGCGGAAATTCGGGGTCCAGCTGATCTTGCGCTTGCCGTCCTTCTCGGAGATGTCGACGGTCAGATCGAGCGGCTGCAGATAACGCGCGTCGATCGAGGTCTCCACGTAAGCCGTGATCCCGTCATAGAACATCGCGTTGAGGTGGTCGTCGCCCGACATGATCACGTCGAAATCCTGGCTCGCGATCAGCTTGCGGTCGTTCGACTGGTCGGTCTGCACGACGCCGATCACCAGATCCGCACCGTCCTCACGGGCCTTCTTGGCGGCCGCGATTGCCGTGTCGACGGTCGGCTGGAATTTCAGATCGCCCGAATTGGCGACCTCGGGCGTGGTGTCTTGGGCCACCGGCACGAGCGCGACCTTGAGCCCTGCGATCTCCTTCATCATCACGCCGCCGAGCCCCTGAATGGGCGAGCCATCGGCTTGCGTGATGTTGATCGCGGCCCAGGGGTATTTCGAGCCTTCCATCTTCTTCTCGAAATTCTCCGGCCCGAAATCGAACTCATGGTTGCCCGGCACTGCGATGTCGAAGGGCACGATATTGGTCAGGTCGATCGTGTTCTGGCCTTCGTCGATCCCCGACAGAAGCGAGGGCGAGAGCATGTCGCCATCGAAGACATAGAGCGTGTTGGGATTGTCCGCCCGCTCCTTCTTGGCGACCGCGTTGAGCCGCGCGAAACCGCCACGCTCGCCATCGCCGTCGAAATTGTAAATATCGCCGACCCCGAGGATCGTGAGCTTCACCGTCTCGGCCTGAATGGGCCCTGCGGCCAGAAGCCCGGTCGAGGCGGCGCCCAGCATGAAGGCAGCCAGACGGCGCTTGAAATCGGACATTTCGGTCTCCCTGCGGAATAATCTTTTTTCATAGACCCCGAGCGGCCGCAGTTATCGGCGCGCCGAGGCGTGAGAGAAAGATTAGCCGCACTCTGCCACGGCGCAAACCGATAGTCGGATGACCTTGCGTTCTCGTGATAGGCAGCGCCTGTTTTCGCGTCACTTCGCAGGCGGTAGAAGCGCGCGGACGCGACCGGCCACCCCTGTCAGACCAAGGTGCCCGCCAAACGTGCGAACAGCGCATGCGCCGATGGCTCGTCGATCAGATCGACGGTGAATTGCGCGAAGGTCAGGCCGGTCTCGGGCGCGCTCGCGAACATGATGCGCACATCGTCGCCGGCTTCCGTGATCGTGTCGAGCTGGCCTCCGAACACGGTGGTGTAGTTCCCGGCGAACCCGGCCACCAGGTTCTCCAGCGCCTTGGCGCAGGCCACGATCTCGTCCGACGACCCTTTGACGGGCCGCAGAATCCGGTCTCTGGGGCCGATCCGCCCGGCAAGCTGCAAGCCTTCGGGCAGCTCGATACCGAGCCTGAGCCGCGTGGTGGCCAGCAGCAGCGGGCTGTCCTGCTTGGTTTCTATCTCGGCTTCGGTTTCGGGCATTTCGGACCCGGTGACATTCGGCCCCGGCTCGCGACCGGGCTCACGCTCCGCGTCACGGCCCGGCTTGGACGAGCGTGTGACCCGTCGCGGCGACACTTCGGGCGTGCGGTCGACGGGATGCGGGTCAGGCCGGAACTCGGGTTCGGCCCCAGGTGGCGCGACGGGCGCGCCGGAATTTGCCGGTTGCGAAGCACGTTTACCCACGCTGCGCGCGCGGAACGGCAGCACCGCGCCCCCATGTTCGGAGAGCAGCGGCGAGGGCGCGTCATGTGTGCCGATCGCCAGATCGGCCTCGGTCTCGGGATCGAGCGAGTCGAGCCCCACCACCGCGCGGCCCGTCATCGCCCCGAGCGCCGCGATCAGCGCCGCACCGCCGCTGCGCTGGAAGGCTTCATCCGAGGTCTCGGCCTCGCGCAAAAGATCGCGCGCCCCGTACAGGAAGGCGACCCGCGAGAAATAGGCCGCCGACTCGCGCTGAACCCGCGCTTTCAGCTTCGCCCGGTCGGGGTCGTTGCGCAGCTTGTCGCCGCGCGAAATCGCAAGCAGGCAATCCGACGGGCGCGCAGGCCCGAGCCGCTCGATCATCGTCTTTTCGGTCAGCCGCCATGCCTGCGAGGCGATCGTCACCCAGATCATCACGTCGCAGGTCGCGATCAGGCCGATCTGCTCTTCGTTCACGTCTTCGGGGCGGCTCAGCGGCACTTCGACGAATTCGAAGCCCTGCAAATGCGGCTGCGCGGAATAGACGTAAATCTCGGACGGCACCGCCCAGCCTTCTTCGACCTCCGCTTCGTCGATCTCGCGCCCCGTCGCGTCGCGCATCACCACGCCCGGCATCGCGCGGTAGCGCGCGACGACCGTTGGACGCTCGGTCCGGCCCAGATTGTCGCCGATGCTGCGCGCGCGCAAAATCGCGTTGAGCACAGTGGACTTGCCGGAATTGACCTCGCCGCAAATCGCCACCCGAAGGGGCGCGCGATGTGGATCGGGCGGCGCGTCCTCGCGGTTGAGCTCTTGCTTGAAAATCATTGCCCTTTCGCCCTTACGCTGCGCGCGTCGCGGGTTTGCGCCGCGGCATCATGGTGCTGCTGACGGCGCTCTCGATCGCGCCGAGATTGATCAGACGCCGTTCGAGAACTTCCAGCTTGCTCTGGATTCGGGACGCCAGGCGGCTTTGCATCTGCGGATCACGGGCCAGCCGTTCCAACTCGGCCCGCTCCTGTTTGAGCTGCAAGGTCCGCTCGCGCACGATCATCTCCATCATCCGCACCATCACCCGCAGCCGCGACCCGCCTGCGCTGGCGCGTTCTACCAGCGCCTCGCCATAGGCCTGCAGGATCTTCTCCACCGCCGGGCGCAGCTCTTCCGCCGCCACGATCCGCAACCCGTCGAGGGTCTTCTCGATATTCACGGTCGGACCGCGCCAGAAGGCCCAGCCCCGCTCCAGCGCGAAGTTGATGCGCAGCGCGCGCCGGGTCAGCGTCAGCGTCGAGGTGAAAGTGTCATGCGGCATATCCGACAGGTCGATTTCTTCGCTGGGATCGTCGAACCGGTCCGCCACCGTGGTGCGGCAGGCATGGATCGCATTGTCGAGCAGCACGTCGATCGCGGCACGCGACCGGGCGTAGCTTTTCGTCACCTCGCGTTCGAGCGCGATCTGCAGCGCGGTCGTGTCGGTCTCGAAGCTGCGCGGCGGACGGCCGTCGCGGATCCGGTTGGTGCGCAGGACATCCTCGAACCGATCGCGCTGGCTCAGGACGAAATCCTCGATGCTCTTGTTGAGCCGCGTCTCCAGCGCCGACCAGCCGCGGTTGAGCACCGCTTCGATCTGATGCTCGGCGCTCTCGACATGGTTTTCGAGCGCACCGCGCAGCGATTCCGTCGCCGCGATCTCGCCGCTCATTTCCTCGATCGCGGCCTCCGCCACGTCCGAGCGGATGCTCTCGATCTGCATCTGCAGCGTGTCGCGTTCGCGGCGGGCGACGAATTGCATCCCCGACAGCTCCGCGCGCAGATCGCCGCGCAGCTGGGCGAGCTGCTGACGCCCGACCCCGCCGTCGATCACGGCAGAGAGCACATGTTTGACCTCTTCGACGCCCGAGGCCAGCAGCAGCCGGTCGATCGGGTCCTCGGGCACGCGGCCAAAGCGCGAATACAGGTACTGCGCCAGCTCCATCGAATCCATCTCGGCGCGCGCCCAGGCGGCCTCCTCGTCGGAGCGCTGCGTCAGATCGGCGAGATAGGCGCTGCCCGCGACGATCTTGAAATCGATATCGGGGATCGCGGCGCGCAGACGGCGCGACACATCGGCGATCACGCGCGGCACTTCGACCGCGTAATCGTCCAGCTCGTCGATCCGGTTGAGGAAGATCAGCACATCCTTGTCGTCCTGCTTGGCGAGAATGCGGATCAGGGCGAGGTCGACATCGGTCAGCGGCTGATGCGCGGAGAGCACCATGATGAACACGTCCGAGCGGTCGAGCGAGCGACAGGTGAACTCGTCGCGCACGAGGAACGGGTCGTTCACGCCGGGCGTGTCGGTGATGATCGTGGGTACCTGAAACTCGGGCAAGCGCATGTAGATATTGGCGCTTTTCGTGAGCGCGGCATAGCGGCCAAGGGCCTCGCGCTCCAACCCGTCATCTGCCCCGGGCCCTGCGCAGACATAGCGTTGCAGCAGATCGGGTGCGAGGAAGTCGTAATCGTGATGCTGACCCAGCAGCATCTGGTAATGCTTGCCGAGACGTCTCTGGGCGCGGCGGCGCATCTGCTCGGACTGCTCGCGCAGGATGTCGGTATCGAACCCCGGCAGCAGCTCTTCGGTCAGCTTGCGGATGCGGGTGCCGCCATTGATGATCTCGTCCCAATCGGCTTCCGAGAAGAACTCGAACCGCGCGCCCGTCACCGGATCTTCGGGCAGGTTGATGCGCATATTGGTCACCACCGAAGTCCACGGATTCACATCCGAGGGCAGAAAATCGTGCTGGTGCAGGAAGGCGTTGAGGAAGGTCGACTTGCCCGCCTTCACCTGCCCGATCACCGCCACGCGCGCCGCCCAGTCATGCAGCCGCAAGCGCAGATCGCGGATGCGCGGACGGGCGCTGCGTTCGACGGAGGCCTCGATCCGGTCGAGCGCGCCGTTGAGAAAGTCGAGTTCCTTACGCAGTTGCGGGGCAATCTTCATGGCTTGGTCCTCTTGCTCGCGTAGGCTGGCTCGAATTCGGTCGGGGGTTCGGCATCCAGCCGATCAAGCAGATGTTCGACATGGGCGAGGACATCCGCGGCATCCGTGAAGGCGTGGCCCGCAGTGAGTTCCTCCCACAGCGCGCGGGCCGGGCCCGGCATCGGGGCGATCTCGGCAGGCGGATAGTCGGGCAGCGGCGAGTCGAGGATCAGCGGCTCGGCATCCGTCACCTCGGGCAGCTCCGCGCTTTCCGCCTTGATCAGACGCGCCGAGCGCAGACGGCGCGGCTTGACCGGCGTGCGCGGTTTCGGGAAGGCGATCACGTCACGCTCGCCCACGAATTTCGCGACCGTCTCATTCGCGGCCCCCGAAGGCTGATCGATCTGCCCGACCAGCCGCTCGATCTCGCGCGCGATCTGCGCCACATCCCCCGGCTCGGTCAGCGCGGCCAGACGGATCGTCGGGAAGACCTCCCCCGCCTCGCGCTCGACCCGGCGCATCAGTCGCGCGCGGGTGCGCTCGTCGGGCAGACGGTCGCCATGGGTCACCACCAGCATCGGGTGTTCCAGCAGCGCCTCGGGCATTTCGTCCCAGACCGCCTTCTCGCTTTGCCGCCACGCCTGCGTCGCGTTGGTGCACCAGATCACCAGATCGGCATAGCGCAGCATCCGCTGCCAGCTTTCCATCGGCATGTTCGGGTCCGACGAACCGGGCGTGTCGATGATGTCGATCCGCTCGAGGATCGGCGCGTTATGGGCGATCACGCAATAGCGCGCCTTCTCCAGATTGAGCTGCGCCAGATCGGAGAGCGGGCGCGCGACCTCTTCCTTGTCGATCCAAAGCTGCGCCCGGTCCCCGCCGCGCACCAGCCAGATCGGCGGTAACGCGGTCGCGGTGACATGCGAGGGCAGCACTTTCTCGCCCAGCAACCCGTTGATAAGGCTGGTTTTCCCGGCCGAGAATTCGCCCGCGACCAGAACCCGCAGCTTGCGCGGTTTCGGAGTGGCCTGCGGAAGCTGCGCTTTCGACAGGTCCGGCAAGTCGGGGCGTTCACGTTTGCGCAGCGAGTTCATGCCGAGAGCCTTTCCTTATCGTGACCGGACGCGCCCGACAGGCAGCGCTCGCGCACCGCTTTGCAGAACTGCCCCTGATCGAAGGCGAAGCGCTCCACGATCTCGCGGCTGCGCACGATGGCGGGGTCGAAATACTCGGTCATCAGGTCTTCGATCAGCGGCGTGGTTTCTGCGATGATCACCTCGCGGTAGCGCGCCTGCGCCGCCCCCTTGCGATTGAACCGCCAATAACGGCGCCACCACGCACCCTGCATATCCAGCGTGATCATCCGCGCCAGCACGGTCGGCGCGCGATGTTGCGGCTGTTCGGGGAAGCGGCTCACATCGGCCTCGCGGATCACGCCGAACTCGGCGGCGAGGAAGGTATCGATCCCGTCGCTGACCATATCGAGCGCCGCTTCGCCCTTGCGCCGCAGCCGCGCGCAATTGGACGCGAAAGCCGTCTTCATTGCCATGCGCAGCGCGGTCGGGTCATGGGTCCACGCGCCGATCTCGCCATAAGTGTCGATATGCGATTGCAGGGCCTCCAGCGCCGAGGCCACGAATTGCTCCTGCGCGCGGTCGAGCCGCTCGCGCAGCTCTGCGCGCAGCCCCGCCGCCTCGTTATTGAAGGCAGAGACCGCCTCTTCCTCGATCTCGGCGAGGCGGAGCATCAATTTCGACTCGCTGAGAATGGTGGACGGATCGGCGACGCGGGCGACGCTATCGACGGTCTCGGCGCGTTCGATGATGCGCTCCAGCTCGTCCTGCACATCGCCCAGCACGGCCTGCCCCGGCCCGTCGACGATGCGGGTGACGACGGCCTGCATCAGCGCACCGATCCCGGACGCTTCCATCGCGCGCTGACGCAGCTCGGTCTCGCTGCTGGGCGTGGCGCCGGTCATCTTCTCCAGTGCGGCGCGGCTGGCGGGCGCCATCTCACTCACATCGCCCATCGCGCAATTGGCCCAGTAGCCCGAGCCGAAAAGGATCTCGATCTCCTCGCCCAGCCCCATCCGGCCCAGCGTCTTGCGGATTGAGTTGCGGATCGCGGTCTGCGCCCCACGCGGGTCTTCCAGCTCGTCGATGCGGTTGACAAAGATCACCACCTCGCGCGCGTCGATCGCGCAGATGATGCGCAAAAGCGCCAGATCCATCGTGGTCAGCGCCTGATGGGCCGAGAGCACGACGATACAGGCGCGGCTGTCGCCGATGGCGTTCAGCGTGATCTGCTCGCGCATCATGAACGTGTCGTTCACGCCCGGCGTGTCGCGCAGGCACAGGCCCCGCGGCAGATGCGGCAGATCGAGATAGAGATCGGCGGATTTCGTCAGATCGGCATAGGTGCCCTCGCTGGCCCCCTCGGCCAGATCGTCGGGATCGCCGTAGCAGATATATTGATCCAGCACCGCCTTATCGAGCGTCGGGAACGCGCGGCTGGTGCCCAGAAGCTCTTCGAATTGCTCCCCAAGCCGCGCTTCGGTCGCGTCGCGCATCGCGGTGACCTGTTTGCGCACGCTTTCGGCCTCGGTCTCGAAGCCCGCCCGGTTGGCCATCTCGCCCAGACGCCCGCCCGTCGCCACAAGCCGATCCCATTCGTGGCGGTCGAAGAAGCGAAACAGCGCGCGCGTGTCCATCGGGCGGTGGCGCGCGTTCAGATGCAGCGCCGTGATCACCGAGGTCCACGGGTTCACATCCGAGGGCAGCATCCCCGGCTTGCCGATCAACGCATTGAGAAGGGTGCTTTTTCCCGCTTTGACCTGGCCGATGACGCTGACGGTCGGCTCGAACGCGTCGATCATCTCGAGAACGGTGTCGAGCTGATCTTCGACGAACCCCAGATCGGCGTCCGAGACGTCCTTTACGGCCTGTTCAAGCTGGTCGAGCGTCTCCCAGTAAGAATTGAGCGCCTCGAAACCACGGCGATGCCAATCAAAGATGGAATTCGCTTCATACACGAGGGAGCTCTCCTTTTCCGCAGGGGCGATGCGGATTTTTGGGTGACACACGGTCCGGCACGCCCATGCCGACCGCGACCACCAATGTTACAGGGACGGCGCGCGCCCCCTTCTTGGCGACGCACCGGCTGGGTCGGTTCGTGCTTAAAGTTCTCTTGCCCAGTCATGTCCGAAATGCGGCAGAAATTATGGCAGACCGACCATAATTGCCGTTCTCAGTGCCGTTTGCCCTTTCGCGCGCGACGCGAATTCTCGTTTATTCTCTTTGCTTTGCTGGGGATTCTGCATTCGCATGACGTTAGGGCAGTCTCGTTTCGGCCCTATTTTGTTGAATCTTCACGAATTTGTGAGTGTTTCCGGGTGCGTTGATATCACGGGAGTTTTGAGGGGATTGTCTACAACCTATGCGCGTATAGCTCTCTGTCATCAAAGCTTCACTTGATCCGACTCTCTTATTTCGTAAAACCTCGAAATATGGATCAGATGACACCTCAGAGGCTCACCGTGCTGGGCCATGCGCAACGCCTTGCGATCTTCCGGCTCCTGATGCGCCGGTATCCCGACCGGCTGCCCGCCGGCGAGATCGGCGCGGCGCTGGAGCTGAAACCCTCGACGCTCTCGGCCTATCTGGCAGCGCTGAGCGAAGTCGGGCTGATCGGTCAGACGCGGGCGGGCACCTCGCTGCGCTACGGGATCGAGATGGAGACCGTGCGCAGCCTCTTCGACGCGCTGCTGATCGACTGCTGTCAGGGCCGCCCCGATATCTGCTCCCCTCTCACGCAACCCGATCCAAGTGGAGACACCGCTATGACGCGATCTGCGGCGGGCCGGAAATTTAACGTGCTCTTCATCTGCACCGGCAACTCGGCGCGCTCCATCCTCGCCGAAACGATCCTGCGAGACCGCGCGGGCGATCGGTTCAACGCCTATTCGGCGGGCACGAAACCCTATTCCGAGCTGAACCCCTTCGCGATGCAGGTGCTGCGCGACAAGGGCCATGATGTCACCCCCCTGCGGGCCAAGACCATCGCGGAGTTTCAGGGCGAAGACGCGCCCCCGCTCGATTTCGTCTTCACCGTCTGCGATCTCGCCGCCAACGAGGAATGCCCACCCTGGCCCGGCCAGCCGATCAGCGGCCATTGGGGGATGCCCGACCCGGTAAAGGCGACCGGCACCGAGGCCGAGCGCGCGCTGGCCTTCCAGCAGGCCTATGGCGCGCTTCACCGCCGGATCGAGGCCTTCGCCGCCCTGCCCCTGACCACGCTCGACCGCATCGCGCTGCAATCCGCCGTCGATGACATCGGCCGCAACTGAAGGAACGACCATGACCACCTACGCCCTCAATGGCCTCGGCCGCATCGGGAAACTCGCCTTGAAGCCGCTTCTGGAACGCGGCGCGAAGATCGCATGGATCAACGATGCGGTGGGCGATGCTGCGATGCAGGCGCATCTGCTGGAATTCGACTCCGTTCATGGCCGCTGGGACGCGGAGTTCGCGAGCGACGCGGACAGCGTCACCATCGACGGCACCCGCCTACCCTTCATCGGCACGCGCAAGATCGAAGACCTGCCGCTGGACGGGGTCGACGTGGTGATCGACTGCACCGGCGTGTTCAAATCCGAAGCCGCGCTCGCCCCCTATTTCGAAGCCGGCGTGAAGAAGGTCGTGGTCTCCGCCCCGGTGAAGGACGGCCCGACCGCGAATATCGTCTATGGCGTGAACAATGACGCCTATGACCCGGCTGCGCATAGCATCGTGACGGCGGCGAGCTGCACCACGAATTGCCTTGCCCCGGTGGTGAAGGTCATCCACGAAAACCTGCGGATCAAACACGGGTCGATCACGACGATCCATGATGTGACCAACACCCAGACCATCGTGGATCGCCCCGCCAAGGACCTGCGTCGCGCGCGCTCGGCGCTCAATTCGCTGATCCCGACCACGACCGGCTCGGCCACCGCGATCACGCTGATCTATCCCGAGCTGAAGGGGCGGTTGAATGGCCACGCAGTGCGCGTGCCGCTGCTCAACGCCTCGCTCACCGATTGCGTCTTCGAGGTCGAACGCGAAACGACCGCCGAAGAGGTCAACGCACTGTTCAAATCCGCCGCTGAGGGCGATCTGACCGGTATCCTCGGCTACGAGACGCGCCCGCTGGTGTCGTCGGATTACACCAACGACATCCGCTCCTCGATAATCGACGCGCCCTCGACGATGGTGGTGAACGGCACGCAGGTGAAGGTCTATGCGTGGTATGACAACGAGATGGGCTATGCCTACCGACTGGCCGATGTCGCGCTGATGGTGGGGGCGTCGCTGTGACCGACAACCCCGCCAGCCGCCCCGAGGGCTTCTCCGCCTATATCGCGGTGACGGCGGCCTATTGGGCCTTCATGCTCACCGACGGCGCACTCCGGATGCTGGTGCTGCTGCATTTCCACACGCTGGGCTTCTCGCCGGTGCAGCTGGCTTACCTGTTCATCCTGTATGAAGTGGCGGGGATGGTGACGAACCTCTCGGCGGGCTGGATCGCGGCGCGGTTCGGGCTGGTCTCGACGCTTTATGCTGGGCTGTCGCTGCAGGTCGTGGCGCTGATCGCGCTGGCGCAGCTGAACCCGGGTTGGGCGATTGGCGCGTCAGTGACCTATGTGATGGTGGTGCAAGGCCTCAGCGGGGTCGCCAAAGACCTTGCGAAAATGTCCTCGAAATCGGCGGTGAAGCTGCTGGCGCCGACCGGCAAGGGCGGGCTCTTCAAATGGGTCGCGGTGCTGACCGGATCGAAGAACGCAGTAAAGGGCGTAGGCTTCCTGCTCGGCGCGGCGCTGCTGGCCGCGCTCGGCTTCGATTACGCGGTGGTCGCGATGGCAGTGGTGCTCGCGCTGATCCTCGCCGCGATCGTGGTGACGATGCCGCCGGGCCTGCCGCGCGGGCGCAAGGGCGCGAAATTCTCGGAAGTCTTCTCGAAATCGGCCAATGTGAACTGGCTCTCCGCGGCGCGGGTCTTCCTGTTCGGCGCGCGCGACGTCTGGTTCGTCGTCGGCATCCCGATCTATTTCTACGCGGTCCTGTCGGACGGCACACACGCGGGCGACCGCGCGGCCTTCTTCCTCGTCGGCACCTTCATGGCGCTCTGGATCATCCTTTACGGCGCGGTGCAGGCCGCCGCCCCGCGCATCCTGAAGGCCAAATCCCGCCCCGAGAGCGCGCTGGTGGGCGCCGCGCGGCACTGGGCGCTGGCGCTGCTTGCCGTGCCTGCCCTTCTCAGCGCCGCCGTGCTGATCGACCCGACGCCGTCGCTGTGGCTCAGCACCGTGCTGGTCGTGGGTCTGCTGGCCTTCGGCGCGATCTTCGCGGTGAATTCGTCGCTCCACTCCTATCTCATCCTCGCCTTCACGCAGGCCGAGCGGGTGACGATGGATGTGGGCTTCTACTACATGGCCAATGCGGGCGGGCGGCTGATCGGCACGCTGCTGTCGGGGCTGAGCTACCAGATGGGCGGGCTGCCGGCCGTGATGATCACCGCGACGGTGATGGTGGGTTTGAGCGCGCTGGCGGCGGGGCGGCTTGGGCCCGATGCGACCCTCACGAGCCCGTGAGCAGAGATGGACATTCCCGGCTCTGCGCGCTTTGGTAGCGCGCGGAGGAGAGCGGCCCCCGCGCCGCTTGCAAATTGGGAGGAAAGCCGGTGCTGTCACGCGGCAAGGATTACGCGGCCACACGGGCTGCGTTTCGATGGGATATACCCGAGCGCTACAATATCGGCGTCGACACCTGCGACAAATGGGCCGCGCGCGAACCCGACCGCGTCGCGCTGATCGAGGTCGAAGAGGACGGCTACGGCGCGGTGCGCGAGACAAGTTTCGGCGCGTTGCGCGAGGCGTCCAACCGCTTCGCCAATGTGCTGGCCGGGCTAGGCGTGGGCGGCGACGGGCGTGAGACCGGCGACCGGGTGGCGATCCTGCTGCCGCAACGCCGCGAGACCGCCATCGCCCATATCGCGGCTTTCAAGGCGGGCTGCGTCTCTCTGCCGCTGTTTACCTTGTTCGGCCCCGAGGCGCTGCTGCACCGGCTGCGCGACAGCGGCGCGCGGGTGCTGGTGACCGACCCGGCGAGCTACGAGGTAATCGCCGCGATCCGCTCCGAATTGCCCGATCTTGAGACCGTTTTCGTCACCGATGACGGCGGGACCGGCGCGGAAGGCGTGGCCGATTTCAACGCAGCCCTCGCCGAGGCCTCGCCCGACTTCACCCCCGTCGATACCAGCGCCGAGACCCCCGGCGTGCTGATCTACACCTCGGGCACCACGGGCAATCCGAAAGGTGCGCTCCATGCCCACCGCGTGCTTTTGGGCCACCTGCCCGGCGTCGAGATGAGCCATGATTTCCTGCCACAGCAGGGCGACCGGATATGGACGCCCGCCGATTGGGCATGGATCGGCGGGCTCTTGGACGTGCTGCTGCCCGCGCTGCATCACGGCGTGCCGGTCGTGGCCTGCCGTTTCCGCAAGTTCTCGGCGCAGGCGGCCGCCGATCTGATCCGGCGGCTGGGCGTGCGCAATGCCTTCCTGCCGCCCACCGCGCTGAAGATGATGAAGGCCGATCCCGAGAGCCTGACGTGGAACCTCGACATGCGCTCGGTCGCCTCGGGGGGCGAGCCTCTGGGTGCGCAACTCCTCGACTGGGGGCGCAAGGCGCTCGGCGTCACGATCAACGAATTCTACGGCCAGACCGAGTGCAACATGGTGGTGTCCTCCGCCGCGAGCCTCGATGCGCCCGAACCCGGCGCGATGGGCTGGCCGGTGCCAGGCCATGAGGTCGCGATCATCGACAGCGCCACGGGCGAACGCTTGCCCGATGGCGAAGAAGGCGCGATCGCGGTGCGTGCGCCCGACCCGGTGATGTTTCTGGGCTATTTCAACCAGCCCGCCGCGACCGAGGCGAAATTCGTGACCGGCCCCGAGGGCCGCTGGCTGCTGACCGGCGACCGGGGCGTCAGCGGCCAAGGCGGCAGGCTGCGCTTCAAGGGGCGCGACGACGATATCATCTCGACCGGCGGCTACCGCGTCGGCCCCGCCGAAATCGAGGACTGCCTGATCTCGCATCCGGCCGTGCAGATGGCGGGCGTCGTGGGCCAGCCCGATCCGCTGCGAGGCGAGATCGTTGCGGCCTTCGTCACGCTTTGTCCCGGTCACACCGACACCGAGGCGCTGCGCGAAGACCTTGCCGCCCATGTCCGCGCGCGGCTCGCGAAATACGAATATCCCCGCGCCATCTACGTGATCGACGACATGCCCGTGACCACCACCGGCAAGATCATCCGCAACGCGCTACGCGCCCGCCTACCCAAGGAGCCCGCCCTATGAGCCCCGTCCTCTTCGAGACCCGCGGCAAGATCGCGATCATCACCCTCAACCGCCCTGAGCGGCGCAACGCGATCAATGCCGAGGCTGGCCACGCCCTGGCCGAGGCGGTGGCCGGTCTGGAAGCGGATGACGCACTGCAGATCGGCATCCTGCGCGGCGAAGGCGCGGTGTTCTGCGCAGGGATGGACCTCGCCGCTTTCACCGAAGGTAAGGTCGAGGAGTTACTATTTGCTGAAGGCGGTTTCGGCGGCCTGACGGAATCCCACCGCAGCAAACCTCTCATCGCCGCCTGCCATGGCGCCGCGCTCGCGGGCGGGTTCGAACTCGCCTTGGGTTGCGACATGATCGTCGCCGAAGAGGGCTGCCGCTTCGGCCTGCCCGAAGTGCTGCGCGGTCTGGTGGCGGGCGCGGGCGGCGCGCTGCGGCTGGCGAGCCTCATCCCCCCGGCCCGGGCGCGCGAATTGCTCCTGACGGGGCGGCTGTTCGACACGGCGGAAGCGTGGGATCTGGGCCTGATCGCCCGCCGCGCCGAGGCCGGACAGGCGTTTGACGCGGCGCTGGCGCTGGCCGAGGAGGTCGCGAAGAACGCGCCTTTGGCCCTACGCGAGACCCTGCGCCTGTCGCGCGAAATCGAGCGCCGCGCGGTCGACCCGCTTTGGGAGGAGAACGCGCGGACCTTGAAAGCCGTGATGGCGAGCGAGGACGCAGCCGAAGGCGCGCGGGCTTTCCTGGAGAAGCGCGCGCCGGCGTGGTCGGGGAGATAAGGGCGGCGCCCGAGCCTTGGGGTGAGCCGCGCCTCGGAAGGCTTCCAGTGGAAGGCTTCAGCGGCGAACGCGCCGCGCGTCGCGGCGCAGGGTGCGTCTTTGTTTGGCGAATAGGGACGGGCCCGAGCCTTGGGTGGGCGCGTTTATACGCTTGTGGCTGTGCGCTTTATCTCTAAAGCCCGTATGCCGGCTGTTTCTGCGAAGTCGTCGCCAATGCGCCCTCCCGGGGGGAGGCTCGGGCGCGGCCCGGGCTGGTCGCCCGGGCCAAGGTATGGGCCACAAACCCCGCACAAAACGAAAAGGCCCGAGGCGCATCGCCCCGGGCATACTTCTTAACTCCAAGCCGCCCTAAGGCGCCGCCCTGCCCTCAGCTCTCCGCAGCCAAGAACGCCTTGCGGCGCTCGACCCGCTCGCGGATCTTCTCGACATCGGCGATCGGCGTCGCCGCCAGCAGAGTCTTGGTGTATTCGTGCTGCGGATTGGCGAAGATCTGATCGCGCGAGGCATATTCCACAACCTCGCCCGCATTCATCACCATCACATCATCCGCGAAGTAGCGCACGACCGAGAGATCGTGGCTCACGAAGATATAGGACAGGTCGAACTCGTCCTGCAGGTCTTTGAGCAAGTTCAGCACCTGCGCCTGCACCGACAGATCGAGCGCCGAGACCGGCTCGTCCAGCACGAGGATCTGCGGGTTCAGCATCAGCGCACGCGCGATCGCGATCCGCTGGCGCTGACCGCCCGAGAACATATGCGGGTAGCGGTTGTAGTGCTGACGCTCGAGGCCGACCTTCTCCAGCATCTCCTCGGCGCGCTTGCGGCGCTCCTTGGCGGGGATGTCGGTGTTGATGATCAGCGGCTCGGTCAGAACCTCGCCCACCTTCTGGCGCGGGTTGAGCGACGAATAGGGGTTCTGGAAGACGATCTGAACCTTGGCGCGCAACGCGGAGGTCACCTTGGTTTCCTTGATGTCGATCTTCTCGCCCTGAATGTACAGGTCGCCCGAATTGGCCGGGTCGATCAGCGTCAGGATGCGCGCCAGCGTGGACTTGCCGCAGCCGGATTCGCCGACGATGGCCAGCGTCTTGCCCTGCTCGAGCGAGAAGGAGATGCCGTGCAGCGCCCGGATCGTCTTCGCCCCGCGCAGAAACCCGCCCGAGACGATGTAGTCGCGCGTGATGTCGCGCCCTTCGAGGATCACACTCATTGCACGCCCTCCCAGCCATCGGCGACGGTCAGCAGACGGTCACCGGTCGCGTTCTCCGGCAGCGCGGCGAGAAGCGCGCGCGTGTAGGGATGCTGCGGGTTCTCGAAGAGTGAGAGCACGTCGGCCTCCTCCAGTTTGCGGCCCTTGAACTGGACCGAGACGCGGTCGGCGGTCTCGGCCACGACGCCCATGTCATGGGTGATCATGATCAGCCCCATGCCGTACTCCTCCTGCAGGCTCATCAGCAGATCGAGGATCTGCTTCTGGATCGTCACGTCGAGCGCGGTGGTCGGCTCGTCGGCGATCAGCAGGCGCGGCTTGCAGGCGATGGCCATCGCGATCATCACGCGCTGACACTGCCCGCCCGAGAGCTGGTGCGGATAGCTGTTCAGCCGCCGCTCGGGATCGGGGATGCCCACCTGCTCGAACAGCTCCAGCGCGCGTTTGCGGGCATGCTTGCCCTTCAGGCCAAGGTGGCGCGTCAGCACTTCCTCGACCTGATAACCACAGGTAAAGGAGGGGTTGAGCGAGGAGATCGGCTCCTGGAAGATCATCGAGATTTCTTTCCCGATGATCTGGCGACGTTCGCGGCCCGACATTTTCAGCATGTCGCGCCCGTCATAGGTGATCTCGTCGGCGGTGATCGTCGCGGTGGGCGGCAAGAGCCCCATCACCGCGAGCATCGAGACCGATTTGCCCGAGCCGGATTCGCCCACGATGGCGAGCACTTCGCGGCCCGAGACTTCGACATCGATCCCGTCCACGGCACGGAACGCGCCCTGAGCGGTGTCGAATTCGACGGTGAGATTGCGGATTTTCAGCAAGGACATTGGCTTAGCTCCGCTTCAGTTTCGGATCGAGCGCGTCGCGAAGGCCGTCGCCCATCAGGTTGATCGCCAGCACGGTCACGAGGATCGCGAGACCCGGGAAGGTCACGACCCACCAGGCGCGCAGGATGAACTCGCGCGCTTCCGACAGCATCGTGCCCCATTCCGGGGTCGGCGGCTGTGCGCCCATGCCGAGGAAGCCAAGGGCCGCCACGTCGAGGATCGCGTTCGAGAAGCTCAGCGTGCCCTGCACGATCAGCGGCGCGAGGCAGTTCGGCAGCACCGTGCGGAACATCAGGCGCATATGGCCCGCGCCCGCCACTTGGGCCGCCATGACGTAATCGCGGTTCTTCTCCGACAGCACGGCCGCGCGGGTCAGACGCGCGAAATGCGGCTGGTAGACGATGGCGATGGCGATCATCGCGTTGATCAGCCCCGGGCCAAGCACCGCCACGAAGACGAGTGCCAAGAGCAGCGACGGGAAGGCGAGGATGATATCCATCACCCGCATGATCACGGTATCGACCCAGCCGCCGAACCAGCCGGCGAGCAGGCCGAGGATCACGCCCACGGAGAGCGCGAGCAGCACCACCATCACGCCGATGAACAGCGAGAAGCGCGCACCGAACAGCAGACGCGAGAGGATATCGCGCCCGACCGCATCGGTGCCCATCAGGAAGTTGCCGTTGGCATCATGCGTCAGCGGCGTCGCCAGAAGCGCGTCGCGGAACTGCGTGTCGGGATCGAAGGGCGAGATCAGCGGTGCCGCGATCGCGGCCAGCGCGATCAGGGCGAACACCACCAGACCGATCACGGCCCCACGGTTTTCTTTGAAATAGAACCAGAACTCGGCGAATTGCGCGCGGCGCGTGCCGGCCGGAATATCGGTTTCGGTCACTTCGGACATGTCACTCACCTATGCCGGATACGCGGGTTAATCAGACCGTATAGCAGGTCCACGATCAGGTTCACGAACATCACGATCAGCGCGATCATCAACAGACCGCCCTGCACGGAGGGGTAGTCGCGCCGCGAGATCGAATCGACCATCCATTTGCCGATGCCCGGCCAGGAAAAGATCGTCTCGGTCAGGATCGCGCCCGCCATCAGCATGCCGACCTGCAGGCCGATCGTGGTGATCACCGGGATCATCGCATTGCGCAACGCATGGACGCCCACGACGCGGCGCGGCGGCATCCCTTTGGCGCGTGCGGTGCGCACGTAATCCTCGCCCAGCACTTCGAGCATCGCCGAGCGGGTCTGGCGCGCGATCACCGCGAGCGGGATCGTGGCGAGCACGACCGCAGGCAGGATCAGGTGGCTCAGCGCCGAGGTCAGCGCGCCGGACTGCCCCGACATCAGCGCGTCCCAGATCATGAAGCCCGTGCCGTTGGGGAAGTAATACATCAGCGAGATGCGCCCCGAGACCGGCGTCCATTGCAGGATGCCCGAGAACAGGATGATCAGCAGCAGGCCCCACCAGAAGATCGGCATCGAATAGCCCACCAGCGCCGTACCCATCGTCGCCTGATCGAACCACGAGCCGCGCTTGATTGCGGCCAGCACGCCGATCGGCACGCCGATCACGACGGCGAGGAACATCGCGCAGACGCCCAACTCCAGCGTGGCCGGGAAGAGCGCGAAGAACTCGCCCAGCACCGGCTTGTGGGTCACGAGGCTGTCGCCGAGATTGCCATGGGCGAGTTGCCAGATGAAATCGAGATATTGCTGCCAGAGCGGGCGGTCGAAGCCGAGCTGATGCGCCAGCTCGGCATGGCGTTCGGGGCTCAGCCCGCGCTCGCCTGCCATCAGCAGCACCGGGTCCCCGGGCAGCACCCGAACGAACCCGAAGGCCACGATCGTGATGCCGATCAGCGTGGGGATCAGCCAGAGGATCTTGCCGAGTATGAAACGTAACATGTCACCGGTCCTGTTTGCGGTTCTCTTCGGAACCTGTGGGGAGCCCCTGCCCGCCGCACCCAGTTGCGCCAGCGGTCATCGGTCTCCGATGTTTGGCCCCTAAAAGTATTGCGAGGCGCCCGGTCTCCCGGACGCCCCAATCACGCGGGTATTCTCAGGATCACTCCGAGATGTCCACCCCGTAGAAGTCGTGACCGCCCAGCGGGCTCATCACGTAGCCGCTGACTTTGGTCGACATCGGCATGAACACGGTCGAGTGGGCGATGGTGTCCCACGGCGCCTGCTCTTTGAAGACTTCCTGAGCCTGCTCATAGAGCTTGGTACGTTCGGCCTGATCGCTCGATTGACGCGCCTTGGTGATCAGATCGTCGAATTTCTGATCGCACCAGAAGGCACGGTTCGCACCGCTTTCAGCCGCCGAGCAGCCCAGCAGAACCGCGAGGAAGTTGTCCGGGTCGCCGTTGTCGCCGGTCCAGCCGAGGATCACCGCACCGTCACGGGTCGGATCTTTCGACTTCTTCAGATACTCGCCCCACTCGTAGGAGACGATGTTCGCGGTGACGCCGACCTTGGCGAGATCCGATTGCATCAGTTCCGCGGTGCGGCGTGCGTTCGGCATGTAGGGCCGCTGCACGGGCATCGCCCAGATGTTCATCTCGAGATCTTTCACGCCAGCCTCGTCGAGCATTTTCTTAGCCTGCTCAGGATCGTAGGCGTCGTCCTTGATGTCCTTGTTATAGGACCACATGGTCGGCGGGATCGGGTTCTTGGCAACTTGGCCAGCGCCCTGGAAGACCGCATCGATGATCGCGTCCTTGTTGATCGCCATGTTCAGCGCCTTGCGGACTTCCGGCTTGTCGAACGGCGCCTGCGTGGTGTTGTAGGCGAGGTAAGCCACGTTCAGACCGGGCTGCTCGTCGACCTTGATGTTCGAGTCGTCCTTGAGCGCCTGAATGTCGGCCGGCGACGGGTACGGCATGATCTGGCATTCGCCCGCCTGCAGCTTCTGCATGCGCACCGCCGGATCGGGGGTGATCGCGAAGATCAGATCGTCGACCGGGGTCTTGCCCTTGAAGTAGTCCGGGTTCGCTTTGTAGCGGATCACGGCGTCCTTCTGGTAAGCCACGAAGGAGAACGGACCGGTGCCGACCGGCACGTTGTTGATGTCGGCCTTGCGGTCTTCGCCGGCGAGCTTGTCGGCATATTCCTTCGACATGATCGACGCGAAGTCCATCGCGAGGTCGGCAAGGAACGGCGCGTTCGGCTCGGACAGGGTGAACTTCACCGTGTAATCGTCGACTTTCTCGATCGATTTGATGATCGTCGGCATGTCCATGCCGGCATAGTATTCATAGGAAACGCCCGGCGCGTAAGCGTAATAGGGGTTGTCCTTGTTGCCCTGACGGTCGAACGAGAAAATCACGTCATCGGCGTTGAAATCACGGCTCGGGGTGAAGCCTTCGACCGAGTGGAATTTCACGCCCTTACGCAGGTTGAACGTGTAGGTCAGGCCGTCGTCGGAGACGTCCCAGCTTTCTGCGAGGCCCGGTTCGATCTCGGTCGTGCCCGGCTTGAATTCCACGAGCTGGTCGTAGACCGGGTGCGACGAGGCGTCGAACGTCGTGCCCGAGGTGTAGGGCGCGGGATCAAAGCCTTCCGGCGACGCTTCCGAGCAATAAACGAGCGTCTTGGCGCCGGCTCCGCCTGCGGTCATCATCACCGCGGCAGCCCCCGCCAAAAGCATCGAGCGAATGGTCATGGTCTGTCCTTCCTGTTGGTTGGTCTTTTCGTGAGTGCTGCCGCCCCCTCCGGTCGCGTGGGCGACATCGTGGGACGGTTCAAACACAAACTGGTGAAGAGTAAATCGTGCTTTGATCACGTGGTCAATGAATGCCGCGACGTCGCGGGTCACGAGCCAGTGAAGCTTTCGTGCGAATCCATCGGCGCGCCGCACGATGGCGCGCCGGAGTTGCGCGGCCTCAATCGAGCGGGATCACATCCACCGCCTGCGCGCTTTGCTGACCGCCTGCGCCGCGCATCGCCCCGCGCAAAGGCGGCACGTCGTCATAGTCGCGCCCGTAGCCGACGGTGATGTAATCTTCGCCCGCATATTGATTATTGGTCGGGTCGAACTCGACCCAGCCGGTCTCGGCGCCCGCCCAGGCGCGCACCCAGGCATGCATCGCGTCCGCGCCTTCCAGCCGGGGCTGGCCGGGCGGCGGATAGGTGCGCAGGAAGCCCGAGACATAGCCCGCCGGGATCCCCACCCCGCGCAGGCAGGAAATCATGATATGGCTGAAATCCTGACAGACGCCGTGGCGGTTCGCAAAAGCCTCGGCTGCGGGCGTGTTCACATCGGTCGCCCCCGCATCAAAACGCATCTCAAGATGCAACGCGCGGCCCACGGCCTCGATCGCGCCGCGCGCGGTCTGGCCCGGCTGCAACTGCGCCTGAGCGTACTCCGTCATCTCTTTCGTCGGCGCCGCACGGCGTGAGGCCGCGAGAAAATGATGCGGTGCATTGGGCGCCAGACTGCGGAACTGGGCGATCTCCTGCGCCAGCTCCTCGCGCGGAGAGGACAGGTCCAGCCCCGGCTCCGCGAGCCCCCGGTCAATCTTGGCGTTGAGGGTCACGCCGATCTCAGCAATCGGCGCGTGCCAGACCGCCGAGGTCATCGTATTGCCGAAGAAATCGCGCGAGTCGTGGCGCTCATCGGGCGGCGGATCGAAGCTGAGCAGGCGCGACGTGACCGTCTGCATGCCCGCGATGTCCGATGGCAGCACCCGCAGCAAGGTCCGCGCGTGATCGGAGGGCGCGTTATACCGGTAGCTCAGCTTTAACTTAACCTCGTAACGCATCGAATTACCTCAGATATTTCTGCGACACGAGATCGGAGAGCCGGAACAGGTCGGACCGGATCTGCTGCAACATTTGCGGCGTGACCTCCTCGGGTTCGATCACCGAGAGCTGCGTGCGCAGAGGCATCAGCGCGCGCAGCAGATCGCCCGGACGCCCGGCCACCTCCGCCTCGGGAAGCTCATCAAGAAGACCCTTCAACCGATTGAGATGAAACAGAATTGCGCGCGGGTTGGCGGCGTCGAGCACCAGCAGGTCCAGCACCGTCTCCAGATTGGTGCGCACCCGGTAGCGGCGCTGGTGGGTGATGACACTGTCGGCCACCTCCACCGCCAGATCGAGCGCGCCTTCCGGCGCATCCTCGGCGGTGAAACGGATGAGCAGCGCGGCAATCCCGTCGGCGCGTTCCAGCGCCCGCCCGATCGACAGGAAGCGCCAGCCCTCGAAGCGATACATGTTCTCGTGCACCAGACCGGAGAACCCGGTGATCTTGCGCAAAAGCACCCCCATCGCGCGCGCCGTATCGTCGCCGGGGCGCGCGGTGCTTACCATACCGCGGGCGGTCTTCGACAGGTCCTTCAGCGCGAGCCAGCCATCGGTCGAGAACCGGTCGCGCACTTTCGACGCGCAGGCCTGCGCCGCATCGAGCCGCTGCAAAAGCGCATCGGGCACGGGTTGCGAGATATCGAACCCGTGCGCGCCGAGGAACTCCGCCAGACGAGCCAACCGCTCGTCTTCCGGGCTGCCTGTCGCGGCGAGGCGCAGGTGATAGGCGCGGATCACCCGGATCGAGTCCTCGCAGCGCTCGATATAGCGGCCGAGCCAATAGAGGTTGTCGGCGGCGCGCGCAGGCAGCGTGCCGGGGATTTTGCGCCGGAAGGTACCGGTCTGGCGCGGCGCCATGCTCGCCGAGGGCACCGGCTTGTCCGAGACGATCCAGACATCGGCGACGGCCCCGCCCTGCTGCATCGACAGCGCGGTCGCATCGCCCTCCGGCCCGATCCGGGCATAGCCGCCCTTCATGAACTGCCAGCCCTGCGGCGTGCGCGCCGCAAACACCCTCACCGTCATCGGACAGGGCCGGACCGAGCCGCCGCCCTGCCCGTCGTCATGCCATGCGGGTGTCGTGGACAGCGTCACCGCCTCCTGGCCCACCAGATGCCGACCCTCGGCCTCCAGCCAATCCGCGATCGGCGCCTCCGCGCCCGAGCGGAACTGCCCGCCCAGCGCGGTCGCGGCATCCAGATCGAAGGGCAGGTTCACCGCCATCGCAGGGCCGATCATCATGGTCTCGGCATTGGCGCGGACATGAGCACGCTCTGACGCGCCGCCGCACCACCATGTCGCGATATTGGGCATGGCGAGCGGCTGCCCCGTCAGCACCCGCGAAATCTTCGGCAGGAAGGCCATCAGCGCGCGGGTCTCCAGCACGCCCGCGCCCAGCGCATTGACCATCGCGAGATTGCCCTCGCGCACCGCCTCCATCAGGCCGGGCGTGCCGATCTGGGTGTCGGGGTCCATCTCGAGCGGATCGACGAAACCCGCATCCATCCGCCGCCAGAGCGCGCCCAAGGGTTGCGGCCCTTCGATCGTGCGCACCATCGCCTCGCCATTCTGCACCAGCAGATCCTCGCCTTCGAGAAGCGACAGGCCGAGGTAGCGCGCGATATAGGTATGCTCGTAATAGCTGTCATTGGCCGGGCCCGGCGTCAGGATCGCGGCGCGGCGCATATCGCCCTCGCCCCGCCCCGCAAGCGTCTCCAGCGCGGCGCGGAAATCGCCAAAGAAGGTGGCGAGCTTATGGATATGATCGCGCGGGAAGCTCTCGGGGAAGATGCGCCCCGTGGCCATCCGGTTCTCCAGCGCGAAGCCCGCCCCCGAGGGCGCCTGCGTCCGATCCCCGAGCACGAACCACGACCCGTCCGGCGAGCGCCCGATCTCGAAGGCGAGGAAATGCAGGTAATTCCCCCCCTTGGGCTCCACCCCCACCATGGGGCGCATCCAATGCGCGTTGCCTGCGATCAGTTCGGGCGGCAGATGCCCGTTCGAGACGAGATTTCCCGGCCCGTAGAGATCGGCCATCACCGCCTCCAGCAGATCGGCGCGCTGTGCCAGCCCCTCGCAGATGCCCGACCACTCGCTTTCATGCAGCACGACGGGGATATGGCTCAGCGGCCATTCGCGCTCGGCCAGCACGTCGTTGGAATATTGCCGGTAATAGACGCCCGCATCGCGCAGATACTGATTGGCGCGTTCGAAGCGCTGCGGAATCTCTCCCGGCTCGAGCTTCAGGAACTTCTCCACGAAGGGCCGCCAGACGCGCCGCATCGCACCGGAGCGTTCGAACAGCTCGTCGGCCACGCCCGGCACGGGCGCATAGCCCACCAGAAGCGGGTGCTGTTCGAGCGGGCTCGCAGCGTCGGACGTATTGGGGCTTTGCATCGGGTCTCCGTTAGGCTCGGATCAACTCAGCCCGACAGGACGTCGCAGGTCAAGCGTCAGGGGGAACTCCGGATGGGGGGTCTCCGGTTCCGAGCGATAGGCCCCCGGTGTATGACCATGCCCCTCGAAGCGTGCCAATCGGCGGGCTTCCGCCTCGTTGCCGTTCACCGGGAAGGTATCGTAGTTGCGCCCCCCCGGATGGGCCACGTGATAGATGCAGCCCCCGATAGCCCTGCCCGTCCAGTCGTCATAGATGTCGAAGGTCAGTGGCGCATTGACCGGCAGCGTCGGATGCAGCGCCTCCGCAGGTTGCCACGCCTTGAAGCGTACCCCGGCGACCGAGACACCGCTTTCCTGCGTGCGCGCCAGCGGCACGGGACGACGGTTGCACATCACCTTGTAGCGGTCCTGATGGAGCGAGGTCATCTTCACCTGCAAACGCTCCACCGAGCTGTCGGTATAGCGCACCGTACCGCCAATGGCCCCGGTCTCTCCCAACACATGCCACGGCTCCAACGCCTGACGGATCTCGAGATGCACGCCTTCCGCCTCGATCTGACCGCAGAAGGGGAAGCGGAACTCCGATTGCGCCTCGAACCATTGCGGATCGAGATCGAAACCGTGACGGCGCAGATCGGCGAGAAGATCGGTGAAATCCTCCCACAGGTAATGCGGCAGCATGAAGCGGTCATGCAGCACCGTCCCCCAGCGCACCGGACGCCCCTCTACCGGCGCATTCCAGCACCGCGCGATGATGGCGCGCAGCAGGAGTTGTTGCGCGAGCGACATGCGCGGGTCCGGCGGCATCTCGAAGCCGCGGAACTCGACGAGGCCGAGGCGCCCCGTGGGGCCGTCGGGCGAATACATCTTGTCGATGCAGATCTCCGCCCGGTGGGTATTGCCGGTCACATCGGTAAGCATGTTGCGCAGCAGACGGTCCACCAACCACGGCGGCGGCACGTTGCCTGCCTCAGGCGGATGGATCTGGCTCAGTGCGATTTCCAGCTCATAGAGCGTATCGTGCCGCGCCTCGTCGATGCGTGGGGCTTGGCTTGTCGGGCCGATGAAGAGGCCCGAGAACAGGTAGCTGAGCGAGGGATGCCGCTGCCAGATCAGGATCAGCGATTTCAGCAGATCGGGGCGGCGCAGGAAGGGGCTGTCGAGAAGCGTCTCTCCCCCGACAACCACATGATTGCCGCCCCCTGTTCCAGTATGCCGCCCGTCGATCATGAACTTGTCGGCGCCCAGCCGTGACTGGCGGGCCTCTTCATAGATCGCCTCGGTGGTGGCGACGCAATCCTCCCAGCTATGGGCGGGATGGATATTCACCTCGATCACCCCGGGATCGGGCGCGACCCGGATCACGTTGAGGCGCGGATCATGCGGCGGAGCGTAGCCTTCGATATGGATCGGCAGTCCCATCGCCTTGGCGCTTTCCTCGGCGGCGGCGATCAGTTCGAGGTAATCCTCCAGATCCTCGGTCGGCGGCATGAAGACGCAGAGCCGCCCATCGCGCGGTTCGACCGAGATCGCGGTGCGCACGACGCCGTCGATGGTATCGAGATCCTGCTCGACGATCCGCTGCCCCGGCTCGGCCGATTGCGCCTCGGAGACGGGCTGGCTGTGCTCCTCCGTGGGCTTGTCGACGAGGCCTTTCTCGGCGGCCGCCTCCATCTCGGCATGGAAGTCTGGCAGATCGCCTTTGGGCAGCGAGGTATCGGTGACGTAGTGATAGGGATATTGCGCGGGCGGCACATAGGGCAGCGCGCCCAGCGGCAGACGGAACCCCGCAGGACTGTCCCCGGGGATCAGGAACAGCTTGCCGCGCCGGGTCTTCCACTTCTCCGAGCGCCAGCGATGTCCCGGCTGTGCCTTCGCCTGCCAGCGCTGCACCGGCAGGATGTAGCCCGTCGGCGTCTCCAGCCCGCGACTGAAGACCCGGGCGAAGCGCGCGCGATCCTCGGGGTTTTTCAGCTTGCTGTCATCGGGCGTGACATTCTCCGGCAGGTTGCCCTCTTTCAGCATCCATTCGGCCGGGTCTTCATAGGCGGGCTGGGCGTGCTCGGGCTCGATCCCCAGATGCTCGGCGATGCCGCGCATCAAGGTACCGGCCTCCTCCGGCCCCGCGCCGGTCTTGTCGCCCTCCTTGGCGATCAGATCCTCGTCGCGCCAAATCGGCTTGCCGTCGCGCCGCCAGTAGAGCGAGAAGGTCCAGCGCGGCAGGCTCTCGCCCGGATACCATTTGCCCTGCCCGTAATGCAGAAAGCCCCCCGGCGCGAAGCGATCCCGCAGCCGCCGGATCAGCTCGTCGGCCAGCGCGCGCTTTTGCGGCCCCACGGCGGCGGTGTTCCACTCGTCGCTCTCGAAATCGTCGATCGAGACGAAGGTCGGCTCGCCCCCCATCGTCAGACGCACATCGCCCGCTCTCAGGCTTTCATCCACCTTGCGCCCCAGCGCATTGAGCCGCTCCCAGGCCTCGTCGGAAAACGGCTTGGTGATGCGCGGATGTTCGGCCACCCGGTCCACCGTCATGTCGAAAGCGAAACTCACCTCCGGGCTGCCGACAGAGGAGAAGCCCCCCGAGATCGGCGCGGCATTGCGGAAATGGGGTGTGGCCGCCAGCGGGATGTGGCTCTCGCCGGTCAGCAATCCGGACGTCGGGTCCAGCCCGATCCAGCCCGCACCGGGGATGAACACTTCGCACCATGCATGCAGGTCGGTGAAGTCGTGATCGGTGCCCGATGGCCCGTCGAGCGCCTCCAGATCGGGCTTCAACTGGATCAGGTAGCCCGAGACGAACCGCGCCGCGAAGCCGAGATGGCGCAGCACCTGCACCAGCAGCCACGAGCTGTCCCGGCAAGACCCCGACCCGATCTCCAAGGTTTCCTCAGGCGTCTGCACGCCCGGATCCATGCGGATCGTGTAATCCACCACCTTCGAGATATGCGCATTCAGCGCGACGAGGAAATTGACGGTCCCTTTTATCGTGTAGTCGATCTCGCCGATGAACTGCGCCAGACGCGGGCCTTCCGGCTCTGGCGTGCGGTAGATCGACAGGTCGTCACGCAGTTCTTCGGGATAATCGAAGGGCCATTCCTCGGCGAATTCCTCGGTGAAGAAGTCGAACGGGTTGTAGACGGTCATGTCCGCCGTCAGGTCCACCTCGATCTTCAGCTCGGTCACCGGCTCGGGGAAGACGAAGCGCGCCAGCCAGTTGCCGTAGGGGTCCTGCTGGTGATTCACGAAATGCCCGCCGGGCGAGACCTTGAGCGAATGCGAGATAACCCGGGTGCGCGAATGCGGTGCGGGTCGCAGCCGGATGATCTGCGGGCCGAGCGTTACGGGGCGGTCATATTTGTAATGGGTCAGGTGATAGATGCTGGCATGGATCGCCATAAGTCTCGCTCCTGCAATAGGTCTTCGCGATTTCACGATGACGGAGGCGGCGCTCCGGTAAAAGCCGCAATTTCAAAAAATGCGCCCTGCCCCTGCCCATTGGTCAATCGAACGCCCAAAAAGCGGGCAGGCAGGCAGCGGCAAAATATTTCCGATCAATTCACTCAGGCATTGACGCGTTCGTGAGCGACCGCTACCTCTTCGCTCACGAAAACGCGAATGGAGACTTCAATGACCCGGACCCTCGCCCTCGCCCTGATGGGCACGGCCCTCGCCACGCCGACGCTTGCGGATGTGAACATCTACTCCCACCGTCAGCCCGAACTGATCCAACCCGTGCTCGACGCTTTCACCAAAGAGACCGGGATCGCGGTGAACATCGCCTATGTCGAGAAAGGCATGGTCGAGCGCCTGAAAGCCGAGGGCGACCGCTCCCCCGCCGATCTGGTGCTGACCGTCGACATCGCGCGGCTGAGCGAAGTGGTGAATGCGGACGTGACGCAGGCGGTCGAAGACCCGGCGCTGCAAGACGCGATCCCCGCCGAATTCCGCGACCCGCAGAACCACTGGTTCGGCCTGACCTCGCGCGCCCGCATCGTCTATGCCTCGAAAGAGCGCGTGGCCGATGGCGAGGTGACGACCTATGAAGACCTCGCCTCCGACAAATGGAAGGGCCGCATCTGCACCCGCTCCTTCACCTCGGATTACAACGTCGCGCTGACCTCGGCCTATCTCGCCCATCACGGCGAAGAGGCGACCAAGGAATGGCTCGAAGGGCTGAAGGCGAACCTCGCCAAGACGCCGGAAGGCAATGACCGCAGCCAGGTGAAGTCGATCTGGGCGGGCGAATGCGACATCTCGCTGGGCAACACCTATTACATGGGCCAGATGCTCGCCGATCCCGAGCAGGCGCAATGGGCCAATTCCGTGCGCATCACCTTCCCGGTCTTCGAGGAAGGCGGCACCCATATGAACGTCTCGGGCATGGCGATGACCAAATCCGCGCCGAACCGCGAGGACGCGCTCAAGCTGATGGAATTCCTCGTCTCCGACGAGGCGCAGGAAATCTACGCCCAGACCAACCACGAATTCCCGATCAAGCCGGGCGTTGCGCGCTCCGAACTGGTGCAAAGCTGGGGCGAGTTCACGCCCGATACGCTGGACCTCGCGAAGCTGGCCGAGCTGCGCCCGACCGCGCTGAAGCTGATCGACGAGGTCGATCTCGACGGCTGATCGCAATCCCGCATCAAAAAAACAGAAAGCGGCGTCCAGCGGGCGCCGCTTTTTCATTGTCCGGAATTGGAGCGCAACCGCAGCGGTTACTGGGCTGCGATCTGCAGCGCCTCGTCGGGGCCGATGCGCACGCCGTCGATGGCGGCCATCTGTTCGAGATCCTGCTCGTAGCGCCGCTGCAGCGAGGCCCGGTCGAGCGGATCGAACTCGGCGATCGGCGTGCCTTGCGGCTGCTGGTGATGGAACCGCGCCAGACGGCGTTTCTGCTTCGGCCCGATCACGACGCCCGAATGGTGCAGGCGCTGCATCATCGCGATCACCGTATCGGCATGCGCGGCCTCGGCATCGGGCGCGGGATCGAGCGACGCGCCCGGCACCAGCGCGGCCATCGCCTCGCCGATCTTCGAGCCATGCGGCAGCACGATGATTTCGCGCGGGTTGAGACCGGCTTTCAGATCGCGCACCACGTTCACCCAGCGGCGCGGACGCGCCATCAGGCGCGGCGTCAGCTCTGCGAAGGGCTTGAGCGGGCGGCGCGCGGCGAGATCACGCCAGAGCGCCGGGTAATAGTCTTCATAACTCGGCGCATAGAGCACCACGCGCCCGACCGAACCGCTCAGCGCCTCGCGGAACCGCTCGGCCCGTTCCTGAGCCCGGGCGAAGAGGTGATAGAGCCCCGCCGCCGCATCGCCGATCAATTGCGAATCGAGATGGACACGCCCGCCAGCCGCAGCCCCGATCACCGCCGGACCGTAGCCCGCGCGGGCCAAAGCGTCCTGCCCACAGCCAAGCGTTCTTGCCATCTGGCCACTCATTCCACCCGAAGCGGGCGCTGCGATGAAGATGTGATGCTGGTTCATGTCTGGGTGTCCTTCCCTGCAGATAGTGGTCTAGAGACCGATTGTGGCCAAATGTGGCCGTCCGCAGGAAAGGTTCGGGGCGAACACACGCATAGGTAATGTCGATTTGGTGTGCCCGAGGGTCACCCGCACCCATATCTGGACATCGCCGCGCCGCCACGCCAAGGTCGCGCCGGACCCGCGAAGGAGGCGAAAATGGCGCGCAAGATCATCATCGATACCGATCCCGGACAGGATGACGCGGTGGCGATCCTGCTGGCGCTGGCCAGCCCCGACCTCGAAGTTCAGGGCATCACCTGTGTTGCCGGGAACGTGCCGCTGCCGCTGACGTCGAAGAACGCGCGCGTGGTCTGCGAACTGGCCGGGCGGACGGATGTGCCGGTCTATGCGGGCTGCGACCGGCCGCTCGCGCGCGACCTGGTCACGGCGGAATATGTCCATGGCAAGACCGGGCTCGACGGGATCGAACTGCCCGAGCCTCAGATGCCGCTGCAGGACCAACACGCGGTCGACTTCCTGATCGAGACGCTGCGCGCCCATCCCGCCGGCAGCGTGACGCTCTGCCCGCTGGGCCCGCTCACCAATATCGCGACCGCGCTCCAACGCGCCCCCGACATCGCGGAGAAGATCGCAGAGATCGTGCTGATGGGCGGCGCCTATTTCGAGGTGGGCAACACCACGCCCGCCGCCGAATTCAATATCCATGTCGATCCGCAGGCCGCCGAGATCGTGTTCAAATCCGGTGTGCCGCTGGTGGTGATGCCGCTCGACGTGACGCATAAGGCGCTCACCACCCGCGCCCGCGTCGAGGCGTTCCGCAATCTCGGCACGCGCGTCGGCCATGCGGTCGCCAGCTGGACCGATTTCTTCGAGCGCTTCGACATGGCGAAATACGGCTCCGAGGGCGCGCCGCTGCACGATCCGTGCGTGATCGCCTATCTGCTCAAGCCCGACCTGTTCATGGGACGGCATATCAATGTCGAGATCGAGACCACGTCCGAGCTGACCATGGGCATGACCGTCGCCGACTGGTGGCGCGTGACCGACCGGGCGCCGAATGCGATGTTCATGGGCGATCTGGATGCGAACGGGTTCTACACGCTCCTGACCGAGCGGATCGCGCGGCTCTGAAAGCTGGGAGGGGCGCTGCCCCGCTTCGCTGACGCGAAGCCCCCGGGATATTTGGGCCAAGCCGAACGTGGCAGCCTGCGCAAGAGAAAGGGGGCCGAAGCCCCCTTGCCCGGTTTACTTGTCTTCCACCGTCGCCTTGACGATGTAATCGGGGTCATCGACCACGCCGTTGCGCGCGGCGTCGCCCTTCTTGATCTTGTCGACCACATCCATGCCGCTCACGACATGGCCCACGACGGTATATTGCCCGTCGAGATGGGGGGCGGGGGCGAACATGATGAAGAACTGCGAATTGGCCGAGTTCGGATCGGCGGAGCGGGCCATGCCCACGATGCCGCGCTGGAAGGAGATGTTCGAAAACTCCGCAGGCAGGTCGGGCAGATCGGAGCCGCCCATCCCGGCCATCGAGGTGTCGCCACCCTTCTTGCCGAACTGCACATCGCCCGTCTGGGCCATGAAGCCGTCGATCACGCGGTGGAAGACGACATCGTCGTATTTGCCTTCCTTCGCGAGCGTCATCAGGCGTTCGGCGGATTTCGGGGCCTTGTCGGTGAGCAGGTCGATCACGACCTTGCCCTCGGTCTGACCGCCGATCTGCAGGACGAGCTTCGGCCCGCCGGTATCGGCCACGCCCGAGCTGTCTTGTGCGAAGGCAGCCGGCGCTGCGACGACGAGGCTGGCGGCGGCGGCGAGAACGGTGCGGCGCAGGATATTACGCATCGGCGGCCACCTTCACCGAGATCATCCGGTCGGGGTTCTGCGGCGGCTCGCCGCGTGCGATCTTGTCGACATTCTCCATCCCGGAGATCACGCGGCCATAGACCGTGTATTGACCGTTGAGGAAATGGTTGTCCTTGAAGTTGATGAAGAACTGCGAGTTGGCCGAGTTCGGGTTCTGCGAGCGCGCCGCGCCCAGCGTCCCGCGATCATGCGGCAGCTTCGAGAATTCCGCCGGAAGATCGGGATATTGCGACCCGCCCGTGCCCGCGCGGCCCGGATTGTAGTCCTTTTCCATATTCGCGTTCGCGACATCGCCGGTCTGGGCCATGAAGCCCTCGATCACGCGGTGGAAGGCCACGTTGTCATAGGCGCCGTCGCGGGCGAGTTGCTTCATGCGCTCGGCATGTTTCGGGGCGACGTCGCTGAGCAGCTCGATCACGACCGGCCCGTCCTTGAGCTCGATGATGATCGTGTTCTCGGGATCCTTGATATCGGCCATTGGGTCCTCCATTGAAATTTGGCCCGACCATAGGAGCGAGGCCCCTGCGCGGCAAGGACAAAGCGCCGCAGTTCGGTCAGCCGTGTTGACGCGACCCATCGCCGCAGGCATGAAGAACGCAAGCCGCGGGAGCGGGCCACATTCATGATGGTCCCCTGCGCAGATAGGGAGAGTGATTTCATGGCTTGGAAAACCCTCGACGAGGTCGATCTGGACGGCAAGGTCGTGCTGGTGCGCGTGGATATCAACGTGCCCGTGGAGAACGGAAAAGTGACCGACGCGACGCGCATCGAGAAGATCGTGCCGACCGTGCAGGACATCATGTCGAAGGGCGGCAAGCCGGTGCTGCTGGCGCATTTCGGTCGCCCCAAGGGTCAGGTCGTGCCCGAGATGAGCCTCGAGCCGCTGGTGCCGGCGCTGGAGAAGGCCTTCGGCTTCCCGGTGAAATTCGCCAAGGACTGCGTCGGCGGCCCCGCGAAGGAAGCCGTGGGCGCGCTTCAGAAGGGCGAGGTTCTTCTGCTGGAGAACACCCGCTTCCACGCAGGCGAAGAGAAGAACGATCCGATGCTGGCCGCCGAGATGGGCGCGCTCGGCGAGGTCTATGTCAACGACGCCTTCTCGGCTGCGCACCGCGCGCACGCCTCGACCGAAGGCATCGCGAAGATCCTGCCCGCAGCCGCCGGTCGCCTGATGGAAGCCGAGCTGAAGGCGCTCGAGGCGGCCCTTGGCGACCCCGAGCGCCCGGTGACGGCGGTCGTGGGCGGGGCGAAGGTCTCGACCAAGCTCGACCTGCTGGGCAATCTGGTGGCCAAGGTCGATCACCTGATCATCGGCGGCGGCATGGCGAACACCTTCCTCGTGGCGCAGGGCATCGATGTCGGCAAATCGCTGGCCGAGCGCGACATGGCCGACACGGCGAAAGAGATCATGGAAAAGGCCAAGGACGCGGGCTGCAAGATCCACCTGCCCGTCGACGTGGTCGTGGCGCGCGAGTTCAAGGCGGGCGCCGAGAACGAGACCGTGGCCAATGACGCCTGCCCGGCGGATGCGATGATCCTCGATGCCGGTCCGAAATCGGTCGAGGAAATCACGAAAGTCTTCGAGAACTCGCGCACACTGATCTGGAACGGCCCGCTCGGCGCGTTCGAGATCGCGCCCTTCGATGCGGCGACCAATGCGGCGGCGGCGAAAGCGGCAGAACTGACCCGCGACGAGAAGCTGATCTCGGTCGCGGGCGGTGGCGATACGGTGGCCGCGCTCAACAAGGCCGATGCGGCGAAGGACTTCTCCTATATCTCGACCGCGGGTGGTGCCTTCCTCGAATGGATGGAAGGCAAGGTCCTGCCGGGCGTAGCCGCGCTCGACCAGCAGAACTGAGCTTCGCGCCCTGTGACAGGGCGCAGAGACCGATCGGGCCGGGGCTGCGAGAGCGCCCCGGCCCTTTTCATTTGCGCGTCTTTTCGCGGCGCAGGACGGCGCGCAGCGGCGAGGTCACGCCAAAATTCACGCCATTTCGCGATGTTAGCGTCACCAGCGTTGCATCGCCCCGGCGCGGAAACTATCCCTTCTGGCAACACCATATCCCGCAGGAGGAATTCCCATGTCCAACGCCAAGCAGACCGAACAGATGCGCGAGGGCAACGGCTTCATCGCAGCCCTCGACCAATCGGGCGGCTCCACCCCCAAGGCGCTGCGGCTCTACGGGATCGAGGAAGACGCCTATAACGGCGAAGAGGAAATGTTCGACCTGATCCACCAGATGCGTGCGCGGATCATCAAATCCCCCGCCTTCACCGGCGAGAAAGTTGTCGGCGCGATCCTGTTCGAGCAGACGATGGATCGCGAGATCGACGGTACGCCCACCGCCACCTACCTTTGGGAAAAGCGCGGCGTGGTGCCCTTCCTGAAAATCGACAAGGGGCTGGAAGCCGAAGAGAACGGCGTGCAGCTGATGAAGCCGATCCCGGGCCTCGACGATCTGCTGTCGCGCGCGGTCAAGGCGGGCATCTTCGGCACCAAGGAGCGTTCGGTGATCTCGGCGGCCAATGTCGGCGGCATCAAGGCGATCGTCGATCAGCAGTTCGAGCTGGGGATGCAGGTGCTGAGCCACGGGCTCGTGCCGATCCTCGAGCCGGAAGTGACGATCTCGATCTCCGACAAGGACGACGCCGAGCAGATGCTGCTGGCCGAGATCCTGAGCCATCTCGACACGGTGCCCGAGGGCAAGCAGGTGATGCTGAAGCTTTCGCTGCCGACCGAGCCGAACCGCTACAAGCCGCTGGTCGATCACCCGAAGGTGCTGAAGGTCGTGGCGCTCTCGGGCGGCTATTCGCGCGACGAGGCGAATGAGAAGCTGGCCAAGAACACCGGAATGATCGCCTCCTTCTCGCGCGCACTGACCGAGGGCCTCTCAGCCCAGCAGTCGGATGAAGAGTTCAACGCGATGCTGGAAGAGGCGATCACCTCGATCCATGCGGCGTCTGTGGCGGGGTAAGATCAGTTAACCGATCAGGGGGCTCTGCCCCCACTCCCTGCGGGAGTTCCTCCGGGATATTTGAACCAAGCCGAAGCGGGGCGTCGGGAGGCGGCCCGCTTTTTTGAATCACAGGCGACCTTGCGGCGTCGCGCCGGGACACGCTAAAGCTGAACACCCCAGACAGGAAAGGCGCAGGGTCCGTGCAACGACATGTCGTTCTGTTTCGTCGCATGGCGCGGCCGCTCGCGCAGCGTGGGTCGGCCTATATGCGGGCCGAGCAGCTGGTCGAATTGCTGAGCCCCCATCTGGATCCGGGGATCACTCTGTCTGTGCGCCCGTTCCATGCGCTCGTGATGCCGCCGATTGCGATGCGCGCCGTGGCGCGCAGCATTCCGTGCGGCGCGCTGTGTATCTTCGTGAAATCCGCGGCAAAGCACCTGACGCGCGCGCATCTGGCCCCGCTGCGCAAACGCGGGATCACCGTCGCGCAGGATGTGGTCGACATGAAGCTGCGCCATGTGCGGCCCGAATTGTTCGACCTGCTGATTGCGGCCTCACTGCGCGGCCAACAGGCGCTGCGAGACCTTTGCGCGGACAAGGGACTGTCCTGCCCGGTCGAGCTGCTGCATCACCATTTCGACCCACGCCTTCTGTCGGTGTCGCTGCCGGAGCGCCACGCTTTCAGCTGCGGCTATATCGGCCGGGCTGACAATGCGATGATCCCCGAAGCGATCCACGATGCGGTCGAGCAGATCGACATCACGACCGTCGAGGATTTCGAACGCGCCCTGCCTCGGATCGGGAGCTTCGCGCTGCATTACGGTGTGCGCCCCGAGAGCCAAACCGCGCATGGGGTCGAGCGCGGCTACAAACCGTTTACGAAGGGCTTCACCGCCGCGGCCTGCAACGCGAATATCCTCGTCAATCGCGATGTCGACGATGCGTTGGAAATGCTCGGTGCGGATTATCCGTTTCTGACCGACCCGACGCCCGAGAGCATCACCAAGACGTTCCGGCTGGCACAGGACAGCTATGGCGGGCCGCTCTGGCGTGACGCGCTGGACCGGATGGAGGCGATGCGCGCGACGGTCGAACCGGCCGCCCTCGCGCGGCAGTTAACCGAGATTATTACCCGCGCCGCCCCCCCCCTGGGCTGAGAGCGCGTCAAAATACGCCACCGCCTTGCGATCCTCGACAGGCGCGCGTTCGATCTCGGTGACTTTCTCCAGAACGCGCTTGCGATAGCCCTCGGCGCCGCCGAAATTGATCGGGCCGCGCGCGAGTTTGGTCTCCAGCTCGGCTTTCGACAGGAGGTAGTAGTGGTTCAGCTGCAGCGGGCTGGAGGTGAAGAAACTCTCCTGCTTGCGGGCGCGGTTCGACACCACCTGCCCCGCCGCGTTGGCGGTGCGCTCGCCCATATCCACGGTCTCGAAACTATGCACGCCCACCGCGGAGATGCGGGACGGGTCGACGATACATTTGAAGCGCAGGAGATCGCTGTCGCGGG
This sequence comes from Thioclava sp. JE_KL1, assembly GCF_009296265.1. Classification (GTDB taxonomy): domain Bacteria; phylum Pseudomonadota; class Alphaproteobacteria; order Rhodobacterales; family Rhodobacteraceae; genus Thioclava. The sequence continues at coordinate 343,744 of NZ_WBJS01000004.1, forward strand.
CGTAGGGAACCGGCGCGCGGTCGGTGAAGGCGCGCGTCACCCAGCCCTCGGGGCGCGTGTCGTGGCCCGCATGGCCGAACATGTGCCAGGGCAGCGAGATGTTGGAGTGATCGCCATGCTGCGTGATCGCCTCCATCAGGCTCAGCCCGGGATCGGGGACGAGGAATTCGTCGATATCGATGAAGGCCATCCGCTCGAAATCGGCGCCGAAGGTCGTCACCGCATGGGCATAGGCCGCGACCTGCTGCGAGATGCGGCGCTCCGTGGCCGGGTCGTAGCCCGCCATGCGCCAGGGGGTCACGGCAACAGACGCCGCGAAGGGCGACGCGGCGATCTTGGCCAGCGTGTCGTCAGTGCAGCCATTGTCATAAAGAAAGACGTGGCGCGCGCCGGCAACCGTGTGGAATTCCAGCCATTCGAGGATGTAGTCGCCCACGTTCTTCACGATGGCGACGAGAGCGATCCCCTCGCGCCCTTCGGCTGCGGGCGGCGCGGTGATGCCGAAGAGACGCATCTTCTTCGACCCGACCGCCTTGATGAACCCGGAGATGCTCACATACGCGCCTTTCCTGCTGCCAAACCTGCCTAGCCAGATGCGCGCGCCGGGGCAAGTCCGCGCGCATGCGGGGCCACGCGTGCGAGGCGGACCGCTGAATGCGCAACCCGATGCACAACCCAGCGCGCAACGTCGTGCGAAATCTTTGCAGAATTGATCATCCGGGGGATTCCAATGACGAATCACATGTGACATGATTCGAGACACAGGGCCCGTCAGAGGCCGTGGCGCGGGTCTGGGGGACAGGCACGCGACCAGCGAAGAAGCGAGGCAGGACAATGGTGATGAGACGCCCCACGATCGGGCCTCTGATTTTCGTGACCGTGGCAGTGGTGCTGGGCGCCTATTTCGCCTTTGCCGCCGTGCAGGGGCGTTACGGCATTCTCAGCCGCGTGCAGATCGAAGCGGAGATCGACGCCAAGCGCGCCGAGCGCGATGCGCTGCGCGCCAAGGTCGACCGGATGGCCAATCTGACCCATCGCCTGTCCGACGATTACCTCGATCTGGACCTCCTCGACAGCCGGGCGCGCGAAGTGCTGGGCGCGATGCGCTCGGACGAGATCGTGATCCGCTGAGAGGCTTCCCGGTCTGCCCATTTTCGCGGCACAAACATCGCTCGAAAACCGCCCCACCGGCCCTAGTTGGAAAGTGAACGCCATTCCTGCCCCGCGATACCGTGGAGTCATTGCCTTCGGCCCGGCATTGCTGTAAGGAATGGTTTAACGCTAAACTATTCCGGCCAAGGGAGGTCTGACCAATGGCAGCACGGAAAGGCTCGGCGAGCGGCGCCAAAGCGGGCGCGAATGTCTCGGCCGAGGAACTCAAGCAATATTACCATGACATGCTGCTGATCCGGCGCTTCGAAGAGAAGGCGGGTCAGCTTTACGGCATGGGTCTGATCGGCGGCTTCTGCCACCTCTATATCGGGCAGGAAGCGGTGGTCGTGGGCCTCGAGGCTGCGGCGAAGGAAGGCGACAAGCGCGTCACCTCCTATCGCGATCACGGGCATATGCTCGCCTGCGGGATGGACCCGAAAGGCGTGATGGCCGAGCTCACGGGCCGCGATGGCGGCTACTCGAAGGGCAAGGGCGGCTCGATGCACATGTTCTCGAAAGAGAAGCATTTCTACGGCGGCCACGGCATCGTCGCAGCGCAGGTGCCGATCGGCGCGGGCCTCGCCTTCGCGGATAAGTACAAGGGCAACGACAACGTCACCTTCACCTATTTCGGCGATGGTGCGGCGAACCAGGGTCAGGTCGCAGAGACCTACAACATGGCGCAGCTCTGGGACCTTCCGGTCGTCTTCGTGATCGAGAACAACCAATATGCCATGGGCACCAGCGTGAAGCGCGCGACCAAGTCGCCGGACTTCTACGAACGCGGCATCGCCTATGGCATCGCGGGCGAGGAAGTCGACGGGATGGACGTGCTGGCTGTGAAGCAGGCCGGCGAGAAGGCCGTCGCGCACTGCCGCTCGGGCAAGGGCCCCTACATCCTCGAGATCAAGACCTATCGCTATCGCGGCCACTCGATGTCGGACCCGGCGAAATACCGGACCCGCGAAGAGGTGCAGAAGATGCGCGAAGAGCGCGACGCGATCGAGCATATCCGCCAGCTTCTGCTGACCGGCAAGCATGCGACCGAGGACGAGCTCAAGCAGGTCGACAAGGATATCAAGGCGATCGTCAACGGCGCCGCCGATTTCGCCAAGGAGAGCCCCGAGCCCTCCGCGGATGAACTTTACACCGACATCTATACCGATGTCGCGCCGCAGAACGCCTGAGGGGGGAAAGACAGATGGCAACCAAGATTCTGATGCCCGCGCTCTCGCCCACGATGGAAGAGGGCACGCTGGCGAAATGGCTCAAGAAAGAGGGCGACGAGATTTCGGCCGGTGACATCATCGCCGAGATCGAGACCGACAAGGCCACGATGGAGTTCGAAGCGGTCGACGAAGGCACGCTGGGCAAAATCCTCGTCGCAGAAGGCACCTCCGGCGTGAAGGTCAACGACCCGATCGCAGTGATGCTGGAAGAAGGCGAAGACGCCTCCGCCGCCGAAGAGGCCGAAGCGCCCGATACCGGGTCGGACGCCGCCGAAAGCGACGACGAAGGCGAGCCCGCGAAGGCTCCCGCTCAGGCGAAATCCTCGGACGACGACATGCCCAAGCCCGACACCACGCCGGACTGGCCCGAAGGCACGCCGATGAAGACGCAGACCGTCCGCGAGGCGCTGCGCGATGCGATGGCCGAGGAAATGCGTTCCGACGACACCGTCTTCGTGATGGGTGAGGAAGTCGCCGAATACCAAGGCGCCTACAAGGTCACGCAAGGCCTGCTCGACGAGTTCGGCGACCGCCGCGTGATCGACACCCCGATCACCGAGCATGGCTTTGCCGGTCTCGGCGTCGGCGCGGCCTTTGGCGGCCTGCGCCCGATCGTCGAATTCATGACCTTCAACTTCGCCATGCAGGCGATGGACCAGATCATCAACTCGGCAGCGAAGACGCTCTACATGTCGGGCGGCCAGATGGGCGCACCGATGGTGTTCCGAGGCCCGAACGGCGCGGCAGCCCGCGTGGCGGCTCAGCACAGCCAGGATTACGGCGCATGGTATGCCCATGTTCCGGGTCTGAAAGTCGTGCAGCCCTATTCGGCGGCCGATGCGAAAGGCCTACTGAAATCGGCGATCCGTGACCCGAACCCGGTGATCTTCCTCGAAAACGAGATCCTTTACGGGCGTTCGTTCGAGGTGCCGGATCTGGAGGACTTCACCATCCCCTTCGGCAAGGCGAAAATCTGGCGCGAAGGGTCGGATGTCACCATCGTCAGCTGGGGCATCGGCATGAGCCACGCTCTGGAGGCCGCCGACAAGCTCGAGAAAGAGGGCATCGACGCGGAAGTGATCGACCTGCGCACCCTGCGCCCGGTGGATTACGACACGGTGCTCGCCTCGGTGCGCAAGACCAACCGCTGCGTGACCGTCGAGGAAGGCTTCCCCGTGGCAAGCTTCGGCAACCACCTGTCGGCCGTGATCATGGAGCGCGCCTTCGACTGGCTCGACGCGCCGGTGATCAACTGCACCGGCAAGGACGTGCCCATGCCCTACGCGGCCAACCTCGAGAAAATGGCGCTCGTGACCTCGGACGAGGTCGTCGATGCGGTCAAAAAAGTCACCTACCGGTAAGGGGATAGCGCAATGGCAACCCAGATTTTGATGCCCGCCCTGTCGCCCACGATGGAGGAAGGCACGCTCGCGAAATGGCTCGTGAAAGAGGGGGACGAAGTCTCCTCGGGCGACATCATCGCGGAGATCGAGACTGACAAGGCCACGATGGAATTCGAGGCTGTGGATGAGGGCGTGATCGGCAAGATCCTCGTCTCGGAAGGCACCTCCGGCGTGAAGGTCAACGACCCGATCGCCGTGCTGCTGGAAGAGGGCGAGGATGCCTCCGCCGTGGACGAGGCCGAGAGCCCCGTTCCCGGTGAGGCGCAAGCCGAAGCCGCCGAGGATGCGAAAGAGACCAAGGAAGCCGACAACGCGCCCGCCGAGAAAAGCGGCGCGAAAACCGGTGGCTCGAAAGGTGCAAGCGCCGCGCCGAAGACGGAAAAAGCGCCCGCCGCCCCGCAGGATGCGGATGGCAAGCGCGTCTTCGCCTCGCCGCTCGCACGCCGCATCGCCGCCGACAAGGGCGTCGATCTGGCCGCGCTGAAGGGCTCGGGTCCGAAAGGTCGTATCGTGAAGGCCGATGTCGAAGCCGCTGAAGGCGGCAAGGCAGCCCCGGCCAAGGCGGACGCACCGAAAGCGGAGGCTGCGGCCCCTGCCCCTGCGGCGGCATCCGTCTCCTCCTCGACCATCGCGAAGATGTACGAGGGTCGCGAATACGAGGAGATCGAGCTCAACGGGATGCGCAAGACCATCGCCGCGCGTCTCACCGAGGCCAAGCAGACGATCCCGCATTTCTATCTGCGCCGTTCGGTCAAACTCGACGCATTGATGAAATTCCGCTCGCAGCTGAACAAGCAGCTCGAGGGGCGCGGCGTGAAGCTCTCGGTCAACGACTTCATCATCAAGGCCTGCGCGCTGGCGCTGCAATCGGTGCCGGATGCGAATGCGGTCTGGGCCGGCGACAAGGTGTTCAAGCTGAAGCCCTCGGACGTGGCCGTCGCGGTCGCAATCGAAGGCGGACTGTTCACCCCGGTGCTGAAGGATGCGGAGATGAAGTCGCTCTCGACGCTGTCCGCGGAGATGAAGGACCTCGCCACCCGTGCCCGCGACCGCAAGCTCGCGCCGCATGAATATCAGGGCGGCAGCTTCGCGATCTCCAATCTCGGCATGTTCGGGATCGAGAATTTCGACGCGGTCATCAACCCGCCGCATGGCGCGATCCTCGCCGTCGGCGCAGGGATCAAACAGCCGGTCGTGAATGCCGAAGGCGAGATCGAGGTGGCCACGGTCATGTCGATGACGCTCTCGGTCGATCACCGCGTGATCGACGGGGCGCTCGGCGCGGAGCTGATGAAGGCGATCTGCGAGAACCTTGAGAACCCGATGCTGATGCTGGCCTGAGGCCACGCCCTTCACTGAAAATGACAGAAGGCCCGGACCGCGAGGTCCGGGCCTTCGTTTATCCTCAACATTTTAGTCGCCTCGCATCTCACGCTGACGCATCGGCATCGCGTCGATGGTGGAGAACAGCGTCTCCGCGGAGATCGGTTCCGCGCGGTCCATCTTCACCCCGCCGTCCTTACCGATCAGCAGCATCCGAAACCCGTCGACCCCGAACTTGCCGCGCAAAGCGCCAGCCATTTCCGGTGTCGTGTCGGCGAGAATGGTGATGTCACGTTCCGAAATTCCCGCAGCCTGCGCCTCCACCATCTTGCGCGCCGCGCGAAACTGCGGATCGGTCTCGGACGGGGCGAAGATCAGCACCACGCGGCGATCCCAGCGATACGGCGCGAGGTCGCTTTGATCCGCTGGCAGCGTCTGAAAGTCGACACTCGCGCTGGCACTGGCAAGTCCCGCCGGCGCGCAAACGAGAAGGGCCGCGAGCCCGGTCATCCAAATCGGTTTCATGTCGCTCTCCTGTGATCTGTCACGAGAGCTACGCCCTGCGCCCCGGCCAGGGTTCACTTTAGCCAGGTGCCAGACATGAAAAAAGCGGGGCCGAAGCCCCGCCTGTCTATTCTATGAGATGCGCTCACTTGCTGTGCAAAAGCTGATCCATCTCGCGCGCGGGGCGGTCGCAGCCCGCCTCGCCCACGATCTTCGCGGGCACTCCGGCCACCGTCGTGCAGCGCGGCACGTCGGAGAGTACGACCGAACCCGCCGCGATCCGGCTGTAATCGCCGACATGGATATTGCCGAGCACCTTCGCGCCCGCCCCGATCAGCACGCCATTGCCGATCTTCGGGTGACGCTCTTCGTCTTCCTTGCCGGTCCCGCCGAGCGTCACCGAATGCAGCATCGAGACATTGTCGCCCACGACAGCCGTTTCCCCGATCACGATCGAATGGGCATGGTCCATCATGATGCCGCGCCCTATCCTCGCGCCGGGATGGATGTCCACGCCGAACAGCTCGGAGGTGCGCATCTGCACGAAATAGGCCATGTCGCGGCGACCGTTCGTGAACAGCCAGTGCGCGATCCGGTAGCTTTGCAGCGCCTGAAAGCCCTTGAAGAACAACAGCGGCTGGATCAGCCGGTGGCAGGCCGGGTCGCGCTCATGCACGGCCACCAGATCGGCCCGCGCCGCCTGCCCCAGATCGGGATCGGCGGCGAAAGCTTCCTCAGCGATCTCGCGCAGGATCTGCTCGCTCATCTCTGCCGAGGCCAGTTTCATCGAGAAACGATAGGCCAGCGCGCGCTCCAGCGTCGGGTGGTGCAACAGCCCAGCATGGATCAGCGCGCCAAGAAGCGGCTCGTCCCGCACGGCGGCCCGCGCCTCGTCGCAAATCTGCGTCCAGACCGGATCGACAGTTGCAACTTTGGCCATTTGCTTGTTCATCGGATAACTCCCTCTTCGCGCGCAAGAACCTAACACATAGGCTTTCCGTCGGATAGAGGAAGGGGCTTTACGTCATTTCACTTTCGCGGCTGGCGCCCCATGCGCCACTCGGCCATCCCGGCACATACAAAGCCCAGCGCGCGCAGGTAGCCCGGATCGCCGGGCCCCGCCTTCGCCCGCGGCAAGCCCAGCGCCATGCTGAGGATCGAGCCATTGCCCCAGCACGGATGCGCGCGGCGGAACCGCTTGCAATAGCGATCCGCCGCATGAACCCGGTCAAGGAGCCGCTGAAGCCGGTCCGCGCGCCCCGCCTCGGGCCAAAGCATCACCACCCGCGCCAGCACCATCAGATCGCCGTCCAGCAAAGCGCGCATCTCACCCGGTCCAGGTCAGCCGCGCTGGCAACCCCGGCCCGAAGACGTCCGAGATCTGCGCTACCTCGAAGCTCGGCGCGCCGATCATCCCGTCTTTCGCGCGCTCTGCCGCGCCATAGGTCCAACCCGGCGCGCTCACGATCACCTCGCGTCGGATCGCCTGACCCTCGAGCACCCGCACCCGGTAGCGCTCCGACACCTCGCCCAAAGGCACGTCCAGCGCCTCCCAGTCGTCGCCCCCGATCCGGGTCCGCCGCACCCAGCTCAGCCGCAGATCACTGCCCAGCGCCTGCGCGCGCAAATGACAGGGCGACAAGGGCCGCAGCCCGATGCCCACAAAGGCCTGAACCGTGTGGATATAGGAGGGATCGTCATAGCCCCGCCCGGCCGGTCCCACCCGGTAGTGACGCGCCTGATTTCGCGCCGAGGGCGACACCTCGATCTGGCGCGGCGCCCCGTCGAGCAGCACGACCACCGAGCCTTCCGGCCAGGCATCGGGCATCAGCGCATCGCTGCCCGCCTGCCCGCGCAAGCGCCAATCGACGTCCCAGACGCCCGGCTCTACCGGCTCGGCGGCCCGGAACTGGAACACCTCCCAGCGATCCGACGAGCCATCCCCGATCGCCATCGCGTTCAGTCCCGCCAACACACCTTCTTCGCTCGCGCTTTCCAAGGCCCCCGACAGCATCTTCACGCGCAGGCTCGGCCCGCGATCCCAGAGCCCGGTCTGCGCATGCGGCAAGATTGTCTGTGTCACACCGATCGCCGCTTGGGTTTCGGCCTTGGTATTAAGCGCATAGCCCGCATCCTCGAGCGCGGAATACAAAGCTGCCGCCCCCGGCCAAGGGCTCGCCGTTACCGCCAGATGCGGCGCATAAGGGTCTTCCGCGCCTGTCAGCAATGGCAAATCAAGGAATACCGGTGTGACCGGCACAGGCGGCGTGAAGCTCTCGATCCGCGCCACCTCGTCGGTTTCCTCCGACGCCTCATAGATCCCCGGCTCGACCCGGACCGCCTCCACACGGATCGCCTCGGCACGCTCCATCCGGTCGATCCGGTAGCGCCGTGCGCCCTCCTCGGCTTGCAACACCACGACATCCCCCGGCCCGAGCCACCCCATCGACGGCGGAAGCGTGAACTGCGCCGTATCGCGCCCCACCCGCGCCTCCGAGAGCCAGCGGTTCACGACGCGCATTCCCTCCGCCCGCGTCAGCGCCAGAGGCGCCTCGCTCGCAGAAGCCGGCCCGTTCTCCTCATCGGGGAAGATCGCTTCCACGGCGCGGGTCTCGAAACTACCATCGGCCTCGACATAGGCCAGTCGCACGCGTCCCGCGATCTCCGCCTCCGGTGCACGGCGCGTCTCCAGGCTTTGATCGTCGCCGTCCAACGCCAGCAGCGGAGGCACCACCTCCGCATCCACCGATGCATCGCGCATCCGGAACACCAACTCACCGTCGCGCTCCACCGCATCGAAGCCGTAGATCAGGCTCAGCGACTGCAACGCGCCGCGCGGCGAGATCCCCCCAGGCATCGCATATCCGCGCACCACCCCGTGCAGCGCGCTCACATCGAACACCTCGACCCCCGCGAGCGCACAAATCTCGCCCACGACATGCGCCAGAGGCTGTGCCGTCGCCCGCCCCGAAATCCAATGCCCCCGCGCGTAATTCGTCGCATCGTCCCATACCTCCGGCAGACCGGGAAATTGCGGATAGGGCCGCACATCCCACGCCCAGACATGGGCGCGCGCCAAATCCACCATCGGCCCGCCGTAATATTCCGAAATCGGATTGTTGGCCGTTTCCCCCCAATACTCGGTCATCGCTCGCAGATATTGCATCTGGATGTAATCATCGCGCCGCCCATCCGAGTAATGCGGCAGCGCGCTTTCCGAGCTTTTCGGATCGAGGAACTTGTTCGGCTCGTTGGTCCCCTTGTCGATCGCGGCGCAGCCCATCTCATCGACCCAGGCCGCGTCGAATTGCGGCCCCCGCAGCGCCTCGGGCTCATGAGCCGAGAAGGCCTGCGCCGTGGCCCCGTTCGGCCAGACGAGCCGACGCCGCCCCGCCTCCCAGTCGGGCCTGCGGTCGGGCGGAGAGCAGGCCAATATCCCGCTCTCCCCCATCACCATCACATCGCGCACCTGATCGAAGGTCTCGCCGACCAGCGCCACGCGCCGCGCCCTTCCGGGGTCGAGCGGGCGTGCGCCTTCCACCTGCGCACGCACCCACTCGGCCCCGGCCCGCGTCTTGCCCGCGCCGCGTCCGCCCATGATCACCCAGGACTTCCAATCCCCTTCGGGCGGAAGCTGATGATCCAACGCCCAGAACTCGAAGATCCAGGGCAGCGCGAGCAATGCATTGTCGTCGAGCCCGTCGAGAAACGCCTCGACGCTCTCAGGCGTCGCGGAGGCGAGCCAGGCGGCGCCCGATTTCAGCTCTGGCGGCATCGAAGTCGAGCGCGCCATCGCGTCCGGCGGCGACACCTGCCAGCTGTCTGCGGAGTTTCTCGACACGCGATCGTTCCTCCATCACCAAATGAAAAGCGGTGCGGAGGTCCTTGACCGCCTGCACCGCCGCTTTCGCCTCGGATATGTCGCCGCGCCGCACCCCCTGCAGCGCCTGCGCCAGCTCCTCGGCCACGTCCCGATAGAGCGCTTCGGTCTGATCCAGAAGATCGACCGGCGCCCCCGCCTCGTTCACTTTGTTGTCTTGCATCACTGACGAACCCACCCGTTCCAAGTTGGTCCGTTCGAGAGACATGAAAAAACGCCGTCGGGTTTCCCCGCGGCGCTTGCCCACTTTTCCTAGCATGCCAAATCTCTACCCGAGAGCGTTCGCAAAGTCAAGCTCTAAATTCTGGGTTGTGCGCTCCAGTCAAAAAAGAACCCCGGCGAAAACCGGGGTTCTTTTTTGTTTATCAGTTGCTTGACGCATCTTCCTGACGCTGTTTCTCGATCTCGCGCCACTTCGCTACGTTCTTGTTATGCTCCTCGATCGTGCTCGAGAACGCATGTCCGCCGGAGCCATCGGCCACGAAGAACAGGTAGTCGGTCGAATCGGGATGCATCGCCGCCTCGATGGCCGCCTTGCCCGGATTCGCGATCGGTCCGGGCGGCAGCCCGTCGATGACATAGGTGTTGTAGGGCGTGGCCTTGCGCAGCTCGGACTGGCGCAGGCCGCGGCCCAGCACCCCCTTGCCTTCGGTCACGCCGTAGATCACCGTCGGGTCGGTCTGCAGCCGCATCCCCTTCTCGAGACGGTTGATGAAGACGCTCGCCACTTCCGGGCGCTCTTCGGGCACACCGGTTTCCTTCTCGACGATCGAGGCCATAGTCAGCGCCTGCTGCGGATCGTCATAGGGCAGCCCGTCTGCGCGTCCGTCCCAGGCGTCGGCGAGGATTTTCGACTGACGATCGGCCATCAGACCGATCAGCGCTTGCCGGTCGGCCCCGCGCGTCACCTCGTAGCTGTCAGGCGCGAGCGTGCCTTCGCCCGGCACCCCGTCGATCTTGCCGGACAGGAAGCTCGCTTCCTGCAGCCCCTGCACAATCTGCCAGCTGGTCACACCGTCGACCACCGTCACGCGGGTGCGGACATCGGCACGGTCGGCCTTGTCCTCGAACCCTTCGGGCGGCTTCTCGCTCTCGGGATTGTACTCCGCGACCTTCTGGTAATCGCCCGTGGTCGGGTCCAGCTCGCGCAGCAGCACTTCGTTGCCGTTCACCCCGATCCGGAACACCAGTTCCGACCCGCAGGTCGACGGACCACCGGAGGTGATCTGCCCGACGATGGACTGCATCGAGGCGTTCGGCTCGATCAGGTAGGAGCCGAATTTCAGCTTGTCGGCCTTTTCCTCATACTGCGCACCCGTGCGGAACAGATAGGAGGACGAGATCGCCCCCTTGTCTTTCAGACTGGACGACACTCCCTGCAGGCTTTCGCCCGGCGCGACGCGCAGACACATCGCCTCGGCCAGCGGGCCGGGCTCGACATATTGGTTCTTCGCCCAGGCGACCAACCCGCCAAGCGCGACGAGAATGACGATCAGCAGCGTCAGGAAATTCGAGACGATGTTACGCCACATCAGCTATCCACCTTGCCCATCACGAGGCTCGCATTGGTGCCACCGAAGCCGAAGCTGTTGGACAGCGCGACGTCGATCTTGCGCTTGACCGCGGTCTTCGGCGCGAGGTCGATCACGGCCTCTTCCGGCGGATTTTCCAGGTTCAGCGTCGGCGGTGCGATCTGATCGCGGATCGCGAGGATCGAGAAGATCGCCTCCACCGCGCCGGCAGCCCCCAGAAGGTGGCCGACCGAGGACTTGGTCGAGCTCATCGTGGCTTTCGAGGCCGCGTCGCCCAGCAGGCGCTGCACCGCGCCCAGTTCGATCACGTCGGCCATGGTCGAAGTGCCATGCGCGTTGATGTAATCCACCTGATCGGGGTTCAGATCGGCCCGCTCCAGCGCGGCTTTCATCGCACGGAAGCCGCCATCGCCATCCTCGGACGGCGCGGTGATGTGATAGGCGTCGCCCGACAGGCCATAGCCCAGCACCTCGGCATAGATCTTCGCGCCGCGCGCCTTGGCGTGCTCGTATTCCTCGAGCACGACGCAGCCCGCGCCCTCACCCATCACGAACCCGTCGCGGTCGGCATCCCACGGACGGCTCGCAGCCTCCGGCTCGTTGCCGCGCTTCGTGGACAGCGCCTTACAGGCGTTGAAGCCCGCGATGCCAATCTCCGAAATCGGGCTCTCCGCGCCACCTGCGACCATCACATCGGCATCGCCGAGCATGATCAGACGCGCCGCATCACCGATGGCATGCGCGCCGGTCGAACAGGCGGTGACGACCGCATGGTTCGGGCCCTTGAAGCCGAAGCGGATCGAGACCTGCCCCGAGACGAGGTTGATCAGCGCGCCCGGAATGAAGAACGGGCTGACGCGGCGGACGCCCTTTTCCTTGATCAGAACGGCCGTATCCGCGATCGAGCTGAGGCCGCCGATCCCCGAGCCGATCATCACACCGGTGCGCAGACGGCTCTCTTCGTCCTGCGGCTCCCAGCCGGAATCCTTCACCGCCTGCGTCGCCGCCGTCATCCCGTAGAGGATGAAATCGTCGACCTTGCGCTGCTCTTTCGGCTCCATCCAGTCATCGGCATTGAACGTGCCGTCGGACCCGTCGCCCAGCGGAATCTCGCAGGCGTATTTCGTGGTCACATTGGACGCATCGAAGCGCGAGATCGTCCCCGCCCCCGATTGTCCCGCGATAAGCCGCGACCAGGTCTCCTCGACGCCGCAAGCCAGCGGCGTGACCATTCCCAGACCCGTGACTACTACCCGACGCATGCCCGACCTCTTTCTCAGCCAAATATCTTGGCAGACCTGATACACGGGGGCGCGCAAAGGCGCAATCATAACCCATTGCGACAGGCGGGTTACCGTTCGGGACGGACGGCGCGTGAGGGGGGCTAGCGTTGCGGGGCACGAACCGGTTCAGTCTGCCGTGCCGGGAGCGTCGGTACAGCCGTCGGCGCCCGCCCCGTGCTCAGGGGCGGCAGCGTCAGCGCGGTGCAGCGCATCTGAGCGGTGGGCGGCGCCAGCAACACCCGGTCGCGCCCGCCATTCTTCGCCGCGTAGAGCGCCCCGTCGGCGCGCGCATAGAGGCTCCGCAGCTCCTCGCCGCGCTCCCATTCGGCCACCCCGATCGAGACAGTGACCTGCAGCGCCGCGCCGTACTGATCCTCGAAACGCAGTCCCGCCACACAGACACGCAACCGCTCCGCCACTTCGAGCGCCTCGGCCAGCCCCGCCCCCGGCAGGATCACCGCGAATTCCTCGCCGCCGACCCGCGCCATCGTATCCTCCAGCCGCAGCTGCGCCCGCATCGCCCGCGCCGTGCGGCGCAGAACGCGATCACCCAGAGAATGCCCGCCCAGATCGTTGATCTGCTTGAAATGGTCGAGGTCGATCATCAGCGCCGTGAAAGGCACCTGCTCGCGCATACCTTGCGCGAAATACTGTGCGAAACGCCGCCCGAGCATCTCCCGGTTGAACAGCCCCGTCAGCCCGTCGCGCATCGCCCGGTTCACCAGTTCCCGCTCGGCCTTGCGCCGCGCATGATCCACCCGCTCCAGCGAAACTGCCATCAGGATGATCAGCCCGATATTCAACCCCACGATGGTCGCGACCAGCAACAGCAGCTCCGCGCGCACCTGACTCCCCTGATCGCTGAGCAGGTAGAACGTGCCCAGCAGGAAGGGCGCGACGACCCCCAGAAGCATCTGCGCCCGTGCCTGCCGCCCCGACGCATGCTCGTTGAGCAGCACCCGCATCACCCCACGATCGCTACGGCAGATGAGCCCCGCATAGGCGAGACACATGATCGCCAGTGCCGCCCCGATCGACACGCCCTCCGCCAGCCGGCTGGTCGCGATACTGTGCGACAGCAGGTACATCAAAGCCCCGCCGAACACCGTCAGATAGGCAATCGTTCCAAACAGATAGGCACCCGCCTCCAGCGCGAAGAACCCCGCCGCGGTGATCCCCAAGAGCGCGGCCGCGCCTCCCCCGATCGCCCCCGCGCCGCTCAGGTCATAGACCTCCGCAAAGTTCGAGAACAGGCACAGCAACAGCGTTCCCGCCGCCAGCCCGCGCGCCACATTCGGTGCCTCGCGCCGAAACGCAATCGCGCCCGCCATCGCCAGAATGGTCAACGCCGTCCACGCGCCCATCGCGTTCCACGACGTGAGCGCGCGCACGACCATATCCTCGCCCGACAGCGCGGTGGCCATCTGCGCCAGCAGAGCCAACCCCGCAAGCGCGGCGGCGAAAACCAAAAGAGGACGGATCAGAACCCGAGCCCGGCGAAACACAGACATAACGTGACCTCAACTGCGCGGGCAGAAGGGCATTTTACATAAGCACCCGCGACCTCTCCAAGGGACGCCTAATTCGTTAACGAAGGGTTAACAGCCACGCGGACGCGATTGCACTTTCGGTCAGGTCTTCGCGAATTGCACAGATTTTTCATCCGGATAGCGCATCAAAACGTTATGCCGCGGCGGCCCGTGTCCCAGCGTGGACTGGATCAACGCCACCTGCTCGGGCGTGAAAGCGGGCAGCTTCACAGCGCCTTCGGCCGCCATGAGTCTCCCCAACCGCAGCAAATCCCCCGGGGATGCACGCTTGCCGAACCGCGCCAGGGTAACATGCGGACGAAACCGCCGCCGCGGCAGGTCGATTTCCGCCAGACGCGCGGCGCCCATCACCGCGCGATGCCAGCGATCGAGGTTGGGATCGGCCTGCACACTCAGCACCAACGCCTCCGGTCGCGCGGCACTGCCGAAAATCTCCAGCCCCGTCAGCACCAGCTCCGGCCCGGGCGCCCAGTCGATGGCCCGCAGCCCCTCGTCCAGCGCCTCGAGCTGGCCTGCGTCGATCTCGTCCAGAAAGGCCAGCGTCAGGTGCAGGTTGTCGGGCTGCACGATCCGGCCCGCACCCAGAGCCTGCTGCAACCGCTCGATGGCCTCGACATGCGCGTCGGGCAGCTCGATCGCGACGAAACTCCGCATCTTCCCTCCCCCCAACGCATGCGCACGCGCTTTACGCAAAAGAAAAGCGGCGCTCCGGTTCCCCGAAGCGCCGCTCTTAACTCTCTCTCAGCGTCAGCCGTAAAAGGCTTACTGCGCTTCCGAGATGAATTTCACCGCATCGCCGACGGTCTGAATGTTCTCGGCGGCGTCATCGGGGATCTCGATGCCGAACTCTTCTTCGAAGGCCATGACCAGCTCGACCGTGTCGAGGCTGTCCGCACCGAGGTCGTCGATGAACGAGGCGCTCTCAGTGACCTTGTCCTCTTCCACGCCGAGATGCTCCACGACGATCTTCTTCACGCGATCAGCGATGTCGCTCATGTCAATTCCTCAAAGTTTATAGGGCCTAGCCCGTTCATGCTTGCTCGAATACGAGCGTCTCAACCCGCGCGCCCCGGGTCAACCCGAAGACCGCAATTCAGAGCCGTGGCTTTTACGCCCGGCCCGTCTGCAGCGCTCTTAGCGATTGCCGTGGCCCATGGCAAGACGTTTCTCTATCCTATCAAAGGCCTTCGTGCCCTAGGGTCACAAAGACGTCAGGCCATCGTCCCACCGCCGTTGACGTGCAGCACCGCACCGGTGACGTAGCCCGCCTCGGGACTTGCGATGTAGCGCACCGCAGCCGCGATTTCTTCCGGCGTACCCATGCGTCCGGCCGGGATGCCCGACAGGATCGCGTCCTTCTGAGCTTCGGTGAGCTTTTCCGTCATCGGCGTCTCGATGAAGCCCGGCGCCACGCAGTTCACCGTCACGCCGCGCGTCGCGACTTCCTGCGCGAGCGATTTCGACGCGCCGACAAGACCCGCCTTGGCGGCCGCATAGTTCACCTGGCCCGGGTTGCCGGTCTGCCCGACGACGGAGGTGATGTTGATGATCCGGCCCCAGCGCGCTTTCATCATCGGGCGAAGAACCGCACGCATCAGGCGGAACGCCGCCGTCAGGTTCACGTCGATCACCGATTGCCAATCCTCGTCCGACATCCGCATCGTCAGCTGATCACGCGTGATGCCGGCATTGTTCACGAGGATATCCAAGCCGCCCATCGCCTCGATCGCCGCTTTCGGCAGCGCCTCGACCGATTCCGGATCGCTCAGATTCGCCGGGCAAACATACGCGCCCTCGCCCAGCTCGGCAGCCAGTGCCTCGAGCGGCTCGACCCGCGTGCCCGACAGTGCCACCGACGCGCCGCCCGCATGGAGCGCCCGCGCAATCTCGGCGCCGATCCCGCCAGAAGCCCCGGTGACAAGCGCGCGTTTGCCTTTCAGATCGAACATCATGCTACCTCATATCTAAGTTGGCGCTCTCTTAGCAGCGAAAGCGCCGTTAGGGAACTCTAAGTGCTACACGCCATAGTTGCGCACGTCGGGGCGACAACCCATCGCGATCACAAACGTATGAAAAAGCCGACCAATTCGGTTTCGAACCGGTCGGCCTGCGCTTCCTCTTGGCGGAAATATCCCAGGGGGTCCGGGGGAGGATCCCCCGGCGTAGCCCTCAGCCCTTCAGCGCAGCGATATCCTCCGGCGTGCCGACCGCGCGGCAGGTCACCTCTTTCGCGATCCGGCGGATCATGCCCGACAGCGCCTTGCCCGCGCCGATTTCCCAGACCTCGTCGACGCCCTGACCGGCCATCCACGCCACGCTCTCGCGCCAGCGCACCGAGCCCGTGACCTGCTCGACCAGCAGCTCGCGGATCAGCGCCGGGTCGCTCACCGCCTCGGCGCGCACATTGGCGACCAGCGGCACGACCGGCGCCTTGATTTCGACGCCGGCCAGCGCGGCATCCATCGCATCCGCGGCAGGCTGCATCAGCGCGCAGTGGAACGGGGCAGAGACCGGCAGCATCACGGCCCGTTTCGCGCCCGCTTCCTTGGCGAGCACCGTGGCGCGCTCGACCGCCGCCTTGTCGCCCGAGATCACGACCTGGCTCGGATCGTTGTCGTTGGCCGCCTGACAGACCTCGCCCTGCGCAGCCTCGGCTGCGACTTTCGACGCGGCCTCGAAATCGAGCCCGAGGATCGCGGCCATCGCGCCTACGCCCACCGGCACCGCCGATTGCATCGCATCGCCGCGCACGCGCAGCAGGCGCGCGGTATCGGCCAGGCTCAGCGAACCCGCCGCACAAAGCGCGGAATATTCGCCCAGCGAGTGACCCGCAACATAGGCCGCATCGGTGACCGCATAGCCTTCGGCCTCCAGCGCGCGCAGGGCTGCGATCGAGGTCGCCATCAGCGCGGGTTGCGCGTTGGCGGTCAGCGTCAGCTCGTCCTGCTCGCCTTCCCAGATGAGCGTGCTCAGCTTTTGCCCGAGCGCGTCATCGACTTCTTCGAACACCGCTTTCGACGCGGGATAGGCGTCGGCCAAAGCCTTGCCCATGCCGATGACCTGTGCGCCCTGACCGGGGAATACGAATGCGCGGCTCATGCCTGATCCTCCTGATTGATCTTTGGTTTCCCTTAGCGAGAAGGGCGCGGCGGGGCAAGTTTCGCTAAGCCTTGCCGATGATCCGCGCCGGGTTGCCCGCCACCGTCGCGCCCGCAGGCACGTCGCGCGTCACGACAGCCCCCGCACCGATCAACGCGCCATCGCCAATCGTAATCCCCGGCAGGATGATCGCGCCGCCGCCGATCCAGACATCCTCGCCGATCCGCACGGGCCGCCCGAATTCTAGCCCGGTTCGGCGCGTCTCCGGATCGCGGGGATGATCTGCGGTCAGGATCTGCACCTTCGGCCCGATCTGTGTGCGATCGCCGATCGTGACCGCAACCACATCGAGAATGACACAGCCGAAATTCAAAAAGACCCCGGCCCCGAGCCGGATATTGCTGCCGTAATCGCAATGAAATGGCGGGCGGATGCGCGTTCCCTGCCCGACGTCGGCAAATAACTCCGACAGGAGCGCGTGGCAGTCCTCGGCGCTATGCGCCACGGTGGCGTTGAACCGGTCCATCCATGCGCTTGCACGTGCCACATCGGCTTCGATCTCCGGGCCCTCGGCGCGATACAACTCGCCCGCCAGCATCTTGTCCTTCTCAGAGCGCATGATCCCTCCCCGCCATATCGCCGGATGATCCTGCCCCAGCCGCGCGCAAAGAAAAAGGGGCGCTGGATGTGCCCCTTCTCCTCAGTCCAGTTCGAGATGCGCGACCCCGTCAGAGCGCCGCCCGATCGAGCGCCCATCGGCGCCGATGGTCGCGCGCACGCGCCGCCGCATCGAGGAAAAGGCCGGGCTTTCAACGACATCAACTGGCTCGTCCAGCGCGATCTCGATGTCGTAATGGGTCGCGCCCTTGCGGCGCAGCGCATGGACGCGCCCGCTCACCGGATGCCCCAGATAGCGCCCGCGCACCGTATCGCCGAGGGCATAGCCCGGCGCCTGCGCCGCGGGTTCGGCGCGTTTGAGCGCCGCCACCATCGTGTTCCAATCGGCATGACCCGCCGCCAGCGCGGTCAGCTCATAGGCTTTCGACAGCGCAACGGGATTGCCCGCGCGCGCCATCGCATCAGCCAGACGGCGCGCCTGCGCCTTCACGTCTTTCACTGTGTTTACAGTCATCTTCTCGTCTCCACGGGGATGATCCACCGCTTCGGGGCCCGCATTGCCGAAGAGCCCCCGAAAGAATGGAGAGCGATCGTAAACCGGATTTCACCATGGGTCACACCCCGCGGGCGGCTGGCATCCGGCAGCCAAGGCCCGACAGATGGGCGGCGCAGGCGCGTCTGTCAAGTGGCGGGGCCCGGACGCCTCTTTGCCTGTAGCGCGGCCGCCCCTGCGCTTGACAGTCCCCGCCAATTCCCGATCTGTCAGGCATGACCCTTCGCAGAGCCACGATTTCCGACGCCTCGAGCCTCGCCGCCATCTCGATCGAAGTTTGGATCGGCACCTATCTCAAGCGCGGCGTGACCGCTTTCTTCGCCGATTACGCCCTCTCCGCCTTCACCCCGGCGAAATTCGAGACCCTGATCCGCGATCCCGGTGAATTCATTCTGGTCTCGGAAAATATCGAAGGGATCGACGGATTCATCCGCGTCTCTTCCGCCAGCACACCCCCGGTGGAGGGCTGCTCCGACATGGAAATCGCAACCTTCTACGTGCAGCCGCGCCACCACGGGACAGGAATCGGCAAGCGACTGCTGCAAGCCGCCCTACAGCACTGCCGCGACTGTGCGGCCCCGTCCGTCTGGCTCACCACGAATGCCGAGAACACGCCAGCCATCGCCTTCTACCTCTCGCAGGGGTTCGAGCAGATCGGCGAAACCCATTTCCGCATCGGCGACGAGGGTTACCTCAACAACGTCTATTCGCTGCGGCTACCCTGACCGGCCCAAAGCGAAAGGGGCGCCCGACCGGACGCCCCTTCCTATCACTGTCCCTCTCCCGTTTAGCAGGAGTAGTAGTACTTGTATTCCACCGGGTGGGGGGTGTGCTCGAACGCGTACACTTCTTCCCATTTCAGTGCGATGTAGCCCTCGATCTGGTCCTTGGTGAACACGTCACCGGCCAGAAGGAAGTCGTGATCGGCTTCGAGCGATTCCAGCGCTTCACGCAGCGAGGCGCAAACGGTCGGGATCGCGGCCAGTTCTTCCGGCGGCAGATCGTAGAGGTCCTTGTCCGAGGACGGGCCCGGGTCGATCTTGTTCTTGATGCCGTCGAGGCCAGCCATCAGCAGAGCCGAGAAGCACAGGTAGGGGTTCGCCGACGGATCGGGGAAACGGGCTTCGACGCGCTTTGCCTTGGGGGATTCAGCCCACGGAATACGGACACAGCCCGAACGGTTACGTGCCGAATACGCGCGCAGAACCGGAGCTTCAAAGCCCGGGATCAGACGCTTGTAGGAGTTGGTCGACGGGTTGGTGAAGGCGTTGAGCGTCTTCGCGTGCTTCAGGATACCGCCGATGAAATACAGCGCTTCCTGCGACAGGTCGGCGTATTTGTCGCCTGCAAACAGCGGCTTGCCGTCCTTCCAGATCGACATGTTCACGTGCATGCCGGTGCCGTTGTCGCCCGCGATCGGCTTCGGCATGAAGGTCGCCGATTTGCCATAGGCGTGCGCCACGTTGTGGATCACGTATTTGTACTTCTGGATGTCGTCGGCCTGCTTGGTCAGCGTCCCGAAGATCAGACCCAGCTCGTGCTGGCACGAAGCCACTTCGTGGTGGTGCTTGTCGACCTTCATGCCCATGCGCTTCATGGTCGAGAGCATTTCCGAACGCAGGTCCTGCGCGTCATCCACCGGGTTGACCGGGAAGTAGCCGCCCTTGACGCCCGGACGATGGCCCATGTTGCCCATCTCGTAATCGGTGTCGGTGTTCCAGGCTGCGTCGAGCGCGTCGACCTCGTAGGAGACCTTGTTCATCGAGACCGAGAACTTCACGTCGTCGAAGAGGAAGAATTCCGCTTCCGGACCGAAGAAGGCCGAGTCACCGATGCCCGAGGCGACGAGATAGGCTTCGGCCTTCTCGGCGGTGCCGCGCGGGTCGCGGGCATAGGGTTCGCCGGTGTCGGGCTCGACCACGGTGCAGTGCACGCACATGGTTTTCTCGGCGTAGAAGGGGTCGATATAGACCGAGGACGCGTCCGGGATCAGTTTCATGTCGGACTGATCGATCGACTTCCAGCCCGCGATCGAGGAGCCGTCGAACATGAAGCCTTCTTCGAAGAAATCTTCGTCGACCTCGGTATGCATCAGCGTCACGTGCTGCAGCTTGCCGCGCGGATCGGTGAAGCGAACGTCGACGTATTCGACGTCTTCGTCCTTCATCAGTTTGAGAGCGTCCTTGATGCTCATGTCACATTACCCTTTCGTTGAGCTTGGGTTATCCCCGGACCCGCAACGAGGCCCGGCGGGAATGGCGGAAGTTACAGCGCGTCGTCGTCCGACTCGCCGGTGCGGATACGGATCGCCTGCTCCATCGGAGAGACGAAGATCTTGCCGTCGCCGATCTTCTCGGTGCGCGCGGCGTTCGTGATCGCTTCGATGGCGGCGTCGACGAGGTCGTCGGGCAGCACCATCTCGATCTTCACCTTGGGCAGGAAATCCACGACATATTCGGCGCCGCGATAAAGCTCGGTATGGCCTTTCTGGCGCCCGAACCCTTTCACCTCGATCACCGAAAGGCCCTGAATACCAACTTCCTGAAGCGCTTCTTTCACTTCATCGAGTTTGAAGGGCTTGATGATCGCCTCCACCTTTTTCATGCCGCCGACTCCTCCGTCAGGTCTTCGTTCCGACCCCCTCAGACCACTTTCCCAAAGCCCCCGCAATCGGCTAGGCTGGACGGGAGCGGAATGGGGATCGGAATTCCGAAAGCCGCGCCCGCAATTCGTGCAAGTAGCACAAAAAAGCAGCAGTTTGAAAACGATTCCTTTGAAGACCCGAGGACCATGCCCGAAATCCTGACCGCGAGCCAAATGCGCCAATGCGAACGCGCCGAGATCGAGAGCGGCGCGGTGACGGGCCTCGAATTGATGGAGCGCGCCGGGGAAAGCGTCGTCACGGCGATCTTCTCGCGCTGGCCCGATCCGGGGCCCTCGCAGGCGGTGGTGCTGTGCGGTCCGGGCAATAATGGCGGCGACGGCTACGTGATCGCGCGCCTCCTGGCCGAGCGCGGCTGGACCATCGCCTGTTACGCCTATGGCGACCCGACCCGCCTGCCCCCCGATGCGCAGACCAATCACGACCGCTGGGTGCAGATCGGCGCGGTTATGCCGTGGGACGATGCCGCGATCGAGGACCGGATCGACGATTTGGAGGGCGGGCTGGTGATCGACGCGCTGTTCGGCACCGGCCTGACCCGTCCGATGCCCGAGGACACCGCAAAGACATGGCGCGGGATTTATCCGCGACGCTTTTCCAATCCCTCGGGACCGCGCCCGCGCTTTGTCGCGGTCGATATTCCCAGCGGCATTTCCTCCGATAGCGGGCGCAATCTCGGGGGCGCTTTCCCCGCCGATCTGACCGTCAGCTTCCACCGCGCGAAATGCGGCCATTACCTCGACCCCTCGGACGGGCCCGACCGGCCCGGCGGCGGTGCGTCGATGCGCGGCGATCTGGTCGTGACCGATATCGGCCTGCCGCAGGATGCGATTGCGGGCGCCGCACAGCTGATCGACCGCCCGTCGAATTTCCTGATGAAGCAGGCGGGCCACAAATACAGCCACGGTCATGCGCTGGTCCTGTCGGGCGGCGCGGGCAAAGGCGGGGCGGCGCGGATGGCGGCGCGCGCGGCGCTCAGGATCGGCGCGGGGCTGGTGACGCTCGCCTGCCCGCCCAAGGCGCTGGCCGAGAATGCAGCCCATCTCGACGCGATCATGCTGAACGCCCTGCCCGACGCCTATAGTTTGCGCGGGATGCTGGGCGACGACCGTCTCAACGCGCTCTGCCTCGGCCCCGGTCTGGGCATGGCGCGCGCGCAGGAGATGGTGCCGGCCGCGCTTTGGGGCAAACGGGCGACGGTGCTCGATGCCGATGCGCTCAGCGCCTTTGCCGAGGATCCGAGCGTGCTTTTCGGCCAGCTTCACGCGACCTGCGTGCTGACCCCGCATCCGGGCGAATTCAAACGGCTGTTCCCCGATCTGGCCGAGAAGCTGTCGGGCGACGATCCGACCTATTCCAAGCTGGACGCCACCCGCGAAGCCGCTGCGCGCGCGGGCTGTACGGTGCTGCTCAAAGGGACCGACACCGCGATTGCGGACCCCGACGGGCGCGTCGCGCTGCATTCGGCGACGCAGGACCGCGCGGCGCCGTGGCTTGCGACCGCAGGCGCAGGCGATGTGCTGGCGGGGCTAATCGCAGGGCTGCTTGCGCGCGGGTTCAAACCCTTCGACGCCGCGACCTCCGCCGCCTGGCTCCATGTGGAAGCGGCGCGCAGCTTCGGCCCCGGCCTGATCGCCGAGGACCTCCCCGAAGCGGTCCCGCAGGTGCTGCGCGCGCTGATGGCGCAGGGTTGACGCCACCCGCGCGCCCGGCTGCCCGCGCAGCTTTTTCAACCCGGCTCGCGCAAAATTGACATCAATCAATGATGCCCCTCACCGCGTCGTGAAAATGAACGCGGGGATACGCAACTTTGGGGTATTGGCGTGGGACTTTCTTCTTCGGGCGCGCGGTCGGAAATGCGGCGCGCTTTTTCCGGGAGCCGGGGGCTGATCGGCTCGGCTGTTCTGTTCAGCTTTTTCACCAATCTTCTGCTTTTGACCGGGCCGCTTTTCATGCTGCAGGTCTATGACCGCGTGATCGGTTCGCGCTCGGAAGAGACGCTGGTCGCGCTGTTCGGCCTCGTGGTGTTCCTCTACCTGTTCTACACCATTCTGGAATTCGTCCGCGCCCGCGTGATGGCGCGGGTCGGCGCACGGCTTCACGCCAATCTCTCCGACCGGGTCTTCCGCGCCTCGCTGGAGCGCGCAGCGCTTGGGCGCACCGACAAGGGCGCAAGCGCGTTGCAGGACCTCGATGCGGTGAAAACCGTCTTCGCCTCGCCGGTGCTGCTGTCGCTCTTGGACATTCCGTGGACGCCGGTCTTCGCCGCCGCGATTTTCATCTTCCACCCGCTTTTGGGCTGGCTGGCGCTGGCGGGCGGTGCGCTTTTGGTCGTAACCTCGCTGCTCAACCACTGGATCACCCAGACCCGCCTGACCGAAGCGCAGGGCACCTCTTTCGCGGGCAACCAGATCGCGCGTCAGGTCGAGGACGGGGCCGATTACCTCTGGGCGCAGGGCATGGGAGAGACCATGCGCGCGCGCTGGCAGGACACCCAGACCGAAGGCCAGCGCAAGATGCTGCGCGCGGCCGACTGGACCGGCGCGTTCGGCGCGTTCTCCAAGGGCTTCCGGATGTTGCTGCAATCGGCGGTGCTGGCCGTGGGCGCTTGGCTGGTGCTCAATCACGAAATGACGGCGGGCGCGATCATCGCGGGCTCGGTCCTGCTGGGCCGTGCGCTGGCCCCGGTCGAGCAGGTGCTGGGCCAATGGACGCTGCTGCACCGCGCACGCAACGGCTGGGCTTCGCTGCGGGCGTTTCTGGGCTCCGTGCCCGAACCGCGCCAGCCGACCGAGCTGCCCGCCCCGACCGGCAATCTCTCGGTGCGCGGCGTCTCGGTCTCGCGCAAGCGCGGCGAGCGTCCGATCCTGTTCAATGTCAGCTTCGATGTCGCGCCGGGCGAAGCCATCGGCGTGATCGGCAAAAGCGGCTCGGGCAAGACGACACTGGCGCGGGCGCTGGTGGGTCTCGTCTCCCCCACCGCGGGCGAGGTGCGCCTCGCCGCCGCCAAACTCGACCAATACAGCCCCGAACGGCTCGGCCAGTTCATCGGCTACCTGCCGCAGGTGGTGAAGACCTTCGACGGCACCATCGCCGAGAACATCGCGCAGATGGCGCAATCGCCGGATGCCGAGCGGGTCGTGGCCGCCGCAAAGAAAGCGCATATCCACGAGATCATCCTGCAACTGCCCAAGGGCTATGACACCCAGATCAGCGCGCGCGACGCGCAGCTCTCGGGCGGGCAGCGTCAGCGGCTGGGTCTGGCCCGTGCGCTCTACAACGATCCGGTGCTTCTGGTGCTCGACGAGCCGAACTCGGCGCTCGACTCCGAGGGCTCCGAGGCGCTGAACGCCGTGGTGAAGGCGATGACCGAGGAAGGCAAATCGGTCGTGCTGATGACCCACCGCACCAATGCGATCAAAGCCTGCTCGCGCCTCGTGATCCTCGAGAGTGGTCAGATCACCGCGCAGGGGCCGCGCGACGAGGTCATCCAGTCGATGATCAAGAACGCGCAGGACGTGCAACGCATTCTGACGATGAGGGCCGAGAAATGAGCAAATCTCCCGATTTCGCAAATAGCCGACTTCTGCTCGCCGCAGGCTTCGGCGCGATCACCCTCCTCGTCGGCGGCATGGGCGCCTGGAGCGTCGGCGCGAAGATCAACGGCGCGGTCGTGTCCCGCGGCGTGGTCAAGGTCGAGAGCGAACGGCAGGTGATCCAGCACCCCGATGGCGGCGTCGTGGGCGAAATCCTCGCTCATAACGGCGATCAGGTGCATGCGGGCGACGTACTGCTGCGCCTCGACGGGACCTTCCTGCGCTCCGAGCTTGCGATCGTGCAGGCGCAGCTTCTGGAGATCGCGGTGCGCAAAGCGCGGCTGGCCGCCGAGCGCGACGATCTGGCAAAGGTCGACTTCGCGGTCCTGCCCGACTTCCCGATGCTCGATCCCGAGCAGGTCTCCCAGCAACGCGAAGGCCAGAGCAACCTCTTTGCCGCGCGTCAGGCGACGATGGCCAAGAAAATCAACCAGCTGCGCGAGCAACAGCAGCAGATCGAAAAGCAGATCGAAGGCGTCGAGGCGCAGCGCGTCTCGCTGATGGAACAGCTCGACCTCGTGTCGCAGGAGCTGGAGGACAAGCAGAGCCTCTATGAGCGCAAGCTGATGGAAGCCTCGCGCGTGCTCGCCACCCAGCGCGAACATGCCAAGCTGACCGGCGAGATCGGGCGGCTGAACTCGGTCATCGCGGAGGCCCGCGTGCGGATCTCGGCGCTCGAGATCGAAGTCGTGGGCCTGTCCGAGGATCGCCGCGAGGCCGCGATCACCCAGCTGCGCGACCTGCAATATAACGAGATTTCGTTGGTCGAACGCGAAAACACCCTGCGCGAGAAGCTCGCACGGCTCGACGTGCGCGCGCCGGTCGATGGCGTGGTGTTCGGCTCGCAGGTCTTCGCGCTGCAATCGGTCATCCAGCCCGCCCAGCCGATGATGTTCCTCGTGCCGAGCGATCAGCCGCTTTATGTCTCGGTCCGCGTCGATCCGACGAGCATCGATCAGGTCTATTCCGGTCAGCAGGTCTCGCTGCAATTCTCGACCTTCAACCGTCGCACCACGCCCGCGATCCCGGCCGAAGTGCTGCGGGTCTCGCCCGACGTGCAGACTGACGAGGCGAACCGCGAGACCTATTACGAGGCGACGGTGGAGCCCTACCCGGAGGCTCTGGCCGCCCTGCCCGAGGTCAAGCTGATGCCCGGCATGCCGGTGGAAGCTTTCCTCAAGACCGATGCGCGCACGCCGCTGTCCTACCTGACCCAGCCGCTGACGATCTATTTCAACCGCGCCTTCCGGGGGGAATGAGGGGGCATCTAGCCTCCCCTAGGCAGCGTTACTAACGATCAAGATGAACGGCCCGGCGGATACCTCGCCGGGCCGTTTTCGTGATCGATGGCAGAGCGTTGCGCCACGAGGGAGGAAAGAGAAAGGCCCGACGGATCGCTCCGCCGGGCCTTTCCGGTACCACTGATGAAAGTGGGGGTGGTCAGGGCGTTTGCGTGGTGATGAACGCTCCGGTGAACGCATCGTTCGTCACCCCGTCATCAAGCGTGCCGTCTGCATAGCCAGCAATATTGTCGGGCAGCGTTGCTCCGCTCCCGCCGACGAATTCGCCGTCGAGCAAAATCGAGGTGGTGTAATCGGTGCCACCGTTGGAGAGCGTCCCATCGAGGCTGCCTCCGAAGGTATCGGCCGTCCCGACAACGCCGCTATCGGTGATCGTCCCGCCGGAAAGCGTAAGCGAGCCGGTATAGGCGTCCTTCGTCGAGTGCTGGAAATTCGTCGCCGAGCCGGTGACCGTCCCGCCCGAGAAATTCGCGTCGAGCGATAGCTCGCCGATTAACGTCCCGCCGCTGTCAAGGTCGCCCTTGACGTAACCGGTGTAGCTGGCCGTACCCGAATTCGGCACATCGTCGCGTCCGCCAGTCACATCCCCGGTACTCAGATCCACGACCCCAGCCGCCGCCGTATCGGCGCGCGCCACGAGTTCCGCATAGGTGGGGGCGGTGTTGACCGTGGTTCCGCTGCCGCCGCAGGCCGAGAGAGTGGCGGCCGCAGCCGCCAGTGCGATGAAAGTTACTTTGTAGTTCATTCGTATTGTCCTTCTAGAAACCCGGATCAGACGCTCACGAGCGTCATGTCGGCGACAAATTGATCGACGGTTGTGAAATCATCCTCGGTGATCAGGCTCACATCCACATCGCGCAGGATCATCCGGTCGTCACCTGCGGTGATTTGAGTGCCCGTCGTGCGGTAGCTGGTGATCTCGAGGTCGGCGAAGGTCAGCCCCCCGTCGAGTGCGATCATGTCGACCCCGTCTTCGAAGTCGTAGACGATGTCGAGCGTGGTGCCCTCTGCGAAGACGAACCCATCCGCGTCCAGACCGCCATAGAGACGATCGAGCCCGGCACCCCCGTCGAGCAGGTCGGTGCCCGCAAGGCCGTAGAGGATATCGTTTCCGCCCAGCGCCGTGATGATGTCGTCGCCCGGGGTCCCCATCAGCGTCTCGCTCGCATCGGTACCGATGATCTCGTTGGGGCCCGTTGTGCCCGGATCATCGCCCGCACCCGGGTTGGCCAGAAGGAAGTCTTCCTCCATGACGAGCCCTCCGCTCGGCCCGAGATCGCCCGCCACGTCGGTCAGCGTTGCGATCAGAACCGGCTCGGCGCCGATTTCGGCTCCATCCGTATCGAGGTAGATTTCAAGATTGGTCCCATTCACCACTTGCGAGATGTTGTCGGCAAAATTCGTGTCCGAGACGCCCAGACCGATCAGGCCGATCGCATCGGTGCCGACTTCGAAATCGCTGATCGTGCTCGCGGTCAGCGGCACGCCCTCGACCGAGGATCCGTAGCTGAGCACGAAGAGATCGGTGCCCGCGCCGCCCGTGAAGGCGTTCGAGCCGATCCCGACAAGGAAATCATTCCCGTCCGTGCCGACGACATCAGCCCCGACCGCGTAGGGCGTGACCAGCTCGTAATCCATCAGCAGCTCGGCGCTGTAGATCGTCGCGGGCTTGATGTCGCCCTTGATGTAGACCGCCATATCGAAGCCATCGGAATAGTTCATCCCGTTGACCGACACCTCGCCGGGCTTGTTCTGCCAGCCCGAGCTGACCGAGAGCGGCTGGGCGGGATAGCCCCAATCAAGCAGGTTGATCACCGTCTGGGTCTCTGCGCCGACCTCGTATTTCACCTCGTCATTGGTGGGAGGCGGCTCGTCGCTCGGGTCGATCGGGATCACCACCGAGGGCAGATCCTGCCCATATTTGTCGGTCTTCAGACGCCAGCGCGGACCGCTATCGGCATATTCGGTGCCATCTACGTTCAAGACCGGCTCGAAGGGTTCGCGGTCCATCGTGGTGTACCACGCGTTGGTGAAGCCCGCCGCCCCATCCTCGGCCCCGATCGTCGCGAGATCGCTCGCTGCCCATTGCTGCGCCAGAAGATCGTCGCGCAGGATCGTGCCCGCCTCGTAGAGCGTGCCATCCCCCGCATAGTAGTCATCGGCGGTGATCCAGACCTCACGGGCACCCTGCCCGTCAAGGTTGTAGTCCGGCACGATGATATATTCCGGCAACGTGCCGATCGCGGCCTCGTTCTCGAAATCCTCGGGACGGATCTGGTCGTTGGGGTTGTTGGTGATCGTGTGATGCACGACCAGCTCGGCCTCGGTCACGTGGTAGATGTTACGCAGCGAGGTGTAGGGGTTATACTCGCTCCACTCGTCGGGCAGGTCCATCGTCGCTTCAAGACGCACATCATTGGGCTTCTTGATCGTGTTACCCCAGCGATAGAGCAGCTTGCCGTCATCCTTCAGCGTCACCGAGTAGTCGCTGCTGACCGCGATATTGCTGTCGATCTCGGTCTCGTTGGCAGAGAGGATATCCTTGATGTCGACCTTGCCGTCACCATTGGTGTCGGTGATCGTGATGCCTTCATATTCTCCCTCGAGCAGGCCGCGCACCGACTTCCCATCATATTCACCGCCGACGATGAAAAGCTCGTCGTCGAGCGGATAGAGCGCCTCGGTATCCCCCGGGAAACGCTGGTCCGACAGGATGTTCTGCATCACGACGTAATGCTCGGTCGAGGCTTTCACCGTGTTGCCGCCCAGACCCGCGAGCCAAGTGCCGTAGACGGCGGGCGTCTTGAACGTGTCGGTGGGTGAATCCGAGATCACGAGACCTAGCTGATTGCCCTCGGAGTCGTAGATATCGCCCGCCCAACCCTCGGCATAGTCGCCATCGAGCTCTTTCTGCTCGGCATTCTGAAAATCACTGACGTAATAGCCGAATTCACTGTCGATCGGATAAAGCGTCACCCCCTCCTTGGTGATCTTGGTATCCTCGGGATCGTTCGGATCGTCGACGGTATCGAAGACCGCCTGCGGGTCTTCGGAGTTCCCGACCGTCATCCCGTCGAAGGTCACCGTGATATCCGCCGTGCTGAAAACATGCGACGAGCGGAACATCGGGTCGGTGTTCAGCGGTTCGTCCCAATCGTCGACGTTACCTGGGTCAATTTGTGTCGCCATATCTGCGTCCCCTCTATCCATATGAGCGAACCGATGACCCCTCAGGCACCTGCCCTCCCGTCATCCGCCGCGTCCCCACGTCAAATGGCGTCCAGTCAGGAAATAGAGACTTATCCCTCTGATTTCACTGCGAATTTACCGTCAGCCACGGATCACATTCCCGTGATCACTTCGTGATTCGCATTGATGTGTGTCAACGAAACCGAGAGGAGATGGGCAGCGTGGCCACTTAGTCGCAGAAATCGCAATATTTACAGATGAAAGCCCCGAACCGGGGCGTGAGGTCAGAAATTCGACCGCAGTCCGAGCCGCAATTTCACCTGCGAGCTGTCGTAGAAATCGACATTGGAGCGGGTCTCTTCGCCCTCCAGCCGCAGGGTCGGCGAGATGCCGTAGAATTCGAGCTTCGGGAACCCGAATTGCAGCGCCAGCCGCCCGCGCGTGTCGCGCCGTGCGCCGGGTCCGTAAAGCGTCGCGTCATAATCGCGTCGCTCCAGTTCCAGCGCCGCGCCGACGGTGACGGTCCCGGCCAGCGGCTTGGCGAAATCGTAAGACACGCCCGCAAGCATCGCCCGATGATCGATCTCGACCGCCTCCGAGGACGCGTCGCGCAGGGCAAAGGACAGCCCCAGCCGATCCCCTCCCTCAAGCCGCCGGTGATGGCTCAGGCTCGCGGTGACGACATTCGCCGAATTGCGGAAACTGTCGAGGCGCAACTGCCGTTCGCCAGAGAGCGTCACCTGCGTGAGCGAACGCCGCGGATCGCCCCACTGCGCGCTGCCCGAAACCCGCAGATAGTTGCTCAGATCGTCGCCGCCATACCAGTTCTTGCCCGCGAGAAGATCGAGGCGATAGCGCAACGGCGCATCGGCCGGGCTGAGCGCCTGCCCCAACGTCGCCTCGACCGCGCTAAACGCGTAATCCGAGCCACGCGCATCGGGCACCGAGTCCTTCGCATCGCCCGACAGGACCACCTGTTTGGTGTAGATCTGCGCCCCGAAACTCGCGGGCAACTCCCCAAACCCTGCAAATTTGTAGCGTGCCTTCAGCGACAGCGAAATCTCATAGCCCGACAGCGCCTTCGCATCGGGATTGAGCGTGAAGTCGATACCGCCGATATCGACGGTATCCGCGAGACTGCCATTGTTGACATTGCTGGACGCGCCCGCGTCGAAAGCTACGGAGAAGCTCCACGGATTGGCCGCGGACAGGACGCGATAGTCCCGCACGCTCGACGCGCGCACTGCATCATTGGGCGCCATTTCGATTGCGCGGCGTTGCCAGAGCTGGGCTGCGAACGGATGCCCGAGATCGTAGCTCGCCGCCGCCATCTCGACCGCGCTGACATATTTTTCCTGCTGCGTCCGGGCCTGCGCATTGGCGCGGGTCGCCGCCGCCTTCGCGCCTGCCGCGTCGCCCTGCCCGCGCAGCGCCCGCGCCAGCACGACAAGCGCGCCCACATCGTCTGGATTGCGCGCCAAGCGCGCGCGCGCCGCTGCCTCCGCCGCGGGCCAATCGCCCGACCGCAGCACCTGCAACAGCGCCGCGTCGGTGATAGCACCAGCGACGGGAGCCTCCGCGACCGCGGGACCGGGCCCCAAGACAAGCAGCAGGGCCATCGCCCCGCCACACAGAAAACGCCAGGCGCGCCGCAGTTTGCGCCCGTCGATATGGCCTTCGGTCATTGTCACCCCTTTGAGGTCGCGCGCCCCAGACAATGCGGGCGGCGAGATGCATCAGCCCCTCGCCGCCCGTGTCAGATTATTGCGACGCTTGCTCGCGCGAACGATCTTGCGTGTTCGTGTTGGTGTGCGTACCCGAGGTGTCCGTGGTGTCCGTCGAAGTGCCCGCCGGGGCCATCATAGCCTCATCGGTCATGTCGGACGCTGCCGGACCGGTCATCGTCTCGCAGCCAGCCAGAGCCGCAGTCACGCCAAGAATGATAAGCAGGTTTTTCATCTGTCTCTCCTTTGTTGCAAGATATTTTACCGTGACTGTTCAGCGTGATTCTTTGATGCCGATCAACGTGCTACCAGTGCCGCGCGATTTTTCCTGCAACTTCATGATGAGAGGCGCAGAAAAGAGCGGCACAATCCCGGCTTTTCGACCTCGTAGCTCTCGCATCCCGGTCTGACCCGGACTAGAATTCTTCCTGCGACAGGGAGAGGAGACGCATGAACGAGCATCCGAAGTCCGGACAGCCGGTCGAGATCGAGGGCGTGGTGGCGCAGGGCAAATTGCAGCGCCTGCTCGACGTACTCCCGGAGGATTTGCGCAGCGAGATGATGCCGCTCTGGCAAAGCATTCGCTTTTCGCCGGGCGATGTGCTGATCGAAGACGGCGAGGTCGCTGACCGGATCGGCTTCGTGACCGACGGGTTTCTCGCCATGTCGAAAACCCTGCAGGACCGGCACCGCCACATCATCGGGCTGATCACGCCGTCGGACATGTTCGGGCGCGCCTTCAACGGCCCCTCCGGCTACCGGATCGAGGCGCTCAGCGACGGGGCGGTTCTGACCTGCGACCGGCAGAAATTCGAAGCGATCATCGCCCGCTCGCATGAGGCGGAGCGGCTGTTCCTGCTGAGCATTCTCGACGAGCTCGACGCCGCGCGCGAGTGGGTGATGGTCTTGGGAAGCTCGAAAGTCGTTGAGCGGCTCGCCTCGCTCCTGATCATCCTGAGCCGCCACAAATACCGGACCCTGGAAGGCACCGCGCATGCGCCCATCCAGCTGAACCTGCATATCCATATCAAGCGGGTCGATATAGCGCATCTGCTGGGCACCTCGCCGGAATCGCTGAGCCGGGCGTTTCACCAGCTCGAGCGCACGGGCGCGATCCGGATCGTCACGCCTTACGATGTCGAGCTCGCCAATCTGGAGAGGCTTATCGAAATCTCGGGAAATTCGCTGGAGATGCGCGACGAGTGAGCGCGCTCACTGGTGCAGGATCTCCTCCAGGCCTTCGGACAGGGCCTCGAGGTCGTTCAGGCGGAATTGCCTAGCGTTCAGGATATCGATCAGCCCGTCTTTCTGGAACTGATGCAGCGAGCGGCTGACCGTCTCCTGCGTCGTGGCGATGAGATCGGCGATGTCCTGACGCGGCAGCAGCATCGTCAACACGCCACCCCCGTCAGGCAGGGCTTTCCAAGGCATGATACTGGGCGCCAGCAGCAGCAGCGCGCGCAGTCGGCTCGCAGGCCCATAGGCGCCCAGTAGCAAGCTCAACCGCCGCGCTTTCTCGGTCCAGTTTTCCGCCTGATGACACAGGGCCCGGCGCAATTCGGGCTCCTGCTCGATCAGCTGAGCGAAATTGGCCGCCTCGAACAGGCAAAGTTTGGTGTCGATCACGGCTTCGATCGCGGTGTCCCGCGTGCCCCGGATGATCTGACCGATGCTGTCGCCCGGAACGACGAGCCCGGTGATCTTGCGACGCCCCGCGAGCGAATGGCTCTGCATCCGCAACATGCCGCTCTGAACCAGCGCGATGTGGTGGCAGGAGACATCTTCCTCGCAAAGCCGGTCATTGGCCGCGACGGAGATCGTGCGCGCCCGTTGCGCGACCCGGGCGAGGGTTCGATCCGAGAGGGATCCGCACACGCCATGGTTACGTCCAGCGCAACCCGCGCAATGCAAGATCGCCTCTGCATTTCGCAAAGGTGCCGTCATCAAAATCTCCGAACAGATTTAACCACGCGTTTCGCAGCGAAACTGCGTACTCGTCCCCTAGTGCATAATAAGACTATGCAAATGACATATCATCCTGTCAACACAAGCGCGTGATCAGGTACATTTATGTCAAATCACTATCGTAGATGTGAGGAGACGACGCCTCGCAACCCTCTGAGACTTATGAAAATTGTCGGGAATTCCGCGTCGATCAGGCGTCGACGCTTGCCACTGCGGCAGCGATTTCCACACCATCGACATAGATCACTTCGGGCGTCTCGAATTCCAGCACGAAGAGCCGCGCGCGGCCTTGGCCGAGCGTGACATAGTGGCCGTCGACGACAGATTGTGCGGGCAGAAGCGCCTCACGCTTGCCGTAGATCACCTGCACCCGCCAGTCGCGCATCATCAGCTGCGCGCCCTGCGCAATCAGAAGCGGCGCCCCGGGCCGATCATGGCCAAGCGCGCCGGGCGAGATGCGGATCAGCGCGCCCACATAGTCGCCCGCCCGTAACGCCTTGAGTTTGCATGTCCCGCTGCGCGTCACGATCCGGTCGCCGGGTTCGAGAAACTCGATCGGGATGGCCCCGTCGAGCGTGTAGACCCGCGCCCCGGCGGCGATCCCCGCGCTGAGATCCAGCTTCGGCTTGCGCGCCTCGGTGGGCGCTGCGCGCTCTGTCACGTCCGGGCCAGCCGGACCCGGCAATGCGTGGCGTGGATTGGATTCGATGATCTGGCGGAGCATGGCCATGCCATCCCCCCGCCCTGGTGCCTGTCCCATGGCGATACCTGCTCTTGCCTACTCGTAACTTCGGCGTCTGACGCGCCTTTGGATAAAGGCTAACCCTCACCATCGCGTTAAGACGAGCAAAATCGCATCTTCCTCTTTCCGAGCCCGCAGGCTGTTGCTATTACGCCCCTGATGCGGGTGTGGCGGAACTGGTAGACGCACCAGATTTAGGTTCTGGCGCCTTTGGCGTGGGGGTTCGAGTCCCTTCACCCGCACCACTCCCCACTTGCGAAATATCACAAGATACCCTCGCCTTATCACGCGAGCGTGCTAATTTCGGATGGCTGCGCGGGCCCGGTACGCCCCCGCTTTGGTGACCGAAAGCGTGGGAGGCGTGATGGTCGAAGGCCCGCAAATGCCGCTCCGGCGGCCTGTCGAAGACGCGCCGGAGACCGGCTCGCACAGGCCCAATTCCAGCCACTCGCTCAGCCGCGACACGATTGCGGCCAATCCGAATTTCTTCGCCACACAGAAGGCCGTGGCGACGATGCTGCTCGACGTGCAGGCGCAGACGCCGCGGATTGCGCGGCACATGGCCTCGCATCGGCGCTGGCTCGTCAGCCAGACCAGTTTCGCGCTGGCGATGCGGGCGAAGACGGAGCCGGAGGCGCCTAAGCTGACGCCGGGACGACTTCTTGCGGCGCTGACGCCCCATGTCGAAATCAACCGCAAGACCCTGAGCCAGTATCTGGGTGAGATGGAGGTGCATGGCCTACTCGCCCCGCCCTCCGAGCACAAAGGCGACGGGCGCTTGCGGCCCGTCACCACCACGCTCATGGCCGAACAGGGGATGCGGCGCTGGTGCGAGGGGCATCTGCATTGCCTCGACATGCTCGACGGTGGCGCGCGGCTGGCAGCGGCGCGCAACGATCCCGATCTTCCCTTCGCGATGCAGCGGCACATGGTCGAGATCATCCGCGCCGATCCCGAATGGTGCGCGCCGCCGCCCTCGATGGCGCATTTCCTCGGCTCCGACACTGGCGGCATCCTGCTCCATGCGCTGATCCGCATGCTGACCGACCTGCGCGAGACCGACGGGCGCATCTATCTCGAGCCGGTCAGCATCGCCGCTCTGGCGGAGCAATTCCTGATTTCCGTCTCGAAGATCAAGCGCATGGTCCAGAAGGCCGAAGAGGCGGGCCACCTTGGGTGGGAATTGCCGCGCAGGCGGGGCCGGCTATGGCTCTCGCCCGAGTTCGTGCGCGACCATTTCCGCAGACAGGCGGTGAAGTTCGAATGCGTCGAGCGCGGCTGGCGCGCCGTCGCGTGAGGACGACAGAGCGGTTTTCCGGGCGCAACACGGGGCGCAAAGACGCGATCTGTCCGAAAATGACCGCTGAGTTTCAAACACTTCCGACTTAAAGTGGTCCTTCAGGGAGATCGTGACGTCTTCGCTTGGGCTCCGCAAACAAGGGGGCGGATCCGCCGAAGCGGAGAGAAATCACGACAACGCGCCGGCTCGGCGCAATCCCGGATTCGCGGCCGGGGCGACCATTGTGGGGTGGTGCGTCCCGGCTGCAACTTCCCTCCCGATCCGCCGCAGCCGCGCGCCGCACCTTGCGCCGCTTTGTCAGCGCCCGCCCTGCCCGCTCCCGATCCTGTGTTCCCGGCATCTCCTCGCACGCGCCCGCCCGCGCGCGTATTTCCCCGCCCGGAGGCCGCCCCGCAGCCCCTTTTCGCCTTGCCACCATGGCTGAGGCTCAATAGAAGGACGCCTGAAATTCGAGAACCGGCCGCGATCCGCGCGGCGCCCAGAGACAAAGGACAAACCATGCAGGTCACCGAGACCCAGAACGACGGCCTCAAGCGCGGCTACGAGATCACCATCACCGCCAAGGAACTCGACGAGAAGGTCACCGCGAAGCTTTCCGAAGCGCAGCCCGAGATCGAGATGAAGGGCTTCCGCAAGGGTAAGGTTCCGATGGCGATGCTGCGCAAGCAATTCGGCCCGCGCATCCTCGGCGAAGCGATGCAGGAATCGGTCGACGGCGCGATGAGCGAGCATTTCGAGAAAACCGGCGATCGCCCCGCGATGCAGCCGAAAATCGAGATGAAAGACGGCGAAGACTGGAAAGAGGGTGACGACGTGGTCGTGACCGTCGAGTACGAAGCGCTGCCGGAAATCCCGGATGTCGATCTGTCGGGCGTCAAGCTCGAGCGTCTGGTCGTGAAGGCCAACGAAGGCGAAGTGAACGAAGCGCTGGAAAGCCTCGCCGCGACCGCCAAGAACTTCGAGACCAAAGAAGGCAAGGCCGAGAACGGCGATCAGGTCGTGATCGACTTCGAAGGCTTCGTCGACGGTGAAGCGTTCGAAGGCGGCAAGGGCGACGGCTACCCGCTGGAAGTCGGTTCGGGTTCGTTCATCCCGGGCTTCGAAGAGCAACTCGTCGGCGCGAAAGCCGGTGACGACGTCGAAGTGACCGTGACCTTCCCGACCGAATACGGTGCGGAGCATCTCGCGGGCAAGGAAGCGCTGTTCAAGTGCAAGGTCCACGAAGTGAAGGCGCCGAAGGCTGCCGAGATCGACGACGAGATGGCCAAGCAGTTCGGCGCCGATGACCTCGCCGCGCTGAAAGCGCAGGTCGCAGAGCGTCTGGAAGCCGAGTACCAGGGTGCTGCGCGTCAGGTGATGAAGCGCGGTCTGCTCGACCAGCTCGACGATCAGGTGAAATTCGACCTGCCCCCCTCGCTCGTGGAAGCCGAGGCCAAGCAGATCGCGCACCAGCTCTATCACGAAGAGAACCCGGACGATCACGGCCATGACCACGGCGAGATCGAGACCACCGAGGAGCACAACACCCTCGCCGAGCGCCGCGTGCGCCTTGGCCTGCTGCTCGCCGAAATCGGTCGCAAGCAGGAGATCGAGGTCTCCGACGCCGAGATGACTCAGGCGATCATGAACCAGGCACGTCAGTACCCGGGTCAGGAGCGCGCCTTCTTCGAATTCGTGCAGCAGAACCCGCAGATGCAGCAGCAGCTGCGCGCGCCGCTCTTCGAAGACAAGGTCGTCGACTACATCGCTGGCGAAGCCAAGGTGGACGACAAGGAAGTCACCAAGGAAGAGCTGCAGAAAGAGATCGAGAAGCTCGACGAGCTGTGATCTTCGGACACTCTGCCCAGTAATAGCGAAGGCCGCCTCTCGGGGCGGCCTTTTGCGTTCGCGGAGGGGATGTGGCGCGGGGCGCGCCCGCCGTCATTCTCTTCCCGGCTCACTCCGCGGACGGTACTTTCAGGAATTTCGCGTTCGGGATCAGCGAGGGCAGATCGGTCGCGGTCGCCACCTCGCGCAGCTTCTGAGCCGCGCGATCCACCTGCAGGGACGCCGTGCGATCCGCCGCCGGATTGGCCGGTGCGACCCGGTCGTAAATCGCGGTGCGCAGCACCTCGCCCGCCGATGCGAGCCGGTCGCGCGCGCCTTCGGGATCGTGCAGGTACAGAAGTCCGCCCGTCACGAGGATCGTGTGGGTCAGCGCGAAGTGCAGGATCGATAACAGCCGCATGGCAGGGCCTCGTCAGGGTTGCTTGCCCGGACAGGATTCCCTGTAAAAACGGCGATTTTGAGGCTCGTTTTGCGCGCCCCGCCCCGCTCAGCGCTTGCGCGCGGGCGCAGGCGCCACCGCATCGGCGACCACGGCATTGCGTGCGCCCAAAGGACGTGGCGCGCCGATGGTGCTATCGTGCGCGGTCTGATGTTCGGCCTCGGAGTTGATCTCGGCCCCCAGAAGCACCGCCGTCGTCGAGAGCCAGATCCACATCATCAGCACTACCACCGCACCGATCGAGCCATAGGTGCTGGAGTAATTCGCGAAGTTCGAGGTGTAGAAAGAGAAGCCCGCCGAGACGATCAGCAGCAAGATCGACGCCGCAATCGCCCCCGGCACCACCCAGATCCAGCGCGGCGCGTTGCGTGCGGGCGCGTAGCGATAGAGCAGCATCAGCATCCCCACCAGCACCAGCGCCATCACGGGCCAGCGTCCCCAGCGCAGCACCGCATCCAGCGCCCCGCCCATCGGGATGTAGTCGAGCATCACGGGCAGCACGGCCGCCACGAGGATCAGCGCGCAGACCATGACAATCCCGGTGATCGTCATGCCCAGCCCGAAGGCGTTGAGCTGCACGAAGCTGCGCCGCTCCTTTTCGCCATAGGCCACGTTGAGCGCGCCGATCATCGCCTTCGCGCCGCCATTGGCCGACCATAGCGCCAGAAGGACACCGAAGATCGAGGCCAACCCGAGCGCGTTGGAACTGGACCCGATCAGCTGTTCCAACTGGTTGCGGATCAACGTCAGCGCCTCAGGCGGGATGACGTTCTTGAGCGCATCGAGATCCTGCAACATGGTCTGGCGGTCCGCAAAGATGCCGTAGATCGAGACGGTGGCGGTCAGGGCCGGGAACAGGGCGAGCAGCGCGTAGAAGGTCACGCCCGCGGCGACGGCCAGCACGCGGTCCTCGTCGATCTGACCGTAAGCGCGCTTGGCGATGGCCTTCCAGCCTGCGCGGGGGATATCGAACGGGCTTTCCGCCTGACGTCCCAGCGCGCGGTCGGCGGGCCGGTCATAGCGGTCGGTGCGGGTCGCGGGGACATGACGGGCGCTGCGGCCTTCCGTGGGCCCGTGGATCGCGGCCTGC
Organism: Thioclava sp. JE_KL1; assembly: GCF_009296265.1. Classification (GTDB taxonomy): domain Bacteria; phylum Pseudomonadota; class Alphaproteobacteria; order Rhodobacterales; family Rhodobacteraceae; genus Thioclava. Next base: position 381,705 of record NZ_WBJS01000004.1, read on the forward strand.
CGATCGTCCTGATAGCGCCGCCACATGAGATAGGCGCCGAAGCCCAGAAGCCCCGCCTGCACGAGCCGGTCGCGTCGGCTCGATGCGTCATCGCGTGGGCCCTGCCCCGATCGTTTCGTCATGCATGTCCCCTGTTTTCAAAGCCCCGAGGGCCATTTAGGGGCCAACGCCGGATTGCGGCACGCGGTTCCGGGGTCTGCGCCGCACGTCGCGGCCCGACTATGTCATTAGACATATTTCAGCAGAACTACCCTGACAGGCAAGCATGAAAAAACCGCGCCCCGGAAGGCGCGGTTCTCTGTCTTTCGGACTGAAAGGTCGAAGCGACCGATCAGGCGTTGTTTTCGTCTTCGGCCGACTCGGGGGTGGCAACGGGGCCGCCCTCGTCGTCGTCGGAGGTCGCGCCGCCGATATCGTCGAACAGTTCGGCGATCTCGAATTCGGCTGCAGCCTCTTCCTCGGCCGCCACGTCCTGGATCGACTTGCCCGACGCTTGCAGTTCGGCCTCTTCGGGCGAACGTGCGACGTTGAGCTGGATCTCGGCGACGACTTCGGGGTGCAGGTGCACTTCGACGTCATGCAGGCCGAGAACCTTGATCGGCTGGCGGATGATGACCTGCTTGCGGTCCACCGAGAAACCCTGCTCGGAGGCGATGTTCGCCGCGTCGCGGGTGGTGACCGAACCGTAGAGGTTGCCGCCGTCCGAAGCCGAACGGATCACGACGAAGGTCTCGCCGTCGATCTTCGACGCCAGAGCTTCGGCTTCTTTCTTGGTTTCGAGGTTGCGGGCCTCGAGCTGCGCTTTGCGCTCTTCGAAGCTCTTGATGTTGGATTCGTTGGCGCGCAGTGCCTTGCCTTGCGGCAGCAGGTAGTTACGGCCGAAGCCGTCCTTGACGGTGACGACGTCACCCATCTGGCCGAGCTTGGCCACGCGTTCGAGAAGGATCACTTCCATCGGTCGGTCTCCTTATTTCACGGCGTAGGGGAGCAGGGCGAGGAAACGGGCGCGCTTGATCGCGCGGGCCAGTTCACGCTGCTTCTTCGCCGAAACGGCGGTGATGCGGGCGGGGACGATCTTGCCGCGCTCAGAGATGTAGCGCTGCAGAAGACGGGTGTCCTTGTAGTCGATCTTCGGCGCGTTCTCACCCGAGAACGGGCAGACCTTACGACGGCGGAAAAACGGTTTTGCCATGGTGTCTACTCCTGTCTACCGATCAACGGCGCTCGCGACGGTTGTCGCGTTCGTCACGTTTCTGCATCTGGACCGAGGGGCCCTCTTCGTGCTCGTCGACCTTGATGGTCAGGACGCGCATCACGTCGTCATGCAGACGGGCCAGACGCTCCATTTCCTGCACGGCTGCCGACGGGGCGTCGGTGCGCAGGTAGGCGTAGTGGCCCTTGCGGTTCTTGTTGATCTTGTAGGCCATGGTCTTCACGCCCCAGTATTCGGAATCGACGACTTTGCCGCCGTTGTCCGACAGGACCGTGGAGAAATGTTCGACAAGGCCTTCGGCCTGCGCGTTGGACAGATCCTGACGCGCGATGAGGACATGCTCGTAAAGCGGCATGCGAACTCCTGTATTTCGAGGCGGCTTCAAAGTTGGGCGTCTGACACTTCCGCAACCCAACACGAGAGGCTCCGCCGGTTCATAGCAAACGCGGAAGATGCGGCCTTATACGGGATGCGCGTCTGGATGCAAGGAAAAATCAGGGTGCCAAAGGGGCGATTGCGCCCTGCCCTGACGGGCTCGAGACGCAGCTCGACCCGGCCCGGTCAGTCGAGCTGACCTGCGGCGAGGATCGGACCGGGCAGCGGGCCGTTCTTGCTGGGGCGGGATTCCTGAACGATCACCACGGCGGGCGCGTCCCCGTCGAGATCGACCGAGAGCGTCACCGGCGCGCGCCCGTCCCATTCGGCGATGCCGGTCAGGCTGGTGACGATGTTCTTGTAGGTCACCGTGCGCCCGGCATTCTCGCCGCGCAGGATGTCCACCGTGGCGGAGGGCTTGTAGCGCACGAGCTGCACCATCGCGGGCGTCTCCAGCTTATCAACCGGGCTCAGCGCGATCTCGTAATGATCGCCCTTCCCCGTGATCTTCAGGTCGACCTCGGGATGGGCGTCGCTTTCGCGTGCGATGGCGGTATCGAGCGCCGCTTCCTGCGGCCCGATCAGGGCCTCGCGGCCCGCGATGATCATCTGCGGGGTGTAGACCGTGCGCTCGCCCGCGGCGATCGCATAGGATTTCTGCCGGGCGGAAAACTCAGGCTTTCCAAAGGGATCCTTCCAGCCGAGATAGTCCCAGTAATCGACATGCAGCGCCAGCGCGATCACATCGTCCCGATCCGTGAGCTCCTTGAGAAGCGCATCCGCCGGCGGGCAGGACGAACAGCCTTGCGAGGTATAAAGCTCGACCACGACCGGGTCGTGCTCGCCTTCGGTGTCGGGATCGGGCGCCACGGGGTTCGGCTTCGCGGGCGTGTCGGATTTCTCGGAGGCCATCTGGTCGAGAAGCGCCTCGGAGGCGTTGAGACGCATCCCGGGCGGCGCGTCGGCTGCCCCTTGGGCAGACGCAAATTCCGCAAAGCTTACCAGCCCTGCGGCGAAAGCAGCTCCCATCGCGGTCAAACGTCCTGCGCGCACTCGAAAAACACTCCTCACTTCGCCGTCTTTATACCTAGCGTTTCTGCTCAGACCATGCCTAATCAATGTTTTGAGAGATTTCTTTCTGTCCGGGCGCGCGAAACGATCATATGTCCAACGTATACGGCCCATGCGCGGTTCAAGATGACGCTGGGTCGCTCCAGTCGCGTGTTTTTGTGTGCAATGGTATACTAAAAATGCCCCGACCCTCTTGAACGGATCGCGCGCTTGGGGCAAACACACGCCAGCGACACCCTTAGGACCCTTGAAGGGAGGCCATTCTCATGCCCATCGTTACCGGTAAGGATACCGCAAAGACCCGCCGCGAACTCAGCGTCGGTTCGAAAACCTATGCTTATTACTCGATCCCCGCCGCCACCGAGGCTGGCCTGGGTGATTTCTCGAAGCTGCCCGCTTCGCTGAAGGTGGTTCTGGAGAACCTCCTGCGGTTCGAGGATAACGGCTTCACGATCTCGACCGACGACATCAAAGCCTTCGGCGAATGGGCCGAGCAAGGCGGCAAGAACCCGCGCGAGATCGCTTACCGCCCCGCCCGCGTGCTGATGCAGGACTTCACCGGCGTTCCGGCCGTGGTCGACCTCGCGGCAATGCGTGACGGCATCAAGGGCCTTGGCGGCGACGCACAGAAGATCAACCCGCTCGTGCCCGTCGACCTCGTGATCGACCACTCGGTGATGATCGACGAATTCGGCAACCCGCGCGCGTTCCAGATGAACGTCGACCGCGAGTACGAGCGCAACATCGAGCGCTACAAGTTCCTCAAGTGGGGCCAGACCGCGTTCGAGAACTTCCGCGTGGTTCCGCCGGGCACCGGCATCTGCCACCAGGTGAACCTCGAATATCTCGCCCAGACCGTCTGGACCGACAAGGATCAGGACGGCACCGAAGTCGCCTATCCCGACACGCTCGTCGGCACCGACAGCCACACCACCATGGTCAACGGCGCGGCCGTTCTCGGCTGGGGCGTGGGCGGCATCGAAGCTGAAGCCGGCATGCTCGGCCAGCCGATCTCGATGCTGATCCCCGAAGTCGTGGGCTTCAAGCTGACCGGCGCCATGGTCGAAGGCACCACCGGCACCGACCTCGTGCTGAAAGTCGTCGAAATGCTCCGCGCCCACGGCGTGGTCGGCAAGTTCGTTGAATTCTACGGCGACGGCCTCGACAACCTGCCGCTGGCTCAGCGCGCGACCATCGCCAACATGGCGCCCGAATACGGCGCGACCTGTGGCTTCTTCCCGGTCGATGACGAGACGCTGCGCTATCTCGAGCAGACGGGCCGCGAGAAGGACCGCATCGCGCTGGTCGAAGCCTATGCCAAGGAAAACGGCATGTGGCGCGACGCGGATTACGCGCCGGTCTACTCCTCGACGCTCGAGCTGGACATGAACACCATCGTTCCGGCGATCTCGGGTCCGAAGCGTCCGCAGGACTACGTCGCGCTGACCAACGCCGCCGACGCGTTCGAAGGCGTGGTTGCCGATTACCGTGGCATCGACATCTCGTCGGAAGCCAAGAACATGGCCGCCGAAGGCCCGATCGCGACCAAATCGGTCACCATCGGCAAGACTGCCAAGGTCGAGGGCGAGGATTACGAACTGCGCGACGGTTCGGTGGTGATCGCCTCGATCACGTCCTGCACCAACACCTCGAACCCCTATGTGCTGATCGGCGCGGGTCTCGTGGCGCGCAAGGCGCGTGAACTGGGCCTCGACCGCAAGCCGTGGGTGAAGACCTCGCTGGCGCCTGGCTCGCAGGTCGTGTCGGAATATCTGGAAGCCGCTGGCCTTCAGGAAGATCTCGACGCGGTCGGCTTCAACCTCGTGGGCTACGGCTGCACCACCTGTATCGGTAACTCGGGTCCGCTCCAGCCGGAAATCTCGAAGGCGATCAACGACAACGACCTGATCGCGACCTCGGTGCTCTCGGGCAACCGGAACTTCGAAGGCCGGATCTCGCCCGACGTGCGCGCCAACTACCTCGCGTCCCCGCCCCTCGTGGTGGCCTACGCGCTGGCCGGCGACATGAACATCGACCTGTCGAGCGACCCGATCGCGCAGACGCCGGACGGCAAGGACGTCTACCTGAAAGACATCTGGCCCTCGGACAAAGAGATCGCCGATCTCGTCGAGAAGGTCGTCACCCGCGAGAAGTTCATCGAGAAATACGCCGATGTCTTCAAAGGCGACGAGAAGTGGCAGGGCGTGGAAGTCGAAGGCGGCGAAACCTATGACTGGCCGCCGCAGTCGACCTACATCCAGAACCCGCCCTACTTCAAAGGCATGTCGCCGGAAGCCGGCACGATCTCGAACATCAAGGACGCGGGTATCCTCGCCGTGCTGGGCGATTTCGTGACCACCGACCACATCTCGCCCGCGGGTTCGTTCAAGCCCGACACCCCGGCCGGGAAATACCTGGTCGAGCGTCAGGTCGCGCCGAAGGACTTCAACAGCTACGGTTCGCGCCGTGGTAACCACGAAGTCATGATGCGCGGCACCTTCGCCAACATCCGCATCAAGAACGAGATGCTGGACGGCGTCGAGGGCGGCTACACCAAGGGCCCCGATGGCGAGCAGACATCGATCTTCGACGCGGCGATGGCCTATGAGAAAGCCGGCAAGCCGCTGGTGATCTTCGGTGGCGAGCAATACGGCGCAGGCTCCTCGCGCGACTGGGCGGCGAAGGGCACCAACCTGCTCGGCGTCAAGGCCGTGATCGCGGAAAGCTTCGAGCGTATCCACCGCTCCAACCTCGTCGGCTTCGGCGTGATCCCCTTCGAGTTCACCGAAGGCCAGACCCGCAAGGATCTGAACCTCACCGGTGAGGAAGAGGTCTCGATCGAAGGTCTCGAAGGCGAAATCAAGCCGCAGTCGATCGTGCCTTGCACCATCACCTACAAGGACGGCACCACCAAGGAGATCAAGCTCAAGAGCCGGATCGATACCGCGGTGGAGATCGAATACCTCAAGAACGGCGGCGTGCTGCACTACGTGCTGCGCAACCTCGCCAATGCCTGAGGCTGACGGTCACGAGATTGGAGAAGGCCCCGCGAGCGCGGGGCCTTTTTCGTTTGGGAGGAGCGATCCGACTTTCGCCCGGGCGGCCAGCCCGGGCCGCGCCCGACCCCCCCCCGGGAGGGCGCGACTGCACTGCACCACTGAGACTAGGCCGTCGGGGCGATGGAGAAATAAAGTTCCCTCGCCCGCATCTCACGAGCGCCCACCCGAGGCCGGGCGCGGCGCTCAGCGCGTAATTCCCGCCAAACCCACCGCCTGTGCTATACTTCCCCTCTCAAAAGGGAGGACGACGCGATGAACAGACGCGAGATGTTGGCCCTGACAGTCGGGGCGATGACAGTGGGAGGCGCGTTGGGAGGCGCGCGGCCCGTGCAGGCCGAGGCGGTGATGGGCGATGGCGGGCTCTATCAGCAGCCCTTCTTCCACGAGGGTTTTCTCGATCTCGGGGAGGATCTTCAGGAGGCTGCCGATCAGGGCAAGGGGCTTCTGGTGCTCTTCGAGCAGCGCGGCTGCCCCTATTGCCGCGAGATGCATCTGGTGAATTTCGAGCGGCCCGAGATCACCGGGCTGATCGAGAAGAGCTACATGGTCGTGCAGCTCGATCTCTGGGGTGCGCGCGAAGTCACCGATTTCGACGGTGAGGCTCTGGAGGAACGCGCGCTGGCGCAGAAATGGGCGGTGAATTTCACGCCGACGCAGGTGCTGATCCCGGCCGCGAATGCGGGCGCGCAAAGCCTGAGCGAGGCCGAAGCCTTCAGAATGCCGGGCTATTTCAAGCCCTTCCACCATCTGTCGGGACTCGAATATGTCGCGAGCGGCGCTTACGCGGATCAACCGTTCCAGCGCTTCTTGCAGGACAAGTTCTCGGAGCTCAGCGCGAAGGGCATCGACCCGGACGTCTGGTGATCGGGCCCTTTAGAAAGCCCAAATGAAAACGGCCCGCGCGATTGCACGGGCCGTCTCAAACCGTCACACGGGCTCAGCTTACGCGAGCGCGATGTTACCTGCCGACTGGCGGCCGTCACGGCCGGTTTCCAGATCGTAGGTCACTTTCTGACCGTCATCGAGACGCTGGATGCCAGCGCGCTCAACGGCGGAGATGTGAAGGAAGATGTCTTTGCCGCCATCGTTCGGTGCGATGAAGCCATAACCCTTGGTGCTATTGAACCATTTCACGGTACCTTCGGCCATCGTGAGTCTCCTATTAAATTATGCTGCCTGCGAAATGCGTCAGCTCGGCGTAGTCAGTTCTTGAAAGCAAACTGAAGCCGTAAGGAGACAGTGCATCTGGGAATCAAACGTAGCGAGAGAACACATAAGGCGAACGGGCGCTAATTGCAATGATCAAAGCATGTGAGGGGGTTGCACGGCACCGCGATCGACGGAATTCGGCGCCCTCCCGCCGAGGCGTGAAAACATGCAAAAAATATATGAGATTTCGGACCTTTGCCTGCGTCGCCTGCGTTACTTCAGTGAACAGGTGAGATCTTCAAACGCTGAAGACGCAGGAGGACCCCCATGACAGCAGCCCCGCTCGGCCCCGGCCAACTCAACGCAATCGACCATGGCGGCTCGGGTCGGCCCGTGGTTCTCATCCACGGCTGGCCGCTCTCGGGCAAGGCGTGGGAAAAACAAGTCCCGGCCCTGATCGCCGCCGGTCACCGCGTCATCACCTATGACCGCCGCGGCTTCGGTCTGGCGGAAAAACCCACCGAAGGCTTCGATTACGACACGCTTGCCGCCGATCTCGATGCGATCCTCACCGCGATGGATTTGCGCGACGTTACGCTGGTGGGCTTCTCGATGGGCGGCGGCGAGGTCGCGCGCTACATCCGCAACCACGGCGAGGACCGGCTGCGCGCCGCTGTTTTCGCCTCCGCCGTGACGCCCTGCCTGATGCAAAGCGAGAACAATCCCGACGGTCCGCTGACCAAGGAAGCCGCAGGCGAGATGGAACAGGGCCTGCGCGACGGGCGCGAGGCGTTCTTCCCGCAATTCGTCGAGAATTTCTACAGCGTCGACGGCGATCTCAAAGCCTCTGCCGAGGAATGCGAACAGGCGGTGACCCTGTGCAACCAGTCCGACCAGAGCGCAGCACTTGGCTGCATGGAGGCGTTCGGCACCACCGATTTCCGCGAGGATCTGGAGGCGGTGCGCGTGCCCGTTCTGGTGATCCACGGCGACAGCGACGCGATCGTGCCGCTCGAAGGCTCCGGCGCGCGAACCTACCACGCGATCCCCGACAGCCAGTTCTTCACGATCAAGGGCGCGCCGCATGGCTGCAACGTGACCCATTCGGAAGAGTTCAACATCGCGCTGCTCGAGTTCCTGAGATAACGCCGCGCCGCTTTCGGCATTCTGTTTGCCCGGCCTGCGATCCCTTGCAGGCCGGGTTTCTCTTGCCTACAATGTTCATGTTTTGTTTCACCCGGATCCGCCGCCGCATCGATGACCACGCCCTACCCGTTCCCCCTGCGCGAAGGCCGCACCCATGAGGTCTGCGGCATCGGCACCACGAGCTTCGCCTGCGCGGCCTGCGCCAGCACCACGGGGCCGATCCTCTGGGTGAACGAGCGGCATCGCCGCGAGGGGCTCAATCCGCGCGGGCTGGTGAGCTTCTTCGATCCGGCGCGGCTTCTGCTGGCGCGCGGCAAGGACCAGACCGACACGCTCGCCGTGATGGAAGAGGCGCTGCGCGACGGCTCGGTGCCGCTGGTGATCGGGGAATTGCCCCGCGAGATCGGGCTGACGGCCGGGCGGCGACTGCAACTGGCCGCCAAGGAGGGCCGCGCGACGGGGCTGTGCCTGATCCTGCCCGATGGCGGCTCGAACGCGGCGGAGACGCGCTGGCACGCGATGCCCATCTACGACAAGCTGCTGCGCGAGGGGGTGGACTCGCCCCGGCTGCGCTGGCGGCAGCTGAAGAACAAATCCGGCCCCTGCCGCGCCTGGGAGGTGGAGTGGAACGCGAAGACCCGCGCGCCCGAGATCCTCTCGGTCAATGACTGCGCGCCCTCGAGCGTGCCGGTGTAGCCCCGCGGTTCAGAGGTCGAGCTTGTCCTCGATCGCGCCGATCTGGGCGACCGGATCGACGGGCCACTGACTGATATTCTGCAAGCCGCGATCCTCCAGCACCTCGCTGCCCGGATGATCCGCCAGCCATGCCTCGATCTGCGCATCGCGGGCCCGCAGAAGCGCCGCGAATTGCGGACGATAGAGCGTGACCATTCCGCTCAGCCACAGGTTCACCGCCCAGTTCGGGTGCGCCAGTTCGATCGCGAAATGATCGAGCAGCCGGATCATGTCTTCGGCGCGGTAGAGGCATTCATCCGTGACCCAGCGATTGGTGGTGAAAATGCGGATCGCCCGGCCCTTCGCATCCACGCTGATCGCGCCGATATGAACGAAGCGCGCCGCCCGGTCCTCGGGGATCTTCGCACCGGGCAGGTCCCACGGCTCCAACCCCGGAATGATCCCTTCGGGCCGCATGAACAGGTGGAAATGCCCGTTCTCGCCCTCAGCCATCTCACGCGCATCATGGGCGTGGTAGAAATAGTGGCAATGCGTCTCGGTGTCGAAGACATCGCCCTGCGGGTAGCGCGACCAGACCAGAAAATCCCCCTGCCCGCGCAGCACTTCCGACACCACGCTCATCCCCGATTTCGCCAGCACCGTCTCGCATTCGAGCACGGTCTCGGCCGCGTCGTGCATCTCTTCCAGGCGCGCACGCGGCAGCCCCTCGATCCCGGGATTGGCGATGCGCAGCGTGGGTGCGGGCGTCGCCGGGTTGGCGCTGTCGGGTGACATCTCGGAGGGCGTTTCGGGTCGGGTCATCGGTCTCTCCTCATGCGAACGGGGCCAGCCTAGGCGCTGACCCCGTCCTTGTCATCGCGGCATCTGCGCTCAGAGCGGCTCCATGCCGAGCATTTCACGCACAGCCGGTTCGCGCGAGGTCTTCAGACCGACCTGACGGCCCTCCTCGATGGCGATCTCGTTCGGCACGCCTTTCGACGCGCGGTACAGCGCCCACATCGCGCCCACCCGGTTCGAGCTCTCGCAATGCAGCAGGATCGGATAGTTCGCCGGATCTTCGACGATCTTCGCGAATTCGGCGACCTGTTCCTCGGTCGGCGCCTTGGTCGGAACGGAGATCTGGATGTAGTTCATCCCGGCCTTCTGCACGAGATCGCCCTCGTTCGGCGCGCCTTCGTCGGGCTTGAGCAGGCTCACGACGGTCTTGAAGCCGAGCATCTTGAGCATCGGAATGCCCGTCGGGTCGATGAAGCCACCGGTGCCGACATAGGGCGTCGCGCGCAGGTAGTTGTCGACGATCGGGGGCATCTTGTCGCCATAGGGCGCCTGGGTTGCCTTGACGGTGGTGTCATAGGGCCCGCTGGCCATCGGCGCCGCGTCGCTAGCCGCATCCGCGGCCTTGGCCGCCGAGGGCGCACAGGGGTTTGCAGCCGCCGGTGCGCAAGGGTTGGCGGCCGCCGGTGCGCAGGGGTTGGCCGGCGCACAGGGGTTCGTCACGGCCGGAGCGCAGGGGTTGGTCGCCTGCGCGCTGGAGGTGGCGGGAACGGCGGCGCTCATCGCGACCGCAGTCACCGGCACCATCGCGGCGCGTAGCAGGCTCTTGCGTTTCTTATGCAGTTTCATGGACTTTTTCCTCCCTAGAATTTCGTCCGTATTACAAACCGTTACCCGCGCGCATCTGCCGATGCCGACGTCAGGGCGAACTCGTCGGCCTCGTCATCCGGGGCGCAGACTTCTTCGGCGGTGAACGGACCGCCGCGCGACCGCTCGAGGATCGTGCCGAGGCGGAAGCCCACGGCGGCGATGATGATCAGCGCCAGCAGGATCACCCATTCCGGCAGCCCGAAGAGCTGCGGCAGCGTCTGTGCCGTCGGCCCCTGACCCGCGAGGTAGAAATCCTTGATCGGGTCGAAGACCCAGGCGAAGACCGAGGTGCCGAGCACCATGCCGATCGCGAAGACCACCGCGTCGATCCGGCCCGAAGCCACGCCGACGACCGAGGTGCCCGGGCAATAGCCGCCCACGGCAAAGCCCGCGCCGATGAAGACGCCGCCCAGCAGGATCGCCCAGAAGAAGAGCGTCGGGACAAAGACCGCAGCGGGGCCCATCCAGCCCATCGTCCGCAGCACGTAAAGCCCCACGGCGCAGACGATCACGGCGGTGAACATCACCTTGAAGACCGAGAAGTCGCGCAGGGTGAACTGCCCCGTCAGCTTGCGCGGAGAGCCGAAGCCCGCCGCCTCCAGCGCATAGCCGAAGAGAATGCCCGACAGGAGGCCCGAAGCAATGCCGCTATCGTAAAGAGGGATGCTCATTGCCAGATCCTCCGCATCATCATGGAGACGGCGAAGCCCGCCGCGAAGAAGCCGATCAGGAAGACGAAGCCCGCCACGGCGAGCGTAGCACTACCCGACAGGCCCAGACCCGAGGTGCAGCCGCGCGCCAGACGCGCACCGAAGCCCACCAGCGCGCCGCCCAGCAGCGCGTAGACGAGGCGATTGCCGCTCGTGGTGCGCGGGCCGCGCTCTACCTTGACCGAAATCCGGCCCGCGCCTTTCGCGCCGAGCCACGCCCCGATCAGGACGCCGACCACTTCCCAAGTGATCCAGCTCAGAAGCGGGCTACCCGCCGCCATGAAAGGCCCGAAATAGGAATTGTCGGCGGTCGCCTGCGGGGCGACCCAGTCATTGGCCTGTGCCGCGAAGCGGGTCACGAAGCCGGATGCGCCGAGCCCGTGCCCGGTCACGACGAAGGTCAACAGCAGAGCCAGACCGAGCGCGGTGCCGGCGGCGAGCGGTGACCAAAATGCTTTGGGTGCGTCTCTCATGAAAGCCTCCCTTCCTCCCATGATCATATTCATAGGTGATGATACAAAACGCCAAAGCCGTTTCAACTTTTTTCAGCGCCGCGATGCGGCAAATGACATATCATTGGAAAACGCCCTGCCCGATCCATCTGAAAAATCATATAAAGACAAACCTTTGACCAACTCCACCACCGCCTTCACCGCGACGATTGACCGCGACGGTCGCTGCCAAACGGCGCAGGCAGGTGCGTTGCTCTTCCCCTATTGGAGCTTCACCAAGCCCGTGATCGCGGCGCTGGCGTTGACGCTCGAGTCTGAGAAACGGCTCGATCTGGACGCGCAGCTCGATCTGCCGGAGCTGGTTGCGGGGGGCACGCTGGCGCAGCTTCTGGAGCACAGCGCGGGCCTGCCCGATTACGGCACCCTGCCCGCCTATCACGCGGATGTCGCAGCGGGGCGCACGCCGTGGCCGCGCGATCTGCTCGTGGCCCGGACGCTCGCGCAGCCCGCGCAATTTCCGCCCGGCGAAGGGTGGCGCTATTCCAACCTCGGCTACATGCTCGCCCGCGAGGTGATCGAAGGCGCCGCAGGCCGGAGCCTCGCGGAACTGGTGCAGGAGCGGATCGCAGAGCCGCTGGGGCTGGAGAGTGTCCAGCTCGCGGAAACGCCCACTGATTTCGCGGCGCTTCACTGGCCCGAGGCGCGCGACTACCACCCCGGCTGGGTCTATCACCGCACGCTGATCGGCACGGCGGGCGATGCCGCGCGGCTGTTGCACGGGCTGGGCGGGCTGCTGCCCAAAGCCGCATTCGCCCGCATGACCGCCTGCCGCGACTTGGGAGGCGCGCTGCCCGACCGCCCCTGGACGCGGCATGGGTACGGGCTGGGGCTGATGTGCGGCGACTGGGGCGACACCCGCGTCTTCGGCCATTCCGGCGCGGGGCCGTTCAGCTCCAACGCCGTCTATCACTGCCCCGAGACCGGCCGCACCGCTGCCGCCTTCACGCATGGCCCCTTCGAGGGACCGGCGGAACAGACCGTCTCCGAGCTCGTGGCAGGGCGGTGAGGGCTGCGCCCGACCCTGGGTGGGCGCATGCGCTCCCTAGGTGGATTTCCGTTTATCAATCCACCTCTCCCGAACCTGCGTTCGCGCGACGCCGTTGCGATGCGCCCTCCCGGGGGGAGGGTCGGGCGCGGCCCGGGAGGGCCGCCCGGGCGAAGGCACGGTTTCAGACGCGTTTTGACGCCTCGGGCGCTCCCCTCATCGCAAGCAAGAAACGTCGCCAAAAAGAAAGGCGGCAACCTCCGTCGCCGCCTCTCTAAAGATACCGTGAAATCCGACCTCACACGCCGCTGTCGAAGGGCTCGAACGCCTCGGCGCGGGCACGCTTCCAGCGCTTGAGATAGCCGAAGCGGTCGTCATCCTCGCGCAGGAGGAACCCTTCGGGCATGTAGTGATAGATCTCGTCGCCCACTTTGAAATCGCGCTCGCGGTCGCGCACCAGCAGGTGATGCGGCAGGAACTGCCCCGGATGGGTGAGGCCCGCGGCCCCCGTCATCTCGGCCAGCGCCTTCATCGTGTTGCGGTGGAAATTGGCGACGCGGGTCGACTTTTCGGGCACCACCAGCGCGCGCTGTCGGATTGGGTCCTGCGTGGTCACCCCGGTCGGGCATTTATTCGTGTGGCACGACTGCGCCTGAATGCAGCCGATCGAGAACATGAAGCCGCGCGCCGAGTTCGCCCAATCCGCCCCAATCGCCAGAACCTTGGCGATATGGAAGGCGGTCACGACCTTGCCCGAGGCCCCGATCTTCACCTGATCGCGCAGCCCCGCCCCGCGCAGCGTGTTGTGCACGAAGCTGAGACCTTCCACGAGCGGGAAGCCCATGTGGTTCGCGAATTCCAGAGGTGCGGCCCCGGTGCCGCCCTCCTTGCCATCGACCACGATGAAATCGGGGGTGATGCCGGTCTCCAGCATCGCCTTGACGATGCACATGAATTCGCGGCGGTGACCGACACACAGCTTGAAGCCCACCGGCTTGCCGCCCGACAGCTCGCGCAGCTGGCCGATGAATTCCATCATCTCCAGCGGGGTCGAGAAGGCCGAGTGCGAGGCGGGCGAGATGCAGTCGCGATCCATCGGGATGTCGCGCGCCTCGGCGATCTCGGGGGTGATCTTGGCCGCGGGCAGCATGCCGCCATGGCCCGGTTTCGCGCCCTGGCTCAGCTTCAGCTCGATCATCTTGACCTGAGGGTCCTGCGCGCGTTTGGCGAATTTCTCGGGATTGAAGCTGCCATCGTGGTTGCGGCAGCCGAAATAGCCCGAGCCGACCTCATAGATCAGATCGCCGCCCTCACGGTGATAGCGCGAAATCCCGCCCTCGCCCGTGTCATGCGCGAACCCGCCCATCTTCGCGCCCTTGTTGAGCGCCATGATCGCATTGGCCGACAGCGCCCCGAAGGACATGGCCGAGATATTGTAGATCGACGCTTTGTAGGGCTGCTTGCACGCCTCCCCGCCGATCTCGACGCGGAAATCGCTATCCTCGATATGGCGCGGCTTCACCGAATGGGTGATCCACTGATAGCCCGATTCCGAGACGCGGATACGGGTGCCGAAGGGCTTGGCGTCCTCGATATCCTTGGCGCGCTGATAGACGATCGTGCGGGTCGCGCGGGAGAACGGAATGTCCTCGTCGTCCCCCTCGATCAGATATTGGCGGATCTCGGGGCGGATCTCTTCGAAGAAGAACCGCAGATGGCCGAGGATCGGATAGTTCCGGGTGATCGCGTGCTTGGTCTGGATCAGATCGTGGATCCCGACAAGCGTCAGGAAACCGAAGAGGATCGCGATGACCAGAAACCAATCGGTAAGGATCAAACCGGAAACTGCGGCGAGCGTCAGCAGAGCTGACAAGACGAGTGGTGAAAACCGTACAAAACGCGTGAACATGCCCCCTCCCGCGGGGTAAGTAGCCTCTGTTCCTGCGCGGACACTCTAGCGCGCGAGGGCTCTATGTCTAAGAACTATTACGCCCGCAACCCCGGATCGGACCAGATCGCGGCCTCCAGCGCGTCGAGCCCATCGGTCAGCGCTGCAGGCCCGGGCTGCAGGATCAGGGTGGATTTGACCTCGTGCAGCCGGTTTCGCGCAACAGCCGGAACGTCCTGCCAGCCTGGCCTTGCGGAAACTTTCTCGGGGCGGAATTTCTTGCCGCACCACGACCCCACGATGACCTCGGGCGCGGCGTTGATCACTTGTTCGGGAGTGACAATGCGATCCTTGGCTTTGCCCTCTCTTGCCAGATCGGCGAAGATATCGCGCCCCCCTGCGATCTCGATCAGCTCCGACACCCAGCCCACGGCAGAGATCAGCGGCTCGTCCCATTCCTCGAACCAGACGCGCGGACGGTTGGGGCGCGGCTTCGCGGCGATCTCCGCCAGACGCGTCTCGTAGCCCGCAGCGAGCAGCTCCGCCCGCTCGGTGCAGCCCACCAGCGCGCCCACCGTGCAGATCATGTCGAGGATGCCCGCGACCGAGCGTTGGTTGAACGCGTGCACGGCGACGCCCTCGCGCACCAGCCCCGCGACGATATCGGCCTGAAGGTCCGAGAAGGTCAGAACGAGGTCCGGCTCCAGCGCGAGGATCTTCGGCAGATCGGCGGAGATGAAAGCCGAGACGCGCGGCTTTTCCTGACGCACCCGTTTTGGCCGCACCGCGTAGCCCGACACGCCGACGATGCGCGCGTCCTCACCCAGAAGGTAGAGCGTCTCGACCGTCTCCTCGGTCAGGCAGACGATGCGCTCGGCCGGAAATGCCATCAGACCCCCAAGGTGGAAAGCGGTTGAAAAACGGGACCTTCCGGCGTGTTCTTGAAGTGCGCGCGGATGTGGAAGACCTGCGCAAGAAGCGTCTCGGTCAGAACCTCTCCGGGTGCACCGTCCGCGACCAGCCGCCCGCGATCCATCACCCAGAGCCGGGTGCAATGGCGCGCCGCCAGCCCGAGATCATGCAGCGAAGTGACCACCGCGCCGCCCGCCTGCGCATGGGCGGTGAAGACCTGCATCGTCGCGATCTGCGCCGCCGGATCGAGGCCTGCGATCGGCTCGTCGGCGAGGATCAGCGGGCTTTCCTGCGCAAGCGCCCGCGCGATCAGCACCCGCGCCTGCTCGCCGCCCGAGAGTTGCGTGGCGGCACGGTCGCGATAGTTGTCGAGCCCCATCCGGCGCAGCGCTTCCTCCACCGCAGCCGCCCCGCGCGTCGCCTGATCGCGGCCATGCGGCAGCCGCCCCAGCGCGACGAGATCGGCGACCGACAGCCCCCAGGCGATCTCGCGCGCCTGCGGCAGCCACGCCGCCGCCCGCGCCCGTGCCATCGGGTCGAGCGCCGACAGCGAACTGTCCCCGCGATGCGCCAGCAGCCCCATCGCGCCCCGCAACAGCGAGGTCTTGCCCGCGCCATTGGGCCCGATCAGCCCGATCACCTCGCCCGGCCCGACCTGCGCCGAGACGCGATCGACCACCGGACATTCGCCGCGCAGAACGGTGAGGTTTTCCAGCTCCAGCATCAGCCCTCGCGCCCCATTTTGCGGATCATCGACAGGAAAAACGGCGCGCCGACCAGCGCGGTCAGCACACCCAGCTTCAGGTCGCGCTCTGGCGCGATCACCCGCGTCGCGATATCGGCCAGCGTCAGCATCGCCGCCCCGCCAAGCGCGGAAGCCGGCAGCAACCGCGAGGGCCGCGCGCCCACGGATTTGCGCAGCAGATGCGGCACGACAAGGCCGACGAAGCCGATCGCGCCCGCGACAGCCGTGGCCGCACCGACCATCAGCGCCGTGCCGAAGACAATCTGAAGCCTGAGTTTTTTCAAGGAGATACCCATCGAAGCTGCAGCATCCTCCCCGAGGCTCAGCGCGTCCAGTCCGGGACCGGCGCGCAGCAGGATCAGCGCGCCGACGATCAGGAACGGCAGTGCCAGCGCGACATGTGTCATCGAGCGATCGGCGAGCGAGCCCATCATCCAGAACACGATCTCGGCCGCGGCATAGGGCGATGGCGCAAGGTTCAGCACCAGCGCGGTCGCCGCCGCCGCCAGCGCCGAGACCGCGATCCCCGCAAGGATCAGCACCAGCGCCCGGCCCTCGCGTCCTGCAAGGATCAGTATAAGCGCGACGGCCACGCCCGCTCCGGCCAGTGCGGCCAGCGGCAGAGCCAGAGCGAAGAGCGCGTAGAGCCCGGTCTGGATCGCAATCACAGCGCCGAGCGCCGCCCCCGCAGAGGTGCCGATCAGCCCCGGTTCGGCCAGCGGGTTACGCAGGAAGCCTTGCATCGCGGCGCCCGACAGCCCCAGTGCGGCGCCGACGCCGATCCCGAGGATCGCGCGCGGCAGGCGCAGCTCGCGCATCACAAGGCCCGCCGCGCCATCGCCCGAGATCAGCGCAGAGAGGCCGTGAAGCGGCGAGATACCCGACGGCCCGATCAGCAGCGAGGCTGCGAACAGCACCGCGCAGAGGATGGAGAGAAGGATGAGGATCGTGCGATAACTCATTGCGTTATCTTCTCTTTCTCTATTCTACGACCGAGCGTCGCCAGCGTCTCCACCGCATTGAGCATCGCGGGCGCGCCACAGGTCCAGCTTGCATCGCGCAGGCCCCGCACGACCGGCAGATCGCGTAGCACCGGGTGCGCCAGCACCTCCTGCGCGCGGCTCGTGCCGGTGCCGCCTTGCGAGCCGCCGACGACGACCAGATCGGGGCGATCCATCACCAGATCTTCCAACGGCAACCGCCCGCCCCAGTCGAGCCCCGGCCCGCTGACGACATTCTGAAACCCTGCCATTTCAAGGATTTGCCCTTCAAGGGTCCGCGGCCCGTAGCCATAGCCCGAGGGCCCGATGATCGCAGCTTTCAGCCCCGGCGCGGGCGTCTTGATCGCCGCCAGCCGCGCATCGAAATCTGCGAGCATCTTCGCCGCGCGATCAGGATGGCCGAGCAGCTTGCCCATCGTTTCGATCCGGCCCCGGATCTCGGGCAGCGAGGTGCCGGGCGGCAGTTGCTCGACCCGGATCCCGAGCGTGCGCAACATGCGGATAGTGTCCGGATTCGACCATGTATCGGCCAGAACGAGATCGGGATGCAGAATAGAAATTTCCTCTGCGCGACCGTAGTTTACGGGCAGCTCTTCAGCCTGCTTCCAATGCACAGACATCGACGGATCGGTCGCGAAATGGCTGACCGAGACGATTTGCGACGGATCGGCCAGCGCCAGCGCCAACTGATCCGTGCAGAGGTTCATGGACACGACTCGCTGCGGCACGTCTTGCGCAGGTTCCTCCGCCCATGCGGAGGAGGTCGCCGCCAAGGCGGCGAAAAGGGCGGCGCAAACCGCCCCTTTCAGATCAGAACCGCGCACGCAGCCCCACATAGGCGGCGCGACCCGAGGTGCCGTAGCCCGGCCAGAGCTGGTAATCGGTATCGGTCAGGTTCTCGATGCGCAGATAGGCCTCTTTGTCATTGCCCAGATCGTAGGTCATTTGCGCGTTCAGCAGGCCGTAATCGGGCTGGCTCTGACGATCGGTGACCACGCGCATATCGGCGGCGAGCGTGATCTTGTCGGTCACCTGCGCGTCGATCCCGGCGGTCAGCGTATGCCGCCCGAAGGCCGAGTTCCACGTCGAGCCGGCAGAGAGACCGTCGGGGTTCTTCGAGTCCAGATAGGTATAGCCGAGGCTGTAATTGACCGTGCTGGAGATCGGCCCTTTCAGGCCCAGCTCCAGACCCTGCCGCTTGGCGGTGCCCGAGGTCTGGTAATAGCTGTAGGTCGTGTTGCTGTAGTCGATCAGGTCGTCCACCTCGATATGGAACAGCGTCGCGGTCAGCTTATGCGCGCCGAAATCGCGCTCGACGCCCAGATCGTAGCTCAGCGATTTCTCGGGCTTGAGATCGGGATTGCCCGCATAGCCGTCATAAAGCTCGTAGCCCGACGGCGCACGGAACCCGTTGCCGACCGAGGCACGGTAGAGCGTCGCGGCATCGGCCTGCCAGGTAACGCCCAGACGGCCCGTGGTGTTGCCGCCGAAATCCGAGTGATCGTCGTGGCGCGCCGAGGCGGTCACGTTCACGCCGTCCATCGGCGAGAAGGCATATTCGCCGAAGACGCCCGTAACCGCAGTCAGAACGTGGCCCGCCACATAGGTGCCGGTATAGGTTTCCAGCGTGCGATCAGCCCCGAAGGTCACGCGGCCCGGCCCGAGATCGGTCGAGGCTTTCCAGTCGAGTTTGCGGCGTTTGCCCTCGTAGCCATAGTCATAGACCGGATACCAGCGCGAGGTCGTGTAATAGGTCAGACCGAGCTCGTGATCGAGCGGACCGGTCGCAAATTTCGCGAAGAGACGCCCGCCGCGCTCCTTGTGGATGGTGTATTCGTTGCTGTCCGTGGGCGGCGAGCTGAAGCCGTTATCGAACTCGCCCCGGTCGTTCTGGGCAAACCCGTTGAAGCCGATCAGCAGATTGTCGGAGATGCGCTTCTGCGCGCGCAGGCTCACGCGGTCGGCGCGGTAGCCGTCTTTCTCGGTATTGCCGTTCTTCTTGTCGGCGGCCGAGAAGCCTGCGGTGTAGACTTTCGACAGCTGGATCGCGAGCTCGTCGTCGCCCTTCTTCCAACCGAAGTTATAGGCCGCATTCGCGGTGCGGTAGGAGCCGAGCTCGAACTTGACGCTCTGGCTCACGCCATCCTCGGTCGGGCGCGGCGTGTCGAGGTTGATCACACCGGCGACCGCCTGCCCACCATAGACCGCCGATTGCGAGCCGCGCATGATCTCGACCCGGTCGTAGTTGAACGTGTTGAACCGGCCCAGATCGGGCAGCACCTGCGGCGCGGACGGATCGGAGACGTCGATGCCATCCACCATGACCTTCACGTAGTTCTGCGACACGCCGCGAATGGTGAAGCCGGTCTGCGCGCCCATCGGCCCGCGCGACAGGATGCCGACGCCCGGCGATTGCGCGATCAGATTGGCAAGGCGGGTCTGGCCCGAACGCTCCAACTCGTTCCGCGACAGCACGGTGACCGCCTGCGCGGTCTTGTCCGACGATTGCGGCTCGAGCGCGCCGTGATAGATCACGATCTCATCGAGTTGGTAAGGTTGGCTGTCTTGCGCAAGCGCGGGGGCTGCCAGCGCGGTGGTGAGCATCAGGCCCACGGTCAAACGGGTGCGGATCATATCCAATTCCCTCGTATCGCGACTCTACGGTCGCGTGAACTTCGTATTGCAAGTCTTTGGAAATTTGGAATTTCCGCCGACGGTGAGAATGTCACCACTGACGGAAGACCGCCTCCGCTGCGCGCCCCGCACAGGCAGAAAGGATGAGCGCCTCGGCAGGTCTCCTGGCTCGCGGGTCTTGGTTTCGGCTGGCCTTCCCGGGTCTCCCCAGTGGCTCAGTCAGCCGTCACTCGCCGCTCACAGTTGCGGGGGCAGCCCCGGAATGAATGCACGCATCGCACCGGGTTCCCTTTTCATCCGCCAAGGCGGAACCGAAGTGCCCCTGCTGTGCCGCGCGCGCCGCAGCCTGTCAAGAAAATTTCAACTCTCGACGGCAGCTCTGCTGCGCTTGTTGAAGCGGATCGAGGACAGGAGCGCGAGCCCGATCAGCCCCGCCCCGATCAGCCCGGTAATCACCTCGGGCACTTCCACCAGCGTCTGCGCGAACATGACGACCGAGAGGATCAGGATCGACCAGAAGGCGCCGTTCTCGAGATAGCGGAATTCGCTCAGCGTGTTGCGCTCCACCAGCATCAGGGTCATCGAGCGCACATACATCGCGCCGATCCCCAGACCGATCGCGATCAGGAACAGGTTCTGGGTCAGCGCGAAAGCCCCGATCACCCCGTCGAAGCTGAAGGACGCGTCGAGCACTTCGAGATAGAGGAACGCGCCGAGGCCCGCTTTGGCCGTCTCGGCGGCGAGATTCGTCCGGTCAAGCACGTGGCTGAGCACTTCGACCCCGAGGAAGGTCGCAAGCCCGCAGATCGATGCGAACATGAACTCGTCCTCACGCCCTTCGGGCAAGATCCAGGTAAAGGCCAGAATGACGAGCAGCACGAGGCCGATCTCGAGCCCGCGGATCGAGGCGAGCGCGCGCAACCGGCGCTCCAACGCGCGAATCCAGTCGACCTCTTTGCCCTCGTCGATGAAATAGGTCAGCGCGACCATCATCAGGAAGGCCCCGCCGAAGCCCGCGATCGACAGATGCGCGTCCTCGATGATCTCGGCATATTCAGCCGGATGTTTCGCGGCCAGTTGCACCGCCTCCCATGGTCCGATGCCGGCGGCGACCACGACGATCAGCAGAGGGAACAGGATACGCATCCCGAAGACCGCGATCAGAATACCCCAGGTCAGGAAGCGACGCTGCCATTTCGGCGTCATCTGGTGCAGCTTGTTGGCGTTGACGATCGCGTTGTCGAAGCTCAGCGAGATTTCCAGCACGGCGAGCACCGCCGTGATCATCAGGAAAGAGACCGCGCCGCCCAGCCCGCCGGTCTGGGCAAATCCCAGCGCGAACGACCCGACCAGCCCCGCAATAGTGACGGCGATGGCCCAGGAGAAATAACGGTACATGGTGGTCATGCTGGCTCCGGCTGCATGGAGCCTCACTTAGGCTTCGCCCCCTCTCTTCGCAAGGGAGCGCGCCGTCAGAGTTGATCGCTGTGGCCCGGCGGGCGCGCCTCGGATCAGCCCCCCCTACAGCCCCGCCTCGTCGAGCCAGCCCATGATCCGGGCCTTGTTCACGCCGAGGTCGGATTTGCCGTAGACGAGATGGCCGCGCATTTGCAGCGTGTTGCCCTCGACCCAAAGCGTGGTGACGTCGGGAAAGCCGAAGAAGGCGGAGCGGGTGACATAGGCCACATGCCCCTCATCGACGCTGCCGGCCACCTGCTTCGTGCGCGCGGTCGCGCGGATGATCTTGTCGAGCGCGGCCATCTGCACCAGCGGATCGGAGACCTCGCGGGCCGCCTGAAACCCGCCCGTCTCGGGGTGATCGCCGGGCGCTTTCGCCAGACCCTCGACCTTGTAGCGCGCAGGATCGATCGGGGCGAAGCGCACCCAGCCATCGGCCACGGCAACCGCGGCCAGTCCGAGAGCGAGGATCGTCACAGCCCGGTTCATGCCGCGCCCTCCCGCAGCCCCCAACCGGCCAGCGCGATCAGCTCGGTCGCGACATGCGCGCCCGCGATGGCCGTCACGCCGGTCGGATCATAGGGCGGAGAGACCTCGACCACATCGCCGCCGATCAGGTTGATGCCCTTGAGCCCGCGCAACAGCTCTGCCGCCTGCCAGCTGGCCAGACCGCCCCAGACCGGCGTGCCGGTGCCCGGCGCGAAGGCAGGGTCCAGCCCGTCGATATCGAAGGTGATGTAGCAGGGCCTGTCGCCCACCACTGTGCGGATGCGTTCCAGCGTGGCCTCGACGCCCTCGCGATGCACCGAAGGCGCGTCCACGATCGTCACGCCCAGCGTATCGGGATTGTCGGTGCGGATGCCGACCGAGACGGTGTTCTCGGCCTTCACGACGCCCGACTTGATCGCCTTGTAGAGGAACGTGCCGTGGTCGATCCTGTCCATGTCGTCATCGGCCCAGGTGTCGGAATGGGCATCGAACTGAACGAGCGCGATCTCCCCATGGGCGGCAGCGGCCGCACGCAGGATCGGCAGGGTGATGAAGTGATCGCCGCCCAGCGTGATCGGAACGACGCCCGCCCCGAAGATCGCGCCCAGATGCGCCTCGATCCGGCCCGGCACTTCCGGCACATTGGCATAGTCGAAGGGCATGTCACCGTAATCAACGATGGCGAGTTCAGAGAACGGGTCGTAGCCCCAGCCATAGGGGGCGTCGAACGCCTGCAGCGTCGAGGCTTCGCGGATCGCCCGCGGCCCGAAGCGCGTGCCGGGGCGGTTCGTCACCGCCTGATCGAAGGGGATGCCGGTCACGGCAATCTGCGCGCCCGCGAGGTCCTTCGTATAGCGCCGCCGCAGGAAGCTGGTGGCCCCGCCGAAGGTATTCTCGAAGCTCAGGCCACGTGCCTCTGCCCGCGTAAAAGCCTGATCCACTTGCGTTTTCGCATCTTCCAGAGCCATGATCGCCCCTCCTTTTCGCCCGCGAAATCTGCGCCAGCCCTCGCGAGAGGTCAAGCTGCCGTGCATCTATGTGGAGAGGGACGCACCCGACCTCGGGTGGGCGCTGAGCGCGCTCTGTGGCATGGCGCTTTATCTCGCAAGCCCGCAGGTCGGTCATGCCCGCGAAGTCATCGCCACGGCGCCCTCCCGGGGGGAGGTCGGGCGCGGCCCGGGGCTGGTCGCCCCGGGGCGATCTCAGACCTGGAAAGCGGCCCCCTCACTCCGGCTGGCAAATCTCTCCGCGCAGGATCGCAAGCCCCGTGCGCCAGACGAGGCCGACGATCACCACGGCAAGGATCGCGAGAAACGCCACCGCCATGCGCAAATGCGGCTCGGAATGGGCGTATTCGGCATGCAGGAAGGTCGCGATGGTCAGCGCCGCGATGGGGAAGCTCAGCGCCCAGAAACTCATCGCGAAGGGCAGCCGCAGGATGCGCGGCAGCTGCACCGCAACAAGCGCGGCAAAGACATAGGCCAGCGACAGCAGGATATGCGCGAAGGGATCAACGCCATGTCCGACCGTTGCCCCGGGCACGATCTGCTCGCCAGTCAGACGCAGCCACGCGATGAAGGCCACCGCGGGCGGCGCGATCAGGATCACCAGCGTCGGCTGCAGCTTGCTCGGCAAGGGATCGTGGAAGATCAGCCGGTTGAAGACCAGCGTCAGCAGCACGAGCCAAAACAGCATCCCGGCCGAGAAGAACAACCAGCTAATCTCGATAAAGCCGAGCTGCGCGCCCGCCACCGGCACGATCACATTGCCCACCGCCGGGATGAACCATGCCGGGTTCAGCTGCCCGTGTTTGAAACTGCGCGTCCCGATCCAGTTGGTCACGACCGCGAGTGTCATGATCCCCTGCAGAGTCGTACCCGCCAGCCACAGCAGGAGCGCAAGCGAGGTCGAGACCGTCAGCGCCCCGGTCGCCAGCAGCAACAGCGAGATCGCGACGGTCGGGAAGAAGGCCAGCCGGATCGGGTGATGCCATTCCGCGCTCACAGCTTGCGGGTGCCGCACGGCCTTGGCGAGATAGAAGGCAGAGATCAGCACGAACACGGTCGCGGTTAGCGCGAACATCACCTGATAGGGCAACGGCCCGAGCCCGAGCGGCTTGGCTGCCGCACGCAGCGCCAGCGTGAAGCCCCCGAGCCCCATCGTCGTCGCATAGAAGGTGATCGGAAAATGCTCGAGCCGGCTATGCGCGGCGGGTGCCTCAGCTTGAATGCTCATCTTGCCCTCCCGGTGGCCATCGCCGCGCGGGGCCGAACGGCCCACAACGCGACGGATCAGATCACCCGCGCCGCGCCGGACCAACCCACGCGGCGGGATCACACCTCTCATCTACTCACGCATCCGTGTGTGAGGAGTCTGACAAATGGACGCATTCGCCGCGCCGGGCGCAGCGCGCATCTACGTCCCGCGCATATTGCCTCTGGCGGATCCCCGCTTGCGCCAGACCCGCTCTGTGACGAAAATTTTCAAGGAACGTGACATAGGTCAAACCTGCGAGGTAAACTTACCTATATGACCGCTTCGTGAGCTGGAGGAGTTGCGATGCGTCTGACCACACGAACCAATCTCGCGATGCGCGTGCTGATGTTCTGCGCGGTCAATCCGCATCGCACCGTGCGCAAACACGAGATCGCAGAAGCCTGTAACGCGTCCGAGAACCATCTCGCGCAGGTCATCAACACGCTCGCACGCGAGAATTTCATCACCACCCTGCGCGGTCGCGCTGGTGGGATGCAGCTTGCCCGCCCGCCCGAAGAGATCGGCGTGGGCAAAGTGCTGCGCGCCTTCGAGGCCGCCCTGCCCTTCGCGGAATGTTTCGATACCGAGACCAACACCTGCCCGCTGCGCGATGCCTGCCTGTTCCGCGATGCGCTGACCGATGCGCTCGAAGCCTTCTACGGGACGCTGGACCGTAAGACGCTCGCCGATCTGGTCGACAACAACACCGCGCTGGAGGCGATGCTCAGCCTGCCCGGCCTGCAGCCGCTGTCGATCTGCGCAACCGCACGCGCCGCGGAATAACCGCCGCGACATGACGCTCCGGTAGGTCCATATTTCTGACGCATTGCCGTGCGCAGCAGCGTTTTCGTGGCGGCAACGTCACAGTTTCATGACACCCGCTCACGGCAAAGAGATCAAAATTCAGTTTCGCTTGACCACCCCTTTTCCCGGCGAGAGCCTGTGTCTACTTGTCGCACCAACGGGAAGACCCCGCTAAACGCGACTCATCACAAGGCTTAGGTCATGCAACAGCAATCGGGCACTCAATCAGGCCAGCAACAGCAAGGCGGCACGAACCGTCCTGGCCAGCAACAAGGCCAAACGGGCAATACGACCCAACAGAACGGCACCGTATTCGACGACTGGGCGTCCATCTGACGCCCTTTCTCGCGTCGCTATGATAGCGGCGCAGGCAGGCCCCGCAACCGGCATCTTCATTCATCGCCGGTTTTCGCGCCGCCTCCCATTCGATCTCTCTTCGCGCCGCTCTTGCGTGGCGCGAAGTCCAGCCTCAAACTGTCCCGACGCCAGCCCGCGCGACACTGATACCGCGCGCCCCGAAGGACAGTCCGGCACGATGAGCACTTCTCTCACTTCCATCAAGGGGATCGGCCCCGCCACCGCCGAGGGCTTTATCCGCGCCGGGATCACCTCGGCCGAGGAGCTGCGCGAGATCGGCGCGGACGCCGCCTATGCCGCCTGGATCGAGGTGGGGAACCCCGCCCATTTCATCGGCTACTACGCGCTGCACATGGCGCTGCAAGGGCGCCCGTGGAACGACTGCCGCGGCGCCGAGAAGGCCGAATTCCGCAAGAAATTCGATGCACTTAAGGCGCGGATCGCGGCGAGCGACAGCGCCGCGCCTTCCGCAAAAGAGAAGGGCCGCGCCCGGCTGGACGCGGCCCTCTCGGAAATTGGTCTGATCGCGAAACGCTAGATCAGCCGACGATCTCGAGACCCGAGAAGAAGAACGAGATTTCTTCCGCAGCGGTTTCCGGAGCGTCGGAGCCGTGCACCGAGTTCTCACCCACGGAGAGCGCGTATTCCTTGCGGATGGTGCCCTCGTCGGCTTCCGCCGGGTTGGTCGCGCCCATCACTTCGCGGTTCTTGGCGATCGCGCCTTCACCCTCGAGCACCTGAACGACGACCGGCTCGGACGCCATGAACTCGCACAGTTCGCCGTAGAAGGGGCGCTCTTTGTGGACTTCGTAGAACTTGCCGGCCTGATCCATGGTCAGCTGGATGCGCTTCTGCGCGACGATGCGCAGACCTGCTTCCTCGAACTTGGCGTTGATCTTGCCGGTGAGGTTGCGCTTGGTCGCGTCGGGTTTGATGATGCTCAGCGTGCGTTCGATGGCCATGTGTGACCCTTTCCTTGTGGTTCGTGGCCGGTATCCGGTCCGAAATATCTGCCGCGCCTGCTACCATGCAGGGGAAGCCTTGAAAAGCCCTCATGGGCGGGGCTGCGGCGACTCTAGATTGGGTTTGTGACCGTTTGGTCAAGGCCGATCGGCAGGTCGTTGCGCGGGTTTGCGCCCGCCGATGCCTCCGGCGGGGATATTTTTGCCAAGCCGAAGGGGCCGCGGCGCGCAGCAGCGATTGACTGTTGCCCGCCCCTGCGCCAAGTCAGGCCCCATGTTGCGCATCTCCGATATCTCCTTTTCGATCGAAGGCCGTCCGCTCTTTGCGAACGCCTCCGCCACCATTCCCGAAGGCCACAAGGTCGGCCTCGTCGGCCCCAACGGCGCGGGCAAGACGACACTGTTCCGGCTGATCCGGGGCGAGCTGACGCTGGATGGCGGCGAGATCGGCCTGCCCTCGCGCGCCCGGGTCGGCGGCGTGGCGCAGGAAGTGCCGTCCTCTTCGACCTCGCTGCTCGATACGGTGCTGGCCGCCGATGAGGAACGTGCGAGCCTTCTGGCCGAGGCCGAGACGGCGACCGACGCGCATCGCATCGCCGAGGTGCAGACGCGGCTGGTCGATATCGACGCGTGGTCCGGCGAGGCGCGAGCGAGCGCCATCCTGAAGGGCCTCGGCTTTGACATGGAGGCGCAAAAGCGCCCCTGCTCGGATTTCTCCGGCGGCTGGCGGATGCGCGTGGCGCTGGCGGGCGTGCTGTTCGCGCAGCCCGATCTGCTGCTTCTGGACGAACCGACGAACTATCTCGACCTCGAAGGCGCGCTCTGGCTGGAAAGCTATCTGATGCGCTACCCGCATACGGTGATCGTGATCTCCCACGACCGCGATCTGCTCAACCGCGCGGTGGGCTCGATCCTGCATCTCGAGGATCGGCAACTCACGCTTTATCAAGGCGGTTACGACACGTTTGCGCGCACCCGCCGGCTGCGCCGCGAAGCACAGGCAGCCCAAGCCAAGAAGCAGGAGGCCCGCCGCGCCCATCTGCAAGGCTTCGTGGATCGCTTCCGCGCGCAGGCCACCAAGGCCAAGCAGGCGCAGGCGCGCGTCAAGATGCTCGAGAAGATGGAGCCGATCACCGCCCCGGAAGAAGCGGCGAAACAGGTTTTCACCTTCCCCGCGCCGGAACAGCTCTCGCCGCCGATCATCGCGATGGAAGGTGCCGCCGTGGGCTATGGCGGGCCCGCGATCCTCAAGCAGCTCAACCTGCGCATCGATCAGGACGACCGGATCGCGCTGCTGGGCCGGAACGGTGAGGGGAAATCCACCCTTTCCAAGCTCTTGGCGGACAAACTTCAGGTGATGGACGGCAAGATCACGCGCTCGTCCAAGCTGCGGATCGGCTATTTCGCGCAGCATCAGGTCGACGAGCTGGACCTGAAAGAGACGCCGCTCACCCATCTCAAGCGCGAGCGCCCCGACGAGCATCCCGCCAAGCTGCGCGCGCGGCTTGCGGGCTTCGGCCTCGGCGCGGATCAGGCGGAGACGGCGGTAGGCAAGCTCTCGGGCGGGCAGAAGGCGCGGCTGTCGCTGTTGCTGGCGACGCTCGATGCGCCGCATCTCTTGATCCTCGACGAGCCGACCAACCACCTCGACATCGAGAGCCGCGAGGCGCTGGTCACCGCGCTCACCGAATATTCCGGCGCGGTGATCCTTGTCAGCCACGACATGCATCTGCTGGGGCTGGTGGCCGACCGGCTCTGGCTGGTCAAGGGCGGCGCGGTGGCGCCCTATCAGGGCGATCTGGAAAGCTACCGCGCGGAGTTGCTGGCACCGCCGCCCGAGGACAAGCCCGCGAAGTCGGCCGCACCGAAAGCCGCGAAACCGTCGCGCTGTGCAATGACCACGATGAAGCGCGAGGTCCGCGACTGCGAGGCCCGGGTCGAGAAGCTGAGCGACATGCTCGAGAAGCTCGACGCGAAACTCGCCGATCCCACGCTCTACGAGCCTGAAAAAGCCCGAGATCTCGCGATCTGGCAGGCCAAGCACACCGAGGCAACCAAGGCGATGGAGAAGGCCGAGGCGCTCTGGATGGCGGCGCTGGAGAAACTCGAGACCGCCGAGCAGGACTGAGATCGATGAAGGGGCGGTGCGCCCCTTCTTCTCGATCCAAATATCCCCGCCGGAGGCGCCTGCCCTCTCAGCAAGCGCTGCGGCTCACAGCTTGTAGATGCCCTCGAATTTCCGCGAGAGATAAGCCAGCAGCGGCGTTTCGATCGGCTCGAAACCGCAGGCATGTTGGATGGTCTCGCGGGGTGTGCGCAGTCCACCGAACACCCGCAGGTTCTCGTCGAGCCATTGCTTCGCGGGGCTGGCATCGCCCTCGGCGAGTGCCGCGTCGATGCCGGGCGTGACCGCGCGCATCGCCTCGTCCAGACAGCCCGCATAGACATTGCCCAGCGCATAGGTCGGGAAGTAACCGAACAGCCCCACCGACCAATGCACATCCTGCAGGAAGCCTTGGCTGGGCTTGGTGACCTTCACACCGAAATCCTGCTCGAAACGGGCATTCCATGCCTCTTCGAGATCCGCGACCTCCAGCTTGCCCGAGATCAGATCGCGCTCCAGATCGAAGCGCAGCATGATGTGCAGATTGTAGTTCAGCTCGTCCGATTCCGTGCGAATGAAACCCATATCGACGCGGTTGACCAGCGCGTGGAAGGCCTCCGTATCCATGCCGAGATCGCCGAAAGCATCGGTCATGCGCTGATGCAGCCAGCCGGTGAACGGGGCCGAACGGCCCAGCTGGTTCTCGTAGATCCGGCTCTGGCTCTCATGCACGCCCATCGAGACGCCATGGCCCAGCGGCGTGAAACGATAGGCCGGGTTGATCGCCTGCTCGTAAGTGGCGTGGCCGACCTCGTGGATCGTCGAGTAGATATTGCCGAAGGGTTCGGCCTCGGAAATCCGCGTCGTGATGCGCGCATCGTCGCCGCCGCCCGAGGAGAACGGGTGCACCGACATATCGAGCCGCCCGCGCGTCCAGTCATAACCAAAGGCGGAGGCGCATTTGCGCGCGAGCCGCAGTTGCGCGTTCTCGGGGAAGACCTTGTCGAAGGGCTGCGGCGAGACCTCCGAGCCCAGCACCCGGTCGCGCAGCTCCACCAGCGGGCCGCGCATCCGGTCGAAGACGGTGGCGATTTCCTTCGACGTCGCGCCCGGCTCATAGTCGTCGAGCAGCGCATCGTAGAGATTGCCCTCGGACAGGCATTCCGCCTCTTCGCGCTTGAGGCGCACGACCTCTTCCAGCGTCGGCAGGAAGGCGGAGGCATCCTCATTGGCGCGGGCCTCGGCCCAGATGCCTTGGGATAGCGAGGTCAGACGCGCCATCTCGGTCGCAAGGCGCGCCGGGATGCGGGTCGCGCGGTTGTAACTGCGCCCCACCAGATCGAGGACACGCGCGCTGACGGCATCGTCGGCCTCGGCGCGGGCCAGCCAGTCCTCGATGCGCGGATCGGTGCGGCGCGCATGCAGCACCGATTCCAGCGCGGCGGATTCCTCGGCGCGCTGATCGGCGGCGCCGCGCGGCATCATCACCTCCTGGTCCCAGCTTAGCAGCCCGGCGATATTGCCCAGCGCTTCGGTTTCGCGCTGATGCGCGAGCAGGTCCTGATAGGCGCTCATACGCGGCCCTCCCGGATGGAACGAACAAGGGGGAAGCGCGCCATGTGACGCGCGCGGATCACGAGGACCCAAGTGATGATAGCACCGAATTGGTGGATGAGGCCCAGCCACCAGTAGTTCACCAGTTCAAGCGCGGTGGTGATGCCCAGCACCATCTGGAAGAAGATCATCGCCGCCATCAGCGCGAAGGCCTCCTTGGTGCGCGGATGGGCCGAGCTGCGCGCGCGCCATGCGGCGTAAAGGCCGGAGGCGAAGACGAGATAGCCGACCATGCGGTGCAGGAATTGCACCAGCGCCGGGTTCTCGAAGAAGTTGCGCCAGATCGGCGTGTAATCGAAGCTCTCGGAGGGCAGGAACTGCCCGTTCATCGAGGGCCATGTTGGGAAAGCGAGCCCTGCGTCGATCCCCGCGGTCAGCGCACCGAGGATGATCTGCACGAACACGAGCCCGATCAGCACCGAGCCGATCCGGGTCAGGCGCGGCTCGGCCAGGCGGCGGGCCTGCAGAAGCGCCGATTCCGGGCGCGAAAGCTGTAGGGCGAACCAGGCGATCAGGCCGAGGATGATGAAGGCGAGGCCTAGGTGCGTGGCCAGCCTGTAGGACGCGACTGACGTCATCCGCCCCACGAGGCCCGAAGACACCATCCACCAGCCGATCGCGCCTTGCAGACCGCCCAATATCCCGAGGCTGAACAGTCGACCCGTCCACCCGGTCGGGATCTTCTTCGTCAGCCAGAAGCCGATGAAGCCGATGAACCAGACCATGCCGATCAGGCGGCCCAGCTGGCGATGCCCCCATTCCCACCAGAAGATGCCCTTGAACTGGGACACGGTCATGTCGGGGTTCATGTATTTGAACTGCGGGCTGGCTTTGTAATGGGTGAATTCCGCCTGCCAATCCGCATCGCTCATCGGCGGGATCGCCCCCGAGATCGGATCCCAGCGCGTGATCGACAGCCCGCTATCGGTGAGGCGCGTGGCCCCGCCCACGGCGATCATCGCCACGACCAGCGTGAACAGCACGAACAGCCACATCCGGATCGCCCGGCGCGCACCACGCGGCTTTGCGTCGATCATGCCGCCCTTGGGTTCGGCCCGCGTGGTGGTGCCCTCCGATCCAACTTCCTCGAAGATGCTGCGTTTCTCGCTCATGCGTGCGGACCCCCGGCTTGTCTGTCGCCTGTTCTCGGCAAAAATTTGCGCGAGGGCAAACTAGGCCGCCCCCTCACCGGGGGCAAGGGGGCGGGAAGGCGCAGGGCGCGCGGTCACAGGCCACTTAGACGTGATCGGACAACCTCAGTCGAAATCCTCGCGGATGATGCGGTCTTCCGTCACGCCGAGGTCTTTCAGCGTGGCCTCGATCTCGTCGACCATCTTGTCGGGACCGCAGATGTAGAACTTGCCGCTCTCCTTCTCGACGAAGGGCGCGAGGAAGCCGCGATCGACATGCATCGAAACGACGCCCTTGCCGGGATCGCTCTGGTCTGTGACGGTCCAGACTGTGTCCAGCCCCTTCATCGCCTCGAACTCGTCGCGCAGGATGATGTCGGCTTCCGTCTTGTTCGAGAAGATCAGGCGGCAGCCTTCGAGCGTCCCTTCGCGGGCCAGACGCGCGCGCAGGATCGAGATAAAGGGCGTCACCCCTGCCCCGCCTGCGATGAAAGTGCCAGGGCCTTCATCCTTGATCGCGCCCCACGGGTCGGAGACCTCGACAGTCTCGCCGGGCGTGAGCGTCGCGATCTGCTCGGTGACGCCATCATGGTCGGGATAGCTCTTGATGACGAATTCAAGCGTGTCGCCATCTACCGGGTTGGTGAAGGTGAAGGGGCGCTGCTCGTCGGTCCAGCCTTCGCGAGTTAGGTTCAGATCGACCGCCTGACCGGGCGCGAAGTCGAACCCTTCGGGGCGCGGGAAGACGAGGTGATGCGTGTCATGGGTGACGGGAGAAATGCTCTGCAATTCGAGACGGGTGCTCATGGAGGGCTCCTTTCGTTGAAGAGCGAACGCGAGGCTTTGCGCAGACGTTCCCACCCGACCGGGCGGATCGCAAAGAAAAGGGCCGCGCGAGGGAATGTCGCGCGGCCCTTGGCGTTCTGGCAGTTGGCGGCTTGGCTCAGAAGCCCAGCGCCGCACGGATCTGATCGACCACACCTTCGACAAGTTGCGGATTGTCGCGTGCGCTCTGCACCGCAGTGCGCAATTGCGCCTTCGTCGCTTCGGGCAGCTCGGACGTGTCGACGATATCCATCACCCGGTCCGCGTCGAACCCTTCCACGGTCAGCGCCTTCGCCGCGCTCATCACGCCCTGCGCCGGCACCGGCTTCTGGGTGTCGCCACCGCTCGCAGTGCCTGCGGGGGCCGCCGACTGTGCGGCATTGGTCGCAGCGGCTGCGGCGTCGGCTGCGGCATTGGCGGCTTGGCTGGCGGCATCGGCTGCCGCTTTCGCCGCCGTGCTCGCGCCTTCGACCGCGCTATCGGTCGCCTCCTCTTGCGCGCCGCTGGCCGCCGAGGCAGCCGCATTCGCAGCTTTCGCGGCCGCTTCCGCCGCCGTCGTTGCAGCCTTCGCGGCATCGGTGGCAGCCGCGCTGGCCGTATCGCTTGAGGAATCCATCGTGGCTGTCGCGGCCTTGCTTGCAGCGGAGGCGGCGTCCTTGGCCGCATCGCTCGCGTCGCTCGCCGCCTGCTGCGCGGTTTCGGTCGCTTTCGAGACGGTGTCGGCAGCGCGTTGGGCGGCGTCGGAGGCGGCGCTTTGCGCCTGCTCGGCCCCGCTCTGCGCAGCCTCTTTCGCCGCATCGGCGGCATCCGCCGCCGCGTTCGAGCCCGCATCCATCGCGCCCGAGGCCTTTTCCTTCACGCTATCGGCCGCGTCGGACGCCGCCTGGCTCGCCTTGTCGGCGGCGGCTTTCACCGACTCGCCCGCAGACTTCACCGCATCGCTGGCCTTGTCCGCCATGCTCTTGTCGCCGGTCTCAGTGCCAGCCGCTGCGTTTGTCGTCGTATCGGTTGCGTCGGGCGAGTCTGTGATATCGGTATTGAGGATGATCAATCCGGCGGCCACCGCCAACACCACGATCGCCGCTGCCACAATCTTGTTCATCACGCTTTTTCCCTTGATTGTCTCTCTCTGCGGGCGCTATTCACCCCGGCTCGACCACTGGGCACAGCCACGCACACGGACCGCAATCGCGCCGCAAACGCCTTTGCCCTGCCCGGCAGGACACAACGCGTTTCCTCCCTGCCCGGTTCCCGTGCCTTTGCGGTTGAATACGGCGGCACTCGGGACTATCTTTTCCGCCCGAAATTACTCAATGGCTACAGAAGGATTCCCACCATAGCCCGCAGACCCCATAACGCCCCGCCGACCCGTGACACCGGCCCCCGAGTGAACGGCCGTATCCGCGCGAACGAGATTCGACTCATTGGCGCGGAAGGCGAGAATGTCGGCGTGGTTACCCCGCGCGAAGCGATGACCATGGCCGAAGAGGCCGGGCTCGATCTCGTCGAGATCTCGCCCAACGCCAATCCGCCCGTCTGCAAGATCATGGATTTCGGCAAGTTCAAATACGAACAGCAAAAGCGCGAAGCCGAAGCCCGCAAGAAGCAGAAGACGATCGAAATCAAGGAAGTCAAATTCCGCCCGGGCACCGATGTGCACGACTATGACGTCAAGATGCGCAACGTGGTGAAGTTCCTCGAGAACGGCGACAAGGTGAAGGTCACCCTGCGCTTCCGCGGTCGCGAAATGGCGCACCAGGATCTGGGTCTCGAGCTTCTCAACCGCGTCCGCACCGATGTGGGCGAGTTGGGCAAGGTCGAGAACATGCCCAAGCTCGAAGGCCGCCAGATGGTGATGATGATCGCGCCGGCGAAATAACCGCCCGAGCATCGCGAGATGGTTTGAACCCTCCCCTCATCGGGAGGGTTTTTTCATGGCCCGTCGCGGGTGGCTCGTGCATTTCGAGGGGAGGAAAAATTAAAGCGCCGCGGGAGGGAGACCCGCGGCGCATTTTGGGGAAAAGACGAGGGAGAACGTCTGTTCCTCTGGTCGGGTTCTGTGCGGTTTGGGCCGCGTCAGGGAGATCAAGAACCCGATGCACTTGTGATATGGGAGTATCCGTGTGCTGAACTTGACTTAGGTCAAAATTCATCCGGTTTGAACTGCGACAAACTGTTCCAATGGTCACGTTTCTGGCAGGGTCGGTGAGCCGCGTGTGAGGAAAACCTTACCAGAAGCCTGACGCCCCGCCTTCTGACCTGTCTTTTCGGGCTCTCAAAGCACACGGCGCGATCACGCGAGCGAGTCGCCCCGACCGAACCTTCAGTGCCTTTTTCTTTCCGTCCCATCCGGTCTTGCGCGCGCGCCTCCGCAATTGCCCCGGTTTCGCCATTCCCACCGCGCGAAATCGCCCCGTTCGGAGGCGAAATCGTGACCCGGACAGGTGCGGCCCGGAATCGGGTCGGCGGCGATTGCGCGCTCTTTATCGCGTCACCCCCTGCGTGCTAGTTGGAACGAGAGGCAGTTTCGAGATCGATATGGGCAAGCAACGAGTGATCCGGCGCAGGATGCAGGCGCAAACGGGCAAGCCCGCGCTGCTCGACGCGGTGGGCTGGACCGAGGAGACCGATCTCGGGCCCCGTCACCATCTGCGCGCCTTCTTCGCCGCGCCGTCTCAGGCCGAGGATCTCAGCTTCGATGCCGTTGCCGGGGCCGCGCATCTGGCCGAGGGCCGCAATGTCGCGGGCGCGGTGATGGCAATCTACGAGCCGACTGAGCCGGGCCCGATTCAGGCCGCGATGTCCGGGCCAGACGGGCCAAGCCTCCGCGAGATCACCCCGGCTAGCCCCGATTGGGAGATGTTCGAAGGCCGCAACTGCCTGTTCGGGCTGCGGCTGGAGGAAAGCGTCGAGACGGTGCTCGATTGGCTGAGCTGGCATCACGACCATCACGGCGCGACCGGCGCGGTGATCGTGAACCGCGCGCCCGTGGACAGCCCCGCAGGCACCGGTGAGAGTTTCGCCGATGCACTGGAGGCCGGCATGGCGCTGCGCGAGCTGGACCTGCCGGTCGCGATCTTGGAAAGCCCGCTGCCGCTGGGCAAGCTCGATCAGGGGCCGGAAAACCATGTCTTCCTCGCGCCCGACGCACCCGGCAAGGACCGGATGGAGCCGCCTGCCCCCGATCCGCAGCGCAGCCCTCTGGGTCAGGCACTGATCTTCGAGATCGCGAAATGGCGCTTCTTTGCGAAGGCGGCCTCGGTGCTGGTGCTCGACGTGACCGATCT
The DNA here is from genome assembly GCF_009296265.1 of Thioclava sp. JE_KL1. GTDB lineage: Bacteria > Pseudomonadota > Alphaproteobacteria > Rhodobacterales > Rhodobacteraceae > Thioclava. Next base: position 416,731 of record NZ_WBJS01000004.1, read on the forward strand.
GCTGGCCGCGCGCGAGCCGGGCCAGCCGTCGGCTTTCGAGGCCACGCAGGCTGCCGAGAACGGCGTGATCCTTCTGGTGGGCCGCCGCATCTACCCTTGGCGCGTGCGCAACGATCAGCCCGCGCGCTTCCCCGACCATATCTGTCGCCAGTTCGACGCCCGGCGCGGTATCGCGCGCTGGGGCTGCGCGCCGCAAAAGGCCGGGCTGGAGAATACATGGCGCCTGCTGCGGGTCAGCTATTGCCGCCCCGATCCGGGGCTGACCTACGGCTTCTGGCGCGCGATGGCGCTGCGGGTGCCGGGCACCTCGCCTGCGGAACTCGCGCCCAAGACCTCGCTGGTCGAGGATGAACGCCTGCTGCACCTGTCGCGCGACATTTGGGGGTTCAAGCCCGTGCGCCCGCCGGTCTCCAAGGTGAAGGACGCGCCCGCGCAGGCGGTCGAGGCAGGTCGCACCGCCATCGTCACCACGATGAAGAACGAAGGCCCCTTCATCCTCGAATGGATCGCCTATCACCGCGCGATCGGGGTGGATGATTTCCTCGTCTATACGAACGACTGCACCGACGGCACCGATACGATGCTCGATCTGCTGCAGGCCAAGGGCTACGTCCAACACCGCGAGAACCCGTTCCGCACCATGGTCGACATGAAGCCGCAGCACGCGGCGCTGGCGGCGGCGGAAAATGAGCCGGTGATCACCAAGGCGGGCTGGTCGATTTGCATGGATGTGGACGAGTTCATCAATGTGAAGATCGGCGACGGCACGCTGAAATCGCTCTACGAGGCGATGGGCGAGGCGAACATGATCGCGCTCACCTGGCGGCTCTTCGGCAATGCGGATGTCCACGCATTCGAGGACAGCTTCATCACCGGGCAATTCACCCGCTGCGCCCCCGAGATCGTGCGCAAACCGCATCAGGCCTGGGGCTTCAAGACACTGTTTCGCAATATCGCGCTCTACAAGAAACTGGGCGTCCACCGGCCCAAGGGGCTGAACCCGGATCTCTGGGATCAGGTGAACTGGCTCAACGGTTCGGGTCAGCCGATGCCGCGCGAGATGTTCCGCAATGGCTGGCGCTCGACGCTCGACACCTATGGCTATGACTGGGTGCAGCTTAACCATTACGCGGTGCGCTCGGCCGAGAGCTTCCTCGTGAAGCGCGACCGCGGCCGGGTGAACCATGTCGATCGCGATCAGGGGCTGAACTACTGGTTCCGGATGAACCATAACGCGGTCGAGGATCGCTCGATCCAGCGGATGCTGCCCGCCGCCCGCGCCGAGTTCGACCGCATGATGGCCGATCCCGAGATCGCCGCGGCCCACAATCACGCTGCCGCCTGCCACCGCGCCAAGATCGAGGAGCTGATGGCGCGCCCCGATCAGCGCGAGTTCTACGAGACCCTGACCTCAGAGCGGTTCGAGGCGCTCTCGCGGATGCTGCATGTCTTCGGCTCGGCCGTGTTCAACACCGGCCCGCATGTGATCCCCGACGACCTGCACGCCCGCGATCTGCCCCACGACTTCTTCTTCACCGTCGACGCCCCCGACGAGGCCACGCACTAAGCGCGGCGCCTTTACCCCTGCGCGTCCTGACCTAGCTCTCCAAGCAAAGGAAAGGATACGAGAACATGGCACGCATTTTCGTCATCGGCGCGACAGGCGGCGTCGGGCATCGGCTGGTCCCGCTTCTGATCGAGGCAGGACACGAGGTCACCGCGCTGCATCGCAAACCCGAGCAGGCCGACAGCCTCCGCGCGATGGGCGCGACGCCCGTGCAAGGCGACCTGATGGAACTGACCGCAGGCGATTTCGAACCGATGTTCGAGGGCCATGACGCGGTTGTCTTCTCGGCGGGGGCTGCGGGCTCCGGCCTCGAGCGCACCACCCGGATCGACGGCGAGGCGCCGCTCGACGTGATCGCCGCGATGAACCGGATGAGCGTGCCTCGGCTTTACCTCGTTTCGGTCTTCCCCGATGCCGGGCGCGGCAAGGAGATCAAGCCGGGGTTCGAGCATTACATGCTGGCGAAGAAGACGGCCGATGCCGCCGTGGTCGCGAGCGGGCTCGACTATGTCATCCTGCGCCCCGGCACCTTGATGGATGAGGACGGCGACGGGCGCGTGGCGCTGGCCCATGCGCTCGATTACGGCTCGGTCGCGCGTGGCCATGTCGCGGCTGTGCTGGCGGCCCTGATCGACGCACCCGAGATCAGCCACGAAATTCTGGAGCTGACCGACGGCACCGAGGAAATCGCGGCAAGCGTGGCCGCCCTGCCGCGCCACGTCGCCGTGTGATCCCAGACACTTGCGGGCGCGCGCGGCCTCACTACAGTGGCGAAATGCGTGCGCTCGCGATCACATCCGTCAAGAATGAAGGCCCGTTTCTGCTGGAATGGCTGGCCCATCACCGCGCCATCGGCTTCACGGATTTCCTCGTCTTTTCCAATGACTGCGACGACGGCACCGATGCGATGCTGGATCGGCTGCAGGAGATCGGCTGGCTGACCCATGTGCCCAATCCCGGCCCGTGGAAGCAAGGCCCGCAGTGGGCGGCGCTGAAACAGGCCGATGCGCATCCGCTGGTGGCTCAGGCCGACTGGATCGCGGTGATCGACGTTGACGAGTTCGTCACCATAAAAACCGGCGACGGCACGCTTGGCGCGCTGATCGAGGCCGTCCCGCAGGCGACCGCTTTCGCGATGACATGGCGGCTGTTCGGCAATTGCCGCGTGGTCGGCTTCGAGGATCGCCCCGTCACGCAACAGTTCCCCCGCTGCGCGCCGCCGGACATGCTCTGGCCGTGGCGCGCGTCGATGTTCAAGACGCTGTTTGCCAATACCGGCGCCTATGCCAAGCTCGGCGTCCACCGCCCCCGCGCGCCACAGGACGACAAGCTGGCGGGCACGCTCTGGGTCGACGGATCGGGGCGCAAACTGCCACCGCAGTATCAGCGCCAGAAGCTGTTCACCCCGCCCGGCAGCGCGCCTTACGATCTTGTGCAGCTCAACCATTATCCGCTGGGGTCGATGGAGGGCTACCTCGTGAAATGCGACCGTGGCCGGTCGAACCGACAGGCCGGGGCCTTCGACATGTCCTACTGGGTGGAGCGGAATTTCTCGGACGTGGAGGACGATTCGATCCGTCGCCACGATGCGGGCACGCAGGCGCGCCTCGCCGAGCTGACCGCCGATTCTGACCTGCCCGACCTGCACAATAAGGCGGTTATGTGGCGCAAAGCGAAGGCCCGCGCGCTTCTGCGCGAGGAGCCGTATCGCGCGCTTTTTGGCAGGCTTCTTCTCTGTCCGCCAAGCCGCCCGCTCTCACCGCAGGCTGCTAAACTCATGGTCCGCCTCGCAAAAGCGGCAATTACCGAGAACCCGTGAACAAACGCAGCCAACTAGGCCAATTGTTGCCCATTAAGAAATGTGGCGACAGATTCCTCGCTTGGCTCCTATTTGTGCCCCTTTCTTGCGGTGATACGTTGGTTGAGCAGAACTGGCGGTGTCCCGCCCGCGCCCGCAGCAAGCGACGCGCGCACGAAAGCTGAAAAGAGGCGAAGGTGAACAAGGCAGACACGGACTGGCGTGCACGGCTGGAAAAGATCGCGGACCAGACCGGCTATTACGAGCCGCTCGGCGCCGATCATGAAGTGCTGTTCCACGACGACTCGCCCGTCCTGATCGTCAGCTTCGAGACCCGCGCACAGATCGAGGCCGATCGCGAAGAAGCCCTGCCCTTCGGCTACAAGATCGCCCGCGATGAGGGCTGGTCCGCACTCAGCGTGATCGCTTCGGACGAGAGCTGGTTTCGCGATCCCGCCATCTATGCCTATTTCGACCGTCTCGTCGACGAGGCCTTCTTCGAAGATTTCGACCGTGTGGTGTTCTACGGCGCGGGCCCCGGCGGCTACGCGGCGGCGGCCTTCTCGGTCGCGGCGCCCGGCGCCACGGTGATCGCGCTCGCCCCGCAGGCGACGCTCGACCCGACACTCGCGGGCTGGGATGACCGTTTCCCGCAGACCCGCCGCATGTCCTTTACCGACCGCTACGGCTTCGCGCCTGAAATGCTCGACGGCGTAGAGCGGGGCTTCGTCTTCTATGACCCGTTCGAGCGGCTCGACGCGATGCACGCAGCGCTGTTCGCGCGGCCTTGCGTGACGCTGATGCCGTGCCGGCATGTCGGCCCGGACCCGGCGGCGGGGCTGCTCGATATGGATATTCTCGACGAGGTTCTGATCGCTGCGGGCGCGGGCAAGCTGACCCCGTCCCTGTTCTGGACCTTCTTCCGCGCCCGGCGGCTCTCGAAACGCTACGTGATCCGGCTGGTCGACCACCTGCGCCGAGCGCGCCGCCCGGTGCTGGAGGCGATCCTGTGCCGCGCGGTCGGGACCAGCCAGAACCGTCCGAAATTCCGCAACCGCTATGAGGCGCTCGCTCAGAAGCTCGCCGAGCAGGGGGTCGAGTTGCCGGAGCCACAAGAACGGGCTGGCGCGGCCTGAGCCCCGATAAAGAGACTGAAACGTAAAAAGGGCGCGCCCCGGCTGGGGCACGCCCTTTTTCAATGCGAGGCGTTTGGGCGCCCCGGACCGCGATCAGATGTAGAAGCGGTCGCGGAACACGTGGCGCACGATGCCGTCGCGGGTCAGACCCATATCGGCCAGCTCGGCGTCGCTTTTCGCGTCGAGCGCACGGATCTGCTCTTGGCGCGACTGGCGCTCCATATAGGCGACGAGGCCTTGCGTGATTGCGTGGCCCATACGGGCAAAGATCGATTGTTCGCCATGGGCGGTGGTAACGAATGCCATTGGAAACCTCCTGAGGTTCAGCGTTCAGGTCGTTTTCTCCCTTGGCACTGAATTTAGGTCAGCCTTGCTGCCAGTGGTACCGCCATCTCCGCATCCCCGCCATGCAATTGCTGCAGCGCGGCATGCGCACTCCCTCTGGATTTGCACGCAGCCTCGGGCTAAGGACTTTTTTCATGAGCACGATCACCCTGCCCCGCCCCGATGACTGGCACCTGCATCTGCGCGATGGCGCGATGCTGGAAGGTGTCGCCCCCGAAACCGCCCGCGATTTTGCCCGCGCGATCATCATGCCGAACCTCGTGCCCCCCGTGGTGCGCGGTGACGATGCCGCCGCCTATCGCGAGCGCATCCTGAAGGCGCTGCCGGAAGGGAGCGATTTCGAGCCGCTGATGACGCTCTACCTGACCGAGAAGACCGATCCGCAGGATGTGGCGCAGGCCGCAGCCTCCGGTCTGGTCAAGGCGGTGAAGCTCTATCCTGCCGGCGCCACGACGAACTCGGACTCGGGCGTGCGCGATTTCGACAAGGTGCGCGGCGTGCTGGAGACGATGGCCGAGATCGGCCTGCCGCTTTGCGTGCATGGCGAAGTGACCCGCCCCGAGGTCGACATCTTCGACCGCGAGGCCGTCTTCATCGAGACCGTTCTGGACCCGATCCGGCGCAAGACCCCCGGCCTGCGCGTGGTGATGGAACATATCACCACGAAAGACGGCGTGGATTACGTCGCCGCACAGGGAGACGATATGGGCGGGACGATCACCACCCATCACCTGATCATCAACCGCAACCATATCCTCGTGGGCGGCATCAAACCGCATTACTACTGCCTGCCGGTGGCCAAGCGCGAAACGCATCGGTTGGCGCTGGTCGAGGCCGCGACCTCGGGCGGCAACACGCATTTCTTCCTCGGCACCGACTCTGCGCCGCATGTGGACGCCGCAAAGGAAACCGCCTGCGGCTGCGCGGGCTGCTTCACCGCGACCCATACAATGCCGCTTCTGGCGCATGTGTTCGAAGCCGAGGGCGCGCTCGACAAGCTCGAAGGGTTTGCCTCGCGCAACGGCCCCGCCTTCTACCGCCTGCCGGTCAACGAGGGCACGCTGACGCTCGAGAAGACCGACCAGCCCAACACTTGGCCCGCCAAGATCGAGACCGGCGCGGGCCCCGTCACCCTCTTCGATCCGGGTTTCCCGGTCCATTGGCATGTAAAACGCTGATTTCCAACTGCTCGAAATATCCCCGCCGGAGGCTCCCGGGCCAGCCGACGGACGCTCCGCGGGGGATATTTAGACCAAGCCGAAACCAGCCTTGATAAGGACGAGATGATGATCCCCAGCTCCTTCCCCAGCAAAGAAGAAATCGCCCGCCTGACCGCGCGGATGCTTCTGGAAATCGAAGCGGTGCATTTCAACGCCGACGAGCCCTTCACGCTCGCCTCCGGCCTGCCCTCGCCGACCTATATCGATTGCCGCAAGCTGATTTCCTTCCCGCGCATCCGCTCGACCCTGATGGATTTCCTCGCCGTCACCGTGATGCGCGAGGCGGGCTTCGAGGCCTTCGACAATATCGCGGGCGGCGAGACGGCGGGCATTCCCTTCGCCGCGATGGTGGCCGAGCGTCTGGCCCTGCCGATGACCTATGTGCGCAAGAAGCCCAAAGGTTACGGGCGCAACGCCCGCATCGAGGGCGCGATGACCGAAGGCCAGCGCGTGCTGCTGGTCGAGGATCTGACCACCGATGGCGGCTCGAAGCTGAGCTTCGTCGACGCGATCCGCGACACCGGCGCGAGCTGCGGCCATACAGCGGTGATCTTCTACTACGGGATCTTCCCCGAGACCGTGCCGAACCTGCGCGAGCATGGCGTCGAGCTGCATCACCTGTGCACCTGGTGGGACGTGCTGGCCGAGGCGCGCGCACAGGGCAGCTTCTCGAAGGAAACGCTCGACGAGGTCGAGGCCTTCCTGAGCGATCCGCGCCCGTGGCAGGACGCGCGCAAGGGCTGAAACAGCCCGGAGATTCCTGTGGATGATCCTGTGGATGCTCTGGGGAGCGTTTTAGCTCCGAATCTCGCGCTTCGAAAATAATCGCGAGATGTGGTAGGCTCCCTACGGGCAAACACCATAAATTCCGAAAACTCCGCTGAAACAGCGGGGTTTTCCCCAATCTTATCCAGATTCCCTTTTCCCCCGACTGCGGCTAGAAGACCGCGCAGAGGGACGGGGACACCGAGGCAGGTACATGAACGATCAGGCACAACGACCCGATGAGGGACAGCCCGGAAATTTGCCCGCAGAGGGCACCGCACTGCCCCATAATATCGAAGCGGAACAGCAGCTTCTGGGCGCGATCCTCACCAATAACGACATCTTCGACCGGATCGCCTCCGTCATCAAACCGGAGCATTTCTACGAGCCGGTGCACCAGCGCATCTACGAAGTCGCGGCGGCGAAGATCCAGAAGAACGCGCTCGCTTCGCCGGTGACGCTGAAAGCCTATCTCGAAGACGACGCGGGCCTTCAGGAACTGGGCGGGCCAGCCTATCTGGCGCGTCTGGCGGGGGCGGCGATCTCGGCCTATGCGGCGCGCGACTATGCGCTGATGATCTACGAGATGGCGGTGCGCCGTGGACTGATCGAGCTGGGTCAGGACATCTCGTCGCGCGCGGGCAAGCCGCAGATCGACGACGACCCGAAAGAGCAGATCGCCTCCGCCGAGCAGCGGCTCTACACGCTCGCCGAAGAAGGTCAGGCGCAGAAGGGCTGGACCTCGTTCCTGTCGGCGGTGACCGAGGCCGTGCAATCGGCCAACGCCGCCTATCAGCGCGACGGGGGGCTCGCCGGCGTCTCGACCGGGCTTGTCGATCTCGACAAGAAGCTCGGCGGCTTCCACCCGTCGGATTTGCTGATCCTCGCAGGGCGTCCCTCGATGGGGAAAACTTCGCTTGCGACCAACATCGCCTTCAATATCGGCAAAGCTTACAAGAAGGGCATGCGCCATGACGGGGTCGAGGGCGCGATCGAAGGCGGCGTGGTCGGGTTCTTCTCGCTCGAGATGAGCGCCGAACAGCTGGCCGCGCGTATTCTCTCGGAAGCGTCGGAAGTGCCCTCGGAGCGCATCCGTCGTGGCGACATGACCGAAAGCGAATTCCGCCGCTTCGTCGAAGCCGCGAAGGCGCTGGAAAAATGCCCGCTCTATATCGACGACACGCCCGCCCTGCCGATCGGTCAGGTCGCCGCGCGGTGCCGTCGTCTCAAGCGGACACATGGGCTCGACGTGGTGATCGTTGACTACCTGCAGCTGCTGCGCGGCTCGGGTCGCGGCGATAACCGCGTGCAGGAGATCGGCGAGATCTCGATGGGTCTGAAGGCCATCGCGAAGGAATTGAACATCCCCGTGGTCGCGCTGTCGCAGCTGTCGCGGACGGTGGAAAGCCGCGAGGACAAGCGCCCGCAGCTCTCCGACCTTCGGGAATCGGGCTCGATCGAACAGGATGCCGACGTGGTGATGTTCGTCTATCGCGACGAATATTATCACGAGCGTCTCAAGCCACCGGAAGACGATCCGAAATTCGCCGAATGGATGCAGAAGGCCGAGCGCGTGCATGGCAAGGCCGAGGTGATCCTGGGCAAGCAGCGTCACGGGCCGATCGGCACGGTGGAATTGGCCTTCGAGAGCCAGTTCACGCGCTTTTCGGATCTGGCCAAGCCGTGGCAGGGCGACGGCAACGAAGGGTTCTGAGCAGGGCTTGGGGGCGCGGCCCCCGCCCCTTAAGGGATATTTGGGCAAGCCCGAACCGCCAGAGCTCTGGCACGTATAATCGAGCAGAAACGGAAAAAGGGGGGCTCGCGCCCCCCTTTTTTAGTGTCTGTCGGTTGTGACGCGCGGCGCGCTCAGTAGAGGCCGCCTGCCGAGAGCGAGCCGAAATCGGCCTTCTTCTTCGGAATGACTTTCTGCTGGCCGGTCGAGGTGGTGACCGTGGTGGAGCCCGCATCGTCACGCTCGCCCTGCGCAAACAGCGGCAGGTTCGAGCCCATCGCGAAGCCGCCATCAACGACCAGCGAGCCGAGGCCCGACATGTCCTGACCGGGGCGCAGATATTCAGCCTGCACGAATTCGCCGGTGGCGGAGTCCGACAGACGCTCGCCGGTATAGCGGTTGAACTTCGCCCAGGTGCCGCCCGGCGGAACCTTGAACTTCGAGCCGCCGAATTCCTTGATCGCCTCGCGCATGAACTCGTTGAACACGGGCACACAAAGCGTGCCGCCATAGGCGTGACGGCCCAGCGAGCGCGGGTTGTCGTAGCCCATGTAGCACGAGGCCACGATGTTCGAGCTGAAGCCGGTGAACCACACGTCCTTCGCGTCGTTGGTGGTGCCGGTCTTGCCCGCGATCGGAACAGGCAGATCGACGCCATAGCCGGAGCCGCGCTTCACCACGCCCTCCATCAGCGAGATCATCTGATAGGCGGTGATCGGGTCGATGATCTGGTCGCGGTGGCTGACGATCTTCGGCCCCTGCCCCTCGGGCAGGTTCGGATCCTCGCAATTGGCGCAGCTGCGCTGATCGTGGCGGTAGATCGTGCGGCCATAGCGGTCCTGCACGCGGTCGACCAGCGTCGGCTCCACCCGCTCGCCGCCATTGGCGAACATCGCATAGGCCGAGATCAGGCGGAACATCGTCGTTTCCTGCGCGCCGAGCGCATTGGCGAGGAACTGACGCATATGGTCGTAGACGCCGAATTTCTCGGCATAGGCCGCGACCGTCTCCATGCCGATTTCCTGTGCGATCCGGATCGTCATCAGGTTCCGCGAATGCTCGAGCCCGGTGCGCATCGGCGTCGGGCCGTAATATTTGTTCGACGCGTTCTTCGGGCGCCACATGCCTTGGGGCGTGTTGATCTCGATCGGCGCGTCGACCACGATCGTCTCGGGCGAGAAGCCGGAATCCAGCGCCGCCGCATAGACGAAGGGTTTGAAGTTCGAGCCCGGCTGGCGCATCGCCTGCGTGGCGCGGTTATAGACCGAGGACTGATACGAGAAGCCGCCCTGCATCGCCAGCACGCGGCCGGTATTCACGTCCATCGCCATGAAGGCGCCTTCGACCTTCGGCACCTGGCGCAGCGTCCAGCGGATGAAGGAGCCGTCGCTATCCTTCGTCATCGCGCGGACCTCGACGACGTCGCCGGTCTCCAGCAGGTCCTGCGCCTGTTTCGCGCGCGGACCGAGCTTGCCGTCATCCTTCAGCTTGCGCGCCCAGGTCACATCCTCGGGCGGGATCCAGTGGCCGTCTTTGTCTTCCTCGATGCCTTCGATGCCGATGCGAGCCGAGCCGCCCTCGAAGCCCAGCACCACGGCCGGGTGCCAGCCGTCGATGTCGCGCGGGGCTTTCGCGGTCGAGACATCGGAGAGCGCGGCGCGCCAATCGGCTTCCTTGCCCAGCTTGTCCTCGGCGATCTTCGCCCCGGTGCCGCGCCAGACGCCCTGCTCGCGGTCGTATTTCTCCAGCGCATGTTGCAGCGCCTTCGTCGCATGGGACTGCAGATCGGGGTTCACGGTCGCGCGGATCGTCAGGCCGCCGCCGAAGAATTCCTCTTCGCCGAAGCTTTTCGAAAGCTGGCGGCGGATTTCGTCGGTGAAGTAATCCCGCGGCGGAAGCTGCGCGCGGAACGGCGCGTAATCGCCGTTCTGAACAGATTTCAGCGGCTTGTTCTGCTCCGCCTCCATCGTCGCCTTGTCGATCCGGCCATCCTCGTACATCCGGCGCAGCACGTAGTTGCGGCGCTCCACCGCGGTCTTGTAGTCGCGCACGGGATGCAGATCGGCGGGCTTCTTCGGCAGTGCCGCGAGATAGGCGGCCTCGCCCACCGTCAGATCGGCGAGCGGCTTGTTGAAATAGGTCTGCGCGGCAGCAGCGACCCCATAGGAGTTCTGGCCGAGATAGATCTCGTTGAGATAGAGCTCGAGAATACGGTCCTTGCTCAGTACATGCTCGATGCGCGAGGACAGGATCAGTTCCTTGATCTTGCGCTCCACCGAGCGGTCTGCAGAGAGAAGCAGGTTCTTCGTCACCTGCTGGGTGATCGTCGAGGCGCCGCGCACGTCGCGCCCGCCCGACTTCACGGCCGTAAACATCGCCGCGGCGATCCCGCGCGGGTCGAAACCGGGGTGGATGTAGAAATTCTTGTCTTCGGCCGAGACGAACGCGCCCTTTACCCGGTCGGGAATGTCGCGGATCGGCACGAAGAGGCGGCGCTGCTCGGCGAATTCGTCGATCAGACGACCGTCGCCGTTATAGATGCGCGAAATGGTCTTCGGGCGGTATTGCGCAAGCTGGTCATAGCTCGGCAGATCGCGCGAATAGATCCAGAAGATCGCCCCGATGGTGAGCGCGGCAAAGAACAGCCCGGTCACAACCCAGGAAAACACGCCGCCGATCGAGCCGAGAATGAAACGGATCACAGATACACCCCTTGCCTCGGGGCAGATCACCCCATCGCGCCAGCCTATACATCGCGCCTTCGTGACGGTCAAAGTAATGTGCGCTCACGCTTCCGAGAAGACTCCGGATGGTCACAATCCCGCTCAATGGGCGGATGACCGCGCGTCAGACCGGGAACAAAACGCGATTATTGGCGCAAAAGCTTCGCTTCCGCCGCATCGCCCTGCGCCCATGTCTCGACGCCCTTCGTGATCGCCTCGGCCATTCGTGCGCGCCAATCGGGATCCTTGAGCCGCGCGCGATCGGCGGGAGACGATAGGAAGCCCAGCTCCACGAGAACCGAAGGGATATCGGGCGATTTCAGCACCGAGAAATTCGCGCCCTGCACCGGGCGTTTGTGCATATGCAGCCCCGCGCCCTTGATCGCGCCCGCCAGCACCTGCGACAGCCGGACCGAGCGCGGCTGCGTATCGCGCCGTGCCAGATCGACGAGGATATGGGTGATCGCATCGCCCTGCCCCTTCAGATCGACCCCTGCAAGGATATCGTCGCGGTCGTGGCGCTGCACGAGCTTGCGGGTCGCCTCGGTTTCGGCGTGATCGGCGAGCCGATAGATGGTGGAGCCCGTCGCCTTTCCCTCGGCGATGGAATCGGCATGAAGCGAGATGAAGATATCCGCGCCCGACGCCCGCGCCACGGTCACGCGGGTTTCGAGCGGCACGAACACGTCCTGATCGCGGGTCATCACCACCTCCATCCCCGCCCGACGCATCGCATCGCGCAGCTGCCGTGCGAAGCCCAGCACAATATCGGCCTCATGCGCGCCACCATCCTCCGCCCCCGGATCGATGCCGCCATGGCCGGGATCGAGCACCACTTTCAGCGGCCGCGACCCATCCTGACGGCGATGCGGCGCGACGGTCGGCGCGGGTTGCGGCAGATCCCACAGCGCGGAATCGGCGGCCCCCTTGCGCGGGGTGAACTTCGCCGCCGGCACCTGCGCCAGCGTCAGCGCGATCTCGGGGTCGCCCTTGGTGCGTTCCTCCGAGGTGACGAGGCGCATCGGATGGGCAAGCTCGGCCACCAGCCGCGACCAGCCGGGCCGAAACTTGCCCCAGCGCAGCCCTTTGATCGCATCGCTGCCCTTGAGCAGATTTTCGGGTGGGTTGGCCCCGAAATTCACCTCGCGGAAATCGATGACGAGCCGGTAGGGATCGGCCAGCAGAAAGGCGCGATACGGCACGGGCTGACTGATCCCGAGCGTGATCGCGACCTTATCGCCGTTTTGCGCGATCTGGCTGCGCTCGGGCGCATATTGCGCCAGGGCAGACAGGTCCTGCGCCCGCGCAGGCAGAGCCAGCGCGAGAGACATCGCGAGAAGTAGAATGAACCGCCCGATCATACGCGCCCCGTTTTTATGCGCTTTCGTTTTGCGGGCACTATAGCGGCCGGGGTCGCGCGGAGCAAAGGGCGAATGGGCCCCTTTGGCTCGAGGCGACCAGCCCCAGCGGCGCGTGGCGATGTCACCTCAAGCACGACCGACTTACGGGCTTACGAGATAAACCGCCCAGCCACCGAAGGTGCGACGCGCCCACCCAAGGATCGGGCGCGTCCCTCATCGCGACCTCAGCGGTTCTCCATGAAGCTCCGCAGCCGCTTGATCCCCTCGGCGACTCGCTCGGGGCTTTGCGCATAGGAAAAACGGATCGTCTGCGCGCCGCGATGGGGGTCGAAATCCATCCCCGGCGTGACCGCCACCCCGACGCTCTCGAGGATTTCCGCGGCGAAAGCGGCGCTATCCTCAGTTAGCTCCGACACGTCAGCATAGAGGTAGAACGCCCCGTCAGGCGGCGCGATCCGGGTGAAGCCCATCTTCGGCAGCTCTTCGAGCAGCATCTGCCGGCTCTGCCCGTAGCGCGCGACGTTCTCGGCCATCTCGTCGAGGCTCTCCAGCGCGCCCAAGGCCGCAACCTGGCTCGCATGGGGGGCGCAGATGAACATATGCTGGGCGAGGCGTTCGACCGTGCGCAGATGGCTTTCCGGCACCACCATCCAGCCCACGCGCCAGCCCGTCATCGAGAAGTATTTCGAGAAGGAGTTGATCACGAAGACGTCGTCGCTGATCTCCAGCGCCGAGACCGCACGGCCCTCATATTGCAGCCCATGATAGATCTCGTCCGAGATGAAGGCGATGTCGCGGGCCTGACAATGCTCGATCAGCGCCTGCAGCTCCGGCTTGCCCAGCATCGTGCCCGACGGGTTGCCCGGCGAAGCCACGATCAGCCCGGCCAGATCGTCCGGGATTTCCTCGGGCGTCGGCTGGTAGCGGTTCTGCGCCTCAGTCGGAATGCCCACCGGCTCGATCGAAAGCGCCTTGAGGATCTGGCGGTAGCTCGGATAACCCGGCTCGCCCAGCCCCACCTTGTCGCCCACATCGAACAGCGCCGTGAAGGCCAGTTGGAACGCCCCGGACGAGCCCGACGTGATGACCACGCGCGCGGGATCCAGATCGATGTCGTACCAACGCTTGTAGAGCTTCGCGATCCCCTCGCGCAGATAGGGCAGCCCCAGCGCCACCGTGTAGCCCATCGGCTGGCTCTCCAGCGCCTCGGCCAGACGGCGCTTGGCGGCTTTCGGCGCGGAGGTACCCGGCTGGCCCACTTCCATATGCACGATGTCGCGGCCCGCAGCCTCCGCCTCTGCCGCCATGCGCAGCACATCCATCGCGATGAACGGTTCCACCTGCCCGCGTTTCGACTGCCGCATCCGCCTTCTCCTTGCCGCTTGAGATTTCGCCCAAGGGGTTAGGCCGAAGCCACCCGAGCGTCAATGCGGCGTCACTGCACACATCTGCCGCCGCGCGCCTCGCGATGAAGCCGCGTCCTGCGCGCTAACGCCCTCTTGATCCCGCGCGCCCGAGCGGTCAGGTTGCTTGCGAACCAACAGGACCCGATCCAAAGGATACGCCCATGCTCCGCACGCTTCTGGCCGCGACCGCCTTCGCCGCGCTCGCCACGGCCGCCCCGCTCACCCCGGCAGCCGCGCAGAATTTCGACTTCGCCAATATGTCCGACAGCCAGAAATCCGCCTTCGGCGACGCCGTGCGCGAGTATCTGATGGCCAATCCGCAGGTTCTGGTCGAGGCGATCAACGAGCTGGAAGCCAAGCAGCAAGCCCAGCAAGCCGATAACGACAAGCAGCTGATCAAGACCAATGCGAAGGATATCTTCGAGGACGGTTACAGCTGGGTCGGCGGCAATCCCGATGGCGACATCACCGTCGTCGAGTTCATGGATTACAAATGCACCTACTGCAAAAAAGCCTATGACGAGGTCTCGGACCTGATCTCGAAAGACGGCAATATCCGCTTCATCGTCAAGGAGTTCCCGATCCTCGGCCAGCAATCGGAACTGGCGGCGCGCTTCGCGGTCGCGACGAAGCAAATCGACGGCGACGACGCCTATGCGAAGATGCACGACACACTGATGAAGGCGCGTGGCAATCTCACCGTCGAAAGCCTGAGCCAGATCGCCAAGGATCAGGGCCTCGATCCCGCTCCGATCCTCAAGCAGATGAACGATGACAAGGTGACCGAGGTGCTGCGTCAGAACTACCAGCTGGCACAGCGCATGGCGATTTCGGGCACCCCGGCCTTCGTGATCGGCGGGCAGCTGCTGCGCGGCTACGCGCCGGAAGCAGCAATGGCGAAAATGGTCGCCGAAGAGCGCAACGCCGAGTGATCCGCACCTGAAGAACGCCGCACAAGGCCTTCTTCGGATTGAGAATTGCAAGATTACAAGCGCCGTCCGTGTCCATCGCGATCCGGGCGGCGTTTTCATGTCGTTTACCGTGAGAGTCCAAAGTTTTCACGTCTTAGGGGGCCGTTAATGGATCGGGCGTAGCCTGCCCTCGAAAAGGACTGTGATGCGACTCGAATTGCTGCTTATGACCCTCTCGGTGCTCTGCGCGCCGATCGCCGCCCTCGGCATGCTGCCAGAGGACCGACCGGGGCTTTACCTCGTCGTGGTCCCGCCCTGGCGCGCCGCCGATCAGGTGATCGCCGCCGCAGGGGCGCACCCCGTGGGGCCGGTGCGCGCGCCCTTGGGGGAATTCGCGGCAGCAGATGCGCCGGGCACGCTCGCCCGGCTGCGGGCGGCCGGCGCATGGGTCGTTCTCGACGCCAAGAAAATGGCCTGGCTCTGCGGGGCGGCCGAGATTTGAGGGACCTCTGATGACTGACGGGAACACCGCTGGGCCGACCACTGTGCAAGCGCCACAAAAAGACGCGCATATGCGCCAGGTGCGGAAATTGCTGGCCTTCGGGACAGTCGCCATGGCCGCCATCGTCACGGCAACCGCCTATCTGGTGGGCACGGCTTTCCTCGTGGCCAGCGTGACCGCCTCGGTCTTCGCCTCCGCCGCTCTACTCGGGTGGCGGATGCGCGACCGGCGGCGCGGCAACACCATCCTCGCGCAAGGGGTGATCGGTCAAGCCGTGGCCCTCACCGCCGCGCTCTCCGGGCATCCGTGGCAAATCGATGCGCACCTTTCGTTTTTCGCGCTGATGGCGGTTTTGATCGTGCTGGTCGACAACCGCGCGATCTTTTTCGCCGCGGCGACCATCGTGGTGCACCACCTCGCGCTCTCCGTCCTTATGCCCAGCCTGATCTATCCCAGCGCGGATATCTGGGAAAATGTCTCGCGCTCGCTTTTCCACGGCGCGACCGTCGCCATCGAAACGGCGGTGCTCGTCTATGCCGTGCTCAACCGCCGCCGCATGGAAAGCTCGATGGAAGAGCGTATGGCAGAGGCGATCGACGCCACCGCCCAAGCCGACGAAGCCCGTCGCCAAGCGGAGGGAGAGACCACGCGCGCCCAGCAGATGCAGGACGCCGCGAGCGAGGCCGCCCAAAAGGCAGAGGCGCTGCGCGTCGATGCGGAACGCAACGCGCGCGAGGTCGAAGAAGCGACCCGCCTCGCCCGCTTGGCCGAAGAAGATCTCGCCCAGGAACGTGCCGAAACCACAGCGCGCCAGACTCGCGTCGTCGAAGCACTCGAAATCGCGCTGCAGCAACTCTCGCGCAAGGACCTCAAGGCCCGGCTTGGCGAGGTGGATGCGGATTACGCGGGGCTCGCCCTCAATTTCAACACGGCGATTGAACAACTCGAAGGCGCCATCGCCCTCGTTACCGGCCACAGCGTCGACATCCGCCAACAGATCGGCGAGATCAGCGCCGCCTCCGCCTCCCTCTCGACCCGGGCCGAGAAGCAATCGGGCACCCTTGCCGACGCAGCCGCCTCGCTCAACGAATTGACCTCCTCGGTGCAATCGGGCGCGAAAATGGCAGCCGAGGCCGCGAGTGCCGCCAGCAATGCGGAAACCGTCGCCAAGGAAAGTGCCGCGGTGGTCAGCGAGTCGATCCGCGCGATGAACGAAATCGAAACCAGTTCGAAACAGATCGAGCGCATCACCTCGGTGATCGACGATATCGCCTTCCAGACCAACCTCCTTGCGCTCAACGCCGGTGTGGAAGCCGCCCGCGCAGGTGAGGCCGGTCGCGGCTTCGCCGTCGTCGCCTCTGAAGTGCGCGACCTCGCGCAGCGCTCCTCCGCCTCCGCAAAAGAGATCACCGCACTGATCGAAGCCTCGGGCCAACAGGTCAGCACCGGCGTCGAACTCGTCAGCAAGACCGTCGCCTCGCTCGAAGGCATCGTGAAATCGGTCGAAGAGATTTCGCAGCGCGTCGCCCAGATGGCGCGCTCCTCCGAGGAGCAATCCCGCACCCTCGCGGCGATCAACGGCTCGGTCGAACAGCTCGACCACGCCACCCGCCAGAATGTCGCGATGTTTGAAGAAACCACCGCTGCAAGCAAAATGCTCGATGACCTCGCCGAGGCGCTCCGCGAAGCCGTGACGCAATTCTCGACCTCCCCCGCTGTGATGGAGGACCGAGAAGCGCTTCCGCGGGCGAGCTGACGACTACCCCGGCTCAATAGCCGGAGCGCTCGACCGCGGCGAGGGCCATGCCGCTCGCCGAGGCCCGCGACGCGGCAAGTCGATCGCGTTGGGCTGCGAACCGGATAGGACTGCGTGCAAAATGTTTGCCGCGATAAAAAAGCCGGCGCGGTGAGGCGCCGGCTTTCTTGGTGGTATTTGTCATCGAGCCTTACGAGGCGGGCACGACGTAGACGATCGTACGGCTATCAGGGTTCACGAAGACCGTGTTGTCGTTGATGTTGCCATAGGCATAGGTGCTGTCCGGCACCGGCGTCAGCGTCACCATGTCCGGAATGACCTTGCCGGTCGCGACTTCCCCGTCGAGATAGACCGGCGCGACGGGATGCTTCTCGACCCAGGTGATCGTGGTGGGTTCGGGCTTGGCCGCAGCGCCGACACCGGCGGAACCGATCAGCGCGCCGAGCACGGCGCCCACGGGACCACCCACGGCCGCACCGGCTGCGCCACCAGCAGCAGCACCGGTCAGGGCCGCGGCACCCTGACCATCCTTGCTAGCGTTGTCGCCCGGGACCTGGATCTGGTTCACGGTGACCGATTGCGGGCCGGTCGACAAAAGCGCCATCTGGCCGTCGACCATCACACCCAGCTGACCTGCGGGCGCATAGCCATTCATACCATCGAAAGTCACCTGACAAATCGTGCCATCAGGCAGACAGCCTTCCACCGGAACGATGGTGCCGTCGGAGACCGTCGCGATCGTTTTCGACGAGGCCTCGATCCCGGCATGGATATCGAACTCACCTTGGGCGGTGGCCATCAGCGGCGGGCTGGTCTCGGCAAAAGCGGTACCGGCGATCATGGTGGTGCTGGCGGCAGCAGCGAGGATAGTTGCGAACTTGCGGGTCATTGGAATTACCTCCTTCATTACCCTGACCGCCACGAGGGACGGCCTCTCTCCGTTGTGGGGAGGGAAATGTGGAGGGGCGCCAATTCGTTCCCCCGGAACCCTATCACGGCAGCGTGATATGGGCCGATTTCGGGGGCGCTGCGGCACTTTTCCGCTTATTCGGCGGCGGCTTTCTCCGCTTCGATCTCAGCCGATTTTTTCTCAACCAATTCAACTATATGGTCGATCATATCCGCGTTGGACTGCTTGTGATCCTGCTTGCCGGCCATGTAAACCATGCCCGATCCGGCACCACCGCCGGTAAAGCCGATATCGGTCATCAGCGCCTCGCCGGGACCGTTCACGACGCAGCCGATGATCGACAGCGAGATGGGCGTCTTGATGTGTTCGAGCCGTTCTTCCAGCTCCGCCACGGTCGCAATCACGTCGAAGCCCTGACGCGCGCAGGATGGACAGGAGATGATCTGCACGCCGCGGGTCCGAAGCCCGAGCGATTTCAGGATCTCGAAACCGACCTTCACCTCTTCGACCGGATCGGCCGAGAGCGAGACGCGCAGCGTGTCGCCAATGCCCATCCACAGGAGGTTGCCCAGACCGATCGCGGATTTCACCGTGCCGGAGGTCAGCCCCCCTGCCTCGGTGATACCAAGGTGGATCGGCGCGTCGGTCGCCTCGGCGATGCCCTGATAGGCAGCGGCGGCGAGGAACACGTCCGACGCCTTCACCGAAATCTTGTATTCGCGGAAATCGTGATCCTCGAGAATGCGGATATGGTCCATCGCGCTCTCGACCATCGCCTCGGGGCACGGCTCGCCGTATTTCTCCAGCAGGTGCCGCTCGAGCGAGCCCGCGTTCACGCCGATCCGGATCGAACAACCGTGATCCTTAGCGGCGCGCACGACCTCGGCCACGCGCTTCTCATCGCCGATATTGCCGGGGTTGATGCGCAGGCAAGCCGCCCCCGCCTCCGCCGCCTCGATCGCGCGTTTGTAGTGGAAATGGATATCCGCCACGATCGGCACCGGGCTCTCGCGGCAAATCTCGCGCAGGGCGCGGGTGCTGGACTCGTCCGGGGTCGAGACGCGCACGATATCCGCGCCGACATCGGCCGCGCGGATCACCTGATCGAGCGTCGCGCGCACGTCCGAGCTGTCGGTATTGGTCATCGTCTGCACCGAGATCGGCGCATCACCCCCGACGGGGACATTGCCGACCATGATCTGGCGAGACTTGCGGCGGTAGATATTGCGCCACGGGCGGACCGGGTTGAGAGACATGCAAACGCTCCTTCGAGACCTCGGCTCCTGATACGCCAAGGCCCGCTGCGGTGCAACGGGCCGGGGCGGATCGTGATCTGCGGTTTATTGCTGGTCGTCTTGGGCCGGCGCGGCGGCATCGCCCGCATCGGCCACGGCGATCATCTTCGCGAGGTCCTTGTCCTGCGCGAGATTGGCGACCGGATAGTCCTCGTCCAGAGCGGCCGAAGACAGCTTGATGTTCTTCGTGACCTGACCGCGCTTGCCGACCGGGCCATGCGTCACGCCGTTGACCGCGAAATAGATCGCGCCGGATTCACCCGTGCGCATCGTCGGCGGCTCTTCGAGCTTGGGCAGCACGTAACGCTCGCCCGCATCCATGACCTTCTCGAACAGCGTCGCACCATCGGCGGATTTGATCCGCACCCAGGACGGGCGCACAGCCAGCACGACGACATCGGGCTGATCCGCTCCCAGCGCCTTGGCGACCGCGGATTGGATATTGTTCTCGGGCCCCGCCGCCGAGGCGAGCTGCGTGCCCTGCGGCGTGTTCGGGGACGTGTTGGACTGCGCCAGACCGATGAGATTGGGCGTCAGGCCCGGTGCGGCCGCGCCCACGCCCTGCCCGGCCAGCGCGCCGGTCGCATTGGGGTCGATCGAAGCGATGGGCCCGTCGCGCGAGACCAGAACCGGCGCGTCGAGGGCCGCCGGACGGTAGATGCGCGCGGAGCGCTCGGGTTGGTTGACCTCGGGCAGCGTGTCGTCGGCCTGCGCCATCTCGGGCCCGTCCTTGACCGAGTCGAGCGGGTCGAGATCGGCCATCACACCGGGGGCCTGATCCACGGGCGTCAGCTGCACGCGCTGCACTTCCTGCAGAACGGTCCAGCCGCCATAGCCGATACCGCCGCCGATCAGCGCCAGAACGAAAAGCGCACCGACGGCGCGCGGCTCGATCTTGGTCCAGAGCGATTCCTTGCGCGGAATGAACGCGGGATTGGCGAGCGCCTCGGCCATATCCTTCGGGTCGCGCTGCGGTTTCGGGCCGGAGGCGGCCTCGGACATGCCGTGGGCGGGCGAATAGCCAGCCTCGTTGCAGAAGCGCTGGAACGACCATTCCGGGTCGAGGCCGAGATAGCGCGCGTAGGAACGCACATAGCCCGCGATGAAGGAGGGCGTATCGAAAGCCTCCACGTCGCAGGCTTCGATAGCGGCGATATAGGCTGCTTTGATCCGGAGTTCACGCTGGACATCAAGGAGTGATTTGGCGAGCGTCGCCCGCTCGCCGCGCATCACATCGCCAAGACGAAGTTCGAAATCGTCGAACCCTTTAGGTTTGACTTCGTCCCCCGTCGAAGGTTTAGCCCTTCGCCCGATCATGCTGCCTGTCCCTGCCGTTTTCCCGCCTGCGTCGATTCGGAGCCAATAGCCCCTTCGATTAACAATGGCTTATCACAAGCAAGCGAGCCGCGCACGCGCCTATGTGGCTTACGCGCTGGCTTCGGCGCGATTTAGCTCACAGCGCGCCCAAAGCGCGTCCATGCCCTTGACCAGACCGTCAATCATACCGGTGTCGTGCACCGGCGAGGGCGTGAAGCGCAGACGCTCGGTGCCGCGCGGCACGGTCGGGAAGTTGATCGGCTGGACATAGACCCCGAACTCGTCGAGCAGCATGTCCGACAAGGCCTTGGTATGTTTGGGATCTCCGATGATCACGGGCACGATATGCGAACCGTGGTCGATGATCGGCATGCCCATGCCCTTCAGGCGCATCTTGAGAATCTTCGCGTGCAGCTGCTGCTTGTCGCGCAGCTCCTGACCGCCCTCGCCTTTCAGGAAGGCGATCGACGCGGCAGCGCCAGCCGCAACCGCCGGCGGGATCGAGGTGGTGAAGATGAAGCCCGGCGCATAGGAGCGCACCGCGTCCACCATCTTGGCCGAAGCCGCGATATAGCCGCCGAACACGCCGAAGGCCTTGCCCAGCGTGCCGTTGAAGATGTCGATCCGGTCCATCTCGCACAGCTTCTCGGCGATACCGGCGCCGCGCGGGCCATACATGCCGACTGCGTGCACTTCGTCGAGATAGGTCATCGCGCCGAATTCCTCGGCCAGATCGCAGATCTCGGAGATCGGGCCGAAATCGCCATCCATCGAATAGACCGACTCGAAAGCGATCAGCTTCGGCGCAGCCGGATCGTCAGCGGCCAGCAATTCGCGCAGATGGGCCACGTCATTGTGGCGGAAGATGCGCTTGGCGCCGCCATTGCGGCGGATGCCTTCGATCATCGAGGCGTGGTTCAGCTCGTCGGAATAGATGATGAGGCCGGGGAACAGCTTGGGCAGCGTGCTCAGCGTCGCGTCATTCGCGATATAGGCCGAGGAGAAGACCAGCGCGGCCTCTTTCCCGTGCAGATCGGCGATCTCGTGCTCCAGCCGCTTGTGATAGACCGTCGTGCCCGAGATGTTGCGCGTGCCGCCCGAGCCTGCGCCGGTGGCGTCCAGCGCCTCGTGCATCGCGGCCAGCACAACCGGATGCTGACCCATGCCCAGATAATCGTTGCCGCACCAGATGGTGATGTCCTGCTTCGACCCGTCCGGCTTGGTCCAGACGGCGTGGGGGAAATTACCCTTCTCGCGCTCGATATCGATGAAGACGCGATAGCGGCCTTCCTCGTGCAGCTTGTCAATCGCCTGATCGAGTGCGCGGTCGTAATCCATCTCGTGCTTCCCTTGCATGACTGTTCGCTGGGTCTGCCCTACCGGGCACCACAAAGCGCGACATTGATAAATGTCAAATTCCTCTCCCTGAAGCGCAAAAATGTCGCAAATAGTCATGAAAAGCAAACATTCAGTTTTCGCAATTTGTCGCGCCCTTGCGTCACCCCCTCTGGACAGTCCCGCGCGCAGCCCTAGGCTGAGGCCAAAATAAAGGAGGCCAGCATGGCACTGAACGAGGTTCTCACCGAAATCGATAGCGGCCTTGACGCCGCGATGGACCGTCTTTTCGAGCTGCTGAAAATCCGCTCGATCTCGACCGATCCGGCCTATCGCGAAGAGACCCACGAAGCTGCGGAATGGCTCGTCAAGGAATTGAAATCGCTGGGCTTCGACGCCGAACTGCGTCCGACCACGGGCCACCCGATGGTGGTTGCGCATTCCAAGGGCGAGGGCCCGCGCCTGCTGTTCTACGGCCACTATGACGTGCAGCCGGTGGACCCGCTGGAGCTGTGGAATACGCCCCCCTTCGAGCCGCAGATCGAGGACACCGAGAACGGTCGCGTCATCCGCGGTCGCGGCGCGTCCGACGACAAGGGTCAGCTGATGACCTTCATCGAGGCCTGCCGCGCCTATAAGGCCGTGAACGGCGAGCTTCCTGGCAATCTTGTGATCTTTCTTGAAGGCGAGGAAGAATCGGGCTCGCCCTCGCTGGTGCCCTTCCTCGAGAACAATCGCGAAGAACTGACCTCAGATCTGGCGCTGATCTGCGACACCTCGATGGTCTCGCCCGGCGTGCCCTCGATCGCAGGCTCCTTGCGCGGGATGCTGAAAGAGGAATTCACCCTCCACGGCCCGCGCATCGACCTGCATTCGGGCCATTACGGCGGCCCCGCCCTGAACCCGATGCGCGAGATTT
The DNA here is from genome assembly GCF_009296265.1 of Thioclava sp. JE_KL1. Taxonomy (GTDB): domain Bacteria; phylum Pseudomonadota; class Alphaproteobacteria; order Rhodobacterales; family Rhodobacteraceae; genus Thioclava. The sequence continues at coordinate 439,729 of NZ_WBJS01000004.1, forward strand.
CCAAGATCATCGCGAGCTTCCATGACGATCAGGGTCGCGTCGCGGTCGAAGGCTTCTACGAGGGCGTCCACGAAGTTCCGGCCGAGCAGTTGGAGGCGTGGAAGACCTGCGGCTTCGACGAGAAGGAATACCTTCAGCACGCGGGCATGACCGTGCCGCATGGCGAGGAAGGCTATTCGGCGCTGGAGCAGCAATGGGCACGCCCGACGCTGGAGATCAACGGTCTCTGGGGCGGCTACCAAGGCGCGGGCTCGAAGACCGTGATCCCGGCCGAGGCGCATTGCAAGATCACCTGCCGTCTCGTGGGCGACATGGACCCCGCCCACGTCCGCAAGGCGCTCCGCGCCCATGTCGAGGCACGCCTGCCCGTCGATGCGCGCATCACCTGGGACGGCGATCTCGATGGCGCGCCGGCCTCCGTGATGGACACGTCGCGTCCCGAATTCGAAGCCGCGCGTCAGGCGCTGAGCGACGAATGGAACCGTGAGGCAGTGATCGTCGGCATGGGCGGCTCCATCCCGATCGGCTATTACTTCAAGTCGATCCTCGGCATGGACGCGATGCTGATCGGCTTCGCCAACGATGACGACGCGATCCACTCGCCGAACGAGAAATACGACGTGAAAAGCTTCCACAAGGGCATCCGCTCCTGGGCGCGCATCCTCGACCGGATCGCGAAATAAGCACGCGGCCGGGGGCTTCGCGGCCCTCGGCAGACGCGATTAACGCAGAAGGCTGCCGGAGCTTGGCCCGGCAGCCTTTTCATTTGTCATCGGGGTGCAGTCATTCCGCAGCTTGCAGGGCAGTGCCGAGCGGCGGCTCGGCGCATTTCTCGACTGGCGGACGGAGCTCAGCTGACCGGCGCCTTAGCGCTCGGTCAGCTTCAACTCGATCCGGCGGTTCTGAGCGCGCGCTTCGGGCGTGTCGGCGGTGTTCACCGGGTCGAACTGCGCGAAGCCGGCGGCGGCGAGGCGTTGCGGCGGGAAGCCGAGGCTCTCGACCATGTATTTCACCACCGAAAGCGCGCGGGCCTGACTCAGCTCCCAGTTATCCTTGAATTCGCCCTGCCCCGACAGCGGCGTGTCGTCGGTATGGCCGTCGACGCGGATGATCCACGGGATGTCGCCCGGGATTTCCCCACGCAGTTGGTCGAGCAGCGAGGTCACCTGCTTGATCTGCGCGCGGCCCGCATCAGACAATGTCGCGGAAGCGGGCGCGAACAGCACCTCTGAGGAGAACACGAAGCGGTCGCCTTCGATCTTCACGCCCTGCTTGCCCTTCAGAAGCTGCGAAAGCTTGCCGAAGAATTCAGAGCGGTAGTTCTCCAAATCCTTCGCCTTGGCCTCGGCCTCCTTGCGCATCTTCTCCTGCAGGTCCGCGCGCTTCTTCTCCTCAGACGCCGCACGGGCGAGCGCCGCATTCAGCTGCTGGCCGAGATTGTCGAGCTGCACCTTGGCCGCGGCATCCTTCTGCTGCGCCTCATCGAGCACGTTTTGTAGTTGCGCGAGTTGACTGCGCAACGCCGCGACCTGCTGATTGAGCAGCGCCACTTTCTTCTGCGCGCCTTCCGAGATCGCCTGCTGATCCGCCAACGCCTTCTGCGCGGTAGCTTTCAGCGCCGCCTGCTTCTCGGCCTCGGACAGCTGCTTGCCGAGCTGCTTTTCCAGATCGTCCTTCGCGGTCTGCGCGGCGGCGAGCTTGGTCAGCGTGTCCTCGGCCTGCTTGCGCGCCTCTTCCAATTGCAGCGTCATCGCCGCGACCTCATCGCCCGATTTCGTCAGCTTGTCGCGCAGATCGGCGATGGTTTCCTTGCTTAGCCGGATTTCGTCGGCCTTGGCGCTCGCATCCTGTTGGGCGGCGTTGCGCTCGCCCACCAATTGCGCGACGCGAGCCTCGAATTCGGTGATCTTCTGCTTGGCATCGGCCAGCGCGGCTTTGCGGTCATCGAGCTGCGAGGTGAGCGTCGAGATCAGCGAGTCCTGCTGATCGGCTTTGTCCTTCGCATTCTCCAACTCGCCGGTCAGTTGCTGCGTCTTCGTCTGTTGCAGCGACAGCGCCTTGGCGAGGTTCGACACCTGTTCGTTCAGCTGAATCAGCTCGCCTTCCTTGGTGCTCAGCGTGTCACGCAGCACCGATTGCACGATCATGAAGATCGACAGCACGAACATCAGGACCAGAAGAAGCGCCGTCATCGCATCTACGAAACCCGGCCAGATATTGGTCGAGAACCGATTGCCACCGCGCCGTGCCAGAGCCATGAATTAATCCTCGCGATGCGGTTTGTAGCCGAGGATCGCGCGCGTCAGCCCCGCGAAATCGTGGCGCAGCTCGGCCATGCTTTCCTGACGCCCGGCGCTGACTTCCTCGAGCATCCGCATCATCTGCTGGTCGATCGAGCGCAGCCGCATCCGTGTCTCCATCAGCGCCTCCGCCTCGGGAGCGCCTTCAGCCGTGCGTTGCGCGAGGTGATCGAGCGCGCCGATCAGCCGCTCCTGCCCCTCGGCCATCTGCTGCAGCGCGCCTTGCTGGCGGTGACGCGCATCCATCTCTGCCGAGAGCCGTTCCGACAGGTCGTGAATGGCGTTCGACAGATGCGCGATCCGCGCCTCGGTCTGCACGCGACCGGCATCGGAGCGCACGAACAGCGTCTGGATCTGGTCCATCTGTTCGGACATGTGATCTAGGACGCCCGCCACCATCGAGCCTTCACCATCGCCACCTTCGAGCGCGGTAAAAGAGAGCCGCGTGATCGAGGAAATCCATTCCTCCAGCTCACGGTAGAACCGGTTCTGACCGTGACTTGCGAACAGCTCCAACAAGCCCACCACCAGCGAGCCCGCAAGACCCAGAAGCGACGAGGAGAACGCCGTGCCCATGCCGCCCAGCTGCGCCTCCAGACCCGTCATCAGATTGTCGAACACGCCGATCGCGCTCTCGCCTTCCTTGGGCGCCAGTGCGCGGATCGTCTCGACCACCGCAGGCACGGTGGTGGCGAGGCCGTAAAACGTCCCGAGAAGGCCAAGAAAGATCAGCAGCCCCGCGATATAGCGGGTGATGTCGCGCGCCTCGTCGATCCGGGTCGCGACGGATTCGAGGATCGAGCGCCCCGAGGACGACGACACCGCGCGGCGCGCCTCGCGCGAGCCCAGAAGGGACGCAAGCGGCGCAAGCATCGACGGCGGGCGCACCTGCGGACGACCGGGACGGTCAGCGGCGAAGCTTTCGATCCAGTTCACCGCCTTCACCAGCTGCACAACCTGCCAGAAACAGGCGAGGATGCCGAAGACGAAGACCGCGAGGATTACCCCGTTCAGCCAGGGATTGGCGAGGAAAATCGGGAAGATGCGCGAATAGGCGAAATAGCCACCTGTAGCGACCAAGCCGAGCACCAGAAGCATCAGGATCACCTGACGCACGGGTTGTGAGAATTGCGGCTCCAGCCGGATCGGCTCTTCCATTATTGCCCCTCTTGCCTGTTTGCGCAGAGCCTAGCGAGGGTGCAGCCCTTCGCCAAGGGCTATCACGACAAGTCGTGCAGCCGTGCCACCAATGCATCAAGATGGGGATCGGGGATGCCCAATTCGTGCAGATGCTGGGCAGTATTGAACAGATAATCGCGGTTCGGACCGCGCCCGCCGGTGGCGCTGGCGATGATCCGCGCCTGCTCGTCATCGGAAAGCCCGCCGCAATACTGATCGTGATGGCGGTCGATCACATAGGTGACCGCGCGCACGCGCCGCCCGTCATTCAGATCGACGTCGATCTCGCGTTCCAGATAGGCCGAGGTGACCAGCTCGCGCTCGCGCAGATAGGCCATGACCTCGTCTTCCTGTCCGGGCTTCACCGCGAAGGCGAGCCCCGCGCAGGCGCCCTGCCCCTCGTCGAGCGCCAGCACCAGCCCCGGCGCTTCGGGCGTGCCACGGTGCACCAGTGAGCGCAGGCAAAAGCTGCGCTCCCAACCCGGCGCACGGGCGAGCATCCGCTCGTCAAAATCGAAGCCGGGGTTCCAGATCAGCGAGCCGTAGCCGAAGACCCAGATCCTGTTGTCGTCGCACTGGTCCTGCATGAGAACACGGCTTACATGGGGTTCAACCGATTTGCAAAGAGGCGAAGATGCGCAAACTGATCATTCTGGTGCTGGTCGCGACGCTGGCCTATTGCGGCTACTGGTTTTACGGCGCGCATAAGATCGAAAACGGAGCTCGCGACATGCTCGCGCAGGCCCGGCAGGAAGGCTGGGGCGATGCGCAATCGGTCTCTCTGGCGGGCTTCCCCTCGCGCTTCGATCTGACCTTCGACAAGCCCGAACTGAAGGATCAGGGCGGCCTGTGGCACTGGAGCGCGCCCTTCGCGCAACTCTTCGCACTCGGATACGAACCCAACAAAGTGATCGCCTACCTGCCCTCAGGCCAGTCACTGCAACTGGGCGATCAAAGCTACAAGCTGACGCAAGAGGACATGCGCGCCTCGCTGACGGTGGGCTATTCAACCGCGCTGCCGCTGGAGCGGGCGATCGCCGTGATCTCCGCTCCGGTGCTGACGCCCACGGGCGAAACGTCCCCCGCGCTTTCGGCCGATCAGCTGCGCCTCGCCATCGAGCGCAAGGACAAGGCACAGGGCGCGCTTGGCGGCTCGGCGCAAGCCGCCGATCTGGTGATGCCCGCCGCCGCCTATCGGCTGGGCGCGGAGGCGAAGTCGCTGAAACTCCCCGCCGATCTGCTCGAGCGGGTCGACCCGAAGGGCAAGCTGCCCGACACCATCGCACGCATCCATTTCGACGCGCTCATGGGCACGCGCGAGCCGATCGACCAAAGCGCGCTGGAAGCGGGTCTGCCGGGGCTGATGACGTTCTCGGTTACGGATCTGTCGCTGAGCTGGGGCGGCAACGATGTCTCGGTCGAGGGCAACCTGACCGTCGATCCCTCGGGCTATCCCGACGGCACACTGACGATCCGCTCCGCCACGTGGCGCAATTGGGTCGGCATCGCGCAGAGCATGGGGCTGATCGGCAAGGACCAGGAGAAGCTCGTGACCGGGATCGGCGCAATGTTGGCCGCGAAGAACCCCGACGGCGCGCTGGAAGTGCCGCTTGTCTTCAAGGACGGGCAGATGAACCTCGGCCCGGTGCCGCTCGGCCCCGCACCGCAACTGATCGCCCAGCGTCAATAAAGGTTAACGACAGTAAGTGCCATTTCGATAGCGGGCCACATCGACATGGATGTGGTCCTGATGGAAGCGATCCGATCTCGGGCCGAGCACGGTGCCGAACGGACCGCAGGCCGATTTGTGCATCTTCTTGATCACGCGGCCCTTGCGCCAATCCTTCAGCACGGTCAGCGTCTTGCCGTTGCGCAGGACCACGCCCGAGACGTCGATCGCGTTGCCCTTGGCATGCTCGGACAGCTTCGCGCCGGGCTGCGAATTGCGGCTCCGGCAGGAATAGGAGGCTGCGATGCGGATCGCCTCGATCCCGCCGCCGCGCCGTCCCACCGCCGGTTTGATCCCGCGATCGACCCAGCGCTTAAAGGACTTTGCCGCCGAGCAATTCACCCGAACCGGCGAGGTCAGACGGATACCGGAGACGGAGGTGATCTGAACCGGACCGGCGATGCCGCAGCGCCCCGGCCCGTCGATCGGCGCGATATGCGCGCCTTCCAACCCAGCAATGCCGCAAAGCTCACCCGACGAGGAATAGCGCGCCGAGCGCCTGTCGTCGCCGCGCCCGCAGGACCCAAGCGCGACCACCGCTGCCAAGGCAATCAGCGCGACCGCCTTGTTACGACCGATGGCGCTCATGCGTCTTTCTTCGGCGCACCGCGCCCGAAATCGGGCGCATCCGTATCCTGCCCGGCCTCGATGATGCCGCGGCGGATCGCGCGGGTGCGCGTGAAGTAGTCGTGCAGCATGTCGCCATCGCCCATGCGGATCGCGCGCTGCAACATGAACAGCTCTTCGGTGAAGCGGCCAAGGATATCGAGCGTGGCTTCCTTGTTGGTCAGGAAGACGTCACGCCACATCGTCGGGTCCGAGGCCGCGATCCGGGTGAAATCACGGAAACCCGTAGCGGAATATTTGATGACTTCTTCGTGGGTTACACGACGAAGGTGATCCGCCACACCGACCATCGTATAGGCAATCAGGTGCGGTGTATGCGACACGACCGAGAGCACGAGATCATGGTGATCGGGCGCCATCTCGTCGGTATTCGCGCCCATCGCCTCGACCAGCGACTTCAGCCGGGTCAGCGCCTCGGGGTCCGTGCCCTCGATCGGCGTAAACAGCCACCAGCGATTGGCGAAAAGCGTCGCAAAGCCCGAGCGCGGGCCGGACTGCTCCGTCCCTGCCAGCGGGTGGCCGGGGATGAAATGCACGCCTTCGGGCACATGCGGGCCGACCGCGTCGATCACCGCGCGCTTGACTGAGCCGACATCGGTGATCGTAGCCCCGGGGGCCAGATGCGGCGCGATCTCTTCGGCGATCTTCGCCATCGCGCCGACCGGCACGCAGAGCACCACCAGATCCGCGCCCGCGACGGCCTCGGCAGCGGTCTCATAGACGGCATCGACCAGCCCGATCTCCAGCGCGGTGTCGCGCGTCTCGGCGGAGCGCGCATGACCGACGATCTCGCCCGCCAGGCCCTTCTCGCGCATCGCGTGGGCCATCGACGAGGCGATCAGGCCGAGCCCGATCAGCGCGACCCGCTGGTAGAGCTGGCTCATCTGGGCACCTCGATCCCGCCTGCCTTGAAGACGCCGATCAGATGCGCCACGCGACGGCACGACGGTTCGTCGCCCACCGTGATGCGCAGGCAGTTGGGCAGGTTATAGCCCGCGACCCGGCGCACGATGATCCCTTCGGATTTCAGGTAGGTATCGCAATCGGCAGCCTCCTGCTCGGAGGCGAGACGCGCGAGGATGAAGTTCGCCGTGGAAGTATCTGACGGAACGCCCTTTTCCGCCAGCGCTTCGGCCAGCCACGCGCGCAGGCGCGTGTTGTCATCGCGGCATTTGTTGACCCAGTCCTGATCGCGCACGGCGGCCTCTGCAGTCTCCTGCTGCGCGGTCGAGAGGTTGAACGGCCCACGGATGCGGTTGAGCACGTCGATCACTTCGCGCGAGCCGTAGCCCCAGCCGACGCGCAGCCCGCCGAGACCGTAGATCTTCGAGAAGGTCCGCGTCATGAAGACATTGGGCAGGCGCGTCGCCAGCTCCGCCCCGCCGTCATAGCCTTCGACATATTCCGCATAGGCCGCGTCGATCACCAGCAGCGCGCCTTTCGGCAGCCCCGCCGCCAGCCGCTCCAGCTCCGCCAGCTGGATCATCGTGCCAGTCGGGTTGTTCGGATTGGCGAGGAAGACGAGCTTGGTCTTCTTGGTGCAGGCGCTCAGGATCGCATCGACATCGGTCGTGCGGTCGCGCTCCTTGACCTCGATCGGCGTGCCGCCCGCGGCCATGGTCGAGATGCGATACATCAGGAAGCCGTGCTCGGTGAACACCACCTCGTCGCGCGCGCCGACATAGGCCTGGCACAGGAAGTGGATGATCTCGTCCGAGCCCACGCCGCAGATGATCCGGTCGGGGTCGAGCTTATGCACCTCGCCGATCGCCGTGCGCAGCTTGGCGTGGTCGGTCGGGGGGTAGCGATGCATCGAATGGGCGCATTTCGCGAACGCGTCCTTGGCCTTGTCAGAGGGGCCGAACGGGTTCTCGTTCGAGCTGAGTTTGACGGCATCGGTGCGCCCCGCCACATGGGAGGCGCCGCCCTGATAGAGCTCGATGTCCATAATACCGGGCTGGGGGCGAATATGCGTGGTCATTGTGCACTCCTGAATCGTGGCCCGAGTTCTATCCGCCATGGCGCGACAGGGCTAGTGAGAAGATCACCCGCATAGCAGACGCGGCAGGGATGCAACGGGTGAGAGGCAATCCCCGCCCGGATCAGCCGCGCAGCGGCCCGGGCAGCGCCCGACCGCCCCCTCGGGCGGGCGCTTTGGTGGCGTCAGCGCGCGGATCGAGGTTGTCCGGATTTCGCGAGATAAAGCGAAGACCACGAAACGGGGCGCGCCCACCCGGCGGTCAGGCCCTGCCCTCGGCTCGTATCGCGCCGCCCCATCGCCCAAAAGAAAAAGGCCGCGCCCCGGGGGCACGGCCTTTCCGAATGATCGGCGAAGACTGAGAGATCAGTTCTTCGCGTAGAATTCGACCACGAGGTTCGGTTCCATCTGAACCGCGAAGGGCACGTCGGACAGAGCCGGGGTGCGCACGAATTTCGCGGTCAGTTTGTTGTGGTCGACTTCGAGGTAATCCGGAACGTCGCGCTCGGGCGACTGAACGGCTTCGAGAACCAGAGCCATCTGCTTGGACTTCTCGCGGACTTCCACCACGTCGCCTTCTTTCAGGCGGTAGGAGGGGATGTTCACTTTCTTGCCGTTCACGAGCACGTGGCCGTGGTTCACGAACTGGCGCGCAGCGAAGACGGTCGGAACGAACTTGGCGCGGTAGACCAGCGCGTCGAGGCGGCGCTCGAGCAGACCGATCAGGTTTTCACCGGTGTCGCCCTTCACACGCTCGGCTTCGGCGTAGATGCGGCGGAACTGCTTCTCGGTCAGGTCGCCGTAATGGCCCTTCAGCTTCTGCTTGGCGCGGAGCTGGATACCGAAGTCGGACAGTTTGCCCTTGCGGCGCTGACCGTGCTGGCCGGGGCCGTATTCACGACGGTTGACGGGCGACTTGGCGCGGCCCCAGATGTTCTCGCCCATGCGGCGGTCGATTTTGTACTTGGCAGACGTGCGTTTGGTCACGGCTGATCTCCTTCATTATAGTTTCGAAGGGCGTTGTCCTCCTCCGGGCCTCGCGGCGACCGGCGACAGGTTTCCTCTTGCGAGGTCCACCAACACCAATGAATAATCCCGGCAACTCGCGTCACCGGAATGGCGGGCTTATACAGCGGCGCGCGCGGGTGTCAACCACTCCGGGCGCCACATCGGTGCCGCGCGAAGCCAGCCGCTCGTCTCCCCTACTCTTCTGAGTTGCCCCGGAACGCCACATCCTCGCAGTTTCGTGAGTGCTTTGTGTTCGCCACCCCCCTGTTCAGAGCAACATTTCAAGCCATGATTGCGCTAACGGGACGCGTACCGGATGCGCGTCACGGCGCTGTCCTGTCCGTAACCGGCACAGGCGGCGCGCTGGGGCAAGGCGATGCCACCCCACGGGAGGAACCCATCCGGCCTTAGGAGGATTATAATGAAAGACATTCGTCGCTCGACGTGCGGAACCGCCGCGCGTCTCGCTGGAACCAGCGTTCTCGCGCTTGGCCTGATTGCAGGCGCCGCGCAAGCCCAAGGTGTCACCGCCGACAGCTTCGGCGCTGATTTCTCGGCCATGGGTCAACTCAAGGACGTTGCCGCCAAAGGCAAAGGCAAAGTGGGCGTGCTGCTGCCCGACACAGCAAGCTCGGCCCGCTACACCTCGTTCGACGAGCCTTACCTGAAGAAAGCCTTCAAGGCAGCGGGCCTGTCCTCGGACGATCTGATCATCACCAACGCCCAAGGTTCGGAAGCTGATCAGCTCACCCAGGCGCAAACCGACATCAGCCAGGGCGCGACCGTTCTGCTGATCGACCCGATCTCCTCGGGCGGCGGTGCGGCTGTCGAGAAATACGCCAAAGAGCACGGCGTCGCGGTCATCGACTATGACCGGATCACGCTTGGCGGCTCGCGCGACTATTACATCAGCTTCGACAACGAATATGTCGGCGAGCTGATCGGCAAGGGCATGGAACAGTGCCTCAGCGACTGGAACATCGAGAAGCCGAATATCCTCGTGATGGCGGGCTCGCCCGATGACAACAACGCCACGCTGTTCAAGCAGGGCTACATGAGCGTGCTGAAGCCGAAATTCGACGATGGCAGCTACACCAATGCGGGCGAGCCCGCAGGTACCTGGGATCCGTCGGTCGCCCGGACCACCTTCGAGCAGCAGTTCACCGCGCATCAGGACATGAACGCCGTCGTCACCCCGAATGACGACAACGCCAACGCGGTCATCTCCTATCTCAAGACGCTGAAAGTTCCGCCGAAAGCCTTCCCGACCACCGGTCAGGACGCGACGGTCACCGGCCTGCAGAACGTGCTCACCGGCTACCAGTGCGGCACCGTCTACAAGCCGATCTACCTCGAAGCTCAGGCGGCAGCGGCGCTCGCGCTCTACATGCGTGCTGGCGACACCCCGCCCGACGGCCTCGTCAACGGCAAGGTCAATGACAGCCAAGGCGGCATGGACGTGCCCTCGATCCTGCTCAAGCCGATCTGGGTCACCCCGGAGAACATGGCCGACACCGTCGTGAAAGACGGCTTCGTCGACACCTCCAAGCTTTGTGCGGGCGACGCAGCCGATGCGTGCAAAGCCGCTGGCATCGGGAACTGATAGCCAATGATGGACACGGGTAACGGTACCGGGTCCCTGACGGAGGATCGCGACGCGATCCTCCGTATTCGGGGTCTGGAAAAGAGCTTCGGTGCAGTGCAGGCGCTCAGCGGGGTCGATTTCGACGTCCGCCCCGGCGAGGTAACGGCACTGGTCGGTGACAATGGCGCGGGCAAATCCGTGCTGACGAAAACCATCGCCGGCATCCATGAAGCCGATGGCGGCGTGATCGAATGGGAAGGCAATGACGTCCGCGTCCGCTCGCCCCGCGACAGTGCGGAGCTGGGCATCGAGGTCGTCTATCAGGACCTCGCGCTGTGCGACAATCTCGACGTCGTGCAGAACATGTTCCTCGGTCGCGAAATCCTGACCAACGGGATGCTCGACGAGGATGCGATGGAGCGCGCCGCGGCGGAGACGCTGCAAGGCTTGCGCGTGACCACGCTGCGCTCGATCCGCGCGCCGGTCTCGGCGCTTTCGGGCGGTCAGCGGCAATCGATTGCGGTCGCCAAGGCCGTGATGTGGAATTCCAAACTGGTGATCCTCGACGAGCCCACCGCGGCGCTCGGCGTGGCCCAGACCGGTCAGGTGCTGCAACTGGTGCGCCGCCTCGCCGATCAGGGTCTCGCGGTGGTGATGATCTCGCACAACCTCAACGACGTCTTCGCGGTCTCCGACCGGCTCGCGATCCTGCGTCTGGGCGAGATGGTCAGCCAGGGCCCGATCGAGGAATACGACACGCAGCGCGTGGTCGAACTGATGACCACGGGCAAATCCGATCACGTCGTCGAAGCGGGCGCGATGCGCGCCGCCGCCTCGATCGCGGCGGAGAACGCCAAGGATGTCGCGGCCCAACGCGAGGCGTCGGGCGACAGCGGCCCCTCCGCCGTGGTGGGCGCCACGACCGAGGATCAGAGCTTCTCGAGCTACCTCTCGCGCACCTGGGCGAAGATCAAGGCGGGCGAGAGCGGCGTACTTCCGGTTCTGCTGGGCTTCGTGCTGATCTCGCTGATCTTCCAGTTGCAGAACCCGAAATTCCTCTCGCCGGGGAACGTCGTGAACCTGCTCGTTCAGGGTTCGGTCTTCATGATGATCGGGATGGGACAGGTCTTTGTCCTCTTGCTGGGCGAGATCGATCTGTCGCTCGGCTTCGTGGCCGGGATCGGGGCGACGGTGGCGACGCTGCTGGTGGCGCCGGGTACCGACTGGCCCTGGTGGGCGGCGGTCGTGGCGGGCCTGGCCGTGCCTGCGGTACTGGGCATCTTCCAGGGCTCGCTGATCACGCGGCTCAAACTGCCCTCTTTCGTGGTGACGCTGGCGGGTCTTCTGGGCTTCAACGGTCTGATGATCCAACTGCTGGGCGCCGGGGGAACAATCCCAGTCGCGAGTGACACGATCAACAACTTCGCAAATGGCACGCTGAGCCCGCTGATGGGCTGGCTGATGACCGGAGCCGTGGTTCTGGTCTTCGCGATCATGACCTTCAGCAAGGATGCGAAACGTCGCAAGAGCGGCCTCGTCGCTCCGCCTATGGGTCTCACCGTCGCGAAGATCGCCGCGGCCGTAATCGCGGGTATCGTGCTGGTGACGATCTCGAACATGAACCGGGGCGTCGCGCGCTTCCCCCTCTCGGGCATGCCGTGGGTGATCCCGATCGTCTTCGCGGTGCTGCTGGCATGGTCGTTCCTGCTGGGACGGCTGAAATTCGGCCGCTACGTCCTCGCCATCGGCGGCAATGCAGAGGCCGCGCGCCGGGCGGGCATCAACCTGCGCCTGATCCGGACCGCAGCCTTCACGCTGGCTGCCACGACGGCGGGTCTGGGCGGCATCATCTACGCTTCGCGCCTGCGCTCGATCTCCACCAGCTTCGACGGTGGCACGATCGTGCTCTATGTCGTCGCGACGGCGGTGATCGGCGGCACCTCGCTGTTCGGCGGGCGCGGCCATCCGATCCACGCGATCCTCGGCGGCGTCGTGATCGCGGCGATCGTCAACGGCATGGCGCTTCTGGGTCTGCCGGCGGCGGTGCAGCTGATGGCGACGGCGGCGGTGCTGCTCGCTTCGATCACGGTCGACGTGGTGGTGCGCCGGCGCGGCGAGACGACCCGCTAAGCCAAGCGAAACCTCTTGAAAACGAAACGCGCGCGAGACATCTCGCGCGCGTTTTTCATTGCACCCGGCGCCCCTGCCCCACGCCGACCGGCGCCCCCGCCTGCGCCACTTCGGCCCCACGCGAGGGAAATCGCAAACCACCCGGATTTCCGCCGAAAAACCGCTTGTCTCCCCCCGAGACGATCCCTATACGGGTCCGCGGAGACGTGGCCGAGTGGTCGAAGGCGCTCCCCTGCTAAGGGAGTAGGCCCGGAAGGGTCTCGAGGGTTCGAATCCCTTCGTCTCCGCCATTACCCCCTGATTTGACTAGGAAAATCGGGCATATTGACCCCCTACCCGCCAAAAATCCCGCCAAACAAAAAACGCTTGCTCGTAGCGCGGGTACTAGGTGATCAACAGCCGCACCGTTCGCAGCGCAATGTAGAGTGCTAGTTTGGCAGGCCTCCACCCTGGCCATATGCAATACCTTAGGGCGCGGCTCGGCTACCGTTCTCAACCGTCTTTTGGGCTTTTTAGCTTTAACCTTAAAAAGCCACTGGCTCTTTTCGCTCTTTCTCTCTTGATTGGATGCGTCGACTGAGGAGACCTGCCCAACGGACTGCGACAGCTTCTCAACGCTCAGTTCCTTCGCGCAGTAGAACGTCTAGATTTCGTCACACTGGACTGTCTCGGAACGGGTTCCCGTGGATCGTCCCGTTGTGGTAAGCGGCGTAGGTTGCGACCGCGCCGCTTCTATGATCGCAAGGCGCACATCAGGCTCAGTAATTCCCTGCAGGACTTCGCCATTACTGGCGAGTTGATAGCCGGAAAACCTTTGCAGGACAGCCTGCTCAATATTTTGAGCGGTTTGGGCGGCTCTGTTGCACAAATCGGTTGATGGCCGAGGTTCCCCTTTCCCCGGACGGACTTATCCCACAGCTTCCGTGACGGGTATGCCGAGCGCGGTGTAGCCGTTCATGATGGCGATGCGGACCTGAAGTTCCGCGATCTGGCGATCGAAGT
>NZ_WBJS01000031.1 GCF_009296265.1 Thioclava sp. JE_KL1
CATGATCAACGGTGACCCGTGGTTCGTGGTCCGCGACGTGCTAGGGGTGAAGGACACCTCAATGGCGCTGAAAAACACAAGTCAGGCTTGTGTTATGATGTACAAAACCCCCGGCACACGTGGCCGAGAGAGCAACCTGGTTGAACAGGGCAGCTAAACATTCATCAGACTAATGTTATCCCTACTGTAACCTCGGAATTTGTTCCAACAGACCAATTTTCGGGTTTCTCCGAGAAAACCTAACTCCATTTCAGGAGCGTCTCAGCCTGGCTCAGTACTGTGTTGATCGCAACCGGCGCGAGGTCCGGCGGATAGCCATATTTCTTCAGAATTCGCCGCACCAAGACCCGCAGCTTGGCACGAGCGCTTTCTTTCAGGTGCCAATCGACCGTGACGTTTTTTTGTAGCTGCTCGACAAGAACATGGGCAATCTTGCGCAGTTCATCGTTGCCAAGCATCTCGACGGCACTCTGATTTTGCGCAAGCGCATCATAGAACGCCATTTCTTCTGCGCTCAGGCCAAGATCGTCTCCACGCTGAACAGACGCTTTCAACTCTTTAGCCATATTAATGAGCTCTTGGATCATCTCCACGCTGGTGATGGCGTTGGCGTGGTATCTAGACACCGCATCTTCGAGGCGTTCGGAGAAGGCCTTGGCTTCAACGACGTTGAGCTTTTGGCGTGCCTTGATCTCGCCGGCTAGGAGCTTTCGCAAAGCTTCGAGAGCCAAGTTCTTGTGCTCCATGTTCTGAATTTCAGCCAAGAAGTCATCCGAAAGCACCGAAATCTCGGGCGATTTGAGACCCGCCGCCTCCAAGACGTCTATAATGCTCGCATCTGCAATCGCATCGGAGATAAGCTGACCAATAGCGAACTCGCGGTCACGTCGGCTAATATTTGAACGCGCAGAGGTCTTGGCCAATGCCGCACGTACTGCCTGAAAAAAACCTACCTCTTCCTTGATCGTTTGCGCGTAGTCGCTTGCCGAAGCCAAAGCGAATGCCTTAGAGAGGTTTGCGACCAAATTATTGTAGTAGTTCAGCTCGGCCTTCTTAGCTTTCTCATCGGCTTGGGCGTCAGCCCGTACCTTTTGCTTTTCAAGTGTCCACTGAATCGCGCCCGCAAGCACCTGTAAGCGCTCATGCGGCGCTCCTGAAATGCCCAAGCTATAGTCGAAGCCCGCGAAGAAATCCTGGCACCTTTCCAACAGTTCTTGTAAGGCGGACACCGCCTCTTCTTCGTCAATGCCGGTTTGCTCGCGATCTGTAGACGTATAGTTCTGCAACGCCGTTCTCAAATTCTGGCCAATACCAATGTAATCGACCACAAGTCCCCCAGGCTTATCCTTGAACACGCGGTTTACACGCGCAATGGCCTGCATAAGACCATGACCCCGCATTGGCTTGTCGATGTACATCGTGTGCATGCTCGGTGCATCAAAGCCAGTCAGCCACATATCCCTCACAATCACCAACTTAAGTGGGTCTTGCGGGTCCCTTGCCCGTTTTGCGAGCAGATCGCGACGCATCTTGTTTCCAATGTGCGGTTGCCACTCCAATGGATCCGACGCTGAGCCAGTCATCACGACCTTGATCGCGCCCTCTGTATCGTCTTCGGAATGCCAGCTCGGGCGAAGTGCGACAATGCGTTCATAGAGATCAACGCAGATGGCACGGCTCATGCAGACGATCATGCCTTTGCCCGCTATCGCCTCAAGACGGTCTTCGAAGTGAGCGACAATGTCTTCAGCGACTTTTTCCAGTCTCGGCGACGCTCCCACAAGCCGCTCGACGGTCGCCCAGCTCGCTTTGGCTTGCTCCTGTTCAGAGATCGACTCGTCGTCAAAAAGTTCATCAACCGCAGCGTCGATTTCAGGCAATTTGTTTCGCTCAAGTTCAACGCGAGCGAGCCTGCTTTCGTAGTAGATCGGCACCGTGGCTTTGTCTTCCACAGCGCGGCTTATGTCGTAGATGTCGACGTATTCGCCAAACACGGCGGGCGTGTTTACGTCGGCTTCCTCGATAGGTGTGCCGGTGAAACCGGCGAAGGACGCATTCGGCAGTGCTTGGCGCAGGTAGTGGGCGTAGCCATACTTTCGAACGCCTGTAGTGCGGTCGAGTTTAGCGTCAAAGCCGTACTGGCTTCGGTGGGCCTCGTCTGCGATGACGATGATGTTCCGCCGGTCTGACAGCTTGGGAGACGTCTCTTCACCCGAAAGCGGCGAGAATTTCTGCAACGTGGAAAAGATCACACCGCCGGAGGTGCGATCCAGCCTTTGGCGCAGGTCGTCGCGGTCCTCGACTTGCTCCGGCGTTTGGCGGATCAAATCCTTGCAAAGCGAAAAGGTCCCGAAGAGCTGATCGTCCAGATCGTTCCGGTCTGTCACCACCACGACGGTTGGGTTCTCGAGCGCCTCGGACCGCACCAAGAGCCCCGCAAAGAAGGCCATAAGGAAACTCTTGCCGGACCCTTGGGTGTGCCAAATGACACCCACCTTTCGGTCTCCGTCTTGGCTTGAGGCCTCAATCGCACTTGCCAGCGCTTTCCTAGCCCCGTGGAACTGGTGATAGCCCGCAATGATCTTGAACACCCCGTCGCCCTTGTCGCCAAAGACCGTGAAGTCCCGGACAAGCTGCAAGAGCCTCGTGGGGGCTAGGAGCCCCCGCACTAGGGTCTCCATTTCCTTTGGTCCCTCGGGCGTGAAGTCGTCCTGCGCCCCTGTAACGGTCCGCCATGGCATGAAGCGGTCCTCATCCGCACTCAGTGACCCGACACGTGCCAGAAGTCCGTCAGAAGTTACTACAGCGGCGTTTGTGCGAAAGAGCGAGGGTATTTGGTGCTTGTAGGTCTGGAGCTGGTTGAACGCGTCATGGATCGTTGCGTTTTCGCTGGCGGCATTCTTGAGTTCGATCACCACGAGCGGCAAGCCGTTGACAAAAGCCACAACGTCCGGACGACGATTATGCCCATTCTCGACCACGGTGAATTGGTTCGTGACCATGAGGTCGTTGTTGGACGGATTGGCAAAGTCGATCAGGCGGACCTTGTCGCCCTTGATGGAGCCATCGGCGCGGCGATACTCGACATCGACGCCATCGACCAACAGCCGGTGAATGCGTCGGTTCTCTTCGATGAGCGAGGGCGTCTCGCTGCGCTGAACCTGTTTGAGCGCCATCTGCAGCGCGTCTTCGGGGATATCGGGGTTGAGCCGCTTTGCCGCCTCCTCCAACAACTCCGGTAGAACCACATCCCCATTCGACACCCGCCGCCGCTCTGGCCCATCGGGAGCAATAGAGGCCGGGTCTTCATACCGCCAGCCGATCTCTTGCAGGATGCCAAGGGCGACTTGTTCGACAAGGTCTTCGGTGAAGCTCATAGCGGACCGCCATCCAGCGCGAAAAGAAGGTCTTCAAGCCACGCGTCGTGATCGGTTTCATGGTCTTCTACCGGATACCAAATCGGATGAATCTCAGCCTGTTGAAGTTCGGTATGCTTTGCTGTTCGATTGGCTTGGCCGGGATCAGCAAGAAATGCATAGTGACGCAACCCTGCTGCTCCGTTCATGGCTTTGATCTCTTGCATCGCGGTTATCGTGCGATCTGTCGCGAGACTGCACCCCATGAACAAAAGACTGCGATTTGAGATAAGGAAATTGAGCGTACCTGGCACAGTTCTTTGATTGCCGTAAGCGTCGTTGTATTCGCGGGTTGTGAGAACACGCCCGTTTCTTGAGGTCGCAGTCCCGTGGATTTTGAATAACACATTGGCTCCGCTTGCCGCTTCCCTTGGTGCATTGATGATGTTTGCGCCGGAGAATACTTCTGCGAAAGCCTGTTCGTTGTGTTCATACACTTTTTCAAGGACATGATCGAAATTGGTTGTTACGCACCCAAGCTTGAATAGCTGAGGTATCAATCGAACCGGGCCTTCTGGTGTGAACACTTTCCCGGCGAAGTAGTTTTCGATCTGCTCGGCCAGCATGTTCTCTTCAAATTCGTCCGCGATGATCTCGGCGGCGTCTGAAAACCGCCCCTCTTCGATTGCGAGTTCCACTTGGTCCAGAACATGGGGGTCGTTTTGAGCGAGGTCTTTAAGAAACGCGCCCCACATTGGGAAACCACTTGGCTTGGACATGCCTGCGCCAACAAATGGCAAAATTTGTTGTTGCATGTGACGCTCAGCGAGGCGGTTAAAACGCGGGAGACAACCGCAATCTGTGAGCATATCGCGCACGCGACCGCGGGCTTCTTCCTGCTTCTCCTGCACCCAAGTGGTCAAGTTTGACTCATAGTCCGTGGGTGCATGGTCTTTAAATGCTTGACCGCTGGAGTATTGCTCGCCGCCCCAAATCACCGGCGAGACTTCGTCGAGGTGATCGTGAAAACGAGGTTCGAAATAGCTATTCATAATGCTGCCTCCGCGTCTTTCAGGCGGATGTTGCCAGACATGAGTTTGGGCAAGAGGAGGTCGCGGAGAGCGCTGAGGGTTTGGTTTTCGGCGTCGTTTTGCTGCCTCTTTTCTTCAAGCGGCCCGGCGATTTCGGTAAACGGAGCGCTTAGTTCGCAGCCAATTTTGAGGATCGGTAAGCCCCCCAAGGTCTTGGTGTTGAGGTTCGGCATAGTTGCGCCAATCGCGCGACTTCGTATCCATTGAACAGCACTTTCAGTGTCGAGCTGCATGAACAGCACGTTGGGCGAACGTTCTTTTGAATGAACGCTCACCTTCAGGCAGCCAGTGCCGCAGAGCCAGCCGTTTTGAGCTTCAGAAATGAGAGCCTTCCGCCCGATGTCGCCTCGTCTTCCGTAGATGATGTCACCGGGTTGACAGCGATGCTTTGCCAATGAATTCGCTTTTTCCTCGGTGATATAGGCGACCCCTTCCTGCTTGATCTGCGAATAGGTCAAGTTTGCAGGCATCAGCACCGGCACACCTCTTTGTGCATAGTCTGACTTGTGCAACTGGCTGCCGAACGGGCCGGTTTGTATCGAACCGCCAGAGCGTTCCACAAAATCTCCTAAGGTTTCCATCTCCCATCCCTCGGGCAAGCCATCGTCGCCCAGTTCGGCGGGGAAAAGGGGGGCGAGGGTGGCGGCTTTTTCGGGGGGGAAGGCGTGGCCCATGATGGCGGCGGGGTCGGTGGCTCCTTCCATCTGGCGGCGGGTGGGGCCGAAATCGACGAACCAATCCCGAAACAACGCCCGCGCCATCTCTTCCAACGTCTCATTCATCCGTCGGTTCAGCTCGATTTTGTCGTCGAGCGGCTTTAGCACATTGGCAATTCGCAACTGCTCGTCTGGTTCTGGAACAACGATTTCTAGTCTCGACAGCATGTCGTTGTTCAAGCTGGCCCGGGTGGACATCGTGGACATCGCGTTGACCGATTGCCTGAAACGCGGGCTGCTAAAGTAATAACCCGCGTACTCTGGCAGTATGTAACTCTCATCTTTAGGACGGAGCCGCTTTGTAAAGCCGTTGAATGTGGCATCGGGAACATCGGATAGAGAAATGCAGCTCATCCCCAGTTCGTCCATAGTTTCGCTGGTTCGTGTGAGGAATACATCGCCTCGCTTGACCGAGCATTTCTTGCGCTCGGCGTCACTCGATTGGACCAAGTTTTCCAGCGTTTTAGGAACGAACCGGTTGTAGAAAACATCCTTAAAAGAAAGGAACGGGAAGCCGGAACCAAATTCGGACCTTGGTTTGGAGAGGCCCGAGGCGAAGTCGTAAACCTCTGCTAGGCTATGAACTCTCCATTCAGGCATCTTGAGAGACACTCGCGATTCCTGCGGTGATAGCTTCTTCTAAAGACCGACTTTGTTCGAATTGGTCGTTCAAGAGACCAGTTAACGACGCAAACCTCTCCTTAAACGGCACACCATCGTCCTCGTCTTCAGCCGCCCCAACATACCGCCCCGGCGTTAGCACATGGTCGAACTTGCGGATGGTCTCCAGCCCCTCGGATTTGCAGAAGCCCGCCTCGTCGGCGTAGGCCTCCCAGCCTTTCTCCTCCAGCGTCTCGGGCTTGGCCCGCCAGCGGCGGTAGGTGCCTGCGATCTGCTCGATGTCCTCGTCCGAAAACTCGCGCCGCACCCGGTCCACCATATGGCCCATGTTTCGTGCGTCGATGAACAGCACCTCTCCGCGCCTGTCCCTCAGGCCGTTTGCGCTTTTGTCGCGGCTCAAAATCCAAAGGCAGACGGGAATTTGCGTGGAATAGAACAGCTGCCCCGGCAGGGCGACCATGCAATCGACGCGGTCCTCCTCGATCAGGCGCTTTCTGATCTCGCCCTCGCCGCTGGTTTGCGACGACATAGAGCCATTGGCCAGCACCACCCCCGCATGGCCGCGCGGGGCGAGGTGGTGGATGATGTGCTGCAACCACGCGAAGTTGGCGTTGCCCTTGGGCGGGGTGCCATACTTCCAGCGTTCGTCCTCGGTCAGTCGTTCGCCGCCCCAATCCGAGATGTTGAACGGCGGATTGGCGAGGATGTAGTCGGCCTTGAGGCCCGGGTGCGCGTCCTTGTGAAAACTGCCCGCGTTGTCCCAGGCGATGTCCGCGTCGATACCATGCACCGCAAGGTTCATCTTGGCCAATCGCCATGTAGTGTGGTTGATCTCTTGCCCATAGACGGCGAGGTTCAGGGGATTGCCGCCGTGTTCCTCGATGAACTTCTCGGACTGAATGAACATGCCGCCCGAACCACAGCAGGGGTCATAGACGCGGCCTTGATAGGGTTCGAGCATTTTAACGAGCGTGCGGACGACGGAGCGGGGCGTGAAGAATTCTCCGCCGCGTTTGCCTTCGGCACTGGCGAAGCCTGAGATGAAGTATTCGTAAACACGACCCAAAAGGTCGCGGGCACGGTCGGCGCTGTCGTGCATCTTGATGTTGGAAAAGAGATCGACCAACTCGCCCAGCATCGTTTTGTTCAATGTAGGCCGGGCGTAGTCCTTGGGTAGAACGCCCTTGAGGCTTTCGTTCGTTTGCTCAGCCTCAATCGCCTCCATTGCGTTGTCGATAATTTTCCCGATGTCTTCAGAGCGAGCGTTTTTCTGGATGTGCGACCAGCGGGCTTTTTCTGGCACCCAGAAGACGTTTTCGGCGAGGTATTCCTCTGGATCCTCGGGGTCCGCGAATTCATGCTCGGAGAGTTGGTCATGCATCGCCTGGAAGGCTTCGGAGATGTACTTGAGGAAGATCAGACCCAGTGCGACGTGCTTGTATTCGGAAGGCTCAAGGCCACCGCGCATCTTGTCCGCTGCTTTAAATAGGTCGGCTGCGAAATCTAGATCAGCCTGCCGATTGTCTTTTGCCATAATCGTTTTGCTCGTGAATTAGTCGCTATTCGGTAAAAGAAAGACTTAACCATTCGAGGCTTGCGAGTCGAACCGAAATCCGCGGTCTGCCGTGATGTCGAACTTTGTTTTGACTTGATCTACTCCCAAAGGAGTCCGCTTTTGTTTGCGAGCACTGTTCAGGACCTGGCCCTCTATTGACCGTCAGTGAAACGATTATGGGGCGAGCCCATGAGGCTCGAGTTGCGTTCGTGATTTGGCTTGTCGCTGCGAAACACCAGCTTGTAGAGACCAGCCTGTTCAACCAGGTTGCTCTCTCGGCCACGTGTGCCGGGGGTTTTGTACATCATAACACAAGCCTGACTTGTGTTTTTCAGCGCCATTGAGGTGTCCTTCACCCCTAGCACGTCGCGGACCACGAACCACGGGTCACCGTTGATCATG
>NZ_WBJS01000032.1 GCF_009296265.1 Thioclava sp. JE_KL1
GATGTGCCTTCCTCGCCTTGCCTCAGAATGAACGCCTTCTGTGCTTCCGTGAACTTCGATGCTTTCATGCGCTTCCGCTCCTCTCCCAGCCAGGAAAGCTTAGCTGAAAACTCCAGTTTCAAACGGTCCAATTTTCAGGGGGCAGAGCAACCTATATACCAGGTCATCTATACTAAGGTTTGACGCGACATACTAAAGTATGTATATCGAATTGATAGAGTCAGTCGAGGCGCGGATTCTCCCAGGGCGCTGATGGATAAGGGCTACGATCATGTTGAATATCGCTTTTCCGAGTAAGGCGAGGGGCGCTAGTCGCAGCTTTCCGCCGATAGGTGCCTGTAATTCCCTGCATGAAACGCTTGCGGAGCGCGCTCAGCGAGTGGCCGCGCAGCGCCTGCTTCCCAAAGGGGTGATCGTGATGTGCGGTGAAGGCGATGCCGTGGCAGTTGAAGGGCAGCGTCTCGCGACCCAGGAGCGTGCCAATTTCCTGACCGTCCCGGAAGAGGAACTGTCCGTTGATTGGTTGGTCGAACACGCGGGCGAGGTCGATGTCTTGTTGGTCGATGCCGATTACCTGGGTGACGTTGAGGATACCGTCGATTTCTGCCTGAGGGTCCGCCGCGGATGCGCTTCACTGCCTATCATTCTCATTTCCAGCGAGATCCGTGGCGACGATTTCACCTGTGAGAGGATGCACGCATGTGATGTGACGCTAAGGAGCTCAGCTTCACGCATCCGGCTTGAGAATGCCATACGTGCTGCGTTCGAGAATAACGCCTATTACCTGGCTTCCAGAAGCTAGGCTTCGCTCTCTCTTCCTGTCGCCCCCAATTCCAACGGCAGGAAGTGCATGCAGTGGCTGCCGTCAAAATGGTGCCAATCCCCTTAAGGGCATCAGGCACACTGCGCTCTCTCACCCGTGGTGCTACCCCCACCACACCCCAGGGCACCACGGGCGAGAGAGATTAGTGCTCTCCGAGAGACCATATCTTCAAATCAAGCCCATGTTTCGCGCATTCACCACAGCTTGGGTCCGGTTGTGGGCGCCCAGCTTTTTGCAGATCGACTGAACGTGCATCTTGATGGTCGGCTGCGCTAGATCGAGGTTTTCACCGACTTCTCGGTTTGAAAGCCCATCGGCAAGTTGGCACAAAACCGCGTATTCGCGGTCGGATAGCGGTGTCTCCAGCGCTTCCAGAGCGGCGTTCTTCGCTTCAAGAAGATGCATTGGAAAATACACCTCGCCCGCTGCCACGAAACGAATGGTGTTAGTTAGGCTCCGCAACGAAGAGCTTTTGAGGATGATGCCCGCACCGCCTTTTTCGAGAACTTCATTGATAAGGCGGGGTGTCGGAAAGCCGGTCCAGATACTGACGGGCTTTCCGGCATTCAACTTTTTTGCGGTAACGAGCCCCTCTAGACCGTTCATACCGGGCATATTGTAGTCGAGCAGTATGACGTCGAACGGGCCATGTTCGTCGATGCAATCTAGCGCACCTTGAAAATCCGAAGCCGTCGTAAGCTCGACGTCCGGCAGGGTGTCGACATGCATTGACAACATGTCGAGGATCATCTGGTGATCATCTGCGACCAGAAGGCTTAATTTTTCGGCGTCCAATGTCGCCTCCTTTCCAGGTTACTTACGTAGCAGAGACTACGTGATGTTACTCATTACGAACCGAACCCACTACCGATGGTTCCTCGTGGCGAGTAGCAATGCTGATTTCGTCGTTAGCAGTAAATATACACTTAAGATCACATTTTGATTTTCTGCTCTGGCGACGAATGGTTGCTCGGGCGCAACGCGTCGGGCCATCGACTTTGCTGTGTGTATGTTGACCGCCTTCTTTCGCGGCACGAAGGCTTCTTTATAACTTCAGGAGAGCGCCTGCCTTGTCCGATCTATTTCAACTCCGAGCGTCGCGCAGGCAGCTTCGTGTTCATCTGGCTTTCCCGCAGCGAGCTGCACGCAGCGCAAAGCAGTCTCAACGGCTTTAAGGCCCGTCATTCCACTCGAGCCAATAGCCGAGTGAATTAAAGGGCGGGTTTTGTAACCATATCCATTAGTTGTCAGTGCGTTGTGCGTTTCTACGGCTTCCTTGAGAGCGCGCTTCATGAAGTCAAGAGCCGCTACCTCTCCCAGATCCGCCAGCAATTCGGTGCGAATCTCCTCGTCGAAGAGATCGCTGCCGTTTGCGTGATCCGTGGTTGCCCCATGTGTCGTCTTGTGCATCGCGCCTTTTCCTGCGGTTGTCGCCGACTCGAGTATTCGGGTCAAATCTTGTGCCAGAATCGGCTTTTCCAGGAGCTGAGCTATCCCGACAGAGTGCGCGCGGGCGCGTGATGCCTCATCGACGTTGCCGCTCAAGCCCAGCACGACGCGCGGTTTTGCCGAACTGGGCAAGTGGGCTAGCCGTTGCGCAAGGGCGAACCCATCCATCCCCGGCAGGGTTATGTCAATGATCGCTGCATCCACCGGTTTCCGGAGGCCGCGCACAAAACTTAGTGCGCTTTCGGCATCCTTCAGCGCACAGACCTCTGCACCCGCGTTGCGCAGGATCTTGCCCGCCCAACTTCGAATGAGGTCGTTATCCTCCACGACAATCAGGCTTTTTCCGCTTAGCATGAGGTTCGGCTGCGCGTCGACCGGGCGATGGCCTTGAGGGGCGATCATGGTGCTCTCGGGCAGGCTAAACCGCGCCCGAAGACAACTGCGACCTGCGATTATCTCGTTCTCCCAGCTGCCGTTCAGCCCGCGCATGGCCAACCGCATGATCTGCAGGCCGTATTTTTGGCCGTGCCCGATCGCGACATCCTTCGGCTCCTTGCACAGGGCCTCAAGGAGCAGATCGGAAACACCGGAACCCGCCTGCCAGACCTCGATTTTGACCTCCCATTCACCGGCTCTCAATAGGTGCTGTTCGAGTCTGACCTCGACATCTCCGCTCCCATATTTGATCGCGTTGTCGACCATGTTCTGGCTCAGCTCGTGCAACAGAATGGCGGGTCCCTTCAGCCCGACAGCCTGCCGAGCAGAAGTCAGGCGGAGGTGAATGTTACGCTGACGCGCTATCGGCGTTAGGCGAGTCACGACTTCGGACAAGACTTCTTCGAGATCGACCCCCACGGGATTGAGCCAGTTTCCCGCCCTTCCGCTGACGATTGACAGGAGGCGTGATACCTGAGCGAGCGTCTCGTAGATCGCGTCCCTCGCTTCGCTTTGATCGGGGGGCGGCGAAGTTTCCTGTCCGGTAGTAGGCTCAAATGCTTCTTCGAGCGCCGCGAGAACCGACTGCAGCAAGCTTCGCAGGTCATGGACCAACAGGTTTCGCAGCAACTCCAACAGTTCTGGCTCCGCAATCTGCGGTGCCTCTGGTTCGCGTATCACGCGCAGCAGGATCGGATCTGGCTCATCTGTTTCCGTAGACAGCTTAGTAGCGGTGAGCCGCAGATCCCCGGTTTCCAGGGACGTTTTGTTGTGCCGTACCGCGTCTCTCGTCGCTTCGATGAGCGCCGTTCGCATGGGGATGTTGCGAGACAGATCGCATGCAAACGCTTCCGCTGCCGCGTTCATTGCGACGAACTCCCCGTTCGGCTCGAGGGTCAAGACCATCGTTGGATCCGTGGCAAAGGCGGAGCGGAGCAGGGACAAGCGTGCGTTGGTTTCCATTGTCACACATCGAAGGAATCTAGGTCCGTTTCTCAATAACGGGGTCTGGTATGGGTGCCCACTTTATCTTCTGGACGTTCGTAATGCCCAACAGATCAGTAAGGAATTCCTTACCCTTAGCACAGTCAGTCGCACTTGTCCCACCACCCCTTTAGCAGCTTGCGTTGCGAGTTGTGCAGAATTCCCTGACGTTAGATTTTAAAGACATACCAAAGTATATTTACTACAGCAGAATGGGTGGATACCGTTCCTTCACGCTGTGTGGCCGCGGCGACGAAACGAGAACATGGGCGAAAACAACTTGAAGGACGCTTGTAGATGACAACGAGTATGGTTTCCGCAACGCCCGGGACGAACGTCGCAATCGGTGCGACCAGAAATCAGGTGAAACGGTGTTCGCGTGACGGCGATAACCTGATGGTCGTATTGAAAGACGGAAACAGGATCCTCGTCCGGGATTTCTACGTGAAGTCTGCACACGGGGCCCCCACTTCGCTCACGTTTTCCGACGGAACGATGAGCGGCATCAACAACATGCCCCGCACTTCCGTGGAGGCTGGTGGCCTTGCTGGGGGAATAGGGGGCACTCTTTCCGATAATGGCTCTGCGATTGCGGTTGGTATCGCGGGTCTTGTTGCACTTGCTACGGCTAGCTCCGATTTCGGCGCGCAAAATCCCACCGGAGACGTCTCGAACACGCAGGATCCGACCAAACCGACGGAGCCTACCCGCTCGGCAGACCCCGAGGAGGAGCGCGACCCCACGGGGTCGCCGGATGCGGTCGATCAGTCATCGAGCGGCTTGCTTGATCCGTTGGTCGGGGGTTACGGGCTGCTTGGCGAGGAAGGTGTGCTGGGGTCGCCCCTTGGGCTAAGCTCCGTGACTGAGGAAACCGGACTGCTCGCCTCAGTCGTAGGTGATCAGGGGGCGCTAGCGCCGATCACCGGTTCGAAGGGGCTTGTAGGAAGTCTTCTGGGGCGCGGGCTAATCGGCGCAGACGAGCCGACTGCCGAAGACGGGGTTGCGGCGGATGAGGGCCTCCTTGGTGCTGTGACCGGGAATGGTGGGCTGCTCGGTTCGGTGACGGGCTCCGACGGACTGCTTGGTGGCTTGTTGGGCAACGACGGGTTGTTAGGCGCTATTTCCGGGTCAGACGGTCTTCTAGCGGGGCTTCTGGGCGAGGGTCTTCTCGGCGGGAGCGACGGACCCACTGGGCCGGTGTTGGACCGGCTGCTGTCGGACGAGGGAACGCTCGGCGCCTTGACCGGCAATAACGGATTGCTGGGATCGCTCACCGGGTCAGAAGGGCTTATCGGCGATGTGATTGGAGACGATGGCCTCCTTGGCAGCATCACGGGCTCTGACGGGCTGGTTGGGGCGATCCTGGGCGAGGGCCTTCTGACCGGCGATAGTATGTCGGCCGATACAGGCCTTCTCGACAGCGTCGTTGCCGATGGCGGTTTGCTCGGACCCGTGACCGGCGATCATGGCCTGCTCGGGGCGGTTGCCGGTTCGGACGGTGTGCTTGGAGAGTTGGTTGGTGACGCAGGCGTGCTTGCCGGAGTCACTTGGTCGGAGGGGTTAGTGGGCGACCTGCTAGGTCGAGGGCTTCTCGGCGAGACGGGTGAAGTCAATGACGGCAATAGTATCCTCGACGGGGTAATCGGTGATAACGGATTGACGGGCGCTATTCTCGGGGCAGACGGCGCGACTGGTGGGGCGCTGCATGCTGTCGATGATCTGCTGGGAGAGGCGCTTGGGCTAGACAATGGTCTTGTCGGTAGCGCTCTGGATCCGGCAGGCCCGGTGGCCGGGGGCATATCGGCGGCAGATTCGCTTTTGAACAGTGTGGCGGGCCCAGACGGGATGCTCGATGGCCTGGTCGGAGCAGGGGGAGCGCTTGGTTCGCTCACCGGTGTGTCTGGTTTGGTTGGAACGGTCGCCCAGGATGGAGGTTTTCTCGAGCCCGTGACGGGAGATGATGGTCTTCTCGTTCAGGCGCCGGATGTGCTCAGCGGAACCGCCACCTTGCTGCTAGGTGGATCGGATGGCGGCGGTATGTTGGGTAGTGTCGACGACGTTCTCGCCGGTCTTTTGGGTGGCTCGGGGGACCCCTTGTCTGACCTCACCGACCAAGCTTGAACTGACCAAGCTTGGTCTCATGTCGCGGTATGGCGGGGTCGGTTTGCTAACCTGAGGTGAAAGCTGGCTCGATACTTCTTTCGGGCCAATTGTAGCGCTCTTACGAGGCGGGGACTGTGGGTTAACGCTTGCCGAAGGCCACGATCGGCGTTTGAAATCGCCAACTGAATCCGTTCGGTGCAGTGAGCACCACTTGCGTGTAGGGGTGTGCGGTCGCCACGACATTCGCGGGGCCATCGAACGGACGTGGCCGGACATTTTCCAGCTCGTACTTGAGCGGCCAGGGGCAGTTTGCAAGCGTGCCGCGCATCAGGCCCTGCGTGTCTCCTTCGCACTGCCTCCCGTCATTGAGCGTGACCGAAAGAACGGTGCCCCTAAACGCGACCTTGTCCGGCCAAGCAGCCGTGCGCTGAGCGGTCGTCTGCGCCACCATCACACTGCTTCCCGCTGCTTTGGAATAGCTGAGGCTTTGGCTGGCATTCGTCGGCACTGGGGCTGTACTCAGCTCGGCTGGTGAAACTGGTTTCGCACCCGGGGGAACGGCACCTGGCACTGCCGTGAGTGTCAGCGCCTGGCACGCAGACAGCGGCAAAATCAGGAACAACCAAGCTTTGCGCATCAGAACCTCAACTTATCTTTTGGCACCTGCGATAGATACCTTAGTATGTATCGATAATCAATGGGTATGTCTGTGTATCCGGTGCTCTATAGGATACGATGCATTGGTGGCGCGACGAGGCTCTGTTGCGCAAATCCGATCGGGGGATTCATCTGGTGAATCCAGCGTGGTAGCTGGGCGTCATGAGCAGACCTACACCCCCGACCTACAAGACCAGGAACTGGCCAGCCTACAATGAAGCGCTCAAGCGCCGGGGCTCGCTGGCGATCTGGTTTGACCCCGATATGACCTGGGATGCCGCGCCGACAGGACGGCGTGGCCGCCATCAGGCCTATAGCGACGCCGCTATCCAGACGTGCCTTTCAATGAAGGTCTTGTTCGGTATGGCGCTCCGGTGCGCACACCGACGGGCTCTGTTGCACAAATTGGTTGATGGCCGAGGTTCCCCTTTCCCCGGATGGACTTATCCCACAGCTTCCGTGACGGGTATGCCGAGCGCGGTGTAGCCGTTCATGATGGCGATGCGGACCTGAAGTTCCGCGATCTGGCGATCGAAGTCCCGCGCCATGAGGCGCTGACCCAGAAGTTTCACGCAGTGCATCTTGGTTGCCGTGACGCTGCCGATCTCTTCATCCTCGGGGATCTGGTCGAGCAGGTCGGGCAGAACCGGAGCATCTCCGATGTTGCTTCCCGTGATCTCCACGGCACGAACCTCCAATGTTTGCTCGTCGATCCCGAGATGGAGCTTACGCCAGACACGCCGCTTTGGGCCGCCATGTTTGCGCGCGTGCCATTCGCCTTCACCCTCGACCTTGATCCCTGTGCTGTCGACAAGAAGGTGCAACGGCCCCTTGGAACTGCGATACGGAATGTTCACGGCAAGGGTCTTCTGGCGACGAGACAGCGTGCTGAAGTCGGGCACCGCCCATTCAAGGCCGACCAAGCGCAACAGGCTCTCGACGAACCCGGTCGTCTGTCGCAGAGCCATACCGAACAACACCTTCATCGAAAGGCAGGTCTGAATCGCGGCGTCGCTATAGCTCTGCTGGCGACCGCGCCTGCCGGTCGGCGCGGCCTCCCAGCTCATCTCGGGGTCAAACCAGATCGTCAGTGAGCCACGGCGCTTGAGCGCTTCATTGTAGGATGGCCAGTTCCTGGTCTTGTAGGTCGGGGGCGTCGGTCTGCTCATGACAGCCAGCTACCACGCTGGATTCACAACATGAATCCCTTCACGGGATTTGTGCAACAGAGCC
>NZ_WBJS01000033.1 GCF_009296265.1 Thioclava sp. JE_KL1
AGATCAACGGCGTCGAGCCCTTCGCCTATCTCAAGGCCACCCTCGAAGCCATCGCCGCCGGCCATCCGCAAGGCCGCATTGATGAACTTCTCCCGTGGACCTTCAAGTCGTCAAGCTGAACCTGGGGTGGGATGCAGCCGCCGCTTACGATGAACTTCAGCAGCACATCGTCTGTCAGTCGCAGGACGACCCATTTTGTGACGGACCAGGAGGCCCCGCGATCGGCTGAGACCCGCTTCATGACGAAGCCTTTGCCTTCGAGGTCGCGCAGGCGCGCCGTCATTCCGTCACGCACTTTACCATGGTTTTCGCGATGTTCGGCATCGTGGTAGCGCAGGAATTCGGCGAAGAGATCGTTCTCGAAGACCCAAGCTGCCTCGGGGGTCGCGATTGCGCTTTCATAGCGAAGGCGCAGGATGACCAGAAGGACCGACGCCCAGTAGTTTTGAGCGCGCGAGCTGTAGATTGGCCGGAACGGTGTTCCACCGGAATCGCGAGATACGCGTGCGACCTTCTCGTCCTCCATGACCTGAAGGCACATTGCGCCCAACTGGAGATCGATCAGGAGATCGAGACCTTCGAGAGCAAAATGTGATTTCAATGCGTTGCGCACCTCATAGGCATATTCGAAAAGATCGGGATCGGTATCGAGGTCAAGGCCGGGTTCGCGGTGGAGATGCGTGACCACGTTGTGCAGGGTGAATTTCGTGCTCATTGAAATGTCTCATCTTGATAAATGTTGCGTGCCCTCAAGACCCCGCCAGGTGCTTTTTCAGGCCGAAGGGTTTTGATCTTGTTGACCAGGTCCAGACGCTCGTTTGGATTTCGGCATGTCTCGATTGTGAGAACGTCCGTATTTGATCCATCGAAGAGACCTTGTCCGGGGTCTCCGGTGCGGGTGAAGACGGGATCGGCGGCGCGCAGGCGCTGAATGGTTCCGGGTCGGGCAGGATCGTCGAGAAGCATTTCGAATTCCCATCCGGGATAGAAAATGGAGGGGTGCATGCTCATCGCAATCCGCATCCAGCCTGCGATCTCATCGAGCCCGTAGCGGGGCGGCAGGTTCTTGAGAATGGTCGAGAGCGAAACGTCTCCGCCGATTTCGATGAGCTTCGCCACGCGCCGCTTGAGCCGCTGGGGATCGATGTGAGCCTCTTTTTCGGCGGCTTCTCTCACGGCCTTGGCCGCGATTTCCGGATCGAGACCTTCGAGCGGAGGAAGGTCTTCCACTTCTTCTGGGTTGTTCGGCGGGAGCGGGTTGAGGCGGAAGTCGAACCAGTAATTCTTCGCTTCACGCTCGATGTCTATTTTCAGGCCCTCGACCGGACCCCAGCCAGGGCGCGTAGAAACTTTCCCTTCCTTGGCGAGTTCACGCATCGTTTCACTGATCTGGAGGAGCCGGCGCGACTGACCGAGGCGCCGCTCGAAGGTCGAATCCTGGATAAAGGAAGTCACGCGGTGGGCAGCTTGCTGATCTTCGCTGACCGTCTGCAGAGACAGGGTGGTGAAATGATCGAAGAAGTTGCGCGCCTGCAAGGAGGCCGAAGTCCCGATGTAGTTCGAGCATTGCAGGAGGATCGTTTCAACGGCCTGCTCGAGATGGCGACGCTTGCTTTCATCGAGATGAAGGTCTGCCAGTTGTCGCATTGCGAGATAGGCAGAGCGGGACCTTCCCTCGTTGAGGTGTTCGAGCACCGCTCGCATCACCTGTCCATGGCTCTCTTCGGTTGCGTAAAAGAGGTCTGTGGCTTCCGTCAGGTTTTCGCGTAGCTCAGTCGGCAGTCGGCCCAGCGCGTTGAACATGTCGCGCACGGTGCGCACCAGTGTGGATGCATAGATCTGCCGATCGGAATCCTGGACAGGTCGCACCCCCTCGGCTTCAAGCGCGTCAATCTTGCGCTGGATGTCTTCTTGCTGAGCTTTGTACTTTTCGACGAGAGCGGCCTTGTCCTGACGTAGGTGCGAGGCAGCATCGACGATATCGTCGAGAAAGCGCCCGAGAGAAACGGTGGAAACGGTTTCGAGGTTGTCTTCGACTTCGAGGGCAATCTGCAGCGCGGCGCGAGCTGCAGGACGCATGACAACCTGACGCCCAAGGGAAGGATCGTCCTGGATCGCAAACCAAGGAACGCCACCCTCCTGGCTGCACCAGGCCTCGAGCTGCTCGGCGGGAGAGAGCTTGAAAGATCCCGCGATCTGCTTTTCGCGAACTTCCTCGAGCACTCCCTCGCAGATCCGCAGAAAGCGATCGATCGGAGCGTTGAGCGCATATTCATCGCGAAACACGCGATAAGCTACCTCGAGGGCATAGCCTCGATAGGCCTGCCGTAAAAGCGCGAGAACTGGATTGGCCTCGACGGTTTCAAGAAGGTTTTGATCGTTGGCCATAGACTGGGAACCCCTCTCTCAACGATCACGAAAAACATCGTTTACGTTACCTCAGATTATTTTATCTGGGGTGTCGACCGTTATCTGCAATATTATCCGGTTGGCCTAAGGGCTAAGAAATGAGTACAGATTTTGCTCCAATGAGGCCCGTAAGGTGTGCCGCTATGCATCTCCCAGCCCCTCTAACAAGTGGGCGCTGCTCAGGTCGAGAATAGATGCCCCGACCTCTATGGTCCGCATGTGAGGACGCGCGTGGGGCGTCGCTCCTTGTGGTCGATATCCATTTCAATCGCTTTTCGCGGCTCTCTCCCACCTTTAGGAGGCGATCCGTTGCGAGGATCAGTGCGATAGCTGACGATCGGGAGACGCCTGCGTGACAGAGCAACACCAACCTGGCTCCGGTCGTGGCTGGATGAAAGACCCGTGGCAGGTCACCGCGACCTGATATCCACGAACCCGCTCATCGGCCGCAGGAGCCCCATGAGCAACTCCTCCGGGAGCGCCCGCAGAAGGGAGGTGCCCGCGTTTCCGCAATTCAAGGGCAAGGCGAAGATGCGGCAACCAGCATAATCGTGCCGCAAATCTTGAAAGGCAGAGCTGTCGATGGCGGAGCTGGGATACCCTCAGGGTGTTCGATAACAGCCATTTCGCGGCCTGACTGAATATTATCGAACATGCAGCGCCGATGGGCTTCGGGTGTTCGATAAACAACACTCTTTCATACGGGGGTGTTCGGATCGCAACGCAGCATGTCAGTTATCGAACACGCCTGCCCCATATCAACTGATTGATATACATAAGAAACCACTGCCGCGAAATGCTGCGAAACGAACACCCCGACGCTATTTTCGTGCCGCAGCCTTCCCAGGAGGATATGCATCTTCTCCTCGCAGGAATGGTGCTTCTGCCTGCGCCGGCGGATGTCCTTCACCATCGACTCCGCTGTTCCGGCTTTCTGTCTCATCTTTCATTCCTTGGTGGTTACGATGAGCCAGAAACTCGCCGTTACAAAATCAACTCAGATGTCCCAGGGGTGCTGACGGGGGGCCCAACCTCGCGCCCGCCGACGTCTATCTTGGCAGGGCCGAAGCCATCCTGAAAACACGAAAGGAGATCAAAGCCAAAATCATCGAGAAGCTCCGCTTGGCTCGCATCGCCAGAACGCGGCATAAACTGAAACTACAATGAGTCACGCCCTCCGTTCTCGATCAGGCCCTCGTATCCCAAATCATTTGACGACGGGCATCCGCGCCGTTCTGCGGCAGGACTGGACACCTAGCCCGCCGTCTCTTCGGCCTCTGCGTTTTCGGCTGCCCAGTTGGCTGCGTCCTCCACCGCGACCGCGGAAGCCGTGGGCACAAGGTTCAAATAGGCATCGGTCTCTGATGCCGGGAGCGCCTCGGTTTGGCTCATGCGATAGAGTGCGTAGAACACGATAGCCGAGAAAGTGCCGCCGAGTACGATCCAAAAGAAGAACGGGCCGAAAGCATCCATGGCAACACCTACCGCTATCGGTCCGATAATAGCCCCCAGGCCAAAAGTGAACACCAGACCGCCCGAGGTCGCTGGCATGTCCTCGGCGGGCACGTTGTCGTTGGTATAAGCTAGAAGTAGCGCATATAGCGGCGTGGTCGTACCACCGGCAAAGAAGGCCGCGCCCATGATCGGAACCAGTGGGTCGGAAAAGAGCCAGGCAGGCGGGCTCTGTGCGATCCAACCCATCCCGCAGGCCACCATGCCAAGAAACGCCGTGCCGCAGATCACCTTGCGTCGGTCCAGCCGGTCAGACAGCCAGCCGATGGGCACCTGCATCAGCATTGCGCCACCGAAGAGCATCGCCACGAAGAGTGCGATCTGGTTGGCACTCAGGCCGATCTCGCTACCGAAAACCGCCCCCATCCCTGACTGGCTCGCATAGATGCTCCCCAACAGGAAAATGCCGATGGTGCCCAGCGGAGAGGCGGCGAAGAGCTCCTTGAGACCGCCGGGTTTGGCCACCTCAACAGGGGGCACAGGCTGAATCGAGAGCAAGATCGGCGCAAAGGAGATAGACACTAGGATCGATGCCCCGATAAAAAGTGCCGCATTGGCCGCGTCGCCGAGCGTAAGTAGGCCCTGTGCCGCGATAATGCCCATCGTTTGGGCAAGCATATAAGCAGAGAGCATCTTGCCGCGGTTTTCGTTCGTGGTGGCATTGTTGAGCCAGCTTTCGGCAACAACATAGATGCCCGACATGCAAAAACCGATGAGGATACGCAGAGCGGTCCATGACCAAGGCTCTGCCCATAATGTGAATGCGATCAGGGCCGCGGACATGAAGCTGCCCAGCGCCGCGAAGACGCGCACATGGCCAACCCGTTGGATCAGGACAGGAGTGAAACGCGCGCCAGACAGGAAACCGAGAAAGTAGCCTGAGGTCACGATAGATAGCTCCGCCGAGGAGAACCCTTCAATCCCGCCGCGCAGCCCCATCAGGGTAAAATGCATCCCGTTACCGAGCATGATAAGCACGATGCCTAAGAGTAGCGCCCAGACGGAGGCCAACATTCTTGTCATCTGAAGCCTCCGTGCTGCTGTAGGTAGCCTACATATTTATCAAGCTTGAAATAGGTCATCGCTGCAAGAGGAATGCCGCAACGCGGAGGATGTCCCAACTTGGCACAACATGCACATGTTTATCCAAGCGTCGGAACCACCGAGAAAATGTTGACATGATCACAGATTGAAAACGGTCAGCTCGCCTCTCCGGTTGGCAACCAAACTCATCCGCACGCAACGCCTTACGACTCCTAACCTGTGATCAGAGGATGCTCTGCCCGGTCGCGGCCCAGTCCGCCGTGAAAGTCTCGAGTCCCTTGTCGGTCAGCGGATGCTTGACGAGTGCCCCGATCAATCCGGGCGGTAGGGTGCCGGCATCCGCTCCCGCTAACAAAGCTCCGGTGACGTGATTTGCAGACCGCAAGGATGCCGCCAGTATTTGCGTGTCCAGCGTAGAATAGGTGTCGAACACCTGCCGGATATCCCGGAGCAGTTGGGTGCCGTCGAGATTGATATCGTCGAGGCGACCGACGAAGGGCGAGACATAGGTTGCGCCGGCTTTCGCCGCAAGGAGCGCCTGATTTACCGAAAAGCACAGCGTTACATTGGTCTCGCGGCCCTCTTCTCGAAGGGTGCGGCAAGCCCGGAGCCCCGCCATAGTAAGCGGCAACTTGATACAGACGTTGGATGCGATCTTCCCGAGCACCGCCGCCTCGCGCATCATCGTCTCGTAATCGGTGCCCGCGACTTCGGCGGAGACCGGGCCATCGACCATCGCGGCGATCTCGGCGATCGCTTCGAGAATATGTGCGCCGCTCTTGGCGATCAGGCTCGGATTAGTCGTCACCCCGTCGATCAGATGCGCCTCCGCAAGCGCGCGGATCGCCTCGATATCGGCGGTGTCAGCGAAAATCTTCATGTCGTTTTCCTTTCGTCGTCAACTCGGCTCACCGGTGCAATGACCGGTAAGGGTGAGGTCGGCCTCAACGCTCTGCTCGAGCACACGGCGCGCGTTTTCGAGGTCGTTCCGGCAGGCCCGGGCAAGCGCGTCCTCGGGGGACAGCCCATGCTCGATCCACCGCGAGACGAGCCGGGCCTTGAGCACCTCCATGGGCAGCGCGAGCATCACGGTCGCGTCGAACAACCGCGCGAGCCCGGCCCAGTCACCGGCGCCAAACAGCAGGTAGTTCCCCTCGACGATCACGATCCGCCGGTCCGGGGGCAGCACGCCCGCCTCCGGAAGGGTTCGGTCCTGCGCGCGGCTGAACAGCGGGTAGCGGATCTCGGTCCGGTCATCGCGCAACCGGCGCACCAATGCCCTGAAGCCCACCACATCGAAGGTCGCGGGCGCCCCTTTCACCGTGCGCAAGTTCCGCCTGTCGAGCTCTTCGTTGTCCAGATGGAACCCGTCCATCGGCACCAGAGCCGCCGCGTCCGTCGCGCGGCCGCGGGCGTTCAGGGCCACGGTCACGGCTTCAGCCATCGTCGATTTCCCCGAACCGGGCGGTCCCGCGATGGCAATCAAAACTCGCCCGTGATCACGGGGCTGCCTGTCGACCAGATCGAGAATGGCCTCCAGCTGTGCCTTGGTCGCGCCCATCGCTTAGGCTGCCTCGTTCACGTCATCGGGCTGCTTCGCGCCGGTCATGTAGGCAACCGCATCCGACATAGAATGGTTCTTCGGATCGATCACGCAAAGCCGCTTGCCCAGCCGGTGGACGTGGACCCGATCCGCCACCTCGAAGACGTGCGGCATGTTGTGCGAGATCAGGATGATCGGCAGACCTTTTGCCTTGAGATCAAGGATCAGGTTGAGCAC
>NZ_WBJS01000034.1 GCF_009296265.1 Thioclava sp. JE_KL1
GGCGGTGCCCGCTCTCGAAGATCTCAACTCCCAGCGATCTGAGAAACGCAGTCTGAGCATCCATTGCGAAACGCACTCCCATCTTGAGATGGGTATCACCTCGCAGTCCGCGCCGGCGCAGACAACGTGCCGCTCAGACACCGCTTACAGTTCATCGAAGACCTGACTTACGTCTCCGAAAGCGAAGGCGGAAAGAAGCCCACAAAGGAGCAAGCTGAACTCGACGAGGACGATCTGGTCCATGATCTCTTCAATGCGGCACAGGGCGAAGCAATCGAGCCTGCACCCGCAGACGAAGTTATGTTGGAAAAATTCGTCGATAATGCCGGTGGAGCAGGAGAAAAAGCATGAATCAGATTCAGGAAAACCTGTTCGAGCAACCGAGCCCGATCCGCCCGGAAACGTTCACCGGCTATCGCATCAAACGCATCGAGGTGCGAAACTTCGGCTCCTATCACGGGGCTCCCACAAGCTTCGACATGGAATGCGCCGGCTCCATCTTCGCAGGCGAAAACGGCGCCGGGAAATCCACAGCCTTCGATGCAATGAATGTCTGCTTCAACATGAAGCCTCGACTGAATGGGGCGGCCGCCGGTGAGAGCCGTGGGGGCAATGACCGGTCCGTCCCGAACTACTATCGCGGGATCGTCGGCGACAAGGAAACCGATGGTCGGGTCAGCAAGCACACGCTGCGCCGGTTCGGTGACCAGGAAACGTTCATGGGCATCATGGTCGTTTTTTCCAATGCCTCTGGTGAAAACTTCAGTGCTGGCCGACTGCTCTATATCGACGACGGCGGGAAGAACCACTGGCACTACATTACCTCCGAGCGCGCGCTGAGCCTGCATCACGACTTTCGCAGCTGGGAAACATCCGGGCGCCTGCGCACCCGCGGAGAACAGGACGGGTTTGATATCCATCCCAATTTTGACCTGTTCATGGGGCGTGTCGGCAAGGAACTTGGCCTTGGCTCATCGGCCCAGGCACAGCGAGCCTTTCGCCTCCTCTCCCTTGCCTCGAGCCTTCAGGTCATGGGGTCGACCACCCAATTTGTGCGCAGCTACATGCTCCCAGATGTCGATTTTCTCGGCATGGCCGAAGAAACGCTTCAAGCCATCGAGTCCCACGGCAAGGCGCGCGCCAAGATCGCACTGACACGAAAGCAGATCGCTGATCTCGAAAACATCTCGAGACAGCTCAACACGCTCGACGAGGCCTTTACCGAAGAAGTTCGCCTGCACAGGATCGAGCAAGGGCTCCCCTTGGTGCAATCCTACATGGAGCTTCTGTCCACGCGCCGGATGCAGCGCTTCTATGCGATGAAAGCAAACGCCGCGAAAACAGAGCACGAAGCTGACGAGAAGGAGGTCAAGCAACTCGATCAGGAAATCGACGTCCTCAATGAGGCGATCAAGGCCGCTGACGGTGACCAGATCGAATTTCTCGAGCGTGAACTCGACACGAAGATTCGCGAGAAAAACCGCATCACGGCACAGCGCACCTCGATCCTGGAAATCGCTATCGAAAGTGGGATGGAACCTCCTGTATCGGCAGACAAGGCGGGGTGGAAGAAAATCGAGAAACACCTCGCGACCTTGCCTGGGTTGCAGGAACAGATCGGCGAGATGCAAATCGACTACAACGAAATCGGTGGGCGCATCCGGCAATCGGAAAAAGACATTGAATCTCTCGAAGGCGAGATCGAGAAAGTCAGGAAAGCAGGATCGCCAATCCGATCGGATTTGCGCAATGCCCGCGAGGAAATCGCTCGGTCCTGCGGCCTTGAGCCTGACGATATGCCCTTCATGGGTGAACTGATGCAGGTCGAAGAAAAGAGCCGCGACGGGTGGGAGTTTGCAGCGAACCAACTCCTCGGCGCCATCGCAACGAAGATGCTCGTTCCCGAGAGCCGCTATGAGGCCGCGAAAGCCGCCATGGAGGCCTCCGAGGCACAGGTCCGAATTCGCCTCGAAGCCATGACCGAGGCACGGATTGGCAAGGAAGCGCAATCCAGAGCGAGAGTGTCTCTGGCTCGATTGGACAAACGCGCGATGGCGCACAAAATCGAACTGCGCGATCACCCCTTCTCGACTTACGTGCAAGAACAGCTCGCTCATCGGGCCGATCACCTGTGTGTGTCCGGCGAAGAATTTCCTCGCACCCGCGGCAAGGCTATCACCCAGCGCGCTTCGATCTCACATTCTGACACCAGTGCGGAAAAAGACGGGACGCGGTCGCGCAACCAGCGGTCCAACTACGTGCTTGGCTGGTCGGTCGAAGACCGGATCGCGATCCTGCAAGCTGAGATCTTGGCAATCGATGCAGATCTCGAGAAAGACAGACAGATGTTCGAAAACGTGGAGGGTGCCCTGAAGGCTCTCAACACCAAGCGCGATGTGCTGAACAAGCTATCGGGACGTATGTGCCCATGGGAAGAAGTCGACACGTCCCGACTCGCAAGTCGAGTCGATTATCTCCGTGAAGAATTGGATCGTATCCAGACCGACGATATGCGCAAACGGCGCGAGCGTTGCGCCGAACTCGAGACAAAGCGCGATGAGAAGAAGGAGCGCCTGAACAAGCTTGGGCATGAAATCATCCAGCGCGAAACCCAACTGACCTCCGCTCAGGAGCGTATCGGGGAAAAGGTCGATGACATGCGAACCCGGCGCGCCGCGGCCGAAGCACGCCTTACTCGCGACGACTACAAAACCATCCGCAGAGAGCTTCTGGAAAATATCGACATTCCCCCCGGTTGCGGCCACGCTCTCCTACGCGCCGTTCCCATGGGACAGGACAGTCGCATTCGCGGGATGTTCGAAGCCCTCAGTGTTGCCTATCGCGCGCGGATTTCGAATGGCCGTAAATCTCTAAGCCAAAAGGGCCTAAGTGCGGTCAAAGCCATCGATGAATACCTCGATACCTATGACGGCGAGCGCAACAAAGGCCTGACCAATCAGGTTCGCGGTGCCGATCTCGACGGCCATCATGAGCGAGAGCAATGGCGAGCCCGCCTCGTGGCAATCCGTGAACGCGAGCTGCCTGTCGCTCAGGAAGAAGCCGACAAATTCCGCCAGAACACCCTGCGAACGAACGTGATGGCCCTGCAAAGCAAGCTAAACACTTACGATCAGGAAGTCCGCATTATTATCGCAGGCGTGAACACGGTGCTGGAACAGAACATCTTCAACCCAAAAGCTGGGACGTTCGCGAAGATCCGTGTCGATCGTTCCAAGGACCAGGTCATCGTCGCCTTCGATGCCTTATTGAGCCAGGCTCTCGACCAACACACCGATCGCAGCGAGGCGGATCAATTCCAGCGCTACGCGGATATCGCCGATTTCCTCCGCGATGACGAAAAAACCCAGCAAAGAGACCGTCGTCAGCGCATCCAGTATCTGGCAAACCGCTGGGACGCGACGATCCGCGAATTGCGCATCGAGGAAAACGGCACTGAGCGGCTGGTGCGCCAGATCGACAGCGGGCAAAGCCTGTCCGGCGGGGAGCGTGAACGCTTCTCGGCGTTCATGATGGGCGTCGCCGTCAACACCGCCTTCAAGGCCTATGACGAGAGCGTGCGCGATCACTGTCTCCACACGATGCTGATCGACGAAGCGTTCAGCAAATCCGATAGCGAGACGACACGCGCCGCCATCCAGGTCCTCGAGGCCTTTGGGCTGCAAATCATCGCGGCGACGCCGATGTCCAAGATCCGTCCCTTTGAGCCGGTCGCGCGGACCATCTTCATGATCTCGCGCCCCGGCAACCTGCAGACCGCGACCACGCGAATGGAAGTGGCGACACTTAATTTCGGCAATCTCAGTGACGACGACAGCGATCTCGAAAACTTCAAGTTCGCGGCTGATGCCGAGGAAGTCGACTGATGATGAAGGTGCATGAACTGCAATACCCCGACGACCTGCGCGCAGATCTCAAACGCTCCCGCAAAGCCATGGGCTACCTTTGGGGGCACGACATCCAACAAGAGCCGGATGGTCCGCTTCTTGAGAAATCCATCAAAACCCGCGGCATGACCCGGGAATCCCCTCCCGAGGCCGTCTCGGAGATCTATGATTGGCGAGACGCCTGGAAGGTGGCCGCGAAAGCCTGCGGCGCCAATCTGGTCGAGACACGCAAGAATTTCGCCTTGGCCCGTGATCTTGCCTTCGTGCGCAAGATCTCCTTCGCCGATCGCACTCAGCTCGCGCGCTTTCTTGGAGACGATCACCTCGACAGGATGATCACGTTCGACGCCCATATCGCCTCTCTCAAGGCTCTCAAGGGTGCGTCTATCTGCAACGACACTCTCAGGGCTCTCCTTTACCGCCAGGCGCCTGAAGATCTCGATACTGTCCTCGCGCTTGCTCGATGGCGCCAGAACGTGAGTGACGAGGATCTCGCCGATATGTCTCTGCGCGAGCTTCCCGTTCGAGGGATGGACACCAAGTGGATCGAGCGGCACCGACAACTCGTTCTGTCTGTCTTTCGGGAGTTCGGTTGGATCGACGAGGCTGCCGAGAGCTTCGAAGGCAAGCTCGGCCTTTTCGAGGTCTCGAAGAGCATGGTCAAAATCCGCATTCACCCCTCGAGTTGCGAAGGCGGATGGGTCTCGAACATGGGCATACAACCACAGCTTTTCGCTGAAGCTCCACCACGGGTCTCTCGCGTTCTTATCGTCGAAAACGAGACAACACTCGATCGATTTGAGCCAGGCCCTGGCGACTGCATCATTTTCGGACAGGGCAAGGCGATCCTGGCCTATGCCAAGCTGATGCCCTGGCTCTCCCAGGTGGCCATTCTCTACTGGGGAGATTGCGACGGGCACGGCTTCGACATTCTCGACCGGCTGCGTGAGCAATTGCCTCATGTGCTGTCCTTCATGATGGATTGGGAGAGCGCTCAAGACCATCTCCAAATTGCCACGGCCGAGAACCCGAATGCGCGTGTTGCGCGTCCGATGCCCAATCTGACGGAAGGAGAGGCTCGCTTGCGTTCGTGTCTTTCTGAGCGCGGTGCGTTCCTCGAACAGGAGCGCCTCCCGCGTGCAACGCTTCGGCAGATGCTCGAACGTGCGCCGGCGGAGTAATTTGCGCCGAACAGTTTGAATAGTCCGGTTTATGGTGGACGTCTTTTTTGCCAATTTTGAGGTAAGGAGGCCATACGTTAATCCGTTCGCGTTGCGTTCGTGGATCTAAGTAGTTGAAATCAAACGTTTTATTGTCTCTGCGGCCGGAAGCTTTGCTCTGGGCGCAACAAATGTATTAAATTCAAACGCTTGTAAAAAATCGGGCCCTTAAGCCACCGCACTCGGGCAGGAGGCACTTTGCGTCATTGCCGGCGCGCACACCGGCCTGTTCTGCCGTTACCGACGCCCGAAGGGTTTGTCTGTAACCGCTATTCCGTTCGATTTCAGGTGCGCCTGACAGTGCAGAGGGTAAACCGGGTCGACGAAGAGTTCAGCCCATCGACTTAGCGAAGCTGACTGAGCAAGCGCCAGCCGAAACGGACAGGAAGCCCGGTGTATCAGCCTTACGAGATCGCCAGCCCGAAATCGCGCGGCGAGATCGCGATATCGGCAATCGTGTAGCTGTCGAGCGCCGCCAAGAAAGCCGCCCGGGCTTCCGCCAAGGGGGGAATCAAACGGCAGGACGCTGTGATCGTGCAATCGCCGCCGCTGCGCATACATTCGACGAGATCGAAATCCGTCTCCATGTGGCGCACAATTGTCCCGACGCCGATCTCTTGGGCGGCACGTGCAAGCCCCAAGCCGCCGGACCGACCGCGTTGTGCAGTCAGAAATTCGCCCCGGGTCAACGCGTTGACAACCTTCATGACCGTGCTTCGGGGCGCATGATAGGCCTCGACGAGATGATCGATCGTGAAACGGCGGTCTTTCATCGACGCCGCATAGATCATGACGCGCAAGGCAAGGTCCGTAGTGTCGTTCAAGCGCATTCGCAGATCTCTCCTGATCGGGCTCCCAAGCGACGCGTCTCGTATCACGAGGCCGGACAGAATGTCGCACAAGAAAAACATACCTGTGATTGGCATCTTAATTCGCGGGAGAATAGATGCGGATTGTTGGTATGTTTTATAACCCAGGAGACAATGATGGCCAAGCCGCTCTCGGAAAATACACTCGCGATCATCGAAGCCACTGCACCCGTCGTCGCCGAGCACGTCGATCAGATCGTGCCGGTCATGTATCGCAGGCTGCTCGCCGCTCCCGAAATCCGGGCGCTGTTCAACATGTCGCATCAACATGGAAACTCGCCGCAGCACAAAGCGCTCGCGGGGGCGCTGGTGGCCTATGCGACCCATATCCGGAATCCCGGGGTCTTGGCCGATGCGCTGGAACGGATCGCACAGAAACATGTCGGTTTGCAGATCCTCCCCGAGCATTACCCCCATGTCGGCGAAGCGCTGCTGGGCGCTGTCGCCGAGGTGTTGGGCGAGGCCGCGACCCCCGAGATCCTGAATGCCTGGGGCGAGGCCTACTGGTTCCTTGCCAATACGCTCATCGAGCGAGAAGAAGAGATCTACGCCGGTGCGGAAGAACAGGACGGCGGCTGGCGCGGGTGGCGGCGCTTCAAGGTTGGCGCGAAGGACAGCGAAACCTCCGAGATCGCGTCCTTCACGCTCTATCCCGTGGATGGGTTGCCTGTTCTCAAGCATCGCCCCGGTCAGTATCTGAGCTT
>NZ_WBJS01000035.1 GCF_009296265.1 Thioclava sp. JE_KL1
TCGTGGCGCAGCACATGGCAATAATCGACGCCCTGCGCGGCGGCTCGTATGACGCATACGAAGCCAGTGTCCGCAATCACTTGCCCGCATCCGCAGAAGCCTACAGGGTCTTGTATGAGCGACGGTTTGCGGCTCGCAGAACCGCAAAATTGAGCTAATGGGATGAACTGCCTTCCCACCAAACGTTGCTACCATGGCGGGCATGGCTTTGTCAGGTTGCCGGGCCGTGAGTGCCACGATCCGCCATCACGGTTTTCAGGCGGCCAGGTCCGCGGCA
Organism: Thioclava sp. JE_KL1; assembly: GCF_009296265.1. Classification (GTDB taxonomy): domain Bacteria; phylum Pseudomonadota; class Alphaproteobacteria; order Rhodobacterales; family Rhodobacteraceae; genus Thioclava. Next base: position 278 of record NZ_WBJS01000035.1, read on the forward strand.
TAGTCGGCCCAAAGGCGGAACGCGTCAGCCCTCGCATGACGGTATGATCGGGCGGAGAGGCGATGGCGTTTCGGGCGGAACAAGGTGGCGATCTGATCTTGGGTTGAGAGGAACCGTTGCGCCTGCCCCGGGGACTTGAAGCGCCCCATGATCTTCTCTCGTCGACGGGTGTGCCGGTGAGAGGCTTCGGCCCGATTGTTCAACCCCTTGTGCTGGCGATGTTCGATCCCGGGAGCGATCTCGGCTTTGGCCGCAGCGTAGGAACCGAGCTTGTCCGTGACCAGCACGCGCGGCTGGCCCCAACACCGGAATAGCTTTCGAAAGAAGCGTTTGGCTGCGCTCGTGTTCCGACGCGACTGGATCAGGATATCCAGCACGTCGCCATTGGCGTCGACCGCCCGCCAGAGCCAGTGTTTCTTGCCGTTGATCGAGATCACGACCTCGTCGAGATGCCATTTGTCCGCCGGGTCGGGGCGCTCGCGACGGATGCGGGCGGCGAACTGCCGGCCGAAGCGCGCGACCCAGTCCCGCACGGTCTCGTAGGAAACGCGGACCCCGCGTGAGGCGAGCAGATCTTCGACGTCCCGGAGGCTGAGAGCGAACCGATGATACGCCCAGACGGCGTAGCCGATCACGGCGCGCGGAAATCGGAGACCCTTGATACGGGACAGGTCGGACAGATTCAGCATGGCCCTTCGCTAACCGGCGATCGGGCGGCCTGCAACCTGACAAAGCCTATGGGACGAAGGGTAGCGGACAGAAATCGAAGAAGCACAGCGTTGTCGCGTGCTTTCGGTGAGGCGCCTTGCGAACCCGATGGTTTCGCAAGGCCTTCGTCATCAAGCGCGCGTCATGGCCGCAGCCCGCACGAGATCGGCGATCTCCTCCCGGCGATTGGCGATAACGATCGCCAGCAGGTGCTCTCCCACGATAGGAAGGCCCATTTCGTCCTGGATGCGTTCGGCGTGCACAGAGACGTTTTCGCCGGTGATGGTGATCTTCGCGACGACCTGCACGCGCGTAGCGGCAAGCTCAAACACGAGCTCCGCCTCGAGGAAGAGCAGATCCTCGGTATGAGCGTAGAGTTCGACATCCCGCATCGAGAGATTCGCAGTCTTCAGTTCAGAGACCCTGATTTTGTCTTGCATGATATTTGTCCTGTTTTGAACGACGTTAGGGATGCGCACGGGCGGCGTGCTAGCGGGCCGCGAGACGTAGCGCGAGGTTTCCGGAGTGGTTTGACTCGAATTTTGCGGGGGAACATCGGGCGACGATTTCTCGCTGATGGACTGCGCCTTGGGCGCCAGGGGCAGTGCTTCGCGCGGCAATCGGCCACTGGCCTTGCTCGCGACACCCTTCGGGCGATCTTCGCGAGACGCGTCCTTGGAGCCGTCGTCACCGCGATCGACCAAGCAGCGCGCAGTTGAACCCTCTGCAATGACCAGCGCCTCATAGAGGGCGACAACATCGCTCTTCGCGACCGAGTAATGCGCGACAGAATCTTCGCGCACCTCGCTGAAATCCAGCTGCGCGAAGCGGTCGCGCAGACGTTCCGCACTGACGCCCTCGGCCGCTTTCACAAAGATATGCGAGTTCGGCGCGCGATGCGCAAGGTCATCAAAAATCCGGCCCGCGACGCCGCCCACGCGACGGATGGCGAACTCGGCCTCGGCGGCATCGCAGAAGACGAAATCCGGATGGCTGATGCAGGCCGGAGCCTCGACACGCGGGTGGTCGCGGCGCTCCCAGATCTGAAAGACGGTGCGGACAGACGCGGGTTTGCCTTCGTAGAAGAAAGCCCCGCTCGGCAGAAGAACTTCATCCACGAGATGAAACATCGCGTCGAGCCTGCGCCGCACCGAAAGTTTCCGCACTGAGCGCGGCAGGATCATCGCGATAACCTGCGCGTGCTCCGCCGCACGGTTGAAGAAGGCGACCGCTGTGCTCGTGTTCCGCCCGAAGGGCGGATTGCCGACGACCACGTGACGCTGAAACCCGCTCGGAGGCGTCCAGTCGAGATAATCTGCGTAGTTGACGCCGTCCGCGGCGGGAACGAGGTCGAGCCCGATACTGGTCTTGGGCATCAGCTCGAGAAATGCGCCAGCTCCCGCGGACGGTTCGATCCAGAGATCACCGGTTTGCACCGGATAGAGGTCCACGAGCCGCCCGTAGCAGGCTTTGGCAATCTCGGGCCGCGTGAAGAACTGATCGAGCGCGGGAGAGGTTTTGCACGTCGGCTGATCAATGGGGGCGTGAATGGTCATAAAAATTACTCCTGTTTTCGGTAATCAGGGAGATCGCCCGCTCCCGAAAAACCAAAATCGAAAGATGAAGAAAAAAGCGAAAAATTTTTCAAACACTTCATAATTTGTTGTTTTTGTTCGCAATAAGAATTTCATCAACGCCTTTCATGGATCAAATCCGCCCCCGGAACGACGAACGTGGTGCGAAGACTGGCGATGAGAAACGGGCGTGCAGAATGGCGGCGCATTGGCTTGAACGCGCCCTGCGCTGGGGCACCGGCAAGGTTCTGGCGGGCCAAAACCGGCTTTGCTGATCGGTCCGCTGCGGCATCGCCGCGAGGAGACCACGACCTTTGAAACTCACGAACAGGCAGGAAAGTCAGAGAGTATTACAGAGGCAGCCTGCGATTGGCTTTTTCTGTCGCGCGCTCGGTGTGACGCGCGACAGAAAAAGCCAATCCCGGCCTCCTTCGAACCTCGTGCGTCATTCCGAGAATAGGACTGACACATGCTTGATACCTCTTCGACACGCCCTGCCAAACCGCCGCGCCTGAAACCTTGGTCGGAAACGCTCAAAGCGGGCGACATCATTTCGTACCGCTTTCCGCTACGAGAGGGGGCGACAGAGGAGCGCCCGAAACCGCGCCCGTGCCTCGTGCTTGCCGTCTCGCACCAGCACGGTCAGCGCTGGCTCTGTATTGCCTACGGAACGTCAAGTCGCAAAAAGGCCCGCACCCCGCTCGGGATCGAGCTGTCGCTCACCGCCGCGATGGCCTGCGGCCTCGACCGCGCGACAGGTTTCCTCGGCGCGCGCACACGCGTGATCAGAACCAACGACCCCGCGCTCTGCGTTTGCCCGGACCTGCGCACCCCGGTGCTTGGCGCTCTGAGTGGCCGTGCATTCGAGCGGATGCTCTTGGTGCAAAAACGTTTGCTCGCCCAGCATGCGGCAGCTGAGAAAAGCCCCGCTTGAGGATCAAGCAACCCAGAGCCACTGACCCGTCGATGGCGCTCTCGAAGCGAAGCGCCATCTCGGTCCCAGAGGCTCACTTCAGCAAATCAAAACAGACCTTCGGCCATCTCCGAGATCTCGCGCTTCAACCCCGTCACCTCAATCGAAATGGCTCGTTGGAAAGCCGTTCTTGAAGCCCGCGGAAAATCCGCCGGGCGCGACAGAAGGATCTGTCCCATGCACTACCAAAACATCCCCGTTGCACGCATCTTGATGTCCGAGTTCCTCACCGAAAATCGCCAAGCGCTTTGCGAAGCGGCCACGCGCCTCGGCGGTCCACAGGCTGCAGGTCGCGTGTCCGCTCTTACGCGAGACCTCGCGCAGCCTGCGCCGATCTCACGGAAACTGCGACGCGAGCTTCAGTGGTTTTCGGACCTGCTCACGCTGGAAAACGTGGACGATTTCGACAGCCTTGAGGCGGGTTTCTTCGTCGATATCGACCCCGCAGATCCTGTCGTCGAAGAGATCTGTCTCCTCACCGATCAGTATACCGATCGCCTCGCGGATCTGCAGGCGGAAGAGCGCGCAGACACGCGTCAACGCCAGCGAGCAGCCTGATCCCCCCTTCGCGCCGCCCTGACAAATCGGCGGCGCGATCTTGAACGATCCGCACTTCAGCGGATCGAAACAGGAGTCTCTCATGACCATCACACAAATCCAGCCCAACATCGAAACCAAGGCCCGCGCGACGATCGAGGCGGCGCGCGCCCTCCAGACCGCTCTTGACGAGAGCCCCCTCGACCTGCAGCAAGACGCGCCGCGCATCCGCGCCATGCTTGAGGCGCTTCGCGCAGGCAAGCTTTATCGCGATCGCGATGAAGCAACTCTGGACCTGCTGCAAACCCGGGTGCTCGAAGCTCTCAAGGCCCGTGCCCCAGGGTACCGCAACATCGCGTTGCACTGCGACACAGACGATTACGCCTTCCTCAACCCGGAGCTCGAGGCGATCCGGCGGCTCTGGGAGCAACTGCGCCGCTTTCGCCATCTTCGTCAAACGGTGCTCGATCAACTGACCGCCGAGCGTCAGGTATCCGCGCTTCGGCGCCGAATCCACGCTTAACAAAAAAGCACCAGGCCGGGACCTCCCGGCCTGGTGCTCCTGCGTCGTGGAAGACGCTTCGATGTTCAGCAGTTTTTTCTTCTGCAGCTCCCTACCACGCCCACCTCACATCCGGATGCGGCGAAAAACGCTCGCTATGCGCGCCGCACCGTTTGCTTCCCCCGAGGTGGCTTCGCTTCGGCCATCGAGAAAGAGGTCAAACCAAATCTGCAGCGTGGCCAAAACGAGATCGGGCGGCTAGCCATCGACGAAACACATTTACCGCGGCGGCCCCCTCCCATGTGAAACCGCCGCACGAAAAAGGAAACATGACCATGAGCTCCAATTACGGCAATACGTGCCTGCTCATCACCGAAGCCGACCTCGATCTGGGTGAGACCATCAGCGTGGCAGACCTCGTCACATACCTTTACGATGGCTCTGTTGCACAAATCCCGTGAAGGGATTCATGTTGTGAATCCAGCGTGGTAGCTGGCTGTCATGAGCAGACCGACGCCCCCGACCTACAAGACCAGGAACTGGCCATCCTACAATGAAGCGCTCAAGCGCCGTGGCTCACTGACG
>NZ_WBJS01000036.1 GCF_009296265.1 Thioclava sp. JE_KL1
GCGGTGGCCCGACAGCACCGCATCGGCCCTCAGCCGCTGCCGTCTTCTTTACGATTAGGGAGCGGCTTGAGGCATGCGGCGGTACCCGCCGCCGGGCCGGTTGCTAGCCGCGGGGCGGAGGATCTGGAACGATCCCCGGCAAATGGCTGAAGTCGAACGTTTTTGCGTCGACCTTCCGGCTGCCAGACGCGTCAATCAGCGTCACCTTCGCACCAGCGGGATGCTTTCGGATCGCCGAAATCCACCAGGTTGTCTGAGCGTGACAGACCCTGCATTCGACGTGACGCAAGCCATAGTCTTGTCTGTCCCGGCTCTCGATGACTACGAGCGTTACCCCTGTCATCTTCGCAATCCGCGTCAAAGACGCCATGTGCTTGCCGCGTAGACGGCTCCAGTTCATCGACGAAGGGCCATAGAATTTCGGAGCCTTACCTTTGAAGACATGTCGGATCACGATGAGATAGTTGAGATCGTCGAGGCTCCGACAGTCTCCGACTTCGGCAAGATCGAGGAGCGTGTAATAGTCAGATATCCGAGCTGCCATTAGCCGTTGAGTAAGGCCGGAAAACTGCCATGCCAGTATTCTGTTACGTTCAATGAGTCGGATGTCATCGAACAAGTCCGTCCTCTTCGCTTCTGCAACGAGCCGATGCAGCGACGTCGCGCCGTTCTCGCGGTATGGGCCAACGATCGCTCGGAGCCGGGTCCCCTCGATCCATGTCTTCGCAAGGCTCGGGGTCTCAATCGCCTCACGAATCCAGAGCTCTTGTCGGTCTTGGTGATGAAGCATCGCGAGGATCAGCTTGAACGACGTGAGACTGAACCCCGCCCGTCTGAGATGCTCGACGAGCACCTGCGCGATCTGAATTTTGCCGTTGTCGGCCGGCATGTCTGCTCCTCTTTCGATGACTATCGATGAGCAGATGTGTTTCTTACCAAGCGCACGGAAATCGCGAGAGCGGCTCACTTCGGGGCTCGACCAACCCGTTTCTACTGTTTGGCAAACCCGTTCGTGAGGTGGCAGCCCCCGGGAACACCGGCCTCCTGCCCCGCTTCTGATCAGCACTACCCCGGATCTGAACCTGTAGATTTTACGTAGGTGATTGATTTCGCGAGGAATACGTCTGCTTGAAATGGTAGAAATTAGAAGAAATCCCAGAAATCATCAGGAATCCCGAACGGTTTTGGGGGATTTGTTTTGGTCACACCAAGCCCAAGCCGCTCGCGAACAGTTCACAGATTGGGCACCGGCGGAAACGTGGAAGGTTTCGTAAGAGGAGGTCCTTGGCCGACCAAGTTTGTGTGCAGCTTCAAGCATTCCAGATCCCCCTTGCCGCCAGTGCGTATCTTGCAATTGAGAGGAGAGGCTCTGGGAGCGCTCATGCGAGCGCGTCCCTTTCTGAAACGGACGAGACGAGCCGACACCCCGTCCCAATAGTGCGGCTCTAAACTGATCGAATAAGCGCGCGAATCCAGCTTTCTGGATTCGCGACGTCATGCGGATATCCGAGGGAGACGCTCGAGACTTGGGTTTAGCCAACAGTTATGGTCCTGCCTTCGTGACACCTTATCTTCAGCGGCCCTGCTGCCCATCATGACTGTCCCACGACTCTACGAAGACCAAACGCTCCAGGTCATCAATGGTTTCATCGGTGGAGCCCGAGGCGCCCAGCAGACGTGAGACCCGGCCTGATGCTCCAGTGCCAGTGAACCATTTCGATGCAGCGATCACGCCACGGAACTGGCCGAAAAAATCGTCTGTTCCGATTTCCGTCCGCTTCCGTTGGATCCGATCTCCCTTCTGAGGCGCTCGGAAACACCGTCGCCAATTGGACCAACTCTCTTTAAAAGAACCCCGTGTGATCCCTTCTGCCAAGCTCGACCTCTCGATCCTGTCTGAAACATCTTGGGAATCCGATTAACCGCGGCTCGGCTTCCAGAAACTCGCTTCGATTTCGAGCGGAGTGCATGTTCGCGCGCCGACGACCGTCTGCCAACCACCACCCCCCAAAAAACATCACGAAATCCGTTTCCGTACACCGAGAGATGAACCCATCTCCCTCCAAGCAGAGACGACGACACCGTCAAACCTCTTACATCCCGACAGGAGACCACCCAATGCCCAAGCACCCATTTCCCCTACGTAAACCCGAGGACCTCAGCAACCTCAAGTTCATTCTGCAGGCTCTGCAAGCGACCGGGCGACCGCCTGGCTCAGGAGGTCTGGTTGGCCTGCCACCCTCCACCCACGTCTCCATCCCTTCGAAGTCAAGGAAGCTGCACTGATGGCCGACATGGCCCTGTTCTGCCTGGCGGCGACGGGATCGGCGGCCTTCCAATCGTCAAGCAGGGCAAGACCTCGTCGTCGCAGCAGGATGAAGAGGTTGCGCGCAGCGGGCGGCCAGAAGACGTCTCACCAAGTGCAAAGAGTCCCCCGGCTCACAAAACCCGACCTTCTCAAAGATACCTGCACATAAAGGACCTTATCATCATGATGACAGACAGCAAATCTACCAAGTGGACCGATCTCTTTTCCAAAGAGCCGGCCCGTCTTGCAGCCCTCCCTCTGACGGGGCCTCTGCCACACACCCCACATCTCGTTCAACCGGACTCCGCCCGCCCCGGCAACCTTATCGGGGTATTTGGGGGTATCCACAATTCGACAGGCCAGAGCTTCAACACTCAATCGATTATCGAAGTCGCCTATCAACAGGGCGCACTCGAACCGCAAACCATCTTCGATGACGAGATGTCGGTATCCAACGCCGCGGCGTTCCGCGAGATCACCGCCGTGCCCTTCGCCGGACTGAATCATCACCGCATCGTGCATCAAGCCCGGATGGTTGAGAAATGGACACCATACACAATACACTTGGTCCAGTTCGCCGATGCGCTCCTCTACGTACACCCCCACTGGATTCAGGGCATCTGGGGCTGGCGTGAAAGCCACTCCGAGCTTTGCCCTCTGGTGGTTCTGATGGAGAGTGCAAAGTCGCGGGAAGAAGGCGAGCGATGCATCGAGAAGGCAATGCGCTACATCGAGCTGTTCCACTCGCTTCTTCCGCAGTACGAACGAGCCAGCGTGCACATGAACATCGAACGGCCCCGTCCGGAGGACTTCTGCTGCCATGACGCTGAACACGATTCAGTCGTGCTATAGTCTGGAGGCTCTACTGCGGCGCGATGGAGGCATCAGCGCGCCGCGGTAGACTTAGTGTCAGGATTCATAATCAGTAGATGACGGTTGCTGCGAGTGCTATCCCGGAGTAGCCATTTGACGTTTGACAGACCACCGAGCAGCGCGCGCACCGATGTAATCGCTGACCTGAGCGGCCATGACAAACAGGTCAATCGGTCGTCCCTCGCTGTCGCAGATGGCGTGCAGTTTCGTGTTCATGCCGCCGTTGGTTCGCCCGATCAGGCGACGCGCTCCCTTTCTTAACGGCAATGCTGGTCGCCGTTGGATGTCAGTCACAAGCAGGCGCATTCGCGTGGAAAGATCGGAAGCGCCCTCTGCAGCCAGTCTGGCAAGTTCCTTTTGGAAAACGTGGCGCCCAGTGCCAACCCGAATGCCGCGTTCCATCAAGAAGCCTCGACCCTGGTTGATCAAGCGCGTCCTGTCCGACACGAGGCGCTCCCGCGCACGGTGCAAAGCCTGAAGGTCGAGCTGTTCTTCCGATTTGATCGCAACGAATGAGACCGTCGGGCGCGTCGCAGCTTCGGCAATCGCCTCCGCATCACGGTCGTCATTCTTGTAAACCTTCACATAGGGCCGGAAGTAGAGCGGCGACATCAACCGAGGCTCATGTCCCTTCTCAAGACAAAATCGCCCGATGTGATGCACCCCGCCGCAGGCTTCCATCGCAACCAAGCAGGGTGGGAGCGGAATAAGAAAGTCCAACAGCCGATGCCGCTGGAGCCGTTTGCGAAACACAACCGCTCCCGCTTTATCCAGCCCTGCATGACTGCGAACGGCCTTGCCCAGATCAATGCCCAAAACCTTGATGTCCATCAGATGCTCCCTCTCCACCTCTGCCCGCAATGGTAGCAGCGGGTTGGTGGGAAGGCAGTTCATCCCAGTAGGTCAGTCGTTGGTAAGCGAAAGATGCGAAATTCGGTTCGCGAATTTGCAGTTACCGACAAGAAGTAGATTTGTCTGTAACGCTATCAGTTTCGCTGCTGGCGCATCATTTTTCGATGGTGTGCAGTCATCCGTAACCGGCCGGTTGCTACCGCGGCGATTGGGCCTTGATGCGGGCGACGAGATCGGCGTCATGGACGAAGTCGTCGAGGAACTCATGCCAAGTTTCGGGAGTGATGCGCGCGGCAGTGAGCATGTCTCGGAGTTCTTCGATGCCGCGG
>NZ_WBJS01000037.1 GCF_009296265.1 Thioclava sp. JE_KL1
TCAGTGAGCCACGGCGCTTGAGCGCTTCATTGTAGGATGGCCAGTTCCTGGTCTTGTAGGTCGGGGGCGTCGGTCTGCTCATGACAGCCAGCTACCACGCTGGATTCACAACATGAATCCCTTCACGGGATTTGTGCAACAGAGCCCATCGCCTCACTTCTCATCTTTGGGTTGGCAGTATACTTGGAGGCGACGGAGGGTGCGCTTCGGCCAATGGTGCGACAATTTCGAAGAGGTGTTATCTCTCGTTTCGCGTCGAGGGAGCCTCAGCGATAGCGCGGGGGGTAAAGGTGGTCGCGTGCCTGAGCGTGTCTAGTGCAATCGCGGCATAGCGTTTGCCGCGCATTCGGTCTTCGGCGCAGCGATCATGCGGGATTGATGCCCAATTGCTGAAATCGAACGCAGGTCTGCTCACTCTCGCGAACGGAACTTCCGAGTAAGTACAATAACTGATCGCGGCGGGTTTCGGGTGTCGTTCCCCATTCTAAATTCGGTTCGAGCTGTGATCTAAGACAGGCTTGAAGACATGTGTCACGTTTGCCCGAAAATGGCGGCTCAGTATGTTCGCAAGCGTTCTCCGCACGAAGACCGCGAATGCCTCAGGCTCCTCTGCGGCTGACAAACTGAAGTTCGTCACCTCGGCACAGTGCGAAGTTGCTCCGCGGCCACGAAGAGGCGGGGACCACGGGAGGCAGAGCTTGCAAAGATTTCCTCAAAGAGCGCATTCGCACGTCATATTCGCGAGGCTGATTGAATAGCCCCACGTTTCTTAGACGCCTTCGGCTCTCAGTCTCTGCTGCCGTTCGAACTCGACGGGCGACAGCATCCCGTTCCTCGCGTGCTTGCGCTTCGGGTTGTAGAACATCTCGATGTAATCGAACACGTCTCGCCGTGCTTCCTCGCGGGTTCTGTAGGTCCGGCGCCTGATCCGCTCGCGCTTGAGCAGGTTGAAGAAGCTCTCCGCGACGGCGTTGTCGTGACAGTTCCCACGGCGGCTCATCGAGTGCTCAAGATTGTGGGCCCGCAAGAACGCCGCCCAATCCATGCTGGTGAACTGGCTGCCCTGGTCCGAGTGGATAAGCACCCTGACCTTCGGCTTTCGGCGCCAGACGGCCATGTGCAGGGCCTGCAATACGACGTCGGTCGTCTGGCGGCTTTGCATCGACCAGCCGACCACACGGCGGGAGTAGAGGTCGATGACCACGGCGAGGTAAGCGAAGCCCTCCAGCGTCCGGATGTAGGTGATGTCGGTCACCCAGGCCCGGTCCGGGGCCTCCACGTCGAACTGTCGATCCAGGGCGTTGTCCACTACGATCGAAGGCTTGCCGCCATAATGGCCTGGTCGGCGCCGGTAGCCGATCTCGGCCTTGATGCCAGCCAGCTTGGCCAGACGCGCAACACGGTTCGGGCAGATGCTCTCGCCCTGATCGAGCAGGTCGTCATGCAGCTTGCGATAGCCATAAACCTTGCCGCTGTCGGACCAGGCTTGCCGGATCAGCTCAGTCTGACGCTTGTCTTCCAAGGCCCGCCTGCTCAGCGGAGCCTTCAGCCAAGCGTAGAAGCCGCTCGGCTGGAGACGCAGGCACCGGCACATCGCCCGCACCGAGAACTGTCCGCGATGCTCGGCCACGAACGCGTATCTCACTTTGCATCCCTGGCGAAATACGCGGTGGCCTTTTTTAGGATGTCGCGCTCCTCCGTCATCCGTGTCAGCTCCCGCTTCAGGCGCCGGATCTCGGCATCCTTCTCAGCCTCGCCGGACGACGCCTTCGCGAACCTCCGCTTCCATGCATAGAGAGAGTGCTGGCTCACCCCGAGCCGTTGCGCCACCTCCGCAACCGGGTAACCCCGCTCGGTGATCTGCGCGACCGCGTCCCGCTTGAACTCATCGCTGTAGTTGCCTTTGCCGATCGTGGCCTCCTTGCCTCAAAATTAGGGAAGAAGGCGTCCACGAACCATGGGGCTATTCACACCGTGCCCCGCGATCAGCACCACTGGCGCGAAACCGGAGGTAAGCGACATTGCCCGCAACACCCGGCCCGCGAGTGCGATCCGCGCGTCCGAGGGCAGGTCGAGCGCGGGCACAGGTTCAGGGGACGGGGCGTCGTCCTGCGCCATCGCCGACCCGAATAGCTTGCCAAGATAAAGTGGTCCGGCCGCCTCCACGAAGGCGAAGGACGAGACCGCGGCCAGCTTGAACCGGCCCCAGGCGCGGGTCGCGCGCCGGGTGATCCGTTCCGCCTGGTCTGCCTTGCCGCTCACCGCGACCTGCGAGTTGAGCGCCGCCTCCAGCAGCACCGGCGCCCGCGCCTCGCGCTGATCCGAGGCCAGCCCGAGATGCGCGATCGGCAGGCCGAAGAACCCCGCGAAGCCACGCGTCTGCACGCCCGGATCAGCGGTTTCCAGCGCCCGCCGGAACGGCTCGGAGCGCACGTCGATGCAGAAGATTGCCTGAATGTCCGGCGTCGGTGCGCCAGCCCTGCCTCCCGAGGCGGGGAGCTTTTCGGCCAGCGCCCGTTCCTCGGCCTGATCGGCAGCCTCCTGCAGGGCCAGATCGATGCGTAGATCGAGGCTCGGCTCCAGCGGCGCGGCATGAGCTTTCAGTGCCTGCGCCCAGGGTGTGGATAGCTGCTCGCCGAAGCTGTCGAGCAGCGCCACCTCCCACGCGAGCCGGATCACCAACATCTCGAACCCCAGCGCGTTGCGTTCGCCCTTCAGCCCATCGGCCCAGCCGAGCCCGCGCACATATTGTGCCCAGCCGCCAAGGCTCATCGCGAGCCGATGCAGATAGAGCGGTGCGGCCTCGGTGCTCAGACCAAGCCGTCCCGTCAGCTCCGCGAAGGCCGCGCGTGGATCCGTGGGCAGGCTCGCCGCGAAGGCGCAGAAGCCGCGCAGTCCGCGCAAGCCCGGCGTCAGGTCGCGCAGCGCGAACGCCCGCCACGCTTTGAAGGCCGATCCGCCCGGTGCGGGCCAGAGCGCTTGGCCCTTGTCGAAATGCCCGCCAGCCCACAGGCCGACCCGGTCCGCGATCAGCGCGGGCCAATCCTGCCCGGTTTCACGCGCCGCCAGATCGACCAGCGTTGGATCGGGGCAATAGGCGGGCGAAGGGTCATGAAGCGCCTTTTGCACCTGAGCGGGATCGAGCCCGGCCCCGACCGCGGCGGCGGCGATGTCCTGTTTTGTCACGCGCCCAGCCTCGAGCCACGCGGCGATCACCTCGCGCGGTGCGGTGATCCGGGCGCCTGCCACGCGCGCCAGCCGGGTCGCGGCCTGAACGCGGCTCTCTCCGGCCTGGCCGAGGTAGGGGTTCACCGCGACCGTCGCCTCCAAGCCGAAGGCGGGCGGGATCTGTGCCAACGCATCTTCGGCGGCGGCAAAGAGTTGCAGTGTGGCGCCGGGAAACTGATAGCTGTGGAAGCTCATTGCCTTAACCTTTCTTGAGGGGCGTCTGTCCGATCAACCGATCGGTGAGCGCATTGAGATAGAGACCGTTCATCAGGTGGACCCGCAGCCCCGCCGCAGCCGGATGGCTGCCCCAGAGCGGGAAGGTCGCCTGCGCCCATGCCGCGAGACCGAAGCCCACGACGGTCAGGAGCATCACGAGCCAGATCAGCGGATCGGCGACGGGCGGCGGCGGCAGGGTGCCCGCCGAGAGCGCATTCGCCCCCCAATGCAGCGCGAAATAGCCAAGGGTCGCGCCCAGAGACATCAGCGTCGTGCGCCAGAACAGAGG
>NZ_WBJS01000038.1 GCF_009296265.1 Thioclava sp. JE_KL1
TCACTGTTTCAGATCATGACGCTCGAGAGCTGGTCGATGGGGATTGTGCGCCCGGTGATGGAAACCCACCCTCTGGCTTGGGCCTTCTTCGTGCCTTTCATCATGGTCACGACCTTCGCAGTGGTGAACCTTCTGGTGGGCCTCATCGTGAATTCGATGCAGGACGCCCATTCCGAAGAGGAGACCACGCGCACCGATGCGTATCGCGACGAGGTTCTCCTGCGGCTCGACGCGATCGAGCGGCGGATCGGCGATCTTAGCAGAGGCGACCAATCGGGCGACTGAAGCGAGGGGCAGAAGCATGCCTGACCGTCCGCGTCTGGCAGATGACCTGAGCGGATATCAGGCTCACTAGCTACATGACTGGGAGCCAGCCGACACACTCAGGCTCATTGCGCCCGGCGCACTCACATCTGGCTTTCACACGGGTGGCCGCAAAAGTGTCTTCGTTACGTTAACGGGCTATTTACTCTCAAATTGTTAGCCTGCCCACTCGTGCAGTTGATAGGAGAATGCAATGAAAGACCCGACCCAACCTGACACGGCGGAAGCCGTTCTGCTCGACTACGTCGAGAGATATGGCTTAACGGACAGGGCACGAAGATACTTCCTCAACCTTGCTGAGAAGGAAGCATCCGATGGATCACGCGCCGGAGCTCGACACCCAAAAGACGATCAAAGCTCTTCCTGAAAGACGGGGGCCCTAACCACTATGGACATGCTGCGTGATCTGGGGATGAAGGCGAGACAGGAAAAACGCATTGTTCTGACGGGCGGTTATGACCGCTTTTTCAAGCCGAACCTGAGAGACGGGTGCCTTGAGAGTTACATCGCAGGCTTGCATACGCTCGCAGGTGAGGTCATCCGCCCGCATTTCACTGGAGACCAGTATCACTGGGAGTGAGGGGCAGGCGCGTCTCACGCGCATGCAGTAATCAATTGTGTCTTCCATCTCCCCCAAGTAATCGCCATCGACCACCAAGATATCGATCTCTTCGGTGTGAAGCGCAAGCCAAGCGCCTGGTAGCTCTCCTTCCGAACAAGAAAGCAGCCTTGCGCCCTCATGTTCGCAGATTTGAGCGAGTTCATCTCTGATCAAACCGGGTTCGCCGCAGTAGACAATGCAACGCTTTGAGAGAAGGCGCCGAGCCACGCAACGGGAGTTTCTGCTCGTTGAGGCGCTGTTGTTTTGACCTGGGGCCGGTTCATCTGAAGAGATTTCTTCTTCAGCGACGCTTATGGAAAACTTCCAAGCCATTTCAATATCCTAAAAAAATTCGAAAGTCAGTGAGAAGCATAAATGTGCTCCCTCTCCCAACGAGTAGAACAACCATATGGCGAAAGTTGGACAACTCCACACGCAAAAAGCCATCTTTTGCGCTTTCAATGACTTGCCGACATCTCACGCCAAAGCTGCTCTGAACGTTCTGCGACACAGTAAAGAGCGCCGCGTTAGGGCCTAGCCATTTGAATGGTCGTCGCCGTCGTCATCCGCCTTTTCGCCAAAATAGGCGTCGCCGGACAGAGGCTGCGAATTGAACCAACGGATGTCTTCCGCGCTCAGGCTTGTCACATCTTTGATATACCGGCGCTCACGCATCACAATCCAGAAGGCCGCCACAGCGAACACGCCCATCAGGATCATACCGGCCATCACATTCCAATCCATACCGCGCTCCTTCGGTGAAATTAGACCGGATAGGGCTAAATAAGTCAAACTGGCCCGAGATCATTGCTTCACCGGAACCGCCTCTGAGAAGAAGCGTAGGGAGGCCGATGCTTGTCGCAGTTTTCGCCGCAGCGCTGAGGGCAGATCACCTCCCCGTGTCGGCACGTCTGCGACAACCGCGATAGCCGCTCACGAGGAGCGCGCCGTCGCACATCTCCAAAACGCGAAGTCGGCGTCCCCGATCAAACGAGACAAAGCAGGCACTTTCAGGCTATAAGTAGGTTTCACGGAGGACCGCGCATGGAAGATCTTTACAGGAAACGGCAAGAAGAGAAGGCGCGAAGCCGCGCGAAGGATGAAGAGCGCCTGGCCAGAGGCGAGGTCAGTCCCAGCGAGTTGCAGCATCAGAATTTCGCGTTCAAGAAAGTCCGAGCCGACCGGGTCGGCTTCGTGAAGAGCCGCGAGCCAAAATCCGTCAAGTTCCTCAGCCTTTGAGGCTGCTATGTCTATCGATCAGAAACTGGCGGGAGCAAGAACTCAACGCCCAAGGCTCCTCGGCGAGCTGGAGGCACTGCTGCGAGCAGGCAATCCAGATCTCAACCTCTTCGTCTCGGCCCGCGCCCATCATGGCGAGCCCGGATTGGCCCATCTCCACCTCTATGGCGTCGAGGGTGACCGCGAACGTAAATCCCGGCTGATGAAATTTGCGACAGCCTGGCTTCTGGAGCGCGGCATATCGATCGAGCTTCAGGAGGGGCGCGACCTTTATGACATTCGTCCATGGCGCGAGGCCCAGGGGGGCAGAACTCAAGATATGGGATCTCTGGACGAGCTGGACGAGATCTGAAAGCGCGTGAACCAGGGTCGGCAGAAGAGAAATTGCGGGGGACACTAAGAGTCGTGTGCGCCCCCTCGCCCTCGAAGCTGGGCGACCTTCCAATTCCCGGTATACCCTTTCTTCAAATGGGCCGCGACGATCTGAAAGCCGCTCTGTGGCCAGCTCTTCGGTGTGTCGACGAAGAGCAATTCCGCAATTCCGAATCCGGCCTCCTGGAGATCCCGCAACCGCGCCTTCGTCTTCAGATTGGTCAGAGGCGCGAGCCAGACAATATTTTCTGAGACTCGCATCGCGTGTCGCGTGAATGTCCGAAGCTCGGACCAGGGCGGATTTGTGACCACCCACTCCACGCGATCGGTCCATGCCAGAAAGTCGCGCCCCTCACTGATCTCGCACCAGTGGCGCTCCAGATGGTCCGGATAGTGATCGTAGAACGCCCTGTCCTGCGTCAGCACCCCTGAGACATCTGAGTTGAGTTTGTAGCGGAGGGTTTCTGGCTCATCATAACCACCAAGGAGTGAAGATGAGACAGAAATCCGGCACGCCCGCCGTTCCGAGAGCCCGAGCAGGGACCTCAGATGCGCGACCGCCTCGCGCTTCACGCATTCGCCATTGTCACTCGGACCAATGGCGTGACATGGCTCATCGTCACCACTTTTTTTGAAACCAGTTCCTTCGTCGCCGCCAAGTCCAGCATCTGCTCGGCCAGCAGCTTCGTCAGCTTGGCGCTCTCGTCTTCGAGCGTCTTCAGCCGCTTTGCCTCCGGCACCGTCATGCCGCCGAGCTTCGCCTTCCAGTTATAGAAGATCCCTTCCGACATGCCGTGCTTGCGGCACAGGTCCGCGCACTTCGCGCCTGCCTCGTATTCGGCCAGGATGCCGATGATCGTAAGCGCTACGGCCTCACCCTATGCGGCGAGGCTTGACGGCTGATTGAATCGCCATGGCATCAGGTCTTCGATACCGCTTTGCGGGTGGCCATCGAGGATGGCGCGCAGGGTGGCGGCGATGTAGTCGACCGGGTTCACGTCGGACATCTTGCAGGTAGCGAC
>NZ_WBJS01000039.1 GCF_009296265.1 Thioclava sp. JE_KL1
CCGCGGCATCGAAGAACTCCGAGACATGCTCACTGCCGCGCGCATCACTCCCGAAACTTGGCATGAGTTCCTCGACGACTTCGTCCATGACGCCGATCTCGTCGCCCGCATCAAGGCCCAATCGCCGCGGTAGCAACCGGCCGGTTACGTTCAAGGCCGGCACGAACGCCGCCCAACCACTCCATCTATTTACATATTAACGCGAAGCTGCCGGGCAATTGCCCGGCTGCTCCCGCTATCCACCTGACAGATTGAGGGGCTCACTGCGTCAGGTCATTTGACGATGTGCTTGAAAGGGTGTGGGTGGTTCACGCCGTCGATAGCGGTGGGGTGGAAAAGCCTGGATGGCCTTGAGGGCCTCAAGGCGGGCTGAAAAAATGGGATCACATCTCGGACAAAGCAGAGATATCAAGTAAGAAACAGACGAAGAAATATGCATTTTCGGCTCCAAGATAGCTATTTGGAGAAAATGTCGTTCCTTAAATTGAAGCGACATCCACTCAACCCTTGCGCGAGAAGGTGGCGAGAGGGCGACGGGAAGATGACGGATTTGTGTCTGACGCTTTCTTTTTTCTACTGAAAGTGGTCGTGGTCCAATTGCTCCGTTTGTAATGGCGTTCATCGAATTCTACGAGGATCTGCGCGCCTTTGCAGCCAGAGAGGTATGTCCCCAGAGCCTCGCAATCAGATAGGGTGGACTATGATCGATAGTGGGCTCCCCCATGGCAACTCACGCCTTCAAAGTCCGGTCGAGGTTGCCTCATACGCGCCCCGGCTCTCCGCCTCACTCGCCCGTTTGGTCGCCTCTCCGAACATCGCCGATCCGTCGCTCTATCGCGTCGAGCCGCAGGAGAACCTCGTCGCGATACGCATCGGTGCGCGTGGTCTCCTCTTCGGAATGGGCGTCCTGCATCGAATTCACGATCAGGCCCACCAGAAGGTTCACCACTGCGAAGGTCATGACCATGATGAAGGGCACGAAGAAGGCCCAGGCCAGAGGGTGGGTTTCCATCACTGGGCGCACAATGCCCATCGACCAGCTCTCGAGCGTCATGATCTGGAACAGCGAATAGGCTGATTGTCCCAGCGAGCCGAACCACTGCGGGAAACTCGCGCCGAACAATTTCGTCGCCATCACGCTCGCGATGTAGAAGATGATGCCCATCAATAGGAACACGCTGCCCATGCCCGGCAAGGCGCTGATCAGTCCTTCGACCACCCGGCGCAGGCGTGGCGCGACCGAAATGATGCGCAAGAGCCTCAGTACGCGCAGTGCCCGCAGCACGCTGAAGACCTGCGCGCCGGGCAGAAGCGATACACCGACGATGGTGAAATCGAACAGGTTCCAGCCGGAGCGGAAGAAAGCTAGCCGATGCACAACGAGCTTCAGCCCGATCTCGATCACGAAGACCGACAGGCATAGCATATCGAGCAGCCGGATCAGATCGCCAGCCAAGGTCATCGCGCGCTCCGATGTCTCCAGTCCAAGAAGCAATGCGTTGAACAGGATCACGCCCGTGATCGTGTTTCTAAAAGTCGACGTGTCGAGCGTCATCGCGATCCGGTCGCGCAAGGTCATGCAGTCCCCCTCTTATTGGCCGGAGGGATATGGTCCCTGGGCGCGGCTTGCGCAACCTTACCCTTAAGCAATGAGTGCCTTACAGAAATCGCTGCACAGCATGCCGCGGCACACCTCAAGGAATGTGCGCGTTGCGACGCGTGACCAACTCGATGGGGTGAGTAATCCGTCCGCGCCGGAAGGGGAGGGGAGCCACGCCGTCATCGGGTTGGTCGATCACTGGCAGTGAATACCTATCTTGAGAATTGATCGGGCGGTGCTTTCCGAAGCAGGGTGTTCTGGTCAATCATGAAGTCGGTGGAGATCGAGTGAGCGGCGGCACCTACGGCGCGAATGATCGAGCCGAAATGCCCGGCACGGATTTCGGGGTGATAGACCCCTTGAAGATCGAGGTGAGAGAAATGCCGGTCGACCTCCGTCACTATCCTGTCGCGGATATTTTGGGGAAGCGCGCCGTCGATGATGACCGCCTCGAAATCGATCACCGCCTGTGCGGAGACGATCGCATGGGCGAGGCTTCTGGCGGCGCGCGTGATCCAGAGCGAGAGCGCCGGCTCGATGGACGACCAGTCGGCACGGTCATCATGGACCAATCCGGGGTCGCTTTGCTGATCCGCCAGGAGGCGCTCGAGCACGGAGAGCGAGGCGTGGTCGATCAGCCGATGCCCGCCGGGTTCATCGGGAATCCGCAGCGGCCCGAAGCCTCCGGAGTTTCCCGACCGCCCGGAAAAGACGCTGCCATTGAGGACGACGCCGCCCCCGATGAAGGTGCCGATGAAGAAATAGATGTAGTCCTGCTTGTCGTTGGGCGGCCCGAAAACCAGCTCGCCGCGACAGGCCGCGGTGCCGTCATTCTCGACGGAGATCGGCCCGGGAAGAAGGGAGTCCAGCTCGACTTGCGCGTCGAAGCTCCGCCATCTCTCGAGCTCTTCAGCCGGCGCGTCGAAATCTTCGGCCCAATGCCAGAGCTCGGAGGGGATCGCGATGCCGCTGGCAGCCACGTCTTCGCGCTTCAGTTTCGCCGAGCGTAGCAGCGGGCGGAGATTGTCCTTGATGAACGAGACGAGCGCGGTCCGGGTCGGGTAATCGTGGCGCGCCGAGCGGCGGGCCATGACGGCGCCGGTAAAGTCGATCACGACCATGTCGAAGCTCCGTCGGCCGATCTTCAGGCCGAGGTAGTGTTTCGCTTCGGGGTTGAGGCGCATCGGCACGGAGGGCTGGCCCACGCGGCCCCGGACCGGGTCACCGCGCAGCAACAGGTCGTCTTGCTCAAGTGCCTTGAAGATCTCCGAGACCGCGTTGGCGGAAAGGCCGGTCGCGCGGGTCGCCTCGGCCTTCGTAAGCGTGCCGTGGCGGCGGATCAAGTGCAGCACGAGGCGCTCGTTAAGGTCTCTTACCGTGAGCTGGTTGGTGCCCATGAGCGGAACGGCATTCAGGGTTTTTTCGGGGCGTGCTGTCGTCATCTCTCACCGGACCGGGAAGGTCACGCATCGGGTTCATGCGTGGTTCGTGGATGATCGGATGCTACGCGGAGGCCCGGAGGGGCGCAAGCAACATTGAGAATTTGAACTAATTAAAAATTCATCCGAAAGTTTTTATTGACAGGAGAAAGCTCAGAGCGCTAGCTCTTGGTGGCTTCTGGGGAGGGAGGCTCCGTCGGCAGCGCGGCGGCACCGTCAAAGCGGGTGCGACGCGCATCGCGATCGGACGCGAAGACACTTTTCCATGAAGTTTGAATGGATGCACCGGATGCATCTCAGAAAGGGAGGAGACCTGACATGATGAAGAAAACCGCAATTCTCGGTGCGACCGCGCTCGGTCTGATGGCGACGGGCGCTTGGGCGGAAACCACCGCCTGCCTGATCACCAAGACCGACACCAACCCGTTCTTCGTGAAGATGAAAGAGGGTGC
>NZ_WBJS01000040.1 GCF_009296265.1 Thioclava sp. JE_KL1
GGGAGGAGACCTGACATGATGAAGAAAACCGCAATTCTCGGTGCGACCGCGCTCGGTCTGATGGCGACGGGCGCTTGGGCGGAAACCACCGCCTGCCTGATCACCAAGACCGACACCAACCCGTTCTTCGTGAAGATGAAAGAGGGTGCCTCGGCCAAGGCCAAAGAGATGGGCATCACGCTCAACACCTATGCGGGCAAGCTCGACGGCGACGTGGAAAGCCAGGTCGCGGCGGTCGAAAGCTGCATCGCGGCAGGCGCCAAGGGTATCCTGATCACCCCGTCCGACAGCCGTGCGCTTGCGCCTGCGGTTACGAAGGCGCGCGAGGCCGGTGCGCTGGTGATCGCGCTCGACACCCCGTTCGAGCCCGCCGACACTGCGGATGCGACCTTCGCCACCGACAACTTCAAGGCAGGCGAGCTGATCGGTCAGTGGGCCAAGGCGAAAATGGGCGACAAGGCCGCGGATGCGAAGATCGGCTTCCTCGACCTCAACCCGAGCCAGGTCTCGGTCGATTACCTGCGCGATCAGGGCTTCATGAAGGGCTTCGGCATCGACATCAAAGACGAGAAGAAGATCGGCGACGAAGACGATCCGCGCATCGTCGGCCATGACGTGACCAACGGCAACGAGCAGGGCGGCCGCACGGCGATGGAGAACCTTCTCCAGAAGGATCCGGGCATCAATGTCGTCTACACGATCAACGAGCCCGCTGCCGCTGGTGCCTATGAGGCGCTGAAATCGGTCGGCATGCAGGATCAGGCGATCATCGTTTCGGTCGATGGCGGCTGCCCGGGCGTGCAGAACGTCAAGGAAGGCATCATCGGCGCGACCTCGATGCAGTTCCCGCTGAAGATGGCCTCGATGGGCATCGAAGCGATCGCGGCCTTCGCCAAGGACGGCACCAAGCCGCAGAACTCCGAAGGTCTCGACTTCTACAATACCGGCGTGACGCTGATCACCGACCAGCCGGTCGATGGCATCGACTCGATCTCGTCGGAAGAAGGCCTGAAGCAGTGCTGGGGCTGATCCCCGCCTGAAAGACCGGAAGGGCCGCCCCGCGCGGTGGCCCTTTCCTTTGGGCCGCGTGACGGCCCTTCACCCCACATTGCACAAAGAGGATGACGGACATGACCCAGACCGTTCCGCCTCGCGGCCAGTCCTTCGAGCACGGCCTCGACCAAAGCGACAAGACCGTCGCGGCCTTCAAGAGTAAGAAACGCGGGCTTCTCGGCACGATCCAGCACGGGTTGCACGGCAATCCGACGATGGTGCCGGTGATCGTGCTGCTGTTGTCCGTCGCCGTGTTCGGCCTGGTCGCAGGGGGCAAGTTCTTTTCCGCCTTCAACCTGACCCTGATCATGCAGCAGGTCTCGATCATCGGGATGCTGGCTGCGGCGCAATCGCTGATCATCCTGACCGCAGGCATCGACCTGTCGGTGGCGGCGATCATGGTGCTGATGTCGGTGATCGCCGGCAACCTTGCCGTCTACATGGGCGTGCCCGCACCGATCGCGCTACTGATTTCCTTCGCAGGCGGCACCGGCGCCGGTTTGCTGAACGGCTTCCTCGTCACCAAGGTGAAACTGCCGCCCTTCATCACCACGCTCGGCACCTGGTCGATCTTCTACGCGCTGAACCTGTGGCTTTCGGGCGCGCAGTCGATCCGCTCGCAGGATATCGACAAGTTCGCGCCCCTTCTGAAATTCTTCGGCAACACGATCACCGTCGGTAATGCGCGACTGACCTATGGCTCGGTCCTGATGGTCGTGGTGTTCCTCGTGCTCTGGTATCTGCTGAACAAGACCGCCTGGGGCCGCCACGTCTATGCCGTGGGCGACGACAAGGAGGCGGCGGAGCTCGCGGGCATCCGCACCGACCGCACGCTGCTGTCGGTCTACGGTCTGGCTGGTCTCGTCTGCGCGATCGCAGCCTGGGCATCGATCGGCCGCGTGGGCTCGATCTCGCCGCAGGCCTTCTACGAGGCGAACCTGCATTCCATCACCGCCGTCGTGATCGGGGGCATCTCGCTCTTCGGTGGGCGCGGCTCGATCCTCGGCGCATTGTTCGGGGCGCTGATCGTGGGCGTGTTCCAGTCGGGGCTGCGGCTCGCGAATGTGGACGTGCTCTGGCAGGTCTTCGCCATCGGCTGGCTCATCATCATCGCGGTCGCTATCGACCAATGGATCAGAAAGGTTTCGGCATGACGCAAGAACCCATTCTCACCGCACGCGGTCTGGTCAAACGCTATGGCCGCGTCACCGCCCTCGACGAATGCGACTTCGATCTCTACCCGGGCGAAATCCTTGCCGTGATCGGCGATAACGGGGCCGGAAAATCCTCGCTCATCAAGGCGATTTCCGGGGCCGTTACGGCCGACGAGGGCGAGATCAAGCTGGAAGGCAAATCGATCTCCTTCAAGAGCCCGCTCGAGGCGCAGGATGCTGGGATCGCGACGGTCTACCAGACGCTCGCGCTCTCTCCCGCGCTGTCGATCGTGGACAACATGTTCGTCGGGCGCGAGTTGCGTCGCGCCGGTCCGATGGGCAAATGGCTGCGGATGCTCGACAAACCCGCGATGCGCGCCTTCGCCCGAGAGAAGCTCAACGATCTGGGGCTGGCGACCATTCAGGATATCGATCAGGCGGTCGAGACGCTGTCGGGTGGTCAGCGTCAGGGCGTGGCCGTGGCCCGCGCGGCGGCTTTCGGGTCTAAGGTGATCATCATGGACGAGCCGACGGCGGCGCTGGGCGTGAAGGAAAGCCGTCAGGTGCTCAACCTGATCCTTGATCTCAAGGCAAAAGGTCTGCCGATCATCCTGATCTCGCACAACATGCCGCACGTCTTCGAGGTGGCGGATCGGGTCCACGTCCACCGGCTGGGCAAGCGGCTTTGCGTGATCGATCCGAAGAACCATTC
>NZ_WBJS01000005.1 GCF_009296265.1 Thioclava sp. JE_KL1
GCCAACCGTATCTCCAAAATTTCCTTCGCCTTCAGTCTCTTGCGATCCCTTCCGGCGCCCCGTTGCGGTGTGTGCCGCTTCGGTGAGGCGGTATTTACGGATCACTCCGCGGAGTCGCAAGTGCCTTTTTCGAAAAACTGTCACTTTTCTCGAAAGAACAACGCAACACACTGAAATCGCTATACTTTCAACACCACCGCAAATGCACCCAATTCACCCCAAACCAGCGCAGGGAAGAATCTTGCGCAAATCACCCACCCCCGCGAAACCTCCTGAGCGCCATGCCCCAAGGGCAGCACGCCAAACACCCCGAGTCACCAGCGAAACGTACGGAATCGAACAGCCATCAAAGCCATGAAGACGCCAAGCCTAGGCTCAGGGTCTATTGGTCGGCCTGCATCCCCAGTGGCCGCCTCTTCCTGAGAACAGAACACCTGCCAAACGGCACATGACACTCACGCCACGTGGGCCCTTTGGATCAATCGGCCAGCCTGATCGGCCCGCGCTCGGGATAGAGATCGCCGGGGCCGGGGTTTGCCTCGGGGCTGCGTCCCCCGAGATGCGTCATGATCCCCCACACCGCATTGAGCGACGTCTGCACCGCGCCTTCGACCCAGGCGGGGGTCCAGCTGACACCATCACCGGCGAGGAAAACGCCTTTCTGACTCGCGGCCATACCTTGCTGCATGAAGTGGCCATAGATGCGGTGGTTGTAGCGATAGTGACCCGGCAGCGCGCCCTTGAAGGCCCCGAGGAAGTTTTCGTCCGCCTCCCAGCTCACGCAGATCGGCTGGCCGCGGATATGCGCGGCAATGTCGACGCCGGGGTAGATTTTGCCCAGCGCCTGCAGCGAGAGCTCGACCCGGCGCTCCGCACTGAGCGGCAGCACCTTAAGCGCGTCGCTCATCCAGGCGTAGCTGAGGCAGATCACGCCGGGCCGGTCGGGTCCGTTATCGAAGAAATAGGTGCCCCGCGTCAGCCGGTCGGTCAGCGTCATCGACATCAGCGGCTCGCCGGTTTCCGGGTCGATGTCGTTCCAAAACGGCCGGTCGGTCATGACGAAGGTTTTCGCGGCCTGCATGTAGCGGGTCCGGTCGAGCGCCATCCACATCTTCTGATCGAACAGATCCTCTTCGGTCTCGATCGCCGTCGTCAGCAGGTGCGTCTGGCACGTCGCCAGCACCGCCGCATAGTCGTCCTCGTTGCCCCACTGATCGCGAAGCCGGATCATCTCGCCCGCGCGGCTCAGGGCGGTCGCCCGGCTGCGCGTCGCACCGCCATGCAGGCTCGCAAGCGTCGTGCCCTCCGGCCAATGCGCGCAGGCAGGCGCTGCGTTCCAGAGGCGATGCAGGACAGTCTCCACCCCGCCCACGATATAGCGCTGATCGTCGTCGAGCCCGAGCAGGTTCACCCGCAGGATTTCCAGCATCGAGTTCGGGAAGTCCGAGTCCCAACCGCCAGTGCCGAAGCCGACCTGACCGAAAATCTCCCGGTGCGAGAAATCGAGCTTCTGGAACGCGTCGGAATGGGCCACGAAATCGTAGAAGGTGCGCTCATCCCAGTCCTGGACGAGCGGATCCCAGATCGCCTTGATGGCCTCAATGTCCTTGGCGCGCACCGCGGCTTGCAGATCGGGGAAAGCGGCCTGACTGCGCAACGCTTCGTCATAGGCCTCTGCGATCTGATGGTATTGCTCGGGCAGGTCTTCTAGGCTGCGGGCGAAATGCCGTTGACCTTCGAGTTCGATGACGGTCGACCCGGCGGCAGGCGTCAGCGGGTTGGGAAAGGGTCGGCTCTCGCATCCGACGAGATCGACATAGTGGTAGAACCCACGCGAGGAGACGGGGAAGCGCATCCCGCCAAGCTCCGCCACGACGCCATCCGTTCCTTCGAAACTCTGCGAACGTAGCCGCCCGCCGAACTGAGAGGACTCGTAGACAACGGGTCGCAGTCCCAGCTTCATCAATTCGTAGGCCGCGATCACCCCGGCCGCTCCGGCACCGATGATGGCGACCGGCGCGCCGAGTACATCCTTCGGAACCGTGCCGAGACCTGCGGGATGACTGATCCAGTCCTCGTAGGAAAAGGGAAAGTCCGGTCCAAAGGCTGTCAATTGCTGCATGGCTGTCTCCTGCTCCGCCAGTCGTCACCGCAACCCGATGGATGCGGTAAAGAAGACCTCTACGAGAATGTCAGGGTCTGCAAGCCAGCTTTCCACCGCTGCGCAGGCCGGGCGGTTGGCAGGGACGCTTCGGCAGCTCGCAGCCGCTTACATCGCGTCGAAATCCGCAATGCCCTTCAAGCGAACGGTAGTGCAATCGGTCCGCCGGGTGACCACAGGGAACGCCGTTCCCCGGCGGACAGGCCCGGCGCTCAGCCGGGAGGCGCCATCGGGCCGGCGGCCTCCGTCGCGGCGATGTATCCCGGCTGCGCTCGCAGCGCCGCCCAATAGGCCGCGACCTTCGGATGATCCGCGAGCAGATCGAACCGCGCCAACAAGGCGATGATATAGGACATCTGGATATCGGCGAGCATCGCCTTGTCGCCGAACAGCAGAGGCCCGGTACCGATCGCCCGCGCGATGAAATTGAGATGGGCATCAAGCGCCGCCTGCGCCTGAGCGGGGACCGGCTTGTCGCGGAAGGCTGGCAAAATCGCCTGCAGCACGACCTCGGCGAAGGAGCTCTCGACGTAATCGAGGAGCTCCTCGTGCTGCCAGAATTCCGGAGTGCCCCGCGGCGGTGTGTGGGTCTCGTCGCCGTATTTCGCGACGAGGTAGCGAAGGATCGTTGCGGACTCCGCGAGTATCCGATTGCCGTCCTCGATCACCGGGGACTTGCCCAAGGGGTGAACCCGGGACAGGGCCTCCGGCGCGCGAAAATTCTCGGTGCGCTGATAATCCACCCGGTGGCAGGGCTCGCCAAGATCGGCGAGCAGCCAGAGCACACGGGTCGCGCGGGAATAGTGCAAAGCGTGGAGCGTGATCATGGCAGGAACACCGCTTTTGCGTTGACGAATTCTTTCATGCTGAAGCCGCCGTGCTCGCGCCCGTAACCGGAATCCTTGACCCCGCCGAAGGGCATGTTCGGATCGGCGGTCCCGAAGGAGTTGATCCGGACCATCCCGGTGTCGAAGTGATCGCGGGCGAGTTTGAGGGCGCGATCTTCATCCTTGCTGAAAATCCCGCCGCCAAGGCCATAGCGGCTATCATTGGCGATGCGCATCGCATCCTCGTCATCCTTGGCGCGGATCACCGCAGCCACGGGGCCGAAGATTTCGTCGTCATAAGCGGGCATGCCGGGGGCCACGTCCACCAGCACCGTCGCGGGGTAATAGGCGCCGACCCCGTCCGGGGCTTCTCCGCCGCAAAGCGCGGTCGCGCCCTTGGCGAGGCTCTGCTCGACCTGCTCCTTCACCGTCTCGAACTGATCTTCGCTGGAAAGCGGACCAAGCTGGGTATCCTCTTGCGTAGGATCGCCCATCTTCACGCCCTTCATCTGCTCCACAAAGGCCTCGACGAAGGCGTCATAGACCTTGTCCGCCACGACAAAGCGCTTCGCCGACACACAGGTCTCGCCGTTGTTATACAGCCGCCCCATCAGCGAGAATTTCACCGCCGTTTCGATATCGGCATCTTCCAGCACGAGATAGGCGTCGTTGGAGCCCAGCTCGAGCACGGTCTTCTTCAGCGCCTTCGACGCGACGCTGCCCACATGCCGACCCGCGCCGTCGCTGCCGGTCAGGGTCACACCGCGCACGAGCGGATGCTCGATCAGATTGTCGCTGGTCTCGTGGTCGATCAGGATGACCTGGAAGAGGTCCTCGGGCAGCCCGGCCTCGATGCACAGCTCGCGCAGGCGCAGCCCGGAGCCGGTGCAGATGCTCGCATGTTTGAGCACGCAGGCATTGCCCGCCATCAGGTTCGCCGCCAGAACACGGACCGGCTGATAGAGCGGGAAGTTCCACGGCTGGATCGAGTAGATCACGCCGATCGGCTGATAAGTGACCACACCACGCGATCCCTTCGCGCCATGGGTGCGTTCCTCGTCGGCCAGCGCATCTGGCCCGTTCTTCGCGGTATATTCGAAGATCGCGGCGCAGATTTCGACCTCGGCCTTGCCGTCCTTCAGAAGCTTGCCGGTCTCGCGCGTCATCAGCGCGGCCAGCTCCTCCGCATTCTCGCGGAGCTTCGCGGCGATCTTGGTCAGGTAGGGCGCGCGCTCGGAATGGAACAGCTTGCGCCACTCCAGAAAAGCGGACTGCGCGGCCTCGAGTTTCTCGACGGCCTCCTGCTCGGACATCAGCGGATAGGTCTGGATCGTCTCGCCCGTCGCAGGGTTGGTGGTGGTGATCGTGGACATGAGAACTCCTTCGATTTCACCAGGGAAACTTGCACCGCAGTCGAGGAGTTCCGGCGCCCCCGACGGTAACGCGGCGTCTTTCGGCCCGCAAAACGGTCACTGCTGACCACGAAAACTTGTCCCCAAACCGCCCCTACCCCTCCCGTGCAGTGCCACGCCCCCGACGCCTCTGGAAAAGACGCAGCGGAACGTAGCCGCGCGCCTTTTCGCTGCACGCTTTGCGGTCGCCTCGAACGCAGGGCGCTCTATCTGGCAAAGCAAGCCCGCCCTCGGAAACTCTGGGCGTGACCCAACCTCTTCCCGACGACATTCAAATCTGGAGATCGACATGGCGACCACTGGCAAGCAACTGTTCACGACGCTGGAGGCAGACGGTACGCTCACCGTCGCGATCGAGGACGTGGACTTCCCCGATCCGACCGGCAACCAAGTCCTCGTGAAGATGGAAGCGGCTCCGATCAATCCGTCGGACCTCGCCATCCTCGTCGGCGCGGCGGATATGGAGAACGCGGAATATTCCCCCGGCAAATTCGTGGCCAAGATGCCCGAGCCGTTCAACGCGGGTTCGAAAGCGCGGCACGGTCTCAAGCTGCCCGCCGGGAACGAGGGCGCGGGCACCGTTGTCGCGACCGGTGACAGCGACGCAGCCAAGGCGCTGATGGGGCAACGGGTGTCCTGCGTGCCGGGCAACGCTTACAGCCAATATTGCATCGCCGATGCGCAGATGTGCCTGCCGCTGGGCGATCACTCCTCCGAGGACGGCGCGAGCGCCTTCGTCAATCCGATGACCGCGCTGGGGTTCGCCGAGAACGCCAAGATGGACGGGCAGGACGCGATCCTGCACACGGTCGGGGCGTCGAACCTCGGCCAGATGCTGACCCGCATCTGTCAGGAGGACGGGCTCGGCCTCGTCAATATCGTGCGCAAGGACGATCAGGTCGCTCTGCTCCAGAAGATCGGATCGACCCATGTCGTGAACTCCTCGCAGGATGACTTCATGCAGCAACTCAGCGCCGCGATCGACGACACCGGCGCGTTCTACGGCTTCGATCCGATCGGCGGCGGCCACGCGGTCGACAACGCCTTCAAGGCAATGGAGCAGGTCGCGGTGAGCCGGATGACGGAATACTCGCGCTACGGCTCGAACCAGCCCAAGCGGATGTTCATCTACGGTCGGCTCGACACCGGCCCGACGACGCTTTCCCCGAGCTACGGTTTCGGCTGGACGCTCTCGGGCTGGCTGCTGTTCCCGTTCCTGCAGTCGGCGGGGCAAGAGACCGTTGGCCGCATGCGCAAGCGCGTTCGCGACAATCTTACGACCACCTTCGCCAGCCATTACAAGACGCGCGTCAATCTCGACGAGATGCTGACGAAGGAAGCCGTGACCGATTACCGGAAGATGAAGACCGGGGAGAAATACCTCGTGACCCCCTGGTCCTGATGATGCATCGCCGAAGTGGCCCGGATCCGATCCGGGCCGCTTTGGCTTCGGACAACCGACAGTCGCAGAGTCGAACCATGGTCAGCTCGCGCTCCGCCCGTGTCGGCGCGGCCGAAACAGCAGCCTGAGGCAGAACGCAGTCTCTGCGAGGATCGTCAGCCCATATGCCGGGGCGAAAGCCGATGAGAGGTCGGCGGCGAGAAACCGGATCCCGCTGCCGATCAGATAGACCAGACCGGCCAGCGCGAGCCCCGCCCCGAAGGCTTTCGCAAAGAGGCCCGAGCGCCAGACCAGAACGCCCATCATCAGACTGTTCACGCCGAAGAAGACCAGCCCGAGATCGTAGCCATGGCCATGCAGCTCGAGAAAGATCAGCGCCAGCGACTGAGCGTCGGCCACATCATGGGCATTTGACAGAAGCAGCCAGGCCGTCTGCAAAGCCATCAGATTTGCCGCGATGAGGACCGCCTGAATCAGCCGAAACACCATCGCCGACAGGGCAAGACCCGGAGCAACCCCGCGGAAAATCAGGTAAAGCAAGACGGCAAGCCCCGCATCGCTCAGCGCCATAACCAGATCGGCGATGATCGCCAGCCGGAACTGGCCCGGCGCCGCCAGTATCGCTGCGGCCGTGCCCGCGGCATCTGAAAGGTCGATCAGAGGAGCGCGCAGGCCAAGTTCGGCGCCGAGCCCCATGACAATGATGATGAGATATAGCAGCCCGGCGAGGCGCGACTTTCGGATCAGGTCGTCCGTCAGGGAAAGTTGGGCCACGCGGAAGTCCTCCGTTGATTGACGCTCACGCCGCTCTCGATTGCGCCACGACCGTGGGTCGGAAGGTGCCCGGCCCGCGCGGACGGTTCGCGCGCTGCCCGGCCCAGACCGAGATCAGAACGATAGCTGCGCCGCTCATCTGGAGCAACGACAGGCCCTGCCCCAGCCAGAGCCAGCCAAGGGAGACCGCCGTGACCGGGCTCATCATCCCCAGCATTGAGACCGCGCCGGGCTCGAGACGGGCGATGCCCCGGAACCAGATCGCATAGGTCGCGCCCGCCCCGATCAGGCCAAGCCAGATCAGACCCGACTGGTTAAGCGCGGTCAGCGGCGGCAGGGACGGCTCGACGATCAAAGCCAGTGGCAGCAGGACCAGCCCACCCGCCGTCAGTTGCCAGCCGGTGAAACTCAGCGCCGAGACAGGCGGCTGCCATTTTCGGCTCAGCACGGTGCCCGCCGCCATCGACGCGGCCCCGCCAATACCGGCGATGACACCGACAGGATCCAACGCGGCCTCCGGCCCCAGCAGAAGAAGCGCGACGCCCAGAACGCCTGTCGCCGCAGCGGCAACCGCCCCGGCGCGCACCGGCGTGCCAAGCCAGCCGCGCGCCATGAGGATGACCATCATCGCCTGAAGCGAGCCGAGCGTCGCCGCGACCCCACCGGGCAGGCGATAGGCCGCCACGAAGAGAAGGCTCCAGAACAGGGCGAAGTTCAGGCTCCCAAGGAGGAAGGTGCGGCCAAGCCATGCACGCGGCGGCAGCGACCGCGTGAACGCGACCAGCAACAGCCCCGCAGGCAAGGCGCGCAGGGCCGCAAGCGTGATGGGGTAGCCAGCGGGCAACGCCTCGGTGGTGACGAGATAGGTGCTCCCCCAGATAGCCGGGGCGAGCGCCGTGAGGAAAATATCGGTGGTACGTGACATTGGGTGACTCGTATTGAGGGAAAAGCGAGAGTGAGAAGACGGGGCTCTCGCGGGCGGTATCGGCGGACCGCGTGAAGGTGCCTTTGGCGCCTTCGGTCGGGTCGCTCAGCGGAAGTGGCGCGGCGAGAGACAGGGGCGCTCAGGCCAAGGCTCGAGCCCGATATCGCGCATCAGATGGGGCGAGAGATCGCGCGGCACGCGTCGCGGATGGAAGCGCCGATGCCGGAGACCACGGAAGACAAAACGGATCGTCATCAGGGGCACTCCTCAGGCGACGAGTTTCAGCGAGCTGCGCAGCTGTGCCGCGAGGTCTTCACGCGTCCCGTTCACGAGCCGCGCGCCGGTTTCCCGAACGATCAGCGCCGGAATGGAGCGCACCTGAAGGGCACGGGCGCGTTGACGATCGGCTTCGACAGCCTCCGCCGTGGCCGGATCGTCGAACGCCTCTGCGAAGGCCGCCGCCTCGAACCCGAGGCTTCGCGCGACATCGCGCACGATGACCGGATCGGCGATGTTCCGGGCCTCGGAGAGATGCGCGCGCTGCAACCGGTCGAACATCTCCCAATGGCCGTCCTGCCCGCCCAGCGCCTCTGCGGCCTTGCATCCGAGCGCGGCGGTCATCCCGTGGGGATAGTCGAAATCAGCGGCCCGCATGGCCTCGATATCGACAAGCTCTGGCCGATCGCTGACCTCTCTACAGACCGTCCAATGCCCGAGAATGGTCTCGCGGGCGGCTTCAGGGGAGCCCCAGCGCGCGGCCATCTCGGCGCGGTCTGCCTGCAGAACGAAGGTACGATGCCGGATGTCGAGATCGAATTCGGAGGCGAGGCTGTGCATCCGCGACGAGATGTTGAAACACCAGCAGCAGACCACGTCGTGAAAGAAATCGACGGTGAGCTTGGGCATCACGCGGCCTCCTCGTTCAGAGCGGCCCCTGCGAGCCGCGCCGCGATGCGCGCGACATGAGCGCCCTGGAAGCGGGCGCCCGCGAGATCGGTCTCGGTCGGTGCCCGGGATCCGTCCGCCCCGGCGATCGTGCCGGCGCCGTAGGGCGCACCGCCGACGATCTCGTCCGCCCGCGTCTGATCGGCGAAAGTGTAGGGCATCCCGGCGATGAGCATCCCGAAATGCTGCAGCGGAATCTGCGTCGAAAGCAGCGTCGCCTCGTGCCCGCCATGCTGCGAGCCGGTCGAGGTGAACACGGCGGCAACCTTGCCGACCAGCGCATTGCGCGCCCAGAGCCCGCCCGCCTGATCGAGGAAGGACTTCACCTGCCCGGCCATCATCCCGAACAGCGTGGGCGTGCCGAAGATGATCGCATCATAGGCTTCGAGATCGGCGGGGCTGGCGACGGGCGTGTCGTCGGCGGCGAAGCCAGCCTTCTGCCGGATATCGTCAGGCAGGGTTTCGGGAACGCGGCGCAGATCGACATGCGTGCCGGGCACGCTGCGTGCGCCCTCCGCCTCGGCTTGGGCGAGCGCACGGACATGGCCGTAGCTGGAATAATAGAGAACGAGAACGCGGGTCATTGGATCCTCTCAGGGCATGGGGTTCATTGCCTGACAAGATCGCGGATCGCCCGCGTCGGAATAAGCGGCCGAGGCGCAAATCACTCTTTACGCCGGTTGAAGAATGTCAGGGCGCCATCGCCGCCCGCAGGTGATCGAGAAACGCCGTCACTTTCGCATCCATGCCCAACCGCGAGGCGGTCACGGCGAAAATCTCCGGCGCGGGCAGTTCCCACTCGGGCAGGACGCGCACCAGATCGCCGCGCCTCTCTGGCTCATCCGAGACGAAATCCGGCAAGGTGCCGATGCCTTGCCCCGCGATCAGCAGGTCGCGCAGCACGAGACTGTTGCCCACGCGAATGGCGGGATCGAGATCGAGGCTGATCGCACCCTCCGGCCCGTGCAGCGCCCATTTCGTCAGATGGTCGGCCAGCAGGAAGCCGATGACCCTATGCCCTGCGATATCCTCCGGCCCTTCGGGCGTCCCAGCCCGGGCAAGATAGGCGGGCGCGGCGAAGATGCGCTGCCGCATCGTGCCGATCTTGCGCGCGA
The DNA here is from genome assembly GCF_009296265.1 of Thioclava sp. JE_KL1. Classification (GTDB taxonomy): domain Bacteria; phylum Pseudomonadota; class Alphaproteobacteria; order Rhodobacterales; family Rhodobacteraceae; genus Thioclava. The sequence continues at coordinate 9,562 of NZ_WBJS01000005.1, forward strand.
CCAGAGCCGAATCCGGCATCGCCGGTCGGATGCGGATCGAGACATCGAAGCCGCCCTCCACCATGTCGACAACTCGGTCATCGAGCGAGAGCGACAGCCGCAGATCGGGATGCGCGGCCAGAAACTCCGGCAGGATCGGGGAAATCACCGTCTGTCCGAAGGAGCTCGAAGCATTCACTTTCAGATGCCCGCGCACCGCCCCGGCCCCGTCGCGGATACGTGTCTCGACCGAGGTCACCGCGTCGAGGATACCGCTCGCCTCGTCATAGTAGAGACGCCCGGCATCGGTCAGAGACATCGAGCGCGTCGTGCGTGTCAGCAGCGAGCTCCCGAGGCTCTCTTCCAGCAGCTTGATCTCGCGGCTCAGAAGCGCGGGCGACACCCCGAGATCCTCCGCCGCGCGCGCGAAACTGCCGCGATCGACAATGCGGCGGAAGGCTTGCATGACGGAAAGCTTGTCCATTTCGGAAGACACTCGGAGCGGTCAGGTAGCGCTCCGAATAGCACGAATTTCGCGACACGCGAACGCCTTCGCAGAGAGCGGTCGCAAGCGCCGAAGCCGCAGGGTGCATCGCGGGAGACGAAAGCGACTTTCACGACCACGGCCCAAAACTACGACCAGAGAACCCGCTCACTCGGTGGGCCGCTCCTCCAGATCCAGCCGCATCGTGGCCATGCCCTGCCGCCGCGACAGCTCCTCATAACCAGCCGAGAGATAGGCGTTGTGGGCTGGCGCGTTGTCGACTTCCACCTTCAAGGTCAGGGTCAGCGCCCCGAGGTCGCGTGCTGCCTGCTCCACATGGCCCGTCAGCTCCGCAGCGGCCCCGCCGCGTGCCTCTTCAACGAGATAGACATAGGTGAGATGCCGCACCTCTGGCCCGACACCCTCACGCAATGCGAAGAAACCCACATCTCGCCCCGTTGCATCCTGCAGGTAGAAAGAGACATCTTCGCGGTCTCCAAGCCACTTCTGATGCCATTCCATCTCGTCGAACGGGACTTTCGCATTGGGATTGAGCAACGGGATTTCGGTGTCCGACAGCATTGCTGCCAAGGGTGCCAGATCGCGGTCGCGGTTGCGGCGCAGGGTAAGTGCCATATGTCCTTCCTTCGGCTGGGCCCGGCACGTGCGCCGAGGGTCCTCATGAAAGGTCGCGTGCCTGACACAAAAGTCCAGTCCGGGTCAACCGGAGGGGCCCCGCAACTGCGTCCATGTCCACGGTACCGGCAGGCCCGAGCGACCGACCAGCAGATAGCGGCGCTCGGATATTCACTAGTTCGGAGCTTTGGAGAATAATCGAGCGAGCTTTGTGAGGGGTGTGGGGACGGCACAACAAAGCTCGCTCGATACCCCGCGGCTCAGGTCAGGCGTGTCTGCGACCGGTGACCATGGCTCTCGCGAGGTGTTCGGGATGGGAGTGGCCCGCGAGGTGCACGCCTCCCAAATGTAGGACACTCAAATCGAGTGTCAGGTGGGCGGTGGCGAATCTCGCCACCAGCCCTCAGTATCCGAAGCGGACGAAAGGGCCTCAGACCCGACTGGCCGCTCCTTCGCTCATCAGTCCAGCTCGGAGCCGATGATCTCGCCCGACACCGGGTCGAGCTTCAGCTCAAGCCGACGACCGTCGCGATCGCGGACCTTGGCTTCGTAGCTGTAGCGCTCCATCTCCATCTTGCTGATCTGGTAGCCCTCGGCACGCAGGTCGCTGGCGACCTCGTCCATCTTCTTCCACTGCTCGCGCGCCTGATTCATGTTGCGAACTTCCTCACGGTAGTTCGACGGCATGCCGTATTCGCCCTCGGACTCGCCATTGCGATACGAGTTGCGATATTCGTTCCGGTATTCGTAGGTCTCGCGGTTCTGGGACTTGGTCTGCGTGGCATTCTTCTGAGGCAGCATGACCTGACCGCCCGACTGCCCGCCGCCGCCATTCCCATTGCCACCAGGACCCTGCGCCTGTGCGGCACCGAGGCTGAATGCGCCGACAGCGGCACCGAGGGCGGCGGTGAAGAGAAGAGTGCGTTTCATCTTTAACTCCTGTGATCGGATAGGGGCGAGTTGCCCGGATGAGACGACATTGGCAGAATCACTCTGACGCCGTACTGACGGGCTTTGTCAGCGTTCTGTCAGCTTATTTGCGCTAAGAAAGTCGTATGAAAACGCTCACGACCCTCCTCCTTCTTTCGCTGGCCATGGCCACGCCCGCCCTCGCCGATCGTGCGGGCGGCGGCGGCGGCTCGGGCCGAGGCGGCTCGGATCACGACCGGGCGCGCAGCGCGGTCGAGCGCGAGGAGATTCTGCCGCTGTCGAAGATCCTAGGCGGCGTGCGCAACCGTTTCGGCGGCCGCGTCATCAAGCTGGATCTCGAATCGGATGACGGTCACTATGTCTACGAGCTCAAGCTGATCACCCCGGAAGGCCGGATCATCGAGCTTGAGGTTGACGCGGCGACCGGTTTGCCGATTGGTGGTCCCGAAGACAGCGAGCGCGACGGGGACAAGTAATGCGCGTATTGGCGGTCGAGGACGACCAGAGGATCGCGGCGGATCTCAAGGCTGCGCTCGAGGCGGCGGGATTTCTCGTCGAGACCTGCGCGGACGGGCTTGATGCGTGGTTTCTGGGCGATACCGAAGATTACGACCTCGTCATTCTCGATCTCGGCCTGCCGAAGATGGACGGGCTGAGCATCCTCAAGAAATGGCGCGCCAATGATCGCGAGATGCCGGTGCTGGTGCTGACCGCGCGCGGCGCCTGGACCGAGCGGGTCGAAGGCATCGACGCAGGCGCCGACGACTACCTGCCCAAACCGTTCCGCATGGAAGAGCTGGTGGCGCGGGCGCGGGCCCTGATCCGGCGCTCCGCCGGGCGGGCCTCGGCGAACCAGAGCGTGGGCGAGTTGACGCTCGACGCGAACCGGATGAGCGTATCGATCCGCGGCGTGCCGATCGCGGCGACGGCGCTGGAGTTCCGGCTGCTCTCCTACCTGATGCTGCATCGCGACCGCGTCGTGCCGCCGACCGAACTGCTCGAACATCTCTATGGCGACGACGACTCGCGCGAGGCCAATGCGCTCGAGGCGCTCGTCGCGCGGCTGCGCCGCAAACTCGGCCCCGGCGTGATCGGCACGCGGCGCGGCTTTGGCTATTTCCTCGAAGGCGGCGACGCGTGATGCGGTTGTCGCTGCGCCTCCGGCTCGCGCTTGGCGGCGCGCTGGCGGTGGTGCTGGCGCTAGCGATTGCCTCCGCCGCGCTGACGGCGCTGTTCGCCGCCCATGTTCAGCGCCGGGCCGAGGCCGAACTGTCGGTGCAGCTCGATCAGGTCGTGGCGGCGCTCGGACGCGATGCCGACGGGAGGCTGGCGCTGCAAACGCCGCCCGCCGATCCGCGCTTCGACCAACCTCTCAGCGGCCTATACTGGCAGATCGACCTCGGCGACACGCTGCTGCGGTCGCGCTCGCTTTGGGATTACGCGCTGCCCCTGCCGCCCGATGAGCTGCCCGACGGACATATCCACGTGCATCGCCTGCCCGATCAGACCGGCGGCACACTGCTGACGCTGGAGCGCAGCGTGACCCTGCCGCCTTCGCTGGGCGAGGGCCGAGTGCGCGCGGCGGTCGCGCTGACGACGGCCGATCTGGATCAGGCGCGCAGCGATTTTCTCAAGGAACTGCTGCCCTATAACGCGATCCTCGCAGCCGCTCTGATCGTGGCCGGATGGGTTCAGCTCTTCTTCGGCCTGCGCCCCTTGTCGGAAGTCGGGCGGCGCGTGCTCGCCGTGCGCTCGGGCGAACAGCGGCGGCTGGGCAGCGATTTTCCGAAAGAGGTGCAGCCCCTCGCGAATGAGGTCGACGCGCTGATCGACGCCCGCGAGGCCGAGCTCGATCGCGCGCGCCACCGCGCCGCCGATCTCGCGCACGGGTTCAAGACGCCGCTGCAGGCGCTGATGGGCGAGGCCGACCGGCTGCGCCAGAACGGCCAGACCGAGCCTGCCGCCGCCATCGAGGAAATTGCCGAAGCGATGCGCCGCCATGTCGACCGCGAATTGACCCGCTCGCGCCTCGCGGGACGCGTCGTGAAAGACAAGGCCACGGTGGCGCCTGTCGTGCAGCAGATTGTCTCGGTGATCCGGCGCACGCCCACGGGCAGCGCTGTGAACTGGGACATCGCGGTGCCCGAGGATTTGCAGGTGACGCTCGACGCCAGTGATCTTGCCGAAGCGCTCGGGACGCTGATCGAGAATGCCAGCCGCCACGCCACATCGCAGGTCACGATCCGCGCCAGCCGACGCGCGGAAATGATCGCCATCGACGTGCAGGACGACGGCCCGGGCATCTCGGCGGACCGCATCGAGCATCTTCAGAAACGCGGCGCGCGCGCCGATGAAAGCGGCCATGGTTTGGGCCTGTCGATCAGCGCCGAGATCGCGCAGGCCGTCGGCGGTACGCTGAGCATCGCGAATGCGGAGACCGGGCTGCGTGTGACGCTAATCCTTCCGGACGCCCGCGCTGGCGTTCCCGGCACGCGCCGCTCCTGAACACCTGAAACGGGTATCATCCTCACGCATCGTTTATGAGCGATGTCCTGCCTACATATTCAAGTTTTGGAACATGAATCGATCACGGCGCATTTCTCCGGCAATCCCGAGCTGACGGAAATTCGGAGGCAAATGACATGACCATGCGTTTTGAACAGATCCTTGCGGAAGGGATCGCCCAGTGCTCCTACCTCTTGGGCGACACCGGCAGCGGTACCGCCGCCGTCGTCGATCCCCGCCCGGATTGCGATATCTACATCGAGCGCGCGAAGGCGCTCGGCCTGACGATCACCCATGTGTTCGAGACCCATATTCACGCCGACTTCCTGTCGGGCGCGCGCGAATTGGTGGCGCGGCTGGATGGCACGCCCAAGCTTTGCGTCAGCGTCGAAGGCGGCGCCGAATATGACTTCGCGCATGAGGGCATCCGCGATGGCGACAAATTCACCTTCGGCCAACTCACGCTTGAGACGCGGCACACGCCGGGGCACACGCCCGAACACGTCTCCTTCCTGCTTTACGAGAAGGACAATGACGAGCCGTGGGGCGTGCTCAGCGGCGATTCTTTCTTCGTGGATTCGGTCGGCCGGCCCGACCTGCTGGGCGACGACAAGACCGAGGAACTGACAGAGGCGCTGTTCCGCACCACGCAGGAATTCTACATGCAGCTGCCCGAGGGCGTGCTCGTCTATCCCTGTCACGGCGCGGGCTCGGCTTGCGGGCCGAATATCGGCGACCGGATGTCCACCAGCATCGCTTATGAGAAGGCCCATAACAAATACGTCCAGATCACCGATCTGGAGGCCTTCAAGGACGAGATGACGAAGGACGCGCCGCCGGTGCCGACGCATTACCCGCGCCTCAAGAAGGTCAATGCGGCGGGCCCCGAGGTGATGCACGGATTACCGCGCTGCATCGGCAAAACGCCAGAGGAGTTCGAGGCGCTGATCGCCGACAAGGACGTGCAGCTCGTCGATCTCCGCGACATGCTCGCCTTCGGCGGCGGCTTTATCGAGGGCTCGATTAACATCGGGCTGCAGCCGATCCTGTCGGTCTGGGCGGGCTGGATGCTCGATCCCGACAAGCCCATCGCGCTTGTGAGCGAAAAAACTGCCGACATCGACGAGGCCGTGCTGCGTCTCTGGCGCGTGGGCTTCACGAAATTCGCGGGCTACCTAAACGGCGGCATCGCCGCGTGGCGCACCTCCGGGCGACCGCTTGCGCATATCCCGCAGGTCACCGTGCAGGAGCTGAAGGGCAGCGATCTGACCCCGCTCGACGTGCGCAAGGACAAGGAGTGGGACGGCGGCCATATCCCCGGCGCGATCCACCATTTCCTCGGCACGCTGGAAGACGAGATGGACCAACTCGACCGTTCCGCCGACTATGCGGTGTATTGTCAGGGCGGCTACCGCGCCAGCGTCGCTGCGAGCCTGCTGCACCGCGCCGGATTCAAGAACGTCTCCGCTGTGCCGGGCAGCTTCGGCGCATGGTCCGCGCAGGACTACCCGGTCGAAACCTGAACCGCTTTCAACTCAAGGAGCCAACACCATGAGCTACACCATCGACAAACGCCTCACCAACACCACGCTGGAAGAGGCCGACACCCGGACCCGCGAGGCCCTGAAGGAGCAAGGCTTCGGCGTGCTCACCGAGATCGACGTGCAGGGCACGATGAAGAAGAAGCTGGACGCAGACATGCCCGGCTACCTGATCCTCGGCGCCTGCAATCCGAAGATGGCGCATCAGGCGATCCAGCTGGAGCCGAACGTCGGCGCGATGCTGCCCTGCAACGTCATTCTGCGGCAGGACGGCGCGGATATCCTCGTCTGCGCAATCGATCCGGAAGCCTCGATGACGGCGATCGACAATCCCCAGCTCAAGTCGGTCGCGGGCGAAGTGCGCGACATGCTGGCAAAGGCGATTGAAGCCCTTTGAGCTGGAATGACCCCGGCAGCGAGGCCTCCTCCGCTGCCGGGGCATCGGCGCGCGCGTCCCGCGCAGCACTTGCATTCAAGAGCCGTTTTGCGGGATATCACGGCCCGACGACTTTCCGTGCGAAGTCCCGTTAAGCGAAGGCCAGAATGTCCCAGACCGATCGTCTCAAGACCGACTGTTCCCAATGCGCAGCCCTGTGCTGTCTGGTGCTGGCCTTCGACAAGGGCAAAGATTTCGCCTTCAGCAAGAACCCCGGCGAGCCCTGTCGGCACCTCTGTGGGCACGATTGCTCGATCCACGACAAGCTGACGCAGGAAGGCATGGCGGGCTGCGTCGCCTATGATTGCCTCGGCTCGGGCAACCGTGTCGTCCAGGAGGTCTTTGGCGGGCAAACCTGGCAGAGCGAGCCGCGCCTGATGCCGGTTATGATGGAAGCCTTCTCCGCCATGCGCGAGGTCCACAAGCGGATCGACCTGCTGCGCGCCGCCGAGACCCTGTCGCTGGATGCGAGCGACGAGCGCAAACGGCGCGATTTTCTCGACCGTCTCGAACAGCACGAATGGACCCACCCCGAACTGGCTGAATTCGAGTTCGGACTGGCGCTGGAAATCGACCTCTTCTTCCACAGCCTCAGCACCTGACGACGCCTGCGACTCGATGCGTCGGGGTCACGCTGAAGCGCTCAACTCCCCGCCAGAGCCGACAAATTTTGACTGCCTGAAGAAGCTGTGATCTGATCTGGGTCGGGCACTTTGCCCGATCTATCTCAAGAGGCCGAGCGTGCAGCCTGCCTTTCGCACCGAAGCATTGTCGAAGACCTATGGCGAGGGTCCTGCCGCGGTTCACGCGCTCCGAGAGGTGACGCTGGAAATTCCGCGCAGCGAGGTCGTGGTGCTGCTGGGCCCCTCGGGCAGCGGCAAATCCACCTTTCTCAACATCATCGGCGGGCTCGACAGGCCAAGCTCGGGTCAAGCGTGGTTCGGCGATCAGAACCTGACCGAAATGTCCGACCGGGCGCTGACGCAATATCGGCGCAGCCATGTCGGCTTCGTCTTCCAGTTCTACAACCTGATGCCCAGCCTCACCGCGCGCGAGAATGTCGATCTGGTGACCGAGATTTCGCATGACCCGATGGATGCGGGCGAGGCGCTGCGATTGGTGGGGCTGGAGGAACGACTCGACCATTTCCCGGCGCAGATGTCAGGCGGCGAGCAGCAGCGCGTCGCCATCGCGCGCGCCATCGCGAAGCGCCCGGCGGTGCTGTTTTGCGACGAGCCGACCGGGGCGCTCGACAGCACGACGGGGCGGCGCGTGCTGCAGGTACTCAACGATGTGAACCGCGAGCTGGGCACCACCGTTCTGATCGTCACCCATGCGGCGGCGACGGCGGCGATGGCGCATCGCGTGCTGCATTTCACCGATGGCCAGCTGCGCGAGACGATCGTCAACGAGACCCGCGCCGATCCTGCCGAGATCGAATGGTGAGCCGATGGCCCTGACCGTCCTCCATCGCAAGCTGTTCCGCGACCTCTGGCGCATCCGGGCGCAGGCGTTGGCGATCTCGGCGGTCGTGGCTCTGGGCGTGATGGTGCAGGTGATGATGGCGGGGCTGACCGACACGCTCACCGTCACTCGCGACGCCTATTTCGAACGGCACCGGCTGGCGCAGGTCTTCGAGCCGCTCACCCGCGCGCCCAGCTCGATGATGGAACAGGTCAACGCCGTTCCCGGCGTGCTGGCCGCCGAGGGCCGGATCAGCGGCTTCGGTCGGATCGATGCGGATGGCGGCGAGCCGGTGCAGGCGCGCATCCTGTCGCTGCCCGGCCCGGCGGGGCTCAATGGCATCCTGATGACGGCGGGACGCAAACCCATCGCCGGGCGCAGCGACGAGGTCGTGCTGCTCGACACATTCGCAGCCGCCCGCGGGATCGCGCTTGGCGATACGCTCGGCGTCACGGTCGAAGGCCGCCACCAAAAACTGCAGGTCGTCGGTTTCGCCCGCGCGCCGGAGTTTCTGTTCATGCCCGCACCGGGTGAATTCTTCCCGACCGATGGCCGCTTCGCCGTGATCTGGATGGAGCGCAAGGCAGCCGCCGCCGTGCTCGATCTCGACGGCGCGTTCAACGAGGTGCTGGCGCTCACCACGCGCGAGCGACCGCGCAAGGCGGTGCTGGCCGATCTCGACCGGCTGATGGCGCCCTATGGCGGCGGCGCAGGCTATGTGCAGGACCAGCAGACCTCGGCGCGCTTCATCGAGGAAGAACTCAAAGGTCTGCGCCAGTCGCGGGTGTTTCTGCCGCCGATCTTCCTCGCCGTTGCGGCCTTCCTGCTCAACGTCACAATTACCCGGATCGTGCAGGCCGAGAGGCGCGAGATCGGGTTGATGAAAGCCTTCGGCCATAGCGGGGCGGAGATCGCGGGGCATTACCTCGAAATGGCGCTGATGATCGCCTTCGCGGGCGCGCTGCTCGGATCGGCACTGGGCGTGATGCTGGGGCGCTCGATCACCGGGCTCTACATGGAATTCTACAAATTCCCCTATCTCGTCTTCTCGATGCATCCCGGCCCCTTCGCCGGGGGCCTCGCCTTTTCGCTGCTCGCCGCCGCGCTCGGTGCGGCGATTGCGCTGCGCACGGTGTTCCGCCTGACGCCCGCCGAGGCGATGCGCCCCCCAGCCCCGCCGGATTTCACCCATGGCCGCGTCGGCTTCCTCGCGACCGTCACGAAAGTCTTCGACCAGCCGGGGCGGATGATCCTGCGCCAGATCACGCGGCAGCCGGTGCGCAGCCTCGGCACCGTCGCGGGCGTGGCCGCGGGGCTCGCACTGAACATGGCGATGCTGATGATCTATTCGGGCTTCGATCACACGATGGATGTCACCTTCGGCTTTGCCGACCGCTCGGATGCGACGGTTAGCTTCATCCATCCCGTCTCGCGCGATGTGACACATGAGATCGCGCACCTGCCCGGCGTGCTGGAGGCCGAGCCGACGCGCTATGTGCCGGTCCTGTTCCGTAACGGCGTCATCACCCATCGCGGCGAACTGACTGGCCTGTCCGAGGATGCGCAGCTCAACCGCGCGCTGCGGCCCGATCTGGAGCCGATCGCCCTGCCCGCGCAGGGCGTCGTGATCTCGCGGGGGCTCGCGGATGTGCTGAAACTTCAGCCGGGCGAAAACCTCACCGCCGAAGTCACCGAAGGCCGCAAGCGGACCCTCTCGCTGCCGGTCGCGGCGATCTCCGACACCCTGCTGGGCGCGCCGGCCTATATGCGCCTCGACTCGCTGACCCGGGCGGTGGGCGAGGCGGACCGGATCACCTCGGTCTCGATCCGCACCGAAGGCGCCCCGTCCCCGGAGCTGCTGCACGAGCTGCGCGAGCGCCCCAAGGTCGCGGGCGTCTCGATCAAATCCGACAGTCTGGCGGCGTTCCGGGAAATCGCCGACGAGGGCGCGGGCCAGATGCGCTTTGTCTTCGGCGCGATCGCTTTCGTGCTGAGCTTCGGCATCGTCTACAACGCCGCGCGCAACGCCTTTGCCGAACGCGCGCATGAATTGGCGAGCCTGCGCGTCCTTGGCTTCACCCGCGGAGAGGTGACACTGATCCTGGCCGGCGAGATCACGGTGCTCGTCGCCTGCGCGCTCCCGGTCGGCATCTGGTTCGGCTGGACACTTGCCAAGTTGATCGCACGCGTTTTCTCCAATGAACTCTACCGGGTCAGCGTCAGCTTCGATCTGCCCAGCATCGCGATGGCGGTTCTGGTCGTGGTCTCGGCGACACTGGCCTCGATCCTGATGTTGCGCCGCGCGCTGGATCGGTTGAACATGATTTCGGCGCTCAAGGCGAGGGACTGACCCGTGACACCAAAACCCCGGACCAGATGGCTCATTCTCATCCTGATCGGCCTGATCGCGGCGGGCGCAATCGCCGCGCTGCTTTGGCCGCAGCCGCAGACCGTCGATATGGGCGAGGTCACGCGCGGCCCGATGAAGCTCGTGATCGAGGATGATGGCCGGACCCGCGTCAGCGAAAGCTACACGGTCTCGACCCCGGTCAGCGGCAGGCTGCAGCGGCTCGATATCCATGTCGGCGATCATGTCGTCGCGAACGAGACCGTCGTCGCCCGGATGCGCCCCGCCCTGCCCGCCGTTCTGGATGCGCGCAGCCGGGCGCAGGCAGAGGCCGCGCTGGCCGAGGCCCAAGCCGCGCTGAGTGCCGCCGAGGGCGATTACCGCGCCGCCGTCGCGATGCGCGAACAGGCCGATAGCGATCTCGCGCGGTCGCGGCGGCTCGCGCTCTCCGGCACGATCAGCCAGTCCAAGCTGGACCGCGATCAGATCAATGCCGACTACGCCGCCGCGCAGGAAGCCGCAGCGAAAGCCGCCATCGCGATGCGCGAGGCGGCGCTGGCCTCGGCGAAATCCGTGCTGCAGAACGATGCCGCCGCGAGCAATAGTGAGGGCGTCGAGACGATCCCGCTTTATGCGCCCGCGACCGGAACGGTGCTGCAAATCCTGCAGGAAAACGAGACCGTGCTCTCTGCGGGCTCCCCGATCATGGAGATCGGCGACATCTCGGAGGGGCTCGAGGTGGTGGCCGACCTTCTGTCGCGCGACGCGGTGCGCGTGCGACTGGGCGATCCGGTGGAGATCACCGATTGGGGCGGGCCGGACGTGCTGGAGGGCAAGGTGGTCCGCATCGATCCATCGGGCACGACGAAGGTGTCGGCCCTGGGGGTCGAGGAGCAGCGGGTGGGCGTGGTTATCGCCTTTACCGGCGATGCCGCACAGCGGGCCGGTCTGGGCCACGGCTTTCAGGTGACCGCCCGGATCGTGGTCTGGCAGAACCCCGACGCACTGCGCGTCCCGTCGAGCGCCCTGTTCCGGCGCGGCACAGGCTGGGCCGTCTTCAAGGTCGAGGACGGGCGCGCGCGGGAAGTGAACGTGGAAATCGGGACCGACAATGGCACCTATGCCGAGCTTCAGGACGGTCTGAGCGAGGGCGACAAGGTCGTACTCTATCCGGTCGAAACGCTGAAAGATGGCGCACCGGTGGAGGCCCGATCGGGTGGGTGAGGTGCGCCTCACGCCCCGCCCCAACCACCTCGCGAGGAATCACGAAGTCGCACAAAAAGCGCACCAACCGATCAAATATGCTTGGGGCATCGCCTAAAAAGCCATCACTTGAGAGTTTTTTGCGCCCAAATGCCATGCGAGCCGCAATCGAGGCGGTATTTGCCCTCTCTCCACCTTTGGAAACGCACCAAGGTCATGCCCGAATAAGGGTGCAGGGCGCTTAGGGTTCCGTTGCCGACAAGGCAGGTCTGGTCCGAGAAGTGCCACCCACGCGGCAAATTCCGTGCGGGCACACGGCGGGCCAAAATCCCGGGAGATTACTGCGCAGGTCTGACCCGCGCCTCATCTCTTGTTCCGCCAGCGGGTCGGCCTCTACGCCATACAAAGGCGGGACGCATGCCAACGGGGAAGACCATGACCAGAACGAAATTCCTGTCCGCCACGGCCCTCAGCTTGGGCGTTCTCGCCGCCTCTCTCTCGCCCGCGATGGCCGAGCAGAAAACCGATTTCAAACTCGCATGGTCGATCTATGCCGGCTGGATGCCCTGGGGCTATCTGGAGAGCTCGGGGATCATGGACAAATGGGCCGAGAAATACGGCATCACCGTCGATATCGTTCAGATCAACGACTACGTGGAATCGATCAACCAATACACCGCGGGCGGCTTCGATGGCGTCTCCGCGACGAACATGGACACGCTCTCGATCCCGTCGGGCGGCGGCGTCGACACGACCGCGCTGATCGTCGGCGACTATTCCGACGGTAATGACGCGATCATCTCGAAGAAAGCGACCTCGATCGAGGAGCTGAAGGACACCAAGGTGAACCTCGTCGAGCTGTCGGTCTCGCATTACCTGCTGGCGCGCGCGCTCGACAAAGCCGGGCTGGCCGAGAAGGATCTGGCCGGTGTCGTGAACACCTCCGACGCCGACATGATCGCCGCCTTCGCGACCCCCGAGGTCGAGACCGTCGTGACGTGGAACCCGCTGGTGTCGGAAATCCTCGACTCAAACCCGGATGCGAACAAGCTCTTCGACAGCTCGCAGATCCCGGGTGAGATCCTCGATCTGATGGTGGTGAATACCGAGACGCTCAAGGACAATCCCGATTTCGGCAAGGCCGTGGTCGGCGCCTGGTATGAGGTCATGTCGAAGATGGCCGCAGGCGACGAAGAGGCCCTGACCGCGATGGCCGAGGCCGCCGGCACCGATCTGGAAGGCTACAAGGCCCAGCTCGCCGCGACGGCGATGTTCTACGATCCGGCCAAGGCGGTCGAGCAGGCTTCGAGCGCCGAGATGCCCGAGACCATGACGACGGTCGCGAACTTCCTGTTCGACAAGGGCATCCTTGGCGTCGATGCGCCTTCGGCCGATTTCGTGGGCGTCGAATATCCCGACGGCTCGGTGACAGGCGACGAAGCCAACGTGAAGCTGCGCTTTGACACCACCTACATGCAGATGGCGGCCGACGGCGCGCTTTGATCTGACTTGCCCGGCCTTCGGGCCGGGCCCTTTTTCCGCCAATTGCCGAAAGCGCCCATGCGTCTGCTCAACCGACATCCGACCCGGCCCACCGGCATCCTGCTGGCCGCGCTGCCCTTCGTGGCGGTGCTGATCGCCTATTGGATCGGCTCGGAAATCCGGCTCGCGGCGAACCCGCAGGACAAGCTGCTGCCCGCGCCCGAGACGATCATGATCACTGCCGGGCGGCTCTTCACCGAGCCGAACAAGCGCACCGGCGAGATCCTCCTCTGGGCCGATACCTTCGCGAGCCTGCGGCGTCTGGCCTTCGGTGTCGGCATCGGCGCGCTGATCTCCCTGACGGTCGGCGTCGGGATCGGGTTGCTGCCTTACGTCCGGCGCGGATTGTCCAGCTTCGTCGCGGTGCTCTCGATGGTGCCGCCGCTGGCACTGCTGCCGATCCTCTTCATCGTTTTCGGACTGGGCGAGACCTCGAAGATCGTGCTGATCGTCATAGGGATCACACCCTTCCTGATCCGCGACCTCTCGCAGCGGGTGCTCGACATTCCGCACGAAGAGATCGTGAAGGCACAGACGCTGGGCGCCTCCACATGGGTCATCGCGCTGCGTGTGGTGCTCCCGCAGATCCTGCCGCGGCTGATAGCGGCCATCCGGCTGTCGCTCGGAGCGGCTTGGCTATTCCTGATCGCCGCCGAAGCCGTCGCGGCCGAGGTCGGCCTTGGCTACCGCATCTTCCTCGTCCGGCGTTACCTCGCGATGGACATCATCCTGACCTACGTCATCTGGATAACGCTGCTCGCCTTCCTGATCGACTTCGCGCTCAAGACGCTGTCGCGCAAAGCCTTCCCGTGGCTGGGAGGTGGGCTATGAGCTTCGTCACCGTCCGCGATGTGTTTCAAGAATACGACGGCCGCCCGATCATCGAGCGCGTCAATCTCGACGTGGCCGAGGGCGAGTTCGTCTCGATCGTCGGCGCGTCCGGCTGCGGCAAATCCACCTTCTTGCGTCTTCTGCTGGCCGACGAGACGCCCACGCGGGGCCGCATCACCGTCGATGGCGGCACGCCTGCGCGCGAACCGGGGCGCGAGCGCGGCGTGGTGTTCCAGAAATACTCGGTCTTCCCGCATATGACCGTGCGCGACAACATCGTCGCCGCCGAGAGTTTCCCGAAAGGCTGGGGCTGGTTTCGTGGCGCGAAACTGCGCGAGGCCCGGGCGCGCGCCGATGAGGTGCTCGAGCGGATCGGGCTCGCGCATGTGGCGAAGAACTACCCCTCGACCCTCTCGGGCGGGATGCAGCAACGCCTCGCCATCGGGCAGGCGCTGCATGCCCGCCCGCGCATCCTGCTGCTCGACGAGCCCTTCGGCGCGCTCGATCCGGGCACGCGGCTCTCAATGCATGAATTCCTGACGCAGCTGCGCGCCGAGACCAGCATGACCGTCTTCATGGTCACCCATGATCTGGGCGAGGGCTTCAAGCTGGGCGACCGCGTTCTCGTATTCGACAAGACCCGCTGGGACCCGGATTACCCCGAACGCTACGGCGCGACGATCACCTATGATTTCGACGCCCGCGATCACGGCATTCCGTATCAGCACATCCTCGACAAGATCCCCTCGCTGGCCGCGCAAGGCGACCCTGCGCCTGCGCCGGACTGAGATCAAAGTTTCACCGCGCGCGCCGCTGGGCCCCGCGCGCGGGCCGCCGCCAAGGTCCAGACAGCCTGCCCCGATCCGGGGCTTCGATAGATTGGAGACAGAGATGTTCCATGACCTGCCAGGCGGGCGATCGCGCCCGCACCACCCGCAAGCGGCCATCGCGGCGCATGCCCTGCGCGAGCGCCGCCAGCACCACCCGGACCTGACCAAGCTCGCCGGCTGGAAGGCGATGCGCAAAGAGGCGGAACTCCCCGAGGGCCGCTGGGACGAGGAACGCCGCTGGGCGCTGCGCATGGGTCTGACCGGGGCCGACAGCATCGAGGACAAGTCGATCCCGACCTTCGCACGCGGCGAGCTGCCCCATTACGCGGGCATCAACACCTTCCTGAAAGCGCCCTATGCCGAGGACGTGCTGGAGGTCTCGCATTACGACGCTACCGTCCTGGGCATCCCCTTCGACGGCGGCACCACTTACCGCGCGGGCACCCGCTTCGGGCCGCAGGGCGTGCGCAAGATCTCCGCGCTCTACACGCCTTACAATTACGAGATCGGCGTCGACCTGCGCGAGCAGATGACGCTCTGCGATGCGGGCGACGTGTTCACCATCCCGGCGAATATCGAGAAGAGCTTCGACCAGATTAGCCGCGCCGTCAGCCACGTCTTCTCCTCGGGCTCTCTCCCGATCATGATCGGCGGCGACCACTCGATCGGCTTCCCTTGTGTGCGCGGAATCGCCGAATGCACCTCGAAGAAGATCGGCATCGTCCATTTCGACCGCCATGCCGACATTCAGGAGAAAGACCTCGACGAGCGGATGCACACCACGCCGTGGTTCCACTCGACCAACCTGCCAAACGTGCCCGCGAAGAACCTCGTTCAGATCGGCATCGGCGGCTGGCAGGTCCCGCGCGAGGCGGTGAAGGTCGCGCGCGAGCGTGAGACCAACATCATCACCATGGGCGACATGGAGAAGATGGGCATCGACAAGACGATCGAGATGGCGCTGGAGATGGCGTGGGACGGGGTCGACATGGTCTACATGTCCTTCGATATCGACTCCATCGATTGCGGCTTCGTGCCCGGCACCGGCTGGCCCGAACCGGGTGGCTTCCTGCCCCGCGAAGCGCTGGCCCTGGCCTCCGGCATCGCCGCCGAAGGCATCTGCGGGATGGAACTGGTCGAGGTCGCGCCGCCCTATGACGTGTCCGACATCACCGCGCTGATGGGCACTCGGGTGATCGTGGATGTGCTGGGCTCGCTGGTGGCCAATGGCAAACTCGGCGCGCATCGCAAGCATATCGACAAGCCCGTCTCGCTGCCGCATGGCGAATTCGAGGGCAAGCGCTGGTCGAATTCCGAACCGCATAAGGTGGGCTGAGCCATGCCGCATGATCACGCCCCCCACGGGCACCATCACCACCACGATCACGGGCACAGCCACGGGCATTCCCATGACCACGCGCATCACGGGCATGGTCACAACCACGCCCATGGCGAGCATCTGCACAGCCACATGCATCATGAGGACGAGGCGGCGGACCTGCAGGTTCTGGCCACCCAGTTCATCGACGGCTTCATGCAGGCCTCCGACAAGACGAGCTATCTCAAGCTCGCGGGCGTTCCCTTCGAGCGTCCTTCGTCCACGGGGCCGAAATCGCTGAAACTCGTGGATGTGGAGCTCAAGACCGAATGGCAGGTGGGCACCGCCTCGCCCTCCTTCGGGTCGCGCGAACTGTCCTACCTTCCGTTCCCGGGCGAGATGGTCCGCGAACGCACCAACATGTCGCTGATCTACGTGTCGATGGACGAGAAATCCGTCCTCGACATCCGCGACTTCCTGACTCAACGCAAGAAAGAGATCGACCAATGAAGACGACCTTTGCAACGCTTCTGGGCGCAACGCTCGCCAGCCCCGCGCTCGCCCATTCCGGCACGCAATTCCATACCCACGGCGTCGAGCCGATGCTGATCGTCGGCGTCGCCGCCCTCGCGGTCTATGGCATCGTCGAGTTCGTCAGATCGCGCCGCTGAATTTTTGAAACGACCTTTCAAGGCGCCCCGACGGGCGCCTTGTTCACTCCGGCTCCCCGAGCCCCGCCAGCTTGCGCATATGCCAGGCCAGCGCCTGGTTCGAGCTGAGCACCGGCATCCCGAGCTCCGCTTTCAGCTCCGGCAAAATCCCCCGCGTGCGCAGGTTGGTGCAGGACAGGAAAATCCCGTCCAGCTTGGCCTGCCCCGCAAGGTTTCGCGCCGCCTCGGCAATCGAGGCCGGGTCGATCCGCGCCACCCGCGCCTCGACCTCCTCGCCGAATGACAGGGTCGCTGGAACGGTGATCCCTGCGGCGACGAAGGCCGCCCGCAAAGGCTCCGCGACCGAGGCGACATAGGGCGAGACGATGCCCACGCGCTCCAGCCCGAGATCCGAAATCGCAGCCAGCGCGGCGCTCAGCGGATCGGTCACATGCCGCGTCGTGACGCCCGCCATGACATTCGCCCGTACCTCGTCCGGCCCGATCAGCGCCGCGCCAGAGGTGCAGCCATAGCCCACCACATCGAACTTCGCCGCAGGCGGCAGCAGCGCCGCCGCGCCGCTCAGCGCGCGCTCCATCTCGGCGATGCTCGACGGTGTCAGGTCATCGCCGGAATGGACGCGCGTGACATGCATCCGCGCGTCGCCCGGCGGGATGTAGCGACGCAATTCGTCCTCGATAGTCTCGTCCACGCGCAGCACGATCAGACCCATCGTGGGTGTGGCGTCGTCGCGAAGACGATAGGGGAAATCGGCCATCAGCTCAGCTCCGGCAGGGTTTCGGGGGCGCGCGGCGACAGCAGCTCCGCCCCGGTCGCGCGCAGGACGATGTTTTCCTCATGGACCAACAGGCGGCGCGGACCCTGCGCGGTCTCGACCCAAGCGCCGGGTTCGAACGTCAGCACCATGCCCTCGCGCAGTTCGGTGTCGTCGCGCGGGGTAAAGGACGGCCATTCCGTCAGCGTGATCCCCAGCCCGTGGCCCAGACGCCCACCACCCGCCGCGACACCGCGCGCCGCCAGACCTTCGACCAGCAGACGATGCGCATCACGCGCCCGCATCCCGGGCCGTAGCTCGGCCATCACCGCCTCGGTCACCTCCCACAGCGCGGCATGGGTGCGCCGCACCGGATCGGACACCGGGCCGACCGAGAAATTACGATCGAAGTCGCAGAAATACCCGTCGCGCACCGCGCCCGTATCCAGCATCAGCACGTCGCCCGTCTGCAGCGGCTCGGGTCCGGCGGGCGAGATCACATCGTCATAGCCCGACGGCCCCGCCGCCCCGGCGACGTAGCTGACCCAGTCGGCCCCCTCCTCCAAAAGTGCCGATTGGAAGGCCC
Source organism: Thioclava sp. JE_KL1 (assembly GCF_009296265.1). GTDB lineage: Bacteria > Pseudomonadota > Alphaproteobacteria > Rhodobacterales > Rhodobacteraceae > Thioclava. The sequence goes on from NZ_WBJS01000005.1 coordinate 27,619, forward strand.
GGAAAATCCCATCGTGCGGACGCCCCAGCCCCGCGAATTCCGGCACCCGCGCGAAGGCACGGCCCGCGATGGCGCAGACCGTGCGGATCTTCTCGATCTCCGCCGCGCTCTTGATCTCGCGCACCCGCTGGATCGCGGCGGTGCCGTCGATGAAGCGGCGCGGCGCGATCTGCTGCTCGAGCCGCGCGAAATCCGCGAGCGGCATCCGCAGCTGCGTCTCCAACCCCATCGGCACCCCGATCCGCGCGCTCTCGGGCAGCAGATCGCAGAGCGTCGCCGCAAGCAGGCTCACACCGTCATCCGTCGGATCGGGCGCATCCCAAGTGCGGACCTGCGTCATCCATGTGCGGCCCATCAGTTCCGCCCCGATGGAGGGGATCACCGCGACCGGCGCGCCGCTGGCCGGAACGATCACGAACCACGGGCGCGCGGGGCTTTCCCAGAACCGGGTCAGGAAGCCCGTGACGTAGAAAATATCCGCAGCCGCGGTCAGAAACAGCGCATCCAGCCCCCCTTTGCTCATCTCGGCCTGTAGGCGGCCGACGCGGGCGCGAAACTCTTCGGCCGGGAAGATGAGCGAGCGCTCAGCCATCTTCCGGGCCTTCACTGAGGATCGCTAACACGCGCGCCTCGGAGCCCAGCGACAGCCCGGCAAGCAGAGCCGCCAGCCCGGCCCCGCCAGAAGGCGTCGTGGCCAGCCCGTGTGCTGCGAGGATGTCGACTCCAGACTGCGCCTCGGTTTCGGTGATCGTGGCGAAGCGATCCGCATCGCGCGACAGACCCGCCAGCGCCACCATCGAGGGCGTCTTGCAATCGAGCCGCCCCATCGCGGAGACCGGCCCTTCCGTGCTCACCAGATGCCCTGCGCGAATACTCTCGATCAGCGCAGGCGCCACATCGGGTTCGACCACGATGATCTCAGGCCCGTCGCCCCAAGCGAGCCGCGCATGCGCCGCGACGGCGGCCGCGAGACCGCCCACCCCGGCCTGCAAAAGAATATGCGTCGGCGGCGCGTCGATCTGCGCGACGGCCTCGGCGGCAAGCTGGGTGTAGCCCTCCATCACCCGCAGCGGCAGGTCGACATAGCCCTCCCACGAGCTGTCCGACAAAAGCGTCCAGCCATTCTCGGCAGCGACCGTCTCGGCGGCCTCCATGCTAGCTTGATACTCCGCGCCAGCCCGCACGACCTCGGCCCCGCGTGCCTCCAACCGCGCGGCGAAGGCGGCGGGCACGGTCTCGGCGAGATAGATGATCGCGCGGGCCCCGAATATCCGCGCACCTGCTGCGACCGACAGTCCATGATTGCCCGCACTGGCCGCGACATAGGTCTCACCGGCGAGGGCCGTCTGCAGGTCGTCGCCTTCGGCCCGCGCCGCCGCCTCCCGGGCAATCGCATGGACCGCGCCCAGCGCCTTGAAGCTGCCGAGCCCCATGCGCTCGCGCTCGTCCTTGATCCAGACCTCGCCGACCCCGGAGCGCTCCGCAATCTCGGGCGCCGCACGCAGCGGGGTCTCGCGATGTGCCGGACATTGGGCGAGCAGGCTGGCCACGCCAGAGGCGTCCGCGATGGGCTGAACACCCTCCGGGTCGAGCCCGTCACCGCGCCAGGGATTGTCTATGATGATCGGCATATCGGACCCTCGCTGCGATGGAAGCAGGCCCATAAGGCAACGAGATGTCCGCGCACGCAATGACCTTTTCAGACAGGCCATTGCGCGACATCGTGAGGCGCGTCAGTCGGCCTCTTTCACCGCCGAGAGGAATTGCTGCGTACGCTCTTTCTGCGGGTTGCCGAAGAGATCCTCGGGGGCGCCCTGCTCCTCGATCTTGCCGTCGAAGAAGAAGCAGACCCGATCCGAGATGTCCTTCGCGAAGCCCATCTGGTGCGTCACCATCAGCATCGTCAGATTGTGCTTCTCCACGAGCGACCGGATCACGTTGGTCACCTCGCCGATCACCTCCGGGTCGAGCGCCGAGGTCACTTCATCGAACAGCATCACCTTGGGGCGCATCGCCAGCGCCCGCGCGATTGCGACGCGCTGCTGCTGACCGCCCGAGAGCCGCGAGGGGTGCTGGTCGCGCTTGTCGGACATGCCCACGAGCTCCAGCAGTTCCTCGGCCCGTTCGCGCGCCTCGGCCTTCTTCATGCCCAGCACCTGCACCGGGCCTTCCATGCAATTCTCCAGCGCGGTCATATGCGGGAAGAGATTGAAATGCTGGAAACACATGCCGATCTGGCTGCGGGCCTTGCGCAGATATTTGCGGTCCGCGGGCACCAGCTTGCCGTTCTTCTCCATATGGGTCAGCGGCTTGCCGTCCACGTAGATCACGCCCTCGTTGATCGTCTCGAGCGTCATCAGCATCCGCAGCACGGTCGTCTTGCCCGAGCCGGAGGGGCCGATGATCGTGACCATTTCCCCCTCGGCCACGTCGAGATCGAGCTGGTCGAGCACCACTAGATCGCCATAGCGCTTGGTGACTTTCAGGAACCGCACCATCGGCACATTGTCGCCCGTCAGTTCGAGCGGATAGTTCGAAAGGTCTTCCATCATTTCAATCCGAGTTTACGCCGCACGCGATCCTCGAAGACGCGGATCAGGGCAGCGGTGGGAAGCGAGATGGCGAGGAAGATAATCCCCACCAGCGTATAGGGTTCGAGATAGCGATAGCTCGACGAGCCGATCGCATTCGCGGTGTGCATCAGTTCGGCCACCCCGATCACCGAGAGCATCGGCGTATCCTTGAAGATCCCCACGAGGTAATTGCCCATCCCCGCCAGCGCCGGTGGAATGGCCTGCGGAATCACGATGCGCCAATAGGTGTCGCGGGTCGACATGTTGAGCGCGGTGCAAGCCTCCCATTGGCCTTTCGGCACCGCGTCGAGACCGCCGCGATAGACCTCCGACAGATAGGCCGAATAGTGCAGACCGATCGCGATCATGCCTGCCGTCCACGGCCCCAGCTTCAGACCGAATTGCGGGCCGACGTAATAGACGAAGAAGATCTGCAGGATCAGCGGCGTCGAGCGGATGAACTCGATGAATTCGCGCACGACCTTGGTCAGCGCCCAGTAGGGCGTGCGTTGGGCCAGCGCGAAGACCATGCCCAGCACCACCGCGATGGCATAGCCGAAGCCCGCCGCCATCAGCGTGTTGAGCGTCGCATGCATCAGCTTGGGCAGAATTTCCCAAGTGAATTCCCAGTTCCAGTTGAACCCCATGGATCAGGCCCTCCCCAGCTTGCGCCGCATGACCAGCTCCAGCCAGCGCATGAACGGCGTCACGATGAAGCGCGCGAAGACGTAGTAGATGATCAATGCCGTCCCGAAGGTCTGCGCCGACAGGAAGGTGGAGCCGTTGATCTGCTTGGCCTCGAACATCAGGTCCGACACGGAGATCAGTGCGACCAGCGCGGTGTTCTTCAGCAATTCGATCAGCAGGTTGCCCCACGGCGGCAGCATGTTGACGAAAGCCTGCGGCAGGATGATCCGCCACATTCGCCTCATCGGGCTCATCGACAGCGCATAGGCCGCCTCCCACTGCCCTTTCGGCACGGATTGGATACCACCGCGCACCAGCTCGGCGCCGTAGGCCCCGAGGTTCATCCCCACCGCGACGAAACCCGCGGTGAATTTCGGCAGCGTCAGCCCGAACAGCGGCAGCACGAAGAAGATCCAGTACAGCTGGACCAGCAACGAGGTGCCGCGGAAAATTTCGATATAGACGACGGCGATGCCCCGGATCAGCCCGTTGCGCGAAAGCTTCATAAGCCCGGCAACAAGCGCGATGACGATCGCCAGAGCGGAGGCCAGGAAGAACTGCCCCGCCGTCACGAGCGTGCCGTCCCAGAAGCGCGGCCCGTATTCTTTCAAAAATTCTATGTAACTCATTCCCGTCCCGCCCCGGCGGTGAATGTCAAAATGGACGGGCCATGCGCTGGCCCGTCCATGTCTTCAGCAGTTGCGCTTAGCGCATCTTGCAGACTTCAGCCGAAGTCTTGTCGCCCGGCAGGTTGTCCTTGGAATAACCGTATTCCTCGACAGCCTTCATCATGGCGTCCGAACCGAGATACTTCTTCTGGGCTTCGTTGAACTTGTCGACGAAGTCCTGATCCGCCTTGCGGAAGCCGATGCCGACCCAGTTCTGGGTCCATTCGGGAAGCTGGCTCACGTCGGACACTTCAACCGAACCGTCCGATTGCTTGGCAAGGTTCTGCGCGGTGAAATAGGTCACGCCACCAGCATCCGCGCGGCCCGCTTTCACGGCAGCGAGGATTTCGGTCGGGCCCGGCACGGTCATCACGTCGCTATCCGGGATGCCGCCCTTGGCTGCGGATTCCACCTGGTTATAGCCCGCACCCGTCACGAAGGTCGCGCCAGCCTTGGCGATCTGCTCGTAGTTGTTCAGGTCCTTCGGGTTGCCCTTCGGCACGATGAACGCATCGCCCACCTTCGCCATCGGCTCCGAGAACGCGACGTTCTGGCAGCGCGAGTTGAGGATGTAGAGACCGCCCGTGACCATGTCGAAGCGGTTCGCGTTGAGGCCCGGGATCAGCCCGCCCCAATCGGTCACGACGGGGGTGATGTTGTCGTAGCCCATCTCGTGGAGCACACCCAGAACATAGGCGTTCACGAAGCCCAGCGGCTTGTTGTCTTCGCCCGGATAGGCCCACGGAACTTCGTTCGCAAAGCCGATGCGGATCGGCTCGCCCGAGTTGATACGGTCCATCAGGGGTCCGGCCAGTGCGGCGGTGGCGCTCATCGCGAGGCCCATACCGGCAGCGGCGACAGATTTCCAAATCGATTTCATGCGTCTCTCCTGTTGGCTCTTGTTAACGGAAAGCCGACAGCCTTCCGCGCTTGATGTACACAACACCTATGAGATTCCGGGGAGTGTCAAGCAGATCACATTGATTATACAGGGTTGCCAGACAGATATCGTGGGCTTATGAAGTTCCCTGCGCAGATGTTGTGCACCAATATTGCCCAATATCGCAGCGTTGAACACGGAACGCGCATATCTCGCGCGCCCGTGCGGACGCAGTGCAGGCCCTGTGCGGGCAACAACCTCCACATCGGGCCGATTGCTCCGCCCCCACAGGCGCAATATGTGAAATCAAAATGCCGTTTGGGCCGTCGCCACGAAGCAGATTGACCTGCGCGCCGCCGCCGCCGATCATGGCCCTCGCGCGAAGAGACGGCAAAACCCGATGAACGAGATACCCCTGATCCCTCGGCAAACCGAACCGGAACGACTGCGTGGCCGCGACCGCTTGGATCTCATCCATGCCGAAATTCGCAGCCGCATCTGCCTGCTCGACTACCCGCCCGGCATGCGCCTGTCGGAAACCGCGCTGGCTTCCGAATTCGGCATCTCGCGGACACCGCTGCGCCGGGTGCTGGCGCGGCTCGAGGATGACGGGTTGCTGCGCTCGATGCATGGGGTCGGCACGTTCGTCACCGATGTCGATTACACCGAGCTGGCTCAGGTCTTCCGGCTGCGGCGCGAACTCACGGTGCTGCAGACCACGCTCGACCCGGTGCCGCCAAGCGCCGCGCTGATCGCGTCTTTCGTCAAGCTGCAGGAACGCGGCCGCGCCCTTGTCGATGCGCCCACCGCCCGCGCCTTCGCCGAGCTGGACCGCGACACCTTCCTCGGTCTGCTGGACCTGACCGCGAATGCGCCGCTGAGGGAAATGTCGGAGGCGCTGTATTTCCGCACGGCCCGGATCTGGCTGCAGCAGGTCACCGCCTCGCAGATTGACCTGATGCAGGAGATCGAGATCTACAATGACGAGCTGCGCGACATCCTGCGCGCCTTGCGCCTCGGCGATCTCGATGCGCTCGGCCATATGCGGCGCGGCCATATCTCCATGAGCTTCGCGCGGATGCCCGTCCTGATCAAAGCGCCCTAGCGGACGACTGGAGGCCGCAGCCTCCGCGACCGGGTTTACCCCACGCGCGGTTCTCGAACGCACACGGTTTGTTCAAGGAACTGCGGCGCGGCGGGTCCGTTCGATCACTGAGAGGGATGTGATTGTCTCCGGGGGGGCGACGCCCGGAGATGCGACGAAGGACATGCATTCCATGACCGATCTCACTCACCCTTCCGCCGACCGATCCGCGAAGACCACGCCCGATCCGGACAGCCCGCCGCTGCGCTTTCTGGAAGGGCGGCGCGGCTATCTCCCCATCGGCGATTACGCGGTCATCGGGGACACGCGCACGGCGGCGCTGGTGGCCCGCGACGGCGCGATCGATTGGCTCTGCGGCCCCGATTTCGACGGCGATCCGGTCTTCGGGCGGCTGCTCGACCAGTTTCGCGGCGGGACGTTCTACCTTGGCCCGGTGCCCGAGGCAGGCCGTCCAAGCGCGGTGAAACGCGCCTATGAAAACTACGGCCCGATCCTGACCACGACCCACCCGACCGAGGGCGGCCAACTCAAGGTCACCGACTTCATGAACCTTCCGGACTCGCTCGAAGAAGCGGCGAGCTTCGGGCGCTCCGTCGTGCGGCTGATCGAGGCGCAGGACGCCGACGCAGAGGTCGAAATCTGCATCGCCCCGCGCTGCGATTACGCGCTGAGCACGCCTAATTTCATCCGGCGCGGCCCGGGCAGCTGGCAATTCACGCAAGACGGCGACATCGTCCTGATCGACAGCTCCATCGAGTTGGAAATCGAAGGCTCGGGGCGGCTGAACGGGCGCGGCACCCTCGCCGCCGGAGAAGAAGGCTACGTCACCCTCACCATCACCCAAGGCGGCCACGGCCATGTCGGGGGAATGGACGCGGCCCACAAGGCGCTCGCCGCGACCCGCGAGGCATGGCGCAAGCGGCAGTCCAAGACGGATTTCGGCGACGGGCCTTTCTCCGGGGCGCTCAAACGCTCGCTGATGGCGCTGCAGCTGCTGATCCACGCCCCCACCGGCGCCGTGATCGCCGCGCCCACGATGGGCCTGCCGGAGGTGGTCGGCGGCATCCGCAATTACGACTATCGCTATTGCTGGCTGCGCGACGCCTATTTCGTCCTGCATGCCTTTCTCGATCAGGGCCTGACCGGCGAGGCCGACGCGTTCTTCCGCTGGCTGATGGCGGCCACGCGCGAAACCGCGCCGGAGCTGGGCACGCTCTACACGGTGCGGGGCGACAGTGACGTCTCGCTGCACCAGCTGCAGACGGTCGAGGGCTATCGCCGCTCGGCCCCGGTGCAATTGGGCAACGGCGCTGCGACGCAACTGCAACTCGACGCTTACGGCTCGATGATCATGGCCGCGCGCGCCTATGTCGAAGCGGGCGGCGAATTGCATCCCGGCGAGGGTATCCGTCTTGCGAATTTCGCCGATGTCGTGGTCTCGCAATGGACCCGGCCCGATAACGGAATCTGGGAAATGCCCGATCCCCGCCGCCATCATACCTATTCCAAGGCGATGTGCTGGGGCGCGCTGAATGCCGTCATCGCGCTGGTCGAACGCGGCGTGATCGATGCCGACACGAAGCTCTGGAAGGCCGAGCGCGCCGCGATCGAGGCGCTGATCCGGGAAGAGGCGTGGAACGAGGAGATCGGCGCCTTCACCGGGGCGATTGGCGAGGACTGGCTTGATGCGAGCGTTCTGCTGATGCCGCGCATCGGGGTGATCGCAGCCGACGATCCGAAGATGGCCGCGACCTATACGGCGATCCGCGAGCGGCTCGGCACGGGCGTCCATCTGCGGCGCTACGACCTGCAGGAGGATGGGATCCCCGGCGTCGAGGGGCATTTCAACGCCTGCGGCTTCTGGGCCGCCGATTACCTCGTGCGGGCGGGGCGGCTCGACGATGCGAAGACCCAGATCGAGGGGATGCTGAAAGCGACGACCGATCTCGGTCTGATTGCGGAAGAGCACGACCCGGAGACCGGCGTGCAGCTGGGCAACTTCCCGCAAGGCCTGTCCCATGCCGGGATGATCGCGGCGATCACCGCCTATCGGGGCGCGTCGAAGGGCTGATCGACCGCTCGCAAAAGAAACGCGCGCCACGGGGCGCGCGCTCTTCAAATCTCTTTCCGAGTGCTCAGCCCCGGTGCCGTGACGCGGCGAAGACTGCCCCCAGCATCAGCCCGGCGACCAGCGCCGCACCGCCGCTGGCGACGAGCCGCGAGCCGCCATGCTCGGAGATCGCAATCGCCGGAGAGCTGCCGCTCGCCTCGTCGGAAAACCGCCCCCGCGCCTCCCAATCGCCATCGACGCTGTCATAGAGATTGTCCGCCCGGGTAGGATCGGCGGGTTCCTCCGTCTGCTGCCCGGAGATCGCCGTGCGCGCGAGGTAAAGGTCGCCCAGCTCCGGCGAGATCTTCTCCGACAGGATCGCCTTCACCGCCGAGAAACCCAGCCAGTATTCGCGCTTGGGATGGAAGGCCGCGTGATGGATGCCATCCGCGATCAGCTCCGGCTGGAACACCGGCGCGACCGGGCGCGGCCGGTTGGGCAGCTTGTTGCGCGCCCAGTCGAATTGCGGCGTGTTCACCGCCGGCAGGTGGCAGACCGTGATCTTCACGTCGGACTTCTCGTGGATCAGCTCGGAGCGCAGGCTGTCGGTGAAACCCACGATCGCCGCCTTCGCCGCGCAATAGGCCGATTGCAGCGGCACCGCGCGATAGGCCAGCGCAGAGCCTGTCTGCACGATCGTACCCCACCCCTGCTGGCGGAACCGCTTCAGCGCGGAAAGCGTGCCGTTGACCGTGCCAAGATAGGTCACTTCGGTCACGCGGCAATATTCCTCGGGCGTCATCTCGGCCACGGGCGACAGCACCGTGACCATCGCGATATTGATCCAGATGTCGATCGGACCGAAGGCGCGCTCGGCGGCGACTGCTGCGGCCTCGACCGCATCGGCATCGGCCACGTCGAGCGGCTGCACGAGGGCCTCGCCGCCCTTCGAGCGAATTTCCTCCGCCGCCTTCTCGAGCCGCGCCTTGTTGCGCGCGATCAGGGTGATGCGGTTGCCTTTGGCGGCGAAGCGGCGCGCGACGGCGCGTCCCACGCCTGCGGATGCGCCGGTAATCACGATATTGGTCATGGGGCGGCTCCTTCGGTCTGAATGGGTTTCGTCAATTCGTCTCTGAAGGAAGAACCACGCGCGGCTGCCGCTAGTTGCAGGGACGCGGCTTCAATTTGTGGTGCGCGGCCCGCATGTGAAAAAAGGCAGCCCCGATCCCCGGAGCCGCCTTTTTCATGTGTTTCGCGTGATCCCGCCGTTAGGCCGCAAGCGTCTCCGTGGAGGAGAAGAACATCGCCTGGCTGACCGCCGACTGCACCTGGCTTTCGGTGTAGGGCTTGGTGATCAGGAAGGCGGGCTCCGGCCGCTCGCCGGTCAGCAGACGCTCCGGGAAGGCCGTGATGAAGACCACGGGCAGCTCGTTGCCGAACTGCGCGAGAATGTCGTTCACCGCGTCGATGCCCGAGGAATTATCCGCCAACTGAATGTCGGCAAGGATCAGGTCGGGCTTGTCGGTCGAAGCAAGCTCCACCGCTTCGGTCCGGGTCCGGGCGATACCGGTGATCTGGTGACCCATATCCTCGACGATGGCACGAATATCCATCGCGATGATCGCCTCGTCCTCGATGATCATCACCTTGCCCGCGACGGACGTTTCCATCTCGCGGATCGCGATGTCGATCAGTTCCTTCGCCTCGTCGGTGTCGACCTGCATGATCGTGCCGATCTCCTCGACGCGGAACCCTTCGATCGAGTGCAGCAGAAGCGCCTCGCGCGTGTTCGGCGTCAGCGTCGACATGTGATCCTGCGCGCGTGCCGACAGCCGGTTGTCCGGCTCGCCCAGCGGCGCACCGGCGGAGGCCCAGACCAGATGGAAGGCGTGGAACAATGCGAGCTTCGGATCGTTATTCTCGAAAGGCGTCGTGTCTTCGAGTATGGCCTCGAGCGTAGCCGCGGCGTATCTGTCGCCGCTGTCCTGGCTGCCGGTAAGGGCTCGGGCGTAGCGCCGCAGATACGGCAGGTTGGCTCCGATGGTGCCGGCGATGTCTTCGGACATGAAAACCCCCTTTTGCGTTTTTTCGGGAACCAAACTCTCTGGCCCCGCGTTCGGTTCCGTGCAAAATGAGTGGGATCGAAACCGGATGTATAGTGATATGGCAGACGAAAAGCCTAAGTCCAGTATCAGGGACCAGATCAATCAAAACCTGAAGAAGGTTTATGAGGAGGCGCTTCAGGAAGAAGTGCCAGATCGGTTCAAAGACTTGCTGGCGCAACTCAAGGCGAAGGAGGGCGAAAAATGACTTCGTCTTCCAAAGCCAACTCGTCTACCGAAGCCCGCGATCCGCGTGAGGAACTGCCCGATCATCTCGGGGCTCTGCGCGCCTTCGCCCTGTCGCTGACCCGGAATTCGGCCTCTGCCGACGACCTCGTGCAGGACACGATCGTCAAGGCGTGGTCGAATATCGAGAAATTCGAGCGCGGCACGAACCTGCGTGCGTGGCTCTTCACGATCCTGCGCAATACCTTCTACTCGGACCGCCGAAAGCGTAAGCGCGAGGTTGCAGACCCCGAGGGTATCCACGCGGCTTCGCTCTACGAGAAACCTGCGCATGACGGACGTCTCGCGATGAACGATTTCGTCGTGGCCTTCGATCAGCTCAGCCCCGAACATCGCGAGGTTCTGACCCTCGTCGGCGCCTCGGGCTTCTCCTACGAGGAAGCCGCCGGAATGATGGGCGTCGCAGTCGGGACGGTGAAAAGTCGTGCCAACCGAGCCCGCGCCCGGCTTGCGGAGATGCTCGGGCTGGAAGAAGGTGAAGACATTCTGTCCGGCTCGGATCGAAATTCGCTGGCCGTGATGGGCAAATCCGGAGTTGCCGCCGCATGAATTCGGAAGCCGCGAAAGCGGCAGACGACGAGCACTACAGTGACCACGCCCCGTTTCAAGCTCGGAAACGGGGCGTCATTCCCTTTTTTGACGGGCTTGGCGTGCGTCTGGCCTTCATGCTGGCCGTCGCGCTCTTTCCCCTGCTGATCATCGCCGTGCTGCAATCGACCTCGGTCGTTCGCGAAGCGCAGGCGCGCTCCGAGGCTGCCCTGATGGGCGAGACGATGCGCGCCGTCGCAGGCGAGACGCGGGTGATCCAGCACGCGCAGGACGCAGCCCGCGTCCTTGCCAGCACCGTCCAGCCGCTCGTGGGTAGTGATGAGGCCTGCTCGAACTGGATGCGGCAGATCTCGGGCGCTTTCCCCGAGTTCTCGCTGGTCGCCTTCATTCCCGACAGCGGCAAGATGAGCTGCTCGAACTCCGGCAAGAGTTACGATTTCAAAGGTCAGGACATCTTCGAGAGGATGATGACCGCGGATCGCACCAGCTTCTACGTCAATCGCGATGCGCCGGTGTCGGGCACATCGGTTCTGGGCGTGGCCCATCCCGTCTACAACGCGGCGGGCGATCATATCGGGATCATCGCGATCTCGATGAGCCACTCCTCGCTTTCGCTGGCGAAAGACGGGCCGAAGCTCGCCGATGACCGACCGCTGGTGATCATGACCTTCGACCGCGAGGGCACGATCCTGACCTCCTCGGACGGATTGGCGAACACGCAGTCGCACCTGCCCGTCGACCGCTCGCTGAAACTGCTGGCGGGCAATGGCGCGGTGACCTTCTCGGGGGATTCCAATCGCGGCATAGAGCGGGTCTATTCCGTCGTCGAACTCGTCCCCGACCAACTCTACGCACTCGGCAGCTGGCCCGCACAGGCGGCCTCCGCGCTGAGCCCCTTCGCCGATATCTCGCCGGTGCTGTTCCCCGCGCTGATGTGGATGGCGAGCCTGCTCGTCGCCTATTTCGCGATGCAGAAACTGGTCATCGGCCATGTCCGCAAACTGTCGAGCGCGATCACCAGCTTCGCCACCGGCAGCCGGATCGTGGGCAATCTCAACCTCTCGACCGCGCCTTCGGAAATCCGCGATCTTGCCGAAGCCTATGACCGGATGACCGAGACCATCCTGCATGACGAGGCCGAACTCGAAGACATGGTGCACCACAAGGAAGTGCTGCTCCGCGAGGTCCACCACCGGGTGAAGAACAACCTCCAGCTCATCGCCTCGATCATCAACATGCAGATGCGACAGGCGCGCACGCCCGAGGCCAAGGGGCTGATGAAATCGCTGCAGGAGCGAGTCATCTCGCTCGCGACGATCCACCGCGGCCTCTACCAGACCTCCGGGCTCACCGATATCCGCGCGCAGGAGCTGCTGCCCGATATCGTGCGCCAGATCACCCGCCTTGCAACCGGGCCGGGCCGCCATGTCTCGGTCGATTGCCATATCGACGACATTCACCTGACGCCCGATCAGGCCGTGCCGCTCTCGCTTCTGCTGACCGAAGCGATGACCAACGCGATGAAATACGCCTCCGCCCGTGACGGCAAACCGAAGCTCGACATCTCGCTGAACAAGCTCGAAGGGATGCAGGCGCGTCTCAGCGTGCGCAATACCGTCGATACGGACGCCCCGCCGCTGGAGGCTGTGGACGGCACCGGGCTGGGGTCGCAACTGGTCAACGCCTTCGTGCAGCAGCTCTCCGGCACGATCGAGATCGAGACCACAAACGACGAATACCTGCTCAATGCTGACTTCACATTGCGCCCCCTCGTCGAGAGCGAATTGCGTCACGAAGAGCGCTTGAAATCTCGGAAACACGAAACAGTTTCTGAAGAGAGCAATTGAGTGAGATACCCGCCGCGGCGACCTGTGGTCACCTTCGCGGCCGTTCAGAAAAAACGAGCCGCATGGAACGTCTTAAACAAGCCGGAGTTCACGCCGAGAGCCGCGTCAGACTGCTTTTGACAGCAGCCGAGGCTTATCCCGTGCTCGAGGATGCCTTCCTCGACTCGCGTCACTCTATCCACGCCTCCTTCCGCGTCTTCGACCTCAACACGAAGCTGAAATCGGATCGCGGGCGCGCCATCGGCGCGACCTGGTTCGACCTGATCATCCACCTGCTCAAACGCGGCGTGGCGATGCAGATCGACCTGACCGACTTCGACCCCTGCGCCAAGCCAGAGCTGCACCGCATGACGTGGTCGTCGATCCGCATGTTCTGCGCCGCGCGCGAACTGGCCGGACCGAACGCCAATCTGCGGCTGCGCGCGCTGATGCATCCGGCGCAATCGGGCATCCTGCCGCGCACGCTCTTCTGGCCCTATGTCTATTACAAGCTCGGCAACCATGCGAGCTGGCTCAACGGAATGGACGAGGCCAAGCGGCTGACGGCGATGCGCGACATGCCGGGGCTGCGGGAATATCTCAAGGCCGGATCGGACAACAAAATCCACCGCAAGTTCCGCGGCGCGCCGCCGAAACTATTCCCGGCAACGCATCACCAGAAGCTTGCCGTGTTCGACGACAAGAAGCTCTATATCGGTGGGCTGGATCTCGACAACCGTCGCTTCGACACGCCGCTCCACGAGCGCGACGGCGAGATGACCTGGCACGATGTGCAGCTGATGATAACCGGCCCCGTGGTCGCCGAGGCGAAGGCCCATCTGGAGACCTTCCACGAAAGCTGCGCCGGCGAAAAGCTGGCAAAGCCGCCGCGCCGCCTGCTCCGCACGATCTCGCAGCGGCGCAAATTCGCGACCTTCCGGATCGGGCCGAAGCTCTATCGGACCGAGATCGAGAACGCGCACGAGATGCTGATCGCGCGCGCCCAGAAGCTGATCTATCTCGAGAGCCAGTTCTTCCGCTCGCGCAACCTCGCAAATCATCTTGCCCGCGCCGCGCGCGAGAACCCAAATCTCAACCTGATCCTGATACTGCCCGCCGCGCCCGAGACGCTGATGATGGCCGACCGCCCGACCAGCGACGTGCGCTATGGAGAGTATCTTCAGGTCCGCGCGCTGGACATCATCAAGGAAGCCTTCGGCAGTCGCCTGTTCATCGGCTGCCCGGCCGAGCCGCGCATCGCCGATCCCGATGATGACGGGGCGATGCGCACCGGCGGCGCGCCGCTGATCTACGTCCATGCGAAAGTCTCGATCTTCGACGAGGACGCGGCGCTTATCACCTCCGCCAACCTCAACGGGCGATCGCTGCACTGGGACAGCGAGGCGGGCGTCTATCTGCGCCGCAATGACGGCATCCCGGCCATGCGCCGTCGCCTGATGCGCCATTGGCTGCCGCCCGCGCCGGAAGAGGCGTTCTTCGACCCGACGCGCGCGGTCTCGGCCTGGACGGAACTCGCACGCGAGAACGGCACCAAAGCCCCCGAGGACCGGGAAGGCTTCGTGCTCCCCTACGACATGGAAGCCGCGCGCAAAATTGCGCGCAAGCTGCCGTTCATTCCGGAAGAGATGGTCTGATCCGCACTGGCTGATCGCGGGCCGCGTCGCCTCGTCTGGGGCGGGCCGCGCCGGCTCAGTTGGTTTCGAGCTTCTGCTCCGCCTCGGATTTCGGATCCGGCAGGCTGTCGGTCAGCACCAGCGCCCAGAGCAGCAGCGGAATCGCCACGATCCCGCCAAGCGGCCCCCAGAGCCAGATCCCGAAGGTCAGCGACAGGAAGACCAGAAGCGGATTGAGTCGCATCTGCCGCCCGATCGCGGCCGGGGTCACGAATTGCGCCTCGGTCGCGTTGAGCATCACGTAGATCAGCGGCGGCAGGATCACCCGGATCCCGTCGAACGTCGCCACGCCTGCGAAGCCCAGCGCGATGATCAGCGCCGCGGGGCCAAGATACAGGATGTAGTTGATCAGGAAGGCCACCAGCCCCCAGAGCGGCGCATTCGGCAGCCCGATCAGCTGCATCGCGACGCCCACCGCCAGCCCCAGCCCGCCATTCACCACCGTGATCGTAAGGAAATAGCGCGACACCCGCGTCTCCGCCTTGCGCAGCCGCGCAGCGGTGGCGCCGCGGCTCGCCGGCTCCGCAAGATGCTTCGCGATCCAGTTGTAAATCTCGGTCCGCGAGAGCTGGAAGAAGAACAGCGCCCCGATATAGATCAGCCCCTGCGCAATGATGGCCGGGGCGAGCATGACGAGATCCTTGGCATCCGGGACGGCGCTCTTGTCGCCATTGCCACCGCCATCCTGCGCGGCATCCTTTGCCGGCGTGATCGCATCGCTCACCTCCTTCGAGGCGTCCTGAATACCTTGGAACATGTGACGCATATGAATGATGGTGGACCGCATGTCGTCCATCACCTTCGGCGCCTGACGCATCAGCTCCGCGATCACCGGCTGGATCACGAGAACCAGCAACACGGCGATCATCAGAGAGATAACGAGCGAGGTAAGTGCCCCCCAGACAGGCGACAGACCTCTTTTCTCCCATGCATCGGAAATCGGTGAAAGCACGATCCCAACGACGAGCGCGAGCACGACGGGGGCAAGCAAGCTTTCCACCTGGCTAAGCGCAGCCACGACAGCGATTACAGCGATCACGATCATGGCGATGCGCGACAGGGTCTCCAGGCGATGCATTTCGAGAATTACTTCCCTCTTGGGTTTCGCGAGCTAACGCCGCTGGAGCCCCCGCAGTTCCCGAGTTTTTGCGCCCTCACCCACAGGAACATCGCCCCCGGCGAAACGTTGATGGACGACGCCGAGACCCGCGTCTTCATCTTGAAAGGAGCGACGCCATGAATTGGGATCAGATTAAAGGCAGCTGGAAAGAAATGAAGGGCAAGGCCCGCGAGAACTGGGGCGAGTTGACCGATGACGAGCTTGAGGAGGCCGCAGGCCATCGCGAGCAGATGGTCGGCCTGATCCAGAAGAAATACGGCAAGACGAAAGAGGACGCCGAGCGCGAAGTCGACACCTGGTCGAGCTCGGTCTGATCTTCGGAATTAGACCCTATTCCAGCGTAAAACAGCATAAACCGGCGTCGCAGGGATTGCGGCGCCGGTTTTCTTTTGCGGGTCGGTCACGCGCATCGAGCGCGATGAACCGCCAAGCAAAAAGGCCGGGCACAAAGCCCGGCCTTTTCAAATCAGGTCCACCGATCGGATCAGTGGGTGGTTTTCGGCGCCGACGAGGACGTCGGGTTGGTCGAGGACGCGCTCGACGTGGACGAGGAGGACGACGACGAATGGTTCGCCTTCACCTTCTCGGCCGCCTCATGGGTCTTCGCCTCAGCCTTGGACGCGACCTCTTCGGCCTTGGACTTCGCGGTATCCTTGGCCTCTTCGGCCCCGGCGCGCACTTCCTCTTCGCCTTTCTGCAGCGACTGGCCGACATCGCGCAGCGCGCGGTTGGCTTCCTGCGCAAGCTGGCGCGAGAGGCGGTCGATCAGCTGCTCTCCCGCGGCCATCGCCTGATCGCCGAAGTCGCGTGCAGCACTGCGTGCCTCGTCACCTGCCGAGCTCATCACCGAGCGGGCGGTACGCTTCAGTTCGTCGGTGAACTGGTCGGCCACCTTGCCCGCGCGGCGCTTCTCGTCGCGGTAAAGGCGCTCGGCCTCGTCGAACAGACGGTTCGCCCGCGGGCCGAAGCTGCGGCGGCTGACATTGACGTCCGGCTTGGGCACCGCGTTGAAGATCGCGGCACCGATGGCGAAGCCGATAGCGGCGGCGATCAGCGGGTGATCCTTGACCATCTGCTTGCTGGTCGTACCGGCATGGGTCGCACCGTCCTGCAGGCGAATCCGGGCGGAATAGGCTCTTTCACGGGCCCGCACCACGCGGTCGCGCGCATCCTCATTGAGGTCGCTCAGACCCGAGGACAGCGAGTTGCGCAGGTCGCTCGCGAATTTCTGCATCACCTCGGAGCGCTCCTTGACGAAGTCGCGCGCCTTGTCGGTCGAGCTGCGCTGCTCGGCCTCGAGATCTTCGAGACGCACCGAAGCATCGTGGCGCAGCGTATCGATCTCGTCGATCCAGCCATCCGCACCCGCTTCGCTCGGCATCACGAGCGGATCGGCATCGGCGACCAGATTTTCTTCCTCGACGGTGGCGGAGTTGCGCTGGCGCAGCAGGAACCATGCGATACCGGCACCCGCGAGGGCGAAGGCCACGGGGTTCTTGCGCACGGCCTGTTCGGCACTGCGCGCAGCCGGCGCCGCGTAGTCGCGCACGACTTGCGACACTTGATCGGAGAGATAGTCCGGCGCGATGCGGCCGGTCAGATCGCCGAGCGTCGATGCGAGATCGGCACGGTCCTGGCGCAGACGGTTCTCGATTTCCTCAATGGTTTTCTTCTCGGTCATTTGAAGCTCTCCTTAAGCGCCTGCGCGTCAGCAGACAGGTTTTCCTTGAGACGGGTGGGTGGGCTCGACACTTTGCGCAGCTTCGACGCGGCAATGAGCGCCGCGATGATGCCGAGGATCAGAAGCACCACGCCGACGATCAGCGTCGCGGGGCCCCGGTCGAGGCCGGCCCATTCCAGCCCGTAGATGGCGGATTGCGTCAGGGGGAAGATCGCACCGAGCGCGAAAACCAAGGCGACCGCGCCGAGAATGACGGCATTGCGCGCAAGACCCGCCCGATGGGCAGCTTCGGCGCGCACCAATTCCGCCTCGGTCCGTGCGATCTCGCGCGTCTGCTCGATCACCCGGTTCAGCAAATCGGTCACCGTTCCCCGGCCCTCGTGGCCGTCAGGTTCTTCGGTCTCGTGGTAACTCATCGACCTCTCCCAAACATGTCACGGCCTCTTGCCGCGATTTCTGTGGTTCCAACGCGGGTTGGGGAATGCGGTTCCTTGAGGCTCTCCGCAGCCGCCCCCTTGATTTCGTCACTTCGAGGCGCGCGGCCCGGCCACCAGCCAGATCAGGAAACCGATCAGCGGCAGGAAAAAGACGAGAAGCGCCCAGAGCACTTTCTTGCCGGTGCTGGAATTCGACCCGATGATCGAAACCAGCGCCCAGATATCGAGTGCAAGCAATACGATACCCCAAAAGCCGCCGAGGCCCGTCATATTCATTTCCATGTCCCCATCTCCCTTTTTCGTGAGGTTGTGAATCGCCGCCCAAACGCCGGAAAGCGCACGATGTTCCGCGAATTTGCTGACTCAGGGTAATGGAACTTTCGGGAAAACGGCACGTTTGGATGTCATGAAAGCGCAGCACTCAGCGCTAATGTACGCAACATCCGAAGGAGAATACCCATGCTTGGTTGGGCTCTGACCTTTCTCGTTATCGCGCTGATTGCCGCGGCGCTCGGTTTTGGCGGCATCGCAGGCGCATCTGCCGGGATCGCACAGATCCTCTTCGTGGTCTTCCTGATCCTGTTCGTGGTGGCCATGGTCGCCCGGGCGGTAAAAGGCAAACCGCCGGTATAACTGCGAAGACGCTAGGAATATTCGAGGCCGCTCCCGCCGGGGCGGCCTTTTTCATGCGTCGGGGGCGGTCTTGGCGCGCGCCTGCGCCAGCATCGCATCCAGATTGTCTGCGACGACCCGGGAAATCTTCGCAGCCTCCGCCGCGCCGATTTCAGACCAGCCCATCTTCCGGCGCACGACCTCCGCGCCGAGCCGGAAATAGAGCACCTGCCCGATCATCGCGAAAACCCGCAGCGCGCTCTCCGGATCGTCCTCCGACGTCCCGCTCGCCCGGGCCCACAGCGCCATCAGCCGCCCATGCACAATCGAGATCAGCCGGTCATAGAGAATATCGAGCGTCTCGCCCCCTTCGGTCACTTCGCGCATCACGAAGCCGATCATCGAGGCCGCATCCGACTGCGTAAGAATGCGCGAGATCATCGCCTCCATCAGCGCCTTGAGCTCCGCCTCCGCCGCCTCGGGCGAAAGCGCCTCCGGGGGCCCAAGAGGCCGCATCACCTCTTCCATGCGGTGCACGAATTCCAGCGCACAGGCGCGGCGCAGCCCTTCCTTGCCTTGGAAATGGTAGGAAATCGCGGCGACATTCGCGCCCGCCGCCTCTGCCAGTTCCCGCGTCGAGGTGGCCGCGAACCCTTTCGTCCCGAACAGGCGCATCCCGGCTTCGATCAGGGCGCGCGCGGTGCGATCACGGGCGGGCGGCTGTGTCTGGGTCATCGGCACATCACGTCTGGAGAGGAAATCTGCCGCCAACATGCGCGGCGACGCCCGAAAAAAGCAAGCCGCACGGGCGACCCATGCGGCTTGGCTTTACGTGTCTCTTAGGAAGGTTTGGCCCGATCAGAACGGGAAGCTCACCCGGCGGGTCAGCATCAGCGAGACCGAGCTTTGCTCGCGCGAGCCTTGCTGCACGATCGGGCTGTCCGCCGCATCGCCCTGCAGGCGATCGTAGTTCAGCTTGCCCTCGACCGCCCAGTCATTCCCGAGCTGATAGGTCGCCGACAGTTCCAGACCGGTCGAGACGAGGCCGCCATCGGGCGAATAGGCCGCCAGACCGCTCGCCGTGGATTCCGACGGGCTGATGCCGAAATAGGTACGGTTGTAGAGACCCGAACCATAGAAGACGCGCGGCCCGATGCTCAGCTTGAAATTGTCGGTCTTGATCGGCTTCCAGTCGGCGCCGATTTCGGCGACCACGGCGTTATGCCCGACCACGCCATAGCGCATATCGGCAAAAGCGCCCCATTGCGGCGCCTGATAGCCAAGGCCGAGACCCAGTTCGAGCGACGTGGTGACGTCATCGAGACCCGCGATCTCGGAATAATCGCTCGAATTACGACCGCCGACGAGACGGAAGGAGCCATGCACGTTCGGGCCGAGCTTTTCGTAATTCGGATCGTCCGAGCCGAACCGCATCCCCTGCAGCGTGAAGCTGTTGAGCTTCACCTTCGCTGTGGGGCTGGTGTCGTAATGATCCGCGCCGAAATAGGACGGGGCATAGCGTGCGCCCGCGCCGATGGTGAAGGTCACGCCACTTTCTGCCTGCGCGCTCGCGGCGGTGCAGACAGCAGCGACCGCAATGGCGGCGCTTGCGGAAAGTTGGCGGATGACTTTTGCCATGATGGCGCTCCCGAAAAAATGTACCGATTTGCGCAAACACTGCCAATTGACGGCGAAAAACGCAATCGGCTGGCGCAGATTGGTTCGGATTAGCGGCGCTTATACCACGGCTGGGCGATTTCCTCGATCCCTGTGGGCTGATCCTGCTCCACTTCACGCCAGACCGTGCCGTCGACCGGGGCCACCGTTGCATCGCGTCCTTGGGTGAAACTCTGATCGCGCACGATCAACCGGTAGGCCGCATTGAGCGCATCGGCACGCTCCGGCGAGGGCAGGATCAGCGGGCCGATATCCTCGGCCAAAGCCGCCTCTTTCTCGGGCGGCAGCTTTCCCGCCTCGAGCCACTCCTCGATGAGCTCGGCATTGGCGCGGAACTCGTCCCCGGCCCCGTTGGTGCGCAGGTAATGGGCGTAATCGCCGCTGCCATCGGCGCGGACCCGGTCGGGCGTGCCCGCCAACCCCTTCTGCGTCCAGTGATACCAGCCGCCGCGATAGGCCTCCTTGCCCAGCTTGCGCGCGAAGGCGAAGGTGGAATCGTCGTTCACGCCCAGCGTGCCGTGACAGCCAACGCAGAACACGGTTTCCTCAAAGCTCTGCGGGCGCAGATCGCCCGTCGCATCCTCGATGAACCCCTGCAGCCGCCAGCCGAACGTGTTGGGCACGCCGGTCTCGGAACTACCGAAGAACTGCTTGGTGCGGTCAGGAAAGGCGCTGTCTTCCTTCAACTCGGCCAGCGCGGTTTCTTCCAGATCGGCATAGCTCTCCCAATCCGTCTTGACCATGTAGCGCAGCTCTTTCAGCCGCGCCGCCATTTCGATGCCCTCTGGCGTCGGGTCGATATAGCGCACGGAATGGACGAATTCCGTGCCCTTGGGATAGAGACCGGCGGCAAGCTGAGCACCTTCGACGCCCGCGCGCCCGGCCCAATGCATCGTAATCCCGTCGAGCGGCGCGAAGGCGAATTTCACCACCTCCGCCTGCCCCATCACCCCGTCGCGGTCCAGATCGACGCCCATCGCGACCTCGTCGGTCGGCTCGATCGCGACATCCGCGCGGGTGATCAGCGCCTGCACGATCGCGAGGTTGGTCTTGTAGACGCTGAGGTTCTCGACCCCGTCGGCACTCTGACGGAACGCCTCGGGCAAACGGATCATCACGTCATCGGTCGAGCCATTCGTCGGCCAGAACGTGCCGGGCAGCGGCTGATAGGCGAAGGCGCGCCAGCCGGTCAGGCTGCCATCGGGCCTGCGGTCGAAGCCTTCGTCGTCGAAGGCGAATTGCACGTCAGGGATATAGCCGTCCCATTGCCCATTGCCGTTCGCGTCCCAAGCCGCAGGCGGATCGGCGAGCTTGGCGGCCAAGGCGATCCCGCCCTCGGAATCGTGGTAATTGTCCTGGCGCACATAGGCGCGGATTTCCGCGCTGTCGGTCGCGGCCACCGCGGCACGGCGATCCACGAAGAGGTTGTGCCACGGGTTCTCGAGCGCCGGGTTCGGAAACGCATATTCGGTCTGCAGATCGGCATCGCGCACGTAATTGGGGTGGCGCGGATAGGTGTGACAGGTCTGGCAGGGGTTATGCACCTCGCCCGCCTTGTCTTCCGTCTTGGTATAGCATTGCGGAGGAATATATGCCGTCGGATTGCCCAGCACCGTGGTCTTCAGATCGACCGCCCCCGCCATCGTGGTCATGCTCAGCAGCGCCAAAATCGAAATCCGCAGCATCCGTCAGTCCTCAGTCTTGAAAGAAAAGGCGAGGCCCGGGTCTCCGCCGGGCCTCGCCAGAAATGTCTCGCGAGCGCCCGTTACTGGGTCTTCGCGGTGGCATCCATCTGCGGGAACGGACCGACGTAACCCACATAGGCACGCGCCTCCGCCGGGTCGGTCAGCTTGTCCTCATCGCTCTCGCCATAGGGGTGCTGGATGACCGCCATCAGGTAGCCGTGGCCGTTGACGTTCGGGTACCAGTAGGTCGAGGTGGTTTCCGAACCGTAGGGCGTCGACAGGATGCGGGTCAGCTCTTTGGTGTCGGTGTTCATCGCCCAGATCGCGTCGTTCTGGTGGCCCGAACCGGTGTCTTCACCGATGATCAGCGTGTTGTAGCCCGGGATGTAGGTGATGTTGTCCGGGTTCGCGATGCCGTTGATATCGCAGCTGTTCAGCTCGGCCGTGTCGCCGCACATATCATGCGCCGGGTCGCAGCTTGCGTCCTGCGCCTTGACCTTGTGCTCTTCGGTGAGCGGCTTGCCCGAGATCAGACCCATCATCTTCGTCGCGGTGAACTTGTCGTCCAGCGAGAGCGAGTAGACCGTGCCGCACTTGTTCTTCGGCAGCTTGATCGCGTTCATCCCGCCCAGATCCTGCTTGGCACCGTCTTCCATGCCCTTCTCGACAGCCGACATCGACAGGTACATCTGATGCTTGTCGGCGTCGTAGGTGATGCCTTCCATCTTGCGGAACTCGGTCGTGGCGCCCTTCATCGAGGCGTAGCGACGGGTTTCCAGACGCGAGGCGATCGCATCCATGCCGTCCTTGACCTTCAGACACTCGGGATTGCCTTCGGCGTTCGAAGCCGAGAACCCGTCGGCGCAGGAACCGTCCTCGCCCATCTCGGCGGTCTCGAAGAGATCCGAGAACTGGGTGCCGGCTTCGATCGCCTTCTGGATCGTCGCGTCGTCGGCATGACCCAGATCGACCCATTCCAGATCGGCGGCGCCGCCATTTGCCGCCGAGGTCTGGTTCCACTTGGCCGCGTAAAGCGTCCCGGCGCTCAGGTCGCCTGCGGTGTCGGCTTCAAAGCGGAACAGGCCGACATTGGTGCCGTCATCCGAGATATAGGCGGTTTTCTGATCGGGCATGACATAGGCCAGCTCGACGGCCACGCGGCCCATCGCGAAATGCTTGTCAGCCTTGGCCGAACCGTCTTCCGAGACGGTGATCTCGGTCGGGTAGCCATAGCGATAGGGCTTATACGCGTCGCGGAACTGCTCGAGGCTCATGCCCTCGGGGTTCACGCCCGCATAGCGCACCATCGGGAAATCGTAGTCGTCGATCTCGTCGAGCGAGGTCGCCGCTTCGATCGCGCGCGCATCCGCCGGGTATTCTTCCGAACCCAGATGCGTCTCCCATGGCGTCACCGAACCCGCGCAGGGCACCCAGAGACCGTGATATTCGGAGAAGTCGATCGGCTTGGTGGAGACGAGCTTCAGGTTGCCATCCGCATCCTGGCTGACTTCGCTGAGATACATCGCACCGGGGCGCGATTCAAAATGCGTCACCGAATAAAGCTTGTCGCCCTGACGGAGGAGCGAGGTGAAATCGGCGGAGTCCGAGATATGCTCGGAGCCGTCGGCCGACTTGACCGGGTTGCCGTCCTTGTCGGTCAGCAGGGCGAAGGTGTTGTCACCGATCTTGTCGCCCGAGCGCGCCATCACGTGATAGCCGATCTTGTAATCCTTGCCGTCGATGGTGACCGTATCGGAGGCGATGGCCTGGCGTTTGGCGGCGTCGTCCTTGGCGAAAGGAACGGGCGAGAAAGAGATGTCACCGGCATGCGCCGCAAGCGGCAGCACAGCGATAGCGGTGGCTTGGAGGAGGGTCGTACGAAGCGACATGGCTGATCCCTTGGCTAGTTGCGTTCACGACGCTCCTAACGGCGAAGTGATTCCCTTTTGTGACAATCTGGCGCTTTCGTGATCCTGGCCTCGACCGGCGGCGGAGGGCGCGCGTGGCTCGGCCCGCACTGACATGTGCGTTGGCCAAAATAGACCCTATTCCAGCATGTTTTCGTGTTTTCGGCCCTGTCTGGTACAGGCACGATCCGGCCCGCGCGACGCCAAGCGCCTGAGACGCAACAGCTTTCAGCAAAGCGCGCAGCCCGCGTTGCGATCACGCAGGGCTTGAGCAATGGTGAATGAAACGAGGAGTAGCGCGTGAGAGAAACGGCGAAATTCGCGGTCAGCCTGTTCGGGCGGCTGTTCCAATCGAATATCACCCTCGTGTCGGCGGGGGTCGCCTTCTATTCCATGCTCGCGATCTTCCCCGGCATCTCCGCGACCATCGCGCTCTGGAGCGCGTTTGCCGATCCGACGGTGATCCGCACCTATCTCAACGTGGCCGATGATTTCATTCCGCCCGAAGCCTATGCGCTGATCAACGACCAGATCCAGAACTGGCTGATCGGACCGCGCGCGACTATCGGGCTTGGCGTGATGTTCTCTGCCGCCGTGACCCTGTTCTCGGCCCGCGCGGGCGTCGCGGCGCTGGTGCTCAGCCTCAACGTGATCCACGGCACCCGGCCCCGGGCTACGATCTGGAGCTTCATCATGGGCTACCTGATGACGATCGCGCTCGTCGGTGTGATGCTGGCCGCGATGGCGACGGTCGTCGTCGTGCCCGTCGTCATCAACTTCCTGCCCTTCCACGAATATTCCAAGATCCTGCTCTCGGGTCTGCCTTGGGCGGCGATGCTTTTGCTGATGCTGACTGCGCTCGGCATTCTCTATCGCTACGGGCCCAACACCGAGGGCAAGCGCGATCCGATCCTGACGCTCGGCGCGGTGCTGGCGACGGCGCTCTGGGGGCTCAGCTCGATCGGGCTGACCTTCTACCTGTCGAATTTCGGCAATTACAACAAGATCTACGGCTCTATCGGGGCGGTGATCGCGCTTCTCGTCTGGCTTTATCTCAGCGCCTTTTCGGTGCTGATGGGGGCCGCGCTGAACGCCGAGCTCGCCGCCTTCCGCAAGCGTCGCGCGCAAGAGAAACTTCGCGACGCGATTGAGGGCGACGACGAGGCTAAGGCCAAGGAAGCATCCTCGTCATAAGTTTCACTTATTTCCGGGCGCGGAAATGAAGTGAAACTTATGGATCAGTAGTTCTTCTCGAAATAGAGGCCGATGCCGCTCTTACCGTCGGAGCCCACGGTGCCGCGCGCGGTGAGGCTCTTGGTCACATCCAGATTGAGGTTGATCTGCGAGGTGCCGTCGCCGCCCACCGTGACATCGGTATAGATATTGTCCGACAGGTATTTCCCGACCTTGAGCTGGGTATTGCCCTGCGCATCGGTCGAGACATCGAAATCATCCAGCCCGAAATTCTTCCGCAGCTTGCCGATAATCCCTTCGCCGCCCTTGCCCGCGAGCGTCGCGACGGCCGAGGCCAATTGCGCCGCCTGCAAGGGCGAGAGATTGTCGATGGAGCGCCCGAAGATCAGCCGCGCGAGAACCTCGTCCTGTGGCAGGTCGGGCGAGGACGCGAAGGTCACCAGTGGCGCATTCGCCTGCCCCTGAATGTTGATCGAGATCGTGTAATCGTCCTGCGTCGTGGTCGCGGTGAAGTCGATGTAAGGCACCAGTGCGCCTTGCAGCGCGATCCGGCCCTGATCGAGCGTGAAGCGCTGGCCCAGAATGTCGAGCCGCCCGCGCACGAGCTGGAACTGCCCGATCGGGATCACGTTCGCGGTGGTGCCGGTGATCCGCAGCGAGCCGCCAAGCTCTGCATCCAGACCCCGGCCGCGCACGAAGATGCCGCGCTCGGAGGCGATGGTGACATCTAGCGGGAAGGACGGACCGGAGGCCTTTGCACCACCGCTCGCATCGCTTTGGCCATTGTTCAGCAGGCTCGCACGCTTCAGCGTCTCGCGCACCGCCGCGCTTTCGCCGACATGCTCGATCCCGTCGGGGACCGAAGCCCCGCCGCCGACGCCCGAGGAGGGCACCCGCAATTCGGTATCGCTGAGCGTGATGCGCCCGGCGATTTTCGCACCGCCGGTCAGCGGCCCGTCCATCGTGATCGTGCCCGAAGCGCGGGTGTCATAAAGCTCGGGGTCCTTCAGCCGTGCGCGGTCGAAGCGGATCGTCAGATTGCCGTTATAGGGCGCGGACAGGTTGATCGGGCCGTTGACGGTGATCTGCCCGCCCGTACCCAGCCGCCCGGTCACGCCAAGCTGCGCACTGCCATTTGACAGCTGCACGCGCGTGTCGACGTTTTCCAGCACCATGCCGAGATTGGGCGCGACGAGTTTCGCACCATTCGACGTCACAGTACCCGACAGCGCCGCCAATCCCGGCTTGCCGTTCATCCGCAGATCGAAGCTGAGCGGACCCTGGACCGAGCGCGGCTCGATGAAGCTGTTGGCGAGCGCGGTCTGCGCCTGCCCCGTGATCGAGAGATCAGCATCGGCGAAATTCGTCGCCATGCGGCCAGACACCTTCGCGTCCAAGCCGCCGGGTCCGGTGCCCGAGAGGTTCAGATTATAGCCAGACCCATCCTCGGTGACCGTGCCCGACACTGTCACCGGTCCCGGGAAGCCCGGCGCGAGCAGCGCGGCATTGGCGAGGCGGGCGTTCAGGTCGACCTTGCGCGAGGTCTCGCCCGCGGCCCCCTTGGCGGAAACGTCGAGCTGCGGGTTCTTCAGGTCGAGGTTCTGCACTTCGACCGCGCCGTTCGCATATTTGGCCTGCAGCGAGAGGTTCGTCGTGCCCGCCAGCAACTTGTCCGCCTCGGGCTGACCAATTGCGAGGGATTTGCCGGTGCCGTCGAGCGTCAGCCCATAGGTCGCGCCATCCATCGTCGCCGTCGCGTCGGCCACGAGCGTACCGCCATATTTCGCGCCCAGCACCGACAGATCCTTGGTGTCGAGATGGGCAGTCACCTTGCCCTTATCGCCGTCGAGATTGCCCTGCGCCTGTAGCTCTCCCGCTGCGGTTTTCACATCGAGCGAGTCCAGCGTCATGCTGGTATCGCTGCGCGAGCCCGAGACCGAAATCTCCGACCGTCCGGCCAACGCGCGGTCCACCTCGGGGATACCGATCGCGAGGGAATTGCCGGTGCCTTTGAGCGTCACGCCATAGGTGCCGCCATTCAGCGTCACAGTCGCATCGGCAGACAGCGTTCCGCCATATTTATCGCCCAGTAGCGACAGGTCATTGGTATTGAGCGTGGCGGTCAGTTTGCCGTTTTCGCTTGCCAGATCGCCCTGCGCCTGAAGCGTGCCCGCGCTTGTCTGCACGTTAAGCGAATCCAGCGTCAGCCCGGTCTCGTCGCGCTTGGCCGAGATCGCGATTTCCGACCGGCCCGCCAAGGCGCGATCCGCCTGCGGCTGGTCGATCGAGATGTCCTGACCGACGAGGTTGAGATTGGCGTCGAAGGCGCCGCTGAGAACTGTGTATTTCCCCGCGACCGTCATCCGCGCCGCGCCGCCGAGATCACGCCCCGCGAGACCCGACAGCATCGAGAGGTTCGAATGGTCGACCTGCGCCGCGCCCTCGATGGTGACGCCCTCGCTGATATTGTCGATCGTGAGGTTGGAATTCAGGCTGTAGCCGGTGCCTTTCAGCGCCAGTTGCGACAGGCGCAGCGGCTTGTCCTGCTGCCACGAGAACACGGTGCGCAGGGTGACGGCGCTGCCCGCGGCGGCGCTCAGCTTCGGATCGGACAGCTCCAACCCGTTGATACCCAAGAGCACGGTACCGCCCGCAGAGGGCGGCGAAGCCTGCCGGATGCGGCCCGAACCCGAGAGGTTCGCGGTCAGCATCTTGGTGCCGTCCTCGCGGCGCAGCTGGTTCAGACGGCCCGTCAGCTTCCAGCCATCGCCTTCGGCCTTGTCATAAGAGAGATCGAGCGTACCCGACTGCACATAGGTTTTCGGCCCCGAGATCGGCAGCAGCACCTCTTGGCCATCGCCGAGGCCGAGCTTGGCGGTGAGGTCGAATTTCACCGGCATGTTGTTGGCGCCGGTCTGCGCCGAGCCGTTCAGCTGCAGCGCGCGCGATTTCAGATCGAGCGTATTCAGCGTCGTCTGTCCCGAGGCTGTGCGCGTGCCATCCGCGACCAGCGCGACCTCGTTGCCGAAGAATTCGTGGTAGTCGGGCGGCAGGAGCGGACGGATATCGCCGCCCAGCGCGACGGAGAAGGTCGTCACCTTGTCGCTGCCTTCGGGTGCGCCCTCGGGCAGTTTGCTACCCACCGAGACCTGCCCCGCCAGACGCTGCTGACCTTCGGTGCTCAGCACGATATCGGCGGTGAAATCGTCGAGCGGGCCCTTGCCCGAAACGGCGAGCGTCATCGCCGGATTGCCCGGCAGGCCGACCTTCTGGACGATGATCCCGTTCTTGCCCTCGTCCACCAGCAGATCGAGGCCCAGTTCGCGCGTGGCGTTTTCGTAGGATGCGGTGAGGGAGAACTGGCCCTTCTTGGTGTCGATCCGGGCGATGTCGAGCTTGGCGTTGCCCTCGCCCCCTGCGAGCGACATCGAGCCAGAGACTTTGACCGTCGCCTCTTGCCCGAGGATCGGCTCGCCGAGGATCACCTTCTTCGCGTCGATCTTGCCGATCTGCACCGAGACGGGCAGGTCGGGAAGCTGGAACGGCTTGGCCTCCGGGCTGGGGGCGGTCGAGCCGCCTTCGGAGGTCGGCAGGCGCGGCAAGTCGATCTCGGCGGCGGAGAGCTCGTCGATCTCGATCTTGCCGGTCAGCAGCGCCGTGCGGTTCCACTGGAGCGCGCCATCCTTGATCGTGATCCACGCGCCGTCCTTGTCGGAGATCGTGAGCTGATCGAAGGTCGCCCGCGAACTCAGCGCGCCCGAGAACCCGTCGAGCCGCACGGTGCGCCCGGCGCCCGAGAGGTTATCCTCGATCAACCCGGTCAGATAGGAGCGGTCGCGCTGTGTCTGTTCGTCGGTCGCGGCCCCTGCCCCGTCCGCAGTCTGCGGCGCGCTGTCCTGCGCGGTGGCGACCAGCGGCGTGAGGCAGAAGGCGAGAAGGATAGCGAAACGTTTCATCAGAAGGCCTGCCCGATACCGATATAGAGTTGCGCCCCCGATCCGGTGCCGCCCGAGACCGGGAAGCCGACGTCGAGGCGGATCGGGCCGATGCCCGTCTTGTAGCGCAGGCCGAGACCCGCGCCCGCCTGCGAGTCCGAGTCCCCGCCGCCCGCGATATAGCCGTAGTCGTAGAAGGCGACCGCGCCGATCTTGTCGGTGATGCCGATGCGCGCTTCGCCCTGGAAGCCCACGAATTCGGTGCCGCCGGTTTTCAGCGTGCCGCCGTCGAGCACTTCGACGCCGAGCGACTGGTAGGGCTGGCCGCGCACGGTGCCGCCGCCGCCCGAATAGAACAGGTAGTCGCGCGGGGTTTCCTCGAGATCGGAGCCATAGACCCCGCCAAGCTGCACGCGGCCCGCGAGCACGAAGCGATCGTTCTGTCCGAAGCCCCGATAGGCCCGCAGATCGCCGGTGACCTGCGCCCCGGTGCCGGTATCGCCGCCGATCCCCACGAAGGGCGTCACGCCCGCCTGAATGAAATAGCCCTTGGTTGGATCGAGCTTGTTGTCGCGATCGTCCCAGGTGAGTTTCGTCGGCAGATAGACCTGACGGAAATAGGTTTGCCCGGAGTCGTCCGTCACCTTGGACCAGCCGTAATTGATCGAGACGTCGCCGGTCAGTTTGTCGTTGAAGATCCGCGTCAGACCGAAGCCGATATCGAAGGCGTTCTCGGTGTAATCCTCTTCGTTCTTCTGGCTGATCTCGGTCGTGATATAGGCGCTGGTTTCCGGGTTGAAGGTCGCCGGGCGGTCGATCCGCGCACCGATCGAGTAATCGGTGCCGCCCGTCGCGCCGCCGATCCCGGAAATGCCCGCATCGACGCGGAAGCGTTCGCCGCCGCCGAAGAGGTTGCGGTGCAGCCAGTAGCCGTTCAGGCCGAGCCCGTCGCTGGAGCTGAGTTCCGCGCCGAGGCCGATCTTGCGTTTCTTCTGCTCGACCACGGCGAGGTTCACATCGAGGCTGTCATCGGGGTTGAGCGTCTTCGCCTCGGTGATCGCGACCGAGGAGAAAATCCCGGTGCGCTGCAGCCGCGACTGAACCTGATCCAGCTTCTTCGGGTCGTAGACCTCGCCCGTGGGGAAACCCGCGATCTCGCGCAGGCGCTTCGTGCGGAGACGCTTGTTGCCGGAGGTCTCGAGCCGCCCGAAGGTCACCAGCGGCCCCGGTGCCAGACGCACGTCGGAGGCCAGCTGATTGGCGCGGTGATCCGCGACGATGTTCTGATAGGAGACTTCGGCCTTCGCATGGCCCGCATCGCGCCAGCCGGTCGTCGCCGCGCTGGCCGCATCGACGATCACGCCCGATTTCGCGACCGCCCCGACCTTGTAGCCCTCGGGCAGATTGGTTTTCGGCGCGACCGGCGCGATATCGGCACGCGAGAAGGTAAACTCGGGGCCCGGCGTCACGGTCACGGTGACGTTGTTCACCGTGGAAGGCGCATCGAGCGGCGGAATCGAGGCGGCCTCGCGCCCGTCGAGCTTGATCGACACGGTGCCCGAATACCGCCCCTCGGCGAACAGCGCCGAGACGATGCGGTTATAGTCGGCGCGCGCCTCGGAGAGCACGTCCTGCGCGTCCTTGCTGTCGTCATCTGCGGATTGCACCAGAAGCGACGCGCCCTTGATCGTATTGCGCAGATCGTCCGACGCGCCGGGGGTATTAAACTTTAACGAATATGCGAGTGCCGGGGTCGCGAGGATCGCAAGCGCCGCCACGCTCAAATGAAAAACTCGGATGGTCTTCGGTCCCATTACTCATGCCCCCGCCCAATCGAGAGCAGAGTTACAGGTAAGCGATGCGAAAGCTAGGGCAAGCGCGGAATTCCGCGTAGCAATTTAAGGCAATCGGCAGAAATCCCCGCCGCTCAGCAGATCAGCGCGGGCAGGATGCGGGAGATATGCTCCTGCATGTAAAACCGCAGCCAGCGCGAGAACCGGTCGGGATAGCGCCGCACCTCGGCACCGAGGTCGTAAAGACCGATCCAGCGGGTCTCCGAGACCAACTCGGGATCGGGATTCACGGTGAGGCCGCGCTGCGCATAGGCGATGTAGATATCGGTTACTTCGTGCTCGACCAGCCCGTCGCCGATATCCATCCGGTATTCGATACGGTCGGCATGGGCAGGATAGAGCCCCTCGATGCCCAACTCCTCGCGCAGCCGCCGCAGCGCGCAGGTCTCGGGGCGCTCCCCCCAATCGGGGTGACTACAGCAGGTATTCGACCAGAGACCGGGAGATTGCAGGCAGTTTTCCGAGCGCTTCTGCAAAAGGAGCTTTTCGCCATCCATGACGAAAATAGAAACCGCCCGGTGGCGGATCCCTTCGCGATGCGCATCCATCACGTCGACAGGGGCGAGCGTGCCCTCGATCCATGCCTGTATCTGGCCCATGATACCTCTTTTGAATCCGGTGATCCTGTCCGGGTCGCGGACGGGATCACCGGATTCAAAATGGGTCCGTGACAGGCCAGAGTCACGGTGTCAGCTTGTCCCTGAGGCACGATGCCGCGCCTCAGGTCAGCTTGACGAATCAGACCGTCGTGGGCGCCTCGGTCTGCTGACGACGCGCCAGTTCGTTGCGGTACAGCGCGACGAAATCGACGATCTCGAGGTTGAAGGGCGGGAAGCCACCGTCGCGGGTCACGTCCGAGACGATGCGGCGCACGAAGGGGAACAGCTGACGCGGGCATTCGATCAGCAGGAACGGATGAAGCTGATCTTCCGGCACGCCTTCGACGTGGAAGATGCCGCCGTAATCGAGCTCGAGCAGGTAGAGCGTCGCGCCGTCCGACTTGTTGTTCGCGGTGATCTTGAACTTGGTGATCACCTCGTACTGGTGCTCGGCGTTGCGCTTCTTGGCGTCGAGCGAAACCTGCACCTGCATCTCGGGCTGGATGTCGCTGGTCTGCACGCCTTTCGTGGCGACATTGTTCTCGAAGGACATGTCGCGCGTGAATTGCGCGAGGATGTTCATGCGCAGCCCTTGTTGCTCTTGCTGCGGATCCGCGGCGCCGTTGGTCTCGCCATTTGCTTCGTCAGTCATCGACCTCTCCCAAAATTAATTGTGCGAGGTTTAGCACCGGCTGAAAGAAGCCTCAATTCTCAATGACGCGTCCAGCCGGAGGGCCCGTCGGAGGGCTTGCCGTTGGGATCGTCGCGATGGGTCATCTCCTCGACCTCTTCGGCATCGAGGATCTCCGGATCGCGCGGGCGGTGCGGAGGCTCGCGGCGCGGATCGTATTGGGTCGTCGTCCGGTATGCGCCGCCCATCTCGAATCGCTGCACCTTCACCCGGCTCGCTGCGGCTTTCATCACCCAGTCACGAATTCCGGGGATCAGCAGCAGGATCCCGACCGTATCGGTAAAGAAGCCCGGCGTCAGCAGCAGCACCCCGGCCACGAGGATCATCGCGCCATGCGCCAGCGGGCGCGACGGGTCGCTCAATTCATTGAGAGAGCTGCGCAGATCGTTGAGCGCACGCGCCCCTTCCCGGCGTACCAGCGACGTGCCGACGATCGCGGTCAGCAACACGATCCCCAGCGTCGGCCACAGGCCGATGAGCCCGCCCACTTGAATGAACAGACCGATCTCGATCAGCGGCACGGCCAGAAAGGCCAGAAAGATCCACATGGCATCCTCTTTTATCGCGTCTCCGGGCAAGCTGCGCCGGTGGACTTGAACTAGTTGACGCCTTACATAAGTAGCCATTGACCTAGAAACAAACATGAAGCCAAACACAGAGGTCTCGATGTCCGGTGCCGTCATTCAGCTTATCGTCCTCGCGGCGATTGCGATCTTCCTGATTTTCAAGCTGAAAAGCGTGCTCGGGACCCGTGAGGGCTATGAAAAGCCGATCGCGCCCGAAACGCCGGACACGCCGACGCCGAAGCGCGATTTTGACGTGATCGAAGGCGGTCCCGACCACGATATCATCGACAATGTGCCCGAAGGCTCGACCGCCGCCGTGGCTCTGGCCGCGATGAAACGCGTCGAGCCGAGCTTCTCGGTCTCGGAATTCCTGCAAGGCGCGCGCGGCGCTTATGAGATGATTCTGATGGCTTTCGAGACCGGCGATCTGGAAAAGGTCCGCCCCTTCCTGTCCGCCGAGGTCTACGAGGCCTTCGAGGGCGCCGTGGAAGCGCGCAAGGAGAAGGGTCTCGACGTTCAGGCGGAATTCCTCGGCCTGCGCGAGCTGGTGCTGAGCAATGCCGATTTCGACCACTCCACGAAAGAGGCCGAAGTGACCGTGCGCTTCGGGGCCGAGATCATTTCGGTCGCGCGCGACGCCGCCGGAGAGGTGGTCGAGGGCGACCCCAAATCGCCGCGCAAGCAGCGTGACATCTGGACCTTCGCGCGCACGATGGGTGCGAATGACCCGAACTGGCAGCTCGTCGCCACGGGCGGCTGAAGCCGGTGCCGCTGTCCTTCGCCGATATTCCCGGATGGACCCGGGACGATCACGCCGCCGCTTGGGCGGCGTTTTGCGTTACGGCCGATCTCTATGGGATGGTGGCGGCTGATACGGACGATCCGAAAGCCTCCTTCGAGGCGCTCTTCGAGCCCTATGAAATCGCCCCCGAGGGGGCTGCGCATTTCACCGGATATTACGAACCCGAACTGCCCGGCGCGCGCGAGAAATCCGACCGCTTCGCCTGGCCGCTTTATGCGAAACCGGGTGAAATAGGGTCTAATTCGCCGTGGTATTGCCGCGCCGAGATCGCGGCGGGCGATCTGCTGGCGGAGCATGAACTGGTTTGGCTGGAGAGCCCGATCGAGGCCTATCTCGCGCAGGTGCAAGGCTCGCTGCGGGTGCGGTTTGCGGATCGCGGCAGCCTGCGGCTGGGTTTCGACGGAAAGAACGGGCATCCCTACCGCTCGATCGGCAAGGAGCTGATCGCGCGCGGCGCAGCCCCGGCCGAGGGGATGACGCCCGAGTTCATCCGACGCTGGGCCGCCGAGAACCCCGATCAGCTGCAAGGGTTGCTCGATCACAACCCCTCTTTCGTGTTCTTCCGGGTGCTGGATATCCCGGGCGACACCGGCCCCCTGGGCGCGATGGGCCGTCCGGTGAGCGCAGGACGCAGCCTCGCCGTGGACCCCGAGGTCGTGCCGCTGGGCAGCCCGGTCTGGATCGACTGCCCCGGCTTCGGGCAGCGGCTGATGGTGGCGCAGGACGTGGGCTCTGCGATCAAGGGCGCGGGACGCGGCGATCTCTTCATCGGCACCGGCGCGGATGCCGGGCGCATCGCGGGCGCGATCAACGCCAAGGGCCGGATGATCGGCTTGCGGAGGCGCGCATGAGCCGCAAACGCAAACTCAGCCCCGAGGAACGCGCGCTGTGGGATCGCGTAGCGTCGACCACGGAGACTTACCGCCCGAAAAAGGCCGATCCCGCCGAATTAGAGTCTTTTCTGGCGCCCAAACCCAAGCCGAAACCGAAGGCCGAGGGGCTGCGCAGTTTCGAGATGGGTCAGCACGCGAAGCCATCGTCCAGCCGTCACGATCTCGCTCCGGAGCCGGGCGAGCATCTCGCGCGTCAGCCCGTCACGATGGACCGCAAGGCGCATAAGGCGATGACGCGCGGCAAGCTGAAGCCTGAAGGCGTGCTCGATCTGCACGGGCTGACGTTGGCCGAGGCGCATCCCGAACTGATCCGCTTCATCCTGAATTCGCAAAGCCACGGAAAGCGGCTGGTGCTTGTGATCACAGGCAAGGGCAAGCGCGGCGACGATGACGGCCCGATCCCACGCCGCGTCGGCGTGCTGCGCCATCAGGTGCCGCAATGGCTGCGGATGATGCCGCTCGCGCCCGCTGTCATGCAGATCAACGAGGCGCATCTGAAACATGGCGGCGCGGGCGCCTATTACGTCTATCTGCGCCGAATCCGCTAACCGCCCGAGATCGGCGCGAGGATGATCTGCGTCGTATTCTCGACCGTCAGCACCACCGCATCGCCCAGCCCCGTGCGCCCGAACTGTTCGACCTCGAGCACCTCGGCCACTTTCTGCGCGCTGTCGAGCAGCCGGATCAGCGCAGGCGACGTGACGACGTTGAAATGCCCGTCGCCGGTGTTGAAGGCCGAGACGTTGATCAGCGTCACCTTGTAATGCGCGATGCTGGAGACGTCTTCCAGATTGCCCAGCCGGTCGCGCTTGCCCGACAGCCGCGCCGATAGCTGGAGCGCGCGATCCTTCGCGGAGGTGAAGATAATGAACGGCTGCGGCAGCGCGCCGATCGCGTCGGCCTGCGTCTTGAACACATCCACCGCAATGTCCGGCGAGATCAGGACCACCCCGGAAATCGTCGAAAATCGACCCTGTTTCCGCGTAATCGCCTCCTGACGCAGCACCTCCATCACCAGTTCCGCGCCCAGCGAATGCCCCACGATCAGGATGCGTTTCGCCCCCGCCGCGTTCAGATCGTCGATCAATTTCTCCAACCCGTCGCGCGCGAAGAGCACCGAATCCCGATCATAGGCATAGCCCAGCACATTTGCCCGCGACGGCCAGGAATAATGCACCAGCACGCCGGGTAGATCGAAATCCGCGCCCATCTGCGCCATCCGGTACAGCCCCTCGGCGAAGGAGTTGTTGAAGCCGTGGACGAACAGCACCGCCTGCCCGTCATGCTTGCGCAGCGCCGTGCGCAGCTCCGACTGGAACGCAGGGCGCTTCATGTCGATCTCGGATTGCGAGACGAGGAACTGCTTGTCCGGGTCGACCGGCGAGGTGTCGGTCATCGGATAGGCGATCTCGGCCACCTCGCGGTCCGGGGGCGTCGCGACATCGAAGCGCGCGAGCCGCAGCTGCTGACTGCGCGCGGAGCCGAAGGGTTGCCCGGTCTGCGGATCGGGCGCCCGGGTCGAGCCCACGAAAATCGAGCGCGCATCGGCGACCGGGTGATCGAGATAGGCAAGCCGCCCACGCGGTGCGCAGGCGGCCAAGCTCAGCATCAAGATTACGATCAGAAACCGCGCCATCGCCCGTGCCTTGCATCCCTCCCGCAGGAGGATAACAGAGCGCGCGCGAGGTGCCAGTGCCCTAGAGGACGTAGCGGCTCAGATCGGTGTCGCGGGTCAGATCGCCCAGCTCGTTCTCGACGAATTCCGCATCGACGGTGACGCTTTGTCCGCCACGGTCGGGCGCGGTGAAGGACAGCTCCTCGAACACGCGTTCCATGACGGTATAGAGCCGTCGCGCACCGATATTCTCGACCGATTGGTTGACCTCTGCCGCGATCCGGGCGAGCGCCGCGATACCGTCCTCGGTGAAGGCGACCTCGACCTCTTCGGTCTTCATCAGCGCCTGATATTGCCGGGTGAGCGCATTGTCGGTCTCCGACAGGATGCGGGTGAAGTCCTGCTCGGTCAGTGCCTGCAGCTCCACGCGGATCGGCAGACGGCCCTGCAATTCAGGCAGCAGGTCCGAGGGTTTCGCGATGTGGAACGCGCCCGAGGCGATGAACAGGATATGGTCGGTCTTCACCGGGCCGAGCTTGGTCGAGACCGTCGTGCCCTCGATCAGCGGCAGGAGGTCGCGCTGCACGCCTTCGCGCGAGACATCGGCTCCGCGCGCATCCGAGCGCGCCGTGACCTTGTCGATCTCGTCGATGAAGACCATGCCGGAATGCTGCACGGCTTCGAGGGCTGCGGTCTTCACCGTCTCGTCGTCCAGAAGCTTATCGGCCTCTTCCGAGATCAGCGTCTCGTAGCTTTCCGAGACGGTCATCTTGCGCCGCGTGGTGCGGTTGCCGCCGAAGGCTTTGAACAGGTCCTGAAGACCCTGCATCTGCTGTTCCATGCCCGGCTGACCACCCATCATCCCGAGCGGCATTCCGCCGGACTGATCGGCCACGTCGAGTTCGATGATCTTGTCGTCGAGCTCTCCATCGCGGAGCTTCTTGCGGAACATCTCGCGGGTGCTTTCGCGCGCATCGGTGCCGGCGAGCGCAGCGATCACGCGATCCTCGGCGGCCTGATGCGCCTTCGCCTTCACCTCTTCGCGCATGTAGTCGCGGGTCTGCACCATCGCGACATCGGCCAGATCGCGGATGATCTGCTCCACGTCACGGCCGACATAGCCGACTTCGGTGAACTTCGTGGCTTCGACCTTCAGGAACGGCGCGCGGGCCAGTTTCGCCAGACGGCGCGAGATCTCGGTCTTGCCCACGCCGGTCGGGCCGATCATCAGGATGTTCTTCGGATAGACCTCTTCGCGCAGATCGTCGGGCAGTTGCTGACGACGCCAGCGATTGCGCAGCGCAACGGCGACCGCGCGCTTGGCGTCCTTCTGGCCGATGATGAAACGGTCGAGTTCCGAGACGATTTCGCGGGGGGTCAGATCGGTCATGGATTACTCCGTGGCATAGGGCGGCAGGCGGTGCTTGCCGGGAAAATTGGGAAGCGCGCGCATCAGGCGCGTACGCAGCTCGGTCCAGAAGGAGCCGAGCGCGGTGAGAAAGAGGCCGATCAGGATCAGCGTGATCCACCAGCTGCGCGGATCGGCGGCGTCGCCGAAAGCGTAGAAGCTGAGAAAGATCATGTAGCCGATCCCGGCCGTGAAGAAGGAGCGCCGGTCGATGATCAGCGCCAGCGCGGCGAAGACAGCAAGCGTAGCGAGCAGCAGCACATAACCCGTGCCCGGCCCCATCTTGTAGAAGGTCAGCGCGAGCGTGTTGACCAGCGCGGGGGCTGCCAGAACGTGCAGCCAGAAGCCCGAGGCCGATTGCCGCCCCAGACGATGCGGATCGCGCATGTCGAACCAGATGCCGCCCGCAAGCGCCAAGAGCCCGAAGACCAGCATCGCGAGCGACAGCGCCGAGCCGTTTGACAGATCGAACAGATCGACCGTCTGAGAAATCGGCGCTTCAGGGTCGAAGCCTTTCGCGAAGGACAGAAGCAGGCCCAGCCCGCACAGCCCCACGAGGAACATCGAGAACGGCACCCGGTAGCGCAGGAACCATGCGACCAGCGCCACGGCCGTCGCGACT
Organism: Thioclava sp. JE_KL1; assembly: GCF_009296265.1. Taxonomy (GTDB): domain Bacteria; phylum Pseudomonadota; class Alphaproteobacteria; order Rhodobacterales; family Rhodobacteraceae; genus Thioclava. Next base: position 65,296 of record NZ_WBJS01000005.1, read on the forward strand.
AGCGCGAGATCGAAGTTGGGCGCCTCGGCGATGAAGCGCATCCCGAGGACCGGAATCCCGAGGAAGCTCGCCAGCACCGCCCCGCCCAGCGTGAGCGTCAGCAGGATCGAAGGCAGCACCATCCTGCGCTTGCGGGTGAAATATTCGCCCAGCAGCGCAATCAGCGGGATCAGCATCGCGTAACCCAGCTTGCCGCCTGCGAACAGCAGGAAGCCGAACGACCCGAAGATAAGGATGCCGAGGCCGACGGTCACGAAAATCTCGGCAAAGCCTTTGAACAGCTCGAAGGGTTCGTCCTCGGCGGGCAAAGCCGCGCGACCGGCGAGACGGTTGCTCGCCAGCGCCATCACGGACGCGGCCTGCGCCTCGTTGATATGGCCAGCCGCGACCGCCGCACGCAGATCGTCGCGCGTGAGCTCAGCCACCGATGCTCTCCACCGTCAGGTTGCCGTTGGTGTAGACGCAGATGTCCGACGCGATCGCCATTGCCTTGCGGGCCACCGCCTCGGCGTCGAGATCGGTTTCCATCAGCCCACGCGCCGCAGCGAGGGCGAAATTGCCGCCCGAGCCGATCGCGGCGATGCCGTGTTCCGGCTCCAGCACGTCGCCCGCGCCGGTCAGGACGTAGAGATCCTTGCCATCGGTCACGATCAGCATCGCTTCGAGGTTGCGCAGGTATTTGTCCATGCGCCAATCCTTCGCCAGTTCCACGCAACCGCGCATCAGCTGACCGGGCGAGGCTTCGAGCTTCTTCTCGAGCCGCTCCAGCAGGGTGAACGCATCCGCGGTCGAGCCTGCAAAGCCCGCCACGATGTCGTGACCGCCGGGGCTCAGGCGGCGCACCTTGCGCGCCGAGCCCTTGATGACGGTCTGGCCAAGGCTGACCTGCCCGTCGCCCGCGACCACCACTTTACCACCCTTGCGGATGCCGATGATCGTCGTGCCGTGCCAGCCCGGGAATTTCTCTTCGGCCATGTTAGTCCTCCGTTTGCGCCAAAGATATGTAACCCGCAGGCCGGGGCTGCAACCCCGCTTGCCGGTGCGTGAGCCTGCGGCTAGCGTCACCGCATGAGCGCGCAGCACCTTTCGATCTATCTCGATGACTGGATTCTGGAGCAGGTCCGGGCCGGTGAACACAATTTCTTCAAGCGGCTGATCGGAGCGGTGGAGACGGCGGATTGGACCGTCAGCCTGCATCAGACGGGCCCGGAGGCGCGCGCGGCGGCCCCGGCGCGCGAGGGCTATGCGCTCTACCGGATGGAGCCGCCGACCCATGCGCAGGCGCTGACCTGCCGACGGACCTATGTGGGGGCGTTCTGGCATGTCGAGGCGGAGGCGGAGCGTTGGGATTGGCCGGTCGCGCAGGCAGCCTTCGACGCTGATGAGGTGGACGGCGACGCAGCGGCGCAGTTCTTCTTTTCCACGCGAAACAGGCTCTATCCCGGCGTAAAACCGTCCGGTGAGGAGGATCTGGCCTTCGTTCCGCTACAGGGGCGACTGCTGGATCACCGCTCGTTCCAGTCGGTGAGCCCGGTGCAGATGATCGAAGAGGTTCTGGCCCGACATTCCGGCCCGGTCGTGGCGACGCTGCACCCGAACGAGGATTACACAGCGCGCGAAATCGAGGCGCTAGAGGCGATCGCGGCCCGTCACCCGCGCTTTCGCTTCCAGTCCGGTGGCTCGCCCGAGCTGCTGCGCCGCTGCCGCTTCGTCGCGACGCAAAACAGTGCGCTCGCCCTCGAAGGGTTCTTCCTGCGCAAACCGGCGATCCTGTTCGGCCTGTCGGATTTCCACCACATCGCCGGATCGGTGCCGCGCGACGGGATCGAGGCCGCTTTCGCCAAACTGCGCGAGACCCCGCCGGTCGCCCGTTACCTCTATTGGTTCCTGCAGCTGCAATCGCTCAACGCAGGCCGCCCCGAATTCGAAGACCGGTTGCGCGCAAGGCTGCGCCATTTCGGCTGGCCGATATGAAAAAAGGCGCCCGAGGGCGCCCTTTTCCGTCAAACCTGATCCGCAGATCAGATCGATTCGTTGATCCAGCTTTGCAGCGCCGCTTTCGGGGCTGCGCCGATCTTGTTCGAGACGACCTCGCCATCCTTGAACAGGAACAGGGCGGGGATGCCGCGCACGCCCAGCGTCGCCGGGCTGTCGGGGTTCTCGTCGACGTTCACTTTCACGACCTTGATCTTGCCCGACATTTCCTGGGCAATCTCCTCGAGCGACGGGCCGATCATGCGGCAGGGGCCGCACCATTCAGCCCAGAAATCCACCACGACGGGAACGTCGGACTTGCGCACTTCTTCGTCGAAAGTGGCGTCGGTAACAGCAACGGTAGCCATGTCAGCCTCCTGAATATTGGGTCGGCAAGGAAGGTAAGTTCCGCCCCCGTCGGCGTCAAGATACAGTGGGCGTGCGCAAGCTCCCGTCTAGCTGTGCATCTGCGAGCGGCATGATCGTTCCGTCCTGTGTCCATAGGATCGCGCAGGTGATGGCGCGTCCGGGGTGAATTTGGCGCAATGCCGCGCGATAGGCGGCCATCTGTCGCACGATCCCTTCGGGCACCTGATCGGGCGACGCGGGGACAATGCGGTTGGATTTGTAATCTAGGATGTGAACGCCTTCGGCATCGATCCGCAGACGGTCGATGAAGCCGTGAATTCGCTGGCCGCCGAATTCCTCCAGCGCAGCGGTGATCTCGACCTCCGCCAGACAATCCGGGCCCAGCCAGGCCGCCATGCCCGGCGCTTCGAGAACGCGGATCGCTTCGGCCAAAACAGGCTCTATTTCACCCGGAAGCAGCGCATCCTCGCCCTCGGACAGCAGCAGTTCGGCAAGGTCTTCCCACTGGTCGCGCGGCCGTTCCGGCAGATGTTCGAGAAGCCGGTGGAGATTACGCCCGTGACGCAGCGCCTCGTCTTCGTCCATCATCTCGCCATCACCGAACAGAGCCTTCGCCCCGCCCAGATCGGAGGGCGAAAGCGGACGCGGCGGGGGGTCGATGGCCGCGGCGGGCGTAAGGCTCCACGCGGGCAGATCCAGTCGCGTGACCTCCTCTGCGGCCGCTGGCGCGAGCGCGTTTTCCGGCCATGCGCCGGTCGCGTGGCGGGGGAACGCACCCAGTTCCTGCAACGGCTTGGAAAGCCCCGTGACGTCCTCGGTTCCCGCAGCTTCGAGGCCCGATTTCATCCGGCTATACCAAGTCTCATCGCCCTCGCCGACCTCGCCGGCTGCGGCGACGATCAGCCATTTCTCGGCCCGCGTCATCGCAACGTAGAGAAGCCGCTGTGCCTCTTCCGTGCGGGCAGTCGTCTCCTTACCCGCAGCCGAAAGCTGGGCGTCCGGCGCGTCCGGCGCGGGTTGCCGCAGCCCCGCGACGCCATTGTCCAAACGCAGGATTTTAGGCGGATTAGGCTCTTTTTTCTTCGCCGTATCGGGCAGGATGACGATCGGCGCTTCCAACCCTTTCGAGCCGTGGACCGTCATCACCCGGATCGCGCGCCCTGCCCCGTCCAGCTGCCGTTTTACCTGCACGTCATCCGCATCGAGCCAGCCGAGGAACCCGGTCAGGCTGGGCACTTCATTGCGCTCGAACGCCAGCGCCTGCGAGATCAGCTCGTCGATCCCGTCCTCCGCCTCGGGGCCAAGCCGCGCCAGAAGCCGCTCGCGCCCGCCATGCCGGGTCAGCAGGCGTTCGATCAGCTCGAATGGCCGCAGGAAATCGGAATTGTCGCGCAGATCTTTCAGCATCTCCTGCGTGTCGGGCCGCATCTCGCCGCGGCGGAGCGCCTCCCAGAGATAGCCCTTCCGGGGCTGCGCGAGCTGATAGAGCTCCTGCTCGGACCAGTTCAGAAGCGGCGAGCGCAACGCCTCCGCCAGCGACAGATCGTCCTCGGGCGTCGCGAGGAAGCTCAGCAGCGAGCGGATGTCGCGCACCGCAAGCTCCGCCCCGAGCTTCAGGCGATCCGCCCCCGCAACCGCAAGGCCGATCGATTTGCAGGCGCGAATGATCTCGGAAAACAGCTCCGACCGCCGCCGCACAAGGATCAGGAAATCGCCCTCATGCACCGGGCGCGCGCCACCGGGCGCCTCGTGATCGGGGATTTGCACACCCTGCGCGATCATCGCGGAAATCTCGGCGGCGATCATGCGCGACAGCTGGGAAATCGCCGATTCCGCGCTCGTGAGATCGACCGGGCTCTCCCAATCGTCCTCGTCATCCGTCTTCACCGACTCGATCGCGGGCCACAGATCGACGCGGCCCGGCAGCGCCTCGTGGAAGGCAATATGCGAGGGCGCCCCGCCGAGGCCCTGTTCGGCCCCGCGCGCAAAAGCGAGGTCCACGGAACGCAGCACGGCGGCGGACGATCGGAAGGAATGCTCCAGTTCCAGCGGAGAGAGCGCGCGACCGATATCCGCGAATTTTCGGGCGAAATGGGCGCGCATTTCCTCGAATTGCTGAAGATCGGCCCCTTGGAAGGAATAGATCGACTGCTTGCGGTCGCCGACTACAAACAGCGTGCGCTCGCCCTTATGCGCGCCTTCGCCGGAGGTAAATTCCTCGGCGATCCGCTCGATCACCCGCCATTGCCGGGGGCTGGTGTCCTGCGCCTCGTCGACGAGAATATGGTCGATCCCGCCATCGAGGCGGAACAGCACCCATTGCGCCACCGACGGCTCATCCAGGAGCGCCGCCGCGCGGTCGATCAGATCGTCGAAATCGAGCCAGCCGCGCGCGGCCTTATAGGAGTCGAGCCGCGGCAGGAAGACCTGCGCGAAACCGTGCAACGCATGGGCGCGCTTGGCCGCGACGAAGGCGAGGCGGCGGGGACGGTTCTCGGAGACGCGCTCGGACAGATCGGACAGCGCGGCCATCGTGCCGTCGCCCAACGCCTTGGCGAGCGCCTTGGTAGCAACCTTGTCGAGCTTGGGCTGATAGGGCGGGCCGTCCTTCGGTTTCTTGACGCAAAGCACGTCTTCCAGAGCCTGCACAGCGTCCAGATCGCGGGTGCGCGCCGCCGCCAACCCTGCGCCGACGCGCTGATCGTTCTTGGAGCTTGCAAGGAACGCAGGCGCGACCTCGCGGAGCATCTTCAGATCGCCGTCGTCGAAGACCTCAGACAGCAGCGCCTCTTCGGTCATGTCCCGCGGCAGATCATAGGCTTCCAGCAGATCGGGCAAGCCCAGATCGCCTACAAAACCGACCCTATTCCTGCTTATATCGGCTGCGAGCGACGTCAGATCCTCACCGGAATAAACGCCGAGCAACGCATCGAGCCGATCGCAATCCGGGCCAGTCGCGATCTCCTCGAGAATATCCTCGCGCATCAATTCCCCTGCGCGGTCGTCCATCTCGGAAAAGCCCGGCGAGACTTTAGCCTCGAGCGGGAAGCGGCGCAGCAGCCCCGCGCAGAAGGCGTGGATGGTCTGGATCTTCAGCCCGCCCGGCGTCTCGATCGCCTTGGCGAACAGCCGCCGCGCTTTCGCCAGGTCCTCGGCAGAGAGCGCCACATCGGCACCGAGCGCCCGCAGCTTCTCGCGCAGCTTCGCCTCGTCCATCATTGCCCAGCCGCCCAAAAGCCCGAGCAGTCGGTTCTGCATCTCCGCCGCGGCGGCCTTGGTGTAGGTCAGGCACAGGATGCGCTGAGGCTCTGTTCCCGCCAAAAGCATGCGCGCGACGCGGTCGGTGAGCACCTTGGTCTTGCCCGACCCCGCATTCGCGGCGAGCCAGACCGAGCTGTCCGGTTGCGAGGCCTTATGCTGTCTGAGGCTGGCCGGATGGGTCATGACACGTCCTCCCCCTCGGCCTCATCGGTGACATCCCATTCCCCGAAGCGCGAGACCTGATCGTAATCCGTACGGGCGCGTGCCTTCTGCGGGGCGCGCCGCGCGGTGAAGCCCTGCGTCGGCTCGAAATAGCGCGCGATCAGCTTGCGGAATTTCTCCCAGCTCTCCTCGGGCGTCTCGCTGCGATCCCCGGATTTGCCCTTGATCTGCGTGGTGGCGCCGTCGCCGCCCAGCCGCACATAGGACATGCCCGCGACCTCGCGCGGCCCGATCGCCTCGAAGGCCCCGCGCCCGACCATCGCGGCCTCCAGAAGCATCTGCTTGTTGAAGGCCATCACCTCCCGCTCGGAAGGAGGCGTGCCGGTCTTGTAGTCGTAGATCCATGCGCGCCCGTCTTCGAGAATGTCGATCCGGTCGGGCTTCGCAGTCAGCGTGAAAATCGGGTTTTGCAGTGAAACAGAGCCTTTTTTCTCCACCACCATGGGCGCACCCTGCGCGCGACGCTCGGCCTCGGCCCGGCAGAAGGTCTCGGCGATCCCCCGGACCCTTGCGAGCCAGATGCGCTGCGCACTGGGCCACGGAATTTCACGGAGCATCACCTCCTCGGCGATCTCCATCAGACGTGCCTGCGCCGCCTCGATCGTGGCGGTCTCGTCATAGGTCTTCACGAAGGTTTCGACGATCTGGTGCAGCACTTGCCCACGCAGCAAGGCGTCGGGTTCGGGGCGCAGCGGATCGAGGGCGCGCAACTTCAGAATGCGCTTCGCGTAGATATCGTAGGGGTCGCGGATCAGGGTCTCGATCGCGGTGACCGGCAATTCGCGCGGGCGTACATCGACCGGCGGGCGCGGCGACGGGCGCTTGGCGGGCTCCAACGTGATCCGCGGCGTCTCGAGCGCGTCCGCCAGATCGAGCCAGCGCTTGCCGCGTCCGCGCATCTCGGCCAACGCCTCGGTGCCGCCTTGATCGGGCAGTCCGTCCACGAGGTTCAAGAGCCGGTTGAGCCAGCGCGACGGGATCGTCTGCGCCTCCGCGTCGCGTGCGCAACGCGACAGGATCACCTGCGGCCCGGCAACCGCCTGCTGGAAGTCATGCGCCGAGAGGCCGACCTGCCGTTCGGGCAGTAATAGACCCGATTCCAGCCGCATTTGACGGCTGAACCACGGGTCGGGCGCGGGGGCTTCGGGCCAACTTCCCTCGTTCAGCCCACCACAGATCACCAGCTCGGCCCCCTGCGCGCGCGCTTCCAGCGTCCCCCAGATCGCGATCAGCGGATGCGCGGCGAGCGTCTGCCGCACGAGCCCGCTTTGGAGGTGCCGATTAACCAGATCGGCGTAATCGAGCGCGCCGAGATGCCCGCCGAAGCCGGACTGACTGCGCAGGTCTTCCATCAGGCGACGCGCTTCACGGCCCGCCGCCTCGCGCCACAGCTCGCTGGTCTCGGTCGCGGCACTCGGCCCGGCGGCGACCCGTTCGGCGAGCCGGAAGTGCTGTTCCACATGATCTGTCAGCGCGGCCGCCGGCGGAGCCGCGAAGTCCGCGAGAACATCGCAAAGCCACTGCGCCCAGGATTCCCGTGAATCAGGATCTTTTTCAGCCCATTTCGTAAGACTCTCGCGTTCCGGGAACGCGGGCCCATAGCGGCGCAGGCGCAGTTCCAGCTCGCGCGTGTTGCGCAGGTGCGGCCCGCGCTCTTCCTCGCCGGTCGCGGTCAGCGGATGCTTCAGCAGCGCGATCAGATCGGCAATGCCGACCGGACGCGCGCGCATCGCCGCGATCTGCCGCAGGAACCGGCCCGGCGCAGTCTGCTGCAGCGGCTGGCCCGCACTGTCGTCCGGCACGATCCCCCACCGGTCGAGCGCCGCCGACACGCGGCGCGCCAGAAGGCGATCGGGCGTGATCAGAGCCGAACTGACGCCCCGCTCGACCGCGTCGCGCAGCGCGAGCGCGATCGACAGCGCCTCATGGCGCGGATCGCGCGCTTCGATCAGCGACAGCCCCTGACAGGCCGGAACGAGCGGCCCCAGCCCAGCGCCTTCGCGCCGCCATTGATCGGTAACCGGCGCCGGTCGCAGCGCGAGCGAAACGAGACGGTTGCGGCCCGGGTCCGGCGCGGTGATTTGGTCCCAATCTACGACGTCCTCCGCCGAAAGCCCGAGCTTGTCGAGCAAACTGCGATAGCGGAACTGCGGGTGGTCTTCGAGCGGAAATGGGCCGGAATAGAGACTATCCCACGCCGCCTGCGTCATGTCGCGGTCAAACCCGGGAAGAACGATCGAACCGTTTTCCAACCGCGCGACCGCCTGCATGAAGAGCGAGGTCGCCCCATGCGAACCGGTCGAGCCCGCGACGATCACCGGATCGGCGGGCGGGCTTTCGCGCCAACGTTCGATCACCGCTTCCACGACCATCCGCTGGCGGCTCTCGCGGTCCAGCTCGGCGTCGTTGTCGAAATAACGCGCGATAATGCGGATGAAGCGTAGGCTCTCTTGCCAATGGCGGGCGTGGGTCTCGGTTAGCTCCAGCTGGTCGAGATCGTCGATATGGACGCCCTCGCTCTGCATCTCGGCGAGGAGGGAATACAGGCTCTCGGCCAGCGCAAACTGGCTCGCACCCGCCTCGAATTCGGGCATCGCGCGGGTGAGTTGCTCCACGAACTGGGCCAGTTCGAGCTTGCGGCGCAGCGGGGGCACGGGCAGCGGAAGGCCCGCGAGCGGGTCGGCCCCGAGATCGCTCACCAGCAGGAGCCGCGGCAGATAGAGCGCGCCGCTTTCGAGAAAGACCTCCCGCACGCGGCGACGCATCCGCCCGGAGTTGAGATAGAGCGTGACCCGGGCCAGCGCTTCGGGCGGCTGGTCGGCAAAGCGCGCGCGCAGGCCAGAAACCAAGGCGCGGGGAAAATCGACGCCCGGCGGGAGGGCGTAGACGGAGGCGATGTCCTCACTCATCGAGCATCGCCTCGGCCAGCGAAATGGATTCGGGTCGCCCGACGTCGCACCACCCCCCGTCATGCACGAGGCCGAAGACACGCCCCGCCGCGATCATCTCATCCCACAGGATGTTCAGCGAGAAGCTCCGCTCGAAAATAGAGCCTATTCCAGCAGGATTCAGCATTTGCGCACCGGTATAGACAAAACCCGGCCCGCGGGTCAGGCGGCCGGTCTCGTCCATCGTGAAATCGCCCGCGCCCGCATGTCCGCGTGCATTTTCGGGCCGCACCAGCATCAGAAGCGCCGACATATCCTCGGGCCGCCACGCTTCACGCAGCCGGGCCACGGGGTTCGCGCCGCGCCAGACGGCATCGGTGTTGAGCGTCATCACGGGCCCCTCACCCAGCAGCGGCAGCGCCTTGCGCAGCCCGCCGCCGGTTTCCAGAATTTCGTCGCGCTCATCCGAGATCGCGACGTCCTGCCCGGCAAGATGCGCGACCACCTGATCGGCGAGGTAATGCACATTGGCCACCAGCCGCCGCGCCCCGCCCGCCCGGGCAAGGTCAAGCGCGTGGTCGATCAAAGGACGCCCTGCGACCTCGATCATCGGTTTGGGCCGGGTCTGCGTCAGCGCGCCCATGCGCGTGCCGAAACCGGCGGCGAAGAGCATCAAGGCGTCGGGCTGGTCGGGCATTTTCGTCTCAAATCAGCAATCAAATTCGGGTCGGGAGCAGGATAGGCGGCGTGGAACAGCTCTGCCAGATCGGCAAGCGCGGGATCAGCGAGGTTACGCGAGATATAGGCGTAAACGCGGGGCATATACTCAAGATATTGCGGCTTTCCGTCTCGAATGGTCAGCCGTGCGAAGATACCGAGGATCCGCAGCGCGCGTTGCAGGCCAAGCAGACCGTAGGCGAGGCGGAACGTGGTCGGGTCGGCCTTGGTCAGCACGCAGTAATGGGCGATCTCGGCTGTCTCGACCTCCGGGCTCACGTCCCGGCGCGCATCCTGCAGCGCGGAAACCAGATCATAAGCGGGATGGGCGCGCAGCGCGTCCTGATAGTCGAGAAGCCCGAGGCGGCGCAGGCCCGGGCGATCCAGCAGAATGATGTTCTCCGCATGGAAATCGCGCAGGCAGAGAGCCGGCCTCCACGCGGGAAGAGTGTCGAATTTATCGGCAATCGCCTGTTGGAGCGCATCTGCGGCGGCGCGATCCGTGCAGGGGTAGAACTCCGGCACCAAATCCAGAAGATCGGCGAGCGCGAGGCCATCCAGCAGCGACAGATCTTCGGGCGGCGCATGGCGGGGAAGATCGGCGAGAAATTCGGTGATCAGGGCATAAATCGCAGGCTCGTCTTCGGGCGTCGCGTCGAGGTGACGAGCCGCGAGCGCATCGCCGAAATCTTCTAGCAACAGCAGGCCCGCCGCATCGTCGCGCGCGAGTACCTTCGGCGTGGAAAAACCGGCCTCGGCGAGCCAATCGCCGATGCGGGTGAAGCGGGCGATCTCGGCCCCGTCGGGCGCTTTCATCAGCACGGCGCGATCTGCGCTGCGGGTCAGGCGTTCGTAGCTGCGGGCCGAGGCATCTCCGGCGAGCGGGCGGCGGCTGGCGTCGTGCCATCCGGCGGCGGTGAGGAAGCTTTGAACCTCGGCTTCATCAACCATTCCACGCCTCCAGAACCTGCCGCGAAAGAGGCGTATTCGTCTCGAAACAGACCCTTCGCGCCGCGCCTTCTTCGGTTTGCTCGAAACGCAGACGCAGCGCTCCTTTCGGCGCGGCGGACCCGAGCCGGTCGGGCCACTCGATCAGGCAAATCGCAGAGTCGAAGGCCGCATCCAGCCCGAGCTCGAGAACCTCGTCGGGATCGGTGAGCCGATAGAGATCGGCATGCCAGATTTCGCAATCGGCCTCGTAGGTCTGGACCAGCGTGAAGGTCGGCGAGGGCACATGCTCTGCCACGCCGAGCCGCGTCTGGATCAGGGCGCGCGCGAAATGGGTCTTTCCGGCGCCGATCTGACCGTCGAGGAGCAGCACATCGCCCGGCCCGGCGAATTCGGCAAAGAGCGCGCCAAGCCGCTCCGTCGCCTCGGGATCGGGGAGATCGAGGCAGGGCATTTCGGTGGAAACGGGGGCGTGCGTCGGCGCGGGCATGGCTCGGTTCTAGCGCGCCGATCGCCCCTTTGCCAAGCGGCTAGCCTTGCTGCGCGACGGTGGTGCCCGTCTGACGTGGCGGCGACGTGTCGGACGCCGTATCGGTGCTGAATCGCAGGAGGAACGCTCCCCCCGAAAGCGTCTCGAGCTGGCAGGTCACATGCCGCCCGTCGAGCAGGATGATCTCTTCGGTCAGGTTCTCGCGCGCGCCGATTTCCCGGGCGAGATTTTGCAGCCACGACCAGAAGGCGCTGGGTTCGGCGCGCGCCTGCCATTGCTTCACCGCGTCGAGCAGGGTCACCCGGCCCAGCGTCGCCTCCGGCTCGACCCCCCAGAGCGCGCCATAGGCGGCATTCGCCATCGCCAATTCGCCCGAGGGGCGGAACACCGCGATCGCGTCGCCGACCCGGTCGAACACCTCCTGCGCCATCTCGATTTCACCACGAAACTGGCGGGTTAGAGACGTTTCCGACGAAATATCCTCGAACAGGAACGCCACCGCGCCGTCGGGATGCGGGCGTCCAGTGACGCGATAGGTCTGCCCGCCCGGCAGGTTCCAGGTTTCGGCGTGAAACCCGGAGGCAGCGGCCTGCTCCAGCTCTGTCATTTCCTGCCGCCAGCTTCGGTAATCCTTCGGCTCGGGCATCATCTTGGTTTCGCGCAGCCTGTCGAGAAAGGCGTAGAGCGTCGGGCGCGTGGCGAGGAATTCCGGCCCGAGCTGCAGAAGGTCGCTCAGCGCGGGATTGAACAGGCGCAGCTGCCTGTCCCGGTCGAAAATCGCGAGCCCGATCGGCAGGTCGGCGAAGGTCTTGGTCAGCGTTTGGACGAAATCGCGCAACGCCTTCTCGGCCCGCACAGCGGCGTCGGCGGGGAGGGCGAAATGCAGCGTGCCGCGTTCGAGAACGACGGAGTGACAGTCGAACCATGTCGCGGCATCGGTGTCGCTCCGTGCGGCGGGGCCAATCTCCAGACGATGCGGCCCGCCCCCGTCGAATGCGTCGGGCGGCAGCGTGAACAGGCTCGGCAGCGGCCACCCAAACCCCTCTTCCCCCGCATCGAAAGCCCCTGCGCGCGCGAGATAGGCTCTGTTTGCCCATGTCAGCTCACCCCCCTTCTCGGTCCGCCAGATCAAAACCGGCGACCGGTCAAGCGTCGTGCGCATCATCTCCAATTCGTCTTCCATTGCCCGGAAAGAGAGACTGTCGATGCGCTGGCCCTGCCCCTCCCCTTCGGGATCGACGAGGGTGATCCGCGCCAGACCGTTGAAATTCTCGACGGTGAGGCGGAGCCGGGGCTTGTCGGTGGCACTCGCAACCTCGGTCATCTCAAGCCGTCCGAGATCGGCGAGCTGGCCGATGCGGGACTGAAATTCGGGAAAGCGCGGCGCGGCGAACGCGGTGAAGCGCGTCCAATCGCTCGCCCCGATGGGCATCGATTCCAGCAAGCGCCGCGCGGGGGGCGTTGCATCCACAAGCGCCTCGTCATCGAACAGGAAGGCCACCTCTTCGATGTCCTCTCGCGCGGCGGGGGTCAGCCTGCGCCCCGGCGCGCGGCCCACGGCGAGCCATGTCAGCAGCAACGCGACCAAGGCCGCGCCCACCGAGGTAAGCGCGATCATCGTCGCCTCAAGCCATGCAGTCGTCATGTCTTTCGGCCTCTCAAACCTGTCCCCAGGCCGAGGGTGCGAAAGATTCGTTAACTCAGCGTTAACTTCGCTCGGGGGGCGGCAAGAGAGGTGAAGGCGATCAGACCGCGATCGGCTGGTTCAAACCAAGCCCCGCATCGTCCCGCGCCAGAAGGCGCGACGCAGGCCAGACAACCTCCACGACCGCACCGGAGCGCGCGGGCGTCGCGGCGCCGGGCGCGAAGGGCGCGTCGCCATTCGAGAAGGTGAGCCGCCCGCCCGTGCGCTCGATCAGGGTCTTCGCGATGAAAACGCCAAGCCCCATCCCCTCATAGCCTTTGCGCTCCGCCGCATTCGCACGCGGCTGCAGGAAGGGATCGCCGATCCGGTTGAGCACGCTCGTCGGATAGCCTTTGCCGTCGTCGCTGATCCGCACGGTGATCTCTTCGTCGTCCCATTCCGCTTCGACCCAGACCGTGGAGTGCGCGAAATCGACGGCGTTCTGGATGAAATTGCGCAGCGCGTGGATCAATTCGGGATAGCGGTAGATCGTCGGCTGACGCTCCAGCCCCTCGACGATGGGATGGGCATCGAAGTGAATTTCGATCCCGCGCTCCATATGCGGGTCCGCCGCTTCGCGCAGAACGGCGACGATGGGCGCGGTCCGCATATGCAGGTCGTCTTTCCCGACCCGGCCCATCGAATGGAGGATGTCGCGGCACCGATTGGCCTGCTCGCGGATCAAGAGCGCATCGTCGCGCAGGTCGGGGCTGTCTTCGAGCTCGTCGGCCAGCTCCGAACTCACCAGCTTGATCGTCGCAAGCGGCGTGCCCAGCTCATGCGCCGCCGCCGCGACGACCCCGCCCAGATCGGTCAGCTTCTGCTCGCGCGTCAGGGCCAGCTGGGTCGCGCGCAACGCGTCGCCCATGGAGCGCACTTCGCTCGCGACCTTATGCGCATAGGCACCCAAGAAAGCGACGCCGATGATGATCGACAGCCAATAGCCGAATTCGAACACGTCGGGCACCGCGATCACCTCGCCGGTCTTGCTGACCAGCGGCAGATAGACCACCGCGACGATCGAGATCATCACCATCGTCGCAAGCCCAAGCAGGATCGTCGCAGACCGCTCCAGCGCGGTGGCCGCTATCGTGACCGGCACGAGAATGAGCAGCGCGAAGGGGTTGTTCATCCCACCCGTGATCGACAGCAGCAGCGCGAGCTGCGCCATGTCGAACATCAGCGTCGCCGCCGCCTCGGGCTGGGTCAGGCGCTTGGTGTCGGGAAACAGGAAAATCGCCACGAGATTGGCGGCAATCGCCGCCGCGACCGTGGCAAGGCACAGCGCCAGATCCAGCGCGATATCATAGACGAAATAGGCGACGAAGATTGCGCCGAGCTGACCGACAATCGCGGTCCAGCGCAGGAAGATCAGCGTCCGGAGGCGCACCCAGTCGTGGTGAATCTCGGCCGGGCCGGGTTGGGCCTCGAGGCGTTGAGTCATGTCGTCTCCCGCGTCCAAAGCGCACATCGCCGGAATTGGCGGCATGAAAGCATTGATAATCGGCGCCCGCCGCGCGATCAATGCAGCCGTGAGAGGAGTGACAATATGAACCGTATTGCGAAAATTTCCGCTGCCGCCGCGACCGCGATCGTGGTTATCGGCCTCGGGGTGACCTGGTTCGCCGCGACCCGCAGCAATGACGACGATATTTTCGCGCAGTGCCGGCAAAGCGTCGTCGCAGGCGGCGCAGGCGAAATCGGTGGTCCATTCACTCTGACCGATGAGAACGGCAAGGAAGTGACAAATACGGATGTCATCACCGAGCCGAGCATTCTCTATTTCGGCTATACTTATTGCCCGGATGTCTGCCCGCTCGACAGTGCGCGCAATGCCGAGGCCGTAAGCCTTCTCGAAAAGCGCGGCTATTCGGTGACGCCGGTCTTCATTTCGGTCGATTCCGCGCGCGATACGCCCGAGCTGCTGAAGGAATTCACCGATCTCATGCATCCGAAAATGATCGGGCTGACCGGCACGCCGGAGCAGATCAAGAAGGTCTCGCAGGAATACCGCACCTATTTCAAAGTGCAGGACCCGGGCGATCCCTACACGCTGATTGATCACTCGACCCAAAGCTATCTCGTCTTCCCGGACACCGGCTTCGCGGAATACTACAACCGCGACACCACGCCCGAGCAGATGGCCGACAGCGTCTCCTGTTTCGTCGACGCATGGAAAAAGGCCAATCCCGACGGCGCAGCCGGAAATTGACCGAGCAGGCGCAACAGCTTAAAACAAATCCAAGCGTCAAACTCGGCGAGAGGGAGTTACGATAATGGCTGAAGACATCAGCGCCGATATCGGGTCGGACAAATCGCTTCTGATCGTCGATGATGATCTCCCGTTTCTCACGCGGCTGGCCCGCGCGATGGAGAAACGCGGCTTCGAGACCCAGACCGCCGAAACGGTCGCTGCAGGGCGCGCCATCGTGCAATCGAACCCGCCCGCCTATGCGGTGATCGATCTGCGGCTCGAGGATGGCAACGGGCTCGACGTGGTCGAGGCGCTGCGCGAAAAGCGTGCGGACGCGCGGATCGTTGTGCTGACCGGATATGGGGCCATCGCGACCGCCGTGGCCGCCGTAAAAATGGGCGCGACCGATTATATCGCGAAACCCGCCGATGCCACCGACGTCACAAATGCGCTATTGGCGAAAGGCGAGGTTGCCCCGCCGCCGCCGGAAAACCCGATGAGCGCGGATCGCGTGCGCTGGGAACATATTCAACGGGTGTACGAACTTTGCGACCGGAATGTTTCGGAAACCGCGCGCCGCCTGAATATGCACCGCCGGACCCTTCAGCGGATTTTGGCTAAGAGAAGCCCTCGCTGACGTTTTGGTTAGGTTGTTAAATATTTAAGGTTTCTATTTAATGCTCCGGATATCCAATTCGGAGCTTTAAAATGAATCTAGATGATATGTCCCTCGACGAGCTGAAAGCTCTTCGTAAGCAAGTCGACAAGGCGATCTCCGGCTACGAGGATCGCAAGAAGAAAGAAGCGATCGATCAGCTTGAGCGCGCGGCCCGCGATATGGGCTATTCGCTGGCGGAACTGACCGGGTCGGGTTCGGCCAAGCCGCGCCGCACCGTGCCGCCGAAATACGCAAATCCGGACGATGCCAGCGAAACCTGGACCGGTCGTGGCCGTAAGCCGCGTTGGGTGCAAGCCGCGCTTGATAATGGCAAATCTCTCGACGATCTGAAGATCTGAGAAACAAATAAGTATTTTTGAATACGAGTGCCTGCCAAAATGGCAGGCACTCGTATTACAGCTCTGACAAAAGCGCTTCGTGGCGTGCGGTATAATCCGTGCGCACTTCCGAGGGCGGCCGCAGATGGATTTTAAAGGTTTCGGCATATTCGGGCGCGAGCTTTCCGAAGACCTTGTCAGCCTCAACCTTGGAAAACCCGGCGATCTGTTCCGCTTCGAGGCGGGCCGAGACGATATCCGCCTTTTTGATCGCGCGTTTGATTCGCACCGGGAGCGCTGCGGGTAGTCCAAAGCGTATATGCACCGCCGCGATCAGCCGATCATCAAGCGTGCCATACCCTTCGCCAATCGCCGCCTTCACCGGGCTGATCATATCGCCCAGCACATATTCCGGCGCATCGTGCAAAAGCGCCGCCAATTTCCATTTCGCAGCGATCTTCGGATTCTGATGGCAGAAAATCTGCTCCACCAGCAGCGAATGTTCGGCCACGGAATAGGGCCAATCGCCAAAAGTCTGCCCGTTCCAACGCGCCACGAAAGCCAGACCATGCGCGATATCCTCGATCTCGATATCGACGGGCGTCGGGTCCAGCAGGTCGAGCCTGCGCCCCGAAAGCATCCTTTGCCAAGCGCGTTTCACGTGATCACCGTATAGTCGTCGGGAAAGCACGCGAGATAGCGCGCCATTTTGTTTCTGTTGATGAGGTGCCGGATGAGCATTTTCGTCATCAGCTTACTGCCCGGCCCGGGGCCGTCGGGAATATCGAAGCGCCGTTCCGGGAAATGCGCGGCGCAGAAATGGCGCAAACCCCGCCCGAACCGCGGCGGCAGGGTTTCCGGTCTCGCCTTCCACGGTTTCGACGGACCGATGAAATGAACGATATGCGCGCTGACCATCGCCTCATGCAGCCGCGAGGCCGGGGTATATTGCCAGTTCCACATCGGACTGAGCTCCGCCCAGTTGCGATACAGAACGCAATTGAGAAGCGTCTGATCGTTGCGGCGCAGGCGGGCGCCGTTCTTTTCCCCGAAGCTCAGCGCCGCGTCGAGAATGCCTTGAGCGTTCCAGTTCGCCACGTCGATCAGCAGCACGCCGGAATTGAAATAGGCGGCATTCTCTAGATCGAAATCCTTGAAATCCTCCGGCATCCGCGAGGGCGTCCGCCATTGCGGATTATCCCGCACCGCGGCGACCGGCTTCTCCCCGAGGTCGACCGTCAACAGCTGCGAGAGATCGCCGCTTTCCACGTGAATATCGGCGTCGAGATAGAGAATGCGGTCATAATCATCCGCGAAAATCTTCGGCAGCATGAGGCGCATATACATGGCCGAACTGCGCCCGCGATCCGTCGAAAAACCCGAAAATATCAGCTCGGGATCGAAACTGCACAGCCGCAGGTTCAAACCGTCGAGCGACGCCGGAAGCGTCACCGGCTCGGCGCTGACGATGCAGATATCGAAATCCCGATCCGGGTGAAGCTGCGCGATCTGTCCCGCCGCATGCGCGGCATAAGGCAGGTAAGCGTCATCGCAGCAAAACGCGATCGCAGAGCGGTGCTGCGCAGGTTTCGAACAGGCCAGATTGATCTCCATTCGCCCCTCTCATGCAGCGCGTATCTGTGACTAGCCAAAGCCATTGCAGCTGTAAACGCCACAGATTGAGGAACATTTTCGCGCGGAGTGTGTTCTTGGCTTGACACGGAGAGAAAAAGGGGACGCCAAAATGCAGACCTCGAAAACTACGTTCTTTGCCGCCGGGATCGCGATTATCTCGATCCCCGCTACCATCGCCATCGCCGCCGTACGCAGCGACGAGGCTGTGACACCTGCCCCGCAACCCGAAGCGGCGCGGCAGGTCATGCTCGATGGCTATGAGGGCAACGGCCAACCGATGGAAGATATCCCGTACGAGATTCCCTACGGCGATCTGTCGGCATTCGACGACGTCACCGCGATCGGCGAGGCGCAAAGCCCCGATCAGCCCTATTGCGACAATCGCGCGAAGCTCGTGGACTCGCTAAATCACGACTTCGCGGAAAAGCCCGCGATGACGAAACAGCTTGGCGATCACCGGAAAGTCGAGCTTTACGCTTCGAGCATTATGGGCACCTGGACTGCGGTCTACACCCGCGCCGACAACGTCTCCTGCATCGTGTCCTCGGGCACCGACTGGAAGCGTGGCAACAACCCGGTGGCGCTCCTGCATCGCGAAGGGATTCTTCCCGCAACCTGATCGTGATCGGCCTTCATTGCCGCTTTACGGTCCCAGTGCTACATAGCTTCCAAATTCAGATTGGGAGCCGCACATGGCCGATTACGTCATCAAGGATATCGCTCTGGCCGACTACGGCCGGAAGGAGCTCGACATCGCCGAAACCGAAATGCCGGGCCTGATGGCCTGCCGCGTGGAATTCGGCGAGAGCAAACCGCTGAAAGGGGCACGCATCGCGGGGTCGCTGCACATGACCGTGCAGACCGCGGTGCTGATCGAAACGCTCAAGGCGCTTGGCGCCGATGTGCGTTGGGCCTCGTGCAACATCTTCTCGACGCAGGATCACGCGGCCGCGGCGATCGCGGCGGGCGGCACGCCCGTTTTCGCGATCAAGGGCGAGACGCTCGCGGAATACTGGTCCTACACCGACCAGATCTTCCAGTTCGAGGAAGGCACCTGCAACATGATCCTCGACGATGGCGGGGATGCGACGCTCTATATCCTCCTCGGCGCGCGCGTCGAAAACGGTGAAACCGACCTGATCGAAGTGCCCACCTCGGAAGAGGAAGAGGCGCTGTTCGCCCAGATCAAGAAGCGGCTCGCGGCGAGCCCCGGCTGGTTCACCAAGCAGCGCGACGCGATCAAGGGCGTCTCGGAAGAGACCACCACCGGCGTGCATCGCCTTTACGATCTGCACAAGAAGGGCCTGCTGCCCTTCCCGGCGATCAACGTGAACGACTCCGTCACCAAGTCGAAATTCGACAACAAATACGGCTGTAAAGAGAGCCTCGTGGACGGCATCCGCCGCGCCACCGACACGATGATGGCCGGCAAGGTCGCTGTCGTCTGCGGCTATGGCGATGTGGGCAAAGGCTCCGCCGCGAGCTTGCGTGGCGCAGGCGCTCGCGTGAAGGTCACCGAAGTCGATCCGATCTGCGCGCTGCAAGCCGCGATGGACGGGTTCGAGGTCGTCGTACTGGAAGACGTCGTCGATAGCGCCGACATCTTCATCACCACCACCGGCAACAAGGACGTCATCCGGATCGAGCATATGCGCGAGATGAAGGACATGGCGATCGTCGGGAACATCGGCCATTTCGACAATGAAATTCAGGTCGCGAACCTGAAGAACCACAAGTGGACCAACATCAAGGACCAGGTGGACATGATTGAGATGCCTTCGGGCTCGCGCATCATTCTGCTGTCGGAAGGCCGCCTGCTGAACCTCGGCAACGCGACCGGCCACCCGAGCTTCGTGATGTCCGCCTCCTTCACCAATCAGGTGCTGGCGCAGATCGAGCTGTGGACCAAGGGCGAAGACTATGCGCCGGGCGTCTACATCCTGCCCAAGCATCTCGACGAGAAGGTCGCCCGCCTGCATCTGGAGCGGATCGGCGTGAAGCTGACCCAGCTCAAGCCCGATCAGGCCGACTATATCGGCGTCACGGTGGAAGGGCCCTTCAAGCCCGAGCATTACCGCTACTGACCCGATCGCATCGCGATTTCAAAGGCCGCACCGCAGGGTGCGGCCTTTTTACGTGCAACGCCGGCCATGATCGGTTTTCCTCGGGACAGGAGGAGAGCGATGTCACCCGAAGATCTTGCTGCGCGGTTCAAACCGCAATTGGAGGCGGAGCTGACCGAGTTGCGCAGCGCGTCGCAGGACACCGCGCAGACCCGCAAACCCGTCGAGCTGGATCAGCAAAGCGTCGGGCGGCTGTCGCGCATGGACGCGCTGCAGAACCAGGCGATGGCCAATGCGGTCGATGGCCGCCGTCAGCATCGGATCACCGCGATAGAGGCCGCGCTCCAGCGCATCGCGGAAGACGAATTCGGCTATTGCGACAGCTGCGGCGAGCCGATCCCCGAGAAGCGCCTCGAACTCGACCCGACCTTCACGCAATGCGTCTCCTGTCGCGGCGGCGGTTGAGCCACGCGCGTTCCGGGATTTACGCTTTGTAATTTCACTATCTCGGCTTACCCTGCGGCTGCCTTCATTTCTGGGCAAAGCAACCTGATAGGTGGGACACATGGGTAAAAGAGACGAGCTGATTGAGAAATACGCCGAGGATCTGAAATCCAAATGCGGCATGACCCCGGACATGGATCTTCTGACCAAGGTAACGATCGGCTGCGGGCCCTCGATCTACAATGCGGATTCTTCGACCGTGGCGGCGACGGACAAGGCAGAGCTTGAGACCGTGAAGGACAACTTCCTCGTCAAAAAGCTTGGCCTCTCGGACAGCCCCGCGCTGATGGATGCGATCGACAGCGTGATCGAGACCTATGGCCGGTCCGAGCGCAACAAGTATCGCGCCGTGATTTATTACATGCTCACCAAGCATTTCGGCAAAGAAAGCGTCTACGCCTGATCGCGAGCACCTCGCGCAGCGTATGACGACCCACGGCCCGGCCTGTCCGGGCCGTTCGCTTTAGCGGATCAGCGCCTTGATCCCGGCGACATGCGCCGCCTGCGCGCCCAGCGCGTCGGCCGCCAGCGTCTCGACCGTCTCTTCGAGCGCCTCGCGCGGCACGATCCGGTCGATCAGCCCCCAGCTCAGCGCCTCTTCGGCCTCGATCTTCTGTCCCGCCATCAGGATCATCTTCGCCCGCGCAGGCCCCACCAGCGCGACCATGCGCGCAGGGTCCGAGGGCTGCGGCAGGAAGCCGAGCTTCATCACCGGATAGAAGAACTTCGCGCCCGGCACGGCGATGCGCAGATCGCAGGCCAGCGCCATGCCCATCGCGCCCCCGGCCAGCGTGCCGTTGAGCGCCGCGATCGTCAGGCAGGGCAGCGAAGCGATCGCGCCCGAAAGCCGCTCCCAGACCGGATCGGTCGCGAGCGTACCGGATTTCGCCTCGTCCAGATCGGCGCCGGCGGAGAAGACCTTGCCATTCCCGCTCAGCACGAAAGCCCGCGCCTCTTCCCGTCCCGCGCGCTCGGCCAGATCGGCGATCTCTCCCAGCATCGCACCGGTCAGCGAATTGGCTTTTTCAGGCCGGTCTATGGTCACACGCCACAGCCCGTTCTCGATCTCGTGGCGGATCATTCCCAGCCTCCTCACAACTCCCGTGAAACCCGTCTAGCAGCCCCGGGAAGGCTTGACCATCGGCCTGACCCAAAGGAGGATGGCGCGACTTGGTTCTCAGTGGAAAGGTACCCCTCTCATGGCATGGCTCAAAACCGTCGGTTCCGGCGCCGTTGTGGTTTCGCTGCTGTCCACCACGGCCTCTTTTGCGGATGTGACCGCGGAGCAGGTCTGGCAGGCGTGGCAATCCGAATACCAGACCTACGGCTATGAGGTGATGGTCGGGAGCCAGAACCGCGAGGGCGACACGCTCACCGTCTCCGACGTGAAGATGGTGCGCAATGTCGACAACATGAGCCTCACGCTCGACGTGCCGGAACTGAAGCTGCGCGATCTTGGCGACGGCACGGTGGAGACCGTCTTCCCCGAGACCATGACCGGCGACATGACCGGCAAGCCGGGCACCGACACCTCGGACATCGCCATGAAGATGACGATGACCCAGACGGACAGCAAGGTCATCGTATCCGGGTCGCCGGGCGACCTGACCTACGATATCGACGCGCCGAAGATGACGATGGATCTCGACCAGACCGTCACCGCCGAGGGGCAGGACGTGCCGGTCAAAATGTACTTCTCGCTGGAGAACACCAAGGGCAATTACCACGTCGTCGATGGCGATATGCATTCGGTCGACTCCAAGATGTCGATCGGAACGCTGGACCTGACCGCATCGGGTGCCGATCCCGAGGGCAGCGGCACGTTTAACATGAACGGCCAGATGAACGACCTCGCCTATGAGGGAAGTTTCGCGATGCCCAAGGGCGTCGACTCCGAGAAGCTCGACGAGGCGCTCAATGCCGGGGCGAACCTCGATCTTGCGATGACCTATGCCGGCTCGAACTGGACAGTGAGTGCCGACGGTCCCGACGGCAAGGTCGATCAGAAGTCTACCGATCAGGGCGGCAAACTCGATATTGCGATGTCGAAGGACGGCCTGTCCTTCGGTGGCCAGAGCAATTCCAGCCATATCGAGATGACGACACCCGAACTGCCCTTCCCGATCACCGCGGATATCCAGTCGGCGGACATGAATTTCGCGATGCCGGTCGCGAAAGCCGACGAGGCGCAGGACTACAAGGCAAAGCTTGGCTTCAACGGCGTCACGGTCTCCGACAATATCTGGGCCATGTTCGACCCGAACGGCGATCTTCCGCATGACCCGGCAACGCTGCAGGTCGATCTCTCGGGCAAGATGAAGCTCTCCGAGGACCTGTTCAGCCCGGCCGCCGCCGCGATGGACGCGCCGCCGATGCAGGTCGACACCGTCGACATCAACAACATCAAGCTGTCGATGGTCGGTGCCGATCTGAACGGCAAGGGCGCGCTTGAGCTGAAGAATGGCGGGCCGATGCCGATGCCCACGGGCAAGATCGACCTGACGCTGACCGGAGCTAATGCGCTGATGGACAAGCTGGTTGCGATGGGGCTCGTGCCGCAGGATCAGATCATGTTCGGGCGGATGATGCTCGGCCTCTACGCCAAGCCCACGGGCGACGATGCCTACGAGTCGCAGGTCGAGTTCCAGGATGGCGGGGAAATCCTCGTCAACGGCCAACGCGTCCAGTAAAGACTGAAACCCACGGCGAGAAGCCGTCCGGGTCTCCGGGCGGCTTTCGTTATTCTCACGAGGTGTAAATTGACCAAGCCCTCCCTCTCCGATCTGACCCAGTCGCTGCTCGAGGCTGCAAAGCGCGCAGGTGCCCCTGCCGCCGATGCCATTGCGGTCGATGGGCGTTCGGTTGCGATCGATGTCCGCGAAGGCCGTCTCGAACAGGCCGAGCGATCGGAGGGCGTCGAGATCGGGCTGCGTGTCCTTCTCGGCGGCAAACAGGCCTGTGTGTCCGCCTCCGATATTTCTACCCGCACCTTCGAGGAAATGGCGCAGCGCGCGATCGCGATGGCCCGCGAAGCGCCGGAAGATCCGTTCATCGGGCTCGCCGATCCGTCGCAGCTAACCGACCGGCGCGATGCGGACGGCATGGAGTTGGCCGATCCGAGCGCCGAGCCCTCCGCCGAGGCGCTTCAGGCCGACGCGCTCGAGGCCGAGGCCGCGGCGCTTGGCGTCGAAGGCGTCACCCAGGTGCAATCCGCCTCCGCCGCCTATTCCTATCGGCGTGTCCATGTCGCAGCCTCCAACGGCTTCGCGGGTGGTTACGACCGCAGCTCGCGCGTCGTCTCGGCCGTCGCGATTTCCGGCGAGGGGCTGGGGATGGAGCGCGATTGGGCCGCCGAGAGCCGCATCTTCCAGTCCGATCTGCCCAGCGCCCAAGAAATCGGACGTCTGGCCGGCGAACGCGCCGCCGCCCGCGCCAATCCGCGCCGCCCGAAAACCGGTGCCTATCCGGTGCTGATCGACGAGCGCGTCTCGGGCAGCCTGATCGGGCATCTTCTGTCGGCGGTGAACGGGCAGGCGATCTGCCGCGGCGCCTCGTGGCTGCGCGACGCATTGAATGAGCAAGTTCTGCCCGAAGGGCTCTCGCTGATCGAGGAGCCGCATCGCAAGCGCGTTTCCGGCTCGCGCCCCTTCGACGCGGAAGGGCTGGCCACCGCGCGCCGCGCCATCGTCGAGAACGGTGTGCTGAAAAGCTGGACCCTCGACCTCGCCTGCGCGCGCAAGCTCGGGCTGCAATCGACGGCGAATGCCAGCCGCGGCACTTCCTCGCCGCCCTCGCCCGGCATCGGCAACGTGACCCTGACGCAGGGCGACAAGACGCGCGAGGAGCTGATGGCCGAGATGGGCACCGGGCTTCTGGTGACCTCCTTCATCGGGGCCACGATCAACCCCAACACGGGCGATTATTCGCGCGGGGCCTCGGGCTATTGGGTGGAAAACGGCGAGCCGGTCTATCCGGTCAATGAATGCACAATCGCGGGCAACCTGCGCGATATGCTCCGCAGCATCCGGCCCGCGAATGACGCGCGGATGCATCTGAGCCATATCGTGCCCTCGCTTCTCCTCGAAGGGATGACGCTTGCCGGAGACTGATCTTCCCCTTCTCATCGAGACCGCGAAAGAGGCCGGTGCGCTCGCCCTGACTTACTGGAAGAAGGCGCCCGAAGCCTGGGACAAAGGCGACGGGGCCGGTCCGGTCTCGGAGGCCGATCTGGCGGTGAACGCGCTGCTGGAAGAGCGTCTGCGCGGCGCCCGGCCCGATTACGGCTGGCTGTCGGAGGAAAGCACGGACGATCCGGCGCGTCTCGAGGCGCGCTCGACCTTCATTGTCGATCCGATCGACGGCACGCGCGCCTTCCTTGCCCATGATGGCGGCTTCGCCCATGCGCTCGCCGTGGTGCGCGATGGCGCGGTCGTGGCCGGCGTGGTGCATCTGCCGGTTCACGATCTCACCTATTCCGCGACGATCGACGGTCCGGCCTGCCTGAACGGGGAGCCGCTCCGGCCCGGCACACAAGAAGCGCTCACGGGCGCGACGGTGCTGACCTCGAAACTTTCCGACAATCCGAGCTTCTGGCGGCACGCCCAGCCGGATTACCACCGCCATTTCCGCTCGTCGCTGGCTTGGCGGCTGTGTCTGGTGGCGGAAGGCCGGTTCGACGCGACGATTTCGCTGCGTCCGGCATGGGAGTGGGATATCGCCGCGGCGAGCTTGATCGCGCAACGCGCGGGGCTGCTCGCGACGGATCGCAACGGTCGCGCGCTGCGGTTCAACCGGTCGCCGCCGCAATCGAGCGGACTGGTCGTCGCCAACCCGACCCTGCATGAGAAATTCATCGAAAATCTGGCGTTTTGGCCGGATTAGGGTCTACCAGCGCAGCACGCGCGTCCCGATCAGAGCCCCCACAAGCATCACCACGACGATCCCGAGCCCGTACCACGTGACGTAGAACAGCGGGCTATCCTCGGTGCAGTGCAGGGCGTAGATCGCGGTGCCCATGCCTCCGGCGGCAAGCCCCGCCAGCGCCCCGGCCTGAGCCGGGCGCGTCACCGCCCCTTTGCGCAGGCTGACAAGGAGCGCGCCCAGCGCCGGGAGGGACAGCATCGGCACGGAGATCAGGCAGGGCAGGATCGTCTCGCCCTCGAAATCCGCCATGCGCTGACCGTCGGGCGTGGTCAGAAACGCATAGGCCAAAAGCGCCGCCCCGATCGCCGGGAAGATCCAGAGCCATCCCGTCGATACCTTCGCCGTGGGCCGCCCGAGGCGCACCGCCATCGGCGTCACAAGCACGGCCAGGACCAGCGGCAGGTAGAATTTTGGAGCGATTTCCGGCGTCATAAGGGTCTGTTCCAGCGGAAAACGCAGGCCATAGACCGAAATCACGAACAGTGCCGACAGCAGAAGCGCCGGCACAAGCCAGCGGCCAAGCACCTGCTTCGGGCGCGGATCGGGCAACGTGTCTTGTTGCAATACGGATATCAGGTCTTCGGTTTTCATATCTCGATCAGCCTCTCGCGAAGCGCGGCCAGTTTTTTCAACGAACGATGCAGCATCACGCGCACCGCTCCCTCACTCATATCTAACGCATCGCCGGTTTCCGCGATGCTTTTCCCTTCGAGCCCGATAGCGCGCACCAGCTGCGCGGCGCGGGGCTCGAGATGGGTCAAAAACGTCTCTATATCGGCCTTTTCCGTGGGATCGGCCTCTGGAGCGGCGGGCAGCATCTCGGCGAAATCCTCCACCGGAAGATGGATACGCCGCCCCCGCTTCCGAAAGGCGTCAACCACCTTGTGCCGGGCGATCGCGTAGCACCACGGCGCCGCCGGCTCATCCTCGCGCCACGTGTGACGCTTCAGATGGATGGCGAGCAACGCCTCCTGCACGACATCCTCGCAATCGGCCTCGGACAGCCCGGCACCGCGTGCCCGCACGACAGACCGCAACACCGGGGTCACGGCCTGCAGGAACAGACCGTAGGCGCGCTTGTCGCCCGCATTCGCAGCCCGCAGGAGCTGCGACCAATCTGCCCGCCGATCATGCATCATCGCCATCCCTTCGTTCGCGATCATGCCTTCGTTACAGCCCGATAGAAAAACTTTTTTCGTTCACGCTGGCGTGATGTGCGTAACGCCAGCGTGACCTCTCGCGAAAGGTGATCAGGACCGCAAACGGTCCCAACCAATCAGGGAGACTACCATGAAGACCGAAACCACCCTTGGCTTTGCAACTGCTCTGACTTGCGCGATGGGGCTGGCCAGCGCCGCCCATGCCGAAGATCAGGCGATGGAGAAATGCTACGGCGTCGCGATGGCCGGGCAGAACGATTGCGCCGCCGGTCCCGGCACCACCTGCGCCGGTACCGCGACGATGGATTATCAGGGCAACGCCTGGAAACTCGTCCCGGCGGGCACCTGCACCGAGATCGAGACGCCGCACGGCATGGGCTCGCTCGAACCCAAGGAGATGTAACCCCAAGCGGGGCGTGCGGACGGCACGCCCCGTTTCCTCACCGATGGAGGCTGCCATGACACTGCCACGCAAAGCGGGCCTCGGCTTCAAGCCAGAGCATTTTCCCGCCATATCAGAGACGAAACCAGACCTCGGGTTCTTCGAAATCCACGCGGAAAACTACATGGGCGCGGGCGGGATGCCGCATGCGATGCTGGAACGGTTGCGCGCGGATTATGCGCTTTCGGTGCATGGCGTGGGCCTCTCGATCGGCGGGCCCGACCCGCTGGATCGCGACCACCTCGCGCGGCTCAAGCTCCTGTGCGACCGATACGACCCCGAGAGCTTCTCGGAGCACCTTGCCTGGGCAAGCCATGGCGGTGTCTGGATGCACGATCTGCTGCCCCTGCCCTACACGGTGGAAACGCTGTCGCTGATCTGTGATCACGTCGATGAGGTGCAGGAGCATCTCGGCCGCCGGATGCTGCTGGAGAATCCGGCGACCTATGTGCTCTTCGACGACTCCGACATTCCCGAGACCGAATTCCTGACGGAGATCAGTCAGCGCACCGGCTGCGGATTGCTGCTCGATTTGAACAATGTCTTCGTGTCCTGCGTGAACCACCGACAGGATCCGCGCGCCTATCTCGAGGCGTTCCCGTTGAACCGTGTCGGCGAGATTCATCTGGCGGGCCATGAAGAGGAAGAGCTGCCCTCCGGGCCCCTGCTGATCGACAGCCACGGGCGCGAAGTCGCGGAGCCGGTTTGGGCGCTTTACGCCGAAACAGTCTCTAAAACCGGGCAGCTACCGAGCCTTATCGAATGGGACAATGACGTGCCGGACTTCGCCACCTTGATGGCCGAGGCCGAGCGCGCGTCGATGATCCTGTCGGGTGACCACGATGCGCTCGCATCGTGACTTCGCCCGCGGGTTCCGCGAGAGCCTGGCCGGAGGGCCCGCGCCACAAAACGCCACCGCCCAGGACCCGGCAGAGATCGAGCGCCGCTTCGACGTTTATCGCAACAACGTGGCACATGGGCTGACACAGGCGCTTGCGCGTCATTTCCCGGCGATCGAACGGCTTCTTGGCGCGGAGTGCTTCCGGGGGATCGCCCGGGCCTACATCGCCGAGCACCCGCCGCGCACGCCCGTCCTGACCGAATGGGGCGGCGCGTTTCCGGCCTATCTGGCGGATGAACCTTCGCTGCAATCGCTGAGCTATTTGCCCGACGTCGCCCGCATCGAATGGGCGCGCAGCCGGGCCTATCACGCAGCCGATGCAGAGCCTGTTGCGCCGGAACTTCTGCAAGAAACCGCCACCCGCGCGGGCACTCACCTGTGTCTCGATCTGCATCCGTCGGTGCAGATACTTCAGCTGCTGACGCCCGCCGGTTCGATCTGGGCCTCGCAACAACCGGGCGGCCCCGCACCACCGCGTGCGAAGGAATGGAGACCGGAGACGCTGCTGATTGCGCGGCGCGGGATCTCTCATGTGATCACGTCCGTCGTGCGTAGCTCGACCGGCCGCTTCATCTCAGCCCTCTCCGCAGGCGAAACCGTCGCCCGCGCACAAGACCGGGCGGGAGCGGATTTTGACCTCAACGCAGCGCTTCTGCTGCTGGTGGAAAATGCGCTGATCGTTGGCGCGGGCATCGAAAGAGGAGACGAGTCATGACCGATACGATCGAGATGAAAACCCCAAAACAGGGTCTATTCCGGCTGTATCATCGGTTTTCCGATATAGCCCAGCGCTTCCCGGAGGAGATTGTTCTGATCGGAGCGCGGCTCTTTCCGGCGATGGTGTTCTGGATGTCCGGGCGGACCAAGGTAGAGGGGTTCATGATCAAGGATTCCACCTTCACCCTCTTTCAATACGAATACGACCTGCCCGTCATTCCGCATGAATGGGCGGCGGTGCTCGCGACCTTCGCGGAGCATTTCTTCCCATTGCTGCTGATCTTCGGCCTTGGCAGCCGACTCGCGGCGCTGGCGCTTCTGGCGATGACGCTGGTGATCCAGATCTTCGTCTATCCCGGCGCGTGGGTCACGCATGGGCTTTGGGCAATCGCGCTTCTGACGGTCTTGATGAAGGGTCCCGGGCGGCTTTCTCTCGATAAGCTCATCGGATTGGAACGCTGAGCCTTGCTCTCCCCGCCTGCACGATTATGTGTGAGCGCAAAGGAGAGCCGATGCGCGAAAGCTACGATATCGAAGCCGCAATGGGCCGCGCCGAGAGCGACGGCCACGGCCACCTGCCCGACCCGGCGAATACGCGGCTTTTGCGCGATGCGCTCGCGCAATTCGCGACCGGCGTGACCGTGGTGACCGCTTGCGCGCATGAAGACGCGGCAGAGCCCGTCGGGATGACGGTGAACAGCTTCGCCTCGGTATCGCTCGATCCGGCGCTGATCCTATGGTCGGCGGCGCGTTCTTCGTTCCGACATGCGCATTTTACCGCGACACCCACTTTTGCCGTGCATGTGCTGCGCTACGATCAGGAGGCGCTGGCCAAGCGGTTCACCAAGCGCGGCGAAGGGTTCGACGGTCTGTCCTACCGGCTGAACGCGGCGGGCGTTCCGCTGATCGACGACACGCTCGCCCGGTTCGAATGCGTGACCGAGGCGCGCCACGATGGCGGGGATCACACGATCATCATCGGTCGCGTCACCCGCTTCGTGAAAGGCGCCGGGACGGACCCCCTGCTCTTCGCGGGTGGCCAGTTCGGGCGCTTCCTTCCCGATCAGCGCAACTGATTAAAGCTTCAACCGATCAGCGCAGCTGAGCGATCTGCCGCGCCAGCACCGTCACCGCCGCGCTGTTCGCTTTTGCGATGGCCTGCGGTTCCTGAGAACCGATCGGCACCGTGAAGTCGAACCGCCGCACCGTGTCTCCGCTGCGCTCATAGCCATTCGCCGAGACGAAATAGACGCCCGCAACATGCAGCAGCCCGTCGGCGCCCGGCAGCATCTGCTCGATCCGGACCTCGATCCTGCGGGAGGGCGGATCGGCGAGCGGCCACGGCTCGGAAATCACGGTGGCCCCAGAGAGGGACGAGATTTGCCGCGCCAACGCCAGCGTCACCGACCGCGCCGGATCATCCGCCCAGAGGTTGTCCGGGTTCGACCGCAGCGCCCCGTCCGCAGTTTGGAAGGCGATCTCCTGTCCGCCCGCATAATCCGGCAGCGATACCTCCCGCAGCTCGGCCCGGCCCAGCCGGTTCGGCAGCGCCTTCTCGGCGGTGGGCGGGTCGATTGGATAGCGCGCGATCTTCTCGGGATCGGAACAGGCCGCGAGGCCCAGGAGGCATAGCGGGATCAGGCTTAGAGCTTTCATCGTCATCTCCTGTCAGCGGCCCAGAATGAAGGACTGCGGATTGCGTTCGATCATACGCGCGAGCGAGCCGATATTCGAGATCGCCCGACGCAACTCGCGCAAGGTGCTAAGGGTTTCGTTCGAGAAGTTGGAGCCACGGCCATAGGTCGCGACCAGAGCCCCCGCCTGATCGACGAGCGATTGCAGCTTCTGCGTCAGTTCCGGCAGCTGATCCGAGGCTTTCGACACCGAATCCGCTGCGTTCTGCGCCGCATCGAGCGTCTGGTTCAGCTTGTCGGCCGCATTCGCTTCCTTCAGCTGGGTCAGGATCGCGGCGGTTTGCTCGAGCGTGTCGTTGAGCGATTGCGGCAGGTCCTGCGTGCCGGGCTTATTCAGAAGCTGGTCGATACTGGCGAGGATCGTGTCGAGTTTATCGCCCACATCCTTGAGCGGCATATCTGCGATGGCCGTCGCGGCGCGATCTGCAGAAGAGAGCGTCTCGTCGAGACCCGAGATTTCCTCGAGCACGGAGGACGCGGCCTCCGTCACACGGTCGAGTGCAGCCACGGTCTTATCCGCGGCATCCTTCTTGTTCAGCTCGGTCGTGAAGGTCTTGAGCTGCTCCAGCAGGCCGGACAACTCGCCCGGAACTTTTCGGGTTTCCTCGCTCTCGGCCACGGCCGAAATCGAATCCAATGTGCGGATCGCGGAGCTCATCACCTCCTCGATCGGCAGCCCTTCGATCCGCTTGAAGACGCCCTGCGCCGATTTCGAGAGATCGTTCTCGGCCGCAGGCGCGGTCGGGAGCGTCGGATAGGGTTTGGCGTCGAGATTCATCTCGGCGTCTGGCAGATCGGGCACATCGGTCAGTTCAATCACCGTCGTTCCGCCGAGAAGCCCGATATTCGCGATCCGCGCTCGCAGGCCGCTCTGAATCTCGCCCTGAAGGAACTGGGTCACGGCCTCTTCACCGGCGTCGCGGGACAGGCCGAGCCGGTCCGGCGACAGGGCGATCGTGAGCTGTTGCTGCGCATAGCTCTGGCCGGTGCTGTCCTTGCGGATCTTGATCGCAAGCCCGGTAACTTCTCCCGCCTCGACGCCCCGGAACTGCACTTTCGAGCCGACTTCGAGCCCCTGCACGGGATCATCGAACAGCAGCGTGTATTTCGGCGGGTCGACCACGTCCGACTGGAAGACCGAGTTTTCCGCCGTGTCCTTGCCGTCGTAGAGACGGAAGGCGTGTTCATTCTCGACGATCCCGCCGCCGCTGGTGAACGTGTCGAATTCCACCCCGCCCTGCACCAGCGTCGCGAGCGAGCGCACGTCGAGGCTGAGACCAGAGGTGTCGAATTTCACGGAGAAGCCCGACGTGTCCCAGAACCGGGTCTGGGTCGTCAGCTGTTTATTATACGGGGCTTCGATGAACGCATCCACGATCACGCCGGACCCGTCATCGTCGAGCCGCAGGTTCTGCAGATGGCCCACCGTCAGCCCGTGATAGAGAACCGGCGCCCCATCGACGATCCCGCCCGCATCCTTCGCGCGCAACTCGATGATGGTGCCCTTGGTCGGATCGGGGGAGATCGGCGGCTTGTCGAGACCCTGAAACATGCTCTGCTGCCCGTTGGGCTTATTGTTCCAGAAGCCCTCGATATAGGTGCCCGACAGCACCGTCCCGAGGTTCTGAATACCCCGCGCTGACACTTCGGGGCGCACCAGCCAGAATTTCGCATCCTGATCGACGAACGGCGCAACCTCGTTGTCGATGCGCACGCCGAGCTGCACCTGCTCCAGATCGGGGGTGAAAGAGACGCTCTCGACCTTGCCGACATCGACATCGCGGAACTTGAGCGGCGTGCCGATCTCGACCCCGGTCGCATCCTTAAAGTTGATATGGATGAGCATCCCGCGATCCGAGACCGTCTTCCATGCGACGCCGAGCGTGATCAGCAAGGCGATCAGCGGCACGATCCAGACGACGGAAAGCCGCGTCCAGATCGGGCGCGGAGCGTTGGAGGTTTCCAGCTCGGCCGGGCCGGTCTCGGGGGTGTCGTTCATGAACTCACTCTGTCAGGGCCGCGCCAGATCAGGCGCGGGTCGAAGCTTTGGGCGGATAGCATGGTGAATGCAACCGAGAGGGCAAAAGACGCGGCGGCAGGGCCGGGATGAATCGAGGCCACGAAACCAAGCTGCACCAGTGCGGAGAGGATCGCCACGACGAAGACGTCGATCATCGACCAGCGGCCGATGAATTCCACCACCTCGTAGAGATGCAGATGCGGAGGGCCGCCTTTGCGGCGCTCGTTTCCGACCGCGAGGGCTAGATAGGCAATGGCGATGAATTTCCCGATCGGGATCATCACCGAGGCGCCGAAGATGATCAGCGCCACGCCGTAATTGTGATGCCGCCACAGCTCCATCGCGCCGCCGACGATGGTGTTTTTCTGCTCATGACCAAGCGTCGCCGTGACCAGCATTGGGTAGAGATTGGCGGGAATGTAGAAGATCAGCCCCGCGATCCACCACGCCCAGACGCGCTGCAGCCCGCTCTTGTCGACCTTGTGCAGCGTCGCGCCGCAGCGTTCGCAATGCGCATGATCCGGGGTCCAGACCCGGCCGCAGCGGGTGCAGCCGATCAAGCCGGCATCGGTGGCGGTCAGCACATTCATTTTCGTTCGATCGCGTCCCATATCGTCCATTTGCTGACAAAGGAGTTCTTGAGCGCGATCACGATGATGAGAACGCAGAAAGCCCAGAAGGCAGGGCCGAGCGACACCTTGGCGAGACCGCCGAGTTTCACCAGCGCCACCGCCGTGCCGATGATGAAGATCTCCGCCATCGCCCAGGGCTGGCTTTCCTCGGCGAGGCGAAACATCGTCGCGGCGTGTTTCCAGGCGGGTTTGCCATTGGCGAGCGGCCAGAGCGTGTAGATCAGCGCGGCGAAGCGGAAGATCGGCAGCGCCACGATCATCGAAAGCACGAAGAAGGCCAGAGGCGCGATCCATCCATCGGAAAACGCCATCGCGACGCCGAAGATAGAGCTCTCGTGGCTCAGCCCGCGCGTCGAAATCTCGAGGAAGGGAAAGAAGATCGCTCCGATCATCAGGATCATCCCGGTGAAGGAGAAGGCGATGACATGTAGAAAGGACCGCTCGCGCGGCGAGATCAGCACCGTTCCACAGCGAACACAGGTCGCCCGCTTGCCATCGGGCAGATGCGTCGCGCGATAGAGCGCGTCGCACTGCGGACAGGCAATCAGGTCGGCCGGGTCAACTGTCATTGTGTTCGGGTGCCCATTCATCTGCCAAATCTAGCGATTGCCCGCGCCACGACAAGGGAAGAGGCCGATGGCTCGCATTTTATCCGTCAATCGCCTGTTAACACGCGCCTACTATACCGGACGCGGGTGAAAAGAGGTGGTGGAATGAGCAACCGCGACAACGCGGCGCCAATCATCATCAAGCGTAAGAAGGTTGTCGCAGGCGACGGGCACCACGGTGGGGCGTGGAAAGTGGCCTATGCCGATTTCGTCACTGCGATGATGGCCTTCTTCATGCTGATGTGGTTGCTGAACGCGACAACCGAGAAACAACGCAAGGGCATCGCGGATTACTTCAATCCGACGATCCCGATCAATCGCATCTCCGGTGGCGGAGAAGGCGCTTTCGGCGGGGATTCCGTCTTCTCAGAGGACCAGATTGCACAGAGCGGCACCGGTGCCGTCTCGCAACGCCCGACCGAAGAGCGTCAGGCCCGCGGCGAAAACTCCGCGGACGACACACAGGACAGCGACACGGCCAGCTTGAAAGAGATGGCGCGCGCGATCGAGCAAGCTCTGATGGGCGTGGGTGGCGAGTCGATGATCAGCGAGCAGCTCGCACGCCACATCGTGACCCGCGTGACCGACGAGGGTCTGATCATCGAGATTTCCGACCTGCCCGACGCGCCGCTTTTCGTCGGCGACACCGCCAAGCCGCAGCCGGTTCTCCCCGATCTGGCGAAAATCCTGACGCGGGTCTTCTCGCTCGTCTCAAACAACGTCGCGATCAACGGCTACACGAGATCCTACCCGAAAATGCTGGCCCATGACCCGGTCTGGGAGCTTTCCGCCGCACGCGCGCAAGCGATGCGGACATTGCTGGACGAGGCCGGCTTCCCCCCCGATCGGATGCAGCGCGTCAGCGGCTTCGCCGATCGCAAGCCCAAGGTCGAGCGTGCGATGGACCTGCGCAACAACCGTCTCGAAGTGATCGTGCTACGCAATGGCCGGTGAGGCGCGTCTTAGCGAAATGGTAACCACGGGTCGAAAAAGGCAGACCTGTTAGGGCGATCTTAAACACCCGGGCGCAAAGGTAGGAAGAACTTCGGACGCAGCAGCAGAAAGGCGCATCCATGTCCATTTCTTCCTCGCTCAATGCGGGCGTGGCCGGCTTGGCCGCGAATGCCACACGTCTTGCCACGATCTCGGACAATATCGCGAATTCGAGCACCTACGGCTACAAGCGCGCCGTCACCGAATTCGAAAGCATGGTGATCAATCAGGCGGCGAAGACTGGCTCCTATTCGGCTGGCGGTGTCCGTGCCTCCACGAGTCGCCTCATCGAAGAGAGAGGCTCGCTGGTCTCCACCTCGAACGCGCTCGACATCGCGGTTTCCGGACGCGGTATGCTGCCCGTCATGACGGCCGTGGCGCTCGATAACTCGACGGGCGACGAACCTTTGAAGATGACCACGACCGGCGCGTTTCGTACCGATGTCGACGGGACACTGATGACCGAATCCGGGCTTGTTCTGCTTGGTTGGCCCGCCAGTGCCGATGGCACCATCCCGACCTTCGCGCGCGACACCATGTCCGGGATGGAACCGGTGGTGATCAACGCCAACCAGACCGCCGGCGACCCCACGACGACGCTTAATCTCGGGGTCAACCTCCCCGCGACGGACACCGAAGCCGGATCTGCGGGCGATACGCTACCACTTTCCGTCGAGTATTTCGGAAATCTCGGAACATCCGAAACCCTGGACATTACATTCTATCCGACCGTCCCGGCCAGCGGCGCCTCTAACGAATGGGCCATGGTTATTCGCGATAGCGCCACGGTGGATGACCCGGGCACCCCCGCGACCGATGAAAGCGTCATCGGCCGCTATGTCCTGACTTTTGACGACAGCCGTAGCAGCGGCGGCACGCTGGCCTCTGTCAACGTTATCGCGGGTGGCGCCTATGATGCCTCGACCGGCACGCTCGATCTCTCCGTCGCCGGCGGTCCGCTGAGCGTCACCATCGGCAAAATCGGCGATACCAACGGCTTGACGCAGCTCTCCGACAGTTTCTCGCCGACATCGATCACGAAGGACGGCTCGCCCGTCGGCAATCTCACGGCTGTCGAAATCGATGAGGATGGCTACATCAAAGCGACCTACGACACCGGGTTCATCCGCACCGTCTATCAAATCCCCCTCGTGGATGTTCCCAATCAGAACGGCCTGATCGCGCTCGACAATCAGATCTTCGAAGTCTCCTCGAACTCCGGCTCTTTCTTCTTGTGGAATGCCGGTGACGGTCCGACCGGGTCGATCGAAGGCTACGCTCGCGAAGGCTCGACGGTCGATGTTGCAGAGGAACTGACCAATCTCATCCAGACGCAGCGCGCCTACTCGTCCAACGCCAAGGTAATCCAAACGGTCGATGAGATGCTGCAGGAAACCACCAATATCAAACGCTGATCCTGATCGGATCGGCGACGGGAGGTCGCAATGGGAATCTCGCAAACGCTATCCAATGCCTTGTCGGGCCTCACCGCGGCCTCTCGCATGGCCGAGGTCGTGGCCTCCAATACCGCCAACGCGCTCACCGACGGCTACGCCCGGCGCGAGATTTCACTCGGCGCACACGTCGTCGGCCAGCAAGGCGCCGGCGTTCGCGTGCTCAACGTCGACCGCATCGTCAACGAAACCCTCCGCAGCGATCTCCGCCTCTCCGATGCTGCGGCCCAAAACGCTTCACTGCGCGGCGACTTTCTTTCAACCTTCGAAGCTCGCATCGGCACGCCGGAGGATGCGAGCTCCTTATCCTCAAAATTCGCAGAGCTCGAAGCCTCGCTCGTCGAAGCTGGCAGCCGCCCAGAAAGCGAAGCCCGCCTGTCCACAGTGCTGAGCGCCGCCCGCGAGGTCACCGGGCACCTGAATATGCTCTCCGCAGAATTGCAGGACAGCCGGATGGACGCAGATCGAAAAATCGCGACGCAGGTCGACGCCCTAAACAGCGCACTCGCGCAGGTCGATGAACTCAACGCAACGATCCTGGCCGGAAAGGCCGCAGGCCATGACACCAATGCGCTCAAGGATCAACGTCAAACGCTGGTCGACCGGATCTCCAGCATCGTCCCCACCCACCAAGTCCCGCGCGAAAACGATCAAATCGCACTCTTCACCACAGGCGGTGCCGTCCTTCTCGAAGGCAACCCAGTCGAGATCGAGTTTACGGTGCGCGGAATCATAACGCCGGACATGACCCACGACGGAGGGGTTCTCTCAGGCCTGACGCTCAACGGAAACGCAGTCTCAAGTGACGATGACGGGTTCTTCGGCGGCGGCACGCTTGGCGCCCTCTTCGCCATCCGTGATACACTTGCTCCAAACCTGCAGGTTCAGATTGACGCACTCTCCCGCAACCTGATCGAGAGGGTCAGCGACCCGGCGGTCGACCCAACACTCAGCGGCGGCGCAGCCGGTCTCTTTACAGATGGCGGAGGCCCGCTCGATCCGCTCAACGAAACAGGCCTCGCCGCTCGGATCGTCATCAACCCGCTCGCGGACCCTGAACAAGGAGGCTCGCTTTCGCTGCTGCGTGACGGTTTCGGCGCATCCACCCCTGGCCCCGTGAGCAACGCAGAAAATCTTTTCTCACTCGCCTCAGCGTTAACAACCGCGTCCGCACCCGCCTCCGGAAATTTTGGCCCGTCGCTTCATTCAAGCGCAGAGCTTTTCGCAAGCTTCTTGTCCCAAGTTACGAGCGATCGTCAAAGCAACGAGGCGACTCAAACCTATGCAACGGCCCGTTACGACACATTGAAAGAGCAGGCCCTCGCTGAGGGTGTCGATACTAATCATGAAATGCAGAAACTTCTGCAAATTGAAGAACTTTACAGCGCCAATGCACGCGTCATCCAAACCGTCGATGCACTGATCAAACAGCTTCTGGAGATTTAAGATGAACTATCTCTCTGTTGGGGACAT
The DNA here is from genome assembly GCF_009296265.1 of Thioclava sp. JE_KL1. Classification (GTDB taxonomy): domain Bacteria; phylum Pseudomonadota; class Alphaproteobacteria; order Rhodobacterales; family Rhodobacteraceae; genus Thioclava. The sequence goes on from NZ_WBJS01000005.1 coordinate 102,258, forward strand.
GGCGCTGAATTTCCAGATGCGACGCCACAATGCAGCGCTGGATACGAAATTGGCGACCCTTACCCAAGAAGTGACGTCTGGCATAAAATCCGATCTCGGCGCCTCCGTATCCGGCGACTTCGGCGCGCTCTCCGCAATCGATCGGAGCCTGAGATTGTTCGACGCATTCGACCTCGCCTCTACCGAGGCGAGCCAATATGCAGACGCGATGCAACGCAGCCTCGCGCGGATCGGCAACCTCGACGACGGCATCAGTACGGCCCTCATGTCTGCCGCAACCACCTCCAGCAAGATCATGATCGACGCGACCGTCGCGTCGACAGCCGAAAAGTTCGACGCGCTGATCGCAACACTCAACACGAATTCTGTCGGACGCTATATATTTGCGGGCGATCAAGGAGATACGACCCCGCTACCCGATGCCGAAACGATTATCACGTCCCTGTCTGCGGAGATTTCAGGGGCGACGAATGCGACGGATGTACTTGCGACCCTCGATATGTGGTTCGCCGACCCAAGCGGTTTCACCGCAACCTCCTATCAAGGTGGCGAAGCCAGGGGAAAATTCCACATCGCAGAGGGCGAAACCGCCGCGATCAATGTCACCGCAAATGACTCACGCGTTAAAGACGCGATTAAGGGCTACGCCATAGGCACGCTTTTGGACCGAGGTTTGTTCGACGGTAACCTGGCCCAGCGAAGTGCGCTTGCGAAGGAAGCGGGTGCGAGAATTCACTCGGGATCTCTCGCAGCCGTCGAACTCGCCGCGGAAGTCGGTTCGTTCGAAGGCAAAGTCGCCTCAGCAGCCACGCGAAACGATACTGAACGCGCCAGCCTTGAAATTGCACGGAAGAAACTCATCGGCGCCGACCCGTACGCCTCGGCAACCGCGCTCGAAGCGGTACGCTCCCAAATCGAGACGCTCTATCTTCTGACACGTCGGCTCGCCAACCTCTCGATGACGGATTACATGTGATGTGGCGCTGGTTGCTAGTTGCCCTCGTCTTCCTTCCGCAAATCGCTCTTTGCGCCCCGATCCGCATCAAGGATCTAGTCGAATTCGACGGAGTGCGCGGGAACGATCTCGTCGGCTATGGTCTGGTCGTTGGATTGAACGGTACGGGTGACGGGTTACGTAACGCTCCCTTTACCGAAGAGATCATGTCGAACATGCTCGAACGGCTCGGCGTTAACGTTACCGGGGAACAGTTTCGACCGAAGAACGTCGCCGCCGTGATGATCACGGCGAGCCTGCCACCCTTCGCGCGCGCCGGAAGCCAAATCGACATCACCGTCTCCGCGATTGGTGACGCCAAGAGCCTTCTTGGCGGCACCCTCGTGATGACCCCTTTGAAAGCGGCAGATGGCGAAATCTATGCGGTCGCGCAGGGAGCGATCATTGCCGGCGGCGCTGTGGCACAAGGTAACGCCGCTTCGGTGACTCAAGGCGTTCCGACCTCGGGAAATATTCCGTCGGGCGCGCGCGTCGAGCGCGAAATCGCCTTCGAGATAAACGACCTCAATACGGTGCGCCTCGCGCTGCGCACGCCCGACTTCACCACTGCAAGCCGAATTGAAACCGCCATTAACCGCGAATACGGTCGGCGCGTCGCGGAAATGCTCGACGGCGGCACTGTCGCTTTGAACATTCGCGAGACCCTCGCGCGCTCGGTCGCGCATGCGATCGGCCGGGTAGAGAATCTCAGTGTCGAACCAGAACAGCGCGCCCGGGTCGTGGTCGACCAGCGTTCGGGTACGATCGTCATGGGGGAAGACGTGCGGATTTCGCGCGTTGCCGTCAGCCAGGGGAACCTGACCCTCAAAGTGGAGGATAGCCCCCTTGTGGTGCAACCCAACCCGTTTTCGCAAGGAGATACGGTCGTCGTCCCCAGATCGCAGGCGACTCTCACAGAAGAGCCAGGCATTCGCATGGCCGAAGTCCCACAGGGCAGCTCGCTAGCGGAATTGGTCGCGGGGCTCAACGCGCTCGGCGTTAGCCCGCGCGACATGATCGACATCCTCAAGAGCATCAATGCCGCGGGCGCGTTGCATGCAGAATTTGTCGTGAATTGACCTGAAGCCTCGAGAACGACTGCCCTGAAACAAGCGAAGCGGAACCTTGCGGTTCCGCCTCTGCGCCTGAACTTTCAGGAAGTGGTGCCGGTGATAGGACTCGAACCTACGACCCCATCATTACGAATGACGTGCTCTACCAGCTGAGCTACACCGGCACTGTGGCGGGCGATTACCATGCTCTTTCGGGGATGTGTAGCCCCAAAATGATCAAGCTGTCGCAGTTCCGCTTTGCGTCTCCTTCGATGCACTTGCAGCCTCGCCTTCCTCCTTCGGCGGATCGACGATTTCCGCGTCCTGAATGGGGGCGTCTTCGGCTTCATCTTCTTTCTTGGGCGAGGGTTCGGCACTCGGCTTGCCCACGATCAAGGGCAGCATCTCCGCCCCATGCGGCAGCGGCGACTGCGCCTGTTGCGGCTCGCGCCAGCTGAGCGTGTCGAAGCCACCGCAATTGTCACAGATCGGCGTCCATTCGGACTGAATGTTCTGACATTTGTCGCAGCACCATTGCGGACCGCGCGGTGCAGTCAGGGCCCGGGCCAACCACCCGCGCACGACGACATCCTCCGCCCCTTCACCGCGCTCGACCGCCGCCATGATCGTCAGCGATCGGGCCGTCGGATGTGTCTCGACGAGATCGCCCAGCGCCCGGCGCGCCGCAGGGAAATCTTCGGCCGCGATGTTCAGTTCCGCTTTCAGAAGGCGGGTTTCCTCATGATCAGGACGGCTCGAAAGCAGCTTCGAGAATCGCTTCAGCCGTGCTTCCGGCGTCTCATCCGGGGTAATCTCCGCGAAAGCGGTCGCAAGATCCGGATGCGGCCGCACTTCCCAAGCCTTCCGCAAGATACGCTCCGCCGCGCCTTTCTTGCCCTTGTCGATATAGGCGCGGGCCGCCATCACGACGGCAGGCACCAGATCGGGCGACGCTTTGGCGGCCGAAATCGCAGCTTCACGCGCCTCGACGCTCGCGCCTTCCTGCCAGACGCCCTTGGCCTCTTGCAGTGCGAGGACAGCATCGCGGCGCTTATGGACGTCACGCGGCAGTTCGCCCTGGCGCATCTTCGCCTGCAAAATCTCCCGCGCGCCTTTCCAGTCGCCCGTCTCAGTCTGCAGCCCCAGAAGCGTATCCTGAACTTCACGGTGACGCGGCTTGATCGCATAGGCTTTCTGCGCGAGCTTCAGCGCCGTTTCGGTATCGCCCTCTTCCAACTTCTGGCGCAGCAGCCCGCGAATCCCCACGAACCGCGTGCGGTCATCCGCGAGGAGCCGTTTGTAAACTTCGGTCGCTTTCTTCGAGTCGCCCGAGGCTTCCGCCGCCTGCGCGGTGAGAAGGTTGGTCAGCTCCGGACGTTGCAGATAGCGCTCGGCCTTCGCCGCTTTCGACATGGCGAGCTTGCCCTCGCCGGACGCCGCCGCAAGCAGCCCTTCGGACAAAGCCTGATAGCCTTTGCGTTCGCGATGCCGGTCGAAATAGCGGGTGATCGCGGTTTCGTCGCCCGCAAGGAAGCGCAGGAAGGCGACTACCAGACCGACGACCCGGATCACAATCCAGATCGCGATGAAAAGGATGATCGCCGCGATCACCGCCTGCAGCGGGCCCAAGGTGAATTCCATGCCAAGCGTCGTGATCCGCAGACCGCCCGTCATCTCCGCGAGATGCGCGAGGCCCAGGGTCGCCGCGGCGACGACAATCAGAAACAGCGCGATTTTGATGAATGACCAGATCATGTCCGTCTCCTTATTGCGTCGCGCCAAGCTGGTTGGCCGCGTCGAGCGCAGCCACCCGTGCTTTCGCCTGGTTCACCCAGTCGGACATCGCCTCCTGTGCGGGGTCGGGCAGTTTCGCGATCTCGTCGAGCGCCTCGGACAAGGCCCCCCGGTCGACATCAGCCTGCGCTCGCGACAGCACCGCATCCGCGCTATCGCCCTCTTTCGGCGCGACCGAGCGTGCCCCGGTCTGAGCCAGAAGGAAGGCGCCGACGCGATCGCTGATCGAGCCGCCTGTCTCGGTGCGGCGCGCCGCTTGAAGTGCGGCCCGCGCGGCATCCGGGAAGCTCGATTGCAGCGACTGCAGGCTCGGAATGTCACCACTGAGCGCCGCCGGGATTTCCACACCTGCGTCGCGCAGATCGGCAAGCGGCGCGTCAACCGACGTGCCCGCATCCAGCGCCGCTTTCACGCGCGCCGCCGCAGCCTGCGTCATCGCCGCCTTGGCGGCGGCCTCGCTTTGCGATTTCAGGTTCTGCGCCTGCGCTTCGGCTTCTTTGATCCGGGCTTCGGCGGCTTTCGCGGCCGCTTCAATCTCGGCTTGCGCCGCGCTGCCGCCAGTGTCGGTCTGCAGCGACGCGATCTGCGATTTCAGATCCTCCAGCGCGGATTTGTTTGCCCGGATATCCGCGTTAACCTGATCGAGCGCGCCTTGAACGCCCGACAGATCCGGCGCGGGCGGCTGCGACGACTTCAGGGTCGCAATCTCTTCGGAGAGTTGACCGATTTGCTTCGATTGGTCATCGAGCTTGGCTTGAATGGCCGCCTCGTCCACCGGGGCCGGTGCGGTCGGCAGCCATCCGGAAAGTTGCGGCGGCAGATTGGGGATCGCCCAAATCGCGACGCCCGCGCCGATCACAGCCGCAATCACACCGCCCAGGAAAGCGGACCCGAACCCGCCGCGCTTTTCGATCACCGGCTGGGGCGAGGTGCTCGCCTTTGCCGTATCGCTTTTCGGCGGAGTCTTGTCGGTGGTCGTGGCGCTGCTGGTCGTCGCGGCGCTCGCAGGCTTCGCAGCCTGCGCTTTATCTTCCGATGCGCCGCTTGCGGTCGACTTCTTCGGCTCGGCCTCCGGTTTTGCACTGGTCGTGGCCGGGGTCGAGGTCGTCTCGGCCTTCGCAGTCGCAGAATCGGACTTCGGCGCCGCATCGGCTTTCGCAGGGGTCTCCGCCTTGGTTGCCGGCGTGGAGGTCGGCTTGGCGGTCCCGGTCGTGCTCTTGGACGTATCCGCTTTGGTCGCAGGCGTAGACGTGGAGGACGACTTCGCAGGCGTGCTCGACTTCGATGCCGCAGCGGGCTTGCTAGACCCAGCCGCGCTCGACTTGTCCGTCGCTTCGGGCGTCGTCGGGGCCTTCGTGTCCTTCGGCGTGGTTTGCGAAGAAGTGGCGTCGGATTTGGTCTCGGACTCGGTCGTCGATTTCGCGTCTTCCGGCTTGCTCGTATCGGAAGATTTCCCGGTTGTCCGTTTCGCCATCGTCTAAGCCCTCCACTGCCGCACCAAATTGCGCGTTCACATCAACTTAGAAGTCAGTCCGCGACTGCTCAACCCGCCTTTTGCCTTTGCAGCAAGACGGCAAGCGCATCGAGCATCCCTTGCGCATCGGGATGCGAGGCAACTTCCAGATGGCACAAGCTAGCGCTTTTGAGGCGAGACGCCACTGCCTCGCTCATAGCTGCGACAAAGAGCGGCGGCTTGGGCGCATCGGGCATAGAATTTAGGAAGCGATCCGCCGCGTTTGGCGAGAAAATCGGCACCAATACAGGGCGCGATGCGCGCAGTGCCGCCTGCGCCTCACCGCTCAACGGGCGGGAGACCTGGCGGTAAATGATCGCAGATTCAGTCTCTATTCCGGCGGAATTCAGCCGATTTTCGAGATCGAAGGCGACCTGCTCTCCCCGAAGGAAGAGCAGTTTTCCGCCGAGCTCACGCTGCGCGATCATTTCGCTCAACGCCTCCGCATCGCCCGGCCCGGCGATCGCATCGAACCCGGCCTCGCGTGCCGCCTGCGCCGTACGCTGCCCCACGCAATAGGCCCGGCGGCCCTGTCCCTGAGCCAGTCGCCGGAACGCGGCCACGGCATTTTGCGAGGTGAAGATTGCGGTCTGAAACTCGGGTATCGGCGTGTCTAAAGGCTCGATCTCCGTGAGCGGAGAGACGATGACAGGCCAATCATGCCCAAACCTGTTGCGGAATGCCTCTTCGAATCCCCCTGCCGCGACGGCGGGTCGCGTGACGAGGAGAATCGGTCTCTCAGGCTGGCTGTCCATCCACCGCCCCGGGATTGTGCGAACGCTTCCCCGGTGTTACCTGCGTTGGATAACCCACGCAACAGGCGCCCCGATGACCGATACGCTGACCTTTCTCGGGCTGGAATCGAGCTGCGACGATACGGCAGCGGCGATCGTACGCCTGACGGATGGCAAGCCGGAAATCCTCTCGAGCGTCGTCGCCGGGCAGACCGATCTGCATGCGGCCTTCGGTGGCGTGGTCCCCGAAATCGCGGCGCGCGCCCATGCCGAGAAGCTCGATCTCTGCGTCGAAGAGGCGCTGGAAGAGGCCGGACTTGGGCTCGACGCGCTGGATGGCATCGCGGTGACCGCGGGTCCGGGGCTGATCGGCGGGGTGATGTCGGGCGTGATGTGCGCCAAGGGCCTCGCCGCCGGGGCGGGTCTGCCGCTGGTCGGCGTGAACCACTTGGCGGGCCATGCGCTGACCCCGCGCCTGACCGATGGGCTGACTTTTCCGTACCTGATGCTGCTTGTTTCCGGCGGGCATTGCCAGTTTCTGATCGCGAAGGGGCCGGAGGATTTCTCGCGGCTCGGCGGCACGATCGACGACGCGCCGGGCGAGGCGTTCGACAAGGCGGCGAAGCTGATGGCCCTGCCCCAACCCGGCGGACCGTCGGTCGAGGCCGAGGCACGCAAGGGCGATCCCAAGGCTTTTGCCTTCCCGCGGCCTCTTCTGGATCGGCCGGGCTGCGATATGTCCTTCTCCGGGCTGAAGACCGCGCTGCTGCGCGCCCGCGATCAGGTGGTGGCAGAGCATGGCGGGCTCCCGCGCCAGATCCGCGCCGATCTTTGCGCGGGTTTCCAGCAGGCGATTGCGGATGTCCTGATCGAGAAATCGCGGCGCGCCTTGGCGGAATACCTCAAACTCGCACCCGCCAACCCCGGCTTCGCGGTCGCAGGCGGTGTCGCGGCAAATCAGGCTATTCGGGCTGGATTAGAGACTGTTTCACGTGAAATGGGCGCCGAATTCGTAGCCCCGCCTTTGAAGCTTTGCACCGACAACGCGGCGATGATTGCATGGGCCGGGATCGAGCGGTTCCGCAGTGGCGCGCAAGACGGGATGGACCTGACCGCCCGCCCCCGCTGGCCGCTGGATCGCAGCGCCGCACCGCTTCTTGGGTCGGGAAAGAAGGGGGCCAAGGCATGAGTATTTCGGTCCTGGGCGCGGGCGCTTTCGGCACCGCGATGGCGGTGACACTGTCGCAAAACGGGCCCGTGACCCTTTGGGCGCGCGATGCCGAGCATGTGCAGGCCATGCGCGAGAACGGTGAGAACGCGCGCCGTCTTCCGGGTGTCAAACTGCCCCAAAACGTCACTGTTTCGGCGGAAATCGCAGATGCGCTGCAAGCCGAGACCCTGCTTCTCGCGATGCCGATGCAGAAGATGACCGGGTTTCTCGACACCCATTCCGACACGCTTGCGGGTAAGACCCTCGTCTCCTGCTCGAAAGGCATCGACCTCTCCACCGGCCAAGGGCCGACGGCCCTGATCCGCGCGAAAGTGCCGGGCGCGCGGGCTGCGGTACTGACCGGGCCGAGCTTTGCCGGGGATATTGCGCGCGGCCTTCCGACCGCCCTGACGCTTGCCTGCGCCGATCATTCCGAGGAGCTGCAGGCCGAGCTGTCGACGCCGACGCTGCGGCTTTATCGCACGACCGACACGACCGGGGCGGAACTCGGCGGCGCGCTGAAGAATGTCTACGCGATCGCCGCGGGCACCGTGATCGGCGCGGGTCTTGGCGATTCCGCGCGCGCCGCGCTGATGACCCGCGGTTTCGCCGAGATGTTGCGGATCGCGACGGAGCTGGGAGCCCGGCCCGAGACGCTGTCGGGCCTGTCGGGTTTCGGCGATCTGGTGCTGACCTGCACCTCGGCGCAATCGCGCAATTTCCGGCTGGGCCACGCGATCGGCGCGGGCGAAGCCTTCGATCCCTCGATCACCGTCGAGGGGGCCGCGACCGCGCAGGCCCTGAACAAGCTGGCCCATACGCGCGGGCTGGAAATTCCGGTGGCCGCGATGGTTATGGCGCTTACCGAACAGTCAATCAGCGTGGATGAGGCGATGCAGGCTCTGCTCGCCCGCCCCTTGAAGGAGGAATGAGATGTATTTTGCCGTGATCTGCCGCGACAAGCCCGGCGCTCTGCAAACCCGGATGGACAACCGCGAAAAGAACCTCGCCTATATCGAAGAAACCGGCGTGGTCTTCATGGCAGGCCCGTTTATCGAGAATGACCAGATGGTCGGCTCGCTCGTGATCGTGGAGGCCGAGAGCCTCGAGGCCGCACAGGACTGGGCCGCGAACGATCCCTACGCGAAGGCGGGGCTGTTCGAGGATGTGCAGGTCAAGGCGTGGAAAAAGGTGATCGGCTGATGCGGTACTGGCTGTTCAAATCGGAACCCAACAAGTTTTCCTGGGACGATCTGGTCGCCAAGGGCGATGCGGGCGAGGAATGGGACGGCATCCGCAACTATCTCGCGCGTAACAACATGCGCGAGATGAAGATCGGCGATCGCGGCCTGTTCTACCATTCGAATATCGGCAAGGAGGTCGTCGGCATCTGCGAGGTCGTGGCCGAGAGCCATCCGGATTCCACGACCGACGATCCGCGCTGGGATTGCGTGGACCTCAAGGCGGTGCGGCCGTTTACCAAGCCGGTCACGCTGGCCGATGTGAAAGGTGAGCCGCGCCTGTCGGAGATGTCGCTTGTGACCTCGATGCGGCTGTCGGTTCAGCCGGTCACCGAAGAGGAATGGAAGATCGTCTGCGAAATGGGCGAGACCGATCCGACTTGAACCGGATAAAACAGGAGGGTTCCGGCACCCCAGCCAGAACCCTCCTTCACCCACGTGCACCCCTACGCACCACACGTGAAACTAAATCTCGGGTCTGGCCATCCTGGCCTCTGCCTTATCCGTATATACAAAGATGCGGTCGCGCAAATGGCATCTACAGACAATATTCCTTAAATTCAGGACGTTAACGGAAAACTCACGCCGAAAACGCGTGATTGCCATAGCGCGCCGCCGCGCTAATCTAGAGGCATGCAGTCAGTCATTCTCGTCGCACATGGATCCCCGTCCGAGCCTGAAACTCAGGAGAAGGCTCTGATTTCCTTGGCCAATAAGATCTCGGAAGAGATGCCCGGGCGCGCGATAGACGCGGCGACGCTCGCAAAGCCGGGATCGTTGGAGGCCGTCTTGGCGCGGCACGAAGATCCGGTGATCTATCCCTATTTCATGGCGCAGGGCTGGTTCACCAAGACCGAACTTCCGCGGCGGCTGGAGGCGGCGCGCTCGCAAGCGCGCCAGTTGGAGCCGTTCGGCGTCGATCCTGCGTTGCCCGATCTGCTGACCAGAGTGATCTTCGAGGCCCGCGCCTCGGAGGGCATCCCAGCCGACTCGCCCCTGATTCTCGTGGCGCACGGGTCGAAAATATCGCGAAAATCGCGCAATTCGGTTTACGACATGGCCGAGACCCTGGGCCGCAATCCCGCAATGCCGGAGATTCATGTGGCCCTGATCGAAGAGCCTCCGTTCCTCGAAGACGTGGCCCGCGCGCACCCGGATGGCGTGTGTCTGCCCTTCTTCGCGCTGCGGGCAGGACATGTGACAGGCGATATTCCTGAGGCCTTGCAAGCAGCTAGCTATCGAGGGCGCCTTTTGCCCGAGATTGGGGCCCATCGTGAGGTTCCCGTCCTGATTGCACAGGCGATTTCGCGGGGCTGATCACGAACCTTCACGGACTCGTAGATTGTCACATAGCTGTTACATAATGTTTGCATAAGCGTCACCGAAGACCCCTAGGACCGCGCTGAGGCCACTCGACGGCCCAAATTTCAGAACACTGGGAGTGATCTATGAAATCGTTCAACCTCGCCGCCTCCGCGATCGCGATCGTTGCCGCTTCGGGCACCGCCGCTTTCGCGCGTGACAACATCCAGGTCGCCGGTTCCTCGACCGTGCTGCCCTACGCCTCCATCGTCGCCGAAGCTTTCGGTGAAAACTTCGATTACCCGACCCCGGTCGTGGAATCGGGCGGCTCCTCGGCTGGCCTGAAGCGCTTCTGCGAAGGCGTTGGCGAAAACACGATCGACGTCGCGAACGCTTCGCGCAAGATCAAGGACAAAGAAGTCGCGACCTGCGCCGACAACGGCGTCACCGACATCATGGAAGTCCGCATCGGATATGACGGCATCGTCTTCGCGTCGCAAAAAGACGGCCCGGCCTTCAACGCTTTCACCCCCTCGGACATCTTCAACGCGCTCGGCGCGAAGGTCCTGAAGGACGGCGAAATCGTCGACAACGGCTACGCCAAGTGGAACGAGTTCAACTCCGACCTGCCGGATGCCGACATCATCGCCTTCATCCCGGGCACCAAGCACGGCACCCGTGAAGTCTTCGAAGAGAAGGTTCTGGAAGCTGGCTGTGAAGCGACCGGCGCGAAAGAAGCCTTCATCGCTTCGGGCATGGACGAAAAAGCAGCCGGCAAGGCCTGCATGGAAGTCCGCACCGACGGCAAGGCTGTCGACATCGACGGCGACTACACCGAAACCCTCGCCCGCATCGGCTCCAACCCGAACGGCATCGGCGTTTTCGGTTTGGCGTTCTACGAGAACAACACCGACAAGCTGAAAGTCGCGACGATGTCGGGCGTCGAGCCCTCGACCGAGACCATCGCTTCGGGCGAGTACCCGGTGTCGCGTCCGCTCTACTTCTACGTCAAGAAAGCGCATATCGGCGTGATCCCCGGCCTGAAAGAATACGCTGAGTTCTTCGTCTCCGACGAGATCGCTGGCCCCGACGGCCCGCTCGCTCAGTACGGCCTCGTTGCTGACCCGGAACTGGCCAAGACCCAGGATGCCGTGGCGAACGAAGTGACCATGGGTTCGGGCTCGTAATCGAGACCGCTATCTTCAGGGGGCGGCTTATTTCGCTGCCCCCTTTTTCCTTTTTGGTTATTTTCAACTGGTGGGGCTGAAATGCCTGTTTTGTGGATCGTTGTGATCGTGGTCGTGCTGGCAGTCGTCGGCTTCGTGATGGGCCGAATGCGTGCGCTGCATTCGGCAGGCGAAGACCGACGGTCTCTGCACAGCCTGCCGAATTACTACGGCTTCAACGTCGCGATGTTCACCGCCGTGCCGGCTCTTCTCCTGCTGCTGGTCTGGATGGTGGCGCAGCCGCTGATCGTGAATACTCGGGTCTCCGCCGAAATCCCCGATGCGCTGCTGGATGGCTCGAACATGAGCCTCGTGATGTCCGATGTCCGGCGCGTCGCGGATGGTCTCGACACCGCAATTGCCCAAGGCGCGCTGAGCGCACGGCAAGCAGCGAATATCGATCTTCAGACCACGGACCTGCGCGAGGTTCTCGGCTCGGTCGGGGTCGCGCTCGGCTCCAGTGTCGATCCGGCGACGCTGAACGCGGCGCAGACCTATCGCGGCATGACCTCGACGGGCGATCTCGCGATGACGGTACTGGTCCTGCTGGCAGCCATCGCGGGCTTTGCCTTCGCCTACCTGCGCACGAACAAGGATTTCCGCGCCCGCAACACGGTCGAAAAAGGCGTGCGCGTTCTGCTGATCGCCGCGGCCTCCATCGCGATCCTGACGACGATCGGCATCGTTCTGTCGCTAGTCTTCAACACGATCGAGTTCTTCCGCCTCTATCCGATCTCCGATTTCTTCCTCGGCACGACCTGGTCGCCGAGCTTCGGGGGCGGGTCGGATCTGGGCATCCTGCCGCTTCTGTGGGGCACGCTCTATATCTCGTTGGTCGCACTTCTGGTCGCAGTGCCGATCGGGCTGTTCGCCGCCGTCTACCTGTCGGAATACGCGACCAAATCGGTGCGCGGCATCGTGAAACCGCTTCTCGAAGTGCTCGCCGGCATCCCGACCATCGTTTACGGTCTTTTCGCGCTGCTGACGGTGGGCCCGTTCCTGCTCTCGATCTTCGGCGCGAATGGTCCGACCGCTGCGATGGCCGATGGTGGCTGGATGCATGCGGGCACGGCGGTGATGACCGCGGGTCTGGTGATGGGCATCATGCTGATCCCCTTCGTCTCCTCGCTGTCCGACGACATCATCAACGCGGTGCCGCAAAGCTTGCGCGACGGCTCCTATGGCCTCGGCGCGACGAAATCCGAAACGATCAAGCAGGTGATCCTGCCCGCAGCCCTGCCCGGCATCGTCGGCGCCGTGCTTCTGGCGACCTCGCGTGCAATTGGCGAGACGATGATCGTGGTTCTGGGCGCGGGCGCCGCCGCGCGGCTCAGCATGAACCCGTTCGACGCCATGACCACCGTCACCGCCAAGATTGTCTCGCAGCTGACCGGCGACGCTGATTTCGCCTCCCCCGAGGCGCTGGTCGCCTTCGCGCTCGGCATGACGCTGTTCGTCCTGACGCTCGGGCTCAACATCTTCGCGCTCTACATCGTGCGCAAATACCGGGAGCAATACGAATGAGTGATGCGACCCAACACGGCGCAGGCCAACCCGCGACGCGTTCGCTGCATCATCTCGATGCGCGCACGAAACGCCGCAACGCCTCCGAGAAACGATTCAAGGCGCTCGGCATCGGCGCGATCGGGATCGGTCTCGCGTTCCTCGTGATCCTGCTGGTGACGATCGTCTCCAACGGTGCGACTGCGTTTCAGCAGACCTTTGTCGAGGTGCCGGTCTATCTGGGCGCCGCGAAGCTCGACAAGAAGGGCAACCGCGATCCGGAGGATCTGAAGAAGGCCACCACCTTCACCTACAAGCCGCTGATCGAGCAAAGCCTGCTCGACGCGGTGGAGAAATCCGGCGCGACGACCGATCTCGCCAAGGCGAAGGACATGAAGAACCTGATCTCGGCCTCGGCTGCGAGCCAGGTGCGCGACGCGGTCCTCGCCGACCCGTCGATCATCGGCACGACGGTGGATTTCAAGATTCTCGCCTCGTCGCGGGTGGACAGCTACCTCAAGGGCCGGGTGCATCGCGACGAGATCGCCAAGGACAAGAACATCACCGTGGCGCAGCTCGACCTCGTCGATCAGCTGCGCGACGCGGGCATCATCCACAAAGGTTTCAACTGGGCCTTCATCTTCGGCGCCGACGCGTCCGACAGCCGCGCCGAGCAGGCCGGGATCGGGATCTCGATGCTGGGCTCGTTCTACATGATGCTGGTGGTGCTGGTGCTGGCCCTGCCAATCGGGGTCGCTGCCTCGATTTATCTCGAAGAGTTCGCACCGAAGAACCGCATCACCGACCTGATCGAGGTGAACATCTCGAACCTCGCAGCGGTGCCGTCGATCGTCTTCGGTATCCTCGGCCTCGCGGTGTTCATCCAGTTCGCGCATCTGCCGCAATCGGCCCCGCTGGTCGGTGGCCTCGTGCTGACGCTGATGACCCTGCCGACGATCATCATTTCGACCCGTGCCGCGCTGAAAGCCGTGCCGCCCTCGATCCGCGACGCCGCCCTCGGCGTTGGCGCATCGAAGATGCAATCGGTCTTCCACCACGTGTTGCCGCTGGCGATGCCCGGCATCCTGACCGGGACGATCATCGGTCTGGCGCAGGCTCTGGGCGAGACCGCACCGCTCCTGCTGATCGGGATGGTGGGCTATATCGCGACCAACTCGCCGGACGGGTTCCTCGACGGCTTCGTCTCGCCCAACTCGGCCATGCCCGCGCAGATCTACGAATGGGCCAAGCGCGCCGACCCGGCATTTTACGAACGCGCCTGGGGAGGTATCATCATTCTGCTGATCTTCCTTCTGGGCATGAACATCATCGCCATCATCCTGCGCCGCAAATTCGAGCGTCGTTGGTAAGGGAGCGCGAGAAATATGGAAGACATGAGCCTGACGGAGAGAGCCGTGACCACTGACGACATCAAGATCACCGCACGCAACGTGCAGGTCCATTACGGCGACACCCACGCGATCAAAGACGTCGATGTCGATATTCTCGACAAGACCGTCACCGCGTTCATCGGCCCGTCGGGCTGCGGGAAGTCGACCTTCCTGCGTTGCCTGAACCGGATGAACGACACGATCGATATCTGCCGCGTCGAGGGCGACATCAAACTCGACGGCGAAGACATCTACGACAAGCGCGTCGACCCGGTGCAGCTGCGCGCCAAGGTCGGCATGGTGTTCCAGAAGCCGAACCCGTTCCCGAAGTCGATCTACGACAACGTGGCCTATGGGCCGAAAATCCACGGCCTGACGAAGAACAAGGCCGAGCTGGATCAGGTGGTCGAGGACTCGCTGCGCAAGGCGGCGCTGTGGAACGAGGTTAAAGATCGCCTGCACGCGCCCGGCACCGGGCTTTCGGGCGGTCAGCAACAGCGCCTGTGCATCGCGCGCGCCGTGGCGACCTCGCCGGAAGTGCTGCTGATGGACGAGCCCTGCTCGGCGCTCGACCCGATCGCGACCGCGCAGGTCGAGGAACTGATCGACGAGCTTCGGGCGAATTTCTCGGTAGTGATCGTGACGCACTCGATGCAGCAGGCCGCACGCGTCAGTCAGAAGACTGCGTTCTTCCACCTCGGAAACCTCGTCGAATACGACGACACGGACAAGATTTTCACCAACCCGTCCGACAGCCGGACGGAAAGCTACATTACCGGCCGTATCGGCTGAGGAGGCAAATAATCATGAGCGAGCACATTCTTTCCGCCTTCGACCGCGATCTCGAAGCGGTGCAGGCATTGGTCGTCAAAATGGGCGGCCTCGTCGAGGAGCAGATCCTCGAAAGCGCCCGCGCCCTCGAAGTGCGCGATCTCGAACTGGCCGAGCAGATCCGGGCCCGTGACCGTGCCGTCGACGAGCTGGAAGAGAAGATCAACGAAGAGGCCGCGCGCCTGATCGCCCTGCGCGCCCCCGCCGCGCGCGACCTGCGCATGGCGCTCTCGGTCATCAAGATCTCGGCGAGCCTCGAGCGGGTCGGCGATTACGCGAAGAACATCGCCAAGCGCACGCAGGTTCTGTCCGACGGGCCGCAGATCAGCGGCACCGCGACCGCGATCCGCCGCATGGCGGGCACGACGGAAGCGATGCTGAAAGACGCGCTCGACGCCTATATCCAGCGCGACCCGAAACTGGCCGCCGATGTGCGCGAGCGCGATCTCGAAGTTGACCAGATGTATAACGCGCTGTTCCGCGAATTCCTGACCTACATGATGGAAGACCCGCGCAACATCACGCCCTGCATGCACCTGCATTTCATCGCGAAGAACATCGAGCGGATGGGCGACCATGCGACGACGATCGCCGAGCAGGTGATCTACCTCGTGACCGGCGAAATGCCGGAAGACGCGCGCCCGAAAAGCTCGAGCGTAATGTGACGGAGACCTGAGAAATGTCGCCAGCCCAACAACCCTGTGTCCTTGTGGTTGAAGACGAAAACGCCCAGCGCGAAGTGCTCAGCTACAACCTCGAAGCCGAAGGGTTTCGCGTCGTGATGGCAGAGAACGGAGACGAGGGCCTCTTGTTCCTGAAGGAAGAGAAGCCCGATCTGATCGTGCTGGACTGGATGCTGCCCAACGTCTCCGGCATCGAGATTTGTCGCCGCGTGAAGGCCAATTCCGAGACCCGCAACATTCCTGTCATCATGCTCTCGGCACGCTCCGAAGAGGTGGACCGGGTACGGGGCCTCGAGACCGGCGCGGACGACTACGTCGTGAAACCCTATTCGGTCGTCGAGCTGATGGCGCGCGTGCGCACCCAGCTGCGCCGCACGCGGCCCGCGACGATGGGCGAGCGGCTGAGCTTCGAGGACATCATCCTCGATGCCGAGGAACACCGCGTCTTCCGCAACGGCCAACCGCTGAAACTCGGGCCGACCGAGTTCCGGCTGCTCTCGACGATGATGGAAAAACCGGGCCGCGTCTGGACCCGCGATCAACTGCTCGACCGGGTCTGGGGGCGCGACATCTATGTCGACACCCGCACCATCGACGTCCATGTCGGGCGGCTGCGCAAGGCGCTGATGGCCAATGGCGGGGATGATCCGGTGCGCACGGTGCGCGGCACGGGCTACGCGCTGGGATAAAGCGAAACAGGCGCGCGGATCACCGCGCGCCTTTTCAATTCAGTCCTTCAGGCACAGCTTGCACGAGGCAAGCGCCGCCATGTTCAGGATGTCGTTCACCGTCGACGTGGTCGAGCACAGCTGCACCGCGTGGCTCGTCCCGGTCAGGATCGGGCCGATCACGGTCGCGCCCGCCATCTCCTGCATCAGTTTCACAGAAATCGAAGCCGAATGGCGTGCCGGCACGACGAGAATGTTGGCGGGGCCGGTCAGACGGCAGAACGGGTAGTTCTTCATCTGATCCATGTTGAGCGCCACATCGACGGTCATCTCGCCATCATACTCGAAATCCGCCCCGCGCGCGTCGAGCACCTTCGGCGCGACATGCATCTTCGTGGCCCGCTCCGAGACCGGATAGCCGAAGGTCGAGAAGGAGCAGAAGGCCACGCGTGGCTCGAGGCCCAGACCCCGCGCCACATGCGCGCCCGCCGTCGCGATATCGGCCAGATCGTTCTCATCGGGCCATTCATGCACCAGCGTATCGCCGATCAGCACCACGCGACCCTTGTTCAGCAGGGCGGTAATCCCGACCGCCCCATCCGAAGGCTTCGCGTCGATCACCTTGTTGATCAGTTCCAGAACATGCGCCGATTTCCGGGTCGCGCCTGTGACCATCGCATCGCCATGTCCATGCACCAGCATCAGCGCCGCGAAGACATGACGGTCGCGCGTCGCCAGCTTATGCGCATCCTCGCGGTCCACGCCCTGCCGTTGAAGGCGCTTATACAGGAAGTCCTTGTAGGTCTCGGTATGCTTGGAATTGGCCGCATTCACCACGCGCAGCTCGCGATAGGCATCGCCCAAGCCTGCGGTTTCCAGCTTTTCCTTCACATCCTGCTCGCGACCCACGACCAGCGCCTCGCCCATGCCGGAGCGCTGATAGGCCACAGCGGCGCGCAGCACCCGCTCGTCATCGCCCTCGGCAAAGATCATCTTCGCCTGCGCCTGACGCGCACGGCTCTGGATGCCCTGCAGGATCGACGCGGTCGGGTCCATCCGGGCTTTCAGGCTTTGCGCATAGCCTTCCATGTCGATGATCGGACGGCGCGCAACGCCGGTATCCATCCCGGCTTTCGCGACCGCCGGCGGGATCACGTGGATCAGCCGCGGGTCGAAGGGCGTCGGAATGATGTAATCGCGCCCGAAGCTGAGCTTGCGCCCATAGGCCATCGCGACCTCGTCGGGTACATCCTCGCGGGCGAGCTCCGCCAGCGCGTTGGCGCAGGCGATCTTCATCTCGTCATTGATCGCGCGGGCGTGGATGTCGAGCGCGCCACGGAACAGGTAGGGGAAGCCAAGAACGTTGTTCACCTGGTTCGGGTAATCCGACCGCCCCGTCGCCACGATCGCATCCGGGCGCACCGATTGCGCCTCTTCCGGCGTGATCTCCGGATCCGGGTTCGCCATCGCGAAGATCACCGGATTGTCGGCCATCGACTGCACCATCTCGGGCGTCACCGCGCCCTTGGCCGACACGCCGAGGAACACATCCGCGCCTTCCATCGCCTCTTCGAGCGAGCGCGCCTCGGTCACCGCCGCATGGGCCGATTTCCACTGGTTCATGCCCTCGGTGCGGCCCTGATAGATCACGCCCTTGGTGTCGCACATGATGCAATTGTCGTGCTTCGCACCCATCGCTTTCACGAGTTCCAGACAGGCGATGCCCGCAGCGCCCGCGCCGTTTAGCACGATCTTGCAGTCCTCGATCTTCTTGCCCGACAGCTCCAGCGCGTTGATCAGCCCCGCCGCACAGATCACCGCCGTGCCGTGCTGATCGTCGTGGAACACCGGGATGTCCATCAGCTCCTTGAGCCGCTGCTCGATGATGAAACATTCCGGCGCCTTGATATCCTCGAGGTTGATCCCCCCGAAGGTCGGCCCCATCAGTTTCACCGCGTTGATGATCTCGTCGGCATCCTCGGTATCGAGCTCGATATCGATCGCATTCACATCGGCGAACCGCTTGAAGAGGACCGCCTTGCCCTCCATCACCGGTTTCGAGGCCAGCGCCCCGAGATTTCCAAGCCCCAAAATGGCCGAGCCGTTCGAGATCACGGCGACCATGTTCCCCTTCACGGTGTAATCGTAGGCCAGTTCGGGGTTCTCGGCGATCGCCTCCACCGGAACCGCGACGCCGGGGCTATAGGCCAGCGACAGATCGCGCTGCGATGTCATCGGCTTCGACGCGGTGATGTCGTATTTCCCCGGATGCGGGTCGAGGTGATAGGCCAAGGCCTCCTCGGGCGTGATACGGTTCTTGCTGGGCATTGGGCCGGTGCTCCTCCTGCAGGTCCGAACCCGTTTAACGTCCCGTGATCCGCCACTCAACGGAATTGCGCCCGAATCCGGGGTTTTGTAGGGTCGCGCGACCAGCAAATGGGGGGCACATGGCCAAGCCGACCGTCACACCGATGATGGAACAGTATCTGGGGATCAAGGAGGCCAATCCGGGCGCGCTCCTGTTCTATCGGATGGGTGATTTCTACGAGATGTTCTTTCAGGACGCGGTCGATGCCGCATCCGCGCTCGACATCGCGCTGACCAAGCGCGGGCAGCACATGGGCGAGGACATCGCGATGTGCGGCGTTCCCGTGCACGCGGCCGAGGGCTATTTGCTCACGCTGATCCGAAAAGGCTTCCGCGTGGCGATTGCCGAGCAGATGGAGGATCCGGCCGAGGCGAAGAAGCGCGGCTCGAAATCCGTCGTGAAACGCGATGTGGTGCGGCTGGTCACGCCCGGCACGCTGACCGAGGAAAGCCTGCTGGAGGCGCGCCGTCACAATTTCCTCGCAGCCTGGGCGGAAGTGCGTGACGAGGCCGCGATCGCCTGGGTCGATATCTCCACCGGCGAGTTCCGCGTGACGCCCTGCCCGCTCTCGCGGCTGGGCCCCGAGCTTGCCCGACTTGCGCCGCGTGAAGTGCTGGTCAGCGAGGCGAAAGAGGCCGATTGCGCTGAAATAGTCTCTGATATGCGGGCCGCGATGACGCCCTTGTCCCGCGCGAGCTTCGACAGTCAGGCCGCCGAGACGCGGCTTCTGTCGCTCTATTCGATCGGATCGCTGGATGCGTTCGGCAGCTTCACCCGCGCCGAAATGGCCGCGATGGGCGCCATCGTCGATTACCTCGAGATCACGCAGAAAGGCAAACTGCCGCTGCTGCGCCGCCCCGTGCATGAAGACAGCGGCGCAGCGATGCAGATCGACGCCGCTACGCGCCGCAATCTGGAGCTGACGCAAGCTCTGTCGGGCGGACGCGAGGGCTCGCTCCTCAACGCGATCGACCGCACCATGACGGCTGGCGGGGCACGGCTTCTCGAACGCCGGATTTCCGCCCCGTCCCGGAACCTGACCGAGATCCACGCACGGCACGATTCCGTGCGTTTTCTGCTGGAACAGGGTCGATTTGCCGAAGATATCCGCGCCGATCTGAAGCGTTGCCCCGATATGGATCGCGCACTGTCACGTCTCGCCCTCGACCGCGGCGGCCCGCGCGACATGGCCGCGATCCGCAACGGGTTGGAGCAGGCCGAGCGGATTGCCGAAGCCGTGGCCGCCGTCGAGGCCCCGCCGCTTCTCGCCGAGGCTGCGAAAGCCCTCACGGGCCATGACGACCTCACCGCCCTTCTGGATGCGGCACTCATCGCGGAACCGCCGCTTCTCGCGCGCGATGGCGGCTTCATCGCGGCAGGCTATGACGAAGATCTCGACCAGACGCGCCAGCTTCGCGACGAAGGCCGCGGCGTGATCGCCAAGATGCAGGCGGAGTATATCGAGGCCACCGGGATCAATTCGCTGAAGATCAAGCACAACAACGTGCTGGGTTATTTCATCGAAACCACGACCACCCATGCCGAGAAGATGCTCGCCCCGCCGCTGTCGGAACGCTTTATTCACCGTCAGACCACCGCGAACCAGGTGCGTTTCACGACCGTCGAACTGAGCGAGATCGAAACTCGGATTCTGAACGCCGGAAACCATGCGCTTGAGATCGAAAAAAGGCTCTATTCCAGCCTAAGACAGGGAATTCTCGACCGCGCGGGCCCGATCAACGAGGCCTCGCGCGCACTTGCCGAAATCGACCTCGCCAGCGCTTTCGCGACGCTTGCGCGCAACGAAGACTGGGCGGAGCCCACCGTCGACGACAGCCACGCCTTCGAGATCGAGGGCGGTCGACATCCGGTCGTCGAAGCCTCTCTCAAGAAATCCGGCGAGCCTTTCATCGCGAATGACTGCGAACTGACCGAGGGCGCGACTCCCGCGATCTGGCTGCTCACCGGTCCGAACATGGCCGGTAAATCGACCTTCCTGCGGCAGAACGCGCTGATCGCGCTTCTCGCTCAGGCGGGCAGCTTTGTTCCAGCGAAATCCGCCCATATCGGCCTCGTGTCACAACTCTTCAGCCGTGTCGGTGCGGCGGACGATCTGGCACGGGGCCGGTCGACCTTCATGGTCGAGATGGTCGAAACTGCCGCGATCCTCAATCAGGCCGATGACCGCGCTCTGGTCATCCTCGACGAGATCGGCCGCGGCACCGCGACCTATGACGGGCTCTCGATCGCTTGGGCAGTCATGGAGCACCTGCACGCGTCCAACCGCTGCCGCGCGCTCTTCGCGACCCACTACCACGAGATGACCGCGCTGTCGGCCAAGCTGGACGGCGTCGAGAATGCGACCGTCGCGGTGAAGGAGTGGGAAGGCGAAGTGATCTTCCTGCACGAGGTTCGCAAAGGCGCCGCCGACCGCTCCTACGGCGTTCAAGTCGCGCGCCTCGCCGGGCTTCCGCATTCCGTCGTGGAACGCGCCCGGATCGTGCTCGATGCGCTGGAGAAGGGCGAACGCGAAGGTGGCGGCAAGAAACAGGCGGTGATCGACGATCTACCGCTGTTTTCAGTGTCTAACACACCGCAACCCGCCGCCGCGCCCGCCGGTCCGTCAGAATTGGAAGAGCGGCTGAAAGCCCTCATTCCAGACGACATGACGCCGAAAGATGCGCTCGACGCCCTTTACGAGCTTCGCGCGCTTCTCACGGAGTGATCTTCGTTTTGGAAGAAATATCCCGGGGGTCTGGGGGCAGCGCCCCCAGCCTTGCCGATCAGGATTTCGGAGTGGAGCTGACGCCCACTTTCGCCGGCCGCAGAAGCCGGTCGTGGATCATGAAGCCGTTCTCCATGACCTGAATGATGTCGCCGGCCTTGGTGCCGGGCGCGGGCGCTTCGAACATCGCCTCATGCATCTGCGGGTCGAATTTCTCACCGACCTCGGGCGCCACCGTGGTGATGCCGTGACGGGCGAACACGTTCAGCAATTCGCGCTGGGTCAGCTCGACGCCTTCAAGGAACGGCCCGGCCTGCGAACGAACATCCTCATTCGCGGCTTCGAGCGCACGCGAGAGCGCGTCGAACACGGGCAGCATGTCGCGCGCCAGACGCGTCCCACCGTAATTCGAGGCTTCCTGACGCTCTTTGTCGGCACGTTTGCGCGCATTCTCGGCATCTGCCAGCGCGCGCATGAATCGGTCGCGATAATCGTCGCGCTCGGCACGCAATGCCTCGAGCTCGTCTTCCTCATGGGACAGCACATCCTCGAAGCTCTCGTCGATATGCGCCTGATCCTCGGCAATCTCGTCTTTTTTCTCGCTCATGCCATTCATCCTTTGCCCTGGCCGGAGATCATCCGCCCGACCAGTTGCGCTGTGTAGTCCACGATCGGCACGATGCGCCCGTAGTTGAGCCGGGTCGGCCCAATCACGCCCACCGCACCAATGATCTTTCGGTCAGCGTTCATATATGGAGAGACAACCAAAGAGGAACCCGAAAGAGAGAAAAGTTTGTTCTCAGAGCCAATAAAAATACGCACGCCCTCGCCATCCTCGGCCAGATCGAGGAATTCGGCGATGTCACGTTTCCGTTCGAGATCGTCGAACAGCGAGCGGATGCGGTCGAGATCATCTTCGGAGCCCAAAAGATTGGCACGACCACGCACGATCAGCCGCTCGTAGCGCTCGCCCTTGTTCTCCCAAGCGGCCAACCCGCTATCGATCAGCTCAGTCGCGAGCGAATCGATTTCGGTGCGATGGTTCGCGATCTGGCGTGC
Source organism: Thioclava sp. JE_KL1 (assembly GCF_009296265.1). Taxonomy (GTDB): domain Bacteria; phylum Pseudomonadota; class Alphaproteobacteria; order Rhodobacterales; family Rhodobacteraceae; genus Thioclava. The sequence continues at coordinate 124,552 of NZ_WBJS01000005.1, forward strand.
AATGTGACCGCGCAGTTCCGACAGCGTTTTCCCCTCCGCCATCGCGTTGAGGAAATTCGCGGCCTCCCGCATCGAGGACGGCGTCTGACCCAGCGGTGGCGTGAAGACGCGGTTCTCCACCTGACCGTCAGCGAAAACGAGCACCACCAGCGCCCGGTCGGGCGAGAGCGAGACGAATTCGATATGCCGGATCGGGGCTTCGTGTTTCGGCGTCAGCACGAGGCTCGCGCCCTGCGTCATCCCCGAAAGCGCGCTCGAAACCCGGTCCAACAAAGACCCTACATCGCCTGAATTCGCGCCCATCGTGGCATCGAGCGCCGCACGGTCCTCGTCGCCGAGATGGTTCACCTCCATCACCCCATCGACGAACAGCCGCAGACCCGTCTGGGTCGGAACACGTCCGGCGGAGACATGGGGGCTGTCCAGAAGCCCGAGATATTCGAGATCCTGCATCACGTTGCGGATCGTCGCCGCGGACAGCTTCTCGTTCATCTCTCGGGTCAGGCTCCGCGAGCCCACGGGACCGCCAGTCGTGAGATAGCCTTCGACCACCCGGCGAAACACTTCGCGGGAGCGGTCGTTCAGTTCGGAAAGAATATCGTTCTGGTCACTCATCGCGCTTCATCCCTGCTGACTTAAAGCCGCGCGAAGCCGAAGGTCAATCACGGCACGGGGGTTGCATCGCTGCGCATGGGCGATCAAATGGGGTGAATTCATTAGAAAGGTCCCCACGATGCGCCCATCCGGCAGAGAGTTAAGTGAACTTCGCCCGATTTCAATCGAGACCGGGGTTACGAAACACGCAGAAGGGTCTTGCCTGATCAAAATGGGCGACACCCATGTGCTGTGCACCGCCACGATCGAAGACCGCGCGCCGTCTTTCCTGAAAGGTTCCGGCCTTGGCTGGGTGACGGCAGAATACGGCATGCTGCCGCGCGCGACCAACACGCGCAACCGTCGCGAGGCCGCGGCGGGTAAGCAAGGCGGAAGAACCGTTGAAATTCAACGGCTTATCGGTCGCGCCCTGCGCGCTGGCGTTGATCGTTCGGCGCTTGGCGAACGTCAGATCGTCGTCGATTGCGATGTGATCCAAGCCGATGGCGGCACGCGCTGCGCCTCGATCACCGGCGGTTGGGTCGCGCTGCGTCTCGCCACGAACAAGCTGCTGAAATCGGGCGCCTGCACTTCCGATCCGCTGCTCGATCATGTCGCGGCCCTGTCCTGCGGCATTTATGCGGGCCAGCCGGTCGCCGACCTCGACTATGCCGAAGATAGCGAAGCGGGCACTGACGGGAATTTCATTATGACTGGCGCTGGTAAGCTGATCGAAGTGCAGATGTCGGCAGAAGGCGCGACCTTCTCGCGCGAACAGATGGATCGGCTTCTCGATCTGGCCGAGGAAGGCGCGGCGAAGCTTGTCGAAATGCAGAAAGCCGCAGTCGAATGAGAAGCTTCACCGAAAAGAAGCTGCTGGTTGCGACCCATAACGCCGGAAAGCTCGAGGAGATCAAAGCGATCCTCGCGCCTTTCGGCGTCGAGGTCGTCGGCGCGAAGGAGATGAACCTCCCCGAGCCGGAAGAAACCGAGAGCACTTTCGTCGGCAATGCGCGGATCAAGGCCCATGCCGCGGCGAAAGCGACCGGCCTGCCCGCCTTGGCGGACGATTCCGGCATCGAAGTCGACTGTCTCGACGGTGCGCCGGGCGTTTACACGGCCGATTGGGCGACCACGCCGAACGGGCGCGACTTCACCATGGCGATGGAAAAGACCTGGAAGGCCTGCGACGAGATCGAAGCGGAGTTGCCGCGGACCGCGCGCTTCCGCTCGACCCTAGTTCTGGCCTGGCCCGACGGGCATGACGAGGTGTTCGACGGCCGTGTCGAAGGCCAGCTGGTTTGGCCGATGCGCGGCGCTTTGGGGCATGGCTATGACCCGATGTTCCAGCCCGATGGCTTTGAGCTGACCTTCGCGGAGATGGATCCCGCGCAAAAGAACGAGATTTCGCACCGTGCGGATGCTTTCCGCAAGTTCGTGACGATTTTCGACGCACAATGACCGAGGATTGGCGGCACGGAGGGTTCGGCCTCTACCTTCACTGGCCGTTCTGTGCCGCCAAATGCCCCTATTGCGACTTCAATTCCCATGTCGCGACCGCCATCGACCAGAAACGATGGCTCTCTGCCTATCTCAGCGAACTCGACCGTTATGCGGCGCAGACGGAAGGCCGGATTTTGAACACGGTTTTCTTCGGCGGCGGCACACCCTCGCTGATGGATCCCGAGATCGTCGCCGCGATCATCGAACGCATCCGCAGAAACTGGCAAACTAGCAACGATTTCGAGATCACCCTCGAAGCGAACCCCACAAGTGTCGAATCCGGGCGGTTTAGAGCCTTTTCCGAGGCAGGCGTGAACCGCGTCTCGATGGGAATGCAGGCCCTGAACGACGAAGATCTCCGTCGTTTGGGCCGGATGCACTCGGTCGCAGAAGGCCAAAAAGCTTTCGACATCGCGCGCCAACAATTCGATCGCGTGAGCTTCGATCTGATCTACGCGCGCCAGCACCAGACGATCGAAGACTGGAAAGCAGAGCTGGACGAGGCGCTGGAAATGGCGGTCGATCACCTCTCGCTCTATCAGCTGACCATCGAACCGGGCACGGTTTTCGGCGCGCGGCACGATGCGGGCAAGCTACGCGGTATTCCTGAGGACGATATCTCCGCCGAGATGTATTTCGCGACGCAGGAAATCTGCGAGAAGCACGGCCTGCCCGCCTATGAGATCTCGAACCACGCGCGCCCGGGCGCCGAGAGCCGCCATAACCTGATTTATTGGCGGTATGGCGACTACATCGGCATCGGTCCTGGCGCACATGGACGCCTGACCGAAAATGTTGTCCGCCACGCCACCGATACGCTCAAACAGCCCGGCGCCTGGCTCGCGCAGGTGGAAAAAACCGGTGCCGGAGAGAACGAACGCGCCGCCCTGCCCCGCGAAGAGCAGGCAATCGAATATCTTTTGTTCGCGCTGCGCCTGTCCGAAGGTCTCGAGATGGAACGGTTCAACAAGATCTCGCGTTCTCCGCTCGATGAGGCGACAATGCGCCATCTTGAGGATATCGGCATGGTTGAGAGAGAGAAGGGGTTTCTGCGCGCGACGGATCAAGGCCGCCCGGTCTTGAACGCCATTATTCGCGATCTCATCCCCTGATGCGCATCCTCTGGCTCACGCTTGGCATCATCTCGGCCGGGATCGGGATCATCGGGCTGTTTCTGCCGCTTGTCCCGACCGTTCCATTGATGCTTCTGGCGACGTTTTGCTTCGCGCGGTCCTCTGATCGCCTCCACAACTGGATCATCACCCATCCGCGCTTCGGACCCCAGATCATCGACTGGCAGGAACGGCGTGCCATCGCGAAACGCGCGAAAATCGCGGCAACAGTGTCTGTTTTCGCGGCTTTCGGCCTATCTTTGGTCTTCCGGTTACCGGTCGAAATCCTGGCAATTCAGGGGATCACCCTGCTCGGCGTCCTGATTTTCATCTGGACGCGCCCGAATAGCTGATCAGCCGTTGCTGAGCATCTGGCAAAGCTTGTCGAGCTCCTCCAGATCGTCGTAAGCAATCGTAATCTTGCCGCTGCCGCTGCTGGTATGATCGATCGCAACCTTCATCCCGATCGTCGCGGACAAATCGCCCTCGAGCGCCCGCGTGTCAGCGTCTTTCTGCGGTTTCGGGCGCGCTTTGCGCTCGTCCCCGCCCTGCTGCTTCTTGGCCAACTTCTCGACGTCGCGAACCGAAAGCGTCTTCGCAACCGCCTGTTTCGCCAGGCTGACCGGATCTTCGGCGGTGATCATCGCCCGCGCATGACCGGCAGACAGCTTCCCCTCGCGCAGATAAACCTGAACTTCTTCGGGCAGCTGAAGCAGACGCATCAGATTCGCGATGTGGCTACGGCTTTTCGACAGCGCCTCGGCCAACTTTTCCTGCGTATGCCCGAAGCGGCTCATCAACTGCTTATAGGCAAGCGCCTCTTCGAGCGCGTTGAGATCGGCGCGCTGAATATTCTCGATGATCGCGACTTCCAGCACTTCCGTGTCATTGAATTCGCGAATGATGACCGGAAGCTGGTGCAGCTTGGCCATCTGCGACGCGCGCCACCGGCGTTCACCGGCCACGATCTCGTAATGATCGGGCTTCGTCGGGTGTTTGCGCACGATAAGCGGCTGAATCACACCCTTCTCGCGGATCGATGACGCCAGTTCTTCCAAAGCTGCCGGCTCGAAATCGCGACGCGGCTGATCGGGGTTCGGCTCGATCTTCTCGACCGGCACATATTGCTCCGGGCGACGCGGAGACGTCGTCGTCTCGGCCGGATTCAAATCAACATCCGCCATCAAAGCCGACAAACCACGCCCCAATCCACGCTTTTCGCGTTCCTTAGCCATTCTCACACCGCCTTTGCCAGTTCATGCCGCGACATCAATTCGCGGGCGAGATTCCGATAGGCCAACGCCCCGCGCGAGCTGCTGTCGTAGCTGAGCACCGGCATCGCGTAAGATGGCGCCTCGGACACCCGCACGTTCCGGGGGATCATCGTCCGGAACACCAGCTCGCCCAAAGTTGCGCGCGCATCCGCCTCCACCTGCTGCGAGAGATTGTTCCGCACGTCATACATCGTGAGAACGACGCCCTCGATTCGCAGGTTACGATTCGCGCTCAGTCGGATCTCCCGGATCGTCAGCATCAGCTGAGAAAGCCCTTCGAGCGCGAAGAATTCCGCCTGCAGCGGCACCAGAACCGAATGCGACGCAACCATGGCGTTGATTGTCAGCAAACTCAGCGAAGGCGGGCAATCGATCAAGATATAGTCGAAGCCATAGCTATCAACATCTGGATGTCGTAGTGCGTCATGCAGAAGGAAGCTGCGCTTTTCGGTCGAGACAAGCTCCATATCTGCCGAAGACAGGTCCGTCGTCGCCGGGCAGAGGTACAGACCGTCGATTTCGGTCTTGTGCAAAACCGAGGAAACCGGCGCGTCTTCGATCAACAGGTCGTAGGTCGTTAGCTCGCGATCATCGGGCTCAATTCCTAGGCCCGTCGACGCATTCCCCTGCGGATCGAGATCGATCAAAAGAACCTTACGCCCGGCCTCCACCAGCCCTGCAGCAAGGTTGATCGCCGTCGTCGTCTTCCCCACGCCGCCTTTCTGGTTCGCAATCGCAATGATTTTCGGTTCATTTGCGCGAATTGGATCAGACACGCTCGGCTCCGTGGATTTTCAGGACAACACTGTTTGGATCGCTGAGACTTTCGATCGCCTCGTAGTCAAAGGACCAGCTTTCCTTCGCCTGCGCAAGTTCTTCCTGCCAGCGCGCACCCTTCGGGAAGATTGCGATGCCGGAGGGTTTCAGGTGCCGGGCGGTGAATTCCAGTAGTTTCGGCAGATTCGCGAGGGCTCGGGCCGAGACGACATCGGCTTTCAGCGGGGCGATCTCTTCGATTCGTTGAGCAAGAACGCGGATATTGAGCGACAGCTCCCGTGTGACCGTCGAGAGAAAGGCCGATTTTCGCAGATCCGATTCGACGAGAATGACTTGGCGTTCTGGCGCCTTTTCCGCCGACAGAATCGCAATCACCAAACCCGGAAAGCCGCCCCCTGCCCCGAAATCTGCCCAAATCCGCGCGTTTTCTGGCGCCATTGCGAATATCTGGGCCGAATCGAGGAAGTGGCGCGACCACATATCCTCCAAGGTCGACTTCGCGACCAGGTTAATCGCTGGATTCCACTTCTTGAGCAGCGCCTCATAGGCAAACAGCTTATCCAATGTTTCACGTGAAACATCGACTCGTTCAGCGAACTCTTCAGCTTCAGGCGTCGTCATGCAGAGCGTGCCCGCTTTGTTTGCCGCAGACGCGCCAAGATCAACGTAAGTGCCGCGGGCGTGACGCCATCGACTCGTCCCGCCTGCCCCAAAGTTTTTGGCATCGCGCACTTAAGTTTACCCTTCAACTCGTTCGAGAGCCCCTGCAGCGAATCGAAATCGAAATCTTCGGGAATTTCCCACCCCTCATCGCGCTTAAGGGAAGCCGCGTCGACCTCCTGACGCGCAACGTAATTCGCATAGAGCGCATCGATCGACAGCTGCCGCGCGGTCTCATCGGAGAGATCCTGCAATTCCGGCAGCGCTTCTTGCAGCGCGGGCATCGTGATATCGGGGAAAGACAGCAAATCGAAAGCGGTCCGCCGCGTCCCGTCCTCGTTCACCTTAAAGCCCTTCGCCTTGGCTTCCTTTGGTGTCAGCGAGATCGACTGCAGCAACGCCCGCCCTGCGGTCAGATCTGCGGATTTCTCTTCGAACAGAACGCGGCGCGCCTCGCCGACGCAGCCGATCTCGATCCCCATGCCCGTCAGGCGCTGGTCGGCATTATCGGCCCGCAGCGACAGACGGAACTCGGCCCGCGAGGTAAACATGCGGTAAGGTTCGGTTACCCCGCGCGAGGTCAGATCGTCGATCATCACGCCGATATAGCTCGACGTTCGGCTGAAATGCACCGGTGCGCCCGACTTCGCAGAGGATGCTGCATTCAAGCCAGCGACGAGACCCTGAGCTGCGGCCTCCTCATATCCTGTGGTTCCGTTGATCTGACCCGCAAGATATAGGCCGGGCACAGCACGTAACTGCAGCGTCGCGTCCAGCGCGCGCGGATCGACATAGTCATATTCGATCGCGTAACCGGGCTGCAGGATCTTCGCCTCTTCCAACCCGAAAATCGAATGGACGTAATCTTCCTGAACATCCACCGGCAGCGAGGTGGAAATCCCGTTGGGATAGACCGTGTCGTCATCCAGACCTTCCGGTTCGAGGAAAATCTGATGCGATTCCTTATCCGCGAAGCGCACGACCTTGTCTTCGATCGACGGGCAATAGCGGGGCCCAACCCCGGAAATATGCCCGCCATACATCGCGGAGCGGTCAAGGTTGCCCCGGATGATGTCATGCGTCCGCCCATTTGTATGGGTGATCCCGCAAGAAATCTGCCGGACCTCGGGACTCCGGTTCAGGAAGGAAAACATCACCGGGTCGTCATCGCCGGGCTGGCTCTCCAGCTTGTCCCAGGCAATCGTCTTCCCATCCAGCCGCGGCGGCGTGCCCGTTTTAAGGCGCCCCATCGGCAGATCCATCGCGTAAAGCCGCTCGGCCAATGCGCGCGAAGGCCGATCCCCGATGCGGCCGCCCGGACGCTGCTGGTCGCCGATATGGATCACGCCGTTAAGGAATGTCCCAGACGTCAGGATCGCTGACTGACAGCTCAGCGTCACACCGTCGGCCAGCACCACGCCGGTGACCCGGCCGCCTTCGACGCGAAGATCGGTCACCTCCCCCTCGACCACCTCGAGGTTGGGCTGCGCCGCGGTCATACGCTGGGCTGCCTCCCGGTAAAGTTTGCGATCCGCCTGAGCCCGCGGACCTTGCACCGCGGGGCCTTTACGTCGGTTAAGAAGGCGGAACTGGATACCGGCCGCGTCGGCAAGACGGCCCATCACACCGTCCAGCGCGTCGATCTCACGGACCAGATGGCCCTTACCAAGCCCGCCGATCGCCGGGTTGCACGACATCACCCCGATCGCATCGGCGCGAAGTGTCACCAAAGCCACCTGCGCACCCATCCGGGCCGCCGCGTGGGCTGCCTCGGTTCCGGCGTGCCCGCCTCCGATCACGATGACGTCGTAATGTTTCACGTGAAACACTCCTTACTTTCCGATGCAGAAGCTCGAGAAAATTTCGTCCAACAGGTTCTCGACATCCACCCGACCGAGCAACGCTTCGAGCGCCCAAGCCGCCTGGCGCAGTGATTCCGCTGCCAGCTCGCTTCGGTCGGACCCGCGCAATACCTCATCTCGCGCCGATTCCAAAGCCCCGAATGCGCGCTGCATCGCAACCCTGTGCCGTTCGCGCGTCATTACGCCGGCGCCTTCGCCAAGCCCGGACAGACGTTCTTCGATCGCAGCGAGCAATTCGCCAAGCCCTTCGCCCGTTTTCCCGGAGACGTTCAACCCATCATGCGCAGCGATATCGGCTTTGCCATGCACCACAAGATCGCCCGGCTCCGGTGCGATCAGCGGGACTTCCTCGCCGTCGAGCAGGAAAACACGCAGATCGGATTGTCGCGCGCGGTCGAGTGCCCGTTCCACCCCGATCGCTTCCACGACATCGTCGGTTTCGCGCAGCCCAGCGGTATCGAGCAAGGTCACCGCCTGCCCGCCAATCTCCATCCGCACCTCGATGACGTCGCGCGTCGTACCTGCGAATTCGGAGGTGATCGCCGCTTCGCGCCCTGCAAGTGCGTTAAGCAAGGTTGATTTCCCGGCATTCGGCCGCCCGACAATCGCGACCTCAAACCCTTCGCGAATACGCTCCGCAGCACCAAGACGACGTAATTCATCACGAATTCCGGAGCTGACCGCGTCGATCAGCTCCAGTACCTCGGGCGAAACATCTACCGGAACTTCCTCATCCGCAAAGTCGATCGTGGCTTCGATCAGCGCCCCTGCCCGGATCAGCTTTGCGCGCCAATCCTCGACCAGAGCCCCAACTGCGCCTGACAAAACCTTCAATGCCTGCTTACGCTGCGCCTCAGTTTCCGCCTCGATCAGATCGGAAAGCCCTTCGACCTGCGCCAGATCGAGCCGTTCGTTTTCCAACGCGCGCCGGGTGAATTCACCAGGTTCTGCAAGCCGCAACCCGTCGATCTGCCCTAGCGCGCGCAGCACGGCAGAAACCGTCGCGATCGCGCCATGGATATGCAGCTCCGCGACCTCTTCGCCGGTGAAGCTGGCGCCGCGCTCGAAACACAGCACCACCGCCTCGTCGAGTTCCTCACCCGCGAGCCGCAACCGCCGCAGGCCGGCGACGCGCGGCTCCGGCAGGGTCCCTGCCAAGTTCCGCGCCGCCTGCCACGCCAGCGGTCCTGAAATACGAATGACGGCCACGCCCGCTTTTCCGCGGGCCGTGGCCAGAGCATAGATCGTGTCCATAGCAATCCTCTTCCCAGCGGAAGATAGGACGGCCTCAGCCGTTCATCGAGTCGAAGAATTCCGAGTTCGTCTTGGTCTGCTTGAGCTTCGAAATCAGGAACTCGATCGCATCGGTCGTGCCCATCGGGTTCAGGATGCGGCGCAGAAGGTAGGTTTTCTGCAGATCCTTCTGATCGACGAGCAACTCTTCTTTCCGTGTACCGGATTTGAGGATGTCCATCGCCGGGAAGACGCGCTTGTCCGCGACCTTGCGGTCCAGCACGATTTCCGAGTTACCGGTGCCTTTGAATTCTTCGAAGATGACCTCGTCCATCCGCGAGCCGGTATCGATCAGCGCAGTCGCGATGATGGTCAGCGAGCCGCCCTCTTCGATGTTCCGTGCAGCCCCGAAGAAGCGCTTCGGACGCTGCAGCGCGTTCGCGTCGACACCACCAGTCAGCACCTTGCCCGAGCTCGGAACGACGGTGTTGAAGGCGCGGCCCAGACGGGTGATCGAGTCCAGCAAAATAACGACATCGCGCTTATGCTCGACCAGGCGCTTGGCCTTTTCGATAACCATATCGGAGACCGCGACGTGACGCGTTGCCGGTTCGTCGAAAGTCGAGGACACGACCTCCCCCTTCACCGAGCGCTGCATGTCGGTCACTTCTTCCGGGCGTTCGTCGATCAGCAGTACGATCAGGTAACATTCCGGATGGTTCTGCTCGATCGAGGTCGCGATGTTCTGCAGCAGCACCGTCTTACCGGTCCGCGGCGGCGCCACGATCAGCGAACGCTGACCCTTACCGATCGGCGCGACGAGGTCGATGATCCGGGCCGAGCGATCCTTGATCGTCGGATCCTCGATTTCCATCTTCAGACGCTCGTCAGGATAGAGCGGCGTGAGGTTATCGAAAGCGACCTTGTGGCGCGCTTTCTCCGGCTCCTCGAAGTTGATCCGCTCAACCTTCGTTAACGCGAAATACCGCTCGTTCTCGCCGGGGGCGCGGATCACGCCTTCGACGGTGTCGCCGGTGCGCAGGCTGTGCTGGCGGATCATGTCGGGCGAGACGTAGATATCGTCGGGACCCGGCAGATAGTTCGCTTCGGTCGAGCGCAGGAAGCCGAAGCCGTCCTGCAGCACTTCCAGCACGCCATCGCCGCCGATGACCCAGTCATCCTCGGCATGCTCCTTCAGGATCGAGAACATCATCTCGCCCTTGCGCATGGTCGAGGCGTTTTCGATCTCCCATTCTTCGGCCAGCGCCAGAAGTTCCTTCGGGCTCTTAGCTTTCAAATCGGAGAGATTGAGGCGTTCATCGCTCATCGGATTACCTGCAGCTGGCGCCTCATCTCAACGATGGACGCATAAATTCGTCATGTAACAGAAAAACCGGTCGACCAGGACGGCCGTGGCTTGATCCCGCAGATAAGCGCAAATCGTCACTGAGTCAACGAAAGTCAGAATTTCACGATCACCGAGGCGACGATAACGATCATGAAGATCGTCGGGATCTCGTTCATCATCCGGTAGTAACGCCCGCTGCGGTTCGCCCTGCCCTCTGCGAGCGCCTTGCGTTCCTTCGCGCACCACATGTGGAACCAGGTCATGCCGAGAACGGCGGCAGCCTTCGTCCACGGCCAGATGCTCGACCAATCGACGATCCCCGGCGTGAAGACCAGCATCAGTCCAAAGAGCCAGCTCGCGATCATCCCCGGGTTCATGATGGCCTTGAGAAGAAGCCGTTCCTGATGCCGGAACAGAAGCTCCTGATCGCTATCGCGCTCCATGCCCGCCTTGTTCAGCCCCTCGACGTGGTAAACGTAAAGTCGCGGCAAATAGAACAGGGCCGCCATCCAGGTGATGATCGCCATCACATGCAGTGCTTTAATCCACAAATACCAAGTGCTCAGGAAATCGGTCATCTCGCCTCCGGCTGACAGCTGCCATCATCTTCAAAAAAGATTCTTTAAAGAAAAAGATGATGATGATGTAGGGCCTGTTGATGATGTGGATTAACACTTTATCAAGACTTTCTCCACAGGCGGAAAACATCAGGCGCGCACTAATCTTTTTCCCGAAGCATGTTTCGTAAAATATTGATATCGCGTGATTCTTTTTCAGAGAGTCACAACGTCAACCTGTGGATAACTCTTGGGAGAAAATTGTGAAATCCCCGGCATGTCCCCAATGGCTCGAATCCGAATTCCACAGGTGGACAAGTTTCGGAAATCTGCCATGAAACGTGCCGATCCGGTGGAGTAATCTGCCGATCCGCGTTATGCCCAATTCGACCCCGAGACTTCTGCGCCCGCTTATCCACAAGTTCATGAACATCCTCCTCGCCTCCGCCTCAGAAATCCGCGCGCAGCTGCTGCGCAACACCGGCCTGTCCGTGACCGTGCAGCCCGCGCGCATCGATGAAGACATGATCCGCCGGAGTTTGGAGGCCGAAGAGGCGAAGCCGCGCGATGTGGCGGACCTGCTTGCCGAGATGAAGGCCGCGAAGCTCTCGGCGCGCCACCCCGGGGAGTTGGTGATCGGCGCGGATCAGGTTCTCGAGCTCAAAGGCGCGGTTTTGTCGAAACCGGAGACGCCGGAAGACGCGAAATCGCAGCTACGCGCCCTCTCCGGCCAGACCCACAAGCTTCTCTCCGCGATGGTCGCGATCCGGGATGGTGAGCCGCTTTGGCGGCATGTCGGCGAAGTGCGCCTCACGATGCACACGCTGTCGGAGCCGTTCATTAACGATTACGTCGCCCGCAACTGGGACAGCATCCGCTGGTCGGTCGGCAGCTACAAACTCGAGGAAGAAGGCGTGCGCCTTTTCTCCCGCGTCCAAGGCGACTATTTTGCCGTCCTGGGCCTTCCCCTGATCGAATTCCTGAACTGGCTGCACGCCCGAGGAGACTTCACGACATGACGGATCATCCGCGTATTCCCCTCGCTGGCGTCATCGGATCGCCGGTCGCGCATTCGCGCTCGCCGCTCCTGTTTCGGACCTGGCTTGCCGAATACGGGATCGACGGGTTCTACATTCCGATGGATGTGGCGAGAGACGATCTGGAAACCGTGCTGCGGAGCCTGCCCAAAGCGGGGTTTGTCGGCACCAATGTGACGATCCCACACAAGATTCGCGCGCTTGAGATTGCCGATGTCATTTCCGATCGCGCGGCACTGATCGGAGCCGCGAACACCTTGGTCTTCCGTCCAGACGGAAAGATTTACGCTGATAATACAGATGGTTACGGGTTCATCGCTAATCTGCGGCAAAATGCGCCGAGCTGGGATCCCAAGTCTGGCCCGGCCGCAGTTCTGGGCGCTGGCGGCGCTGCGCGCGCCATCGTCGCCTCGCTTCTTGAAAGTGGCGCGCCGGAAATTCGTATCTCGAATCGCACCCGCGCGCGCGCAGATGCGCTGCGGCAGGAATTCGGCGCGCGTCTCGTCGTTTACGATTGGGTGCAGGCGGGCAATATGCTCGAAGATGCCGCGACCGTCGTGAACACGACCTCGCTCGGCATGGTCGGCAAATCCGAATTCCGCGTTCCGCTCGATGCGTTGCGGCCAAGCGCGACCTGTTGCGATCTCGTCTACACACCTCTTAAGACGAAATTCCTCGCCGAGGCTGAAGATGTGGGATGCACCGTGGTCGACGGGCTCGGAATGCTTCTGCATCAAGCTGTTCCCGGGTTCGAGCGCTGGTTCGGCCAGCGCCCGGAAGTGACAGAAACTGTCCGCAACGCGGTGCTCGGGGCATGAGTAATCCTTTCCTGCTCGGGCTGACCGGCTCCATCGGGATGGGAAAATCCACGACGGCTGCGATGTTCGCCGAGGCGGGAATTCCCGTGTGGGATGCGGATCGGACGGTGCACGATCTCTACGCGAAGGGTGGTGCGGCCGTTGCGCCGATTGCCGCGGCCTTCCCGTCTGCGGTCAAGGATGGAGCGGTGGACCGGGCCGAGCTGAAAAAGCTGCTCGCCAGCGATAAAAAGGCTCTAACCCGCCTTGAATCGATCGTTCATCCGCTCACCACGGCGTGGCGAAGCGACTTCATCGCCGCGCATCCGGAGGCGGATCTGATCCTTCTCGATATCCCGCTTTTGTTTGAGACCGGGGCTGACGCTGCCTGCGATGCAACGCTCGTGGTCACCGCCCCGGCAGAGGTTCAGCGCGCGCGTGTTCTTGAACGGCCAGACATGACCGAGGCGCAGCTTGATTTCATTCTGTCGCGCCAGATGCCGGATGCGGAAAAACGACGTCGCGCTACCTTCGTGATCGAAACCCTCGATCTTGAGCAGACCCGCCAAGATGTGCGAAACCTGATTACGAAGATCAGGGGTGAGCAAGATGCGTGAAATCGTTCTCGATACCGAAACCACGGGTTTCGAGCCGGGAGAAGGCGACCGGATCGTCGAGATCGGTGCGGTTGAGCTCTTCAACCACATGCCGACTGGCAACACCTATCACCAGTACATTAACCCTGAGCGGTCGATGCCGCAGGAAGCCTTTCAGGTGCACGGGCTGGGCGACGAATTCCTGTCGGACAAACCCAAATTCGCCCAGATCGGCCTCGATTTTCTGAATTTTATCGGCACGGACTCGGTCCTCGTGATCCACAATGCCAAGTTCGACATGAAATTCCTGAATGCCGAGCTTGGATGGGCCGGGATGCCGCTGATCCCGGATGATCGCGCGCTCGATACGCTGGCAATGGCGCGGCGGAGATTTCCGGGCTCGCCCGCGACGCTCGATGCGCTGTGCCGCCGCTTCAGCATCGACAACTCATCGCGGACGCTGCATGGCGCGTTGCTCGATAGTGAAATTCTGGCCGAGGTTTATCTCGAGCTGATCGGTGGTCGGCAGCCGGGCTTCGGGCTGCAACCCGTTGAAACGGGACAGAAACGTCAGGCCGGAGCCAATCAAGACTGGCGTCCCAAGCCTCGCCCCGAGCCTCTGCCCCCGCGCTTGACTGCCGAGGAGGCCGAGGCGCATGCTGCCTTCGTAGCCCAGCTCGGCGAAGCCGCGATCTGGAACCGCTACGACTGAAAACGTCGGGTTTTCTGACATAATACGCAAGTTTTCCATTTAACCGAGCGTCAACCTCCCTTAAATCGGGGGCTTCTTAGGGAGAGAGCGGGAGGACCGTCCATGCTGGACCTGACCGAAATGCGCGCCACGCTGGCCGAGACTTATGATCTCGCGCCATCCATTGAGTTGGCAGAGGAAATGCGGGACATCCACGCAAAGATGGATCGCGTTATTCCCTTGCCAGATTTCGCGCGCTACGCGCCCTATATCCGCGCGATCAATCGTCTGAAAAAAGAGAAAAACGCGGTCATTCTCGCGCACAACTACATGACGCCGGAAATCTATCACGGCGTAGCAGATGTTGTTGGTGACAGTCTGCAGCTCGCCATCGAGGCCACGAAGGTTCAGGCCGGGACGATCGTCCAATGCGGCGTGCATTTCATGGCCGAGACGTCGAAGATCCTGAACCCCGCCAAGACTGTCCTGATCCCTGACATGAAAGCCGGTTGTTCTCTGGCGGAGTCGATCACCGCCGACGGTATCGCGGAGATGCGTGCCAAGTATCCCGGCGCGCCCGTGGTAAGCTACGTTAACACGACCGCCGAAGTGAAAGCCGCATCCGATATCTGCTGCACCTCGTCCAACGCTGCGCAAATCGTGCGCGCGATGGAGAGCGACGCGGTCATCATGACGCCGGACCAGTATCTGGCGCAAAACGTGGCGAACGAGGTTCCCGAGAAGAATGTCGTCTGGTGGGAGGGCTCGTGCATCGTCCACGAGCAGTATACTGCCAAGGATATCAATGACTTCCGCTCGATGCATCCCGACACGAGGATCATCGCGCACCCCGAATGCCCGCCCGATGTCGTCGCGGCGTCGGATTTCTCGGGCTCGACCTCGGGGATCATCAACTACGTCGAAACCAACAAGCCGAAAGAGGCGATGTTGGTCACCGAATGCTCGATGGCGTCCAACATCGCAGACGCGTTGCCGGAAGTAGATTTTGTGGGTCCGTGCAACATGTGCCCCTACATGAAGAAGATCACGCTCGAAAAAATCCTGTGGTCGCTGCATACCGGGACCGAGGAAGTGATCGTTGATCCGCAGGTCGCCGAAAAGGCGCGCGTCGCGGTTGAGCGGATGATCGAGCTGTCCCGGACCCTCGCGAAGTGATCGAAACGCGACGGATCATCATCGTCGGCGCAGGTCTGGGAGCGCTTTATGCGGCGCTCAGCCTCGCGCCCCGCCCCGTTCTCATCATCTCGCCGGAAACTCTGGGCGAAGGCGCGTCCTCGGCCTGGGCCCAGGGCGGCGTCGCGGCTGCGATGTCGGTTGGCGATACGCCTGCCTCCCATGCGCGCGACACGATGATCGCCGGAGCAGGCACTGTTTCACCACAAATCGCGCATTTGGTGACCGAAGAAGCGCGTCAGCACATCCTTGCATTGACCGAACTCGGCACGCCGTTCGATCGCGATCCGGAGGGCGATTACGTGATGTCGCGCGAGGCGGCGCATAGCCACGCGCGCGTCGTTCGGGTGAAGGGCGATCAGGCTGGGCGCGAGATCATGCAGACCCTCGTGGCTGCGGTCCGGCAAACGCCATCGGTTCAGGTTCTCGTGGGCGTTTTGGCGACGCATCTGGAGACGGAAGACGGACGCGTCACCGGCGTGTGGATCGAGCGCGCGTTCGAGCCCTCGGGGCCCGTGCTGATCAAAAGCCCGGCGATCCTGCTGGCGGGCGGCGGGTCGGGCGGGCTGTTTGCCGTCACGACGAACCCGCCGCGCATTCGTGGGCAGGTCATCGGGATGGCAGCACGCGCCGGGGCGCGGATCGCAGATCCGGAATTCGTGCAGTTCCATCCGACCGCGATCGCCAGTGGCGAAGACCCTGCCCCGCTTGCGACCGAAGCGCTGCGCGGTGAAGGCGCAACACTCGTTAACGCGGATGGCGAACGCTTCATGCTTTCGGTTCATCCCGATGCCGAGCTTGCGCCGCGCGACATCGTGGCGCGCGCCGTGTATCTGGAACGCAAAGCCGGGCGAGAGCCCGCTCTGGATACGCGCGCAGCCCTTGGGGCCGAGGTTCTGACGCGCTTCCCGGCTGTCGCCGAAGCTTGCGAAAGGGCTGGAATAGACCCTGTTTCTGGTGTGATCCCTGTCGCGCCCGCCGCGCATTACCACATGGGCGGGATCGATACGGATCTCGAAGGGCGCAGCTCGCTCGATCGGCTTTGGGTCTGTGGCGAGGCGTCGTCGACCGGTCTTCACGGGGCGAACCGTCTGGCTTCGAACGGATTGCTGGAAGCCTTGGTCTTCGCGCGAATTTGCGCTGTCGGGATCGCCGCGGAGCTTGGGGAGATCCCCGACGTCGAAACGGTTAACCCAGATTTCCCGCAAGGCGATGTCCCGGTGAATGAGCCAGCGGTTCAGGTGCTGCGAAAAGCCATGACCGACGGCGTCGGTGTCGTGCGCGATGCGGACGGTTTGAAAGCCGCGCTTCGGGTCATTTCGCAGATCGAAGCGGAGGCCCGCACGGAAACGATGCGGAACATGACCGCGACGGCCACGTTGATTGCTGCGGCGGCCCTTGCACGCGAGGAAAGCCGCGGGGGGCATTTCCGCTCGGATTTCCCGGAGATGAACCCGAAACTCGCGGAAAGAACGAAAATTACGCTGGAGGAGGCGCTGAGGATTCGCGCCGCTGCCTTGGAGGACTGACATGCTGCCCGATTTGCTGATCGAACCGATTGTCCGCGCCGCGCTGCTCGAAGACCTTTCGCCCATGGGCGACGCGACGACCAATGCGGTGATCCCGGTGGGCAAAACCTATTCCGCGCGGCTGAAAGCGCGGGAAGACGGCGTGGTTTCGGGGATGCAGGTCGCGGCGATGGCGTTTCGGCTGGTCGATCCCACGCTGCGCGTGTCGATCCTGGTCGCTGACGGCAAACCCTGCCAAGCGGGTGAGACTTTGCTGACGGTCGACGGATCGGCCGCCTCGATCCTGATGGCGGAGCGTGTAGCGCTGAATTTCGCGGGGCGCCTCAGCGGAATTGCCACGAAAACCGCAGGCTTTGTCGCGAAAACCGACGGCACGAAGGCGCGTATCACCTGCACGCGGAAAACGACGCCGGGTCTGCGTGTTCTGGAGAAGGCCGCAGTGACCCATGGTGGCGGTTTTAACCATCGTTACGGACTGTCGGACGCGATCCTGATCAAGGATAACCATATCGCGGCGGCTGGTGGCGTCCGTGCGGTGTTGGAGGCGGCGAAAGCGGCGCGCAGCCATATGATGCGGATCGAGCTGGAAGTCGACACGCTGCGCCAGATGGAAGAAGCGCTGAAGATCGGCGGGGCCGATGTCATCCTGCTCGACAATATGGACAGCGCGGAGCTACGCGCAGCCGTGGCGTTGAATGCGGGCCGCGTGGTTCTGGAAGCTTCGGGGAACATGACGCTCGAGCGGATCGCCGAAGTGGCGGCGACCGGTGTGGATTATATCTCCTCCGGTGCGCTCACCCATTCGGCCCGGACGCTCGATCTGGGCCTCGATTTCTGAGGTTTCAGCCGAGATAGTCTCTGAATTCGGCGCGCACGGCCTCATAGACCGAGCGTTTGAAGGGCACGATATTTTCGACCAGCTCGTCGAAGGGCATCCACTGCCAGACCGAAAATTCAGGATGGTCGGTCTCGATCTGCACCTGATCGTCGGAGCCGAGGAAGCGCATCAGGAACCATTTCTGCTCCTGCCCGCGCCAGCGCCCGTTCCAGATCTTCGGCACCAGATCGTGCGGCAGGTCGTAGCGCACCCAATCGGAGGTTTTCGCGACGATTTCGACGAGATCGGGGTTAACCCCGGTCTCTTCTTCCAGCTCGCGTAGGGCTGCTTCTTTCGGTTTCTCGCCCTTGTCGATCCCGCCTTGCGGCATCTGCCAGGCCGGGCCGGGATTGTCGATGCGCTGGCCCGCGAACACGAGGCCAGCGGGGTTCATCAGCACGACGCCGACATTACGGCGGTAAGGAAGCTTAACGATCTCTTCGGGGGTCATATGAAAAAGGGGCCCGAAGGCCCCTTCCCTCAATTCTGCTGCGTGTCGGATTTGCCATCGGCGCTCGGCGCTTCGGCCTTCTGCGTCGAGGCGGTGTCAGCCTGCGTCTCGGGGGCGATGGCCGAGAGGCCTTTGATCAGGTCGATCGCGTAGGACATCTGGAAATCTTCCATCCGGCGCTTCGCGGCCTCTTCGGCTTTCGCGCGCTCGTCCTCGGCTTGCTGCTTCTCGTCCTCGGTCATCGAGTCGTTGGTGATCGCACCCTTCAGATCGGCCTCGGAGGTCATCTTGCGGGCGTTGTCGCCTTCGGCAGCCGCTTTATCCTCGGATTTCGGCTGATCGGGCTGCGGCACGACCACGTCGGGGGCGATGCCCAGCGACTGGATCGAGCGACCCGACGGCGTGTAGTAGCGCGCGGTGGTCAGACGCATCGCGCCCTCGCCCTGGATCGGCATGACCGTCTGGACCGAGCCTTTACCGAAGCTCTTGGTGCCGACGACGATCGCGCGGTGATGATCCTGCAGCGCACCGGTCACGATTTCCGACGCCGAGGCCGAGCCACCGTTGATCAGCACGACGATCGGCTTCCCGTCGGCCATATCGCCTGCGGTCGCGTTGAAACGCTCGCTATCCTGCGGGTTCCGACCGCGGGTGGAGACGATCTCGCCCTTGTCGAGGAACGCATCCGCCGTCTTGATCGCCTGCGTCAGCAGACCGCCGGGGTTGTTGCGCAGATCGACGATGAAGCCATCGACCTTATCCATGCCGCCGACTTCCTTGACCTGCTCCTTGATCGAGGATTCGAGGTTCGGGAAGGTCTGATCGTTGAACGTGGTGATGCGCAGGATGACGGTATCGCCGTCATGGCGCCCCTTCACGGCGGTCAGCTTGATCGTGTCGCGGGTCAGCGTGACGTCGAACGGATCCTGCTCGCCTTCGCGGACAATGGTGACGGTGATGTCCGAGCCGACCGGCCCGCGCATCTTGTCCACCGCCTGATCGAGCGGGATCCCCATCAGGGATTCGCCATCGACCGCGGTGATGAAATCGCCGGACTTGATGCCAGCCTCGGCCGCAGGCGTGCCGTCCATCGGCGAAACCACCTTCACGAAGCCGTCTTCCTGCGTGACCTCGATGCCGAGACCGCCGAAGGAGCCGCGCGTCTGCACGCGCATGTCGCTGTAGTCGGAGGGCGGCAGGTAGCTGGAATGCGGATCGAGCGAGCTGAGCATGCCGTTGATTGCGGCTTCGATCAGCTTCTTGCTATCCACCGGCTCAACATAGTCCTGGCGAATTTTCTCGAAAATGTCGCCGAACAGGTCCAGCTGCTGGTAGACGGTCTCGTTGCGTTTCGTTTCTTCGGCCATCAGCGGCGCCGCGACTTGCGTGGACAAAAGCGCCCCCGCGAGCGTGCCGCCAACCGCTGCCATCATGAACTTTTTCATACTCAACCCTTGTCGTCTTTTGTCTGGATGAACCACGGCGTCGGGTCCACGGGCTTACCGCCCTCTCTCAGTTCCAAATAAAGCGTCTCGCTGCGATCTGCACCAGCGCCATCTGTCGCCGCCTGCACGAATTCCTTGCCGAATTCCTTCGCTCCCGGCTGAATTCCGCCCATCAAACCAATGGGCGTGCCCTTTGGCAGCACGTCTCCGACCTCACCATAGACGGTTCCGAGGCCCGCAAGAACCAGAAGATATCCATCTGCGGGTTCGAGAACCATCACATTTCCGTAGTCGAGCAACGGACCACGGTAGCGAATTGTCGCAGCCCAGGGCGTTGTGACCAGAGAGCCCGGCTCACTTGCGATCACGAGGCCGGGACGTTTGATCCCTGCCGCATCGGGCTCGTTGAAGCTCCGCAGAACCGAGCCGATCACCGGCAGATTCAGCGTGCCTTTCGCGCCCGCGAAATCGCCGCGCGGCGGGCCGATATCGTTTTCCATGTCGCTCAGGCCCGTCGCGAAGCCTTCGAGCGTGTCGGCGCTTTGCACCAGCGCGGTCAGCTCCTCGGGTTCTTCGAGATAGCGCTGCGGGAGTTTTTCGCGGCGTTCCGAGATCGCCTCGGACAGCGCGGTGCGCGCCTTGGTCACCGAAACCATCCCAGCTTCCAGCGTCTCGCGCGCGTTTTCCTGCAGCTTGCGCAGGGTCGCGATCTCCTCGAGGTGGACGCTCAGCTTCTGCGCCTCTTCCTGCAAGGCCGGCGCGACCGAAGACAGCACCATCCCCGAGCGGGCCGAGCCTTCGGGGCCCGAGGGATGCAGCAGCAAAAGCGGCCCGTCGGATTGCTGCATCGTCGACATCACGGCCAGTAGCCCGCCAAGCTCTTCGCGTTTCGCGTCGAACCCCTGCTTGATCTCGCGCTCTCGGATCGCGGCCCGGCGCAAGCCGTCGCGTAGCGCGCTCAGCCCTTGCTCATAGGCGTGGATCGTTTTCGTCAGCGCCGCGATGCGATCCGATTTCGACTGCGCAGCATCGAGCGCGGTGATCGCTTTGCGCAGATCGGCCGAGGCCTTGAGAGCGGCGTCGCCCGATCCTTCCGCCCAAAGCGGCCCGGCCGAGATCAGAAGAGCTGCGAGTGCGGCGCGGATCACGATACGATCAGGCTCTTTCCGGTCATTTCCTCGGGCTGCTCGATCTGCATCAGCTCCAGCAGCGTCGGCGCGAGATCCGCAAGCCTTCCTTCGCGCAGCTTGGCGCCCTCGGGTCCGCCGACCAGTGAGACCGGCACGAGGTTCGTGGTATGCGCGGTATGCGGTCCGCCGGTTTCCGGATCGATCATGGTTTCGCAATTGCCGTGATCGGCGGTGATGATCATCGCGCCGCCCGCAGCCTCCAGCGCCTCGACGACGCGGCCGATATCGTGATCGATCTCTTCCACCGCAGCGATCGCGGCTTCCAGCGAGCCGGTATGGCCGACCATATCGGGATTGGCGTAGTTCACGATGATCAGGTCGTAGCCGGTTTCGATCGCCTCGACGAATTTGTCGGTGACTTCCGGTGCGCTCATCTCGGGCTGCAGGTCATAGGTCGCGACCTTGGGCGATTTCGGCATGTAGCGGTCTTCGCCTTCCCACGGCTCTTCCTTGCCGCCGTTGAGGAAGAAGGTCACATGTGGATATTTTTCGGTCTCGGCCAGGTGGAACTGGCTAAGTCCTTGTTTCGAAATCCATTCGCCGAGCGTATTGACGATCTCGCGCTTCGGATAGGCGGTCTTCATGTAGGCGTTATGCTTGTCGGAATACTCGACCATCCCCAGCATCGCCGCCCATTTCGGACGCGGGCCGGTCTCGAATTCCGAGAAGTCCGGCTCGCCGATCGCGCGCAGGATTTCACGGGCTCGGTCGGCGCGGAAATTGAGACAGAAGAAGCCGTCGCCATCCTTCGCACCATCGTAATCTCCGATCACGGTGGGCTTGATGAACTCGTCCATTTCCTTCTTGTCGTAGCTGGCTTCGACGGCCGCGACAGGGGTGTCGGCCCCCTGCCCTTTGCCGTTGATCATCGCGTCATAGGCAAGGCCCACGCGCTCCCAGCGGTTGTCGCGGTCCATCGCGTAATAGCGGCCATCTACCGTGACGACCGTGCAGCCTTCGGGCAGTCGGTCGCAGAGATCGGAGACGAAGGACTTCGCGCTATCGGGTGCCACATCGCGCCCGTCGGTGATCGCGTGGATCAGCACCGGCACTCCCGCCTCTGAGACCATCTTCGCCGCAGCGAGCGTATGTTCGATATGACCATGCACGCCACCGTCCGAGATGACGCCCATCAGATGCGCGCGCCCGCCGCTCTCTTTCATCGTGTCGATGAAGGAGAGGATCGCCTCGTTCTTGAAGAAAGAACCATCCTCGATCGCCAGATCGATCTGGCCCAGATCCATCGCCACCACCCGACCTGCGCCGATATTGGTGTGACCGACCTCGGAATTGCCCATCTGACCGCTCGGCAGCCCGACATCGGGGCCGAAGGTCACCAGCGTCGATTTCGCCGGGTTGTTCCACAGAACGCGGTCGAGGTTCGGGGTATCGGCCAGCAGGGGCGCGTTTCCTTCGCGCTCCTTTCGCTCGCCAAAGCCATCGAGAATGCACAGGACGACGGGTTTCGGACGGGTCATGGCGGCCTCCTAATCTGTTGCTCCCTCATACGCCTCGCAAGCCGTCGCGGCAACCGGGGGCGTTTGCGGCTCAGGCCTGGAACATGATCCGCCGGGCTTTCTTCTCGTAGCTGAGGATTTCGGTCTGTCGCGTCGCCTCGAACAGCGACGAGAGCGCCGCGTCTGGCTTGTTCATGTAGCGCCGACGCAGGTCCAGCACGACCGCGCCGCCATCCCGGATCACCCGCATCATAAGGTCGAGATAGTCGCCGATCGGGTAATGGAAACCGCAGGAAATCAGGCTGGTGACGAGATCGCCCGTGACCCCCTCCAGAGCATCAGGCTGCTTGACCGGGTTGAGCGTCTCGACCGCATGGGCGCCATTGTCGCGTAGAAACGCCGCCGCGGCGTCGAGCGAGGCATAGCCCGCACCGGTATCGCTCCAGAAATGGTATTGCTCCGGGGTTTCCTCGATATCGATCAAGGTTATGGCACAGTCGAAATCCTTGACCAGCAGCGCGTCGTTGAGCCCCTGCCCGCAACCGATGTCGATCACATGAGTCGGGCGGCGACCGGTTTCCTCAAGCGCCTTTCGCAGCGGAAGATACTCGGTGAAGACCTCGGCGAGCGCCCCCCGGAAAATCTCCTCGTTGCGGGCCTCGACTTCTTCCAGCGCGGGCCCCCTGTCGCCGGCTTCCCAGGCCTTGCGCGCGGTGCCGGAAATCTGGCGCGTGCGCTGGAAGCCCATCAGCATCATCGCCTCGCGCGAAATGGACGCGCCGGAAATATTCATGTCGCGAAGTGTATTCATGGAGCCTGACCTGCTGGGCATTGTTTTCGAGCGCAGCGTAACGTCGCGGAGACGCGGCGCAAGCTATTGAAAACTGCACAATCTAAAGATGTGCTGATCAGACGCGGTGATAGGGGGTGCCGGCGATGATCTGTCCGGCGCGGTAGATCTGCTCGGTCAGCATGACGCGGGCCAGCATATGCGGCCAGACCATCTTGCCAAAAGAGATCGAGAACTCGGCGCGGCTGCGCAGGGACGGATCGATCCCATCTGCGCCGCCGATCACGAAAGCCACATCGCGCGCCTGATCGCGCCAGCCTTGCAGCTTCGTGGCAAATTCGGGCGATGAGATCAGGCTGCCGCGTTCGTCGAGCGTGACGATCACCGATCCGTCGGGGATTGCGCGGCTCAGCAGATCCGCCTCCGCGCCCTGCCCCAGACCCTTCTTGTCTTCGACTTCAACGACGGAAGCCGGGCCGAGCCCGAAGGCGCGCCCGGATTTCTCGAAGCGTTTCAGGTAGTCGTCGATCAGCTCGCGTTCGGGCCCCTTGCGCAAGCGGCCCACCGCGCAGATCGTGATCTTCATGCAGCCGAACTCAGACGGGGGCGCCCGCAGGCATCCACATCTTTTCCAGCTGATAGAACTCGCGCACTTCCGGGCGGAAGACGTGAACGATGACGTCGGAGCTGTCGATCAGCACCCAGTCGCCCTGATCCTTCCCCTCAACTTTGCAAGCCCGGTCGAACTCGTGCTTCAGCCGCTCGGTCAGGTTCTCGGCGATGGCGCTGACCTGACGCGTGCTGCGCCCGGAACAGACAACCATGTAGTCACCGATCGAGGACCGACCGCGCAGGTCGATGGTCACGATGTCTTCGGCCTTGTCGTCTTCGAGGGAAGAGATGACGCGCGCGAGGATTTCTTCGCTCGTCGCTTCGGCATTGACGGCCCGTGTATTCATGGCCGCTGCCTTTGTGCCGGCATCACTCGGCACGATGGAAAGATGAGACAGGACATGGTCCTCCAGATGTTACGCACCGAAATGGCCCCGGCGCTGGACGTCCTCCGAAAATAGCATCCCGAAGGTTCAATTTCAATTTTCATGCGGCGAATTTTCGCTATGCGTTTCCGGCCCGGGTTGCAAGTCCAGTTGCGAACCTTCGAGCAAACGCACTTCGCGCTGCGGGAACGGGATCGAAATGCCGTTCGCCTTGAACGTATCCCACAGTGCGAGAAAGACCTGCCCGCGCACGTTCGTCAGCCCTTCGACGGGGTCCGTGATCCAGAACCGCAGGAGATAGTCGACCGAACTGTCCCCGAACCCGGTCACGTGACACACGGTCGGACGGTTCTTCAAAACGCGGGTCACCGATTGCGCGGCTTCCACCGCCAGCTTGCGCACCACGTGCGGGTCATCGTGATAGGAGGTGCCGAAGGGCAGGTCGATCCGCACGAATTCGTTGGAATGGGACCAGTTGACCACCTGCCCGGTGATCAGGTCCTCGTTCGGGATCAGGTATTCCTTGCCGTCGCGCGTAACGACAGAGACATAGCGCGCGCCCAGCGAATTGATCCAGCCGAAGGTCTCGCCAAGGCTGATCACGTCGCCGGGTTTGATCGATTTATCGAGCAGGATGATCACGCCCGAGACGAGGTTCGACACGACCTTCTGCAGACCGAAGCCGAGGCCCACGCCGATCGCACCGGACAGAACGGCAAGCCCGGTCAGGTCGAAGCCCACCGCCTTGATCCCGATGAACAGCGCCGCGCCATAGAGCAGAACCTGCATCACCTTGATGACCAGCTCCGACATCGAGGGGCTGATATCCTCGTTGGTGCGCAGCCGCACCGAGGTCTGCCCCGAGATGATCCGCGCGACCGACAGAAGGATCGTCGTCAGCACCAGCGCCTTGAGAACGCCGTAGGCTGTGATCCGGAAATCCCCGAATTCGACCGCCGTCCCGTTCAACAGCCGCACGGTCTCGTCCCACAGCCCGAGATAATAGAGCGTCACCCAGATCCACGCGCCCCAACGCACGATGCGGCGCAGAAGCGCGTTGCGGATCAGTCGCGCGACGAGGCCCACGACCAGCCACGCCGTGACCAGCGTTGCCACCAGAACCACGAGGAAGCGCCAGGAATAGAATCCCTTGGTCGCCTCGAGCACGAAGACCGACGCCCAGGCGAGAAGAATGAAGAGGAAGCCGCGCACGCGTTGCCGGAACAGGATCAGCAGGCGCAGCTGGCGGGTCGAAAGCTCGCGCCTTCGCCCCCAGTCGTCGACTTTCGGCGCAAGCCAGATCCGCCCGAGATGGGCCAGCGCGAAACATGCCGCGATGATCCCGAACTGCCAAAGCCGCGAGGGCAGCACGATCGAATTGAGGAAGATTTCGATCTGCGCCCAGATCGAAGCCAATATCTTGACGATGTCTCCATTCGCGAAATCCATGAAAATGACGTTAGCCCGGTTTTGCGATCAGTCCAAACACGGACTCTTCGATTGCCTCAGAGACGGATTCGCCGTATTTAGCGCCCCATGACACTCGTTTTCGACATGGATGACCGCGCCCGCCTCCGCGAGCGCTTCTACGGCGAAAGCCGCTCGGTGCTGGCACGACTTTGATGCTCTGCGCCCGCGGGCGCATATCTGCGCCTGCTGTCCCATGTCTGACAAACGGCCGTTTTTAGGCCAGCCATCCAAAGAAAGTGAGAGCCATGTCTGCTCCGAAGACCCTCTATGACAAGATCTGGGACGCGCATGTCGTGTCCGAAGACGAAGACGGCACCAGCCTGCTCTATATCGACCGTCACCTCGTCCACGAAGTGACCTCGCCGCAAGCCTTCGAAGGGCTGCGCATCGCGGGCCGCAAGGTGCGTGCGCCGGAGAAAACCATCGCCGTTCCGGATCACAACGTGCCGACCACGCTCGACCGCGCCAAGGGGATCGAGAACGAGGAAAGCCGGATTCAGGTCGACGCGCTCGACAAGAACGCCAAGGATTTCGGGGTGAACTATTACCCGGTCTCCGACGTGCGTCAGGGCATCGTCCACATCGTCGGCCCCGAACAGGGCTGGACCCTGCCGGGCATGACCGTCGTCTGCGGCGATAGCCACACCGCGACGCATGGCGCGTTCGGCGCGCTCGCCCATGGCATCGGCACCTCGGAAGTTGAGCACGTTCTGGCCACCCAGACGCTGATCCAGTCGAAGTCGAAGAACATGAAGGTCGAGATCACCGGCAAGCTGCGTCCAGGCGTCACCGCCAAGGACATCACGCTGTCGGTCATCGGTGCGACCGGCACCGCCGGCGGCACCGGCCACGTCATCGAATATTGCGGCGAAGCGATCCGCGATCTGTCGATGGAAGGCCGCATGACCGTCTGCAACATGGCGATCGAAGGCGGCGCACGCGCGGGCCTGATCGCCCCGGACGAGAAGACGTTCGAGTATGTCAAAGGCCGGGCCCATGCTCCGAAAGGCGCGCAATGGGAAGCGGCTCTGCATTGGTGGAAGCAGCTCTACACCGATGAGGGTGCGCATTTCGACAAGGTCGTCACCATCAAGGCCGAAGAGATCGAACCCGTCGTGACCTGGGGCACCTCGCCCGAGGACGTGCTGCCGATCTCGGGCTCCGTTCCGGCGCCGGAAGACTTCAAAGGCGGCAAGGTCGAAGCGGCCAAGCGTGCGCTCGATTACATGGGCCTCGAAGCTGGCACCAAGCTGACCGACATCAAGATCGACGTGGTCTTCATCGGGTCGTGCACCAACGGCCGGATCGAGGATCTGCGCGCCGCCGCCGAAGTCGTCAAAGGCCGCAAGCTGGCCGATGGCGTCCGCGCGATGGTCGTGCCGGGCTCGGGTCTCGTGCGCGCGCAGGCGGAGGAAGAAGGTCTGGACAAGATCTTCCTCGATGCCGGTTTCGAATGGCGCATGGCGGGCTGCTCGATGTGTCTCGCGATGAACCCCGACCAGCTGGCCGAGGGTGAGCGTTGCGCGTCGACCTCGAACCGCAACTTCGAAGGGCGTCAGGGCTACAAGGGCCGCACCCATCTGATGAGCCCGGCCATGGCCGCCGCAGCTGCTGTCACCGGTCATCTGACCGATGTGCGCAAGCTGATGGAACTGGAAGACGCGTAAGGAGCGACGAGAATGGAAAAGTTCGAAAAAGTTACCGGGATCGCCGCCCCCATGCCGCTGGTCAATATCGACACCGATATGATCATCCCCAAGGGCTTCCTAAAAACCATCAAGCGCACCGGGCTCGGCGTGCATGCGTTCGACGAGATGCGCTATGACCGTCAGGGCAACGAGAACCCCGACTTCGTGCTTAACAAGCCGCAATATCGCGAAGCGCAGATCCTCGTGGTCGGCGACAACTTCGGCTGCGGCTCCTCGCGTGAGCACGCCCCGTGGGCGCTGGCCGATTTCGGTATCAAGGTGATCGTTTCGACTTCCTTCGCCGACATCTTCTACAACAACTCGTTCAAGAACGGGATGCTGCCGATCGTGCTTCCGCAGGAGCAGGTCGACATGCTGATGAAGGATGCCGAGAAGGGCTCGAACGCACGGATGACCGTGGATCTCGAGAACCAGGAGATCACGACTTCGGAAGGCGAGACGATCAAGTTCGACGTCGATGCGTTCAAGAAGCACTGCCTGCTCGAAGGTCTCGACGATATCGGCCTGACGCTGGAGAAGGCCGCGGCCATCGACACGTTCGAGACGCAGATGCATCAGGCGCGTCCCTGGGTGTAACCCAAGATGCCATCGCGAAGTGAAAAGCCGCTCCGACCGGGGCGGCTTTTTACATGAGAGGGGGCGCGGGAACCCGTCGCCCATGGTAGGGTTCATCATTTGACGTAGATCGAGAGGATGATGCGATGCGCGTTTCGACCCTGTTTCTGGTGACCGGCCTCGTGCTGATCGTTCTCGGCGTTGCGGCCATTACGAATCCCTTCGCGACCTCGCTGGCCCTGACCACCTTCGTCGGCATCTTGTTCCTGATCGCCGGGGTCGTGCAGGCGTGGCTCGCTTTCAACGACCGCGACGGGGCGCATCGGGCGTGGCACGCGCTGATCGCCCTTCTCAACATCGTCGTAGGCGTCTGGCTGATGGCGGATCCGATGTCCGGCACGGTGTCGCTCGCGGCGGTGGTCGGCGTGCTCTTCCTGCTGATGGGCGCGCTGCGCTTGCTCATCGGTCTGCGCCTTGCCGGACCGCGTCTGCGGTGGATGCTGGTCCTGTCGGGCGCGGTTTCGATCCTGATCGGCGTGCTGATCTTCTCTGCGTTCGATCAGATCGCGACGCAAATCCTTGGACTATTGCTAGGAATCCAGTTGCTGGCGGATGGTGTCGGGCTTGCCGCACTTGGCTTTGCCAATCGCGACTCCTGAGGGTTTTTGAGGCGCTAAGCCCTTGATCCACAAAATATGGTTTCGCCTCCTAGGTTGCCACATTTTTGCACCTTTGTTGATGCAATGTCGCACCAGGTCTTCCAAGAAAATGCCTTAATGCGGCACAGAGTCTGAAAACACTATTTGCTTGGATCGGGAACTTGGGCAAAATCATGGCAAGTTTGAGGCAGCGCGCCACAGTCGGCACGCGTCTTGCGGGTAAAAGGATCGGCAATGTACCGCATCCGACCGCAGGGAAGGGTAGGGTAACTGTGTTCTCACGTCTCTCAGGGGCGCTTGTTCGCGCGATCCTCGTCGCAGTGGTGATCTGCACCCCCGCGCTCATTCTGCCCGATACCAGCAGTGACACCGCACAGATCGTGGCGCTTATGGCGCTGTTCGGTTTCGCGCTGACCCTTTTCGAATATGCTTCCGTTTATCCCGGTCTGATCGAGTTTCGCGATGCGCCGCCCTTCAACCGCATCCGCTTCATGTCGCTGTTCCTGACGGTGCTGCTGCTCTCGCTGGCGGTGCAGTCGCAATATCACGCTTCGACCCTGACCCGGTTGATCGAGGTTCTGGGCACCACCGTCGCAGGCTCCATCGATGTGCCTTACAGCCCCGTTCGCCTGCTGCAACTCGCGCTGCCGGCGGATGCCTCACTGCATCAGGTCGCGCTGGTGCGCACCGCTGCGGGGATGGCCTATCTGATCTCGCTGCTGACCCTTGGTTATTTCGTCATTGTCATGCGGATCATGGGCTGGCCGCAGGCGCATACGAAATTCAACGTCTGGGTCAATCTGCCGACTTTCGACCCGACCGCAGGCGGCGACGTGGTCGAGCGTCTGCGCCGAGATTCCTGGTTCAACATTGCGCTGGGCTTCCTTTTGCCCTTCCTTATTCCAGCGGTGCTCAAACTCGTCTCGGTCAGTTTCGTGATCGTGACGCTGGAAGTGCCCCACACGATGATCTGGATGGTGACGGCATGGGCCTTCCTTCCCGCAAGCCTGTTCATGCGCGGCATCGCGCTGGCGCGGGTGGCGCAAATGATCGAAAACAAGCGTCTCGCTTCCGGGGCGAGCGACTACTTGCCGGCCTGATCGCGGCGTTCTTGGCGCTGCCCGCCGCGGCAGAGAGCCTGCGCGTGGCGACATGGGATGCCGGTCTGTCCCGCCGGGGTCCGGGGCTTTTGCTGAAAGATATCCGCAGTGACACGGCGCAGGTCGCGGCTGTGACTCGCATCGTCGATGCGATCGCGCCGGACGTGCTTTTGCTGACCGGGATCGACTGGGACCATGACGGGCAGGCGCTGGCCGCGCTGAATGAGACTTTCGCACAGCCCTATCCGCATCTTTTCGCGCCGCGCCCCAATAGCGGCTGGCCGAGCGGGGCCGACCTAGACGGAAACGGCAAACTTGGTGAAGCGCGCGATGCCCAAGGCTACGGGCGGTTTCCGGGGCAGGGCGGTCTGGCGCTTCTGTCGCGCTACCCGATCGAGGCAGACCGGGTGCGCGATTTCTCCAAGATGCTGTGGAAGGACCTGCCCGACGGGCAAAGCGCAGGGGCGGAGCTGTCGCCGGAGGCTTTGTCTGTTCAACGTCTCAGCTCCACCGCGCATTGGGATGTGCCGCTCCAACTGCCTTCGGGCGAGCCGCTGCATCTTCTGGCCTTCGCCGCGACACCGCCGGTTTTCGATGGGCCGGAAGATCGCAACGGACGCCGCAATCGTGACGAAAGCGCCTTTTGGCTCCGGTATCTGGATGGGGAGCTCGAAGCGCTGCCGCCCGAAGGGCCGGTGATCCTGCTGGGCGACGCCAATCTCGATCCGAAAGACGGGGAGGGACGGCGCGATGCGCTCGATCTGCTGCTGAACGGCCCGCATCTGCAAGACCCGCTGCCGCGCAGTAACGGCGCGAGGCTGGCCGCCGATCCCATGCATGAAGGCGATCCGGGCCTCGATACCGCCGATTACGACGGGCCGGGCAATCTGCGGCTCGACTATGTTTTGCCGTCGACCGATCTGAAAGTGACAGGGGCGGGCGTCGTCTGGCCGAAGCCGGGCGCGCCCTTGGCGACGGCGGCCGCAGCCGCCTCGCGTCACAAGATGGTGTGGCTCGACATCGCGTTGCCCTGATCTGGTACGACCTTGAGGCCCCGGATATAGAGATGTTCGAACACCACGCGCTGCAGCGTCTTCGGCGTGAATTCCGGGAAGCGCGCGTGGAAATCGGTGCCGTCGATCTCGTGGCTCATGTCGAACAAATAGCGCATTTCGCGCAGCTCGCGCGCCAGCTCCCATGCGGGTGAGGCAAGCAGCAGCGCCGTCCATGGGAATTTCTTGATCGAGATGTCGCGCCCCATCTGACTCGAGAATTCCTCGGCCAGTTCGCGCGCAGAGAACCGCGTGCCGGGAAAACCGAGGTCGAGCAGACCGGGCGTGTGATCTTCGGTTTCGGCCAGTTGCACGGCGATCCGTGTCATATCCTCGAGATCGGCATAGACGCGCTGCGCATCCGGCTTGCCGAGCGCGGTGATCTTGCCCTTGCGCAAATCCTTCAACATCACCCGGTTCATCAGCGTGTCGGGCGACTCGGCATTCAGGAAATCGCCGCCGCGCAGGATCACGACCGAACGGCCCTCTTCGGCATGGGCGCGGTAGCGCGCCTCCATCTCGGCGCGGATCTTGCCCTTGCGGGTGCAGGCGTGATGCGGGGTCGAAGCACTCCACGGAGACGGCTCGCGCCCGTAGACATAGACATTGCCCGGCACCATCACCGAGGCTCCGCTGTCGCGCGACGCGGCTAGAACCTGCTTGGTGATCTGGGGGATCTGGTTCGCCCAGTCGTGGTAGTTCGGCGGGTTCATCGCATTCACGATCCACCGCGCGCCGCGCGCTGCGATAGCCATGTCGGTGCCCCGGCGATAGCGATCGACGTCCCAGCCAGCGGCCCTGAAGGACCGTGCCGCAGCAGATCCGAACAAACCGCCCATTCCCAGGATCAATACCCTGCGATTCATTTCGCCCTCATGTATCGTCTGCCTGCTCTAAACTCTAGCATGCGCTCATACGCGTGCGGGGGCCACTCGCCAACCACTCGATCCGCAAAAGCCCGCCGAAGCCTCGGCAACCGCTTGCCGATCGTCCAGACACGGTTTCGCGACCTGTGCCGCTTGACCAAGGGGCGGGCAGGGGATACGCCCTTCGAGACCCTGTTTTCTTGGGAGATTATCCTCATGTCCAACCCCTCCATCCTCATCCTGCCCGGCGACGGGATCGGCCCCGAAGTCATGGCCGAGGTTCGCAAAGTCATCGACTGGTACGGTGCCAAGCGCGATCTCGCCTTCGATGTCAGCGAAGACCTCGTGGGCGGTGCGGCCTATGACAAGCACGGCGTTCCGCTGGCCGATGAGACGATGGCGAAGGCGCAGGAAGTGGACGCGGTTCTGCTCGGCGCCGTGGGCGGTCCGAAATACGACGTGCTCGACTTCTCGGTGAAGCCCGAGCGCGGTCTTCTGCGTCTGCGCAAGGAAATGGACCTGTTTGCCAACCTGCGCCCCGCGCAATGCTTCGACGCGCTGGCCGATTTCTCCTCGCTGAAGAAAGACGTGGTTGCAGGCCTCGACATCATGATCGTGCGCGAGTTGACCTCGGGCGTTTATTTCGGCGAACCGCGCGGCATCTTCGAAGAAGGCAACGAGCGCGTCGGCATCAATACCCAGCGCTACACCGAGTCCGAAATCGAGCGCGCCGCCCGCGCCGCGTTCGAGCTGGCGATGAAGCGCAACAAGAAGCTCTGCTCGATGGAGAAAGCCAACGTGATGGAGTCGGGCATCCTCTGGCGCGAGGTCGTGACCCGCGTCGGCGAGGAATATCCGGAAGTCGAACTGAGCCACATGTATGCGGATAACGGCGCGATGCAGCTGGTGCGCGCGCCCAAGCAGTTCGACGTGATCGTCACCGACAACCTGTTCGGCGATATCCTGTCCGACTGCGCCGCGATGCTGACCGGTTCGCTCGGGATGCTGCCCTCGGCAAGCCTCGGCGCGCCGATGGCGAATGGTCGCCCGAAAGCGATGTACGAGCCCGTGCATGGCTCGGCCCCCGACATTGCGGGGCAGGGCAAGGCCAATCCGATCGCCTGTATCCTCAGCTTCGCAATGGCGCTGCGCTACAGCTTCGATCAGGGCGACGAGGCGACCCGTCTGGAAACCGCGATCGAGAAAGTGCTGGCCGATGGCGTGCGCACCGCGGACCTGATGGGCCCCGAAGGCGGCACCCCGGTCTCGACCTCCGAGATGGGCGACAAGATCATCGAAGCGCTCGACGCCTCGCTCTGATCCACGAGACAAGTTTTGTGAAAGGCGCGGGCGCGAGCTCGCGCCTTTTTCATGCCGCGGCCTTGCAACTCCCAAACATCCGCTCAAGATGTGAGCGATAACACCGGGAGCCTCCCATGCCCGATTTCGGCGGAAAATCAAACGCACGCGGTGCGTCCCTCGGCCTGACCTCGATGGCGATTTTCGCCACGCATGACGTCATCATCAAACATCTGGGCCAGACCTATTCCCCGGTTCAGATCGTGTTCTTCGCGGCGCTCCTGTCTTTCCCGCTGCTCTCGGTCATCCTGCTCAACGACAAGCGCGGGGGAAGCCTGCGCCCGGTTCATCCCGGCTGGGTCGCCGGGCGGGTCTTTACCACCGTCGTCACCGGGCTTTGTGCGTTCTACGCCTTCTCGACCCTGCCGCTCGCGCAAGTCTATCCGCTCCTCTTCGCAATGCCGCTCTTGGTTACCGTCTTCTCGATCCCGATCTTGGGCGAGAAGGTCGGTATTCACCGCTGGGCCGCTGTCATCCTCGGCCTGATCGGCGTGGTGATCGTGGTGCGCCCCGGTCAGGCGGATCTCGCACCCGGCCATTTCGCGGCGATGACGGCAGCAGTCACCGGTTCGCTGGCGTCGGTCATCGTGCGCAAGATTGGCTCCGAGGAGCGCTCCGTCGTGCTGCTGCTTTCGCCGCTTCTGGGCAATGTGATCGTCATGGCGATCCTTCTGCCCTTCGTCTGGCAGCCGCTGCAGATCGGCGATCTGGGCCTCATGGCGGTGATCGCGATCTTCGGCCTGACCGCCTCCTTCCTGCAAATCCTCGCCTATCGCGCGGGCGAGGCCGCCATCGTCGCGCCGATGCAATATTCGCAGATCCTCTGGGCGGTCTTCTACGGCTGGATCATCTTCCACGAGAGCGTGGACATTCCGACGCTCGTCGGCGCGGGCGTGGTGATCCTGTCTGGCATCTACATCGTCATCCGCGAGACGCGTGTCTCCGAGAACCAGCCGGTTCTGCGCACAAGGGGCCGGTCCGAAACCGTCACCGCCCCGCGATCGTCGCTTCTGGGTCGCGTTTTGGGCCTTCGTGCACGCAATTCAAGAAGCTGACTCAGACCCCCTTGCAAAACCCTGCACAAGCGGCTAATTCCCCGCCCACGGTCGGAGCGTAGCGCAGCCTGGTAGCGCACCTGCTTCGGGAGCAGGGGGTCGGAGGTTCGAATCCTCTCGCTCCGACCATTTTCCCGATTTCCCCTGATTTCTTGGCTTCCAGCGATGTCGCTGGCCTTTCGGGCCGTGCTTTGGCACAACTTTCCCGAAGCAACACAGGCGAGGCGAATGCAGGTCGAACCAACACCCCTCAGCGGCGTTCTGCTGATCACCCCGAAGCGATTCGGCGATCACCGCGGATTTTTCTCCGAGAGCTATTCGGCGAAGCGATTTACCGAGGCCGGGATCGATATCGAGTTTGTGCAGGACAATCATTCGGTCTCGGAGGCCGTGGGCACGGTGCGCGGGCTGCATTTTCAGGCCCCGCCGCACGCGCAGGCGAAGCTCGTGCGCTGCGGGCGCGGGCGTCTCTGGGATGTCGCGGTGGATATCCGCAAAGGGAGCCCGACCTACGGCCAGTGGTTCGGAACCGAGCTGAGCTTCGAGAACGGCAAGCAGCTTCTGATCCCGGCGGGCTTTGCGCATGGGTTCGTCACGCTCGAGCCGGGGACAGAGATCGTCTACAAATGCTCGGATTACTACGCGCCCGAATGCGAAGGCGCGATCCGCTGGGACGACCCGGATCTGAGCATCGACTGGCCGCTTTCCGCAGGAATAGAGCCTGTTTTGTCCGGCAAGGACGCCGAGGCACCTCTGTTTTCCGCGCTCAATAGTCCCTTTACCTGGGAGGGCGCAGCATGAAGATTCTCGTCACCGGCGGTGCCGGGTTCATCGGGTCCGCGGTCGTCCGTCTCGCCGTCTCGCGCGGCCATGAGGTGGTGAACCTCGACGCGCTGACCTATGCCGCCTGCCTTGAGAATGTCGCTCCCGTCGCCGACAGCCCGCTTTACGCCTTCGAGAAGGCCGATATTCGCGACCCCGAGGCGCTGACGGCGATCTTCGCCCGCCACAAGCCCGACGCGGTGATGCATCTCGCCGCCGAAAGCCATGTCGACCGCTCGATCGATGGCCCCGGTGCCTTCATCGAGACGAACGTGATGGGCACCTACAACATGCTGCAGGCGGCGCGTGCCTACTGGGAGGGTGAAGGCCGCCCCGAGAGCTTCCGCTTCCACCACATATCGACCGATGAGGTCTATGGCACGCTCGGCCCCACGGGCCAGTTCACCGAAGAGACGCCCTACGCGCCAAACAGTCCCTATTCCGCCTCGAAAGCGGGCTCGGACCATCTCGTGCGCGCCTGGCACGAGACCTACGGCCTGCCGGTCGTGCTCACCAATTGCTCGAACAATTACGGCCCCTATCACTTCCCGGAAAAGCTGATCCCGGTCGTGATCCTGAACGCGCTCGCGGGCAAACCGTTGCCGATCTATGGCGACGGCTCGAACGTGCGCGACTGGCTCTATGTCGAGGATCACGCCGATGCGCTGCTCTTGGTGCTGGAGAAAGGCGCCTTGGGTCGCAGCTACAATATCGGCGGCGAGAACGAGCGGTCGAACCTCGAACTGGTCCAGACGATCTGCACCATTCTCGACAAGCTGCGTCCGGGCGACGCGCCCTATGCCGATCTGATCACCTTCGTCACCGACCGCCCCGGCCACGATGCGCGCTACGCGATCGACCCGACCCGCATCCGTGAGGAGCTGGGCTGGCGCCCGAGCGTGACGGTGGAGGAGGGGCTCGAGCGCACCGTGCGCTGGTATCTCGAGAACAAGGTTTGGTGGCGCCCGCTGCTGGAGCGGCACGGCGTCGGCGAAAGGTTGGGCAAGGCATGATCCTCGTCTTCGGACAGACCGGCCAAGTCGCGCAGGAACTACAGCGCCTCGCGCCCGATGCGGCGCTTTTAGGCCGGAATAGGGTCGATTTGCGTGATCCCGGCGCCGCAGCGAAAGCGATCCGGGAGGCCAAGCCTGAGGCCGTGATCAACGCCGC
Organism: Thioclava sp. JE_KL1; assembly: GCF_009296265.1. Taxonomy (GTDB): domain Bacteria; phylum Pseudomonadota; class Alphaproteobacteria; order Rhodobacterales; family Rhodobacteraceae; genus Thioclava. The sequence goes on from NZ_WBJS01000005.1 coordinate 160,341, forward strand.
CGCCTATACGGCAGTCGACAAAGCTGAAGAAGAAGAGGCGCTCGCTCAAACCGTTAACGGTGACGCGCCCGCCGCGATGGCCAAGGCCTGCTGCGACCTCGGTGTCCCGCTCATTCACATCTCCACCGATTACGTCTTCGACGGCTCGGGCGACGCGCCGTTCAAGCCCACCGATCCGACCGGTCCGCTGGGCGCCTATGGCCGCACAAAGCTGGCAGGCGAAGAAGCGATCCGCGCCACGGGTGGCCCCTTCGCGATTCTGCGCACCAGTTGGGTCTTCTCGGCGCATGGCGGGAACTTCGTGAAGACGATGCTGCGCCTGTCGGAAAGCCGCGATCACCTGAGCATCGTCGCCGACCAGATCGGTGGACCGACACCTGCCAGGGCCATCGCCGAGGCCTGCCTGACGATAGCGACGCAGTTGCAGCGCGCGCCCGAGAAGAGCGGCGTTTACCATTTCTCAGGCTCTCCCGATGTAAGCTGGGCGGGCTTCGCGCGGGAGATCTTCGCGCGGGCCGGGCGGGACGTGAGCGTGGAGGATATCCCCACCGCCGATTATCCGACGCCTGCGAAACGGCCGCTCAATTCGCGGCTCGACTGCAGCGATCTGGCCGTGTTCGGCCTGAATAGACCCGATTGGAAAGCGGGATTGGACGAGATTTTGACCGAATTGGGGGCGACATGACGCGCAAGGGGATCATTCTGGCGGGCGGCTCGGGCACGCGGCTCTATCCGATCACGATGGGTGTCTCGAAGCAGCTTCTGCCGGTCTATGACAAGCCGATGATCTACTATCCGCTGACCACGCTGATGCTGGCCGGCATTCGCGAGATCGCGGTGATCACGACGCCGCATGATCAGGAGCAGTTCATCCGCACGCTCGGCGATGGCAGCCAATGGGGGCTGAGCCTCACCTATATCACGCAGCCCTCGCCCGACGGTCTGGCGCAGGCCTATCTTCTGGCCGAAGAGTTCCTCGCGGGCAGCCCTTCGGCGATGGTTCTGGGCGACAACATCTTCTTCGGCGCGGGTCTCGGCGAGATCCTCAAAGCGGCGAATGCGACCACAGGCGGCGGCACCGTCTTCGGCTACCGCGTCCGCGATCCCGAACGCTACGGCGTGGTGGATTTCGACGACAGCGGCACCGTGCGTGCGATCATCGAGAAGCCCGAAGTGCCGCCCTCGCAATTCGCGGTCACGGGGCTCTATTTTCTCGACGAGACTGCGCCGGACCGCGCCAAGACGATTACCCCTTCCGCCCGCGGCGAGTTGGAGATCACCTCGCTTTTGGAAACCTACCTGCATGACGGCGCGCTCTCGGTCACGCAGATGGGCCGGGGCTTTGCCTGGCTCGACACCGGAACGCATGGCAGCCTGCTCGATGCGGGGAATTTCGTGCGCACGTTGGAAGAGCGGCAGGGGCTGCAAAGCGGCTCGCCTGACGAGATCGCTTTCGAGAAGGGCTGGATCAGTGCCGAAGCACTCGCCGACCGCGCGAAGAAATTCGGCAAGAACAGCTATGGCGAATACTTGCTGCGCCTGATCGAGTAAGCGACCGTGGCGCGGGTCACGATCCTGATGGCGACACGCGATCCGGGGCCGGAACTGCGCGATCAACTGGAAAGCCTCGCGGCGCAAACGCATCGGGATTGGCGGCTGATCGTCGGGGATGACAGCCGAACCGACGCCGCCCAAGACATCTTGGCGGAATTCGCGCGCAGCCATGACGTGCAGATCGTGAGAGGTCCACGGATCAGCGCGGGGGGGAATTTCCTGTCACTGCTGCGGCGGATCGACAGTGCTCAACAGGACTGCATCGCCTTTTGTGATCAGGATGATGTCTGGCTGCCGGATCGGCTTGCACGCGGGATTGCCGCATTGGGCGAGGGGGAAGCTGCGCTTTATTGCAGCCGGACTTGGGTCTGCAACGCTAATCTGGAAGACCAGCATCTCTCCGTCCGACACACTCGCCCGCCGTCTTTCCGTAATGCACTGGTGCAGAATATCGCGGCGGGAAACACCATTCTCCTGAACCCGGCCGGGGCCGAACTGGCCATCTCGGCGGCGCGCGAATTGCGGGTCGCGCCGCGTCACGACTGGTGGCTCTATCAGCTGTTCACCGGGTGTGGCGCGCGGGTCACCTATGATGTGGAGCCCACGCTGCTTTACCGCCAACACGGGGGCAACGCAGAGGGGGCGAACACCACAATCCCCGCCAAGGTCTATCGACTCAGGCGCATGCTGTCCGGCGATTGGCGGTGCTGGATCGACGATCAATGTGCAGCGCTCACTGCATCTGCACATCGGTTCACGCCCGAGAGCCGGGTGACCTTCGATCGATTTGTAAGCGCGCGCGCCGCGACTTTTCCGGCCCGCCTGAAAGAATTCGCCCGGCTGAGGCTCTATCGCCAAAGCCGGGCGGCTACGCTAGCCCTTTGGATCGGGGCCGTGTTTCGGCGAATTTAGGGTCTTAAATCCGGAAGATCGGCTGCAGCAAGCGCGGCAGAAGACCCTTGAACTTCAGCGGCGCATCGGTGGCGGCGAGGCAGATGCAGACATCCTCCATCCCCGCGATCGGCGTGTGATCGAGATCGTCATCCGCCACTTCCACATCGCCGACGCCAAAGCGGCCGGTCTCGTCCGAGAAGGACCCCTGCAGCACGAGCGTCAATTCCAGCCCGCCATGCGTGTGATCCGGCACCGCCATCCCCGGCGGAATATAGAGAAGCCGCGCCGACCCTTCTTTATCCTCGCTCAGGATCGCTTGCTTGATGCCGCCGCCCAAGGCCCGCCAGCGCGGACTGTCGGCGCCCATCGCTTCGACCACGGCGCCCGGATAAATCCCGGCGCGCGCAGGTTGCTCAGCGACGATCGCATCGTCGTCGTCCAACCCGTCAAACACACGTCGCCGCAAATCGTCGCTGGGAGCCATGCCTTTCAGGTCATCCAGAACCAGCCCGCCCGCCAGTTCCTCTGCTTCGAGCCGTGCGCGACACTCGTCGCACTGGCTCACATGCGCCGCCACGACCAGCGAAAACGCATGACCGAGCGAGCCGGTCGCGTAGGACCGTACCAACCAATCGGGCAAATGATGCGTAATCTCGGTCATTCTTCTCTCAGATCCCTTAACTCGTGTCTAAGCTTCTCCAGCGCCAGCCGGATCCGCGATTTAATCGTCCCAAGGGCGAGACCCGTCGCCTCGCGTATTTCTGCCTGTGTGAGTTCGCCCACATAGGCCCGCTCGATGATCTCGCGCTGCGCTTCCGGCAGTGCCTCGATCGCTTGACGCAGCTGCGCCGCTTCCTGTTCCAGCTCGATTGCCGCATCGGCCTCGCGGGTTTCCCGCGTCTCGGCCTCGGCGATCAGCTCGTCTGGAACGGGCCGGGGCCGTCTTCGGATCACATCAATCTGTCGATTGCGCGCAATCCGGTAAATCCATGCCGAGGCGCGTGCCCGCGTCTCGTCGTAAAGATGTGCCTTCCGCCAGATCGTGAGCATCACGTCCTGAACCACATCCTCCGCCGCCGCCTGCGTCATGCCGGACCGTACCAGCATCCCCTTCAGTCGCGGCGAGAAGTGATCATAGAGCCGCGCGAAGGCCAGTTTGTCACGCTTGTCACGGACGGCTACGAGCCAATCGGTCTGCTCGCAAGCCGCCTCGGGCGTCGGTTTCGCTGATTTCCTGTCGTCCATTCTCTTCCCGGCAAAGGCCTGACCCGCCGCGATTGGCGGGGTCCCTGTGGTGTCGAAGTTGATGGTCGCATCTCTCAGCATGTGACCGATACGCAGCTTATGAGATAGCGGTTCACATGCGATGCGAAAAAACTTCTGATCCAAACGGTAATATGCACCGTTACGCCTTCAAGAGCTTGGGAGAATTCGAATGTCATTTGATGCCCTGCATCCACATGCGCAACGCATCGCGATCATCGGATCCGGGATTTCCGGTCTGGCGGCGGCGTGGCAACTCGCTCCGCATAATCGCGTTACCATCTACGAGGCGGAGACGCGGCTTGGGGGGCATTCGCGCACGATCACTGCGGGGCGCAACGGCGATCAGCCGGTCGATACCGGGTTTATCGTGTTCAATTACGCGAATTATCCGCATCTAACGCGCCTGTTCTCCGAGCTCGATGTGCCGGTCGAGAAATCCGACATGAGCTTTGGCGTGACGATCGATCAGGGCCGGATCGAATATGCTTTGCGCGACCTGAACAGTCTCGTTGCACAAAAGCGGAACCTCGCCCGGCCGGGCTTTCTGCGGATGGTCGCGGATATCGCGAAGTTCAACGCGAAGGCCGTCTCTGTCGCTCAAAGCGATGACGTGACGATCGATGGTCTGCTGAACGAGCTGAACTTGGGCGAATGGTTCCGGCGCTATTACCTGCTACCGATCTGCGGGGCGATCTGGTCCACGCCTGCCGATCAGATCGGCGCGTTCCCCGCGAAAAGCCTTCTGCGCTTTTTCGAGAACCACGCATTGTTGTCGGCGACCGGTCAGCATCAATGGTGGACGGTCTCGGGTGGATCGATCGAATATGTTAAGCGGCTGGAGGCCGCCCTGCGTCTTCGCGGCGTCGAATTCCGCACCGGCACCCCGGTCACCGCGATCGAGAGGCAGCGCAATTCAGTCACTATTTCAGCGGAAAAGGCTCTCCCGGATCAGTTCGATCAGGTCATCATTGCCACCCATTCCGATCAGGCGCTCAAGCTGCTGGCCAAGCCGACCCCGGAGGAACAGGCCGCGCTTTCGGCGGTCCGCTATCAGCCCAACGACGTCTATCTGCATCGCGACGCGGCGCAGATGCCGCGTCGACGCGCGTGCTGGTCCAGCTGGGTCTATCAGGCGCAGACCCGCGCGAATGAGACGCGGCTTGGCGTGACCTATTGGATGAACAAGCTGCAAAACATCCCCGAGATCGATCCGCTTTTCGTCACGCTGAACCCCGACGCGCCGATTGCCGAGGAGACGATCTACGATCACGAGGTCTTCTGGCACCCGGTCTTCGATCGCGCAGCGATACAGGCGCAAGGCGAAATCCAGTCGATACAGGGCCTGAATCGGACGTGGTTCGCGGGCGCATGGCTCCGCCATGGTTTCCACGAGGATGGGTTTGCTTCGGCGGTTCGGGTGGCGCGCGAGCTCAATCGCGGGGCGCAGCCGCAGGTCGACTTCGAAAAGGTGCCCGCATGAGCGGCGAGTTCTGCCCCGGTCATACGGTTCATGCGCGGCGGGGCGCGATTTCCCACCAGTTCCGCTATCACGTCGACTACGTGATGATCGATCCCGACGCGCCGGGCCCGTGGCCGCGGATTTTCTCGCGCCGCGGACGCAACCTCGCGACGGTGCATGACAAGGATTACGGCGGGGCGCCCGGCCGCGGCGCGGGGGCCGAATGGGTCCGCAAGCAGCTCTCGCGTCACGGTGCGCCAGAGATCGCGCAGCTGCGGCTTCTGACCCAGCCGAAGATCCTCGGGGCCGGGTTCAACCCGGTGAATTTCTGGCTGGCCTATGATGCGCAAGACGATCTGCGCGCCGTGATCGCAGAGGTGAACAACACGTTCGGCGATCGGCACTCCTATCTCTGCGCTACCCCAAATTTCGACCCTATTTCAGCAGAAACCGAGCTTCACGCGGCGAAAATCTTCTACGTCTCCCCGTTCCAGACCATCGCCGGGGAATATCGGTTCCGCTTCGACCTCGGAGCCGAGCACATCCGCATCCGCATCGATCACCGAAATGGCGAGGAGGGTGTCGTGGCCACCCTCGCGACCCAACGCCGCAAACTGACTTCGGCGGCGCTTCTCGGTATGGCGCTGCGTCGTCCGCTCACCCCGATCCGCACGCTCGGCCTGATCTACTGGCAGGCCCTGCGGCTCAAGCTCAAAGGCGCCCGCTACTTTTCGCGGCCCACACCCCCCAGCGAGGAGATCAGCCAATGATGCCTTTCCTGACCAACCGGATCCGCAGCGAATTCCTCGCGACCTGCGAGAAGATCGAGCAGGGGACGCTGCATCTGCGCCTGCCTGACGGCACCGTGCGCAGTTTCGGTCGCGGGGAGCCGCAAGCCGACATGGAAATCCGCGACTGGCAGGCCGTGGTGGCGATGGCGTCGCGCGGCGATGTCGGGCTGGGCGAGGCCTATATCGCGGGGCTGTGGGAGACGTCTTCGATTGAGGCGCTTCTGTCGCTCGCGCTGAAGAACCTCGATGTCGTCGACGGTTACGCCTATGCGGGCTTCTGGTCGAACCTGAAGTTCCGCCTGATCGACCGGCTGATGCGGGCCAACTCGCTGCGCGGTGCATCGCGCAACATCCGGGCGCATTACGACGTGGGCAACGAATTTTACCAGCTCTGGCTGGATGAGGGGATGAGCTATTCCTCCGCTCTTTTCGCGCCGGGGGATAGCGATCTGCACAGGGCGCAGAACCGCAAGCTCGACCGCATTCTCGATCAGATGGGCGGCGGGGAGCAGGTGCTGGAGATCGGCTGCGGCTGGGGGCATTTCGCCGAACGCGCGGCCGAGCAGGGGCGTCATGTCACCGGCATCACGATCTCGCCCAGCCAGAAAGGCTACGCCGATGCGCGGCTCGATGGGCGGGCGGATATCCGGTTGCAGGACTATCGCCACACGCCCGGCAAATTCGATCATATCGTCTCCATCGAGATGATCGAAGCGGTCGGAGAGCGCTATTGGCCGAACTATTTCCAAACCGTGAAAGATCGCCTGGCGGAGGGCGGCTCTGCGATGATTCAGGCCATTACAGTATCTGATTCCTACTTTCCGAAATATCGCGAGACTTCCGATTTTATCCGGCAATACACTTTCCCGGGCGGGATGCTTCTGTCCGATGGGGTGATCCGCGATCAGGCGGCGAAGGCCGGGCTGGCGGTGAAGGAAAGCTTCGCCTTCGGACAGGATTATGCCGAAACCTGCCGGCAATGGGCCACCCGTCTGAAAGAGCGCAGCGCGCGGGCCAGCGAACTTGGCTTCGGGCCGGAGTTCCTGCGCAACTGGTCCTATTATCTCGAAGCCTGCGCGGCGGCCTTTGCGGTCGGCCATACCGATGTGGTGCAGGTCCAACTGGCACATGCGAGGGCGTAATATGTTGTTAAAATTGCTTTTCACCCTTGCGGTTTTGATCCTGGCGGGTCTGTTGATCCGGCACTTCTTCTTCTCCTTCCCGGCGCAAAAGTCGGCGGATTATGCGGCGGAGAGCCCGGAATTCGACATTCGCCGGGCCTTCGAGGGCCCTGTCGAGGCGCATGGTATGATCTATGGGCCGGACGGTCGGGTCACCTCGCGCTTCCGTGCCGTGATGACGGGGCGGTTCACCAATGATGGCGGCGTGATCGAGGAGGAGTTCGAATATGCCTCCGGTCGGCGACAAAGCCGTGCCTGGAATATCCAGTTCGGGCCGAATGGCGAGATCAGCTCGACCGCCGACGATATCGAAGGGCGCGCCGAGATGGAGCAGTCGGGCAATGCGCTGCGGATGCGCTATCGGCTGCGGCTGCCCGAGGATGCGGGCGGCCACGTGCTCGACGTGACCGACTGGATTTACCTGATGCCGGACGGGACGCTGCTGAACCGGTCGCAGATGCGCAAATTCGGGATCAAGGTGGCGGAGCTGTTCGCCGTCATGCGCCCGATGACCGAACCGGCCGAGTGATCACTCGAAGCAGCTTGCGCGCCCGTCCTTCTGGATCGTCGCCGCGCCGTCCATGATCGACTGCGCGCGGCGCGACAGGAAGCTGCCGGGCTTCGCCGCCGAACGGTCCTTCGGGTCGGGCAGGACGCCCGCGATCAAAGCGGATTGGCGGGCGCTCAACTTGTCGGGCGTGGTGCGGAAATAGCGATGCGCGGCAGCATCGACACCAAACGCGCCTTCGTCGAATTCGGCGACGTTAAGATAGATTTCCAGGATCCGCTTCTTGCCCCAGATCGCCTCGGCCAGCGGCGTCATCGACGCTTCCAGCGCCTTGCGCAGCCAGTTTCGGCCCTGCCAGAGGAACACGTTCTTCACCGTCTGCTGAGTGATCGTCGAAGCGCCGCGATTGGCGCCATCGTCGATCGCCTTGCGGATCGCGCGCATGTCGAAGCCCCAGTGGTTGCAGAAATTCGCGTCCTCCGCGGCGACGACGGATCGAGCGAGCACGGGCGCGATATCCTCGATCGGCACCCATTTCTGATCGACCGCGCCAAGACGCTGCCGCTCGCTCCACATCGTCCAGGTGGTCGGCGGATTAACGAACTTGAACAAGACCATCAGGACAAGCACCAGCGCAACGAGACCCATCACGCCCCGCAGCGCCCATTTCAGGGCGGTGCGGAAGGGCGCGCGCATGCTGGTGGAAACACTCGATTTCGTGCTGCGTTTGGCGGGTTTTCGGCCCGGTTTTTTCTTGCTCTTAGCCATGTGCGTATAAGTCACAGCGTGCCCCGAAGGGTCAAGCGACAAGCAGCGCCAATTCCGGTCCACGCGCGACCTGTCGCGCGGTTACCATGGTTTCGATCGGCGCATCTGACACCCGCTTCCACGCGGTGCGTATTTCGCGCGCGATACCGTGGTCGTCTTCGAGGACGACGTTGCCGGGAAACAGGCTCTCGGTCGGCGCGCCCTCGGCCATGAGGATGTGATGACGCGCGAAAAGCAGATGGCGGTACTGCACGCGCGGGCGCGGAGCCACCCGAATGCTATTGCCGTTTACGAGATGCTTGGCGGCGACCAGAACTTCGCTATGGGCGCAGGCGATCTCGGCGCGCCAGCCGCGCAGCAACATCCGATGTTGTTGAGACACGTAAAGAGCGCGTCGATTTCCCATAGCCCCCGGCGCGAACCGGATCGGCGCATAGGCCCCGACGCCGCGACAGACCCGACCACCCGTCCAGAGAAGAGGCTGCGGCCCGTCATCCTGGGTCATGACAAGATCGCCGGCGTTGAGCCGCTCCACCAGTCGCGGCCCGTCGGGCGTGTCGATCCGCGTCCCCGCGAGGAAACATTCCGGCCCCAGATCGCCGACCGGCGCTTGGGTGCTCTGCGTGACATAGGTGGAGCTGATGAAGGTCGCGTTGTGGAGGATCGTGCCATCGGACGGCGTGAACACGGCACTCCCGTCGCGCAGGTAGAACGTGTCGCCCGTGATCGTCTCTTGCACGCCGTTCGGACGCTCGATGGTGATCGTGTCGCCACGCCAGACATCTTCGACGCGTTGGCCGTTGATCGTGTCGCGGGCACTGTTGCTGCTGGAAATCCAATTGTCGTTATTCCGATCGACAATTTCATATGTCGACGGTGAAAGCGCCGTGCCCGCAGCGGGCGGACTGCCCGGATCCATGATGTAGAACTGGTCGTAATAGGTTGCCATTTTTGCTGCTCGAGTAACGTTATTATAAATTATTCGTTACTGGTAAGCAGAGATCAGGGCGACACAAAGGCGCCTGTGGGGCGCAAAGTTAACTACGGGTTAAAGAGTGACATCCCGGTCACAGCGCGTTCAGAGGGCAGAGGGGCCCACCATCCGCGCGAGATTTCCGGTGGCACCTTCGGTGATTTCCTCGCCGGTGAAGGCTGTGGTGCCCCCCGAAGACAGGGCGGACTCGAGCCGTTCGTGGAAATCTTCCGGCAAGGGAATCTGCAGCACGCGACCGCTTGCATGGCCCAGCGTTTTCATCCGGTCGAGGACCTCTGCAGCGGTGCCCTTCTTAAGCAAGATGAACACAGCCGAGCCGCCTTGCGGCAAGCTCTCGCCCGCTTCGCGCAGGAAAGAGTCGTTCAGCCCGAGGTCGGTGAACTTGCCGGACACAGCGCCCGCGCCCGCACCGATTGCCGCGCCGACGATCGGCGACAGGAAGACGAGCCCAAGCAGCCCGCCCCAGACAGCGCCACCGATCGCGCCAAGCGCCATTGTGTTGCTGTTTTCATGAACGTTAATCTCGCCGCTTGCGTCGCGGGTCACGACAACAATGTCCTGCGACCGGAAAAATCCTTCTCTTTCCAGTTCTCTGAGTTCCTCGCGCGTCGCGAAACCCGCGGCCTCGGTTTCATGCGCCATCACCAACAGTTCGGACATCGTTACCTCCAGACAGAACAAAGGGCGAAGCATGTGCTTCGCCCTCTGAAACGGTTCCGTCGGGGAAAGAGTTCCCTTATTCCGCCGGCATCGCCTGCGGTTCGTCGCTGAGCGGGTAGGACAGATGCGCCAGCATCTCCTTCGGGCAGACCTGCAGGAAGTTCGCCTTCTCGGTCTCCCAGTGCTGGAGAATATCGGCCCCTTTGCGCGAGCCCGTCTCGGCGACGTGACGCTCGATCAGGCCTTTCAGCTCGGCTTCCCAATGCTCGTGGCCCAGCCCGCAGGTGACGAGGCTTTCGAGATTGATCAGCTCTTCCGCCGTGTTGTCCGGATCGTAGAGATAGGCCATCCCGCCCGTCATGCCCGCACCGAAGTTGGGGCCAATCGAGCCGAGGATCACCGCGACGCCGCCGGTCATGTATTCACAGCCGTTGGAGCCGCAGCCCTCTATCACCACTTTCGCACCCGAGTTGCGCACCGCGAAGCGTTCGCCTGCGCGGCCCGCCGCGAACAGATGACCCTCGGTCGCACCGTAAAGCACGGTGTTGCCGATGATCGTGTTCTCCGACGCCACCAGCGGCGAGGCCATCGGCGGACGCACGACGATCATGCCGCCCGAGAGACCCTTGCCGACATAGTCGTTGGCATCGCCCGACACTTCGATCTTCAGCCCCGGGGCTGCAAAAGCGCCCAGCGACTGACCGCAGGAGCCGGTCAGCTTCACCGTCAGGTGGTCTGACTGCAGCGCGTTGCGCATCCCGAAGTTCTTCACGATATGGCTCGAAGCGCGCGTCCCGATGGTGCGCAGCGTGTTGCGCACCGCGTAGGAGAGCTGCATCTTCTCGCCCTCCTCGAAGAAGCGATGACCATCCTTGATGATCTCCGCATCGAGCGTGTCCGAAACCCAGTTACGCGGCTTCGAACGGTCGTAGACGATTTTGTCCCAGCCATCGACGGTGATCAGGAGCGGATTGAGGTCCAGATCGTCGAGATGGGCGGACCCACGGCTCACCTGGCTGAGAAGATCGGCGCGACCGATCACCTCGTCGAGCGAACGTGCCCCGATAGAGGCGAGGATTTCGCGTACTTCCTGAGCGTAGAAGGTGATGAGGTTCACCACCTTGTCCGCCGTGCCGGTGAACTTGGCGCGCAGCTCCGGGTCCTGCGTGCAGACGCCCACCGGGCAGGTGTTCGACTGACACTGACGGACCATGATGCAGCCCATCGCGATCAGCGCGGCGGTGCCGATGCCGTATTCCTCGGCGCCCATCATCGCGGCCATGACGATGTCGCGGCCTGTGCGCAGACCGCCATCGGTCCGCAGGGTGACGCGTTCGCGCAGGTTGTTCATCGCGAGCACCTGATGCGCCTCGGTCAGACCCATCTCCCACGGGAGACCGGCATATTTGATCGAGGTCGCGGGCGATGCGCCCGTGCCGCCGTTGTGGCCAGAGATCAGGATGATGTCGGCCTTCGCCTTCGCGACACCGGCCGCGATCGTGCCGACGCCCGAGGACGCCACCAGCTTCACCGTCACTTTGACCTTCGGGTTGATCTGCTTGAGGTCGTAGATCAGCTGCGCAAGGTCTTCGATCGAGTAGATGTCGTGGTGCGGCGGCGGCGAGATCAGGGTCACGCCCTTGGTCGAGTGCCGCAGACGCGCGATCAGGTCGGTGACCTTCATCCCCGGAAGCTGGCCACCCTCGCCGGGCTTCGCGCCCTGAGCGACCTTGATCTCGAGCTCTTCACAGTGGTTGAGGTATTCGGCGGTTACACCAAAACGACCCGAAGCCACCTGCTTGATCTTCGCCGACGGGTTGTCGCCGTTGGGCTCGGGCACGAAATGCGCCGGGTCTTCCCCGCCTTCACCCGAGTCCGACTTCGCGCCGATCCGGTTCATCGCGACGTTCAACAGCTTGTGCGCCTCGGGCGACAGCGCCCCCAGCGACATGCCCGGCGTCACGAAGCGCTTGCGGATCGAGGTGATCGACTCGACCTCTTCGATCGGCACCGGCTTACCCAGCGATTTGATATCCAGCATGTCGCGGATATGGATCGGCGGGTTCGCCCGCATCATCGAGCTGTATTGCTTCCACAGATCGTAGCTCGCGCGGTTACAGGCCGATTGCAGCATGTGCATCGACTGCGCGCCCCACGCATGGGACTCGCCGGTGCGGCGGGCCTTGTAGAAGCCGCCGATCGGGAGAACGTCCTGACCGCCTTTCCAGCCCTTGGCATGCACACCTTCCAGTGCGTGCTGGATGCCGTGCAGACCGATGCCGGAGATACGCGAGTGCATGCCGGGGAAATATTCCGCGACCATCGCGCGCGACAGACCCACGGCTTCGAAGTTCAGACCGCCGCGATAGGAGGAAATCACCGAGATCCCCATCTTCGACATGATCTTCAGCAGGCCCGCATCGATCGCGTCGCGATATTTGCGCATCGCGTCGACGAGCGTGCCGCCGAGCAGGCCGCGGTCGATCCGGTCGGCCAGCGTGTCCTGCGCGAGATAGGCGTTCACCGTGGTCGCGCCCGAGCCGATCAGCACCGCGAAGTAATGCGGGTCGATACATTCCGCCGAGCGCACGTTGATCGAGCAGAAGGTCCGCAGGCCTTTCTGCGTCAGCCAGCTATGCACGGCGCTCGTCGCGAGGATCATCGGCATCGCGACCTTGTCCTTGTCCTGCTCTTCATCGCTCAGGACGATATGGAGCGCACCCGAGCGCACCGCGTCTTCGGCTTCCTGACGGATCCGGGTCAGACCCTCGCGCAGCGCCTCCTGATCGGCATTGGCCGGGAAGGTGCAGTCGATGATCGTTACCTGCTCGCCGAATTCGTTGAGCATGTGATCGAATTCGGAATTCGCGAGGAACGGGCTTTCGAGAATCCAGATCTCGGTCTGCGAGCTATCCTCGTCGAGCACGTTCTTGAGGTTACCGAACCGCGTCTTGAGCGACATCACCCGGCTTTCGCGAAGCGAGTCGATCGGCGGGTTGGTCACCTGGCTGAAGTTCTGACGGAAGAAATGGCTCAGCGGGCGGTATTGCTTGGACAGAACCGCAGGCGGCGTGTCGTCGCCCATCGAAGCGATGGCTTCCTTGCCGTCCTCGGCCATCGGCGCGAGGATCTGTTCGATCTCTTCGACCGAATAGCCAGCCGCGACCTGACGCTTGCGCAGCTCACCGCCCGCGAATCTCGGGTTCTCCGGCACGTCCACAAGGATCGCGTTCAGATCGGTGACCTTGCCAACCCATTCGCCGAAGGGCTGGGCGGCGGCCAGTTTGTCCTTGATTTCGGTGTCGTGGTAGAGCTTGCCCTCGCGCATATCGACCGCGATCATCTGACCCGGACCAAGCGCGCCTTTCTCGACAACGCTCGCCTCGTCGACCGGCACCATGCCGGCTTCCGAGCCTGCGATCAGAACGCCGTCGCCAGTGATGACATAGCGCAGCGGGCGCAGACCGTTACGGTCGAGACCGCCACAGACCCAGCGACCATCGGTCATCGCCAGCGCGGCGGGACCGTCCCACGGCTCCATCACGGCGTTGCAATAGGCATACATGTCCTGCCACGCGGACGGCATCGTGTCGGTGGATTTCGACCACGGCTCGGGGACGAGCATCGTCTTCACCATCGGCGCGTTGCGGCCCGAGCGGACCATCAGTTCGAACACCGCATCGAGCGCGCCGGAGTCGGACGCCCCCGCCGGGATGATCGGCTTGATGTCTTCGGCGCTGTCGCCAAAGGCCGAGGAGGCCATGCGGATTTCATGGCTCTTCATCCAGTTGGTGTTGCCCTTGATCGTGTTGATCTCGCCGTTATGCGCCAGCATCCGGAAGGGCTGCGCCAGCCACCATTGCGGGAAGGTGTTGGTGGAATAGCGCTGGTGATAGATCGCGAAGGCGGACTCGAAGCGCTCATCCTTCAGGTCGGGATAGAATTCCGCGACCTGCTCAGCCAGCATCATGCCCTTGTAGATGATCGAGCGGCACGACAGTGAGCACATGTAGAGCCCGTTGATCTGCGCCGCGATTGCCGCTTTCTCGATGCGGCGGCGGATGATGTAGAGCTCGCGTTCGAACTGCTCCTCGTCGATATCCTTGTCGTTGCGGATCAGGATCTGCTCGATCTCGGGGCGGGTCGAATTGGCCTTCTCGCCCAGCACTTCGGTGTTCACCGGAACGTGGCGCCAGCCGTAGATGTAGTGACCCATCCGCAGAACTTCGGATTCCACGATCGTACGGCAGCGCTCCTGCGCGCCGAAATCGGTGCGCGGCAGGAAGACCTGACCGACGGCGACCATTTTCTCCATGTCCGGCTCGTGGCCGGTGCGACGGATCTGGTCATAGAAGAAGGGGGCGGGAATCTGGACGTGGATGCCCGCGCCGTCGCCGGTCTTGCCGTCGGCATCGACCGCACCGCGGTGCCAGATCGCCTTCAGCGCGTCGATGCCGTTCTCCACGACGCGGCGCGAGGCCTTGCCGTCGATCGACACCACGAGGCCGACGCCGCAGGACGCCTTCTCGTCTTCTTCCTTCCACAGTGAATTCTCGTTCATCCACTGGCGTTTCGCTTCCTCGGCGGCCACCCAGGCTTCGTCATATTTGGTCATTGCAGTGCCTCCTTGGAGAAAGAGCGGGAAAGGGGGGCGAGGCTGACGTGCGTGGGCCGAAGATCGGCCTGCGTCATCATCAGGTCGCAGTCATATTCGGGCGTCTCGGTCGAGAAACCGGGATCGCCGGGAAAGTCGAAGCGCACGGGGCTGTCGTCATAGCTCACGACGTCGCCCTGATCGTTCTCGAACCGCTCCGCGCCGCTGAAAAACACGCGATACTTGCGCGAGATATATTGCGTGCCGGTGCGGGTCGCGACGGTCTGGCCGTTCTGGTCATCCTCGCGCAGATCAAAGGTGATCGTCTCGAGCGGGACCTCGTCGATGCTGACCGACTTGCCCGTGAGGGTATCGCTGCCGACATAGCGGCGCAGACCCCGGTAATTCGAGCGCGTGACGAAATCGTAATCGTCCTTGCCGTCCGACAGGAGCGCCGAGAACGAGGGAGCATCCTTCGACGCGCCCGGATCGAGCATCTCGATCTCGCCGTCATCGGTCGACACGCTTTCAAGCCAGCGCGTCTCGGCATCGATATGGCTCAGGTAATAGATGCCCTCGCCATCGGCGAAGGCGGTCCAGAGATCGCCCTCGGGATCGGCGGCGCAGCGGTAGTAATTGGCCACCTGACAGTTATGCATCTGCACGGTCATGAAGACCTCGCAGCCCTGCGGCGGTTTGAATTCGGCGGCATGGGCGGGCAGGGCGCTGAACAGCCCCCCGCAGATCGCCATGCCGAGAAAATTCGACCGCATCGCATGCATTCCTTTTCAGATCGGCAGGGCGCGGATCACTCCGCCGCCACCGCCGCCACGTTTTCGAGATAGCGCAGGATCGAGCCCGCCGCTTCGCGCCCGTCTCGGATCGCCCAGACGACGAGGCTTGCGCCGCGCACGATGTCGCCGACCGCATAGACACCCGGGATCGAGGTCGCGTGGGTGCCGAATTCGGCCTTCACGGTGCCCCAGCGGGTGGTCTCCAGATCGTCGGCTTCCCAAGCGCCGGGCAAGTCTTCGGGCTCGAAGCCGAGCGCCTTGATCACCAGATCGGCCTCTTCGTCATAGATGCCGCCTTCGATCTTCTCGGGGCTCTGACGGCCCGAAGCATCCGGCGCGCCCAGACGCATCTGCTGCACCGAGCAGTTGGTGACCGGGTTGCCCGAGAAGGCCGCGGGGGCGGAGAGCCAGACGAATTCCACGCCCTCTTCCTCGGCATTTTGCACTTCGCGCTGCGAGCCCGGCATGTTCGCGCGGTCACGGCGATAGAGACATTTCACCGACTTGGCGCCCTGACGGATCGCGGTACGCACGCAGTCCATCGCGGTGTCGCCGCCGCCGATGACGATGACGCGCTTGCCTTCCGCGTTCAGCGTGCCGTCTTCGAACTCGGCCACGTCGTCGCCGAAGCTCTTGCGGTTCGAGGCGGTGAGATAGTCGATCGCGCGCACGATGCCCGCAGCGTCTGCGCCCTCATCAGTCAGCTCGCGGGTCTTGTAGACGCCCGTCGCGATCAGCACCGCGTCATGCTTGCCGCGGATCGCGTCGAAGGAAATATCGGTGCCGACATTGCAGTTCAGCACGAATTCGACGCCGCCATCTTCCAGCTGCTTCACGCGCTGCATAACGATGTCTTTCTCCAGCTTGAAGCCGGGGATGCCGTAGGTCATCAGGCCGCCCGCGCGGTCGTAACGGTCATAGACCGTGACCTGCACGCCGGCACGGCGCAGCGCGTCGGCGGCCGCCAGACCGCCCGGGCCCGCTCCGATGATGCCGACGCTTTCGGCACGCTCGGTCGCCGGTTTGATCGGCTTCACCCAGCCCATGTCGAAGGCGGTGTCGGTGATGTATTTCTCGACTGCGCCGATGGTGACGGTGCCGTGGCCCGACTGTTCGATCACGCAGTTGCCTTCGCACAGACGGTCCTGCGGGCAGATGCGGCCGCAGATTTCCGGGAAAGTGTTGGTGGCCTGCGACATCTCGTAGGCTTCCTGTAGACGGCCTTCGGCGGTCAGGCGGAGCCAGTCGGGGATGTTGTTATGGAGCGGGCAATGCGTGTGGCAATAGGGCACGCCGCACTGGCTGCAGCGGCTCGCCTGCTCGGCGGCCTTCTCAGCCGCGTATTCGCGATAGATTTCGTTGAAATCATGGGAGCGCACGTTCGCGTCGCGCTTCTGAGGCATCTCTTTCGCCGTCTTGACGAACTTGAGCATCGGTTGCTTGGCCATTGTGGCGCCTCCCTAGAAAACCGGTGGGTGCGCATGACTACACTGCCTGCCACAGCAATAAAAGTAAGCAAGGCTGACCTAAATGTGCATTTTTTGCGAGAGGCGCACGAGAAGGCATCTCAAATTCGCTCAAAATAGGTCAGCTTCGTTTACTTTATCGCTGCTTTGCCCTGATTTTCTTGAGGATGGCGCGCTGCCGAAAAGCGATTCGCCTTCGTCAGCCTAGCACACCGACCGCTGCAAGGCTCAGCAGGAGCCCGCCGAAGATGATCCGGTAGATCGCGAAGATGGTGAAACGGTGCCCCTGAATATAGCCAAGGAGCCATTTCACCGCGACGAAGGCCGTGACGGTCGAAACGACGAAAGCGATGCCGAGCCCGGCCCAATCCTCGTTGCCGCCGGTCCCGTCCTTGAGCTGCTTGAGCAATTCGTAACCGCTCGCCGCGTACATGGTGGGAATGCCGACGAGGAAGGCGAATTCGGTCGCCGCCGCGCGGTTCGAGGTGCCCAGGAGCATCGCCACGAAAATCGTCGTGGCCGAGCGCGAAGTGCCCGGAAAGACCCCGGCCACGATCTGCGCAATCCCGACCGCAATCGCGACGCGCCAGAAAATCTGGCTGTTATCGGCCTGCCGATCCGCGACGCGTTCCGCAAAGAGCATCCAGAAACCGCCAATCACCAAGGCCCAGGCGACGGGCTGGATCGTTGTCGGCAACTCGAAGCCCATCTTCTTCACGATCAGGCCCAGAACGGCGGTGATCAGGAAGGCGACGGTCAGCTTCGCGAGATAGTCGCGGTTCTCTGGATTGCGCCAGTTGAACAGAAGCTCCATCAGGCGACGCCAATAGATCAGCGTTACGGCAAGGATCGCCCCGGCCTGAATGACGATATTGTAGGTATCCGAGCGCGTGCCAAGCCAATGTTCGGCCAGGATCAGGTGGCCAGTGCTCGAAATCGGGAGGAACTCGGTGATCCCTTCGATCACACCGAGCAGAACGTCGTTCAGATAGCTCAAGAAATACCGCCTAGGTCAGAGAGGCGCCGCAAGCGGCACCGGGGAGGAAGGAGGGGGTTATGTCTTGCGAAGGTTCTTCGCCGAAGCTTTGATGTCGTCATATTGCCCACCGGGGCGGAAGCGCCACAGGTAGCCGGGCATCACCGCTTCCATTGCCATAGGCTGGATTCCGAGATCGGAGAAGCCTTTCGCGCCCTCGGACACGACATTGTCAGCTTGCAGGTTCTTCACTTGATCGCGCGTGAGAATGCGGTTCGTGAACAGGCCGCCGGTGACGACTTGCCCCAGATCGAAGACGCCGCCGAGGATGCTCGCGACCCAGCGGGGCAGCGACAGCACGAGACGACGACGGTGAATCACCGTCAGCATCTGCTTCATCAGGTCGTGGAACGTCTCCACATCCGGCCCGCCGAGTTCATAGGTGCCGGGCGAGACTTTCCCGTCCGCTGCCATCACCGCGACCTTCGCCACGTCGTCGACGAAGACCGGCTGGAATTTCGTGTGACCGCCGGTGATCGGAAGGATCGGGCTGAAGCGCGACATCGAGGCGAATTTGTTGAAGAACCCGTCCTCGTTGCCGAAAATAATGGAGGGACGCAGGATCACGGCTTGCGGATAGGCATCCAGCACCGCTTTCTCGCCTGCGGCCTTTGTGCGGGCGTATTCGCTCTCGCTGTCGGGATTGGCGCCGATGGCCGAGATCTGCACCAGTTTCGGCACACCCATCTCTGCGGCGATACGCGCCACGCGGCCCGCACCTTCGGCCTGCACGGCGCCGAACTTGTTCTTGCCTTCATTGACGAGAATACCGACGCAGTTGATCACCGCATCCGCGCCCTGCATTGCCGCGCGCACGCTGGCATCGTCGCGAATGTTGCAGAAGACCGGCTCGACTTGCCCGACCGCACCATAGGGTTTGACGAAGAGCGCCTCGTTCGGACGCCGGACCGCAACGCGAATCCGCCAACCGTCCTTTGCCATGCGCTGCGCGATATAGCGCCCGACGAACCCCGAACCGCCGTAGATCGTAACCAGCTTGGACATGGGCAGAGGCCTTTCCTTGCAAGAATTTCGTTCTTTGATTACCGCCTCGCCCCCGCGGGAACAAGGCCAAAGACCCGAAGAGTCGAAGCTTGCGAATTTTTCGTGTCGATCCCCGTTGACAGTCCCAGCGCCGCTATGTATCTCGCGCTCCACGACACCTGCCCAGGTGGCGGAATTGGTAGACGCGCACGGTTCAGGTCCGTGTGCCGCAAGGCGTGGAGGTTCGAGTCCTCTCCTGGGCACCATAAACCAAGCGAAAAGCTCGGAAAACTTCGGTTTTCCGAGCTTTTCTCTGTTTTGGGCCTGATCTTGCCTCAAAAACTGTCCCGCATGTGAATTTCATGAGGCGGGTTATGAATATCGTTCGTGAGGCTCGACCCTGAGGCGTAACGATAAGATTCGGGCGCACCGGTTCCGGTTCAGTGGAGCAAATGCGGAAAGGATTTGGTGGCGCGCCCAGATGAGCATTAGCTCGCCATCTCTTCAGCGCGATTTCCGGCTCGCCTAAAGCCGCGCACGCAAGTCCACCGACGCCGCCTGATCCAGCCGATGAAGGCTTGGCCTTCACGGGCCAAGGCGGCCAGTCAACTGCCCGCTACCTGGGGAGCGCGGTTGACCGGTCGCTGTCTCATAGTGCGCGTCGCGCCCATACCCCGAAGTCGCCGGTTTTTGCGCCGCCCAATGGCAGGATTTTACCCCGCCGTTGACAGTTGCTCCTCATCGTCAAGGCTCTGCGCGGGGCGTCGACCTCCTTAGCACGGCAAGAAGGGGCCTCTTCGCGCGATCGTCTCGTTTCCATGTCCTATCGAATGAATTCGCTCAGCTAAAAACGTTTGACACAAATTTGGAACGTTCCTATACGTATTTGGAACGTTCCTATTTGCTGAGTCTTTTTGGGGCGCGTCGACTGAAATCTTGTCTGGGGTCGGCAATTTGGATTGGGAGAAGCGAACTATGGGCACGATCGTCAGTGCATCGGAAGCAGTGGGGAAAATCGCGGATGGCGCTATCATCACGGTGTCCTCGTCTTCGGCGTTGGGCTGCCCCGATTCCGTGCTCAAGGCGATCGGCGAGCGCTTCGATCAGGAGCAACATCCGCAGAACCTGACCATGATCCATCCGATCGCCGCGGGGGACATGTACGGTGTGAAGGGCATCGACCACATCGCCAAGGATGGTCTGCTCGACGCGGTTCTGGCCGGGTCCTATCCGTCGGGTCCTTCCAGCCTGCCGATGCCGGAAATCTGGAAGATGGTCGTCGAGGATCGGGTGACTGCCTATAACGTGCCCTCCGGCATCCTGTTCGACATGCATCGCGAAGCGGCCGCGCGGCGTCCGGGGGTGATGACCAAGGTCGGCCTGAAGACCTTCGTCGATCCCGAGCGCGAGGGCTGTGCGATGAACGATCGCGCAGCAAGCGCGCCCATCGTGCGCCGCGTGGAATTCGATGGCGACACCTGGCTCCATTTTCCGAATATTTACCCCGATGTCTGCATCCTGCGCGCGACCACCGCCGATGAGCGCGGCAATCTGACCTATGAGCACGAGGGCGCCTATCTCGGCGGGCTCGAGCAGGCGATTGCGGTGCGCAACAATGGCGGGCTGGTGATCGCGCAGGTGGAGCGAGTCACTGCGGCGGGCTCCCTGCGTCCGCATGACGTGCGCGTGCCGGGCCATCTCGTGGATTACGTGGTCGTGGACGAGGATCAGAAGCAGACCTGCGAGACTCCCTACGATCCGGCGATCTCGGGGCAGGTAATGCGTCCGTGGTCGAGCTTCGAACTGGCCGAGCACGGCATCGAGAAGGTGATCGCACGGCGTGCGGCAATGGAGCTGCGCGGAGGCATGACGGCCAATCTCGGCTTTGGGATTTCGGCGATGGTGCCGCGCATCCTGCTCGAGGAAGGCCATCCCGACGCGGTCACCTGGGCGATCGAACAAGGCGCGGTGGGCGGTATGCCCCTGACCGGCTTCGCCTTCGGCTGCGCATCGAACGCCGATGGCTACGTGCCCTCGCCGCAGCAATTCATCTATTTCCAGGGCGCCGGGTTCGACATGTCCTTCCTGTCCTTCCTCGAAGTCGATGTGGAGGGGAATGTGAATGTCTCCAAGCTCGGCAAGAAACCCTACTTGACCGCTGGATGCGGCGGCTTCGTCGATATCACCGCACATGCGCGCAAGATCGTCTTCTCGGGCTGGTTCGAAGCCGGGGCGCAGATGGAGATGGATGACACCGGCATCCGCGTCCGTGCGCCGGGCAAGTTCACCAAGATGGTGGACCGGGTCGAGCATGTCACCTTCTCCGGGGAGCGTGCGCGCGAGCAGGGGCAGGAAGTGCTCTATATCACCGAGCGCTGCGTGATGCGGCTCGATGACAAGGGGCTTATCGCGACCGAAATCATGCCGGGGATCGATCCCGAGCGGGATATCGTCGGCGCCTCCGAGGGGCGGGTGCGTGTGGCGGAGAATGCCGTCACCATGTCCACGAAGCTTCTCGCCGATGCCCCGATGGGGTGGACGCCATGAGCGATATTCACCTGATCATCGACGGCGCGGTGGCAGAGCTGCGCCTCGACAACCCGGCGAAGATGAACGCCCTGACGGTCGAGATGCTGAGCGCGCTCGAGGCGCATCTCGACCGGATCGAACGCGACACAGATATCCGTTGCGTGCTGGTGAGCGCCGAAGGCGACCGAGCCTTCTGCACCGGGGCGGATATCAACGGTTGGGGCGATCTGAGCCCGGCCCAGTTCGCGCGGCATTGGGTCCGGGACGGACACCGGATCTTCGACCGGCTCGCGCGCCTCTCGAAGCCGACGATTGCGGCGCTGAACGGGCACGCCTTCGGGGGCGGTCTCGAACTTGCCGCAGCCTGCGACCTTCGGGTCATGGCACCCGGCGCCAGCCTTGCCCTCCCGGAAGCTGGCGTCGGGATCGTTCCCGGTTGGTCGGGCACGCAGCGGCTGATGCGTCTGCTGCCCGAACCGATGGTGAAGGAGATGGCGCTTTTCGGTCACCGGGTGAAAGCCGAGCGGGCTTTGGCGGTCGGCTTCGTGGCCGCGATCTCCGACGACCCGCGCGTGGCAGCGCAGACCCTGATCGACCGTGCGCTCGGGCTGTCGCCCCGCGCCGTCGAAATCACGAAATCAATGATCCATGTCGCGGCGGGTGAAGATCGCGGCGCCATGGCTGAGGCGCTCGGAAGTGCCGCCATTTCGGCCAGCGAAGATCGCGCCGAAGGGGTCACGGCTTTCCGCGAGAAACGCAAACCTAATTTTTCGGGACTTTGAACATGACCGAGCTGAACCTGATCTCCGCCGTCGATGCGGCGATCCCCGCCGAGCCCTTCATCTGTCGTCACCTGATCGCAGGCGAGTGGCGCGACAGTGCCTCTGGCGAGACTTACGATCGGATGTCCCCGGCGCATGGCTGCCTCGTGAGCCGCGCCGCGCTGGGCGCCGAAGCCGATGCGGAAGCCGCGATCGTTGCGGCGCGCGAGGCGTTCGACAGTGGCATCTGGAGCCGGGTCTCGGGCAAGGAGCGCGCCACGATCCTGCTGCGCGTCGCCGATCTGATCGAGGGCAATGTCGAGCGCATGGCGCTGCTGGAGACGCTCGAAAGCGGCAAGCCGATCTCGCAGTCGCGGGCCGAAGTGTCGGGCGCTGCGGACCTGTGGCGCTATGCGGCCTCGCTGGCGCGCACCATGCATGGGGACAGCCACAATACGTTGGGGCCGGACATGCTCGGCGTCGTCGTGAAAGACCCGATCGGCGTCGTCTCGATGATCACGCCCTGGAATTTCCCGTTCTGGATCCTGAGCCAGAAGCTGCCCTTCGCGCTTGCCGCCGGCTGCACCACGGTCATCAAGCCGTCCGAGCTGACGCCATCGACGACGGTGATGCTCGGGGAGCTGTTGTTCGAGGCGGGGATGCCCGCGGGCGTCGTGAATATCGTTCTGGGCTATGGAGCTTCCGTAGGCAGCGTGATGACGACGCATGAGGCCGTGGATATGGTGACCTTCACCGGCTCGACCGTGGTCGGCAAGGCGATCTCGGCGGCCGCGTCGAGCACGTTGAAGAAGGTCGCGCTGGAGCTTGGCGGGAAGAACCCGCAAGTCGTGTTCTCCGATGCCGATATCGAGAGCGCAGCCGATGCGATTACCTTCGGCGTCTATTTCAACACCGGGCAATGCTGCAACTCGAGCAGCCGGATCATCGTCCATGAAGATATCGTGGATGAGGTGGTCGAGCGCGTGGTGGAACTGTCGAAGCGCGTGGCTTTCGGCGACCCGCTCGATCCGCGCACGCAGGTCGGGGCGATCATTTCCGTCCAGCATCAGGGCAAGATCGACGACTACGTTCGCGCGGCCGTCACCGAAGGCGCCGAGATTGCGCTGGGTGGCGGGCCGATGACCGTGCCGGGCCTCGAGGGGCAATTCTATCAACCCACCGTCGTGCGCGGCGTCTCGCCCGAGATGGCGATCGCCCGCGAGGAGGTCTTCGGTCCGGTGCTCTCGGTTCTGACCTTCCGCACGATGGACGAAGCGGTAGCGCTAACGAATGATGCAAGCTACGGTTTGTCTGCGGGCGTTTGGAGCGAGAACGTCCACACCTGCCTCGAGTTCTCGACGCGGGCGCAGGCTGGGACCGTCTGGACGAATACCTGGATGGACGGCTTCCCGGAATTGAGCTTCGGTGGGGTCAAGCAGTCCGGTCAAGGGAGAGAGATCGGACGCTATGGCCTGGAGGAGTTCTTCGAGATCAAGACGCTCGTGATGCGCATCGGTCGCACGCGAGAGCCTTGGGTGAGACCCGAATGACCTGATCGGTCGCACGGGAGGGAGTGTGACGACAACGCAAGAGGGAGGAAAATCATGCGTAGTTACATCGGACGGACACTGAAAATGGCGAGCGTTCTGGCGCTCGTGGCAGGGTCGGCACAGGCGGAGGATGTGGAGGTCCTTCACTGGTGGACTTCGGGCGGCGAAGCAGCCGCGCTCAACGTTCTCAAGGACGATCTGCAGAAAGAAGGCATCGGCTGGAAGGATATGCCCGTCGCAGGTGGCGGTGGCCAAAGTGCGATGACCGTGCTGCGTGCGCGTGTCACCTCGGGTGATCCGCCGACCGCGGTTCAGATGCTCGGCTTCGACATCTCGGACTGGGCGCAGCAAGGTGCGCTGGCCGATCTCGACAAGGTCGCGGCCGATGGCAACTGGGATGCCGTGGTGCCTGCGGCGCTGCAGAAGTTCTCGAAATATGACGGCCATTGGGTCGCGGTTCCGGTGAACGTGCACTCGACCAACTGGGTCTGGTCGAACAAGAAGATGCTCGCCGATCTCGGCATCGAAGAGCCGAAGACCTGGGACGAGTTCATCGCCGCGATGCAGAAGGTGAAGGATTCCGGGAAGATCGCGCTCGCCGCGGGCGGCCAGCCCTGGCAGGAAGCCACGATGTTCGATGGCGTCGTGCTGTCGGTCGGTGGCCCCGAGTTCTACAAGAAGGCCTTCGTCGATCTCGATCCCGACGCGCTCGGCGGTCCGCAGATGGTCGAATCCTTCAAGCGTATGGAGCAGCTTCACAGCTTCGTCGACCCGAACTTCTCGGGCCGCGACTGGAACCTCGCGACCGCGATGGTCATCAATGGCGAAGCCGCGTTCCAGATGATGGGCGACTGGGCCAAGGGTGAATTCCTGCGGGCCGGCAAAGAAGCCGAGGTCGATTTCGGCTGCTTCCGCACCCCGGGGACCGCAGGCGATGTGACCTTCAACTCCGACCAGTTCGCGATGTTCAAGGTCGGCGAGGATGCGCAGGCCGCGCAGGACGCGATGGCGAAAGCCGTGATGTCGCCCTCGTTCCAGATCGCCTTCAACACGGTGAAAGGCTCTGTTCCCTCGCGCACGGACGTGTCGGACGAAGAGTTCGACGCCTGCGGCAAGAAGGCGATGGCTCAGCTGAAATCGGCGAGCGAGAACGGCACGCTGCTGGGTTCCATGGCGCATGGCCATGCTGACCCGGCTTCGGTGAAGAACGCGATCTATGATGTGGTGACGGCGAATTTCAACGGCGACTATGACGCCGAGACCGCCGCCAAGGAACTCGTCAAGGCCGTGTCGCTGGCTCAGTAACAGGCCCTCGGGCCGGTCGATCTGACCGGCCCGTATCCCCACCCATCCGTCTCATTTCCCCAAAGGAGAGAGCAATGGCCCGTCCGGTCCAGTCAGACTTGCGTACCCGGCTTCAGGAATGGATTCCCAAGATCGTCCTCGCGCCCTCTGTCGCGTCCATGTTGATCTTCGTCTACGGCTTCATCGTGTTCACCGGGTACCTGTCGTTCACAAACAGCCGGATCCTGCCGAGCTTCGACCTTGTCGGCTGGCACAATTACTGGCGGCTTTTCCAATTGCCGACCTGGACGATCGCGGTTCAGAACCTTGCGATCTTCGCCTCGCTCTACATCGCGATCTGTATCGCGATCGGGCTCACCCTCGCGATCTTTCTGGATCAGAAAATCCGCGGCGAGGGGATGTTGCGCCCGATCTTCCTCTATCCGATGGCGCTGTCGTTTATCGTGACGGGCACGGCGTGGAAATGGCTTCTCGATCCGGGCATCGGGATCGAACATACCCTTCATCTCTGGGGATGGGAGAGCTTCCATTTCGGCTGGATCAAGAGCTCGTCCATGGCGATCTACACGGTGGTGATCGCCGCGGTCTGGCAAAGCTCGGGTTTCGTCATGGCGATGTTCCTCGCCGGGCTGCGCGGCATCGATAACGAAATCCTGAAAGCGGCACAGATGGATGGCGCCTCGAACTGGAACCTCTATCGCCGCATCATCATTCCGCAGCTTCGGCCCGCCTTCCTGTCGGCCTTCGTCATCCTCGCGCACCTCGCGGTCAAATCCTATGACCTCGTCATCGCGCTGACCGGTGGCGGCCCGGGCCGGGCAACCGAACTGCCTGCGACCTTCATGTATTCCTACACTTTCACCCGCAACGAGATGGGCGTGGGCGCAGCGTCGGCGGTTATCATGCTGATGACCATCGCCGCGATCATGATCCCCTATCTCTACGCTGAACTGAAGGAGCCGAAGTAATGTCCGGCGCCGTCGATACCGGGGTCGCGATCCGCACAAATCGCGTGACCCGCACCTTCATCTATCTTTTCCTGCTGCTGTTCGCGCTGTTCTACCTGCTGCCGCTTGCGGTGATGCTGATCAACTCGGTCAAACCTCTGAGCGAGATCACGGGCGGCAACATGATGGCGCTGCCCGATGTCTGGACCTTCGAGCCCTGGCGCGAAGCCTGGTCCTCGGCCCAGATCGGCGTTCAGCCGACCGGCCTGCGCCCTTACTTCATCAACTCGATCCTGATCGTGGTTCCGGCGGTGGCGATCTCGACCATCATGGGCGCGCTCAACGGCTACGTTCTGACCAAGTGGCGGTTCCGCGGCGACACGATCCTTTTCGGGATGCTGCTGTTTTCGTGCTTCATTCCGTTCCAGATCGTGCTGATCCCGATGGCGCGGGTGCTGGGCATGATCGGGCTCGCAGGCTCGGTGCCGGGGCTGATCCTCGTCCACGTCGTCTACGGGCTCGGCTTCACGACGCTTTATTTCCGCAACTACTACTCGGCCTTCCCGACCGAGCTGGTGCGCGCGGCGCAGATCGACGGGGCCGGGTTCTTCCGGATCTTCTACCGCATCCTTCTGCCACTGTCGGGGCCGATCATCGTGGTCACGATCATCTGGCAGTTCACCAATATCTGGAACGACTTCCTGTTCGGGTCGTCCTTCGCCGGGCAGGCCAGCCAGCCGATGACCGTCGCCTTGAACAACCTCGTTCAAAGCTCGACCGGCGTGAAGGCCTACAACGTTCACTTCGCGGGTGCGATCCTTGCGGCGCTGCCCACTCTCATCGTCTACATCGTCTCGGGGC
The DNA here is from genome assembly GCF_009296265.1 of Thioclava sp. JE_KL1. GTDB lineage: Bacteria > Pseudomonadota > Alphaproteobacteria > Rhodobacterales > Rhodobacteraceae > Thioclava. The sequence continues at coordinate 187,243 of NZ_WBJS01000005.1, forward strand.
GCTTCTTCGTGCGCGGCCTGATGGCGGGCTCAGTCAAGGGGTAATGCCAATGGGTCTCCTCGATATTTCAAACGTCACCAAGTCCTACGGCGCGGTCGAAGTGCTACACAGCGTCGACATCTCGGTCGATGAAGGTGAATTCCTCGTGCTGGTCGGCCCGTCCGGCTGCGGCAAGTCCACGCTCTTGAGCATGATCGCGGGGCTGGAAGGGATCACCTCCGGCGAGATTTCGATCAAAGGGCGCACCATGAACGGTGTGCACCCGTCGAAGCGCAACATCGCGATGGTGTTCCAGTCCTACGCGCTCTATCCTAACATGACCGTCGGCCAGAACATCACTTTCGGTCTCGAGATGCATGGCACGCCCAAGCCCGAACGCGAGGACGCGATGAACCGGGTGGCGGAGATGCTGCAGATCGACAATCTGCTCTCGCGCAAACCGGGGCAGCTTTCGGGCGGTCAGCGTCAGCGCGTCGCGATGGGCCGTGCGCTGGTGCGCGACCCGGATGTGTTCCTGTTCGACGAGCCGCTGTCGAACCTCGACGCGAAACTGCGCGTCGACATGCGCACCGAGATCAAGAAGCTGCACCAGAGCCTTGGCACCACCATCGTCTACGTCACCCACGACCAGATCGAGGCGATGACGCTCTCGACCCGGATCGCGGTGATGAACAAGGGCTATGTGCAGCAGCTCGGTACGCCGAAGGAAATCTACGACACGCCGTCGAATGTTTTCGTGGCGACCTTCATGGGCAGCCCCGCGATGAACGTGTTCCCGTCGCGGATCGTGGTGAAGGACGGTGCGCCCCATGCGGCGGTGACGGGCCATGACGGGGTGGAGCAACTGCTCCGCTTCCCGCAGCCCAATCTCGCCGCGTGGGACGGGCGCGAAATCCTTCTCGGGATCCGGCCGGAGACGATCACCGATCCGGAGGGGGCCGATCGCAACGCCGACCATATCGCGTCGCTGCGCAACCATATCGGCGTCACCGAACCCGCAGGGTCGGACACGTTCGTGACGATGACGCTGGGCGGGCGTGACGCCATCGCCCGGATGCGGGCCGATGTGACCGTGCGGGCGGGCGAGGTCTTCGATTTCGCCGTCAACATGGACAAGGCGGTGGCCTTCGATCCCAAGACGGAGGAGCGCATCCAGCCATGAGCGATGCCGACGTCATCATCATCGGCTCGGGCATGGGCGGTGCCACCACGGCGGCGGCACTGGCCCGGACGGGGCGGCGCGTGCTGGTGCTCGAGCGTGGCGAACGCCTGCCCGACACGCCGGACGCGCGCGACCCGGACGCGATCTTCGCGCGCGGTCATTACCGGCCCGAGGAAACCTGGCTCGATGGCGATGACGTGCCGTTCAACCCCGGCAACTACTACAATGTCGGCGGCAATTCGAAATTCTACGGCGCCGTTCTGATGCGCTACCGCAAGGCGGATTTCTCGCCTGTCGCGCATCAGGGTGGCACCACGCCGGGTTGGCCGATCGCCTATGACGAGATCGAGCCCTTCTACCAGAAGGCCGAGGCGCTCTATCAGGTGCGCGGTCAGCTTGGAGAGGACCCGACGGAGCCGCGCCATTCCGGCCCCTACGCCCATGCGCCGGTCCCGGACGAACCCGATATCGTAGCCCTTCGGCGGCGGCTGAAATCGGTCGGGCTCCACCCGTCCTCCCTGCCGCTCGGGGTCGATATCGACCGTTGGCTCGCGCATGGGCAGACGCCTTGGGATGCGTTCCCCGATACCTGCGGCGGCAAGATGGATGCGGAAAGCGTCGGTCTGGCGACGGCGCTGAAATCCCCGAATGTGGAGTTGATGACGGGCACGCGGGCGCAGCGTCTGATCGTTGATGCCGAGAACCGCATCAGCGGGGTCGAGGTCGAAAAAGACGGGCAGGTCCGGACGCTCACGGCGCCGGTCGTGGTGCTCGCCGCCGGCGCGGTGCAAAGCGCGGCCCTCTTGCTGGCTTCTGCGAATGAGCGCCATCCGACCGGGCTGGCGAACGGCTCCGATCAGGTCGGGCGCAATTTCATGAACCACAATTGCTCGGCCGTTCTGGCGCTGCACCCGCTGCGCCGGAACCGGGCGATTTACCAGAAGACACTGGCGATCAACGATTTCTACCTGTCGGGCGGGGCGAACGGCGCGCCGCTGGGCAATATCCAACTGCTCGGCAAAATCTCCGGTCCGATCCTCGCCTCGGCCTCGCCGCTGCCGCGACCGGTGGCAAGCTGGATCGCCAACCGTTCGGTCGATCTCTACGCGATGTCCGAGGACCTTCCCAATCCCGAGAGTCGCGTGACCCTCAAGAACGGCAAGATCCGGCTCGACTGGAAGCGGTCCAACTGGGAAACCCATCTCGAACTCGTTGCCATGCTGCGCAGAAAGCTGCGCGCTGCGGGCTACCCGATCGTGCTCGCGCGGCCGTTCGACCGGCAGACCCCGTCGCATCAGTGCGGGACGGCGCGGATGGGTAACGATCCGGCGTCGAGCGTCGTCGACACGTTCTGCCGCAGCCACGATCACCCGAACCTGTTCATCGCCGATGCGTCCGTCCTGCCGACTTCGGCTGCCGTGAACCCCGCCCTTACCGTCGCGGCGCTCGCCCTGCGCGCCGCCGAGCATCTCGCACAGACAGAGCTTGCCGCCTGAGCCACCCGGGCTGCGGCGAGAGACTTGGCCAAAGGAGGCCAGCATGAAGACGACTTACGATTTCATCATTATCGGCGGCGGTTCGGCGGGCTCGGTGCTGGCCGGGCGTCTCTCCGAGGACCCGTCGGCTGACGTGTTGCTGCTCGAGGCGGGCGGCAGCGATCGCCACCCGTTCTATCACCTGCCCGCGGGCTTCGCGAAGATGACCAAGGGCATCGGCAGCTGGGGCTGGGAAACGGTTCCGCAGCGCCACATGCAGAACAAGGTCTTTCGCTACACTCAGGCCAAGGTGATCGGCGGCGGCTCCGCGATCAACGCGCAGGTCTATACCCGTGGCAATGCGCGCGATTACGACGAATGGCGTCAGATGGGATGCACCGGCTGGGGCTATGAGGACGTGCTGCCCTATTTCCGCAAGGCCGAGGATAACGCGAGCCTCGAGAACCGGTATCACGGGAAGGGCGGCCCGCTCGGCGTGAGCGATCCGCGCGCGCCCCTGCCGGTCTGCGAGGCCTATTTCGAAGCGGCCGCCGAGCTTGGCATTCCGCGCAATTACGACGTGAACGGCGAGAAGCAGGACGGGGTCGCCTATTACCAGCTGACCCAGCGAAATGTGCGCCGCTCCTCGGCTGCGATGGCCTATGTCGCGCCCAATCGTCACCGCGAGAACCTCACGGTGAAGTTGGGCGCGCAGGTGCGCCGGATCGTGGTCGAGAATGGCCGCGCGACCGGGGTCGAGCTTGTCGATGGCACGCGCCTGCGGGCGGAAAGCGAAGTGCTGCTCTGTTCGGGGGCGATCGGCTCGCCGCGGCTCTTGCAGCTGTCGGGCATCGGGCCGGCGGACGAGCTGGCCTCGCTCGGGATCGATGTCGTCTTCGACCAGCCGGAAGTGGGGTCCAATCTGCAAGACCACCTCGACCTTTATTGCATCAGCGAACTGTCGGGCCCCTATAGCTACGACCGTTATGCGAAGCCGCATTGGGCGGCGCTGGCGGGGCTGCAATATCTGTTCGGACGCAAGGGGCCGGTGGCGTCGTCTTTGTTCGAAACCGGCGGCTTCTGGTATGCCGATCCCGAGGCGCGGTCCCCGGATCTGCAGTTCCACCTCGGGCTCGGGACCGGCATCGAACACGGCGTCGTCTCGATGCCGCAGGGCGGTATCACGCTCAATTCCTGTTACCTGCGCCCGCGCTCGCGCGGCAGCGTCCGTCTGCAAAGCGACGATCCGGCGAAGGCACCGTTGATCGATCCGAATTACCTGCAGGACCCGCTCGATCGCGAAATGTCGATCCGGGGGCTGAAGCTGACGCAGGAAATCCTGTCGCAATCTCCCTTGCGCAAATATATCCTCGCCGAGCGCCTTCCGGGGCCCGATGTCCGAACCGATGAGGATTACTTCGATTTCATCTGCACCCATTCGAAAACGTCGCATCACTGCGCGGGGACATGTCGCATGGGCGCCGATCCGGGAGCTGTCGTAGACCCGACATTGCGGTTCAACGGGATCGAGGGGCTGCGCGTCGTCGATAACTCGATCATGCCGCGCGTGATCTCGTCCAACACCAACGCCGCGGCGATCATGATCGGCGAGAAAGCCGCCGATATGATCCGCGCGGCACATGGAGGCTGACATGACAGTGCGCCACATCGTTCTCGTCAAATTCAAACCCGAGCTGAGCGAGGAAGAGATCGCGCCGCTCTGGGAGGAGCTGCACGCGATCGAGGGCAAGGTGGACGGGCTTGGCGCGATCTGCGCGGGCCGCTCCGAGAGCCCCGAGAAGATCGAGCGCGGCTACATGCACGGCTTCACGGTCGATTTCCGCGACTGGGAGGCGCTCGCCGCCTATCAGGAACATCCCGATCACCGGGCGCTCGGTGCGAAGCTCGTCGACAACGCCCAAGGCGGGATCGACGGCATCCTTGTCTTCGATCTCGAGATCGCGGCTCAGCCGCAGGGGGCGTGACATGGCGCCGAGCGACCGCAGACCGACGATCATCGACGTGGCCCGCAAGGCCGGGGTCTCGAAATCGACCGTCAGCCTCGTGATCCAGAACAGCCCCCTGGTGAAGCAGAAAACGCGCGAGCAGGTGCAGGCTGCGATGACCGAGATCGGCTATGTCTATAACCGGGCGGCGGCCAATCTGCGCAGCGCCGGGGCCGGGCTCGTCGGTCTCGTGATCAACGACCTTCGCAACCCGTTCTTCACCGAATTCGCGACATCCGTCCAAATGGCGCTGTCGAGCCGTGGCTATGCGGCGGTCGTGGCCAATACCGACGAAGACCCCCAACTGCAGGCGCAGGTGGTCGAGGCGATGATCGAGCACGGCGTCTCCGCGATGATCCTGTCGCCCGCCTATGGCGACGAGGCGCTGAGCTTCGAGGCGCTTCAGCGGGCGGGCATTCCGGCGATGCAGGTGCTGCGCAAAGTCGAGATGCGGACCGAGCTTTTCCCCTTCGCCGCGCCGGATTATCCGAACGGGACGCGCATCGCGACCGAGCATCTCCTTGAACAAGGCGCGAAGCGGATCGCTTTCGTGGGTGGACTGGAAGGCCGGGCCGTCACGCAGGAACGTATGGCGGGCTATTTGAGTGCGATCGAGATGGCCGGGCTCGAGCCCCATGTTCTGACCGGCAGCGCGAGCCGCGCTTTCGGCAGGGAAGCGGCGCACGCGTTGGCAAAGGATCATCCGGAGGTCGATGCCGCGGTCTGCTTCAACGATCAGGTCGCGCTCGGGATGATCTCCGGCTGCGCCGAGATCGGGCGCAATGTCGGCCGCGATCTGCGCATCGTGGGCTTCGATGACATCGAGGAGGCGGCCCATTCCTGGCCGCCGCTCAGCTCGGTGCGCTGCGACATTGACGGCTTCGGGAAGCTTGTCGCCGAAACGATCCTGGCCTGGCTCGAGAATGACAAGGTGCCGGCGCCGGAAATCCGCACGCCGGTCTCGCTGGCCATTCGTGGATCGAGTGGCGAGACGCCCGCGGGCTGAGACGACAGGGAGACGGGAGGCCCGCCCGTTCGGACGAAACAAAGACGAGACCGCGCGGAGAGACACCGGCGCGAACAGGAGAGGAGTGTTCAAATGACAGAGATCCGCGTTGCCGTGCTCGGCGCTTCGGGGTGGATGGGCAAAGTCCATACGATGGCCTACGAGACCTTTCCGCATTTCTTCGGCACCGAAGGTGGCACGGCGCGCGTCGTCACCCTCGTCGATCGTAATCCTGCGCGGGCGCAGGAACTTGCCGCGCGGGTACCCGGTGCGCGGATCGTTCAGGACTGGCGCGAGGTGATCGCCGATCCCGAGGTCGATCTCGTGGATATCTGCCTGCCCGACAACCTGCATTACGAGGTCGCGAAAGCCGCGCTCGAAGCGGGCAAGCATGTCTTTTGCGAAAAGCCCCTTGCCGAGTCCGCCGAGGAGGCGCGCGAGCTTGCCGATATCGCGAAGGCGCGCGGCCTGATCACCCGCGTCGGCCACGGCTTCCCGCGCAACCCCGTCCATGATCTTGCGAAGGAGATCATCGATGCGGGCGAGATCGGCGAGATCACGATGTTCAAAGGGTGCCAGCATGTCGACATGTATGGCGATCCGATGGTGCCCTACATGTGGCGCGCCGACGGGTCGCTCGCGCCGACCGGGATCGTCGGGGATACCGGCAGCCACGTCTTCAGCTTCATGGAATTCCTCGTCGGGCGGGTTTCGTCTCTGATTGCCAACAACATCATCGTCACCCCGCGCCGCCCCAAGATCGAAGGGCTGGGGCTCGGTGAGACGGCGGAGCTGACCGGCAGCGAGGAATGGGCCGATATCACCAATCCCGACGCGAGCCAGATTCTGTGCACCTTCGAGAACGGTGCGAACGGGATCGTGGATTTCAGCCGTGTCGCGACCGGGCGCAAGTTCATGCAGACCTACGAGATCTACGGCACGAAAGGCAGCCTCGCCTATACGTTCGACGAGGTGAACCGGCTGCGCTTCTACACCAATGCCGATCCGATCGGGCGCCGCGGCTACCGCGAGATCGATGTCGGGCCGGAGCATCCGACCTACGCGGCCTTCCTGCCGCTGCCGAATTTCGCGCTCGGCTATAATGAGACCAAGATCATCGAAGCGGCGGAGGTCATCCGCTCCATCGTCTCCGGCAAGGCGATGTGGCCGACCTTCGAGACAGGCCATCACATCACCCAGATCGTCGACGCCTGCATGAGCTCGTCCCGGCAACGCGCCTGGGTCGACATTCCGCAAAGCTGACCGGACCGCAAACGGAGCCAAGACATGGACAGTGCAATCCCTCAGGAAATCCTCGACGCCCTGACCGATATCGAGATGCCACGGCTGCGGGCCGACGAGGCGGTCCCGGAGATGCTCGAGATCGCGGGCCTCACCCTGCCGGTCTATCGCACCGGCTGCCTCGTTGTCGGCAGCGGGGCGGCGGGCCTTCGCGCTGCCGTCGAACTCAAGCGGCGCGGCGGCGAGGTTGTCGTCGCGAGCCAGAGCGCCTGGGGCGGGACCTCCGCCTGCTCGGGCTCCGACAAGCAGACGCTGCACACCGCGAATACCGCCGATCACGGCGACGATTTTCAGGCGATGGCGCGGGCGATCCGGGCTGGCGGCGCGATGGACGAGGACACGGCCTATATCGAGGCGGTCGGCTCGCCGCGCATGATGGCCTCGCTGCAATATCTCGGCCTGCCGCTCCCGCAGGACCGGTTCGGCGCGACGTTGCGCTACAAGACCGACCATGACGAGACCGGCCGCGCGACAAGCTGCGGCCCCCGAACCTCGCGGCTGATGGTCAAGGTGCTGGCGGAAGAGGCGCTGCGGCTCCACGTGCCGATCTTCAACCACACGACGGTCGTGCAACTGCTTACCGAAGGGGAGGGCGATGGCCGCCGGGTCACCGGGGCGCTGGCGTTCCGCAAATCCGACCGCAGCGAGGCCAATCCCTATGGTCTCGTGCTGTTTGCCGCGCCGAATGTCGTGCTGGCGGCGGGCGGGCCGGGCGAGCTTTATCGCGACAGCGTCTATCCCAATGGCTGTTTCGGAACGCTGGGTCTCGCGCTCGAAGCGGGGATCGAACTGGTGAACCTCACCGAAAGCCAGTTCGGCATTGGCACGCGCCGTGAGGGGTTCCCGTGGAACCTTTCGGGGACCTACGTGCAATCCCTGCCGCATATCTATTCGGTCGATGCCGAAGGGCGCGAGCATCATTTCCTCGCGCAATATTACCGGACGACGCAGGAGTTGGCCTCCAACGTGTTCCGCAAGGGCTATCAATGGCCGTTCCACGCGACGCGGATGCTGGACTTCGCGTCGAGCCTCGTCGATCTGGCGATCTGGCGCGAGAGCGCTGCGGGGCGCCGGGTCTTCATGGACTTCAATCGAAACCCGCTGCCGGTGCCCGGCGATCAGCCCTTCGATCTTGCCCGCCTCGACGAGGATGTGCGGACCTATCTGGGCACCGCCGGGGCGGATCAGGAGTTGCCGATCGACCGGCTGCGCCACATGAACCCGCTCGCGATCGAACTGTACCGTCGCTACAAGGTCGATATCGCCGCCGCGCCGCTCGAATTCGCGGTGAACAACCAGCATATGAATGGTGGGATCGCGGTCGATCCCTGGGGACGTTCCAACCTGCGCGGTGTCTATGCCGCGGGCGAGGCGGCGGGCACGCATGGCGTGACGCGCCCGGGCGGATCGGCCCTGAACGCCGGTCAGGTTTTCGGCACCCGCGTTGGCGAGCATATCGGCGCGAGCCGCACGGCCCATGCGCCGGATGCTGTCGGATCGGAGGCCCTCACTGCGGCGGTGACGGATCTGCTTGCACGGTTGAACACGGACAGCGCGCATTCCGTGAAGTCGGTCCGCGACGAAGTTCAGGCCCGGATGAGCGACCATGCCGGGATGATCTGCAACGGCGCGGACGTGGCCGAAGCGCTTGCAGCGGCGCGCCAGTTGAACCGGAGCTTGCGGAGCGGCGGGATCGCCCCGGAGCGCGCGGGCGATGGCGGTCGCGCGATCCAGTGGCAGCAGATGGCGCTTGCCTCCGAGGCCGTCCTTGCTGCGCTCGACCAGTATATCTCGCAAGGCGGTGGCAGCCGCGGCGCGCGCGCGATCTGTTCCGACGAGGGCGAAGCGATCCCGATGGCGCGCGACACGGATCTGGGCGCGTTCCGCTTCAAGACGGAGCGCGACATCGACAAGCAGACGCAAATCCTCGTCCGTCTGGAGGGGGAAGGTTTGAAAATCGACAGCCGTGAAAACCGCAGCTTCGACGAGAGCGCACGCGCGTTCTTCGAGCGGGACTGGCCCGATTGGTTGACCGGTCGCATCTTTGACCTCGACGCGGAAGGCCTGCGCGAATGAGTGAGAACCTGAAGAAGATGGTCGCCATCGGGGAGGCGATGCTGGAACTCGCCCCGGTCGAGGGCGGCACGTTCCGCCTCGGCTATGCGGGCGATACGTTCAACACGCTGTGGCATGCGGCGCAATTGCTTGGGTCGCGTGCCCGGGCGGGCTTCGTCACGCGCATCGGCGAGGATAAGCTGTCCGGTCGTTTCCTCGCCGAGATGGAGGCGGATGGCTTGGACATCTCCACCGTTCAGCGCGATGCCGAGCGCGAGATGGGCCTCTACATGATCGAGCTCGAGGGGGCGGAGCGCAGTTTTCATTATTGGCGCCAGCTCTCTGCGGCGCGTCGGCTCGCGGATGATCCCGATACCCTCGGGCGCGCCTTGTCCGGCGCGGATCTCGTCCATGTGTCGGGCATCACCCTTGCCATTCTCTCGCCGGAGGCGCGCGAGACGCTGTTCGATGCGATTGCCAGAGCGCGCAGCGATGGCGCGCGAATTTCCTTCGATCCGAACTATCGGCCACGGCTCTGGCAATCGCCGGAGGAGGCGCGTGACACGTGTCTGCGCATGCTCTCCCATACCGATATCGCGCTGCCGAGTTTTGACGACGAGGCCGCCTTGTGGGGCGATGCGACGCCGAAGCAGACCTTGGAGCGGTTGAGCGGGCAGGGGGTTGCGGAGATCGCCGTGAAGGACGGTGCGCAACCCGTCTGGTATCTTGCCGAGGGGCGCACCGGTCGGTGCGACACCCCGGTTCTGACAGAGCTGCGCGATACCACCGGCGCGGGCGATGCGTTCAATGCGGGCTATCTTGCCTCCCGTCTTCTTGGGCATCCGGTCGAACATGCGATCGGCATGGGGCAGACAGTCGGCGGCGCGGTCTTGGGCGAGCCGGGCGCGCGGCTGGGCAAGGACGCAGCGCGCGCCCTCGCGGCGTCGCTGGAATAAGGCGGTTACGGATCATCGCGTGACCTCATGCCTATGCAGTGGTCGTCATTCCGCCGCGCCGTGACGCTTCAAACCTGTCAGGCTGCCGTCTCGGGCGCGGGTCTTCCACCCACGCCAAACCACTCTGGCATCCGAAAATAGGTAAGCGTTGACGTGTGTTCTTAGCGCGAATCTCATTCGCCTTCAGGATGGGCGTGCTTTTGGCTATCTCAAAGAGAGACATGTCGGGGGGCCTATGGCTGCGCGTGCTGCCGGGACTGCGGGCGACAGAGGATCCACATTGGCGATGGCCTCGATTCGGGAATGGAGGTCGCTGAGAGGTCCCGTAATCAGGTCTTCCATCGGGCTGAAGCTCATGCCCCAGGCCTTCAGTATTTCGACCGAGGCGTCGAACATAGCTCGTGTGTCTGCGGCACGCCCGGCGCGACGAGCCGTCCACTCGGTGGAGAGAGCAAGCCTGACGTTCGCACAGCGTGCCTCGCCCTCTAGAAGTCCTTCGTTTTAAGAGACCTGTTAATTTCACGAAGAGGTTCGACGTCCGTAAACTCATTCGGGACGCGCATGCGGAAGTAGTAGGCCTTGCCCGTTGCCCCATCCGGGTGCAGTTCTCGCAAATTCTACCCGCAGTTGGGTGGGGCGACTTCTCCAAAGAAACTGGGAACTTCCACCGCCCGAGAGAAAAATTGCTTTCTCCCTCGAGCCTGCATCTCCTGGGCACCATTACTCAAAAAGTCGCGCAACTCATCCGGGTTGCACGACTTTTTCGTTTCTGGGCTGAGCGTTTTCGCGCAGGGACGCGCGCTGGGCCTTATTTCCTACGGAAAAAGCGCGCGCGGTCGTAAAGCGCTTCGAGCCGCGCCATGCGGGCCGAGGTTTCTTCCCAGGTCAGCGACTGGATCGCGGCCATAAGCGTTTCGACCAGAACCTGAATCGCGACCGTCGAATCCCACGCCGAGGGCGCTTCGATCTGCGCCGAGAAGCGGTACCGCGCATGGGTTGCGGCGGGCGAGACCCAAGGGTCGGTGATCAGCACGACTTCCGCGCCCTGCTCGACCGCCATTTCCACCAGTTGCAGCACGCTCGATTCGTAGCGGCGAATGTCGAAAACCAAGAGCACGTCGCCCTTCTGCATCTCGAGAAGCGCGGGCGGCCAGCTGTTCGAGAGCGGCTCGAGCAGTTCGACGCCGGGGCGGATCACCTTCATATGCGCCACGAAATAAGCCGCGATCGGGCCGGTGATCCGGCCCCCGGTCGCGAAGATGCGGCGTTTCGGATCGGCCATCAACGCGGCAGCGGCGTCGAACTCGGCATGGTCGATCTGCTTCAGCGTCGCCTGCAGATTGCCCAGAACCGTATCGGCGAAGCGGTTGATCATATGGGTGTCGGGCGCATCCCCCGCCCAGCGATCGTGTTTGACCAGCGGCGAGACAAGCTGCGCCTCCAACTCGTCGCGCACCGCCTGCTGCAGCCCCGGATAGCCACCATAGCCCATCTTCTGCGCCAATCGCACCACGGTGGGAGAGGAGACTTCGGCGGCCCGCGCCAGCTGCGCCACCGACCCCAGAAGCGCCATCGGATAGTGGCGCAGGATATGTCCGGCGAGTTGTTTCTCGGTCCGGGTCATCTCTTCGATGCCCGTCCGGAGCCTGTCTTCGATGCTTTGCGTCGCTGCTGACAAATCGGGCACCCCCGTGCGAATCAAGTTAGAAATGATTGTAACAGAATTTTCTTCTCTGAAATTTTCTTGACAGATGCGGCTTGGCGGGGCGAGCCTGACCCTAGGACGCGACGTAGAATCGCTCCGCTCAACAGAGAGGGACCGATTTGAACAGCGCGCATGTAGCGGTGGAAATCGAAGGCGCGGATCGACCGGGTGAGGTCGTTCTGGTCTGCGAACATGCGTCGAATGTTTTTCCTGAGCCTTGGGGCGATCTGGGTCTGACCCCCGAGCAGCGCGAGGCGCATATCGCTTGGGATCCCGGCGCGCTGGGCCTTGCGCGCGGTCTGGCTGCGAAACTGCAGGCACCGCTGGTCGCCGCCCGCCAGTCGCGGCTGATCTACGATCTCAATCGTCCGCCGCATCATCCGGGTGCGATGCCTGTGACCTCCGAAATTCACGACATTCCCGGTAATGCGGCGCTTTCGCCGGACGACCGTAGTGCGCGCACCGAGGCGCTATACGAGCCGTTCCACGCAGCCCTACGCAGTCTGATCGCCGAGCGGTTGGCCCGCGGGCGGCCGACGGCGCTGGTGACGGTCCATTCCTTCACGCCGATCTGGTTCGGGAAGCCCCGCGAGGTCGAGCTTGGCGTGATCCACGATGACGATCCGAGCCTGGCGCAGGCGGTTCTCGAGGAAGCCCGCCGTGTCACCGAACTCGATGCGCGTCTTAACGAACCTTACTCCGGCGCGGATGGCGTCTGTCATACGCTGGCGCTGCAGGCCACGCCGATGGGACTGCGGAATGTCATGCTGGAACTGCGCAACGATCTGATCGCCGATCCTACCGCGCAAGAGGCGATGGCCGCGACGCTTGCCCCGGTGCTGCAAGCCGCGCTGTCGCAGATCACCGCAAATAACGGGGAGGCCGCCTGATGCCACGCTGGAGTGTCGCCTATGTTCGCCTGATCGACGGGTTCAACCGCAAGCTCGGCAAGGTCGCGATGTACCTTCTCTACGTGATGATGGCGATTATGCTGTTCTCATCGCTGACGAAGATCTTCGAAATCCCCGCGCTCTGGACGCTCGAGATGGCCCAGTTCACGCTGGTCGCCTATTACATGCTCGGCGCGCCGTGGACCCTGCAGGGCGACACCAACGTCCGGATGGACCTGCTGTATTCCCGCTGGTCGCCGAAAGGGCAGGCCTGGTGGGATGCCTTCACCGTTTTTGCACTGATGTTCTACCTCGGGATCATGGTCTACTCGGCCTTCGATTCCACGGTCTATTCCTTCGAATATAACGAGCGAAACCCGACCGCGTGGCGCCCGGTGCTGTGGCCGATCAAGGTCATCATCACCACGGGCTTCGCGCTTCTGTTCCTGCAGGCCGTGGCACTTCTGATCCGCGATGTCGCGACTATTCGCGGAGAGGAAATCTGATGGATCACAACACCATCGCCCTTTTGATGTTCTCGACGATGCTGCTGATGATGCTGACCGGTCAGCGCGTCTTCGGTGCCATCGGCTTCGTCGCCGTCGTCGCGGCGTTCTGGCTCTGGGGGCCGGGCGGCACGCAGATGGGCTTCGGCTCGGTCATGAAGCTGATGAAATGGACGCCGCTGCTGACGCTGCCGATGTTCGTCTACATGGGCTACGTGATGTCCGAGAGCCGTCTGGCCGAAGACCTCTACCGCATGTTCCACGTCTGGTTCGGGCCATTACCGGGGGGCCTCGCCATCGGGACGATCATGCTGATGGTGATGATCTCGGTGATGAACGGGCTGTCGGTCGCGGGCATGGCGATCGGGGCGACGATCGCGCTGCCGGAACTGCTGCGCCGGAACTACGACAAGCTGATGATTTCGGGCGTGATTCAGGCGGGCTCGTCCTTGGGCATCCTGATCCCGCCCTCGGTCGTGCTGGTGCTGTTCTCGCTGATCGCGCGGCAGCCGGTGTCGGAACTCTGGCTGGCAGGCGCGGTGCCGGGGCTGCTGATGGCCACGCTTTTCGTCGCCTATATCGTGATCCGCTGCAAAATGAACCCGGACCTCGCGCCGCCGATGGATGCGGAAGAGCGCGCCATGATCACCATGCGCGAGAAGCTGCGCCTGCTGCGCGCGGGGCTGATGCCGGTCTTCATCTTCGTTGCGATGATGGTGCCTTTCCTGAAGGGCTGGGCGAGCCTGACCGAAGCCTCGGTGATCGGCGCGCTGGCGGCTGTCTTCGCGGCGGCGATCAAGCGGCGCTTCACTTGGCAGGTGTTCCAGGTCGCGACCGAGAACACGCTCAAGATCACCGTGATGTTCATGCTGATCATCACCGCGGCGCTCTCCTTCGGGGCGGTGTTCGACGGTCTCGGCGCGGGCCGCGCGATCGAGGATTTCTTCACCGACAGCCTCGGCCTCGGCCCGTGGCAGATCCTGATCCTGATGCAGCTGAGCTTCCTCGTGATGGGGATGTTTCTCGACGACACGGCGATGCTGGTGATCGTGGCCCCGGTCTATGTCTCGCTCGCCCGGCATCTGGGCTTCGACATGATCTGGTACGGTGTCCTTTATACCATCACCTGTCAGGTTGCCTATCTCACGCCGCCCTTCGGCTATAACCTGTTCCTGATGAAGGCGATGGCGCCCAAGGAATTCACCCTGCCGGTGATCTACGCCTCGGTGATCCCCTTCGTGGGCGTGATGGTCCTGACGCTGATCCTCGTAATGATCTTTCCGCAGCTGGCGCTCTGGCTGCCGCATGCGGTGCTCGGAAGATAACCATAACCCGGAAAAACCGGGATCAACCAACAAGGAGAGAGTGATGACGACAAGAAGACAGTTCCTCACCACCGGTGCGGTGGGTGCGGCTGCGGCGGGCCTTGCGGCCCCGGCCGTCGCGCAGACCACACCGATCAAGTGGCGTATGCAGACCTATGCCGGCCCCGCGCTGGCCGAACAGGTCGTGGACAATTGCATCAAGACCTTCAACGAAATCGCCGATGGCGAGATGGAGATCGAACTTTACTACGCCGACCAGCTGGTACCGACCTCCGAGCTGTTCCGCGCGATGCAGTCGGGCACGATCGACGCCGTGCAATCCGACGATGACTCGATGGCCTCGCCCACCGAAGTCACCGTCTTCGGCGGCTATTTCCCCTTCGGCCTGCGCTACTCGCTCGATGTGCCGACGCTGTTCAACGAATGGGGCCTCAACGAGATCTGGGACGAGCAGTATTCGGCCGTTGGCGTGAAGCACATCTCGGCGGGCTCGTGGGACCCGTGCAACTTCGCCATGAAAGAGCCGGTGAAGTCGCTCGACGATCTCAACGGCAAGCGGGTCTTCACCTTCCCGACCGCCGGGCGCTTCCTTGCGCAGTTCGGCGTCGTGCCGGTGACGATCCCGTGGGAAGACGTGGAAGTCGCGCTGCAGACCGGCGAGCTGGACGGCGTCGCATGGTCGGGCATCACCGAGGATTACACCTCGGGCTGGGGCAAGAACGCGCCCTACTTCCTGACCAACAACATCTCGGGCGCCTGGATCGGCCACTTCTTCGCCAACATGGATCGTTGGAATGAAGTGCCGGATCGTCTGAAGACGCTGATGAAGACCTGCTTCGATCAATCGCATTACCACCGCCAGTACTGGTACTGGTCGGGCGAGGCGAAGCTGCGCGTCGAAGGCACCGATATGGAGCTGACGACCATTCCGGACGCCGAATGGCAGAAGGTCGAAGACGCCGCCCACAAGTTCTGGGACGAGATCGCGGCCGAGAGCGAGTTGAAGGCCAAGGTCGTCGACATCTTCAAGAAATACAACGCGACGATGGCGAAGGCAGGCCCGCCCTATCGCTGCGGCTAAGCAAAGCGGGGGCGGCGGAAACGCTGCCCCTACGACGCAACATTTGCCCTCTTGTGGGGCCCCGCACCGCGCGGCAATCTCGCGCGGTGATCTTGATCCCGGAGGAACTCATGTCGCGTAAATTATCGTTCGACGCGCTCAAGAAATCGGTCAATGCAGGCGAGGTCGATACGGTCATCGCAGCCCTTGTGGATATGCAGGGACGGCTTCAGGGCAAGCGGTTCCACGCGGCGCATTTCATCGACAGCGCATGGGAAGAGACCCATTGCTGCAACTACCTGCTGGCGACCGACATGGAGATGGTCACCGTGCCGGGCTATGACGCGTCCAGCTGGGAGCGCGGCTACGGCGATTACGTGATGAAACCCGACATGGAGACGTTGCGGCTGATCCCGTGGGTTCCGGGCACGGCGCTGGTGATCTGCGATCTGCTCGATCATCATAGCCACGAGCCGATCCCCCATGCGCCGCGCCAGATGCTGAAATCGCAGCTCAAACGCGCCAAGGACATGGGCTATGACGTGATGATGGCGACCGAGCTGGAATTCTTCCTGTTCGAGGAAAGCTATCCGCAGCTCTTTGATGCGGGCTATCCCGATCCGACCCCGGTCGCGCGCTACAATGTCGACTATTCGCTGATGGGCAATTCGCGCGCCGAACCGGCGATGCGGGCGATGCGCAACGCGCTCTATGCGGCGGGCGTGCCGGTCGAATGCTCCAAGGGCGAGGCCGAATGCGGTCAGGAAGAGCTGAACGTGAAATATGCGGGCGGGCTTCAGACCGCTGACATGCATGTGCTCGTCAAGCAATGCGCCAAGGAAGTCGCCCAGTCCCACGGGCTCTCGGCGACCTTCATGGCGAAATACCACACCGACAAGGCGGGCTCGTCGAGCCACGTGCACCAGTCGCTCTGGAAGGGCGGAAAGCCTGCCTTCTTCGACAAGGACGCGCCGAATGGCATGTCCGAGCTGATGCATCAGTTCCTCGCCGGGCAGCTGACCCATGCGCGCGAGATCACCTATTTCCTCGCGCCCTACACCAACAGCTACAAGCGCTTCTGCGAGGGGCTTTTCGCGCCGACGAAAGCGGTCTGGTCTCTGGACAACCGCACGGCGGGCTTCCGCATCTGCGGCGAGGGCACGAAATCCATCCGCGTCGAATGCCGCATCGGCGGGGCGGACCTGAACCCCTATCTGGCCTGCGCGTCGCTTCTCGCGGCGGGGCTGGCCGGGATCGAGGGCGAGATGGACCCGGGGCCGGAAGCCGCAGGCGACATCTACAAGGCGGGCGAAGTGACCGAGGTGCCGAAATCGCTGACCGAGGCGTTGGGCGCTCTGGAAGGTTCGGACATGCTCAAATCCGCCTTCGGTGAGGACGTGATGGCCCATTACGTGCGCGCCGCCCGCTGGGAAATCGAAGAGCAGAACCGAGTTGTGACCGACTGGGAGCGGATGCGCGGTTTCGAACGCGCCTGAGTTTTGACAGACCCGCGGGGCCCTACACCCCGCAAGGAGACATGATGACCAAGACCCTGAAATGTATCTCGCCCGTCGACGGGCAGGTCTATGCCGAACGCGAGGCGCTGAGCGCCTCCGACGCGCAGGCGCTGGCCGCGAGCCTTCGCGCCGCGCAGCCCGCATGGGCCGAACGTCCGCTGTCGGAGCGTATCGCGCTCGTCGAGGCGGGCATCACCAAGCTCAACGAGATGAAGGATCTCGTGGTCGAGGAGCTTGCGTGGCAGATGGGCCGGCCGACCCGCTATGGCGGTGAATTCGGCGGCATGAACGAGCGCGCGGGCTACATGGCCTCGATCGCTGAAGAGGCGCTCGCCCCGATGGTGGTCGAGCAGAGCGACAGCTTCCTGCGCCAGATCGCGCGCGAGCCTGTCGGCGTCGTCTTCATCATCGCGCCGTGGAACTACCCCTATATGACGGTGATCAACTCGCTGGTCCCGGCCCTGATCGCGGGCAACACGGTGATGCTGAAGCACGCCACGCAGACGATGCTGGTGGGCGAACGTATCGCCGAAGCCTTCCACGCGGCGGGCGTGCCGCAGGACGTGTTCCAGAACGTCTACCTCACGCATGAGACCTCGGAAGAGCTGATGGGCGCGAAGGCGTTCGATTTCGTCAACTTCACCGGCTCGGTCGGTGGCGGTCGCGCGGTGGAGCGCGCGCTGGCGGGCACCTTCACCGGGCTGGGCCTCGAGCTGGGCGGCAAGGATCCGGGCTATGTCGCGGCGGATGCCGATCTGGACGCGGCGGTCGACGGGCTGATGGACGGCGCGCTGTTCAACGCGGGCCAGTGCTGCTGCGGGATCGAGCGGATCTACGTCCATGCGAGCCTCTACGACGCCTTCGTCGAAAAGGCCGCAGCCTGGGCGAGCAAGCTGACCCTCGGCAATCCGTTCGAGCCGGAAACGACGCTCGGCCCGATGGCCAATAAGCGCTTCGCCGAAGTGGTGCGCGGCCAGATCGAGGATGCGATCACCGATGGCGCCAAGCCGCTGCTCGACCCCGAGCGGTTCCCGGCGGACGACGGTGGCGCCTATCTCGCGCCGCAGATCCTCGTCGATGTGAACCACGAGATGCGCGTGATGCGCGAAGAAAGCTTCGGTCCTGTCGTCGGCATCATGCCGGTGAAGGATGACGAGGAAGCCATCGCCGCGATGAACGATTGCGACTACGGGCTGACCTGCTCGATCTGGACCGCCGATCCCGCCCGCGCCGAGGCGATGGGCAAGCGGCTGCAGACCGGCACTGTCTTCATGAATCGCTGCGACTATCTCGACCCGGCGCTGTGCTGGACCGGCTGCAAGGAAACGGGCCGTGGCGGCTCGCTTTCGGTGCTGGGCTATCACGCGCTGACGCGTCCGAAATCCTACCATCTCAAGAAGGTGACGAAATGACTGCCCCCACCGCAAACTGGTCCTATCCGACCACGATCAAATTCGGCCCCGGCCGGATTTCGGAACTGGCCGATCACTGCAAATCCGTGGGTATCGCGAAGCCGCTTCTGGTGACCGACAAGGCGCTGGCGGCGCTGCCGATCACCGCCGGGGCGCTCGACGTGCTGGACGGCGCGGGCCTTGGCCGCGCTGTGTTCTCCGAGGTCGACCCGAACCCGAACGAGGGCAACATGGCCGCCGGGATCGAGGTCTATAAGGCGGGCGGTCATGACGGAGTGATCTGCTTCGGCGGCGGCTCCGCGCTCGATCTGGGCAAAATGATCGCGCTGATGGCCGGGCAGGACGCTTCGCTGAGCGTCTGGGATCTGGAGGATATCGGCGACTGGTGGACGCGTGCCAATGGCGATGTGATCGCGCCGATCATCGCGGTGCCGACGACGGCCGGGACCGGCTCGGAGGTCGGGCGCGCAGGCGTTTTGACCAATTCCGAGACCCACAAGAAGAAGATCATCTTCCATCCCAAACTGATGCCCGCGATCACGATCTGCGATCCGGAGCTGACGGTCGGCATGCCGCCCTTCATCACGGCGGGCACTGGGATGGATGCGCTGGCGCATTGCCTCGAGGCGTTCTGTAGCCCGCATTACCACCCGATGAGCCAGGGGATCGCGCTCGAAGGGATGCGGCTGGTGTTCGAGAACCTGCCGCGCGCCTATACGACGCCGGACGATCTGGAGGCGCGCGCCAACATGATGTCGGCAGCGGCGATGGGGGCGGTGGCGTTCCAGAAGGGCCTCGGCGCGATCCACTCGCTCAGCCACCCGGTCGGCGCGGTCTACGGCACCCATCACGGCACGACCAATGCCTGCGTGATGCCGATGGTGCTCGACTTCAACCGCGCCACCATCGAGGAGCGGATCAACCGCGCGGCGGCGTATCTGGGCATCGCGGGCGGCTTCGAGGGCTTCAAGGCCCGGATCGAGAGCCTGCGCACCGAATTGTCCATCCCGGCGAACCTGACCGAGATGGGCGTGAAGCGCGAAGATCTCGACATGCTGGTCGAGATGGCGCTGGAAGATCCGTCCTGTGGCGGCAACCCGGTCGAGATGACGGCCGAGAATACCCGCGCGCTTTATGAGGCGTGCCTTTGACATCGGCGCGAGCGGGGGCTGCGCCCTCGCTCGTTGGCGCGGCTCACGCGTCTGTAACTAGTGTTGATGAGGAATTTTGCTTCAACATCTGTACTGCCAAAAATCTGTTACAACGCCCGCATAAAGGGTCGCCGATGCCGGAGCCAACCGGACGGCACAACCGTCGAAAGACAATAGCTCGGGGGAGACAGGACCGCATGAGGCGGCACCGCCCTCCATCAACGGGGAGAGACCTGAAAATGACCTTCAAGTTCCGTTATCTTGCAGCGGCCAGCGCCATGGCCCTTGCTGCCAGCACCGGCGTCAGCTTCGCCGACAGCATGGATGACCTCTACGCCGCCGCGAAAGAAGAAGGCAGCCTGACCACGATCGCGCTGCCGCATTCGTGGTGCAACTACGCGGGCGTGATCGACGGCTTCAAGAAGAAGTATCCCGGGATCACCGTGAACGAACTGAACCCCGATGCGGGCTCGGCCGACGAACTCGAAGCGATCCGCGCCAACAAGGACAACAAGGGTCCGCAGGCGCCCGACGTGATCGACGTGGGCCTTTCCTTCGGCCCGGCGGCCAAGGACGAGGGTCTGATCCAGCCCTACAAGGTCTCGACCTGGGACACGATCCCGGACAGCGCCAAGGATGCTGAAGGCTACTGGTATGGCGACTATTACGGCGTGCTGTCGTTCGCGGTGAACAAGGACATCGTCGACAACGTGCCGCAGGACTGGTCGGACCTGCTCAAGCCGGAATACGCGAACTCGGTGGCTCTCGCGGGCGATCCGCGCGCCTCGAACCAGGCGATCCTCGGCGTTCTGGCCGCGGGCGTCGCAGCAGGCGGCGAGCCGGGCAAAGCCTCGGGTGAAGCCGGCCTGAAATACTTCGCCGAGATGAACAAGAACGGCAACTTCGTGCCCGTCATCGGCAAGACCGGGACGCTCGCACAGGGCGCGACCCCGATCGTCGTCGAGTGGGACTATAACGCTCTGGCCGGTCGCGACACGCTGAACGGCAACCCGCCGGTCGACGTCGTCGTGCCGAAATCGGGCGTCGTCGCCGGTGTCTACGTTCAGGCGATCTCGGCCTACGCGCCGCACCCGAACGCAGCCAAACTCTGGATGGAATACCTCTATTCGGACGAAGGTCAGCTCGGCTGGCTGGAAGGCTATTGCCACCCGATCCGCTTCAACGATCTGTCGGCCAACGGCAAGGTTCCGCAGAAGATGCTCGACGCGATGCCGCCCGCCGAGGGCTATGCCAAGGCTGTTTTCCCGTCGCTCGACGCGCAGGCTGCGAACAAGGAAGTCGTGACCGGCGGCTGGGATAGCGTCGTCGGCGCGAACGTCCAGTAACCGAACCCGCATAAGCACACGCCCCGCGCCTGATCGCGCGGGGCGACTTTATTGAAAATTCTGCAAAGCGAGGCCCGATGCAAAGCCGCAAGCTGCCGCTGACTTGGGTGGGGATGGTTCCCTTCACGCTCTTCGCGCTTTTGTTCCTGATCGCGCCGACGATGTATATCGTGGTGGGCGCGTTTAGGACGAGCGACGGGGGCTTCACGCTGTCGAACCTCGTGAACCTGTTTCAACCGACGATCCTCGCGAGCTACTGGATCTCGATCAAGATCAGCCTCGCCACCGCGCTTGTAGGCTGCCTGATCGGCTTCGCGCTGGCCGCCGCCGTGACGCTGGGCGGCCTGCCGAACTGGCTGCGCGGTCCGGTGATGACCTTCTCGGGCGTGGCGTCGAACTTCGCGGGCGTGCCGCTGGCCTTCGCCTTCCTCGCGACGCTGGGACGTCTGGGTCTCGTGACCGTGCTGCTGAAGTCGTGGTTCGGCTTCAACATCTACACGCATGGCTTCAACCTGCTCAGCTTCTTCGGTCTGACGATCACCTATCTGTTCTTCCAGATTCCGCTGATGGTGCTGATCATCACCCCGGCGCTGGACGGTCTGAAGCGCGAATGGAAAGAGGCGGCGAGCATCCTCGGCGCGACCGGCTTCCAGTACTGGCGCATTGTCGCGCTGCCGATCCTCTGGCCCTCGCTGCTCGGCACGCTGGCGCTGCTATTCGCCAATAGCTTCGGCGCGGTGGCGACGGCCTATGCGCTCACCGGCTCGTCGATGTCGATCGTGCCGATCATGCTTTACGCGCAAATCCGCGGCGACGTGCTGCAGGATCCGCATCTGGGCTACGCGCTGGCCTTCGGGATGATTGTCATCACCGGCCTCGCCAACCTCGCCTATGTCTGGCTGCGCGTACGCTCCGAAAGGTGGATGCGATGAAATCCAAGAAACTCTGGTCCTGGCTCGCGCTGGCGTTCGGGGCGCTCTATTTCGCGCTGCCGCTGCTTGGCACGCTTGAATTCTCGCTGCGGGCGCGGCGCGGGGTCTATTCGCTCGACGCTTACCGCTCGGTGCTGGCCGATCCGCAATTCCGCGAGACCTTCAGCTACTCCGTCGTGATGGCGATCTTCACGATCCTCGTGGGCGCGCTGATCGTGGTGCCGACCGCCTATTGGGTGCGTCTGAAGTTGCCGCATTGGCGCCCGGTGGTGGAGTTCATCACGCTTCTGCCGCTGGTGATCCCGCCGATCGTGATCGTCTTCGGCTATATCCGGCTGTATAACACCTCGTCGATCCTGCCGCTGACCGGCACGACGACGGGCACCAACCTCCTGCTGATGCTGGGCTATGCCACGCTCTCGCTGCCTTACATGTATCGTGCGGTCGATACCGGACTGCGCACCATCGATGTCGGGACGCTGACCGAAGCCGCGCAGAGCCTCGGCGCCGGGTGGAGCACGATCCTCGCCCGCGTCATCCTGCCGAACGTGCTGGTCGCGGTGCTCTCGGGCGCCTTCATCACCTTCGCCATCGTCATCGGCGAGTTCGTCCTCGCCTCGCTCCTCAACCGGCCGGCATTCGGCCCCTACATGCAGCTGACCGGCGCGAACAAGGCTTACGAGCCTGCCGCGCTTGCGGTGATCGCCTTCTCGATCACCTGGATCTGCATGGGGCTGATCCAACTCGTCACCCGGTTTTCCAAACATACGAACGCAAAGCGGTAACCCATGGCCTCTCTCGAGATCGAACATCTGGAAAAATCCTTCGGCGCGAACCGCGTTGTGAAGGATTTCAACCTCTCCATCGAAGAGGGTGAATTTATCTCGCTGCTCGGCCCGTCGGGCTGCGGCAAGACGACCGTGCTGCGGATGGTGGCGGGCTTCGAGAGCCCTTCGGGTGGCGCGATTCGCATCGGTGGGCAGGACGTCACGCATCTGGGGGCGAACCAGCGCAATATCGGCATGGTGTTCCAGGCCTACGCGCTGTTTCCCAACCTGACGGTCGCGCAGAACGTGGGCTTCGGGCTGCGCGTGGCGAAACGTCCGCGCGCCGAGATCAAGGCCCGTGTGACCGAGATGCTGGAGCTGATCGGCCTGCCCGATCTGGGCAATCGCTACCCGTTCCAGCTGTCGGGCGGGCAACAGCAGCGCGTGGCGCTGGCCCGCGCGCTCGCGATCCAGCCGCGCGTACTGCTGCTCGATGAGCCGCTTTCCGCGCTTGATGCGAAGATCCGCGTGAGTCTGCGCGAAGAAATCCGCGACATTCAGCGCCGCCTCGGCATCACCACGATCTTCGTGACCCACGATCAGGAAGAGGCCCTGTCGATCTCGGATCGGGTGGTGGTGATGAATGGCGGTGTGGCCGAGCAGATCGGCGCGCCTTTCGAGATCTACAACCAGCCGAAGACCCGCTTCGTCGCGCAATTCGTGGGCACGCTGAACGCGCTCGAGGCCGAAGTGGCCGATCCGGCGCGCGGCGCTCTGCGCGTCGGCAATACCGAAGTGATCCTGTCCGAACCCGTCACCGCGGGCCAAGGCACTCCGGTCACGCTGGCCGCGCGGCCCGAAGTTCTGGCGCTGGGTCGCCGCGAGGGCAATGACACGGTGTTCACGGGGCGGATCGTCGAGACGCATTTCCTCGGCTCGATCCTGCGGGTGCGAATGGAGGTGGAAGGGCAGCTTATCGCGCTCGACACGTTCAACCGCCCCGGCAATCCGCCGCCCAAGGTCGGCACCGAGGCCGAGGTCAGCGTGGCGAGCCGCGACCTGCTCGTTCTGGCCGACTGACGACGCGAAAACGGGCCCGCACCCCTCTTTTCTCCGGGTTTTCGGACCCGGAGTCCCTTCTGCTGCGTTGCCGATAGAACGTTACGTATGACAGGTGCAGAAGGATCAAGATGGAGTGGCTGGTCGATCATAATCAAGTGGTGAGTATCGCGGTGCAGATCGTCACCGCGTTCGTCTGGCTGATCTATTTGCAGCTTCTGTTGCATAACTTTCGGCGTGAGCGCCGCTCGAAACTGCTGCTTACCCGGGTCGCGGGCGGCCATGAACGCGGGCATCTGATGCTCGGCAATATGGGCGCCGAGCCGATCTTCGTGAAAGCGCTTCTGGCCGATCTCGTGATCGACGGAAAAACCTATCACTCGATCGCCAGCGATTCCGGCGGCTTCGCCCCGTTCGCGGATTCCGGCCCCAACGAGTCGATCAAGGGCCCGCTGAAAACCGCGGATTATCGCGATCTCGGCCGCATCTCCGATCTTGTGGACGTCGCGCTGGACTTCTCGAGCTTGCCCGACGACGCAAAAGAGGTGGAGTCGGTGGTTTTCACCGTTCTCGCGGAAAGCAGCCGCGACAATATCCTGACCGCGGGACGGCTATGTTTCGACGTCTATCACGCAGGGGAGCATCAGCGCTTCCTGCCGCAGACCTCTTCGACGGTTCAGCTGCGCAGTTTCCGCAAGCGTCGGGAATTGGCGTCGCGGCTGGAGGAAATGCTGGAGCAGGAGGCGCGTGCCTTCCTGACCAGCGAGGACGGCGAGCGTCGAGCACGGGGCGCAGAGCTGAAACTGCTCCGACAGCGGCAAGAACAACGCCGGCAGGATCAGCAGGCGGGCTCTCCGCAGGAGGCCGCCGAATGAAGCACCGCGGGAACTTCAGCTAATTCAACCGACCATGGCACGCCGTTCCGGCCTCAGTCGCCAAAGGAGAAAACATGTTCAACTGGATCACCGGCGTCATCGCGTCCTTCGGCTATTTCGGTATCGCGGGGCTGATGCTGTTGGAGAACGTGTTTCCTCCGATCCCGTCCGAGCTGATCATGCCACTCGCAGGCTATATGGCGGCGCAGGGGAAATTCTCGCTGATCGGGCTGATCGTCGCGGGCACCATCGGTTCGGTGCTGGGCGCGCTCCTTTGGTACTGGATCGGCCTCAAGATCGGGATCAAGCGCCTGTGCCACCTGTCGAGCCGCCATGGCCGCTGGATCGGCATCACCCCGCGCGACATCACCCGGACCAAGAAATGGTTCGACAAGCACGGCTGGGTCGGCGTGTTCTTCGGGCGGATGCTGCCCGGCGTCCGCACGCTGATCTCGGTGCCGGCGGGCATGGCGCGGATGCCTTTCGTCCCGTTCCTTGCCTACACGACGCTGGGCAGCGCGCTCTGGACCGCGCTGCTGACCGTCGCGGGCTACCTGCTTGGCAAGCAGTACAGCGAAGTCGCAAGCTGGGTGAACCCGGTCTCGACCGGCGTGATCGTGGTGCTCGTCCTGCTCTACGCCTATCGGGTGATTACCTGGAAGCCGCTGAGAGATGACGACGAACCCAGCGGCGCCACGCCCGCGCGCGAGAGCTGAACTGCTGAGCACACGCGACACCTAAGCCGGGTTTTGCCATCTCGCGTTGGCAAGAACGCGGCAAAAGGCTTATATGCCCGGCAAGACGTTAAAGAAGGACACGCCGTGGCAATCCACCTGCATCAAAACGACCTTCCCGACGGGCTCGATCTCGGTCCCGTCGTGGCCATCGACTCCGAAACGATGGGCCTCGACCCGCGCCGCGACCGGCTCTGCCTCGTGCAGCTTTCGGCGGGCGACGGCGACGCGCATCTGGTGAAGATCGCCCAAGGTCAGACCGAAGCGCCGAACCTGTGCCGCATGCTGGCCGATCCGTCGGTGGAGAAGCTGTTCCACTTCGCGCGGTTCGACGTGGCCGCGCTCTACAACGCCTTCGGGGTGGAGACGAAGCCGGTCTTCTGCACCAAGATCGCCTCGAAGATGGTGCGGACCTTTACCGATCGCCATGGGCTGAAAGTGCTGGTGCAGGAGCTTGTCGGCGTCGACATCTCCAAGCAGCAGCAAAGCTCGGACTGGGGCGCGGCGGAGCTGACCGACGCGCAGATGGAATATGCGGCCTCGGACGTGCTCTACCTGCACCAGATCAAGGCCGAACTCGTGGCACGGCTGGAGCGCGAGAACCGGCTCGGGCTGGCGCAGGCCTGTTTCGATTTCCTGCCGACGCGTGCGAAGCTCGATCTGCTGGGCTGGGATGAACCCAATGACATCTTCCACCACTGATTATTCCGACATCGCCCGTCGCGTGATCGGCATCGAGGTCGCCGGGCTGGAAGCATTGGCGGCGAGCCTCGATGGCGAGTTCTCGCGCGCGGTGGCGATGATCCTCAAGACCGAGGGGCGCGTGATCGTCTCCGGCATGGGGAAATCGGGCCATATCGGGCGCAAGATCGCGGCGACGCTGGCCTCCACCGGGACGCCTGCGCATTTCGTGCATCCGGCGGAGGCGAGCCACGGCGATCTGGGCATGGTCACCCGGCACGATCTGGCGCTGGTGCTGTCGAATTCCGGGGAGACGCCGGAGCTGGCCGATATGATCGCCCATACGCGGCGCTTTCAGATCCCGCTGATCGGTGTCGCGAGCCGCCCGGACTCGACCCTGCTGCGGCAGGCCGATCTGGCGCTGGTGCTGCCCAAGGCGGAGGAAGCCTGCGGGACGGGCGTCGTGCCCACCACCTCGACGACGATGACGCTCGCGCTGGGCGATGCGTTGGCCGTCGCCCTGATGGAGCATCGCGAATTCACCGCCGAGCATTTCCGCACCTTCCATCCGGGCGGAAAGCTGGGCGCGCGTCTGTCCAAGGTCTCTGACCTGATGCATCGCGATATGCCGCTGGTGGCGGAAGACACGCCGATGCCCGATGCGCTCTTGATGATGAGCCAGAAGGGCTTTGGCGTGGTCGGTGTCACCGATGAGGCCGGGCGTCTGACCGGGATCGTCACCGACGGCGATTTGCGGCGCCACATGCAGGGGTTGCTGGAGCATAAGGTCTCGGAGGTGATGACCGCCAATCCGCGCACCATCGCGCCCGGACAACTGGCCGAGGCCGCCGTGGCGCAGATGAACGAGCGCAAGATCACCGCGCTTTTCGTGGTCGAAGACGAGAAACCCGTGGGCTTCCTGCAGATTCATGACTGCCTGAGGGCCGGGATCGTCTGATGATGTACGACAACAGCCACACGCGACTGGTGACCTGGGCGAAGATCGTCCTGCCGCTGCTCGCGCTGGCGCTTTTGTCGACGATCTTTCTCGTCTCGCGCCGGATCGATCCGAGCGCCGCGATTCCCTATGCCAAGGTCGATGTCGAGAAACTCGCGCGCGAAAATGCGGTCACCCGGCCCGAATATTCCGGCGTGACCGATACCGGCGCGACGCTCTCGGTGACCGCAGCAATGGCGCGCACCCAGCCCTCGCAGGATCAGGGTGCGAGTGCCGATCAGGTCGCGGCAAAACTGACCGCGCCCGATGGCCATGTGACCGATCTGAGCGCG
The DNA here is from genome assembly GCF_009296265.1 of Thioclava sp. JE_KL1. Taxonomy (GTDB): domain Bacteria; phylum Pseudomonadota; class Alphaproteobacteria; order Rhodobacterales; family Rhodobacteraceae; genus Thioclava. Next base: position 214,455 of record NZ_WBJS01000005.1, read on the forward strand.
AATGAGGGTCTATTCCAGCCCAATTCGAACCGGATCGACCTGACCGGCAAGGTCGCGATGCAGACCTCCGATGGCTACCGGGTGAACTCCGATAAGGTCGAGTTGCAGACCGATAGCAGTATCCTGACCTCGCCAGGCCCGATCCATGGGACGTCCCCTTTCGGAACGCTCGATGCGGGCTATATGCAGATGGTCCCGACGGCGGATGGCAGCAGTCACGATCTTGTTTTCAAACAGGGTGTGAAGCTGGTATATCAGCCGCAACAATGAGGGTGTGGATGTTTCGAGCGCGTTTTTTCACCGCCTGTGCGATGGCGGTTTCGTTCCCGGTTCTCGTAATGGCGCAAAGCGTCGATTTCGGCGGGCTGCGCGCCGACAAGACCGCCCCGGTCGAAGTCACGGCCGACTCGCTCAACGTCAATCAGGAAAGCGGCCAGGCGGTGTTCTCCGGCAACGTGGAGGTCACGCAGGGCGATATGCACATGAAAGCCGCCGAGCTTGAGGTGTTCTACGCCAGCGACAAACGCTCCGAGATCACCCGGCTGCATGCGACGGGCGGCGTCACGCTGGTTTCGCCCACCGAGGCGGCAGAGGCCGAGGAAGCCGTCTACGATGTGAAAGCGGGCACTGTCGTGATGACCGGCAACGTGCTGCTGACCCAAGGCGACAACGTGATGTCGGGCAACAAGCTCAACGTCGATCTGAGCACCGGCGCCGGCACGATGGACGGGCGTGTGCGCACGCTTCTGAAGCCCGCCGGGAGCAAGTGATGACCGAGGATGCCGTCAAAAGCGACACCGGGCTGGCCCCGGTCGCGGGCCAGGGCGGCTTGCAGGTCCGGGGTCTGCGCAAGAGCTACAAGCGCCGCCCTGTGATTCGCGACGTCTCGCTCGACCTGTCGCGCGGCGAGGTCGTGGCGCTTCTGGGGCCGAACGGTTCGGGGAAAACCACCTGTTTTTACAATATCGCGGGCCTGATCCGCCCCGATGCGGGCGAGGTTCTGATCGACGGGCGCGATGTGACGGGCCTGCCGATGTATCGCCGCGCGCGGCTCGGGATCGGCTATCTGCCGCAGGAAGCCTCGATTTTCCGCGGGCTTTCGGTCGAAGACAACATCATGGCGGTGCTGGAGGTGGCGGAATCCGATCCCCATACCCGCCGCGAGCGTCTGGAAGAACTTCTGGGCGATTTCTCGATCGGCCATCTGCGCCAGGCGCCCGCGCTGGCGCTGTCCGGGGGCGAGCGTAGACGCTGCGAAATCGCGCGCTGTCTGGCTGCCGATCCGAAATATCTGTTGCTGGACGAACCCTTCGCGGGCGTCGATCCGATCGCCGTGTCGGAGATTCGCGCGCTCGTCGCACAGCTGAAAGATCGGGGTATCGGGGTTTTGATCACCGATCACAATGTGCGCGAAACGCTCGAGATCGTGGATCGGGCCTATATTCTGCATGACGGCACGGTGCTGATGTCGGGCACCGCGGAAGAGGTTGTGCAGGACGAAAACGTGCGCCGCGTCTATCTCGGCCAGCACTTCCGCATCCTCTGATCGTGATCCGCGGATCCCTGCCGGGCGCCTCCGCCTACCGGCAGTTTTGCACTGCAGCGAGGGAGACCCGTTGACACCCCCCACGATCCATCCCCAAATACATAAGAGATGCGTAATGTTCGCCCCCACTCCCCGGGCGCGCTTGCGGCCCCCGAGAGGGGTCCGGCGCGCGGAAGGTCCCCGAAAGAGGGCCCGGGCGAATTCAGACTCAACGCGACTTTCCAAGAGATTAACCGGCCCGAAACCCCTGCCGAGGAGGCTGGGGTCACTGGCCCAATGCGTGAAGGAGGAAATCCATGCGTTACCAAATCACCGGCAAACAAATCGATGTCGGAGAGGCCCTGCAATCTCATGTGAAGTCGGAGCTGGGCGAGGTCGCCGAGAAATACATGCAGCGTCCCACCGATGCGCAGATCACCTTCTCGCGCGATGCGCATGAGTTTATCTGCGAGGCGACGGTGCACCTGTCCACCGGGCTCACCGCCTCGGCCAAGGGCCATGCCACGGAAATCTATGCCGCCTTCGATGCGGCGCGCGAAAAGATGGACAAGCAGCTGCGGCGTCACAAGCGCAGATTGAAAGATCATCACCGCGACCGTGCTGAACCAGTTGAATTCGAAGCCGCAGGTCTATATGTGCTCGCCTCGGAAGAGGATGACGATACCGGCGAGACGCACGAAGGTGCTCCGATGATCGTAGCCGAGATGGAAACCAAGGTTCCCACTCTCTCGGTCGGTGAAGCGGTCATGCAGATGGAGCTGTCTGATGCGTCGTTACTCGTCTTCCGCAACGAGAAACATGGCGGGGTCAACGTCGTTCATCGGCGTGAAGACGGCAATGTCGGCTGGATCGACCCGCGCAACAGCAAATGAGCGGCCCGGAACGGGCGCGGAGTAGACGAGTTCATGGACCTATCTAAACTTCTCGTGCCTGGCGCGGTCAAAGTGCTGTCGAATGTCACGAGCAAGAAACGCCTGTTTCAGGATCTCGGTGACATCGCGGCGGCGTGCTACAAGATCGACGCCGCGGAGACTGTCGATGCGCTGCAGGAGCGTGAAAGCCTCGGGCCGACCGGTGTCGGTCATGGCGTTGCGCTTCCGCATGCGCGGCTCGACGGGCTGAGCGAAGTCGTGGGTGTCTTCCTGCGTCTGGAAAAGCCGCTCGATTTCGACGCGGTCGACCGGCTGCCGGTCGATCTGGTCTTCGCGCTCTTCGCGCCGAAGGATTCCGGGGTCGAGCATCTCAAGGCGCTGGCCCTCGTGTCGCGCACGATGCGCGATCCGGAAACCTGCGAGAAGCTGCGGGCGAATACCGATCCGTCGACGCTGCACGCAGTGCTGACGGAGGCGCAGAGCCGTCAGGCGGCCTGAACCGGTCTCGAATGAAAATCGAAAAAGCGCGTCGGTCCGCCCGGCGCGCTTTTTTCGTGGCGCAGGCTCAGTCGCGCCAGTTGCCGAAGCCGAACTGCATCATGTCGCGCGTATAGGTCTCGCGCGCGGCTGCCTCGAGGTCGGGCGTCCAGATATCGGTGAGCTTGATCGGCGCGGTGTCTGTCTCGCCCGGCGCGAAGGCAGGGGCGTCCACCCTGGCCATGCTGGCGATATAGGCGAAATCCTCGGCCATCCGCTCCTCGCGCACCAGAAGGTCGGGCAGGGCAAACTGGCCGATCCCCTGAAGCGCCGCGGATTGCGTGGCCCAGAGCGTGTTCACCGGCAGGCTCGTCTGGTTCGCGAGATTGGATTTGAGCCAGCCGAGGAAAGCGATCAGCGCCTCGGCATAGTCGCCTTGCGCGATGCTCTCGCCTTCCTTCGGGATCGGCAGCTTGTAGCTCTGACGCAGGACGGCGCGGGTCTCGTCCATATTGTCCCAGTTGAGCACCGCGTTGAACGCGAGATGCGCGCGCATCAGCGGGTGACGCAGCACAGTGAAGCTGCGATGGTCGGGATGGCGACGTTTCCACTGGCGCAGGGTCTTCTGGCTGAACCCTTCGACCAGTTCGCCTGTCGCCGCCAGCCAGTCGCGGATGGGCGCATCCATCGCCGGCCGGAGCGGCATATAAAGCAGCCCCGCCTCGCTAGCGATGAAACCGGGCACGCCGGGACCGCGCCGGGGCTCGAAATTCGGGGTCTTCGACAGGTTGAACCGGTCGAGCCGCGCCAGCGACGCCTCCATCCCTGGGAAATTCGCGACCTTCGCCTCGAGCGGCTCGGGGTTCTGCACTTTCAGGGTCTCGGGCAGCTTGTCGAGCCGCCCCGCGACGCCCAGCCAATTCGCGAGACCGTTGAGCACCTCGACCGACTGGGCATCCTCGTAATCGATATAGAAGGCCGTCTGCCCCGAGCGTTGCAGCGCGTTCAGCAAAGTCACCTGAAAATCCTGCAGCCCTTCCAGATGCGCCTCGAACTCCTCGGCATCGAAGCGCGCCTTCGTGGCCTTGCGGTGCTTCGCATCGCCCAGCTTCCACTGGCCGGTGGCGCGCGCGATCATCAGGCTGACATAGCTCTCGATCGGATTGCGGGTCAGCACGATCTTCGCGCATTTCGGATCGTTCACGAAGACGGCCAGCATCCGGGGGTCGTGATCGTGGAAATAGCGGCAGCCGTTCAGCCCGTCCCGCGATTTGATCGCGCCCCATAGCGTCAGCGGGTCGTCATCGCGCTGCGCCTTGGTGACGCCCACCAGTTCCTTGCGGTTCGGATAGCCGATCAGCGCCGGGTTGAACGCCTCGCCATGGCAGGTCACGCCGTCCAGATCGTTCAGCGCAGCTTCCAGCAGATTGGAGCCGGTGCGCATCTCGGCAAAGACGACGAAACTGTCAAACTTGGGCATAGGTTATTTCACCAGATAGGGGCGACCGCGGCGGGTGGCGGCATCGCGCTGCCCGCTTTGCTCGAGCGGGAAATCCCCCATCACGAGCGGCTGCATCCCCTGGTTCTTGAGATTTTGCAGGAATTGGTTGAACCCCGACAGATCGACCATCTGCGGCGCTTCGGTCAGGCGGCGAGTCGCGCGGGGGCTGATCTCGTCGATGATGGTCTGCAGGGGCTCCATCGGGTTCTCGATGAAATCCGCGACGGTCCAGATTCGCACGCGCGCCTTCACATACATCGAGCGCAGAATCTCCAGATGCTCCAACTCGCGTTTTTGCAGCATCGCGGCCTCGCGCCGGATCGTCGCGAAATTCTCGTTCTTGCGCGACAGAGGCAGCGCCCAGGCGCCGGTAATGACCGAGATTTGCGCATTCGGGTCGGTCGCGGTGAACCAGTTATTCGCCTGATTGTCGCGCGGCGAGAACATGTAGCACTGACGTTCGCCGCGCGAGTTCCAGATCAGGTTCGTGAGAAAAGCACGCGGGTTGTAGTCGCGCAGCGCCGCGTCGTCGGTCAGGCAGCCGTTGAACATCCGCTCATTGCCCGCGAATTCGGCGCGCTCGGGCGCGTAGAGATGGCCATGCACCCGCGCGCCCACGTATTTCGCGAGCCAGCCGTCGAAATTCTTGAAGAGATCCGAGAAGCCGTGGAAGATCGAATAGGGCGCCGAGGTCTTGCCGTTCTCGTGGTCCTTCTTGGGAAAACGGCTCTGCATGTAGAGGCCCGGCCGCCCGCGCGTCCGCCGCTCGATCGACTTGGAAAACAGCCGGTCGATCTTGGCCGGGTTCGGCTCCGCCATGACGGAGCGCCCGGGGCTTTTGTCGAGGAAGGTCCGGTAGAGCTTATCCGCCTTGGGCCAGATTTTCCGCGCCACGAAACAGTCCGACCGCCGCAGAAGCTGCAGGTGATCGTCGTAGAAGATATGCGGCTTGCCCTGAAAATCGAACTTGGTCAGCGTCAGCGACCGGCTCTCGATCGAGGTGGAATAGAGCCTTGCGAGGGTCTGGAAATAGCTCTCATCCGGGATCCAGACGCGCTTGAAATAGCGGTCATAGAGCGCGCGATCGGGGTCTTCCAGAATGGCTGACAGGGTCTGCCGCGTCAGGCACCACCATTGGCTGCCCAGATGCGGCACCAGCCCGTCGGGGATGCGCCGTTTGAAGCCCACTCGGCGCTGAAATTCGACATAGCGGTCGAACATGCGCCGCTGCTTTTTCCACGAAAACGGGAAGCGCAGCGTAAAGCGTTCGATGTCGATCCCGCCCACGGTCCAGCCGACTTCCGTTGTGGTCACGCTTTCGATGAAATCGGTATAGGGCCGCGCGTCGAGATAGTCGGTCAGCTCATGCAGCGGGCGCAGCGGCAGGCAGGAGCCCGACGCCAGATAGACGTGGCGCACGTCGTCATGCAGCGCCAGCATCTGCTCGGCCGCAGCTTGGCTGGCGGCGACCAGCGACCACGTGCCCCAGTCGCATTTGTAGCGCCGCGAGAAGGAGACATTCTCCAGATCGGCGAGCATCTTCTTGAAGCCGTTATAGTCATGCGCGGTCACACGGGCATCGACATGGATCACCACGGGCGATCCGCCCTCCGACCAGAACCGCGCGACCTGCGCGGCCCGGTCGAGCGCGGTGTGGCACATCATGATGAATCCGACTGTCACGCGCCTAATTTCCTCACGCCCAATTGCCCTTCGACATCAGCCCGAGGATCTCGAGCTGGCGCCAGTTGATATATTTCTCAGACCATTTGCACCACAAATCGGGCTCTTTTGAGATCGTGCGGGCATAGGCGTGATATTCGCGCGATCCCGCGTAATGCTGTTTGCGCTCCAGTTCCTCTTCGACCTTGTCCGCGAGGGGCGAGAGGAACTTCGCATGGAGCAGGCAGCCCGAGACCATCTCGCCGCCGATCGTGTCGTAGACCTGATTCAGGCCACGCGGCAGCAACGCATGGGTCGAGGAGATATAGACGTTCCCACGCTCCCATTTGACGAGCGGTATCTTGTTGAGCGAGGGGGCCTTCTTGGGCGCGTCGGGAAAGAAGATGCGCGCCCGCGGTCCGCCTTGAATCCACAGATTGTTGGTCTCGGAATTCTGCGAGATCATGTAATTGCCCGCATCGAACCAGCAGGCCAGATCGAACGGGTTCTGCCCCTCGCGATAGGGCTGCGCGTCGATCGGCCCTTTGGGATACATATCCAGCAGCATCGCCGGAAAAGACCGGATGCCATAAGTGTCGAGCCAGTCGGTCAGCGCCTGAATGGGCCGCGTGTCGCAGAACGGGTAGACGAAGAACTCGTCCGGATCGAGCGTCAGCGTCCAATGCCCGGTGCCGTATTTGCGCAGCAGCCAGTTCATCCAGTCGATGCCGAAATTCGACGCCTTGTAAGAGGCGTCCGTGTGCCAGACCGAGCAATCCTCCTGCTGCGCGAGATACTCGGCGCTGCCATCGTCGCTGCCATTGTCGACAAACAGGAAGTGCCCGACGCCCATCTCGCGGTAGTAGCGCAGGAAATAGGGCAGGCGGATGCGTTCGTTACGGGCGGTGACGAACACGAGGATATCCTCGGGGCGGATGTCGCCGGTGCGGTCGGAATAGAGAGAGAGTTCGCGGCTTTTGCGGAAAGCCCGAATCTGCCGAATTCTGCGTTTACGGCGCAGCCTGGCGATCTCTCTCAGTCCCAATACCCGTCCCTTTCCGACGTCGCGGTCATTTCGTGCCGCACTGGTCCCTTGCTACTCGCAGCGTAGTTCTCAAATCGTTAAAGGTCGCCCTGTTCAAATCGGCAAGTTTTCAACGGCTTATCAATATCTTCCGATACTTACCCGGTTTGCGCGCAGCTGAGAAGGCCATGCCTAACGCTTGCGTCAGCAATGTTGCCTCCAAGTCAACACGTTCACATCCAGCCGCCGCGCGACATCAGCCCCTGCGCCTCCAGTTGCCGCCAGTCGCCGAGCCGCGTCGAATGCGGCGTCCAGAGCTCCGGATCGGCGGCCAGCGCGTCGTAATACTGGTCGAATTCCGCGGGCTGGCCGAAATGCTCGCCGCGCGATTTCTCCTCTTTCGACTTGTCCACGATCTCGTCGAGAAACTTCGTGTGCAGCAGCAGCCCCGAAATCGCCTCGCCGCCCTCCGTGTCGTAGGTCTGGTTCAGGTGGCGCGGCAGCAGCGCATGGGTCGAGTTCAGATAGGCCCACCGCCTGTGCCAGCGCACCAGCGGGATCTTCGACAGGGTCGGCGATTGGCGCGGACTGTCGGGGAAAAACGCCCGCGCCCGTGGCCCGCCTTGGATCCATAGCGCATCAGTCCGCGCCTGCTGGGTGATCATGTAATTCCCGGCGTCGAACCAGCTCAGGATCTTGCACGGGTCCTGCCCCGCCTCATAGCGCTGCGCGCCAAGCGGCCCTTTCGGGTAGAGGTCGAGCATCATGGCCGGGAAACTGCATTGCTCCGACCGGTCGAGCCAGTCGGTCAGCGCGGGCAGGGGGCGGCTGTCGTGATAAGGGTAGATCAGCAGCTCATCGGCATCGACGGTCAGGCACCAGTGATCATGCCCGTAGCGCAGCATCAGCCATGTCACCCAATCGAGCCCGAAGCGCGACGCCCGGTAGCTGCCCGACGTCTGCCACAGAGAGACATCGCGCGCCTCGGCCAGCAGCGCGGCGGTGCCATCCGTGCTGTCATTGTCGACGATCAGGAAGTGATCCACGCCGAGCTTGCGGTAATGCTTGAGAAAAAACGGCAGTCGCCGCGCCTCGTTGCGCATCACCGCGAAGGCGAGGATCGCGCCGGGCTTTATCTTGCCGGTGCGGTTGGTGACGCGGTCAAGCTGGTGCCGTTTGCGCAGGGCGCGCCACAAGAAATGCTTGCGCTTGAGGCGCAGCCTGTAGCCCTCCCAAAGCTCACGGCGCGATGGCATTCATTCTCCTGACCCTACCTCGGGGTCAGTATTCATACTCTGCCGCCTGATGCCAACGCCATGCATCGGAAATCATGGTGGAAAGGTCCGACCGCTTCGGCTGCCAGCCCAGCTCCTCGGTCGCCCGTTTCGAGCCCGACACCAGCGCCGCCGCATCGCCGGGGCGACGGTCGCCCTCGACAATCGGGACGTCTTGATTGGTCACCGCGCGCGAGGCGTCGATCACTTCGCGTACCGAGAACCCGTTGCCCGAGCCGAGGCAGAAGACCCGCGAGGGTTTACCGTCTTCGAGCCATTTCAGGCCCAGCACATGCGCATCGACCAGATCGGAGACATGGACGTAATCGCGGATGCAAGTGCCGTCGCGCGTCGCGTAATCCGAACCGAACACGGTGAGCGCCGGGCGTTTGCCCGCGATGGCATCCAACATCAGCGGGATCAGATGCGTCTCGGGGATGTGCTGCTCGCCGACCTCGGCATCGGGATCCGCGCCCGCCACGTTGAAGTAGCGGAAGATCACCGAGTTCAGCCCGTGGCTCGCGCCGAAATCGCGCAGCATGTCTTCGATGGCCCGTTTCGAGCCGCCATAGGCGTTGATCGGGCGCTGTTCGGTGTCCTCGTTCAGCACCACCCCGTCCTGATCGCCATAGGTCGCGCAGGTCGAGGAGAAGACGAAGTTGCGGCAGCCCGCATCGACGGCCGCCTCAATCAGATTCAGCGCGCAATTCACGTTGGTGCGCCAGTATTTCGACGGGTTCTGCATCGACTCGCCGACAAGGCTCAGCGCCGCGAAATGCATCACCGCGATGGGCTGATATTTCGCGAAAACCTCGTCGAGGCGCGCGCGATCGGCAAGATCGCCCTCCTCGGCCGGGCCGAACTTCACCGCTTCTTTCCAGCCGGTGGAGAAATTGTCGAAGCAGACCGGGACGTAACCCGCCGCGGCCAGCGCTTTGCAGGCGTGCGAGCCGATATAGCCCGCACCACCTGTTACCAACACATGCTGCATCGCTTACTCAGCCGCCTGCCGCATCGCTGAAAGATCGGAGAGATATTCGCCGAACTCGTCCTTCAGATCCGGGCGCTGGAGGCCGAAAGCCACCGTCGCCTGCAGGAAGCCCGCTTTCGAGCCGCAATCGTAACGCTGACCGTCGAAGCGATAGCCATAGACCGAGTTGCCGCCATGGATTTCCTGCGCGATCGCGTCGGTCAGCTGAATCTCACCGCCAGCCCCCGCCTTGCGCGCATCGAGGTTCCACATGATGCGCGGAGTGAGGATGTAGCGCCCGATCACCGCGAGGTTCGAGGGGGCATCCTCGGGCTTGGGCTTTTCGACCATGCCGTTGACCTGCAGACGCGGACCGTCGCCCGGGGCGACATCCAGAACCCCGTAGGAAGCGGTCTTGTCGGCGGGGACTTCCATCGCCGCGACATAGTTCCCGCCGGTCTCGTTATAGGCTTCCATCATCTGCTGCAGACACGGCTTGTCGGCGGCGATGACGTCATCGGTCAGGATCACGGCGAAGGCTTCGTCATGCACGAGACGACGCGCGCACCAGACCGCGTGGCCCAGACCCAGCGGCTGGTTCTGGCGGACATAGGCGATCGCGCCGCTGTCCATATTTGTCTGCTGCAGCTCGTCGAGGATTTCGGTCTTGCCCTTTTGCGCCAATGCGCTTTCCAGTTCGGGGGCGTTGTCGAAATAATCCTCAAGTGCCGATTTGCCGCGCGAGGTGACGAAGATGAATTCCTCGATACCTGCCGCACGCGCCTCGTCGATGGCGTATTGGATAAGCGGGCGGTCCACCAACGTGAGGATCTCTTTCGGGATCGACTTCGTTGCGGGGAGGAAGCGGGTTCCGAGGCCGGCCACCGGGAAGATCGCCTTCGTCACCTTGCTTTTCATTCGTCACCTATAGGGTTGCTACGATTAAATCGTCAAAAGTTGGTTCATTGTGTCCCCAAAGCCGTGATCCAACAAGGGACCGGTTCTGGCGTTGAGCACTCCCGAAGGAAGAAATGCTGCAAATGCGAAAATTGTTTCCTGCAATGCCGTGAAAAACCGCATTTTTAATGCGATAGGCGAGAAACTGCGTGCGTTCAGGGAAGCTGCATCTGCAGCATCATGGATTCGATCCGGGCCACATCTGACGGATTGTTGAGTTCCCAGAACTGCCGTCCGCGCGACTCGACCTCTGCGCAGAGCACTGCGCGACCGTTTTCGAGAAAGCGCAGCTGCTCCAGCCCTTCGAGGGTTTCCAGAGGCCCGATCGGCCAGCCCGCATAGGCGGCCAGCGTGTCCGGCCGGTAGGCATAGACGCCCACATGGTGGAAGACCGGCGTGGGGGCTTCGTCGTCATAAGTCTCGGAGGTGAAGGGAATGACCTCTTTCGAGAAATAGAGCCCGCGATTGCCAGCACCGAATACTGCGGTCGTGCCGCCAACGCGCCCGTTCTGGCGATCTTCCAGCAGGCTGTTGAGCATCGCGCCTTCGCAGCGCAGGACCGGGGTGGCCAGCTCGGCCCAGTCATTCGCGCGCAGGCCTGCAACGAGGTCTTCGATGAACCACGCGGGGGTCAGCGGCGCGTCGCCCTGCAGATTCACGACGATGTCGAAATCGCCGCCAAGGGTCGCGGCCGCTTCGGCGCAGCGCTCGGTCCCGTTGCGGCAGCTCTCGGAGGTCATCACCACCTCAGCGCCGAAGGCTTCGCAGGCCTCGCGGATACGGGCGTCATCGGTCGCTACCACGACCCGGTCGACGCCGCCGACCTGTGTCGCCGCCTCCCAGCTGCGCTGGATCAGGGTCTTTTTCTCGCCGGTGGCGCCGGTCAGTTCGACCAGAGGCTTGCCGGGATAGCGGCTCGACGCGTAGCGCGCCGGGATGACGATCAGGACCGACATTACTTCACCAAGAGAACGCCGGGGGCATAGGCGATGAAGAACGGGTTCTCGAAGCCCGGCTTGCCATAGGTGAAGGGTGCGTGATCGTCGAAGCGGATCATTTCGCCGCCCGCGCCACGCAGAACCGCGTCACCGGCTGCCGTGTCCCATTCCATCGTGCGCCCGAGGCGCGGATAGAGATCGGCCTCGCCGGTCGCGACAAGGCAGAATTTCAGCGACGACCCGGCCGAGGCCATATCCTTCACCGCGTATTTGCCGATGTAATCGTCGGTCGCCTGATCGCGGTGCGATTTCGACGCGACGACCATCAGACCGCGATTGTCGGGCATCGAGACGGTGATCGGATGCTGCTTGCCGGGGCGTTCCTTGTCGAAGGGGCCATCCTCTTCGACCGCGCGGCCCTCGGCCAGCGTGTAGAACAGACGTCCCTTGGCGGGGGCGTAGACCACGCCGCGCACGGGCTTGCCATTCTCGACATAGGCGATGTTCACCGTGAAATCGCCGCGGCGCTTGACGAATTCCTTCGTGCCATCGAGCGGATCGACGATCAGGAAGGTCGACACTTCCTGCGAATGGCTCGCGGCCTGCTCTTCGGTGACGAGCGGCATATCGGGAAACTCTGCGCGCAGCCCTGCGGAAATCAACGCGTCGGCGGCCTCGTCGGCCTCGGTCACCGGCGAGTTATCCGACTTCGACTTCACCTCGAAATCGGGCGAGTCGTAGATCTCCATGATCTTGTCGCCTGCTTCGAGCGCCAGCCGCCGCATCACTCGCATCAGATGTTCGAAATCCATCGTCACGCCTCTCCCGGCCTTGTTAAGGCCCAATTGCTATGCTCCAACTCCCCCCTTATGATGCGGCGATAAGGGTTGAGCAAGCAATCCGACCTAGCTTGGGCCGCAACGACGCCCGAATCGGCAGGGACATGTTCAGACCAGAGACGAAATCGACCAAGCTCGGCACGACCTTCAGCCTGCTGGAGCTGATTTATCACGCCACCGTGCGCAATCTGCGCAAGAACCACGGGAATGCGTTGATCGGCCTGCTGCTGAACATGTTTCAGACGATGCTGCTGGTCATCTCTTTCTACATCATGTTCAGCGTACTCGGGATGCGGTCGAGCTCGGTGCGGGGCGATTTCCTGCTCTACATCATGACGGGCATCTTCCTTTACATGACCCACACCAAGACCCTTGGCGCGGTCTTCGGGTCGGAAGGGCCCACATCGGCGATGATGAAACACGCGCCGATGACCACGGCGATCTCGATCGCGTCGGCGGCGCTGAGCGCGCTGTATATCCAGGTGCTGTCGATGGTGACGGTGCTCTACATCTACCACGCGGCCTTCAAACCGATCGAGATCTACGACTGGGTCGGCGCGTTCGCGATGGTGTTGCTGGCGTGGTTCACGGGGCTCGCGGTCGGTGTCGTGCTGCTTGCGGCGAAGCCATGGGCGCCCGAAGTGGTGAGCGTGATCCAGCAGGTTTATACCCGCGCCAACATGATCGCCTCGGGCAAGATGTTTCTCGCCAACAATCTGCCGCACAAGATGCTGATCCTGTTCAACTGGAACCCGCTGTTTCACACGATCGATCAGGCGCGGGGCTACACCTTCATCAACTACAATCCGCATTTCTCGAACTGGGAATATCCGCTCTATGTCGGGCTCGCGATCCTGATGATCGGCCTTCTGGGCGAGTTCTACACACGGCAATACGCGTCGCTCAGCTGGGGCGCGCGGCGCTAAAAGGCAGGCGGTGCTTGCGCCGCCGCCTTGGGATCAGCGTTTACGGATCGTGTCGCCCGGATCGAGCGTCGGCTCCAGCTCGATCACTTCGCCGCCGATCATCCCGCTTTGCGAGCGACCCGAGATGATCTGTGCCGCCTTGCGGCCAATCTCAGCGCGGCAGGCATTCATCGTGGCGAGCCGCACCGACAACCCGTCGAGCAGTTCCAGCCCGTTGAACCCGGCCAGGCCCATCTTGCCCGGCACGTCGATGCCGTTATCGAGGCACCAGAGCAGACCGCCCGCGCCGATCATGTCGTTGGAGTAATAAAGGAAATCGAGATCGGGCGAGCGCTTGAGCATCGTCTCCGTCATCTCGCGCCCTTTCGCGAGCGCAGAACCGCCCGCGTAGAACTCGGTGTCCGCCAGTTCGATCCCTGCCTTGGCGAGCCCTTCCTTGAACCCTTCGAGCCGTTTGCGCGCCCGGTGATCCTCGGGCATCTTCGTGCCAAGGAACCCGATCTTGCGATAGCCCGCGGCGATGATCGCCTCGGCCATATGCAGCCCGGCGCGGCGATGCGAAATCCCCACGACCGAGTCGATCCCCTCGCCGTCGACATCCATGATCTCGACCACCGGAATGCCCGCGTTCTGCAGCATCGCGCGCGAGGCGGGCGTGTGCTCGACCCCCGCGATGATCACCCCCGAGGGGCGCCACGAGAGCATTTCGTACAGAACCTGCTCTTCCTTCTCGGGCGAGTAATTCGTCACCCCCACGACCGGCTGCAGCCCGGTATCCTCGAGCTCGTCGGACACGCTCGACAGCACTTTCGGAAAGACGAGGTTCGACAGCGACGGGATGATCACGGCCACGAGGTTCACCCGCTGAGAGGCCAGCGCGCCCGCGATCTTGTTGGGCACATAGCCAAGCGCTTTCGCGGCCTGCAGGACCTTTTCGCGTGTCGCATCAGAGACATCGCCGCGATTGCGCAGCACGCGGCTGACGGTCATCTCCGAGACGCCGGAGGCTTCGGAGACATCGCGCAGGGTCAATGGACGGCGGGTTTCGATAGGGCGAGACAAGGGCGGTTCCTCAAGGTTCTCCTCTTGTTAGCGCCAAACATTTCCCTTGCGCAAGCGAATGATGCCAAGTATGTTAGCGTTAACGGTTGTAGGGTCGGATAATCTCCGCCCGATACCTGGAACGACCCGCGCCGGTGTCGGATTCGTCACGGCGAGGGATGCGAAAGGGGGCGCAGTGGGCCAATTTGCGCTCCCTTTTCTTTCCTTCCCCCCGAAATCCTGAAACTTCTGCAAGATCCGCATGCATAGGAATATGCGCGCGGTTTTCTGTTGCAGCGCCGCGATGGACTTGCACCATAGGCTCTTTGGCGGCATCAAAGGCGCAGTGCGGTCCCGTGGCTCAACTGGATAGAGCAGCCCCCTCCTAAGGGGCAGGTTGCAGGTTCGAATCCTGCCGGGATCGCCAATCAGACATGAAAAAGGCCCGCGCGATGCGGGCCTTTCGTGTTTCTGGTGCGACCGCTTAAACCTCGGTCCAGGCCTTGTCCTCGCCCTTGAGGCCACCGACCATCACGCGGGTCGGGAGGCCGATGCGGTCGAGTTCGGTGAAGAAGGGCTTGGGGTCCATCTCTTCGACGTTTTTCATCGTTTTCGCATCCCAGTCGCCCTGCGCGATCAGGATCGCGGCGGCGACCGGCGGCACGCCCGCTGTGTAGGAAATGCCCTGCGAGCCGACTTCCTCATAGGCCTCTTTGTGATCGGCGACGTTATAGACGAAATACTCCACGTCCTTGCCGTCCTTGGTGCCTTTCACCAGATCGCCGATGCAGGTCTTGCCGGTGTAATCGGGCGCGAGGCTCGACGGGTCGGGCAGCACGGCCTTCACCACTTTCAGCGGCACGACTTCAAGGCCTTCAGCGGTTTTCACCGGCTGCTCGGACAACAGGCCGAGGTTCTTCAGCACGGTGAAGACGTTGATGTAGTGATCGCCGAAGCCCATCCAGAAGCGCACATCGGCCTGCGGATAGTTGGTCGCCAGCGAATGCACCTCGTCATGGCCCGACTGATAGGCCTGCGACGGGCCGACGACGGGCAGATCCCAGTTGTGGCCCGAGGCGAACATGCTCGTCTCTTTCCACTGCTGGTCTTCCCAATAGTAAACCACGCCGGTGAATTCGCGGAAGTTGATCTCGGGATCGAAATTGGTCGCGAAATACTTGCCGTGCGAGCCTGCGTTGATGTCGACGATGTCGATCGACTTCACCTCGTCCATCTGGTCGATCGCGAAGCGCGCATAGGCATTCACCACACCCGGATCGAAGCCAGCGCCGAGGATCGCGGTCACGCCGTGCTCGGTGCACAGATCGCGCTTTTTCCACTCGTAGTTGGCATACCACGGTGGGGTTTCGCAGATCTTGTCGGGCTCTTCGTGAATCGCGGTATCGATATAGGCGGCGCCCGTCGCGATGCAGCCGTCGAGCACGTGCATGTTCACGAAGGCGGTGCCCACGTTGATGACGATCTGGGACCCGGTCTCGCGGATCAGCGCTGCGACGGCCTCGGAATCGGTTGCATCCACCTCATGCGCCTCGAACGTGCCGTCCACCTTCATCGCGCCCTTTTCACGCACGCTGTCGATGATGGCATCGCATTTCGATTTGGTGCGCGAAGCGATATGCAGATCGCCAAGGATGTCATTATTCTGCGCGCATTTATGCGCCACGACCTGGGCGACGCCGCCCGCTCCGATGATGAGCACGTTCTTTTTCACTTCGGCTGTCTCCTTTTTCTGCGGACAGGGGAAGGGGGCTCTTGTGGGCCCTCAGGACAATGAGGCGCGATAATCCTCATAGGTGAAGTCGCGAATCCGGTCGATGTTCCCATCTTCGCGGCGGATGGCGATGGCGGGCATCGCCACGCCGTTGAACCAGTTCTTCTTGACCATCGTGTAACCGGCGGCATCGGCAATCGAGATACGGTCGCCGATTTCGAGCGGTTTGTCGAACCGCGCCTCGCCGAAGATGTCGCCCGCGAGGCAGGTCTTGCCCGCGATCTGGTATTCAAACTCGCCCTGCTGCGGCAGCTTGGCGGTCTCGCGATAGATCAGCAGGTCGAGCATATGCGCCTCGATGCTGCTGTCGACGATGGCGATCTTCTTGCCGTTATCGAGAATGTCGAGCACCGTCACCTCGAGCGAGGCGGTCTGCGTGATCGACGCCTCGCCGGGCTCCAGATAGACCTGCACGTCGAAATCCTCGGAGAATTTCTTCAGCCGGTCGGCCAGATCGTCGAGCGGGTAATCGTCGCCGGTGAAATGGATGCCGCCGCCGAGGCTGACCCATTTCAGACGCTTCAGGATGTCGCCGAACTCCGCCTCGATCCGCGAAAGCTGATGGTCGAACAGCGCGAAATCCGCGTTCTCGCAATTGTAGTGGATCATCACGCCCGAGATGCGGTCCATCGCCGCCTCCAGCCGCTCGGCATCCCATTCGCCCAGCCGCGAGAACGGCCGCGCCGGATCGGCCAGATCGAAACCGGAAGTCGAAAACCGCGGGTTCAGGCGCAGGCCACGCTCGATATGCGCGGCCTTGTCACCGAAGCGATCCAGCTGGCTCAGCGAGTTGAAGATGATCTTGTCGGCGTAACCGATGGCCTCGTCGATCTCGTGATCGGCCCAGGCGACCGAGTAGGCATGGGTTTCCTTGCCGAATTTCTCACGCCCCAGATGCAGCTCGAACAGCGAGCTGGAGGTCGTGCCATCCATGTAGGGCTTCATGATGTCGAAGGCCGACCATGTGGCGAAACATTTCAGCGCCAGCAGGGCTTTCGCGCCGGACCGTTCGCGCAGACGCTCGATCTTGCGCATGTTCTCGCGCAGGCGCGCCTCGTCGATCAGGTAGAAGGGCGTGTCGGACATGGCTCTCCCTCGGGTCAACAGACCCTGCGATATAGGGCGCATGTGACAGTGGCGCAACCGGATCAGTCGACTCGGATCGCATCCTTGGCGACGCTAAGTGCATAGCCTTTGCGGGAAATGTTGCGCACGAGAAGCTCGCTGACGAGCTGATTTCCGAGGCTGTCGCGCAGCCGTTTGATCCGTGTGGCGCCCGCCGCCTCGTCGCAATCGGCCTCGTCCCGGCCCGAGATCATCGCCTCGATCTGCACGCCGGTGAGGATGTCGTCATCCATCCGCGCCTCGGCCAGCACCGACAGCGTCTCGATCGCCGCCGGGGTCAGCGTGAAGCCCATATCGTTAAGCATGACCGCGTTTTCGCCCCGCAGGATGCGTAAGGACTGCACCTCGATCCCGGCGCGGCGAATCTCGGTCATCCGCTTGTTCAGCGCGATCAGGAGCAGCAAGAACACGATCGTCGCGATCAGCAACGCGGCGGCGAAGATCAGCAGGATGAAGATGATCACCCGGTAATTCGCCAGCACGTCCGAGAACGCGGTGCCCGACTGCGCCAGCACCTCCAGCAGCTTGATCTCGGCTTGTGAGGTCAGATTGTCGTTCTGCACGAAGATCTGCTCGACCCGGGCATTGAAAGCATCCGCATTCGGCAGGTTCGCGAACAACAGCACCGCGGCCACGGCGAGAATCGCGACCACGGCCACGATCCCGCCCACAACCGCGCGCGAGCCGAGTCGTAAACTATCAGTAACGGAGGAAATATTGTCCGGCACTGGCCTTCCTTTGCTCCAAGCCATCGGGGCCGAATGTGGAGAGAACCGTCAGCAAGGTCCACCCATCGGCTTTCAGCTTCGGCGCCAATTCGCGCGCCGCCGCCTTTTTCGAACAGGCCGAGTCCGAGACCTGCGCTACCCCGTATTGCAGCTGCAACGGGTTGTCGCGCTTGGCCTTGTAATCGGCATAGCACTCGGCCTGCGCGGCCGAGGCAGAGGCGAGAAACGCCAATATGAGGACTACGTGTTTCATGTGGAACACGCTGCGCTCAACGCCCGTGTTATTCAATAGCCAAAGGGGGTTGGCCCGCCTGTTATCCGATAGCAGGGGGGCGTTATTGCCTGACTTTCGCCCCTCGGCCCAATCTTGGTTCATCGACGTCATGCGGCCTTCGGGCTGCCGAGTGAAAGGACCGAAGCCATGAGCCTCAAGACCAAGGCCACCGCCGCCATCACCGCCCTCGCCCTCGCGCTGGGCTCCGTCGCAATCAGTGCTACGCCTGCCGCCGCGCTGGGCAAGAAGGACCGTCAGGCGCTGAGCATCCTGCTTGGGGTCGGTGCTGCCGCGCTGCTCCTCGACGGGATGAACAAGAAGGATCACAAGGCGAAGAAGGCGCAGCCGCGCTACGAGAGCTGGCAGGACCGCCAGCGCCGACTGGAGCGTGAACGCCGCGAGCGCGAGCGCCGCGAAGCCGAGGCCCGCCGCCAGCGCGCGCAGGAGCGTTACGACCGCGACCACCGTCGCTATAGCCATGACCGCGACCGCATCCGCCTGCCCGCGCAATGCGTGCAGCGCGTGAAGACCCGCCGCGGCTGGGGTGAGGTGGTTTCCGCCTCCTGCCTCGATCGCCGCACCGAACGTCGCCTGCCCGCGAATTGCGCCTTCACGATGAAGACCGGCCGTCACGGCGTCGAGAAAGTCTATGGCAGCAACTGCCTCGAGGATCGCGGGATCCGTCTCAGCCGGCGTTAAGTGATGCGGCAGACGCCATAAGAGCGTCGTCGAGCAGTGCGGGGGCCTTCGGGTCCCCGCTTTTTCATTGAACAGACCTGCCGTTCCGGGGCATTCCGAAGCCATGGCACAGAACCCCGATTTCTCTTTCGAAGAAGCCGCCTTCGCGCGCGGCCTGACAATCGTTGCAGGCGTGGACGAGGTGGGCCGCGGTCCGCTTTGCGGTCCGGTGACGGCAGCGGCGGTCATTCTCGATCCCGCCCGCATTCCTGAAGGGCTCAACGACTCGAAGAAGCTCACCGCAAAGCGCCGCGCCGATCTGGCCGCGCAGATCATGGACTGCGCCGAGTTCTGCGTGGCCCATGCCAGCGTCGAGGAAATCGACGAACTCAATATCTACCACGCCTCGCATCTCGCGATGTGCCGCGCGGTCGACGGGCTGGCCCGCACCGCTGATCATGTGCTCGTCGACGGTAACCGCGTGCCGCGCGACCTGAAGTTGTCCAGCGAGCCGGTCGTGAAGGGCGATGCCCGCTCCTTGTCGATCGCGGCGGCCTCGATCCTCGCGAAAGAGGCCCGCGATTTGCTCATGGTGGATTTGGCGCAACAGTATCCGGGCTACGGCTGGGAGCGGAATGCGGGCTACCCGACCAAGGACCATCTGCAGGCGCTTCTAGATTTAGGGGTCACCCCCGTTCATAGACGAAGCTTCAAGCCGGTCCACAATATCTTGTGCCAAGCTAATTATATAACCCCTTGATTCAAAAAAGAAATTGACGATGAATCGCCTTTGACTCATTTTTATAGCCATAGATCGGCACAAAGCCGGCTCCCAGATATTGGGCCCTGAGGCGGGCAGTTAAGAGGCTAAAAATGGCAAAGACCAAGACTCCGGTGGTGCGCAATGCACTGCCCCTGAACGAAATTCTGGATGGCGATTGCATCGAGATGATGAACTCGCTGCCCGAGGACAGTGTGGACCTGATCTTCGCCGATCCGCCCTACAATCTACAGTTGCGCGGTGATCTGCACCGCCCCGATAATTCCAAGGTCGACGCGGTCGATGACGCGTGGGACCAGTTCGGCTCCTTCGCGCATTACGACAATTTCACCCGAGACTGGCTGAAGGCCGCGCGCCGCATCCTCAAGCCGAATGGCGCGATGTGGGTGATCGGCTCCTATCACAACGTGTTCCGCATGGGCGCAGAGCTGCAGAACCAGGGCTTCTGGATTCTCAACGACGTCGTGTGGCGCAAGTCGAACCCGATGCCGAACTTCCGCGGCAAGCGCCTGACCAACGCGCATGAGACGCTGATCTGGGCGTCGAAATCCGAAGGCGCGAAATACACCTTCAATTACGAGGCGCTGAAATCGCTCAATGAAGGCGTGCAGATGCGCTCCGACTGGGTGATCCCGATCTGCAATGGCGGCGAGCGTCTGAAGGATTCGAACGGCGAGAAAGCCCACCCGACCCAGAAGCCCGAGGCGCTGCTGCATCGTGTCCTCGTCGGCACCACCAATCCCGGCGACGTGATCCTCGACCCGTTCTTCGGTACCGGCACGACCGGCGCCGTGGCGAAGATGCTCGGCCGTGATTTCATCGGTATCGAGCGCGAAGAAGCGTATCGCGAAGTCGCGCTCAAGCGCCTCGCCAAGATCCGCAAGTTCGACAAGGAAGCGCTGGAAGTTTCCACCTCGAAACGCGCCGAGCCGCGCGTGCCCTTCGGCCAGCTGGTCGAACGCGGAATGCTGCGCCCGGGCGAGGAGCTGTATTCGCTCAACGGTCGCCACAAGGCCAAGGTCCGCGCGGACGGCACGCTGATCGGCGACGACGTGAAAGGCTCGATCCATCAGGTCGGCGCCCATCTCGAAGGCGCGCCGAGCTGCAATGGCTGGACCTACTGGACGTTCAAGCGCGATGGCAAACAGGTCCCGATCGACCTGCTGCGCCAGCAGATCCGCGCCGAGATGAACTGAGGCTCAGCCCTCTCTCAAGAATTAGAAGTTACCGCCGGTGCCGAGGGCCGCTCCTCGGCACGCGCCTTGCCCCGCCGTGCGAAACGGCGGGGTCTTTTCATTTGAGAAAGAAGAGGGGGCTCTGCCCCCGCGCGTGCCGCGCTCCCCCGGGATATTTACACAAGAGCGAAGATCCGGATTTCGGGTTGGCGGAAATATCCCGGGGTGAATGGCCGCAGGCCAGAGGGGCAGCGCCCCTGCCGCGTTCAGGCCTGGCCGAGGCGGGCGCGCAATTCGCGCAGAACCGGTAGGGTGGCGCGGACCTTATCGGGGCCGAGATCGCGCACGATCCCTCCGATGATCGGCATCAGCGAGGCCAGCGCCGCATCGCGCGCCCGCCGACCGGAGGGCGAGAGCGACACCCATTTGCGCCGCGCGTCGTCCCAGTCGGGCCGGATATGCACATGCCCCGCCCATTCCAGCTTGGCGAGCGTGTTGGTCATCGCACCGCGGGTCACATGCAGCGCCTCGGCCAGCTGGGCGGGCGTGCGCTCTTCGTTGATATGGGCCAGCAGGTTGAGCACCGAGAAATGTGAGATTTCCATGCCCTTCGGCAGGGCACGGCTCACCACGTTTCGCGCCAGCTGATCGGCCATGAAGACCTCGGCGAACAGCGTCGCGGCGAGCGGATCGTTCTCGGGCGGGGTGCTCACGGTCCGTCGAAGCTCCGGTCATGGAAGAGGGACCGCAGGCGCGAGCGCACCGCGTCCACCTGATCGAGATCGAGATCGACGAGCGTCACGCCGGGTTCGGTGCCGCCATCGGCCAGCACCTTGCCCCAGGGATCGACCGCCAGCGAATGGCCCCAGGTCTTGCGCGGCCGACCGCCATGCGCGGCATGGGTGCCGCATTGCGCGGGCGCCAGCACGAAGCAGGTATTCTCGATCGCGCGGGCACGCACCAGAACCTCCCAATGGGCGGCCCCGGTCGTGTCGTTGAACGCCGCCGGGATCGTCAGCACCTGCGCCCCGGCCTGCGCCAGCGTCCGGTAGAGATGCGGGAAGCGCAGGTCGTAGCAGACCGACAGGCCGAGCTGAGCGTATTTCGTGGCGCCCAGAACCGCCTCGCGCCCGGGGCGGTAGGCCTCGGATTCGCGGTAGCGTTCGGTCTCGGACACGTCCACGTCGAACATGTGGATTTTGTCGTAGCGGGCTTTGATATTGCCCTTGCGCCCGATCAGGAAAGAGCGATTGGCGAAGCGCGCATCGTCTCCGGATTTCAGGCAGAGCGAGCCGATCAGGATATAGACGCCAAGGCGCTCTGCCTCGTTGCAAAGCGCCTCCAGCGTCGGGTCGTGATGCTCGTGATGCAGGACCGCGTTCTGATGGGCGCGATCCGACGAGATCAGATTGGTGCATTCCGGCGTCGCGATCAGCTGCGCACCTTTCGACGCGGCATCGCGGATGAAGTCGAGCGTGACCGGCAGGTTCTGTGCCGGATCATCCGTGACCGAAAGCTGAACGAGCGCCGCCTTCATCGTGTCAGCTCGCCAGCATCTGATCGAGCTTGCCCGAATGTTCGAGCGCGTGCAGCTCGTCGCAGCCGCCGATCGGCTCGTCGCCGATGAAGATCTGCGGGACGGTCCGGCGGCCATTGGCGCGCTGGGTCATCGCGGCGCGCAGTTGCGGTTCGCGCCCGACATCGGTTTCCTCGTAGGAGATGCCCTTCTTGTCTAACAGGCGCTTGGCCATGATGCAGAAGGGGCAGGTGCTAGTGACGTAGATTTCGACGCGTTTCATTCTCAATTCCCTTTGGTCTGCGAGACTATAGGGATTTAGGGTGCCTTCGCAACGCGTGCCAGTGTCACAGTGCAGATCGGCTCTGCACCTGCGCTCAACGCCGCCTCCGTCGCGGCGGAAAGCGTGGCCCCCGAGGTCATCACGTCATCGACGATAAGGAGCGGGCGCCCGCGCAGCAGCGCGGCGCGGCGCGGCGTGACGGTGATCGCGCCGTCGAGATTGGCGTGCCGCTCATCGCGGGTTTTGCCCTTCTGGCTCGACGTGGGGCGGGCGCGGGTGAAGAGATCGGCGCAATAGGCGTGCCCGGTGCGCCGGGCCAGCGCGCGGGCCAGCTCCGCCGCCTGATTGTAGCGCCGTCGCAGCAGCCGCAGCCGATGCAGAGGGATCGGCGCGATCAGCGTGTCGGGCGTCAGAAGCGGCGCGGCGGCGCGCGCCATCCAGTCGGCCAGCGGCGGCACCAGATCGAGCCGGTCGCCATGTTTCAGCGCTAGCACAAGATCGCGCCCGGTGCCCGAGTAATGCATCACCGTGCGCCCCCGCGCCCAGGGTCTCGGATGGGTGAGGCAGTCGTCGCAAAGGATGGCCGTGTCGCTCTCACCCGGAAGGGGCGTGCCGCAGGCGTCGCAGACCGTGCCGCGCGCGAAGGTGGCCTCGGACCAGCACGCACCGCAAAGGCCGAATCCGTACCGACCGCGTCGCCGCAGGCGATGCAGCGCGGCGGGAAGAGCGCGCGCAATCCCAGACGTCCCGCCGCTAGCATCCGGCTTCGAACCTCGTTAAGGGTTTCTGCCATGGATACGCCGCCCCTTCTGACCGACCGCGCCGCGCTCGAGCGCCACAGACTTCGCGCCGCCCGTGCGCCCGAACTGTTTCTGCATGAGGACGCGGCGGCTGAACTTGAGGAAAGGCTGCAAGAGGTTAACAGAACCTTTACGGAGCCGGCGCTGATCGCCGCTTTTCCCGAGCCGTGGCGCGAAATTCTTCCCGAGGCGAAGATCGTGGCCGATACGGATGTGCTCGATCTGGAGGAAGGCGCGCATGATCTGGTGGTCCACGCGCTCTGTCTGCATTGGGCGAATGACCCGGTCGGGCAGATGGTTCAGGCGTCGCGCGCGCTGAAACCCGATGGGCTGTTCATCGGCGTGATGTTCGGCGGCCAGACGCTCAATGAACTGCGCGCCGCGCTGGCGCAGGCCGAGGCTGCGATCACCGGAGGCTTGAGCCCGCGGATCGTGCCGATGGGCGAAATTCGTGACCTCGGCGCGCTGATCCAGCGGGCCGGGCTGGCGCTGCCGGTCGCCGATGCGGTGACGCGCAAGGTGACCTACGAGACGCCGCTGCGGCTCTTGTCGGACCTGCGCGCGATGGGCGAGACCAATGCGCTTGCCGCCCGCGATCGCCGCTTCCTGCGCCGCGACGTGCTGACCGAGGCGCTGCGGCTGTATGTCGAGACCTATCAGGAGCCCGATGGCCGGGTACGCGCGACTTTCGACATGGTCTGGCTTACCGGCTGGAAGCCGCATCCCGATCAGCAGAAACCGTTGCGTCCGGGATCTGCGGCCCAGCGGCTCGCCGATGCGCTGGGCACCACCGAGCGCCCGAGCGGCGACAAGCCCGGCTCAGCCTAGCGCGTCGAGGAAAGACTTCGACCACCAATGCACGTCATAGGTGGTCAGCCCCGTCATCAGCGACCGATAGCGTTCCCGCCGTTCGCCGCGCGACATCATCAGCGCGGTCAGCATCGAGGTCGCGACCTGTTCGGGATCGTGCGGGTTCACCATCAGCGCCGCATCCATCTGCTCGGCCGCGCCCGCGAATTGCGACAGCATCAGAACGCCGGGATCGTCGGGGTTCTGCGCCGCAATGAACTCCTTCGCCACGAGGTTCATCCCATCCATCAGCGGCGTCACGAGGGCCACATGCGAGGCGCGATAAAGCCCCGCCAGCACTTCGCGCGGCACTGCGCGGTTGATGAAGCGGATCGGGACCCACTGGATGTCGGCGAACTGGCCGTTGATGCGGCCCGAGAGATGCTCGGTCTCTTCGCGAATATCGTCATAGGCCTGCACGCCCTCGCGGGTCGGCGGCGAGATCTGCAAGAGCGAGACGTAACGATGCCAGTCCTCGTGCCGCTCGAGAAACTCGCCGAAGGCGCGGAAACGATGCGGCACACCTTTGGAATAATCCAACCGGTCGACGCCGATCATCAGCCGGCGGTGATCCTTCACGATTCCGGCGGGCAGTTTGTCGAACTCGGCCTCCGCCAGTTCCTGAAACTCGCGCGCATCGATCGAAATCGGGAACGCGGCGATCCGGCACTGGCGGGGCGAGAGATGCACGTAGCCCGCGCCGAGATTGGAGGCGTCGGCGATCTCGATCATCGAGTGGAGGCAGGCACGCACGTCGCGCTCTGCCTGAAGGCCCACGAGGTCGTAATTCGCGATCCACTGGCAGACCTCGCGCCCGTTGGGCAGGGCCTGCATCGCGGTCGGGCCGGGGAAGGGCGTGTGCAGGAAGAAGCCGATCGGATTGGTCACGCCCATCAGGCGCAGCTCGTAGGCCAGCGGCAGCAGATGGTAATCCTGCACCCAGATCCGGTCGTCGGGCTTCAGGAACGGCGCCACGAGCTTCGCGATCCGCCGGTTCACCTGTTTGTAGACGCCCAGATATTCCTGATGGATATCCATCAGGTCGGCGCGGCCGTGGAATAGCGGCCAGAGCACCGAATTCGAATAGCCCGCGTAATAGTTGTCCTGTTCTTCCTGAGTCAGATCGAAGCAGTAGCGCCTGAACGGTCCGCCCTCGATCTCGCGCAACTCTGCGGCAGGCGTGTCGGCGATCTCGCCCGAGGTGCCGATCCAGATGCCGCCGGTTTCCTCCAACACATCGCCAAGCGCCACGACCAGCCCGCCGGAGGGGTTGGCTCCGGTGGGAATGCGGTTGGAGATGCAGATCAGGCGGCCCATTCGTCGTTCCTCATTCAGCGTGCCATGGCAGCGGCGAGCCAGGCGCGCACATCCATCGGCTCGTCAAGGTGATAGCGCGCGACGCTCTCTCCGTCACCGACCTTGATGCCGAAGCCGCCATGCGCCTCTGCCCAGGCCAATGCGGGCTCGTCGGTCGTGTCGTCGCCCGCATAGACCGGATTGCGGCCGCCGAACTGCACGAGGTCGGACAGGATCGCCAGAGCGCCATCCTTCGAGAACCCCTCGGGACGGATTTCGACCGCCATTTTCGCGGGCTGGATCGTGAAACCGTCATAGCGCGCGGTCAGCTCTTCGGTGAAGGCTTCGACCTTGCCTTGCTTGGCGGGGTTGGAGCGGAAGTGGATCGCGGCGCCGTGGCTCTTGTCTTCAAAAATGAGATCGTGGTCCTGCGCGAACCCGGCCAGATCCTCTTTGACCGCGCCCAGATGTTGTGGGGTCTCGGCCATCGGCGGTTCCATTCCGCGCGCTTCCGAGCCGTGCGAGCCGACCATCAGCCCGTCGAAGCCGTCCAGGAAACGTTCCAGCTCGTGCAGGGATCGCCCCGAGACAACCGCCAGCGCCCCGTTGAGCGCCTCCGAGAGTTGTTCGAGCAAACGCGGCAGATTTTGCGGCACGATCACCGCATCCGGGCGGGGCGCTATGTCCACCAGACATCCGTCGAAATCTAGGAACAACGCGTCTCGCGACGGGTCGAGAGCGGGCGGGGCCGGTTTTTTCCCGGTCATGTCATCCATTGCCATGTGAAGACCGTAAGTGATCCTGTCCCGGTTGAATAGGCCGCATTGGCACAGATCGGGAAACCCGTTAAGTCGGGTGGAAGTTCCGCGATAAATGACGACAGGACAGTGACACGATGACCAACGCCGCAAATCCGCGCCTTGCCCATGCCCCCGCCGATCACCCGCCCGTCAAGGAAGCGAAGATCGGTCTGCTCGTCGCCAATCTCGGAACCCCGGACAACACCGATTACTGGTCGATGCGTCGCTATCTGAACGAGTTCCTCTCGGACCGGCGCGTGATCGATTACCCGGCGTGGAAATGGCAGCCGCTGCTGCAACTCATCATCCTGTCGAAGCGGCCCTTCACCTCGGGCGCGAACTACAAGACGATCTGGAACAACGAGGCAGGCGAAAGCCCCCTGATGACGATCACCAAGCAGCAGGTCGCGAAGCTGCGCGAGGCTGTCTCGGCGCGCTACGGTCAGGAGGTCGTCGTCGATTACTGCATGCGCTACGGCAATCCCTCGACCCAGTCCGTCGTCGACCGGATGGTCGAGCAGGGCTGCGAGAAGATCCTGTTCCTGCCGCTTTACCCCCAATACGCGGGCGCGACCTCGGCCACCGCGAACGATCAGTTCTTCCGCGCGCTGATGAAGCAAAAGCGCCAGCCCGCTGCGCGCGTCGCGCCGGAATATTTCGACAAGCCCTCCTATATCGACGCGCTCGCGCAATCGGTGGAGCGGGTCTATGCCACGCTCGACGAGAAGCCCGACGTGCTGGTCGCCTCCTATCACGGGATGCCCAAGCGCTATCTGATGGAAGGCGACCCCTACC
Source organism: Thioclava sp. JE_KL1 (assembly GCF_009296265.1). GTDB lineage: Bacteria > Pseudomonadota > Alphaproteobacteria > Rhodobacterales > Rhodobacteraceae > Thioclava. The sequence goes on from NZ_WBJS01000005.1 coordinate 241,374, forward strand.
ATTGCCAGTGCCAGAAGACCTCGCGCCTGCTGCGCGAACGGCTCGGCTGGGACAAGGACGGGATCGACACGACCTTCCAGTCGGTCTTCGGCACCGAGGAATGGCTCAAGCCCTACACGGTCGAGCATGTCGCGGAGCTGGCGAAGCAGGGCAAGAAGAACATCGCTGTGATCTCGCCCGCCTTCAGCGCGGATTGCATCGAGACGCTCGAAGAGATCAACGGCGAAATCCGCGAGGCGTTCGAGCACGCGGGCGGTGAGAAATTCACCTACGTTCCGTGCCTCAACGACGACGATCTGCACATCAAGGCGCTGATGGAGGTGGTCGGAGAAAACCTCGCCGGTTGGATCGACTGATAAAACTGTCGCGATCTGCGACGTCCTGCCTCACAGATTCGTGAGTGTCTTTTCTTATAAGTTCTGACGCGGGGGCAAGGGATCGCCGTGAAGGCGTACCCTGCGGACCGGCAACGACCGGGCCGCTCAGAGCAGAAAGGAAAGAGAATGCTCAAGACTATGGGACTGGTCGCCTTGGCGGCTCTCTATGCTGGCGCTTCCTGGGCCGGGCACGCAAATCCGTGGGCGACCGAGGATGACGTGATTTACAACCAAGAGCACGAGGACAACCTCGTGAAATCCATCGATACGCCCGGCGAAGACGAGATGCTCGGCGTCATGGTACGAAGCGCCCATGGCAAGCTCGACGGCTTGGCGGGCGGTTCGGGTTCGAGCGGCGGCACTGGCGGCGGCTCGGGTTCGGGCAGCGGCGCTGGTGGTTCGGGCGGCGGGTCCGGCCATGGCGGCGGCAAAGGTGGCAACCACTGATCGCTGTCCCATGAATTGAAAACCCCCGGGACTGCGTGGTCCCGAGGGTTTTACTTTGTCCGATCGGCGGCGTGGCTCAGATCAGCAGCACCTGCGTGCCGATCTTCGCGAAGCCGAACAGCTCCTGGATATGTTCGTTGTACAGACCGATGCAGCCGTTCGAGCTTTTGCGGCCGATCTTGCGCGTGTCATGCGTACCGTGGATCCGGTAATAGCGCCACGACAGATAGAGCGCATGGGTGCCCAGCGGGTTATCGGGGCCCGGCGGCACGTAATCGGGCCATTCCGGATTGCGCTTCTTCATCGAGGGGGTCGGCGCCCAGCTCGGCCCTTCGACCTTGCGGATCACCGAGGTCCGGCCGCGCCGCGTGAGTTCTTCCGACACCGGCACCGAGGTCGGATAGAGGCGGTAGATCGACTGATCCGCCGACCAGTAATGCAGCGCCCGCGAATGGGTATCCACAAGGATTGCCCCACCGCGGAGGTTCGAGAAGTAGGGCTGCCAGTCGCGGTTCTGGAAGCTCGAAATATTGCGGCGCTGGTTTGTAAAGGCGTTCGTTTCGAACTGCTCCTGACCGTAATCGGGCGTTTGCGCACGGGCGGGCAGCGCGAGCCCCGCACCAAGGCAGGCGGCGGCGCCGAGGAAGGCGCGGCGATCGAAGGGCTTGCGCGTATGGGACATCTCAGGCTCCGGGTTCGCGACGGGGTCAATTGCGATAAATATAATGTGATCGCGCGGCGGCGGCAAATCAAACTGGCGGGGATGTGCCCGCAAAGCGACAGAGGGGTTTGCGCGGCTGGGGACAAGCGTGTAATGCAGATTGACGTTTTAACGAGGGACGGACCAAAGATGTTGCGCGCTTCTGTATTTGCGGTCTCCGCGATTGTGGCTCTGGCGGCTTGCCAGCCGACCGACACGCAGCCCAAGCTCGGGCCCGATGGCCTGCCGCTGCCGAAAGTCTACAACATCACCGCGAGCGATCGCTCGGTGATCCCGCAGCGCGTGCTGGAATCCGTGAACAGCCTGCGTTCGGCGCGCGGTGCCGCACCGCTGGTGCTGAACGACGCGCTCACCACGGCGGCGCTGGCCCATTCCAAGGACATGGCCGTGCAGAACCGTCCGTGGCACTGGGGCTCCGACGGCTCCTCGCCGCTGAGCCGGGCGCAGCGCGCCGGCTATCCGGGGCAGGTTCTGGGCGAGAATATCTCCGAGACCTACGAGACCGAGATGGAAACCCTCTCGGCCTGGATGAAGGTCGCCGATACGCGCGACGTGATCCTGAACCCTGCGGCGACGCAGATGGGCTTCTCGTGGTATCAGGAGCCGTCCGGCAAGATCTGGTGGACGATGGTCACCGGCAACTGAGCCGAAGACCCGCCGCAAGCAAAAAGGGCCCCACGTGGGGCCCTTTGTCATTTCCGGGGGGACGCTGCGATCAGGGGAAGATGAAGATCGGCGTGCCGTCGCTGACCATCGCGTAAATGTCGCTGATTTCCTTGTCCTTCACCGCGATGCAGCCCGCGGTCCAGTCGCGACCCTTGCCTTTGTTCTTGCCGTCGCGGCCATGGATGAAGATATCGCCGCCCGCCTTCTTGCCCTGCGACTCCGCGAAGGCCACCTGCTGCGGGTTCGGGTAGCTGATGCCGATCGACAGGTAATAGGCCGAGTTCGGATTGCGCCGATTGATGTAATAGAGCCCTTCCGGGGTCTTGCCGTCGCCCTCGAACCGCTTCGGCCCGACCGGATCGCCGCCCAGGCCGATCTTGTACTTCTCAAGTACCTCGTCGCCATGCAGCAGATACATCATCCGCTGCGACTTGAAGATCTGGATCTGGGTCACGGCGGGGCCGTTATAGGATTTGAATTTGCTGGAATCGCCACAGGCGGCCAGCGTGGCAAGGGCGCATCCGCCCAAGAGGAGGGTTCGACGGTTCATGTTCGGCCTGTATTCGGAGACTGCTGTTTTACAGTCTTTCTACCCGATTTTCGCCGTCGCATCTAGCGGGTGAAAAGGGCCGCAAGCTCCACATGAGCGGAAAACCGGAATTGATCCACGACCAGCAGCTTGTCGAGCGTGAAGCCCGCCGCGATCAGCGTCTCGGCGTCGCGCGCGAAGGTGACCGGGTTGCAGGAGACATGGATCAGCCGCTTGAGCTTCGACGTCGCGATCTCGGCGATCTGGGCCTGCGCGCCAGCCCGCGGCGGGTCGATCACCACCGCGTCGAACTTCGCCAGCTCGTCGGGCAGAAGCGGACGGCGGAACAGGTCGCGCGCCTCGGTGCTCACCCGGTGCAGGCCCTGCGACTGACGCCAGCCCTGATCGAGCGCCTCGGTCATCGCCGCGACCCCTTCGACCGCGTGGACCTCGGCCAGTTCGGCCAGCGGCAGCGAGAAGGTGCCGCAGCCCGCGAACAGATCGGCCACCTTTTTCGCGTTGCCAATCGCCGCTTTCGCGAAGGCGGTCAGCACCGCTTCGCCGTGATGGGTGGCTTGCAGGAAAGCTCCCGGCGGCGGCACGACCTTGGCCTTGCCGAATTGCTGGATCGCCGGGCGGCGGCCCGCGATGACCTGTCCGTTCCAGCTGAGCCGGGCGAGATCGTGGCTGCGCGCCAGACCCGACAAAGCCTCGAATTGGGCCGTATCAGGGTCTTTTCCGCCCTGTGCGGCCAGCTCCAGCCCGGCCTCCGACAGGGTCAGGGTGAAGGCGATTTCGCCTTTGCGCGAGCCTGCAATCGCGGTCGCCTCGTGCAGCATCGGGATCGCGGCCAGCAGTTCGGGTCGCAGGATCAGGCAGTTCGGAATCTCGACGACCGTGTCCGAGGCGCGGGCGTGAAATCCGACCAGCGTGCCCTTCTTCGTGCGCCGTCCTGAAAGCGTCGCCCGCCTGCGCGAATTCAGCGGCGAGGTCGCGATGGTCATCTCCGGCACGGGCAGGTTGCGCGCGGTCAGTGCCTGACGCACCACGTCCATTTTCCACTCGGCGGTGAACGCCTCCGACGCGTGCTGCATCGAACAGGCCCCGCAGGAGCGGTAATGCGGGCAGGGCGCTTTGACGCGGTCGTGCGAGGGCGTCACGATCTTGGGCTGCGCGATGCGGCCGTCGATCACCTCGCCCTCGACCACTTCTCCGGGAAGCGCCATGGCGACATGCACGGTCCCCTCGGGGCCATGGGTCACGCCGTCGGCATGCAGGGACAGTCGCTCGATTTCGTAGGTCATGCGCCTTCTCTAGCTGCGCGGCGCGGGTCAGAAAAGACCCTATTCCGCCGCATCCTCCGCGTCATCGCAGGTCAGGAAGCCGCCGGACTGACGCGCCCAGTAGCGCGCGTAGAGCCCGTTCATCGCCAAGAGCTCGTCGTGGCTGCCCTGCTCGACGATCCGGCCTTCCTCCAGCACCACGATCCGGTCCATCTCGGCGATGGTGCTGAGGCGGTGGGCGATCGCCAGCACGGTCTTGCCTGCCATCACCCGGTGCAGGGCGCTTTGAATCTGCGCCTCCACTTCCGAGTCGAGCGCCGAGGTCGCCTCGTCCAGCACAAGGATCGGCGCGTTCTTCAGGAAGGCGCGGGCAAGGGCGATCCGCTGGCGCTGGCCGCCCGACAGCTTCACCCCACGCTCGCCCAGCTTGGCGTCATAACCGCGATTACCCTCGTGATCGGCGAGGCCGCGGATAAAGTGGTCCGCCTCGGCCTGCTTCGCGGCGGCGATCATTTCTTCCTCGGTGGCGTCGGGCTTGCCGTAGAGGATGTTCTCCCGCGCCGAGCGATTGAACATCGCGGTCTCCTGCGTGACCATCGCGATGTTGCGACGCAGGCTTTCCTGCGTGACCTCGCGAATTTTCTGCCCGTCGATCAGAATAGACCCTTTTTCGGGGTCATAGAGCCTAAGAAGCAGCGCCACGAGCGTCGATTTCCCCGCACCCGAAGCCCCGACGATCCCGATCCGCTCGCCATCCGCGATGGTCAGGTTGATATCCGCGATCCCGCCGCTGCGGCGCCCATAGGCGAAATCGACATTGTCGAACTGAATCTCACCTTCCACGTGGCGCAGCGTGCGGGCATCGGGCGCGTCGGTCAGGTCGTGCATATGCGCGAGCGTCCGCATCCCGTCCTCGGCCTCGCCGATATGGGTCCAGACGGACATAAGCGCCTGACTGACCCAGCCCGACATCTGCGACAGCCGGATCGCAATGGCGCCCGAGGTGGCGATGGCCCCGGCGGTCGCCTCGCCCTGCGACCAGAGCCAGATCGCGCCGCCCACCAGCATCACCGGAACGATCCCGGCATAGGCCATCTGCACCACGCGATAGAGGCTTTGGACCATGCCGAAGGAATAGGTCTTCTGGCGGAACTTCTGCATCGCCTCCAGCGCCGCGCGATCCTCGTGCTCGGCATGGGCGAACAGCTTCACCGTCTTGATATTGGTGACCGTGTCGACGACCTGCCCCGTCACCATCGCCCGCGCCGAAGCCCGCTCGCGCGAGCGTCCGCGGATGTGCGGCAGGAAAAGGCGGATGATCAGGTAAAGTCCGAAGGTCCAGAACACGAGGCCCACGGCTCCCCAACGGTCGATCTGGGCCAGAACGATCAGCGAGCCGACGATCGAGGCCAGCGCGAACAGCCCGGTATTGATGATCTCGGTGACCGTGTCGGTGACGGCGCGCGCGGTCTGCATCTGCTTTTGCGCAATGCGTCCAGCGAAGTCGTTGTCGAAGAAGGTGACCGATTGACCCATCGTCCAGCGGTGCAGGCGCGACAGCACCAAGGGCATCACATTGGGGCTGATCAGCAGGTTGTTGGTGGCGGAGCTGATGCCGAAGGTCAGGGGACGGATCAGCAGGAAGAACGCGACGAACAGAACGAGAAGCCCGACGTTGGCCCCAATCACCGCGGCGCGTTCGCTGTTGAGCGCCGCGTCGATCACCTGACCCAGAAGCCAGGCCGAGACGACCTCCATCACGCCGGCGATGGTGGTGCCAACGCTGGCCACGGCAATCGCGCCCCAGCTGCCCTTGAGGCACCAGCGGAAGAAAGCGCCAAGCTGGCGCGGCGGGGCGCCTTCGGCGGGGGAGAACGGATCGAACATGAGTCTCTCTTTCCTCTCCCGATATAGTCGATTGCGGCGCGGATCAAAGCGCGGCGAGCAGATCCTCGCGCGTCAGCGTAAATCCGGAGGCGATCCAGCGCGCCTCGAGCGTCTTCAGCGTATCTCCCAATGCCTTGCCTTCATAGCGGGGCATCAGGTCTCGCGCTTGCAGCGGAAATTGCTGTTTTGCGCCGAAATAGACCCTGTTTTGCCAGCCTTCCGGCATTTCCTGCCCCATCAGCGCATGGCGCAAAAGTAGCGCATCGGCTCCGGTTTCGGCACCCAGACGATACCCGAGAACCGCAGCGTCATCACCGTTGGACAGCGAGGCGCGTAGGGCCTCAAGCTGCCGTGTGTCCTTCTTCGACAGGCGCAGCCGCTCGGCGACCCCTTCGCCGCCAATCGCCGCCAGCCTGCGGATCGGATCGGCGGGGCGATCCTCGAGATGGACGAGCGGACCGAGCGCGGTCGCATCCGCGCCGGGCAGCACGGCCGTGAGGACCCCGCATTGCGCCATCGCCGCCACTGCGTTCACGGGATCGGGCGCGGCCAGCAATTTGCGCATTTCGCCGCCGAGGCGTTCGCGCGAAAGCGTCTCTATTCCGGCGATATTCTCGGCACAGGCGGCCAGCCCTTCAGGGTCGAGATCGTGCCCGTACCACGCGGTAAAGCGGAAGAAGCGCAGGATGCGGAGGTAGTCCTCGCGGATGCGCTCCTCCGCCTCGCCGACGAAGCGCACATGATGCGCCGCCAAATCCTCCAGCCCGGTGCCGAGCGGGTCGAGAACCGTGCCATCCGCCCGGGCATAGAGCGCGTTCATCGTGAAATCGCGTCGGGCCGCGTCCTCCGCGATATCGTCGGAAAACGCGACCGTGGCATGCCGCCCATGCGTCTCGACATCGCGGCGGAAGGTGGTGACCTCATGCGGATGCCCCTCCGCGACGACCGTGACCGTGCCGTGATCGACGCCGGTCGGCACCGGCTTCAGCCCGGCCGCCTTCGCAAGTTCGATCACCCGCTCGGGGCGTGCATCGCTGGCGATGTCGATATCGTTGACCGGCGCGCCCAAGGCGCCGTTGCGCACGCAGCCGCCCACCAGAAGCGCCTGATGCCCGCCCTCTTCGAGCATCTTCAGCACGCGTTGGGTCGGCTCTGCCTCGATCCAGTCTCCGGTTAGTCTCATCCTGCCATCCGGTCCGCCAATGAGCGCAATATACGCGCGGTGGCGCCCCAGATGTAATAGGGCCCGTAAGGCGCCACGAAATAGCTGCGCCGCGAGCCGCGCCAGCGCCGCGACTCGACGCGGAAATTCCCGGGCGTGATATGCGAGAGCGGCACGGTGAACGCCTCGGCCACCTCGCCCGCTTCGGGAATGACTTCGAAGGGGGTATGGATGCACGCCAGAACCGGCGTCACCAGAAAGGACGTCACGGTCTCATGCGGATCGAGTGTGCCCAGTACTTCGACATGGGCATGGGGCAGGCCGATCTCTTCCTGCGCCTCGCGCAGCGCCGCGCCGACCGGACCTTCGTCATCGGGATCGACCTTGCCGCCGGGAAAGGCGATCTGGCCGGGGTGATGGCGCAAATGCGAGCTGCGCTTCGTCAGATGCAGGCGCGGTTCCGGCCCGAACGTATCGAAGGCGACGAGAACGCCCGCGGGTCGCAGCTTGCGGCCTTCGGGCAGGATCACTTCCGGGTTCAGATCGTAATCCGAAGAGGGCCGCCCCGGTCGCGCCAAGGCGTCGAGAACCGGGGCGAGAGGATCACTCATTCGATCCCTCATCCCCCGCTTCGCGCAGCGATCCGTCGGGGTTCTTCTGCGCCTCGAAGCCGAGCGTCAGCGGATCGAAAATGTAATGCGCGCCGCAGAACTGGCAGTCCGCGGTAACCGTGCCCTCATCGGTGGTCATATGCGCGATGTCGCGCGCCGAGTAGATCGAGAGCGACTGACGCACGCGATCGGAAGAACAGGTGCAGCCGAACTCCACCCGCTGCGGATCGAAGACGCGCGGTCGCTCTTCGTGGAACAGGCGCACCAGCAGCTCGGTCGGCTGCACGGTTGGGCCGATCAGCTCCATATCCTCGACCGTGTCGAGCAGGATATTGGCGCGCGCCCAGTTCTCGCCCTCCTCGCCGTCGAGGATGTCGTCGGCGGTCAGCAGCCCCTGATCGCCCGAGCCTTCCTGAGCGGCGAAGGGCGAGGCCGGCGGCATATGCTGCAGCATCACGCCGCCTGCGCGCCAGCTTTCGCCCTGACCCGGCAGGATCGAGCGCCCGAAGGACAGCGAGAACCGCGTGGGCAGCTGTTCGGACTGTGCGAAATAGGCCTCGGCGCAGGCGCGCAGCGAGCCTTCGGACAGTGGCGTGATGCCCTGATAGGGGGTCGTGCCTTTGCCCTGGTCGATCAGGATCGCAAAGTAACCCTGCCCGATCTGTTCGAACGGGTCGGACTTGGGATCGAGCTTCTCTTCATCGAAGCTCGCCCAGGCGCGAATGCGGGCGGGCGCGCCCTCCTTCTCGGGGGCGTAGTAATCGGTGGCGATGATGCGGATCGGGCCGTTGCCGCGGATTTGCAGCGACAGCTTCCAGCGCAGCTTGACGGTCTGGCCGATCAGCGCGGTCAGAAGGGCGGCTTCGGCCACCAGCATTTCGACCGCGCGGGGGTAATCATGTTGCGACAGGACGGTGTCGAGCACGCCGTCGAGGCGGGCAACCCGGCCGCGGATGTCAGAGCGGTCGAGCTGAAACGGCAGAACTGTATCGTCCCATGCGATTTGGGATAGCTTGGACATGGTGCTCCTGAGGGGCTCAGAGGGGTTTTCGGGCGGCGCGGAGCCTGCCATACAGCCCCAATATAGGCGCGGCAACCGCAGACCCAAGGGAGAGCACATGATCGCGAGGTTCGGAGAGCGGGTGAAATCCGGTCAGCAGTATCGTTTGCGCCCCGGTGCCTACGCGATCCTGATCCGCGACGGGCGAGTGCTGCTGACCCATCAGGCGCACCCCATACCGGAGTTTCAATTGCCCGGCGGCGGGATCGATCCGGGCGAGGGGCCGATCGAGGCGCTGCATCGCGAGGTCTTCGAGGAAACCGGCTGGGCGATTACGGGGCTGCGCCGCCTCGGGGCTTATCGGCGTTTCACCTATATGCCCGAATACGAATTCTGGGCGGAGAAACTCTGTTCCGTCTGGCTCGCGCGCCCGGTGCTGAAGCGCGGTCTGCCGCCAGAGCCGCACCACACGGCGCATTGGGCCGATCCCGAGGATGCGCTCGAACTGCTCGCGAATGAAGGCGAGCGCGCGTTTTTCGAACGGTTCATCCGTCGCTGAAAAGGCGCGGGCGGTTCGTTCGACTCAGATGTAGCTGAGCTGGTGCGTTCTCCTCTTAAGTCTCCCCGGGGGGATGGTCTCTGCTGTCTGACCCAAGCTCCGAACGTCGCTCGGTGCTGCCGGGGCCGTGAAATTCCAATACGCCAGCCGAGACATCGTCCCCGATTTCACCCTCCGCGAATGCCTCGGTCGCCCAATAGAGCGCATCCAGAAGCCCGGGGCCCGGCATCTGGGAAAACTTGCGAAGCATCCGGGCCAGCCGGGTCTGATCGATCATCTCGCCTCTGCGGTCGCTGGCTTCGGTAATCCCGTCCGAGACCAGCACCAGCCGGTCGCCCGGGGTCAGTTGAACCGTAAGCGTCTCGTATTCGGCGCCCTCGATCAGGCCGATGGGCAGCCCGCCCTCTCCGAAAAACTCGACCGTGCCGTTGCGCCGTTGCAGGACCGGGTAGGGGTGGCCCGCCTGAACCAATTCCGCCTTGCCGGTGCGCAGGTCGACATCGGCGTAGATAAGAGTGAAATAGCTCTCGGTGCTCATCTCACTCAGCACGAGATCGTTGAGGCGCTGCGCGAGCTCCGCTGGGCGTCGTCCGCGCAATTCGCCCTGTGCGTTGCGGTAAATCGCGAGGTTCTGGCTGGGGGTGGTGCCGGAGAAGTAGCCCGCGATCCGCGCCATCATCAGGGCCGAGGTGATCCCGTGCCCCGACACGTCGATGCCGTATAGGCCCACCCGGCGTTCATTGATTGGAAAGAACCCGACGAGGTCGCCGCCGACATGGCCCGCGGGCCGCAAGAGTAGCGAGACATCCGCCGCCTCGAACCGCGCGTGTCGTGTCCGCACGAGGCTTTGTTGCAGTTTCCGCGCCTCTTGCAGGTCGCGGTCGATCACCTCCTGTGCCTCGCGTAACAGGCGGTTCTTTTCGCTCAACTCCTCTTGCATGGTCAGGATGCGGGCTCCCGCGCTAAGTCGCGCCCGAAGCTCCGCTCCGTTGACCGGCTTCGACAGGAAATCATCGGCGCCGCTTTCCAAGCCGCGCGTGACGTCCGTCTTCTCGGCCTTGGAGGTCAGAAGGATGAAATACCCGTAGCTTCGCCGCGGTAAGCCTCGAAAAACGCGACAGAATTCAGGGCCACTCATGCCCGCCATCATCCAATCCGAGATCACGATGTCGTGCTCGCACTGAGCGCAGATCGCGATCGCCTCTTCTGCGCTTTCAGCCTCGCTCACTTGATAGCCGGAGCGGGACAGCTGCGCCGAGAGGATACGGCGTTGCATGCGGCTGTCGTCCACGACGAGAACGTGCCGCGCAGCGCCCGCCAGTGGTCGTCGGCCCGCATCTGCGGGGGCCTCTTGTCTTTGCACCATCTGCATCATCCGAAACCTCTGCCCTCACGAAACCGCAAACTCCCTAAGATTCGGTGAAAACCAGTCCGGATCAGACGTTAAGAAAATCGAAAGGGTGCGGCGCTACGGTCAGTCTCGGGTGGAGTCGGATCGAGTGGCCTGGAGGGCGTGATGATTGATTGGGAACGGGTGCAGGAGTTGCGCTCGGAAATTGGCGCCGATGGCTTTGCCGAGGTCGTGGACCTTTTTCTCGACGAGGTCGAGGCCGTGGTGATGGGGCTTGGCGGACGTCCCGACCGGGTCGAAGAGGATTTGCACTTCTTGAAAGGGTCTGCCTGGAATCTCGGGTTCCGCGATTTCGGCGGCGCCTGTCAGCAGGGAGAACGAATGGCCGCCGCCGGACGCGCCGTGGAGGTCGATCTGAGCGCGATCCGCGAGACCTATAGTCTGTCCAAGACGCAGTTCATGGGGCGGCTATCGGAGTTCACTCCGGCGGCATAATGCGAGGTGCTGAGCAGATTGAGCTGCGCCGAGCACAGTTCGCACGCAGTCGCACCCATTGGGCGCGGTAGCGGCCAAACTTTGGTTAACTGGCGTGCCTATCGCGGGCCGTGAGCGCAGGAGTTGAGGATGTAGAAAAGGTTCAACATTGTAAAATCGGTGAAGGTCCAGAGAGTTTCGTCCGTCAGGCGGCCGCTTTATCGAATTGAAGGCCTCAGATAAGAAACTCGGCCAAGGTTTCGTCTTCGGTGATGTCGCGCCAGACGAAGCCCTCGGCGTCGAGCTTCGCGAAGAGCTCTGTGAAGTTCTCGGCGCGTTTCGTTTCGATCCCGATCAGGACCGAGCCGAAGTTCCGCGCCGATTTCTTCAGATACTCGAAGCGTGCGATGTCGTCGTCAGGGCCAAGCATCTGGAGGAAATCCTTCAGGGCGCCGGGGCGTTGCGGTAGGCGGAGGATGAAGTACTTCTTCAGACCCGAATAGCGCTGGGCACGTTCGCGCACCTCTGGCAGACGTTCGAAGTCGAAATTGCCGCCCGAAGTCACGCAGACCACGCGCTTGCCGCGGATCGTCTCGGCCAGTTCGGGCAGGATGTCGACAGACATCGCGCCGGCGGGTTCCAGCACGACGCCCTCGACGTTCAGCATCTCAAGCATCGTGATGCAGATGCGATCTTCCGGTGCGAGATGAACTTGCTCGGGCGTGACCCAGCCCAACTCCGCGAAGGGGCGCGCGCCGATCCGGGCCACAGCGGCTCCATCGACGAAACTGTTCACCTGCGAGATCGTCACGGGCTCATGGGCTTTGACCGCAGCGGTGAGGCTCGCGCCGCCCAAAGGCTCGACGAAGCGAAATTCCGTGTCGGGGGCGGTCGCGCGCAGATAACCGGTGACGCCCGCGGCCAAGCCGCCGCCGCCCACGGGCAAGATGACCATATCCGGCGCGCCGCCCAACTGGTCGAGGATCTCCACCCCGACCGACGCCTGCCCCTCGATCACATCCGCATCGTCGAAAGGCGCGAGGAAATGCGCCCCGGCCTCGCGGCAAAACTCCTGCGCCGACGCCAGCGTGTCGTCGAAATAATCGCCGGTGAGAACGATCTCGACCGCATCGCCGCCAAAGGTCTTGGTCTTGTCGATCTTCTGTTGCGGCGTGGTCACCGGCATGAAGATCGTCCCCTTCACCCCGAAATGCCGACAGGCGAAGGCCACGCCCTGCGCGTGGTTCCCGGCGCTCGCGCAGACGAAATGCGCCGCAGACGGATCGCGCTCGCGCAATTTGCGCATCGCGGTGAAGGCGCCGCGGATTTTGTAGGAGCGCACCGGCGTCAGGTCCTCGCGCTTGAGCCAGACCTCGGCGTCGAAACGTTTCGACAGATGGGCATTGAGTTGCAGCGGCGTGGGCTCGAAGAGCGCACGCAGCGCGCGGGTGGCGGCTTGGGCGGAAAGGGCGAACTCACTCATACCGCCAGATGTGACGCGCGCCGCCCGCTTTGGCAAGCTCAGACGAGGGCGCGTTGCTCGACAAAATGACCGTAGAGCGTCGTTAGGATCGACAGCAGCAGCATCACGGTGGGCACAGCGAAAAGCAGCTTGAGCGCGACCACGACCATATCATCCGCGAGGTCATGTGGCGCCTGTATCGAAAGCATGCTCACCGCAACGAAAGGGAGTACCACGAGAAATGCCAGCAGAGTGAGCAAAGCGAAGCCACGCCAGTGGCCGCGAGTCGCGCGCCAACTGTCGCGGATCGTGGCGCCGCCGATCGCGGCCCCGGGCAGGGATACTCCGAGACGGAGCATGAAGGCATACAGGGCAATGAAGAACGCCAGCCCCACCACGGCAAGTAGAACGGCTTCAGCGGTCTGGTTCGGAATGATTTCCTGCGCCGCGAGGGCGAAAAGAAAGACAATCGCGGCTCCCAGAACCATCATCGCCATGGCACAGAGCGTGATCACTATGCCACGCCAGAAATAGCTCACGTCGCGGCGCAGATGAAGCCGCGGCAGCCAGCCGACGCGCTCGCCGAGAAGGATGAACCTGTGCCAGTTCACTGCGGCGATGATCATCGGGATCGGCAGGATGAACGTGTTGAAAACCAACATGAACAGTGATTTTTCGAAACTCTGGTGTTGCGATGCTCCGGCCTGCATCACGCTCTCGATAAGCCACTGCTGCCCGATGATCATGATCAAGAGAAGAACCGCCGAGATCCGAAGGGTCTGCCGCCAATTTCCAAAGACCTGCCGGAACGAGTGTCCGAAAACCCCCAATACATTCATTACTTTGCCCCCAAAGAATGTCATTTAACAATTCACCGTTGGGGCTCGATCTCACCGCAGTCAAAGCACGTTCGGCGCGCCTTGGTTGAATTCTCCGTGTGATCGAGGTGGAAAAGAGCGAGTCACCGCTGGTTCACCTTCGCTTTGAGCGAAGCCTTGCGCATTTTGCAAAGGCTGCCGCTTTTTTGCCCACTTTCGACGCTAATCGTGCTGAAACTGTGTTGCGAGCAACAAAAGAGGAGGGCCGCATGCGCCTGAGAAAAACTTCGATTGTCGCCCTTGTCGCGGCGAGCTTCGTCGTCGCCCCGGTGGCGACAAGCCATTTCACCGGCGCGGATGCCGCATTTGCCAAGAACGGCAACGGTGGCGGTAATGGCGGTGGAAACGGCGGTGGAAACGGTGGCGGCAACGGCGGCGGAAATAGTGGCGGCAATGGCGGAGGCAAAAGCAACGCAGGCGGCAATTCCGGCGCGGCGGGCAAATCCGCATCGGCCGGGCGTGCAACGAGCCCCGGAAATTCCGGCAAGGCTGCTGCGCATGGCGGCGGCCCCGCGAAATTCCTCGACGATCTGTTCTCGGGTAAGCGGCAGGCGAAATCGCAGCATACGACCCGCTCCACTGTGAAAACGGCGTCGCGCGGCACCACCGCGACGAAGACGCGCTCGACCACCCCAACCAAATATGCGGTCAACGAGTCGCCGCGCCCGAACGGCAAGCCGAGCTTGAGCGAGGATGAGCTGCGCAATCACGGCGCACTGGCCTCCGAGCTGAAGGGTCTGAACGCGGCCCATGCAAGCGCAACCGCGCTCGCCAACGCCTCGCCTAACAGTCAGGTGGGCCGGATCGCGACCTATCGCGACTCTGTCGTCGGGGCGGCGCAAGCAGAAGAAGATCTCGCGACCGCGCAGCAGACCCTCTCGGATCTCGAGGCGCAGGATGTTCCCACGCCGGAAGAAGTTCAGGCTCAAATCGACGATCTCGATCCCGAGGCAGAGGACTACCAGAGCCAGCTCGACACGCTCGAAGCCCAAAAGCAGGCGGCGGAGACCTATCCGACGGATCTCGCGACTGCTCAGGATCAGGTCACCGAGCTTGAGAAACAGGTCGCGGAAGCCGATCAGATGCAGGCGGACGCGCTTCTTGCCGCATCCAACGGGCGCGATCTTTCGCCCGAGGCCAAAGCCTATCTGCACGAACTGCTCGACCTGCCGCCGCCGGAAACGGCAACGGAAGACCAGCCTGCGGATGGCGATGTGGCGACCGGCGACGGCACGACGGGCGACGGGACCACGGTTGATGGCGATCTCGCCTCGAGCGGGGACACCACGACCGATCCGCTCGTGGACCCGTCCACCGAGAGCTGATCTCGCGCAGAGCACATTCGAAAGGGCCGTCCTTCGGGGCGGCCCTTGTTCATTGGAAAAAAAGCTTCTATTCCGTCGCGGAACAAGAAAACCGGGAGATGCCGCATGTCCGCGCCCAAGAAAGTCGTGCTTGCCTATTCGGGCGGCCTCGATACCTCGATCATCCTGAAATGGCTGCAGACCGAATACGGTTGCGAGGTCATCACCTATACCGCCGATCTCGGCCAAGGCGAGGAGCTCGAGCCGGCGCGCAAGAAAGCCGAGATGCTCGGCATCAAGCCGGAGAATATCCATATTCTCGACGCGCGCGAGGAATTCGTCCGCGATTTCGTCTTCCCGATGTTCCGCGCCAATGCGGTCTATGAAGGGCTCTATCTGCTGGGCACCTCGATCGCGCGGCCGCTGATCTCGAAGCACCTCGTCGAGATCGCGCATAAGCATGGCGCCGATGCGGTGGCGCATGGTGCGACCGGCAAGGGCAACGATCAGGTCCGCTTCGAATTGTCGGCCTATGCGCTCGACCCGTCGATCAAGGTGATCGCGCCTTGGCGGGAATGGGACCTGTCCTCGCGCACCAAGCTCTTGGAATTCGCCGAGGCGAACCAGATCCCGATCGCCAAGGACAAGCGCGGCGAAGCGCCGTTCTCGGTCGATGCGAACCTTCTGCACACCTCTTCCGAGGGCAAGGTTCTGGAAGACCCGGCCGACATGGCGCCCGATTACGTCTACCAGCGCACCGACGATCCGATCACGCAGGCTCCGAACGAGCCGGAATTCATCGAGATCGGTTTCGAGAAGGGCGACGCGGTGTCGATCAATGGCGAGGCGATGAGCCCGGCGACGATCCTCACCAAGCTCAACGAATACGGCAAGACCCATGGCATCGGCCGTCTCGATTTCGTCGAGAACCGTTTCGTCGGCATGAAGTCGCGCGGCGTCTACGAGACCCCCGGCGGCACGATCCTGCTGGAAGCGCACCGTGGCATCGAGCAGATCACGCTCGATAGCGGCGCGGGCCACCTGAAGGATTCGATCATGCCGCGCTATGCCGAGCTGATTTATAACGGCTTCTGGTTCTCGCCCGAGCGCGAGGCGCTGCAGGCGCTGATCGACAAGACGCAGGAATATGTCACCGGCACGGTGAAGCTGATGCTCTTCAAGGGCGCGGCCCGGACCGTGGCGCGCTGGTCGGAGTACTCGCTCTATTCCGAGGCCCATGTGACCTTCGAGGAAGACGCAGGCGCCTACGATCAGAAAGACGCGGCGGGCTTCATCCAGCTCAACGCGCTGCGCCTGAAGCTGATCGCGACCCGCAACGCGCGAGTGAAGAAATG
Organism: Thioclava sp. JE_KL1; assembly: GCF_009296265.1. GTDB lineage: Bacteria > Pseudomonadota > Alphaproteobacteria > Rhodobacterales > Rhodobacteraceae > Thioclava. Next base: position 257,440 of record NZ_WBJS01000005.1, read on the forward strand.
AGCTTTTCGCAGCCCAAGGCCGCCATCGTCACCGTCTCCGACCGCGCCTCGCGCGGCGAATACGAAGACAAGGGCGGTCCGGGCTGCGAGGACTATCTGCGCGGCGTGGTCACCTCGCCGCTGGAGATCGAGCGTCACATCATCCCCGATGGGCGCGAGTCGGTCGCCGCGAAACTCCGCGAACTGGTCGCGGCCGAAGCCGATCTGATCCTGATCACCGGCGGCACCGGCCCCGCGCCGCGCGACGAGACGCCCGAAGGCTGCTTCGACGTGATCGAGAAGGAACTTGCGGGCTTCGGCGAAGAAATGCGCCGTGCGAGCCTGCTCGAAGTGCCGACCGCCATCCTGTCGCGCCAGTCGGCGGGGATCGCGGGCAATTCGCTGATCATCATGGTGCCGGGCAAACCCTCGGCCATCGCGACCTGCCTCGATGCGGTTTTCGCCGCCGTGCCCTATTGCCTCGACCTGATCGGCGCGGGCTATATCGAGACCGATCCGGCCCGGATCAAAGCCTTCCGTCCGAAGAAAAAGTAAGAGGGGGCGCCGCCCCCGTCTCTTTCAGAGACTCCCCGGGATATTTGACCCAAGGCGAAAATCGCCTCTCTTCGTGTTGGCTGAAATATCCCGGGGTGAATGCCGAAGGCAGAGGGGCAGCGCCCCTACCGCTTCACTGCTGCGATGGCGTAGTTCACCGAAAGATCGCGCTCCGAGAGCGACCAGGTCCACGCCAGCGGATTGAACACCATGCCGCGGCGATCGACCGGGTCGAGCCCCGCGTTGCGCGACAGCTCGTAAAGCTCGTCGGGCGTGACGAATTTCGACCATTCATGCGTGCCCACGGGCAGCCAGCGCATCACCCGCTCGGCCCCGATGATCGCGACCATGTAGCTTTTCGGATTGCGGTTCAGCGTAGAGCAGATCATCAGCCCGCCCGGTTTCATCAGGCTCTGGATCGTGTTCACGAAGCCCTGCGGGTCGGAGACGTGCTCGATGATCTCCAGCGCGAGGACGACATCGAATTGCTCGCCGTTCGTGGCCAGATCTTCCGCCGCGCAATGGCGGTAATCGATCTCGAGCCCCGACTGTTCGGCGTGCAGCCGCGCAACGGGGATATTCCCTTCCGCCGCATCCGCGCCCACGACCGTGGCGCCAAGTCGCGCCATCGGCTCGGACAGAAGCCCGCCGCCGCAGCCGATATCCAAGAGGCGCAGCCCCTCGAACGGGCGCGGCGCTTTCAGGTCGCGGCCGAACTGCGTGGCGATCTGCGTGGTGATGTAGTCGAGCCGGCAGGGGTTGAGCATATGCAGCGGTTTGAACTTGCCGTTCGGGTCCCACCATTCGGCGGCCATCGCCTCGAATTTGGCGACTTCGGACGGGTCGATGCTGTTTGCCGGATCTGCCATTGCTCTCCTCGCATTGATTTTAGGGCAGCCCATGGCGGGCGCGCCTTTTGCTCTATATAGTCCGGATATGGACAGAACTGCAGGGCAAAAGCGCGCATCGGGCGCCCATCTTTATCCGCCGATCGAGCCCTTCGATCAGCGCCGGATCGACGTGGGCGATGGCCATGTTCTTTACGTCGAACAATCGGGTCATCCCGAGGGCCAGCCGGTCGTGGTTTGCCATGGCGGGCCGGGGGGCGGCTGTTCACCCACGATGCGGCGATTCTTCGATCCGCAGCATTACCGGGTCATCTTGTTCGATCAGCGCGGCTGCGGTCTCTCGCGCCCGCATGCCAGCGTCGCGGATAACACGACCTGGCATCTGATCGCGGATATGGAGCAGATCCGCCGGACGCTCGGCATCGACAGCTGGATGGTCTTCGGTGGTAGCTGGGGGGCGACGCTGGCGCTGCTTTACGCGCAGGCGCATCCCGACCGGGCGACGAATCTGATTCTTCGGGGCGTCTTCCTTGCGACGCAGGCCGAGCTCAACTGGTTCTACGGCGGCGGCGCAGGGAATTTCTATCCCGACCTCTGGGCGAATTTCCGGCGTCCGATTCCGGAAGACGAACAGCACGATCTGATCGGGGCCTATCACAAGCGGCTGTTCTCGGGCGACTACATGGCCGAGGCGCGCTATGCGCGGCACTGGGCGATGTGGGAAAACGCGCTGGCTTCGGTGCGCTATGACGGCCCGCCGGGCGAGGCCTCGCCCGATTACGCGCGTGCCTTCGCGCGGCTCGAGAACCACTATTTCCAGAATGCGGCCTTCCTCGAAGTGGACGGTCAGATCCTGCGCGACCGTCACAGGATCGAGCATATTCCGACGACCATCGTGCAGGGGCGGCTCGACATGATCTGCCCGCCGACCTCGGCCTATCGGCTGGCGCAGGGCTGGGCGATGGCGAAGCTGCAGCTGGTGCCAATGGCGGGGCATGCGCTTTCCGAACCGGGCATCACCGCCGGGCTTGTCCGCGCGATGGATGAGCTTAGATCCTGATCTAGCGAAAGATTTCGATCGGGGCCGCCATGACGCTTACCTATTTCCTGCTGTTTCTCGTGGCCTCCGCGGCCGCCGCTGCGACGGGCATCATCTTCAAGCCGGGCGAATGGTATGTCGGGTTGAAGAAGCCCGGCTTCACGCCGCCCAACTGGGTCTTCCCGGTTGCCTGGACCTATCTCTACGTCTCGGTCGCCTATGCCGCGGCGCGCATCGCCCCCGAGGCGGGCAGCCAGATCGCGCTCGCTCTCTTCGCGGTGCAGATCGCGCTGAACACGCTCTGGACGCCGGTCTTCTTCGGGGCGCATCGGCTGTGGCTCGGGCTTTTGGTCCTGATCTGCCTCTGGGTCGCCGTCGCGGCGATGATGCTGGCCTTCCTGCAGCTCGATATGTTGGCCGGATTGCTGGTTTTTCCCTATCTCGTTTGGCTGACATTGGCGGGCGCGCTGAACTTCCGCGTTTGGCGCGACAATCCGCGGGCGGGGGCCCAAACCTGATTCCACTTGCGGAATCTGCAATACAGGACTATATCGCCATCAACAGCGGCGCGCCGGGGTCCAAACCTGACGCCCACCGGAAACGTGTGACGGGCCGCAACGGCCCGTTTTTTGTTTTTGTAGGATCGGAAAGAGAGACATGACCGACCTGATCGCCAAGACCGCCATCGACCGGCGTCTGGCCGAGATCGTGACCCCCGTGATCGAGGGGCTTGGCTTCGAGCTCGTGCGGCTGCGGCTGCAGGGCGGCAAGACGGCCACGCTTCAGATCATGGCAGACCGCCCCAATGGCGGGATCATCGTGGACGATTGCGCCGCGATCTCGACCGCCGTGTCCGCGGCTCTCGATGTGGAAGACCCGATCGAGGACAAATATACGCTGGAAGTGTCGTCGCCCGGGATCGACCGGCCGCTGACGCGCTTTAAGGATTTCGACATCTGGGAAGGCTACGAGGCGAAGATCGAGACCTCCGAGCAGATCGACGGACGCAAGCGCTTCAAGGGTATCCTGCGCGGCACCGAAGGCTCGGAAATCCTGATCGAGTTGGACGAGAACGGCGAAGACGTCGTGATCGGCCTCCAGTTCGACTGGCTCGCGGATGCGAAGCTGGTGCTGACCGATGAGCTGATCGACGAGATGCTGCGCCAGAAGAAGGCGACCGAAGGCGTCGACGAAGCTGAATTTGACGAGATTGACGATTCCCCCGAGGAGGAGAACTGAGATGGCCATCACGGCAGCCAACCAGCTTGAGCTTCTGCAGACCGCCGAGGCGGTGGCGCGCGAAAAGATGATCGACCCGGATCTGGTGATCCAGGCGATGGAGGAGAGCCTCGCGCGCGCAGCGAAGTCGCGTTACGGCGCGGAGATGGACATCCGTGTCTCGATCGATCGCAAGACCGGCAAGGCGACCTTCACCCGCGTCCGCACCGTCGTCGAAGACGAGGAGCTGGAGAACTATCAAGCCGAGCTGACCGTCGAGCAGGCGAAGCAGTATCTCGACAACCCCTCGGTCGGCGATCAGATCGTCGACGAGGTGCCGCCGGTCGATCTGGGCCGTATCGCCGCGCAATCGGCCAAGCAGGTCATCCTGCAGAAGGTCCGCGAAGCAGAGCGTGATCGCCAGTACGAAGAGTTCAAGGACCGCGTGGGCACGATCATCAACGGCATCGTCAAGCGTGAGGAATACGGCAACATCATCGTCGATGTGGGCCGTGGCGAAGCGATTCTGCGCCGCAACGAGAAGATCGGCCGCGAGAGCTATCGCCCGAACGACCGCATCCGTGCCTATGTGAAAGACGTGCGCCGCGAGACCCGTGGCCCGCAGATCTTCCTCAGCCGCACCGCGCCGGAATTCATGGCCGAGCTGTTCAAGATGGAAGTGCCGGAAATCTACGACGGCATCATCGAGATCAAGGCCGTGGCCCGCGATCCCGGTTCGCGCGCGAAGATCGGCGTCATCTCCTATGACAACTCGATCGACCCGGTCGGCGCCTGTGTCGGTATGCGCGGCTCGCGCGTGCAGGCCGTCGTCGGCGAGCTTCAGGGCGAGAAGATCGACATCATCCCGTGGAACGAAGATCAGGCGACCTTCCTCGTGAACGCGCTGCAGCCGGCCGAAGTGTCGAAAGTGGTGATCGACGAGGAAGCGCAGAAGATCGAAGTCGTGGTCCCGGACGAGCAACTGTCGCTCGCCATCGGCCGTCGCGGTCAGAACGTGCGTCTGGCTTCGCAGCTGACCGGTCTCGACATCGACATCCTGACCGAAGCCGAGGAATCGGCGCGCCGTCAGGCCGAGTTCGCCGAGCGCACCAAGCTGTTTGTCGACGCGCTGGACCTCGACGAGTTCTTCGCGCAGCTCCTCGTGGCCGAGGGCTTTACCTCGCTCGAGGAAGTGGCCTATGTCGACATGGACGAGCTGCTGTCGATCGAAGGCGTGGACGAGGACACCGCAGGCGAACTGCAGGCCCGTGCCCGCGACGTGATCGAAGAGCAGAACCGCAAGGCGCTGGAAGCGGCGAAGGAGATGGGCGTCGAGCAGTCGCTGTTCGACTTCGAAGGCCTGACCCCGCAGATGATCGAGGCGCTCGCGAAAGACGATGTCAAGACGCTGGAAGATTTCGCGACCTGCGCCGACTGGGAACTGGCCGGTGGCTGGACCACGGTCGACGGTCAGCGCGTGAAGGATGACGGTCTGCTCGAGAAATTCGACGTGAGCCTCGAAGAGGCGCAGAACCTGATCATGACCGCGCGTATTCAGCTGGGCTGGGTCGACCCGTCCGAGCTGGAAAGCGACGCGGAAGACGAAGGCGAAGAGGAAACCGAGGAGGAGGCCGAGGCGTAAGCCTCGGTCCCGACCGGAGAGGAGCTTAGATGAGTCGCGGCGGAAAGCCGAAAACCAACGACGACCCCGAACGGCGCTGCATCGTCACCGGCGATGTTCAGCCGAAGGCGGGGCTTGTCCGCTTCGTGCTCGGACCCGATGGGATGATCTACCCGGACGTGGCAGGCAAACTGCCCGGCCGCGGCATCTGGGTCACCTCCGAACGCAGCGTCATCGAGACGGCGATGAAAAAGGGATTGTTTGCTCGCGCAGCGAAGCAGGCAGCCAAAACCCCAGAAAATCTGGTGGAATTGGTGGAACTGGCCCTTGCCTCTCGCGTTGTGGAGCTTATTTCTCTGGAGCGGAAGGCCGGCAAAGCGGTTGTCGGCTTCGAAAAGGTCAAGGGCTGGCTGGCCGAGGGGCGCGCGAAAGTGCTGCTACAGGCAAGCGACGGCTCGGACAGGGGCAAGGGCAAGCTGTGGACGCCCGAAGGCGGGCGCTGGTTCGGCTGCCTCACCTCTCAGGAATTGGGTTTGGCATTCGGCCGCGATCGTGCGATACACGGCGCGCTTGCAGCCGGTGGCCTCACCCGGCGCGTAATTGAAGACGCATCGAGGCTTGCGGGCGTACGCAAGCAGGACGGCGGCAAGACCGCCATGAAGGATACGAAGACGGCATGAGCGATACGGACGGCAAAAAGACTCTCGGACTGGGCGGCGGGCGCCCCGGGCAGGTGAAGCAAAGCTTCTCGCACGGGCGCACCAAGAACGTCGTGGTCGAGACGAAAGGCAAGAAGCGGGTGCTGAACAAACCGGCGGCAGGCGCTGGTAAGGGAGGGGGTAACAAAACTTCCCTTGGCGATCCGTCGAAGCGCCCCGCCGGGATTTCCGACGCCGAGATGGAGCGTCGCCTGAAGGCGCTTCAGGCCGCGAAGGCGCGTGAGGTCGAAGAGGCCGCCGCCCGCGAGGCCGAGGAAAAAGCCCGCGAAGAAGAACGTGAGCGTCGTCGCGCCGAGGCTGAGGCCAAGGAGCGCGAGGAGCGTGAACGCGAAGCGGCCCTGAAAGCCAAGGCTGAAGAGGACGAGCGCAAGAAGCGCGAGGCCGAACTTCGCGACAAGAAGAAAGAAGAGATCCGCAAGGGCGGACCGAAGAAGGACACTCCGGTCGATCAGGCTGCCGTGGAGGTTGCTGCCGCCCGCGCCGAGACCAAGGGTGTTTCCGCTTCGGGTCCGCGCAAGACGGATCGTGAGCGTGACACGCGCAACGATCGCAACAACAAGGGCAATGACCGCGGCAACCGTCGTTCGGGCAAGCTCTCGCTGAGCGATGCGCTCTCGGGTGGCGAAGGCCGCCAGCGCTCGCTTGCTGCGATGAAGCGCAAGCAGGAGAAGGCCCGTCAGAAGGCGATGGGCGGCTCGCAGCGTGCTGAAAAGCAGTCGCGTGAAGTGCAGCTTCCCGAGACGATCATCGTGTCGGAACTCGCCAACCGTATGGCAGAGCGCGCGGCCGACGTGGTCAAAACGCTCATGAAGATGGGCATGATGGTCACCGCGAACCAGACGCTCGACGCCGATACCGCGGAACTCGTGATCGAGGAATTCGGTCACCGGTCCGTGCGCGTCTCCGATGCGGATGTCGAACAGGTCATCGATCAGGTCGACGACAAGGAAGAAGATCTTCAGCCGCGCCCGCCGATCGTCACGATCATGGGCCACGTCGACCACGGCAAGACCTCGCTGCTCGACGCGATCCGCAAGGCGAACGTCGTCTCCGGCGAAGCTGGCGGGATCACGCAGCATATCGGCGCCTATCAGGTGCAGACCGAGAGTGGCGCGACCCTGTCCTTCCTGGACACGCCCGGCCACGCGGCCTTTACCTCGATGCGTGCCCGCGGTGCCAATGTCACCGATATCGTGGTGCTCGTGGTGGCGGCCGATGACTCGGTGATGCCGCAGACGATCGAAGCGATCAATCACTCGAAGGCCGCTGGCGTTCCGATGATCGTTGCGATCAACAAATGCGACAAGCCCGATGCGGATGCCCAGAAGGTCCGCACCCAGCTTCTGCAGCACGAAGTCGTCGTCGAAGAGATGTCGGGTGACGTGCAGGACGTCGAAGTGTCGGCCAAGACCGGCAAGGGTCTCGATCAGCTGCTCGAAGCCATCGCGCTTCAGGCCGAACTGCTCGAACTCAAGGCGAACCCCGATCGCGCCGCGCAAGGTGCGGTGATCGAGGCCAAGCTCGACGTGGGCCGTGGCCCGGTCGCGACGGTTCTGGTGCAGAACGGCACGCTGCGCAAAGGCGACATCTTCGTCGTCGGCGAGCAGTGGGGTAAGGTCCGCGCGCTGATCAACGACAAGGGCGACCGCGTCGATGAGGCCGGTCCGTCGGTTCCGGTCGAGGTGCTCGGCATCAACGGCACGCCCGAGGCTGGCGACGTTCTCAACGTCGTCGAGACCGAGGCGCAGGCCCGCGAGATCGCCGAATACCGCGAGCACGCCGCTAAGGATAAGCGCGCCGCTGCCGGTGCCGCGACGACGCTGGAACAGCTGATGGCGAAAGCCAAGGCCGACGAAAGCGTCACCGAACTGCCCGTGCTGGTGAAGGCCGACGTGCAGGGCTCGGCGGAAGCGATCGTTCAGGCGCTCGAGAAGGTCGGCAACGAAGAGGTGCGCGTGCGCGTGCTGCATTCGGGCGTCGGTGCAATCACCGAATCCGACATCACGCTGGCCGAGGCGTCCAACGCGCCGGTCATCGGCTTCAACGTTCGTGCCAATGCGCCTGCGCGCAACGCCGCGAACCAGAAGGGCGTCGAGATCCGCTACTACTCGATCATCTACGATCTGGTGGACGACATCAAAGCTGCCGCTTCGGGCCTCCTGTCGGCCGAGATCCGCGAGCACTTCATCGGCTACGCCGAGATCAAGGAAGTGTTCAAGGTCACCGGCGTCGGCAAGGTCGCGGGTTGTATCGTCACCGAGGGCGTGGCCCGTCGTTCGGCTGGCGTCCGCCTGCTGCGCGACAACGTGGTGATCCACGAAGGTACGCTGAAGACGCTCAAGCGCTTCAAGGACGAGGTCAAGGAAGTGCCCTCCGGTCAGGAATGCGGCATGGCTTTCGAGAGATACGACGATATCCGCCCTGGCGATGTCATTGAGATCTTCGAGCGCGAAGAGGTCGAGCGGACGCTCTGATCCTTCGGGACCGAGTTACGAATATAGAAACGGGGGCCTTCGGGCCCCCGTTTTGCATCTGTGGCTGTCATCCGGCTGCGTCAGCGATTGACGGGACGCCCGGCAAAGAGCGCATCGCCGACACGCACGAGGATGCGCCCGCAATCCAGCGTCCGTTCGTAAACTCCCTGAACGAAGACGCTGCTGCCGATCTGAATGGTTCTGAGCATGAGGTTCCTCCCTTGAGCGCTCATTAGACGCGCAAGGCGTTAAGGAACGGCAAATGGAAACGGGGATCCCTCCGTGTTAGACGCGAGAGGTGGGAAAAAAGATCACAAAGGTTAACCGCGCAGTAACCCCGATCAGAGCCAATCGCGCAGGATCGGGATCAGGGGGATATCCGCGGGCGGCATCTCGTAGTCGCGCAGGTCCCGCGCCCGCGCCCAGGCGAGGGTCTGCCCCTCTTGCGGGCTGACGATCCCCTCCCACTTACGGCAGGCGAACAGCGGCATCAGCAGGTGGAAGTCGTCATAGGCGTGGCTGGCGAAGGTCAGCGGCGCGAGGCAGCTTTGGTGGGTCTGGATGCCCAGTTCCTCGTCCAGCTCGCGGATCAACGCGGCCTCGGGCGTCTCGCCTGCCTCGACCTTGCCGCCGGGAAATTCCCACAGACCTGCCATCGACTTGCCCTCGGGGCGCTGTGCCAGAAGCACGCGCCCGTCAGCGTCGATCAGGGCGACGGCGGATACCAGAACCATCTTCACGAACGATAATCCGCGTTAATGTCGATGTAGCGGTGGGTCAGATCGCAGGTCCAGACTGATTTCGAGGCGCGACCAAGCCCGAGATCGACGCCGATCACGAGTTCATCATTCTTCATATAGGCGCTCGCGGCCTCTTCGGAGTAATCCGGCACGCGCCAGCCTTTCTCGGCCACGACCATGTCGCCGAAGGAAATCTTCAGCTTGTCGCGATCGGCCTCGGCCCCGGACTTGCCGACAGCAGCCACCACGCGGCCCCAATTCGCGTCCTCTCCCGCAATCGCGGTCTTCACCAACGGCGAATTCGCAATCGACATCGCGATCTTATGGGCATCCTCGTTCGAGCGGGCCCGCGTCACGCGGATCTCGACGAACTTGGTAGCCCCTTCGCCATCTTTGACCACCTGATGGGCTAGATCCATCATCACCTCGCGCAGCCCGGCCTCGAACGCCTTCGCGGGCTCTGAGCGCAGATCGGCGATCTCGGCGGCGTCGGATTTCCCGGTCGCCGCGACGATCAGCGCATCCGAGGTCGAGGTGTCGCTGTCCACGGTGATCGCGTTGAACGTGTCATCGACCTGCCGAGACAGCATCTTCTGCAGCCGCGCCGGCGTAATCTTCGCATCGGTGAAGATATAGACCAGCATCGTCGCCATATTCGGCGCGATCATCCCCGAGCCCTTCGCGATCCCGGCGATCTTGATTTTGCCACCCTCGCCCTGAACCTCGGCAAAGGCGCCTTTGGGATAGGTGTCGGTCGTCATGATCGCGCGCGCAGCATCCTCGATCCCGGCAGGGGAGAGGCGCTGCGTCAGGCCGTCGATCACGGCGACGATCTTGTCATGGGGAAGCGGCTCGCCAATGACCCCGGTGGAGGAAGAGAACACCCGGCTGATCGGCATGTCGAGCGCCTGAGCCACCGCACCGGTCACCTTGTCGACGCTCTCCTGACCGCTTTTCCCAGTGAAGGCGTTGGCGTTGCCGGAGTTGACGATGATCGCGGCGCCCGTCTCGGCAGGCGCGCGCATCGCGAGCTTTTCCTGACAATCGAGAACGCAGGCCGCGCGGGTGGAAGAGGTGGTGAAAACGCCCGCGATCGACGCACCCGGCGCGATCCGCGCGAGCATCACATCGGTCCGTCCGGCATATTTGACCCCCGCCGCGGCGGAGGCGAATTCGACCCCCGCGATTTCCGGAAGATCGGGAAATTTCGCGGGGGCGAGCGGCGAAATCGTCACCGATTTCGCCTTGGTTTGCGCCGCAGAAGCGGCAGGGGCGGGCGCGGCGGAAAGGTCGGACTTCAACGCCTTAACCTTGGCGCGGAGCTTCTTGACCTTGGCCTTCAGCTCCTTTGTGTCCTTCAACTTTTTCTTCGCCATCGCGCCCGCCTTTTGATCGATCAGTTGCTACCCAAGATGGACTGATCTTTCAGAACGCTCGGATCAATCCCGTCGGTCATCTTGTCGATTTTGGCTTCGCCCACAACAGCCTTTACGCGTTTTTGGACAGCCTCTTGGCGAATATCGCCTTCGAGCTTCTTGCGCACATCGGCCAGTTTCGGCGCGTCGACCATCTTCGTGCCGAGCAGCTTCACGACATGCCAGCCGTACTGGGTCTGGATCGGACCGGCGACTTCGCCGTCCTTCATGCCTGCGACCTCATCCGCGAAGGGCTTGACCATCGCGTCGAGCTTGAACCAGCCCAGATCGCCGCCGTTCGCCGCAGCACCGTCGGTCGAGTTCTTCTTCGCCAGTTCTGCGAAGTCGGCGCCGTTATCGATCTCTTTCTTGATCTTCTCGGCCTCTTCCTTGGTTTTCACGATGATATGGGCCGCGTGATATTCCTTGGTCGGCTCGGCCTTGGCGTATTTCGCGTCATAGGCTTTCTGCACGGCCTCGTCGGTCACGGCCTTGTCAGCGGTGTAGTTGAGCATCGCACCCGAAAGATACGCGCGCTTCTGCACTTCGAGAGCGATCTTGTCGCGCTGGGTGATGCGCTTTTCTTCCAGCTGGGCAAGCGCGGTCTGCTGAATCAGCTGCTCAAGGACGCCTTGGAACAGCTTGTCATCGGGCAGCTGTTGGTATTGCGCGGGCAGGCCGTCGCGTACCGTTTGCATCATGCCCAGCGTGATATCCTGACCGTTCACGGTGGCAACCACGGTGTCGGCGCTCAGGTCGGTGCGCGGCTTGGCGACGGTTTCCGATTTCGCGGCATCCGCAGCGGCGGCAGGCGCTTTCGCGTCATCGGCCTGTGCGATCCCGGCAGTCATTGCGCAGATCGCGACGCTCGCGAACAGTTTCGTCAGATTCGGCATCCTTGCCACTTCCTTTCTGCCGCGTCTCTAGGCGGCGTTGACAGTCTGGCAGCCGCCCCTTACATCGCCTAGGGCCTGTAAGAGCCATTTCGGCCTTGTTTCGCTAGCTCTTCTAGGCAAGCAAACCCTATGCGACAAGGCACAGGGAATAACGATCTGGTCAGCTACCCTCGGAGATTACATGCTCGGCATCGGAACACTCGCGAAGAAGGTCTTCGGCACGTCGAATGATCGTAAGGTGAAATCGGTGCGCCCGCTGGTGGCCAAGATCAACGCGCTGGAGGAGCAGTTCGCAGCCCTCTCCGACGAACAGATCATCGAAAAGACGCGCGAGTTTCAGCGTCGCGTGCAGGAAGAGGGCGAAAGCCTCGACAAGATCCTGCCCGAAGCTTTCGCCAACTGTCGCGAAGCCGCGAAGCGTGCACTCGGCCTGCGGGCCTTCGACGTGCAGCTCGTCGGCGGCATCTTCCTCCATCAGGGCAATATCGCCGAGATGAAGACGGGCGAAGGGAAAACCCTCGTCGCGACCTTCCCGGCCTATCTGAATGCGCTCGCGGGCAAGGGCGTGCATGTCGTCACCGTGAACGACTACCTCGCGCGGCGTGACGCGGAATGGATGAGCAAGGTCTATGGCGCGCTGGGTCTGACCACCGGCGTCGTCGTGCCCTTCCAGGCCGAGCCGGAGAAGAAACAGGCCTACGCCGCCGACATCACCTATTCGACGAATAACGAGCTTGGCTTCGATTATCTGCGCGACAACATGAAGACGTCGGTCGACCAGATGATGCAGCGCGGCCATTTCTACGCGATCATCGACGAGGTCGACTCGATCCTGATCGACGAGGCGCGCACGCCGCTGATCATTTCGGGTCCGTCCGACGACCGCTCGGAGCTGTATATCACGCTCGACAAGTTCATCCCGAGCCTGAGCGAAGAGCATTATACCATCGACGAGAAGGCCCGCACCGCGACCTTCACCGAAGAGGGCAACGACTTCCTCGAAAACATCCTCCTCGAGGGGGGCGTTCTGCCCGAAGGCCAGTCGCTCTACGATCCGGAAAGCACGACCATCGTGCACCACGTGAACCAGGCCCTGCGCGCCCACAAGCTGTTCTTCAAGGATCAGAACTACGTCGTGCAATCGGGCGAGGTCGTGCTGATCGACGAATTCACCGGCCGCATGATGAAGGGCCGCCGCCTCTCGGAAGGTCTGCATCAGGCGATCGAAGCCAAGGAAGGCGTCGAGATTCAGCCAGAGAACGTGACGCTGGCCTCTGTCACCTTCCAGAACTACTTCCGCCTCTACGACAAGCTCGGCGGCATGACCGGCACCGCGGCCACCGAGGCCGAAGAATTCGCCGAGATCTACTCGCTCGGCGTGGTCGAAATCCCGACCAACCGCCCGATCGCGCGGAAAGACGAACACGACCGTGTCTATCGCACCGCGCAGGAGAAATACGACGCCGTCGTCGAGGCTATCAAGAAGGCCAACGAGAAGGGTCAGCCGATGCTCGTCGGCACCACCTCGATCGAGAAGTCTGAGATGCTCTCGGACATGCTCAAGAAGGCCGGCATCAAGCACAACGTCCTGAACGCCCGCCAGCACGAGCAGGAAGCGACCATCGTCGCCGAAGCCGGTCGTCTGGGCGCGGTGACCATCGCGACCAACATGGCAGGCCGCGGGACCGACATTCAGCTTGGCGGCAATGTCGAGATGCGCGTGCAGGACGAACTCGCGGCGAATCCCGATGCGGATCCCGAAGAGGTCCGCAAACGGATCGACGCGGCGACCGCCGAGGAAAAGGCGAAAGTTCTGGAAGCGGGCGGCCTGTTCGTTCTCGCGACCGAGCGCCACGAAAGCCGCCGCATCGACAACCAGCTGCGCGGCCGTTCGGGCCGTCAGGGCGACCCGGGCCGCTCGCTGTTCTTCCTCTCGCTGGAAGACGACCTGATGCGGATCTTCGGCTCCGACAAGCTCGATTCGGTCCTCTCCAAGCTGGGCATGAAAGAGGGCGAGGCGATCGTCCACCCGTGGGTGAACAAGTCGCTCGAGCGCGCGCAGGCGAAGGTCGAGGGCCGCAACTTCGACATCCGTAAGCAGCTTCTGAAATTCGATGATGTGATGAACGACCAGCGGAAAGCGGTCTTCTCGCAGCGTCGCGAAATCATGGAAACCGAAGAGGTCGGCGAGATCACCCGCGACATGCGCGTGCAGGTGATCGAGGACCTCGTGGACCGCTTCATGCCGCCGAAATCCTATGCCGATCAATGGGATGTCGAAGGCATGCACCAAGAGGTGATCGAACAGCTGAACCTCGACGTGCCGCTCGCGGAATGGGCCGAGGAAGAGGGCGTCGATCAAGAAGTCGTCACCGAGCGACTCGAGGAAGCGACCGATACGCTTATGGCCGAGAAGGCCGAGGCTTTCGGCGCCGACACGATGCAGATGATCGAAAAGCAGGTCCTGCTGCAGATCATCGATGCGAAATGGCGCGAGCATCTGGTCACGCTCGACCAGCTGCGCCAGACCATCGGCTTCCGCGGCTATGCGCAGCGCGATCCGCTGTCGGAATTCAAGACCGAAGGCTTCCAGCTGTTCGAGATCATGCTCGACAGCCTGCGCTCGGACGTGACCCAGCAGCTGGCCCGTATCCGTCCGCTCACCGAAGAAGAGCAGGCGCAGATGATGCAGGCGCAACAGCAGCAGCCCGCACCGACCGAAGCGTCGGCGGAAGCCCCGACCGAGGCGATGCCCGAGGTCGAGGTGGTGGGCGAGCCGCTTCCGGGATTCGACGAGACGAATCCGGCAACTTGGGGCGAGCCGTCGCGCAACGATCCTTGCCCCTGCGGGTCGGGCAAGAAGTTCAAGCATTGCCACGGGCAATTGGTTTGACACAACTCTGACGCGAATGTGGCAAAGTTGAGGCGGCTTCGGCCGCCTTTTCCATATCTTGTTGGAGTCATTGACTCTCTTGGCAGGTTCACCCCACGCGCCAGCCGCGTGATAGGCGCGATTTCCCAATTCGCGCCGCAGCTTCGCCGCTTTCGGACATTAGGAATTGCTTAACCAGTTTTCTAAGACAGACCCCAGTTCGAGGCGGCGATGCGCACCATTCGCAAAATATCCATGATCGGAGCGACGTTCCTGCTCGCCGCCGCGACCGGTCATGTGATGCAAAGCGTGGGTCCACGTCCGCAACTCGGTGCGTCTTTGGTGGCAAGCTCGGTCAGCCGCGAGACTTGGAGAAATCGGGTCGAGCCGCGGGAGGAACCGCGCGTTCAGCTCATTTCGAAAACCGTACTTCGCAACCCTCCCGTCTATCATTTCGCGACGGATTCCGGCGTCGGCATCGTGCCTGCGACGGTGCGCACATCGGGCGACCGGTTCACCTCTTCGCTTCCGCAACCGATGCCGTTGAAGACAGGCGCTGCCGATTGCGGGCACGCCGTTCTGTCGGTCACCCCCGCAGGCGATGGGCTCACCAAGTTGGAGCTGAGCGCGCCGTGCCACCCCGATACGAAACTGACGATCCGCGATGCGTCGCTCTCGATCGCCGGGCAGACCGACAAAGCGGGGGCTTTCTCGGCTATCCTGCCTTTGCTCGCGCCGACGACGTCGCTGGAA
Source organism: Thioclava sp. JE_KL1 (assembly GCF_009296265.1). Classification (GTDB taxonomy): domain Bacteria; phylum Pseudomonadota; class Alphaproteobacteria; order Rhodobacterales; family Rhodobacteraceae; genus Thioclava. The sequence goes on from NZ_WBJS01000005.1 coordinate 272,569, forward strand.
GTCACCACCGGTGGATCGACGATCGCGCAGGTGGAGGCCGCGGCGTCGGGGCTCGATAAGATCAACCGCGCGATCTGGGTGACCGATGGACAAAGCCCGTTGCATCTGAACGCCTATGAGAACGGCGCGCAGTTCGACGATGCAGGCCATCTCGACGTGACAAAGCCGCGCACGCCGGACACCTCGCTGGGCGGCTATATGCAAAGCTTCACCTCCGCAGATGGCAAACGCATCGAAATCTACACTGCACCCAAGACGCTTACCGCGCTCAAGCTGCAACTCGAGGCGACGCTGTCCTCCGAAGATTGCGGCAAACCGGTCGGCGGTCGGCTGATGCGGATGCATGGCACCGGGACTGCAGCGATGCCGATCACGCTCGATCTGCCCGCTTGCCCCTCCGATGGCGGCGCTGTGGTTCTTCCGCTTGACGGGTTCGAGTCCCAGAGCCTGACCGCTCAGAAGTAACCCTCCGACCGCAGGCTGATCTCGCAGTCCTTACCGAGGATCAGGTGATCGTGCAGCACGATGCCGAAGAGCTTCGCCGCCTCGTCGATCTGCCGTGTGAGGGCGATATCCGCCTCCGACGGGGTCGGGTCGCCCGAGGGGTGGTTGTGTACCAGAATCAGCGCTGAGGCATTGGCCTCCAGCGCGCGCTTCATCACCTCGCGCGGATAGACCGGCACGTGGTCGACCGTGCCGCGGCCCTGTTCCTCATCCGCAATCAGCGCGTTCTTCCGGTCCAGTAGCAGCAGGCGAAACTGCTCCGTCTCGGCATGGGACATCGCCATGTGACAGTAATCGACGAGCGCCTGCCAAGAGCTGAGCACCGGGCGATGCATCACCTTCGAGCGTGCGAGCCTTTGCGCCGAGGCCTCCACCAGCTTCAACTCGATCACCACGGCCTCGCCCACGCCGGTCACTTGGCGCAGGCGGTGAGGCGGGGCAGAGACCACCCGCCCGAAATCGCCGAAGGTTTCGATCAGGCGGCGGGCGAGGGGTTTGACGTCCTGCCGGGGGATCGCGCGAAACAGCACCAGTTCGAGCAGTTCGTAATCGGGCAGGGCCTGCGCGCCGCCTTCCATGAACCGCGTGCGCAGCCGTTGCCGATGGTCGAACAGATAGGACGGCTTGGACGCGCCCGGCGGCGGACGGATCGCGGTGCCGCCGTTGAACAACGGCAGCGGAGGCTCCTGCATATGATGGGGTATCTGGTCCATGAAACAGACCATGAACGATTCGGGTTGAAGAAAGCCTTAATCGCCCTCGGTCAGCCCAAGAAAAAAAGGCACCCGAAGGCGCCTTTTCGAAATGATCACTGGGTCATGCCATCCCAGAAGCTTTTGACTTTCTTGAAGAAACTCGCGCCTTCCGGGTTGTTCTCGGCTTCGATCCCCTGAAACTCCTTGAGGATTTCCTTCTGCCGTGCAGTCAGGTTCACCGGGGTTTCGACGGCAAGTTCGATGAACATGTCGCCGGCCCCGCCGCCGCGCAGCGCGGGCATCCCCTTGCCACGCAGGCGCATCTGCCGACCCGATTGGCTGCCGGCCGGGATTTTCACGCGGCTGCGGCCGCCATCTATCGTCGGCACTTCGACTTCGCCCCCAAGGGCTGCGGTCGCCATGCTGACCGGTACGCGGCAATGCAGATCGGTGCCTTCGCGTTCGAAGATCGCGTGCGGCTGGACCTCGATGAAGATGTAGAGATCGCCCGACGGACCACCGCGCAGCCCCGCCTCGCCTTCACCGGCGTGACGGATGCGGGTGCCGGTCTCGACCCCCGGAGGGATGTTGACCTGAAGCTGGCGATCGACCTCCACGCGGCCTGCACCATGGCAGACCTTGCAGGGGTTCTTCACCACCTGACCCTGGCCACCACAGGTCGGGCAGGTCCGCTCGACCGTGAAGAAGCCGTTCTGCGCGCGCACCTTGCCCAGACCCGAACAGGTCGGACAGGTCTGCGGCTCGGAGCCGCCTTCCGCACCGGAGCCGTTACACTCGGTACAGGCGGCCGAGCTTGGCACGTTGATCGTCTTGTGGGTGCCGCGATACGCTTCTTCGAGCGTGACGCGCATGTTGTAGCGCAGATCGGAGCCCCGCTGTGCGCGCGAACGCCCACCGCCGGGACCGGCTCTGCCGCCGCCCATGAAATCACCGAACAGGTCTTCGAAGACGTCGGAGAAGGCCGAGGCGAAGTCGCCCTGACCGCCCGCGCCGCCATAGCCGCCGCCCGGACGCCCGCCGCCCATGCCGCCTTCGAACGCCGCGTGACCGAACCGGTCGTACGCTGCTTTCTTCTCGGCGTCCTTGAGGACGTCATAAGCCTCGTTCACTTCCTTGAACTGGGCCTCGGCATCGGGATTGTCGGAATTGCGATCGGGATGAAGCTCTTTCGCCTTCTTGCGATAGGCTTTCTTGATCTCTTCGGCCGAGGCGCCTTTGGCAGTTCCCAGAACGTCGTAATAGTCGCGTTTTGCCATTGGTTACCCCCTTGGCGGAACGCAGGCGGGCCCGCCCTTAGAAAAGGCAGGCCCGCCCGACATTCCATGCGCAATTACTTGCGCTCGTCCTCGCCCAGATCTTCGAAGTCAGCGTCGACGATATCTTCATCGACATCGCGCGGGCTGTCTTCGTCGCTCGAGCTCTCGCCCTGACCGGCTTTCTCCTGCTCGGCCTTGTAGATGGCCTCGCCGAGTTTCATCGCCGCATCCGTCAGGTTCTGGATCGCGCCTTTGATCTTGCCGGCTTCCTCGGTCTTGAGGGCTTCCTCAAGCGCGTTGGCTGCCAGTTCGATCGCTTCGACGGTCGAGGCATCGACCTTGTCGCCGTGATCTTCGAGCGACTTGCGGGTCGAGTGCAGGAGCGATTCGCCCTGGTTCTTGGTTTCGACCAGTTCCTTGCGGGACTTGTCCGCGTCGGCATTCGCCTCGGCGTCCTGAACCATTTTCTCGATCTCGTCGTCGGTCAGACCGCCGGACGCCTGGATCGTGATCTTCTGCTCCTTGCCGGTGCCCTTGTCCTTCGCCGAAACGGACACGATGCCGTTGGCGTCGATGTCGAAGGTCACTTCGATCTGCGGCATGCCGCGCGGGGCCGGGGGGATGTCCTCGAGGTTGAACATGCCGAGCATCTTGTTGTCGGCAGCCATCTCGCGCTCACCCTGGAAGACCCGGATCGTCACTGCGTTCTGGTTGTCTTCCGCGGTGGAGAACACCTGGCTCTTCTTCGTCGGGATCGTCGTGTTGCGATCGATCAGGCGGGTGAATACGCCACCCAGCGTCTCGATGCCGAGCGACAGCGGGGTCACGTCGAGCAGGACGACGTCTTTCACGTCACCTTGCAGAACGCCGGCCTGAATGGCCGCACCGAGCGCCACAACCTCATCCGGGTTCACACCCTTATGCGGCTCTTTGCCGAAGAAGCCGGTCACTTCTTCCACGACTTTCGGCATACGGGTCATACCGCCGACGAGCACGACTTCGTCGATCTCGTCCTTGGAGACGCCGGCATCCTTGAGCGCTGCGGCGCAGGGCTTCAGCGAAGCCTTGATGAGATCGCCCACGAGGCTTTCCAGCTTCGCACGGGTCAGTTTCATGACCATGTGCAGCGGAGTGCCGTCCTTGCCCATCGAGATGAAGGGCTGGTTGATCTCGGTCTGGCTCGAGCTCGACAGCTCGATCTTCGCTTTCTCGGCAGCTTCCTTCAGACGCTGCAGCGCCATCTTGTCCTTGGTCAGATCGACGCCATGCTCTTTTTTGAACTCGTCAGCGAGGTAGTTGACGATGCGCATGTCGAAGTCTTCACCGCCGAGGAACGTGTCGCCGTTGGTCGATTTCACTTCGAAGAGACCGTCGTCGATCTCGAGGATGGTGATGTCGAAGGTGCCGCCGCCAAGGTCATAGACCGCGATGGTTTTCGATTCTTTCTTGTCGAGGCCATAGGCCAGCGCAGCCGCGGTCGGCTCGTTGATGATGCGCAGCACTTCGAGACCAGCGATCTTGCCGGCGTCTTTCGTGGCCTGACGCTGAGCGTCGTTGAAGTAGGCGGGCACGGTGATGACGGCCTGCGTGACTTCCTCACCCAGATAGCTCTCGGCGGTTTCCTTCATCTTCTGAAGAATCACGGCCGAAACCTGAGCCGGGGAGTACTTGTCGCCCTTCACTTCGACCCATGCGTCGCCATTGCCGCCGTCGACAATGTTGTAGGGGACGAGTTTCTTGTCCTTCTCGACTTCCGCATCGGTGGTGCGGCGACCGATCAGACGCTTAACAGCGAAAACGGTGTTCGAGGGGTTGGTGACCGCCTGACGTTTCGCCGGCTGGCCGACCAGACGTTCGTCGTCCGTATAGGCGACGATCGAGGGGGTGGTGCGCGCCCCTTCGGAGTTTTCAATCACTCGGGGCTGTGCGCCATCCATGATGGCGACGCAGGAGTTCGTAGTCCCGAGGTCGATACCAATGACTTTACCCATGATGTTACCTCTCTTGGCGATATGACGGGGAACGGGTCCATTCAGGCCCCCGGCCCCTATCCCTTGGGTTTCGGTTTCATGTTCTGCTATCTGGCGGTGTGAGCCGCCTTCGGCTTCGAAGTGTATATAAGGAGGGGAAAATCGGGCTGCAAGAAGGCTCCCCCGAGGAAGAGGGTGAGAAAATGACAGAAAATCCGAAACACGCAATATCTCGGCCCGATCCGCAGGAGATTCGCGGCTTCCGCCATTATCCCGGCTGGCTGGACCTCGACGAGCAGAAGGCGTTGATCGAGACGCTGCGCGGTGTCGTGGCGCAGGCGCCGCTGTTCTCGCCGATGACACCCTACGGCAAGCCGATGTCGGTGCGCATGACGTCGGCCGGGCGGTTCGGCTGGATCTCCGACCGGCGCGGCTACCGCTATTCGGAGACCCATCCCGACGGACAACCTTGGCCCGCAATCCCACAGCTGATCCTCGATATCTGGGAGGCGGTTTCGGGCACGCCCCGCGCCCCCGAATGCTGTCTCATCAACTTCTACGGCGAAGGCGCGAAGATGGGCATGCATCAGGACCGCGACGAGCAGGATTTCGATCAGCCCGTGGTGTCGGTCTCGCTGGGCGATGACGGGCTGTTTCGCATCGGGAACAAGACGCGCGGTGGCAAGACAGAGAGCCTCTGGCTGCACTCGGGCGATGTGATGGTGATGGGGGGCGAGGCGCGGCTGCTCTATCATGGAATCGACCGCGTGAAGCCCGGCACCTCGCCGCTGATGCCGAAGGGCGGGCGGATCAACCTGACGATGCGTGTCGTGACCTGAGGCCTGTGCTGGCGGCATCTGCGGGAGCCTCCGGCGGGGATATTCTTGCCAAGAGGAAGAGGCTCGTCAGAAAGAGCCGCGCGGCAGCGGCGTCGTGCCCTTGTTATAGGGCGTCCAGTCCTCGACATCCGGGTAGTATTTCCGCCGCCATGCCCGAACCCTCGGGTTCATCCGGCGCCGCCAGAGCGGCGGGATCATCGCGAGCGCCGTCATGCCGGGATAGCCGAAGGGCAGCTGCGGGGCTTCGTCCGCGTCGTAGGTCTGAAGAAGCGGGAAGCGGCGGTCGGGTTTGTAATGGTGATCCGAATGGCGCTGCAAATTGATCAGCAGCCAGTTCGAGGCGGTGTGATCGGCGTTCCAGCTATGACGGGGCAGAACATGCTCATAGCGCCCTTCGCCCTTGTATTGCCGGGTCAGGCCGTAATGCTCGACATAGTTGGTCAGCTCCAGCTGCCAGATCGCGAAGAGCGCCTGCAGAAGGAACAGACCGAGCCCCATCCAGCCACCCAAAAGCGCCGCGACGATCAGCGCCAGCGCCTGCAATGCGCCGTAGCGCCAGAACGGGTTGGAGCGGTGCCAGACCGGGCGGCCCGCGCGGCTCAGTTTCAGCTTCTCGGCTTTCCAGGCGGAGCGGGGGCATTCAAAGATCACCCGCCAGAAGAAGCGGTGGAAGCCCTCGTTGTAGCGTGCCGAGACCGCGTCGCGGGGGGTGCCGACCCAGAGATGATGGACGAGAAGATGCTCGGTCCGGAAATGGGAGTAGAGGACGCTCGCCAGCAGCAAATCGCCCAGCCAGCGTTCCAGCTTGCTCTTCTGGTGCAGCAATTCGTGGGCATAAACGATGCCGATCGTGCCCGAGATCACGCCCACGCCGAACATCAGGGCGACGATCTCGAACCCATTTAGATGGGTCGTATGCGTCACCCACCAGATCGTGCCGAAGATCACGGCCGCCTGAATCGGGAACCAGACCAGCGTGATCGCGCGATACCAGAACAGGTCGGCTTCGGGCGTCTCGGTGTCGGGCTGATCCTCGTTGCGCCCCAGCAACTGGTCGAGCACCGTCGTCAGCCACCACGCATAGGCGGGCAGCAGGATCAGGGTCCAACCGCCGAACCACGCCTCGATCCCCGCCAGCGGCACGGTGCCGAGCGACAGCCAGAAGGGCAGGGCGTGAGAGGGGCGGCGGATTTCGTCGCGGCTGGACATCGGGGCCTCGTGAGCGATGCGGGCGCGGTCATACTAGCCGAACGCTAACCCGATACAATCACTCGGGTTGCGGCCATTCGGCGCTTTGGGCGGCATCCCAGACCTTGCGCATCAGCGTGGGCAAATCGCCGGGCCGGAAATCGGCGCGCGGGGTCATGGCATGGGCCTCCGTGCGGGTGACGTGGACCTGCAGGATCAGGTGGAAATGGGTGAAAGTGTGGCGCACCTCGACCGGGGAGAGGGCCCAGTCGGCCTGCATCGGCGGGGCGGGTGTCGGCGCCTCGGACCAGTCCGAGCCGGGAAAGCCCAGCGTTCCGCCCAGAAGCCCTTTGTCGGGGCGGCGTTCCAGCAGCACGTCGCCCTGGCCGTTCATCACGACATAGGCGAAGCCACGGCGGGTGGGCTTTTCCTTCTTCGGAGCTTTGCGTGGGAGCGTCTCGGCGATCCCGGCAGCGCGGGCGGTGCAGGAATCAATGAGCGGGCAGATGCCACAGGCCGGATTGCGCGGCGTGCAGATCGTCGCGCCCAGATCCATCATCGCCTGCGCGAAATCTCCGGGTCGGTCCTCGGGCGTGATCTGTGCCGTCAATTCGGTCAGCTCCGCCTTGGCGCCGGGAAGTGGCGTCTCGACCGAGAAAAGCCGCGAGACGACGCGCTCGACGTTGCCGTCGACCACGGCGACCGGCTCGTCATAGGCGATCGCGGCGATCGCGGCGGAGGTGTAGGGCCCGATGCCGGGCAGCTTTTGCAGCTCTGCCGCCGTTTCGGGGAAGCGCCCGTCCAGCTCACCTCCCACGACACGCGCACATTTCAGAAGGTTGCGGGCGCGGGCGTAATAGCCAAGCCCGGCCCATTCGGCCATCACGTCGCCATCCTCGGCTGCCGCGAGTGCACCCACATCGGGCCAGCGCTCGGTGAAGCGGCGGAAATAATCGCGCACGGCGGCGACCGTGGTCTGCTGCAGCATTACCTCGGAGAGCCAGACGCGATAGGGATCGGGCCGTTCGCCCTCTGCACGATCCGCAGGCGACACGCGCCACGGCATGACGCGGGCATGGCTATCGTACCAAGTGAGCAGGGTTTCGCCGATTGCCCCTTTACCGTCACGCAATGTTTATGCTCCCCTCTTGCCGACCGGTTGGCCCGGCCCGATGTGCTTCCTAGAATGGGATGGATCAAGAGGAACCGCCCACGAATGAAAAAAAGCGACCCGCAAAAGACGCCTTCGCGGCGAATGCGTGGCTTTGAAGCCGCGGGCGGACTGCTGCGCAACCGTATCCGCGCCGCGGGTGAAGCACGAGGTTTTGCGGTCTCGCGCCTGCTGACCCATTGGGCGGAAGTGGTGGGGCCTGAGACGGCCGCGCAATGCCGCCCGGTGAAGATCGGCTACACCAAAGGCGGCTTCGGCGCGACCCTTACCCTCCTGACGACCGGAGCGGCGGCACCGATGCTGCAGATGCAGTTGCCGCAAATCCGCGACAAGGTGAATGCCTGCTACGGCTATAACGCGATCTCGCGCATTTCGCTGACGCAGACCGCGCCGACCGGCTTTGCTGAAGGTCAGGCGCAATTCGCACCAAAACCCAAACCCGAACCCCGCAAGCCGGACCCCCGCGTCGCCGAAGCGGCGAAGGCGCAGGTGGCCGATTGTGGCGATGCCGATCTCAAATCGGCGCTGGAAGAACTGGCAAGAAACGTTCTATCGAAGTCCGCAGAGCGGGCTGCACACAAGAAAGGCAGATAGATGAGCAAAACTCTTTCGATCCTCGGCGGCGCGGCTGTCATGGGGCTTCTCGCGACGGGCGGCTGGTATGCCAGCCAACATAGCGAGGCGAGCCTGATCACTGCGGCCCAAGCCCAGGAAGCCACGGCGAACAAAGATGTCGAGACCCTGCCCGACGTGGTTCTGGGTCAGGAAGACGCGCCGGTCACCGTGATCGAGTACGCCTCCTACACCTGCCCGCACTGTGCCGAGTGGCACAAGGTCGAGTATCCGCAGCTGAAGAAGAACTACATCGACACCGGCAAGGTGAAGTTCATCCAGCGCGAGGTCTATTTCGACAAGTTCGGTGTCTGGGCCGGTCTGATCGCGCAATGTGGCGGCGATCCGAAATATTATGCGATCTCGGACATGATCTATAACAAGCAGAAGGACTGGATCGGCGACGGCAAGCCGCAGACCATCGCGGACAACCTGCGCAAGATCGGCCTGCAAGCCGGGCTGAGCAACGATCAGGTCACCGCCTGCATGAACGACGAGAAGCGCGCCGAGCGGATGGTCGCGACCTTCCAGAAGAACGCGGGCGATGACAAGATCGACGCGACGCCGACCTTCATCATCGACGGCGAGAAGCATTCCAACATGGCTTGGGACGACTTCAAGAAAATCCTCGACGACGAGCTGGCGCAGAAAGCCAACTGATCTCGGCGACAGATGTTGCGAAGGCCGGTCCCGCGGGGCCGGCCTTTTTCATATCCCGAGCCGGTCGAGCGCTGCGTCGAGCGCTGTAGGGTCGTCGATCTCGAGCCGCACCGGCAGGGCGAGCACCTTCGGGCGGAAGCTTTCCGGCAGGCGCACCGCGTCCTTTTCGGTCGTCACCATCTGCGCTCCAAGCATGTCGGCCTCCGCCTCGATGCGCTGCAACAGGCGGGTCGTGAAAGGCTGGTGGTCTTCTAGCGCCTCGCCGCGCAGCAGGTTTGCCCCGAGGTTGCGCAGGGTGGCGAAGAATTTCTCGGGATGGCCGATACCTGCGAAGGCGAGGACGGGAAGGCCTTCCCAATCCATGCCCGTCTGCAGCGGGGCGAGCTGACCTGTCAAATGTGGCTTCGAAATTCTGGAACTCCAGAAATTAGAGAATTCACCCTGTGCAGCCTCCGGCCCGATTGACAGCAGAAAGTCTGCGCGGGCCATTCCGGCCTCGATCGGTTCGCGCAGCGGCCCGGCAGGCAGGCAGCGCCCGTTGCCGAAGCCCTTATGCGCGTCGACCACCACGATGGAGAGGTCTTTGTGCAATGCGGGGTTTTGATGGGCGTCGTCGAGCACGATCACCTGCGCTCCGGCGGCAACTGCGGCGCTCGCCCCCGCCGCGCGGTCGCGCGCGACCCAGGCCGGCGCGAAGGCCGAGAGCAGCAGCGGCTCGTCTCCGGTCTCTTCGGCGCGATGGCTGCGCTCATCGACCTGCACCGGCCCTTCGAGCGACCCGCCATAGCCGCGCGTGACCACATGGGCGGTCACGCCGCGTGCGGCCAGCCGTTGCACCAGCCAGATCACCGTCGGCGTCTTGCCGGTCCCCCCCGCGTTGATATTGCCGACCGAGATCACCGGCACGCCCAGCCGCAGTCCCGGCTGTGCCACGCGCCGCTTCGTCATCGCCGCGTAAATCGCGCCGAGCGGCGACAGCAGGCGCGCCCGCAGGCCCGGCGCGGCGGGGGCGTTGAACCAGAAGCCGGGCGCGCCCATCACGCCACCCGTGCGGGCTGGGTGCCCGAGAGAATCTCGGCCAGATCGCGGGCGATGGTCTCCACCGCCCCCGCGCCGCCCGAGGTCACCGCCCAGGCGTTATGGGCCAACTGCGCGGAGCGTTCCGGCGCGATCAGGTCTGCGACCACTTCGGGCAGATCCTCAGGCACCACGACGCCGCGGCAGGCTTTCGCAGCCTCCAGCCGCAGGTAATCTTCGCGGAACGGGACGAGCTTGGGACCATGCAAGATCGCCGATCCCAACGCCGCCGCCTCAACCGGGGAACGCGGAGCCCGCGCCGTCCCCGACAAGGTGCCGCCCATATAGCTGAGCGCGGCCAGCCGGTACCAAAGCCCGTATTCCATCGCGTCGTCGGCGATGAAAATCTCGGTCGTCAGTTCCGGTTCGCCCTCGAGCGACCGGCGCGCGACCGACCAGCCCTCGGCGGTCAGCTGCGCGGCGAGGGCCTCGCCCTGGGATTCGTCATCCGGCGCAAGCAGAAGGAGCAGCCGATGCGCGTGGCGCTGGGCGTAGCGATGGGCGGCCGTCACCGGGCCGACCTCGGCCTCCGGTACGGCGGCGGCCAGCCAGACCGGGCGCGCGCCCATCGACTCGGCCATCGAGGCGCGCTCTGCCTCTGAGCCGTAAAGCGGCTGCGGCGGCTCGCCGAGCGCGCCGTCATTGACAACGATGACCGGCCCGTTCAGCCGGTCGCCCACCCGTTCGAGGCTCGCCTCGTCGCGCAGGTAGATGCGATCGATCCGGCCCAGCAGCGTCAGCGATACGTCATCGAGGCGCAGCCCATCCTGACCGCCGAGTTTCGCATCGGCCAGAACGCTGGCGATGCCGCGTTTCTGCGTCTCCGCGATCAGGGCGGCGGGCAGCAAGTCGTCCATGATGAGCACGAGATCGGGGCGCCACGCATCCAAGACTAGACGGACAGACGCCGGACGATCCTCGGGGGTGGGCCGGAAATAGACCTCTTCGGGCAGACCGTCCGGCGGATCTTCCACGCCGCGCACCGTCATCGCGATGCGGATATCGGGCATCCGCGCGGCCACCCTGCGCGCGACCAGCCCGGCGGCTTCCGCGCATTTCCCCGCAGCCCAAATCCACAGCAGCGGGGCGTCGGCGCGCTCCTCCCCCTGACCGGCCTCGACCGCGGCTTTCGCCTTGGGTCCCGCAGGACGCAAGGCAGAGAGTTGCAGTCTGAGCCAGAGAGGAAGAGAGCGCGCCATGCCAGCCTTAGTTGCCGAGCTCTTCGGTGGTCGACACCTCGAGCTCTTCGTCGCGCAGGCGATGCAGGTGCGCGATGAAGTAACGGGTATGGGCGTCGTCGACGGTGCGCTGCGCCTCGGCCTTCCACGCGGCATAGGCGGAGGCGTAGTTCGGGTACATCCCGACGATATGGATATCGTCGACATTCTTGAACTCGGTGCGGCTCGGGGTCACCAGCTCGCCGCCGAAGACGAGGTGAAGACGTTGCGGGGTCGGTTTGGCCATAAGAACTCCTGTCGGCTTTTCTGCGGCGCAGAGATTACGCTTTGCCCCCACGCTTCACAAGGAGAGGGCCGGGGCCGCACGTAGCCGTTACCGCGCCAGTCCCAGAGACTCCAGATATTCCGCGCCTTTTCGCACGCCAATCTCGTCGTTCACTTCCAAAATCAGGCGCGGCATCTTGGGTAGCTTGCCAAGCGCCTTGAAGACCGAGTGCCACGCGATCGTGCCTTCGCCGGGGTGCCAGTGCCGGTCGCCATAGCCGTCGATATCCTGCAGGTGGACATGCTCCAGCGCCGCGCCTGCCGCATGGACGAACACATCGACCGGCGGCGCGCCGCAGCGGCGATGCATGAACTGTGCATGGCCCGTATCGAGCGAGACCTTCACCGCCGTGCTCTTCATCTTCGCGGCCAGTTCTACGCGCAGGCTCGGCGTGATGTCTTCGCAATTCTCGATGACCAGCGTCACGCCCAACTCCTCGGCGCGTTCGATCACCGGGGTGAGGACATAGCGCACGCGTTCGATCTGAATGAACCCGTTGGCGGGGTTCTGCTCCAGATCGGCTTCCTTCCAGAGCGTGTAGGGCGAATGGATCACCATCTGATCGCCGCCCAGCTCCGCCGTGATCTCCAGCACCCGCAGCATCCGGGCGCGGATGACCTCGATGATCTCGGAATCGGCGCAGTCGATATTGAACGAGGTGAAGGGCCCGTGCAGCCCCAGCCGCCCGGTATAGCCGTCGAGCAATTCCTTCGTCCGCGCGACCATCTTGCGCAGATCCGCATCCGTGGCGTTCGGCCAGCAGAAGCTCTGCAATTCCAGATCGCGCTGGTCGTTCAGAATCCAGTCGCGATGATGCGCGAGCATATCGAGGCTCAGCGCAGCGCCGAGCAGCGGTAATTCCTTGGCCATGGGGTCCTCCTCCGGATCGGATGCTCGCGCAAGCCGCGGGGCTTTTCAATCCCGTGAGCGCGCTATATCGGAACGTCATGAAACGCAGTCTGCCCGAGTTTTACGAGTCCATGGTGGAGAACGGGGACCTCAACCCCGATCCCGCCCAACGCGCCATTCTGCCCGAACTGGAGCGTGTACGCCGCGCGCTGGAAGAGGCGCCTGCGCCCGAGCCGGTGAAACGCGGGCTCTTCAAGCGCAAGATAAAGCCGGTCGAAGGCGTGCGCGGCCTCTATATCTGGGGCGGTGTCGGGCGCGGGAAATCCATGCTGATGGACCTGTTCTTCGGCCAGACCGACGTGCCGAAACGCCGGGTGCATTTCCACGCTTTCATGCAGGAAGTCCAAGGCAAGCTCGACGATGCGCGCCGCGCCAACACGGTGGATGCGATGCGCCCCGTGGCCGAAGAGGTGGCGGGCTCGCTGCGGCTGCTGTGCTTTGATGAGATGCAGATCACAGATATTGCCGACGCGATGATCGTGGGCCGCCTGTTCGAGGCCCTGTTCGAGCGGGGCGTGACCATCGTCACCACCTCGAACCGGGTGCCCGAGGACCTCTACAAGAACGGGCTCAACCGCCAGCTTTTCCTACCCTTCATCGGGCTGATCCGCGAGAAGCTCGACATCTACGAACTGGCCTCCGAAAACGATTACCGGCAGAACCGTCTGGCAGGCCAACAGGTCTATTTCACCCCGGCGGGTCGTGAGGCGCGCGCTAAGATGGATGCGCTTTGGGATGAGCTGACCGGGGGCGATCATCACGGCAAGCTCGACATCCCGGTGAAGGGCCGCACGGTCGAAATCCCGCATTTCCACAATGGGGTCGGACGTGCGAGCTTCTGGGATCTCTGCGCGCAGCCGCTGGGTCCGGCCGATTACCTCGCCATCGCGGATGCGGTGAAGGTGCTGCTGCTCGACGATATTCCGCTGCTCTCGGCCTCGAACTTCAACGAGGCGAAGCGCTTCGTCACGCTCATCGACTCGCTCTACGAGGGCAAGGTCCGGCTGATATGCTCGGCCGCGGACGAGCCCGAGCGGCTTTACGTCGAAGGCGAAGGCACGTTCGAATTCGAGCGCACCGCCAGCCGCCTGCGCGAGATGCAGGCAGACGGCTGGGCGGCTGAGGCTTAAGCCAGCATCTCCGCCAGAAGCGGGCGGACCTTGGTGCCGTAAAGCTCGATCGTCTTGCGCAGATGCGCGGGGTTCTGCGGCCCGCCGCTATATTTCAGCGTGAACCGCGACAGGCCCAGAGCCGTCACCGTCCGCGCGATCTTGCGCGCCACGGTTTCCGGACTGCCGACATAGAGCGAGCCATGCTCGATCTCGGACAGGTAGGCCTCGCGCCGGAAGGGCGGCCAACCGCGCGAGCGCCCGATCATGTCATGCATCCGCGCATAGCCTTCGTAGAATTCTTCCTGCGCGATCTCGTCGGTCTCGGCGATATGACCGGGCGAATGGACGCCGATCTTGCCGGGCGTGGTGCCCATTTGCTCATGCGCGCGGTGGTAAAGATCGACATGCGGTTTGAACCGGGTCGAATCCCCGCCGATGATCGCCAGCATCAGATCCATCTGCATCGCGGCGGTCTCGACCACCGATTGCGGCGACCCGCCGACCCCGCGCCAGATCTGCAGCGGCGCCTCGGGGCGCGGATAGACGGTGACGTTCTTAAGCGGCGGGCGCATCTGGGCGTCGAAACTGACCTTCTCCTGCGTCGCGAGCAGGTGCAGGATCTGCGACTTCTCGGTGAACAGCGCCTCGTAATCGTTCAAGTCGAGCCCGAAGAGCGGGAAGCTCTCGGTGAAAGATCCACGCCCGATGGTGATCTCGGCCCGCCCCGGCGCCAGCGCGTTCAGCGTCGCGAAACGCTGGAAAACGCGGATCGGATCGTCCGAGGACAGCACCGTCACGGAGGTGCCCGCCTTGATCTTCTCGGTGCGCGCAAGGATCGCCGAGAGGATCGGCTCGGTCGAGGAGATCGCGAAATCGGGCCGGTGATGTTCGCCCAGACCGATATAGTCGAGCCCGACCTGATCGGCGAGTTCGCCTTCGGCCAACGTGTCGCGGATAACCTCGGCATGGCTGCGCAGCAGGCCGTCCTCCCCGCGCGTCACATCGCCAAACGTGTCGATCCCAAGCTCAAGCTGCATGGTGGTCTCCTTTCCTGTTCACGCGAAGATAGGGGCGCGGGCGCAGGTCAGCCACTGGTATCCTCGCACAGACTCCGTGCGAGACCGCAGCCTCAGGCGTTGTCGCGCAGCACCCGGCCCGCGAGGTAGAGCGAGCCGCAGATCAGGATGCGGGCATGGGGATGGATCGCGACGATCCCCGCGATCGCCGAGCCGACCGAGGCCGCAGGGCGGGCTTCGATGCCGACCACGCGTGCGGCTGCGGCGGTGTCTTCGGCGGGCAGCGTGTTCGCCTCGCCGGGGATCGACACCGCGAGCAGGCTCGCCGCGTGATCCGCCAGCGGACGCAGATAGCCGGTCACGTCCTTGGTGTTGAGCATGCCGCAGATCAGATGGGTCGGACGTTTCGGAAGCGCGCCGAGCGTCTTGGCGATCATGTCGCCCGCCGCCGGGTTATGCCCGCCGTCGAGCCAGACCTCGGCCTCGGGCGCACCGTCCACCAGCGGTCCGTGGCGCAGCCGTTGCATCCGCGCGGGCCATTCGGCTTTCGTCACCGCCGCCTCGCAGGCAGCCTCGTCAAAGCCCAGATGCCGCAACGCCGCGAGCGCGGCCCCGGCATTCGCGATCTGATGCGGGCCGGGCAGGTTCGGCAGCGGCAGATCGAGAAGCCCGTTCTCGTCCTGGAAGATCAGCCGGTCGCGCTCTTCCCAGACCTGCCAATGCTGGCCATGCACCAGAAGCGGCGCGCCGAGCTTTTCCGCCCGCGCCTCGATCACCTCGAGCGCGGCCTCCTGCTGGGGACCGACCACGCAGGCCACGTCGCGCTTGATGATCCCGGCCTTCTCGCCTGCGATCTCGGCCAGCGTCTCGCCGAGGAATTGCTGATGGTCGATCGAGACCGGGGTGATGATGCTCAGCGCGGGTTTATCGACAACATTGGTCGCGTCGAGCCGTCCGCCAAGCCCCACTTCCAGCAGCGTGTAATCCGCAGGTGTCCGCGCGAAGGCCAGAAGCGCCGCTGCCGTCGTCACCTCGAAGAAGGTGATCGGCTTGCCGCCATTCGCCGCCTCGACTTCGTCGAGAAGCGCGGCCAGATCGGCCTCGGAGATCAGCTCTCCAGCGATCCGGATGCGTTCGTGGAAGCGTGCCAGATGCGGCGAGGTATAGGCGTGGACGCGCTTGCCCGCAGCCTCCAGCCCGGCCCGGATCATCGCCTGGGTCGAGCCCTTGCCATTGGTGCCCGCGATATGGATCACCGGCGGCAGGTCGCGCTCGGGATGGTCGAGATCGGCCAGCAGCCGCTCCATCCGGTCGAGCGACAGGTCGATGACCTTGGGATGCAGCGCCATCAGGCGGTCGAGAATATCATCGGAGCTTTGCGTCATTGGCCCCTCCGGCCTTAGATGGCGGACCGGGGAGGGGGCGCTGCCCCCGCGGCTGATGCCGCCCCCCGGGATATTTCAGCCAATACGAAGATCAGGTCTTGGGCTTCGCCTCGGCCTCGGGAGCCGCCTCGGCGACCGCTTCCTCGGGCACCTTCTCCGGCGCGGGCAGATCGCCCTTCACCGCCGGCGGCAGGTTCATCAGCATGCGCAGGATGGTGATCAGCTCGTCGCGCATCTTCATGCGATGCGTCACGCGGTCGAGCATCCCGTGATCGAGCAGATATTCGGCGCGCTGGAAGCCCTCGGGCAGCTTCTCGCGGATGGTCTGTTCGATCACGCGCGGGCCCGCGAAGCAGATCAGCGCGTTGGGCTCTGCGATATGCACGTCGCCCAGCATCGCGTAGGAGGCGGTCACGCCGCCGGTCGTCGGATGGGTCAGCACGACGATATAGGGAAGGCCCGCTTCCTTGAGCATTTGCACGGCGACGGTCGTGCGCGGCATCTGCATCAGCGACAGGATGCCTTCTTGCATCCGTGCGCCGCCAGCCGCCGAGAACAGCACCAGCGGACGCTTGAGCTTCACCGCGCGTTCGGCCGCCGCGATGATCGCGTTGCCGACATACATGCCCATCGAGCCGCCCATGAAGGTGAAGTCCTGCGCGGCCGCGACGATCGGCGTGCGCCCGATCTCGCCCTCGGCCACCAGCATCGCCTCTTTCTCGCCGGTCGATTTCTGCGCCGCCTTCATCCGGTCCGGATAGCGTTTCTGATCCTTGAAATGCAGCGGGTCGGTGATCGGTTCGGGCACTTTCACTTCGGAGAAGATGCCGCCGTCGAACAGCGCCTCGAAGCGCACGCGGGGCGTGATCGCGAGGTGATGGTCGCAATTGGTGCAGACGTTGAGATTGTCCGACAGCTCCCGGTGGAACAGCATCGTCCCGCATTCGGGGCATTTCGTCCAAAGGTTCTCGGGCACTTCGCGGCGCGAAAACAGCGAGTTAATCCGAGGACGGACGTAATTGGTGATCCAGTTCATCGTATGAGCCTCTCGCTGGGGCGGGTCGGTTTGGCTTGAAATACGCCGCCCCTGCACGAATTGCAATCAGACGCGCAGGGTGAGGCGGATCAACAACCACGCGATCAGCAGGTGCAGCATGTCCAGCAGAAGCCACGGCAAGAGGTCCCACAGGTCGCGTGTGTTGATCACGATCGTGTAGAGCGCCAGCCCGTCGAGCTGGCCGTAGAAGCCAACGAGGAAAAGTGAGCCGAAGTTGTTGGCGAAATGCAGCGCAAGGGCTGCGCCGAGATTGCCGGTCCGCGCGGTCAGGTCGCTCGCGAGGCAGCCGAAGCCGAAAGCCCAGAGCGCGGGCCAGATCGCGTTGCTGCCATAGGCGCCGGGCGAATAATGCAGCGCCCCGAACAGCGCCGAGGGCAGAACCATCCAGACCAGGGGGCTGCGCCAGCGCGCCGCGAGCTGCTGCAGGAGATAGCCGCGAAACAGAACTTCTTCGGTCGCGATCTGCACCCCCAGAAGCGGCAGCGCGATCGGCGCCCAGCTCAGCACATGCAGCAGCGGGTTGGAGCGCGCCGTGGACTCGCTGAGCTGGGTCAGCCCGAAGGAGAAAAGAGCGAAGAGCAGCAGAACCGGCAGCACCTTCGTGAAGGTGGAGAGGTTCCGCTGTCCGAACAGCGTCGCGGGCGCGCGGTGATGCAGGTGGCGGCTGACGACGAAAGTCGCGATCAGAAGCGGCGCGAAACTTGCCAGCAGAATGGCGAGGCCGCGCGGGGTCGAGCCATGGGCGATTTCCTGAAACAGCCGAAGCATCGAGAAATCGTCGAGCATCGAAGAGAAGAACAGGATCATCGCCCAGCCGCTGAGCAGGTAGAAGGCGACGATCACGCCCAGACCCAGCATCCCGCGCCAGATCTGCGCATAGGGTTTCGCGGGGGCCGCGAACGCCTCGAGCGGCGCATATCGGTTCGTGCGCGCGATCACCGGGCGGGGCTCGCAAAAAGCGGGGCGGCTGCAAGGGGCGATTGGGTCATCTGGGTCTTCCGCAAGGCTGAGCTTCGGTGATAGCGGCTGCGGCCCCGGTGAGGCAACGGCTTTACTTTTCGCGGCGCGGGCAGGACAAGAGGCGGCTGTCTTCTGACCGGGGTGCAAATGTTTGAACTTCCTCTCGATCTGGTGGTGATGCTGATCGGCGCGGCCTTCGCGGCGGGGGTAGTCGATTCCATCGCGGGCGGCGGAGGGCTGATCACGGTGCCGGCGCTTTTGCTGGCGGGCGTGCCGCCGGTTCAGTCGCTCGCGACGAACAAGATTCAGGGCACGTTCGGCGCGGCGACGGCGGCGATTTCCTACGCGGCCTCGGGCCATGTGGTGCTACGAAAACAGCTACTGGCCGCGGTGATCGGGTTCCTTGGCGGGCTGGCGGGGGCGCTTCTCGTGTCACGCATCCCGACCGACAAGATCGAGATCGCCCTGCCGTTCATCCTCGTCGCGATCGCCGCGTTTTTCGCGTTGCGGCCCGGTCTGGATGACACGGATCGGGTGCAGCGCATTCGGCCCGGCCTGTTCACCGCCGCCTTCGTGCCGGTGATCGGTTTTTACGACGGGCTGATCGGGCCGGGGACGGGGTCGTTCTTCATGATCGGTTTCGTGACGCTGGCGGGCTACGGCGTGCTGAAGGCGACGGCGCATACGAAGCTGCTGAACTTCTCGTCGAATATCGGGGGGCTGACGGGGTTTCTGCTGGTCGGCTCGCCGCTCTGGGTGCTCGGCATCGCGATGGGGCTGGCGCAGATCGCCGGAGCGCGGCTGGGCTCGCGGCTTGCGATGCGGGTGGGCGCGCGACTGATCAAGCCGCTTCTGGTGACGACCTCGACGCTGCTGGCTGCGAAGCTGCTTTGGGACCTGATGTAAGCACTATCCCGGCACCTGTGACAGGATCGTGCGCAGCTGCGCGAAACTGCCCGCGATGCCGTCGGGGGCGGGTTCGGCAACGAAGGCATCCAGTTCGGGCCAAACCTTGATCGCCGCGTCGATGCGCTGGTCCGAGCCTTCCGCATAGAGCCCCGCCTGAATCATCATCTCGGCCCGGTCATAGGCGCCAAGCAGGCTGCGCGCCTTGCCGATCAGTCGGTTTTCCTCGGGAGCCGCCGCGTCGGGCAGCGAGCGCGAGACCGAGCGCAGCATATTGATCGCCGGGAAGCGCCCACGCTCCGCGATCTCGCGCTCCAGCACCACATGCCCGTCGAGCACGCCGCGCAGGATATCGGCGATCGGCTCGTCCATATCGGAACCGGCCACCAGAACCGAGAAGACGCCGGTGATGTCGCCCTGACCCTCCGCGCCGGGGCCCGCGCGCTCTCCCAAGGCCATGATCTGATAGGAGGTCGAGGGCGGATAGCCGCGCAGCGAGGCGGGCTCGCCCCCCGCCAAAGCGACCTCACGATGGGCTTCGGCAAAGCGCGTGATCGAGTCGGCGAGGAACAGCACATGCTGGCCCGCATCGCGGAAATGCTCGGCCACGGCCATCGCGGCCCAGGCGCAGCGACGGCGCACCAGCGGCGACTGATCCGAGGTTGCGGCGACGATCACCGCGCGGGCCATCCCCTCCGGGCCAAGCGTTTTTTCGACGAATTCCCGCAACTCCCGGCCGCGTTCGCCGATCAGCGCGATGACGACGATATCGGCAGAGACCCCGCGCGCGAAACTCGCCAATAGCGAGGATTTCCCGACGCCCGATCCCGCGAAAAGGCCGACCCTTTGGCCTTGGACCAAAGGTAGCATCGTATCGAAGGCGGCGAGTGACGTCTCCAACCTGCCGCCCAACCGCTTGCGCTGGGCGGCAGGCGGAGGGCTTGCGCGCAATTCGCGCTCGCGCGCGCCGTGGATCAGCGGTTGCCCGTCGAGCGGTTTTCCGAACGGGTCGATGATCCGTCCGACCCAGCTGTCATGCGGGGCGATCCCGCCCTGACCGAGCAGCTCCACCTCGTCGTCGATCGCCACGCCATCGGCGGCTCCATCGGGCAGCACCGTGACCTCCCCGCGCGTCAGCGAAAGAACTTCCGCGCCGATTTCGCGCCCGCTTTGGCAGCGAATCGTCGCGCGGTCGCCGAGGGCCGCCGAACGGGCCAGACCGCTGACCTCGATCATCCCGCGCCGCACCTCGCGCACGCGCCCGACCGCATGGGCGCTGGCGATACCGCGCATTTCGGCGCGCAACAGGTCGAATCCCGCAAATGCCATTCTGGCCTCCGATGTTCTCGAAACGTTTTCTAAACGATTCGCTCTTAAAGCTTGGTTGATAGCTCGGAGGAGAAGCCCCGATGTTCGAGAAGATTGAGATCATGAAAATGGCCAGTGCGATGGCCACCCACGCCGCAGCCCGCCAGAACGCGGTTGCGGAGAATATCGCCAATGCGGACACGCCCGGCTATGCGGCGCGTGACCTGCCGGCTTTCGAAGACCTCTATCGCAGCGAGGGTAGCGGCGCTCTGCGGGCGACGCGATCCGGTCACATCGACGCCTCGGCGACGATCACCACCGCACCCGAGGTGATCGCCTCCCCCGGTGTCACCTCGCCCGATGGCAATTCGGTCTCGCTCGAAGAAGATATGGTCCGCTCGGTCGAGGTGAAACGCGAGCATGACCTGTCGCTCGCGATCTATCGCTCTTCGCTCAACATCCTGCGCAGTTCGCTCGGGAGGGGCTGAAGATGAGCGATTTTACCCAATCCATGGCGCTGTCCGCCTCGGGCATGAAGGCGCAGGCGATGCGGCTTCGGCACAGTTCCGAGAATATCGCGAATGCCGATACGCCCGGATATCACCGCAAGATCGCGCCTTTCGAGAAGGTGGTCTCAGATGGCGCCCCGACCGGAGAGGTCACCCTTGGCCCGGTGCGGCTCGACCGATCCGAACTCACTCAAATCTACGAACCTGGCCATCCGATGGCCGACGAGAACGGCTATCACGACGGCTCGAATGTCGATCTGGTGGTCGAAATCGCTGACGCGCGCGAAGCGCAGCGCAGCTACGAGGCGAATTTGCGCATGTTCGATCAGGCCCGGCAAATGTCGGCCTCCCTGCTCGAACTGCTTCGCCGCTAAGGACCGAGGAGATCTAGAATGGATTTTAACACCTCCCTTGCAACGCAAAGCTACGCCCAGGCCCGGGCAGCTGTCCCGCCGGAAGCGGGCGGATCCGGGCCGGGCTCCCTTTTCGAACAGGCGGCGAACTCATTCGTCGATGCGGTCAAGGCGGGCGAAGACACTGCCAAAGCCGCGATGGCGGGACAGGCCGATCCGCATGCGCTGGTGCAGGCGCTCGCCCAGACGGAACTCGCGATCGAGGCGGCGGTGACCGTCCGCAACAAGGTCGTCGAGGCCTATCAGGAAATTCTCAGGATGCCGGTCTGATGCAGGACGCGATTTTCTTCGACACGCTCCGGCAGGGCTTGTGGATTGCCGTGCTGATCGCGGCGCCGCTTCTGTCGGTCGCGCTGGTCGCCGGGGTCACGATCGGTCTCTTTCAGGCGCTGACCTCGGTGCAGGAAATGACGCTGACCTTTGTGCCCAAAGTGGGGGCGATGCTCGTCGTGTTCTGGGTGTCGATGAGCTTCATGTCGGAGAAACTGGTGGAGTTCTTTACCCGCACCATCCTGCCGATCGTCGCCGGGGGCTAAGATGGATAACGCAATCTATACCACCCTCACGCGGCAATCCGGCTTGATGCGCGAAATGCGGATCGTTGCGAATAATATCGCGAATGTCTCGACCACAGGCTTCCGGCGCGAGGGCGTGATCTTCTCCGAATATCTCTCGGGGCTGGAGGGCAATGAACCTTCGCTGTCGATGGCGCGGGCGCATGGTCGTCTGATCGATCGAAGCCAAGGCGGGCTGACCCAGACAGGCGGCACCTTCGATTTCGCAATCGAGGGCGAGGGGTTCTTCATGATCGAGACCCCGCAGGGCAATCAGCTCACGCGGGCTGGCAGTTTTATCCCGTCGGCTGAAGGTGAGTTGCTCACGCCTGACGGGTTCCGGCTGCTCGATTCCGGCGGTACGCCGGTCGCAATCCCCTCGGGGGCGACTTCGGTCGCGCTCGCCGCCGATGGCACGCTCTCAGACAACGGCCAGCCGATCGCGCAGGTCGGCGTTTACCTTCCTACCGATCCCAACGAATTGCGCCATGTCGGCGGCACTCGCTTCACCGCAGAGGCCGGGGCTGAACCGGTGGAGGGCGCGGTTCTGATGCAGGGTTTCCTAGAAGACAGCAACGTCGATCCGATCACCGAGATCGCCCGCATGATCGAGGTCCAGCGCGCCTATGAGATGGGCCAGGCCTTTCTCGAACGCGAAGACGAACGAATCCGCGGCGTCATCCAGACGCTCGCCCGCTAACAGGAGGCCCATGACATGAGAGCTCTTCAGATCGCAGCCACCGGCATGAGCGCGCAGCAGATGCGCGTCGAGGTGATTTCCAACAACCTCGCGAACATGTCGACCACTGGCTACAACGCGCGCCGCGCCGAGTTTGCTGATCTGCATTACCAGCAGATGACCCGCCCCGGCACGATCAACGCGACCGACGGGACGACCATTCCCGCCGGGGTGCAGCTTGGCCTTGGCGTGCGTCCGACCGCCGTGACGGTCAACATCGCGCAGGGTTCGCTCAGCGCGACGGGCGGTGATCTGGACGTCGCGATCGACGGCAATGGCTATCTCGAGGTGACACTGCCCTCTGGCATCTCCGCCTACACGCGCGACGGTGGGCTCAAGCGCAACGGCACCGGACAGATCGTGACCTCTGACGGCTATCCGGTCGTGCCCGATATGACCATTCCGAACGACGCGCGCGCCGTTGCGATCAACGCGGAGGGCGAGGTCTATGCCTATTTCGCCGATCAGGTCGCGCCGCAGCTTCTGGGGCAGTTCACTTTGGCGAATTTCTCGAACCAGAAGGGGCTGGAGGCGATCGGCTCGAACCTGTTTCTCGAAACCGGGGCCTCGGGGCCGCCCAATGTGAATACGCCCGGCGCGGATGAGTTGGGCACGCTGCGGCAGGGCTATCTGGAGGAGAGCTCGGTCGATCCGGTGCGCGAGATCACCGAGCTGATCAAGGCGCAGCGCGGCTACGAGTTGAACGCGAAGGTCATTTCCGCCGCCGATCAGATGCTTGGCGCGACGACGCAGGTGCGCTGATGCTGCGGCGGGCGATTTTGATTGCGGCAACCGGTCTTTTACCGGGCCACGCCTTGGCGGAGACGCTCATCGCGCTGCACACCATGCGTGCCCGGACGATCGTCGCTCCCGCAGATGTCGGGCTGCAACCGGGCGAGGTGGTCGGGGCGTTGACCGGGCCGGAGGAGGCGATCGGCCTCGAGACGCGCGGGGTGATCTATGCCGGTCGCCCGATCCGAGCCCGCGATCTGGGGCAGCCCGCCATTGTCGAGCGCAATCAGATCATCCCGCTCCTGTTCCGCCGCGGCTCGTTGGAGATTCGAACCGAAGGCCGCGCGCTCGATCGCGCCGGCATCGGAGAGACGATCCGCGTGATGAACGCCGCTTCGAAAACCGTGGTCTCCGCGACGCTTGGCGCTGACGGAACTGCCCATGTTGCCCCATGAGGAATTTGCGATGAAATCTCCTGCCCTGTTGCTTTTGTCGATCACGCTCATCGCCTGCGGGCGGCTCGAGCAGGTCGGTAAGGCGCCCGGATTTACGCCGGTCGAAGGCGGCAACGAATTCTACGCCATGGCCTCCTCGCCGCTGCCCGTCACGACAGAGTCGCGCAGCCCTGAACAAGAAGCCTCTCTTTGGTCCGGTGCGCGCAATTCCCTGTTGGGCGACCCACGCGCCGCCAAACGCGGCGATATCCTCACCGTCGTGATTGAGATTAACGATAAGGCCGAAATCTCGAATTCGACGGGTCGCTCGCGCAGCGGATCGGATACGATGGGGGTGACCTCCATGCTCGGCATTCCCCAGCGCTTCGACAGGCGTCTGCCAGACGGGGCGAGCATGGCCGACGCCGTCTCGACCAATTCGAATTCGACCTATTCCGGCGACGGGCAGGTATCGCGCAATGAGAAACTGACCCTGCGCGTGGCCGCAACGATCATCGAGACGCTCCCGAATGGCGTGTTGCGCATTCAGGGCAGCCAGGAGGTGCGGGTGAATTTCGAGGTGCGCGAGCTGATCGTCACCGGTTTCGTGCGCCCCGCCGATGTGAGCCGCCAGAACGAGATCACCTATGACAAGATCGCTGGCGCGCGGATTTCCTATGGCGGGCGCGGGCAGATCACCGATGTGCAGCAGCCGCGCTATGGCCAACAGATCGCCGATATTCTCCTGCCCTTCTGAGGTTCCGCAATGCTTGGTAAACTCCTCCCGCTTCTCCTCGGTCTGATCGGTCTCGCCGGTGGCGGCGCGGTCGGATATTTCCTGCGCCCCGCCCCGCCGCCCGCAGAACATCTCACCGATCCGGCCGGTGCGGAGGGGGCAGCGGAAGGAGATCACGGCGCCGCACCAGAGGCTCATGGGGCCCCGGCCGCTGCCGACCATGGGGCCGAGGGCGATGTCACCTCCGAATTCGTGAAGCTCAACAACCAGTTCATCGTGCCGCTGGTAACCGAGTCGCGCATCTCTGGCATGGTCATCCTGTCGCTCAGCCTCGAGGTGAAGGTCGGCGAAACAGAAACCGTCTACCGCGCTGAGCCAAAACTGCGCGATGCGTTCCTGCAGGTGCTGTTTGATCACGCGAATACGGGGGGATTTCAGGGCCTGTTCACGGACTCCGCGAACATGTCGCGCCTGCGCCGGGCCCTGACCGAGACCGCGCGTAGCATTCTAGGTCCCGGTGTCCTTGCGGTTCTGGTCTCCGATATCGTGCGTCAGGACAGTTAGGTCAGATCCGTAATCTCTGCGACAGACGAGAAGTCCCGCGCCTCAGCGCGGCGCACCTCGTTTCGGGTGACCGAGTTTCGTGACAACGTCATGGCGGCCCACCGCGCGCGCGGTTGCGCCATGCTGCGCAGCAAGCGCGGGGTCGAGATCCGTCCGCGCGGCACGTAGCCGCGTGTCTTCCAGCGACAGGTAGCGCAGATAGGCGAGGGTGTTCTGCCCGGAGGCTGGTTCCTGCGCGAGCGTCTCCCGGGTCGACCGCTCCTCTGCCTGAAGGCTGGCAATTCGCGCATCGAGCGCGCGTGCCCGGGCGTTAAGCCGTGCGAGTGCAGCCAACTCCGCCTCCCGCTGCATACGGGTCAATCGGGCGAGCGCCGCCAGCCGCTTTACCTGCAATTTGCTCATTTGCGCCATGCCGCACCTCCGCGGGCCGCCTTGCGCATTTTCTCCGCAAAGCGGATCGCGGCGGCGACGGGTTTGTAATGCTCCGGCCGGATTTCTTCGCCAATCTCGATCGCCGCGAATAGCGCCCGCGCGGTCGGCGGGTCCGAATGAACGGGCACCGCGTTTTCCGCCGCGATCTCGCAGATCCGCGCCGCGATCGCATCGACCCCTTTCGACAGGCAGACCGGCGCACGCCCCGAGGCGCGATCCCATTTCAGCGCGACCGCGTAATGGGTCGGGTTGACGATCACGACATCGGCCTTGGCGGTGTCGGGAACAGATTGCCGCGTCGCAAGCTCCACCCCCTTCTGACGTCGCTGTGCCTTCAGATGCGGATCGCCTTCGGATTGCTTCATTTCGTCGGTCAATTCCTTACGCGTCATCCGGTTGCGGCGCAGGAATTCGGACCGCTGCCAAAGATAATCGATCGCGCCCATCGTGGCGGCGAGGGCGGTGACGATCATCAGAAACTCGGCAATCATCCGAAACAGCAGCCCCACGATCTGCACCGATTCGAGACGCTGCGTGAGCAAAATCAGATCGGCGCGCGCCCTGAGGTAAATGAAAAGAATCGTCGCGATCACGGCGAGTTTCGTCGCGCTCTTGGCGAATTCGAACAGCCCGCTGCGTCCGAATTTCTGCGCAGCATTTTTCAGCGGATTGATCCGGCTGAGCTTTGGCTGGAGCTTGTCGGGCGCGACCACGATCGCGCGCTGTGCCCAGTAGGCGACGAGCGCGGCGATCATCGGCACCACGAAAAACGGCGCGAGCGGCAGGAGCAGCGTGCCGATGATCCGCCCGCCCAAGGCCGTCCCGCCACCGAGAAACTGCGCGGCCATCTCATCGGCGCGATCCAGCATCGCCATCGCCCCACTGCCGAACCGCGTCACGCTGTAGATACCCAGGCCGAGCAGCGTCGCGAGAAAACTGCCATAGACGGCGGCCACGGAAATCTCGGTCGAGCGCACCAGATCGCCCTTGCGCCGTGCCCCGTCCAGCTTATGCGGTGTCGGGTCGAATTCCTTTTCGCCGGCTTCGTCTTCGCTCATCGTACCACTCCGAACGGGTTGCCGAGGAAGGTCATGACCGCCTCGCGCCAGATCGCGATGGCAGTGGGCGCACATAGGGCAAGCAGAATCAGACCGCCTGCCGTGAGTGCCGGGGCACCGACGAACGCCACCATCAGCTGCGGCATGGCTCGGTTAATCGCGCCAAGCGCGACGTTGTAGATCAGCCCGGTGACCGCGAAGGGGGCGGCGAGCTTGAAGGCGAGCGAAAACGCCTGCGCGACACCCGAGACGCCCCAGCGCCGCAGCGCATCCGGATCGGGCCATTCGCCCACCGGCAACACCTGATAGGTGCCGATCAGAAACTCGATGAGCTGGACATGAAACCCGAGGCTCATCAGCACCGCGATACCGGCGATCAGCAGGAGGTTCCCGATTGCGGGTTGCGGTTCCCCGCCCATTCCGCCGAGCAGCTGCGAGAGCGAACTCGACTGCGCCGCCATTGTGCCTGCGATTTGCAGCGCGAAGACAAAGGCGCGCAATCCGAAGCCAAGAAAGAGGCCGATCGCGATTTCCGAGGCCAGCCAGAGCGGCAAAGCCGTCTCTTGGTCGAAACTGGCGAGCGTCGGTGCGAGGGCTGGAACCGTCACCAGGGTTATCGCGAGTGCGACCCCCGTCTTGATCCGCGCCGGCAGGCTCGTCTCGCCAAAGCCCGGGGCCATGGCGACAATCCCGCCCACCCGCAGCAGGATGATGAAACCTATGAACAAAAAGCTGCGTGCCTGTTGCAGGATCTCGCTGAGCAGATCGAGAAGCGACGGGCTCATGCGGGGACCTGTCCGACCATCGCGGGTCGCGCCTCCAGGCCGATTTCTTCGTAGCTCAGGACCGGCGCGTTCAGCCCTTTCGCGTTGATGACCGTACGCAAAAACCGCCGCCTGCGCCCTGAAGAGACCAGTGCCGGGAAGGTCCCCGCTTGCGCCGCCCCGGCGAGTTTCTCGGCGATATTCGCCGCCAGCTTGTTGAACAGGTCAGGTGGCAGGGCGACATCGCTGCCCGCCTCGCCCCCGATCGTGTATTTTCCGAAGCGTTCCTCCCAATCGGGCGCCAGTTGGATCAGGGGAATCGTGCCGTCCTCGCGACGCAGATCGGCAACGAGCTGGAAGCCGAGGCGCTGCCGCACATGTTCGCAGATCTGCTCGGGGCTTTGCAGGTGACGCGCCTCCGAGATCGCCTCGACGATCAGCAGAAGGTTGCGGATCGAGACTCGTTCATCGAGCAGTAGCCTTAACACCGAAAGCAGCAGATCGACCGGCACCTTGTCGGGGATGAGCTCGTCGAGAACGCGTCGATTGGCCTGCGCGCGTGTCGGATCGGAGAGGTTCGCGACTTCGTCGAGCAGCCGCCGCAGCGCCCGCAACGTCATCAGCCGCGAGAAGTTCGCCTTGATCACTTCGAGAAGATGCGTCGCGAGCACCTCCGTCGGCCCGACCACCGTCGAGCCGGCGAGCGCCGCGTCTTCCTGCTGATGGGCGGGCACCCAAAGCGCGGGCGCGTGGAACACCGGTTCGCGGACCTCCTCGCCGTCGGGCAGAAAATCGCGATTGTCCGCGATCAGCGCAAGAACATGCTCCGGCATCAGCCGATCGCGTGCCTGCTCCACACCCTGAACGCGGATGCGGTAATGACCGGGCGGCAAGGTTGCGTCGTCGGTCAGGCGAATTTCGGGGAGGATCAATCCGAAATTCGTCGCGACGTGATTGCGCATGTTGGAGATGCGGGCGTCCAGACCCGTCGCCGGATCGAGCGCCATCTTGACCAGATCCGGGGCGAATTCGACATGGATATCGTCGATGTCGAGCACGTCACCCATCGATTTCTGCTTCGGCCCGGTCTCTGGCGCGGGCATTTTCATCGCTTCGCGCCGTGCACGCGCCCTTTCGGCGCGCCGCAGCATATAGGCCGCTGTGCCGAGGATGACGGCCCCTGCGGTGAACGGCACGAAGGGGAGGCCCGGCACGAGACCGAAAAGCGCCATCAAGACCGCAACGGTTGTCAGGGCGGCCGGGTATTTACCAAGCTGGCGGAACAACTCCAGATCGGTGGAGCCTTTCGCCCCGCCGCGCGAGAGCAGAATGGCCGCTGCGATCGAGATGATGACCGCCGGAATCTGGCTGACGAGGCCGTCGCCGACCGTAAGAATCGCATAGGTCTCGAGCGCGCGATCGAGCGGCATTCCATGCACGACGGTGCCGATAAGCAGCCCGACCACGAGGTTGAGCATCGTGATTAACAGGCCGGCAACCGCGTCCCCTTTGACGAATTTGGATGCCCCGTCGAGCGAGCCGAAAAAGGTGGTTTCCGCCTGCTCGCGTTCGCGCCGCTCTCGCGCTTCGGCATGGTCGATGGCGCCCGCATTCATGTCGCTGTCGATCGCGAGTTGCTTACCCGGCATCGCGTCGAGCGCGAAGCGCGCGCCGACCTCGGCCATGCGCCCCGCACCTTTGGTGATGACGATGAAATTCACGATCAGGATCACGCAGAACACGACCAGCCCGATCAGGACCGAGCCGCTCATGATGAAATTCGCGAACCCTTCGATAACGCCGCCCGCCGCACCCGTGCCCGTGTGTCCGTTTCCGATGATGAGTTTGGTCGAAGTAACGTTGAGCGACAGCCGCAGCATGAGCGTCGCAAGGAGGATGGTGGGAAAGGCGGAGAAATCGAGCGGACGTTCGATGAAGAGGGTGACGGTGAAGATCAGGATCGCGAGGGCGAAAGAGGTGGCGAGACCGATGTCGAGGATCCAGGAGGGCACCGGCAGGATCATCATCGCGATGACCGCCATCAGCGCGAGCGCCAGCAGGATCGTTGGCTGAAACGCGCGTTGCACGAGCGGGGTCGCCATCACATCCCTCGCGCTTTCCGCGCGGCACGCGCGAACAGGGAGGCGCCGGGGGCACCGCCCGCTCGGGGCGGCTCCGCGTCTTTTGACCTGAGCAGAAGCGGGTAGCCGTTTTCTCGGCGTTGTGCTTGGGACGCGCTTTGTGCCAGCACGATGTCGGGAATATCAGGCAATGGACTGGCCGCGGCGGCGGAAGTTGTCATCACGTCTTTCGGGCCGCTTCTGCCTTCGAGTTTCGCGAAAAACCGGGCAAAGCGTGTCGAATAACTGTTCGCATGCTCCGGCGTGCGCGAGTGATAGGCGCCCGCCGCCGTCTTCCAGTCACCGCTTTCTGCGTAGAGCGATTTCAGAAACTGTGCCGCATATCGGGCGTTTTCCAACGGGTCGATCATGTCTTCGATCGATGAAAAATGTTGCCCGTGCCATTTGAAATTGATCTGGAAACAGCCGACGTCGAAGCTTCGAGCGCCGCGTTTGAATTCCTTGAAAGCGTAAGCGAGCGCCAAATTCCGGCGGTCGAACCAATGCCCAGCGCCTTCCATATTCACGGTCCACGGCCACGGCTCGAAGCCACTCGCGCCTTTTCGTCCGGTCTCATTTAGCGAGATCGCCATGAGCACCGCATAAGGAACGCCGCTTTCGCGCGAGGCTTGCTTCGCGGCGGCCTCGCATAGCTGGGGTTGCCCCGCCGCGGATAGCGGAACGAGGGTTAGACAGAGAACATACAGAGCCCGCCGAAACCAAGGCATGGGGTTTTCCCTTTGCAGTGCAATTCTTGCAAACCCAGACCTAGCGGCCAAAGATTTGGAATCCGTTTGCGCCGTTTCTGCGCGTCATTCCTGTGCGGACGGCAAGGCAAGACGGTCGAGCATTTTCGACAAAGTCTCTCGCTCGGCTTGGCTTCGCTCCAAGAGGCTGCGCGCCTGAGTGATCGGGCCGCCTTGGACCTCCGTCCCAGGCGAAGGCGCCGCACCGAAGGTTTCCAAAAACTGCTTCTCCACCGCATCGGTCGAGGTCTCCAGGTTTGACCAGTCGCCCTTATGCCAGGACTGTGCGCGCGCATCTTCTGGATTGCCCGCGCGAAGGTAGGCGGCGCGCGCGTCGTCGTGTCGACCAAGCCGGGATAAAACCTCCGCCCGGAGTCGCTCGACTTGCTGGCCGCCGAGGTCTTTCAGATGGGCGAGGGCAGCTGCAGGGTCCATTTCAAGAAGCGCAGCCCGAGCGAGCAGCGTTTTGTCCTGCTCCGTTAATGGCGCGGCCTTGCCGAGGAGGCGCACGGCGACGGCCGGCATTCCCAGAGAGATTGCGCGTCCGGCCAATTCTTGTCGCAGGTCCGGTATCTCTGCGACTTCCTCGGCGAGTGGCAATTCGTCGTAGAGGGTGCGAAGGAAAACCGCGTCGCTGGCTTGACCAACCAACCGTGTGAATATTGCCGCGAGCGTGCCGTTTGGGTCCGCGATCGTGGTCGCATCGGCATAAATCTCAAAAGCTTTAGGAAATTCGGAATTCGCGGCGTGCCCGATCGCAGCGATGCGCCGCAGCTCCGGTGCCTCTGGCGCTTTGGCGAGTTCGAATGCGAGCGCCTCAGCATTGGCGAGAGCTGCCGGATCGACCTCTCCTCCCGCATCGATCTGGCCGTTGAGCCATAAGATCAACGCGCGCAACCCTTGCTCTGAATTCGTCTTCGAAAGCGCCTCAAGGTTACCCAAAGCTTGTGGATCCGCTTCTTTCGCTTGGATTTCCGCCTCCACTGTATCAAGCGCAGTTCGATCCTCCGTGGTTACTCGGCTGACTGCAGGTTCGAGAGACCGCGCCACATCCGCTGCCCGAATCTGCGTGAGCCGAGCCACAAGTTTTGGCGCCAGAGACCGTCGCAGATCCGCCGGAAGTGCTTCGAAATTTCGGCGAAGCGCGGCGAATGCGACATCTCGTTTTTCGGGCGGCGGGTCTGATGCAAGGAAAGCCCAAAGCGCGACCGCACCATCGCAATCTGTGAGCCGCGCGAGCGGCGATGCGGCGGCGGCAGGGTCCTGATCGAGAACCGATCCGACAAAGAGCAGAGCATCTTTGCTAGGACCATCCTTGGCCATGTCGCGCAAAAGCGCGCGGGACTCCGTCCCGAAGCCGAAGGCGATGTATAGCCTTGCCAAAGCCATCACCTTACGCGGGTTGGGGACGTCGAATTCGCCCAAAAGATCACGGCGTGCATCGCTGATCTGCGCGAAGGCCGGGCGCTCGTCGATCCAGCTCGCGAGGTCGAAATATCGATCGGGAGGGCACTCGGATACCTCCAGCTGCGTCTGGGGTGGCGTGACGAGATGATCGCGATCGATCACAGTCATCGAGTCGACGGCGAGATGCGGCGGCAGTGTCGGCGCGGGTGGACCCATAGGATCGTCGGCGCTCTCCGTGGGCGTCTCGCTTGCCGGAGAGTTTGCTTGTTGCCCGCTCCTAGAGGGCTGGGCCTTCGAAGGCTTCACCTGAGCCGAGACGAGCCCCTGCGATGCCGCCCGCGAAATCTGGCGTAAGAGGCTCTCTTCAATGCCATCAAGTCGCGGATCCGGTTTCGGCGGGATTTGCGGTTTAGGCGCGCTATCCGAGATCGTCACCGGCGCAGCGGTGGTTTCGCGCATATGCGGCGGCTGCCAGAAGAGGTCGAGATAGTCCCGTCCAATCGCGACGGGCTGAACGGTTCTAAGCCGGGGCGGGGAGGATGGCCGCGGCGCATTCGTTGGCGAAGATTTGGCCCGATCGCGCACGGCCCCAGCTGGCGCCAGCGCGGCTTGAGCTGGGGGGGCATCCTTGAGGTCGATGACGAATGCACCGCTTTCGAGAGTAAAGGTTTCGGGAACGACCTCGGGAGCGAGTTTCAGACGAAGCGTGCCATCCGGTTCAGCAATAAGTGCTTTCAACCTCTCACGCGGGATCAACTCGAACACGTTCTGAATCGCATATTGCGGATCTGATGCGTCGGTCGCGAGGCGAAAACCTCCATCTACGGGTGCAAGAGCCCGACTGGCCGATGCGGGCAGATAGACCACGAGGCGGGAAAAGCCGTCATGTTCGCCCGATTTGACCGTAATTGGCGTGGCATAAGCCAGGGTGAAGGGCAGCAGCAAAAGAAGCGCGATCCAGAACCTCATGCCGCCTCCGATTTCACCGACTTCAAGGCCTCCTCGAGGTCGGAGAAGCTTGGGCGAATGTGGTGGGGCGTGTTCTGGCGACCGACCTCAATGCAGATATTGGTTGCGTGATTGTGCAGGTTGGCGATCAACACCTCGCGGATCAGTTTGTAGAAGTGGCTGTCTTCGTCGATCACCCCCTTCATCCGGCTCGCAAAGGGGGCGATGAACCCGTAGGCGAGGAACACGCCGAGAAAGGTTCCGACAAGCGCGCCGCCGATCATCTTGCCGAGAATTTCGGGGGGCTGGTCGATCGACCCCATGGTCTTGATGACCCCGAGCACCGCCGCGACGATCCCGAGCGCGGGCATTGCGTCGGCAACCGACTGCATCGCGTGGCTCGAATGCATGGCGTGGTGGTAATTCGCCTCGAGCTGCTTATCGAGCACCTCTTCCACTTGCATGGGGTCGTCGTAATTCATCGAGGCCGATCGCATCGTATCGCAGATGATGTCGATCGCCTCGTGATCGTGCAGGATTTTCGGATACTTCCCGAAAATCGAAGAACTCTCCGGGTCTTCGATATGCTCTTCGATCGCAACGGGATTCTGACGGGCTAGCCGGATCAATTCGAACAACAGGCAAAGAAGATCGCGGTAGTCGTCGGGCTTCCATTTCGGTCCTTTGAAAACCTTTCCGACATCCTTCAGCGTGTGCTTGATTGAGGCCATGTCGTTCGACAGAACGAAGGCGCCGACGGCGGCGCCGCCGATCATGATCATCTCGAAGGGCAACGATTTCAGGATGATCCCCATCTTCCCGCCCGCCGCGACATAGCCGCCGAAAACCATCGCGAAGATGATCACGATGCCGATGATGCCGATCATGGAAAGCCCCTTCCGTTTCTCTTGGGCGACTTTGAATGATTCGGTTTAAGAAATGCCCAAGGCCCTTAGCGTCTGCCTCAGTCGCGAGGCGCGCCTGCGTTGCGACCCGCCATCAGGACGCTGATCGCGTAGGCCGTTTTCGGCTCGAGGCTTTCCATAACCGCGGCTGCAGAGGCGGGGCGCATCCGTGCGAGAAAACCTGCGGCGAAATTCGGGTCCATTTCGGCGAAAAGCGGGGCGGCCTGTTTCGGCTTCATGTTCTCGTAAAGGGCGACGAGCTTTCCGACATCTTTTTCGGCCGCGCCATCTGCCACGGCCACGGTCTTGGACAGCGCCTCTTCCGCCGCGACGAGATCATTCAGACGCGCTTCCAACCGGGTTTCCGCGAGAGCGAGCGCATTGCGGCGGTCGCTGAGCAGCCCCTCCTGTTCGACGAGTTTCGCCTCACGCACCTTGAGATCTGCAAGCATTGCCATGAACCCCGCGTCGTCGATGCAATCGTCTTCCGGTTTCGCCGCTTCGGTCTCATGCGCGGGGCCGGTCGCCTCGCGCGCCCAGGCTCCGAATTGCACAAGCTGCGATCCGCCGGACAGGACGAAAAGCGCGGCGATGATCCAGAGCGCACCGCGGCCCGGGCGGGATTTGCGACGGCCAGGTTTGCGCTTGGGCAGACGGCTCATTGCGCCGCCTCCATATCCGTTTCCCGATGGCGTCGGCGCAGCACACGGCGGCGCGGTTCGCCGTCTTCGGGCAGATCGTGCAGGGAAGCCAGAAGCAGTTCGAGCTTCTCCGCACCTGCTTCTGCACGTTCCGTCAGGGCACGCAATTGCCGCTCGGATGTGC
Source organism: Thioclava sp. JE_KL1 (assembly GCF_009296265.1). Lineage (GTDB taxonomy): Bacteria > Pseudomonadota > Alphaproteobacteria > Rhodobacterales > Rhodobacteraceae > Thioclava. The sequence goes on from NZ_WBJS01000005.1 coordinate 306,604, forward strand.
CCGCGGTCGCCTGCGCCCGCTCGAGCGCGCGCGTCATGTCATCGACCTGTGCGGACAGCACGGCGATCGCCCCGCCCATCCCGGTCTCCAGCTGATTGAACCGCTTGAGTCTGCGCGCGAGCACGAAGCAATAAATCGCCGCCGCCAAGGCCGCGAGTCCGGATGTGATTTCGGCAAGGAATTGCATTGCTCTCTCCCTCAGTTCAGCACGAATTCGATGACCAGAAGGTCGCGCACGCGCCCGTCTCCGGTGACCAGTTGCACCCGCCGCAACATCTGCGCGCGCAGGCGCATCATTGCGCTTGGATCCTCCAGAAGGCTGACATCGACCGCGCGCAAATACCCATTCAGCACATCCATCACGCGCGGCTTCAAAAGCTCCACGTCATGTTGATAGGCGCTGGGCACCTCAAGCTCTGCCGCGAACCGCAGGTGGCGCGCGGAAGCCCCGCTCAGCGTGATCGCGAGCGGTTCGAGTGCGACATAGGCGATATCGGGAAGCGCCTCGGGCGTGGGCGCCTCCGGTCCGGCGGCGCTGTGCGCCGTGTCCGGAGGCGCGAGAATCAGCCCCGAATAGACCGTGTAGAACCCCCCGCCGCCCAGAAGAAGCATGAGCACCAGACCGATCAGGAGCATTAGCTTGGACTTTTTCTTCGGTGGCTCTTCGGCCTCGGCAGTGGCGTCCGTCATAGGGGCCTCGCTGTTGCGGTTCGAGACTTGGAATACCCGAGTCGGACTAACCGATTGTTAATCGCATTAAGGGAAGGTGCCTGCGACGCTCGGGTAGAACGCCCGCTCGTTGGAGGTTCGTCTTGCAGCAACTCATCGACACTTGGGCCGGCTTGGATATGCGCAGGAAACTCGCCGCAGTTTTTGGGGTGATCGCCATGATCGCCACGGTTTTCGCCATCGGGTCGATCGCGTCGAAGCCTACGTTTGCGCTGCTTTACGCGGGGCTTGGCAGCGCGGAATCGGGGGAGGTGATCTCGGCGCTCGAACAGCGCGGCGTAGTCTATGAGGTGCGTGGCGACTCGATTTTCGTGGCCGCACCGCAGCGCGACGAATTGCGGATGACGCTTGCCTCGCAAGGTCTGCCCGCAAGCGGCGGGGCGGGCTATGAACTGCTCGATTCGCTGTCGGGTTTCGGCACGACCTCGCAGATGTTCGACGCGGCCTATTGGCGCGCGAAAGAGGGGGAATTGGCGCGAACGATCGCCGCCGTGCCGTCGATCCGATCGGCACGGGTGCATATCGCGCATCCGACGAATACGCCGTTTCGCGGGAGGCCCGAGCCGACCGCCTCGGTGACGATCACGCCGACGCTCGGGGGCTTGAGCGGCGCGCAGGCGAAGGCGGTGCGCTATCTCGTGGCCTCGGCGGTGACGGGCATGACGCCCGAAGATGTCTCGGTGATCGACTCGGCGCGCGGGCTCATCCCCTTTAACGACAATCCCGCGCTGCCCGGCAGCGGGGAAGATCGCGCGCAAGCGTTGAAGCAGAATGTCGAACGGCTGCTCGAGGCGCGTGTGGGGCCCGGAAACGTCGTGGTCGAAGTGGCGTTGGACACCGCGACAGAGCGCGAGGCGATCACCGAAAGGCGCTTCGATCCGGAGGGGCGCGTGGCGATTTCCACCGATACGTCGGAGACCTCGAAGACCTCCGACTCGACCACGCCGCCGGCAACGACCGTGGCCTCGAATCTGCCCGATAACGGCACCGGCGAGACCGGAAAATCGCAAAGCCGCACGAGCGAGACCCGCGCGCGCACCAATTTCGAGGTGTCGGAGACCCGGCGCGAATTGCTGCGCGCGCCCGGCGCACTCAAGCGGCTCAGCGTGGCCGTGCTCGTCGATGGGGTGCGCGGGACCAACCCGGATGGAACGCCAAGCTGGGAGCCACGCAGCGATGCCGAACTGGCCGATCTGCGCGAACTCGTCGCCTCGGCGGTCGGGTTCGACGAGGCGCGTGGGGACGTGATTACCCTGCGGTCGATGCAGTTCGAGGCGTTGCCGGAGGCGGGAACCGTCGCAGGGCCCGGCTTCATCGACAGCATGGCGCTCGACCTGACGCAGATCATCCAGATCGCGGTCCTTGCGATCGTCGCGCTCGTGCTTGGTCTTTTCGTCGCGCGCCCGATCCTGCTGCAGAAATCGCGTGCAGGCGCGGCGGAGTTGCCCGCGCCCAGCGCCTCGGAGGAGGGCACCACGGCGTCGACGGCGCTCACCGGTGAAATTGACGACGGGGAGATGCCCGACATGAACATGCAGCTGGTGTCCGATTTCGACCTCGGTGACCTGCCGATGGCGTCACAGGCGGATTTCGATCTGGACCGTCCCGCCGACCCCGTCGACCGATTGAAGAAGATGATTGAGGAGCGGCAGGCGGAAACCGTCGAAATCCTGCGTAGCTGGATGGAAGAGTCGTCGGAGAAAACATGATGGGGCAAAGGCTGAAACTCGAATCGTTTGAGCCCAACTCGACAGAGGCGCGTGAAATCGCGCTCGCGCCGGCCGAGTTGGAAGAGACCAAGCTGGCCGCCTTCGAGACCGGATATCAGGCCGGGTGGGACGATGCCGTTGCCGCGCAGAATGCGGAAACCGCGCGGCTCCACGCCGATCTCGGGCGCAACCTGCAGGCGCTGGGCTTCACCTATCACGAAGCGCGCCAGCACATGCTCGACGCGCTCGAGCCGCTTCTGGTCGAGGTCTGTGGCAAGCTGTTGCCCGAGCTTGCGCGTGCGTCGCTTGGCCCCGTCGTGGCCGAGCAGTTGATGCCGGTTGCCGAGGATCTCTGCGCGACGCCGATCACGGTGGTCGGCAATCCGTCCGCATTGCCGCAGGTTCAAGAGGCGCTCGCGCCACGTGCAGACTTGCCGCTCGTTTTCGCGGCAGAGCCCAGCCTTGGCGAGGGCCAGGTCTATCTGCGCTTCGCCGATACCGAGACCCGCGTCGATCTCGACGCCGTCACCGCCGCCATTTCGCGCGCGGTCACGACCTATTTCACCGCCACCGCGAAGGACAAGCCCGATGAATGAGACCGCGCCGGACGCTTCGACAGCCAATCCCTTCACGCAGGTCCCAATCGAGATCACCATCTCGGTTGGCAAGGCCCGCCCGCTGGTGCGCGATTTGCTGCGCCTGAAGCGCGACGCCGTGCTGCCGCTCGACCGGAAAGTGGAGGACCCGGTGGAGCTGTATGTCGGGGACAAGCTGATCGCGCGCGGCGAGCTGACAGAGATCGATGGCAGCGACGGACAGCTTGCGGTGCGGCTTACCGAGGTAGCCGATCTGCAAAACGGGTTGTGAGATGCGCCCCCGCCCGATCTCTCCCGGCGCCACCAAGATGTGCCTGCCTGCGCTTTGGCTCGTCCCGCTCGCGGCGTTAACCTTAACGCTCGCGGCGCTCCCCGCGCAGGCTCAGGACATTATGCTTTCTGTGGGGGAGGGCGACAGCCTCGCGGGCCGCTCCTTGCTGATCATTGCGGCGATCACCCTGCTCAGCCTCGCGCCCGGGCTCGCGATCATGGTCACGGCCTTTCCGTTCATCGTCACGGTGCTGTCGATTCTGCGCCAAGCCCTCGGGTTGCAGCAATCGCCGCCGAATATGCTGATCATCAGCCTCGCGCTGTTCCTTACATGGTTCATCATGGAGCCGGTCTTCTTCGAGAGTTGGCGCGTCGCGGGCCAGCCTCTGATCGACGGCGCGATCGACTGGCAGGAGGCGTTCACCAAGGGGATCGAGCCTTTCCGCGCCTTCATGGCCGGGCGCACGAATCCCGACACCTTCGCAGCTTTGGCGGAGCTGCGCAGCGGCACGCCCGCACCGGAAAGCCTGGAGGGCGCGCCGCTCTCGACCCTCGTGCCGTCCTTCATGCTGTCCGAAGTCACCCGCGCCTTCCAGATCGGCTTCCTCGTTTACCTGCCGTTTCTGATCATCGACCTCGTCGTCTCGGCGGTTCTGATGTCGATGGGGATGATGATGGTGCCGCCCGCGGTCGTGGCGCTTCCGTTCAAGCTCGCCTTTTTCGTGGTGGCCGACGGCTGGGTGCTGCTCTCGGGGGCCTTGGTGCGCAGTTATTTCTGACGCCGAGGGCGGCTTGCGTAACTGCAGACCCGAAAACGCAAAAACCCGGGCCGAAGCCCGGGTTTCTGAGGGTGATGGTGAGCCGTGCAGGATTCGAACCTGCGACCCACTGATTAAAAGTCAGTTGCTCTACCAACTGAGCTAACGGCCCATCACAGGGCGCGTCTCTACAAACCCCCGCCGGGGGGGTCAAGGCATAAAATTCACAAAAATTGCACATCTGGAAAAAACCTTGGCGCGGGCGTATATCGCGCGCCATGAATACAAAGCGCACACAGAGCGGACTGCCCTTCATGAAGATGCATGGGCTCGGCAATGACTTCGTCGTGATCGACGCCCGCGAGGGCGACGATCCGGTTACGCCTGCGCTCGCGCGTGCGCTCGGGGATCGGCATCGCGGTGTGGGATTCGACCAGCTTGCCGTGATCCGCCCGGCGCAAGGGGCTGATTTCACGCTCGAATTCTGGAATTCCGACGGCACGCGGGCCGGCGCTTGCGGGAATGCGACTCGCTGCGTGAGCGATTACATGATGCGTCAGCTCGACCGGACCGATGTCACGCTTCTGACCGAACGCGGGCAACTCAGCGCAGTGCGGCGCGATGACGGGATGGTCTCGGTCAATATGGGCGCGCCGATTCTCGAGGCGGCGCAAATTCCGATTCTGCCCGGCATCGATCCCGCGCATCTGCCGCTGGGCGGCGACCCGATCGCGGTCGGCATGGGTAACCCGCATTGCGTCTTCTTCGTGGACGATGCCGAGGCGGTCGAAGTGGATCGCCAAGGCCCGGTGATCGAGCATGATCCCCTGTTCCCCGAGCGCACCAATGTCGAATTCGCCAGCGTGATCGGCCCCGACCATCTGCGGATGCGCGTCTGGGAGCGCGGCACGGGCATCACGCTGGCCTGCGGCTCGGGCACCTGTGCCACCGCCGTCGCCGCGCATCTGCGTGGGCTCACCGGCAAGCGCGTTCTCGTCGATGTCGATGGCGGCCAGCTGGAGATCGACTGGTGCGACGATGGCGTCTGGATGACCGGCCCCACCGCGCATGTCTTCGATGCGACCCTCACCCAAGATTTTCTGGACGCGATATGAAACCGCCCGTTTTCTCGACCCTCGGCTGCCGTCTCAATGCCTATGAGACGGAGGCGATGAAGGAATTGGCTGCAGGCGCCGGGCTCGAAGGGGCCGTGGTCGTCAATACCTGCGCCGTGACCGCCGAGGCGGTGCGCAAGGCCAAGCAGGAGATTCGCCGTCTCTCGCGCGAGAACCCGGATGTGCCGGTGATTGTGACCGGCTGCGCTGCGCAGACCGAGCCCGAGACATTCGCGGCGATGCCCGAGGTCACCAAGATCATCGGCAATCACGAGAAGATGCAGGCCGACACCTGGGCGCAGCTCGCCCCGCAAGGCCCCGATTTCATCGGCGAGACCGAGCGCGTGATGGTCGACGACATCATGTCGGTGAAGGAGACTGCCGGTCACCTGATCGACGGGTTCGGCCGCCATCGCGCCTATGTGCAGGTGCAAAACGGCTGCGATCACCGCTGCACCTTCTGCATCATTCCCTTCGGCCGCGGCAATTCGCGCTCCGTCCCGGCAGGCGTCGTGGTCGAGCAGATCAAGCGCCTCGTGGATCGCGGCTTCAACGAGGTCGTCCTCACCGGGGTCGATCTGACGTCGTGGGGCGCTGACCTGCCCGGCGAGCCGCGTCTGGGCGATCTGGTGATGCGGATCCTGCGCCTCGTGCCGGACCTGCCGCGCCTGCGCATCTCTTCCATCGACTCGATCGAGGCCGACGAGAACCTGATGCTGGCGATCGCCACCGAGCCGCGCCTGATGCCGCATCTGCATCTCAGCCTTCAGGCGGGCGACGACATGATCCTCAAGCGGATGAAGCGCCGCCACCTGCGCGACGATGCCATCGCCTTCACCGAGGAAGCGCGCAAGCTGCGCCCCGGGATCGTCTTCGGCGCGGACATCATCGCGGGTTTCCCGACCGAGACCGAGGAGATGTTCGAGAACTCCCTGCGGCTCGTCGATGATTGCGGGCTGACCTTCCTGCATGTCTTCCCCTATTCCGCGCGCAAGGGCACGCCCGCCGCGCGGATGCCCGCCGTGAAGGGCCCGGTCGTCAAGGAGCGCGCGGCCCGGCTGCGCGCGAAGGGCGAGGCCGCGCTGGCCGCCCATCTCGACGCGCAGGTCGGCACCGAACAGCTCGTACTGACCGAAACCCCCCGCGTCGCGCGTACCGAAGGCTTTACCGAGGTGGCGTTCGAGAATGACCAGCCCGAGGGCACGCTGATGAGCGTGCCCATCACTGGCCATGACGGGGCGCGGTTGCTGGCGGGGTAAAGGGGGCTTTCGTTTTTCGCAGCGTGAGCTAGCTTGTGGCCCATGCTGCGGATCAACGATCAGATAACCATCGAGGATTGGGAAATCACCGAAACCTTCACCCGGGCGCAAGGTCCGGGGGGGCAGAATGTGAACAAGGTCTCGACCGCGGTGGAGCTGCGCTTCGAGGCCGAACGCTCGCCGCACCTGCCGCAACCGGTGAAGAACCGCCTGCGCCGGATCGCGGGCCGCAGATGGACCAGCGACGGCGCGCTTCTGCTTCTGGTGCAGGACACGCGCAGTCAGGCGCGCAACCGCGAGATCGCGCGCGACCGCCTCGCCGAGATGATCCGCAAGGCCTGCGAAAAGCCCAAGAAGCGCATCCCGACCCGGCCCACGCTCGGCTCGAAGAAGCGGCGGCTGAAGGCGAAGGCGATTCACGGCGAGAAGAAAGCGCTGCGCGGGAAGGTCTCGGATGGGGAATGATCTTTTGGCGCGGCGCGAACGGCTTCTGGGGCCGAACGTGCCGACCTTCTATGCACGCCCGGTCGAGATCGTGCGGGGGCAGGGCAGCTCGCTTTTCGACACCGACGGCCAGCGCTACCTCGATGCCTATAACAACGTTGCCCATTGCGGCCATTGCCATCCGCGCATCGTGAAGGCGATCTGCGAGCAGGCCGCCACGCTCAACACCCACACCCGCTATCTGCATGAGGGTATCCTCGATTATGCCGAGGCGCTGCTGGGCAAGTTCGGCTTTGACGGCCAGCTTCTGATGACCTGCACCGGGTCCGAGGCCAACGACGTTGCGCTGCGCATGGCGCAGGCGGTGACCGGCAAGCGCGGCTTCATCGCGACCGACAACACCTATCACGGCAACACCACCGCCGTGGCGCATCTCTCGACGCGGCGCCCGCCGATCGGGGGCTGGCCGGACCATATCCGCCGGGTGCCTGCGCCCGACAGCCTCGCGCCTCTGGGCGGATCGCTTGAGGCGCAGCCCGAGGCCTTTGCGGCGAATGTGGCCCAAGCAATTGCCGAGCTGGAAGAGAGCGGCCACGGCTTCGCGGGGTTCATGCTCTGCCCGATCTTCGCCAATGAAGGGATGCCCGGCATCGCGCCCGGTTTCCTCGACCCGACGGTCGAGGTGATCCGCCGCGCGGGCGGGCTGATCCTGTGCGACGAGGTGCAGCCTGGTTTCGGCCGGATCGGTTCGCATTTCTGGGGCCACGAATGGCTGGGCTTCACGCCCGACGTGGTCACGATGGGCAAGCCGATGGGCAATGGTCATCCGGTCGCGGGCTTGGTGGCGAAGCCCGATGTGATGGCCGCGTTCCGCGAGGCCTTCGGCTATTTCAACACGTTCGGCGGCAATCCCGTCTCGGTCGCAGCCGCGATGGAGACCTTGCTTGTGATCGAAGACGAAGGTCTGCAGGAGAACGCGGCGCAGGTCGGCGACTACCTTCTGCAAGGGCTGCGCGAGCTGTCCCATCCGCTGATTGCTGAGGCGCGCGGCTTGGGTTTTTTCCTCGGGATCGAGCTTGCGCAGGACGGCGAACCCGCCAGCGAAGCCGCGGGCCGGATCGTCGAAGCGATGCGCGAGCGCCATGTCTTGATGGGCCGGGTGGGCCGGGCACAACACATTCTCAAGATCCGCCCGCCGATGGTCTTCACCCGCAGCGATGCCGATGAAATGCTGGAGAAACTTGCGCAAAGTTTCGAGGAGCTTCCGGCATGATTTCGGACGAGACCGCACAGGCGTTGGCGGACTCCGCCCTCTATTCCTGGGGGCAGACGAGCGCGCCCCCGCGTCTGGTGAAGAACCGCGAGAATATCGTCTTCGAGGCGCATCTGAAGGATGGCCGCCACGTCGCGCTGCGGCTGCACCGTCCCGGCTATCAGGGCCGCGAAGGGATCGAGGCCGAGTTGCGCTGGTGCGAAAGCCTCGCCGATCAGGGGATGCCGGTGCCGCGCCCGGTGCGTGCGCTGAACGGGGCGCTGACGGGCAGCGTGCGCAACCGCGTCACCTCCTGCGTGGAATGGCTGGATGGCGCGCCGATCGGCGCGGGCGATCAGCCGCTTTCCGGCTCGCCCGAGGCGGTGCGCGCCGAGGCTCATGCGCTGGGCCGCCTTATCGCGCAGCTGCACATCAGCAGCGATGCCGCGCCGCCCGATGGGTTCGACCGGAACCCGTGGGATGGCGAGGGGTTTCTGGGGGAGCGTCCGCTTTGGGGACGTTTCTGGGAACATCCTCAGCTTTCGGAAGTTGAGGCCGCAACGCTGTCTTCGGGCCGCGATCTTGCGCGTGCGCTCTTGGCGCAGGCGCAGGATTACGGTCCGATCCACGCCGATTGCTTGCGTGAGAACGTGTTGTCGACCCCGGATGGGCTGGCGCTGATCGACTTCGACGATTGTGGGCCGGGCTATCGGCTTTACGACCTTGCGACGGCGCTGGTGCAGGGCTGGGGCGACCCGCTTTGGGGCGAACAGGCGGCGGGGCTCGTCGAGGGCTATCGCAGCCTGCGCTCGCTTCCGCCCGATCAGGAGGCACTTCTGCCGCTTTTCGTGGCGCTGAGAGCCTTTGCGTCTGCTGGCTGGATTGTGACCCGGGCATCGGGTTCCGATCCGCGCCAAAGACTATATTTAGAGCGTGCGCTTGAACTCGCACAGCATTTGGAGAACCGTACGCCGCCATGGGAGACCAGTCGATGAAATGGGCGAAATCCGTCGCGAAGGGCTTGCTGGGGTATCGCCCCGCCTCTTTGCAGGTGGGGGCGCTCTGTCTGCGAATCCGAGACGGCAAGACCCAGGTCCTTCTGATCACCTCGCGCGACACCGGGCGCTGGGTGATCCCGAAAGGCTGGCCGATGCGCGGCCGCTCGCTGTCCGGCGCGGCCAAGCAGGAGGCATGGGAAGAAGCCGGGGCGGTCGGCAAGATCGACAAGGAGCCCGCTGGGGCGTTCCGCTACGACAAGGTTCTCGATAGCGGCTTGGCGACGCCCACCGATGTCGTGGTCTTCCCGATGCGGGTCGAGACCCTGATGAAGTCCTTTCCCGAAGAGCATCAGCGCAAGCGCAAATGGTTCGCGCCGAAGCAGGCCGCGAAGCTGGTCGCGGAAGAGGGCCTGCAGAAGCTTTTGCGCAAGCTCTGAGCCCGAAAGCCGTCGAACGCCTTGTCACAACGGGTCAAACCCGTTACCCCGCGCGGGTTCTGACAATTAGATGACAGGTTCGTGACGGTGGCCAATCAAGACAACGAGTCCCGCGTCAATCAGTGGAAAACGCTCGACAAGGATCTCAAGCGGATCGGGCGCGTCGAAAGTGCCGGGCAATTCGTGGCGCGCGGCATGGTCGCGCCGGGGATCGCGCTGGCCTTCATCGTGCTCGTCGGTCTGGTGGCCGCCGTGTTGGTGGGCGGGCAGCCCGGCCAGTTAGTGGTGATCGCCGCCGCCGCGATCGGGGCCTATATGGCGCTGAACATTGGCGCCAATGACGTCGCCAACAACATGGGCCCCGCCGTGGGCTCGCGCGCGATGACGCTGATCGGGGCGCTGATCGTCGCGGCCATCTTCGAAAGCCTCGGCGCGCTCGTCGCGGGCGGTGATGTCGTCAAAACCGTCGCAAAGGGCATCATCGATCCGACCGCCTTGCCCGATTCCGGGCATTTCGTCTGGGCGATGATGGCGGCCCTGCTGGCAGCGGCCCTGTGGCTGAACCTCGCGACATGGCTCGGCGCGCCGGTCTCGACCACCCATTCCATCGTCGGCGGTGTCGTCGGCGCGGGCATCGTGGCCGCGGGCTTCGGGGCTGTCGATTGGGTCTCGATGGCGAAGATCGCGGCAAGCTGGGTGATCTCTCCGGTGATGGGCGGCGTGATCGCGGCCGCCTTCCTCGCGCTGATCAAGACGAAGGTGATCTATGTCGACGACAAGATCGCCGCCGCGCGCCGCTGGGTGCCGATCCTGATCGGGATCATGTCGGGGGCCTTCGCTGCCTATCTCGCGCTCAAGGGCCTCAAGCACCTGTTCAAGATCACGATTGTTGAAGCGGTCCTGATCGGCCTCGTCGTCGGTGTCATAGGATGGCTCGTCACGATCCCGATGATCCGCCGCCAGTCCGAGGGGATGGAGAACCGCAAGAAGTCGCTCAAGACGCTGTTCGGCCTGCCGCTCGTCGTCTCTGCCGCGCTGCTGAGCTTCGCCCATGGCGCGAATGACGTCGCCAATGCGGTCGGCCCGCTCGCGGCCATCGTGCACACGGTCGAGCAGGGCGATATCGCGGCGCAGGTCGGCATCCCGTTCTGGGTGATGGCCGTGGGCGCGCTGGGGATTTCCGTCGGCCTGCTCCTGTTCGGACCCAAGCTGATCCGCCTCGTCGGCAACGAGATCACCAAGCTCAACCCGATGCGCGCCTATTGCGTGGCGCTCTCGGCGGCGATCACGGTGATCGTGGCGTCGTGGCTGGGCCTGCCGGTCTCCTCGACCCATATCGCGGTCGGCGGCATCTTCGGCGTCGGCTTCTACCGCGAATGGCATGCCGAGAAACGCGCCCGCGAGCTGGGCATCCGCAAGGGCAAGCCCGTCCCGCCGGAAGAGCGCAAGCGCCGCCTGCTGGTGCGCCGCTCGCATATGATGACGGTGGCCACGGCGTGGATCGTCACGGTGCCGGCCTCGGCCGCGCTCTCGGCGGTGGTCTACCTGATCCTGAACGCGATCACCTGACCGCTCAGACCATGACCTTCATCGCCTGCTGCTGGCCGACCTCGAAGACGCGCTTGTAGCGGGCGATCTCGTCCTCCGGGCCCATCGCCTTCGCGGGATTGTCCGACAGCTTCACCGTCGGGCGCCCATCGGCCTCGACCGCTTTGCACACAAGGCTGAACGGCGCGAGCGCGTCATTCGGCACCAGCCCGCGGAAATCGTTGGTCAGCAGCGTGCCCCAGCCGAAGCTGACCTTCACCCGACCGGCGAACTGCGCGTGCAACTCGCGGATCTTGTCGACGGTCAGCCCGTCCGAGAAGATCACCAGCTTCTGGCGCGGGTCTTCGCCGCGCGCTTTCCACCAGTCGATCGCGATCTCCGCGCCCGTCGCCGGGTCGCCCGAATCGATGCGGATACCGGTCCAGCCCGCCAGCCAATCCGGCGCGTGGTCGAGGAAACCCTTCGTGCCATAGGTGTCGGGCAGAATGATGCGCAGATTGCCGTCATGCTCTTCGTGCCAGTCGGCCAGCACCTTGTAAGGCGCCTTCGCCAGCTCCGTGTCGCTATTGGTCAGCGCCGCATAGACCATCGGCATCTCATGCGCGTTGGTGCCCACCGCTTCGATGTCGCGCCGCATCGCGATCAGGCAGTTCGAAGTGCCGGTGAACGCGCCGCCTTCGGAGATGTCACCCAGCCCTTCGAGCATCGCCTGCACGCACCAGTCCTGCCACAGGAAGCTGTGCCGCCGCCGGGTGCCGAAATCCGCGATCCGCAGATTGTCCAGCTCGCGCAGTGCCTCGATCTTCTCCCAGACCTTCGTCATCGCGCGCGCATAGAGCACCTGCAGCTCGAAACGCCCCATCGTGTTCAGCACCGCGCGGCCGCGCAGCTCCATCAGGATCGCGAGCGCCGGGATCTCCCAGAGCATCACCTCGTGCCACTTGCCCTCGAAGGTCAGCTCATATTGCCCGTCGCGCTTCTCCAAGTGGTAGGGCGGCAGTTGATAGCCCTCGAACCACTCCATGAAATCCGAGCGGAACATCTGCCGCTTGCCGTAGAACGTGTTGCCGCGCAGCCAGGTGCTCTCCCCGCGCGACAGTTTCAGCGAGCGCGCATAGTCCAGTTGCTCGCGCAGTTCCGCCTCGTCGATCAACTCCGCCAGCCGGATCGACTTGCTGCGATTGATCAGGCTGAACTTGACCCTCGTCTCCGGCTTGTTGCGGAAAATCGACTGACACATCAAAAGCTTGTAGAAATCCGTGTCGATCAGAGACCGCACGATCGGGTCGATCTTCCACTTGTGGTTATAGACGCGGCTCGCGATGTCGACCATGGATCAGGCCTCCAGCTTCACACCGGCAGAGCGCATCTCGCTATGCGCCTCCTGCAGCGACCCATCGAGGGCGATCGCTCGGCAGGCGCTTTCGATCACGGTCGCGCGGAAACCCAGCTTCGCCGCATCCAGCGCCGACCACGCGACGCAGAAATCGGTGGCGAGCCCCACGAAGGTCAAATCCTCGACGCCCCGGTCACGCAGGTAGCCCGCAAGCCCGGTCGGCGTCTTGTGGTCGTTCTCGAAGAAGGCCGAATAGCTGTCGACGCCGCGCCGGAACCCCTTGCGGATGATCAGCTGCGCCCGGTCCACGGCGAGATCGGGATGGAACTCCGCCCCTTTGGAACCTTGCACGCAATGATCGGGCCAGAGCGTCTGCAGCCCGTACTCCATATGCACCTGCGTGAAGGGGGCGGCCCCCTCGTGCTGGCTCGCGAAAGAGGCGTGATCCGCGGGGTGCCAATCCTGCGTCAGAACCACGCTGTCGAACTCGGTCATCAGCGTGTTCACGCGCGCCACGATCTCGTCGCCCCCCGATACCGCCAGCGCGCCGCCGGGGCAGAAATCGTTTTGCACGTCGATCACGATCAGGGCTTTGGTCATCACTTTACCTCCCGCAGGGTTTTCCCATGGGTAGGCCGCGCACCCCCTGTGGTCAACGGCATGGATGCGTAACGGCTCTTGCCTAACGCCCCCGCACGGCGCTAATGCGGGGCCCATGTTCACCGTTGCCGCGCTTTACCATTTCACCCGGTTCGAGTCCCCCGAGGCCCTGAAGGCCCCGCTGGCGAAGATCGCCTGCGCGCATGGCGTGAAAGGCTCGCTCCTGATCGCGCGCGAAGGGATCAACGGCACCATTGCAGGCACCCGTGAAGGGATCGACGCGGTGCTGGCGCATATCCGCAGCTTGCCGGGCTGTGCCGATCTGGAATGGAAGGGAAGCGCGGCCGAGGAGATGCCCTTCGGCAAGATGAAGGTGCGGCTCAAGCGCGAGATCGTCACGATGGGCGAGCCCGATATCGACCCGAAAGCCCGCGTCGGCCATTACGTCGAGCCGCAGGACTGGAACGCGCTGATCTCCTCGCCCGACACGGTCGTGATCGATACGCGCAACGATTACGAGATCGAGATCGGCACTTTCGAGGGGGCCATCGACCCCGGCACGAAATCTTTCCGCGAATTTCCGCAATGGTGGCGCGACAATGCGCATCGCTTCCACAACAAGCGCGTCGCGATGTTCTGCACCGGCGGTATCCGCTGCGAGAAATCGACGAATTTCCTGCTCTCGGAAGGGGTGCCCGAGGTCTATCACCTCAAAGGCGGCATCCTGAAATATCTCGAGGACATGCCTGAAGACGGCTCGCTCTGGCAGGGCGACTGCTTCGTCTTTGATCAGCGCGTGAGCCTGCGCCACGGGCTGAAACAGGGCGATTACGACAGCTGTCACGCCTGTCGCCGCCCGGTCTCCGCGGAAGACAAGCGCCATCCCGATTACGAGGAAGGCGTCTCCTGTCACCGCTGCGTCGGCGAGTATTCCGATGCCGATCGCGACCGCTTCCGCGAGCGCGAACGTCAGATGCGCCTCGCCGCCGAGCGGGGCGAAGCGCATCTCGGACGCGATTAATTATCCGCGCAGACCTGCGTCAGATCGTTGCAGCCTTGCGTGACGGTCGGAGCCCCGGTGGTCGGGAAGTCCAGACGCGGCAGCGAGAAATCCCCGACGCCAGCCGATGCGGCGGTTGCGCCAAACACAGACAGAACAAGGGCGTAAGCGAGACGTTTCATAGCGGTTCTCCATAACTGAACTACTTGGTTCGGAATTGAATATGAACCGTTCGGTTCGGAAATCAAGCCTAAATGAACTGAACAGTTCGAAATACTGCCTTGCGCTGGACGCAACTCTGCATATTTTAGAACCGTTCTAAAAAAGAGGGCCTCCCATGCTTCCCGGTTTCGCGTCACGCCGCCGTTTCGACGATCTCACTGAACAGGAAGTGCTTGCGCTCGCGATCTCCTCCGAGGAGGACGACGCCCGCATCTATCGCCAATATGCCGAACATCTGCGCACCGAATATCCGGCCTCCGCGAAGATCTTCGACGAGATGGCGAAAGAGGAAGACGAGCATCGCCGCCTCCTGATCGCCCGGCACACGGACCGCTTCGGCGATGTGATTCCGCTGATCCGCCGCGAGCATGTCGCAGGCTTCTACAATCGCAAACCGATCTGGCTCACGAAGAACCTCTCGCTCGACACGATCCGCGGCGAGGCCGAGGCGATGGAGCGCGAGGCAGGCAAGTTCTACACGCTCGCGGCCCAGCGTAGCTCCGATGCCAGCACGCGCGAGTTGCTGGGCGATCTCGCCGCTGCCGAACTCGGTCACGAGCAAAAGGCCGAAGAGCTGACCGGCACGCATCTGCCCGAGAGCGAAAAGGAAGAAGAGGACCGCCAGGCCCATCGCCAGTTCATCCTGACCTGGGTGCAACCGGGGCTCGCCGGGCTGATGGACGGCTCGGTCTCGACCCTCGCGCCGATCTTCGCCACCGCCTTCGCGACCCAAAACCCGTGGACGACTTTCCTCGTGGGCCTCGCGGCCTCGGTCGGCGCGGGCATCTCGATGGGCTTCACCGAGGCCGCGCATGATGACGGCGTGATCTCGGGCCGCGGCTCGCCGATCAAACGCGGCATCGCCTCGGGCGTGATGACGATGCTGGGCGGCCTTGGCCACGCGCTGCCCTACCTGATCCCCGATTTCTGGACCGCGACCACCATCGCGATCATTGTCGTGTTCATCGAGCTTTGGGCCATCGCCTGGATCCAGAACCGCTTCATGGAAACGCCCTTCCTGCGCGCGGCCTTCCAGGTCGTGCTCGGCGGCGCGCTGGTCTTCGCAGCCGGTGTCTTGATCGGCGGCGGCTGACGCCGCCCTGCGCTTTGCCTTCGGCTTGGAATAAATATCCCCGCCGGAGGCATCCCGGCCTCTCCGCAGGGCTAACGTTTCATTCCATAGCTGGCACTTGCCAAAACCGCATGCTAGCCCTTGGCCATGCTTGAGATCTTTCTTAAGACCTTGCCCTTTTTCGCCCTGATCGGGCTTGGCTGGTTCGCCGGACAGATCCGCTTTTTCACCGCCGAGGCGACCGCGTGGCTGACGAAATTCGTCTTCTACTTCGCGCTCTCGGCGATGCTGTTCAAATTCTCCGCCAATCTCGATCTGGCCGCGCTCGTCGATCCGCAGTTCATCCTCGCCTATCTGACCGGATCGGGCGCGGTCTGGCTGATCACTTTCGCCGTCGCCAAGGCGCGCAAGCTGCCCACCGCGCTTTCCGCGATGGAGGCGCATACCTCGATGACCGGCAATACCGGCTTTCTCGGCGTGCCGATGCTGGTGGTGCTGCTGGGACCGGCAGCGGTGGGGCCGGTCTTGATGGTGTTGAGCTGCGATCTGATCGTGTTCTCCTCGATCATCACGATCTTCATAACCGCAGCGCGGCACGGGAAGGTCTCGCTCGCGCCGATCGCGCTGGGGCTGGTGAAGAACCCGATGATCGTCTCGATGGTGGCGGGGCTCGCCTGGGCCGGGCTGAAACTGCCGATGCCGGGCCCGCTTTCGGAGTTCATGACGATCCTCGGCGCCGCCGCCACGCCCGGCGCGCTGTTCGCCATCGGCGCGTCGCTAGCCGGCAAATCGGCCGAGAAGCCCGCGCCCGCCGTCTGGCTTTCCTTCGGCAAGCTCTTCCTGCACCCGGCCGCCATCGCGATCACGTCGCTGCTGATCTTCGATGTCGACCCCTTCGCGGCGGGTGTGATGATCGCCGCCGCCGCCCTTCCCGTCGCGGGCAATGTCTATATTCTGGCGCAGCATTTCGGGGTGGCGCCGCAGCGCGTCTCGGCCGCCATCCTCGTCTCGACCGCTGTCTCGATCCTCACGGTTCCGGCGGTTATCCATTGGGTTCACGGCTAAGGAGGCTTTGATGAAAACGATCTCGGAAAACCGCTGTTTCGGAGGCGTCCAAGGCGTCTACTCGCACGCGTCGAAGGTCAATGATTGCGAAATGACCTTCGGGCTGTTCCTGCCGCGCGAGGCCGAGGACGGGCCGGTGCCGGTGCTGTGGTATCTCTCGGGGCTGACCTGCACCCATGAGAATGCGATGACCAAGGCAGGCGCGCAGGCGTTTGCGGCCGAGCATGGGATCGCGCTCGTGTTCCCCGACACTTCGCCGCGCGGCGAGGGCGTGGCCAACCACGAGGATTACGATCTGGGCCAAGGCGCGGGCTTCTATGTCAACGCGACGCAGGACCCGTGGGCGCCGCATTTCCGGATGTGGGATTACATCGCCGAGGAACTGCCGAACGCTATCGACGCCGCCTTCGAAATCGACCCCGAGCGGCAGGCGATCACCGGCCATTCGATGGGCGGGCACGGTGCGCTGACGCTGGCGATGTCGCTGCCCGAGCGTTTCCGCTCGGTCTCGGCCTTCGCGCCGATCGCGAACCCGACGCAAAGCGACTGGGGTCGCAAGCAATTCAGCGCCTATCTGGGCGACAACGAGGCCGCATGGGCCGCGCATGACGCGACGCTTCTGATGCGCGAACGCGGGTTCGACGGCGAAGTGTTGATCGATCAGGGCGGCTCGGACCAGTTCCTCGACCTGCTGAAGCCCGAGGCGCTGGCCGAGGCGATGGCAGCGCGCCGTCAGCCCGGCACCTTCCGGATTCAGGAAGGTTACGATCACAGCTACTATTTCGTCTCGACCTTCATTCCCGATCACATCGAGTTCCACGCCGAGGCGCTCTGGGCGTGATCTGGGTCGACGCGGATGCCTGCCCGGTGAAGGCCGAGGCCGAGAAGGTCGCGACCCGTCTCGGCGTCAAGCTGATGCTTGTCTCCAATGGCGGGCTGCGGCCCTCGCCCAATCCGCTGGTCGAGATGGTCTATGTCGATCAGGGGCCGGACGTGGCCGATATGTATATCGCCGAGCGGGCGACGGTCGGCGATGTGGTGATCACGAACGACATTCCGCTGGCGGCGAAATGCGTCGAGGCCGGCGCGCGGGTGCTGCGCCCCGATGGCGAGGCGCTGACCCCCGCCAATATCGGTAACGTCCTGGCGACACGGGATTTGATGGCGGACCTGCGCTCCGCCGATCCGTTCCGGCAGGGCGGCGGCAAGCCGTTTTCCAAGGCCGACCGGGCGCGGTTCTCGGATGCGCTCGACCGGGTCGCGCGGGCGGCAGCAAGAGAGGTTAAGAATGGTTGAGGCAGTTATCTTCGATATCGGTAACGTGCTGATAGAATGGCAGCCGGAGCGGCATTACGACCGGATCATGCCGCGCGAGACCCGCGAGCAGATGTTCGCGGAGGTCGATCTGCACGGCATGAATGACGAGATCGACCGCGGCGCGCCGTTCCGCGAGACGATCTACGCATGGGCCGAGAAATACCCGAGCTGGCGCGATGCGATACGGCGCTGGCACGATGACTGGATCGAGATGGCAGCCCCCGAAATCCCGCATTCGCTGCGCTTGATGAAATCCTTGCAGGCCAAAGGGATGCCGGTTTTCTCGCTGACGAATTTCGGGATTCAAAGCTACGATTTCGCGGCCACGCATTACCCGTTCCTGCGCGATTTCGACCGCGATTTCATCTCGGGCCATATGGGCGTCACGAAGCCCGACCCGAAGATCTATCAGATGGTCGAGGACGCGTCGGGGCTGTCCGGCTCGGATCTGATCTTCACCGATGACCGCGCCGACAATATCGCGACGGCGCATACCTTCGGCTGGAAGACGCATCTGTTCGACGGGCCGGAGGGCTGGGCGCGGCGGCTGGTCGAGGAAGGGCTGCTAGAGGAGGCGGAGGCCGCATAAGTCAAACTTATGCAGCCGCCGCGAAAATAAGGAAAACTTATCTCAGGCGCGTTTCGCGACCGCGACGCCCAGAAGCTCGAGCACCTTCGACTCGATCTGCGGCGCATCCATGCCTGCCGAGTGATACATGTCCTCGGGCGAGGCGTGGTCGATGAACGTGTCGGGCAGGACCATCGAGCGGAACTTGAACCCGTGATCGAAGACGCCCTGCTCCGACAGGTATTGCGCGACATGGCTGCCGAAGCCGCCGATCGCGCCTTCCTCGATGCAGATCAGCGCCTCGTGCTCGGCCACAAGCCGGTCGATCAGATCGGTGTCGAGTGGTTTGACGAAACGTGCATCGGCGACGGTCGGCGCAAGGCCGCGGGCCTGCAGCGCCTCGCGCGCTTTCAGCACTTCGGCCAGACGGGTGCCGTAGGACAGGATCGCGACGCGCGCGCCTTCCGCGATCATCCGGCCCTTGCCGATTTCCAGCGGCACGCCTTCTTCGGGCATGTCGACGCCCATGCCTTCACCGCGCGGGTAGCGGAAGGCGATCGGGCCGTCGTTATATGCTGCGGCGGTGGCGACCATATGAACCAGCTCGGCCTCGTCGGCGGCGGCCATTACGACCATGCCGGGCAGCGAGGACATGAAGCCCACATCGAACGAGCCCGCATGGGTCGCGCCATCCGCGCCGACCAGACCGGCGCGGTCGATGGCGAAGCGCACGGGCAGGCGCTGGATCGCGACGTCGTGGACGATCTGGTCGTAGCCGCGCTGCAGGAAGGTCGAGTAGATCGCGCAGAACGGCTTCATCCCCGAAGCGGCGAGCCCGGCGGAGAAGGTGACGGCATGCTGCTCGGCGATGCCCACGTCGAAACAGCGGCGCGGATAAACGCCCGCGAATTGCTTCAGCCCCGTGCCGTCGGGCATGGCGGCGGTGATGCCGACGATCTTCTCGTCCTTCGCCGCTTCCTTGATCAGGCTTTCGGCGAAGACCTTGGTGTAGCTCGGCGCGTTGGAGGGCGATTTCTTCTGCTCGCCGGTGCTGAGATCGAATTTCGCGGTGGCATGGCCGCCATCGGGGCGGTTCTCGGCCGGGCCGTAGCCCTTGCCCTTCTTCGTTACCGCGTGGATCAGGACCGGGCCGGTCGCGCGGGCTTTGAGCGTGCGCAGCAGCGGCAGCAGCTGGTCGAGGTCGTGGCCGTCGACCGGGCCGACATAGGAGAAGCCCAGCTCTTCGAACAGGGTGCCGCCCATGGCGATACCCTTGAGCATTTCCTTCGCCCGGCGCGCGCCTTCCTGGAACGGAACGGGCAGCAGGCCGACCGCGCCTTTGGCGGCGGATTTCAGGTCCTGCAGCGGGGCCTCGGAGTAAAGCCGGGTGAGGTAGCTCGACAGCGCGCCGACGGGCGGGGCGATCGACATCTCGTTGTCGTTGAGCACGACGAACATGCGTTTGCCCAGATGACCCGCGTGGTTCATCGCCTCGAAAGCCATGCCGCCCGACATCGCGCCGTCACCGATCACGGCAATCGCGTCGCCGGTCTCGGCGCCCAGCTCGCGGCCCATCGTGAAGCCGGTCGCGGCCGAGATCGAGGTGGAGCTATGGCCCGCGCCGAACGGATCGTAGGGCGACTCGGAGCGCTTGGTGAAGCCCGACAGCCCGCCCTTGGTGCGCAGCGTGCGGATGCGGTCGCGGCGCCCGGTGAGGATCTTGTGCGGGTAGCACTGGTGGCCCACGTCCCAGACGATCTTGTCGCGCGGTGCGTCGAACACGGCATGCAGCGCGACCGTCAGCTCGACCACGCCCAGACCCGCCCCCAGATGCCCGCCGGTTTGCGAAACGGCCGAGATGGTCTCGGCGCGCAATTCGGTGGCGAGCGTTTTCAGCTCGGGATCGGAAAGGCCTTTCAGATCGGACGGCAGTCGCACCTTGTCGAGGAGCGGCGTGGCCGTTTGGTCGTTCGGGTTATCGCTCATTGGCTGCCCCCTAGGCGCGCTACATCTCGCGGGAGATAACGAAACGCGCAGCGGCCCGCAAGTTTTCCGCTTCCTCGCCGTAAGGCGAAAGCGCGTCTATGGCTTGCTCGATCAGCTCGCCCTCCCGAAGCCGCGCGCCGGCGAGGCCGAGCAGCGAGACGAAGGTGGCTTTGCCGGCCTCGGCATCCTTGCCGACCCGTTTCCCGGCGGCCTTTTCGCAACCCGTCACATCTAGGATGTCATCGTGAATTTGAAAGGCCAGACCGACCGCATCGGCGAAATCGCTCAGGGGGCCCTCGTCCTCGCCCGCGAGGATCGCGCCGGTGCGCGAGGCGAACGAGATCAGCGCCCCGGTCTTGCCCGCCTGCAGCGCGGTGATCTGGCTGAGCGAGAGCGGATCGGTGGCACTTTCCGCCGCGATGTCGAGCGCCTGACCGTGGCCCATGCCAGCCGCGCCGGAGGCTTTCGCGAGCGCAAGGCTGAGGGCGACGCGCCGCTCTGCCGGGCCGAGGACGGGGTCGGCGCAAAGCTCGAAGGCAAGCGTCTGCAACACGTCGCCGGTCAGCACGGCGGTGGCCTCGTCCCATTTCACGTGGATCGTCGGCTGGCCGCGGCGCAGATCGTCGTCATCCATGCAGGGCAGGTCGTCATGCACGAGGCTATAGGCGTGCAGCGCCTCGACCGCGGCGGCGGCGGGCATCGCCTGCGCCTCCGGGATGCCGAAGATCGCGGCGCTTTCGATTGCGAGGAAGGCGCGCAGACGTTTGCCGCCCTGCAGCGCGTAATGCATCGGTGCGCGCAGCGGCCCCTCGGGCTGGCGCGCCACGGCGGCATCGAGCGCGACCTGAACGGTCGTCTGCACCTCTTTCAAACGGGAGGTGAACATTTACAGACCTTCGGCGGGGGTCGTGCCTTTCGGAGCGCCGTCGGCATTGAGCGTGATTTTCTCCACGCGCGCCTCGGCCTCTTTCAGAAGCTTGGCGCAATGCTCTTTCAGCTTGGCGCCGCGCTCATAGAGTTTGATCGACTCGTCCAGGGGCACGTCGCCATGTTCCAGTTTGCCCACGACTTCCTCGAGAGCCTTCATCGCCTCTTCGAAGCTCAACGCGTCAATATCGCTCATCAATCTGCATTCCCGGTGATATGTCGTCCAATAAGGCTCTGACGCCCAGGTTCCTGCAAACCATATCCGGCTCGCGGAGTCGAGATCACCCCGCGAGACCGGTGCTGTCGTGAACGTCTTATCGCCTATTTCTGAAGCGACTCGAGATATGTCGCGAGTGAAAGGACGCGCCCGCGCGTGGCCAGGACGTCGGTGTAATACGGCGCACCATGCCCGCCCTGTTCCATGAACACATCGCCGAAGACCGGCATCGGCCCGCCATGCGCACGCACGCCTGTGCGTCCGTCGATGATGTGGATCGCCTTAAGCATCGGGAACTCGCCGTCATTGGCGGCGGCAAGACCGGTCAGATCGGCGGGTTTCACGTTCAGATATTCGGCCATCGGCCCGGCGCCCGTGCCATCGTCGCCATGACAACTGGCGCAATATTGGCCGTAGAGAGCTTTGCCGACATCGCCGTCCTGAGCGATGGCCGGGGTCGCGGCGAGACATGCCGCAGCGATGAGGTAAGTGAAGCGCATAGTGTCCTCCCACACAAGTTGACGCATAGGAAGGTTGGGCGCGAAATGAAGCCGAGTCGATGATCGACGTCAATGACGAAGGGCGCCCCTTTTTGCTAAGGAACGCCCCACGAAAAGGGCCATCTCTGTTCGAGATGGCCCTCCGAGATCTACGGAGATGGTCCGGTTAGGGTCCGAAGGATCCAGCCGTCCCAGTCAGGGTTCTTTGCCCCAGGGTTTGCCCTCAGGCCACGGCCCCCCTCACTGTCCCGACACCTCTCTCCACTATCACTCTAGACACTGGACCACCTCCTTTCATGCGTTGCCGTTATCCACAGCGTGCCACAGATTTTGTGTGTGGCAAGAAAAATTACGCAATCCTTGGAGAAAGTTTCGTAACAAGTGCCTTGAAAGGCAGCAGTGCGATCAAAGTCAGGGCAAGTTTGACAAGCCAGTCTGCGGTGGCCAGCGACACCCAGAGCGGCACCGTCGGCCCGAAGCCCAACAGGGGCAGGGTTTCATTGGCCCAGGACACGTCATTCGACGGCTCGAGGAAGATGAGCGCGCTCGAGAAGGCGATCGAGAAGAAGATCAGCGTATCGAGCGACGCGCCGATCAGGGTCGAGACTGCGGGGGCACGCCACCACACGCCGTCGCGCAGCTTGTCGAAGACGAAGATGTCGGTCATCTGCGCCACGAGGAAGGCCGCGCCGGAGCCGAGTGCGATGCGCAGCGTGACGGCCGGATAGGTGTAGCCGTCGCCCTGCAGCATGATCTGGCTGCCGATGAGCGAGCAGATCACGCCCACGACGAAACCGGCGGCGACCACGCGGCGCGCGGCGCCCGGGCCGTAGACGCGGTTCATCACGTCATTCACGAGGAAGGCGAAGGGGTAGGTGAAGGCGCCCCAGGTCAGCCAGTCGCCGACGAGGAATTGCACCAGGATGTTCGAGGCCACGACGATGATGGCCATGGCAATGATGCCAGGAATGTAGCGGGTCATGATGTTCAACCGTTTTTACATGGTAGCGGAGACATGGCCCGGACCGTCCGGGCAAGGGCGCGCGATACGCGCTCGAACGCGTTGCGTCAATCCTTTTTGGCGGTGCGGCGCGTCTCAGGCAGGACGTATTCCACGATCTCGGTACGCTGCAGGAACCGGAAATTGTCGTCGGAGATCATCGTCAGGCGGATCGCGCCGCTGTCGTCGCGCCAGACCGCGAGGCCTTCGAGATTGTCGTGACGCCCCGCGCCGGTTTCCAGAAGAACCTCGCCGCCCGAGATCGAGTCGCCGTTGATGTCGAAGACCTGAACGCGCGTCCGAAACCCCAGAAGCCCCCAGAAGTCGCGCTCCAGCAGGTAGAAGCGGCCATCGGGGCCGAAATCCGCACCGACCGGCAGCCAGTTATCGGAGCGCGGGATGGCGAAGGGTTGATCCCATTTGCCGTCCCGATAGCGCCAGACCGGGTAGGGCCTGTCTTTCGCGCCCGAGCGTTCGGGCATTGTGTAGAGCGTGCCCTGATCGTCGATCGCCAGCGCCTCGAGCGAGGAGTTGTTCTGCATCTTCGCAAAGGCATCCGGGCGTGGCAGCAACTCGGCGGGACCGCCATCGGTCGGAAAATGCGACACCCGCGCGAGCCCCTCGAAGGAGATATAGACCGAACCGTCCGGCGCCAGCGCCAAGCCTTCGCTGTCACCCAGATGACGGGTCAACGCCGCGCCCTTGGAGCTATGAAGCCAGTTCGGCCCTTGGGTGACCCTCACGTCCTTGATCTGGCCGGCTGCGTCGCGATCGAGATGCCCGCGCCAGATGGTCGTGCGATCCGACTGGGTGACGAAATCGCCTCCGTCCGGCCCCAGCTCAAGCCCTGAAAACCCGCCGAAGACGAATACGCCCGGCATGGTCCAGTGATAGCTTTGCAGGAATTGCGCGCGGGGATGCGGCCCGGCGGGCGCGAGCCCTCCGAGAATGGCCAGCCCCGCTCCTGCAATCAGCGCGAGGTAAGGACGGCGCGGCATTGGTTGGGAAGGTCAGACATGACGTAGGTTTTGGCGTTTTTCTTCGGCGGCCCTTTCGGCTTGGGCTTGGCCGCGGTCTTCGGAGGGTTGAGATAATCGGTCACCCACCAGTTCAGCGTGTCGTCACAGCCATCGCCGCCTTTCGACAGCTGCGCCACGGTCGGCTTCTGCGTCTCGCAATAGCGCGCACCGGGCGGGCATTTCAGGCGGACGTGGAAATGCGTGTTGTGGCCATACATCGGGCGGATCTTCTGCAGCCATGCGCGATCGTTGCGCGGCACCGTGTTGCACATCGCGATCTTCACGGCGGCGGCGACGAAGATGCGATCCACGCGCGGATCGGCAGCGGCGTGGCGCATCAGCGCGAGATGCTGCGGCGTCCAGTTGGAATTGGTGTGGCGCTGATCGGCGGTGCGCACCGAAATCGAGGAGATTTTCTCCCGCTGGGTGCGGCTGAGATTCAGGTTCGTCGCGGGCAGCATCCAGATATCGGCATCCAGCCCGATCTGGTGGCTCGCATGGCCGCCCGTCATGGGACCGCCGCGCGGCTGTGAAATGTCACCGATATAGAGCCCGTTCCAGCCCGGCAGCGAGGCCGCGTAGCGCGACAGATCCTGCAGGTAGGTCAGCATCGCGGGCTGACCCCAGTTGCGGTTGCGCGACAGCCGCATCGCCTGCCAAGTCGGCCCGCTCTCGGGCATGCGCTGCAGGCCTGCGGCGCAGCCACGCGAGTAAAACCCGATGGCCGAAGGCGCCTGCGCCGACGCGTTCGCCTTGGAGCCGAAAAGTTGGCGGGCGAGCGGTTCGGCGAATGTGGGCGCAGAAATGAGGCTGAAAGAAAGAGCGGCGACGAGAAATTTCGCGATCATGATGAGGGGGGTCCTTCGGGCGCAGGGTCTCCGTGACTTCTCACGAATCCTAGCAGGACCAGCCCCAAAAGCAAAAGAACGATGATCGGTGTGATGCCCGTCGACTGATTTCCGCTTATCTGCGTCGTGATCCCGATCGCGAGCGGGGCGATGAAGGCGGTGGCCTTGCCCGAAAGCGCGTAGAGGCCGAAATGCTCGGTGATCTTTTCCGGGTCGGCTTGGCGGACCATCATCGTGCGCGAGGCCGATTGCAGCGCGCCGCCGCAGGCCCCGATCATCCCGCCCAGCACCATGAAGGCGATGTCGGGCAGTTTGCTGTCGGGGGTGACGGCCATGCCGAAGACGCTTTCGCGCGAGATCATCACGATGCCGATCACCACCAGCGTCAGCACGACCAGCGAGGTGATGATCACCGTGCGCGGGCCCCAGCGGTCATCGGCCTTGCCGCCGAGCCACGCGAAGGTCGCCCCGGTGATCGTGCCGAGGATGCCGAACAGGCCGATCAGCGTGATCGACCAGTTCAACACGCCCGCCGCATAGAGCCCGCCGAAGGTGTAGATGCCGTTGAGCGCGTCGCGGTAGAACATCGAGCTGAGCAGGAACGAGGTCAGCGAACGCCGACGCGGCAGCGCCTTCAGTGTCGCGCGCAGTTCCGGCCAAGCGCCGCGCAGCGCCGTGCCGATGGGCAGCGCGTCCGGTTTGCGCGGCTCGCGCACCCAGAAGAAGAAGGGGATCATGAAGACAGCGTACCAGATCGCGGTGAGCGGCCCGACCGCGCGGGTATCCTCGCGCGTGGCGACGTCGAGGCCGAAGAGCGGGTCGATCCCCAGCATCGTCTTGCCGGTCGTCGGGCTCGCCTGCAGCAGCAGAAGCATGATGAACAGCGTGATCATCCCGCCGATATAGCCGAACGCCCAGCCCGAGCCGGAGATGCGCCCGATCTCTTCGCGGGGCCCGAGGTCAGGCAGGATCGCATTGGTGAAGGTGGTCGCGAATTCCATGCCGATCATGCCGATGGCGAAGCTGATCATGATCGCCATCAGCTTGAAATCGCCCGGCACCGCGTACCACAGCCCCCACGCGCCCAGCACATACATCACCGAGAAGACCCAGATGAACGGCATTCGCCGTCCCGAGCGGTCGGCGACCGCGCCGAGGAAGGGCGAGCCGAGCGCGATCAGGATCCCGGCGATGCCGACGCCGTAGCCCCAGACGGTCTGCGCCGCCGTGCCCGAGCCCATCAGGTCTTTTACGAAGGGCGCGAAGATGAAGGTGACCAGCAGCGTGTTATAGGGTTGGCTCGCCCAGTCGAAGAACCACCAGCCCCAGATGCGTTTCTTCGCCGTGATCATGTCGCCCTCTCCCCGCCGCGCCAGTAATTGCGGCGATCAAGCCCGAAAAGGGACGATCTGGCAAGGGTTTCGACGGGTTAGGCAGGCCGCGCTGGCGGCAGTGTTACATCTGCGGCGGCCAGGGGCGCTTGTGATCGGCCTCGGCCCAGGCGGTCACGAATTCGGGAAGTGGTGGCGAGGTCGCGTCCTGCCCCATCTCGGCCAGAACCTGCGCGGGCGGGATCATACCTTTCTTGGAGGTTACCGCCCCGCGGATCAGCACATGCGAGGTGCAGTCTCCGTCCTTCGTGAACATCGCATGCTCGAGCCAGATCCAGCGATCGTCCCAGCCGAGGCAACGCGAGCGCATCTCGAATTTCTGGAACGCCTGCACCCGGCGGCGATACCGCGTGGTGTTCCCGGCGACCACGATGCCCCATTTGTTGCGCTTGAGCGCGCCCCAGAGTCCGGTGCGGATCGCGAGCGGAATCCGCCCCAGATCGAAAAGCGTCAGCGTGCGCCCGTTGTTGAGCTCCATCCACAGGTCGATGTCCCACGGCCAGCAGATGTGCTGGCTGACATGGGTGCCCGTGATCGGCAACGCCGGGGCGTTGCGGAACTTCACGATCTCTTTGGCCATGCGGATAACGGGATACATGCGCCCAGAGGTGCTGCGCCGCAGCGGGGCGGTCAAGAGAGACGTTACGGAAAATGCGCGCCAGCCTGCGGTTGCAATGGGGCTGCGCCTCGCTTACCTGTCTTTGCGATCCAAAGCGGAGGTTTCGATGGTCACGCTCTTTCAGGCCCTGGTGCTGATCCTGAACGTCATCTGGTTCGTCATGATCGCCCATATCATCATGAGCTGGCTTATCAATTTTCAGGTGCTGAACCTGCGCCAACCCTTGGTGGCGCAAATCTGGTTCGGCCTGAATAACCTGCTGGAGCCGATCTACGGGCGCATCCGGCGCTTCCTGCCCGACACGGGCGGGCTCGATCTGGCGCCGCTGGTGGCCTTCATCATCCTGATCATCATCCGTCAGGCGCTGTTCAACAACGCGGCCTTCTTCTACGGCAACAGCTTCTGATGCCAGCGGCTGCGGCAGCCGAAGCCCCCGCAGAGCTACTGGCGCGGGTCTGGGGGTTCGACGCCTTCCGGCCCGGTCAGGAAGAGATCGTGCGCGCGGTGATCGACGGCCATAACGTGCTGGCGATCATGCCGACGGGTGGCGGGAAATCCCTGTGTTATCAATTGCCTGCGCTGGCGCGCGAGGGCGTTACGGTGGTGATTTCGCCGCTGATCGCGCTGATGCGCGATCAGGTCCGCGCGTTGAAGCAGGCCGGCGTCGAGGCGGGTGCGCTGACCTCGGGCAATACCGAGGAGGAGACCGAAGAGGTCTTCACCGCGATCGACGAGGGGCGGCTGAAGCTTCTCTATATGGCGCCCGAACGTCTGGCCTCGGGCGGGGCTCAGCATCTGCTGAAGCGCGCAGGCGTCAGCCTGATCGCGGTGGACGAGGCGCATTGCGTCAGCCAATGGGGTCATGATTTCCGCCCCGATTACCTGCGCATCGGCGAGTTGCGCCGCAGCCTCGGCGTGCCGCTCGCGGCTTTTACCGCGACCGCCGACGAGGAAACCCGGACCGAGATCGTCACACGCTTGTTCGACGGGCAGCCCCCCGAGAGCTTCCTGCGTGGCTTCGACCGGCCGAATATTCACCTCGCCTTTTCCCCGAAAGATCAACCGCGCCAACAGATTTTGCGTTTCGCCTCGGCGCGCAAAGGGCAATCCGGCATCGTCTATTGCGGCACGCGGGCGAAGACCGAGAGTTTGGCCAAGGCGCTGAGTGAGGCCGGGCATCTGGCCTGTCACTATCACGGCGGGATGGAGGCCGATGACCGCCGCGCCGTCGAGACCCGCTTTCAGCAGGAAGACGGGCTGATCGTGGTCGCGACGGTGGCCTTCGGGATGGGCGTCGACAAGCCCGATATCCGCTGGGTCGCCCATGCCGATCTGCCCAAGAGCATCGAGGCTTACTATCAGGAGATCGGTCGCGCGGGCCGGGATGGCGCTGCCGCCGAGACGCTAACGCTTTACGGGCCCGACGACATCAAGCTGCGGCGGTCCCAGATCGACGAGGGGCTCGCCCCGCCCGAGCGCAAGGAGGCCGATCACGGACGTCTGAACGCGCTGCTGGGTCTGGCTGAGGCGACCGAATGTCGCCGGGTGAAGCTGCTGCGCTATTTCGGCGAAGAGGCCGCGCCCTGCGGTCATTGCGACCTGTGCGACACGCCGCCCGAGGTGTTCGACGGGACCGAGGCCGTGCGCAAGGCGCTGTCCGCCGCGCTGCGCTCGGAAGAACGGTTCGGCGCGGGACATCTGATCGAGATCCTGTTGGGCTCGCAGACCGACAAGATCAAGCAATGGGGCCATGACAAGCTGCCGACCTACGGGGTCGGGCGCGATCTGAGCCGTCCGCAATGGCAGGCGGTGTTCCGGCAGATGATGGGGCATGACCTGATCCGCCCCGACGCGGCGCGGCACGGCGCGCTGGTGATGACCCAGACCGCCCATCCGATCCTACGCGGCGAGCAGTCGATCACCCTGCGCCGCGATCTGGTGGCGAAGGCGAAGACCAAGCATGTGGTGCGGACGCTGGTGAGCGACGACGACGCGCCGCTGCTGTCGGCGCTGAAGGCGAAGCGGCGCGCGCTGGCCGAGGCGCAGGGCGTGCCCGCCTATGTCGTTTTCACCGACCGAACCCTGATCGAGATGGCCGAGAAACGCCCCGGAACGCTCGACGAGATGGCCGGGATCAGCGGTGTCGGTGCCAAGAAGCTGGAAAGCTATGGCGCGGAGTTTCTGGAGGTGATCGCGGGCGCGGTCGAGGAGATGCACCCGCTGCGCCGCAAGCTGGCAGGCTCGACCGAGGGGGAGATTTACGACCGGCTGGCCGATGCGCAGCGGGGATTGGAACGCGGCGCGGATGGTTATGATCGCCCGCTCTCCTGCTCGGCCTCGACGATCCGCAAGATCGCCGAAACGAAGCCGCGCTCGCGCGATGATCTCGCCCGGATTTCGAACCTGCCCGAGGCGAAGCTCGACCGCTTTGCCGAGGCGTTTCTGGCGGTGCTGGCCGACTACCGCTAAACAAGTTGGTCGATCGCGGGGGGGCGCGCATCTGCGGGGCGGTCCGACAGGATGCGTTCGGTAATCTCACGCTTTTTCAGGGGCTTGGTCAGGTAGTGGTCGATCCCGGCAGCGAGGATACCTTCGCTGTCGCCCTCCATCGCGTGGGCGGTGAGCGCGCAGATCGGCACATGCGCGGAGCCTTCCGCGGCCCGGATTTCGCGCGCCGCCTCGAGCCCGTCCATGCCGGGCATCGAGATGTCCATGAAGATCAGATCGGGTTGGAAGCTGCGCCACAGCGCGACCGCCTCGTGGCCGTTATTGGCGAAGCGCAGATCGATATCGAGATCTTTCACCATCTTGGAAAAGACCAGTTGATTGGTGCGGTTATCCTCGGCGGCGAGCACGCGCATCGCGCGCCGCTCGGTCGGCTCTGGCGGCGGGCCGGGGGGCAGCGGTTCGGGCCTCGCTTCGGCCGCCCGCGACAGGTGCTGCAATGCCCGGAACAGCTCTGAGCGCAGCACCGGTTTTTGCAGGCAGCCGGTGATACCGTCACCCATTGCGGTCTTCGCAGCCTCGGGATCGGAACTGAGCAGCAGGATTGGCACGTCGCCGCCATCCGCCCGCAGCCTCTGCGCCAGTGCGACCCCGTCGAGCGCGGGCATTTGGTGATCGGTCAGTATCACGTCGAAGGCGCTGCCATCCTCGATCACCTGCAACGCCTCCTCTCCCGAGCGGCACAGCGTCACCTCCAGCCCGTAGGTCTGCAATTGCCGCTCCAGAATGACGCGATTGACCAGAAGATCGTCGACCACCAACGCCGCGCGCAGCGTGATCGGCGGGGAGGGGGCGTCGATCGGCTCGACCGGTTCGGCGCGGGGCAGCACGATCTTCAGGCCGAAACACGAGCCTTCGCCGGGCGCGCTGTCCACCCAGACCTCGCCGCCCATCAACTCCACCAGTTGGCGGGTGATCGCGAGGCCGAGCCCGGTGCCTTCGAATTTGCGATTGGTCTCGGCCTCGACCTGATTGAACTCGCCGAAGACGTGATCGAGCAGCTCGGGCGCGATTCCGATGCCGGTGTCTTCGACGGTGATATGCAGCTCGTAATGACCGGCCTCGCTTTCGACCCCCACGACGCGGGCGAGGACGTGACCGGCATCGGTGAATTTCACCGCATTGCCCAGAAGGTTGGTCAGGATCTGCCGCATCCGTCCGGGATCGGCCTCGAACCTTGTGGGCAAGAACAGGTCGTAATCCACCAGCAGCTTCACCTCGCGGTCCTTGGCGGAGGGCTGCAACAGCACCATCACCTCGTGCAGGCACCGCTCCAGATCGAAGGGTTCGGGGTAAAGCCGCATCCGCTCCGCCTCGATCTTCGAGTAATCCAGCACGTCGTTGATGATGGTCAGAAGCGCCTCGCCCGACGACCGGATGGTCTCGGCGAACAGGCGCTGTTCCTCGGTCAGATCGGTCTCGGCCAGCAGGTCCGCCATGCCGACGACGCCGTTCATCGGGGTGCGGATCTCGTGGCTCATATTGGCGAGGAAGGCGGATTTCGCGCGGTTCGCCGCCTCTGCCCGGTCTCGGGCTTCGCGCAGTTCGACCTCGCGCGCGACGGCGCCGGTGATGTCCTGCGCAAAGGTGACGAGATCGCCCTGCGCGCCCCATGTGTCGTTGAGCCGGAACCAGCGGCCATCTTGCGTGCGCAGCTCCATCGGGGGAATTTCGGTGCGGCGGATGCGTTCGCACATCTCGAAATGCCAATCGAGCGGGTCGCGCCCCTGCAGGTCAAAGAAGCCGCTCTCTGCCGCGATGCGCGTCACTTCGTCATAGGAGACGCCGGGGCCGATCGCGATTTCCCCTTCGAAGAAGGCCAGAAACAGTTCGTTGGCGGCGACGAGGCGCAGATCGCTGTCGAAGACCGCGAAGCCGTCCGAGATCGAATTGACCGCATGCCAGAGCCGTGCCTGCGCGATCTGGGCGAGCGAATTGGCCCGCTCGAGATCGTTGCGCACGCGGCTGTTCTCGCCCAGCAGGGTTTCGCGTTCGCTGAGCGCACGGGCGAGGCCTTCGCGCTGCTCCACCACCTGATCGGAGAGCATGCGCGCGTGCTGGGCCAGCTTCTGGTTGGCGGCGAAGAGCTCCTGGCGCTTCTGCTCCAACAGCTTTTCCGCCGCGAGCCGTCCGCGGCGTTCCTGTGCCAGTTTCTCTGCGATCGCCTTGTGCATGGACGCGGCAAAGCCCCCCGTATGGTCAGGGAGGCAGAGTTGCAGTGCTGCGTGAAAGGCGGGTTAACCGCGATGAGGGGCGGGCGGAAAAATCCTTAAATTGCTATGGATTGCCCACCCGCTTGACCCTCAGAGATGGGTCTCAGAGACGCTCGATCGAGAGCGCGATGCCTTGACCGCCGCCGATGCACATGGTGACGAGGCCGTGCTTGCCGCCGGTGCGCTCCAGCGCGTGCAGCGCCTTCACGATCAGGATCGCGCCGGTCGCGCCGACCGGATGGCCGAGCGCGATCGCACCGCCATCGGGGTTCACCTTCGACGTATCCAGACCCAGCTCGCGCGAGACGGCCAGCGCCTGCGAGGCGAAGGCTTCGTTGCTCTCGATCCAGTCGAAATCGGAGGCCTGCATGCCGGTCTTTTCCAGCAGCGCGCGCACGGCGGGGATCGGCCCGAGGCCCATCACCTCGGGGCGGACGCCCGCGATGGCGTAGCCGGTGATCTTGGCGCGCGGCGTCAGGCCTGCCTCTTTCGCGGCCTCTTCGCGGGCCAGAACCAGCGCCGCCGCACCGTCATTGATGCCCGAGGCGTTGCCCGCCGTGACCGAGCCGTCCTTCTGGAAGACCGGCTTGAGCGAGCCGAGCTTTTCGAGGCTCGTCTGTTTCGGGTGCTCGTCGGTGTCGAAGACGGTCGTGCCCTTGCGCGTGGTGATCTCGACGGGGGCGATCTCTTCCTTGAAGTGACCCTCCGAGATCGCTTTCGCCGCGCGCTCCTGGCTTTCCATCGCGAAGGCGTCCTGCTCTTCGCGCGAGATCGAACACTCGGCGGCCACTTTCTCGGCGGTCACGCCCATATGGCCGGTGCCGAAGGGGCACGACAGCGCGCCGGTCATCATGTCGAGCATCTTCGCGTCGCCCATCTTCTGGCCGAAGCGGGCAGCGGGCAGGATATAGGGCGATTTGCTCATCACCTCGGCGCCGCCGGCCAGCGCGAAATCGGCATCGCCCATCGTCAGCATCTGCGCCGCCGAGATGACCGCCTGCACGCCGGAGCCGCAAAGGCGGTTCACGTTCATCGCGGGCGTACCGACCGGGACGCCTGCATTCACCGCCGCCACGCGGCTGAGATACATGTCGCGCGGTTCGGTGTTGATGATATGGCCGAAGACCACCTGACCGATCTTGTCCGCCGAGACGCCCGCCCGCGAGATCGCCTCTTTCGAGACATGGGTGGCGAGGTCGATCGGCGCGAAGCCGGACAGCGTGCCGCCGAACGTGCCGATAGGCGTGCGGGTGCCGGAGAGAATGACGATACCGGTCATGGGTAGCCTCCAATGTTTGGGTCGGCGCGAGGGTAGCGAATGGGCTGATCCCGCGCCAGCAGGGCCACGCGGTTATGACGAGACGTCATTTGGCCGGGCGGTGGGTTGAAACTCTCGGCTGAGGGAACACATTCTGGAAAACGAATATGACTAGGAGGCCGACATGACTGCCAACCCGATCGTCAAAGGGTTCTGGGATAAACCCACCGGAAGCTGGCAATACGTCTTTCACGACCCCGATACGATGAAGGGGGCCGTGGTCGATCCGGTCTGGGATTACGACCATCAGGTAGGCGCCACGACGCTGGGCAACGCCGAGAAAATCCTCGATTACGTGAAGGCCGAGGGGATCGACGTGGAGTGGGTGCTCGATACGCATCCCCATGCCGACCACTTTTCTTCCGCCGTCTGGCTGGCCGAGAAACTGGGCGCGAAGCGCGGCATCGGCGAGCGCGTGCGCAAGGTGCAAAGCCTCTGGGCCGAGATTTACAACACGCCCGAGCTGCCGCAGGACGGGCGGCAATGGGATCACCTGTTCGCCGAGGGCGAGACGTTCAGGATCGGCAATCTCGATGTGACGGTGATGCTCTCGACCGGGCATACGCTGGCCTCGATCACCTATGTCGTGGGCGATGCAGCCTTCGTGCATGACACGCTGATGCAGCCCGAAAGCGGCACGAGCCGGGCGGATTTCCCGGGCGGCTCTGCGGCCGAGCTGTGGGATTCGATCCGGGCGATCCTCGATCTGCCCGCCGAGACGCGGCTGTTCATCGGGCACGACTATCCCGGCGAGGGCAAGGAGCCGCAGACCGGCGCGACCGTCGCCGATCACCGCAAGCACAACAAGCACGTCAAGGACGGCATCACCCGCGAGGAGTACATCCAGACGCGTGAAGCGCGTGATGCGACCCTGCCGCTGCCGAAGCTGATGCTGGCCGCCTTGCAGGTGAATATCCGCGGCGGGCGCAAGCCCGAGGCCGAGGGGGACGGGCGATCCTACCTGAAAATCCCGCTCGACTATTTCGAGCCGCGGTAACGCTCAGCCGCGCGGCAGCTCGGCCCGACCCTCGGGCGTCAGAAGCCACGCGTCGCGGCCTTCGATGACTGCGGTCGAGAGCGGGTGACCATAGCCCGCGCCGGAATCGAGATTGAGGCGGTTACCGTAATGGGTGGCCGCCTTGATGTTTGTATGGCCATGCACGATCAGCGCGCCGTGGTCGCGCGGATCGGTCAGGAAGGGCTTGCGGATCCACAGCAGGTCATCCTCCACCTGATCCTCCATCGCCACGCCGGGGCGAATACCCGCATGAACGAAGATCGCCTCGCCGCGGGGGAAATAGGCGGGCTGTCCCGCGAGCCAGTCGCGATGGGCCTGCGGGATCGCCGATAGTTCCTTTGCGACCTCGTCGAGCGGCCGGGTGAACGCGTTCTCGATGCCGTAGCTTTCCAGCGTTGCCTCGCCGCCGACGCGCGGGTTGAGATAGGAGACCTCCGCGCTCAGGATCGGGTCTTCGGTATAGGGATCGTCTAGGAAGCCGAGGAACATCCTGTCGTGATTGCCGCGCAGCACGATCCAGTTCTCGCCGCGCTGCTGACCTTTCATCAGGTAGTCGATCACCCCGGCAGAGTCCGGCCCGCGATCGACCAGATCGCCGACATGCACGATCGGGGCCTCTGTCTCGCCGCATGCCGCGCGATCCGCCGCGATCAGCTCATGCGCGCGCTTGAGCTTGTCGAGATGTCCGTGAATGTCGCCGATCGCATAGGTGCGCATGCCTGTCCCTTCCAATGAAAAGGCCCCCCGCGCGCGGCGGAGGGCCCGGATTCAACCGTTCAGCTAGATCAGCCGAGAACGAATTCCAGCGGTTTGACCTGCTTGAAGCCGCCCGAGGTTTTCAGCGCGTCGACCACGTCCTGGCCGACGGCCTCGTCGACATAGGCGATCGCGATCGCCTCGCCGCCTTGCTTGGAGCGACCGAGGGTGAAGTTCGCGAGGTTCACGCCCTTCTCGCCGAGGATCGTGCCGAGTTTGCCGATGATGCCGGGCACGTCGTCATTGGTGGTGTAGAGCATGTGCTCGCCCACTTCGGCGTCGATGTTGATGCCCTTGATCTGGATGAAGCGCGGCTTGCCATCCGAGAACACGGTGCCCGCGATCGAGCGTTCCTTGCTCTCCGAGACGACGGTGACCTTGATGTAGCCCTCGAAGATACCGGTCTGGTCCTGCGAGGTGGTCGAGATCTGGATGCCGCGCTCTTTCGCGATGACCGGGGCGGAGACCATGTTCACGTCCGGCTGGCTGGCTTTCAGGATGCCCGAAACCACGGCGGCGTCGAGCGCCTTGAGGTTCATCTCGGACGCCACACCGTCGAAGGTGATGTTGATCGCCTTGATCGCATCCTCGGTCATCTGACCGATGAAGCCGCCGAGGTGCTGCGCGAGTTTCACCCACGGGCCCATGACTTTCGCCTCTTCGGCGGTCATCGAGGGCATGTTGAGCGCGTTCTCGACCGCACCGTCCAGCAGGTAGTTCGACATCTGCTCTGCGACTTGCAGGGCCACGTTCTCCTGCGCTTCGGTGGTCGAGGCGCCGAGGTGCGGCGTGCAGACCACGTTCGGCAGGCCGAACAGGACGTTATCGGTCGCCGGTTCCTCGGCGAAGACGTCGAAGGCCGCGCCCGCGACATGGCCCGACTTGATGAGATCGGCCAGCGCCTGCTCGTCCACCAGACCGCCACGCGCACAGTTGATGATGCGCACACCGGGCTTGGTTTTCTGCAGGTTTTCCTTCGAGAGGATGTTGCGGGTCGAATCCGTCAGCGGCACGTGCAGCGTGATGAAATCGGCGCGACGCAGCAGTTCGTCCAGCTCGACCTTCTCGACGCCCATGTTGGCCGCCTTCTCTTCGCTCAGGAAGGGGTCATAGGCCACGACCTTCATCTTCAGGCCACGCGCGCGGTCGCAGACGATGCCACCGATATTGCCCGCACCGATCACGCCGAGGATCTTGGCGGTCAGCTCGACCCCCATGAATTTCGACTTCTCCCATTTGCCAGCCTGCGTCGAGGCATCGGCTTCGGGGATTTGGCGCGCAACGGCGAACATCATCGCGATGGCGTGCTCGGCGGTGGTGATCATGTTGCCGAAGGGCGTGTTCATCACGATCACGCCTTTCTTGCTCGAGGCTTCCTTGTCGACGTTGTCGGTGCCGATACCGGCGCGGCCGACGACTTTCAGGTTGGTCGCGCTTTCGAGCAGTTTCGCCGTGACCTTGGTGGCCGAGCGGATGGCGAGACCGTCATACTTGCCGATCACCTCGGCGAGCTTTTCCTTGTCCTTGCCGAGCGAGGGTTCGAAATCGACCTCGATGCCACGGTCGCGGAAGATCTGGACGGCGGTTTCCGAGAGCTTGTCGGAGACGAGAACCTTGGGGGCCATTTTCTGGGCTCCTTGAATTTTCAGAATATCGGGAAAGGACGGGCCCGGAGGCCCGCCAATCTGTCACGGATCACGCTTGTGCGGCGATCTCGGCCTCGAAGGCGTATTCGACCCAAGGCATCAGCGCCTCGACATCCGCCGTCTCGACGGTCGAGCCGCACCAGATGCGCAGGCCCGCCGGGGCGTCGCGATAAGCGCCGAGATCGAGGCCCACGCCTTCGGCCTCGAGCCGCTTGGCGACGGCCTTGGCGAAGGCTGCGCCGTCCTTGATGCGATCGTCAGTGAACTTCACGCAGACCGAGGTGGTCGACGCGGTCGCCGGATCATTGGCGAGGTTCGCGATCCACGGCTTTTCAGCGCAGAAATCCCAGACGACCTTGGCGTTGGCATCGGCGCGGTCGATCAGGCCTTTCAGCCCGCCCACCGATTTCGCCCAGTTCAGCGAAACGAGGTAATCTTCGACGCAGAGCATCGAGGGGGTGTTGATCGTCTCACCCTTGAAGATGCCTTCGTTCAGCTTGCCGCCCTTGGTCATGCGGAAGATCTTCGGCAGCGGCCAGGCGGGGGAGTAGTTCTCCAGACGCTCGACAGCGCGGGGGCTCAGGATCAGCACGCCGTGACCGCCTTCGCCGCCCAGCACTTTCTGCCAGGAGAAGGTGGTGACATCGAGCTTGTCCCAGGGCAGATCCATCGCGAAAGCGGCCGAGGTGGCGTCGCAGATGGTCAGGCCTTCGCGGTCAGCCGGGATCGCATCGCCATTGGGGACGCGCACGCCCGAGGTGGTGCCGTTCCACGTGAAAACCACGTCGGTGTTGAAGTCGATGGTGGAGAAATCGACGATGTCGCCATAGTCGGCGGTCTTCGTCTCGGCCTCGATCTTGAGCTGCTTGACCACGTCGGTCACCCAGCCCGCGCCGAAGCTTTCCCAAGCGACCATCGTCGCCTTGCGCTCGCCCAACAGCGCCCACATCGCCATTTCGACGGCGCCGGTGTCGGAGGCGGGCACGATGCCGATGCGATAATCGGCGGGCACGCCCAGAATTTCGCGGGTGGTGTCGATCGCCTCTTTCAGCTTCGCCTTGCCGATAGCGGCACGGTGCGAACGGCCCAGCGGCGCGTCATTGAGCATGTCGAGGGAGAAACCGGGAATCTTCGTGCAGGGGCCCGAAGAAAAACGCGGGTTTGCCGGCCGCGTAGCCGGAGCTTGAATAGCCATTGCTGGTATCCTTCCAGATATATGCCCTTCGTTGGGGAAGGGTGTCCCGCCGCCGCAGATACGCTCGCGCCCGCTCTGGTGCAAGGAGAATTTTTGGTCTAATGCGCCGCATCAGGTCACGGATACGACATTTGAACCGACATTCCCCAAGGAGCGCGCATGTTTACCGCCACGCTGATCGCTGACCCGAAAGAGGCCAATCTGGATCAAGGCACGCTGGATGCGCTTTGCGGTGCATGGGGCGGTGGCGCGGCGCGTTGGCTCAACCCGAATGTCGCGGCCGAGTTCATGGTGGACCGCGTGCCGTCGAATCGTTGGGAGGCCTGGGAGGGCCTGCAGGGGCTCGGCGTCGATCTGGTCGTGCAGCCCACGGAGGGGCTTCGCAAGCAGATGCTGCTCGCCGATATGGACTCGACGATGATCCAGCAGGAATGCATCGACGAGCTGGCCGATGTGGCGGGCGTGGGCGAGCGGGTGAAAGAGATCACCGCGCGGGCGATGAATGGCGAGCTGGACTTCGAGGGCGCGCTGACCGAGCGTGTGGGGCTGCTGAAAGGTCTGCCCGAGAGCGTGATTTCCGAGGTAATCGAAAAGCGCATCAGCTTCATGCCGGGCGGGCATGATCTGGTGGCGACGATGAAGGCCAATGGCGCTTATTGCGCACTGGTCTCGGGTGGGTTCACGGCGTTCACCGGCTATGTGGCGGAGACGCTTGGGTTTGACGAGAACCGCGCGAACCTGCTGCTGGTCGAGGATGGCAAGCTGACGGGCGTGCCCTCACAGCCGATCCTCGGGCGCGAGGCAAAGGTTCAGGCTTTGCTGGAAATTTCGGAAAAGCTGAAACTGGATCACGCGCAGGTCATGGCGGTGGGCGATGGGGCGAACGATCTGGGGATGCTGAAGCTCGCCGGTGCGGGCGTCGCGCTGCATGCCAAGCCCTCCGTTGCGGCGGAATGCGACATCCGGATCAACTTCGGCGATCTGAGCGCGCTGCTCTACATTCAGGGCTACGCGGTGGAGGATTTCGCCTGACCGCCCTGCCAGACTTCCGTTAGGCGCCAATCGTCATCGAAATGCACCAGATCCCCGGCGAAGCCCGGCGCTATCCGGCCCACCGGCGCGCCGATCGCCTCTGCCGGGATGCGGCTTGCCATCGCGAGCGCCTGTTCCGGTGAGACGCCGACCGTCTCGATCATGAAGCGCACGGCCTGCGGCAGCGACAGATCGGCCCCGGCAAGCGTGCCATCCTCCAGCCGCAGCGCGCCGTCGCGGCGCAGGATTCGGCGGCCTGCGAGATCGAATTCCATCAGATCGGACCCGGCGCAGGCCATCGCGTCGGAGACGAGGAAGACCTCGCCCTGCCGTTTGGCAGCCAGCGCCAGCCGGATTGTCTCGGGATGCACATGGATGCCATCTGCGATCAGGCCCGCGGAGACCGGCTGCGACAGCGCCGCGCCGACGAGGCCGGGCTCGCGACTGCCCAGCTGGCTCATCGCGTTGAAGAGATGCGTGACCATCCGCGCGCCCGCCGCGATGGCCTCCTGAGCCTCCGCGAAGCTGCACTCGGAATGGCCGAGGCTGACGATGATCCCGGCCTCGGACAGCCGCGCGATCTGCTCGGGCGTCGCATTGGCGGGTGAGAGCGTCATGATCAGCGCGGGCAGCCCGGTCTTCGCCTCGAGCAGCGTCTCGATGTCTTCCT
This sequence comes from Thioclava sp. JE_KL1, assembly GCF_009296265.1. Taxonomy (GTDB): domain Bacteria; phylum Pseudomonadota; class Alphaproteobacteria; order Rhodobacterales; family Rhodobacteraceae; genus Thioclava. Next base: position 345,759 of record NZ_WBJS01000005.1, read on the forward strand.
CGTCCAGCGGGCGGATGCAGCCGGGCGGATGGCAGCCCGGGCGCTTGGGGTCGAGATGCGGGCCCTCCAGATGCAGCCCGCCGAATCCCGGAACGCGCGTCACGGCGGCGATGCCTGCCGCCAGTACCGTCTGTGTCGCGGCGCGGGTATCGGTGATCAGCGTCGGCAGGATCGTGGTCGCACCGAGAGCGGCATGCGCGGCGCAGATGGTGGAGATCGTCTCGAGAGTCGCGTGCCCGTCGAGCATCACACCGCCACCGCCATTCACCTGCAGATCGACGAGACCGGGCGCGAGCGTGCCGCCCGGAAACTCGACAACCTCGCCCTCGGGCATCTCCGCGATCGGACACAGCGCCGAAATTCGACCCTGTTCCAGCACGATCGCATGGTTTTCATGGAAGGCGGTGCCGTCGAAAACGCGCGCGCCCGTCAGGATCAGCTTGTCCAAAACGCATCCTCCATCGCCAATGCCAAGGCGCCGTCCAGCGCGTTTCCTTTCGCGGCCCGTTGCGGCCAGTCGCCCAGCGCTAGACCCTGCCCAAGCCCGCCCAGCCACGTCACCGGAAGCGGTTCCTCGGGTTGCAGCAGCGCAATCGCCGCGCGGATCTCGGCTTGCGCTGCATCGCGCACGGCCACGGCGGCGGGGTCGGTCGATTGCAGGATGCGCGGCGCAAAGCGCGCCCAGTCTGCGGGGGTCGCGTCGAGGCTGAAGGCGATCAACCCGTTTCGCCCATCCATCTCTTCGAGCAGCTCGCGCAGAAGCGGCGTCACCGCGCAGAACCCGTCGAGCGCACGCCCGGCCCGCATGCCCAGTGCCCGACCGATCCACGCGCCCGAGCCCTCATCGCCCAGCCGCAAGCCCCAGCCACCGATCGCGTGTTGCTGACCGTCCAGCTGCCGCGCGAAGAACGAACCCGTGCCGATGGCCGCGACGATCCCGTCTTCGGGCCCCAGAGCACCGCGCACCGAGGTCGTCACGTCCTGCAAGACGCGGGCCGGAAACGGCAGCTCGGCGGCCAAGGCCTCTGCGGCGGGCGCATGGTTCGCCCCCGCCAGCCCGAGCACCGCGCGAATCTCGCGCGCGTCGATGTTGCCCATCGCGGTTTCGATGGCGGTGAAGATGTGATGGCGCGCCTCGTCATAGTCCGAGGCGATATTCGCAGGGCCTGACTCGCCACGCCCGATGACACGGCCAGAACCGTCGGCAAACACCGCCCGGCACCCGCTGCCTCCGCCATCGACTGCAATGAAATGCATCCCCGCCTCCGTTTTGTGCGTAACAGTGCCAAATAGCGGCTCCGAGAGAAAGCGCGTAACGAAATCGGCGCGCGAAACGACTTGGGGAAAGATCGCATCGCCTCTATCACTGGGGCGTGACCCACGGGAGGACCATGCGCAAACCTCTGATATTCCTTGGCCTGATCGCTTTGGCGGTGATCGCGGCTTTTCTGGTGGCCGATCCCGACCCCGAGCGGCTGCGCGCGCTGCGCGACAGCCTCGCCGCATGGCGCGAGGCGCATCCGCTGGCGCTGCCCATCGGGTTCTTCGTCACTTACGTCGTGGTGACGGCGCTGTCGCTGCCCTTCGCGGTCTGGCTGACGCTGCTGGGTGCCGCGCTTTTGGGGTTCTGGCAGGGGCTGGTGCTGATCTCTTTCGCGTCTTCCATCGGGGCGCTGCTGGCCTTTCTGGTCGCGCGCTATCTGATGCGCGACTGGGTGCGCGGACGGCTTGGCCCGCGGCTCGCGAAGATCGAGAAAGGGGCGGCGCGCGACGGCGAGTTCTACCTGTTCTCGCTGCGGCTGATCCCGGTCGTGCCGTTCTTCGTGATCAACCTCGCCTTCGGGCTGACCCGGATGAAAGCATGGAAATTCTATGCCGTCTCGCAGCTCGGCATGCTGCCCGGCACCGCCGTCTATGTCGCGGCGGGCGCGCAACTGGGCGATCTGGACAGCCTGTCGGGGATCGTCTCGCCGGGGCTGCTCGGGGCCTTCGCGGCGCTGGCGGTGTTTCCGTGGGTGGCGCGCGCGGCGCTGCGGGTCTGGGCACGCAAGCGGGCCTATCGCGGCTATGAACGCCCGGCCAAGTTCGACCGCAACCTGATCGTGATCGGCGCGGGCGCGGCGGGGCTGGTGGCCTCCTATGTCGCGGCGCAGGCGAAGGCGAAGGTGACGCTGGTGCAGGAAGGCCCGATGGGCGGCGACTGCCTGAATTACGGCTGCGTGCCGTCAAAGGCGCTGATCGCCTCGGCTCGGGCTGCTGGCGTGGCGCGCGGCTCCGAGGCGCTGGGCGTGCGCGCGGATGTCTCGGTCGATTGGCCCGTGGTGACGCATCGGATTTCCGAGGTGATCGCGCAGATCGAGCCGAATGATTCCGTGGAGCGCTATGAGGGCTTGGGCGTCGAGGTGATCGAGGGCCACGCGCGGCTGGAAGACCCTTGGACGGTGTGCGTGGGCGATGAGCGCCTGACGACGCGCGGGGTAGTGCTTGCGACCGGCGCAGCCCCGGTGATCCCGCCGATCGAGGGAATCGGATCGGTCGAGCCGCTGACCTCGGACACGCTGTGGGAGGCGCTTGCCGCGATGCCCGCGCCGCCCGAGAGAATGGTGATCCTCGGCGGTGGCCCGATCGGCTGCGAGATCGCGCAGGCGCTGGCGCGGCTGGGCGCGGGCGTCACCGTGGTCGAGGCGGCGGAGCGGCTGTTGATCCGTGAGGATGTCGAAGCCTCGGACGCCATCGCGGCGGCCTTGCGCGCCGATGGGGTCGACCTGAAGCTCGGCGCGAAGGCGATCCGTTTCGGGCAGGATGATAGCAAATGGCTGGAGCTGGAGGACGGCTCCAAACTCGGCTTCGACACGCTTCTGGTCGCGGTCGGGCGCAAGGCGCGGCTCGAAGGGTTCGGGCTGGAGGAGCTGGGCATTCCGGCGAACAAGGTGATCGAGACGAACGACTACCTCGAGACGCTGATGCCCAATATCTACGCCGCAGGCGATGCGGCGGGGCCGTTGCAACTGACCAATGCCGCAGGTCATCAGGGCTGGATCGCGGCGGCCAATGCGCTGGCCTCCCCCGTCTGGCGATTCAAGGCTCATGCCGCGCCGATCCCGCATGCGGTCTTCACCTCGCCCGAACTGGCGCGGGTGGGGATGACAGCTGCGGAAGCCGAGGCTGACGGCGTGCATCACGAAGTCACGACCTATCCGCTGGGCGATCTCGACCGCGCGCTTGCCGAAGGGGCGGGGCAGGGCTTCGTGCGGATCGTCACAGCGAAAGGTTCCGACAAGATCCTTGGTGCCACGGTCTGCGGGGCACATGCCGCCGAGGTGTTGGCAGAATTCGCGCTGGCGATGCGGCACGGGCTGGGCTTGGGCAAGATCCTCTCGACGCCGCATATCTATCCCAGCTGGTCCGAGGCCGCGAAGAACGCCGCCGGGCGCTGGCGACAGACCCATGTGAACCCGCGCACGCTGCGGATCGCCGAGCGCTTCATGACCTGGAGGCGCGGATGATCGACGCTGCTCTCCTGCCGCTGCAACGTGCCATGATGCAGCCCCCCGCCGAGGCGCTGGCCGCGCGCGGTATCCGTGCCGATCAGGTGACGGTGGCGGGTTTCGCACTGGGTCTTCTGGCGATCCCGGCGCTTGCGTTCCACGCCTATTGGCTGGCGCTGGCGCTGATCCTCATCAACCGCGTCGCGGACGGGCTCGACGGGGCCATCGCGCGGATCAAGGGGCCGACCGATCGCGGGGCGTTCCTCGATATCGCACTCGATTTCCTGTTCTACGCGCTGATCCCGGTGGGCTTCGCGCTGGCCGATCCTGCGCGCAACGCGCTGGCCGCTGCCATCCTGATCGCGGCCTTCGTCGGCACCGGGTCAAGCTTTCTCGCCTTCGCCTCCATCGCCGCCAAGCGCGGGATGAGCACCGATGCCTATCCGACCAAGGGCATCTACTACCTCGGCGGGCTGACCGAAGGGGCCGAGACGATCCTGTTCTTCTCGGCGATTTGCCTGTTTCCGCAGGTCTTCCCGATCCTCGCGGGCCTCTTCGCCGCCGCCTGTTTCGTGACCACCGTGACCCGCTGGCTGATGGGCTGGCGGGCGTTTTCCTGAAATTGGAGAGAGTATGAAATCCCTGTTTGTCGCCCTCGCCGTCGCGCTGCCGCTCGCATCCCCCGCCTTCGCCGATTGGGCGCAGACGCAGGCCGAGGCGAAGGGCCAGACGGTCTATTTCAACGCCTGGGGCGGCGATCCGCGTACCAATGCGTTCATCGATTGGGTGTCCGACCAGATGCAGGAGAAATACGGCGTCACGGTCGAGCAGGTGAAGCTGTCCGACACCGCCGAGGCTGTCTCGCGCGTTCAGGCCGAGAAGGCGGCGGGTAAGAATGACGGCGGCGCGGTTGACCTTATCTGGATCAACGGGCCGAATTTTCTGGCGATGAAAGAGGCGGGCTTGCTGCATGGGCCGTTCGTTTCCGATCTGCCCAATGCGAAATATCTCGACCTGTCCGAAGGCTCGGCGGCGACGACCGATTTCACCGTCCCGACGGAAGGGTACGAGAGCCCGTGGCGGCTCGCGAAATTCGCCTTCGCCTATGATGCGGAGCGAGTGAGCGATCCGCCGAAGGATATGGCGGGGCTGCTGGACTGGGCAAAGGCGCATCCGGGCCGCTTCACCCATCCCAACCCTTCGAATTTCATGGGGGCGAGCTTCCTCAAGCAGGCGCTGGTCGAGCTGGCGCCCGATCCGGCGGCGCTGTCGCAGCCCGTGACGGACGAGGCCTATGCCAAGGAAACCGCGCCGCTCTGGGCGTGGTATGATGCGCTGCGCCCGCTGATGTGGCGTGAAGGCAAATCCTTCCCCGAGAATGAGAGCGCGCAGGCGCAACTGCTGGCCGATGGCGAGGTCGATTTCGCGATGTTCTTCGATCCGGCCGCGCCCGCCGCGATGATCGAGCAGGGTGTGCTGCCGCCCTCGGTCCGCGTCTGGGTGCCCGAAGGTGGCACGATCGGGAATATCTCCTACGTTGCGATTCCCTATAATGCCGCGCATCAGGCGGGGGCGGAGCTGGTCGCGAATTTCCTGCTCGATCCGGCCACGCAGGCGCATATGCAGGATATCCGTGTGCTCGGCAGTTTCTCGGTGCTCGATCCGGCGAAGCTGGATGCCGATGCGAAACAGGCTTTCGCGGACCTGCCCACCGCGCCCGCGCTGCCGACGCTGGACGATCTCGGGCCGACGCTCCCCGAGCCGCATCCGAGCTGGATGACCAAGCTCACCGAGGACTGGGCGCAGCGCTACACGAAGTGAGGGTTTGATGCGGCTCGCCGGGGCGATCCTGACGCTGGTGATCGGCGCGCCGGTACTGCTCGGTGCGGCGCTGACGCTGGCGACCGGATTCGGCTGGCAGCCGGGGCTGGGGCGCGTCGCGCTGGGCTGGGAGGGCTTCACTGAGGCGCTGGCCGCACCGGGTATCCTCACCTCGCTGCGGCTGACGCTGGTGACGGGGATCGGCGCGGCGCTGCTGTCTCTCGCGGCCTCGATCCCGCTGGCGCGCTGGCTGGTGACGCGGCAATCGGCGTCGCGCTGGCTGACGCCGCTGCTGGCAGTGCCCCATGCGGCGCTGGCGATCGGGCTGGCCTTTCTGATCGCACCCTCGGGCTGGGCGGCGCGGCTGGTTTCGCCCTGGGCGACCGGCTGGGATCTGCCGCCGCAGATCGTGACGCTGGGCGATCCGTGGGGGCTGTCGCTGATCCTCGGGCTGATGCTGAAAGAGGTACCGTTCCTGACCCTGATGACGCTGGTGGCCGCCGCGCAGCGCCCGGTGGCGGAGCAGATGGCGGCGGGCCGGGCGCTTGGCTATGCGCCGGGCCGCGTCTGGGTGCGGATCGTCTGGCCGCAGCTTTACCCGGCGCTGCGGTTGCCGGTGCTGATCGTGCTGGCCTTCTCGCTGTCGGTCGTCGACATGGCGCTGATCCTCGGGCCGTCGAACCCGCCGACGCTGGCGGTGCGCATCCTGCGGCTCTACGGCGCGCCCGATCCCGCGCAGGCGGTGCCCGCCTCGGCGCTGGCGGTGATCTTGCTGGCCGTGATGGGGGCGAGCGCGGCGCTGTGGATGGTCGGCGAGCGCGCGGTGGCAAGGCTCGGCAAGGCGCTGATCCGGACGGGGCATCGCGGCGTGTCGCGGCGGAACTGGAGCGGTGCTGGCCTGATCGGGGCGGGCGGTACGCTCGCGCTCGGATCGCTCGGTGCGCTGATCCTCTGGAGCCTCGCGAGCTTCTGGCGTTTTCCCGATGCGCTGCCCGCTGATCTGACCTTCAAACGCTGGGCGAGCGCCGACTGGGCGGGGCCCGCGCTGACCAGCCTGACGCTTGCGCTTGTCTCGACCGTGCTGGCGCTGATCCTCGCGATGCTCTGGCTGGAAAGCGAGGATCGCTCCGGCAAACGCCTGCCGCTGGGCGCGCTGATCGTCCTGCCGCTCTTGCTGCCGCAGATCGGGTTTCTGCAAGGTCTGACCACCGGGTTTCTCTGGCTCGGTCTGCCGCCGGGGCCGGTCGCGGTGACATGGGCCGAACTGCTCTTCGTCTTTCCCTATGTAATGATCGCGCTGGCCGGGCCGTGGCGCGCGCTCGACCGGGCGCATCTCGCCAGTGCGGCGAGCCTCGGGGCCGGGCCGACGCGGCGCCTTCTGCGGATCAAGCTGCCGATGCTGCTGGGTCCGATCTGTGCGGCGGCGGCGATCGGGGTCGCGGTGTCGGTCGCGCAATATCTGGCCGTTCTGCTGCCCGGCGCGGGGCGCGTTCAGGCGCTGGCGACTGAAGCCGTGGCGCTGGCCTCGGGGGCGGACCGGCGGCTGGCCGCGATCCTTGCGCTGATGCAGGCGGCGCTGCCATGGGTAGGTTTCGCGCTGGCGCTCGCGGTCCCGGCATGGTGGCATCGCAACCGGCGCGGCTTGCGCGGAGGAGTGGCATGAGCCTGGAACTGATCGATCTGAGCCTGACCGCGTCCGACGCCTCCGCGCCGCTCTTCGCTCCGCTGTCGCTGGTCGTGGCGCCCGGAGAGACCGTCTGCCTGATGGGGCCCTCCGGGATCGGCAAGTCGAGCCTGCTCGCCCATATCGGGGGCCATCTGCCGCGGGGGTTCACGGCTTCGGGGGATGTCCGGCTCGATGGCGAAAGCGTCACGCAGCTCCCCGCTGAGAGGCGCGGCATCGGGATGCTGTTCCAGCAGGCGCAGCTGTTCCCACATCTCTCGGTCGGCGACAATCTGGCCTTCGGTCTGTCGGCGCAGGTGAAGGGCAAGGTCGCCCGGCACGCGGCGGTGGAGGCCGCGCTGGAACAGGCCGGGCTTGCAGGCATGGCGGATCGCGATCCGGCGACGCTGTCGGGCGGGCAGCGCACCCGCGTGGCGTTGATGCGTACGCTGCTGGCGCGGCCCCGTGCGGTGCTGATCGACGAGCCCTTCGCCGCGCTCGATGCAGAGTTGCGGGCCGAGATCCGCAGTTTCACGCTGCAGCATCTTCAGGCCGAGCGTATCCCGTGCCTCATGGTCAGCCACGATCCGGACGACGGCGCGGCTGCGGCGCGCCGGATCGCGTTGGGCTGAACCCCGCGCAGCCGCAATGCGGCGAAACCCGGCAGACTTGCGCGATGAGCGCCCCGAGGCTATCTCCAAGCGCATGATTTTTGCTGTCGGACACCGCTCGTCACGTCTTTTGAAGCCCCTCGCCCTCGCGCTGGGGATGACCGGTTTGCTGGCCGCCTGCCAGCCGACAGCCTTCGGCACGGCGCAGGTCGCCAAGGCTCGCACCACGCTGGCCAATGGCGCGTTGACGGTGGCGGCGCCGAAAGGCTGGTGCGTCGATCCGAAAAGCCTGCGCAATTCCGGCGCGGGGGGCTTTGCGCTCTTTGGCAATTGCGCGGCGATCTCGGGCAATGCCGAGGATGCCCATGCACCCGAGCCCGCGCTGCTGAGCGTTACGGTCGGGCCGCCCGCCTTGGAGGATGGCTCCGGCAAGCTGTCGCAGGACCGGCTCAAGAAGATCGGCGATTTCTTCCATTCCGAAATCGGGCGCGCGGCGCTGTCGCGCTCGGGCGAAGCCGCTGACGTGACGATCAAGGGCACCGATATCTCGAATGGTACACTGCTGCTGCGGGTCGAGGATCGCTCCGGCACGGGCGGACCGCCGATTGCCAAGACCTATCTGCGGGGCGTCACGGCCCTTGGCGGGCGGATCACGGCGCTGTCGGTGATGCCGCTCAAGGAAGGCGAAATGAGCTATGCCCAGCAGCGGCAATTGCTCGAGACATTCATCGCCGCGATCCGCGCCGCGAACTGACGTCTCAAGACGACGCGCAGTCACCTTCCCGGCCGAAACCCCGGAACGCGATGAGTTCGTGCGGAAATTCCCCCTTTCTCGCAACCCGATGATAAGGAATAACTGCTGTGATGCCGCAGGTGGCACCGGCAGGCGGGAAAGAAGGGCAGCACATGGCAGGACGGAACGGCGGATCGCTGTTGCAACGGATTGCCGAGCGACGCAGCTTGCGGCGCTGGCGCGATGCGGCGTCCAAGGTCCCTGCATTGGATCCGGAGGGGCTTCGCGGTCTGCGCGCACGTGCCCGCGCCCTGCGCAACGAAGTCGACACGGTGCTGCGCGCGACCGAGCAGCGGCTGACGGCCTTTCCCAGCGATAGCTCTGTGCGCAAGCCGTCGGGCAGCGATTGGGCGTGGCGTCCGCCGCTGTGGCGCGTGAAGGCGCATCCGCATGGCATCGCGGGGGCGCAAAGCCGCGACAAGCTCGGCGATGACCTCACCCTGTTCCATGACTGCCCGCGCTCCGAGATCACGCTGCGCCAGATCCGCAATACGACGGGCGAAACGCTCGCCCCGTTCGGGCTGCGGCTCGATGTGCTGCGGTTCGAAGGGTCGTTCCTGTCACTGGTGCTCGACCTGCCCGACGCGGCGCTGGGCGGGCTGCAACTCAACCATCTCATCCGGCTGGAGATGCAGCTGGACTGCGAGCGGGAGCTGGAAGTGTTCTGCCGCCTCAACATCAAGCACGGCCCCAATTCGGAGCAGCTGGTGCGCGAACTGCCCCATGGCGACGGCGCGCGCTCTGTCGAATTCGATCTGGCCTATACGCGGATGAACGAGCGGCGGCTGGAAAAGGCGTGGGTCGATCTGATTTTCGAGAACCCACGGATGAACGAGGTGGTGATCCGCGATCTCACCTTCGCGCGCTACCCGCGCGCCGAACTGTGACGGAGGCGAGGATGCTGGACAGCACGCGGATCAAGGCAGGGCGCTGGGAAGCGGTGAGCCATGAGAAAGAGGCGCCCGATCTGGAGGTGCGTCATCATGGCGAGGTGCTCGAAGGGCTGTCGGTCAGCGGCGCTCCCGGCGACTGGCGCATCGCGCAGCCGATCCCGACGGAGTTGCTGAGCGAGGGGGTGCTGACCTTCCTCGTCTGCCGCAAATCGGATGGCGAGGTGATCGACCGCTTCTCGCTGGTCGCGGGCGCGCCGCTGGCGGGCGATCTGCGCGCCGAGATCGACCTTCTGCGCGCCGAGCTGGACATGCTGTCGCGCGCCTTCCGTCAGCACTGCGCCGAGAGCGAAAGCTGAGCATTTCACGCGCGCCCCTCGCGCGCGGGCGCGCGCGTAGTAAGTAGACCTACGCGTCGAGCAGTTTGGCGACCGCTCGCAGCTCGAATTTCTGGATCTTTCCGGTCGAGGTTTTCGGCAGTTCCGAGAAGATCACACGCTTAGGCGTCTTGAAGCCTGCGAGCCGCGCGCGGCAGAACTTGATCAGTTCTTCTTCGGTCGCCTCCTTGCCCTCCTTCAGCTCGACGAAGGCGCAGGGCACTTCGCCCCAGGTCTCGTCCGGCTTGGCCACGACCGAGGCGAGCGACACCGCCGGATGGGCACAGATCACGCCCTCCACCTCGACCGAGGAGACGTTCTCGCCGCCCGAGATGATGATGTCCTTCGCGCGGTCGGTGATCTTGATGTAGCCGTCGGGATGCATGAAGGCGATGTCGCCCGAATGGAACACGCCGCCCTCGAAGGCCTCGCGCGTGGCTTGCGGGTTCTTGAAATAGCCCTTCATGACCATGTTGCCTCGGAAGACGATCTCGCCCAGATGCTGGGCGTCGCGCGCGACCTCCTTGCCCTGATCGTAGACGGTGACTTTCTCGAGCATCGGCATCGAGACCCCGGTGCGCGCCTTCAGGTCGGCACGCGCCTCGCCCTCGGTGCCCTCCCAAGAGGGCTTCCAGGTGCATTCCACCGCGGGGCCGTAGGTTTCGGTCAGCCCGTAGACCTGCGTGACGTTGAAGCCCAGCGGCTCGATCGCGGCCAGCGTCGAGGCGGGCGGCGGGGCGCCGGCGGTGAAGACCTCCACCACGTGATCGAAGGTGCGGCGGTGTTCTTCCTTGGCGTTGATGATCGTGTTGAGCACGATCGGCGCGCCGCCGAAATGCGTCACGCCATGATCGGCGATCGCGTCATAGATATTCTTCGCGGTCACATCGCGGCAGCCGACGACCGTGCCGCCCATCATCGGCACCATCCAGCTATGGGTCCATGAGTTGCAATGGAACAGCGGCACAATGGTCAGCAGCACCGGATAAAGCTGCATTCGCCAGGAGATCGCGTTGGCCTGAGTCGAGAGATAGGCGCCCCGGTGATGATAGACGACGCCCTTGGGCTTGCCGGTCGTGCCGGAGGTGTAGTTGAGCGCGATGCTCTCCCATTCGTCCTCGGGCATGATCCAGGCGAACATCGGATCGCCCTCGGCCACCAGCGCCTCGTATTCGAGGTAATGCCCGGTCGGCTCGAACCCGTGCTCGGGGTCGGCGACCTCGACGATCTGCGGTGCGGGGCCTTTCATCTTCTTCACGGCCTCTTCGGCCACCGGCAGGAAGGCCACGTCGCAGAGCACGACCTTCGCGCCGCCATGTTCGAAGATATAGGCGACTGTATCGACATCGAGCCGCGTGTTGATCGCATTGAGCACCGCACCACAGGCGGGCACGCCGAAATGCGCCTCGATCTGGGGCAGGGTGTTGGGCAGGATTGTCGCCACCACGTCGCCGGGCTTTACTCCGCGCGCCTTGAGGGCGGAGGCCAGCTGACTCACGCGCGCGTGGTAATCAACGTAATTATAAGAGCGGCTGCCATAGATCACCGCCGGTCGCTCGGGGAAGACCTCCAGCGCGCGGTTGAGGTGCGATAAAGGTGTAAGCGGTGCGTAATTCGCCGCGCATTTCTCCAGACCCGTCTCGTCGGCAAGCCAGCCCATGAAATCCTCCACGTAAATTGTCCGGGCATCTTCAGGCGGCATCGCGCGAAAGGAAAGAGGGTTTGCGTCATCTTTCGTCACAGCTAGTGTCGCGCGCATGATCGTTTCGCATGGCCGTCGCTACATCTTCGTTCATATCCCGAAGACGGGGGGCACGGCGCTGACGCTCTCGTTGGAGAACCGCGCGATGGCGGATGACCTGCTGATCGGCGACACGCCCAAGGCGCGGCGGCGCAAACGCAGGCTGGAGGGACGCGAGACCCGGGGGCGGCTTTGGAAGCATTCCACGCTGAGCGACGGGCTGGGGCTCTATAGCGAAGATGAGGCGCGCGCCTATTTCACCTTCACGCTGGTGCGGAACCCGTGGGACCGGGTCGTCAGCTACTACCATTGGTTGCGCGAGCAGCGGATGGCGCATCCCGCCGTGGCGTTAGCAAAGTCGCTGAGCTTTTCGGACTTCCTTAACCATCCGCACACGCAAGCCTCGCTCGCGGCGGCCCCCTATGGCAGCTACATGCGGCTGCCGGACGGGGAGGAGACTTGCGACCTTTATATTCGCCTCGAAGATGTAGAGGCCGATGCCGCCCCCCTCGCGTCACATCTCGGGTTTTCCGTGACTCCCCTCGCGAGATGCAACATCTCCGAGCGGAAGCGCAACTGGCGCGGGTATTTTTCAGATTTCGACGCTGAAGTGGTTTCGAAACTCTGTGCCGAGGACATCGCGCGGTTCGGTTACCGATTCTAAATTTTCGCGCAATTGCAATTTGCGACGCAATTTGGGCGATTCTCACGGGTCTGTGAGCGCACCCCTATCCAAAAAGATAGGTCAAACGCGCGAACCCCTATCCAAAAAGATAGGTCAATCACGGGTCCGTGAGCAACTTACTGTCCGAAAGTATAGGTTTGCCACATTTCGGTCACCTTTCGGCCCCGGAAACTCCCCAGGAATCAATTGATCTAGGTAGGACGAAGAAATGGCCTCGCCGACTTTCAGAAGGAAGACCGACATGACCCGCAGTGCAACGACGACTTGGAACGACGATTGCGCCTTTGATTCCGCTCTGGCGGGCGCAACCTCCGGGCGAGTGCTCGATAACGGGGCTGCTTCGGGGATCGTTGCCGGAACGCGAATCGCGACCGCTATGGGCTGGCGCCCGGTGGAAGCAATTGCGGTCGGTGACATGGTCATGACCTTCGACAGTGGCCTGCGTCCCGTCGTGGACGTCAAGCGAACTCAACTCTGGCTCGGTCACGGGCGTTGCCCGGACCATCGCAAGCCGCTCGCCGTGCCGGTCGGCGCGTTGGGCAACAAAACCCCGATGCTGCTTTTGCCTGAACAGAACATGATGGTGGAAAGCGACATGGCTGAGGCAATTTACGGTGACCCCTTCGCCGTAATCCCCGCCTCTGCTCTTGAAGGCTATCGTGGGATCGATCGGATTACACCCCACCGTCCGATCGACGTGATCGTGCTGGAGTTTGAGGAGGAGGAGATCGTCTACGCGAATGGTTCTGGCATGGTCCATTGCGGTTCGATCAACAGCCACCGGCTCGAAGCACTCTTCGACGATGATGCAGGCCCGAACTACGAGACGCTGTCGCTTGAAATGGCACGCTCGATCGTTGCAGGGCTCATCGACGAAGATCTGACCGCGCACGCTTACGCGGCAGAGTGATAGCCCGGCCTGATTCCCTCCTGATCAACTGACAGGCCGAACGCCGCACCCATGACCAGGGTGCGGCGTTTTCCTTTGTCTTGGAGACAGGTGGGAGGCGGGCGTTGAAGTGCCTCCCGGCCATAGAAAAACGCCGGGGCCTTTCGGTCCCGGCGTTCTGGTTTCTCTGGCGCTCTCGGATCAGGCGGCTTTCGCGGCCTGACCTTCGCCGTAGCGACCGTAGAAGGTCTCGCCCGAGGCTGCGATGTCGCGCAGCAGGGCCGGGGCCTCGAAGCGCGGACCGTATTGCGCGGTGAGTGCCTCGCAGATCGTGACGGCCTTGCCGGCACCGAGGATGTCGAGCCAGCTGAACGGGCCACCCGACCACGGGGCGAAGCCCCAGCCGAGGATCGCGCCCACGTCACCCTCGCGGATGTCTTCCAGCACGCCCTGCTCGAAGGCACGGACCGCTTCCAGCACCTGCGCCATCAGCAGGCGATGCTGCACGTGATGGACGTCGGGCTGCTCGTCGGCGCGCGGGAACTTGGCGTCGAGACCTTCCCACAGACCCTGGCGTTTGCCCTTCTCGTCATAGTCGTAGAAGCCCGCGTTCGACTTGCGACCCATCCGGCCTTCGTCGGCCATCCAGAACAGCACATCATCGACCGCCTCATCGGGATAGGCATCGCCCATCGCCGCCTTGGTCGCCTTCGCGATCTTCACGCCGAGGTCGATCGAGGTCTCGTCCACCAGCTGCAGCGGCCCCAGCGGCATGCCGACCATGGTGGCGGCGTGCTCGACCAGCGTCGGGTTCACCCCCTCGGCCACCATGCGAATCCCCTCGTTGATGTAAGGGATGATGCAGCGGTTGGCGTAGAAGAAGCGCGCGTCGTTGACCACGATCGGGGTCTTGCGGATCTGGCGCACGAAATCGAGCGCTTTCGCCACGGCCACCGGGCCGGTCCCGGCGCCCTTGATGATCTCCACCAGCATCATCTTGTCGACGGGCGAGAAGAAGTGGATGCCGATGAACTGCTCGGGGCGCGCGCTGGCCTTGGCCAGTTCGGTGATCGGCAGGGTCGAGGTGTTGGTGGCGAAGATCGCGTCTTGCGGAATCACGGCTTCGGCCTTCTTGGTGACCTCGGCTTTGACGCCCGGATCTTCGAACACCGCTTCCACGATCAGGTCGCAACCCTCAAGGGCGGCGTAATCCGTGGTCGCTTTGATCAGGCCGAGCGTCTTCGCCTTGCCCTCTTCGGTGACCTTCTTGCGCGAGATACCCTTGTCGAGGATGCCCTCGGAATAGGATTTCCCGCGATCGGCGGCCTCCTGGCTGTTGTCGATCAGCACGACCTCGATACCGGCCTTGGCCGAGACATAGGCGATACCTGCGCCCATCATGCCCGCGCCGAGGATGCCGACCTTCTTCACCTTCTGGTCCGACACGTCGGGACGGTTCGCGCCCTTCTCCAGCGCGCCCTTGTTGATGAAGAGCGAGCGGATCATCGAGGTCGACGACGGGTTCAGCAGCACATTGGTGAACCAGCGCGCCTCGATCTTGATCGCCTGATCGAAGGGCACGAGCGCGCCTTCATAGACCGCCGACAGAAGCGCCTTGGCCGCCGGATAGACGCCTGCGGTCTTGCCATGCACCATCGCGGAGGCACCCACGAAGGTCATGAAGCCCGCCGGGTGATAGGGCGCGCCGCCGGGCATCTTGAAGCCCTTCGCGTCCCACGGTTTCACCAGATCGGCGTCTTTGGCGTTCAGCACCCATTCCTTCGCGGCGGCCAGCGGATCCTCGACGACCTCGTCGATCAGGCCTGCGGCTTTCGCCTTCTTGGGGTCCGAGAGCTTGCCTTCCAGCAGGAAGGGCGCCGCCGCCATCGCACCGAGCTTGCGCGAGACACGGGTGGTGCCGCCGCCGCCGGGGAAGATGCCGACCATGATCTCGGGCAGGCCGATCTTCGCCTTCGGATTGTCCGCGACAAAGGTGCGGTGCGTCGACAGCGGCAGTTCCAGACCGATGCCGAGCGCGGTGCCGGGGATCGCGGTCGCGATCGGCTTGCCGCCCTTGTTGGTCTTCGGGTCCATGCCGGCACGCTCGATCTTGCGCAGGACGTGGTGCATCTGCATCACGCCGTCGAAGATCGCCTGAGCGCCGCCTTCGCGCATCTGCGCGATGACGTTGAGGTCCATGCCGCCCGCGAAATCGGGCTTGCCGGAGGTGATGACGACACCTTTGCATTTGTCATCCGCCAGCGCCTTGTCGATGAAACTGTCGAGGAGCGCGAAGCCCTCCATGCTCATCACGTTCATCGACTTCTCGGGCACGTCCCAAGTGATGACGGCAACGCCGTCGCTGCCAAGTTCGTATTTGAAATCAGCCATTTGTTCCTCCCTCACACGCGCTCGATGATGGTCGCGGCGCCCATGCCGGACGCGACGCAAAGCGTGGCCAGACCGGTATTCAGGTCGCGGCGTTCCAGCTCGTCCAGCAGCGTGCCGATGATGATCGCGCCGGTGGCGCCGAGCGGGTGGCCAAGCGCGATCGCGCCGCCATTGACGTTGACCTTGTCGGCATCGACCTGGAAGGCCTGCATGAAGCGCAGCACGACCGCGGCAAAGGCCTCGTTCACCTCGAACAGGTCGATATCCGAGATCGACATGCCCGAGTCGGCGAGGATCTTCTCGGTCACCGGAACCGGGCCGGTCAGCATGATCGTCGGATCGGTGCCGATCTTCGCGGTGGCGCGGATGCGCGCGCGGGGCTTGAGGCCATGCGCCTCACCGAATTCCTTGTTGCCGATCAGCACGGCGGCGGCACCGTCCACGATACCCGAGGAGTTGCCCGCGTGGTGGACGTGGTTGATGTGATCGAGATGCGGGTATTTCAGCATCGCGACCTTGTCGAAGCCCGGCATCACCTCGCCCATCTCCTTGAAGGAGGGCTTGAGGCCGCCGAGGCTTTCCATGGTGGTGCCCGCCCGCGGGAATTCGTCGTGGTCGAGGATGGTCAGACCGTTCTGGTCCTTCACCGGCACGATGGATTTCGCGAAACGGTTTTCCTTGATCGCCTCGGCTGCACGGCGCTGCGATTCCACGCCGAGCGCGTCGACGTCTTCGCGGCTAAAGCCGTATTCGGTCGCGATGATATCGGCCGAGATGCCCTGCGGGACGAAGTAGGTCTTCATCGCGAGCGACGGGTCCACGGCGATTGCCGCGCCGTCCGAGCCCATCGCGACGCGGCCCATCATCTCGACGCCGCCTGCGATATAGCCCATGCCCGCGCCGCCGCGCACCTGGTTCGCGGCGAGGTTCACGGCTTCCATGCCCGACGCGCAGAAGCGGTTGATCGACAGGCCGGGGATGCGCTCGTCGAGATCCGACAGAAGCACCGCCGAGCGTGCAAGGCAGCCGCCCTGCTCCATCACCTGGGTCGCGTTGCCCCAGATCACGTCCTCGACCGCGTGGCCTTCGAGGTTGTTACGCTCCGCCACCGCGTTCAGCAGCCGCGCCGACAGCGCGACCGAGCTGACCTCGTGCAACGAGCCGTCCTTGCGGCCCTTGCCCCGCGGGGTGCGGGCTGCGTCATAGATATAGGCTTCCGTCATGGTTCCTCCTCACGCCCGGTCGGAAGGATTGCCGGGCATCAAATCATAGGGGTGTTTCCAACCGGGCAGGGCGGCGATGCCGTCCAGCCAACGGTCGATATTGGGGAATTCCTTGCGGTCGAACCCGAAGGGCTCGGGGTAGTAGAGGTAGCCGCAGCAGGCGAAATCGGCCAAGCTGGGCTGGTCGCCGACGACCCAGTCGCGGCCGTCCATATGCTTTTCCAGCGTCTTGATCGCGGTCAGCACGCGGCCCTTGAGCCAGGCGATCGCCTCTTGCGGACGCTTCTCTTCGGGCAGGAAGTTCATCAGGAAGCGCAGGCCGCCTTGCTGGCCCGAGCCCTTTTGCGCGTCCCAGAACATCCAGCGCAGCATCTCGTTGCGATCCCCGGCGAGGAATTTGCCGGTCTGCTCCGCGATGTGAAGCTGGATGACGCAGGATTGCGACAGGGTCAGATCGCCCTCTTTGAAGACGGGTGCTTCGGCCATTTCGTTCAGCGACTGATACTCGGCGCTGCGCGCCTCGCCGTTGAAGAAATCGACATAGACAGGCTCCCAGTCGTAGCCTGCCAGTTCCATCGTCAGCGCCGCCTTGTAGGCGTTGCCAGACTCTCCGAAGCAATAAAGTTGTGCCGCCATTCGCTGCGGTCCTCCCTGATCACGGGGCCAATCTGACCCCTAAGTGACGCGAACGTAAGCCCCTCATGAGCATTTCGCCGCAACGTCATTCCAGCACGACGTCGCGTCCAACGCGAGGGAGAGAGCGACGTTCCGTCGCGAGAGGTGAACGGACGTCAACGGAAAGCGCGGAAAAAGCGATGGAAGCGGTGCGGTTAGCGCACCGCTTCCATCGTGCCTTTGGGAAACTCGATGCCTTCGAAATCGGGATAGACCTTGCGCAGAACCGCGATCTGCGCCGGGCTGTCGATGCGCACGAGATACCATTCCTCGCCGTCTTGCAGCGCCAGCGTGGTATTGGTCGAGCGCACTTTGCCCATATCGGGCACCTCCATCACCGTCGAGGTTGGGATCTGCGCATAGGCCCGGCCCGAAGACGTCTCTCCGGTCTTCATCGCGGCGATGTTCATCTCGAAATCGTCGATCGTCACCGAGGCCATCGCATCGTTGATCTGCTTGCGCATGATCTCTTCGAGCTGCTCTTTCGGCACGCCTGTCTGATCCGCGATCGCCTGCATCATCTTCGGCGGCACCGTGTCGAAGAAGACCGAGTAATCCTTCTCGTCCACCGCCTTGGTGAAGCCCGCGACTTCCTGCGTCACCGCGTTGCGGTCGGCGGCGTCGAACGCGAGCGCAGGCAGGGTCGAGAGGGCGAGGGACGCGACAGCGAAAGCGAGAGACAGGCGGGTCATGGATGTCCTTTCGAAATCAGGCTTTGCGCTCGCCAAGCTCGGCCTTGAACAGCCGCAGGCGGTGGTTGAGATTTTCCTCGTGGGTGACGGAGTTGAAATGCTCGAACAGGAAGGTCAGTGCCTCGTCGGGCGTGATTTCCGCCTCCTGCGCGAAGCGGTTGAGTCTGCGATAGGCGTCATTGGTCATGGCGACGGGAAAGCGACGGGTCAGGCGCAGGCGTTTGGGCATTCAGGCTCCGGGGCAATGTAGCGCGGGAAGGCGCGTCAGGTTGCGCGCAGCTTAGGAAGAAACCTGCGCGCTGGCCAGACCGCCGGTGCTCTGGGACCGAGCCTCAAGCCCGCCCCTAGAGGTCGTCCCAATCGCTCAGCCCGAGCTTGTTCTTGCGGTGGATCTGCCACAGCGCCATCAGCGCACCGAAGGCGAGCGCCGAGATTACCAGCGTCACCAGATGCGGCGCGAAGGACATGCCCTCGGTCGCGCTCAGCAGGTGGTCCACCAGAAGCTGCGCCACCGCGAACCCGGCTGCGAAGATCAGCAGGTTTTGCTTCCAGTCGAGATAGGGAATCGGGCGGGGCTCGAAGCCCAGCCAATGCAGCACCCGTGCGCCCATTGGCGGCCGGGTCGAGCGGAACACGCCCCGCGCCCGCAGCTCTGCGAGAGCGGCGTCGTAACGGCGGTTGGTTTCTGCATTATCGAGATACATGACGGCGGGACTCGGTGGGAATCGTCTCTGGTTGGAGATTCCGAGGGTAGACCCGCGCGGCCGCAAAACAATCGTCCGGCGCTACACTTCGCCTGACATGGCGGTGATTGAAAATTGAAACGGCGGGCCGAGGCCCGCCGTTCATTTTTTCGTTGGATCCGGTCGCCTTAGAACTGGTCGTCGGCGAGCGCCATGACCGGGTCCGCGCCGGTCTCGATCCGCGCGAGGTGCATCGCGCAGGCCGGAAGCTGACGCGCCATGTAGTAGCGGCCCGTCGCGATCTTGCCTTCGTAGAAGGACGTATCGGTCGCGCCGTTGTCGAGCGCCGTGAAGGCGGCTTTCGCCATCCGCGTCCACATCAGGCCAAGGCAGACATGACCCATCAGATGCATGAAGTCATAGCTGCCCGAGAGCGCCGCGTTCGGGTTCTTCATGCCGTTCTGCATGAAGAACATGCCCGCCGTCTGAAGCTGCTTCGAGGCGTTCTTCAGCGCGTCGGTGAAGGGCTTCATCCGCTCGTCATCGTCATGCGATTTGCACTCGGCTTTGACCATCTCGAAGAAGGCCATGACGTGCTTGCCGCCGTCCTGAGCGAGCTTGCGGCCCACCAGGTCGAGCGCCTGAATGCCGTTCGCGCCTTCGTAGATCATCGCGATGCGCGCGTCGCGCACATGCTGCGACATCGGCCAGTCCTCGGTATAGCCGTGGCCACCGAAGACCTGCTGCGCGGAGACGGCGGTTTCGAAACCCTTGTCGGTCAGGAAGCCCTTGATGACCGGGGTCATCAGCGAGATCAGACCTTCGGCCTCGGCGTCGTTGAGCGCATGGGAGCGGTCGATCAGATGCGCACCCCAGAAGGTGAAGGCGCGGGCGCCCTCGACGAAGCTCTTCTGATCCATCAGCATCCGGCGCACGTCCGGGTGCACGATGATCGGATCGGCGGCTTTCTCGGGTGCTTTGACGCCGGTTACGTCGCGACCCTGCGTGCGGTCCTTCGCGTAAGCCACGGCTTCCTGATAGGCGGCTTCGGCCACGGCGTAGCCCTGAAGGCCCACGCCGAGACGCGCTTCGTTCATCATCGTGAACATTGCGCGCATCCCCTTGTGGAGATCGCCCAGCAGCCAGCCCTTCGCGCCGTCATAGTTCATGACGCAGGTCGCGTTGCCGTGGATGCCCATCTTCTCTTCGAGCTTGCCGACCGAGAGCGAGTTGCGCTCGCCCAGCGAGCCGTCCTCGTTGACGAGGAACTTCGGCACGATGAAGAGCGACACGCCCTTGGTGCCTTCGCCACCGCCCGGCGCTTTCGCCAGCACGAGGTGAATCACGTTGTCCGACAGGTCGTGATCGCCCGCCGAGATGAAGATCTTCGTGCCGGTGATCGCGTAGGAACCATCGTCCTGCGGCTCGGCCTTGGTGCGCATCAGACCCAGATCGGTGCCGCAATGGGGCTCCGTCAGGTTCATCGTGCCGGTCCAGTCGCAGGTGACCATCTTCGGCAGATAGGTCTGCTTCTGGTCGTCCGTGCCATGCGTGTGGATCGCCGAATAGGCGCCGTGGGTCAGGCCCTGATACATGTTGAAGGCCATGTTGGCCGAGACGAACATCTCGCCCACCGCGCAGTTGAGCAGGTAGGGCATGCCCTGACCGCCGAACTCGGGATCGCAATCGAGCGCGGTCCAGCCGCCCTCTTTCATCGCCTCGAACGCCTTGTCGAACCCTTTGGGCGTGCGGACCACGCCGTTTTCGAGCACGCAGCCTTCCTTGTCGCCCACCTCGTTCAGCGGGGCCAGCACCTCGGACGAGACCTTCCCGGCCGCATCCAGAACGGCCTCGGTGAAGTCGCGGTCCATTTCCTCGTAACCCGGCACATCCGAATTCGAGACCTTGAGCAGCTCATGCAGCACAAACTGCATGTCCTTGGTGTTGGCGATAAAGCTCGACATGGTTCGCTCCCTTTAGTCGTCTTCGCGGATCAGGCCGCGTCGTCGTGGCGCGCCTTCTCCAGTTCCTTCTCCGCCCACTCGATCTGACCGGCCAGTTCGTCGATCGCCTGACCCAGTTCCTCGCGTTGGCGCGTCATTTCCTCCAGACGTTGCTGTGCGAGCTTGATCGTCTCGTTCAGCTGCGTCTTCTGCTTGTCGCCCATTTCGTAGAGGTCCAGTAGCTGGCGGATATCCTCCAGCGAAAACCCGAAACGTTTGCCGCGCAGGATCAGTTTCAGCCGGGCGCGATCGCGTCGCGTAAACAGCCGCTTCTGTCCCTCGCGAATGGGAAACAGCAACTCCTTGCTTTCGTAGAACCGCAGGGTGCGCGGGGTCACCTCGAAGGCGTCGCACATCTCGCGGATCGTCATTACTGTGTCGGTCATACTCTCTGCCTCGCGTTTCCTTTGCGTAATGCGACGCGGCAAATCGTCTGCCTGCGGCCACATTACAAGACTTCTTTACGTTCGCGTCACCGTAACGTGGCGTCACGAATCCAATGACGTAATGTCAGGGAATTTTTACCGTACGGTAAAGCAAGTTTCTTTCCTCGAAACTCGCCATAATCGTCAAGCTCACAAGGCGCTCTCACGACCTCGCTGACGTTAAGGAATGCATTTCAGGGTCAAGAATCAAGTGTGTCCCGAACCTGATCACGCAATTGTCGGAGGTCGTCGATAGCCGCGTCCAATTCTTCACGCTGCTGCGTCAATACGTCAAGCTGCCGATCGGCAAGTTCGACCCAGACGCGGTTCTGCTCTTCCGTGCCTTGCTGATCGTAGATCATCAGCCACTGGCGCAGTTCCTCGAGCGAGAAGCCAAACCGGCGACCGCGCAGGATCAACGTCATCCGCGCGACCTCGCGCGGACCGTAATAGCGCGAACGCCCTTCCTTCTGGGGATTGAGAAGCTCGATATACTCGTAATAGCGCAGCGTGCGCGGGGTCACGTCGAACCGCTCGCACATCTCCTTGAAGGACAATAAGTCTGACATCTATTCGGCCTCCCGATCCGGGCGAGAAGCTAGCGCGCCGGGCTGCAAGCTGCAAGCAATGCCGCCCCCGGCCCGGCGCGCTTCAGCTTAGATCTCGATAGCTTTGAGCATCTCTGGTTCGATCACATCCACACCGGGCAAGCCGTCGATGAGCGGCTGGGCCGATTGCTCCAGCGCATCGAAGGTCTTGTAGTGGCAGGGAATGACGGTCTTGAAGTTGAAATACTTCTTCGACGCCCAGGCCGCGCGCTTCATGTCCATCGTGAAATGGCCGCCCGCGGCAAGGATGCCGATATCGGGATTATGCAGTTCGCCCATCCATTCCATGTCGGCCATGATGTCGGTGTCGCCGGTGACATAGATCGTGTGCCCCTCGGCTTCGATCATGAAGCCCGCGGGCTGGCCTGCATAGACCGGATCGCCGCCCTTGTAGTCGATCGAGGCGGAATGGGTCGCGTTCACCATCGTGACCTTCGCGCCGCCCAGATCGACGGTGCCGCCCTTGCCGAAGCCGACGGTTTCGGCCCCCTCTGCGCCAAGGATGATCGACAATTCGTGAATGCAGTAGATCGGAATGCCCAGTTCCTTCGCGATCGGCACCGCATCGGAGGCGTGATCGCCGTGGCCATGGGTCAGCAGCAGATGCGTCGCGCCTTTGATCGCTTCGCTGCGCTTGTCATCCGGAAAGACCGGCGAGCCGGTCAGGAACGGGTCGAGCAGGATCACGGCATCGCCGGTTTCGATGCGGAAGCCGGAATGGCCGAGCCAAATGACTTTCATATGGGTTTCCTCCGTTAGGCACTTCGATTGTGACAGGGTGACGTATCAGCACTGTGCAGGTTCCAAGATTAGCGCGCAAATTCGCGTGTGACAGGGCAGGGGCCCGCTGATGCGGGGCGCGGCGCTTGAAAGCCCCAGTGGCTCGGGCTAAACCGCCTTCCAAGACAAGCGGAGAAGCACATGTCCATTGATATCGACACCGCCCGCAAAGTGGCGCATCTGGCCCGGATCCGGGTGCCCGAAGACCATCTGCCCGAGCTCGCGCAGGAGCTGTCGAGCATCCTGACCTTCATGGAGCAGCTCAACGAGGTCGACGTCGAGGGCGTCGAGCCGATGACCTCCGTGACGCCGATGCGCCTCAAGCGCCGCGTCGACGAGGTGACCGATGGCGGTTATCCCGAGAAAATCCTCAAGAACGCCCCCGATGCCCGTGAGGGCTTCTTTGCCGTGCCGAAGGTGGTCGAATGAGCCTGAACAAACTGACGATTGCCGATGCGCGCGATGCGCTGAAGAAGGGCGATGTGACCGCGGTCGAACTGACCGAGTCCTGCCTGAGCGAGATCGAGGGTGCAGGCGCGCTGAACGCCTACGTGCACAAGACCCCCGAGATCGCGCTGGAGCAGGCCAAGGCCGCCGATGCCCGCATCAAGTCGGGCGATGCGCCCGCGATGTGCGGTATCCCGCTGGGCATCAAGGATCTTTTCGCCACCAAGGGCGTGGCGACGCAGGCCGCGTCGAACATCCTCGACGGGTTCAAGCCGGAATACGAATCCACCGTCACGCAGAACCTGTGGGATGCGGGCGCGGTGATGCTCGGCAAGCTGTCGATGGACGAATTCGCGATGGGCTCGTCGAACGAGACCGCCTGCTACGGTCCCGCCGTGAACCCGTGGAAGATCGACGACCGGAAACTGACGCCGGGCGGCTCCTCGGGCGGTTCCGCTGCCGCCGTGGCTGCCGATCTGTGCCTTGCCGCGACCGGCACCGATACCGGCGGCTCGATCCGCCAGCCCGCCGCCTTCACCGGCATCGTCGGCATCAAGCCAACCTATGGCCGCGTCTCGCGCTGGGGCGTGGTGGCCTTTGCCTCCTCGCTCGATCAGGCGGGCCCGATGACCAAATCGGTGCGCGACGCGGCGATCATGCTGGGCACGATGTGCTCGCACGATCCGAAGGATTCGACCTCCGCCGATATTCCGGTCCCGGATTTCGAGGCGGCGCTGACCGGCGACATTCGCGGCAAGAAGATCGGTATCCCGAAGGAATACCGCATCGAGGGCATGCCCGCCGAAATCCAGAAGCTCTGGGACGAGGGCATCGCGATGATGAAAGATGCGGGCGCCGAGATCGTCGATATCTCGCTGCCGCATACGAAATACGCGCTGCCCGCCTATTACGTGGTGGCTCCGGCGGAAGCCTCGTCGAACCTCGCGCGTTATGATGGCGTGCGCTACGGTCACCGCGCCAAGCTCGCGGCGGGCGAGGGCATCGTCGACATGTACGAGAAGACCCGCGCAGAAGGCTTCGGCCCCGAGGTCCAGCGTCGCGTGATGATCGGCACCTATGTCCTCTCGGCAGGCTTCTACGACGCCTATTACAACCGCGCCCGCAAGGTCCGCGCGTTGATCAAGCGCGACTTCGAGCAGGTCTTCGCACAGGGCATCGACTCGATCCTGACGCCCGCCACCCCGTCGGCCGCTTTCGGGCTGGGCGAGATGGACGGCGCCGATCCGGTCGAGATGTATATGCAGGACGTGTTTACCGTGACGGTGAACCTTGCGGGCCTTCCCGGCGTTTCGGTGCCGTGCGGGCTGGGCAGCAAGGGTCTTCCGCTGGGGCTGCAACTCATCGGGCGGCCCTGGGAAGAGGGCGATCTGCTGAATCACGCCCATGTCCTCGAACAGGCGGCGGGCTTCGCGGCCAAACCGGAGAAATGGTGGTAACATGAAACAGGCACTCGCGATCCTCGGCGGCGTTCTGGCCCTCTCGGGCTGTATCTCTTCGATCCCTGACAGCGGCCCCGAAGCCCGTCGCGAGGCCGAACTGCGCGGCCAGCCCATCGTGCCGCCCTCGGCGCAGAGCGTTCTGCCGACCGACAACGGCGCGACGAACCCCGACGCGCCCGGCGCACCGCTGAACGCGACCGGCACCGCGATGCCGGGCACGACCAATGCGCTGTCTGCGCCGACGATCGACGCAGGCGGCACCATCGGCGACGACCCGTCGACCTCGGCCTCCAGCTCGAATGGCGGCGACAATAGCGGCGCTGCGATCGGGGCCGATGCAATGGCCGCGCTGCAGCAGACCGACGCGTCGAACAGCACCGCCGGATCGAGCACCACGGCCAGCTCGCCGGGTTTCGACACCACCGCGTCGAGCAGCCTCGCCACCGCGCCCGTCGCACAGAACACGATCAGCAATCAGGACAGCTCGGGCCCGAACCTCGCCGCCTATGCGCTGTCGGTGTCGAACCGGCCGGGTGATTCCGTCTACAAGCGCTCGGGCATCAAGCTGACCTCGTCGGACAAGGCCTGCGCGAAATACGTCTCGGCTGATCAGGCGCAGCGCGCCTTCCTCTCGGCAGGCGGCCCGCAGAAAGACCGACTGAACCTCGATCCCGATGGCGACGGGTTCGCCTGCGGTTGGGATCCGACGCCGTTCCAGCAAGCGCGTCAGTGAGCGCCGACTGGCCCTCGCCCAATTACGGCCCGCGCCGCGATGGGGCGGTGCCGGAACTTATCGTCATCCACTACACCGCGATGCGGTCCTGCGAGTCCGCACGCACCCGCCTCTGCCTCCCCGAGGCGGAGGTCTCCGCGCATTGGCTGATTGGGCGTGACGGTTCGGTCGAGCAACTCGTCCCCGAGGAGATGCGCGCCTGGCATGCGGGTTTGGGGAGCTGGCAGGGTCTGGGCGATGTGAACTCGCGCTCCATTGGGATCGAGCTGGACAATGAAGGCGACCGTCCGTTCCCCGAGCCTCTGATGGCCTCGCTTGAGGCGCTTCTGCCGCAGATCATGCGCCGCTGGGCAATCGCGCCGGAGAACGTCATCGGCCATTCGGACTTCGCGCCCGAGCGCAAGATCGACCCGGGGCCGCGTTTCGATTGGCAGCGCCTCGCGCGGCAGGGTTTGGCGATCTGGCCTGAACGCGGCACCACTGCGCCTGCGGTCGATTCCGAGAACTTCCTCGCGCTGGCGTCCAGCCTCGGCTATCCGGAAGCGCCGCTCGCGACGATCCTGCCCGCCTTCCGCCTGCGCTTTCGCCCGCGCGATGAAGGGCCGCTCGATGCGGTCGATATGGCGCTGGTCGCCGATCTGGCCATGCGCTTCGGCGCGGATGGCGGGGCGTGGCGTTCCAGCTGAGGACGATGAGGGGGCTCTGCCCCCGCTCGCGATGCGAGCCCCCCGGGATATTTCTTCCAAGCCGAAAGGGTGATCAGAGCGCTGCGGCGAGCCGGGTGCCCTGATCGATGGCGCGTTTCGCGTCGAGTTCTGCTGCCACATCCGCGCCGCCGATCACATGCGGCCTGCGGCCCGCCGCGATCAGCGCATCGGCTAGCGAGCGGTCGGAGAGTTGGCCCGCGCAGAGTACGACCGTGTCGGCCTCGATCAGCGTCGGGGTCTCGCGCGCCTCTCCGAAAGTGACATGCAGCCCCTCGGCAGTGATCTTCTCGTAATTCACGCCGCCGATCATTTTCACGTCCTTCATATGCAGCGCCGCGCGGTGAACCCAGCCAGTGGTCTTGCCGAGGCGGCGGCCGAGCTTTTCCTTCTTGCGCTGCAGCAGCGTGACCTCGCGGGCGGGGGCCTCAGGCGCGGGCTTGGTCAACCCGCCCGGCGTCTGCGCCGGATCGCCGACGCCCCATTCGCGCTTCCATTCTTCCAGATCCAGCGTCGAGCTTTCGGTCACCGTCAGGAATTCGGCCACGTCGAAGCCGATGCCGCCCGCGCCGATCACTGCGACGCGTTTGCCGGCGGTGACGCGGCCCTTGAGGATGTCGATATAAGTCACGACCTGCCCGCCCTCGGTCGGGATTTCCGGGTCGCGCGGCTGCACGCCGGTCGCGATGATGATCTCGTCGAAGGGCGCGAGCAATTCGGGCGTGGCGTCGGTCTCCAGCGTCACCGTCACGCCGGTCTTCTCGACCATGGTCTTGAACCAGTCGGTGAGGCCGTGGAATTCCTCCTTGCCGGGGATCGCGCGTGCCATGGTCAGCTGCCCGCCGAGTTCCGAGGCGCGGTCGAACAGCGTCACGGCATGGCCGCGCTCGGCTGCGGTGATCGCGGCAGACAGGCCCGCCGGGCCCGCGCCGACGACGGCAATCGATTTCGGCGCCTCGGTCCTGGCGATGACGATCTCGGTCTCATGGGCGGCGCGCGGATTCACGAGGCAGCTCGAGACCTTGCCCTGGAACGTGTGGTCCAGACAGGCCTGATTGCAGGCGATGCAGGGCGCGATCTCGGCGGCGCGGCCTTCTTTCGCCTTCACCACGAAATCCGCATCGGCGAGGAAGGGGCGCGCCATAGAGACCATGTCGGCGCAGCCGTCGCCCAGCACCTCTTCTGCGACTTCAGGCGTGTTGATGCGATTGGACGTGATGACCGGGATCGAGACCTCGGGCTTGAGCCGCCCGGTGAGCCAGGTGAAGGCCGCCCGCGGCACCGACGTCACGATGGTCGGCACCCGCGCCTCGTGCCAGCCGATGCCAGTGTTGAGCATCGTCGCGCCCGCCGCCTCTACGGCTTTCGCGAGCGTGACCACCTCTTCCCAGGTCGAGCCGTCGGGGATCAGGTCGATCAGCGAGATGCGGAAAATCACGATGAAATCGGGGCCGACCGCTTCACGCACGCGCTTGACCACTTCGACGGGCAGGCGCATCCGGTTCTCGAACGAGCCGCCCCAACCGTCTTCGCGCTTATTGGTGTGGCGCACGAGGAACTGGTTGAGGAAATAGCCCTCGGAGCCCATCACCTCGACGCCGTCATAGCCCGCCTCGCGGGCGCGCGCGGCGGCGGTGGCAATGTCGGCGATCTGCTTCTCGATCCCGGCTTCGTCGAGCTCTTTCGGGAGGAAGGGCGAGATCGGGGATTTAATGGCCGAGGGGGCCACGCAATCGGGGCCATAGGCGTAGCGTCCCGCATGAAGAATCTGCATCGCGATCCGGCCGCCCGCTTCGTGGACGCGGTCAGTGATAATGCGGTGATGCGCGATATCTTCGGGGGTGAACAGGCCCGCCGCGCCGGGGAACACGCCGCCTTCATTGTTGGGGGCCATGCCGCCCGTCACCATCAGCGCGACACCGCCGCGCGCGCGCTCGGCGTAGAACTCGGCCACCGCATTCCAGTCGCCGCGCTCTTCGAGATTGGTGTGCATCGAGCCCATCAGCACGCGGTTCGGCAGCGTCACATGGCCCAGATCGAGCGGCGTGAAGATATGCGGATATTGGCTCATGTAACCCTCCCTGATTTGGCCCGCACTCTGCGGCGCGAGGCCAAGCTTGTCACGTCAAACGCGGCGTCAGAGCGAAAGCGCCACCGTTTCGCAGGGGTCACCAACCTGCGGGATTCTCTCCCATTGTTACCCTCGTATTGTCGCCGCGAAGTCTAAATTGCGCCCGATTTCGTACCGATAAGCGGGAAATAAGAAACAGAAATTACAAGCCGAAGGGTGTTTGGGATGGATCGCCTGACTGAAATGGAAGCCTTTGCCACCGTCGTGGATCAAGGGGGCTTCACCGATGCGGCCAAGAAGATGGGCATCTCCAAATCGGCTGTGTCGAAACACGTCTCGGCGTTGGAGGCGCGACTCGGCGCACGCCTTCTGAACCGCACCACCCGTCGCGTTTCGCCGACGGAAATCGGGCTGGCCTATTACGACCGCGCGCGCCGTGTTCTCAACGATGCGGGCGAGGCCGATGCGCTGGTCACGTCGATGCAGACGGCGCCCTCGGGGCTGCTGCGCATCTCGGTCGCCACCGATTTCGGTGTGAATCTTCTTTCGCCCGTTCTGGGCGAATTCCTGCAGGAATTTCCCGAAATCACCGTGAATATGGTGCTGAACAATCGATACGTCGAACTCATCTCCGAAGGGTTCGACATGGCGATCCGCGTCGGTGAGTTGGAGGATTCGAGCCTGCGCGCGCGCAAGCTGACCGAGACCTCGCGCCGGATGATCGCCTCGCCGGATTACTTCGCGAAATTCGGTCGCCCCGAGCGGATCGACGATCTCAACGATCACAAGCTGCTGCATTATTCCAACCAGTCGGCGGGCAATGTCTGGAAGCTGACCGCGCCTTCGGGCGAGCGGCGTCAGGTCCGCTCGGCGGGCTGGCTGACGGTCAATGACGGCCAGTCGCTGCTGCACGCCGCGACCGCCGGTCTGGGGATCGCTTACCTGCCGTCCTTCCTTTACGCCGATGCGATGCGCGAAGGGCTGGTGGAAGAGGCGATGCCCGATCTGCCGATGGAAACGCTGGGCATCTACGCGATCTATCCGCCGGGCCGTTTCACCCAGCCGAAAGTGCGCGCCTTCATCGATTTCCTCGCCAAGACCTTCGCCGAGAAGGGCCCCGACAACTGGTGAGAGCGAACTCCCTCCCGCGCCGGGCCAATCCGCCGGCTGGCGCTAACTCCGGGTCGAGGTGAGAACCGCTTCGACCCGTCTGTTTTTCTCGCGCCCCTCTTTGGTCAGGTTGCTTGCGCGCGGGGCGAGGAAGCCCGCCCCCTCGGCGCTGACCTGCGACGCCGCGACCCCGTAATCGCCGACCAGCTTCTGCCGTGCCGATTGCGCGCGTTTCTTCGACAGCGCGATATTGGCCGCGAGCGAGCCCACCGCATCGGTATGGCCCACCAGCATCACCTGAAAATCGGGATTGGCCTTGAGGAACTCGGCCAGTGCCTGCAGCGAGGCGAAATCGCCCGAACCGAGCGCGGAGGCCCCGGACGGAAAGTCGAGATCGTCGAGCGCGACCGAGCCCTGCGCCTCGAGCGTCTGCGCAAGCGCGGAGGGGGCGACGGCGGGGGCATCGGCGCGCGGCAGAATCGGTGCGGTTTGCGGCGGGGCGAGCGGATCATCGGGCTGAGCAGGCGTGACGTCCTGCACCCGCATCTCGGTCACCTGAATGAAGCCCGACTCGGACGAGCGCGACACGGTAATTCCGAAGTAATCCGCCCCATTGCGCGCCGCGATATAGCGGAAGTCGCCCAGATCGACATGCATCGCGGGCTCTGACAGCAGGTCGAGCGCGTAGCGGAAATCGAACCCGCCGCAGGCCTGCGTGTCGCATTCATAGAGGATGTCGTAGCCCGCCTGTTCGAGCTGATCGCGCAGCGGGGCGAGGATTTGCAGCGTCGTGTTCTGATTGGCGCGCAACTGATAGGCCGTATCGGAGCGCGCGCCTTCCAGAGCGCGGGTCTCGAGCTGACCGTCCTGCCACGGCCCGACTGCCAACTGGTAGCTGGTGGCGGGGCTCGTTTCCTGCGCCGATTGCGTGGCGCCTGCGGGCAGTTGCAGATCCGACGCCGCCTGTGCCGCGTGGGACAGGGTAGCGGCGAGAAGACCTGCCAACAGGAGGGTCGCCCGGCGGGTCATGCCACCTCCGGCGCGCGGCGATAGTGATATTGCGCGCGCACTTCCATACCGAAGCTTTCGGCGAGCGTGTTCGAGGCGTCATTGGCGAGCGTCGTGATCATCTCGAACCGCTCCGCCCCGGCCTCGGCGGCCCAGCGTGCGCCCTCATGGATCATCTCGCGCGCGAGGCTCATCCGGCGGTATTTTGGGGCGACGGCGAGCGCGTGGAGCATCGCGGCCCCTTCATAAACAGCGATATAGGCAACGCCTGCGGCCCGGTCGTCTTTGCGGCCCAGCACGCAGGTTTTCGGCACCTCGGCGCGATCCATGATCGCCTGACGCTCGGGGCCGACATCGAGCTCGGTCCACAGGTCGCGGGCGATCTGCAGCGGCGGCCAATGGGCAAAAGCGGTCACGGGCGGCACCTCGCCCTGCATCGCGGCGATCGGAGCCGACCAGATCCGCACCGGGTCATAGGATTCGTAGCCGCGCGCCTCCAGAACCGCATCCAAGGCCTCGTCGCCTGCGCGGATCATGAAGCGCGGGCGCTGGCCCAAGGCGCGATGCGCAGCTTCGGCGGCCGGAATGTCGGCCTGCTCGAGCGGCACTTCCAGCGTCGCGCAGCTGACGCGCGAGCCGCCGCCTTGTCCGTCACGGATCAGAAATCCGCCCGCGCGGCGATATTCGGCTGCGGGCCAAGTCGCGTCGATGATCGCGTAGGCGTCGATCATGTGCCCTCCGGGAAGGCGGTTTTCAGCTCGGCGAAGCCCGCGTCGACCTGAACGGGATCGGTGCCTCGCAGCACGAGATTGGTGCCGTAACGGCCTTCCTGCACGAAGGGGTAGGAGCCGATCGAGAGGTCGGGATAGCGGCCCGCCAGCGCGCGCAGATCGTCGGCCACCGAGGATTCCGCGCGCAGCACCTGCAGGCTGCGCGAGATCATCGGCGCGCCGCCGGTGAGTTTCGGCAAAAGCCCCTCGACCATCGCCTGAAAGATGTTCGGCACGCCCGCCATCACATGGACATTGCCCAGCGAGAAGCCCGGCGCGGCAGAGACCGGGTTCTCGATCAAAACCGCGCCGTCGGGGATCCGCGCCATGCGCAGCCGCGCGGAGGTGAATTCCGTATCCCGGGCTGCGTAATGCGCGGCGAGGATCGCTTTGGCATCCTCGCGCACGTCGAGCTTGGCGCCCATCGCCTCGGCCACCGCATCGGCGGTGATGTCGTCATGGGTCGGGCCGATTCCGCCGCTCGTAAAAAGGTGATCATGGGCTGCCGAGAGCTCCCGCACTGCGGCTACGATCACCTCGTTATCGTCCGGCACCACGCGGATTTCGCGGCAGGTGATTCCGCGCTCGACCA
The DNA here is from genome assembly GCF_009296265.1 of Thioclava sp. JE_KL1. Classification (GTDB taxonomy): domain Bacteria; phylum Pseudomonadota; class Alphaproteobacteria; order Rhodobacterales; family Rhodobacteraceae; genus Thioclava. Next base: position 377,092 of record NZ_WBJS01000005.1, read on the forward strand.
GCTGTCCGGCCAGATAATGCGCGTTTCCCTCGCGGGTGCGCCCCGAGAGGATTTCATCGCCGATGATCAGGATCGCTGCGGTGGGATTTGGCATCTGTGAGGCTCCTTTCGACTTGGTATAGGGCGCGGAACGGGGCGCGAAAAGCCCGGGCACTGGCCAAGCCCCGCTTTTGTGACTATCTAAAGGCCGAAACCCTTAAGGAGCAGACCGTTGGACGATACTCAGGGCCGCACCACGAAGGACGGAATCCGGATCTACGATCAGAGCGATTTTGCGGGAATGCGCGCCTCCTCGCAGGTGACGGCGCAAATTCTCGACGAGGTCGCCGATCTGGTGGAGCCGGGGGTCACGACCGCAGCACTCGACGCCTTCATCGAACGCCGCGTGGGCGAGCTGGGCGCGACCTCGGCGACCATCGGCTATCGCGGCTATCAGCACGCGAGCTGCATCTCGGTGAACCATGTCGTCTGCCACGGCATCCCGGGCGACAAGAAGCTGAAGGACGGCGATATCATCAATATCGACGTGACCGTGATCCTCGACGGCTGGTTCGGGGACAGCTCGCGCATGTATGTCGCGGGCAATCTGAGCCGCAAGGCCGAGCGTCTGATCCAGGTCACCCATGACTCGCTCATGGTCGGCATCGAGCAGGTGAAGCCCGGCAACACCTTTGGCGATATCGGTCATGCGATCCAGAAATTCGTCGAGAGCAACCGCATGTCGGTCGTGCGCGATTTCTGCGGTCACGGCGTCGGCAAGGTCTTCCACGCGCCGCCGAACGTGCTGCATTACGGGCGCGCAGGATCCGGCGCGATGCTGGAAGAGGGCATGATCTTCACGATCGAGCCGATGGTGAATCTGGGCCGTCCCGAGACCAAGGTTCTGGCCGACGATTGGACCGCGGTGACGCGGGACAAATCGCTGTCGGCGCAGTTCGAGCATTCGGTGGGTGTGACCGCCGACGGCTGCGAGATCTTCACCACTTCGCCGGCGGGGCGTTTCCACCCGACCTGGCGCTAAGGTTCAGGCGTTAGTGGGGGCGCTGCCCCCACTGGCTGCGCCAGCCCCCCCGGGATACTTTCGCCAAGCCGAAGATCAGGGATCGAGGCCGATGAGCCGCGGCACCTGGGCCATGTCGGTGAACAGTTCCGCCCCCTCCGCCGCGAGCTTCGGATTGTCGCCTTTCGGCGAATAGCCGAGGCAACGCATGCCTGCGTTTTTCGCCGCGCGCGCGCCGGTGGGGCTATCCTCGATCACGACGCAAGCGGTCGGATCGGCGCCCAGATGGCGCGCGGCATGGATGTAGAGATCGGGCTTCGGCTTGGGCAGTCCCATGTCCTGCCCCGAGAACAGCAGTCCTTCGAGCCGCGTGCGGATATCCGGGTGCTGCCCGAGCGTCGCCTCCATCTTCGCCTGCCGGCCGTTCGATCCGACCGCAAAGGGAATGCCCTCCGCATCGAGCCGGGCGAGAAGGCGCGGGATGCCCGGCATCAGCTCGGTCCCCTCGCGCAGCCGGGCGTAGAGCGCCTTGTAATAGCTGTCGACCCAGCCCTCGGGCAGATCGGCCCCGTGCTCGCGGCCCCATTGATAGACATTCTCGATGGTGGAGCCGATGAAGGCGTCTTCCAGTTCGGAGATCGTCTTATGCACGCCGTAGCGGGCGAATTCTTCCTGGATCAGGTCGAAGGTCGCAGGCTCGCTGTCGACGAGCACACCGTCGCAATCGAACAGGACGGCATGGGGAATCTTCGGGTGGTGCGTCATTCAGGCATCCGGGCAAGGGTTACGAGCGTGTCGCCATAGCGGCGCTGGTCAAGCTGTTCGAGGGCGGCGGGCAGGATCGGCGGGGTGTTCTCTTCCCAAACGATCATCGCGCCCGGAGCGATCCATCCATTCTCGAGACAGGAGGCGAGGGCACGTTCGCCCAGTCCCATCCCATAGGGCGGATCGAGGAAGATCAGATCATAGCCGGGGCCGCGATTTGGACCCATATTGGTCGCATCGCGCCGCCAGACATCGGTGACGCCCATCGCGCGCATCGCCTCGATATTGCGGCGCAGAAGCGCGCGGGCGGCTGTGCCCTCATCGACGAAGGCCACGCGGGCCGCGCCGCGCGACAGCGCCTCCAGCCCCAGCGCTCCGGTGCCTGCGAAAAGATCGAGCACCCGCGCCTCGGGCACCGGATTGCCATGCCCGCCATTCATCAGCAGGTTGAAGATCGACTCGCGCACGCGGTCGGTCGTGGGGCGCAGATGCGCGTCCATGTCGCCTGCACCCACATCCGCCAGTTTCAGCCCGCGTTTCGCGCCTCCGATAATTCTCATTTCATCAGGGCTTTCAGCTCTGCCGTGGTCTCGACCGCCTCGGGCGTCACGGGTTTGCCCGCTTCGATCAGGCGTTTGCCGACCATGTAGGCGCGCGCGTCGTTGATCGCGTCCACCGCGATCAGGCGGCCTGCGCGGAAATACCAGAAGCTGCAGCCGTCATCGTGGCGGCTGACGACCTGATCGTAGCCCGCATTGAGCCCGGCGATCTGCAGCTTCGCGTCGAACTGATCCGACCAGAACCACGGTTTTGGCGCATAGGCGCGGCCTGCTCCCAGCATGTTCTCGGCGACCAGCTCGCCCATGTCGATTGCGTTGCCGACGGATTCGAGGCGGATACGCCCCTCGGAGCCGGGGAAAGAGGCGCAATCGCCCGCCGCCCAGACATGGGGTGCGGAGGTGCGGCCCTGCGCGTCGGCGGCGATGCCGTTTTCGCAATGGATACCGGCTTCGCGGGCGACCTCTTCGTCGGGGGTGATGCCGATGCCGACGATCACGAAATCGGCGGGCAATTCGCGTCCGTCCTCGAGGATTGCGCCGGTGACGGCCTCCTCGCCGGTCAGTCGCGTCAGGCCGACGCCTTCGAGGATTTCGACGCCGCGCTCGAGATGCAGCGCGCGGATCGCGTCTGCGGTTTCCTTGCAGGCGACGCGGCCGAGGATGCGCGGGGCGGCCTCGACCAGCGTGACCTCGAGGCCGAGCTTGCGCGCGACCGCCGCCGCCTCCAGCCCAATATAGCCGCCGCCGACCACCACGAGTCGTTTGCCGGGGGTGAAATGGGGCTGCATCCGGTCGACATCGGCGAGGTTACGCACGGTGAAGACATTGCCCAGATCGCCGCCGATTGCCGCGGGCAGACGGCGCGGCGTGGCGCCGGTGCAGAGCGCCAGTTCGGCATAGTCCTGCGTCTCGCCATCCGACAGGGTGACCGTCTGCGTCTCGGTGTCGATCGCAGTGACGGAGGCGCCGAGCCGGAGCGCGATATCGTTCTCCTGCCACCAATCCGGGGCGCGCAGCGTCAGCCGCTCCAGCTCCATCTCGCCCAGCAGATAGGCTTTCGACAGGGGCGGACGCTGGTAGGGCTGAATGGGCTCCGAGCCGATCACGGTGATCGCCCCGTCAAATTTTAGCGCCCGCAGTTTCGCGGCCATAGAGGCTGCGGCCTGTCCCGCGCCGACGATCACTATTCCACCCATGACTTTCTCCACTGGCCCGGCTCGCGCCTGACCCTATATCGACGGGCGGAACAAGTGCAACGCGAACAAATCGGAGCTTTCTATGACCTTAACGACCGGCGACGTACTTCCCGGCGCGACTTTCCTCGCCGTGGGCGACGAAGGGCCGCAACCCGTGAGCCTTGGCGACAAGATGAAGGGCCGCAAGATCGTGATCTTCGCCGTGCCGGGCGCCTATACCGGCGTCTGCACCACCGCCCATGTGCCCAGCTTCATCCGCACCAAGGACCAATTCGCCGAAAAGGGCGTGGACGAGATCATCTGCGTCTCGGTCAACGATCCCTTCGTCATGAAGGCCTGGGGCGAGGCAACGGGCGCGACCGATGCAGGGCTGACCATGCTGGCCGACCCGGAAGCTGCCTTCACGCAGGCGATCGAGATGGATTTCACCGCGCCGCCCGCGGGCCTCATCAACCGCTCGAAGCGCTACGCGATGCTCGTCGAGGATGGCGTGGTCAAGCACCTGAATGTCGAGGAAAGCCCCGGCACCTGCGAGGCGTCGGCAGGCGAAGGGCTTCTCGCGGAACTCTGATCCGCCCTGTCGAAAACGAAAACGCCCGGCCAAGGAGCCGGGCGTTTTTCGTTTAGTCTTCGTCTTTTTCGACCGGTTCGGTCAGTCGCATCACCGGGCGTCCGATATCGCGGTCGACCTCGGCCACGCCCTCGGCCAGCGAATCCAGCGCGCCTGCCAGTTCGATATCGAGGACGCTGACGCCGCCGCAATCATGGGTGGTCAGCGTGATCTCGAGCTTGTTGTAGACATTGCGCCAGTCGGGATGGTGATCCATCTTCTCGGCGCAGAGCGCGGCTTGGCTCATGAACCCCCAAGCGGCGGAGAAATCCTTGAACAGAAGCCGCTTGATCAGGGCATCCTGCCCGTCGGCCGCGCGCCATCCGGTATCTTCAAGCGCGTTGAGCAGCGCTTTGCGTTCCTCGGGTTCGAGCTTCGATGTCATCGCTTACTCCCTGATGCGTTAAGCTGGCCCGCAGCCTTGCAGCCCCGGGCCGCCAGTTCAAGCGGCACCGCTTTCGCGGGTCACGCTGCGGGTCTCGATTTTCGGCACCTGCACCACTTCGAGCGTGCGCGTGGGGAAGGGGATGCCGATATCGTTCGCGTCGAACTCCACCTTGATCTTGCGGGTATATTCCGCCTGCAGGCCCCAGAAATCTTCCGTCTTGGCCCAGACGCGGAAGGTGAAATCGACAGAGCTGTCGCCCAGTTGCTTCACCCGGATCACAGGCGCGGGCTCCGGCAGGGCACGCGGATCGGAGAGCGAGATATTCTCCAGCACTTCCTGCGTTTTCTTCAGGTCCGCGTCATAGGCGACGCCGATGGTCAGATCCATCATCCGTGTCGGGTTGGCGGAGAAATTGGTGATCGCGCTCGACCAGATGTCGCTGTTGGGCACGATGATCTGGATGCCGTCATAGGTCGTCAGAACCGTGTAGAAGAGCTGGATTTCGGTCACCGTGCCGCTTTCCGAGCCCGCCGCGATGAAATCGCCTTGGCGGAACGGGTGGAACAGAATGATCATCACGCCCGCGGCAAGGTTGGACAGCGTGCCTTGCAGCGCCAGACCGATGGCCAGACCGGCGGCACCGACAAGGGCGGCCAACGAGGTCGTCTGAATACCGAAGCGGTTGAGGATGAAGATCACCCCGATCGCGAGGATCAGGTATTTCACCATATTGCCGAGGAAGCCGAAGAGCGTGTCGTCCAGCCGTTTGTAGCGCTGCGACAGCGCCACGATGCGCCGTTTGGCCCAGGCCGAGATCGCCATCGCGACCAGCAGGATCACCAGCGCAGCCACCACATTCACCGCAACCATAATGGCTGCATCGATCCGATCCTGCGTCAGCCACGCGCTGACATCGGTCAGGTCATTGAAATTCATTCATCGCTCCCGTCATACGTCCTTTAACACTGCTACTTATCACGCCTGCTCATCGCTGCCACCCGAGGGGCTCCGGAACGGCCCCATTTCGGTAAGTATCTCGATATCTTCGTCTACGGCGGCGCGTTCGGCTTCAAGGTACTCCGCGACCGCCCCGCGCAGACCTTCATGGCCGATCCAATGCGCGGAATGGGTGGCCACGGGCAGGTAGCCGCGCGCCAGCTTGTGTTCGCCCTGCGCCCCGGCCTCGACCCGGCTCAGCTTGTGCGCGATCGCGTAATCGACCGCCTGATGGTAGCAAAGCTCGAAATGCAGGAAGGGGTGATCCTCGATGCAGCCCCAGTAGCGCCCGAACAGCGCATCGCGCCCGATCAGGTTCAGCGCGCCCGCGATCGGGCGGTCTCCGTTCATCGCCAGCACCAGAAGCACGTCCTCGCGCATCTCGTGCAGCAGGTCGAAGAAGGCGCGGCTCAGGTAGGGGCGGCCCCATTTTCGCGCGCCGGTGTCCTGATAGAACTGCCAGAACGCATCCCAGTGCTCGGGCCGGATATCGTCGCCGGTCAGCTGTACGATTTCTCCGCCGAAAGCTTGCGCCCGCTGGCGCTCCTTGCGCAGCGCTTTGCGCTTGCGCGAGCTGAGTTCGCCGAGGAACTGGTCGAAGCTCTCGTAGCCCTCGTTGAACCAGTGAAATTGCTGCCCGATCCGCGACAGCCAACCCGCCTCGGCGGCAAGCGCCGCCTCGTCCTCGGTGCAGAATGTCATATGAACCGACGAGACCCCGGCCCCTTCGGCGATCTGAGCCATCCCGGCCAGCAGCGCGCGGCCCCCGGCCTCTTCCAGCCCCGGCAGAACCAGCAGCCGCCGCCCGGCCACGGGGGTGAAGGGCACCGCGCATTGCAGCTTGGGGTAATAGCGCCCGCCCGCGCGCTCGAACGCATCGGCCCAGCCGTGATCGAAGACATACTCGCCCTGGCTGTGCGATTTCACGTAGAGCGGCGCAACGCCGATCACCCGATCGCCCATCCGCGCCACAAGATGCCGTGCGTCCCAGCCCGTGCCCGGCCCGACCGAGCCGGAGGCCTCGAGGGCGGCGAGAAAGCGATGCGTGGTGAACGGGTCGAACGCCCGCTCCCCATCCCCGATTTCGGGGCAGGCGCAGGCGTTCCAATCTTCTTCACTTATTTCGGAAATATCCGAATAAAGCGTGATTTCAACGCTTTGATCCATTTCATCCCGGGTGGTTAGGCCATCCTTTGCCTGAATCTGTACCCTGAGCGCGCGGCGTCAAGCCGGAAGCGCCGAGAGGTAGCCTTCGAAGGTCACGTTATCGGCCACCCGACGCGCGAGAGCCTCCTCGTCGACCGAGCGGATCGTCCAGCACAGAACCGGCACGCCGAGCGATTTCAGCTCACTCACCCGAAGCGCGTTCAGGTCCTTCGCCTCATGCGAGATGAAGGCCGCGCCGACACGCTCGAAATCGGGAATATGGCGCAGCTCGTCGCCGCGTGCCGCGGGCAGCAGCGCCCAGTCATTGGGCTGATAGGCCGAGGTCGTCAGACCGACCGGCACGCCGGGGGCCAGGTCGCCGAAAGCCGCCACCGCGTGGGGGTTGAAGGACATCACCGCGACCGGGCCTTCATAGTCGCGCAGCAACAGCGCCGTAGCTTCTTCCAGCGGGCCGATCTGCTGACCGAGCGCACCGTCCTGATCCTTGATCTCGACCAGAAGCGGGACCTGACCGTCCACGATCTCCAGCACTTCGGCGAGGGTCGGAATGCCCTCCTGCGTGCCGCTCAGATGGATCGCGCCAAGCTCTGCCGACGTGCGCTGGCGCACCGGGCCGCGCTCTGCGGTCAGCCGGTCCAGCGCGTAGTCGTGAAACACCATCGGCACGCCATCGGCCGAGAGTTGCACGTCGATCTCGATCCCGTAGCCTGCCGCGATGGCCGCGCGGATTGCGCCGCGGCTGTTTTCGGGCCGCCCGAGCGTGTAGTCGTGCAGCGCCCGATGCGCGATCGGAAGCCGGAGAAAATCAGGATGCAATGCCATCACGCGACCTCGAAAATCGCCTCGATTTCGACCGCGACGCCCATCGGCAGCGAGGCCGCCGAGACCGCCGAACGCGCGTGACGCCCGGCATCGCCGAAGACCTCGACCATCAGGTCCGAACAGCCGTTCACGACTTTCGGCTGATCGGTAAACTCAGGCGTCGAATTCACGAACCCCACCAGCTTCACCACACGGAGCTTGTCGAGATCGCCGATGGCCGCTTTCGCCTGCGCAATCAGCGCCAGCCCGCAGAACCGCGCCGCCATCGCGCCCTCTTCGACATCCATCCCGTCGCCGAGCTTGCCGCGGATCAGCCCCTCGGGCCCGTTCGAGATCTGTCCCGAGACGAACAGTTGATTGCCGGTGCGCACGAAGGGCACGTAATTCGCCGCCGGTGCCGGGGCATCGGGAAGGTGAATTCCCAGCTCTTCGAGACGTGCTTCGATCTTGGCCATTGCGCCCTCCATGAAATTTCGCGGCGAGGCTAGGCGCGCGCCTGTTTCCCCGCAAGCGGATTCGCGTCTCTTCTTCTTGATCGAAACATCCCGGGGGCGCGATAGCGCGGGGCGGAGCCCCTCACCGTTACGCCACCAGCGCCTCGGCCTTCTTCAGGTCGACCGAGACCAGCTGGCTCACGCCCTGCTCCTGCATCGTGACCCCGAACAGCCGGTCCATCCGCGCCATCGTCACCGCGTGGTGGGTGATGATCAGGAAGCGCGTATCGGTGCGCCGCGTCATCTCGTCGAGCAGGTCGCAGAAGCGCGTCACATTGGCGTCATCGAGCGGCGCATCGACCTCGTCGAGCACGCAGATCGGCGCGGGGTTGGCCATGAAGACCGCGAAGATCAGCGCCATCGCGGTCAGCGTCTGCTCGCCGCCCGACAGCAGCGACAGCGTGGACAGCTTCTTGCCCGGCGGTTGGCACATGATCTCGAGACCGGCCTCCAGCGGGTCGTCGCTTTCGACCAGCTGGAGGTTCGCCGAGCCGCCACCGAAAAGGTGGGTGAACAGCGTCCGGAAGTTCTCGTTCACCTGCTCGAACGCGGTCAGAAGACGCTCGCGCCCTTCGCGGTTGAGCCCTGAAATCCCGGCGCGCAGCTTGCGGATCGCCTCTTCTAGGTCGGATTTCTCCTGCACCAGCGTGTCATGTTCTTCCTGCACTTCGCGGGCGTCTTCCTCGGCGCGCAGGTTCACCGCACCAAGGCTCTCGCGCAGCCGCTTGAGCCGGTTCACTTCCGCGTCGAGCTTCTCCGCGTCGGGCATCTTCTCGGGATCGGCGTCGAGGCTTGCCAGAAGATCCTGCGGCGACTTCTCGGTTTCCTCCAGGATACGTTCGGCGGCATAGGCGACGGTTTCACGGGCCGCGTCGACGCGGGCTTCGGCACGGGCGCGGGCTTCGCGCGCCTCACCGGCCAGACGTTCGGCCTCGCGCTCGGCCAGCTGCGCCTCGCGCAGGGCGCTTTCCGCACCCGACAGCTTGTCTGATGCCTCGGCCTGACGCGCTTCGGCGGTGGCGATGGCCTCCGACAGCTCGGCGCGTTTCGCGGCCAGTTCTTCGGGTGCGGCGGAGGCGTCCTTCAGCTCCGCCTCGCTCTCGATCTTGCGGGTTTCCAGCTCGGCAGAGCGTTTCTCGGCGGTCTCCAACCGGTGCCGCCAGCCCGAGATTTCCTTGGTGATCTCCTGCCGACGCTTCAGCCGCGCCTCGCCCTCGCGACGGATTTCGTCATGGGCGGAGCGCTTGGTCATCATCGTCATTCGCGCCGCTTCGACGGTCATCTTCACCGCCTCGACGTCGCCGCGCGCGGCGTCCAGATCGGGCAGGGACGATTGCGCATTCTCCGCCTCGCGCAGCGCCATCCGCGCGCTGCCAGCCTCTTCCTCGTGGCGGGCGACGGCGAGCTGGGCGCTTTCCAGCTTGGAACTGGCGATGGAGCGATCGGCCTCGGCCCGGCTGAGCGCGCGGCCCGCTTCGGCCAGACGGCGATCGGCATCACGGCGCGCCTCGCGGGCGGCGGCATCGGCGCGGGTGGCCTCTGCCAGCGCGGCGGTCAGCGCCTCATGGGCGGATTTCGCGCCCGAAGCGCGCGCCTCGGCTTCTTCCAGATCACGCTTCAACTCCACCAGACGGTTGAGCTGTTGCAGGCGCAGCGCGGCGGCGGTCGGGGCATCCTCGGCACCGGCGCGATAGCCGTCCCAGCGCCACAAGTCGCCCTCGGTCGACACCAGCCGCTGGCCGGGGGCCAGTTGGTCCTGCAGCCGCACACCCTCGTCGTAATCCTCGACCATACCGATCTGCGAGATCCGGCGGACCAGCACATCGGGCACATCCACATGAGCGGAGAGCGGCTCGACGCCGACGGGCAGGGGCTGCGGCGCGGGATAGTCGGGCAGGGCTTGCCAGCCGGTCGCGTCATCCTCGCCCACTTCCGGCGCGCGCAGATCATCGGCGAGCGCGGCACCGAGCGCCGCCTCGTAGCCGCGATCCACCCGGACGCGGTCGAGAATTTGCTGCCCGTTGGAGGCTTCGCGCTCGACCAGACGCGCGAGCGCCGACACCTCGGCCCGCAGGGCCCCCGCTTCGCCCTCGGCCTCCGAGCGTGCCGCCCGGGCCGCGCTTTCGCGGCCCTGCGCCTCGGCGCGCGCGTCATCGGCGGCGGCCAATGCCTCTTCTGCGGCTTCGGCGGCGGCCTGCGCCTGCGTCTGTGCGCCTTCTGCCGCCTCGAATTCCGCATTCGCCTTCGCAAGCGCGGCAGCAGCGGCTTCGGCAGCCTGCTTCGCCTGCGCCGCGGCGGCTTCGGATTTCTCCGCCGTCGCGCGGTTGTCGGTGACGAGGCGCTGGGACGACTGGTGGCGGGCGGCGAGCCGCGCGACATCCTCGGTCAGTTCCGACAGTTGCGCCTCGCGCTCCTGCAAAATCTGCGCGGCCTCATGGGCGGCATCGACCGCAGCGGCCAGTTTGTCTTCATGCCCTTCGGAGGCTTTCGCGATCTGAGATTGCTCCCATTCGAGCCGTCCGATCGTCTCGCCCGCATCGCGGTTGAGACCCGCTTCGCGCTCCATGTCGCGCACGAGCTGTTCGATCCGGGCCTTCAGCGTCTCGATCCGCGCGATCGCCTGATCTTCCTGATCCGAGAGCGCGTCGCGCTGCACGGTGAGGCGCTGCAGGATTGCGCCCGCGATGGCCTCTTCCTCGCGCAGCGGCGGCAATGCGTCTTCTTTGCCCTGCCGGGCCTTCGCCGCCTCGCGGGAGGCTTTCTCGGCCTGCGCGGCCCCTGCGACCTTCTCGCGATGCGCCTCTTCGGCAGTGGTGCGGGCCAGATCGGCTTCGCGCCAGCGGCGATACAGCAGCATCCCCTCGGCGCGGCGCAGCTCTTCGCCGATGGTGCGGTAGCGCGCGGCCTGACGCGCCTGCCGGGCCAAAGTGGCTAGCTGCGAGGCGAGTTGCTCGATTACGTCGTCGACGCGGGTCAGGTTCTGTTCCGCGCCGTTCAGCTTCAGCTCCGCCTCGTGGCGGCGCTGATAGAGGCCCGAGATGCCGGCCGCTTCCTCAAGGATGCGGCGGCGGTTCTTCGGCTTGGCGTTGATCAGCTCGGAAATCTGGCCCTGCCGCACCAGCGCGGGCGAATGCGCGCCGGTCGAGGCGTCGGCGAACAGCATCTGCACGTCGCGGGCGCGCACGTCCTTGGAGTTCACCTTATAGGCCGAGCCCGCATCGCGGGTGATCCGGCGCACGATTTCCAGCCCGTCGCTGTCGTTGAACCCGGAGGGCGCAAGCCGCTCGGTATTGTCGATCTGCAGCGCGACTTCCGCGAAATTGCGCGCGCCGCGCGACGAGGCGCCCGCGAAGATCACGTCTTCCATCCCGCCGCCGCGCATCGCCGAGGGGCGGTTCTCGCCCATCACCCAGCGCAGCGCTTCCAGGAGGTTCGACTTGCCGCAGCCATTGGGCCCGACGACGCCGGTCAGCCCGTCATGGATCACGAGATCCGTGGGGTCCACGAAGCTCTTGAAACCGTTGAGACGTAGCCGAGAGAAGCGCAATTGCCGAACTTTCCGAATCTGACCGAGTTCTGAGAAGTGTCCGTAGAGCAGGCCTGCGAGTCAATGGGAAGACACTGCATCTGGCGATGATGGGGCTGTTATCCACAATATATTGGCGCATTCTTGCGCAGGTATCGGGGGTGCGAGATGCCCGTCGACGCAGTCGGGTATGCACCTCCTCCGTCTTTTCCTTTTGATCGCGGAGGCTTAGCATCGGATGCGTCCCAAGGAGCCGTCCGATGATCCCAGCCCTGTCCCTGATCCTCGCCTGCCAACTCGCCGGCGAGATCCTGTCCCGCGCTATGCAATTGCCGCTTCCCGGCCCGGTTCTGGGGATGATCTTCCTGCTTTTGCTCATGAGCGTCTCGGGCAAGGTGCAGCAGATCGTGCGCCCCACGGGCCAATTCGTGTTGCAACACCTGTCGCTTCTCTTCGTGCCTGCCGGCGTGGGGATCGTCGCGCATCTTGGTGCGTTGCGCGAGCATGGGATGGGGCTGGCGGTGGCGCTGGTGGTGTCGACGATGTTGGCGATCGTGGTCGGGGCGGCGGTCTTCGTCGCGGTGGCGAAGCTGACCCGGAGCGATGTCGATGACTGATCCGTTCAAGCTCTGGTCCTATCTTTCCTCCGAACCGCTGCTGTGGCTGTGGGCGACGCTGATCGCCTATTGGATCGGGGATGCGATCTTCAAAAGCGTGAACCGCAGCCCCTTCGCCAATCCGGTGATGATCGCGGTGGTGATCCTCGGCGCGGTGCTCCTGATGACCGGCACGCCCTATCAGCGCTATTTCGACGGGGCGCAATTCGTGCACTTCATGCTGGGCCCGGCGACGGTCTGTCTCGCGGTGCCGCTGCATGCGAACCTGCCGAAGGTGAAGCGCGCGCTGCTGCCGATTGCGGCGGGGCTGATCGCGGGGTCGGTCACGGCCATCGTCTCGGTTCTGGCGATTGCGAAGTCGATGGGCGCGGGGCCGGAACTGCTCGCCTCGCTCGCGCCGAAATCGGTGACCGCGCCGGTGGCTATCGGGATTTCGCAATCGCTTGGTGGTGAGCCGTCGCTGACCGCTGCGCTGGTGATCCTGACCGGCATGATCGGGGCGATCACGGTAACGCCGATGCTCAACCTTTTGGGCTTTCGCGACTGGCGGGCGCGGGGCTTCGCGGTGGGTGTCGCGGCGCATGGGATCGGCACGGCGCGCGCCTTTCAGGTGCATGAGACTGCAGGCGCGTTTGCGTCCATCGGCATGGGGCTGAACGCGGTGCTGACCGCCTTCCTCGCGCCGGTGGTGCTGAGTTACTTCGGTTAATACTGCCTCGGCGGGCGCGCCTTGTAGACCGGAAGCTTCCAGCCGAAACGCAGCGATCCGGCGCGCAGCGCAAAGGTCACGCCGCCGCAGATCAACAGCGCGATCAGCGTGTCCGCCCCGAGGGCCGTCGCGATTACCGCGCTCATGGCCCCGGCAAACGCGCAGGAGAGATACAGCTCGCCCTGTTTGAGAACCAGCGGCACCTCGTTGCAGACCACGTCGCGCATCAGGCCGCCGAACGTGCCGGTGGCGATGCCCATGATCAGGACGATCACCGGCCCATGCTCCAGCCGCATCGTGATCGCCACGCCCGCAGGCACGGCCACGGCCAAGGCGCAGGCGTCGAGCCACAGCAGCGCGCGGTAGCGGCTTTCCAGAAGATGCGCGGTGAAGAAAACGACCACCGCCGCCCCTGCCGCGATCAGCACATAGGTGGGATCGCCGACCCAGAAGACCGGGTCGCGGCCCAGAAGCAGATCGCGCAACGTGCCGCCGCCGATAGCGGTCAGCGCAGCAATGAAGATGAAACCCACGAGGTCGAGCTGCTGGCGCGAGGCGACCAGCGCCCCGGTCAGCGCGAAGACCAGCACCGAGGCATAATCCAGCGCCGCGCCCAAGGGAAACTCCCCCAGCCAGTCGGGCAGGGCGGTCATTTTTGCTTGGCCGGTTTGAAGGGCTCCATCCCGGCGCGGGCCAGCTCGTCGGCGCGCTCGTTCTCGGGGTGGCCCGCATGGCCCTTGATCCATTCCCACGTCACGCGATGGCGGCGTTGCGCCTCGTCGAGCCGCTGCCAGAGATCGACGTTCTTCACCGGCTTCTTCGCCGCGGTTTTCCAGCCGTTGCGTTTCCAGCCGTGGATCCAGCCGGTCACGCCGTTCTTCACGTAAGCGGAGTCAGTGGTGATCGTGATCGCGGTATCGCGGGTCAGGGTCTCCAGCGCGTTGATCGCGGCCAGAAGCTCCATCCGGTTATTCGTAGTCTCGGCCTCGCCGCCCTTCAGCTCACGCTCCTTGACGACGCTTTCGCCGTCCATCGCGCGCATCAAAACGCCCCAGCCGCCGGGGCCGGGATTGCCGCTGCAGGCACCGTCCGTCCATGCGTAAAGCTCAGGCATCGAGAGCCACATAGCCGTCGAGCGCTGCGATCCGGTCGAGCCAGCGGCGCAGCGCCGGGAAGGGCTCGAGATCATAACCGCCGCGGGTCTCGGCGGTATGGGTGTAGGCGTAAAGGCAGATATCGGCGAGGCTCATCGTGTCGCCCGCGAGCCAATCGGCCTGCTCCAGCCGCTGCTCCATGATGCCCAGCAGGACGTGGCCGCGCACTTCCAGCGCGTCGAGCGTCTCCTGCGTGCGCTCATGGGCGCGATGCGGATAGCACAGGATCGCGGCGCGCACGGCGATGACGCCCTCGTGCTGGTTCTGCTCCCAGAACATCCACGACAGCATCTGCGCGCGGGCGAACCGGTCCTCGGGGATAAAGCGCGAGCCCTCGCCGAGATAGGTCAGGATCGCGTTGGATTCCGCGAGCACCCGCCCGTCGTCGAGATGCAGCGCCGGCGCCTTGCCGAAGGGCAGTGCGCCGCTCTCATGAGCCTCGGCCAAGGCGTCGGTGTTGTATTCCACGTCGACCCGGTCGTAGCTCTGACCGAGAAGCGCCATCAGCAGGCGCACCTTGTAGCTGTTGCCCGAGGAGGGCATCGAAAAAAGCTTCATCTCGTTCATGTCCTCACAAGCGCGATCAGGCAGGCGATAACGACGACGGTCAGGCCGATGCGCAGTTTGAGCCACCAGCGCGGCGTGTGGCCGAATTTCTGGAACAGCCAGTCGAGCGGCAAGAGCGCGAGGAAGCCCAGGATCAGCACGAAATTCACCGGCATCCCGAGCGCCACGAAGGCGATGAAGAAGATGACCGGAGCGACGGCGAGGAAATAGCCGGTCTCCCATTCCGCGCTCGCGGCGAAGCCCCAGAGGCTGCCCGCCATGAAGCAGAAGATCATCAGACCATAGGCGAGCACCGCCACACGCGGGTCCGCGATGAAGGCGAATTGGCCGGTCTGCACGACCAGCACGCCCCAGAGGAACGGGATCAGCCCGGCAAGGCCAAGGAGCAGCGCGCCGCCGGGGATTTTCGGGCCGATTTCGCGCATCACGACGCCTCTCTCAGCACGCGGGGCACCTTGAATTCGATGTCCTCGCGGGCGGTTTCGATCTGGTCGACGGTCAGGTCATAGCGCTGGCGGAAGGCGTCAATCACCTCGTCGATCAGCACTTCCGGCGCGCTCGCGCCCGCGGTCACGCCGACCGTCTGCACACCCTCCAGCGCACGCCAGTCGATATCCGCGGCGCGCTGCACCAGCTGCGAATAGGCGCAGCCCGAGGCCTTGCCGACTTCGACCAGACGGCGCGAGTTCGAGGAGTTCGGCGCACCGATCACCAGAAGCGCGTCGATATCCTGCGCCATCGCCTTCACCGCCGCTTGGCGGTTCGTCGTAGCGTAGCAGATATCTTCCTTCGCGGGGCCGACGATCTTCGGGAAACGGTCCTGCAAGGCCGCCACAATTGCTGCGGTGTCATCGACCGAGAGCGTGGTCTGGGTGATGAAGGCCAGTTGGTCGGGATCGCGCGGCGTGATCTTGGCCACGTCCTCGACCGTCTCGACCAACAGCACTTCGCCATCGGGCAGCTGCCCCATCGTGCCCAGCACTTCCGGGTGGCCCGCATGGCCGATCATGACCATCTGCAGCCCCTCGTTCGAGTGTCGCTCGGCTTCCTTGTGGACCTTGCTCACCAGCGGGCAGGTCGCGTCGACATAGATCATCTCGCGGCGCGAGGCCTCGGCGGGCACCGATTTCGGCACGCCATGGGCCGAGAAGATCACCGGCCGGTCATCGGGGCATTCGTCGAGCTCTTCCACGAAGACCGCGCCTTGGTCTCGCAGGCTGTCGACGACGTATTTGTTATGCACGATCTCGTGGCGCACATAGACGGGTGCGCCCCATTTTTCGATCGCCATCTCGACGATCTTGATCGCCCGGTCGACGCCCGCGCAAAAGCCGCGCGGGGCCGCCAGATAAAGGGTCAGGGAGGGTTTCATCGCGCGCTCCTTTGTTCGGGTTCAGACCTAAAGCCCCGTCCGCCTCGCGTCCAGAGGCGATCAGCTTGCGAGTTTGATCGCTTCCGCCGTCAGCCAGGCCAGCACCGCGTAGCGCCCTGCCTTGGCCACGAAGACCAGCGGAATGAAGAGCCAGAGCGACATGCGCAGGATGCCGGAGATCAGGCAGATCAGATCGCCGCCGGGCGCCCAGCTCAACAGCAATAGCCCGATCCCCCAGCGCTCGAACCAGCGATGGCCGCGCGCGAGCTGCGCTTCGGAGGCGGGAAACCATTTGCGGTCTTTCCAGTGGGTGACGCCCAGTCCGATCACGTAGGTGACGAGCGAGCCGATCGTGTTTCCCACGGCGGCGATGAGGATCATCAGCCAGATATTCTGGGTGCCAAGCGTCTGCAGCGCGACGAATACGAGCTCCGACTGGAACGGGATCGGCGTCGCCGCCAGAAGCGCCGAGACGAAGAGGCCGAAGAGGGAGACGTTTTCGAGCATAAAGCTTTCCGCGAAAGACAAAGGGCGCGCAGGTGATCTGCACGCCCCTTCAATCACGAATTACGGGTCGCGTCAGGCCCCGGATCAGCTCTCGTCGCCGTTCTCGTCCTCGCGCGGCTCGCGCGGCGGGCGACCGATCACTTCGCGCAGCGCGTCGAGTTCGATGAAATTGTCGGCCTGACGGCGCAGCTCGTCGGCGATCATCGGCGGCTGCGAGCGGATCGTCGAGACGACCGAGACGCGGCAACCCTGACGCTGAAGGCTTTCGATCAGCGGACGGAAATCACCATCGCCGGAGAACAGCACGATATGATCGAGGCGCGGTGCGAGTTCCATCGCATCGACGGCCAGCTCGATATCCATATTGCCCTTCACCTTCCGGCGACCCATGGAATCCGTGTATTCCTTGGCGGGTTTGGTGACCATCGCGAATCCATTGTAATTCAGCCAATCCACGAGCGGTCGGATCGGCGAATATTCTTCACTCTCCAGAAGAGCGGTGTAATAGAACGCGCGGACGAGTTTACCGCGACGTTCGAATTCTTGTCTCAACAGCTTGTAATCAATATCAAAGCCAAGCGCCTTGGCGGCCGCATAGAGATTAGATCCGTCAATGAACAGGGCGAGCCGTTCGTCCTTGTAGAACATACAGTCCTCTTGCACAGGTAGGGTGGACCAGTTCGCGCAGGTGCCGATACGGAAAGTATAGCCGCATCAATTGTGTTGCACAGGCGGGGAGGGCCGACCAGATTTATCTAGGACATATCGCATTTCGCGAGGGAAACGGAATCTGTCTTTATGGACACTAACTATTTGGTCGCTTTCGGGGCGAATCTACCAAGCCAATTCGGGTCTCCTCGCACTACGCTCTGCGCCGCGATCGAGCGGCTCGAGCAATTGGGGTTTTCCTTGGTTGCCGCCAGTCGGTTCTGGTCGACGCCTGCCGTTCCCGAAGGGTCCGGTCCCGATTTCGTGAACGCTTGTTGCAAAATGCGAAGCAGTTTGCAACCGCGCGATGCGCTCGCGCAACTTCATGGAGTCGAAGAAGAATTTGGCCGTGTACGGGAAGGTCGTTGGAGTGCGCGTGTTGTCGATATCGACCTGATCGCCTCGGAGGATCGGGTTCTGCCGGATCGCGAGAGCTTTCTGCGCTGGAAAAACCTTCCGCCGGAGGCGCAGCAGCGCGACGCTCCGACCGACCTGATCCTGCCGCATCCGCGCTTGCAGGACAGGGCTTTCGTGCTGATTCCCCTTGCCGAAATCGCACCGCTCTGGCGCCACCCGATCACGGGCGACAGCGTGATGGA
Source organism: Thioclava sp. JE_KL1 (assembly GCF_009296265.1). Classification (GTDB taxonomy): domain Bacteria; phylum Pseudomonadota; class Alphaproteobacteria; order Rhodobacterales; family Rhodobacteraceae; genus Thioclava. The sequence goes on from NZ_WBJS01000005.1 coordinate 394,849, forward strand.
AATGCTCGCCGCCCTTCCCGAGGCGGAAAAAACCCCGATTTCCCCTCTGTAACGTGGTCAAAACCCTGCGGACAGGCCGGATGGGCGCTTGTGTTTCTGCACTGCAAAGCCTAAGTAGGGCCCTCAATCCGAGTTCTTCTGGAGAGATTCATGGCCCGCGTGACGGTTGAAGATTGCGTTGACAAGGTTCCGAACCGCTTCGAGCTGGTGATGCTCGCTTCGCATCGTGCCCGCGAAATCGCTGCTGGCGCTCCCCTCACGGTCGAGCGTGACAACGATAAAAACCCCGTCGTCGCTCTGCGCGAAATCGCCGAGGAGACCCAATCGGCCGAGGATCTGCGTGAGCGTCTCATCGAGAGCAATCAGACCCAGATCGAGGTTGACGAGCCCGAAGAGGACTCGATGGCGATGCTCATGGGTGGCGAGTCCCCCGATCGTGCCGTCGAAGACGACATGAGCGAAGAGCGTATGCTGCGCGCGCTGATGGACGCGCAGGGGCGCGAGTAATCCACTGATTGGCTGGAACGAGCGCGAATGATCGACGTCGAAGACCTGATCGCGCTCGTCCGCAATTATAATCCCAAGACCGATGCGGATCTGATCCGGAAGGCCTATGCCTACGGAAAAGACATGCATGAAGGGCAGTTCCGGCATTCGGGCGAGCCCTATTTTTCGCATCCGGTCGCGGTGGCGGCGATCCTGACCGAGCAGCGTCTGGATGATGCGACAATCGTCACCGCCCTTCTGCACGATACGATCGAAGACACGCGCTCGACCTATGGCGAAGTGTCCGAAATGTTCGGCGAGCAGATCGCCGAGCTGGTCGATGGCGTCACCAAGCTGACTAACCTGCAACTTTCGAACGCGGCCTCGAAACAGGCGGAGAACTTCCGCAAGCTGTTCATGGCGATGTCGAAAGACCTGCGGGTGATCCTCGTGAAGCTCGCCGACCGTCTGCACAACATGCGCACGATCCGCTCGATGCGGGCCGAGAAGCAGGCGCAGAAAGCGCGCGAGACGATGGAGATCTACGCGCCGCTCGCAGGCCGGATGGGTATGCAATGGATGCGCGAGGAGCTTGAAGACCTCGCCTTCAAGGTGCTCAACCCCGAGGCACGCACCTCGATCATCCGCCGCTTCGTCAGCCTGCAGAAGGAAACCGGCGATGTGATCCCGAAGATCACCGCCGACATCCGCGCGCTGCTCGAAGACGAGGATATCGACGCGGACGTGTTCGGGCGCGCGAAGCGGCCCTATTCGATCTGGCGCAAGATGGAGGAGAAGCAGCTCACCTTCTCGCGCCTGTCGGATATCTACGGCTTCCGCGTCATTACCCGCACCGAGATGGATTGCTACCGGGTGCTGGGCCTGATCCACCACCGCTGGTGCGCGGTGCCGACCCGGTTCAAGGATTACATCAGCCAGCCGAAGACGAACGGCTACCGCTCGATTCACACCACCGTTTCGGGGCGTGACGGCAAGCGCGTCGAGGTGCAGATCCGCACCCGGCAGATGCACGAAGTGGCCGAGGCCGGCGTCGCTGCGCACTGGTCTTACCGCGATGGCGAGCGGGCGCAGAACCCCTTCGCGGTCGATCCGGCGAAATGGCTCGCCTCGCTCAGCGAGCGGTTCTCGGACCCCGATGGCGATGGCGATCACGACGAGTTTCTCGAGAACGTCAAACTCGAGATGTATTCCGATCAGGTCTTCTGCTTCACCCCGAAAGGCGATGTGGTGAAGCTGCCCAAGGGCGCGACTCCGATCGATTTCGCCTATGCGATCCACACGCGGATCGGCAATAGCTGCGTCGGCGCGAAGGTCGACGGTATCCGCGTGCCGCTCTGGACCCGGTTGAAGAACGGCCAGTCGGTCGAGGTGATCACCGCCTCGGGCCAGCGTCCGCAGTTGACCTGGCTCGATATAGTGGCGACCGGGCGCGCCAAGGCCGCGATCCGCAAATCGCTGCGCGAGGAAGATCGCGACCGCTTCATCAAGCTGGGGCAGGAACTGGCGCGGGTGGCCTTCGAGCATGTCGGTCGCCGCGTGACCGACAAGGCGCTGCGCACCGCCGGCAAGGCGCTGGGGATCGGCGATCAGGACGAGGTTCTCGCCCGGCTCGGCTCTGCCGAACTGGCGGCCTCGGATGTGCTCGACGCGCTGTATCCGGAGCTTGCCCAACGCCGCGAAGGCACCGAGATCGAGCCGACCCGCGCCGTTCTGGGCCTCGGCGCCGATCAAAGCTTCCGCCGCGCCGATTGCTGCCAGCCGCTGCCGGGCGAGCGCATCGTCGGCATCACCTATCGCGGCAAGGGCGTGGTGATCCACGCCATCGACTGTCCCGCGCTCGAAGAGTTCGAGGATCAGCCCGAACGCTGGGTCGATCTGCATTGGAAGACCGGGCAACACCCGCCCGCCTATACCGCGACCCTGAAGGTCACGATCTCGAACGACGCGGGCGTGCTGGGACATATCTGCACATTGATCGGCCAGCAGAAGGCAAATATTTCGGACCTCGACTTTGTGGAGCGCAAGCCGGACTTCTATTCGGTTCTCGTCGAGGTCGAACTGTGCGATGCAGAACATATGCATCGCCTGCTTACCGCCTTGGAGGCGGAGAGCGACGTGGCGCAGGTGGAGCGGATCAGAAACCTGTCGCGCAAACCCTGACGCACACGGCGCAGGGGGGAGAAAGGACGGCAGCGTGGTCTTCAGACGGCGCGAAAAACGGGGGGTTTGGGCCAACCTGCGCGAGGCGATCTGGCCGCGTTCGGGCTGGTCCCGGGCTTTTCAATACGTCAAGCACCGGGTCAACCGGCTTCCCGACCGCCCGCACCGGATCGCGCGCGGCGTCTGGGCCGGGGTCCTGGTCTCGTTCACGCCGCTTTTCGGATTTCACTTCGTCAGCGCCGCGGCCGTGGCCTGGATCATGCGCGGCAATATCCTCGCCGCGATCCTCGCCACCTTCTTCGGCAACCCGGTCACCTTCCCGATCATCGCGGTCTTCTCGACGAAGCTGGGGCACAAGATCCTTGGGGATCGCCTCGACCATGGCGGCGCGCCCGAAAGCCTGCTGCAGACCTTTCAGGCGGCGAGCCACGATCTGCTGCATAACTTCTGGGCGATGTTCACCCCCGAGCACGCGGAATGGAGCGGGCTGGAGCGGTTCTTCACCGATGTCTGGCTGCCCTATCTGATCGGCGGGATCGGTCCTGGCGTGATCGCGGCGACGATTTGCTACTACGTGTCGCTGCCGATCATCACCGCCTATCAAAACCGTCGCCGCAGCAAGCTGAAGGCGCGGCTGGAGAAAATGCGAGCGAAGATCAAGCGCGAAGAACGCGCGGCGGCCGGGAAGTCCGAGACTCCCGAGGACTGAGCCGCAGTCGCTGGCGTCAGCTTTGCGCTTCGCCTGCGCCCGCTTCGCTCAGCGCATAACCGCGTCGCTGCGCCCGGCGGCGAAACCTCTCGGCCGCATGGACGGCTTCGCGCAGGTTGGAAAACCACCGCAGACAGGACGCGCCGGTCTGGCCCTGCAGGCCCCATTCGCGCAGCACGGTATATTCCCCGAACAGGTTGTCGGAGACTTCCACGCGATAGAACCGTCGCGACGTCGGCGTGTGAAGAAGGAGATTGAGCATGGCAGTGCCCCTGTATCCCGATTTCGTGAAGTGAATCAGAGCGGGGCGGTTTTGGCCAGCGAAAAGAGGTTAACGCCTTGATATCCGCGCTAGAGGTGGTTTCGTCAGCTCCAGCGGACCTCGCCCAGGAAGATATAGCCCGCGCCGTATATCGTCTTGATAAGACGCGGGTTTTTCGGATCTTCGCCCAGCTTCGTGCGCAGCCGCGAAATCCGCACATCCATGGCCCGGTCGAAGCTCTCGCCTGCGGCACCACCCAAAGATTCTTGCATCTGCGCGCGGGTGATCAGCCGGTTGGGGCTCTCGAGAAACAGCCGCAGCACTTCGCCTTCGGCATGGGAGAACGACGTCTCGGCCCCATCCTCCGCCACCAGCAGGTAGCGGTCGAAATGAGCGGTCCAGCCTGCAAAATGGGCGGTTTGCGCCTGCGCCGGCCCCTCGCTTCGCCCCTTGCGCAGCCGCGCACGGATTCGGGCCACGACCTCGGCCGGATCGAAGGGTTTGATGATGTAATCATCCGCGCCAAGCTCCAGCCCCGTCACCCGGTCCTGCACCTGCGCGCGGCCCGAGATGATGATGATCGCAGCGCCCGATTCCAGCGCCAGCCGATGCACCAGCGCCAGCCCGTCACGGTCGGGCAGGCCCAGATCGACGAGGCAGACATCGGGCGAGGAGCGCTTCAGCCCGGCTTCGAACTCGGTCGCGCGGCCATAGCAGGTCGTACGGAACCCGGCCTCTTCGAGCGCGTCGGAAAGCATCCGGCGGATTTCGGGCTCGTCGTCGAGGATCGCGACAAGGGGATGGTCGGCACTCATCGAGGCACTCCCGCAAGCAGCGCCGCAAGCTGCGCGGCGGTAAAGGGTTTCTGAAGGACCGGGCAGGGGGCCTGCGCGCGCAGCGCATCGCCCGGCGGCAGCGAGGTCATCAGGATCATCGGAACCTGATTGCGGATTTTGCGGGCGAGATCCACCCCGCTGCGCGGTCCGGGCAGCTGGATATCCGACAGGACCAGCGCGATGTCGGGCAGGTTCAGCAGGGCTTCGGCCTCGGCGATCGTGCCCGCCTCGACGACCGTGTGATCCATCGCGCGCAGCATGTCTCGGGTGCTGGCGCGAATGTCCTCGTCATCCTCGACCAAGAGCACCATCATCGGCTCGGCTTGGCGGGCGGCGGGTTTCAGCGGCAGGCGCATCGTGACGCGCGCGCCGTCCTCGGTATTGGCCAGCCGCAGCGTGCCGCCCGCGAGCTTGGTCTGGTCATAGACCATCGACAGGCCGAGCCCGGAGCCTTCATTGCCCTTGGTCGTGAAGAACGGATCGAGCGCATGTTCGAGCGCCTCCTCCGAGAATCCGCCGCCCTGATCGGTCACGGCGATCTCGACCCATGTATCGCGCACCGCACGGGCCTCGATCCGGATCGTGCCGCCCTCGCCGCGCATCGCGTGATTGGCGTTCAGGATCAGGTTCAGCAGGCTGTCCTGCAACGGGCCGGGATCGAGCAGGATCGGGTCTTTCAGATCGCTATTGTCGAAATCGAGCGTCACCGGATCATGCAGGGTCGGTCCTGCCATCGCGGCGAGATCGTCGAAGAGGTCGTCCAGCACGACGGCCTGCGGGCGCAGCTCGCGCGGGCCGGAGATTGCGGCGATCCGGTCGAGAAGCGTGCCGCCGCGCCGGGCAGCACCAAGGGTCGCCCGGATTGCGTCCTGCGCGTCGGCGGGCAGCCCCTCCATCCGTTCGAGCCGCCCCTGCAGTCCGAGGATGATGGTCAGGAGATTGGCGAAGTCATGCGCCAGCCCCGACGACAGCTGCGCGGCCAATTCGCGCTTCGCCGATTGCGCGAGTGCTGCGCGGGCCTGCGCCTCATGCGTGACGTCGGTGGAGAGGATATAGACCCCGCTCACCTCGTTCTGGCTGGCAAGATCGGGGGTCAGCGCGACGCGGATGCGCCGACCCGACGGGTCATGTGTGATTTCGACGACGCTCGCCTCGCCCGCCAGCGCGCGCCGAAAGCCGGGTGTGATCTTGCGATAGGTCTCGGGGCCGAGCGCCTCGCTCGCGTGATGGCCGACCGCATTGGCGAGCGAGCCGGGCATAACGGTCGACAGGCGGCGGTTGGAAAAGGTGTAGATCAGGTTGCGATCGACGCGCGCAATATGGGCGGGCATCATCTCGGTCACCTGCCGCGTGCGAGCTTCGGTGATCGCCAGCTGGCGCGAGGTTTCCTCCAGCGCCATGTTCGTCGCGGCCAGTTCCCGGTTCGCCGCCGCCAGCGCCTCGGCATGGTCGAGGAGCTGGTCCGACAATTCCTCGGACCGCGCGCGCAACAGCGCCTCTTGCCGCTTCACCGGCGTGATGTCGGTATAGACCGTGACCCAGCCGCCCTCGGGCAGCGGCGCGCCTTCGACCGAGATCGTGCGCCCGTTCGCCCGCTGGCGCTCCATGTAATGGGCCTCGAAGGCGCGCGCGGTCTCGACCCGCTCGCGGACGGCGGCCTCGATATCGTCGACCTCGCCATATTCGCCCCGCGTGACAAGGAAGCGAATCGTATCCTCGAAGGTAGTGCCCGGCTGGGCCAGCGTGTCGGGCAGGTCGAACATCAGCTGATATTGCCGGTTCGACACGGCCAGCCGCAGATCGCTGTCGAAGATCGACAGCGCCTGTCCGATCAGGTTCAGCCCCGCCTGTGTCAGCCGCTCGCGGCTCGTTTCGCTCACCTCGCCCCTCCCGCTCCTTGGCTTTTGCTACCACCGGCAGGCGGCGCGGCAAAGCGTGTTTCGCTGCGCAGCGAAGTCGTAAGAATTCGTTACAATCACGAAAAGATCACGAAAACTTTGACATGGACTGTCGAGCCATGCCGAACTGTGCGCGGAGGAGCGCCCGGGGCGGTCGAGGGACGCCGGACATACCGGCGCGAGGGAGGAAAATTTGGCTGACGCAGTCGCGAAGGGGCAGGAATCTGCCCAATCGATTCCTGCGCTTTTGGCGCGGAACGTGGCCCGATATGGTGGCTACCCCGCCTATCGCGAAAAGGAATTCGGGATCTGGCAGAGCTGGAGCTGGGCCGAAGCGGCCGAGGAAATCCGCGCGATGGCGCTGGGCTTCCTGAGCCTCGGCGTGGAACGGGGCGATTATATCGCCATCATCGGGCGCAACCGCCCCATGCATTACTGGTCGATGGTCGCGGCGCAGATGTGCGGCGCGATTCCGGTGCCGCTCTATCAGGACGCAGCGGCCGACGAGATGGCCTATGTGATGGAGCATTGCGGCGCGCGCTTCGTCGTCTGCGGCGATCAGGAGCAGGTCGACAAGATCGTCGAGATCGAGGACCGCATCCACGCGATCACCCATGTCACCTACACCGACAAGCGCGGCATGCGGAAATACGACCACTCGCGCATGAACGCGCTGGAGGACGTGCAGGCCGAGGGCCGCGCGGGCCATTCGCGCTACGAGGCCGAGCTGGACAAGCGCATCGCCGAGCTGACCTATGACAGCACCTGCGTGATGCTCTACACCTCGGGCACGACGGGCAAGCCGAAGGGCGTTGTCCTGTCGAACCGCAACATCATCGAGACCGCCAAGGCGTCCTCGGAATTCGATCACCTGAACCATAACGACGAGGTTCTCGCCTACCTGCCGATGGCATGGGTGGGCGATTTCATCTTCTCGATCGGGCAAGCCTATTGGTCGGGCTTCACCGTGAATTGCCCGGAAAGCCCCGAGACGATGATGATCGACCTGCGCGAGATCGGGCCGACCTATTTCTTCGCCCCGCCGCGGGTCTTCGAGAACCAGCTGACCTCGGTGATGATCCGCATGGAAGATGCGGGCAAGCTGAAGAAGAAGCTGTTCGACCATTACATGAAGGTCGCGCGCGAAGTCGGCCCCGACATTCTCGACGGCAAGCCCGTCAGCTTCGGCAAGCGGATGTCCTATGCGCTGGGCAATTTCTTCGTCTATGGCCCGCTCAAGAACACGCTGGGCTTCTCGCGCATCCGCGTGGGCTACACGGCGGGCGAGGCGATCGGGCCGGAGATCTTCTCCTTCTACCGCTCGCTCGGGATCAACCTGAAGCAGCTCTACGGTCAGACCGAGGCTTCGGTCTTCATCACCCAGCAGCCCGATGGCGAAGTGCGCGCCGATACGGTGGGCGTGCCGTCCCCGGGCGTCGAGGTGAAGATCGCCGACAATGGCGAGGTTTTCTATCGCAGCCCCGGCACCTTCGTGGAGTACTACAAGAACGCCGAGAGCACGGCCTCGACCAAGGACCCGGAAGGCTGGGTCGCGACGGGCGATGCAGGCTTCTTCGAGGAAGACACCGGGCATCTCCGGATCATCGACCGCGCCAAGGACGTGGGCAAAATGGCCGACGGTCGCCTGTTCGCGCCGAAATATGTCGAGAACAAGCTGAAGTTCTACCCCTCGATCCTCGAGGCGGTGGTGTTCGGTGCGGGCAAGGACCGGTGCACGGCCTTCATCAATATCGACCTCACCGCGGTCGGCAACTGGGCCGAGCGCAACAACATCTCCTACGCCTCCTATCAGGAGCTTGCGGGCCATCCGCGCGTCTATGAGATGATCCGCGAGCATGTCGAAGAGGTGAATGAAAGCATCGCCGAAGATCCGATGCTCTCGGGCTGTCAGGTTCATCGCTTCCTGATCCTGCACAAGGAACTCGACGCTGATGACGGCGAGATGACCCGCACCCGCAAGGTGCGTCGCAACGTGATCGCCGAGAAGTTCAACGACCTGATCGAGGCGCTCTATGACGGGCGTGACGAGATCTACACCGAAACGGAAGTGACCTACGAGGACGGGCGCAAAGGCTCGATCAAGGCGACGCTGAAGATCGCTGACGCGAAGGTCGTGGCCCCGAAACAGATGGCGGAGGCGGCGGAATGAAAGACATGAACGAAGGTTACGTCACCGCCGACGGCCGCCAGATCGGCGGGGTCATCATGGAGATGAAGAACATCACGCTGCGCTTCGGCGGGGTGGTGGCGATCAAGGATATCTCCTTCGACATCCGCGAGGGCGAGATCCGTGCGATCATCGGTCCGAACGGCGCGGGGAAATCCTCGATGCTGAACGTCATCTCGGGCTTCTATATCCCGACCGAGGGCGAGGTGTTCTACAAGGGCATCAAGCGCGGGCCGATGAAACCCTATCAGGTCGCGCGCCTCGGCATCGCGCGCACCTTCCAGAACATCGCGCTGTTCGACGGCATGTCGGTGCTCGACAACATCATGACCGGGCGGCTGACCCATATGAAGAAGGGTCTCATGTCGCAGGCGGGCTGGTGGTGGACGGGTGCCGCCGCCGAAGAGCACGAGAACCGCGAGAAGGTCGAGAAGATCATCGACTTTCTCGAGATCCAGAATATCCGGAAAACGCCGGTGGGGCGTCTGCCCTACGGCCTGAAGAAGCGGGTGGAGCTGGCGCGTGCGCTGGCCGCCGAGCCGAAGATCCTGCTGCTCGACGAGCCGATGGCGGGGATGAACGTCGAAGAGAAAGAGGACATGAGCCGCTTCATCCTCGACGTGAATGACGAGTTCGGCACCACCATCGTCCTGATCGAACACGATATGGGCGTCGTGATGGACCTCTCCGACCGGGTCGTCGTGATGGATTACGGCAAGAAGATCGGTGACGGCACGCCCGACGAGGTGCGCAGCAATCAAGACGTGATCGACGCCTATCTGGGGGTGGCCCATGACTGAGACCATCCGCATCGCAATTCAGACATCGGAGGCGCGTCATGCCTGATATCGTTCTCTATGCCGCCGAGGTGACGCTGAATGGCCTGATGGCAGGGGTGCTCTATGCGCTCGTGGCGCTGGGCTTCGTGCTGATCTTCAAAGCCTCTGGCATCTTCAACTACGCGCAGGGCGTTCTCGCGCTCTTTGCCGCGCTGACGCTGGTCGGCATCCAGAAGGGGCAAGTGCCCTTCGCCCATCTCATCAACGCGATGACGGGCAATCACTACACGAATTTCCCGTGGGAGGTTCCGGCAATCGTCGCGATCCTGCTGGCGGCGGCCGTGATGGTCGTGCTCGCGATCATCATCGAGAAAGTGGTGCTCAAGCATCTGGTGAACCAGGCGCCGATCATCCTCTTCATGGCGACGATCGGGATGGCCTATTTCCTCGAAGGTTTCGGGGATGTGATGTGGGGCTCTGACATCAAGACGCTCGATGTGGGGCTGCCGCAGGGCATCAACGAGACCATCGACACCGTCACCTTCAACATGTTCGGCTACGGCTTCTTCATCGACAATCTCGATATCGTGGCGGCCATCGTTGCAGTGCTGCTGGTGTCGGCGCTGACCGTGTTCTCGCAATACTCCAAGCAGGGCCGGGCGCTGCGCGCGGTGGCCGACGATCACCAGGCCGCGCTGTCGGTCGGGATCTCGCTGCGCTTCATCTGGATCCTCGTCTGGTCCATCGCGGGCTTCGTGGCGCTGGTCGCGGGCATCATGTGGGGCTCGAAATCGGGCGTGCAGTTCTCGCTGTCGCTGATCGCGCTCAAGGCGCTGCCGGTGCTGATGCTGGGCGGCTTCACCTCGATCCCGGGCGCCATCGTCGGCGGTCTGATCATCGGTGTCGGCGAGAAACTGTTCGAACTGCTGATCGGGGCGCCTTTCCTTGGCGGTGCGACCGAGAACTGGTTCGCCTATGTCCTCGCGCTCGTCTTCCTCGTGTTCCGGCCGCAGGGCCTGTTCGGCGAGAAGATCATCGAGAGGGTCTGACCGATGATCACGACGCTTTCACGCCACGGTGAAAAATTCCTTGATCGAGCCGCAGGGGTGCGACAAGCTGCCACATGTCGTGGCGTCAAGGGGAGGGGAGCCCAGTGTCGTCGCGCTGATGTGACGATCATTGGGAGGACCGTTACCGATGAAGACCTGTGCAACCGTGTTCACGATTGGCTGGGGAGCTGCGCTGGCATTCGGATGGATCGCGCTGGCCGCTCCGCCGGAAGAACCGACCACCTTGCAAACACTGAATATCGTGCTGGCCGCCTTGGGGGCGGGAGCCGGGCTCTGGGCCTGGGTGAGGATCCGGCGCGGCAACTGCTGACGGGGGACGACGCGCTCTCCCTGACGAAAGGGAGAGGCTGATGTTTTACCGCGAAGCAGGTGATTTCAAGACATCCTACCGGGAGGACAGTCAGACCTTTCCGATCAAGTTCGACCGGCTGCGCTATTATGCAGTGCTGGTGGTCGCCTTCGGGATCGTTCCGCTGTTCATCAACGACTACTGGGCGAACGCGGTCGCGGTACCCTTCCTGATCTACGCCATCGCGGCGATCGGGCTGAATATCCTCGTGGGCTATGCCGGGCAGGTGAGCCTTGGCACCGGGGGCTTCATGGCAGTGGGCGCCTATGCCGTCTACAAGCTGATGACGGCCTTCCCGGACGTCAACATCTTCTTCCACGTCATCATCGCGGGGTTCATCACCGCCGCCGTAGGCGTGATCTTCGGCCTGCCGAGCCTGCGCATCAAAGGTTTCTACCTCGCGGTGGCGACGCTGGCGGCGCAGTTCTTCCTCGTCTGGCTCTTCAACAAGGTGCCGTGGTTCTACAACTACTCGGCCTCGGGTCAGATCAACGCGCCCGAGCGCACCGTGTTCGGCGTCTTCGTGACCGGCGCGCAGACCTCGGCCATGGCGAAATACATGTTCTGCCTCGTGATGCTGACGCTGGTGGCGCTGGTCGCGCGCAATCTGACGCGTGGCACGGTGGGGCGTAAATGGATGGCGATCCGCGACATGGATATCGCCGCCGAGATCATCGGGGTGAACCCGCTGACGACGAAGCTGTCGGCCTTTGCGGTCAGCTCGTTCTTCATCGGCATCGCCGGCGCGCTGTTCTTCGCGGTCTATCTGGGTGCGGCAGAAGTGGGCGAAGCCTTCGGCATCCAGAAGTCCTTCCTGATCCTCTTCATGGTGATCATCGGCGGTCTGGGCTCGATCTTCGGCTCGTTTGCGGGCGCTGCCTTCCTCGTGCTGCTGCCGGTCTTCCTCAAGAACGTGCTCGTCGGCACGCTCGGTTGGCCGACGGACCTCGCCGCGCATATCGAGCTGATGATCGTGGGCGGGCTGATCGTGGCCTTCCTGATCGCGGAACCGCATGGCCTCGCGCAGCTCTGGCGCGTCGCGAAAGAGAAACTCCGGCTTTGGCCCTTCCCGCACTGACGGCCGGGCCGCCCAACACAAAGAACCGGGACACGCCCGGCGCAACACTCGAACATTCTGGGAGGAGAACCGAATGAAGAAGACCCTAACCGCACTGGTCGCGGCGGCGATGACGCTGACCACGGCCCCGGCTTTCGCCGAACTGGTGGTGCCGAACCTCAGCTATCGCACCGGACCTTATGCCGCGAACGGCATCCCTTACGCCGATGGCTTCAACGACTATTTCACCCTGCTCAACGAGCGTGACGGCGGCATCGGCGGCGAGATGGTTGCCACTCCCGAATGCGAAACCGCCTATAACACCGAGAAGGGCGTGGAATGCTACGAGTCGACCAAGGGCGAAGGCGCGCTGGCCTATAACCCGCTCTCGACCGGCATCACCTATCAGCTGATCCCGAAGGTCACCGCTGACGGCATCACGCTCTACACCCCGGGCTACGGCCGCACCTCGGCTGCGAACGGCAAGGTGTTCAAGTGGGTCTTCAACTTTCCGGCCAACTACTGGGACGGCGCTTCGGTCGCGATCAAACATATCATTGATCAGGAAGGCGGCGATATCAGCGGTAAGAAAATCGCGCTGGTCTATCACAACTCCGCCTATGGCAAGGAGCCGATCCGCACGCTCGAAGAGCTGGCCAAGAAGCACGGTTTCGAGCTGTCGACCCTGCCCGTCGACCACCCCGGTCAAGAGCAGAAGTCGCAATGGCTGCAGATCCGTCGTGACAAGCCCGACTATGTCCTGATGTGGGGCTGGGGCGTCATGAACCAGGTCGCCATCCAGGAAGCCGTGAACATCCGCTTCCCGATGGATCACTTCATCGGCGTCTGGTGGTCGGGTTCGGAGAACGACGTGGCTCCGGCAGGCGACAAGGCCTCTGGCTACAAGGCGCTGTCGTTCCACGGCACCGGCATGGATTACCCGGTTTATGCGGACCTCAAGCAATATGTCGTCGATGCCGGCAAGGCGTCGGGCGCAGGCGATCAGGTTGGCACGATGCTCTATTCGCGCGGCATGTACGCGGCGATGATCATCTCGGAAGCGATCCGCAAGGCGCAGGAGATGGCCGGCAAGTCGAACGTCAACGCCGCTGAAGTGCGCGACGGTTTCGAGAACCTCGATCTCACCGAAGCCCGTCTGGAAGAGCTCGGCCTGCCGAACTTCGCCCAGCCGATCAAGGCGAGCTGCGAGAACCACGGGGGCCCCGGCTCCGCCAAGGTTTTCCAGTGGGATGCCGGTGCGAAGAAGTGGAACGAAGCCTCCGACTGGATCGAATCCGACAAGGACGTGCTGAACCCGCTGATCGAAGAAGATTCCGCAGCCTTCGCTTCGGAAAACAACATCACCGACCAGTGTAACTGATCGAAAACGGCCTCCGGCGCGCGCCGCCGGGGGCCACCCCAACGTCCCGGAGAGAACCATGCTCGACGCTTCGAAAACCGATAACACCCTTCTCGAGGTCAACAATATCGAGGTGATCTACAATCACGTCATCCTCGTGCTGAAAGGGGTGAGCCTGAGCGTGCCCAAGGGCGGGATCACCGCGCTTCTGGGCGGCAACGGCGCGGGCAAGACGACGACGCTCAAGGCGATCTCCAACCTGCTCAAATCTGAGCGCGGCGAGGTGACGAAAGGCTCGATCACCTATCGCGGCGAACGGGTGCAGGACGGCTCCCCCGCCGATCTGGTCCGCAAGGGCGTGATCCAGGTGATGGAGGGGCGCCATTGCTTCGAACACCTGACCGTCGAGGAAAACCTGCTGACCGGCGCCTATACCCGCAAGGACGGGCGCGCCGCGATCCAGGCCGACCTCGAGATGGTCTACGACTACTTCCCGCGCCTCAAGGAGCGCCGCAAATCGCAGGCGGGCTATACCTCGGGCGGGGAGCAGCAGATGGTCGCGATGGGTCGCGCGCTGATGAGCCGCCCCGAGACGATCCTGCTGGACGAACCTTCGATGGGTCTCGCGCCGCAGCTGGTGGAGCAGATCTTCGAGATCGTGAAATCGGTCAACGAGAACGAGGGCGTGACCTTCCTTCTGGCCGAGCAGAACACCAACGTCGCGCTGCGCTACGCCCATTACGGCTACATTCTGGAGAGCGGGCGCATCGTGATGGACGGTCCCGCAGCCGAGCTGCGCGAGAACCCGGACGTGAAGGAATTCTACCTCGGCATGTCCGACGAAGGCCGCAAGAGCTTCCGCGACGTGCGCAGCTACCGCCGCCGCAAGCGCTGGCTGGCGTAACGGTAACTTATTGATTCAATTGAATTGCTGCGCAGCATTTTCGCCGCGGCACAGGAGCGGTCTGTCCGCTGAACGGAAAGGGTCGAGAGATGGGCGAACATTTCGACGAATTGGAAACCCGCAGCGCTGACGCGCGTGAGGCCTCTCTGGCGGAGTGCCTGCCGGCGCTGATCGGCGCGGCGATGAAGGCTCCGGGGATTGCGGCGCATCTGCAAGGCGTCGACCCGAGCGCGATCACCTCGCGCGAGGCGCTCGCGAAGCTGCCTGTGCTGCGCAAGTCCGACCTCGGGGCCGCGCAGAAAGGCGCGCCGCCCTTCGGGGGGCTGGTCACGAAACCCGCCCATGCCTTCGCGCATATCTTCCAGTCGCCCGGCCCGATCTATGAGCCCGGCGATGCCAGTCACAACTGGTGGCGGCTGGGGCGTTTCGTCCATGCGGCGGGCGTCGGTCCCGGCGATATCGTGCAGAACTGTTTCGGCTATCACCTCACCCCCGCGGGCATGATGTTCGAGAATGCCGCGCGTGCGGTGGGTGCGGCCGTTCTGCCCGCAGGCACCGGCCAGACCGAATTGCAGGTCCGCGCAGCCGTCGATATCGGCACTACCACTTACGCGGGCACGCCCGATTACCTGCGCATCATTCTCGAGAAGGCCGAGGAGATGGGCGAGGCGCTGAAAATCACGAAGGCCACCGTGTCGGGCGGTGCGCTCTTCCCGAGCCTGCGTCAGGATTATGCGGATCGCGGCATCGCATGCCTGCAATGCTACGCCACCGCCGATCTGGGCAATATCGCCTATGAGAGTGCCGCGATGGAGGGGATGATCGTCGACGAGGGCGTGATCGTCGAGATCGTCCGCCCCGGCACCGGCGATCCGGTTGCCCCCGGCGAGGTTGGAGAAGTCGTCGTGACCACGCTCAATCCC
This sequence comes from Thioclava sp. JE_KL1, assembly GCF_009296265.1. GTDB lineage: Bacteria > Pseudomonadota > Alphaproteobacteria > Rhodobacterales > Rhodobacteraceae > Thioclava. The sequence continues at coordinate 409,851 of NZ_WBJS01000005.1, forward strand.
GACTACCCGCTGATCCGTTTCGCCACCGGCGATCTGTCGGCGGTGATGGAAGGCGTCAGCCCCTGCGGGCGCACCAATATGCGCATCAAGGGCTGGATGGGCCGCGCCGATCAAACCACCAAGATCAAGGGCATGTTCGTCCGTCCTGAGCAGGTGGCTAGCTTCGTCTCGGCCCATGCAGAGGTGCAAAAAGCCCGCGTCATCGCTACCCGCGACGGCGAGATGGACGTGATGACAGTGCAGATCGAGACCGAGGCCGACGATCCCGCCCGCTTCGACGGTGGTATCCGCGAGGCGCTGAAGATGAAGGGCGTGATCGAACTGGTGTCGCCCGGCTCTTTGCCCAATGATGGGAAGGTCATCGACGACCAGCGCAAATACGACTGAGGAACCGCGCGCGCACTCGAGGGGTTTCTCCGGAAAGAGAGTGGAGGAACCCATGCGTAAACTTCTTCTGACAGGTGCCGCAATCGCGGCGCTTGGCCTTCCCGCCCATGCCGCCGATCTGGCGCTGGTGCTGGGAAATTCCGATTATCAACGGATCGACGATCTTCGCTCGGGCACTGCCCTGACCGATAGCGAAGCAAAGCTGCAGACGGCGGGCTTCTCGGTGCTGATCGAGGATGACGCCGATGCGGCCGAGATCCGGTCCCGCTTCCGTGATTTCGTTACCCGCGCACCCGAGGCCGAGCGGCTGGTCGTGGCGCTCTCGGGCCGTTTTGTCCATTCCGACGGGGAGACATGGTATCTGCCGGTCGACGCCCGCGACACCTCGCTGCCCGAAGCGGTGAGCGAGGCGCTGCCGCTGTCCGCAGTGATGACCGTGCTCGCCGCCCATCCGGGGCGTGCCGTGCTGCTTCTCGGCGCGGCGGACGAAGAGGGCAACGGCCAGGGCCTCACCCAGCCTGGGATCGGCACGCTCGACATTCCGCAGGGCGTGACGGTGCTGCGCGGCAGCCCTAAGGATGTGGCCAGCCTCATGTCGGGCAACCTGACCGAGCCCGGCGCTTCGCTGATGCAGTCGGCGCAGTCCGAAGACCTGCGCGCGAGTGGCTACATGCCGCGGGATTTCGTACTTGTCACCGAGCCGACGGGCAAGAAACCCGCCCCGGTGAAAACCCCCGAGGCTGACCCGTCGGCCCCGTATTGGGACATGGCGCGATCCGAGGACACGATCACCGCCTATCAGCTCTATCTCGACCGCTATCCGAATGGCACCAATGCCGCTCAGGCGAAGCAGCGTATCCAGCAACTGCGTGACGAGCCTCAGCGGCAAGCGAAGGCTGCGGAAGAGGCGCTGAACCTCAGCCGCGATCAGCGTCGCGAGGTGCAGCAGAACCTGACGATCTTGAAATTCGACCCGAAAGGCGTCGATGGTATCTTCGGGCCCGGCTCGCGCGGGGCGATCGCGCGCTGGCAGAAGGCCAACGGCTTCGACGACACCAGCTATCTGACCCGCGCCCAGCTGACTGCGCTCTCGGCGCAGGGTGAGAAACGCGCCGCCGAGCTGAAGGCCGAGGCCGAGGCCCGTCAGGCCAAGATTGATCAAGAAGACCGCGCCTATTGGGAGCAGACCGGCAAGGCGGGTGACGAGGCCGGGCTGCGCGCCTATCTCAAGAAATATCCCGACGGGCTGTTTGCGGAACTCGCGCAGGAGCGGCTCGACAAGATCGAAGCGGATCGCCGCGATGAAGCGCAGTCGGCCGATCGCGCAGACTGGGACGCCGCGCGTAAAGCCGACACCATCGCCAGCTACCGCGATTATCTGGCAAGCCGCTCCGACCCGGCCTTCAAAGCCGAGGCCGAGGCACGCATCGCCGAGCTGCAGCAACAGAATCAGCAAAGCGACGCGATGGACGCGGCCGCCGCGAAAGAGGCCGCCCTCAACCTGCCCGGCGTCGCGAAATCGCTGGTGGAGCAACGCCTTGCCCAGATGGGTCTCAAGCCCGGCAAGGTCGACGGTGTGTTCGACAAGGATACGCGCCGCGCGATTCGCCGCTATCAGACCGCAGGCGGGCTGGAAGCCACCGGCTACCTCGATCAGGCCACCGTGGCGCAGCTTCTGGCCGGGGCGATCGGCGCGCGTTAAGCGCCGATCCCTCTCAGCCTCGACGCGCTGAACATAGGAAAAGGCCGCGCCGGGAAATCCCTGGCGCGGCCTTTATTCGTTTCGGCTCGGCTGCCTCAGCCCTGACGGGCTTTGAAGCGCTTCTGCGTCTTGTTGATCACGTAGACGCGGCCTTTGCGGCGCACGACCTGGCAATCGCGATGACGCTGCTTGAGCGAGCGGAGCGAGTTGCGGACCTTCATCGGCCTTCTCCTGTATCGCGGCGCGCGGTGCGCCTTGAAAAACGAATGCCCCGGGCTTGCAAGCCGGGGGCGGTGAATAGATGGTGGGCGGTACTGGGATCGAACCAGTGGCCACTACGATGTCAACGTAGTGCTCTACCGCTGAGCTAACCGCCCACACCCGTGCGATCCCGTTTGATGCCTTTGATTCGCGCTTGCGGCTAGGCCGCGAAGGGAACCGAAAGGCGCGGTGTCGCGTCGGTCTGGGGGTCTATATAAAGAGTCGAAACGGCTTTCAAGAGGGTTTTGGCGCGAAAGCGTTCCAGTGTAAGATATTAGGCGATCATAAGAGGTTTCATGTCCGACAGCCCAGCCCTTTTGCCGCCGTTCCGGCTGGTTCGCCCCAAGGCGTTGCGGACGGCTGCGGTCTTCGCCTCGCCCCATTCCGGTGCGCAATACCCGCATAGCCTGCAGGAACGGGCCGTTCTGGACATGCTGCGCCTGCGGTCTTCCGAAGACGCTTTCGTCGATGAGCTGCTGGCGGACGTTCCGCGATTCGGCGCGCCGCTTCTCTGCGCGCAGTATCCGAGGGCCTGGGTCGATCTCAACCGGGCGGAGGACGAACTTGATTCGGCGCTGATCGCCGGGCTGGACCGGGCGCATCCGGGGCCGCGCGTCGCTGCCGGTCTTGGGGTGATTCCCCGCGTGGTGTCCGGTGCGCGGGCGATCTATCGCGGCAAGATCTCGATGATCGAGGCCGAGGCGCGGATCAACCATGTCTGGCGGCCCTATCACGCGCAGCTCGAGGCGCTGATGGCCGAGGCGCATGGGGCTTTCGGGCAGGCGATTCTGCTCGATATGCATTCGATGCCCTCCGAGGCGCTGGCCACGACCGGCCCGCGCCGCGCGGAGATCGTGCTTGGCGATCGCTACGGCACCAGTGCCGACCGCGAGATCGTGCGCGAGATCGAACTGATCTTCGAAGGCGAGGGGCTGAACGTGGCGCGCAACAGCCCCTTTGCCGGGGCCTATATCACCCAGCGCTACGGGCATCCGCGCGAGGGCTATCACGCGATCCAGATCGAGATCGACCGCGCCCTCTACATGGATCAGCACCGCATCGCGCCGAACGAGAATTTCAATGCGTTCGCGGCGCTGATGAGCCGGGCGGCGCGTCAGATCGCCGATCTCGGGGCGCATCCGCTTCGCCACGCGGCGGAGTAAGTCACTCCCCGTCCCAGCCGCGCCCGTTGCGGATCGCATCCGTCCCGAATCGCGCCCGGATCGCATCTTTGGCCCGCTCCGCCCCCGCGCGCTTGCCCGCGTAAGGGTCGAGCAGGTCGCCCGCCGGATCGCGCCCATCGGCCGCCGAGAGGTCCGAAAACCCGATCCCGATCAGACGGTAGGCTTGGCCCTTCGGCAGCTTGTCGAACAGCGTCTCGCCCGCGCGATAGAGCGTGTCGGCCAATTGGCTCGGCTCCTCCAGCCGGGTCTGCCGGGTCACGGTCGCGAAATCAGCCTTCTTGAGCTTCAGCGTCACCGTCCGCCCCGCCAGATCGCGCGCCTTCATCCGGGCCGAGACCTTCTCGGCTAGATGCCAAAGCTTGCCCATCAGCGCCTCGCGATCGGCGATGTCGGTGTTGAAGGTGGTCTCGTTCGACACCGATTTCATCGGCGAGTCTGGAGAGACGCGCCGCGCATCTTGGCCGCTGGCCAACTCAAAGAGCCGCCGCCCCGATGCGCCGAAACGGTCCTCCATCCGCGACAGCCCCGCGCGGCGGATATCGGCGAGCGTGCGGATGCCCGCGCGCCCCAGGGCCGAGCGCGTCGCCGCCCCCACGCCCCAAAGGATCGACACCGGCTTGTCGCGGAGAAACTCTTCCGTATCGCCACGCCCGATCACCGAGAACCCGCGCGGCTTGTCGAGATCGGAGGCGATCTTGGCGAGGAACTTGTTATGCGACAGACCGACCGAGGCCGTCACGCCGATCTCCGTCTCGATCTCACGCGCAAGCCGCGCCATCAGGGGCGCGGGCGGCGCATGGTGCAGCCTCTCCGTCCCGCCCAGATCGAGAAACGCCTCGTCGAGCGAGAGCGGCTCGATCAGCGGCGTCAGCTCGACCATCTTCGCCCGGATCTCGCGCGAGACGCTGGCGTAATGCTCCATCCTCGGTTTGATGATCACCGCGTCCGGGCAAAGCTTGCGCGCCTGATACATCGGCATCGCCGAGCGCACGCCGGAGATTCGCGCGATGTAGCAGCAGGTCGTCACCACCCCGCGCGTGCCGCCGCCCACGATGACCGCCTGCGAAGACAGTTCGGGATTGTCGCGCTTCTCGACCGAGGCATAGAAACTGTCGCAATCGATATGCGCGATGGGCAGGTCGAACAGCTCCGGATGCGCCACGATCCGCGCCTTGCCGCAGGCAGGGCAACGCTTCGGCGCCTCGTCAAAACTCTTCAGGCAATCGCGGCAAAGGGCAGGCATGGGGACTCGATCCGGGGAATATCCCCTAGATACTCCTTCTTCCTCTTGGCGGAAATATCCCGGGGTGAATTGGCGCAGCCAAGAGGGGCAGCGCCCCTGACGCTGATGAAAAAGGGGCGGATCGCTCCGCCCCTCTCAATCGGTTTTCAGCTGGGTTTAGTGCAGCGGCACGCCATCGGCGGGCTTCGTGCCACCCAGAGGCGCACTGTGGCCGCCGACGATCAGGCCGTTCGGGCCTGCCGTGACTTCGACCGTCGCACCGTCCATGATATCGCCGCCAAGGATCGCCTCGGCCAGCGGGTCCTGCAGCGCGCGCTGGATCACCCGCTTCAGCGGACGTGCGCCATAGACCGGGTCGTAGCCCGCATCGGCAAGCCACTTGTGGGCCGACTCGTCCAGATCCAGCGTGATCTTGCGCTGCGCCAGACGTTTCTCCAGCCGCTTGAGCTGGATTTCCACGATCCCGTCCATGTTCTCGCGGTTCAGGCGATCGAAGATCACCATCTCGTCGAGACGGTTCAGGAATTCGGGGCGGAAATGCGCCCGCACCGCATCCATCACCTGACGCTTGGCCTCGCCCGCATCCGTGCCTTCCGGCAGCTGGCTGAGCGCTTGGCTGCCGAGGTTCGAGGTCAGCACGATCAGCGTCTGCTTGAAGTCGACCGTGCGGCCCTGACCGTCGGTCAGCACACCATCGTCGAGCACCTGCAGCAGCACGTTGAACACGTCCGGATGCGCCTTCTCGACCTCGTCGAACAGCACGACCTGATAGGGACGCCGCCGGACCGCTTCGGTCAGAACGCCACCCTCGTCATAGCCGACATAGCCCGGAGGGGCACCGATCAGCCGCGCCACGGAGTGCTTCTCCATGAACTCGGACATGTCGATCCGCACCATCGCCTGATCGTCGTCGAACAGGTAATTCGCGACGGCCTTGGTCAGCTCGGTCTTACCCACGCCGGTCGGGCCGAGGAAGAGGAACGAGCCCAGCGGGCGGTTCTCGTCGTTCAGCCCCGCACGCGCACGGCGCACGGCGTTCGACACGGCGGTGATCGCTGCATCCTGACCGACGACGCGCTTGTGCAGCTCGTCTTCCATCTTCAAGAGCTTCTCGCGCTCGCCCTCCAGCATCTTCGAGGTCGGGATGCCGGTCCAGCGTTCGACCACTTCGGCGATCTGCTCGGGGCGCACCGATTCCTCGACCATCAGCTCCTCGCCTTCGGCCTCGTCGGCTGCCGCGAGTTGCTTCTCGAGGCTCGGGATGATGCCGTAGCTCAACTCACCCGCGCGGGCGAGATTGCCTTCGCGCTTCGCTTGATCAAGCTCGGCCCGGGCCTTGTCGAGTTGCTCCTTGAGGTTGCGACCCGATTCCAGCTTGTCCCGCTCGGCCTGCCATTTGGCAGTCATTTCCGAAGCGCGATCCTGCAGATCGGCCAGTTCCTTCTCGAGCTTCTCGAGACGGTCCTTCGACGCGGTGTCGTCCTCTTTCTTCAGCGCTTCCGCTTCGATCTGCATCTGCAGAATCTGACGGTCGAGCGCATCGAGCTCCTCGGGCTTGCTGTCCACTTCCATGCGCAGACGCGAGGCGGCCTCGTCCACGAGGTCGATCGCCTTGTCGGGCAGGAAGCGGTCGGTGATGTAGCGATGCGAGAGCGTCGCAGCCGACACCAGCGCCGAGTCGGAGATCTTCACCCCGTGGTGGAGTTCGTATTTCTCCTTGATACCGCGCAGGATCGAGATCGTGTCCTCGACCGTCGGCTCTTCCACCATCACGGGCTGGAAACGCCGGGCCAAAGCCGCGTCCTTCTCGACATATTTGCGATACTCGTCGAGCGTCGTCGCCCCCACGCAATGCAGCTCACCACGGGCCAGCGCCGGCTTGATCAGGTTCGCCGCATCCATCGCACCATCGGATTTCCCGGCGCCGACGAGCGTGTGCATCTCGTCGATGAAGAGGATGATCTCGCCCGCAGCAGCCTCGATTTCCTTGAGGATCGCTTTCAGACGCTCTTCGAACTCGCCGCGATATTTCGCACCGGCGATCAGCGCGCCCATGTCGAGTGCGAGCAGCCGCTTGTCGCGCAAGCTCTCCGGGACGTCCCCGTCGATGATGCGCAGCGCGAGGCCTTCCGCGATCGCGGTCTTACCCACGCCGGGTTCACCGATCAGAACCGGGTTGTTCTTGGTCCGACGGCTCAGCACCTGCATGGTGCGCCGAATCTCGTCATCACGACCGATGATCGGGTCGATCTTGCCTTGCTCGGCAGCATCGGTCAGATCGCGCGCGTATTTCTTGAGCGCCTCGTAGCCCTCTTCGGCCGAGGCCGAATCCGCCGTGCGCCCCTTGCGCAGATCGTTGATCGCGGCGTTGAGCTTCTGCGCCGTCACAGCGCCCGCATCGAGCGCATCCTTGGCGCGCGTGTTCACCATGGCCAAAGCCATCAGCACACGCTCCACCGGGACGAAGCTGTCGCCCGCTTTCTTGGCGATCTTCTCGGCCTCGTCGAGCACGCGCACAAGGCTCTGCTCGACATAGACCTGCCCGTCGCCGCCCGACACTTTCGGCAGTTTCGACACCGCTAGATCGACGGCTTCGAGTACGCGGGCAGGCTCGCCGCCGGCGCGCTTGATCAGATTGGCCGACAGCCCCTGATCGTCATCCATCAAAGCCTTCAGAAGATGCTCGGGCACCACACGTTGATGACCCTCGCGCATCGCGATCGTCTGCGCGGCCTGAAGGAAACCGCGAGACCGCTCCGTGAACTTCTCCATGTTCATCGGCATTCTCCTTTTTTAAAGCCCCCGGGATGTGTCTGGCCCTATATTAGGCGCCGTCCTGACCGGGTCTCGATATGAAAAATGGGATGTGGCGCATCCCGCTTCAAGAGCTTTATGGCGACCATTTCGCCGCAGGTGGAAACCAAAACGCAAGGTTTAGCGTTTACGCAAGGACACCCACGCAGGAGGCTCCGAGGATGCATCATGCCAGCGCCACGCGCATCGCGCGCCTGATTTACAACGCCGCGCAGCGCCGTTTCGAGGCGGTCGTTGAATTCTTCACCCCCGGGATCGCGCAGCCGCTGCGGGTGCCCGTTCGGGTAGAAGCCAGCCCCGACATTTCGCATCGCCAGCTTGCCCGCGCGCTGACCCGCGAAGCGCAACGTCGTGGCATCGGCGGGCTGTGATTCCCCGAACGGCTTGACGTAGCGGTGATTGATCCGCATCAGGGGGCGATCTTGAAAAGGAGCGCCCCGCGATGACCGACATGACCCTGCCCGCCGACGACCGTCTCATAGTCGCCCTCGACGTGCCGAGCGCCTATGAAGGCCTCGTGCTGGCAAACCAGCTGGGCGACTCGGTGTCCTTCTACAAGATCGGTCTGGGAATGCTCACCGGCGGCGGCCTCGCGCTGGCCAGCGAGCTGAAGCAGGATCAGGGCAAGCGCATCTTCCTCGACATGAAGCTGTTCGATATCGGCGCGACGGTCGAGAACGCCGTGCGCGGGCTGGCGCAGTTCGACCTCGATTTCCTCACCGTGCATGGCGACCCCTATGTGGTGAAGGCCGCAAAGGAAGGCGCGGCGGGCACCGATCTGAAAATCCTCGCCGTGACGATCCTGACCTCGCTCGACCGCGAGGACCTGAACGGTGCGCTGATCAAGGATGGCGCGATCAGCGATCTCGTGGCGGAACGTGCGGGGCGCGCGTTTGAGGCGGGTGCGGATGGCGTGATCGCCTCGCCGCAGGAAGCCGCCATGATCCGCGCGCTGCCCGAGGCGGAGGGCCGTCTGATCGTGACGCCGGGCGTGCGTCCGACCGGGGCCGATCTTGGCGATCAGAAGCGGATCGCGACCCCGGCGGCGGCCGTGGGCGCAGGGGCCGACCATATCGTCGTCGGTCGCCCGATCCACCGCGCGCCCGATCCGCGGGCTGCGGCGGAAGCGATCCTTCAAGAGCTGCGCGGCTGATTAACATTTCTTACTGGCCGTCGCCGCCTGTCGCCGGGCCGCTCGTCTTCGATTCGGGCGCCACGTCGACCTTCGCGGCGTTCGGGTCGGACATCTGCTGCTCGCTCGGCGGATCGGTGGCGGCGTCGTCACCCCCGTCGATTGGCGTATCGGCAACGAGCCAGACCACGACACCCAGTGCCGCGACCAGCGCAACTAGGGTGAGTATCAGGCCGCCGATACTGCTCTGTCGGTTCGAATCCTTGGCCATTCTTGCTCGCCTCTTCGCTTTGATCCGTCGGTAAAGGAAACGCGAGGCTTTGACCTGCGTTCCTCCTCCCGTCATCAGATAGGCGGAGCATGGCGCAAAATGAAACGGCGCCCCGCAGGACGCCGCTTCACTTGCACGTGATCTTCGAAAGCGGGATCAGTTCGAGCCGCCGCTTTGCGTGGTGGCCTCAGCCGACGCGCCGCTCGTGTCGGTGCTGCCGCTGTCGCTGGCTGCCGCATCGCCCGAGGCGTCGGCGCTCGACGAATCCGCCGGGGCTGCGTTGTCGTTGTTCTCGATCGTGACCGAGGTGGCGCTCGCATCGCTCTCGGTGGGCGCAGTGCTGGCGCTTTCGTCCCCGGGCGACATCATGAGCCAAAGGACGATGCCTAGGGCGACGACGACCGCGCCCAGAACGAAATAGATGCCGCCCAGACCCGAGCGTTCGTGATTATGCGTGTCAGACATGATGATCTCCTGTCGATTTTCATCTCTCTGTATTGGCGAGAGAACATCGATAGGCCGCTTCCAGTTCCCGCGATGCGCGGGAAGTCGCCGGCAGCGGTTTCGTCACAGGTCCTCAGTTCTCGTTGATATCGTCATGCCATTGCTTCACCTGACCGCGCCGCACGCCCATCAGTTTGCGCAGCGCGAGCCATGCGATGATCGACAGAACCGCGAAGGTGATCAGCGTGATCGGCACCGACTTTCCGACGATGCCGATCCAGATCAGGCCGCCGGTGATCACCGCCCCGATCGAGAAGCCGAGGAAGATGAAGCCGGGGATGATCATCTCGGCTCCGCCCAGCACCAGACCGGCCAGAACCCAGACCCACGGAAGTTGCCAGAGGTCCATCACGCTTTCCTCAGAAGCTGGAAGGCGTCGGTGAAGGCCTCGAGGGCTGCTGCAGGTAGGATCACGGTCTGCTTGCCTTCGCCCTTGGCCACCTGAGCCAGCGCATCGACCTGTTTCAGCGCGACCTGATATTGCGCGGCTTCCAAGCCGTTCTTCGCAATCGCCAGCGCGACGACTTCCGTAGCATAGGCTTCGGCATCGGCCGAGATGCGGCGCGCCTCGGCCTCTTTCTGCGCCTGGAACAGCTGGGCTTCGGCGGCGAGTTCGACCGCGCGCTTCTTGCCTTCGGCCTCGGTCACCTGCGCCCGGCGCGCGCGCTCGGCGTTGAGCTGTTGCAGCATCGCGGCGCGGGTCGCCTCGTCGAGATTGACGTCGAGAATCTCTGCGCGCGTCACCTCGATCCCCCAATCGTCGACCATCACGGCGACCTGTTCGCGGACCTTCTCGATCAGGCGGGCGCGGTTCGATTGCACCTCGTCGAGTTCGATCACCCCGATTTCGGAGCGCACGATCCCCGCAACGGTCGTCGCGATCGCGGCGTCGACATCTCGGATGCGGTAGACGGTCTTTTCCGGTTCGGTGATCCGGTAGAAGACCGAGGTTTCGACCTTCACCAGCACGTTGTCAGCGGTGATCGCGTCCTGCATCGCGTTGGGCAACTGACGCTCGAGGATCGAGATCTTGTGCGGCACCCGGTCGAGGAACGGCACGATGAAGTTGATGCCGGGGCCAAGGACCGCGCGCAGCCGCCCGAAGCGCTCCACGACGTGCTTCTCGGATTGCGGCACGATCCGCACGCCGAGGAAGACCGACAGGATCAACAGAACCGCGACGGCGATCATCACGATATCGCTGCCGGTTAGGGAATTAAGGAAATACATCTGGGCCTCGACCTTCTGAACTCACACTTGATTACCGGGAAAGACGCGCAAGGCGAGCAGCGTCAGCACCACGAGCACGGCCCAGCCACCGGGCCGTGAGATGAGCCAGACCGCGAGCGCGAAGCCTATCCCGACGATACGACTGCTCGCCGTTGCGAGAAAGCCGAACAGCACGCCCATCAGGCGAATTCCATCAAATTGGGGGTCATCGACTGCTCCTTGTGGTTTTTCCACAAGTTTGCCGCAACTTCCGCGATTTGGGAAGGCTGTTGCGCTCAGCCTAGGCGTGCAGGCAGGCGCAGGCCGCGCAATACGTCGGCGCCGGACATCGGACGCTTGCCCGGGCGTTGGGCTTCGAGGATTTCCAGCGCGCCCGTGCCGCAGGCGATGGTAAACCCGTCGAGGATCTCGCCCGGTGCGCCGCTTCCCTCTGCCGGGGCGGCGCGCAGTAGCTTGATCCGTTCGTCCGCAATCTCGGTCCAGGCGCCGGGGAAGGGCGAGAGCCCGTTGATATGGCGGATCACCTCATCCGCCGGGCGCGTCCAATCGACCTGCGCCTCCGCCTTGTCGATCTTCGCGGCATAGGTGACGCCATCCTCGGGCTGCGGTTGCAGGATCAGCGAGTCGATCTCGGACAGCGCGTCGAGGATCAGCCGCGCGCCCATCGCGCTCAGCCGATCATGCAGCTCGCCGGTGGTCTCGGTCGCGCCGATCTCGGTCGCCTCACGCAGCAGAACCGGCCCGGTATCGAGCCCGGCCTCCATCTGCATGATGCAGATTCCCGTCTGGCTGTCGCCCGCCATGATCGCCCGGTGGATCGGGGCCGCCCCGCGCCAGCGCGGCAAAAGCGAGGCGTGGATATTCAGGCAGCCCTTCGCGGGCGCATCCAGAATGGCCTGCGGCAGGATCAGCCCGTAAGCCACCACGACTGCGATATCGGCGTTCAGCGCGGCGAAGGCCTCGCGATCATCGGGGGCTTTGAAATTCCGCGGGGTGCGCACTTCAATCCCCAGTTCCTCAGCCTTGGCATGAACCGGAGAGGGGCGCTCTTTCTTGCCGCGACCGGCAGGGCGGGGCGGCTGGCTATAGACGGCGACAACCTCATGCGCGCCGGCCAGCGCCTCCAGAACGGGGACGGAGAACTCCGGCGTTCCCATGAAGATGACGCGCATCGCTTAGCCTTTCGCGAGTTTCTTCGACTTCTGCACCAGCATCTTGCGGCGCAAGGGCGAGAGATGATCGACATACATCTTGCCGTTGAGGTGGTCGATCTGGTGCTGGACGCTGGTCGCCCAGAGGCCCACGAAATCGCGGTCCTCCATCTCGCCGTCCTCATTGAGGAAGCGCACCGTCACCGCGCGAGGCCGCTCGATCGGGGCGGAGATGCCCGGCAGGTTCGGCGAGGCCTCTTCATGCTTGCGCATCTGCACCGACGCATGAAGCACTTCCGGATTCGCCATCCGCACGGCCTGACCGCGCTTGTCGGATGCATCGACCACCGCGAGCCGCATCATGATGCCGATCTGGGGAGCTGCAAGCCCGACGCCGGGCATTGCGTCCATTGTCTCGACCATGTCGTCCCAGATCATCCGAACGGTCTCGGTGATCGTCTCGACCGGCTCGGCCGGGCGATGCAGGCGGCGGTCGTCATAGGGGATGAAGGCGCGCGAAGCCATCAGAGGATCGGATCCTTGGCGGCGCCCGCACGGGCGCGCTCGCGCTTGAGCTTCTCCATCTTGCGGGTGATCATCTTGCGCTTCATCGGACCGAGATAGTCGATGAACAGCTTGCCGTTGAGGTGGTCGAACTCGTGCTGCGCGCAGGTCGCCCAGAGCGCGTCGAACTGTTCTTCATGGCTTTGCCCGTCGAGGCCGAGCCACTTCATTCGCACCTCGGAGGGGCGCGTCACCTCGGCATATTGATCCGGGATCGACAGGCAGCCTTCCTCGTAGACATTGGTCTCTTCCGAAGTCCAGCTGATCTCGGGATTGATCAGGACCATCGGCTCGGGGGCCGCTTCCTTGTCCTTCACGCAATCCATCACGAAGATCCGCTTCATCACGCCGACCTGCGGCCCGGCCAAGCCGATGCCGGGCGCGTCATACATGGTCGCGAGCATGTCATCGGCGAGCTTGCGGATCTCGTCGTTAACTTCGGGCACCGGCTCGCAAACCTTTTTCAGGCGCGGATCGGGATGGATCAGGATCGGTCGTAGCGTCATGGGCAGGGATTTAGGCGAAGCAATGCGTCTGTGCAATGGCAGCGGTGATTGTGCCAGTGACAAAACGCCGTTTGTAACCCGGCTTTGCTTTTGCTCAGATGCGCCCGATCCGACCAATGAGAGGCCCAGATGAGCAAACCCGACTTCGACGAAATCATCGACCGCGTAGGCACCCATTCACAGAAATGGGACGGGATGGAAAAGTATTACGGGGTCTCTCCGGAAGACGGGATCGCGATGTGGGTCGCGGACATGGATTTCCGCCCGCCCACCTGCGTGCAGCGCGCGCTCGAGGAAATGGTCGCGCAGGGTATCTATGGGTACTGGGGCGGCGAGGATGAGTATCGCGCCGCGATCCAGTGGTGGATGCGCGAGCGCCACGGCTGGGAAATCGAGCCGGACTGGATCTTCACGACCCACGGTCTGGTCAACGGCACGGCGCTTTGCGTCGACACCTATACCGACCCGGGCGATGCGGTCGTTCTGATGACGCCGGTCTACCATGCCTTCGCGCGGGTTATCCGCGCGGCCGGGCGCGAGGTGCGCGAATGCCCGCTGAAACTGGTCGATGGCCGCTACGAGATGGATTTCGACGCCTGGGACGGGTTGATGACCGGCTCCGAGAAAATGCTCGTCCTCTGCTCGCCGCATAATCCCGGCGGGCGCGTCTGGACCCGCGCGGAGCTTGAGGCAACGGCAGCGTTCGCGAAGCGCCATGGGCTGGTGCTGGTCTCGGACGAGATTCACCATGACATCGTGATGCCGGGCGAAACTCATATCCCGATGGCGAATGCCGCGCCCGATCTGCCGCTGGTGATGATGACGGCCACCACGAAGACCTTCAACATTGCCGGCACGCATACGGGTAACGTCATCATCTCGGACCCGGATCTGCGCGCCCGATTCGCGACGCGGATGGCCGCCTTGGGGATCTCGCCCAACAGTTTCGGCATCGCGATGGCGACGGCGGCCTATAGCCCCGAGGGGGCGGCGTGGGTCGATGAGCTGAACGCCTATCTCGACGAGAACCGCCGGATTTTCGATCAGGGGATCGCCGAGATCCCGGGGCTGCATTCGATGCCACTCGAAGCGACCTATCTCGCTTGGGTCGATTTCTCCGGCACTGGAATGGAGCCCGAGGAATACAAGTCGCGTGTTCTGAAGGACGCGAAGATCGCGGTGAATTTCGGGGCGACTTTCGGCGCGGGGGGAGAGAAATTCCTGCGCTTCAACCTCGCCACGCCGCGTGCGCGGGTGCGCGAAGCGGTCGATCGCCTGCAGGCCGCTTTCTCTGATCTACAATGAAAAAGGGCCGGTTTTCCGGCCCTTTCCTTTGCAATCTCGGTCGCGCTCAGATCTTCGTCAGGTAGCCCGATAGCGTCGGCCCTTCCTGCGCAAAATCGAGCGCCGCGCGATCGCTGACAGGGGTTTCGCGCTTCACCGTGCAGATCAGTTCGTTCCCCTGAATTTCCGAGGCCACGATCAGGCAGGTCGCGACGTGCTTGGCGCCGTCGTAAAGATCGACATGGCCGCGCAAATGCGTGACCTCGTCTGCATCCAACGCGAATCCTCCGGGCACCCGGCGCAGCACCGGCCAGATCTGACCGCCCGCCAGAACACGCAGGCGTGCCTTTTTCGCCGCATCGCGCTTCTGCGCGGCGCGCAGTCCTTCAAGGACCTCCTTAGGCAGGAATTCCATGACATCCTCCAACAGCTTCCCCGTGATCCATGCTGATCACCTCAATGTAAAAAGCAAGTTAACCATTCAGACGATCCGATTCTGCGGCTGCAAAGAGTGCTGAAATTGCAACGGCTTGCATGGCCGCCGCATCGGGTTGTCGCGCTGGACCGCGCGAGATAGCGTCGAGGGTGACCGCGCAACCCGGAGGCACTGATGCGTAAAGCTCTGCTCACCCTGACCCTCGCTCTCTCGCCCATGTTCAACGTCGGTATTGCCCATGCCGAGTGCGGCGGAAGCTGGTCCGGTTTTTTGTCCGGGATTCGCAGCGATCTGCAGGCGGCTGGATTGAACGCGCAGCAGGCCGATGCGTTCCTCGCCGGTGCGCGGCAGAATCAGGCCGTGTTGCGGGCGGACCGGGCGCAGGGGGTGTTTCGCAAAACCTTTCTCGAATTCGCGAGCGCGGTGATCAGCAAGAACCGGATGGTGAACGGGGCGAAGAACGCCAAGCGTTATGCGAAAACCTTCGACCGGATGGAGCAGACCTACGGCGTCTCGCGCGGGGTGCTGCTGGCCTTCTGGGCGCTCGAGACCGATTACGGCGCGGTGCAGGGCGATTTCAACACGCGCGACGCGCTGCTGACGCTGGCCCATGATTGCCGCCGGCCCGAGCTGTTCCGCCCGCAGGTGATTGCCGCGGGCGAGCTGTTCCGGCGCGGCGATTTCGATCCCAAGCGAACCACCGGTGCCTGGGCGGGAGAGATCGGGCAGGTGCAGATGCTGCCCGAGGACATCCTGCACAACGGGGTCGATGGCGATGGCGACGGGCATGTGCGCCTGAAGACCTCGGCGCCCGATGCGCTGATGTCGGGGGCCAACATGCTGCGCGATTTGGGGTGGCGCCCGAACGAGCCGTGGATGCAGGAAGTGACTGTGCCCAACGATCTCGATTGGTCCCAGACCGGGCTCACCACCGAATTGCCGGTTTCCGAATGGGCGGCGCGCGGCGTGCGTGCGCGACAGGGGCAGCTTGCGCGCAACCTGCGCGGGTCGATCCTTTTGCCGATGGGGCGCAAGGGGCCAGCCTTTATCGTCTATCCGAATTTCCGTGTGCTGTTCGAATGGAACAAGAGCTTCGTCTACGTCACCAGCGCCGCCTATTTCGCGACGCGCCTCGAAGGGGCGCCGCGCCTTGATCCCGGTGCGCCCGAACCGGGGCTGAGCGTGTCGCAGATGAAGCGGTTGCAGGAGAAGCTGGTCGCGAAGGGCTATGACGTGGGTGCGGTCGACGGCATCCTCGGCGCCAACACCCGCAACGCGGTCCAGACGGCGCAAGAGAAGTTCGGACTGCCCGCGGATGGATGGCCGACACGCGCCTTGCTCGATCGGTTGTGACCGCGTCGGCGCGGGAGGTCACCCCGCTGCGCCGCCAAGTGCGAAGAAATCGAGGAACGGGCTTAGCAGGTAGCGGATCGGAGAGACCGGTGCGGTCTGCAGGAAGACCTCGGCGGGCATGCCGGGCACGAGCAGCCTGCGTTCTTCCGCGTCGAGCTCGTCCATATCGAAGGTGATCCGCACTTCGAAATAGCTTTTCCCGGTCGCCGGATCGGTCAGTGTGTCCGGGGAAATACGCGTGATAGTGCCTGTCACGTCACTCGAGATTCGCCGCGACAGTCCCGGAAAGCGGAGGATCGCAGTTTGGCCTGCCGCCACCCCGTCGATATTGGTCGGATCGACCTGCGCATTTATGATGAGTGGCCGCCCGGTCTCTACGATTGCCATCGCCATCTCTGCCGGGCGCAGCACCGCATGCGCGCCGCGCAGGCGCACATCGTGCACCGTGCCGCTGACTGGCGCGCGTAGGGTGCGCCGCGCCAATTCGTGGCGCAGATGTGTGGTGCGCGCAGAGAGCTCGATGGCGCGGGCGTTGCTGGATTCAAGTTGTGACTCGATTTCCTCCCGGCGTTGCCATTGCAGCCGCGACGCGGTGAGCACCACGCCGCCGCTTTGCACCGTGAGCTGCGTTTTCTGGGCGCTTAACGCGCCGAGTTGTCGCTCCAGCGAGACCTGCTCGCGGGTGAGGCCGAGTATTTGCGCCGATGTGGCGAGGCCGCGATCCTTCAGCCGTTCGCGGAGGGCGAGTTCTTTTTCGATCAACCGCTCTTCGCGTTCCAGCGCTGTGACCTGTGCATCGAGCCCGTCGCGCTGCGCGCGGATTTGCTGCAGCTGCCGCGCCATTTCGGCGCGTTGCTGAGCGAAGGACTGTTTGCGGGCTTCGAACAGGGAATTCTGCCGCTCGACCAGATCGGTGACATCCGCGCGGAGCTTGGCCGCCTCCAAAAGCTGCCTCGGGTAAGGGACCGTGTTCGCGCCGTCCCGTTCGGCTTGCAGCCGCGCGCGCTGGGCCTGCAGGGCGAAATCCGAGGCTTCGACGATGGCCAGTTCGGTCCGTATGTCGTCCGAGGCAAGCCGCATCAGCACTTGGCCGCGGGTGACGTGATCGCCGCTTTTGACATAGATCTGTTCGATGGTCCCGCCGCTCGGATGCTCGATCACATGGCGGGAGCTGTCGACTTCGATCCGTCCTGAGGCCTGGATCGATCCGGCAAGCCGGGTGACGGTGAGCCAAAGGGCACATCCGATAAAGAGGGCGACGATCGCCGCGAGGCCGAAGCTGATCGGGACGCCATGTTGCGAAGGGGTGCAGCAGGTGCCCCCTTGCCCGGAATGGATGCAGGCGTCGCTCACGCGGCGCTGTCCGCGCGTGGAACCACGCGGGCCTTCGTGGCCGAGGCGATCATGCGCTTGAGAACGTCGTCACGCGCGCCGAGGGCGCGCTGCGCCCCGTGATCGAGTACGAGGATGCGTTCGCATTCGGCGAGCGCGCCGGGACTGTTGGTCATCACGATCGCCGCGCCGCCGCGCGCCTTCAGATCGCTCAGCATCGTGTGCCGACAGGCCCCGGCATCTCCACTGAGCAAAAGGTTTGGCTCATCGAGAATGAGAAGGATCGGGTCGTGATAGAGCGCCCGCGAAAGCGCGACGAGCTGGCGCTGGCGATCGGAGAGCGAAGCCCCCTCGAACTCGATCGGCGTGTCGTAGCCCGCGGGCATTTTGAGAATCATCTGGTGCGCGCCGGCGCGCTTGGCTGCGGCGATGACCCGGTCCATGTCGGGCGCGAGGTCGAGCCGGGCGATATTCTCGGCCACGGTGCCGGGGAAAAAGGTGACCGATTGCGGCAGGTAGCCGATCAGCCGCCCCAGATTGTCGCGGTCATATTGATCCAGCGGCACCTCGTCGAGGCGGATCGTGCCCGAGCTTGGGTGGGAGAAGTTGCACAGGCTGCGCGCGAGAACGGATTTGCCTGCGCCGAGCGGGCCGATCACCCCGAGCGCCTCCCCGGGTTCGAGCGAGAAGCTGATCATCTCGATTGCCGCTCTGTCGGAATTGGCGGGCCGGACGGTGATGTCTTCGACGGCGAGGCGCGCCTTCGGGCTCACCCATTCGGTGCCCTTTTGCTCGGGCGGGTGAGCACCGAGCAGGGCCGCCAGCCGGTCGCGGGCGACGGAGGCGCGCTGCCATTGCGTCCATCCGCCC
The DNA here is from genome assembly GCF_009296265.1 of Thioclava sp. JE_KL1. Lineage (GTDB taxonomy): Bacteria > Pseudomonadota > Alphaproteobacteria > Rhodobacterales > Rhodobacteraceae > Thioclava. The sequence goes on from NZ_WBJS01000005.1 coordinate 428,075, forward strand.
ACGGCAAGCTCGACCGGCGCGAGCGATCGACCCATCAGGATCGAGGCGGCGATCATCGCCCCCGCGCTCAACTCGCCTTGCAGGACGAGATAGGCGCCAAGCGCCAGCATCGAGGTTTGCAGCAGCATCCGCAGCGCGCGCATCGAGGCATGGAAGCTGCCGCTGAGATCGGTGGCTCGAATCGCGTTGTCCATCGATTCATGCCGCGCCGCTTGCCAGCGTTTGAAGCCGCTTTCGCGCATTCCGAGCGAAACGACCGTTTCGATCTGGCGGAGAAAATCGTTTCCGAGATACCGGGCTTTGTTCTCGAGCTGCGTCGTCTCTTCCATACGTCCGCGCGTGACGAATTGCGTAGCAAGAGACAGCAGGATCAACGTGGCACCCCCGGCGAAGGCCAGAGCGCCGAGCCACGGGTGGAATACGAACAGCACTCCGAGATAGAGCGGCGTCCAGGGCAGATCGAACACCGCTGCCGCGACCGGGGAGGCATAATAGCGCTGGACGATTTCCAGATCGCGCAGGGCGTTGTTGGAGGACCGCTCCTGCGTGTTGATGGTGGCGTCGATGATGGCGGCGTCGAACACGCGCCGTTCGAGACCGCGCTGATGATCCGCTCCGATTCGGGCGAGCAGGCGACCTCGCGCCCAATCGATGACGCCCATCATCGTGAAGAGAAAGGCGACCAGCAGGAACAGGTTGCTCAGCGTCGGCAAGGACCGCGCGGGCAGCACGCGATCATAGACCTGCAGCATGAACAGCGGCCCCGCGAGAACGAGCAGATTGATGAAAGCCGCGAATGTTGCGACCAGCACGAATTGCCTTCGTACCCGGCCCAGCAGCCGGGCCATCTCCCGTCGCCCTTTGACGATGTTGCGTTTGATGATGGCTTGATCGGTGTTGGAATATGGCATCGTGCTCTCCCCGCGATGACGGGCGCTGATCGGAGCGCCGCGCTTGGCAAGGGTGATGCGAGGGCGCTGAACGGGGCGTTAATTTCCCCGCGCCTTTTCCCGTCAATTCGATCCATTTCTTCCGGAACTCCGGAGTTCTGAGCGACTCGCGTTGCGGCAAGACCGGATGCGCCCTATCTATTTCAGGACCTAAGCCGCAACGCAGGGGGGAGCGACTTTGGCGCAGGAATTAGAAAAGAGGGCCTCGGCGCGCATCGGCGTGCGGTGGTCGGCGGTGGCTACGATGACGGCGCTTGCGCTGGGGTTGGCCGCCTGCGCGCCTGCGCCGCCCGCGACCGGCATTCAGGACCCTTACGAGGCTACCAATCGCAAGACGCACGAGTTCAACAAGAAGCTCGATTCAGCCTTCTTCCGCTCCGATTTGACCGATGGCAGTGGCCCCGGGCCGGTGACGAAAACGCTCTATAATGTCGGCAGCAATCTCAGCTTGCCGGGCAAAGTGCTCAACTCTCTGCTGCAAGGACGGCCCGAGCCGGCGGTGAAGAACACTTTCCGATTCTTCATCAACTCGACGATCGGGCTGGGAGGGATTTTCGATCCGGCGGGGACGGATTTCTCGTTGCCCGAGACGGATACCGATTTCGGCGAGACGCTGCATGTCTGGGGCGTGGGCGAAGGCAATTATCAGGAATTGCCGGTCTTCGGGCCGTCCACGACGCGTGATACAGTCGGGATGGTCGTCGATTTCGTGATCGACCCGCTGGGCGCGCTGCCCGACAAGGAGCGCATCGCCGCAGGGGCGCTACGCTTCGGAGGCAATGTCGCGAAGCGCAACATGTATGGCACCACTGTCGATTCGATCTTGTATGACAGTGCCGACAGCTATGCTCAAAGCCGGCTTCTGTACCTGCAGAACCGACGCTACGAACTCAATGGCGAGGAGGCCACCGATGCGAATGCCTACGATCCCTACGAAGACCTTCTGCCGCAATAGGCGGCAGGTTCTGGGCCTCGGCGCGGCGGGTCTGGCGGCGGCGATGGTGCCGGGGTCGGCATATGCGCTGACCGATGCGCAGGCGCGCGCGCTGATCCAGAAAGCGGTGAACGAGGTCAACGCAGCCATTGCCTCGGGGCGCACCGGGCCCGCGCTCTACGCGATGTTCGAACGGATTTTCGCGCGATATGCGGATGTGAACGTCATCGCGCGTTCGGCGCTGGGCGTGGCGGCGCGGCAAGCGAGCCCGGCGCAGCTTGCGGCCTTCACCAAGGCGTTCCAGGGCTACCTCTCGCGCAAATACGGCAAGCGGTTCCGCGAGTTCCAGGGCGCGAAGTTCCAGATTCAGGGCGCCCGCCCGATCAAAACCTTCTACGAGGTGAAGACGCTCGCGACCCTGCCGGGGCAGGCGCCGTTCGAGGTGCTGTGGCAGGTCTCGGATCGCTCTGGCAGCGACAAGTTCTTCAACCTGATCGTCGAGGGCGTGAACATGCTCGCCTCCGAACGGGCCGAGATCGGCGCGATGCTCGACCGGCGTCGCGGCAATATCAACGCGATGATCGAGGATCTGAAACGGGCGGGGTAACCGGCGCGGGCTTCGGCCCGGCAATATGCCGTACCAAATGAAAACGCCCGGGCCAGTGGCCCGGGCGTTTCTTTTGTTTCGGGTCGGTCGCTCAGTTGCTGCCGAAGATGTTGAGCAGCTCGTTGAGGATCGACTGCGACGGGTCGCGCCGCTGCCGCTGGGGCTGGGCGGGGGCTTGCCCCGCGCTCTGGCTTTGCCCCTGAGATTGCTGAGCCGGCACCTGCCAGTCGCCCGGATGGGCCATGGGCAGCGGCTTGGGATCTTCGCCGTTGAGGACACGCTTCATCGTCTCGTGGAAGATCTCGGCGGGCAGGCCGCCCCCGGTCGTGCCTTTCAGCGGCGTGTTGTCGTCATTGCCCATCCAGACGCCGACGACGTAATCCGAGGTGAAGCCCACGAACCAGGCATCGCGCGCGCTCTGCGTGGTGCCGGTCTTGCCTGCGATCTCGTAGCCGTCGATGTTGGCGCGGCGGCCGGTCCCGTGCAGCACGACCTGACGCATCATGTAGGTCAGTTCCTGCGCCGCTTTCTTCGAGATCACGCGCTCGCCGATCCCGCCGGGCTTGCCGAAGAGCGGCTGGTCGTCGCCTTTCAGCGTCAGCGAGGTCAGGCCATAGGGCTGCACCGAAGAGCCGCCATTCAGGATGCCCGCATAGGCCCCCGTCATGTCGAGCAGGTCCGATTCCCCAACGCCGAGCGCCACCGAGGGGAGGTTCGGAAGGTCCTGCGCGAAGCCGAAGCCTTCCGCGACCTTGATGACATTCTCGCGCCCCACTGCTTCGGAGACGCGCACGGTCGCCACGTTCACCGAATGCTCGAGCGCTGTGGTCAGTGTGATCGGCCCCATGTAGCTGCGCTCGTAGTTGCGCGGGCTCCAATCGGGTGAGCCGGGCATTTTCACCGTGACCGGCGCGTCATCCACCATCGAATCTGGGGTGTAGCCCAGATCGAGCGCGGTCGCGTAGACGAAGGGCTTGAAGGTCGAGCCGGTCTGCCGCTGCGCCATGGTCGCGTGGTTGAACGCACCCGAGACCTTCGTGGCCCGACCGCCAACCATGCCGCGCACGGCGCCATCTGCGCTCATCACGACGATCGCGGATTCGGCCTTCGAGCCTTTGGAGACCTTGTTGTCGTAGACCGATTTCATCGCGTCTTCGGCCGCCGACTGGATGCGCTGATCGAGCGTGGTGTTGATGACCACATCCTCGGTCGTGTCGCGCGACAGGAAGTCGGGGATCGTGTCCATCACCCAATCCGCGAAATAGCCGCCCGCGCGTTTCTGGGCCGCTTGGCTCAGGGTGGCGGGGTTGTTCTTTGCGTCGAGATATTGCCGGTCCGTCAGGTAGTTTTGCTCATGCATGAGGCTGAGCACAGTCTCAGCGCGTTCCTGCGAGCGTTTGAGGCTCGAGGTCGGGGCGTAGTAGCTCGGGGCTTTCAGAAGGCCCGCCAGCATCGCGGCCTGCTGCGGATCGACATTGGCCGCCGAGATGCCGAAATAGCGCTCCGACGCGGCCTCGAAGCCGCGCGCGCCCGCACCGAGATAGGCGCGGTTGAGGTAGATCGAAAGGATTTCATCTTTCGAGTATTTCAGTTCCAGCGCGAAGGCGTAGGGGACTTCCTTGATCTTGCGGCGCAGCCCGCCCGAACGGCAGTCATTCTCATAGGCGGCTTCGTTCTTCCATTTCTTCGGGTCGAACTTCACGCCGAGGCACAGGAGCTTCGCGGTCTGCTGCGTGATTGTCGAGCCGCCGTTGCCGTCGAACGGTCCGCGCCCCTCGCGCATGTTGATCGCCATTGCCGAGGCGATGCCGCGCGGCGAGATGCCGAAGTGATGGTAGAAGCGGCGGTCTTCGGTCGCGACCACGGCGTCGCGCAGATAGGGCGAGACGTTTTTCGCGTCGATCTGGCCGCCGAAGGTCTCGCCACGCCAGGCGAAGACCTTGCCCTGATCGTCGAGCATCGTCACCGAGCCGCGGGTGCGGCCATCGAGCAGCTTCGTGTAGTCAGGCAGGGTCGAGTAGAAATACAGCGTCGCTGCGCCCACCACGAGGGCGACGATCATCGCGAGGCGCCAGCCGACGCCCCAGACGACCCGCCAGATCAACCGAGCGAGACCGATGATCAGACCGGTGACCGGCCCGTTCCGCCGCGGCGGCTTGCCTCGGCCGCCACCGCCACCTCCGCAGTTACCGCCACCCCGGCGCGCATTCTTGCGCGGCTTGGTGGGTTTCGATGCCTTGGGAGGCTGCTTCGACGAGGAATAGCGCTTGTCGGCCACGAGGCGCCCGCGCCCTCCGCCTTTCTGAGTCATCTGCCTGTTCCGCTGCCTGCGTTTTAATTGCGCGCAATCTACACGGGCCGACCCGAGATGTGCACCCGCGAAAAATCACGTTTCAGATTTGCAATGTGATTAAAAAAGCGGCAAAGCGCACAAATTGTGCAAATTTGAGCCAGAATCCGCTGAGGCTGCCACTCGGACGGAACCTCGTTTCCTTGTGCGAAAGGGGCACAGCGGGCCTTTTAACACCGTGCGATGTCACCAAGCGGGCATCGAAAGGGCTGAACAAGGAAGGGATGTCAGGTGAAACTCATCATTGCAGCAATCAAGCCGTTCAAGCTGGAGGAGGTGCGCGAGGCGCTCACCACCATCGGCGTGCGCGGAATGATGGTGACCGAGATCAAAGGCTTCGGTGCCCAGTCGGGTCACACGGAAATCTATCGTGGTGCCGAATACGCCGTGAACTTCGTGCCGAAGGTCAAGCTGGAGATCGTCGTCGCTGACGGCCTCGCCGACGAGGTTGTCGACACGATCATGAAAGCCGCGAAAACCGACAAGATCGGCGACGGCAAAATCTTCGTTCTCGATGTCGGGCAGGCGGTTCGCGTGCGCACCGGCGAATCCAATGACGACGCGCTTTAAGGCGCGACAGGGGGAAAGTAGGAAAATGAACAAGCTTTCGAAAATCACTGGCCTTGCGGTTGCGATGACCGCGGTGGCCCTGCCGGCGCTGGCGCAAGACGCCGCCCCGGTCGATCCGCCGGCCAATGAGATCGGCTTCATCCTGAACACCTTCATGTTCCTCGTCACCGGCTTCCTGGTGATGTGGATGGGCGCGGGCTTCTCGATGCTCGAGGCTGGCCTCGTGCGTTCGAAGAACGTGACCATGCAGTCGCTGAAGAACATCGCGCTCTTCGCGATCGCGGCGATCATGTACTACCTGATCGGCTACAACCTGATGTATCCGGGCGACGGCTGGTCGATCAACGGCGTGCTCGGTGCCTTCTCGACCACCTCGCTCGAGCCCGTTGGCGTCGGCGCGGATTCGGTCGACCTGACCTATGCTTCGGTCGGTTCGGACTTCTTCTTCCAGCTGATGTTCTGCGCCACCACCGCGTCGATCGTTTCGGGCACCCTGGCCGAGCGCATCAAGCTGTGGCCGTTCCTGATCTTCACCGTGATCCTGACGGGCTTCATCTACCCGATCCAGGCTTCGTGGAAATGGGGCGGTGGCTTCCTGGATGCCGATTTCGGCTTCCTCGACTTCGCTGGCTCGACCGTCGTGCACTCGGTCGGTGGCTGGGCAGCTCTCGCAGGCGCTCTGATCCTCGGCCCGCGTATCGGCAAGTATAAGGACGGCAAGGTCCAGGCTATGCCCGGTTCGAACCTGACGCTCGCCACGCTCGGTACCTTCATCCTGTGGCTCGGTTGGTTCGGCTTCAACGGCGGTTCGCAGCTCTACATGAACACCGTGGGCAACGTCGCCGATATCTCGCGCATCTTCGCCAACACCAACACGGCAGCTGCCGGTGGCGCGATCGCAGCGCTGATCCTGACCCAGATCCTCTACAAGAAGCCGGATCTGACCATGGTGCTCAACGGCGCTCTGGCTGGCCTCGTGTCGATCACGGCTGAGCCGCTGACCCCGAGCCTCGGTGCAGCGACCATCATCGGCGCGATCGGCGGTATCATCGTGGTCCTGCTGGTTCCGATGCTCGACAAGCTGAAGATCGACGACGTCGTGGGCGCTATCCCGGTCCACCTCGGCGCTGGTATCTGGGGCACGCTGGCTGTTCCGATCACCAACCCGGACGGCACCTTCTACGGCCAGATCGTCTCGATCATCATCGTCGGCATCTTCGTCTTCGTGGTCTCGGCAATCATCTGGTTCATCCTCAAAGCCGTCATGGGCATCCGCGCCCCGGCCGAGGACGAGATGATGGGTCTCGACAAGGCGGAACTCGGCATGGAAGCCTATCCGGAGTTCGTCAACTAAGACGCCGCATCCAAGACAAAGCGACAGGCCCGGGAGCGATCCCGGGCCTTTTTCATTGCGTCTGGTTTCGGCTTACTCGGTGACCGGAGCGCCTTGCGGCTTCTGGCCTCCGCCGCTGTTCTGGTAATCCGGCTTGCGCAGGAAGAAGACGAGCGGGATGGCCGCCAGCGTGACCCACATCATGAACTTGAAATCGTCCACGTAAGAGATCATCGCCGCCTGCTGTGTCGCGAGGTTGTTGAGCACCGTCAGGGCCGCTTCCCGCGACATACCGCTCGCGCCGTTCATCACGCCCGAGAGATTCTGCGGATTGATCGCAGAGACGATCTCGGAATGGTTCACCGCGATATTGTGGGTGAGCAGCGCGGTCACGATCGAGATCCCGATGGACGAGCCGATATTGCGCAGAAGCGAGAACAGCGCCGTGCCGTCGCCGCGATATTCCGGGGCGAGCGTAGCGAAAGCGAGCGTCGAGATCGGCACGAAGACCGAGCCCAGTCCGAAGCCCTGAATCACGCCCGAGATGATGATCCATTTCGGCCCCATCTGCGGCGAGAAGGTCGACATGATGTGCAGCGAATAGGCCGTGAAGGACAGCCCGACCACCACAAGGATGCGCAGGTCGATGACCTTCACCAACCGCCCGATCAGCAGCATCATGATCATCGCCCCCACACCGCGTGGTGACATCACCAAGCCCGTCGTCAGCGTCGGGTAGCTGAAGATGTTCGACAGCATCGGCGGCAGCAGTGCCAGCGAGGCGAGCAGGATGATCCCGATCACGAAGATGAACAGCAGCCCCATCGAGAGGTTGCGGTCGAGGAACATCTTCGGCTCGAGGAAGGGCTTTTTCGCGCTGAGAATCCACACCAGAAACACCCAGAACCCGCTGATCGCGAGCGCGGCCTCGATCCAAATCTCGCGCGAGGCGAACCAGTCGAGATCGGACCCACGGTCGAGCATCATCTGCAACGACCCGATAGCCACCGCCAGTGCCGCGAAGCCGAAGAAGTCGAAGCCGATCTTCTTCTTGGGTGTCTCGGGCAGGAAGAAAGCAGAGCCCGCGATCGCGATCATCCCGAGCGGCACATTGATGTAGAACACCCAGCGCCAGTTGATCACCTCGGTCAGATAGCCGCCCAGCGTCGGGCCGATGATCGGGCCGAGCATGATGCCCGCTCCGAACATCGCCATCGCCTGCCCGTGCTTCTCGCGCGGGTTGATGTCGAGCATGAAGTTCTGCGCGAGCGGCACGATGGCCGCGCCGAACACGCCTTGCATGAGGCGGAAGATCACCATCACGTCGAGCGACCACGCGATCCCGCAGAGCATCGAGAAGACGACGAAGCCGATCACCGCGACCATGAAGATCTCGCGCCGTCCGAAACGGTTGGCAAGCCAACCCGACAGCGGGGTCACGATGGCCGCGGCCACGATATAGGAAGTGAGCACCCAGTTGATCGTATCGCGCGACGCGCCGAGGTCGGCGCGCATGTCGGGCAGGGCCACGTTCGCAATCGTGGTATCGAGCACCTGCATGATCACGGCCAGCATCAGCGACGCCATGATCAGCGCGCGATGCGGCACGTTATGCGGGTCGATCCCCTTGGGTTCTTTCTCTGCGGCCTCGGCCATGACTTACTGCCCCTGATCGGTCGTGCCAGCGACTGCGGCCGAGCTGTTCGCCTTGTCGAGGATGCGTTTGTAACGCGGCTGCGAGGCGGTATCGACGGTGACGCTGGCCGACAGACCCGCGCGCAGGCCGTCGAGTTTCGCGTCGTCGTCGAGACGCAGGCGCACCGGAACACGCTGGGTTACTTTCACCCAGTTGCCGGTCGCGTTCTGTGCCGGAAGGATCGAGAACTCGGCCCCGGTGCCCGCGCCGACGGCATCGACCGTCGCGTGATATTCGCGATCCGGGAAGGCGTCGAATTCGACCGTGGCCGACTGGCCCGCTTGCATATGGGTCAGCGAAGTTTCCTTGAAGTTCGCGATCACCCAGACGTCGCTGGTGTCGACCAGCGTGAAGAGGCTGGCACCGGCACCGACCATCTCGCCCGGTTTGAACGAGGAGGCCTGATAGATGATGCCGTCAGTGGGCGCATCGACCTCGGTCTGTGAGAGGTTGTACTTGGCGTCATTGACCGCCGCGATCGCCGATTTCACCGAAGGGTGCTCGTCCACCTGAATCTCGGGATTGCCGTTGAGCGCAACCTTGGCCGACGCCACTTTCTGCTTCGCGGCGGCCAGCGTGTTCTGCGCGGCTTGCGTCGCCGTGCGCTGCTGGTCGAGCGCCTGCTGCGTCGTGGTGCCGGATTTGATCAGCTTTTCCTGACGGTCGAGCTGTTTCTCCTGATAAGCCGCGTTATCCGCCGCCTGTTTCTCGTCGGCGAGCGCGGCCTTGTAGGAGGCGCGAAGCTGTTCGACCTGCAGGCGGGCCTGCGACAGTGCGGCCTCGGCCTTTGCCAGCGCCAGCTCGTAAGGCTTCTTGTCGAGCTCGAACAGCGGTGCGCCTTTTTTCACATGCTCGTTGTCATGCATGAACACCTCGGTCACACGGCCCGAGATTTGCGAGGCCACGGGAATCCGCGCCATCTGGAAATTGGCGTTCTCGGTGCTTTGCGAGCCACCGGCGCTCAGCCAGTACCACGCGCCGCCCAGTACGATGAGGGCGGGCACGAGAATAAGGAGCCAGAATTTCGGCCCCTTCTTCTGTTTCTGTTTCGGTTGGTTTGCCGCGCTGTCCGCGCTCGGGTTCTGGTCACTCATGATTTGTCTCTGACGTGGAGGAGGTGTCTTCGGAGAGGTTACGGATGATCGCCCGCAGGGTGTTCAGTGCGGTCGCGACTTCGTCATCGCTCAGCCCGGCCAGCGCCTGCTCGTAGATGTCATCCGCGATGGAGCGCGCATTCTCGAACGCGTTGCGCGCCTTGGCCGAGGGATGCACGAGCTTGACGCGTCGATCGTTCGGATCAGGTTTGCGGCAGACCCAGTCGGCTTCTTCCATGCGGTCGACGAGGCGCGAGACCGAAATCGGTTCGATTTCGAGCAGCTCGGCCAGCCGGGCCTGCGGCAGCGCGCCTTCCTTCTTGAGGTAGACGAGAAGCCGCCATTGCGCGGTCGTCAGGCCGAACTCGTTGGCGCGTGCCTCGAAGCGACGGCGGATCAACCGCGTCGCGTCATGCAGGAGAAAACCTAGGCTCTGATCGGGCATCCGTGGCTCCGTTGAAATTAAAGTAAGCCTCTATATTATGAGCCTGCTTATTATTTCAAGGGCGCAATGCGGAAAAATCCGCGACGAAAAACGGCGGCCCGAATGGACCGCCGTTTCGAATTTTCGTGTTGTCGGAAGCGGTTAGACGCCAGCGTCGATCAGCGCGCGGGCCAGCAGCGGCACGCTGTTTTTGTTGAGGCCCGCGATGTTGATACGCGAGTCGCCGACCATGTAGATCGCGTTGCCTTCCTTCATCGCAGCGACCTGCTCGGGCGTCGCACCAAGGCGCGAGAACATGCCGCGGTGCTCTGCCACGAAGTCGAAGCGGTCGGAATTGGACAGCTTGCGCAGTTCGTCGGCGAGTTGCTGGCGCAGTTCCAGCATCCCGGTGCGAACCTCTTCCAGCTCGGCTTCCCAATCGGCGCGCAGCTCGGGATCGGTGAGCACGCGGGTGACCAGCGCCTGCCCGTGATAGGGCGGGAAGGAGTAGGTCTGACGGTTGAGATAGGCGAGGTTGCCCTGAACGGTCTTCTTGGTCTCTTCCGAACCCAGAACCATCAGGCAGCCGGTGCGCTCGCGATAGATGCCGAAGTTCTTCGAGCACGACGCCGCGATCAGCACTTCCGGCAGACGCTCGGCGATCAGGCGGGTGCCTGCCGCATCGGCTTCCAGACCGTCCCCGAAGCCCTGATAGGCGAGGTCGATCATCGGCACGGCGCCGGTCTCTTTCAGAAGGTCCGCAACCTTGCCCCATTGCTCGAGCGTCAGGTTCGCGCCGGTCGGGTTGTGGCAGCAGCCGTGCAGCAGCACGATGTCGCCTTCCTTGGCGCCCTTCAGGTCTTCCATCATCGCATCGAAATCGACCGAGCGGGTCTCGGCATCGAAATAGCGATAGGTGGTGAAGTCCTGATCCATGAATTTCAGGATCGACAGGTGGTTCGGCCAGGTCGGATCGGAGACCCAGATCTTGGTGCCGGGGTTCGCCATGCGGGCAAGCTCGAAACCCATGCGGCAAGCGCCGGTGCCGCCCACGGTCGACAGGCAGGCCAGACGATCGGCCGGGTAGCCCTTGCCCAGAACCATCTCGGCCATTGCGGCGTGAAATTCCGGCTGGCCGGCGAGGCCCGCGTATTTCTTGGTGGTCTCGTTGTCCCAGACCTGCTTTTCCGCCTTGTGGATGGCGCGCATGATCGGGGTTTCGCCTTCGGCGTTCTTGTAGACGCCGACGCCGAGATCGACCTTCTGGTCGCGCTCATCGGCACGGTATTCTTCCATCAGCGCGAGGATCTTGTCCGGCGCCTGCGGCTTGAGATTGTTCAGCATTATGCTTCTCCCGTTGCGACCTTGAGGTCGTTATACATGCCCCATTCCGACCAGGACCCGTCATAGAGCGACCAGTCGGACTTGCCGATGATCTCCAGCGCGAGCGACACGATCGCGGCGCTGACACCGGAGCCGCAGGTCGTGATCGCGGGCTTCGACAGGTCGACGCCGGCGGCCTCGAACAGGGCCTTGATCTCTTCTGGGGATTTGAAGGTGCCCTCGGGGGTCAGCAACTCGCCGAAGGGCAGGTTGCGCGAGCCGGGGATATGACCCGAACGCAGCCCCGGGCGCGGCTCGGTGCCATTGCCGAGGAAGCGCTCGTTCGGGCGCGCGTCGATGATTTCGTGATCGCCGAGCTTGCTGGCATGGGCGACCTGCGTGACGTCCTTCACCAGACCGGGGTGGCGTTGCACCGTCATGTGACGGTCGCGCACCATCGGCGGCATGTCTTCGAGCGGGCGGCCTTCGGCCTCCCATTTCGGCAAACCGCCGTCGAGCACCGCCACATCCGTCTTGCCCATCAGGCGGAAGGTCCACCAGACGCGCGGCGCGGAGAAGATCGAGTGCTGATCGTAGATCACGACCTGATGGCCGTCGCCGACGCCCATCGCGCGCATGCGGCTGATGAACTTCTCGGGCGGCGGCGCCATATGCGGCAGATCCGAGCGGTTGTCGGCGATATCGTCGATGTCGAAGAAGCGCGCACCGGGAATGTGCTTGGCGTCATAGGTCGCCTTCGCATCCCGCTCCATCTGCGGCAGGAACCACGAAGCGTCCAGAATGCGCAGGTCGGGGTCCTTCAGATGGGCAGCAAGCCAATCCGTCGATACGAGCGTTTTCGGGTCATCCATCGTCATGCGCCTCTTTTGCCGGTCGGGATTGCTTAGACTCAGCGGCGCGCAAGACGCAAGGGCAGGGCGGGTAAATCCGCCCCGTGTCCCTAGTAATTCTGCTTCAGAAGGCGCTGTTTCTGGCGGTTCCAGTCGCGTTTCGCCTCGGTTTCGCGCTTATCGGCCTGCTTCTTGCCCTTCGCGATCCCGATCAGGACCTTCGCGATGCCCTTCTCGTTGAAGTACATCTTCAGCGGCACGATGGTCATGCCCTCGCGCTGGGTCGCGTTCCACAGGCGCGCCAATTCGCGCTTGGAGACGAGCAGCTTGCGCTTGCGCCGCTCCTCATGGCCGAAATGCGAGGCTTGGTTCAGGCTCGCGATATAGGAGTTGATCAGCCACAATTCGGCATCCTCGACCGAGGCGTAGCTCTCGGCGATGTTCGTCTGACCGACGCGCATCGATTTCACCTCGGAGCCTTGCAGCACGATGCCCGCCTCGAGCGTGTCCTCGACGGCGTAGTGATAACGGGCCTGCCGGTTCTCGGCGATCAGCTTGGAATTGGGGTCTGAATGCTTTGCCATAGTCGCATCGAGATAGGGCAGGCAAGCGGCTCTGTCCAGTGCGGCACCGCTACGCTTGACGCCCGTGCCGCGGCGCGAAATAGCTAGGGCAGGAGGAAACGCCCATGATCATCCAGATCGCCATCGGTTCGGTAATGATGCTTCTGACCGTTTGCATCGCCGCGCTCAGCGCTTGGGCGATCGAGGCGACATTCTCGCGGCTGCACTGGTGGATGCTGCGTGAGCCGCACCGCCCGAAGCTGATGCTGATGGTCGTCGTCGCCGCTCTTTGGGCCTTGGCGATGGTCACGGCGGGCGTCTGGCTCTGGGCCTTCTGCTTCCGCATTCTGGGCGTGTTCAACACGATGGAGCAGTCGGTCTACTTCTCCCTCGTGAGCTTCACCACGCTGGGATACGGCGACATCCTGCTTTCGCATCAATGGCGCATCCTTGGCGGGATGGCGGCGGCGAACGGGCTGCTGAATGTGGGGCTTCTGACCGCGCTGCTGGTCGAGGTGATCCGTCATGTGCGCAAGAGCCAACTGGAGGCCCGGGCTGAGCGCGGCGCGAGCTGAACTGCAGTGCTCGCGCGCGCGGGTGCGCACGCGAGCTATATATCCGTCAGTCGAGCATCAGCGCGTCTTTGACGATCCCGGTCAGCATATCGGTCACCGGCTGCATCGACTCTTCGTCATAGGAGCGGAAACCCACCGTCACGTGATCCGTGTCCTCGGGCGTCTGGTAGACGAAGATCGTGTAGGGGCAGTACTGGAAGTTGGTGATGTCGGCCTCCATCACCTCGCGCGATGTCTGCGCCGAGCAGAAGGAGAACACGTCCGCGCCGGTGAACAGCGTCTTGGTGCTGCCGACCGCGTCTTTCGTGCGCTCCAGCATGTCGCCAGTATGGCTGACGTGATCCACGACGAGCCCCGCGCCGATGATTGCGTTCTGCACTGCGAAGGTGACGTTGTCGAAGGTGTCTTCGGTGGTCCAGGTATGGGCGTCCTCAGCCGTTGCCGCGCTCGCCCCCACTGTGATGACCGCCGCGAGTGCGGCGCCGATGAAGCGTTTCATCTCTCTCTCTCCCTTGTCTCCCGATCGGACAACTTTGCGCCGTCCGTTGATCCAGTCTCGATAGTGGCGCGTATTTTTATACGTGCCTAGAGGTAACAATGTCGCTGTAAGCTCCGAAGTGTAAGCGACGGGCACCGCCCCATATGTAGGGGCAGAGAGGAGATTTCCATGCGCAAGATAAGACCGAACGATCCGAGCTGGGCCGATGTGACGCCGAAGGCCGACTTCCTGAACCGCCGCCAAATCATGGCCGGCGCGGGGGCCATGGCGCTTGGCTCGATTGCCGGCCCCAGCTTTGCCAGCATCGACGCCAAGCCCTCGAAATTCTCGACCGACGCCAAGCCGAACACCCTCAAGGAGATCACCTCCTACAACAACTTCTACGAATTCGGCTGGGACAAGTCGGACCCCGCGCAATATGCGGGCCAACTGGTGACCGACCCGTGGTCGATCGAGATCGACGGCATGGTCGACAAGCCCGGCTCCTATCCGCTCGACGATATTCTCAAGCCCGTGACGCTCGAGCAGCGTATCTATCGCTTCCGCTGTGTGGAGGCGTGGTCGATGGTCGTGCCGTGGATCGGCTTCGAGCTGTCCAGCCTTCTTAACCGCGTGGGCGTGCAGCCGTCCGCGAAATACGTGGCCTTCCAGACGCTTTACCGTCCCGAGCAAATGCCGGGGCAGAAACAGGGCGGTATTCACTGGCCCTATGTCGAGGGGCTGCGCATCGACGAGGCGATGAACCCGCTGACCATTCTGGCGACCGGTCTCTATGACGAAGAGATGCCGAACCAGAACGGCGCGCCGGTCCGTCTGATCGTGCCGTGGAAATACGGCTTCAAATCGATCAAGAGCATCGTGAAGATCTCGCTGACCGATAAGCAGCCGCCGACGACGTGGAACCAGCTGCAGCCGCGTGAATACGGCTTCTATGCCAATGTGAACCCGAAAGTGGATCACCCACGCTGGTCGCAGGCCACCGAACGCCGCGTGGGTGCGGGCCTCTTTGCCGGCCGTCAGGAGACGTTGATGTTCAACGGCTACGGTGACGAGGTCGCGCAGCTCTACAAGGGCATGGACCTCGCGAAGTATTACTGATGATCAGCGCAACCCTCTCCGCCCCGATCAACACCGCACTGCGTCGTGTGCCCAGCTGGGCCGTCTATCTGGCGGGGCTGATCCCGCTGGCATGGGTGGTCTGGCTGACACTGACCGGCGGCATCGGCGTCGACCCCGTGAAAGCGATCGAGCATCGGCTGGGCAAGATCGCCCTGTGGTTCCTGATCGGCGGGTTGGCCATCACGCCCGCCCGCCGATTCCTCGGCATTAACCTGATCAAGTATCGCCGCGCGATTGGCTTGCTGGCCTTCTTCTATGTGGCGCTGCACCTGATCGCCTGGGTGGTGCTGGATATGGGGATGCTCTGGGCACAAGCCGCGGCGGATCTCATCAAGCGCCCCTACCTCTTCTTCGGCATTACGGCTTTTGTGCTGCTGATCCCCTTGGCGGTGACGTCGAACAACGCCTCGATCCGCAAGTTGGGGAAAAACTGGCGGCGGGTTCACATGCTGGTTTACCCGGCGGTGGCGCTCGGCGTGATTCACTACCTCTGGCAGATGAAGGTGATTTCCAGCGAGGGGTGGCTCTGGCTCGGCGTCTTCATCGCGTTGATGGCTGTTCGATTCCGTACGTTTCGCTGGTGACTCGGGGCGTTTGGGGTGCTGCCCCTGGGGCATGGTCCTCAGGAGGTTTCGCGGGGGCGGGTGATTTGCGCAAGATTCTTCCCTGCGCTGGTTTGGGGTGAATTGGGTGCATTTGCGGTGGTGTTGAAAGTATAGCGATTTCAGTGTGTTGCGTTGTTCTTTCGGGAAAAGTGACAGTTTTTCGAAAAAGGCACTTGCGACTCCGCGGAGTGATCCGTAAATACCGCCTCACCGAAGCGGCACACACCGCAACGGGGCGCCGGAAGGGATCGCAAGAGACTGAAGGCGAAGGAAATTTTGGAGATACGGTTGGC
>NZ_WBJS01000041.1 GCF_009296265.1 Thioclava sp. JE_KL1
CGTAACCGGCCGGTTGCTACCGCGGCGATTGGGCCTTGATGCGGGCGACGAGATCGGCGTCATGGACGAAGTCGTCGAGGAACTCATGCCAAGTTTCGGGAGTGATGCGCGCGGCAGTGAGCATGTCTCGGAGTTCTTCGATGCCGCGGTCTGTGAGGGCCGTAATGGCCTCTTCCGAACTGGTATAGACGCTGATGATGTCACCGTAGGTCAGATTGTCGTCGTTGGAGACGATGGCTTCAAGCAACTCGCGGTCTTCGCCGAGTATCTTCGCGACATAGTCGATCGTGCAGACATGGGTGACGGTCGCCATCAGGCGGCCTCGGCCTGAGCGGCGGCGACCGGTTTCCAGTTCCATGGGAGTAGCTCGTCGAGCCGGTTGATCTTGTGATCGTTGATGCGGTCGAGCACGTCGGCGAGGTAGGCCTGCGGATCGAGGCCATTCAGCTTTGCGGTCTCGATGATCGTCATGGCGCGGGCCAGCGTTTCGCCGCCGGTGTCGGCGCCTGCAAAGAGCCAGTTCTTCCGACCGATGCCGATCGGACGCAGGGCGCGCTCGGCTGGATTGTTATCGATGGCAACGCGGCCATCGCTGAGGAAGAGGCTGAACGAGGCCCGGCGGGCCAGCCCATAACGGAACGCGCGCGCGAGGTCCCCCTTGCCGGGGATCCGCGTGAGCTGGCTTTCGGACCAGGCGAAGAAGGCCTCGACCTTCGGGGCGCTGTGCGTCTGCCGCGCGGCAAGGCGGATCTCGGCGGGCTGCCCGTTGATCTCGCGCTCGATGTCGTAGAGCGCGCCGATGCGGTCGAGTGCCTCGCGCGCGATGGCGGATTTCGTCTTGCCCCATTCGTCATGAAAGTCACGCCGCAGATGCGCCCAGCAGGACGCCTCCTGCAGGCGGGGCGTGCCATCGGGATCGGGTTCGTAAAGCTTGTTGTAGCCCTTGTAGCCATCGGCCTGCAGGATGCCGCGCGTCTGGGCGAGATGCCCATGCACGTGTTCCTGCTTCCAGTCCGGGGCGAAGCGGTAGACCGCCCCGGGTGGCGCGGTTCCGGCCCAAGGTCGTGGATCGCGGACATAGGCCCAGATCCGGCCCTGCTTCACCCCCTTGCCGAGGCCGCGGTCCTTGAGGGACCGGTCCAGCACCCGGATCGGGGTGTCGTCCGCATGCAGCAGGTCGCTGGCCATCACATCGGCTTCGATCCGTTCGACCAGCGGCGCCAGCACCTTCATGGCGCGCCCACACCAGTCGACCAGCGTGCTGTCCGGGATGTCGGCCCCCATGCGGGCGAAGATCTCGTTCAGGCGATACAAGGGAAGATGGTCATCGAACTTGGAGACGAGGATCCAGGCCAAGAGCGCCGCGCTCGCCATGCTACCGGGGATCGGACGGCTGGGCGCCGGTGTCTGCACCATCTTCTCACAGCGGCGGCAGGACTTCTTCAGCCGCGCGATCTGCAGGACCTTCAGCTGTGCCGCAACCAGGTCGAGCATCTCGCTCATGTCTTCGCCAACGAGCCGCAGGTCGCCACCGCAATCCGGGCAGCAGCTGCCAGGGTCGAGCTCGCGCCGCTCCCGCGGGGTAGCCTCCGAGACGCGGGGACGACGGCGGGGCTTGTGTTTGTCCACATCGCCGGTCTTCGCCTCAGGGGCAGGATCCGCCTCGTCTTCGTCCGTCGGGATGATGGCGCTTTCGGCGCTGGCAATCAACAGATCCTCAAGCGCCAGTTCCAGCTGTTCGATCTCGCGCTCAATCTTCTCCGAGGACTTGCCGAAGGCCTGCTTCTTGAGCTTCGCGATGCGCAGCCGCAGCGTCTGGATCAGCTGGTCATGCGCCCGGATCGTCGCCGACATCCTGGCGTTTTCCGCCTGCAAGGCGGCGATCATCGCTTTCAGAACAGCGGGATCTTCGGGGAGGATGGGCGCATCGCTTGACATGCCACCATCTAACACACCCCATCAGGAAGCGCTATAAAAACAAGGTGTTTCAGGTAGATAAATCACCCGACACGGGCCGGTGGAGCGCCCCAATCTGGCCGCCGCCAATCAATCCCTTCCCACAACATCGCCAGCTGCGCCGAGGTCAGTCGCACCGCCCCCGAGCTGGTGTTCGGCCAGGGAAAGCGCCCACGCTCGAGGACCTTGTAGTAAAGACAGAACCCCTGGCCGTCCCAGTAAAGCAGCTTCAGCCGATCCCCCTTGCGGCCCCGGAAGGCAAAGACTGCACCGCCGGTCGGCTTCTGGCGCAGCACGTCTTGCGCCAGCGCCGCCAACCCACCGATCCCCTTGCGCATATCCGTCGTCCCGCAGGCCAGATACACCCGCACCCCGGTCCCCGGCCCGATCATGCGGCATCCACCGCGCGAACCAAGCGGGACAGCGCTGCATCGTCGATGTTGCTCTCGAACCGGAGCACGCGGCCCTTCACAAGCCGCAACTCAACCCAGACTACGGGAGTAGTAGTTGTGGTTCGATCCTCAACCACCGTCAGGTCCATCGCGGGCACCATGCCGGCGGGCAGGAACAGCACGCCCGTCTCGGGTGACCACAACCCCTTCCGCTTCAGCTCGTGACGCCACGCGTAAATCTGCTGACGCGTCACCTCGTGCCGTTGCGCAACCTGGGTCACCGTCGCGCCGTCGATCCCCACCGCGCTCACGATCGCCAGCTTCATCTCGTCGTCCCAACGCCGGCGGCGCTCAATACCCAAAACCTCGCCCCGCATAGCCCCTCCGCGCATAAGAGACGTCGTTTGCGACGTCGTTATGCACGTGTCTTAGGGCCTCACGCCGAAATCTGGCAGGCGGTGCCAACCGGGCCGTTAC
>NZ_WBJS01000042.1 GCF_009296265.1 Thioclava sp. JE_KL1
GCGGCGTCGTTCGCATTCTGCCGCGTTAGCGCCTCCAGGATCGCCCTGTGCTCTTTGATCGAGGCGTTCATGCGGTCGACCTCAGTGTTCGGTATCGGCACGCGCTGGGTCTCGGTCAGAAGGTCGCGCACGGATTGGTGCAGGCGGCGCAGCATGGCGTTGGGGCAGGTTTGCGCGATGATGTTGTGGAAGGTGAGATCGGCTTCGACATGAGTCACGAGATCTTCCTTGCGCCATGCCTGCTCGAATTCCTCCGTCGCACGCCGCAGCTGATCCGCAATCTCGGGCGTCATATGGGGGGCGGCGAGACGGCAGAGTTCTGTTTCGATCAGCAGGCGGGACTGGAAGACATCGAGAATCGAATACTGTTCCTCGAAGCGCCACTGATCCATCGCGGCGGGCTTGCCTGTCTGGGCGCCGGTCACGAAAGTGCCGCGGGCAGGGTAGGTGCGCACGAGACCGATCGTTTCCAGCGTCAGCAGGGCTTCGCGCAGCGATGCGCGCGAAACGCCAAGCTGTTCTGACAGCACGCGCTGCGAGGGCAAGCGCTCGTCTTTTTTCAGCGCTCCGGTGCGGATCATTTCTTGCAGCTGGCGCGCGACCGTCTGGGTTACGGGGCTCTTGTCGTTCGTGAAATCCATGCAGCGCCTCTTAAGCTGGCAGTTATTAAATCTATAGCCCCCCGCGCCCGCCAACATCAAAGAAGTTCCTTGTCAGATCCGGGAAAGCATGCTTCAAAAGGTCAGACCGGTCTGACCGGTCATGCCAGTTAAGCAAAATAAAACGACGATCAACAGGGAAAACGAACATGTCTGGAAAATTTGGAAAGATCGCCGCGATGGCCTTTGTTGCAGTGACTGCCCTCGGGACGAGTGCCTGGGCGGAGACGCTCACCGTCGGCGCCAATATCGGGAACGTGCCGTGGGAGTTTCAGGACGAGACCGGCAAGAACGTCGGCTTCGAGGTCGATCTGGTCGATGCGGTTGCCGCGAAACTCGGGCGCGACGTTGAGATCGTGAACATTCCGTTCAACGGGCTCTTCTCGGCGGTGCAGTCGGGCCGGATCGATGCAGCGATCTCTTCGATCACCATCACCGACGAGCGCCTGAAATCGGTCTCCTTTGCGCAGCCCTATTACGATAGCGACCAGTCGCTGACCGCGCTCGCGAGCGGGCCGCAATCGCTCGACGAGATGAAGGGCAAGATCGTCGGTGTCGACACTGGCTCGACCGGCGATATGTGGGCGACCGAGCATAATGCAGAATATGGCTTCTCCGAGATCAAGCGCTACGAAGGGCTGGCGCCTGCGATGCTCGACCTCGCGGCGGGCCGCATCGACGGCTATATCTCCGACATTCCTGCACTGCTCTACTACGTCAAGGACAAGCCGAACCTGAAAGTGGTTCAGCGCATCGCGACGGGCGAGAAATACTCGATGATGTTCGCCAAGGACGCACCGCTGGCCAGCGAAGTGAACGACATCATCACCGAGCTCAAGAAGGACGGCACGATCGCCAAGCTGCATGAGAAGTGGTTCGGCGTCGCCCCTGAGGCGGATACCTCCACCGTCACGGTCATGGACATGCCCTCGCTGAAATAACGACCTAGGGCGCGTCTCCGTTCAGCGGGGGCGCGCCGCTGACCGAAAGAGTCTCATGACGTTTTTTGACACATTCCTGAACTTAGAGGTCTTGCAGCGAAGCGTGCCTATGCTTCTGAGCGGCCTCTGGCTGACGCTTCAGCTGGGCGTGGCGAGCATCGTGGCGGGTCTGGTCCTCGGCCTGATCCTCTCCATGCTTCGGCTCTACGGCGTGGCGCCGGTGCGTCTGCTGACGAAGATCTATATCGACGTGTTCCGCTCGATCCCCCTTCTGGTGCTGCTGATCGTTGTCTATTACGCGTTGCCCTTCCTCGGCGTGCGTCTGTCGTCCTTTGCTTCGGCGATGACCGCGCTGACGCTTGTCTCCGGCGCCTATACGGCGGAGATTTTTCGTGCCGGTATCGAGGCGATCCCGAACGGCCAGTTCGAGGCCTCCGAGGCTCTGGGGCTGAGTCACCGCCAGACGATGGTCGACGTGATCCTCCCGCAGGCGATCCGGATCGTGATCCCACCGCTGACCAACAACTCGATCAACGTGATGAAGGACACAGCGCTGGCCTCCGTGGTCGCGATGCCGGACCTTCTGAAACAGGCGACACAGGCGCAGGCGCTCGCGGCGAACCCCTCGCCGCTGATCGGCGCTGCGCTGATCTATATCGTTTTCCTCTGGCCAGCGGTGCTGCTGGTGTCGCGTCTGGAGAACCGTTTCAATTCCGGGAGGCGCGTATGACGGGCTATGTGAGCATCCGAGATCTGCGCAAATATTATGGCAGCTACGAAGCGCTGCGCGGGATCAATCTGGAGATCGAAAAAGGCGAAGTAGTTTGCGTGATCGGCCCCTCGGGGTCGGGCAAGTCAACGCTGATCCGCTGCATCAATCGCCTGGAGGATTTCGACCGCGCGAGCGAAATTCGCGTCGACGGCATCCCGGTCCTTCCGGGGCGGGCCTTGGCGAAGGTGCGTGCCGAAGTCGGCATGGTCTTCCAGAGCTTCAATCTCTTCCCGCATCTCACCGTCCGCGAGAACGTCATG
>NZ_WBJS01000043.1 GCF_009296265.1 Thioclava sp. JE_KL1
GCGGCGTCGTTCGCATTCTGCCGCGTTAGCGCCTCCAGGATCGCCCTGTGCTCTTTGATCGAGGCGTTCATGCGGTCGACCTCAGTGTTCGGTATCGGCACGCGCTGGGTCTCGGTCAGAAGGTCGCGCACGGATTGGTGCAGGCGGCGGAGCATGGCGTTGGGACAGGTCCGCGCAATGATGTTGTGGAAGGTGAGATCGGCTTCGACATGGGTCACGAGATCTTCCTTGCGCCACGCCTGCTCGAATTCCTCAGTCGCATGCCGCAGTTTATCCGCAATCTCGGGCGTCACATGGGGGGCGGCGAGACGGCAGAGTTCTGTTTCGATCAGCAGGCGGGACTGGAAGACATCGAGAATCGAATACTGTTCCTCGAAGCGCCACTGATCCATCGCGGCGGACTTGCCTGACTGGGCGCCGGTCACGAAAGTGCCGCGGGCGGGGTAGGTGCGCACGAGACCGATCGTTTCCAGCGTCAGTAGGGCTTCGCGAAGGGATGCGCGCGACACGCCAAGCTGCTCTGACAGCACGCGCTGCGAGGGGAGGCGCTCGTCCTTTTTCAGCGCTCCGGTGCGGATCATCTCTTGCAGCTGGCGCGCGACCGTCTGTGTGACGGGGCTCTTGTCGTTCGTGTAGTCCATCTGGCGCCTCGTAAGCTGGCAGTTACCAAGTCTATAGCCCTCCGCGCCCGCCAACATCAAAGAAGTTCCTTGTCAGATCCGGGAAAGCATGTTTCAAAAGGTCAGACCGGTCTGACCGGTCATGCCAGTTAAGCAAAATAAAACGACGATCAACAGGGAAAACGAAAATGTCTGGAAAATTTGGAAAGATCGCCGCGATGGCCCTCGTGGCGGTGACCGCCTTCGGGACGAGCGCCTGGGCGGAAACACTCACGGTCGGTGCCAATATCGGAAACGTGCCGTGGGAGTTTCAGGACGAGACCGGCAAGAACGTGGGCTTCGAGGTCGATCTGGTCGATGCGGTGGCCGCGAAACTCGGGCGCGACGTCGAGATCGTGAATATCCCCTTCAACGGTCTCTTCTCGGCCGTGCAGTCGGGCCGGATCGATGCGGCGATCTCTTCGATCACCATCACTGATGAGCGTCTGAAATCCGTCTCCTTCGCGCAGCCCTATTACGATAGCGACCAATCGCTGACCGCACTCGCGAGCGGGCCGCAATCGCTGGGCGAAATGAAGGGCAAGATCGTCGGCGTCGATACCGGCTCTACCGGCGACATGTGGGCGACCGAGCATAATGCAGAATATGGCTTCTCCGAGATCAAGCGCTACGAAGGGCTGGCGCCTGCGATGCTCGACCTCGCGGCGAGCCGCATCGACGGCTATATCTCCGACATTCCTGCACTGCTCTACTACGTGAAGGACAAGCCGAACCTGAAAGTGGTTCAGCGCATCGCGACGGGCGAGAAATACTCGATGATGTTTGCCAAAGACGCACCGCTTGCAAGCGAGGTGAACGACATCATCACCGGTCTCAAGGAAGATGGGACGATCGCCAAACTTCACGAGAAGTGGTTCGGGGTCGCGCCCGAGGCGGATACGTCGACCGTTACCGTCATGGATATGCCCACGCTGAAGTGACGCCATTGGGCGCGCTCCCGCTAGTCGGGGGCGCGTCGCTGACCGAAAGACACCCATGACCTTCCTTGATACCTTCCTCAACGCCGATGTGCTGAGCCGAAGCCTGCCAATGCTGCTCAACGGTCTATGGCTGACGCTGCAACTGGGCGTCGCGAGCATCGTCGCGGGGCTGATCCTCGGCCTGTTTCTCTCGATGCTGCGGCTCTATGGCATCGCGCCGGTGCGCATCCTGACGAAGATCTATATCGACGTCTTCCGCTCAATCCCGCTACTGGTGCTGCTGATTGTTGTCTATTACGCGTTGCCCTTCCTCGGCGTGCGTCTGTCGTCCTTCGCCTCGGCGATGACCGCGCTGACTCTGGTGTCGGGCGCCTATACGGCCGAGATTTTCCGCGCCGGTATCGAGGCGATCCCGAACGGTCAATTCGAAGCCTCCGAGGCGCTGGGCCTGAGCCACCGCCAGACGATGGTAGACGTGATCCTGCCGCAGGCGATCAAGATCGTGATCCCGCCGCTGACCAACAATTCGATCAATGTCATGAAGGACACAGCGCTGGCCTCCGTGGTCGCGATGCCGGACCTTCTGAAACAGGCGACACAGGCGCAGGCGCTCGCGGCGAACCCCTCGCCGCTGATCGGCGCCGCGCTGATCTATATCGTTTTTCTCTGGCCGGCGGTGCTGCTGGTGTCGCGTCTGGAGAACCGTTTCAATTCCGGGAGGCGCGTATGAAGGGCTATGTGAGCATCCGCGATCTGCGCAAGCATTACGGCACTTACGAAGCGCTGCGCGGGATCAATATGGAGATCGAAAAAGGAGAGGTTGTCTGCGTAATCGGCCCCTCGGGGTCGGGCAAGTCAACGCTGATCCGCTGCATCAACCGCTTGGAGGATTTCGACCGCGCGAGCGAAATTCGCGTCGACGGCATCCCGGTCCTTCCGGGGCGGGCCTTGGCGAAGGTGCGTGCCGAAGTCGGCATGGTCTTCCAGAGCTTCAATCTCTTCCCGCATCTCACCGTCCGCGAGAACGTCATG
>NZ_WBJS01000044.1 GCF_009296265.1 Thioclava sp. JE_KL1
CCTGTTCAACCAGGTTGCTCTCTCGGCCACGTGTGCCGGGGGTTTTGTACATCATAACACAAGCCTGACTTGTGTTTTTCAGCGCCATTGAGGTGTCCTTCACCCCTAGCACGTCGCGGACCACGAACCACGGGTCACCGTTGATCATGATTGCGTGGATCGAGTTTCCGTCTAGGGCAGGATAGCTATGCAGAGCTTCAAGGTGGATCGGCAGTCAGGCGCTTGGGGAATTAGGGGACACCATTAGAAACAGGCCCTGCTCTCGTCATGCGGGTCCTACATCTTCTCCCTTATCTCCAACGAGGACCCGATGTCGCTTGACCATCTCGTATGCCGTAAGCTTCTTCCCGCCCCGCCGCCTTTACCCATCAACCCCAAACTGGTGCAGTTACCATTAAGTAGAGATGATGTTTGTACCATAAGACCACCTGGCCTCGCTGAGAATGTGATGAAGGAGCTAGGGGAGGTCTTTCTCAGCCGTGGGGTTGCCGCCTCTGCTGACCAGATCAAGGCCCTGCAAGCTGTAGCTGATTGCCTCGGGGACATGGCTGAGGGGCGAGCAGCTCCACGTCTCCATGTCAGCAGTCTCGACCCCGGAATGGGAAAGACCACCTTGCTTGCTCGCTTCCTCCATGAGGTAAGTGTGTCCCCTGACCATGATGATGTCGGGCTGGTGGTGTTCGTATCCCGTCTGGACGAGATCGAACGGCTAGTCTCCGATGCAGACCTGCACCCTGCGGACTTTGCTGTTCTGACCTCCAATCCGGGACTCAACAGGCTGTCGCCCACGCAGCCTAACCATGCTCAGATACTCTTTACGACACAGCAGATGCTGGCTCGTCGATGCTCCGGCGGTGTGTTTAGGCACTGCGGTGACTTCCACTTTCATGGCAAGGTGCGGCAGGTGCGGCTTTGGGATGAGGGCCTCGACCCGCAAGCCATCGCCACAATCTCCAGCGACGAGCTGGGCGGTGTGCTGCCAGCCCTCCGAGAGGTCTCTGTCTCGCTTGCGGACTGGGTCCAGCGCTGCCTGGAGCTGCTCTTGGTGTCTCCAGAGGCGGTCTACCACTGGCCGCGACTACCAGAAGGTCTAAGGTTCCTGGTTCTCCCTCGCGAGCTACCGGACCATGTCCGTGATTTGGTCGCCAAGGTCATGGGGGCAGCGGGGCGACCTGTCCGTGTGCTCCCCTCCTCAGGGCAGAAGAAGATAGCGCTCAACATCCGAGACGCATTGCCCGAGGACTTCGCCCCAGCCCTGATCCTTGATGCCTCCGCTAGGGTCCGCACCAGCTACCGCGAGTGGCAGAGACAGTCCGCTGGTCCCGTCCTCCTCCCGTCAGCCGCGAAGAGCTACGCGCCCCTTACACTCCACCTTCTGGATCAGGGGGGCGGCAAGTTCAGCTGGCAAGAGAACGGTGATCAACTTGCCCGAGAGATTGCCACCATCATTGATAGCAAGCCCGATGAGCCGTGGCTTGTGATTCACCATAAGGCCTTCGGAAAGGTGGCCCCGGAACAGCTGATCAAGGCCCACTGTCAGACCGAAGTGGACCGTGTCGAGTTCCTGAGCTGGGGGAGCCACCGCAGCACCAACGCCTTCCACCACGTCCCCAACGTGATCGTTGCGGGTCTGATGCACCTCCCCGAGAGCCAGCTCAGGGGCCTTGCTTATGCTAGCAGTGGCCTCCCCGTGACCGAGGAGCTGCCTGAGGGTCTGGTCGAAGAGATCGAGCTGGGAGAACTGGGAGACATTCTTCTGCAGGCTGTCGGTCGTGGACGCGCCCGTGGCTGTGCAGGTGGTCGCTGCCTTCCCTGTGACGCCCACATCATCGCAGCACCTCGCTATGGACTACGTGAGGCGCTCCCCGGGTGGTTTCCCGACGCTCGGATCGCGACTTGGAACCCCAAGCACAAGCCCTTGCGTGGGAGCCTGAGGGATGCTGTCGGCTTCATCGAGGCGCGGCTGGCCAAATACCCGACGGCTCCAATCCACTTCACAGACCTGATGGAAGTGACGGGCTATCGGGACCGCTCCAACTTCAACAAGCGGATCCGGCGTCACAAGGACATGAAAGCTGCAATAGAGCGCCTCGGGCTGATTGAGGTCTCTATCCACTCCCCGCGCGGATGCGATGCCTTCCAACGCATCTTTGGTCCCCTAAAGAGCGCGAGCTACATCTCCGGCTAGTTGGGGGCAAAAATCTGAGCGGTCTACCAATGCTTTCCTCGTTTCCGTTTCCCCCCTTGGGGTGTCGTGACTACCCCAGTGTGGACTGCAGCTCAAAACCCTGAGAGAGCCAGTGAAAGCCGCATCAGCTCAGCTAAGGCCCTCTCGCCTCTGCTCATCGCATTGGCCACTACAGGCCATCTCACCCGCTCTCCGCTGCCGTAGAACAGGTCGTAGTACAAAGGGTACCTGTTGACCTCGCCTCGGCAATGTGGATACCCCTGTGTTTGCTGAGGCGTTGGGCCGATGCGGTGCCTGCAACGGGAGACAAACCCACTCCGCCGGCACCA
>NZ_WBJS01000045.1 GCF_009296265.1 Thioclava sp. JE_KL1
TCACCCTATGCGGCGAGGCTTGACGGCTGATTGAATCGCCATGGCATCAGGTCTTCGATACCGCTTTGCGGGTGGCCATCGAGGATGGCGCGCAGGGTGGCGGCGATGTAGTCGACCGGGTTCACGTCGGACATCTTGCAGGTAGCGACCAGCGAGGCGAGCATGGCCCAGTTTTCCGCACCGATTTCGTTCCCGGCGAACAGCGCATTTTTTCTCGTCAGGGCGATCGGGCGGATCTGGTTCTCGACCGGGTTGGTGTCGAGCTCAAGCGTGCCGTCCTCGAGGAAGCGGATCAGTCCGGGCCAGTGCGCCAAGGTGTAGCGGATGTCTTCGGCGAGTTGGGATTTCTGCGGTATGCGCGAGAGCTGGGCTTCCAGCCAGGGTTTCAGCGCTGCAATGATCGGGACCGCATGTTCACGCCGGGCAGCGAGGCGCGCAGCCGCCTCCTTGCCCCGCACGGACTTTTCAATCTGATAAAGCAGCGCGATCTGGCGCAGCATTTCCTCGGCGATGGGCGAGCCGTCGCTCTCGAAGCGTTTCACGAAGCGGCGGCGGACATGCGTCCAGCAATAGACCAGTTGCCACGGGCCATTGTCGCGCGCGATTTCGGTCATCGCGTTGTAGGACTGGTAGGCATCGCACTGCAGGAAGCGGCCGCGGTATCCGGCGAGGAAGTTCAGTGGATGCGCCTTGCCCCGGCCGGGGGCGTAGTGGAACAGCACGATGGGTGGGTCGGCACCGCCATGGCCGCGATCATCGGACACGACGGCCCAGAAGAAGCCGCTCTTGGTGCGTTTCAGGCCCGGTTCCAGCACTGGCGCGCGAGTTTCATCCACGAAGATACGGTCGGCGCCACGCAGATTGGCACGCATGTGGTTGATGACGGGTATCAGGTGGAAACAGGCGCGCCCAACCCAGTTGCCGAGTGTGCCGCGGTCCAGATCGATCCCTTGCCGCTTGAAGATCTCGGCCTGCCGATAAAACGGCAGGTGGTCACCGAACTTCGAGACGATAATCGAGGCGATGAACAGCTCGGTGGGCAGCCCACCGGGCACGACATGTTCAGGCGCATGCGCTTGCGCCACGGCCTGCGCGCAGCGGCGGCAGGCGTATTTGGGGCGCCGCGTGACCAGCACCCGGAACTGCGCGGGGATCACGTCCAGCCGTTCGGAGACGTCTTCCCCGATTTTGGCCATCTCGCCACAACCGCAGGGGCAGAGCGTGCTGGCAGGCTCGATCACGCGTTCGACGCGCGGCAGATGCGGTGGCAGATGGCCACGGTTGCGCTTGGGCTTGCGCGGTGTTTCCCCGCGCGCCCGCTGCATCGCTGCTTCGGCCTTTTCCTGTGCCGCCTCGAGCACGCCTTGGGCAAATTCGGCATCTTCCAGAGGCAGGTTGAACTGGTCGGGCGAGAGCTTTTCGGAGCGCTTGCCGAATTTCTCGCGCTGCGCCGCACTCAGAATATCCTGCAGCCGCCGATTGGCCTCTTGCGTCTCAGCCAGCGTCGCCTCGACCTCGGCGAGGCGGGCCTTCAGCAGGGCATTTTCGCGCGCAAGATCAGCGGTTTCCATGGCAGGAAGTGAATCACAAGATGCCCTGTCAGACCAGTAAAAACAGGCCTTTCGGCGCAGTTTCCCGTCATCCGGCCACCAGAGGGCGCCGTGCCCGCTCTGGCCTGACCAACCGCCAATCCATGCCTTCAAAAAGGGCAGCAAACTGCGCGCTGGACATGCGCATGACCCCATCGCGCACCTGTGGCCAGACGAACTTGCCGCCTTCCAGCCGCTTGTGAACCAGCACCATTCCGGTGCCATCCCAGATCAAGAGCTTGATCCTGTCAGCGCGTTTCGCCCGGAACACGAAGGCCGCCCCACAGAACGGGTCCATCCCGAACATCTCTTGAACCGCGAGCGCCAGCCCATCGATGCCCTTACGGAAGTCCACCGGCCGCGTCGCCACAAAGACCTTCACCGGCCCGCCATGACCGAACATCACGATGCCGCAGCACGTGCCGCGCGGATCGCCCGCGTCAGCTGCCCCTCATCGGCACCAGAACCCGCCCGGATCACGACATCGCCGACGATGATCTCAAGATCGGACCGGGCGACCGCCGCCGGTGCCGCAGCCGAACTGTCATCAACAACCAGTTCCGCGAAGACAGGCAGGGATGCCACGCTCTCGGGCACCACCAGGTTGCCTTTGCGTATCTGTTTGCGCCAATCGTAAATCTGCCAGCGGGTTGTGCCGTGCTTGCGCGCCACATCGGCGACCTTCACCCCCGGCATCATGCTCTCCGCCGCGATCCGCGCCCGCTCTGCCTTCGTGCGCCGCCGCCGACCACTCGGACCCTCGATCACTTCAAGCCGGGAAACTCCTAAGCCCATCGAGCCGTCCAAATGGACGCCCATTTTGCCGTCTACTTCCAAAATCCAAAACCTCCCTCACGCCCATGCGCACAGAATGGCTGGATCAAGTCAGAAATGGCAGGAGGGGGCCGGCGTCGCGCTTACCGA
>NZ_WBJS01000046.1 GCF_009296265.1 Thioclava sp. JE_KL1
GTAAGCGGTGTCTGAGCGGCACGTTGTCTGCGCCGGCGCGGACTGCGAGGTGATACCCATCTCAAGATGGGAGTGCGTTTCGCAATGGATGCTCAGACTGCGTTTCTCAGATCGCTGGGAGTTGAGATCTTCGAGAGCGGGCACCGCCGGTGGCCGGAGAAGGTGAAGGCACAGGCTGTCGCGGAGACACTTGAGCCGGGCGCGACGGTCAACGCCGTGGCGGCGCGTTACGGGATGAAGCCGAACCAGTTGTCGGCGTGGCGATGCCTGGCCAAAGAGGGCAAGCTGGTCCTGCCCGCCGCCGAGATGTCGGATGAGCCGACTGCCTTCGCGCCGGTTGTCCTGTGCGAGCCGAAGCCCCCGCAGGCGCCGCAGCCCTCGAGGCAGTCGGACGACAGCCTGCGCCTCGTCTTCGGTGACGTGACGATCGCGCTTGCCGCCGACACCCCGGCGGTGCGGATTGCCGAGATCGTCCATGCGCTCGGGGCGTCCTCGTGATGATGCCGTCCCACACCGTCCGTATCCTCGTGGCGACCCAGCCGGTCGACTTCAGGAAAGGCCACGACGGTCTCGCCGCGCAGGTCGCATCGGTCCTGAAGGAGGATCCGTTCACTGGCACCGTGTTTTTGTTCCGGGCGAAGCGTGCAGACAGGCTGAAGATACTCTTCTGGGACGGCACCGGGCTGGTGATGGCCTACAAGCGGCTTGAGGAGAGTTCCTTCACTTGGCCGGCGGTTCGGGACGGCGTGATGACTTTGAACCGGGCGCAGTTCGAGGCCCTGTTCGCCGGGCTCGACTGGCGCAAGGTGAAGGCGCTGGAGATCCGCCGCCCGGCTGCGGCAGAGTGAATCAGGCACGAGAAAAGGCGGGCCTTCGAGGCGGCTTCGGGGTAGCCTCCGGCCATGCCATCCACCGCGATCATTGACCTGTCCGCAATCCCCGAGGCGCAGCGCGAAGCTGTCGCCGCGCTGCTGCGCGAGCATGAGGAGCTCAAAGGTGAGAGGGTCAGCCTCAAGGAGATCATCAAGCGCCTCGAGCATCTGGTCGCCGAACTCAACCAGGCAGTCCACGGCAAACGGTCCGAGAAGCTCAGCGAAGATGACCGGCAGCTGGCGTTCGAGGATCTCGAGATTGCGGTCGCCGAAACCGAGGAGAAGCAGGAGACGCAAGCGCCGTCCGAGAGCCGCCCCCGGCGTGCAGCCCGGCGCAATCGAGGCAACCTGCCCAAGGACCTGCCGCGCATCGAGCGCGTGATCGAGCCGGAGAGCCTGCAATGTCCTTGTGGCTGCGGGGAGATGCACAAGATCGGCGAGGACCGCACAGAGCGGCTGGACATCGTGCCCGCCCAGCTGCGGGTGATCGTCACGGTTCGCCCCAAATACGCCTGCCGCGCCTGCACTGATGGCGTGACCCACGCGAGCGCCCCGGCGCATCTCATCGACGGCGGCCTGCCGACCGAGGGCGCCATCGCGCATGTCCTGGTCAGCAAATACGCGGACCACTTGCCCTTGTATCGGCAGAGCCGGATCCTTGCCCGATCGGGCATCGAGATCCACCGCAGCACGCTGGCCGACTGGGTCGGCACCGCCGCCTTCCATCTCGGTCCCGTCGT
Organism: Thioclava sp. JE_KL1; assembly: GCF_009296265.1. Classification (GTDB taxonomy): domain Bacteria; phylum Pseudomonadota; class Alphaproteobacteria; order Rhodobacterales; family Rhodobacteraceae; genus Thioclava. The sequence continues at coordinate 1,613 of NZ_WBJS01000046.1, forward strand.
CGACCGGCTGGCCGAACATCTGAAGACGTCGACCAAGCTCTTCATGGATGAGACCACCGCCCCTGTGCTGGATCCGGGGCGCGGCCGGACCAAGACGGGATATCTCTGGGCGCTCGCCCGTGACGACCGGTCATGGGGCGGAGATGATCCACCGGGCGTGGTCTTCTTCTACGCGCCCGGCCGCGCCGGGGAGAACGCGGAGAAGATTTTGCACGGCTTCGACGGCATCCTGCAGCTCGATGGCTACCAGGGTTACAACCGTTTGACGCGGCCCACCCGCAAGGGTGGCGACCCGGTCCGCGTGGCGCATTGCTGGGCCCACGCGCGGCGCAAGCTGAAGGAGGTGTTCGACCGCGACGGCTCCGAGATCGCCGCCGAGGGGCTGCGCCGCATCGCCGAGTTCTACAAGATCGAGGCCGACATCCGCGGCACGGCGCCGGGACAGCGGCTCTCGGCCCGGCAGGCGCGCACCGCGCCCCTCGTGACCGAGTTCGGCGAGTGGCTGCAACAACAGCGCCTCCGCATCTCCGCGAAATCGCGCCTGGGGGAGAAGCTCGCTTACATTCATCGTCACTGGGACGGGCTGCAGACCTTCCTGCACGACGGTCGGGTCGAGATCGACTCCAACAGCGTCGAGAACCTGATCCGGCCCATCGCTCTGAACAGGAAGAACGCATTGTTCGCCGGACATGACGAAGGCGGGCGCGCCTGGGGACGTATCGCGTCGCTCATCGAGACCGCAAAGATCAACGGCGTCGAGCCCTTCGCCTATCTCAAGGCCACCCTCGAAGCCATCGCCGCCGGCCATCCGCAAGGCCGCATTGATGAACTTCTCCCGTGGACCTTCAAGTCGTCAAGCTGAACCTGGGGTGGGATGCAGCCGCCGCTTAC
>NZ_WBJS01000047.1 GCF_009296265.1 Thioclava sp. JE_KL1
GCTTTGCTGCTGTGCCTCGGGAATCCGGCCTGGTCGGGCACCTTTGATGACGCACCCGTCATCAGCGTGACCGGCGATGGTCTCATCTTCTCCGATCCGGCGGAAGGCGTGCAGCCGCCCGGCCTCAAGGCCGTGACGGGGGAGGTCAACGCCGACTTTCCCAACACGAACAATCCGAAGGATATCACCAACTGCCTGATGGCGAACACGCCGGATTTCACCTGCACGGCCCCTCCCGGCTCGGGCAAACGGGTGAAGACGCAGCTGACCGGCCCGACGCCGATGGATATCATGCTCTCGACGCAATCGAGCGGCGGCATCACGGAATACTATACCTACGGCAAGACCTCGAACCTCACCGGCGCCCGCATTCTGGCCTTCAAGGTGCAGCTCGGCACCGGCTCGGGTAACAGCTTCACCCCCTTCGACCCGAGCGACCCCCAGACCGCGGCACTCTTCGATCCCGATTACATCTCGAAGTTCAACCTGCCCGACGGGCTCTTCGGCGATGGCGGTCAGGAAGAGGCAGGCATCGGCTTCTTCGACAGCACCTCAGCCGAGATGACCATTGCGAACACCGCCAACACGCTCGACGCGACGAACCTGTCGAATAGCGTTCTGGCCACCTATTTCGGCAACTCGCTGATCGACAACAGCATGCTTCCGAAAGCGATCTTCTGGGACGCGACCGGCACGGCAGTCGCCTCGGACGAGGCCCAGCTCATCGCGTGGTACAACCTGAGCGCCGGCCAGTGGCAATACGGCAATCTGGGCGTCGACAGCTCGACCTATCTGGACAGCAAGCTGCAGGCGATGGCCGACTCGCTGGGCGTGACGGTCGCGGATCTCGGCTATACCGGCGGCGGCGCGGTGCCCGCCGATATCGTCGCGGCGATGCAGGCCAATGGCCTCTACACGCAGGACGTGGTCGAGGATCTTCGCAACCTGAACCTGAACTACATCATCGATCTCGGCGATGTTGCAGGCAGCAATGTCACGATGCGAATCGCGCCGATCTTCGCGCCGATCGTGGAGCAAACGGCGACCCCATACCAGTTCGCGACCGCCGGCCGCCTCGATGCGGCCGCCAATATCCCCTACCTCGATATCGGGAATGCGGAGACCTATCAGACCGCGATCAGCGACATCATGGCGATCGAGGATCCGGTCGCGCGCAACGACATGCTCGAGACGACGGGCTACAGCTTCCTGCCCGCCTTCGGCGCTGTCGGCTTCGAGTTCGGGCAGAACATCACGAAAGGGATCGGTCGTCCGGTTGCGCAGACGCAGAACGGATCGGTCACGCTTTCGACGATGGGCGGGCCGACCTCGTGGAAGATCGGGGACGACACCTATGCCTTCGTCTCGGCGGGGGCACAGAAAGCCAATTACGACCGCACCACCAATGCGATCGGCTATGACGTCAAATCGCATTACATGATGCTGGGCGGCGAGAAATTCGTCGGCAATCAAGTCTCTGTCGGCCTCTTCGGCGGCTACTCGGACGGCACTTCCGATGCCGATCAGAGCCGCGGCAGCATCGATGGCTCCGGCGGCTTCGTCGGTGGCTTCGTGCGGACGGCCTTCGGCAATGGCGGCGCGGCGCAGTTCATGATCGGCTATCAGGATCTTTCCTACGACATGAGCCGCAATGTCATGGGATCGACCGCACGGGCGAGCACGGATGGCCATCAGGTCTTCGGCGCGATCGATGCCGAGTACATGTTCGGCCAAGATCGTCTTCGCTTCGGCCCGACGGGTTCGCTCGAAATGTATCACCTCTCGGTGGACGGCTTCGACGAAACCGGCGCGGGCGCGTGGAACCTGTCCGTCGGGGATCAATCCGGCACCGTGACGGTCGCCTCCGCCGGGATGCGTGGCCAATATGCGCTGTCCTCCAGCGCACAGGCCCCGACGCTGTCCGGTGCGATCAAGTACAACAAGGTCAGCGGCGACGATCAGCTCGTTCAGACCGCCTTCGTCGGGCTGCCCTCCAGCGCAACCCCGGTCGATGGCTTCGACATGAACTGGGTGACGGCGGATGTCGGGATCGACGTGCCGCTCAGCCAGACCGGGACGTTCTCCTCCAGCCTGCATGCCGGGATCTCGGGGACCTTCTCGAGCGACTATGAGAGCCACGCGCTGCAGCTTTCCTTCAACGCGAAGTTCTGAGCGCGAAGTTCTGAGCGCTCACAGGCCCAAACAAAGACACCGCGGCGCTTTTCAGCGCCGCGGTGCATTT
>NZ_WBJS01000048.1 GCF_009296265.1 Thioclava sp. JE_KL1
ACGGCGAAGCGCGCTGCATCTCCTTCGGTGGCTTGCGGGTCGACGATGCCATTGAACACGCGCTCCTGCAGGTGGTCAGTCCCGGTGCCATCGCCGCCGCAGAGGCGGCCGCCAGGCAAGCAGTGAGCCAGCGGGACCAGGTCCGCGGCGCGCTTTGCCGTGACCTGGAGGCGGCCCAATACACAGCTGACCGGGCCTTCCGGCAGTATGATGCGTCCGACCCGGAGAACCGCCTGGTGACCGCCGAACTGGAAACCCGGTGGAACCGGGCGCTTCAGCGGGTTCAGGAGATCGAGCACAAGCTCGCGCAGCACGACACGGCCAGCCGGGACGGAACACCACTGCCGGCGGAAGATCTGGCCGTCCTGGGGTCCAATCTCGAACGCGTCTGGTTTGCGCCGGCCACCGATGCCAGGCTTAAGAAGCGCATCGTCCGCACGGTGATCCAGGAAGTGGTGGCAGATCTTGATGATGATGCCTCCGAGATCGTTTTGCTGGTTCATTGGGCCGGCGGCGCCCATACGGAAATCCGCCTGCCAAAGCGCCGCCGCGGACAGCGCAATGCAACACCGCCGGATATTGTTGAGGCTGTCCGCCAGCTTGCGCGGATCGCCAGCGACGATGTCATCGCAGGCGTTCTGAACCGGAACGGTCTTGCCACCGGAAACGGCAACCGCTGGACCAGGGAGCGCATCACTGCACTCCGGTCCTACCGCAAAATTCCGGTATTCAAGCCCGATCCCGGCGGCCTCGATCCCTGGCTCAACCTATCCAGCGCGGCCAAGCTGCTCGGGGTGGCCCCAAAAACGTTGCGGTTGGCAGCGGAAGCGGGTGAAATTGAGGCGGATCATCCGCTTGCCGACGGGCCATGGGTATTCGAGCGCGCGGAACTGTCAAAAACGGCGTCCCAACAACTCAGGAAACGGGCGCAGAAAAACCCCAAACACCCCGCGGTATCGCACCCGGATCAGCAAAACCTATTTTCTTCAACAACATAGAAAGATGGGCGCAATGAAGCAGAGTTGTAGTGTCTTCGCCAATCCTCCAGCTTTTTCGCCGCATCCGCAAGGCTCATGAACCAGTGGGCGTTCAAACACTCAGCCCGCAGCTTGCTGTTGAATGCCTCGATGAAGCCGTTGTCGGTCGGCTTGCCGGGCCGTGAAAAGTCCAAGGTAACCTGCTTGGCATATGCCCAGAGATCGAGGTCGCGGGAGACGAACTCGCTGCCATTATCGACTCGTATCGTTTTTGGGTAGCCGAGCTTGCTACAAATCCGTTCAAGCGTCTGGACCACATCTTCGCCGCGATACCGAAACCGCACATCCGTCGCTGGGCAGTAACGTGAATGCGTGTCGACGATGGTCAGGATCCGCAGTTTCTTGCCCAAGGCGAGCTGATCGTGAACGAAATCCATTGCCCACACATCGTTCGGGCCAACGGCGTCAGCGCGGTCATCTCGCAGCTTCGCTTTTACTCTTCGTTTCGGCGTCTTGTTCCGCAGTTGCAGCCCCAAGGCTCTGTAAACACTGTAGACCTTCCTGATACTGACATCCCAACCCTCCCGGTCGAGAACGACGTAGACACGCCGATAGCCATAGCGCACACGCGTCTCGCAGATCTCTTTGATCCGCCGCTTCAGCTCTGCCGGATCGGTGCGGCGAGATTTGTAGTGGTAGCTTGAGCGGTCGAACCTCAGGGCCCCACATGCCCTGCGGATCGAGACCGCCCAGTCTGCGCACATCCCGCGAACCAGTTCACGCCTCCGTTCCGGCTTCAGAGCTTTCGCCGCACGACATCCTGCAACATCTGACGATCAAGTGTCAGATCCGCCACGATCCGCTTCAGCCGTGCATTCTCATCTTCAAGCTGCTTCAGCCGACGCATCTCATCGGGCAACAACCCGCCGTATTTCTTCTTCCAGGCGAAATAGGTCGACTGCCCGATCCCAGCCTTGCGACAAATCTCGGCAACTGATGTGCCTTCCTCGCCTTGCCTCAGAATGAACGCCTTCTGTGCTTCCGTGAACTTCGATGCTTTCATGCGCTTCCGCTCCTCTCCCAGCCAGGAAAGCTTAGCTGAAAACTCCAGTTTCAAACGGTCCAATTTTCAGGGGGCAGAGCA
>NZ_WBJS01000049.1 GCF_009296265.1 Thioclava sp. JE_KL1
TGGAGGATTTCGACCGCGCGAGCGAAATTCGCGTCGACGGCATCCCGGTCCTTCCGGGGCGGGCCTTGGCGAAGGTGCGTGCCGAAGTCGGCATGGTCTTCCAGAGCTTCAATCTCTTCCCGCATCTCACCGTCCGCGAGAACGTCATGCTGGCACCACGCCGCGTGCGCTGCACTTCGCGAGCCAATGCTGCGGCGCAGGCCGAAACACTTCTGCGCCGGGTCGGCATCGTCGAGCAGGCCGACAAGTATCCGGGCCAGCTTTCGGGCGGGCAGCAACAGCGGGTGGCGATTGCCCGGGCGCTCGCGATGGAGCCGCAGGTGCTGCTCTTCGACGAGCCGACCTCCGCGCTCGATCCCGAGATGGTCGGCGAGGTACTCGACGTGATGAAGTCGCTCGCCGGCACCGGTGTCACGATGATCGTCGTCACCCACGAGATGGGCTTCGCCCGTCAAGTCGCCGACCGGGTGATCTTCATGGATGGGGGCGAGGTCATCGAGACAGGCACGCCCGAGCAGGTGCTTGGCGCGCCGCGTGAAGCCCGCACGCAGAATTTTCTCAGCGCTGTGCTGAGCCATTGATCAAAGAGTAGGATAGCAAGATGAACACAGCGCAGGACGCGATCGATCTCGACTTCGTTTGGGGACATTTTCCGGGGCTCGCCGCCGATTGGGTGTTTTTCGACAATGCGGGCGGCAGCCAGATCGTTCAGGGCGCGGTCGACAAGATCAGCGAGTTCCTGATCCATCGAAACGTGCAGACCGGTGGTAGCTACGCCGTGTCGAAAGCGGCGGCCGAGGGGCTGATGATGGGGCGCGAAGCGGCCAAGACACTCGTCAACGCCGCGCGCCCCGAAGAGATCGTTTTTGGCCCCTCGACCACGCAACTCGTGCGCACGCTCGCCTCGGCCATGCGCGGCCAGTTGCAACCCGGTGACGAGATCATCGTTAGTCATGCGGATCACGAGTCCAATATCGGGCCGTGGGATGCGCTGCGCGAATTCGGCATCGTCATCAAGAACTGGCCGCTCGATCAAGCCTCGATGTCGATGCGTCTCGAAGATCTCGAGCGGTTGATGACCCCGCGCACCAAGCTCGTCTGCATTCATCACGTCTCGAACATTCTTGGCTCGATCAACCCGGTGAAAGAGTTCGCCGCCTTCGTGCATGAGCGCGGCGCGCGTATCTGCGTCGACGGGGTCGCTTATGCGCCGCATCGCGCGATCGACGTGCAGGACTGGGATGTCGATTACTACATCTTCAGCATCTACAAGTGCTACGGGCCGCATATGGCGATCATGTATGGCAAATATGATCTGCTGGGAGAGCTCGATGGCCAGTATCACTATTTCTACGGCAAGGACAAAGTCCCGGGAAAGCTCGAGCCCGGCAATCCGAATTACGAGCTGGCCTATAGCACTGTGGGCGTCGTCGATTACCTGATCGCGCTTGGCACGCATCTGGGCGGCGAGGGAAGCGATCGCGCGCGCCTCGAGGCCGCCTATGCAGGCATAGCTCAGCAGGAGGATGTCTTGGCCGGTCGCCTGATTTCCTGGCTTGAGGCGCGAAACGATTGCCGGATCATCGGGCGCGGGATGGAGGAGGGGCGTGTTCCCACGATCGCCTTCAAGTTCGACGATCTGAACTCGGAGATGGTGGCCCGCGAGATGGACAAGTTCGGCATCGCGATCCGCTTTGGCGATTTCCATTCGCGCCGTCTGGTCGAGGATCTGAAGGAAACCGGGCAGAGCGGCTGCCTTCGTGTCTCGATGGTTCATTACAATTCGGTGGCGCAGGTCGACGCGCTGACCGAGGCGCTTGC
>NZ_WBJS01000050.1 GCF_009296265.1 Thioclava sp. JE_KL1
AAGTTCGGCATCGCGATCCGCTTTGGCGATTTCCATTCGCGCCGTCTGGTCGAGGATCTGAAGGAAACCGGGCAGAGCGGCTGCCTTCGTGTCTCGATGGTTCATTACAATTCGGTGGCGCAGGTCGACGCGCTGACCGAGGCGCTTGCAAGTACCACCTCCCAGATGCGGATGGCGTCGTGATGGCGGGTTGCGATCTCGCGATCCGAGGCGGCACGCTGGTGACCGCCTCGGATCAGTTCCGCGCCGATCTGGGCATTCGTGACGGCAAGATTGTCGAAATCGCATCTGAAATCACGGATGCGCGCGAAGAGATCGACGCCACTGGTCTGATGGTGCTGCCGGGCGGGATCGACGCCCATGTCCATCTCGCGCAGCCCACCTCGGACGGCACGTTGATGGCCGATGATTTCCTGACTGGAACCCGGTCTGCGGCGGCGGGGGGCAATACCACGGTTCTGCCCTTCGCCCTGCAGATCAAAGGCAGCTCCCTGCGGGAATGTCTGACGGCTTATCACGAGAGGGCCGAGGGCGCGTGCTATACGGATGTCTCTTTTCATCTGATCGTCTCCGACCCGACGCCGCAGGTTCTGGGGCAGGAACTCCCGGCGCTCGTGCGCGACGGCTACAGCTCGTTCAAGGTCTTCATGACCTATGATGATCTGGTGCTGAACGATGCGGAGCTTCTCGAAGTCTTCGACGTGGCCCGTCGCGAACGCGCACTCGTTATGGTCCATGCCGAAGGCCACGACGCGATCAAGCACATGACCCGCAGGCTCGAGGAAGAAGGAAAAACCGCGCCCTATTACCACGCTGTGGCGCATCACCAGATCGCCGAGCGCGAGGCGACCCATCGCGCGATAAGCCACGCGCAGCTGACTGACGTGCCTGTGATGATCGTGCATGTCTCGGGCCGCGACCCGATGGAGCAGATCCAATGGGCGAAGAAGCGCGGCATGAAGGTCTTCGCCGAAACCTGCCCGCAATACATCGTCCTGACCCGAGACGATCTCAAAGGGCTGAACATGGATTTCGAGGGCGCGAAATATGTCTGCTCGCCGCCGCCGCGCGACACAGACAGCCAAGACGCGATCTGGGAGGGGCTGCGCGACGGCACCTTCGATGTCTTCTCCTCCGATCACTGCCCATTCTATTTCGAGGGCGCCAACGAGACCGGCAAGGACAATCCCCGCGCGCGCACCTCGTTCAAATGGGTGCCGAACGGCATCCCGGGCGTGGAGACGCGGCTGCCTATCCTGTTCTCGGAGGGGGTGCGAAAGGGGCGGATCAGCATAGAGCGTTTTGTGGCGCTCACCTCGACCACCCCTGCCAAGCTCTATGGCCTCTACCCGCAAAAAGGCGCGCTCGTGATCGGCGCCGATGCCGATATCACGCTTTGGGATCCGCAGCGCAAAGCGGTGATCACCCAAGCGAGTCTGAACCATGGCGCGGATTACACGCCCTATGAGGGCATGGAGATTGAAGGCTGGCCTGTCCGCACGATCCTGCGCGGCCAGACAATCGCCGCCGAAGGAAAGGTTGTAGAGCAGGGAAGGACCGGACGATATCTGTCGCGGGCGACCAGTTCGGCCTGGTAGACGTGTGGTCCTCACCAACTACCCGCTTCCCGCATCGCGTTGACGAAACCTGCGCCCAGCCCTCATACATGGCTCTCGGACGAAAGTGGTTCAGGAGAACGCCCGTTGACGCA
>NZ_WBJS01000006.1 GCF_009296265.1 Thioclava sp. JE_KL1
CGGCGGTGCCCGCTCTCGAAGATCTCAACTCCCAGCGATCTGAGAAACGCAGTCTGAGCATCCATTGCGAAACGCACTCCCATCTTGAGATGGGTATCACCTCGCAGTCCGCGCCGGCGCAGACAACGTGCCGCTCAGACACCGCTTACCAATCGTTTGCTACGTTTCCAACGATCCCACCAACACAAGCGTAGATACCGGGGGAAATTCACAGCGATTTCCGCGCTGAATGACATGAACCCACCTCGATCTCACAAGCACGGAGATCGACTATGTCATCAGCAACGAAAACCTACTACCCAATTGTCATGCGCATGCAAGGCATGCACCCCCGCAATCTTGCGGGTTACGAGAAGCACCGCATGCGCCGTGGGGGCGACCACGGCCATTGCGAACGCACTCTCATGGCACACAACCGGCGCCTCATCAGCTCCGAGAGTTGGGCGCAAGATGCTTGGGACGAGATCCAAGACATGCGCCATGCGAACCATCTCCTCGAACTCGAGCAGTTGCGCCGTCGACGCCGGAAAACGGAGCTGAAAAATGCGCTTTTCCGGGGGGCGCGCGATCCCTGGCGCGCAACCCGGCACGGTCCGCTGCGCGAAATCATTCTGACAGTAAACAAAGAATGGTTCGACAAAGACCTCACCGAATTTTTCGGGGAGAGCGGACCTACGCGAGAAATGCAATTCGAGACGCGGGCCAAGGAGTGGCTCGTGACGAACTTCGGCGATGACTGCGTTCATGCACGCGCCGACCTCGACGAAACAGCCTATCATATCCACGCTGTGATCATTCCCCGCGCAGTGACAACCGATGGTCGGCGTATGCTGCAGCCAGCGGTTCATCCGCTGATCCGCAGTTACGAAAAAGCGCAAGATAGCGTTGGTGAATGGTTCGCGGCGATTGGGCTCCGGCGCGGCGAGCGTCGCAAGCAAGCCCTGCGGGAGGCCCTTCAGCACAACAGGAAAGTCCGCGAAGCGCGCGCGAATGGGACGGTCGATCCTGGAGCCGAGGTCGCGTTGCCAGAACATCGCGATCACGTCAGTCCAAGAAAATGGCGCGAGCGTCAGGAGATTGAGCTGGCCAGCCGCGACAAGGCGGTGAAGCAGACTGAGGAAACCCTCGCTGCCGAAAAATCGGCGCTTGCAGATCAAGTGCGTACCGTCACCCAGCAGCAACATGACGCACAGTCCGTGCTCGATGTCGCGGCTGCCGTGGCTGAAGGCCGCGTGGATATTGTCTCCGACGCGGACGAGACGGCGCCACAGGCCGCTCAAGCCGAAACACTAACGCCGGTGCTGCACCTATTCGGGCGTGCGCTCGAGGTCCTACGACAACGAGCACGCAAAGAAGCACGCGCCGAACTCGATGATGAGTTCACCCAGATCAAGGCGGCGGACGCTGCGCTTCTTGAGATCGCGAAAACGCTGCCCGACAAAGCCCGGGAGCGTCTCGCACGAGCGCGCAGATCACTTTCGTTGCCGCTGAATGCGCTTCGCCGCCGCTTGTCGCGCGCCCAGTCCGACGACGTCGATCGGGGCTCTGATGAGTAAGCGTGAAAAAGTACGCGAATTCGATTTCCGCGCGAAGCGCGATGAACCCACCTCATCATCAGCAACCAAGAAGCCTCGCGACAGGCGCGAGGCAGGCGCTGCAAAGACCGCTACGAAAGGACTCGACTACATGGCACAGAAAAACCGCCATCCCGTCATCGACTGGAACCGCATGACCGACCGCCAACGGCAAATGAAAGCCCGCGCGGAAAACCTCACGGCGCAGATCGCTCTTGATCAGCACCGCGAACATGACCGCGCGAACAAAGCGCTTTTCGCAAGCCTCGAGAGCGTTTTGACCCAGCTTGCGGGCACCCCCAAGGCAATCGAGTTCTTCCGCCTGTTCAGCGAAACCGCCACGCAGGCAAACGCCAAGAGGATTGCAAATCATCCCGACTGCCCAGACGTCGTGCGCGACGAGATCACGCAGCGGATCGAGACGGCTGGCGCCATCCGTGGCAACGAAGGCGTTGCACGCGCTGCGCTCGGGAAAACGGACCACGCCGGCGAAGGCTGACGAGACTTAGATCACGCAAAACGGGCAGGAAAAGGGCGCGGTGTATTCCGCGCCCTTTCTCTTTGTCAGTGGCAGCGTCTTGGCGAAGCAGAGGCAACGCCCGCAGAGCGCAAGTTAACCCACCCAATTGTGGACAGCGGAGCCATTCAGCTGACAACTATCAGTCGGGCAGCGCCCCCTCTCCCCTCAGTCCTTGCGCTTGCGGAACAGCTTCTCGCGCCCGATCCGGTCCAGCAGTTCGCGCGTGGCTTCCGTGCCGAAATGCTGGCGATGGGCGAGGTCGGGCAGGCGGTTCGAGATCTCGCGACCCAGTTCCTCTGGAAGCAGCGAAAGCGTCGCCTCCGAGACCATGAGGCTCTCGACCGGGATGCCCTCGGCATAGATGATTTCGTGCCGGTCGAAGACCAGCGCGTAGTAATCGACGAAACCGCCCTCGCGCTGCCAGACATTCTCGCCATCGACGAGGTGCTTGGCCTGCACGAGGATCTCCGACGTGTCGCCCAGCTTGTGTACGCCGCGGCGATAGAGGAACACGCGGTGATGGGGCGAGATCACCAGATCGCCTTCATTGCCCAGCACGCCCGCCGAAATCACGACCGGCGCGAAAGACCCCAGCGCGCGCATCGTCGCTTTCGCCACCAGCTTCACCGGTTGCGGGCCGTTGTCGCGGGTCAGAACTCGTGCGCCCGGCGTCAGCTGCTCGATCGGCATCTGCGCGCCACCTGCCAGCGTGATCATCGTCCCGGTGGTGAAGGCCACGCAGACGAGGTCCGACAGCAGCGCCTCGCCGGGGTCTTCGCTGGCTTCCAGAAGCGTGTAGTCGAAGCGCGCCGCCATCGGCGAAAGCGGCAGCGCATAGAGCGCGCCGGTGGCGTCGTGGCGGATCATCAGAATGTCGACCGTGTCGCCCTCGGGCGTGATCAGCAGGTGCCGCGCGATCAGCGCGAGCGCATCGCCCGGCGCGCCGATCTCGGAGCCTGTCGCCACGATGGGCGCGGCGCCTTGCTGGGCCAGCACGAGGCGGCGCGGTTTGGCGGCGCGATGAAGCTGATAGATGTCGCCGGGTTCGCAGTCTTCGGCAAGACCGAGCGCGTCGCCATGATTGGCCCCGGAGGTCACCCAGATATCCTCGGCCTCGAAGACGTGAACGATCTGGCTCGGGTTTGACACGCGCTCTCCCTCGCCCTGCCGGGCCGTCTGAAACTGATGGATCGCATCGGCTTACCGCGGGCTGCTCCCGATGGTCAAGCGGCGACAGCGCGCTTGTCCTCCCCCGTGCGCAAGCTACTGTCCGATGCGAAGCTGGCAGGGCGGCGCGCGGCGTTTCGCGCGCGGGGCCCTGCCGGAGCACACCGGAGAATGACAGCAAAGGAGAGGGCGCGATGGATCTTGGGATCAAGGGCCGCAAGGCGATCGTATGTGCGGGGTCGAAAGGGCTTGGGCGGGGCTGCGCGATGGCGCTTGCGCAGGCGGGTGTCGAGATCGTGCTGAACGCGCGCGGCGCCGATGCGCTGGCCGCGACCGCGAACGAGATCATGGCCGCGACCGGCGTGACGGTGACGCCCGTGGCTGCCGACATCACCACGCCCGAGGGGCGCGCGGCGGTGCTGAGCGCGGCGGGCGAGGTCGACATTCTGGTGACCAATGCGGGCGGCCCGCCCCCGGGCAACTGGCGCGATTGGTCGCGTGACGATTTCATCGCGGCGCTCGACGCGAACATGCTCGCCCCGATCGCGATGATGCAGGCGGTTCTGCCTGCCATGATCGAGCAGCGCTGGGGACGGGTGGTCAATATCACCTCGCAATCCGTGCGCGCGCCGATCGCGCAGCTCGGCCTGTCGAACTCTGCGCGCTCGGGCCTGACGGGCTTCGTTGCGGGCACCTCGCGGCAGGTCGCCGAATATGGCGTGAACATCAACAACCTGCTGCCGGGCCTTCATGCGACGGACCGTGCGGTGTCGCTCGATACGGCGGCGGCGAAGACGAAGGGTATCTCGGTCGAGGAAGCGAAAGCGCAGCGCGAAGCGACGATCCCGGTGCGCCGCTACGGCACGCCCGAGGAATTCGGCGCGACCTGTGCCTTCATGTGCTCTGTCCATGCGGGGTTCATGGTCGGGCAGAACGTGATGCTCGACGGCGGGCTGAACAACATCTCGATCTAAACCGGTCTGCCGGTCTGCCGGGCTTGCTTGGGGGGCGGGGGGCTGTTATCTCCCGCCCTGCATTGCCTGACACTTTCGGTCGAGATTTCGCTGCATGAGCGCACAATTACCCCCTCCGCGCCTCGAAGTTCGCGCGCTTGGCCGCGTGTTCGACGGGCGGGCCGTCGTCGATGACGTGTCCTTCGCGATCCCCGCGGGGCAGGTGACCTGTCTGCTGGGCCCCTCGGGCTGCGGCAAGTCGACGACGCTGCGGCTGATCGCGGGCGTCGACATGCAGGATACGGGAGAAATCTACGTCGATGGTAAGCTGATCTGCGACACGGTGTTCCGTATCCCGCCCGAGCAGCGCGCGATCGGGTTGATGTTTCAGGACTTCGCGCTGTTTCCGCATCTGACCGTGGCCGAGAATATCGCCTTCGGCCTCAAGGGCGATGCGGCGGCGAAGCGCGCCCGCGTGACCGAATTGCTCGAGAAGGTGCGGCTCACGCGGCATCGCGACAGCTATCCGCACGGGCTTTCGGGCGGCGAGCAGCAGCGCGTGGCGCTGGCCCGGGCGCTTGCGCCCCGGCCGCGTATCCTCTTGATGGACGAGCCTTTCTCGGGACTGGACGAGCGCCTGCGCGACGATATCCGCGACGAGACGCTGGCGCTTCTGAAAGAGGAAAACACGGCTGTTCTTCTGGTCACGCATGAGCCGCATGAGGCGATGCGGATGGCCGATGAGATTCTGCTGATGCGCGGCGGGAAGATCGTGCAGCGCGGTGCGCCCTATAACCTTTATAACGCGCCGGTGGACCGGGCGGCGGCGGCGTTCTTCTCGGATGTGAACGTGCTCAAGGGGCAGGTGCAGGACGCGCTGACCGTGACGCCCTTCGGCGATTTCCTGACGCCGGGCCATGCGGACGGGACCGAGATCGACATCGTGATCCGCCCGCAGCATTTGAAGATCGATTTCGACCGGGCAGGGCGCGGCCCCGCTCCGACGCCGCAGGACGGCACGCCCGCGCGTGGCGTCGTCGAACGCGCGCGCTTCTTGGGCCGCGAAAGCCTTGTCGAGTTTCGGATGGATTTCGACGGCACGATCCTGCGCGCCAGCGTCCCCAACGTCTTCCTGCCGAAGCCCGGCACGCCGATGTGGTTGATGATCCGCCGCGATCGCTGCTTCGTCTTCCCGGCGAAAGAGGCCGGCGCTTAAGCGCTCAGCGCTCTTGCCGGCCGGCGCGTCCGCCCCGGCGTTTGCGCAGTTGCGGCGCGCGCTCGGGCAGCTCCGCCATCACTTCGCGGCGCGCCTCGGGTGTCATCCGCGACCATGCGCCGATTTCTTCCATCGTGCGGTAGCAGCCGATGCAGATCCGCGCCTCGGGGTGGATCTGGCAGAGCTTGACGCAGGGGCTCTCGATCTCGGCGCGTTTCCAGATGTCGTCGGTGTTTTGCGGATCGTTCATGCCGCCCCCAGATAGTGCAGCCGATCCAGCGCGCCTTGCAGGATGAAGCTGGCCGCGACGTGGTCGATCGCCTCGGCGCGTTTGGCGCGCGACATGTCGGCCTCCAGCATCGCGCGTTCGGCGGCGACCGTGCTCAGCCGCTCGTCCCAGTAGCTGATCGGCAGATCAGTGAGGCGGCTGAGGTTGCGAGCGAAGGCGCGGGTCGATTGGCACCGCGCGCCCTCGGTCCCGTCCATGTTCTTAGGCAGGCCGAGGATCAGACCCTTCAGCTCGCGCTCCGCCACGATCTTCAGGAGCGCCTCGGCATCGACGCCGAATTTCTTGCGTTTGATCGTCGAGAGCGGTGTCGCGACCGAGCGCAGCCCGTCGGACACCGCGACGCCGATGGTCTTGGTGCCCAGATCGAGCCCCGCGACCCCGCCCATGCGCGGGATCGCTTCGGCGAACTCTTCGATCGTCTCGCAGATCATTCCGCCACACCTGCCGATTTCGCCGCCGCCTCGACCTGAGCCAGCGCGTCCGGATTGTCGGCCAGCGCCTTTTGCGCCTCGCCCCAGGCTTCCTTGGCGCGTGCATTCTCGCCCAGCGTCGCGAGCGACGAGATCACGCGCGCCCATTCCTGCGGCGTGCCGCCGTCGGTGGTCAGCCGGTCAAAGAGACCGTCGACCATGCCCTGGATCATCTGCTGGCGCTCCTCGGGCGTCATCGACTGCGCGTCCTTCATCTGCTGGGCGCTCGGGCCGGGGAGGGCCGGTGCCGCTTGCGGTGCGCTTTGCCCCGCCGAGGCGCCACCCATATCCTTGAGCGCCTGACCGGCGGGCGCCTGATGGGCCGCGTCGATCTTCGCCATGTCTTCCGGGCGCGAGCCGAATTTGCCCTTCGCTTCGACATAGATCGCATCGGCGCGGTCGACCTCGCCGATCATGCGCAGCGAGGAGATGAGACGTGCCCAATCATCCGCGCTGCCGCCTTCCTGCGCGAGCCGGTCGTTCAGCCGCGCCACCATCGAGCGGATCATGTCCTGACGGGCCTCGGGCGACATATCCGCCGCAGCCGCGACGTCGGCCTGCGACGGGCCGGGCGCGCCGCGCGGTCTGGGCGGGGTGTAGTCCTTCTCGCCCGCGAGCCATGCCAGGTCGTTAATGTTCTGCCGCATCATCGGCACCCAGGGGTCGCTATTCTCCGAGTTGCGCAATGCGCTGTCCCAGAAGCGGAACGCGCGGTCGGCACGCCCGTTCTGCAGCATCATCAGGCCGACATAATAGAGCGACAGCCCGTTCTTCGGATCCATCGTCAGTGCGGTCGCGAAGACTTTCTCCGCCTCGGGCGTGATCATTCCGCCTGCGGCCACGGCCATCATGTCGCCCAGTTCGGCGTAATCCTGCGCCGTTGCAGAATCTCCCTTGGTCGCAACGAGACGCTGCTGCGCCTTCCATGCGGCATCGAAGTTGCCCAGGGTCGCCTCGTTGCGTGCCAGCAGTTCGAGACCTTTCGGATCGTTGGGCTTTTTCGCCACGGCTTCGCGCAGCTTCTTCATCAGTGCGAGGAATTGCGGATCCAGGTTGGATTGAGGGGCGGTCGCGCGGGCCTTGGCCATTTTCTCGGCTTCGGCCTGCGAGGGGCGGCTGTCATAGAGCTTGTCGGCATCCGCAAGACGCACACCGATAGGCTGGTCCTCGTACCCGTCCTGCCCCACGTAATCGTAGAGCGCGAATGCCCCGCCGAAAATCACGACGACGCCAAGCACGACTGCGATGGTCGCCCCTTTCGGCGCGCGGCCCAGATCGGAGCCTGCCTGTGCCTTGCGGTCGGCCTCGAGCATCCGGCGCGAAATTTCCAGCTTGGCGCGGTCGGCCTCCTCGCGAGAGGTGACACCGCGTTCGAGGTCGCGCTCCAGATCGCGCAGCTGGTCGCGATAGACCTGCACGTCATACGAGGCCGCAGGGGCCATCTCGTCCTCGCCGCGCCCACGCAGCAGCGCAAGGGCGAACAAAAGCGCGATGACCGCAACGAGCGCGGCGGCGATAATCCAGAACAGCATGGCGTCTCCTCATCCTTCGTTCCCCATTTAGGCGAGATGACGCCGCGCCGAAAGGGTCTAGCGCGTGAATGGAACTCGATGTCGCAGGCCCATGTCGCTTTTTTCCCTGCGATGCCGCAACAGGGGGGCTTTCGTCCGCCGCCCCGGTCCATCACAAAGGCGAAAGAGTCGAGACTGCTCGGAGGCGCGCTCATGAAACGCTATTCGATGTTTGCCGTTGCACGTGAGGCGATGCGCTTCCATCGCGGCTGGGAACGAGCATGGCGCTCCCCCGAGCCGAAGAAACGCTACAAGGTCATCGTCGTTGGGGCGGGCGGGCATGGCCTCGCCACCGCCTATTACCTCGGCAAGGTGCATGGCATCACCGATGTCGCGGTGATCGAGAAAGGCTGGCTGGGCGGCGGCAATACGGGCCGGAACACCACGATCATCCGCTCGAACTACCTGCAGGACCCCTCGGCGGCGATCTACGAGAAAGCCCGCGCGCTTTACGAAGATCTGAGCCAGGATCTGAACTACAACGTGATGTTCTCGCCGCGCGGCCTTCTGATGCTGGGCCAGACCGAGCACGAGGTGCGCGGCTACAAGCGCACGGTGCACGCGAACCGCCTGCAGGGCATCGACACCGAATGGATCGGGCCGCAGCAGGTCAAGGATCTCGTGCCGATCATCAATATCGACGGGCCGCGCTATCCGGTGCTGGGCGCGCTGCTGCAAAAGCGCGGCGGCACGGCACGGCACGACGCGGTGGCCTGGGGCTATGCGCGGGCCTGTTCCGATATGGGCATGGACATCATCCAGAAATGCGAAGTGACCGGCGTGCGCACCGAAGGTGGCAAGGTGCAGGGCATCTCGACCAGCAAGGGCGAGATCGACTGCGAACAGCTCGCCATCGTCGTCGCGGGGCACTCCTCGGTCATGGCCGAAATGGCGGGCTTCCGTCTGCCGATCGAGAGCGTGGCGCTGCAGGCCTGGGTGTCCGAGCCGATCAAACCCTGCATGGATGTGGTCGTGATGGCCAACACCGTGCACGGCTACATGTCGCAATCCGACAAGGGCGAGATGGTGATCGGCGGCGGCACGGACGGGTTCAACAACTACACCCAGCGCGGCTCGTGGCACCATGTCGAGGAAACCACCCGGGCGCTGGTCGAGACCTTCCCGATCATCTCGCGCCTGAAGATGCTGCGCCAATGGGGCGGCATCGTGGACATGACCGGTGACCGTTCGCCCATCCTGTCGAAAACCCCGGTCGAGGGCATCTTCGTCAATTGCGGCTGGGGCACCGGCGGGTTCAAGGCGATCCCGGGCTCGGGCTATGGCATGGCCGAGCTGATCGCGCGCGGCCACTCGCCGCTGACCGACCAATTCGGGCTCGACCGTTTCAAGGAAGGCCGCTTCATCGACGAAAGCGTCGCGGCAGGGGTGGCGCACTGATGAAGACGACCTCCCTTTCGATCTGCTTCAAATCCCTCCCGGCGCTCTCCAACTGCGAGGTGCATCCCAAATGCTGACCCTCACCTGTCCCTGCTGCGGCGTCATCGCCGAGGAAACCGAATTCGCCCCGGGCGGCGAGGCGCATCTCAAGCGCTTCGGGCCGGGCTCGTCGGATGACGAGTTCGAGGGCTACCTGTTCGCCCGCAAGAACCCGAAAGGCGTCCATTTCGAACGCTGGCGGCATGCCTATGGCTGCGGCAAGTGGTTCCTGGCGGCGCGCGACACCAACACGCTCGAGGTTTTCGCCACCTACAAGGCGCAGACCACCGAGCCCCCCGCCGATGTGATCGCGAAGATCAAAGCGAAACGCCCCGACTGGGAGGGCTATAAATGAGCACGCGTCTTTCCAAGGGTGGTCGTCTGATCGACCGCGCGAAACCGCTCGCCTTCACCTTCAACGGCAAGCCGATGCGCGGCTTTGCGGGCGATACGCTGGCCTCGGCTCTGCTGGGCGGCGGTCAGGTCATGGTGGGCCGGTCGTTCAAATATCACCGCCCGCGCGGCATCGTGGCGTCGGGCGCGGAAGAGCCGAACGCGCTCGTCGGTCTGGGCCGTAACGCGCGGTTCGAGCCCGATCAGCGCACGACCACGACCGAGCTGTTCGAAGGCGCCGAGACCACCAGCCAGAACCACTGGCCGTCGCTCGATTTCGATATCGGCGAGATCAACAACACCTTCTACAAATTCCTGCCCGCAGGTTTCTACTACAAGACCTTCATGGCGCCGCGGGCTGCGTGGAAGCACCTGTTCGAACCCATCATCCGCAAATCCGCAGGTCTTGGCGGCGTGCCGAAAGAGGCCGATCCCGATCGCTACGAACAGGTCTATGCCCATTGCGACGTGCTCGTCGTGGGTGGCGGTGTGGCGGGTCTTGCCGCGGCGCTGAAAGAGGGTCGCGCGGGCAAGCGCGTCTGGCTGATCGAGCAGACCCCGAACTGGGGCGGGCGCACGCCCGTCGATGGCGGTCAGATCGACGGTCACGACGCACAGAACTGGATCGACAGCGCGCTGGTCGAACTGTCCTCGATGGAGAACGTCACGATGCGCACCCGCCTGATGGCGGCGGGCCTGCACGATCATGGCTATGTCATCGGCTACGAGAACCTCGCCGACACCACCCCCGGCGATGGCCGTCCGCGTCACCGTCTCTGGCGCATCCGTGCGGGTCACACGATCACCGCGACGGGCGCGATCGAACGCCCGCTCGCCTTCGCGGGCAATGACGTGCCCGGCGTGATGCTGGCCTCGGCGGTGCGCGATTACATCGTGAACTGGGCCGTTTCGCCCGGCGATCGCACGGTGCTCGTGACCAACAATGACGACGCTTACCGCACAGCGCTCGCGATCCTCGATGCGGGGCTGACGGTCTCGGCCGTGGTCGATGCTCGCGAGGAAACCCACGGGGCGCTGCCCGAAGCCGTGAAAGCGCGCGGCGTGCGTGTCCTCGAAGGGCGCGGCATCGCGAAAGTGCTGGGCCGCAAGGGCGTCTCCGGCGTCGAGATCTGCGCACAGGCAGGCGAGGGCGGTGCGGTCGAGATGATCGACTGCGATTGCGTCGCGATGTCGGGCGGCTGGTCGCCGGTCGTGCACCTTTGGTCCCATTGCGGCGGTAAGCTGACCTGGGACGATGCGCGCGCGATGTTCCGTCCCGATCCCAACCGTCCGCCGACCGGCGCGGATGGGACCGGCATGGCGACGGTCGTGGGGGCCGCCAATGGCGATCTGACGCTCTCCGAAGCGATGGGCGGTCTGGGTATCGGCGCAGCTTCCGGGGAAGAAGCGCCGCTCGCCCCGGTCTGGATGATGCCCGCAGGCGCGCCCGACGCGCTGCGCTTCAAGAGCTTCCTCGACTACCAGAACGACGTGAAGGTCTCCGACGTGCAGCTCGCCGCCCGCGAGGGCTACGAGTCGGTCGAGCATACCAAGCGCTACACCACGCTCGGCATGGCGACCGATCAGGGGAAACTTAGCAATATCAACGGGCTCGCGATCCTCTCGGATGCGCTTGGCCAACCGATCCCGGCCACCGGCACGACCACCTTCCGCCCGCCCTACACGCCGATTTCGCTCGGCGCTGTGACGGCGGAGGCCAAGGGCGAGCTGTTCCAGCCGCTGCGCCGCACCCCGATCCAGTCCTGGCATGAGGCCAAGGGCGCGCATTGGGAACCGGTTGGCCATTGGCGTCGCCCCTATTGCTACCCGAAATCGGGCGAGAGTCATCGCGACGCGGTCAATCGCGAGATTACCAATACCCGCAAGAATGTGGGCATGCTCGACGCCTCGACGCTGGGCAAGATCGTGGTGAAAGGGCCCGATGCGGGGAAATTCCTCGACATGCTCTACACCAACATGATGTCGACCCTGCCGGTGGGCAAATGCCGCTACGGGCTGATGTGCAACGAGAACGGCTTCCTGATGGATGACGGGGTCGTGGCGCGGCTCGACGAGGATACGTGGCTGTGCCACACGACCTCGGGAGGGGCCGATCACATCCACGGCTGGATGGAAGACTGGCTGCAATGCGAGTGGTGGGACTGGAAGGTCTATACCGCGAACCTGACCGAGCAATACGCCCAGATCGCCGTCGTCGGCCCGAAATCGCGCGAACTGCTGGAGCGCTTGGGCGGCATGGATGTCAGCAAGGAGACGCTGCCCTTCATGAAGTGGACCGAGGGCAAGCTGGGCGCTTTCGACGCGCGCATCTTCCGCATCTCCTTCTCGGGCGAGTTGAGCTACGAGATCGCGGTGCCCGCTAGCCAAGGCCTCGCGCTGTGGCAGGCGCTCATGGTCGAGGGCGAGGCGCTTGGCGTGATGCCCTACGGCACCGAGGCGCTGCACGTGATGCGCGCCGAGAAGGGCTTCATCATGATCGGCGACGAGACCGACGGCACGGTGATCCCGCAGGATCTGGGGCTGAACTGGGCGCTCTCGAAGAAGAAGACCGACTATCTGGGCAAGCGCGCGCAGGAGCGGTCCCACATGACCGACCCGAACCGCTGGAAGCTGGTCGGCCTCGAGACGCTCGACGGATCGGTGATCCCCGATGGCAGCCACGCGCCCGCCGACGGGTTCAACGCCAACGGTCAGCGCAACACGCAAGGCCGCGTCACCTCGACCTATTACTCGCCGACGATCGGCAAGGGGATCGCGATGGGGCTGGTGCTGAACGGGCCCGACCGTATGGGCGAGGTGATCGAGTTCACCGGCGAAGGCGAGGAAATGGTCAAGGCGCGGATCGTCGATCCGGTCTTCTACGACAAGGACGGGGAGAAGCAGAATGTCTGAGGCTGTCAGCGCCCTTTCCGGGCAGACCCACGAAGGTTTCGTCACCGTGTCCGAGGCCGGGCTGGTGGGCATGATCTCGATCCGCTCCGATCTGGAGGCCAAGGGGCTCGCCAAGGCGCTCAAGGCCGAGAGGCTACCCGTCCCCGGCCCGCGCCGGATCGAGACCGCAAATGGGCGCTCGATCGCCTGGATGAGCCCGGATGAGCTGTTGCTGATCTGCGCTCATGACGAGGCGCCCGCGCTGACCGATCGGCTGGCCAAAGCGCTTGCCGGGGATCACGCGCTGGTCGTCAACGTCTCGGATGCCCGCGCAATGTTTACCATTCGTGGGGACAAGGCGGATCAGGTGGTGATGAAGCTCTCGCCCGCCGATATCGCGACCCTGCCCGAAGGCGAGATCCGCCGCTCCCGCACGGCGCAGGTCGCGGCCGCGTTCTGGCGCTCCGGGGAAAGTGAAATCTCACTCATATCTTTCCGCTCTGTTGCCGGCTATGTTATGGGACTGCTTGAAGTTTCCGCCCGTGAGGGCAGCGATCTCTTTTAACATCCGGGCGTTGGTCTTGCATTAATCGGGCCGCTTCGTGCCCGATTAATTTGTCGAGGCCATATGTTCCGTCCATTTCTTTTTGCAGCTTTCGTCGTCTTTTCCGCTGGCCCGGTTCTGGCCAATCCCGAGCAGCCGAAGCTGCCGCGTGGAACGCAGGTGATGCGTTGCACCTTCGAGACCGGCCATCTGTCGAATTCGACACCCGGCGAGGTCGATTTGCTGAAAATCCCGGGCGGGGAATGGAAGGTCTACGACACGTTCCTCCATCATTTCGACTTGCCGTTGCAGCCGGTGCAGGTGCTTGTCGACAATCCAAAGCGCACGACGTTTGGCTGGAAGGTCGACAGGCTCAAGACCAAGCGCAACTACTACACCCCGCGCGTCGAGTTTCGCGTGACCCGTTTGAAGGCCAGCGGTAAGGCCTCGATCGCGGTGCGCCCGCGAGGCTATCGGTCTGAGACGGCTTGGGGCTCCTGCGACCCGATCCATGCGATCCGAGCCGGGGCAGGGGGCGCGGCCTCTTCGTCGTAGAATTACGATAAGACATCGTAATCAAAGGCGGGCGCTCCTGAGCGTTTGTCATCTGTCGAACGTGCAGAGTTTGGCCGCATGTCTAACCATTGCCGACCTCTGGAGGCGCGCAGACACGTTTTGCGACGTCGCGAGACGGAAGTTCAGCCCTCTACGGTGACCCTCGTCCCTCGAGCTTCATGCGCGAGCTCGTCGCTCAGGGCACAAGGACGTCCTCGGACGCCGCCAAATCTGGGTGCTGCGTCCTGAGTGCGACGCGCGTTTCGCTGGCTTTGCGGCGCGCGGCTGTCAGCTCCGCCATCGCCTGTTGGTCGTCGATGCGCCCGAGATCGGCACCGCCGAATTCATAATCGAACGGGACGTCGTGAAGCTCAGGATCAACCTGGAAAATAATATCGTTAACCGCAAAGCTGTTTTTGCGATAACCCTCTTCGATTGAAAGAGACAGGGATATCAAATGTCGACTGTTGAAGGGCGACATGAAGAAATTTCGCGTAAGTGCCGGGAAAATGAGCCCGATTGTCGAGCTGTAGTAAATTTCGAGGAACATAAGGTCGACTTGGCGTTTCGCAGCGTTTTCCGGAAGCGTTTCGACCCAGTTCCGATACTCGGGTAGAAACGTCCTGTATGTCTTGCGGTCGAACGCTTTGCCCGGAACGATCAGCAGGCGTTTGACTTGCCAGCGTAGGTTATTTCTTCCGTCCTCGCCCAGTTTGTCGATGAACACGGCACGCAACAAGTCGGTTTGGTGGCCGCGCAGGATTACCATCCTATCCTCGAGGCATTCATGCAGCCCGTGAGCGACTTCTCGGGTCAGCTTTTTCTTGAACCCGAGCGCGGCATGGAATTCGGCTTCGAACCGCGAAACATCCTCTTCAGAGACCTTGATATTCCGCTTGTCGTGGATTTCATGCTCGACCTGCAGGACCTTCGCGAGTGTTCCAGCGATCGTTGCGTCGATCCTGCTCGCGTAATTATGGATATGGGTGAAAAATTGGTCGAAGCCCGCGAGGTTCGTGCGCGATATCGAAGCGAGCAAGCGGCTATCCTGCCCTCCCGATAACGGGAGCGCGGTTTTGAAATTGGCGTTAATCTCTCCGATAACCTTAGAGGTTCGTTGAATTATTTCTCCGTAAATATCGTCATGTGATCGATCCGTCGTGAAATCCTCGTCGCGGGGCCAAAAGCGAGTTTCGGAGAAGTCATTGAGATTGAGATAGAAATTCGGATTACCGCGACGGACATCCTTATCGTAAGTGTGGAACAGGCTGTAATTGCCTTCGCCGCGCTCGATGAGAGAATGGTCGTATAGCGGATGAGGTATCGCATCGCGCTCGATGCAAAGGGCAAGGCTCGACGCGACCTGTCGTTCTTCACGGTCATAGACCATGCCATTCATGCCGACCGCGTCACTGTAAAATTGCTTTGAAGCGCCTTTGGCAATAAATACATTATACCGACCGGAAACATAAAAGAGCCAGTCTTCGAAATCCTCGAAGAAGCTATCGCGATCCAAATCGAGTGACGGGATTTTGTGGGTGCTTTTCACCAAGCTCGAGTTATCAACTCCGATACCGATGAAAAGGCCAATCGCACGGCCTTTGGCATCTTCCAGCTTCGAAACGCATACTCCGTCGCCGACATGAAGGTGCCAGCCGCCGAAACTGTATCGCTTCAGGATCGTGTCCGAAATCTCACGTTGTGTCAGGAGATATTGCCAGCGCGAAATTTTCTCGAAATTGATGCTTGCTTTCGCGCAGTCGGACTCCGCTCTAATCGTCGTCATTCACAAATCTTTCTGAAAATTATGAATAGATTTAGATACTGATAAAACTCTCTGCGATACTATGAACCCGGACGTTCTTGTCAACGCTGCCGGTAGGGCGGTCGACAAGAAACAGGGGCCTCCGTGTCGCCAACGACGTTCAGGCCCTAATCTTGCCAATAGACACAAACGCGCGCCGGGGCGGGGCCTCGGCGCGCGTTCTGTTCAATGCAGGAAAGATTACTCCAGTTCGACCAGCAGATCCTTCGCGTCGATCTGGGCGCCCGGCGAGACATGGATCGCCTTCACCGTGGCTTCGCGGTCGGAATGGATGCCCGTCTCCATCTTCATCGCTTCGATGGTCAGGAGCATGTCGCCCGGTTTCACCTTCTGGCCGACATTGACCGCGATCGAGGCGATCGAGCCCGGCATCGGCGCGCCGATATGGTTCGCATTGCCCGCTTCGGCCTTCGGCTTCGCCGCCGTCGTCGCCTTCACCGCGCGGTTGGGGACGCGCACGGCGCGGGGCTGGCCGTTGAGTTCGAAATAGACCTTCACCTCGCCCAGCTCGTCGGTCTCGCCGGTGGTGAGATAGCGGATTTCCAGCGTCTTGCCGGGGTCGATCTCGGCGGAGATCTCGTCTTGCGGCTCCATCCCGTAGAAGAAGACCGGGGTCGGCAGGGTGCGCACCGGGCCATAGGCTTCGTGGCGGCTCGCGTAATCGGTGAAGACCTTGGGATACATCAGGTAGCCCGCGAGATCCTCATTGTCGATTTCGCGCCCGTCGAGCTGATCGGAGACCTCCTTGCGGGCGGCTTCCAGATCGACCGGGGGCAGGTTCTTGCCGGGGCGCTCGGTCGAGGGATGCTCGCCCTTGAGCACCTTCTTCACAACCCCCTCGGGCCAGCCGCCGGGCGGTTGGCCGAGATTGCCGCGCATCATGTCGATCACCGAATCCGGGAAGGAAACATCCTTGGCCGGGTCGAGCACGTCTTCCTTCGACAGGCCCTGCGCGACCATCATCAGCGCCATGTCGCCCACGACTTTCGAGGACGGCGTGACCTTCACGATATCGCCGAAGATCTGGTTGGCGTCGGCGTAGGCCTGGGCCACCTCATGCCAGCGCTCCTCCAGCCCCAGCGAGCGCGCCTGCGCCTTGAGGTTGGTGAACTGGCCGCCGGGCATTTCGTGTAGATAGACCTCGGAGGCCGGGGCTTCGAGGCCGCTCTCGAAGGCCGCATATTGGTGGCGCACGGCCTCCCAGTAGTTCGACATCATGCGGATCGCGTGGATGTCGAGGCCGGTATCGCGCTCGGTATGGGCCAGCGCCTCCACGATCGAGCCGAGGCAGGGCTGCGAAGTGCCGCCCGAGAAGGCGTCCATCGCCGCATCCACCGCATCGACGCCCGCATCTGCCGCCGCGAGAATGGTCGCGCCCGCGATTCCGCTCGTGTCATGGGTGTGGAAGTGGATCGGGATATCGACCTCTTCCTTCAGCGCCGCGATCAGCTTGCGGGCGGCGGCGGGTTTCAGCAGGCCCGCCATGTCCTTGAGACCCAGCACATGCGCGCCCGCGGCCTCCAGCTCTTTTGCCATCCCGATATAGTATTTCAGGTCATACTTGGCGCGGTCCGGATCGAGGATATCGCCGGTGTAGCAGATCGTGCCTTCACAGATCTTGCCGCTCTCGATCACCGCATCCATCGCGACCCGCATATTCTCGACCCAGTTCAGCGAGTCGAAGACGCGGAACACGTCGACGCCACTTTCCGCCGCCTGCTTAACGAAGAATTGCACCACGTTGTCGGGGTAGTTCGTGTAGCCCACGCCGTTCGAGGCGCGCAGCAGCATCTGCGTCAGGATATTGGGCATTTCCTCGCGGATGTCGCGCAGGCGCTGCCACGGGCATTCCTGCAAGAAGCGATAGGCCACGTCGAAGGTCGCGCCGCCCCAGCATTCGACCGAGAACAGGTCGCTGAGGTTCGAGGCATAGGCGGGCGCGGCCTTGATCATGTCGATCGAGCGCATCCGGGTCGCAAGCAGCGACTGGTGGCCGTCGCGCATCGTGGTGTCTGTCAGCAGCAGCTTCTTCTGCGCCTTCATCCAGTCGGCGACGGCCTTCGCGCCTTCCTTCTCCAGCAGGTTCCGGCTGCCCGGTTTTGCCTCATCCTTGTAGGCGGGCAGGCGCGGCGGTTTCGCCTCCGCATGGGGCTTGTTGCGGCCCGCGGTCTCGGGGTGACCGTTCACGGTGATATCCGCGATATAGGTCAGGATCTTGGTGCCCCGGTCGCGGCGCTGCTTGAAGTCGAACAGCTCCGGCGTCGTGTCGATGAACTTCGTCGTGTAGCTCATGTCGAGGAAGGTCGGGTGTTTGAGCAGGTTGATGACGAAGTCGATATTCGTGCTCACGCCGCGGATACGGAATTCGCGCAGGGCGCGGTCCATCCGGCGGATCGCCTGATCGGGATCCTGCGCCCAGGCGGTGACCTTCACCAGAAGCGAGTCGTAATAGCGCGTGATGACGCCGCCCGCATAGGCCGTGCCGCCATCGAGGCGAATGCCGTTGCCGGTGGCCGAGCGATAGGCGGTCAGGCGACCGTAATCGGGGATGAAGTTGTTCTGCGGATCCTCGGTGGTCACGCGGCATTGCAGCGCGTGGCCCGAAAGCTCGATCTCGTCTTGCGACTTGGCGCGGGTGGCCTCTGCCAGCGTCGCGCCCTCGGCGATCTTGATCTGGGCCTGCACGATGTCGATGCCGGTGACCTCTTCGGTCACGGTATGCTCGACCTGAACGCGCGGGTTCACCTCGATGAAGTAGAAATTGTCCGAGTCCATATCCATCAGGAATTCGACCGTGCCGGCACATTCATAGCCGACGGCCTGACCGATCTTCAGCGCGAGCTGGCAGACTTCTTCGCGCTGCTCGTCCGAGAGGTAGGGGGCAGGGGCGCGTTCGACGACCTTCTGGTTGCGGCGCTGCACGGTGCAGTCGCGCTCATAGAGGTGATACAGATTGCCATGCGTATCGCCCAGCAGCTGCACTTCGACGTGGCGCGCGCGGGTGATCATCTTCTCGAGATAGCCCTCGCCATTGCCGAAGGCGGCCTCGGCTTCGCGACGGCCCTCGCGGACCTTCTCGACCAGTTCCTCCTCGCCAAGGATCGGGCGCATGCCGCGCCCGCCGCCGCCCCAGCTGGCTTTCAGCATCAGCGGGTAGCCGATCTCGGCGGCTTCTTTCTTGATCGCGTCGAAATCCTCGCCCAGCACTTCGGTCGCGGGGATTACCGGCACACCGGCCTTGATCGCCACGCGACGGGCCGAGGCCTTGTCGCCGAGCGCGCGCATCGTTTCGGCCTTCGGGCCGATAAAGGTGATGCCGGCGGCGTCGCAGGCTTCGACGAAATCGGGGTTCTCCGACAGAAGGCCATAGCCCGGGTGGATCGCATCGGCACCGCTTTCCTTGGCGACGCGGATGATCTCTTCGATGGAGAGATAGGCGCCGACGGGGGAGAGGCCTTCGCCAATCCGGTACGCTTCATCGGCCTTGAAACGGTGCAGGCCCAACTTGTCCTCTTCGGCATAGACGGCGACCGTCTTTTTGCCGAGCTCGTTGGCGGCGCGCATCACTCGGATGGCGATCTCGCCACGGTTGGCCACGAGGATCTTGTTGAACATAGCGTTCTCCCTGTTGTCGAAAGTGGCCGCTACGGTACAGTTGCCGCGCCGCAGCGCAAGGGCCTACCTGCAAAGTTGGGCAAATTTACTGACCAAACCGCTCGGGTTTGCAAAGTCACGCTACGCGACCGCAGGCCTGTCCCGGCCCGTCTGGGATTGACTAGACCGGCGCTCTGGGCAAGGTGGGGCGCATGATCGATCTGCGCCCGGTTGGATATATCATCGGAATGCTGACATCCGTGCTGGGGCTGACGATGCTTATCCCGGCAGCGGTGGATTTGGGTTATGGTGCAGCGCATTGGCTGGTCTTCGTCGAAAGCGCGGTGCTGACGACGACGGCGGGGGCGCTTCTGGCGCTGGCCTCGCGTGACGGTCTGGCCCGGACGCTGTCGATCCATCAGAGCTTCCTGCTAACCTCGCTCGTCTGGCTGACGCTGCCCTTCTTCGGGGCGCTGCCCTTCATGCTGGGCGTGCCGCATCTGTCGCTGGTCGATGCCTATTTCGAGGCGATGTCGGGCCTGACCACGACCGGCACCACCGCGATCCCGCATCTCGACGGGTTGCCGCCGGGGGTGAACCTCTGGCGCGGGCTGCTGCAATGGCTGGGCGGTCTGGGGATCATCATCGTCGCGATGATCTTCCTGCCGGTGATGAAGGTCGGCGGGATGCAGTTCTTCCGCTCGGAAGGGTTTGATACGCTTGGGAAAATCCTGCCGCGCGCGATGGATATCTCGACCGCGTTGATCCGCATCTATGTCGGGCTGACCATCGCCTGCGCGCTGACCTATCTCGGCCTCGGGATGAAGGGGTTCGACGCGATCATGCATGCGCTCACCACGATGAGCACGGGCGGATTTTCCAATTACGACGCCAGCTTCGCCACCTATAAGGGCGCGCCGGAATACGCCGCCTCGGTCTTCATGGCGCTGGCCGCGATGCCGTTCATCCGCTTCGTTCAGGTGATGCGCGGCGACACGATGCCGCTCTGGCGCGACCCGCAGGTGCGCGCCTTCCTGCGCTGGATGGGCTATGCGATCGCGATCATCGTTCTTTACCGCATGATCCGCCACGAGGCGTCCTTCTGGCCGACGCTGCGCGAGGTGACGTTCAACGTGGTTTCGACCTTCACCGGCACGGGCTATGCCTCGGAGGACGTGACCCAATGGGGGCATCTGGCCTTCACGATCCTGCTGATTTCCGGGCTGATCGGGGGCTGCACGGCCTCCACCGCCTGTTCGGTCAAGGTGTTCCGCTACCTGATCCTTCTCGAAGCGATCAAGGCGCAGATCCAGCGGCTCTACTCGCCGCACCGTCTGCTGAAAGTGCAATATGACGGCCGCCCGGTCGAGGATAGCGTGGTCAACTCGGTGATGGCCTTCTTCTCGTTGTTCATCCTGATTTTCGGGATGCTGATCATTGCGCTGACCTTCACCGGGCTCGGGACCGAGACGGCGATGACCGCCGCCTGGACCTCGATCGCCAATATCGGCCCCGCATGGGGACCGGAGATCACCGCGAACGGCTCGGTCGCGGATTTCCCTGACAGCGCGAAATGGCTGATGAGCGCGGCAATGTGCCTCGGGCGGCTCGAACTGATGAGCGTGCTCGTGCTGCTGCTGCCGCGCTTCTGGCGGGGCTGATCACTTCCAGCAGGAAATCTGCACCACCATCCCGTCCGCGATCTGCTGCAGGTCTTCCGGGTCTCGATTGGCCGAGATGCCTGCGGCTTTCGGGGTGAAGCCATTGTCCGACAGGCCCGGCGCCATCGCCTTCGCCTGCAGCGCAACAGTCAGGTTGTCGGGCAGCACGCGGTTCGCGTCGCCGCCCGAGGGCAGCAACATCCCCACGACCGCGCCCGTGCCGTCGAGCACCGGCCCGCCCACGTCGCCCGCGCGGGTCTGCGCCTCGATCCGGGCCTGATTGTCTTGTCCCTCCAGCCCCTTGAGGGCGGAGAGCGTGCCGAAATTCAGCACCGGCGCGGAGAGCGCTTCGGGATAGGAGAAGCCCGCCACCGCCACCTTGCTCCCGGCCATCGGCGCATCGGGGTTGAACTTCGCAACTTCCTTCGGCACCAGCGTGTCTTTCGGGGTCAGGACCGCATAGCCCTTCGCGCCGCCGTCGAAGCTGAGCGAGGCGGGGTGATCCTCGATGGTGATCCGTCCGCATTGGTCGAGCCCCTCGGCGGCGGTCAGCACATGGCCATCGGCATCGATAAAGAAGCCCGAGCGCGAGAAGATCGGCGCGCGCTTCTCGATCCCCGCCATCAGGGCGGCCCGCGTCACCGACATCGGCTGGCCGAGCGTCGCGTCGAGCGACGAGGTGCCGATGGGCGTGAAGCTCTTTTTCATCGCGTCGAGCACGCGGGCCCGGCGCTTGTCGTCCCCGGCAGGCCAAACCAGCGTGAAGCCCTTGATCTGCCCGCGCGAGAGTTCCGCATGGGTGTAGGACTGCACCGCGCTGTTCTGGCCCTCAATGGTGAAGCTGTTGCCGCGAATGTTGCGCTCGCCTCCCGTCGGCACGATTTCGAGCGTCTGCATCGCGTCATAAAGACCACGCAGCCGCGCCGCATCGCCGGGTTGCGAGATCAGCAGAACCTGCACGCCGCTGCCATCCTTGGGCGCGTAATTCACGAAAGGCGCGTTGTAGCGGTCGAATTTCACCAGCCCCATCGGCAGGTCGATCCGGATGCCGGCCTGATCTTCGGTCACGGTCTGCAGCCCCAGCGCCGCACGCTCGGATGCGACCTTGTCCAGAAGCGCCGCCTGCTGGGTCGAGGACAGCACGCCGGTCGGCTCGTAATCGTTCTTCATCTGCCAGTCGGCGATCGAACTGCGCGTGCCGCGGCCGAAAATCCCGTCGATCGCACCCTGATAGCTGCCTTCCCATTCCAGCGCGGTCTGGATGTCGCGCTTGGTTTGCGGATCGAGCGCAGCCTCCAGCCGACGTGAGTCCCGCAGCGTCTCGACCGGTTCGGGCGCGGGGGTGACCTCCTGCGGGGCGGCGGCTGTGGTTGTGGTGTCGGGGCTCACCGGCTCAGGCGCGGTGGCGGTGTCTTGTGCGGACGTGTCCGGGGGCGTGGTCTGATCGCCCGATTGCGCGGTCGCATCCGGCCCGTCCAGCGGCTCCACGTCGATCGGGGCGGGCATCGGCGCGCCGCGCACGTCGCTTTGGGTGTCGGCTTGCGGGGCGGGTTGTTCGGGCACCTGCGCGGGGGCGTTCAAGGTCGCGCCGACCGGCCAGAACTGCTGGCGGAAGTTGTTACCATCGGCCACGAAACTGTCGCGCGGGATCAGCCCTTCGCGGCGCAGAACCCGGCGGCGTGCATTCGCCTCCGCATCGTCGGCAAAGGGGCCAAGCGCGATCGCATACCAGCCGGAATCGAGCCGAAAACCCGTCGTGTCGGGGAACATGCCTGCCCAGTCGCGGGCGCGCGCTTCGGCTTGGGCAAGCGAGCTTTTCGCCTCGATCTGCACCCAGGCTTCGGCCCAGGCCGTGCCGGTCCAGAGCATGCCGGTGAGGCTGGCTCCGACGACGATCGAAACTGTCCGTGTAATTGCCCGCATTGCTGCCCCCGTAAAATATGCTTTTCCCCCGACCTTAGCGAAACGCGGGCGGAGGTCACCCCCCAAACGCCCTCTTTTGAGTCATGAAATCCGTCGTTGTGGGGCGGGGGCCGCAGCATTGCATGTCGAGTTGCGCAGATCGTCCGCCCTAATCCTTGCAGGGCGTTGACGCCCCCGCGCCCCTTGCCTAGAGAGAAGGCGCTTCAACGGAAGGTGCGAAATATGGCAAACCCGGACGCCCCGAAATCCTTTCAGGAAATCATCCTGCGCCTGATGAGCTATTGGGCCTCGAAAGGCTGCGCGGTGATGCAGCCTTATGACATGGAAGTGGGGGCAGGCACCTTCCACCCGGCGACGACGCTGCGCGCGCTCGGCTCCAAGCCGTGGGCGGCAGCCTATGTCCAGCCCTCGCGCCGTCCGACCGATGGCCGCTACGGCGAGAACCCGAACCGCCTGCAGCACTATTATCAGTATCAGGTGCTCATCAAACCGAGCCCGCCGGATCTGCAGGA
This sequence comes from Thioclava sp. JE_KL1, assembly GCF_009296265.1. Taxonomy (GTDB): domain Bacteria; phylum Pseudomonadota; class Alphaproteobacteria; order Rhodobacterales; family Rhodobacteraceae; genus Thioclava. Next base: position 23,097 of record NZ_WBJS01000006.1, read on the forward strand.
ACTGTATCTCGGCTCGCTCCGCGCGATCGGGATCGACACCGAACTGCACGATATCCGCTTCGTGGAAGATGACTGGGAAAGCCCGACGCTCGGTGCGTGGGGGCTTGGCTGGGAGGTCTGGTGCGACGGTATGGAAGTCAGCCAGTTCACCTATTTCCAGCAAGTCGGCGGCCATGACTGCAAGCCGGTCTCGGGCGAGCTGACCTACGGGCTCGAGCGTCTGGCGATGTATGTGCTGGGCATCGATCACGTCATGGACATGCCCTATAACGACCCCTCCGCGCCGATCGCGCTGAAATACGGCGACGTGTTCCGCCAGACCGAGCAGGAATACTCGCGCTGGAATTTCGACGTGGCCGATACCGAGACGCTGCTGCGCCATTTCGAGGATGCCGAGGCCGAATGCGAACGTATCCTCGCCTCGCCCGAAGCTGACGATGCGGGCCGCAAGATCATCATGGCGCATCCTGCTTACGACCAGTGCATCAAGGCCAGCCACCTCTTTAACCTGCTCGATGCGCGCGGCGTGATCTCGGTCACCGAGCGTCAGGCCTATATCGGCCGCGTTCGCGCGCTGGCGAAGGCCTGCGCCGACGCTTTCGTGCAGACCGAAGCGGGCGGGGCGGCCACGAATGAAGCCAACGAGGCTGTCGCGTGAATGGTAAGCTCATCGGAGGCGGCATCGTGGTAATCGCGCTCGTCTTCGGCGCGGTGGTCTATTATTCGCAGGAATACGGCTATTACGACGAGATCGCGCCGGGCTCCGACGCGGCGAAAGTCTCGCTGATGGAGCTGGACGGCACGACGCAGGACCCGTTGCAGGCCGAGGGCTACAAAGGGATCGACGCGGACAGCTCGCCCCTGCGCTACCGGGCCTGCTTCGACACCGATCTGTCGATTGCAACGGCGACCGAGACCTATGAGGTCTACGACCGACCGACCCCGCTGATCGGCCCGAAATGGTTCGACTGCTATGATGCGAAAACCATCGGTGCGGACCTCGAGGCAGGCCGTGCGGTGGCCTTCCTGTCGCAACACAACATCCACCCCGGCGTTGACCGCGTCGTGGCTCTTTATCCCGATGGCCGGGCCTATGTCTGGCACCAACTGAACGACGAAGCGGAGAAATGACATGCCCGATCTTCTGATTGAACTGTTCTCCGAAGAAATCCCCGCGCGGATGCAGCCCAAGGCCCGCGAGGATCTGAAGAAACTGATCACCGATGGCGTGGTCGAGGCGGGTCTGACCTATGCCTCCGCCGGTGCTTTCTCGACCCCGCGCCGCCTGACGCTGACCGTCGAGGGGCTGACCGCGAATTCGCCGACGCTCCGCGAAGAGCGCAAGGGCCCGCGCACCGACGCGCCCGAAAAGGCGATCGAGGGCTTCCTTCGCTCGACCGGGCTGAGCATGGATCAGCTCGAGGCGCGCGACGACAAGAAGGGGCAGGTCTATTTCGCCGTGATCGAAAAGCCGGGCCGCCCCGCGACCGAGATCGTGGCCGAGGTGCTGGAGAAGACGATCCGCAACTTCCCCTGGCCGAAATCGATGCGCTGGGGCGAAGGTTCGCTGCGCTGGGTCCGCCCGCTGCATTCGATCCTCGCGATCCTGACCGACGAGGCCGGCGCGACCGTCGTGCCGCTCGAGGTGGACGGCATCAAGGCCGGCGACACCACGCGCGGCCACCGCTTCATGGCGCCCGATGTGCTTCAGGTCTCGGGCTTTGAGAGCTACGCCAAGCAGCTGAAATCCGCCAAGGTCATGCTCGACCCGAACGAGCGCGCCGAGGCGATCGACCACGATGCCGCGCAGATGGCCTTCGCCAAGGGCTGGGAAGTGGTGCCGGACAAGGGTCTGCTGGCCGAGGTCTCGGGCCTCGTCGAATGGCCCGTCACTCTGATGGGCGAGATCGACGGCGAATTCCTCGACCTGCCGCCCGAAGTGCTGCAAACCTCGATGAAAGAGCACCAGAAATTCTTCTCGGTGAAGAACCCCAAGACCGCCCGGATCGAGGGTTTCGTGACCGTTGCGAACCGCGAGACCGCCGATCACGGCGCGACGATCCTCGCGGGCAACCAGAAGGTGCTCTCGGCGCGTCTGTCGGATGCCAAGTTCTTCTGGGAAAACGACCTGCGCACCGTTCAGGCCCACGGGCTCGAAGGGATGGGCGCGGGGCTCGATGCCGTGACCTTCCATAACAAGCTGGGCTCGCAAGGCGACCGCATCCGCCGCATCGAAAACCTCGCGCGCGAAATCGCGCCGCTGGTTGGCGCGAAGCCCGATCTCGCCGCCGAGGCCGCCCGCGTCGCCAAATCCGATCTGCGCTCGGAAATGGTCTACGAATTCCCCGAGCTGCAGGGCGTGATGGGGCGCTACTACGCGCAGAAGGCCGGGCTGTCCGATGCCGTCGCCGATGCCTGCCGCGACCACTACGCGCCGCTGGGCCCGTCCGATGCTGTGCCGTCCGAGCCTGTCTCGGTCGCCGTCGCGCTCGCCGACAAGATCGACACGCTGACCGGCTTCTGGGCGATCGACGAGAAGCCCACGGGGAGCAAGGACCCCTTCGCGCTGCGTCGCGCGGCGCTGGGCGTGATCCGGTTGGTGCTGGCGAATGATCTGCGCCTGAGCCTTCAGTCGGTATTTGCCCAGGGCAATCCGGAGGCCGATACCGCCGACCTCATGTCCTTCTTCCACGACCGCCTCAAGGTCCACCTGCGCGACGCAGGCATCCGCCACGACGTGATCGACGCCGTGCTCGCCATGCCGGGCAGCGACGATCTCACCCTCGTCGTCAAACGGGCCGAGGCGCTGTCGGACTTCTTCAAGACCGACGATGGCGAGAACCTGATCCAGGGCTTCAAGCGCGCGAATAACATTCTCACGCAGGCCGAGGAAAAGGACGGGGTGGAATACAGCTTCGGCGCCGATCCGAAATTCGCGGAAACCGACGAGGAAAAGGCCCTCTTCGCCGCGCTCGACGCCGCCGAAGCCAAGATCGCTCCGGCGATGGCAGACGAAGATTTCGCCGCTGCGATGTCCGCGATGGCCGACCTGCGCGCGCCGATCGACGCCTTCTTCGAGGCGGTGCAGATCAACGCCGAAAACCCGATCCTGCGGCGCAACCGCCTGAACCTGCTTTCGCGCATCCGGCAGATCTGTCTCGATGTGGCCGACCTCACCAAGATCGAAGGCTGATCCTTCCTCTTGGTGTAAATATCCCCGCCGGAGGCGCCCCCACGGCGCCTCCTGTCGCAAGGCCGAAACAGGGCGGGCCAGTGACGCCACGTCTTCTGTCCGAATGTCACACTTGCGAGGGCGGGGAATCAGCCTATCCTGCGTCGAGAGAGAAGGCGCGCTGCAATGCAGAAACCCGTTGAAAACGCTGATTTTGTGACCCTTACGCCCACGGCGTCGGTCGATAAGGCGCGTCACGGCTGGCGCGCGAAATGCCTTCAACGGCTGATCCGGCTCGACCTTCCCGTCCCGAAAACCGTCGCTCTGCCCGCCGAAACGGTGCGCGCGATTGCCTCGGGACAGGTTTTCGACATGGCCGCGATCGCGGATTGCTTCGGGCCGCAGATGCTGGTCTCGGTGCGGCCGAGCCCGGAAAATCCCGAATGGGGCGGGCCGGGCACGGTGCTCAATGTCGGCATGAATGACGACATGCATGCGGTGCTGTCGAATACCCATGGGAGTGAGGCCGCCGACGCGCTCTATCTGCGCTTCGTGCAGCTCTACTCGATCCATGTCGCGCGGCTCGATCCGGACATGTTCCAGCAGGAGCCCGGGCCGGGTGCGCTGGAAGCGGCGCTCGACGCCTATGAAGAGGAAACCGACGAGCGTTTCCCGCAATCGGGCGCCCAGCAGCTGGCCGAGGTGCTGCGCTCTATGGCGCGGGCTTGGGAGGGCACGACGGCGCGGCTCCTGCGGCAGGCCAAGGGCGCGCCGCCTGATGCGGTGCTGGGGCTTCTGGTGCAGGAGATGGCGCTGGGGATCGGGCCGGGCCTGTCGGGCTCGGGCACGATGCAATTCGTCGATAGCGTGACCGGGGCGCCGCAGATCACCGGGCGGTTCCGCGGCCAGAGCCAGGGCCGCACGAGCGCGGTCGAGACGCTCTATCTCACGCGCGACCCGCGCGGGGCCTCGCTCGAAGAGGCGGATGGCCGCGTCTTCGACACGCTGAAGGATTACGGCGCGCGCTGCCGGGTGAAGCTGCGCGAAGAGATGCAGATCGAGTTCACCATCGAGAGCGGCAAGGTCCATGTGATCGACGCGGTGCGGGTGCCGCGCTCGTCGCGGGCTGCCGTCCGCATCGCGGTGGCGCTGGCCAATGACGATGTGATCTCGCGCGAGGATGCGCTGCTGCGGGTCGAGCCGCGCGCCATCACCGAGCTTCTGCACTATCAGGTCGATCCGCGTGCGCCGCGCGATGTGCTGGCGCGCGGGATCGCGGCCTCTCCGGGGGCGGCGACCGGCAAGGTCGTGTTCTCTGCGGCGGCCGCGCAGGCCTCTGCGGCACGCGACGAGCCCTGCATCCTCGTGCGTCGCGAAACCTCTCCCGAAGATATCCGCGGGATGCATGCGGCCGTCGCCGTGCTGACCGAACGCGGCGGGATGACTTCCCACGCGGCGGTGATCGCGCGCGGTCTGGGCCTGCCCTGCATCGTCGGCGCCGAGATCGAGATCAACAGCCGCGAGCGTCAGTTCCGCGGTCCCAAGGGGCGGCTGTTCCGCGAGGGCGACACGATCACGCTCGACGGGACCAATGGCGAGGTGCTGGTGGGGACGGCAGAGATGCTCGCGCCCGCGCTGGATGACGGGTTCCGCACGCTTCTGAGCTGGGCCGATCTGGTGCGCGATATCGGTATCCGCGCCAATGCCGACACGCCGGAGGATGCGCGCACTGCGCTGATGTTCGAGGCGGACGGGATCGGGCTGTGCCGGACTGAGCATATGTTCTTCGACGAAGACCGCCTGACGGTGATGCGCGAGATGATCTTCGCCGACGGGCCGGAAGATCGCCGTGCCGCTCTCGACCGATTGCTGCCGATGCAGCGGGACGATTTCGGGGCGCTGTTCGAACTGATGAAGGGGGAGCCGGTCTGCATCCGTCTCTTCGACCCGCCGCTGCACGAATTCCTGCCGCATGACCGCGAGGGGATGCGCGAACTGGCCGAGGCGCTGGACCGTCCGCTGTCCGAGGTCACGCGCCGGGTGGAGGCCCTGTCCGAGTTCAACCCGATGCTGGGGATGCGCGGCGTGCGCTTGGGCGTGACCGTGCCCGAGATCTACGACATGCAGGCCCGCGCGATCTTCGAGGCCACCGTGGAGGCGCTTCGCCGGGGCGCCGAGGTGGTGCCGGAGATCATGATCCCGCTCGTCTCCGCCTCGCGCGAGGTGGAGATCGTGAAAACTCGGGTCGATGCGGTCGCCGCCGCCGTGCGCACCGAGACCAAGGAAGATTTCACCTACCGCCTCGGCGTAATGGTGGAGACGCCCCGTGCGGCCCTGCGCGCCGGTGAGATCGCCGAACACGCGGCCTTCCTGTCCTTCGGGACCAACGACCTCACGCAGATGACCTACGGGCTCTCCCGCGACGATGCGGGCCGCTTCATGTCGACCTATGTGAACCAGCAGGTCTATAGCGAAGACCCGTTCCATATCCTCGATGTAGAGGGGGTAGGGGAGTTGCTGCTTATCGGGGCTGCGCGCGGACGCTCCGCCCGGCCCGATGTCACGATCTCCGTCTGCGGCGAACATGGCGGAAACCCCGAATCAATCGCCTTCTGCCGGGCTGCGGGATTCGATTATGTCTCCTGTTCGCCTTTCCGGGTGCCGGTCGCTCGTCTCGCCGCTGCCCATTTCGCACTCCTTGCGCCGCGCGGTCGATCTTTTCCCTAGAGGTAAGGTCACAGAAGCGAAAATTTGGCCGTTTTTCTCAAATACCATTGGCAAATCTTCGCGCGTCGCGATATGCGATTCGACAGGGACATAGCACGCAAATCACCGTGCATTTTGGCAAGATTCCGCCGTGACTCCGTAGGGGGTCGCGCATTTTTTCGTGAAAACCTAGACATGGATAGCTCGCTCGGGTAAGCGATGCGCCGTCGCGGCTCAATGGGGGGTGCGCGGCGATTGACCTTATCGGAAGAAAACCATGTCACTGCTGAAAAGCTGGACGGGGGGTGCTGCCATCCTCCTCGCCCTCGCCGGAGGCTTGCGTGCCGAAGTCACGGTAAGCCAGTCGAACGACCCCACTGAGGTCGCCGAACAAGGACTGATGTCGGTCCTGTGGACGGAGCGCTCCGCAATGAGCGCGATCGACAAGCGACGCGTCACCGCGCTCACCATGGCGCCGGAACGCTCGAAAAAACATGCGACTCTGCCGGAAGTCCTTTCGGCCAAGTGGCTGGCCGCGCAACCCGCTGCCAAGGGTGGCGAGCAGTTCCAATGTCTCTCGCAGGCGCTTTACTTCGAAGCGCGTGGCGAAGGCGTGAAGGGCCAGCAGGCCGTCGCCGAGGTCATCCTGAACCGTGTCGACGATCCGCGCTTCCCCAGTTCGATCTGCGGCGTTGTCCATCAGGGCAATTCGCGCGCCTGCCAGTTCAGCTGGTATTGCGACGGTCGCTCCGACACCGTCCGCAACAAGGGGGCCTACGCCGAAGTCGCGAAAGTCGCCCGGGCGATGATCGATGGCGCGCCGCGCTCGCTGACCGATGGGGCGACCTACTTCCACACGCGCGCCGTGCGCCCGAGCTGGTCGCGCCGCTTCGCGAAAACCGCGTCGATCGGCCATCACATCTTCTACGCCAACCCGGTGCGCACCGCCTCGAACTGAGGCCGCGCTTTCAGGGGCCCGCGTCGCGGGCGGGCGATGAAATGACGGTTGAGGGTGGGCTTCGGTCCGCCCTTTTTCTATGCTCGACATGACTGAAAAATTCCCGAGGCGCGCATGAGTTCCGATATTTCCCTCGCCTTCTCGCATCCCGAAGCGCGGGCGGCGGCCTCTGCGCCGACCGACCCCCGGGATCGCATCTCGCTGCGCGACCATGTGGTGGAGGCCGATATCGGTGCCTTCCAGCAGGAGCGTGGCCACACACAGCGCCTGCAGTTCAATGTCGTCGTCGAGGTGCGTCCCACGCCGGAGCCGCTCGAAGACGACGTGGATCGCATCCTCTCCTATGACCGGATTACCGAGGCGATCGCGGCGGAATTGGCCGAGGAACGGGTGAACCTGCTGGAGACGCTCGCGGCCGGTGTAGCAGAGCGTATCCTCGCCAGCCCGCAGGCGATGCGCGTTTTCGTGCGGATCGAAAAGCTCGACCGCGGCCCCGGCGCGCTCGGCGTCGAGATCGTGCGCTCCCGCGCCTCCGTGCCGGTGAAAAGCGTCGATGAGAGCGGGGTGGAGGAAAGCTTGCACCCGGTCGTGGCCTATCTCTCCAACGCCGCTATCGACGCGCCGGACCTGGCGGCGCGGCTCGACGTGCTGCAGGAGACGGGCCATCCCGTGATCCTTGCCGTGGGGCTGCCCGACGGCGCCGTGCCCGAAAGCGGGCAGGGGCCCACGCAGCGCCGCATCGACCTTCTCGCGATCGAGCAGAACGCATGGCGGCTCGCGGCCCGCGATCCGCGCTGCGTTGTGGTGGCGACCCGCACCGAGATCGACTGGGCGATGCGCCACGGCCAGATGGTCGTCTGGGCGCCCTCCAAGATCGTGCTGGACGCGACTGACGGCCCGAAAAGCCCCGCGCGCGACGCGATGGCGCTGGCGCTGTGGCTGGCCGAGCAGATGGCCGCGACCCGGCTGGAAGTTCACGGGACTGTTTCAGCCCCGGCAGGAAGCCGCGTGCCGGTCGAGACGCGCCCGCTCTGAACGGCTTGAACTCTCGGGCGCAATCGGGTGAATGGTGCGCATGGAGAAGCTCTATTATCGACCCGTCGCCCGAACCGACTCCGCCCGTCCCGACACGGCCCTGACCCTCGCCGGGGGCTGGTGCTGGTTCGATGAGGTGGAGATTCTGCGCCGCGATGGCGAGCCCGAGATCATCCCCGCAGCCCATCTGCCCGAAGAGGTGATGGAGCGGCTGTGCACCCCGCGCACCCCGGTCGCCGGGATCACGCTCGATGCGCCGCGGATCATGGGCATTCTGAACGTCACGCCTGACAGCTTCTCCGATGGCGGACGCTTCGACGTCGAGGACGCCGCGATCGAGCGCGCCGTTGCGCTGCGCAAGATGGGCGCCGACATTCTCGACATCGGCGGCGAGTCGACCCGTCCCGGCGCCACGGAAGTCGAGGAAGACGAAGAGATCGCCCGCACCGCGCCCGTGATTGCCGCGCTGCGCGATGCCGATTTCGACGCGCCGATCTCCATCGACACCCGCAAGTCGCTAGTCGCTGATCAGGCGCTGGAGGCGGGGGCTGCGATGTTCAACGATGTCTCCGCGATGGAATTCGATCCGGCGATGGTCGAGGTCGCGCAGGTCTCCGGCGCGCCGATCTGCCTGATGCATGCGCAGGGCCTGCCCGAGACGATGCAGGACGATCCGCGCTACACCGATGTGCTGCTCGACGTCTATGACTATCTCGAAGACCGCATCGCGCTGGCCGAGGATTACGGCATCGCGCGCGAGGCGATCATCGCCGACCCCGGTATCGGCTTCGGCAAGACCGCGCAGCACAATCTCGCCCTGATCCGCGGTCTCAGCCTGTTTCACGGGCTGGGCTGCCCGGTGCTGCTCGGCGTGTCGCGCAAACGCTTCATCGGGGCCGTGGGCGGCGCCGAGGAGGCCGATAGCCGCGCCCCCGGTACTTTGGCCGTGACGCTCGCCGGGCTCGATCAGGGCATTCAAATTCACCGCGTCCACGATGTGGCCGAGATCGCCCAAGGCATCCGGCTCTGGGACGCGATTAAAAGAGGTTTTGAGGAATGAGCAGGAAGCTTTTTGGCACCGATGGTGTCCGCGGCGAGGCCAATTCCGGCAACATGACCGCCGAGATGGCGCTGAAACTGGGCGCTGCGGCGGGCCGCTATTTCCGGCAGGACGACTCACGCGGCCACCGGGTCGTGATCGGCAAGGACACGCGGCTCTCGGGCTACATGTTCGAGAACGCGCTGACGGCGGGTCTGACCTCGACGGGGATGAACGTGCTGCTGCTCGGCCCGGTGCCGACGCCCGCCGTTGGCTACCTGACCCGTTCGATGCGCGCGGATATGGGGATCATGATCTCCGCCAGTCACAACCCGGCCAAGGATAACGGGATCAAGTTCTTCGGTCCCGACGGGTTCAAGCTCAGCGACGAGGCCGAGACCGAAATCGAGGCGATGCTGGACACCGATATCCGCCTCGCGCGCCCCGAGAATATCGGCCGCGCCAAGCGGATCGACGACGGTCTGGGGCGCTATGTCGAATATGCCAAGACCACCTTCCCGAAGCTGCGCAAGCCCGACCTGAAAGTGGTCGTCGATTGCGCCAATGGGGCGGCCTATCGTGCGGCGCCGGCGGTTCTGTGGGAGCTCGGCTGTGAGGTGATCCCGGTCGGCGTCTCGCCCGACGGGCGCAATATCAACGACGGCTGCGGCTCGACCCATGTCAGCACCTGCGCCGAGGCCGTGGTGGCCCATGGCGCCGATCTCGGGATCTCACTCGACGGTGATGCGGACCGGGTGATGATCATCGACGAGACCGGCCATGTGGCCGATGGCGATCAGATCATGGCGCTGTTTGCGAAACGCTGGGCTGAATCCGGTCAGCTGTCTGGCGGCGCGCTGGTGGCGACCGTGATGTCCAATCTGGGGCTGGAGCGTTTCCTCGAGGCCGAGGGGCTGCGGCTCGAGCGCACCAAGGTCGGCGACCGCTACGTGGTCGAGCGGATGCGTGAAGGCGGCTTCAATCTGGGCGGCGAGCAATCGGGTCATATCGTCATGACCGACTACGCCACGACCGGCGACGGCCTGATGGCGGGGCTGCAATTCCTCGCCGCGATGGTCGAGACCGGCTTGCGCGCCTCCGACCTCGTGCGGCAATTCGAGACCGTGCCGCAAATGTTGAAAAACGTAAGGTATCAGGCGGGGCAGGAGCCTCTGAGCGCCGATAATGTTGCAAAAGCGATATTGGACGCGGAGACCCGTCTGAACGGTCAGGGCCGTCTTCTGATCCGCAAATCCGGCACTGAGCCGCTGATCCGCGTGATGGCGGAATGCGAGGACGAGGGCCTGCTGGAAGCGACCGTCGACAGCATCGTCGCCGCCGTCGAGGCCGAAACCGCGTAAGGGGGCTCTGCCCCCGGCCTACGGCCGTCCCCGGGATATTTTGAAAGAGCGAAGTAGAGGGGGCGGCACGCCCCCTTTTTTCTTACCCGCCGAAGAGGCCCAGCCCCAGCCAGATCAGGGCGACCGCTTCGAACACGGTCCAAAGCACGCCGACCCAGCGCCAGAAAGTCGGGCCGGCCTCCGCGCGCCAGACCGAGCGGGTCAAACCGATCAACACAGCGATCCGGTAGATCCCGGCGGCCACGGCGAAGCTTCCAAAGAAGCCGCCAAGATGGCCTGGCGAGATCAGCGCGGTGAACAGCGCGAGGATCACGATCAACGGCACCACCACCAGCGCGGGTCCGTAATTGCCCGCCCAGAACGTATCTCCCGGCGCGAGCCGCCCGGCGAAGAGATCGCCGAACCATCTCGGGGTGAAGAATTTTGCGCGCTCCTCGAAGATCGCTTCGAGTTCCTCGTGGTCGGGTTCGGCCATCTGCTTCCCTTTCAATTCGCGGAACTGTGACAAGAAACCCGTAGCCCCGCAAGGCGGCGCGCTGCCGCGGTCAGCGTCTGGAGTGACCAAAACGTGACTGAACTTCAAGGCCTTCCGCGGCTTTGGAGCAATGGAGGGGCGATATTTACCGGAGGTGCGTCATGGACCAATCATCCATTTTTCCCACATCAGATTTCTGGCCGCTCGCGATCGGCTTCCTATCGCTCTCGATCAACTATTTTGTCCAGGGCGGCGCGGCCGTCGCCAACGGCCCGAGCTGGTCCGGCGACCCGCTGGCGCAGGAGCGCACCTTGGGGCTCTGGGGCATCTTCCTCGGCGGGTTCGGCCAACTTCTGACCGGCATCTACCTGATGATCGGCCTGACATGGTTTCCGGTCTTCGCCAATGCCGCGCCGCTCTACATGGCGGCTGTCGCCTTTTCGCTCTACGGCATCCACTGGTTCGTCATCGGGTTGCGTCGCTACACCCATTCCGATCCCGGGCCCGAGGCGTGGATGGCGATCCCGCTGTTCGGTCTGAGCGCGATGGGCACGATCTCGTTCTGGGGCAATGGCGACATCCCCGCCGCGATCCTCTTCATCGGCCTGATGCTGATCTACCTCGCCGAATTCGGCGCGCGCTGGACCAATAGCGAGACGGCGGAAAAAGCGGGCGGCGTGTTCCAGCTGCTGACCGGCGTGTGGCTCTTCTACCTCGCCTGGGGCGTGACGATGAACATGGCCAACGGCGCGAGCTACTGGGTGTAACCCCACATATAAAAGAACCCCCGGCGCATAGGCCGGGGGTCTGATCTCGTCGCTGTCGTGCAGATCAGTTGCGCGACTTGTCGACCATCTTGCCCTTGGAGATCCAGGGCATCATGGCGCGCAGCTTCTCGCCGACCTGCTCGATTTCGTGCTCGTCGTTGATGCGACGGGTCGCCTTGAAGAAGGGCTGGCCGACCGCGTTTTCCTGCATGAAGTCACGCACGAATTTGCCGGTCTGGATGTCGGTGAGGACGTCCTTCATGCGCTTCTTGGTTTCCTCGTAGGGGAGGATGCGCGGACCCGAGACATACTCGCCATATTCGGCGGTGTTCGAGATCGAGTAGTTCATGTTCGCGATGCCGCCTTCATAGATCAGGTCGACGATCAGCTTCACTTCGTGGAGGCACTCGAAATAGGCCATTTCCGGCTCGTAACCGGCTTCCACGAGGGTCTCGAAGCCCATGCGGATCAGCTCGACGAGGCCGCCGCAGAGAACCGCTTGCTCGCCGAAGAGGTCGGTTTCGCATTCCTGACGGAAGTTGGTCTCGATGATGCCCGAGCGGCCGCCACCGATGGCCGAGCAGTAGCTCAGCGCGATGTCCTGCGCCTTGCCGGTCGCGTCGTTCTCGACCGCGAAGAGGCACGGCACGCCGCCGCCCTTGGTGTATTCGCCGCGCACGGTGTGACCCGGGCCTTTCGGCGCCATCATGATCACGTCGATGCCGGGCTTCGGCTCGATCAGGCCGAAATGCACGTTCAGGCCGTGGGCGAATGCGATCGCCGAGCCGTCTTTCAGGTTGTCATGGACGTACTTCTTGTAGGTCTCGGCCTGAAGTTCGTCGGGCATGGTGAACATGATCACGTCGCACCAGGCAGCCGCTTCGGCGATACCCATCACCTGCAGGCCTTCGGCTTCGGCTTTCGCTTTCGAGGGCGATCCGTCGCGCAGCGCCACGGCCACGTTCTTCGCGCCCGAGTCGCGCAGGTTCAGCGCGTGGGCGTGGCCCTGCGAGCCGTAGCCCAGAATGGCGACTTTCTTGTCCTTGATCAGGTTCACATCGCAATCGCGATCGTAATAGACGCGCATGGCGTTCCTCCTTTTTGTCTGAGGGTGAGAATAGGAGGTTCTGCGGAAATATGCGTTCAGAAGTTGAGCGTAACCGCTAAAGAGGATAAAAATAATTCGCACTTTCAGATTAAATCGGAAAAATCATGCAGATCGACGATACGGACCGACGGATATTGCGTCAGATGATGGCGGAGCCGGGTCTTCCCTCGGCCGAACTGGCCGAGCGCGCGGGCGTCACGCCCGCGACCTGTTGGCGCCGGATCGAGAAGCTGCGCGAAGGAGGGGTGATCCGTGGCGAAGAGGCGCTGATCGACTGGCACGCGCTCGGCTGGGCGGTCGAGGTGTCCCTGCGCTTCACCTTGGATAAGACCAATCCGCGCGCTTTCGACGAATTCACCGCCGCCGCGCGAGAGGTTCCGGAAGTCATTGAAATCCAAAGCTTCCTCGGCTCCACCGATATGCGCCTGCAGGTCATCGCCCGCGACATGGCGCATTATCAGGAGATCTACCGCAACCGCATTCTGACCCTGCCGCATATCGCCGAACTCGATGCCCTGATGCTGATCTCGACGATCAAATCCAGCGCGGAGCTACCGATATGAGCCTTGATCTCGACGATTTCGACCGCCAGCTGCTGCGGGCGCTGAGCCGCGATTCCACGCAGAGCGCGGGCGCGTTGGGGCGCAAGCTCGGGCTCTCCCAGCCCGCGACATGGCGCCGAATCCGCCGGATGCAGGAGGCGGGCGTGATCGCGGGGCGCCGTGTGATCGTCGATCCCGAGGCGCTGGGCTTCGGCGTGACGGTGTTTCTGGGCGTGAAGCTCGCCGCGAAAGGTCGCGTCAGCCTTGAGGATTTCGAACGCGCAGTGACCGCGATCCCGGAGGTGCAGCTCGTGCAGCACGTCCTCGGGCTCTTCGATTACCGGCTGCGCGTCACTGCGCGCGATCTGCCCGATTTCGAACGGGTTTTGCGGCGTCGGATCATGACCTTGCCCGGCGTCGGGCAGGTCGAGGCGAATGTACTGCTCAACGAAGAACGCCGCCCCGGTCCTCTGGGTTGATTCATTACAGTTGAAAAATTGGGCAAACTGCGCGTGAAATGGGCGCGGCTGCCGTTGTGCTTTGGTCAAAGCCAAATCTGCGCGTGCAAGGCATGGACCGCCCCGTTGGTGCGGTTTTGGATCGGGAGGGAGGGACCCATGTTCGACGCGAAAATACAGACTACGGCTGCAGTCGAGATGCAGCGTTCGCGCGGCGTGGCGCGGGCCGCTTTCTCCGGTGCGCGGCTGACCGGCCTCCATCAAAGCGGGTCCGCGAAAGCCATTCTGCCGCGCGTTCCGGGCGCGGCAGAAGTGGTTTTCCTGAATACTTCCGGTGGCTTGGCCTCTGGAGACCGGCTTTCCTACAAGACCGATCTGGAAGATGGCGCGAAGCTCGTGGCGACGACCCAAGCCGCCGAGCGCGCCTATCGCGCCGACGGTGATCAGGCGCAGGTCGAGGTGCATCACACTGTAGGCGCCGGGTGCCATCTCGATTGGTTGCCGCAGGAGACGATCCTGTTCGATCGCGCGAAACTGGCCCGCGACACGACGATTTCGCTGGCCGCCGATGCGTCTTGCCTGATGCTCGAGGCGGTGGTTCTGGGCCGGATCGCGATGGGCGAGCGGGTGCAGGACTTGCAGTTTTTCGACATGCGCCGGATCGATCGCGCCGGAAAGCCTGTGTTTTTCGAGCCCTTCTTGCTGAATTCCAACATTTTGGCCAAGGGCGCGCGCAGTGCGGTTCTGGGCGAGGCGCGCGCTTTCGCGACGCTCGTTCTCTGCCAGCAAGGCGCCGAAGAAGCGGTGGAGCCCCTCCGCGCGGTGCTCGACGAGCCGGGCGTCGAAGGGACGGCTTCGGGGTTCGACGGGAAATGCGTCATTCGCTTGCTTGCGCGGGACGGTTGGCCGATGCGACGACAAATTCTACGACTTTTCAATACGTTGCGACGCGGTGAAGCGGCGCCGCGCGTGTGGCAGATCTGAGGGAATACGATGAACCTGACACCGAGGGAAAAGGACAAGCTGCTGATCAGCGTTGCCGCGATGGTCGCGCGCAGTCGGCTGGAACGCGGCGTGAAGCTCAATCACCCGGAAGCCATTGCAATCATTTCGGATTTCGTCGTCGAGGGGGCCCGCGAAGGGCGCTCCGTCGCCGATCTGATGGAGGCGGGGGCAGGGGTGATCTCGGCTGATCAATGCATGGAGGGCATCCCCGAGATGATCCATTCCATTCAGGTCGAAGCGACCTTCCCGGACGGCACCAAGCTCGTCACCGTCCACCATCCGATCCGCTGAGATAAGTTCAGCTTATACAGACCGACCCGAAATAAGTTTTTCTAATGAAAGGCCGTCCGATGAAACTTGTAGCTGCTCTCGCCGTCCTCGCGCCCACTGCCGCGCTGGCCCATCCCGGCCACAGCGCGGGGAGCACATGGTTCTTCCACGACGGTCCGCTGATCGGGCTGCTCGCGCTCGCAGCGGTTGCCTATGTCGGACCGGAACTGGCGCGTGCGCTGCGTCGCAACAAGGAGTGAGCCGATGATCCCCGGAGAAATCCTGCCCGCGGCGGGCGAGATCACGCTGAATGAGGGCTGCGAGGCGATCACGCTGATGGTCGCCAATACCGGCGACCGCCCGGTGCAGGTCGGCTCGCATTACCATTTCGCGGAGACCAATCCGGGGTTGGAGTTCGACCGGGACGCCGCACGCGGCTACCGTCTGGACATCGCGGCCGGAACGGCGGTGCGGTTCGAGCCGGGCCAGAGCCGCGAAGTGCGGCTGGTGCCCTATCGCGGCTCGCGCGAAGTCTATGGATTCAACCAGAAAGTTATGGGGGCGCTCTGATGGAGTGTGCCTATAACCAGCCCTTGAATTTGGCGATAGCTAGTCCCGCGGTTAGGGCCGCGATGAGAAGTGATATGGATAGCTCGGTAAGTGACAAGGTGTTCTCCAATGAAGACTCGTTGAGTAAGACTAGGGAACAGAGCTTTGAAAAGGCAATCTGGATAAGTCGCGGGAAAATCCACGATTATGTACCTAGTTTGCAGTCGATATGGTGTCGCCGAGCTGATGGCGGCGCAATATATGGTGTCATCCCTTCCGTCGGAATTGATGGCAAGCAAATTGATCCACAAGTTGCCCACCGCTCTATCCACAGAAAAACAAAACCGACTTTGGAGGTCTGAATGCCGGCCACGATCTCGCGTAGCACCTATGCCGATATGTTCGGCCCCACCACCGGCGACCGGGTGCGGCTCGCCGATACCGATCTGATCATCGAGGTCGAGCGCGACCTGACCACCTATGGCGAGGAGGTCAAGTTTGGCGGCGGCAAAGTGATCCGCGACGGCATGGGGCAAAGCCAGATTTCCCGCGCGGGCGGCGCGGTCGATACGGTCATCACCAATGCGCTGATCGTGGACCATTCGGGGATCTACAAGGCGGATGTCGGCCTGAAGAGTGGGCAGATCGTGGCGATTGGCAAGGCGGGCAATCCGGACACGCAGCCGAATGTCGACATCATCATCGGGCCGGGGACGGAAGTCATTGCCGCGGAAGGGAAAATCCTGACCGCTGGCGGGTTCGACGCGCATATCCATTTCATCTGCCCGCAGCAGATCGAGGATGCGCTGGCGTCGGGGATGACGACGATGCTGGGCGGCGGCACGGGCCCCGCGCATGGCACGCTGGCCACGACCTGCACGCCGGGGCCGTGGCACATCGCGCGGATGCTGCAGAGCTTCGATGCGCTGCCGGTCAACCTCGCGCTGTCGGGCAAGGGCAATGCCTCGCGGCCCGAGGCGCTGGTCGAGATGGTCGAGGGCGGTGCCTGCGCGCTGAAACTGCACGAGGATTGGGGCACGACGCCGGGCGCGATCGATTGCTGCCTGTCGGTGGCCGACGACATGGATGTGCAGGTGATGATCCATACCGACACGCTCAACGAGAGCGGTTTCGTCGAGAATACGCTGGCCGCGATCAAGGGGCGCACGATCCACGCTTTCCACACCGAAGGCGCGGGGGGCGGCCATGCGCCGGATATCCTGAGGGTGGTGAGCGCGCCGAACGTGATCCCGTCTTCGACCAACCCGACGCGGCCCTATACCGGCAACACGATCGAAGAGCATCTCGATATGCTGATGGTGTGTCACCACCTCGACAACAAGGTGCCCGAGGATGTGGCCTTCGCCGAAAGCCGTATCCGCAAAGAGACGATCGCGGCCGAGGATATCCTGCATGACATGGGCGCGATGTCGATCATCAGTTCGGACAGTCAGGCGATGGGGCGCGTGGGCGAGGTGATCATTCGCTGCTGGCAGACCGCGGACAAGATGCGCAAACAGCGCGGGCGGTTGCCGGAAGAGCAGGGCGATAATGACAATGTGCGGGTGAAGCGGTTCATCGCGAAATACACGATCAACCCGGCGATCACCCACGGGATGAGCCAGCATATCGGCTCGATCGAAGTGGGGAAGCGTGCCGATCTGGTGCTGTGGAATCCGGCCTTCTTCGGCGCGAAGCCCGAAATGGTGCTGATCGGGGGCTCGATCGTCTCGGCGCAGATGGGCGATCCGAACGGCTCGATCCCGGCACAGCCTTTCTATACGCGCAACATGTTCGGGGCGCTGGGTGGCGCGCGGCATGCGAGTTCCGTCACCTTCATCAGTCAGGCGGCGCAGGCCAACGGGCTGGCGGCGAGCCTTGGTCTGCAGAAGCAGACGCTTGCCGTCGAGGGCACACGCGGCATAGGCAAGGCGCAGATGATCCACAATGCGGCGACGCCCGAGATCGACGTGCATCCCGAGACCTACGAGGTGCGCGCGGATGGCGAATTGCTGACCTGCGCGCCTGCGGAGGTTCTGCCGCTGGCACAGCGTTACTTCCTCTTCTGAGGATGGCGTCAGCCGCCGGATACGAGGCGCAGCCCGCGATCCGTGTCCCTGACGAGTTCGGGCAGGCTATGTCTGGTCGGGTCATGCGGTCGGGTCTGCAGCGTGCGGGTCACTTTCTCGCGCTGAAAGGCCGGGTCGGAGCGGATTTCGGGCGGCAGCAGGCGCGGCTCCAGCACCTGGCGGCGGCTGGTGACGATCTCCACCTTCGTCCAGCGGCCGAGACAGGGCATGTCGGGCTGGGTAAGATAGGCTTCGCGCAGCTCTGCCTCGCGGCGTTTGAGTTGTGCGATCTGCGCGCGGATCTGGGCCAGCTCGTCCGCGGGAGTGCGCGGTTCGAAGCAATGGTGGAACATTGAAAGACTCCTTTGCTGCAGAGCAGTCTGCGGTCGGAGGTTTGAGAAAGCGTTAAGGGGAGCCGAGAGAATGAGCGATTATCCCAAGGCCGAGAAAGTCGCGCCGAAAGGTGCCTGGCAGGCGGCGGTCGATTACGTGGCGCTGGATTACGAGGGGCGTTTCCTGCGCCGCAAGCGGCTGGTTGCGGGCTCGGGCGCGGGATTTCTCGTGGATCTGCCGGAGGTGACGAACCTCACGGGCGGCGAGGCCTTCGTGCTGGAAGACGGGCGGTCCATCGAGGTGCGTCCGGCGCTGGAGCCGGTGCTGGTTGTAAAGGGCAATCTGACGCGGCTGGCATGGCATATCGGCAACCGTCATACGCCGTGCCAGATCGAGGCGGAGCGGCTGGTGATCCGCGCCGATCATGTGCTCGAGGCGATGCTGAAGCAGCTGGGGGCGGTGGTTTCGCCCGCGGTCGAGACCTTCCAACCCGAGGGCGGCGCCTACGGGATGGGGCGCACGATGGGGCACGAGCACGGGCATTCGCATCACCATGGGCATTCCCATTCGCATGACCACGACCATTCGCACAGCCACGACCATCATCACGACCATGCCTGATCCGACCGCGCCTCTGTCCCTGATGCAATGGCTCTCTCCGGCCTTTCCGACCGGGGCGTTCGCCTATTCGCATGGGCTGGAGCAGGCGGTGGCGGCGGGCGAGATCGCGGATGCGGCGGGGTTCGCGATATGGTTGGGGGATGTGCTGGAGCATGGCGCGGGCTGGTCGGATGCGGTGCTGCTGGCCTGCGGGCTGCGCGGTGGCGATCTGGGCGAGCTGGATGCGTTGGGGCGCGCGATGGCGGGTTCGGCCGAGCGGCTGCGTGAGACGGCGGAGCAGGGGGCGGCCTTCACGCTGGCGCAGGCGGGGTTGCGGGGCGTCGAGCTGCCGCCGCGGATATTGCCGGTCGCACTGGCCGAGGCGGCGCGCGACCTGGACCTGCCGGCCGCGCAGGTTATTTCACTTTTCCAGCATTCGTTTGCGTCGAACCTCGTCTCTGCGGCGATTCGGCTTGTTCCTTTGGGACAAATCGCCGGACAAACGGTCCTGAGCGACCTGCACGGAAAAATCGCCGAGATCGCGGCACGCGCGGCGCAGGCGGAACTGACGGACCTGAGCTTCAGCGCCTTTCGCGCCGAGGTCTCGGCCATGAAACACGAGACGCTCGATGTGCGTCTCTTCAAGACTTGAGGTGAGGATATGGGCAACGGACCTTTGCGCGTGGGAATCGGCGGACCGGTGGGCGTGGGCAAGACCACGCTGACCGAGCAGCTGGCGCGGGCGCTGGCGTCGCGCGTGTCGATGGCGGTGGTGACGAACGACATCTATACGCGCGAGGATGCCGAGGCGCTGATGCGCGCGCAGGTGCTGCCGGGCGAGCGTATTCGCGGGGTCGAGACGGGGGGCTGCCCGCATACGGCGATCCGCGAGGATGCGTCGATCAACCTTGCGGCCATTGCGGAACTGACGACGCAAATCCCCGATCTGGAACTGGTGCTGATCGAGAGCGGTGGCGACAATTTGGCGGCGACCTTCTCGCCGGAACTGGCCGATCTGACGATCTATGTGATCGACACGGCGGCGGGGCAGGACATCCCGCGTAAGCGGGGGCCGGGGCTGACGAAGTCGGATCTTCTGGTGGTGAACAAGGTAGACCTCGCACCGCATGTGGGGGTCGATCTGGCTCAACTCGAGGCGGATACACAAACCGCGCGCGGCAGCAAACCCTATGTCATGGCGCGGCTGCGCCAAGGTGCGGGCATCGAGGAGATCGTTGCATTTCTCGAGCGCGAGGGTGGTTTGGCGCTGAAACCGATTCCGGCCTGATGACGAAATAGTTGCTCATTAATTGGGCGAAAACTTACGAATTGTGCGAAAACTTCGGCAGACCCGCCCAACCGGCGGGTTTTTTGCTGCGTGGTGCCGGAATTTTTTGCCGCATCGCAGCGCGAGGGATTGGATGTCGGAGGCGCTCGGCTGTGCGCCCTTGGTCGGAGGGATGGCCTCGACCGTTACCAATAGTGGAGGTTCGACACCTGCAGAATGAGCCCATGAAGGGCCGCGCAGGGTCGACGCTAACGAGGGAAATGAAATGATCAATCGGCGTAAACTTATGATGTCTGCGGCTCTGGCCGGGGCCATGTCGATGAGTGGGGGCTTCGCCTTCGCGCAGGAGGACGACAAGATCAAAGTTGGCGTTCTGCACTCGCTGTCGGGCACGATGGCGATCTCTGAGACCACGCTGAAGGACACGGTCCTGATGCTGGTCGAGGAGCAAAACAAGAAAGGCGGCATCAACGGTAAGATGCTCGAGGCGGTCGTGGTCGACCCGGCCTCCGACTGGCCGTTGTTCGCCGAAAAGGCGCGCGAGCTGATCACCGTGGACAAGGTCGACGTGATCTTCGGGTGCTGGACCTCGGTGTCGCGTAAATCGGTTCTGCCGGTCCTCGAGGAACTCAACGGTCTGCTGTTCTACCCGGTGCAATATGAGGGCGAGGAAAGCTCGCGCAACGTGTTCTACACCGGTGCGGCCCCGAACCAGCAGGCGATCCCGGCGGTGGATTATTTCCTCGAAGAGCTTGGCGTCGAGAAATTCGCGCTTCTGGGCACCGACTATGTCTATCCGCGCACCACGAACAACATTCTTGAAGCCTATCTGCAGGACAAGGGCATCGCGAAGGAAGATATCTTCGTGAACTACACCCCCTTCGGTCAGTCGGACTGGTCGAAGATCGTCTCCGACGTGAAGGCGCTGGGCGCGGACGGCAAGAAGGTCGGCGTGATCTCGACGATCAACGGCGACGCGAATATCGGCTTCTACAAGGAACTCGCAGCTTCCGGCATCACCGCCGAGGACATCCCCGTCGTGGCCTTCTCGGTCGGCGAAGAGGAACTGTCCGGTCTGGGTGAAGCGGATCTCAAGAACCTCGTCGGTCAGCTGGCCGCGTGGAACTACTTCGAGAGCGCCGACACGCCCGAGAACGCGGCCTTCATCAAGCAGTGGCACGCCTTCACCGGCGACGACAGCCGCGTGACCAACGACCCGATGGAAGCCACCTATATCGGCTTCAACATGTGGGTGCAGGCGGTCGAGCAGGTCGGCTCCACCAATGTCGACGAAGTCATCGCCGCGATGCCGGGGCAGGAATTCCCGAACCTCACCGGCTCCACCGCGAAGATGCTGCCGAACCACCACCTGACCAAGCCGGTCCTCATCGGCGAGATCATGGAAGACGGTCAGTTCGACATCATCTCGCAGACCGATCCCGTGCCGGGCGACGCCTGGACCGACTTCCTGCCGGAATCGGCGGTGCTCAAGTCGGATTGGCCGGGTCTCGATTGCGGCATGTACAACACCGAGACCGAAACCTGCGTTCAGAAGAAATCGAACTACTGATCGTGTCTTGGCCGGGAGGGGTGCGCCTCTCCCGGCCGTTTCATCCTAAGGGGACGGGATGCGCAAGTTTTTGATCGCGCTCGGGATTGTTCTGGCATTGGCTCTGCCGGGGCTGGCGCAGGATGCGGGCGACGCGCCGCAGGCGGAGGCCACGCAAAGCGAAGCCACGGGGCTGCGCGCCGTCCTTCAGGACTATGCCAAGCAGATCGCCAAGCCGTCGCGCCGCACGATCGGCCCGGTCATCGAGGCGGTCGCCGGTTCGGGCGAGGGGGCCTCGCGCTTCCTGCAGGCCTGGTCCGACAAGCGCGTGGGGCTGCGCGAAAGCGACGGCGCCTTCTTCATCGTGAAGAAATCCGGCAGCGAATACGAGCTGAGCGATCCGGTCACCGGGAAGCCTGCCGGCACCGCGCCGAAATCCGACATCAAGGAAGTGAAGCCGAATTCCGGCGTGCGGGCCGAGATCGGTGTGGCGCTGGTGCGGTTTCTGCTCAGCGACCCCGATCCGAAGAAACGCCGCGAGGCGCTGACCGCGATCGACCGCAATGGCGAGGCCTCGCATCTGGAGCCGCTGCGCGCGTCGATCCCCGACGAGCCCGATCCCGCGATCAAGGCGCAGAAACAGCGGCTGGAACGCCTGCTGACGATCCGCTTCGGCAAGGGTGCCGCAGAGCGCGTCGCGGCGATCGACAGTTTCGGGGCCGATCTGGGGCTGGATTTCCGGGCGACGCTGAACCCGCTGGTGGCGACGACCCGCAAGTTGTTCGAGGGCGCGCCCGAGGGCAATGTCGCGGAGACGCTCAAGCCGGGTCGCGATATCCCCGAAGATGAGGCCTATGCGATGCTGGTGTCGGCCAATATGGCGCCCGCGCGGATTTCGGCCTCCGAGATGCAGCAGGCATTGGCGGCGCATGTCGAGAACGGTCAGGTGGGCGGGCTGCCGCTGGCTGCAATGGCCGATCCGGTCAAGCGCGAGGAGGCCTATGCGACGCTGGCTGCTGCCGGCGAGGTGCCAACACGTCTGACCGATGCAGAGGCTGAGAAACTCGTCGCAGATCACCAATTCGCCGATATCTATGCCGAGCCCGACCCGGAAGTGACCACCGCCGCCGAGGCTGCGCTGACCCGGGTGAGCCGCACGGTGGCCGGGATGCAGACGGTCGATCTCGGCCTCGATGCGCTCTCGCTCGCCTCGATCTATTTCCTCGCGGCTATCGGGCTTGCGATCACCTTCGGGGTGATGGGCGTGATCAACATGGCCCATGGCGAGTTCATCACGATGGGCGCCTATACCGGCTATGTCGTGCAGCTTTTCGTGCCCGACTACACGCTGTCGATCCTGATCGCCCTGCCGCTGGCATTCGCGATCACTTTCGGCGCGGGCGTCGCGATGGAGCGGCTGGTTATCCGGTACCTCTACAAACGCCCGCTGGAGACGCTGCTGGCGACCTTCGGCATTTCGATCGCGCTGCAGCAGCTGTTCAAGAATATCTTCGGCACGCAGGCGCGTCCGCTGACCTCGCCGCCGTGGCTGGAAGGGGCGTGGACGCTCAACGACGTGGTGTCGATCAGCTATATCCGGATCGCGATCTTCGTCTTGGCGCTGGTGTTCCTTGCCCTCTATCTCTGGGTGATGCGCAAGACCCGCCTCGGGCTCGAGGTCCGCGCGGTCACGCAGAACCCGTCGATGGCGGCGTCTATGGGCATCAACCCGGATCGCATCAACATGCTCGCCTTCGGGTTTGGATCAGGCATCGCCGGGATCGCGGGCGTCGCCATCGGGCTTTTCGCGAAAGTCACCTCCGAGATGGGGCAGGACTATATCGTGCAGAGCTTCATGACGGTCGTGGTCGGCGGCGTCGGCTCGATCTTCGGCACGCTGGCGGGCGCGACCCTGATCGGCGTGCTGCAAAAGGGGATCGAATGGCTGAACCCGTCGAACACGCTCGCGGCGCAGACCTACATGATCCTCTTCATCATCATCTTCATCCAGTTCCGCCCGCGCGGCATCATCGCGCTCAAGGGCCGGGCCGCGGGGGATTGAGCATGGCACACACCCTTTTCCCTTCCTCTTGGTCCAAATATCCCGCGGGGGTGCGGGGGTGCGAAACCCCCGCCGCAACCTCGGAGGTCCGCGCATGAAATCCGGATTTCTCGCCAAGAACCCCTCCGTCTTGTGGTTCCTGCTGCTCCTTGCGGTCTTCACGCTGGGCGTCACGTTCCTCTCTCACGCCTACGGGCCGGGGGCGATCTCGACCTCGATGGTCAAGACGCTGGGCAAGACGCTGTGCCTGTGCCTGATCGCCATCGCGATGGATCTGGTCTGGGGCTATACGGGCATTCTCTCGCTCGGCCATTTCGCCTTCTTCGGTCTGGGCGGCTACATGATCGGCATGTGGCTGATGTATGAGCGCACCCGCGACATCGTGCTGAAATCCGCGGGTGAGTTCCCGATGACCCCGCAGGAGGTCAATGACGCAATCGGCACGCAGATATTCGGCGTGGTGGGTGGATCGGACTTGCCCGCGATCTGGACCTTCGCGGGCAACCTGCCGATGCAGCTTTTGTTCGTGGTGCTGGTGCCGGGGCTCTTGGCGCTGATTTTCGGCTGGCTCGCGTTTCGGTCACGCGTCACGGGCGTGTATCTGTCGATCCTGACGCAGGCGATGACGCTCGCGCTGTCGCTCTACCTCTTCCAGAACGAGAGCGGGCTGCGCGGCAATAATGGTCTTTCGGGGCTGCAGAACATTCCGGGCGTAAGCGCGGGGCAGGACCATCTGTCGATCTGGTTCCTCTGGGCCTCGGCTCTGGCGCTGGGGCTGGGCTATATCGCGGCGTCGCTGATCGTGTCGGGCAAGTTCGGCTCGGTCATTCGCGGCATCCGCGATGACGAGGCGCGGGTGCGCTTCCTCGGTTATTCGGTCGAGGGCTACAAGCTGTTCGTCTTCACCCTGACAGCGGTGATCGCGGCCATTGCGGGGGCGCTCTATTACCCGCAGGCGGGGATCATCAACCCGGGCGAGATGGCGCCCATCGCGTCGATCTACCTCGCGGTCTGGGTCGCGATTGGCGGGCGCGGGAGGCTCTATGGTGCGGTGATGGGGGCGGCCTTCGTTTTCATCGTCTCGAGCTGGTTCACCGGGGGGCGCGTGCCCGATCTGCCGCTGGGTTTCTACACTATCGACTGGGTCGACTGGTGGCAGGTGCTGCTGGGGCTCGCCTTCGTGCTGGTGACCTTGTTCGCCCCGAAAGGGCTGTCGGGGCTGATCGATCTGTTCGAGGGCATCCGCCGCCCGAACCGCCATGGCGCGCCGCTCGGGCCGGATAAGGGCTCCTTCCGGGAAGAGGAGGCGCAGGAATGAATGTTGCGATCAAACCGGGGGCAGGATCGCAGACCCTGTTGGAGGTCTCGGGCATCTCCGTCAGCTTCGACGGGTTCAAGGCGATCAACAATCTCAGCTTCAATATCGGCCCGACCGAGCTGCGCGCGGTGATTGGGCCGAACGGGGCGGGCAAGACGACCTTCATGGATATCGTCACCGGCAAGACCCGGCCCGACGAGGGCTCGGTGTTGTGGGGGGAAAGCTCGACCAACCTGCTGCGTTTGAACGAGGCGAAGATCGCGCGGATCGGGATCGGGCGGAAATTCCAGAAGCCCACCGTGTTCGAGGATCAGACCGTCACCGAGAACCTGATGATGGCGCTCAAGGCCAATCGCAGCCCCTTCGCGGTGCTGGGCTGGAAGGCCGGCGATGCCGATCGTGCGCGCGTCGAAGAGATCGCGGCGCAGGTGGGCCTCGCCGATCAACTGCCGCGCAAATCGGGCGAGCTGAGCCACGGGCAGAAGCAATGGCTGGAGATCGGGATGCTCTTGGCGCAGGAGCCGAAGCTGCTGCTGGTCGATGAACCCGCGGCGGGGATGACCTTGGCCGAGCGCGAGCAGACGACTGCGCTGCTGGTCGATCTGGCGCGCGATCATGCCGTGGTCGTGGTCGAGCATGACATGGAATTCGTGCGCCGTCTGAACTGCAAGGTGACGGTGCTGCATGAGGGGTCGGTTCTGGCGGAAGGCTCGCTCGACCATGTGACCGCCGACAAACGCGTGATCGAGGTGTATCTTGGCCGCTGATCTGACAAAACCCGCGATGCTGAAGACCGAGGGGCTGACGCTCCATTACGGCGGCAGCCAGATCCTGCACGGGATCGACATGGTGGCCCGCGCGGGCGAGGTGACCTGCATCATGGGCACGAACGGCGTGGGCAAGACCTCGTTGCTGAAGGCGATCTCGGGGACGCATCTGCGCTCGGGCGGGTCTGTCACGCTCGATGGCGCCGAGATGGGCCGGGTGCCGCCGCAGGCAATGGCGAAGGCGGGGCTGGGCTATGTGCCGCAGGGCCGGATGATCTTCCCGCTGCTGACCGTGCGCGAGAATATGGAGACGGCCTTCGCCTGCCTGCCGAAATCCGAGCACGTCATTCCGGATGAGATTTACGAGCTCTTCCCGATCCTGAAGGACTTTCTCAATCGCCGGGGTGGGGACCTCTCGGGCGGGCAGCAACAGCAGCTCGCCATTGCCCGCGCGATGCTGATGAAGCCGAAGCTGCTGCTGTTGGACGAGCCCACCGAGGGCATCCAGCCCAATATCATCCAGCAGATCGGGCGGGTGATTTCCTATCTGCGCGAGAAGGGCGATATGGCGATTGTGCTGGTCGAGCAGTATTTCGACTTCGCGCATGATCTGGGCGATAGCTTCTACGTGCTCAAGCGCGGCGCGGTCGCGATGGAGGGGACGAAAGAGACCCTGACGCGCGAGGCATTGCGCGAGGTGGTCAGCGTCTGAGGCAGACGGCGCAGCCCGCTTCGCGCCTTCGCGAGGTTTGTGCCTCATCGCTGTCCGTTGCCTGAGCGCGGCTGCGAGAGCCTATCTTTTATCTAATTGCCCGACTCGCCCCTTTGGGCGCATCCTTTCCGCAAGGTCAGGTCTGTTTGGACGTAAGGCCGGACCTCAGGGAGAGGCGCGCCGGGAGGGGCGCGTCTGTTAGGGAGGGAGAAACCCATGAAACGCGTTCTTATTCTGGCCGCGCTTGGCGCGCTGGCCAGCTCTTCGGCTGTTGTGGCTCAGGAGGTCTCGGTGGAGCGGGGCAAACTGGTCTCGATCACCTCAGGTTGCCACGACTGCCACACGGCCGGTTACAACGAGTCCGGCGGCAAGATCGACCCGGAGGCGGCGCTCAAAGGCGTGCCGCTTGGCTGGCAGGGGCCGTGGGGCACGACCTACGCGGTCAATTTGCGCCTTGAGATCAAGGACATGGACGAGGACGGTTTCGTGGAATACGCGAAGACCTTCGACGCTAAGCCGCCGATGCCGTTCTACAACGTGCATGCGATGCCCGAGAGCGATCTGCGCTCGCTCTACCAGTACATCAAATCGCTCGGGGAACCGGGGGAGCCGATGCCCGAGGTCTTGCCGCCGGGGGAGGCTCCTACGACGCCCTATATCGTGATGGCGCCGCCGATGATGCCGAACTAGGGCGGCGCGGTTTGCGCCATCGGCCCGAATGATCGGCATCAATTCCGAGATCCGCACGCAGCTGCTATCCTGTCAGGAGAGGAGGCGTGATGATCCGAGCCATCGTCATAGGGCTTGCACTGTTATGTCCGGCAGCGGCCGGGGCCTGTCCCGCGCCGCTGCCTATGTCCGTGCCCGATGCGGTGACGGAAGCGCTCGCCGAATGGATCGAGGCGCATAGCGACTACACGGTGCCGCAGGGCGCGCCTGCGATCTTCATGTGCCAGAGCGGGGAGGTCATCACCTATGAGGGACACGATCTTCTGGTCGATTCCGATCTGCGCGCAGCCTATGATCTGGTGGAGGATCGAATCTTCCTTGTCGGGCCTTGGTCCGAAGACGATCCGATGCAGCTTTCCTCGCTCCTGCATGAGTTGATCCACCGCGCTCAGTTTCATGCGCGCGACTGGCCCTGTCCGGCGGCGGCCGAGCCAGAGGCCTACCGTCTGCAGGAGGCGTGGCTGGCCGAGCGGGGAATCGATCCGGGCTTTGAATGGGTCGAGATTTACCTGCATGCGCGCTGTCCCTCGGACCGTCACCCGTAGGGCACGCATCGCGAGATCGCAAAAGGTTCCCAAGATTACATTCCTGTAAGCGGATTGTTGCCAACCCGCTGATGCGCGGCGAAATTCTCCTTCGGCGAAGGGGGTATTCGAGGCTATGGAGGTGGTAACGAAGACGCAACAATTCGACATCGACAGTGATCGCCCATGCTCTCTATCTCTGACCTTGCGGGCCGCGCGGCCCCCCTCTCGCTTGTTTTGATCGCGGCGCTGACCGTCTCGGCATGCACCCCGACCAGCGGCGACCGGATGGGCTTTGCCAGCGCGCGGGATCAGGCGGGTGCCGTCAACCTCGAACGCCGCGCCTATGCGGTCGAAGTCGCCAAGCAGATGCGCGCCAAGCGCCAGCGCGTCTGGTGCGTGCCGTTTGCGCGCAATGCCTCGGGGATCGACATTCGCGGCAATGCCAAGACGTGGTGGTCGCAGGCCAAGGGGCTCTATGCGCGCGGTCATCAGCCGAAGGTCGGTGCGGTGATGGCGTTCTCGGCGACCGGTCGTAATCCGCTGGGTCATATTGCGGTGGTGTCGGGCGTCGACTCGCCGCGTCAGATTCGCGTCGATCACGCGAATTGGGAGCGTAACAAGGTGTCGCTCGACATGGTCGTGGTGGATGTCTCCGAGAAGAACGACTGGAGCCGCGTGCGCGTCATGAGCAATCCCGGCGCGCTGGGCCGTGTCTATCCGATCACCGGGTTCATCTCGAAAGGCTGAGGCCGAAGGGGGCTGAAACGAGGGCTCAGCCCTCGCTGGTCAGCCGTTCGGCCTTCTTGCGCACCAGAACGCTGCGCAGGTCGTGCATCGTCAGCAACAGCGTATCCGTGATCTCTTCGAGCTGCGCGTCGGTCGCCTTCGACTGCGCCCATTGCGCGACGAGATTGAGGTGATCGACCGCGCGCAGGATGTCGTCGACATCGCGCTGGGCGAGCACCTCGCGGCGATGCGCCATCCACGCCTCGATCTCGGCGCGGTCTTCCTCGGTCAGAACCCGGTCGCCCTGCGGTTTGATCTCGCCGTTGCGGATGTTGATATTGGCGATCGGGTCCATCTCGATCCGGCGCTGACGGTTCTCGGTGTCGACGCGAAACACCGTCGCGCCGTTTTCCTTCACCCGGAAGTAATACTCGGGCAAGTCAGTCATTCGCCAGTCTCCCTCGGCCGTTCCGCCTTATGACAGCCCTTCGCAGAAGGCCTTGATCCGGGTGCAGGCCTCGGTCAGGGCCGCGTCCGATGTAGCGTAGCTGATGCGGAAATTCGGTGAAAGCCCGAAGGCCGCGCCGAAGACCACCGCGACGTTGTTTTCCTCCAGCAGCGCATTGGCGAAATCCTCGTCGCTCTCGATCTTGCGCCCACCTGCGGAGGTCTTGCCGATGCAGTCCTTGATCGAGGGGTAGACGTAGAACGCGCCCTCGGGCGTCGGGCAGGAGATGCCGGGGCAGGCGTTGAGCCCCGCGACCACCAGATCGCGCCGCCGCTTGAAGGCGGTGCGGAAGGTGTCGATGAAATCCTGCGGCCCGTTGAGTGCCTCGACGGCAGCCCATTGCGAGATCGAGCAGGGGTTCGAGGTGGACTGGCTCTGCACCTTGCGCATCGCCGCGATCAGCTCTTTCGGGCCCGCCGCATAGCCGATCCGCCAGCCGGTCATCGCATAGGCCTTGGAGACGCCGTTGACCGTCAGAGTGCGGTCATAGAGCGCGGGTTCGACCTGCGCGGGCGTGGTGAATTCGAACCCGTCGAAGGTGAGGTGTTCGTACATGTCGTCGGTCATCACCCAGACATGCGGATGGCGCATCAGCACGTCGGTCAGCGCCGTCAGCTCTTCGCGCGAATAGGCAGCCCCCGAGGGGTTCGAGGGCGAGTTGAAGAGGAACCACTTGGTGTTCGGCGTAATCGCTGCCTCCAACGCCTCGGGGCTGATCTTGTAGCCCATCGCGGGATCGCCCTGAACGAAGACAGGCGTGCCGCCCCCGATCAGCACCATATCCGGATAGCTGACCCAGTAGGGGGTCGGGATCACCACCTCGTCGCCGGGATTGAGCGTCGCCATCAGCGCGTTGAACAGCACCTGCTTGCCGCCCGAAGAGACGGAGACCTGCTCGGGTGTGTAGTTGAGGCCGTTCTCGCGGGCGAACTTGGCACAGATCGCCTGTTTCAGCTCGGCGATGCCGTCGACGGCGGTGTATTTGGTCTTGCCTGCGTCGATCGCGGCTTTGGCGGCGTCCTTGATCGACTCGGGCGTGTCGAAATCGGGCTCGCCCGCCGAAAGGCCGATCACATCGCGGCCTTCGGCGCGCAATTCGGCCACCTTCCCGGTCATTGCGACCGTCGGCGAAGGTTTCACCCGTGCAAGCGTGTCGGAAAGGAATGCCATCGCGTCGCCCTTGATTTGTAACTCGTTCGGCAAACTTCTAGGCTCGGCACCAGAAGCGTTCAAGCGAAAGCGGGAGAGAGACATGGTCGACGATTGGTATGGCGAGGCGAGCGCAACGTTCGGCGACCGGCTTGCGGGCGCGCGCGAAGCGGCAGGGTTGAGCCAGGAGGATCTGGCAACGCAGCTGGGCGTTCGGCTCGAGACGCTGCAGGCCTGGGAAGAGGACGTACTGGAGCCGCGCGCGAACCGGCTGCAGATGCTGTCGGGAATGCTCAACGTGACGCTGATGTGGCTGCTGACCGGATCGGGCGAGGGGCTTGACGGCCCGCCCGAACAGGGAGAAGACGCAAAGGCGGAACGCGCCCTGGTGCGCGAAATCCGGGAAGTGCGGTCCGGGCTCGAAGATCTCGACGTGCGGCTGGCACGGCTGGAGAAGCGCTTGGTGGCAGGAGAGAGTTGATGACAGAGACGCGAGAGGCGCGGCTGAAACGGATGAAGATGCGCAGCTGGCGGCGCGGGATCAAGGAAATGGACCTGATCCTCGGGCCTTACGCCGATGCGTGCCTGCCGGAACTGGATGCCGCCACTCTCGATCTCTATGACCAGCTTCTCGAAGAGAACGATCAGGACCTGTATCCGTGGGTGTCTGGCGCACAGCCTTGCCCGCCGAAATACCTCGAATTGCTCTCCGTAATCGGCCAGTTCGCCCGGGAACGGCACATTACGAAAACCTGAAAACGGCGCGGAAGCCCCGGATTTCATAGGGTTTTGCGCGAATTTTCGGAGAATTCGGGCCGCTTAACGGTATCTTTGCCATTTCCCGCCACTGTCTTGCGTCAGGGGCAGCGAAACTGGCGGAGAATGCTATGACCGTGCAGAAATCTGCAAGCGACATGACGCCCGTCCCGGCGACGCCGGGGCTGGTGGCGGGATACTTGGACAGCCTCTCGCTGCTGGAGCGGTTGCATCGCTTGCTGCTCGACGTCATCAAGGACGAGTTCGAGCGGCTGGGCATCCTCGAGATCAACCCGGTGCAGGCGCTTTTGCTGTTCAACGTGGGCGAGAACGAGGTGACCGCGGGGGAGCTGAAAACCCGCGGCTATTATCAGGGCTCGAACGTCTCCTATAATCTCAAGAAGCTCGTGGAGGCAGGCTACATGCACCATCAGCGCTGCGAGATCGACCGCCGCTCGGTGCGGGTGCGCCTGACCGCGAAGGGGCGCGAGCTGCGCGAGAACGTGGCGACCCTGTTCGAGCGGCACGCCTGCGGGATGGAGACGCGCGGCGTCATCACCTTCGACGCGATGGAGGAGATGAACCACACGCTGCGCCGGATGGAGCGCTACTGGACCGACCAGATCCGCTATATCTACTGACCCTTGCGCAGGTCGCGTTTGCGCGATGACGCCCGGTTCTCCTTGCCGCAACGGCGTGGGGCGTGCTTCCTTGCCGTGACGATATGCGGCGAGGGACGCGCGATGAAACAGCTTGGACAAAAGGCGATGCGGGGGGCGATCCGGGTCGGAATGGCAGCGGCGCTGCCAATCGCGGGGCTTGCATGGTGGAAGCGTGACGAGATCGCGCGGCTGCGCGCGGTGAACCGGCTGTTCGAGCCCGACCGGATCGTCGGCAATTTCTCCAACATGCCCGCGCTGTTTCATTCGCGCGAGATCGCGCGTGGCGACGGGCCGGTATCGGACTTGGCCCGCGGTGCGGAGGATCCGCTGCCCGAGGGAGTCGAGGATTGGATCGAGCGGCGCTGGGTCACCGCGCTGGTGAAGCTGCGCCATGGTCAGATCACCCATGAACGCTATTTCCGCGGGACCGCGCCGGAAGATCTGCGCATCTCCTGGTCGATGGCGAAGAGCTTCCTCTCGGCCACGCTGGGCATCCTGCACCATCAGGGCGTGATCCCCGATCTCGATGCGCCGCTGACCCGCTTTGCGCCGCAGCTGAAGGGCTCGGGCTATGAGGGCGTGACGATCCGCGATGCGCTGGTGATGTCCTCGGGCGTGGCCTTCAACGAGGACTATCTGGATTTCCATTCGGATATCAACAAGATGGGCCGTGTTCTCGCGATGGGGCGGTCCATGGACGCCTTCGCCGCCTCGCTGAAGATCCGCGAGGCGGAGCCGGGCGCGCGGATGCTCTATGTCTCGATCGACACGCATGTGCTGGGCATGGTGATCGCGGGGGCGACCGGGGCCGATCCGGCAGAGGTGATGCGCGAATTGCTGATCGCGCCGATGGGTCTGGAGGCCGCGCCGGTGATGCTGACCGACGGGCTGGGCGTCAGCTTCGTCCTTGGCGGACTGAACCTGCGGACGCGGGACTATGCGCGGTTCGGCCAGATGTTCCTTCAAAAGGGCTTCTGGAACGGGCGCCAGATCGTGCCCGAGGACTGGGTTGCGAAATCGACCGCACTGCAGGCGCCGAAGGGCGAGGGCTACGGCTATCAGTGGTGGGTGCCCGTCGACACGGCGGAGCACGGCGGCGACTATTTCGCACGCGGCATCTACGGCCAGCACATCTATGTCAGCCCCGCGACCGACACGGTGATCGCGCTCAACGCCGCCGACTGGCGTTTCAAGGAGGAGGGCGTCGAGGAGGAAAACCTTGCCATGCTGCGCCGCATCGCAGAGGTTTCCTGAAAGGGAGGGCCGCGCGATGCAGATGTATGAGGCGATCAATGTGCTGGGCGGCACCTTGCAGCCCTGTTCGCTCAAGCCCCGCACCGGGTTCTTCCGCGATGGCAGCTGCAATACCTGCTGGGAGGATAGCGGCTCGCATACGGTCTGCGCGGTGATGACGTCGGAGTTTCTCGCCTTCTCGAAATATCTCGGCAACGATCTGAGCACGCCGCGCCCGGAATATGACTTCCCGGGGCTGAAGCCGGGCGATCAATGGTGCCTGTGCGCCTCGCGTTTCCTGCAGGCGGTGCAGGAGGGCTGCGCGCCCGAGGTGATGCTGGCCTCGACCCATCGCGATGCCCTGCGGGTGGTGCCGTTCAAGATGCTGGCCGATCATGCCGCCGAGAAGAAGGGCGGGAAGGGCTGAGGCTTAGCCCGTCGCGCCGCCCACCGGCACCCAGAGCACATCCTCGATCTTCGGCGCGCCGGTCGCGAGCATCACCAGCCGGTCGAAGCCAAGCGCGATGCCCGACGCTTCCGGCATGATCTCGAGCGCGGCGAGGAAATCTTCGTCGATCGGGTAACGCTCGCCGTAGAGTTCTTCCTTCAGATCCATATCGCCCTCGAAACGGCGGCGCTGTTCGGCCGGATCGGTCAGCTCGCCAAAGCCGTTCGCGAGTTCGACCCCGCAGGCGTAAAGCTCGAACCGTTCGGCGACGCGTCCGTCATCCGGGGCAGGGCGGGCCAGCGCCGCCTCGGCCAGCGGATAGCGGTCCAGAATCGTCGCGCGGCCATGGCCCAGATGCGGCTCGACCTTCGCGACCAGCAGTTTTGAGACGATGTCCGACCAGCTATCCGCATCAGCTACCGCAAAGCCGATCGCTTCGCATTGCGCGCGCAGGGCTTCCGCGTCGGTCTTGGCCCCGTCGCAGGTGGCGAGCAGATCGATCCCGGCATGGCGCTGGAAGGCGTCCGCGACCGACAGCCGCTCGGGTTCGGCGAAGGGGTCGCATTCGGCGGTGCCATAGCGCAGCACCGTCGATCCCGCGGCCTCGGCCGCCAGCCGCAGCATCGCCGCGGAATCGCCCATCAGCGCGGTATAGTCTTCGCCTGCGCGATACCATTCCAGCATGGTGAATTCGGGCGAATGGCGCTTGCCCGCCTCGCGGTTGCGCCAGACATGGGCGAACGCGGCGATGCGCGGCTCGCCCGCGGCCAACAGCTTCTTCATCGCGAATTCGGGCGAGGTGTGCAGATACATCCGCCGCGCCTCGCCATCGTTGCCGATCATCTCGGTGGCGAAGGCGTGCAGATGCGCCTCGTTGCCGGGGGAGACCTGCAAGGCACAGGGGTCGACCTCGACGAAATCCTCTGCCGCCAGCCAGCCGCGGATCGCCGCCTGAATGCGGTTGCGCGCGAGGAGGGCAGGGCGGCGGTCGGCGTGGCGCTCGGGCGTCCAGAACGGGGGCATGACAGGCCTTTCAGGCTGGAAATCGGGGCGCAAATGGTTTAGGCGCTCTGCAATCCGGGCGCCAGAGCCTGTTTTATCCGAATTCAAAGGGGTCCTTTCATGGCGAAAGTCATCGCTTCCTCTGTCCGCAAGGGCAACGTGCTTGAAATCGACGACAAGCTCTACGTCGTGATCACCGCGCAGAACATCCATCCCGGCAAGGGCACGCCTGTCACGCAGGTCGATATGCGCCGCATCTCGGACGGCACCAAGGTGTCCGAGCGTTGGCGCACGACCGAGCAGGTCGAGCGCGCCCATGTCGAAGAGCGCGAGTACGATTTCCTCTACGAGGATGGCGAAGGCTATCACTTCATGGACCCCGAGACCTATGAGCAGCTCGCGGTGCAGGATGATGTGATCGGCGACGCGAAGGTGTTCCTGCGCGACGGTATCCGCGTCCACCTCAAGACCTTCCAGGAGAACGCGATCGCGATCGACCTGCCGCAGAAAGTCACCGTCGAGGTCGAAGAGACCGAGCCGGTCGTGAAGGGGCAGACCGCCTCGTCGAGTTACAAGCCCTCGATCTGCACCGGCGGGATCCGCGTGATGGTGCCGCCGCATATCGGCGTGGGCACGCGCATCGTGATCAACACCGAAGACACCACCTATGTGGAGCGCGCGAAGGACTGATCCTCGCTGCGATCTTATAGAAAAGGCGCCCTGCGGGGCGCCTTTTTCGTTTGCAGATTGGGTTGGTCAGGCGGAGCGTTGCTTGGGGCGCGCAGGCCAGACCTCCAGCAGCCCTGCGCCCAGCACCAGCGCGCCGCCTGCGATTTCCAGCGCCGCAAGCCGTTCGCCCGCGATCAGCGCGGCGGAGACCGCGCCGACGAGCACCTCGCTCATCAGCAAGATCCCGATCCGTGCTGGTTCGAGCCGCACCGTCGCCCACATCAGCGCCGCAGTCGCAGCGCCCCACCAGAAGATTCCGGCGGCACCGATCAGTCCAACCGACGCGGGCCAATCGACGCCCTCAGCGGGGAGCGGCGCAAGGAACGGCGCGAGGCAGAGTGCGGTGAGGGCCGCGCCGAGCGCGAAGACGAAGGTAGCTGGGCCGGGCGAGAGCGTCGATCTGGTGCGCATCCCCGTGGTCGCGACCGACCAGATCACGCCGCCTACAAGCGTCATCCATTCGCCCAAGCTGCTGGGTAAAGGCAGGCCACCGCTTGCGCCCAGCATCAGGCCGAGCCCCGCGAGGCCGATGAAGATCGCGGCCAGTCGCAGCCGCGAGACCGGCCAGCCCAGCACGAACCGCCCGATCAGCACCGACCAGACCGGGGTGAGGAACCACAGCAGGATCACCAGCGCGACGCGGCCATAGAGAAAGCCGATTGAATAGAGCGCGAAGGCCGCCCCGCCGAGCGCGACCGAGATCAGCGCGGCTGGCGTGGCGGCAGCGAGTTCGTAGCGCTTGGTCCAGGCGATGGGCGCAAGGGCCAAGCAGGCGACCAGGGTGATCGCAACCGTGCCCCAGGCGCCCGCCAAACCATGTCCGTCCAACGCGCGCACCGGGAGCCAGTAAAGCCCCCAGAGCGCGCCCGTGATCAGCGTGATCGCGCTGGCGATGAGGGTGACACGGGCCTCGCTCACCCTTTGATCCGTTCGACCCACGCTTCGAGGGCCGCAAGCGACTCGGGTTCGTCGAGGAAGGGGATATGGGCGCGGTCGGCGACGCGCGCATAGATCATGTCCGGGCGGCGGCGCTGCATCTCGTCCACAGTGGCGTCGGTCAGCAGATCGGAATTCGCGCCGTGGGTCAGGACGATCGGCAGCCCTTCGGTGGCCTCGAAGAGCGGCCAGGCGGGCTCCACGCCGCCCTTGAAGGCGCCGAGGAAGGCATCGCGCAGGGCCGGGTCGTAATTGATCTTCAGCCCGTCATCGGTCTCGACGTAGTGGTGGCGCACCTCCATCGCCCAGCGATTGGGCGGCACCTTGTCGA
The DNA here is from genome assembly GCF_009296265.1 of Thioclava sp. JE_KL1. Classification (GTDB taxonomy): domain Bacteria; phylum Pseudomonadota; class Alphaproteobacteria; order Rhodobacterales; family Rhodobacteraceae; genus Thioclava. The sequence continues at coordinate 58,976 of NZ_WBJS01000006.1, forward strand.
AACCGATCATCGCCTCGGGCAGCTTTTCAGCCATTTCCGCATAGCTCTTCGCGGCCGGGTTGCGCCCGATATAGTCGAAGATCTTGTTCAGCCCTTTCTCGTCGAGGACAGGTCCGACATCGTTCAGCGCGAGCCCGGTCATGCGCTCTTTCGCGGTCAGCGCGAGATACATCCCCACGAGCCCGCCGCGCGACGTGCCGAGGATCGCGGCCTTCTCGATTCCCAGATGATCGAGCAGCTGCAGCGCATCCGCCGCTTCGCGCGGCACGGTATAGGTGTCTTCGCCGGTCCAGTCGCTCTCGCCGCGGCCGCGATAGTCCATGCAGATCAGCCGCACGTCCTTGAGATGCGGCGCGACGTAGTCGAAGTCGCGGGTGTTTCGCGTCAGCCCGGACAGGGCCAAGACCGGCACGCCGCTGCCACTGTCGCGATAGGCGATCTTCGCGCCATCATCCGCGGTAAAGAATTCCATTACGCCGCTCCTCTCTGGATTGCTGACCTGTCAGCGATCATAGTGCGTTAGAGGGAGATCGCCATGGCTGACACGCTGGAAAGATTACACGAAAGACTGAGTGCGCTCGAAGACGAAATCGAAGCGGAATGGGAGCGCAGGCGCGAGGCGATGGCGTTCCGGCTCGACCATAACCGGGTGGTGTTCGAGGCGGGCGTTCGCGATGCGCATCGGCAGGCGCGGGTGGGGCTGTTGCGCTTCCTGTCCTATGCGCGCCCGATGGTCATTCTGACCGCCCCGGTGATCTATTCGCTGATCGTGCCCTTCGTGCTGCTCGACCTTTTCGTGAGCCTCTATCAGGCGATCTGTTTTCCGATCTACCGCATCGCCAAGGTAAAGCGCTCCGATCATATCGTGGTCGACCGTCAGCATCTGGCCTATCTCAACACGTTGCAGAAGCTGAACTGCGTCTATTGCGGCTATTGCAACGGACTTCTGAGCTATGCCTACGAGATCGCCGCGCGGACCGAGCAATATTGGTGCCCGATCAAGCACGCGCATCGGGTGAAGGGGCCGCATCTGCGCTACCGCGATTTCGTGGAATACACGGATGCGGAAGGGTTTCAGGCGCAGACGATGCGGCTGCGGCGCGCGCTGCGCGAGATGGACGAGTGAGCGCTTCTCAGAGGTGGTCCGGCACCGCGCGCAGGTCCGTCAGGATCGCCGCGGGTTTGTAGGGCAGGCGCTCGACCGGAGCGTTTGCGCGGTTGACCCAAAGGACGTGGAAGCCCGCCTTGGCCGCGCCCGCCGCGTCCCAGCCGTTCGACGAGACGAAACAGGTATGCTCCGGATCGACGCCCATCTTCTGCGCGATCATGTCGTAGACGGCGGCGCGGGGCTTGTAGTGGCCGATCTCGTGGATCGAGAGAACCTCGTCGAGCAGATGCCCCACGCCCGCCGCATGAACCGCAGCCCCGAGCATGTCGGGCGCGCCGTTCGACAGGATCGCACGCCCGACACCGCGATGGTGCAGCGCATCGAGCATCTCGGGCACTTCGGGGAAGGCGGGCAACTCGCGGTAAAGCGCCATCAGCCGCTCGGCCAGGTCGGGATCGTCGAGATCCTGTGCGGCCATCGCCCAATCGAGCCCGTCGCGGGTCAGTTGCCAGAAATCGACGTAATCGCCCATCACCTCGCGCAGCCAGCTATATTCGAGCTGCTTGCGCCGCCAATCGGCAGCAAGGCGCGGCCAGATTTCGGTCAGGCGCGGCTCTTCGGCGGCCAGATTTCGCGCGGCGGCGTCGACGTCGAATAGCGTGCCGTAGGCGTCGAAGACGCAAAGCTGAATGGACATGATATTTCCTCCCGGGCCACAGCCTAGCGTCGGCGGGGCCGGGTGCAAGGGTCAGTAGATGTCGCGCGAGGCTTGCGTCGCGGCGGCGAGCCCTTCGGCCAGACGCTCGGCAAAGCCGTTGTCGCGCAGCGTGGTGAGGCCCTTGGCCGTCGTGCCCGCGTAGTCGATCATCTCCTGCACATGGGTCTGAGGCGTCGGGCCCTCGGCCATCATCTGCCCGGCCGAGAGGAATAGCTGGCGCACGGCGCGATCGGCGATCTCGGGCCGGACGCCCTGATCCTCGGCATGACGCGCCATCGCGGCTGCGCAGGCCGCGACGAAGCCCGGCACCGGGCCGGTCATCGCGGTGAAGAGGTCGATCTGGGCCTCGTCTGTGAGTTCGTCCGTCTGCCCGCAGGCCTCAAACAGGGCCCGTGCGCGGGCGCGGTCTTGTTGGGTCACGGCATCGCTCGCGAACCATGGGCTGTAGGCGAGGCCCTTTGCTGCCGCCGGGCTCGACATGGCGCGGATCACGCGGGGGCTGGCGCTGATGCGGGTGAGGTCGGTCAGCGGCACGCCTGCCATAACGGAGATCACCAGCTTGTCTTTCGCATCGATCCTGAGGTCCCGGGCAGCGGCGGGCGGCACGCAGAGGATCACCACGTCGCAAGCCTCCGCCAGCGCCTGCGGATCGGTCAGGACGTTCTCCGGCGGGAAGCCGTCAATGTCAGGCCGCGCGCCTGAGCGGTTGGCCATCAGTAGCGATTTCGGCTCCGCACGCCAGAGCGCCTCGGCGATCGCTGCGCCGAGCATCCCTGAGCCGACGATGCCGATGGAGAAATCGAGTGCCATGCGCACCTCCCTGCGTGTTCGGGGCAGCCTAGCGCGGGGCAGGGGATGGGGGAAGGGATGGACGTCCACTTCAGACACGAGACCGCGCCCGGAACGCGGCTAAGCCGCAGGGCGCGCGCCGGCCCGTCCCTGCGGGCTGGCGCCTTGGCCAACCACGCGAAACGCAGCCATGTTCGAGGTATGTGGCGTGGATAAAGCGCTGCCGCACAGAGCGAGGACCGCGCCACCCCACGGGCCGGCGCGCGCCCTGCTTGCGATTGGCTGAGCTTACAGGTTCTCCGCCGCGGGCATGCCCATGACGTGATAGCCGCTATCGACCGAGATGATCTCGCCCGAGGTGCAAGCGCCATAGTCCGAGAGCAGGTAGACAGCCGTGCCGCCGATCGCTTCCAGCGTCGCGTTATAGCGCAGGGGCGAATTGTGCTCGGTGTGGCGGAAGGTCTTGCGCGCGCCGCCGATCGCAGCGCCTGCCAGCGTCTTCATCGGGCCGGGCGAGATCGCGTTCACGCGGATGCCGTCGGGGCCCAGATCGGCCGCCAGATAGCGCACCGCCGATTCCAGCGCCGCTTTCGCCACGCCCATCACGTTGTAATAGGGCGTCACGCGCTGCGATCCCATATAGGTCAGCGTGATCATCGAGCCGCCTTCGTTCATCAGTTCCGAGGCGCGCTTGGCCACGTCGATGAAGCTGTAGCAGGAGATCGTGAGCGAGTTCTTGAAGTTTTCGCGGGTGGTGTTGATGAACCGGCCCGCAAGCTCGGACTTGTCGGAATAGGCGATGGCGTGAACGACGAAATCGATCGAGCCCCATTCCTCTTTCAGCTTGGCGAAGGCGGCGTCCATCGAGGCGTCGTCATTCACGTCCACATCCAGCAGGAAGCTGGAGCCCACGCTCTCGGCCAGCGGTTCGACCCGCTTGCCGAAGGCCTCGCCCTGATAGGAGAACGCAAGCTCCGCGCCTTGTTCGGCCAGTGCCTTCGCGATCCCCCAAGCGATTGAGCGCTCGTTGGCGACCCCCATCACGAGGCCGCGCTTACCCTTCATCAGTTCCGCCATTCCCGTCCCTGCCGCCGTTTCTGTCGCCGTTCGTTCTTGCCGTTAGTCTTTATACTTGCTCATCACGAGCGACGCGTTGGTGCCGCCGAAGCCGAAGCTGTTCGACAGGACCGAGTCGAACTCGACATTGTCGATCCGCTCCATCGCGATCTCTTCCGGTTTGATCTCCGGGTCGAGCTCGGTGATGTTGGCCGAGGCCGTGATGAAATTGTTTTCCATCATCAGCAGCGAATAGATCGCCTCATGCACGCCGGTCGCGCCGAGCGAGTGCCCGGTGAGCGATTTGGTCGAGGAGATTTTCGGCACGTTTTCCTCGCCGAAGACGCGGCGCACGGCCTGCACTTCGGTCACGTCGCCTGCGGGGGTCGAGGTGCCATGCGCGTTGATGTAGGAAATCTTGCGGCCTTCGGGCAGGGTGCCGACCGCGAGCTTCATCGACCGCTCGCCGCCTTCGCCCGACGGCGCCACCATGTCGTGGCCGTCCGAGGTCGCGCCGTAGCCGGTGACTTCCGCGTAGATTTTCGCGCCGCGCGCCTTGGCGTGCTCGAGTTCCTCCAGCACGACGACACCGCCGCCGCCCGCGATGACGAACCCGTCGCGGGTCGCGTCGAAGGCGCGCGAGGCCAGCTCGGGCGTGTCGTTATATTTCGACGACATCGCGCCCATCGCGTCGAACAGACAGCTCAGCGTCCAGTCCAACTCCTCGCCGCCGCCGGCGAAGACGATGTCCTGCTTGCCCATCTGGATCAGCTCGCTGCCGTTGCCGATGCAATGCGCCGAGGTCGAGCAGGCCGAGGTGATCGAGTAGTTCACGCCCTTGATCTTGAACGGCGTGGCCAGACAGGCCGAGTTCGTCGAGCTCATGCAGCGGGTGACCATGAACGGCCCCATCCGCTTGGGCGAGCCCTTCTCCATGACGATGCGATGCGCCTCGAAGAAGTTCGAGGTGGACGGACCGCCCGAGCCCATGATCAGGCCGCTGCGCGGGTTCGAGATGTCGCTCTCTTCGAGACCGCTATCGGCCAGAGCCTGCTCCATCGCGATGAAGTTATAGGCCGCGCCCGGACCCATGAAGCGCAGGTTGCGCTTGTCGATATGGTCCTCGAGCGTGATCTTCGGCTGGCCTTTGACCTGGCTGCGGAAGCCGCGCTCGGCGTAATCCTCGGCGAATACGATGCCGGATTTGCCGGCCTTCAGGCTGGCGGTGACTTCTTCGGCATTGTTGCCGATGGGCGAGACGATGCCCAAACCGGTGATGACGACGCGGCGCATGCGGGCCTCCTGTCTTGTCTGTCTATGGGGGTCAGCTCTCGGAGAGTGCGACCTTCATGTCCTTGACCTCGTAGATCACGTCACCGTCGGCCTCGACGATCCCGTCGGCGACACCCATTGTCAGGCGACGCGTCTGAACGGCCTTGGTGAAATCGACCTTGTAGGTCAGCATTTTGCGATCCGGGCGGACCATGCCGGTGAGCTTAACCTCGCCCACGCCGAGCGCATAGCCGCGACCCTGCCAGCCACGCCAGCCCAGATTGAAGCCGGTCAGCTGCCACAACCCGTCGAGGCCGAGGCAGCCCGGCATGATCGGATTGCCGGGGAAATGGCATTCGAAGAACCACAGGTCGGGGGTGATGTCGAACTCGGCGACCACATGGCCCTTGCCGTGCTTGCCGCCATCGCCCGAGATGTCGGTGATGCGATCCATCATCAGCATCGGCGGCGCCGGAAGCTGCGCATTTCCGGGGCCAAACAGCTCCCCACGTGCGCATTTCAGAAGATCTTCTTTCCCGAAGCTCGTCGGAAACCCAGCCATCGGCGCTCCTTCCCAGTTTTGGCGTGCTTTTGCATCCCTCTATCACCGCGCGGCCGCGTGGCGCAAGGGCGACGGTGACAGGCCGCGCCTCTGCGCGGTTGCATTGAAACCTGAGTGGAAAAGTCTCATATAGGTACCGAGGAGACATGACATGGCTGTGACGAATTCGACCGAACAGCGCCGCGGGCAGGACTGGCTGAGCCGTGGCGGGCTGCGCCCCACCCGTCAGCGACTGGCGCTGGCCACATTGCTCGTGGGCGATGGGGAAAATCGTCATGTCACGGCCGAAAGCCTTTACGCGGCCGCCTGCGATGCGGGCGAGAAGGTCTCGCTCGCCACCGTCTACAACACGCTCAAGGCGTTCTGCGACGCGGGGCTGATGCATGAGATAACGGTGGATGGCGCGCGCAGCTATTTCGACACGCGCATGGACGATCACCCGCACTTCTTCTGGGAAGACGACAACCGCTTGTCGGATGCCCCGGCCGAGGAGTTGAAGCTCGCCTCAATCCCGCAGGCGCCCGAAGGCGCCGAGATCACCCGCGTCGACGTGGTGATCCGTGTCCGCAAGGCGTAAGCTGCCCTTCTTCCAATTGCCCTAAATATCCCGGGGTGAATGGCCGCAGGCCAGAGGGGCAGAGCCCCTTTTTTTCCTTGTTTTGTCGCCCTCCGGCGACGGGGGGCAGAGCCCCTAAACCTCACGGCAGGATCGCGAGCCAGCCCCAGATCGTCAGAATCGACAGCGCCGTCGCGATCAGCACGGCCGAGGCCGCGACTCTGCGCGCTACCCCGTAGATATTCGCGAAGAGATAGGCGTTGACCCCCGGCGCCATCGCCGCCGTCAGCGTGGCGGAACGCAGCGCGGACGTGTCCACCTTGAAGGCGAAATGCGCGAGCCCATAGGTGATCGCCGGATGTAGCATCAGCGACAGGCCCGTGACCATCGCGATCGCTTTCGCGTCGCCTTCAGGGCGATAGCGATAGAGCACGCCACCCAGCCCGAACAGGGCCGCAGGCAGCGCTGCGCGCGCCATCATGTTCATCGCTTCCATCAGCGGATGGGGCAGGGGCTGGCCCGTCAGCGTGGTGAGGATCTTGATCGCGAAGCCCGTCAGGATGCCGATCACCAGCGGGGTCCGCAGCACGCCGATCAGCGCGTTGAGCCCGACGCGCCCGAGCGACGTGCCGGTGCCCGACGAGCGCACCATCTCCATCGCGAGGATGCCGATCGTGTAGAGGAAGGGCGAATGCACCGAGATGATCGCGAAGTTGCCCGACAGCGCATCGGTGCCATAGGCGCGCTCGGTGATCGGGACGCCCAGCAGCAGCGAATTCGAGAACAGGCAGGCGAAGCCGATGGCGACGCTCTCAGGGCCATTGCGCCCCATCGCGCGCGCACCGGTGATCCCGATCGCGAAAGAGATCAGCGCGCCCGCGTAGAAGGACGCCATCATCGCCCAGTTATAGCTCTGCGTCAGGTCCAGATTGGCGATCGAGCGCGCCAGCAGCACCGGCACCGCGAAGTTCTGCGCGAACCGCATCAACCCGTCGATCGCGCCTTCGGAGAACAACCCGCGCCAAGCCACGACGTAGCCGAAGCCGATCACCAGAAAGACCGGCAGTATGACGTCGATCAGAACGCTCATCAGAGACCGAAATCCAGAACCATCCCGTCATGGGCAGGGCGAATGTGATCCGGCGTTTCCTCGGCGACCGTGTCGTGGTCGAGGTCGATATGCATGTTGGTGAGCACCGCGCTTGCGGGCTGCGCACGCTCGATCCATTCCAGCGCGCGGGCCAGATGCGCGTGGGTGGGGTGCGGCGTGCGGCGCAGCGCGTCGAGCACCCAGCAATCGAGGCCTTCGAGATAGGCCCATGCCTCTTCGGGAATGTCCGAGACGTCCGGCAGATAGGCCAGCCCGCCGATCCGGAAGCCGAGCGCGTCGATATTGCCATGCTCGACGCGGAAGGGCTGAAACTCGATCGAGCCGCCCGCGCCAGTGATCTGGAAGGGCCGCTCGCGATGGATCGATTTCAGCTCGCAGATCGGTTTGTAATTGCTGTCCGAGGGCTGGACGAAGGCATAGGCGAAACGGTCCAGAAGCGCGGCCTCGGTATCGGCATCGGCCCAGACGGGCAGGCGGGTGCGCATGTTGAAGACGATCTGGCGCAAATCGTCGAGCCCGTGGACGTGATCGGCATGGCTATGGGTGTAGACCACCGCATCCAGCTCGCCCACGCCTGCGGTCAGCAGCTGCTGGCGCATGTCGGGCGTGGTGTCGATCAGCACCCGCGTGGTGCCCGACTGGGCGACCCGCTCGACCAGCATCGAACAGCGCAGCCGGTGGTTCTTCGGATTCGCCGGGTCGCAGTCGCCCCAATTGTTGCCGATGCGCGGCACGCCCCCCGAGGAGCCGCAGCCGAGGATCGTGAAGCGCATCCGACTCATGCAGCGATGCTCCCGCGCTCGCCATGCTCGGCGGCTTTCCAGAACAGGCGGTCGAAATTGGCCTGCGTCGCTGCGGCGAATTCCTCGAGCGGCAGGCCGAAGACTTCGGCGCCGACCTTGGCGGTGTGCGCCGTGTAGGCGGGCTCGTTACGCTTGCCGCGATAGGGCGGCGGCGCGAGATAGGGGCTGTCGGTTTCGACGAGGATCCGGTCGAGCGGCGCAGCGGCGAAGATGTCGCGCACTTCCTGGCTTTTCGGGAAGGTCGCGATGCCCGACATCGACAGATAGAAGCCCAGATCGACCGAGACCTGCGCGAGGCGCGGCCCCGACGAATAGCAATGCATGACGCAAGAATAGGGCTTGGCCTTCATACCCTCGGTCAGGATCGCTTCCATGTCCTCATCGGCGTCGCGCGAATGGATGATCAGCGGCAGGCCGGTTTCCTGCGCGGCCTCGATATGCAGGCGCAACGAGGTTTTCTGCACCTCGGCGCTCTCGGCGGTGTAGTGATAGTCGAGCCCGGTCTCGCCGATGCCGACGAATTTCGGGTGTTTGGCCAGTGCTACCAGCTCGTCCACAGTGGCCATCGGTTCTTCGGCGACGCTCATCGGGTGGGTGCCCGCGGCGTAGAAGACGCCGCGATGCGCCTCGGCGATGGCACGCACGGAGGGCTCGTTCTTCAGCTTGGTGCAGATCGTCACCATCCGCGTCACTCCGGCGGCGTTCGCGCGTGCGATGATATCATCGCGCTCACCGTCGAAATCGGGGAAATCGAGATGGCAATGGCTGTCTGTGATCTCGGGCGGGAGGGTCAAAATCGGCTCCTTTCGCGCCGCATCAGGAGGCGGCGGCTGTGATCTCCAAGACGATATCCATCACGAGCGCGGCAGGGTCAAGGTTGACCGCCCGGCCGTGGGCTGCCCGCGCGCCCATGCTCTGATGGAGAGCAGCCCATTTCATCGCTGCCTGATCGTCAGGCGACAATCGTGCGAGAAGCTGTGCCTCGCCGGGCGCGGCTTCGGGATGCGCCGGGCCCATCACGCCCGCGCGCGCGGCGCGCGAAAGGAAGAGGTCGATCAGGTTCAGGACGAGGATGAAGCGGTTCTCGTTCGCCTTGCCGACACAGCTTTCGGCCAGCGCCAGCGCGCCCAGACGGTCGAGCCGGGGCAGGGTGCCCATCAGATCGACGAGCTTGGCATAGGTCGTCATGCCGTCCTGATTGATCAGGCGGATCGCGGCGCCGACGGAGCCGCCCGACAGCGCGGCCAGTGCGTGGTGGTCGAGATCCGGCGGCTCGCCTTCCTCTTCGGCGGCGGCAATGGCGGCTTCCATCTGATCGGGCGTGAGCGTACCCAGCCGCAATTCGCGACACCGCGAGCGGATCGTCGGCAAGAGCCGCGCGGGCTGATGCGCGATCAGCAGGAAGGTCACGCGCGGCGGCGGCTCTTCGAGCAGTTTCAGCACCGCGTTGGCCGCTTGGGTATTCATCTCGTCGGCGGCATCGATGATCACAACGCGCCGCCCGCCCTCGGCAGCAGACAGATGCAGGAAGGAGCGCAGCTTGCGCACCTCGTCGACGCGAATGTCCTGCGACAGCGCGGATTCGGTGGCGTTCGCGCCGCGCTTGAGCACGAAAATGCCCGGCTCCGATCCGGCATGGATACGGCTGAGCGCCGGGTGGTTCGGATCGGGATCGAGGCTAGTGGGCTGTTCCGGTTCACCGAAGAGGCCGGGCCCGTCGTCCTCCGGCTGGGTCATCAGGAAGCGGGTGATCCGCCAAGCGAGCGTCGCCTTGCCCACACCGCGCGGCCCGGTCAGCAGCCAGCCGTGATGCAGCCGTCCCATGTTGAACGCGTCGAGGAAGTCCTCCTCGGCCCGCGTCTGACCGACGAGACGCAGCGTGTCGCGCGGGTGTCGCGCACCGGGCGCAAGGGTCGGATCAGGAAGGTCGGCGAGGCTCATGGCGGCACTCTAGTTGCGCGCGCGGGCGGTTTCCAGCGGGGTTTTTGCGTAAGGCGGTTGGCGCGGGGCGACCAGCCCCGGGCCGCGCCCGACCCTCCCACCGGGAGGGCGCATTGGCAATGGCATCGCGGGCACGCGGGTTTTCCCGGGCTTTCGAGATAAAACGCCAAGCCACCAACGTAGCGAAGCGCCCACCCGAGGGTCTTGCGCTGCCCTTAGCTCTGCAGTTCCGCCTGCACGGCGCTCAGCACATCGGCGGCAATCGTATCGGCTTCGCGCGTGCCGTCGATTACCCGGAAGCGGGGTGCGAATTCCTCGGCTAAGGACAGGAACCCCGCGCGCATCTTTTCCTGCAGCCCGACGCCGAAATCCTCGAACCGCTCCTCGGTGCCCTGCCGCCCCTTGGCGCGCGACAGCCCCACAGCCGGGTCGATGTCGATCAGCACGGTCAGGTCCGGTTCGCGCCCGATCATCAGGGCGTGGAGCTGATCGACCACCGCGCGCAGATCGCCGCGCGAGAGGCCCTGATACATCCGGGTCGAATCCGCGAAACGGTCGCAGATCACCACCTTGCCAGCCGCAAGAGCCGGTTCGATCACGCGCTCCAGATGGTCGCGGCGCGCGGCGGTGAACAGAAGGATCTCGGTCTCTGCGGACCAGCGGTCCGGATCGCCCTCAAGCACCAGACGACGGATTTCCTCGGCCCCCGGGGAGCCGCCGGGTTCGCGCGTTAGAATGACCTCGCGCCCCGCTTCCCGCAGGGTTTCGGCCAGCATCCGCGCCTGTGTGGATTTACCCGATCCGTCGATCCCCTCGAAGCTGATGAACATGCGCGCTTAGCTGTTCACTCGTTCCATCGCGGCCTCGAACGCCTTGCCCGACAGCCGCGCCAGCGCCGCTTTCACGCGCACGACAAAGCCACCTTTCTTGACGTCCTCGGTGGCGACGAGCGGCACTTCGTTGGCATTGTCGAGGCCCGGCACGGTGATCACCAGCTTGCCGACTTCCTGACCTTGCTTGATCGGAGCTTGCAGCGGGCCTTTGAACACGGCCTCGGCGGTCACCTTGTCCTTCGCGCCTGCGGGGACCAGCAGCGACAGATCGGTTTTCGGGGCAAGGCCGACGGTGGATTTGCCGCCCAGCCAGACCGGCGCCTCGGCAAGCTGGGTGCCTGCCTTCGCCACGTCCTTCATCACGAACTGACGGAAGGCCCAGTTCGCGACCGCTTCGCCTTCCGACCGGCGCGACTGCTCGGAAGGCATGCCTGCCAGCACGAAGACGATGCGGCGCTCGCCCATCACGGCGGAGCCCACGAGGCCGTAGCCCGCTTCCTGCGTGTGGCCGGTCTTCATGCCATCGGCCTTCCAGTCGGCGGCGCGAATGTCGAGCAGAGGATTGCGGTTCTCGGCATTGGCCGGGGCGCGATCCTTGTAGTTGAAGTGGGTCTCGCTGAAGAAGTGATAATATTGCGGGAAATGGGTGATGATCCGGCTCGCGACGATGCCGAGATCATGGACCGACATGCGCTGGCCGGGGTCGGGCCAGCCGTTCGAGTTGGCGAACATCGAGTTCTTCATGCCCAGCTCATGCGCGCGCTCGGTCATCAGGTCGGCGAAGGAGGACTCCGAGCCCGCCAGCCCCTCGGCCACCACGACGCAGGCGTCGTTGCCCGAGTTGATGATGATGCCCTGGATCAGATCGCGCACGGTGGGGCGGTCGGTCGTATTGAGGAACATCGTCGAGCCGCCCATCGACTGCGCGTGCTCCGAGACCGGGAAGGTCGTGTCCATCGTGACCCGGCCGTCTTCCAGCGCCTCGAATAGCAGATCGAGCGTCATCAGCTTCGACATGGACGCCGGAGGCAGCGGGATATCCGCGTTCTTCGCCATCAGGACGGTCTTGGTCGAGAGGTCATAGACCCAAGCCGCATGGGCCTTGGTGTCGAAGGCGGCGGCGGGCAGGGCGAACAGGCAGGCTGCAAGCGTGGCGGCGATCAGGCGAATGAAGGTCATATCTTCTGCGTAGTCCTATTTCGAGACGGGGTAGGCGTCAGGATAGCCCAGTCCGTGAATTTTGGTCTTGAGCGCGTCGAGGTCGGATTTCGTGGGCGCAGGGCCCGCGATCACGCGCCAGAAGGTCTTGGAGTGGCTCTGTTCCTTCTTGATCTCGGCGATGACGCCCGCCTTGGCCATCTGGCTCTGGGCGCGTTTCGCATTCGCCTCGACGGAGAAGATGCCGATCTGGATATAGCCTGCGCCGGTGCTCATTTTCGGCGTGCTCGGCTGCGGAGTTGCTGCAGCTAACGGGGCTGCGGGGGCGGGCGCCGGGGCAGGGGCCGCACCGATTGCGGGCTTGACTGGTTTCGCTGCGGGCTTCGGCGTGCCTTGGGCCTTGGCGATGCCGGCCGCCGCGGTCGATGTCACCTCGTCGAGCGACTTCTGCTCCACCTCTTCAGGGGCCGCGATCACCGGCTTGTCGACGAGCGGCGCGGGCTTGTCTTCCTTGACCGGAACCGTCTCGCGGCGCAGCGCCACGACGGAGAGCTCGGTCGGCGCGCCCGCCAGCAGCCCCAGCGCATCGGCCGCATCCGAGCTGACCTGCAGTTTCGGCCCGGGATTGTCGGTCTCGCGCTTGAACAGCGCCCCGATCACGAATTTGCCGTTCGACGGGTTGCGGATGATCACCCGCTCGGGGTCTTTCACGTTCGGATGCGCGACCCAGACGCCGCCCAGCGAGGGACGCCCGTCCCAGAGGCCCTTTTCGTCGACCGAGAAGACCTGCGGCGCTTCGACGTCGCGCTCGATCATCTTCTGGCCGTTTTCGGTGACGGTTTCGGCGTCGCCGGGGCTTGCGGTCTCGTCCGCTGGCTTCTTCTTGAACATCCCGAACGGGGAGCCACCGCTTTCCTGACAGCCTGCCAGCGCGATCCCCGCGCCCAGCATCAGGGCAAAGCCCGTCACCCGCTTGCGCGTCATCTTATCCTGCTCAGTCATCCTGTGCCCCTTTTCGCGCGGTTTGCCCGCCTCTTGCCTGCGCGTCTGCACCGCTTGCGCCATGCGTTACGCGCGATCCTAGCGATTTGCAGAGCCCGTGAAAAGCTGCCCCAACGCCCACGCGCGGAAAACGGCGCGCAAGACTTTCAGAATCGCGTGAAGCGGTCTAAGCGAAGCCGGTCGGAGGAGTGGCAGAGTGGTTTAATGCACCGGTCTTGAAAACCGACGTAGGTGAAAGCCTACCGTGGGTTCGAATCCCACCTCCTCCGCCAGCGCATCGCTTCCATGCCCAAGAGCGATCCCGTCGCACGTCGGCAAAGCCTCCGCCCTAAGGGGGACGGCTCATTCTCCGGACATCACAGCTTCAGGGAAGGCGAGCCCCTTTTGCATCCGGGTTGCGCTCAATTTGCGGGCAGTCTGCTTTCGGAACAGCTTCAATAACGTGCATATGTGGGCATGAGAGGGGGGCGGCCACGGCGAAGTAACATGTCTATTGACACCTTCGTGATCGATTCCCTAGCTTGAGGTAAGCGCCGAGCAAATGTGCTCGTCATGGCGCGTTGAACCCTCAGATATGTCGGCAATTCCGCCTCCAAAGCAGTTTCTGCTTCTGGGGGTTTTTGTCGTTGGAAGATCGAAAATGACTCGTCTCGACCTACAGATCGGCCTGCTTTTCTCGACCACCGGCGCATACGGTAGAGTCGCGCATACGCAGCTCAACGGCGCGCAGCTTGCCTGCGACGAGATCAATGCGGATCCGAGCGCGGCGGTCACGTTCCATCCCGTCCATATCGACCCCGAGAGTGATCTGCATAAATACGCGCCGGCGGTTCAGAGCATGTTCGATCGCGGCATCCGCCATATCTGCGGCTGCTACACCTCGTCGAGCCGCAAGGAAGTGATCCCGCTCTTCGAGAAGCATGACGGGCTGCTGTGGTATCCGACCCATTACGAAGGCTTCGAGAGCTCGACCAACGTCATCTACACCGGTGCGGCGCCGAACCATCACATGTCGCCGCTCATCGATTTCCTCTGTGCCCGCTTCGGTCGTCGCGCCTATTGCATCGGCTCGAACTATATCTGGGGCTGGGAAAGCAACCGGGTGATGCGCGAGGAACTTCAGCGGCGCCGCGGCGAAGTGGTGGCGGAGCGGTATCTGCCGGTCGGCGAGACCGATATGGCCGCCATCATCGAGGAGATCCTCGAGACCAAGCCTGACTTCGTGTTCAACGCGCTGATCGGCGAGTCCTCTTACGCGTTCTTCCGCGCCTTCCGGGAGACCTGCGAGGCGCGCGGCATCGAGCAGACCACACGCTTCCCGATCGCGAGCTGTAACCTCTCGGAGCCCGAGCTTCGCGCGATCGGCCCGGTCGGGGCGGATGGACAGATCAGTTCCAGCGTCTATTTCTCGTCCCTCGCGGGTGAGCGCAACAAGCGCTTCGTCGAGGCCTATGGCAAAGCCTTCCCCGAGGGACCTGTCGTTTCCGCCGAAGCCGAAGCCGCTTATGTCGCCATTCATATGCTCGCGAAATCCATCGCCGATGCGGGCACCGCGTCGGTGGGGGCGGTTCTCGAAGCGGCTGCAGGTCAGGTTTTCGATGCGCCGCAAGGCCGGGTCACGATCGACCCTGAAACCTACCATGCCGCGCTCACGCCCCGCATCGGGCTGTCGCGCGCGGATTTCGAGTTCGACATCCTGCTCGAAGCGCCCGAACCCATCGCGGCCGACCCGTATCTCGTGTCCTCAACGACGACCTTCGAGCCGGCGGAGCGGCGCAGGAACGTGAGGGTGGTTCAATGAAGACACCCCGGATCGCGCAAAACTTCCGCGGCCGCAGGGCCGTCATCTTTACCACCGAGGGCCGCTCGCTGGGCATTCTCGAAACGACATTGCGTCGGCTGGGGCTGGAGCCGGATACCCGTCCCGTCTCGCCGCGCCAGGTTTTCGAACTGCCCGAAGACCTGAGCCCGGAGGCCGACCTCGTCATCATCGACGGCGACCTGAACCTGCCGCAGGCCTGGCCCGAGAGTTACAATCTGTCGCCCCAGCATGCGCCGTGTCCGACGGTGGGGCTGGTAGGCACGGAAGCGCCGAGCCGTCTCAAGGCGATGCTCCAGCTCGGGGCCGCGTCCTTCCTGCAAAAACCGATCCATAGCGGCGCCGTCTATTCCGCTCTCTATCTGGGCGTGAACGCGTTCGAGCAAATCGACGGCCTCAAGGCGAGCCTCGACGATATGGGCGAACGCCGCCGCAAACGGATTTACGTCATCAAGGCTGTCGCTGCGCTCATGCGCCAGCGCGGGCTTAACGAAGATGCCGCATATGACCTTCTGAGAAAGGAGAGCATGCGCGCGCGCGTCAGCGTCGAGGACCACTGCGAGTCCCTGATGCTGGCAAACCCGGACAGCGATCTCGATCGCGGTGAAACGAAAAAGAGGTGTCAGGCGCGCTAGCCCAGCAAGGCACCCGGAAAAACCTCAACAAGGAGTTGAAAATGACCAGGAAACTGATCAGCACCGCTTCGGTGCTCGCTACCCTATTGTCTTTTGCAGGGCCCGTGATGGCTCAGGACGCCGAGCCGATCAAAATCGGTGTGCTCGAAGACCAGTCGGGGGACTTCGCCCTCGCGACCATCGGCAAGGTGCATGGCATCCAGCTGGCCACCAAGGAAATCAACGACGCGGGCGGCATCGCCGGTCGTCCGATCGAGCTGGTGACCTACGACACCCAGTCGGACAACACGCGCTATCAGGAATTCATGCGCCGCGTGCTGCAGCGCGACAAGGTGGACGTGGTCTTCGCGGGCTTCTCCTCGGCCTCGCGTGAAGCCTATCGCCCGATCGTCAACCAGTTCGACGGGCTGGCCTTCTACAACAACCAGTATGAAGGCGGCGTCTGCGACGCGAACATGATCGTCACCGGCGCGGTGCCGGAGCAGCAGTTCTCCACGCTGATCCCCTACATGATGGAGAAGTACGGCAAGAACGTCTACACCATCGCCGCCGACTACAACTTCGGTCAGATCTCGGCCGAATGGGTGCGCAACATCGTCAAGGACAATGGCGGCGAGATGGTGGGCGAAGAGTTCATCCCGCTCGGCGTGTCGCAGTTCTCGCAGACCATCCAGAACATTCAGGCCGCCAAGCCCGACTTCGTGGTGACGCTGCTGGTGGGCACGGCGCAGTCGTCCTATTACGAGCAGGCCGGTTCGGCGAATGTCGACCTGCCGATGGCGTCGTCCGTGAACGTGGGTCAGGGCTACGAGCATAAGCGCTTCACGCCCCCAAGCCTGAAGGACATGTATGCGACGGTGAACTATGTCGAGGAAATCGACACGCCGGAAAGCAAGGCCTTCGTCGAGAAGTTCCACGCGATGTTCCCCGATGAGCCCTACATCAACCAGGAAGCCGAGAACTCCTACGCGGCGGTCTATCTCTACAAGGAGATGGTCGAGAAAGCCGGCGGCTCCACCGCTCTGGAAGACGTCCGCGCCACGCTCGCCGATGGCAACCTGTGCTACGACGCGCCCGAGGGCGAGATGTGCATCGATCCGAAAAGCCAGCACACCTCGCACACGATCTATCTGGCCCATGTGCTCGAAGATCACTCGATCGAGTTCCCGAAGAAATGGGATGACATCAAGCCCTACTGGCTGGGCGATGTCGGCTGCGATCTGACCCAGAACGATCCGAGCGACCAGTACACCCCGTCGCACCTGCCGACGGAGTAATCCGACGCATCGCGGATGCGGGGCCCCTTGGCTCCGCATCCGTCCCCTCCCGGATTTTCTTGCCCGGATTTCCCTGAACGACGGCCACCAAGAAAGGGACGGTCTATGGAGTTCCTCTACTCTCTCTTCAGCTTCTTCTATCAGTTCGGAGACGCGTTCGCCTTCCTCGTGCTCAGCGCCTGCGGCCTCGCGGTGATCTTCGGCATGATGGGCGTGATCAACCTCGCGCATGGCGAGTTCATCCTCTGCGGCGCCTATGTCTCGACGAGCGCCACCCATATGGGCGTGCCCCTTCCGATCGCGATCGCGCTGGGTTCTCTGGCCGCCGGTATCGCCGGGATGATCGTCGAGGTCGTGGTGATCCGCCCGCTCTACAAACGTCCCCTCGATACGATCGTGGCCACTTGGGGGATCTCGATGATCGTCACCCAAGGCACGCTGATCGTGCTGGGCACGACGATGGCCGGCAGCGGCACGCCCTTCGGCAGCTTCACCGTCGGCGACTATTCCTATTCGATCTATCGCATCGTGCTCGTGGTGATGGCGCTCGCGACGCTGGCCGCCTTGTGGCTGATGTTCACCAAGACGCGCTTCGGCATCCTTGCCCGCGCCACGATCCAGGTGCCGCATGTGGCCGAGGCGCTCGGGGTCAACACCAACCTGATCTACAGCCTGACCTTCGGTCTGGGCGCGGCGCTCGCGGGGCTTGCCGGTGGGCTTTACGCGCCGACGATGACGCTCGTGCCGACGATGGGGGCCGCCTTCATGGTCGAGGCTTTCGTGACCGTCGTCGTGGGCGGCGCAGACATCTTCCTCGGGACGGCGCCTGCCGCGGTCGTGCTTGGCTTCATCAAAGCATCGCTGACCTCCTGGCAGGGCCAGCTTGCCGGTCAGATCGGCATGCTCATCGCCGTCATCATCGTGATCCGCATCCTGCCGCGCGGCATCAGCGGCAAGATCCTGAAAGAAAGGGCCTGACGTGAGCAGCGCATCCCGTTTCACTTCCATTCTGAAGCTCATCGAGGGGCCGCAAACCCTCGGCAAGGGACCGAAATTCTGGTCGGGCTTCACTGTCGTCCTGCTCGCCGCCTGCGCCTATCCGGCCTTTGCGGACAGCTACGACGTCGGCAATAACGTCTACTTCTTCAACTGGCTCTTCATGGCGATGGGGCTGAGCCTGATCTGGGGCTATGGCGGGGCGCTCAGCTTCGGCCAGACCGCCTTCTTCGGGGTCGCGGGCTACGCCTACGGGGTCCTGACGATCAACCTCGGCGACGCCTACGGCCTGACGCTGCTCTCGCTGGTGCTGGCGGTTGGCCTGAGCGCGCTCTTCGCGGCGATCCTTGGCTACTTCCTGTTCTTCGGGCGCATCAGCGGCGTGTTCCTCGGCATCGTGACGCTGTCGGTGACGCTGGTGCTCGAGCGCTTCATGGCGCAGACGGCGGGGCCCGAATGGGCGATCGGCAAGGCGCGTCTGAACGGCTTCAACGGCATGGGCGCGATGCCCTCGCTGACGATCCCGTGGCCGGGCGGCAATATCGTGCTCTATCCGGACGTGACCCTCTATTACGTCACGCTGGCGCTGCTGCTGGTCTGCTATCTGGGCCTGCGCATCCTCGTGAATTCGCGCTTCGGCAATGTCATCGTGGCGATCCGCGAGAACCCGATGCGCGCCGAGATGCTGGGTTATGACGTGCGCAAGTATCAGCTGGCGACCTTCGTCATCGGCTCCGCGCTCGCCGGGCTGTCGGGAGTGCTCTACACCTCTTGGGGCAACTACATCACGCCCGCCTCGATGGGGATGACGGCGGCCTCGCTGCCCATCGTCTGGGTCGCGGTCGGCGGACGCACGGACCTCACGACCACGATCATCGGCACGCTCGCGGTGCTGATGGTGTTCCAGTCGCTCACGATCTACGGCAGCCAATATGCGCTGATCGTGATGGGAACGCTGCTGGTGATCACCGTGCTGATCGCCCCGCGTGGCATCGTCATCGCGCTGATCTCGCCCTTCATGCGCCGGAAATCCAAACTGGAAGGAGAGCGGTGATGGCCATTCTCGAAACACGCCAGCTCAACAAGCATTTCGGCGGGCTCCACGTCACGGGCAATGTCGATTTCGCGCTTCAGCCTGGCGAGATGCACTGCCTGATTGGTCCCAACGGGGCGGGCAAGAGCACCTTCTTCAAGCTGATCCTGGGCGAGCATCTGCCCGATAGCGGCGCGATCCTCTATGACGGCGAGGAGATCACCCGCGCGAAGCCGTTCGAGCGCATCCGCAAGGGGATCAGCGTGAAGTTTCAGGTGCCCGGCATCTTCAAGGAACTGAGCGTTCAGCAGAACCTGACGATCGCGCTTCAGCACCATGTCGCGCCCGAGATCCTGCAAGAGGAGATCGACCGGCTGCTGGAGTTCCTGAAACTCTCGCAGGACCGCAAGCAGCTCGCGGGCAATCTCAGCCACGGTCAGAAGCAGTGGCTGGAGATCGGCATGGCGGTGGCGCTGAAACCGCGTCTGCTGCTGCTGGACGAGCCGACCGCCGGGATGACGCCCGACGAGACTTTCGCCACCGGCGAGATGCTTCAGGAACTGAACCGCGAGGGCATGACCCTGCTGGCGGTGGAGCACGACATGGCCTTCGTGCGCCAGATCGCCCACCAGGTCACCGTGCTCCATTTCGGCAAGATTTTCGCGCAGGGCACCATCGACGAGATCACCGCCGATGAACGTGTCGCCGCCATTTATCTGGGAGAAGTCGATGCGTAAGGAAGTCCTTCTCGACGTGATCGAACTCAATGCGGGCTACGGCGGCAAGCCGGTGCTGCAGGGCGTCGATTTTCAGGTCCGCGAGGGCGAGATCGTCGCCGTGATTGGGCGCAACGGGGTCGGCAAATCGACCCTGATGAAAACGCTGATCGGGCTGTTGTCGACCGACAAGGGGTCGATCAACCTCGACGGCGCGTCGATCGATCTGCTCTCCGCGCATAAACGGGCGCGCAAGGGCATCGGCTATGTGCCGCAGGGCCGCGATGTCTTCCCGCGCATGACCGTGCTCGAAAACCTGCTCGTCGGCGAAAGCATCGCGGGCAAGTCCACCCCCGGCAAGGTCGACGAGATCTTCCGCTATTTCCCGATCCTCAAGGAGCGCGCCGATCAGCGCGCGGGCACGATGTCGGGCGGTCAGCAGCAGCAGCTCGCCATCGGGCGCGTGCTGATGGGCGATCCGTCAATGATCCTGCTCGACGAGCCCTCCGAGGGGATCCAGCCGAACATCGTGCAGGACATCGCGCGCATCATGGTCGAGTTGAACCGCAAGACCGGCGTGACCGTCGTCTTCGTGGAGCAGAATGTCGACATGATCCGGGCGATGGCGCAGCGCTGCTACGTCATGGACAAGGGCCGGATCGTCGCCGAGCTCGACCGCGAGATGCTGCAGGACCGCGACACGATCCGACGATACCTGTCGGTCTGATCTCCCCGGAACAATCATGGAATTTGCAAGTAAAAGGAGCAACTTATGAGCTGGTTTGAAGAATCCATCATGGCGCGCAAGGGCGTGGCGAAAGGTCAGACCCTCGAAAAACGCACGATCACCGAGGAAGAGCAGGGAAGCTATCCCTACATCTACACCGCCGGGATCGAGCCGGTCCTGACCGTCGATCCGGGCACCGTCGTCAGCGCCGAGACCCATGACGCGTTCGAAGGCGCGATCAAGTCGGAGACCGACAAGCCGACCGAGATCCTGAACTTTCCCTTCCTGAACCCGCAAAACGGCCCGATCTACGTGAACGGCGCCGAGAAGGGCGACACGATCGCGGTCTATATCGAGAGCATCGTGCCGCGCGGGCCGCAGCCGCGGGGCACCACGGTGATCATGCCCGAATTCGGCGGTCTGGTTCCCACCTTCGAGACTGCGCTCTTGACCGCGCCGCTGCCCGAGGTGGTGCGCAAGCTCGACATCACCGTCGAGGAAGGCACGAAGTGGAACGACAAGATCAGCCTGCCTTACGAGCCCTTCATCGGCACGATCGGCACGGCGCCGATTGCCGAGGCGATCTCCTCGCTGGTGCCGGATTATTACGGCGGCAACATGGACCTTCCCGATGTCGCGCCGGGCGCGGTCGTCTATCTGCCGGTGCAGACCGAGGGCGGCTATCTGTTCCTCGGGGATTGCCACGCAGCCCAGGGCGACGGCGAGCTTTGCGGCGTCGCGGTCGAGCACCCGACCGTCACCACCGTGCGCATCGACCTGATCAAGAACTGGACGATCAGCACGCCGCGTCTGGAGAACGAAGAGTTCTACATGACGGTCGGCTCGGCACGTCCGATGGAAGACGCCGCGCGCGGCGCTTACCGCGAGCTGATCCGCTGGATGGCCGCCGATTTCGGCTTCGACGAGATCGACGCCTACATGCTGCTGACCCAATGCGGGCGCGTGCGTCTCGGCAACATGGTCGACCCGAAATACACGGTCGGGGCCTCGGTCCTGAAGTCGATCGTCGGCATCGCCGAATGAGCTTAGGGCCGCGCCCCTATCCCTTGTTGCGCGGTCTTTAACCTGTCGCCTCTGCCTTGGAGGGCAGCTTCTTGGGTGGGGGCGACCTTTTTCTTCCCGGCTTCGACCGTCTCTGCAGCCTCATCGGTTCGCGTCACGGGTCGAGCTTCGTCACTTTCGATCCACCCCGCCCGGCTCCGGCTCGGGCGATGGCGGCACCATGCCCGCCAAACGGAAAAGGAGTCTCTCATGTCCGCTCAAACGAAACCCGATCTGCCCGATCTCGGAACGCTCACCGTCGCCGCCGTTCAGGAGGGGCTGGCCTCGGGGGCGTTCACCGCAGAGGCGCTGACCG
Organism: Thioclava sp. JE_KL1; assembly: GCF_009296265.1. Classification (GTDB taxonomy): domain Bacteria; phylum Pseudomonadota; class Alphaproteobacteria; order Rhodobacterales; family Rhodobacteraceae; genus Thioclava. The sequence goes on from NZ_WBJS01000006.1 coordinate 80,466, forward strand.
AAGCCTGCATCGCTCAGGTCAAGGCGCTGAACGGCAAATACAACGCGATCATCTTCGAGAATGACGCAGCCCTCGAGACCGCCCGCGACATCGACCGGCGGCGCGCTGCGGGCGAGGCGCTCGGGCCGCTGGCCGGGGTGCCGATCGTCGTGAAGGATCCGATGGACATGGCGGGCATCCCCACCACGGCGGGCTGGCGGCTGCTCTATTCCGGGACGGGCGGCGTCGATCTGATGCCCGAACGCGATAGCCCCGTGGTGGCCCGGATGCGTGCGGCCGATGCGGTCATCCTCGGCAAGACCAACGTGCCGATCCTCAGCTGGACCGGAACGCATGCCAATGACAGCTGGGCCGGTCCCACGATCAACCCCGCGATCGAGGACCGCGCCCCGGGCGGGTCGAGCGCAGGCACGGCAGCGGCGGTCGCCACCCATATGTGCGTCATGGGGCTCGCCGAGGAAACCGGCGGCTCGATCCAGAACCCGGCCTCGGCGCAGGGGCTGGTGGGTATCAAGCCGACCATCGGGCTGGTGCCGAATGCCGGTGTCGTGCCGCTCTCGGGCAATCGCGACGTGGTCGGGCCGATCGCGCGCACTGTGACTGATGCCGCCCTCGGCCTCGATGTCCTGGCGGGGTTCACCACCGAAGACCCCAAGACGCTGGCTTGCGTCGACAAGATCCCCGAAGGCGGCTACGCCTCGGGCCTGTCGAAGGACAGCCTGAAGGGCAAGCGGCTCGGGCTTTACGGGCCGGGCTGGCGGAAGAACGAACTCTCCCACGAGGCGTCGGATCTTTACGATCGCGCGAAGAGCGAGCTTGAAGACCTCGGCGCGGTTCTGGTCGACGACCCCTTCGCGGGCACCGATTTCGCAAGCTATCGCGAGATCACGCCGGGCACGCCCTTCTTCGACGGGCGCGGGCTGGAATCCATCCCCTATGACATGACGAAATATCTCGAGCGGCTGGGCCCGAATGCGGCGATCAAGACCTGGGAGGAGTTCGTCGAGGCCACGAAGGAGGAAAACGTGCTCGCGAAGGGCGCGATCCTCGGCTTCCTCAACGAGCTGCCCGATTTCGTCGAGGCGGTGAAATCCCCGACTACGCCGCCCGCGCTGCCCGCGTTCACGGCCCTGAAGCGGACCTATCTGCTGCTGATGGAGGAAGTCTTCGCGCGCCATCAACTCGACGCGCTCGTTTACCCGCAGATGCTCTGCGAATTGCCGGGCCTCCATTCGGGTGACGCGATCCTCGAGACCACCGTCGGGGAGCTGAACATCGCGGGCATTCCGGGCGTCACCGTGCCCGCGGGCTACTACGCCTCCGGCGCGCCGTTCGAGCTGATCTTCCTCGGCCAGCAGTGGAGCGAGCACGCCTTGATCCAATGCGCCTATGCCTATGAGCAGGGCACGCTGCACCGCAAACCTGCGGTCTGATCGATGATTTCGGTTCGGTCTCGGCTGGTGCGCGAGACCGAACCGCGTAGTCCTATGCCTTCGGCGTAAGCCGCGCAGGTCAACGCGCCGGGATCAGCACGATTTTCCCGGCGTGGCGTTTTTCCTGAAATACCTTCTGCGCCTCGGCGATCTGATCGAGCGGGTAGGTGGCGGCGAGCAACGGGCGGATTTCGCCCTTCTCGACATAGGAGATCAGGTTGCCGAAGATCGGCGCGTCCCATGCGGTGCAGCCGATCAGCGTGATGTCCTTGAGATACATGTCGCGCATGTCCAGCTCCACGACCGGCCCGGCAATCGCGCCCGACGAGGCATAGCGCCCGCCGCGCCGGAGCAGCTTCAGCATCGTGCCGAAACCCGGCCCGGCGACGTTGTCGATCACCACGTCGACGCTGTTCTCGCCGATCGCCGCCACGGGATCGTCCTCGCGGCAGAGCACCTGATCCGCGCCGATCTCCAGCACGATCTCGCGCTTGGCGGCGCTGGTAATGGCAACGACTTCCGCGCCGCGCCGTTTGAGCAACTGGATCAACGCCGAGCCCACGCCGCCCGAAGCGCCCGGAACCAGCACGCGCTCGCCCGCGGTGACGCCCGCGCGGTGGATCATGTTCTCCGCCGTGCCATAGGCGCAGGGCAGGGTGGCGAGTTCGGCGTCGCTCCAGTCGCTGTCGATGGCGAAGACCTCGCCTGCGGGCACTTTCACATATTGCGCGAAGGCCCCGTCGAAATTGGAGCCGAGCCAGACCGTGTCCATCGAGGAGAAATCGCGCTCGCGCATGCAGGAGCGTACCAGAACGCGGGTGCCGATCAGGGCCTCGTCGCCATCGTCGCCCACCGCGACGACCCGACCGCAGCAATCGGTGCCCTGGATGAGCGGGAAGGGCGTGGCCCCGCTCCAGCTGCCATCGGCATGCTCGGCGTCTTCGCGCGACTCCTGCGTGCCGGATTTGACGTCAGAAGAATACCAGCCCAGCCGCGTGTTGATGTCGGTGTTGTTGATGCCTGCCGCGAGCACCTGCAGCAGCACCTTGCCGGGCTCCGGTTCGGGCATCGCGACCTCGCGATAGTCGAGCCGCTCGTAGCCGCCCGTTCCGGTCGTGACCACGGCCATCATCGTGCCTTTGGGCCTGTCGCTCATGCTGCTTTTCTCCCGAAACCGATCCGTCTGAGGAATGAGTTAGGGCGCGGTCGGGATAAACCGAGCCGCGCCCTGACATTGAGCCTCGAAGCTTGATCGGGTCCGCCTTAGCGCGCCACGCAATCCGCGAAGTAATACGTCTGGCCGTCCTCGCCCGTCTCCGTCACGAGCCCGTGGATATCGGTCTCGAAGCCGGGGCATTCGCGGGCGAATTCCCGGTTGAAGCGCAGGTAATCCACGATCTTCGCGTTGAAGACCTCACCCGGGATCAGCAGCGGAATGCCCGGCGGGTAGGGGGTCACGAGGCTCGTCGTGATCCGGCCCTCCAGCTCGTCGATGGAGACGCGCTCGGTCTTGCGCCGCGCGATATGCGAGAAGGCCTCCGACGGGGTCATCTCGGGGTGATGGTCGGTCAGGTAGATCTCGGTCGAGAGCCGCGCGACGTCGTATTTCGCGTAAAGCGAATGGACGTGCTGGCTGAGATCCTTCAGCCCCATGCGCTCGTAGCGCGGGAACTTCGCCGAGAATTCCGGCATCACGCGCCACAGCGGCTGGTTCTTGTCGTAATGGTCCTTGAACTGCTGCAGCGCCGCCAGCAGCGTGTTCCAGCGGCCCTTGGTGATGCCGATCGTGAACAGGATGAAGAAGCTGTAAAGCCCGGTCTTCTCGACCACGACGCCATGCTCGGCGAGGTATTTCGACACGATCGAGGCGGGGATGCCGCTGTCGTCGAAACGCCCCTCGATATCGAGGCCGGGGGTGATGATCGTGGCCTTGATCGGGTCGAGCATGTTGAAGCCCGGCGCCATGTCGCCAAAGCCGTGCCAGCTATCCGAGCCGGTGGTTTCGACGCCCTCGGCATCGGTCTTCTTGAGAACCCAGTCGCGGGTCGCGGCCATCCCGTCGCCATCGGCGCGGAAATCGGTCGGGCCCCAGACCTGGAACCACCAATCCTCGGGGCCATATTCCTCTTCGACCTTCACCATCGCGCGGCGGAAATCGAGCGCTTCGACGATGCTTTCCTCTACCAGCGCGGTGCCGCCCGGCGGTTCCATCATCGCCGCCGCCACGTCGCAGCTTGCGATGATCGAATATTGCGGGCTGGTCGAGGTGTGCATCAGGTAGCTCTCGTTGAAGAGATGCCGGTCGAGCTTCTCTTCCTTGCTGTCCTGCACGAGCACATGGCTCGCCTGCGAAATCCCGGCGAGCAGCTTGTGCACCGATTGCGTCGCATAGGTGATCGACTTGGTCGTGCGCTCGCGCTTGCGGCCCATCGCGTGATACTGGCCGTAGAACGGATGGAAGGCGGCATGGGGGATCCACGCCTCGTCGAAATGCAGGTTGTCGACCCAGCCGTCCAGAAGCGACTTGATCACCTCGGTATTGTAGAGAACCCCGTCATAGGTCGACTGCGTCAGCGTCATGATCCGGGGCTGGACATTGTCGGTGTCGTAATCGGCCAGTAGCGGGTTCGCCTTCATCTTGGCGCGGATCGCCTCGGGCTCGAATTCCGAGCGCTGGATCGGGCCGATGATGCCCCAATGGTTGCGCGTGGGCTTCAGGAAGACCGGGATCGCGCCAGTCATGATGATCGCGTGCAGGATCGACTTGTGACAGTTTCGGTCGACCACAACCACGTCGCCCGGCGCGACCGTGTGGTGCCAGACCATCTTGTTCGAGGTCGAGGTGCCGTTGGTCACGAAGAAGCAGTGATCGGAATTGAAGATCCGCGCGGCATTGCGCTCGGAGGCGCCGATCGCGCCGTTATGATCGAGCAGCTGGCCCAGCTCCTCCACCGCGTTGCAGACATCGGCGCGCAGCATGTTTTCACCGTAGAACTGGTGATACATCTGGCCGATCGGCGATTTCAGGAAGGCGACGCCGCCCGAATGGCCCGGGCAGTGCCACGAGTAGGAGCCGTCCTCGGCATAGTCGAGCAACTGCTTGAAGAAGGGCGGCTGGATGCTCTCGAGATAGCTCTTCGCCTCGCGGATGATGTGCTTGGCGACGAATTCCGGCGTATCCTCGAACATGTGGATGAAGCCGTGCAACTCGCGCAGGATATCGTTGGGCAGGTGGCGCGAGGTCTTGGTCTCGCCATGCAGGAAGATCGGCACATCGGCGTTTTTCCAGCGCACTTCCTCGATGAAGGCGCGCAGCTTTTCGACGGCCGGGTCCAGTTCGGGGCCGGAGGAGAATTCCTCGTCGTCGATCGCCAGCACGAAGGCCGAGGCGCGGCTTTGCTGTTGGGCGAATTGCGACAGGTCGCCGTAGCTGGTGACGCCGAGCACTTCGAACCCGTCGGCCTCGATGGCTTGCGCGAGTGCCCGGATGCCGAGACCGGAGGTATTCTCGGAGCGAAAATCCTCGTCGATGATGACAATCGGGAAGCGAAATTTCATCAGGGGGGTCCTCTCTCGGGCCTGTCTGGGTCGGGCGAATGGGGCGCGTGCGCCGCGCCCTGTTCATTTCAGCCGAATATAGGCAAGGTCAAGCCCGTGCGGGAGACCCTCCCGCACGGGCAGGGCCGGATCAGCTCTGGATATGGGCGAAGCCTTTGCCAAGGATCGGGCCGGTCGGGCGTCCTGTGGGCGAGCCGCCCGCGGGTTCCAGCGTGATCTCGTAGAGCTGCTGCGGCGCAGGTTCGGGCAGGGAAGGGCCGGTCAACACCGCAGGCGCCACCCTGTCGAGCGTGCCGAGCGACACCGGGCCCGTCTCTGGCGAAGGGAGGGTCCAGGCTTGGATCGTTTTGCCCGAAGGCAGCGTCACATCCGCCACGAAGCGGATCTTGGCGTCGCGATTGCCGTAATCCTCGATCACGGCCTGCGGCTCGCCGGATGCGTTCATGAGAACGGCGACCACGCGCGGCTCTGGCGTCGGGCGCAACGTGCCGGTGCCCAGACCCACCGCGAGGCCGATGATCCCCGCCGCGATCAACCAGCGCCACTTCGCGCGCGGGGCTTGCGGCAGGTTGTCGGCTTGCGGTGTGACCGGCGTGATCGTCACCCCCCGTGGGGCCGCGTCTTCGCGTGCAGGTTCCGCCGCGATGCGTTCGCGCAGGCGATCCATGAAATCATCCGGCAGGTCGGCCTTGGGCGCGGAGAGATCGAGCGGGAGCAACCCGTCGCGCAGCGCCGCCACGCGGGCCTCCAGCGCAGGGTCGCGCGCCAGCAGTTCCTCGAGCAACTCGGCCTCAGTTTCGCTCAGAAGACCAAGGACGTAATCATCTGCGATGGCGTTGAGATCGGTCCGGTTCAGGCTCATGACAGGCACTCCCTCAGGCTGGCCAATCCGCGCCGGATCCAGCTTTTCGCCGTGCCCAGCGGCACCGACTGGCGCGCGGCGATCTCGCCATGGCTGAACCCGCCGACATGGGCGAGCAGGATCGAATGGCGGCTGGCCGGGTCGAGCGCCTCGAGGCAGTCGCGCAGGCGGCTGGAGCCTGCGAGCATCTGCCAGCCTTCTTCGGGCACGCTCTGTTCGCGCGCATCCTGCAACGCCCCCAATTCCTCGGGCGAGAGCAGGCTCAGCCGTTTGCCGTCGCGCAGAATGTTCAGGCAGCGACTGCGCAGGACGGTATAGACCCAGCCCTTGGCCGAGCCGGGATTGCCACTGAATTGCCCGGCCTTGCGCCAGATGCGCACCAGCGCCTCCTGCAAGGCCTCTTCGGCCAGATCGGTGCGGCCCAGAATGCGCTTGGCCACGCCCAGCATGCGCCCGCCTTCCAGCGCCACCAGCCGCTCAAGCGCGCCCGCATCGCCCTCGGCGCAATCGTGCAGCGCCTGCGCAACGGGGCAGCTTTCCGCTTTCGTCATAAACGCTCCCATGTTCCGCCTGCCGCGCGGCGGTCGCTCCCGGACCAAGTTCTTCACGATTTTCTCCCATTTCCAAGCTCTAGACCCGCGAAACAGTCGATTGGATGAAAATAATCTCGGATTTCGGTCGAAAAGCGTGGCGCTCAGCGCAGTTGCCGCGCGGCTTCGGCGATCATCTCTTGCGTATGGAGCACCCGCGCCGGGGCGCTGCGACCGCGCCGGGAGGCCAGCCACAGTTCGTGCCAGCGACGCTTCGGTAGAGGGACGACAGAGAGCTGCGCCTTGTCTGCAAAGGCCTCGACCCCACTGCGCGGCAGGAGAGTGTAGCCGATCCCCCGGGCAACCGGGGCGGGGATCTGGCCGATCTGGTTGACCGAACCGCGCAGGCGCAGCCGGTCGGCGCCGGGATAGTCCTCGGGGAAGTTCAGCTTCAGCAGGTCGTCGGCATAGGCGAAGCCGTCGGGATGGGCGATGAAGCCGTGCGCGTCGAGATCGGCAAAGGTGGCGGGCGGCGCGGCCCCGGCAGGCAGCAGGAGGCACAGCTCCTCCCGCCCTATATGCTGGGCTTCAAGGCGTGCGTGATCCGGGTCCGTGCCGAGCACACCGAGGTCGAACCGCCCCTCCAGCAGTCCCGCCAGAATATCCGCCTGTGGTGCGGCCTGCAGATGGACGCTCAGCGCGGGCGCGCTTTGCATCCACTCCAGCAGGATCGGGTAGAGCAGCATCGCGAAACTGCCTGAGCAGGCGATATACACCGGCCCCGCATCCCGGTCATCGGTCTCGATCGCGTCGCGCAGGCGTTTCTCTTCGGCCCGCCGCGACAGGCCGAGCGCGAAAACCGCCTCGCCCGCCGGGGTCGGCGTGAAGCTCTTGCCCTGCCACGTGATCAGCTTCTGTCCGACTTGGGCCTCCAGCTTCTTGAGGTGCTGGCTCACGCCCGGCTGGGTCATGTGCAACCGCTCGGCGGCGCGGGTGAAATGCCCGGCCTCGCATAGCGCGGTGAAGGTTTCGAGCCAAGTTGCGTTCAGCATAAGGGATAACAGATCGTTATTGTTTATATGAAATATGATAATTTCACATGAGGGGTATGACAATCCATATCGCTGTCATCGCAACCTGAAAGGAGCCTTGAGATGGCAACTACCCCGCGCACCTTCTCCCATATCGGCCTGTCGGTCCCCGACCTCGAGGCGGCCGTGACGTTCTATTCCGAGGTTCTCGGGTTCTACGTCGTGATGGAGCCCTCCGAGGCCGTCGAGGACGACAGCGCCATTGGCGTGATGTGCACCGATGTCTTCGGGCCCGGTTGGGGCTCGCTGCGGATCGCGCATCTGTCGACCGCGGATGGGATCGGTATCGAAATCTTCGAGTTCCCCGGTAATTACGCGCCCGAGGACAAGCTCGAACACAAGCGCCACGGCACCTTCCATTTCGCCGTGCAGGACCCGGATGTAGAAGGGCTGACCCAGCGCATCGTCGACGCCGGCGGGCGGCAGCGGATGCCGATCCGGGAATACTTCCCCGGTACCAAGCCCTACCGCATGGTCTATGTCGAAGACCCGTTCGGCATCGTCTTCGAGATCTACAGCCACAGCTATGATCTGACCTATTCGGCAGGCGCTTACGTCTGATTTCTCACACCGGCCCCGTTGTTGCGGGGCCGGTGTCTCGCCTGCTGTCGCTGGGACATCGCACGGTTTCGCAGAAAAAATTTCGATTTCCTGCATCCGATCCGCATCTGGCCGGGTCTAGGGGGCATGGACGGCGCGAAAGGCGCTTGCCGCGAACAGGGAAACGAAAGGAATTACCATGCTGAAACTGACCCTCTCGACCGCTCTCGTCACCGCAATGGGCGCAAGCGGCGCCTTGGCGGCCTCGGCCATCGGCCTCGTGGGCGACAAGACGCTCGTGATGTTCGATACCGACACGCTCGAAGTCACCGGCACGATGGATGTCACCGGCACCGCGAAGCTGCACGGGATCGATCTGCGCCCGTCGAACAAGACGTTGGTCGCGGTGGATGCCGATCAGGCGCTCTACACGATCGACATGGAAAGCGGTGCCGCGACGAAAGTCTCGCAGATGGACAAGATGTTGCCCGTGGACGGGCCGGTGATCGTCGACTTCAACCCGAAGGCCGACAAGCTGCGCTTCATGTCGGGCACCACCAATCACCGCGTGAACGTAGAAACCGGCGAAGTGACCGTCGATGGCAGCCTCGCTTATGAGGAAAAGGACATGCATGCGGGCGAGGCCCCGGCGATCGCTGCCGCTGCCTATGCCAACAGCTACGGGATGCCCGACAGCACCGCGATGTATGACGTGGATTCCACCATCGTCGCGCTGATCCAGCAGACCTCGCCCAATGACGGCACGCTCGCCGCCATCGGCAAGTTCGGCATCGACATGCCGGGCGAGGGCTATGCGTTCGACATCCAGACCACCGAAGACATGAAAAACACGGCGTGGCTCGCCACCGGGAACATGCTCTACACCGTCGACCTCGAGAGTGGCGAGGCGATGGGCAAGGGCATGGTCGAAGGGGCCGGCGGCGACATCCGTGACTTGACGATCCTGCCGGCGATGTAAGTGGGGCGCCGGTTGTGGCCGGTTCGTCAAGACGAGGCCACCCGGAGTCCCCCGGGTGGCCTCACCAATTCGGGCGCAGATCACGCGCGAAACCGCCGCAAGCGGGCGCGCGCAGGCGCAGGCTGAAGTAAACTATTCTTTCCAAACCCTTAAAATTCACCGCGCCGTGCCCCAATTGTGATCAATTCCCGATCCCAATTTCGAGAAGGGCGAGCCCCAGATGACCGAACCCACCAAAAGACTGAGCGCGGCCGAGACCAAGGGCCTGCGCACCGCGAAGGAGTTGGAGGGCCATCTGGCCTGGCTCGACACGATCACACCTGCGGCGCTGGGCGTGCTGGCGATCGCCTCGGGGATCTATACCTATCTCGGCGTGTCCTCGATCCTCGAGGATAACGGCGCGATGAGCTTCTTCGCGGCGCTGGCCTATTCCATCGCCGTCTCGGTCGGGATTTTCGTCTTCTGGAGCTACATGCTGCGGCTTCTGCCCGCGATGCGCACGGCCAGCGGCTTTGTCGGGCTGACGGTGTCGACCATCGTCGGCTCGCTCGCCATCGTCGCCATGTCGAGCTGGCTCAATGCGGCGGCGCTGGCGGGCTCTGCGGCGGTGGAGCAGCATCTGGACACCACGGTGCGCGACTACCAGTCCGCGCTGGAGCAGGCCCATGACATTGCGCTCTCGGCGCAGGCGCTGGGCCGCGAGGTCGAACGTGCGCGTGCCGCCTTCGAGGCGCTGGCGGATCAGGAGCAATCGGGCCAGCTGTCGGGCACTGCAGGGCGGGGCGCGGTGTTCCGCGTGTTGACCCAGAAGACCGAGGAACTGGCCAATCTCGAAGAGCAGATCCGCGCGCAGCAGCCACTAATCGACGACTCCTTCGAGACCGGCAACCAGATTCTCGGGCGGATGCGCGCGCTGATCGTGGCGCCCGGTCCGGTGGAGAAACGCTCGGTCGAATTCGCCGAGCAAAGCGTGCGACTGGCGGGTGTGATCGCGCGGCTTGATCAGCTGTCTGTCGCGCCGCTGGTGGCGCGAGCGGCGCAGGATTTGCCGGCGTCCGTGGTGCTGCCTGAACTAGACGGGCGCACGACGAATGTCCGCGATGCGCAAAGCTCGACCATCGACTCGGTGCTGGAAGCGCTCGATCAGCGGGGGCGCACGCTCGAGCGCGCAGCCGACGAAGTTCTGGCCCGCGATCCGCCGATCCAGACCGCCTATAACCCGATCACCAGCGCCGAGGCGGTGATCCGCTATGCGGGCAGTTTCGTGCCTTCCTGGGCCGGGGCGATCGCGATCGACCTGCTGCCCGCCGTGCTGGTCTTCGTGCTGGCGGTGACGCAGGCCGCGATCCGATCTGGCCGCGACGGGCTGCCGATCGAGGAGACGCTGACGCTGGCAGACCTGAAAGCTGCGCTGAACGCGATGCGCGATGTCGAGCAGACGATGGGCGGCGCGGATGCCGAGATGCTCAAGCGGGTGTCCGAGAAGGTCGATCCGCCTGCGCCTGCGGATCCGCCGCCGCGCCCTGCGGAGAGCTGAGCGATGCGCCTGTCGCTTCCGCGCTTTGACCGGTTCGACGTGCGCCGATGGCTGCGCGTCGTCCTGCTGGTGCAGGTCGGCATCGCCGTGGTGATGATCGCGGGCGACTGGCTGGGGCGCTATCGCCCGCAGCCGCCCTTCGCCGTGCCGGAGATGACCGAGCCGGTCGCGCCGGGCGATCAGCGCCGCCGCTTCGATCCCGCACGCCCGACGCCACGCCGCGATGCGCCTGCGCTGCCGCCGGGGATCGAATTGCCGTCGAACTATCCCGACCGGCTGACCTTCGAGCGCGAAGAGGTCGAGGGTATTGGCTCGGTGCTGCTGCTGAACGGCGCCATCGCGCCGGGCGATGCGGATCGGCTGGAAACCTATCTCGCGGGGCTCACCGAAGGCGACGCGCCCGAGGAGGCCCCGGCGACGATCGCACTCAGCAGCCCCGGCGGGGAGGTGACCGAGGCGCTGGCGATTGGCCGCGTGCTGCGCGAGGCCGAGATGAACACCGTTATCCTGCCCGGCATGGCCTGCATGTCGGCCTGTCCATATGTCCTCGCAGCCGGTCAGGAGCGTCGTGTGTCGCCCGACGGATATGTCGGCATGCACCAGCACTATTACGACGAGAACCTCTACATGCCCGCCTATTTCGCGGTCGAGGAAATCCAGCGCGGGCAGGGGCGGACCATGGAATATTTGATCGACATGGGCGTCGATCCCGGCGTGATGATCTATTCGCTGACGACCCCGCCGGAAGACATCTACATCCTGCTGCCCGAGGAGCTTCTCGACAGCCAGCTCGCGACGGCGATGCTCGAGTGATCCGGCGCGGCGATACCGGCTGACGACGCTAGGTCAATCCGCGATCCCGGCCTGCCTCTGCGCCTGAACACGAAAACTTCGTCTACTTCCGGTTGACGGCAGGATTTAGCCGAGTAGAGAGGCCATCGCGATTTTGTGCTGGCGTTTGCAGTGCGTGATCCGACACAACAAAGAAAAACAACGTGGGTGCACGATGCACCCCGACTCCTGAGCAGAAGCGAGCTACCCTCGTGTCAGATACCCTATCTCCGACCGGGCAGAAGCCTGCGCCGGTCTCGGTTCAACCTTTCCAGTTCCGCGGTCTGTTCCTGACCGCCATCGCGCTACGGCTCGAGACAGACGCGCCTGATGACGTGTTCTATGCCGCGCTGGATGCGCAGCTCGCGAAGACGCCGCATCTGTTGGCCGGAGCGCCGATGGTGCTCGATTTCGCGCAGGTGCCGGAGTTCTCGAAACCGGCCGATGTGCGCGACATGATCGACAACCTTTTCGCGCGCGACCTGCAGATCTTCGGGGCGCAAAACGCCACCGAGGCGCAGCTAAACGCCGTAAAAGGCTACGGAATTATCCCGATCAAGGTCGGTCGCGAGACCGCGATGCCCGAGCCGAAGCCGCAAAAGCCGCAAAAGCCGCAGCCCGCGGCGAAGCGGGCGGCCCCGCCTGTTCCGCGCAACAAGGTCGTGCAGACGCCGGTGCGTTCGGGCCAGATGATCGTGGCCGAACATGGCGATCTCACGGTGGTCGGATCGGTCGCCTCGGGCGCGGAATTGGTCGCGGCGGGCAACATCCACGTCTACGGCACGCTGCGTGGACGGGCGATGGCCGGCGCACATGGCGATGAGAGCGCGCGTATCTTCTGCCGCCAGCTCGACGCCGAATTGCTCGCGATCGCGGGCCTTTACAAAACGAGCGAAACCATCCCCGCGGAGCTTCGTCGCAAGCCCGTGCAGGTTTTCCTCGACGATGACAAACTCTGTGTGGAGGCGTTCGAATGACGCAACTCAAGGACGATTCGCCGCTCGGCAAGGTGATCGTGATCACCTCGGGCAAGGGGGGCGTGGGCAAGACCACGTCCGCCGCCGCAATCTCTGCCGGTCTCGCCAAGCGCGGCCATAAGACCGTCGTGATCGATTTCGACGTGGGCCTGCGCAACCTCGACATGATCATGGGCTGCGAGCGCCGCGTGGTGTTCGACTTCATCAACGTCATTCAGGGCGATGCGCGGCTCAAGCAGGCGCTGATCAAGGACAAGCGGGTCGAGACGCTCTCGATCCTTCCGACTTCGCAGACCCGCGATAAGGATGCACTGACGCAAGAGGGCGTCGAGAAGGTGCTCGACGAGCTGCGTCAGGAATTCGACTACATCATCTGCGACAGCCCCGCCGGGATCGAGCGCGGCGCACAGCTGGCGATGTTCTTCGCCGATGAGGCGGTCGTCGTGACCAACCCCGAAGTGTCCTCGGTGCGCGACAGCGACCGGGTGCTCGGTCTTCTGTCCTCGAAGACCCGTCGGGCCGAAAGCGATGGCGAGCCGGTCAAGGCGCAGGTGCTGCTGACCCGTCACGACCAGTCGCGCATCGACAAGGGCGAGATGATGACGGTCGAGGACGTGCTGGAGCTTCTGGCGGTCCCGCTGATCGGTATCGTGCCCGAAAGCACCGCCGTTCTGCGCGCGTCGAACACCGGTATGCCGGTCGTGCTCGACGAGCCGTCCAGCGCTTCGGCTGCCTATGACGACGCGGTCTCGCGGCTGCTGGGCGAGGACATTCCGATGCGTATTCCGGGCGAGAAGCGTCCCGGCTTCATCGGTCGTCTCTTCGGGCGGTCCGCATGAGCCTGTTCGGTTTCTCGCTCAAACCCCGCCGCGCGAAATCGGCGCAAACGGCCAAGGACCGTTTGCAGATCCTGCTCGCGCATGAACGCGGAAGCGGGTCGGCGCAGGCCGACTACCTTCCCGATCTGCAACGCGACATCCTCGCGGTGATCCGCAAATACATGCAGATCGAAGAGGATGGCGTCGATATCCGGATGGAGCGCAACGACGATATCTCGAGCCTCGAGATCAATATCGAGATGCCGTCCGACGCGGAGAAAACCGCCAAATCCGCGAAGCCCGCGAAACCGGCCGCCAAGTCGGCTGCCCGGAAGTAAGCGTTTCTAGAGATGCTCCGGCGCGGCGGATTGGCTGCGCCGGAGAACGCTCTGCCGATGGCCGGCGTGCCAGAGATAGAGCGCCAAGCTCCCGATCACGATTGCCCCGCCGATCAGCATCGCGCGGCTCGGAGCCTCACCCGTTCCCCACCAGACCCAGATCGGCCCGAGGATCGTCTCGAGCAGCATCAGCAGGCTGACATTCGAGGCCGAGGTGTAGCGCGAGGCAAACGACAGCGACATGAACGAGATCGGCAGCACCACGCCGCCCGCCATCGCGATTGCCCAGATCTGACCGCCCGTCACGGCTGCGCCTCCCGTCCAGAGCAGTGCTGAAAGTCCGGCCAGCCCGGCCCCGGAGCCGACGGCGAGCAGGATCGGCAAATGCGGATTGCGCCGGATCGTGACGAAGGTCGTCGACAGGCTCAACGCGACCCCGAGCCCCGCAAGCGCGCCGTAGATCGGATTGCCGCCCACGCTCGCCGGGGCAGGGCCGAAGACGGCCAGCCCGATCCCGCTGAGAACAGCGGCGATGGCGAGCCATGTCGACCAATGGGTGCTCTCACGCAGGAGCAGCCGGGACAGCAGCGCTGCGAAGACCGGCACGGTCGAGACGCTGAACAGCACGATCGACACCGGGGCGGCGGCGATCCCCACGGCAAACAGCGTCATGTTCGAGAAGTGACAGGCGACCAGCACGAGACCCGCGCCGCTGGCGAGCGCCTGCAGGTCCCGCTTCAGGTGGCGTCTGCGCAGGGTGATGGAGGTCAGCCACATCGCGCCGCCCATCAGCAAGCCGCGCCACATCACCATCTGCGCGCCGCTCATCTCCGACCAGCGCATCAGCAGCGTGTCGGGCGAGATTGCCAGCGCGCCGAACAGCGCGAGGAATATCCCGAACATCGGATGTCTGGTCATGATGGGGCTCCCTGCGCGCGGACCGCGCGTCTGGCGATCTCTAGCGGTCCGCGCGCGAGGTTCCAAGGCCGGGCAAGAGAACACCGGCCCGAGGGAAGCGGGCCGGTGTCCCAGATCGCAAGGATTTTGGGAGATCAGTTCGGCAAGGCTCCGCAGAACCCGCCGCTTGCGACCTGACCGGATCCGAAGGCAAAGGCCGGAGGGGCTTGGTAAGGATTGAGCGGCGCCCCGATCAGATCGGCGCCGATCAGAAGAAGCAGCCCCGCGAGGGCGGTGAAGGCAGTCGCTTTCCGGGTCATGCGCGTGCCTCCAGTCCAAGGCGGGGCCGTAGCCAGATGCCCAGATAGGCGCCCGCGAAGGCGGCGGCGAACCAGACCCAGCCATGCAGGCTGCCCGTCGAGATGCCCGAGAAGAAGGCGCCGACGTTGCAGCCGAAGGCCAGTCGCGAGGAATAGCCCAGCAGGAAGCCTGCGATGATTGTCGCGGCCCAGGCGCGGGCCGGATAGCTCGGCAATTTCTGCGACAGGCCGCCCTGACGCCATGCGGCGACGCCGAACGCGCCCGCGATCAGGCCGATATCGGTGAGCGAGGTGTAGTCGGTCAGCAGGCTCTCCTTCACGCGGGTGATCGAGCCGGGGGCCGCGTAGAAGGCCGATTGCGTCAGGTCGAAGCCCATTCCGTTCACGCCCTTGGCGACCCAGAGGCCCAGCCCGTAGACCACGCCCCAAGGCTGCCCCGCGACCAGTAGGTTCGCGATGGCGAGGGCTGCGAGGACGAGGGCCGCAATGACGTAGCGCCGCGGCAGGCTCCGCGATCCGCGCTTGCCGAGGAAGAAAACGGTGGCTGCGACCAGTGCCAGCAGGACCAGCGTCACGGCAAGTCCGCTCGTGCCGCGCAGGGTCAGGATCGGCAGCGCGCCGAGATTGGTCCACCAGATCAGCCCATAGGCGCCGAAGAAGCTGCCGATTGCGAAGAACGGGAGCGCGAGCAGCCCGATCGGGTTGCCCGAGCCTGCGTTCACAAGCGTGCCCGAGCCGCAGCCCATCACCACCTGCATCGCCGCGCCGAAGACGAACGCGCCGCCGACCATGGCAAAGCCGATCGGGGCCTGCGCGCCGGTGAGCTCGCCCGGATGGCTCGAGATCGCCGGGATCGCGACGATGGACACCAGTGCGATGGCCAGAAGCTGCGCGAGAATGCCCGCAGGCTCACGCCGCACGATCATCGCGCGCCACGGGCCCGCAAAGCCGAAGCGCAGCCCTTCCAGCGCGATGCCGAAGCCCAGCCCGATCGCCAGCATGAAGCCGTAGCGCGCGCCGCCGAACAGCGCGAGAGCTGCGACTGCTGCAAGGGCCGCGAGGATCAAAGCACTGCGCCGGGCGATTCCGCCCGACGCTGCCTGCCGTTCAAGAATGGCAGTATTCATCATCAGCCTCCGGTGAGCTGGTTCAGCAGGTTGCGCAACAGGCCGGGCGTGTTCGCCATCTCACCGTCGGTCTGGGAGTATTCCACCATCGACCCGGGATAGAGCTTCACGTTCTCGATGCCTGCGAGTTCGGACATGGCGAACCAGTCGGTCGCGGCCCAGTGCCCGGTATTGCAGAAGGACACGACCTCTTCGCCGTCCTTGATGCCCAGCTGCTCTTTCAGAGCGGCCGCATCGGTTTTCGCGTCGATGACCGTCGCGCCCGAGCGGAAGAACTTGGTGTAGGGCAGGTTCTCCGCGCCGGGCAGGGTGCCGGGACGCGAAGCGGCGGAGTGCGCTTTCTTGCCCTCGAAGAAGGCGGGCGGACGCGCATCGACGAGCACAGCCTTGCCCTTGCCGTTGACGACATCGCTCACGGCGGGCGTCTCCGCCGTCCAGCGGTCATTCCACGTCAGATCGAGATCGGTGGGCATCAGGTTCTCGGTCACGTCCGACATCGGCAGGCCCGCATTGGCCCAGGCGGTCGTGCCACCGTTCAGGATCGACAGATCGGTGAAGCCAGTGCTTTTCAGCGTCCAGTAGACGCGCGCGGCAGCGCCGAAGTCAGTATCGGTATCGCCCTGCGCGATGATCACGATGGGGCGGTCGGGCTCGAGCCCGATCTGCTCGAAGGACGCCTGCAGTTTCGCGATCGGCGGAACTTGGCCGGGATTGTTGTCCGGGCCACGGAACAGCGAATAGGGCGCATAGACGGCCCCATCGATATGGCCTTTTTCGTAGCTGCCGGTGCGAATGTCGAGCAGCACCGGATCGACGGTGTCGATCTCGGCGTTCAGCTCGCTCGGGGTGACGAGCGGGCCGAGATCGCTGGCCATCGCGGCACTGGCGGCGAAAAGAGCAGCGCCGGTTGCGACGGCTGCGGAAATACGTGCGAGACGGGTCATGGGTAACCTCGCTGGTTAGGGATTTTGTCCCAAATTGTTCAGGATTTTCGTGATGGCAAGCTTATGCGGGTCGCTGTTCCTATTGCGCGGAAGGAAAATGTTCCGGTATCGGCGTGGTTCGCGAGATTTGCGTCCCGTTCCGGAGGGCAGGTTGGACGCGCGGTCTGTTGCGGTGCTGAAGGGCACAACCGCGTTTTTATTCGCAGCGGAACGGCTTTCGGCCCCGGTAGCCGGGTTTCAGCGGCGGACTGGCCCCCATGCCGAGAATCGTCTGCCGCGCCCCCGGGTTGGCAGTTCGCGCCCGATGTCGTTAAGGATTGGGCAAGATGCGCGTCTGGGGAGGATCAACGTGAGCAAGTTATTCGTCGGTGTCGATGTCGGAACCGGTTCGGCGCGCGCCGGGATTTTCGATCGGGAGGGCACGCTTCTCGGCGTCGGCAAGCACCCGTTGGAGATGTGGCAGGACGATCATGGCCATGTCGAGCAGTCGAGCGCCCAGATCTGGCAGGCGGTCTGCGATGCGGTGAAAGGGGCGTTGGCGGCCTCGGGGGCAGACCCGCGCGATGTCGCGGGGATCGGGTTCGACGCGACCTGTTCGCTCGCCGTGATCGGTCCGGAGGGCGGTTTGCCCGTGGGCGATCCTGATGCACCCGAGCGCGACGTCATCGTCTGGATGGATCACCGCGCCCGCGATCAGGCGGCGCGGATCAATGCGGGCGATCACGACGTGCTGCGCTATGTGGGCGGCCGGATATCGCCGGAGATGCAGACGCCGAAACTGATGTGGCTGCGCGAGGAGCGCCCCGAGATCTACGCGCAGGCCGTGCAGTTCTTCGACCTTGCCGATTTCCTGACATGGAAGGCGAGCGGCGCGCTGGAGCGCTCCGCCTGCACGGTCACCTGCAAATGGACCTATCTCGCCCATGAGGGCCGCTGGGATCCGGACTATTTCCACGCGATCGGCCTTGGCGATCTGGCCGAGGACGGTTTCGCGCGGATCGGCGCGCGCATCGTCGATCCGGGCACGCCGCTCGGGGCAGGGCTGACCGGGGACGCCGCCGCGCAGATGGGCCTGACGCCCGGAACGCCGGTCGCCGCCGGTCTGATCGACGCCCATGCCGGTGGGATCGGCACCGTCGCGGCGCAGGGCGGGTCGGGCGATCCGGCGCAATGTCTGGGCTATGTGTTCGGCACTTCGTCCTGCACCATGACCTCGACGCGCGAGCCTGCCTTCGTGCCGGGCGTTTGGGGGCCGTATTTCTCGGCGATGCTCCCGGGGATGTGGCTCAATGAGGGTGGGCAGTCGGGCGCCGGGGCGGCGATCGCGCAGCTCGTGCAACTGCATCCGGCCGCTGTCGAGGCGCGTGACCGGGCAGAGGCCGCGGGCAAATCCGTGCCGGAATTCCTCGCCGATCTCGCGCTCGAGGCGGCGGGTTCGCCCTCGGAGGTGGCAACACTTGCCGAGGCGCTGCACGTGGTGCCGGAATTCCTCGGCAACCGCGCGCCCTTTGCCGATCCGGACGCGCGCGCGGTGATCGTGGGGCAGGGGATGGAGACCGGGCTGGACACGCTCGTGGCGCTCTACGTTGCGGGGGTGTGCGGGCTGGCCTACGGGCTGCGCCAGATCATCGAGGTGCAGGCCGAACATGGCGCGCCGATCTCGGAGATTTCGATCTCGGGCGGGGCAGGGGCGCATCCCGTCACCCGCCAGATCATCGCGGATGCAACGGGGCGCGACGCCGTGGTCACGCGCTGCGAGGAACCGGTGCTGCTGGGGGCTGCGATGCTTGGCGCGGTCGCGGCGGAGGGGTTTGACGATCTGCAAGGCGCGATGGGCGCGATGTCGCAGGTCGCGTCCCGGTTTGCGCCCGCAGGCGGCGCGGTGGAGCGTTTGCACGCGGCGCGGTTCGAGGCGTTCCTGACGCTTCAATCGACAGCGCGATCCGTGCGCGAGAGCATGGCCAAGGCGGCCGAGTGACGGGGTTCGCTGACAAGGTGTGACGCTGCGGCGCAGTGCGGTTTGGAACGCAGTGCTTGCTTTCGCAGGTCCGGTTTCGGACACTCTGCGGATTATAGAATGCGTTTCGAAACCCAAATCTTGAAAGCCAAATCGTGACCAGACCCAGCCGCCAACAAGAGCGGATCGACCAGATAACTGCCTTGCTCGATGTCTCGCCCGCCCTGCGTTTGCGCGACCTGTCCGAGCAGATGGGCGTGACCGAGATGACCCTGCGGCGCGATGCGGCGCAGCCCGAAGCGGGGTTTGCCTGCCGGGGCGGCTATATCGTCACCACACGTACGACCGAGCATTACGACTTCGACGCGCAGATGAACCGCGCGATCGACGCCAAGCGCGCGGCGGCGGGTCATGCGCTGGATCTGGTGCCTGAGGGCGCTGTCGTGTTCCTAGATACCGGCACCACGCTGCCCCATCTCGCGCGGCTTCTGGCGCAGGGCAAAGCGCGGCGAATCATCACCCATTGTCTGACCACGGCGGAGATCTTGCAGGGGCGCAGCAGCGTCCCGGTCGAGTTTCTGGGCGGTGAAATCAAGTCGAGTACGCGCTCCTGTCATGCCGGAAATCCGCACGACCGATTGGCGCCTTTGAACATTGATGTGGCGTTCCTGTCCGCGGGCGGGCTCGATTCCGACGGGGCGCTCAGCTGTTCGCACGACTATGAAGTCCCCTTGAAACGTGCGGCGATAGAGCTTTCAAAACAGTGTTTTGTTGTCATGGATGCCAGCAAGATTGGCCAGCGCAAGCCCGTCGTTTTCGCGTCTCTCGACGAGGTTTCCGGCGTCGTCACCGAGGCCGGACTTCTCGCTGCAGCGCAGCTTAAGATGTAGTTGACACTTCCCTTCATCCCCTAGATGGTCCCGAGTTATGTTGCGATCGTAACATTACTTGGAGGGCCGGTTTCGGCATGCGCCTTAACCGGGAAACGCGGACGAGGAGGTCCGCTTGAAGGGAGAATTATCATGAAGCTCGGATTCATTCCGGCCGCTGCATTCGCGGTCGCCATGGCCACTCCGGCACTGGCGCAGCAGGTTGTCGACACGAGCAATGTCGACAAGGAAATGCTCAGCTCCGACAAGACCTATCACATCGCGACCGTTGTGAAGGTGGACGGCATCGCGTGGTTCGACCGGATGCGTGACGGCGTGAAGCAGTTCGGCGACGATACCGGCAGCGACACCTGGATGGTCGGCCCCTCGCAGGCGGATGCGGCAGCGCAGGTGCAGCTGATCGAGAACCTGATCGCGCAGGGCGTGGACGCCATCGCCGTCGTGCCGTTCTCGGTGGAAGCGGTCGAGCCGGTGCTCAAGAAGGCCCGCGATCGCGGCATCGTCGTGGTCAGCCACGAAGCCTCGAACATCAAGAATGTCGATTACGACATCGAAGCCTTCGACAACAAAGCATATGGCGCGGAGCTGATGGATCACCTCGCCAAGCAGATGGGCGAGAAGGGCAAATACGTCGCCACCGTCGGCTCGCTGACCTCGAAGTCGCAAAACGAGTGGATCGACGGCGCAATCGAGCGTCAGAAGGAAGCCTATCCGGACATGTCGCTCGCGACCGATCGTCTCGAGACCTATGACGACGCCAACACCGACTACAACAAGCTGAAAGAGGCGCTGACCGCGCATCCCGACATCTCCGGTGTCGTGGGTGGTCCGATGCCGACCTCGGCGGGCGCTGGTCGTCTGATCGCGGAAGGCGGTCTGCAGGGCAAGCTGCACTTCGCGGGCACCGGTCTTCCGTCGGTCGCGGGGCAGTACATCTCGCAGGGCGATATCAGCTACATCCAGTTCTGGGACCCGGCGGTTGCAGGCTACGCGATGAACATGATCGCACTGGCCGAGCTGAAAGCGCGTGATGCGGGCAAGGACCATGCCGACATCAAGGCGGGCACCAACCTCGGTCTCGAAGGCTATACCGATCTCAAGGAAGCCGATAGCGCGGACGCGAAAGTGCTCTACGGGGCCGGCTGGGTCGGCGTGACCAAGGACAACATGGATCAATACGACTTCTGATCCCTGACGGTTCTCAAGCTCGGGTGGCGCGCGCGGTCGCGCCACCCGTTGCCGACCTGCCTGCGAGGAGACCCCCATGGCCACCGCTCCCCTGATCGAGCTGCGCAACATCTCAAAGCGCTTCGGCGGCGTGCGCGCGCTCGATGACGTGTCGCTGACGCTCGACGCTGCCCGCATCCACTGCCTCGCCGGCGAAAACGGCTCGGGCAAATCCACTCTCATCAAGATCGTCTCGGGCGTCTATCAGCCCGACGAGGGCGAGATCCTGATCGACGGCAAACCGGTCGGCAAGCTCGACCCCGCGACCTCGATCGCCCATGGCGTGCAGGTCATCTACCAGGATTTCTCGCTGTTCCCGACGCTGACCGTGGTCGAGAACCTCGCGCTCAATACTTTCCTGCGCGAAGGCAAGACCCGGATCGACTGGACCCGGGCGCGCAAGATGGCGCGTGACGTGCTGGCGCGGCTCGATGTGACGCTCGATCTCGATGCGACCGTTGAGACGCTGCCCGCCGCAGGCCGCCAGATCGTGGCGATTGCGCGTGCGATGCTCGCCGACGCCCGGCTGATCATCATGGACGAACCCACGACGACGCTCACGGGGCGCGAAGTCGAGCGCCTCTTCCGCATCGTGCGGGATTTGCAGGCCGACGGCATCGCCACGCTGTTCGTCAGCCACAAGATGCGCGAGATGCTGGAAATCTCCGAGCGTCTCACCGTCTTCCGCAATGGCAAGAAGGTCACCGAGGGCCCGATCTCGGACTATGACGAACGCTCGATCACCCGGGCGATGACCGGGCGCGACCTGCATCAGGGGCATTTCCAAGCCCCCGATGTCAGCGGGCGTGAACCGCGGCTGGAGCTGCGCAACGTGACCGTCGGCGACAAGGCGCAGGACATCAACCTGACGCTGATGCCGGGCGAGATCGTCGGCATGTCCGGCCTGATCGGCGCAGGCCGCAAGGCCATCGCGCAGGCGATCTTCGGTCTGCGCAGCGATATGTCCGGCGAGATGCTGGTCGACGGCAAACCCGTGATGCCGAAGAACGTCCCCGAAGCGATCGCGGCGGGCATCGCCTATGTGCCCGAGGATCGCCTGTCGGAGGGGCTCTTCCTGACCCGCTCGATCCGCGACAACGCCATCGTCTCCTCGCTGAGCCGCTTCGCGCCGCATCTGTGGCTCGATGCCGAGAAGGCGGGGGAGGAGACCCACAAGATGTTCGGCGAGATGGCGATTTCCGCGCCGGGGATCGACGTGCCGGTGGGCACGCTGTCGGGCGGGAACGCGCAGCGCGTGATGATCGGGCGCTGGCTGATGACCGATGCGCGGGTGCTGATCCTGAACGGCCCGACCGTGGGCGTCGATGTCGGCTCGAAAGAGCAGATCCACGGCATCATTCAGGACCTGACCCGCAACAACGATCTGGCGGTTCTGATGATCTCGGACGACTTGCCGGAGCTGGCCGCGAACTGCAACCGCGTGCTGTGCATGACCGAGGGCCGCATCACCGGAGAACTCGCGGGCGACGCGCTGACCGAAGAGGCGCTCGACGCGGCGCTGTCCAATGAAAAACAAGGAGAGCCCGCATGAGATTCCTGCGCAGCTCCGACGCGATCATTCTGGCGATCCTTGCGGTCGCGATGATCTTCATCGGGTTGGTGAACCCGGCCTTCTGGCAAATGTCCAACCTGTTCAGCCTGCTCAAGGAAAACGTCGTCATCGGCATCATGGCCTTGGGCGTGCTGCTGGTGATGATCTCGGGCGGGATCGACGTGTCTTTCACCGCCTTCGCGGTCGCGGGGATGTATCTCGTGGTCCGCTCGATGGTGGCGCTCGACTATAACGGGCTGGTGCTGCCCTTCGCCTCGGCGATCATAATCGGCGGGCTTCTGGGCCTGATGAATGCGGGCATCATCCACAAGTTCAAGATGATCCCTCTGATCGTGACACTCGGCACCGCGTCCGTGGTGCGCGGGCTGGTCCTTGGCCTCGTCGGCACCTCGAACGTGAACATCAACAAGATGCCCGAGGCATTGGTGAATTTCGGCAAGACCGATCTCTTCGTGCTCGAGCGTGCGAACGGCTCGACCTACGGGCTGACCGCGATGATCGTGATCTATCTGGGCCTCGCCGTCGCGCTGCATCTGGTGCTGAAGCACACGATGATCGGGCGGTCGGTCTATGCCTATGGCGCGGACCCGGAAGCGGCGAAACGCGTGGGCTTCTCGACCGGCAAGACGATGATCTTCGTCTATGTCACGGCAGGTGCTCTGGCGGGCTTTGCGGGGCTGTTGCACAGCTCGATGATCTGGCTCGCCAATCCGCGCGACTTCGTGGGGCTGGAGCTCGACGTGATCGCGGCTGTCGTGCTGGGCGGCGCGTCGATCTTCGGCGGGCGCGGCACGGTGCTGGGCACCGTGCTGGGCGTGTTCATCCTCGTGATGATCCAGAATTCGCTGATCCTGATGGGGATCGATACGACATGGCAGCGGGTCGTCGTGGGCGCGATGCTGGTTGCGGCTGTGACCGTGACGGCGCTGCGCGACCGCCGGGCTTTGGTGTGAGGCAGGGGAGATGATGATGAGCGAGACCAAGACCAACGCCACCTCCCGGCCCGGCCTGCGCGGCTGGCTCAAGGGCGAGGCGGCACAGACCAATGTCATGCTGGCCGTATCCTGTGTGCTGGTGCTGATCGCGATGACGGCGCTGCGGCCTTCGATGTTCCTGTCGTCTTACAACTTCGAGTCGATGGCCTTCTTCATGCCGGAGCTCGGTATCCTGTCGATCGCGATGATGATCGCGATGCTGACCGGGGGGATCGACCTCTCGATCGTGGGCGTCGCGAACCTTGCGGGCATCACTGCGGGCACGCTGTTCGGCGCGATGGCGGGCGATGGCGGCTCGGGAGCATTGGGCCTCGGCCCGGTGACGCTGGGCGTGAGCGCGGCCCTGATCGTGGGGCTGCTGGCGGGGCTGCTGAACGGCTTCCTGATTTCGGTGCTGAAGATTACGCCGATCCTTGCGACGCTGGGTACCGGCCAGGTCTTCATCGGGATGTGCCTCGTGCTGACGGGAGGGCCTGCGATCGTCGGCTTCCCGCCGGGGTGGAACGCGATCGGCAACGGCAAACTGGTGGGCATCCCGGTGCCGCTGGTGATCTTCGTGCTGGTCTGCATCGCACTGTCGCTGCTGCTCGCGCGGACCTCCTTCGGGCTGCGGCTCAAGCTGATCGGGACCAACCCGAAAGCGGCGGTCTATGCGGGGGTGAAGCGCGGCCAGATGATCCTCTATTCCTACATGCTGACGGGGATGCTGGCCGCGATGGCGGGTATCCTGCTGTCGGCGCGGACCAACGCGGCGAAGTCGGATTACGGCGCGTCTTACCTGCTGCAGGCGGTGCTGATCGCGGTGCTGGGGGGGACCAACCCGGCAGGCGGTCGCGGCAATGTGCTGGGCGTGGCCCTTGCACTGATCTCGCTGACGCTGTTGTCCTCGGGCTTCCAGATGATGCGGGTCTCGAACCACCTGATCGATTTCGTCTGGGGCGCCTTCCTGATCGGGGTCATCGCCCTCAATTCCTGGCGCCGCCGGAAAGGAGCGTAAGATGAGCGTGATCATTCCTCTCCCGCGTGAGCGGTTCGGGCTGGCCCCGAGCGTGCTCGCCAAGACCGACAGGTTCACCGTCACCGGCTGGCGCACCGCGCTTGGCATCGAGATGATCGGCGTGGACACCCCGCGCGGCCGGGTCGAGATGCTGCCTTACATGGGCCAGATGCTCTGGGATGCGGTGTTCGACGGCGTGCGCCTGACGATGGATAGCGCTTTTGCCGAGCCGCGCCCCGCGCAGGTGATCGTCGAAACCTATGGCTGCCTCGCCTATCACAGCGGCTTGCTCCGCAATGGCTGCCCCGGTCCGCAGGATGACCATCCGCTGCATGGTGAGATGGCCTGCGCCACGATGGATGCGGCCCATCTGGAGATCGGCGAAGACGGGCAGGGCGCGTTCCTGCGCCTTGGCGGTCACGTCGATTATATCCGCGGCTTCGGCCCGCATTACCGCGCGATGCCCTCGCTCACGGTGCGGGAGAACACGCTGATCGAGATGGCGATGACGGTCGAGAACCGCTCCGCTTTGCCGATGGACCTGATGTATATGTGCCATGTGAACTTCGCCTTCGTCGAAGACGGGCGCATCCATCAGGCGGCCCCCTTCACGCCCGACCGCACCCGCGTCCGCCGCGACGTGCCCGCCCATGTCCAGCCGACGAGAGCCTATACCGATTTCATCGAACGGCTGGCCGAAGCGCCCGAAGACAGCGCCATGCTGGACGCGCCCGAGAAATGGAACCCCGAGCAGGTTCTCTATATCGAGCGCCCCGCAGCCGATGCGTCGGGCGAGAGCCACGCGCTTCTGGAGCGGCCCGCGGGCGACGGTTTCTCGATGAGCTGGCGGCCCGATCAATTCGACCACCTCGCGCGCTGGATCCTGAACGGCGAGGATGCCTCGGTCGCGGCCTTCGCGCTGCCGTCCACCTGCGAGCCCGAGGGCTACACGGCGGAGAAGGCGAAGGGGAATGTCCGCAGCCTCGCAGCCGGAGAGACCGCGCATTTCGCGACGCGCTTCGGCTATACTGACAAGGCCGAGACCACCGCGCTCGGCGCGAAAATTTCCGAACTGACGGAGAAAGAGAATGCCTGAGAAGATTGCCGTCGTCGGCTCGAACATGATGGATCTGGTGACATATATCGACCGGATGCCGGGACGCGGCGAAACCTTGGAGGCCCCCGATTTCGCGATGGGGTTCGGGGGCAAAGGCGCGAACCAGGCGGTGGCCGCCGCGCGTCTGGGCTCGGATGTGGCGATGGTCACCTGCGTGGGCGATGACGGGTTCGGCCCGCAGGTCCGCGCCAATCTGGAGAAAAACGGGATCGACACGACCCATGTGCGCACCGTCGAAGGCTCCGCCTCGGGCGTGGCGCCGATCTTCGTCGAACGCGATGGCGAAAACGCGATCCTGATCGTGAAAGGCGCGAATGCGGCGCTGGCCCCTTCGGATGTCGATGCGGCGGCCGAGACGTTGCGCGCAGCCTCCGCGATCCTGATGCAGCTCGAGGTCGATCTGGAGACTGTCTATCACACCGTGGCCTTCGGGGCGCGCGAAGGCGTGACGACGATCCTCAACCCCGCGCCTGCGCATCCCGATCTGGATATCGCGCGGCTCGACGGGCTCGACTGGTTCTGCCCGAACGAGAGCGAGCTGGCGATGCTTTCGGGTCTGCCCACCGGCACCGATGACGAGGTGATCGCGGCTGCGCGCAGCCTGATCGAACGCGGCATCCACAATGTCGTCGTGACGCTCGGGGGGCGCGGCGCGCGCCGGATCACCGCGGACACCGTCGAAGAGATCGCCCCGGTCTCCGTCAGTCCGGTGGATACCACCGGCGCGGGCGACGCTTTCATCGGCAGTTTCGCGCATTTCCTCGGCCAAGGGATGGAGCCCACCGCGGCCCTGACCCGCGCCGCGCGCTATGCCGCATTGTCGATCACCCGTCGCGGCACGCAAACAAGCTACGCGACGCCCGCCGAATTCGACGACTTTCTTTCCGAGCATGGGCTCGGCTGACTTATGCTGATCTTGTCCCGATCGCGCACGCCCGGGAATTATTCCGGACGTGGCGGCGAGGCTGTGACGAGTCCCGATTTAGGAGACACGCAATGAAGACCGAAATGAAGACCGAGACGCGCGCGGAAGGGGCCTTGGTGCCCACTGCTGCGGTCGCAGGGGAGCATGCGCGCAACCCCGGCATGGCGCTCGATGTGGGCATGTTCGAAGGCCACCGCGTCAACCGCGCCGCCGCCGAGCGCCGCTGCGCGACGCTGACGACCCGGCGCAGCGTGAAGAAGGCGCATCAGGCAGCGTGGCTGGTCAACGCGGTGCGCTGCGTCGATCTGACGACGCTTGCGGGCGACGATACCGAGGGCCGGGTGAAACGGCTCTGCGCGAAGGCGCGCAAGCCCTTGGCCTCGCATATCGAGGCGGGGCTGGGCCTGAGCGCGGGCGAGCTGACGGTGGGCGCGGTCTGCGTCTACCCGACGATGGTGCCCCATGCGGTCAAGGCGTTGGAAGGGTCGAATATCCCCGTGGCCTCGGTCGCGACGGGCTTCCCGGCGGGTCTGATGCCGCTGCATCTGCGGCTCGAGGAAATCCGCTGGGCGGTGGCGCAGGGCGCGGCCGAGATCGATATCGTGATCAACCGCGAACTGGCGCTGACCCGGAACTGGCAGGGCCTGCATGACGAGATCGCGGCGATGCGCGAAGCCTGCGGCGACGCCCATATGAAGGCGATCCTGGCCACTGGCGAGCTGGAGACGCTGAACAACGTCTATTCGGCCTCGATGGTGGCGATGCAGGCGGGGGCCGATTTCATCAAGACCTCGACCGGCAAGGAAAGCGTCAACGCGACGCTGCCCGTCAGCCTGACCATGCTGCGTGCGCTGCGCGATTACGGGATGGCGACCGGCCACCGCATCGGCTTCAAGCCCGCAGGCGGGATGAAGCAGGCGAAAGAGGCGCTGGCCTGGCAGATCCTGATGAAAGAAGAGCTGGGCCGCGACTGGCTCAACCCCGACCTGTTCCGCTTCGGCGCAAGCTCGATGCTGGGCGATATCGAGCGCCAGCTGGAGCATTACGTCACCGGCCGTTACGCCGATAGCAGCCGTCACGCGCTGGCCTGAGGAGAGACAAAATGAGCATTCAGAACATCCTCGAAACCATGGAGTATGGCGTGGCCCCCGAAGACGACAGCCAGGCGCGCAAGTGGCTCGCCAAGCATGAGGGCGGCTTCGGCCATTTCATCGACGGCGCGATGACCAAGCCGGGCGATCTGTTCGAGGTCCGCGACCCGGCGAGCGACACCGTGCTGGCGCGCGTTACGCAAGGCACGGCGTCGGACGTGGATGCCGCTGTTTCCGCCGCGCGCAACGCGCAAAGCGGTTGGGCGAAGCTGTCGGGCCATCAACGCGCGAAGCACCTCTACGCTTTGGCGCGCCACATCCAGCAGCATTCGCGCCTTCTGGCGGTGCTGGAGTCTCTCGACAGCGGCAAGCCGATCCGCGAGAGCCGCGACATCGACATCCCGCTGGTCGCGCGCCACTTCTACCACCATGCGGGCTGGGCCGAGATCTTGGAGGACGAGCTGCCGGGTCACACCGCGCAGGGCGTTTGCGGCCAGATCATCCCGTGGAACTTCCCGCTTCTGATGCTGTCGTGGAAGGTCGCGCCGGCACTGGCCGCAGGTAACACGGTGGTGCTGAAGCCCGCCGAATATACGCCGCTGACCGCGCTGGCCTTTGCCGAGATCGCACAGGAATGCGGCATCCCGAAAGGCGTGATCAACATCGTCACCGGCGACGGCGAAACCGGAGCCGCGATCGTCGGCCATGAGGGGATCGACAAGCTGGCCTTCACCGGCTCGACCGATGTGGGCCGCATCCTGCGCGAACGCACCGCCGGCTCGGGCAAGGCGCTGACGCTGGAACTGGGCGGCAAATCCCCCTTCGTCGTCTTCGAGGATGCCGATCTGGACGCCGCCGTCGAAGGCGTGGTGGATGCGATCTGGTTCAATCAGGGGCAGGTCTGCTGCGCAGGCTCGCGCATCCTCGTGGCCGAGGCGGTGGCCGAGCGGTTCGAGACGCTGCTGCGCGCCCGGATGAAGACCCTGCGCACCGGCGATCCGATGGACAAGAGCACCGATATCGGCGCGATCGTGCATCCCTCGCAGCTCGCGCGTATTCGCGAACTGGTAGAGAAGGGCGCAAGCGAGGGCGCGACACTGACCCAAGGCTCCGCCCCGCAGGGCTGCTACTTCCCGCCGACGCTGGTGACGGATGTCGAACCCGCAAGCGTTCTCGCGACCGAGGAAATCTTCGGCCCCGTGGTCACGCTCACCACTTTCCGCACGCCGTCCGATGCGGTCGCGCTGGCCAACAACACGCGCTACGGGCTGGCGGCCAGCATCTGGTCGGAGAACGTGAACCTGTGCCTCGACATCGCGGGGCAGGTGAAGGCCGGGATCGTCTGGATCAACTCTACGAACATCTTCGACGCGGGCGCGGGCTTCGGCGGCTATCGCGAGAGCGGCTTCGGCCGCGAGGGCGGGCGCGAAGGCATGCGTGCCTATCTGCGCAACCCCGCGGCGGCGACCGGCAAAGGTAAGGGAACGACCCCCGCCGAGCTGGAGACCGGCCCCGCAGACACGATCAAGGGCGGCGAGATCGACCGCACCGCGAAGCTCTATGTCGGCGGCAAGCAGGCGCGGCCCGATAGCGGCTACAGCTATCAGGTGAAGGGCGGCAAAGCGGTCGTGGGGCTCGCAGGGCTCGGCAACCGCAAGGACATCCGCAACGCGGTCGAGGCCGCGCATAAGGCCAAGGGCTGGGGCAAGGCCACGGGCCATAACCGGGCGCAGGTGCTCTATTACATCGGCGAGAACCTCTCGGCGCGCGGCGCGGAATTCGCGGCCCGTCTGGAAAGCTTCGGCGCCTCGCGCAAAGCCGCCGAGGCCGAGGTCGAGACGGCGGTCGCGCGCTGCTTCTGGTATGCCGCCCAAGCCGACAAGTTCGACGGCGCGGTCCATGCGACGAAGTCGGAATTCGTGACGCTCGCAATGAACGAGCCGATCGGGGTGATGGGGCTGGTGGCCCCCACTGCGCAGCCGCTTCTGGGGGCGATCTCGCTGGTGCTGCCCGCGATTGCGATGGGCAACCGCGTGGTGCTGGTCCCGAGCCAGGCGCATCCGCTGGCCGCGACCGACCTCTATCAGGTGCTCGACACGTCCGACGTGCCGGGTGGCGTGGTCAACATCGTCACCGGCCCGCGCGACGAGCTGGCGAAGACGCTGGCCGCCCATGATGGGATCGATGCGATGTGGTATTTCGGCAATGCCGAGGGCTGCCGGATGGTCGAGGCGCAGAGCGCCGGAAACCTCAAGCAGACCTGGGTCGAAGCCGATGACGCACGCGACTGGGGAGCCCGTGCGGGGCAGGGGCGCCTGTTCCTCGACCGCGCGACGCAGGTGAAGAACATCTGGGTGCCCTACGGCGCGTGAGGCCTCGGAATGGGAAACGAGAAAGCGGCCCCGAAACGGGCCGCTTTTTTCATGCGGGATCGGCGCGCGCAGAACCGTACGAGGCGGCAAACGCAAACAGACGCGACCAGACGGTGCGTGATGAAATCGCTTTGAAATCAGGGGAGTAGTGGCAGTCCGTAGGGGAATCGAACCCCTCTTTCCAGGTTGAAAACCTGGCGTCCTAACCGATAGACGAACGGACCGCACAACGCTCAGTCAGGGCTCGGAAGTGGCAGTCCGTAGGGGAATCGAACCCCTCTTTCCAGGTTGAAAACCTGGCGTCCTAACCGATAGACGAACGGACCACTCTGAACCTTCCGGGCATACCTGCCTAAGGTGGAGCGGTGTTTAGGCCAGAGAACCGTGACTCGCAAGAGGGTAATTGCGGATTTTCGGAAAGTTTTTGCCCCTCCGTTACGGCAGGCTGGAAGCCTTGGAATTACAGTCCTTTTCTGCGTACGACGGCGGGGTGGCGGTTACGCTTCTGCGGCGTCTTCAAGGCGCAGCTGCACCTTGTTGCGCCCACCCCATGTGTTGATCTCCAGCCGCCCGGCGAGGTGGAAGCGCTGCGCGCCCGGCTGGCTCAGCGCGGGGCCGAGCGGGCCGTCGAATGCGCCGAAGCAGATTGCCTCGATCCGACCGCCCATACCGTCGCCGAAATTGAAACGAAGGTGGCTTTCCCCGATCCGGCGCGTGCCCACGACTTCCATATCGGCGAAGGCGAAACGCGGGGCGGGGGCGCCCTGACCAAAGGGGCCTGCACGGTCCAGATCTTCGATCAGCTGCGGCGTCGCCGCGCCCGGCATCAGCATCCCGTCGAGGCGCAGGTCGCGCGGTCCGATTTCGCCCGCGCCCTGTTTGGCCAGAAGCTCCGACAGGCGCGCCATCGCGGGCTCCAGCTTGTCTTCCTCGACAGTGAGGCCCGCGGCCATCTTGTGCCCGCCGCCCTTCAGCAGCAGTCCCTCAGCGGCGACGCGCTGGATCGCGGCCCCGATATCGACACCCGCGACCGAGCGCGCGGACCCCTTGCCGATCCCGTCATCCACGCCAATCACGACCGAGGGGCGGTTCGTCGCCTCTTTCAGCCGCGCGGCCACGATGCCCACGACGCCGGGATGCCAGCCCGCACCCGCGGCCCAGACCAGCGGCGCGTTCAGCCCGCGCTCCTCGGCCTGGCTCAGCGCGGCCTCGCGTACGGCGTTCTCGACCTCTCGGCGCTCGGTGTTGAGCTGGTCGAGCCGGTCCGCGATGGATTGCGCCTCATGCGGGTCTGTTGTCGACAGCAGGCGCGCGCCCAGATCGGCCGCGCCGATCCGTCCGCCCGCATTGATCCGCGGGCCAAGCACGAATCCCAGATGATAGGCGGCGGGCGCGCGGTCGAGCCGCGCCACATCCGACAGCGCCACGAGGCCGGGCCGCTCGCGCCGCGCCATGATTTTCAGACCCTGACGTACCAGCGCCCGGTTGCAGCCCGTGAGCGGGGCCACATCGGCCACCGTCGCCAGTGCCACCAGATCGAGCAGCGTCATCAGCGGCGGCCCCTGCACGCCTTCGTCGCGCAGCTGCCGGTTCGCCTCGACCAGCATCAGAAAGACGACCGAGGCGGCGCAGAGGTGGCCCAGCTCGCCGGTCTCGTCCTGCCGGTTCGGGTTCACCACGGCCAGCGCCGGCGGCAGGGTCTCGCCGCCCAGGTGGTGGTCGAGAATGACGACATCGGCGGGTTTTGCGGCGGCCACGGGCTCGTGGCTCAGCGTGCCGCAATCGACGCAGACGATCAGCGGATGCTCGGCGCCTAGGCTTTCCATCGCGGGCACGTTCGGCCCGTAGCCCTCGTCGATCCGGTCGGGAATATAAAGCGTCGCCTCGCGCCCCATCGCGCGCAGCCAATTGATCAGCAGCGCCGCCGAGGACCCGCCATCCACGTCGTAATCGGCAAAGACCGCGATCTTCTCGCCGGACTTCACTGCCTTGAGAAAGCGCGCGGCTGCCTGCTCCATGTCGCGTAAGCTGCGCGGGTCGGGGAGCAGCTCGCGGATAGTGGGTTCGAGGAAGCCCTCGCTCTCCTCCGGCGTCACGCCACGCGCGACGAGGATTCGGGCCAGCGGCAGGGGCAGGCGCGTCTGCTGCGCCATCGCCTCGGCCAGCCGGTCGGCCTCGGGTGTGGGGCCGATCCAGCGGCGGCCTGTCAGGGATTGCTCGACGGAAAGGAAACTGCTCATGCCTTCGGGTGTAGCCAAATCATGCGAGCCCTGCCAGCCACTATGAAGCGGAGCTCGCTCGGGCCGTCATTCGGGCCCTCACTCAGGGATGTCTTGCAGCAACGCTTGGCGCGAGTCCGAGGCGA
Organism: Thioclava sp. JE_KL1; assembly: GCF_009296265.1. Lineage (GTDB taxonomy): Bacteria > Pseudomonadota > Alphaproteobacteria > Rhodobacterales > Rhodobacteraceae > Thioclava. The sequence continues at coordinate 112,757 of NZ_WBJS01000006.1, forward strand.
ATTCGCGCCGCCACAGCATCCCCGTCGTGAACAGCGTCGCCGCAATGAGCGCATAGGGCCCCAGCAGCCACGCCAGCGTCGCCAGCGCGAAATAGACCGAGCGCAGCCCGCGATTGAAGCTTTTCGCGGCGTTGATGTTCACCTGCGCCGCCTGCTCGGCGCGCGGATAGGCCAGCGGGTCGTCGGGCTCGTTGGGCACCGCCGCCATCGCGATCGCGGCATAGGAAAACAGCCGGTGCGACCAGACGAATTTCAAAAACGCGTTCGCGCCGAACAGGACGGCGGTCAGGATGCGCGCCTCCCACAGCAGATCGGGGCCGCGCGCGATGTCGAAATCATCGGCGAGATTCGCAAGCGGCTGCGGATTCGCGATCAGCGCCAGCCCGGCGCCGATGGCGATCAGCGAGGAGGAGGCGAAGAAGGTCGTCGATTGCCGCAGCCCGTCCACCATCGCCGAATCGAAGATCCGCGGCTGGCGCGTCACAAGCTGGCGCATCCATTCGCGACGGTAATTCTCCATCAGTTTGCCCATCGAGGGGCGGGCGGCACTCGGATGCTCGGTCGTCCAGCCGATCACCATCCAGCAGGCGACCAGAAGGGCAAGCGCCGCGAGGTCGAGCGGCCCCAGTGGGCCGATATGAAACGTCGTCATCATATCGACAGTTAGCGCGATGCGGCTTCTCTTGTCACCGGGGCTTATTGGTTATATTTTCTGACCAACCGGGAGGAGTTTGCCATGGAAATGCCCAAGCCGAAGGAGGATCTGCTGGCGCGCAAGCCGCAGATCATTGCCCGCCTGCGCGAGGTTCTGCCTGCGGATGCGGTGATCGACGACCCCAGCGAGACGCGTGCTTATGAGTGCGATGCGCTTTCGGCCTATCGCTGTCAGCCTTTGGGCGTGGTGCTGCCGCGCTCGACGGCGGAGGTCGCGGCGGCGCTGAAGGCCTGCCACGAGCTGGGCGTGCCGGTAGTGCCGCGCGGCGCGGGCACCTCGCTTGCGGGCGGGTCGATGCCGCAGGCGGATTCGGTGGTGCTGGGCCTCGCGCGGATGAATGCCGTTCTGGAGACCGATTACACCAACCGTTTCATTCGGGTCGAGGCGGGGCGCACGAACCTCTCGGTGACCGGCGCGGTGGAAAGCGACGGCTGGTTTTATGCGCCCGATCCGTCCTCGCAACTGGCCTGCGCGATCTCGGGCAATATCGCGATGAATTCCGGTGGCGCGCATTGCCTGAAATACGGGGTGACCACGAATAACCTCCTTGGCGTGACGCTGGTCACGATGGAGGGCGAGGTGGTCGAGATCGGCGGGCCGTATCTTGACGCTGGCGGGCTCGATCTTCTGGGGCTGATCTGCGGCTCGGAGGGGCAGTTGGGCGTCGTGACCGAGGCTACGCTGAAGATCCTGCCCAAGCCCGAAGGCGCGCGCCCCGTGCTGATCGGGTTCAACTCCAACGAAGTCGCGGGGGCCTGCGTAGCCGATATCATCAAGGCGGGCATCCTGCCGGTCGCGATCGAGTTCATGGACCGGCCCTGCATCGTCGCGACCGAGGCCTTCTGTCATGCGGGTTATCCCGATTGCGAGGCGCTGCTGATCGTTGAATGCGAGGGCAGCCCGGCCGAGATCGACGAGCAGATCGGCATGATCCGCCAGATCGCGACCCGTCACGAGCCGGTCGAGTTCCGCGAGGCGCAATCGGCCGATGAGGCCGCGCGGATCTGGCTGGGCCGGAAATCCGCTTTCGGCGCGATGGGGCAGATCAACGATTACATGTGCCTCGACGGGACGATCCCGGTCTCGGAACTGCCCTTCGTGCTGCGCCGGATCGGCGAGCTGTCGAAGGATTACGGGCTGGACGTCGCGAATGTCTTCCATGCGGGCGACGGCAATATGCACCCGCTGATCCTGTATAATGCCAACGAGCCGGGTCAGCAGGAGCAATGCGAAAAGCTGGGCGCGGAGATCCTGAAGCTTTGCGTCGAGGCGGGCGGCTGCCTGACCGGTGAGCATGGCGTGGGCATCGAGAAGCGCGATCTGATGGATGTGCAGTTCGAGCCCGCCGATCTGGAGGCGCAGATGCGGGTGAAGGACGTGTTCGATCCGAAATGGCTTTTGAACCCGGCGAAGGTGTTTCCGCTGGGCGCGAGCGCGAGCCGCCGTGCGAGCTGACGGCGCGAGCTGAGGGCCGGGAGGGGCGCTGCCCCGCTCGCTGACGCGAGCCCCCGGGATATTTTTGCCAAGAGGAAGGCAGATTTTATGAGAGTTGAGAGCGAGGCGCAGCTGGCCGAGGCCGTCCGGGATGCGGGTGGCGCGCTGGCGGTGCGCGGAGGCGGTACGCGGCCTGTGGGCCGGTGTCTGGGAGAGCCGCTGGAAGTCGGGATTTCGGGCATCACGCTCTACGAGCCGGGCGCGCTGACGCTGGTCGTGGGCGCGGGGACGCCTCTGGCCGAAGTCGAGGCGGCGATTGCCGCCGAAGGCCAGCGCCTGCCTTTCGAGCCTGCGAATTGGGGGCCGGTTCTGGGTGCCCCGGGCACGAGCACCGTGGGCGGTGTCGTGGCCGCCAATGTCTCGGGGCCGCGTCGGGTGCAGGCCGGGGCCTGTCGCGACAGCCTGATCGGGACGCGTTTCGTCGATGGGCGCGGGCAGATCGTGAAGAACGGTGGCCGGGTGATGAAGAACGTCACCGGCTACGATCTGGTGAAGCTGATGGCCGGAAGTTGGGGCACGCTCGGGGTGATGAGCGAGGTGGCCTTCAAGCTGCTGCCTGCCGCGCCGTCTCAGGCGACGGTTGTGATCGACTTGCCCGCAGGGGCCGCGCAGGTGGCTCTGGCGGCGGGTTTGGGCTCGCCCTTCGACGTGTCCGGCGCGGGCTGGTTGCCCGGTGTCGGCGCGGTGGTGCGGGTCGAGGGGCTGGCCGAATCCGTCGCCTACCGGGCGGAGCAGTTGCGCAAGCTGATGGAGCCATTCGGCCCGGTGCAGGTCGAGGAAGAGGGCTCGGCCGCGATCTGGGCCAGCCTGCGCGATCTGGAGCCGTTCATCGGCAAGGAGGGCGATCTGTGGCGGCTCTCGGTGAAGCCTTCGGAGGCCTCTGACATCGTGGCAAGGCTCGGCGGCGAGGTGCTGCTCGACTGGGGTGGCGGGCTGATCTGGGCGCTTCTGCCCGAAGGCAGCGACGCCCGTGCGTTGGCCTCGCCCTATACCGGCCACGCGACCTGCATGCGCGGCGCGGCGGGCGTGACCTTCGAGCCCGAACCCGCGCCGATCGCCACGCTGACCACCGCGCTGCGGGCGCAATTCGACCCCAAAGGTATTCTGAACCCCGGAAGGATGGGCTGATGCAGACGAATTTTTCGCCCGAACAGCTGAAGGATCCCGGCGTCGCGCGCTCCAACGAGATCCTGCGCGCCTGCGTCCATTGCGGGTTTTGCACGGCGACCTGCCCCTCCTATCAGGTGCTGGGCGACGAGTTGGACAGCCCGCGCGGGCGCATCTACCTGATCAAGGACATGCTGGAGAATGACCGGCCTGCGGATGAGAAGACGGTCAAGCATCTCGACCGCTGCCTGAGCTGCCTCGCCTGCATGACGACCTGCCCCTCGGGCGTGCATTACATGCATCTGATCGACCACGCGCGCGCCCATGTCGAGAAGACCTACAAGCGGCCAATGATGGACCGGCTGCTGCGCTGGACGCTGGCGAAGATCGTGCCCTATCCGGGGCGCTTCCGTCTGGCGATGGGTGGGGCGAAACTGGCAAAACCCTTCGCAGGGCTGCTGCCGGACAAGCGGCTGCGCGCGATGGTGGGCATGGCGCCCAAGACCATCCCGCCGGTCAGCCGCAATGACGATGCGCAGGTCTTCGCCCCGATGGGCGAGAAGAAATACCGCGTTGCGCTGCAGATCGGCTGCGCGCAGCGGGCGCTCAACACCGATATCAACGACGCGACGATCCGGCTGCTGCGGCGGCTGGGCTGCGAAGTGGTGATCCCGAAGAAACTGGGCTGCTGCGGGGCGCTTTCGCATCACATGGGACGCGAGGACGAGAGCCATTCGCAGGCCGCGCGTAACATCCGTGCCTATCTGAGCGAGGGCAATCTGGATGCGGTGATCATCAACACCTCGGGCTGCGGCACCACGGTGAAGGATTACGGGCATATCTTCCGCAACGACCCGATGGCCGAGGAGGCCGCAAAGGTTGCAGGTCTGGCCTGTGACGTGTCGGAATTCCTCGTGAAGATCGGTCTGCCTGAGGGCCAGGGCGGGATGCGTGTCGCCTATCACGCGGCGTGTTCGCTCCAGCATGGCCAGCAGATCAAATCCGCGCCGAAGGACCTGCTGAAACAAGCCGGGTTCGAGGTGGTCGAGCCTGCCGACAGCCATCTGTGCTGCGGCTCGGCCGGCACCTACAACCTGCTGCAGCCGGAGATTTCCGACGAGCTGAAGAAGCGCAAGGTGGCGACGCTCGAGGCGAAGCAGCCCGAGGTGATCGCGGCAGGTAATATCGGCTGCATGGTGCAGATCGGTGGCGGCACCGAGGTGCCCGTTGTCCACACTGTCGAACTTTTGGACTGGGCTACGGGCGGGCCGAAGCCGCCAGCGCTTGCGCAGGCCTGATCCACGCCACAATCTGGCCGCATCGGGGCGCTACGCAAGATCAAACGCCCCGCAATCTTCGGAGCCCCGATGCGCCTTCTTGCTTTCGCTCTTGCCTGTCTGACCGCGCTGCCTGTGCTGGCGCGGGCCGAGACGATCACCCATGCGACGCCCTTGCGCGCGCTGGAGACCGGCGACGATACGCGCGGCTGGCAGGCGGTGGGGCGGCTCGATCTGGGCCATGGCAGCTTTTGCACGGGCACGCTGATCGCGCCTGATCTGGTGCTGACGGCGGGGCATTGCCTCTATGACAAGCGCAGCGGCGCGCTGATCGATGCGCGCGAAATCGAGTTTCGCGCGGGCTGGCGCAACGGGCGCGCCGAGGCCTATCGCAAGGTGTCGCGCGCGGTGCTGCATCCCTCCTATCACTACGGTGGGCCGGTCGGCGTGAAGCGTTCGGAATTCGATCTGGCGCTGATCAAGCTCGCCCAGCCGATCCGCCTGCCGCAGCTTCAGCCCTTTGAGGTGTCGCGCAGCGCGCCCTATCGCGGCGAGGAAGTGGGCGTTCTGTCCTATGCGCAGGGCCGCTCGGAGGCGCCGTCGCTGCAACGCGATTGCTCGGTGCTGGAACGTGCAGGCGCGACGGTGGTGATGAGCTGCTCGGCCGATTTCGGGGCCTCGGGCTCGCCGGTCTTCAGCTTTGCCAATGGTCGCCCCGAGATCGTCTCGGTGGTCTCCGCCAAGGCCCAGATGGGCGCGCGCCCGGTCTCGATCGGGGCGCTGGCCAATGGGGTCGCCGATCTGCGGCAGGCTATCGAGAGCCGTGACAACGTCGCCACCACCCGCGAAATTCGCGCGGGCGGGGCAAAATTCATCAAGGCGAAGTAAGCGCGATGGGCATTCGGCGGATCATCGTGGGAGTTGTGGCTCTGGCTTTGCTGGGCGGCATGGGCGAGGCGCAGGAGGCGCGCAATTCCGCGCTCGACCGGCTGTCGCAGCGTGCAGATCTCTTCGGCTGGGAGGCCGTGGGCAAGGTCACCATCGGCGCTGACGGCTACTGCACCGGCGTTCTGATCGCACCCGATCTGGTACTTACGGCGGGCCATTGCATCTTCGACCGACGCGCCAAAGGTCCGCGCGACCCCGCGACGCTTGGCTTTGCCGCAGCCCAAACCGACGGGGCGGAGATCGCCGCGCGCCCGGTCGCCGCGATGGTCGCCGATCCGGAATATAACCCGTTCGTGCCGCTCTCGGTGGACACCGTGCGCCATGACGTCGCCCTTCTGCAGCTTTCCGCGCCGATCCCGACCTCTGTCGCGGCGCCCTTCCGCGTGGGGGCGGTGCCTGCCGCGGGGGGCGAGGTGTCGGTCGTATCTTACGCGCAGGGCCGGGCCGATGCGCTGTCCTGGCAAAAGGCGTGCCGCGTGTTCGGGCAGGCCAAGGGGTTGATCGGGTTCGATTGCGATGTCGATCACGGCTCTTCGGGCGCGCCGGTTTTCGACCGCTCGGGGCTGGCGGCAGGCGGGCGGGCGCAGATCGTGTCGCTGGTCTCCTCGGGCTCGCGCAAGAATGGCGTCTCGCGCGCCTATGGGATGGAATTGCCCGCGATCGTCGCGCAGCTGAAATCCGCGCTGCGCTCGGGGCGGGGCGTGATCCGCGCCGTATCCCCCAGCGCTTTCGCCGCGCCGCAAATCCGCCGCACGGAGCCCGCGCAGGGCCAGCCGCGCATCCTGTCTGGCGGGGGCGCAACCGGGGCGAAATTCCTGCGTCCCTAAGGGCTTGGCCCGAAGCGGCGTACCTCTTGAAACGTCGCGAGAGATTTCCCAAATTTATGAGTGCCGGAATGCCTGATGAGGGTTCTGGCGCTTAACTGCCCGGCCCCGGAAAGGGGCGGGTCTCATAACCATCGCTCAAGAGAGGATGATGATATGCGAAACTTTGATCTTTCGCCCCTTTACCGCGCCACCGTGGGCTTCGACCGCGTGGCTGACATGATGGACCGTGCGCTGACCAGCGATCTCGCCCAGCCGACCTATCCGCCCTACAATATCGAGAAGACCGACGAGAATGCCTATCGCATCTCGATCGCCGTCGCAGGTTTCGGGTCGGACGAGCTGACTGTCGAGCTAAAAGACGGCGCGCTGATCGTGACCGGTCGCAAGGCCGAAGACGATTCCGGCCGCACCTACCTGCATCGTGGCATCGCGACCCGCGCTTTCGAGCGCCGCTTCGCGCTGGCCGATCATGTGAAGGTCACCGGGGCCACCCATGAAGACGGGATGCTCCACCTCGATCTCGTCCGCGAAGTGCCCGAGGCGCTGAAGCCGCGCCGGATCGAGATTGCAGGCCCGACGAAGTCGGAGGTCAAGCAGGTCGAGACGGTCGACGCCTGAGGCATCTACCATCGGTGAAAATGACGGGCGCGGGGGGATCACCTCCCGCGCTTTTTGCTATGCGAGAGCTTACGGCGGGGTGAGATCGCTGCCGCCGCGCTGGAACACCATCACATGATCGCCGCTGCCGGTGAAGGTGACCGCCGCGCCTTCGACCTGCGCCTGCGTCATGTCGAAGAACAGCTGCGCGAGGCCCGCATCGGCCTTGAACTCTGGCGTCTCCTGCTCGCAGGCGAATGTGGGCGAGGCCGAGGTCGGCCGGATGCCAAGCGCGGGGTAGGGGGCGAACATCACCCCGGTCACGCAGAGGCAATGCCCGCAGACGGCGAAGCGCGAATTATCTCCGATATAGAAGCGGATCGCCCGCGCGGGCGCTTTGCCGTCCACCATGGCGAGGTCATAGGCGCGCAGGGTCTCCACCTTCGAGGCGAGCGTCTGGGCGTCCGAGGTGCCGCTCGGCATACAGGCCGCAAGCGCGGCTGCGAGCCCGAGAGTTGCAACGCGCGCGGCAATCTTCTTCGAAAGATCGAACATGGTCTTGGTCCGTTACTGGCGACTTCCAGCAGGATGCGCGAACCTTAGTTCGATGCGCATTGATCCGGCGCAAGGACCTTGGGGACCTCAGTCGGCGACCATCGAGCCGATTAGAGCGATCTCTTCGCTGCCCGCCTCGCGGGCTTTCTCCTCCAACCGGCGATAGGCTGCGAGGACCGCTTCGCCCTCGGGCGTCAGCGACGCGCCGCCGCCCTTCGCCCCGCCGCGCGCGCGATCCACCAGCGGCGACTTGAAACCGGCATTCATCTCTTCGACCAGCGACCATGCACGTTTGTAGCTCATTTTCATCGCGCGCCCCGCCGCGGAGATCGAGCCGTGTTCGGCGATTTCTTCCAGCAGCCGCACCTTGCCGGGGCCCAGCATCGCCTTGTCGAAATAGAGGCGCATCATCAGGCGGGTCAGTTCCATTCGGGCATCCCTCGCACTCGTCCGTCATGCGCCCTTATCCTGATCCTGTGCCGGGGCCAAGACAAGGGGCGGGCGCGCGAATGCACTCGGTCATGTGCTCTTGCCATTGCCCGCGCCTTGGGCGAGCGTGCGCGCGAAGGAGCCCCCGCATGTATATCTCGATCGCCTCGCTTGTGGGCGCCTATCTTCTGAGCCAGTTCTACCGCACCTGTTTGGCCGTTCTGACACCCGTTCTGGGCAAGGAAATCGGCGTGACGCCGGGCGATCTCGCCGTGTCTCTGGGGCTTTGGTACGGGGCGTTTGCGCTGATCCAGATCCCGATCGGCGAGGCGCTGGACCGGATCGGCCCGCGCCGCACCGTGGGCGTGCTGATGGCGCTTGGCGGTGGCGGCGGCGCTGCCGTCTTCGCGATGGCGCAGGGGCCGATGGGCATCCACATCGCGATGATCCTGATCGGGGCGGGCTGCGCGCCGGTGCTGGTGGGCAGCTATTTCATCTTCGCGCGCAGCTTCAAGCCGGCGCTGTTCGGCACGCTTGCGGCCTCGATGATCGGGGCGGGGAGCCTTGGTAACCTCGCGGGCGCGGCCCCTCTTGCGGCCTCCATCGAGGCTTTCGGCTGGCGTCAGACGCTTTGGGCGCTCTCGGCGCTGACGCTGCTGGTGGCGGCGCTGATCCTGTGGCTTGCGCGCGACCCCGAGCGGGTTGAGCAGCCTGCAGGCCGCCGGGGCACCGCGCTCGACGTGCTGCGCCTGCCGGGCTTCTGGGTGCTGCTGCCGCTGACGGTCGCGAATTACACCGCCGCCGCCGGGATCCGTGGCGTCTGGGCGGGCTCCTATCTGGCCGATGTCTTCGGAGCCGATGCGCAGCTGATCGGCAAGGTGACGTTGGTGATGGGCCTCGCGATGATCGCGGGCAATTTCGCCTATGGCCCGGCGGACAAGATTTTCGGCAGCCACAAGCGGGTCGCGCTTTACGGCAATGCGGTGCTGGCCGTGGCCTTGGCGGTGCTTTTCGTCCTGCCGGGGCAGTCGCTGTGGCTGGCGACGGTTCTTCTGGCCGCGATCGGCTTCTTCGGCGCGTCCTTCCCGGTGATCATGGCGCATGGCCGCACCTTCTACCCGCCGCATTTGACGGGCCGGGGCGTGACGCTGCACAACATGTTCTCGATTATGGGGGTGGCTGCGATGCAATTCGCCTCGCGGCCGGTTTTCGATGCGGTCTCGGTGGGGCACACGCCCGCAGTGGCCTATGGGCTGCTCTTTGCGTTCTTCCTTGCGCCGCTGATGATCGGGCTGGTTTTCTACGTTTTCGCCCGCGACAGCGGCGATGGCATGAGCTAAACCCATCGCATGACCCGGCTCGGATTTCTGATCAATCGCACGCTGCGGCGCGAGGCCCCGCTGGCCGCGCTCTCCGTCTCGCAAAAGGCTTTGCTGGGCGATCTGGCAGGCAAATCCGTCGCGCTTGTCGGCAATGCGCGTGCGCTGGCCGAGGGGCAGGCGGGGGCGGAGATCGACGCGCATGACGTGGTGATCCGGATCAACCGCGCGCCGATGCCCTCGGCCACGAGCCACGGCACGCGCACCGACTGGCTGGCGCTTGCGACCTCGCTACCCGAGGCCGAGCGCGCCCGCCTCGCCCCTTCGCGCATCCTGTGGATGAGCCATAAGCGCAAGCGGCTCGATTGGCAGACCGCCACCAGCCCCGGTTTCTACCTGCATCCGCTGGAGGACTACGAGGGGCTGAAGCTCAAGCTCGGCGCGCAACCCACGACCGGCGCGATGCTGATCGAGATGCTCCTGCGCTCGGATCTGGCGCGGCTCGACCTCTATGGCTTCGATTTCTTCGCCTCGCTTTCGCTTTCGGGGCGGCGCTCGGCCGACAAGGTGCCGCATGATTTCGCCGCGGAAGCGGAGATGGTTGGCGGGTTTCTTGCTTCCGATCCGCGCATCATTCGGAACTGACTGCGCGTCGAGCCTCTTTCATTTCCTGACGTAAAGCGGTAGGAAGCCGCGTTCTATTCGAGCAAGGAGGTCCTCATGGGCTATAAAGTCGTCGTTGCGGGCGCCACGGGGAACGTGGGCCGCGAAATGCTGAACATCCTGGCCGAGCGCCAGTTCCCGGTCGATGAACTGGTGCCGCTCGCGTCGCGCCGGAGCCTCGGCACAGAGGTCAGCTTTGGCGATCAGACCCTGAAGACTAAAGATATCGATGGGTTCGACTTCACCGGCTACGACATCGCGCTGTTCGCGATCGGCTCGGACGCCACGAAGAAATACGCGCCCATTGCCGCCAAGCAGGGCTGCATCGTGATCGATAACTCGTCGCTCTACCGCTACGACCCGGACGTGCCGCTGGTCGTGCCGGAGGTGAACCCGGAAGCCGTCGACGGTTACGCGAAGAAAAACATCATCGCGAACCCGAACTGCTCGACCGCGCAGATGGTCGTGGCGCTCAAGCCGCTGCATGACCGCGCCAAGATCAAGCGCGTCGTGGTCTCGACCTACCAGTCGGTGTCGGGCTCGGGCAAAGAGGCGATCGACGAGCTTTGGAACCAGACCAAGGGCATGTATGTCCCCGGTCAGGAAGTGGAGCCGAAGGTCTATCCGAAGCAGATCGCTTTCAACGTGATCCCGCATATCGACGTGTTCCTCGATGACGGGTCCACCAAGGAAGAGTGGAAGATGGTCGCCGAGACGAAGAAGATCGTCGACCCGGCGATCAAGCTGACCGCGACCTGCGTGCGCGTTCCGGTCTTCGTGGGCCATGCCGAAGCGATCAATATCGAGTTTGAGGACTTCCTCGACGAGGACGAAGCGCGCGACATCCTGCGCGAGGCGCCCGGCATCATGGTCGTCGACAAGCGCGAAGATGGCGGCTACATCACCCCGGTCGAGTGCGTCGGCGATTTCGCCACCTTCATCTCGCGCATCCGTCAGGACTCGACCATCGAGAACGGCCTGAACATCTGGTGCGTGTCGGACAACCTGCGCAAGGGCGCGGCCCTGAACGCGGTGCAGATTGCCGAGACGCTGGGCAAGCGCGTGCTCAAGAAGGGCTGAGCGTTCGGCCTTTTTGGATTTGGGAAACGCCCGGTCGGAAGATCGGGCGTTTTCTTTTGGGATGAGGCGAGAAGGGACGCGCCCGAGCCTCGGGTGGGCGCTTTGCTCCGCCTGTGGCTGGGCGCTTAATCTCGCAAGCCCGCATGTCGAGTTTGCCCGCGAGGCCATCGCCAATGCGCCCTCCCGGGGGGGAGGGTCGGGCGGCCCGGGGCTGGTCGCCCCGCGCTACAAAGCCTTACCGCGCGACCCGCTTCACCCCCAGATACGGCCCTTCGCCCGCCGCCGCGATCCGCGCCTTGGCGGCCTCGATGCCCTCATGGGCCACGCTCATCGTTTGGCCGTTGGCGTGGATCATCGTCTCGCCATCGCAGGCGAGCGCCACATGGCCTTTCCAGAACAGCAGATCGCCACGCTTCAGGGGCGCGCCCTCCGGCACGGTCTCGCCCATCTCCGCCCATTGCAGGTCGCTGTCGCCCGGCACGGACTGCCCGCACAGCGCGAAACCGATCTGCACCAGACCCGAACAGTCGATCCCCGCACGGCTGTTGCCGCCCCAGAGATAGGGCGTGCCGAGCAATCGCTCGGCCACCGCGACCGGATCGTCCTCGGGCTGATTGAGCGCGCGCAGATGCTGGCGCGGCACGAAGCCCTCGGCGGTCACGGCGAACATGCCGTCGTCCCCGGTCACTGACAGATGCGCGCCCATCGAGAGCTGCATCGCCTCGCCGCGCTTGATCGCCGCCTCGCGATAGACATGCGTGGCGGGTGCGGTCACGACATGGGTGGCAGGTTCGGGCGTGCCGAAGGTATCGGCGGCGATCCAGCCACAATAGCCATCCCATGCGGCCTGAACGAAGGCGAAGCCGTCGCGCTGGTCGATCACAGTCACCGCGGCGCCAAAAAGAAGCTGCCGGTCGCGCAAGCTTCCGGGCTCGGGGCAGAGATCGGTCACGGGCACGACGATCCGCGCGGGCATGCCGTGGGTGAAACCTTCCGCCTCGACCTGCCCGCGCAGGGCTTCCAGCGCGATCTCGCCTGAATAGGGCAGGCGGCGACGGTCGGTCATTTCAGCACCTCGGGCAGAGCGGCAAAGATCGCCCGCGCGCCTTGGCCGACCCCGCCTTTCGGTCGGGCGGGGGCCGCGGCGGGTTGCCAGCCGTAGATGTCGAAATGGGCGAAGCGCTTTGTCTCGGTCACGAAGCGGCGCAGGAACAGCGCCGCGGTGATCGAACCTGCCATGCCACCCGATGGGGCATTGTCGAGATCGGCGATGCCGGGTTCGATCTTCGCCTCGTAGGGCGCCCAGAACGGCATCCGCCAGAGCGGATCGGCCACCGCGCCCGAAGCCGTCGCCAAAGCCTGCGCGACGCCCTCGTCATCGGTGTAGAACGGGTGGATGTCCGGCCCCAAAGCGACCCGCGCCGCTCCCGTCAGCGTCGCCATGCAGACCATCAGGTCGGGCGGGGTCTCATCGGCATAGGCCAGCGCATCGGCCAGCACCAGCCGCCCCTCGGCATCGGTATTGTTGATCTCGACGGTCAGCCCCTTGCGGCTGGTCAGAATGTCGCCGGGGCGGAAACTGTCGCCGCCGACCGAGTTCTCCACCGCCGGGACCAGCACCCGCAGGCGTAGCTTCGCGCCCGTCGCCATGATCATATGCGCAAGCCCCAGCACGGTGGCCGAGCCGCCCATATCCTTCTTCATCAGCCCCATCGAGGCGCCGGGCTTGAGGTTCAGCCCGCCCGTGTCGAAACAGACGCCCTTGCCGACGAGCGTCAGCGCCGGTCCTTCGCTGCCCCAGCCCAGTTCGATCAGCCGCGGCGCACGGGGCGAGGCGCGGCCCACCGCGTGGATCATCGGGAAGTTCTGCGTCAGAAGGTCGTCGCCCTTGATCACCTTGGCCTCTGCGCCGTGACGCTCGGCGAGCAGTCGAGCTGCGCCCTCCAGCTCGTCAGGGCCCATATCTGAGGCGGGGGTGTTGATCAGGTCGCGGGTGAAGGCCTCGCCCTCGGCCACGGCTTCGATCTGCGCCGCATTCAAGCCCTCCGGGCAGACCAGCCGCGCTTTCGGCGGCGCGGCCTCGGCATAGCGACCGAACCGATAGCCCGCGAGCAACCAGCCGAGCGCCGTTTCCGCCTTCAACTCTTCCGACAGATCGCCCTCGATCCGCCACGCGCCTTCGGGCAGGGCCGAGGCCGCCCGCGTCAGAGAGAACCGCTCGCGCGCCCGTGCCGCATCAGTCCCGAGGCCCAGAAGCGCCGCCTCCGCGCCATCCGGCCCGGGCAGCAGGGCGACCTGACCTGCGCTCGCCTTGAACCCTGTGGCCTCGACGAAGGCGCGCTGCGCGGGAGGCAGATCGGCCAGAGCCTGCTCCAACCCTTCGGGCGCAACGGCGATCAGCGCACGCGCGGGCGCGTCCGCCCCGGCGAAGCGCATCGCGGGGCGCGGGGCGAGAAAGGAAAAGTCGGCTGGAACGTCAGGGGTCTTGTCTGCGCTCATGGGGGGCGGCTCCTTGGCTCTGGTGGTTGCTTTCGTCCCAGAGCCTAGCGCCGCCGCGCCTGCCCGCAAGGGCCGATCGATCACGCCTCAGGAAGACAGGTTGCCGATATCCCAAACCTCGGTGAGCGAGCGTTCCGCGATCCGGCCCAGCCGCGCCATCACTGCCGCCTGCGCCACCGCATCGCCGCCCGAGATGCACTCCAGAAGGTCGCGCGCTGTGCTGACCATCGACACCAGCCCGACCTGTTCGGCAAGCTCCATCACTTCGACGATCGCGCGGCGCAGCTTGCCGCATTGGCCGGATTTCGTGGCCTCTTCCAACGCGCTGAGATGGAAGGCGAGATCTTCGACCGTGGCGCAGATCACCCGCTCCGCCCCGTCCTGTCCCAGCTCCGCATAGAGCACCACCAGCCGCGCCGTATCCAACGACATCTTTTCCTTGCAGCGCAAGCGAGACACCTGTGTCACCCCGACACCCCCTTTGATTTCACCATCGCCCGGGCGGTAACGTGATCGAGAGGTCTCAAGATTTCGTTGAGCGATCCGGAAAATCTTCTCGAAACCCGGCGCGCAACGCGCTATTTGACGCAGCGATAAGACGCCAGACACCAGACGAGGGATCGATGAGAGAGCATGTGAAACCGCTGCCCAGCTACCTTGTGAGCCGTTATCAAGGATGGCACGCCACCGCCTATGACGAGAACCGCGCCTGGTATCGCCGCCTCGCCTCCGAAGGGCAGCGCCCGCGTTCGATGATCATCGCCTGCTGCGACAGCCGCGTGCATGTCACCTCGATGTTCGGCGCCGATCAGGGTGAGTTCTTCATCCACCGCAACATCGCGAACCTCGTGCCGGAATTCACGCCCGATGGCGATCACCACGGCACCTCGGCGGCAGTCGAATATGCCGTGACCAGCCTGAAGGTCGCGCATCTGATCGTGCTCGGCCACTCCAATTGCGGCGGTGTCGCAGGGTGCCATGCGATGTGCTCGGGCCATGCGCCGGAGTTGGAGGAGAAAAGCTCCTTCGTCGGCACCTGGCTGAACCTGCTGCGCCCGGGCTACGAGCGCGTGAGCGAGCTGCCCGAGGATCAGCAGGTGCTGGCGCTCGAGCGTGAGGCGGTGAAAGTCAGCCTCGAGAACCTGATGACCTTCCCCTTCGTGCGCGAGGCGCTCGATGCGGACCGGATGACGCTGCACGGGCTGCGCCACGACATCGGCGAAGGCGTGCTCGAACAGTATGACGCCGACTCGGATCGCTTCGAGACGTTCTGAGGCTTTGCCATTCCCGTTGGCCCCCGCGCGGGGCCGACGGCTCCGCTGCGGCGGAAATTCGACTGGTGTTCATTGGCTGTTAAGCTTGATGCGCGAGGCTGGGGGGACCCCGCCAATGCGAAAGAGCTTCGACCCGCCATGCCACAATCTGCATCCCGCTCCCATTCTCAGCATCGCCTTGTCTCCCTACGCCTGCCGCTCGATCTGATCGACCGCATCGCGGCGGAAGCGCGTGCGTTCGGTCTGCCCCCGGCAGAGCTGATCCGGCGCGTGTTGCAGGACGGATTGGCGGAGGAGGTGGCGCCCGAAACATCCGGCACGAAAGCGCCGCTGCCGGAAATGCACGCGGTGCAGGAGGCGCTGGATCAGGCGCGCGACTGGTTCGATCTGCAACATCGGCTGCGGGGGGAGGGCTTCGTGCTGCGGCTTGCAGGCGGCGGGGCCTTGGGGCTGCATGCATGGCCCACCAACCGCTTCCTGATGCTGCTCGACGAGATTGGGCCGAGCCTGACGGAGCTTGTGTTGCGGTTCGGCGCGCCGTTTCCGGGCGACGATGGCGGGCGCACCAAAATCGTCGGTGCAACGGCGGGGCAGGGTGCGACCGTGGCGGAGGGCGCGTCGGCACGGGCGGCTGCCGCCGAATATGCGGCAGCGCAGGCCGCGCAGGCGGTGGGACCGCAAGCCGCGCCGGAGGAGAGGGCCTCCGAGACGACCGAGAAGACCAGCGGTGCAGAGGCGCAGCCCCCCGAGGCAGCGAAAGCCGAGCCGCCCGCACGCGGGTTCCTGCGCCTGTCGCCGGCGCTCCTCGCGAAACTGCGCGCCGCGGCCGATCCGCGAAACGCGGCCTGATCACGCGGGCCTTCGCCGCGCGCGGGGCTGTTCGCGAAGCCTTGCCTTAGCGCAGAACCTGATCCGTCGGCCAGCTGAGCGTGGTCTCGGTGCGGATCGTCTTGGTCTCGCCTGCGCCCAGATCGAAGCGCCATGCGAGCACGCCGCGGCGGTGGTCGTAGTCGGTCTCGCTTGCAGGCGGGGTCGCCTTGGTCGTGATCTTCAGGTCTTCCTGTTCGGAATAGGGCACCCGGTCGATCACCCGCATCGGCCAGCCTTTGTCCGTCAGGTTCTTCACCTCGATCTCGACCACCTCGCGGCGCTCGTTCGATTTCGAGATGAAGCCGCTGTCGCCCTCCATCGTGTCGGGCATGCGGCGGTCCACGCGGATGCCTTCGATCGGCCCGAAGCCAAGCGTCAGATCGTCGCCCGCCGCGACCATCGGCAGGTGCGACTGGCCGACCAGCGCGCCATCGGCATAGAGGTTCGCGGGACCGGGCAACAGGATCTCGCCGGTGTCGTTCTTGCCCTCGGCTACGCGATAGGCCTGCGGATCGGTCAACGGGGCGGCCTCTGCGAAGACATCCATCGGCAGGGTCTTGGAATCGAGGCTCAGGCGCAGATCGTCCACCCCGTCGCGCAGGTCCACCGCGCTCGGGTAATGATAGGTCACCGTCTCGCCTTGCATCTGCAGATCGGCGCGGTCGCTAATCGCGGCCTCCATCATCGGGGCAGAGGCAGCGCCATCGGACGCAGCGAGGGAACGCTTCATCGGCACCGGCGCGGGCGGCGCATCGGGATCACCGATCCGGGCCAGCCGCGGATAGACTTCGCCCGGCTCCGCCCGCCCGCCGGGACGTGCCGTCGAGAGGGTCAGATCGACGCCGCGCCAATCCTCGCCCGTCGCCTGATGGACCGAGACGAACCGCTCCATGTCCACCACGCTCTTGTCGCGGTCGAGCCGCAGATCATAGGAGGGCTGCCAGCCCGCGTTCTGGACGTAGGAGGTGATCGTCAGTGTTCCCGAGCCCTGCACCTTGGCGCTCAGCACGTCGTGATCCTCTGCCGGGTTCAGCAGCGCATCGAGCGCCGCCTGCGCCTGCTTCACCGCCTCTTTCGCGGGGTCGAGCGCGGCTTCGGCGCGGCGCGCCTCGGCTTCGGCGGCAATTGCGCGTTCCGTTGCTGAGAGGATCTGATCCTCTACCATCTGTGCCAATGCGCGAAGCTGTTCGGGTGCGGTTACCTGCGAGTCGGTGTTCTTGAGATAGGTGATCTGGTCGCGCGCGGCCTGCGCCTTGGCGCGGATCACCGCCACCGCGTCTTCCTGTTCCGCAAGCGCCTCTTGCGCCGAGGCCAACCGATCGCGCGCAGATTTCACTGCGGCGCTGTCCTGCCCGCTGATCGCAGGCGCGCGCCCGGAGAGCAGGCTCACCGCGCCGATCTGCACACCGTCGCCCGACACGCGCAGCGTCGAGATGTCGGTGCCCTCGGGAAAGCCCGGCACCAGCAGGTCATGGCTGCCCTCGGGGGCGTCCAGCGTCACCTGCCGCACCACCTGCGCGCCTTGCGGAAAGAGCGTCACGGCCGTGATCTTGCCCGGCGCCTCGATCGTGTCGGCCAAGGCGGGCAGGGCGGTCGCGGCCAGCAGGGCCGCCGTGAGGGTAATGCGCATCGGTTCCTCCCAAATCCGTTCCAGATCGAGCCTGCGTCGCGCCGCGCGCAGTTGCAAGCCATTGAAATCCGGCGCGGCTCGCCACTGGCGGGAACTCGCCAGAGGGGCCGGGGCGCGGGGCAGGGACGCTGTGCCTGCTTGCCCTTGCGTCCGCAGCCGCGCGCGCTTACGTTGCGCCCTACCTCGGGGTGCCAGCGCAAGGCTGGCTGAGATGCGATCCACGCGAACCCGTTGAACCTGAACCGGTTAAGACCGGCGGAGGGAAGGTAGCCGGATTTCCCGGCCCCACTCCGCCCGGCAAGCCCAAGGAGTGAGGCATGAAAACCCACCTGATGCTTGCGGGAGCCCTGAGCCTGATCGCCACCATGGCGGCGGCCGAGGATAAGCCCGTGCTCACCGTCTATGCGCCCGATTATTTCACGAGCGAATGGGGCCCCGGCCCCGCGATCGAGAAGGGGTTCGAGGCGACTTGCGATTGCGATCTGAAATTCGTAGCGGGCGATGTGCTGCCGCGTATCCTGCTCGAAGGCGACAAGACGCAGGCCGATATCGCGATCGGCCTGAACACCGACGTGACTGCGAAGGCGCGCGCCACGGGCCTGTTCGCCCCGCATAACGAAGATACCTCCGATCTGACGATGCCGGTCAAATGGGACGATCCGATCTTCCTGCCCTTCGACTGGTCGGAGCTGGCCTTCGTCTATGACAAGACCAAGCTGAAAAACCCGCCCGCGAGCTTCCAGGACCTGCTGGATGCGCCCGACGACGCCTACAAGATCGTCATCGAGGATCCGCGCAGTTCGGTCGCGGGTCTGTCGCTGCTCTTGTGGGTGAAGGACATCTATGGCGACAAGGCCGAAGAGGCGTGGACGAAAATCGCGCCCAAGGTGCTGACCGTGACGCCGGGCTGGTCGGAGGCCTACGGCATGTTCACCGATGGTGAGGCGGATATGGTGCTCAGCTACGTCACCTCGCCCGCCTATCACATCATGGCCGAGGATGATGACAGCAAGGTCGCCGCGATCTTCCCCGAGGGGCATTACTTCACCCCCGAACTGGTCGCGCAGCTGAAGACCTCGAAGCATCCCGAGCTGGCGCAGAAATTCCTTGATTACGTGCTCAGCCCCGATTTTCAGGGCATGATCGCGACGGCGAACTGGTCCTTCCCGGCCAAGCTGCCGCATGACCAGCTGCCCGAGGTGTTCCGCAACCTGCCGATGCCCGACAAGACGCTCTATCTGGGTGAGACCGAGGCCGAGAAACTGCGCGGTCCGGCGCTGGACGAATGGCAACGCGCCTTCTCCAAATAAGACGCGCGCCCCTCTGGGCGGTGCTGGCGGGTGCGGCTTTGGCCGCGCTCGTCCTTGGCACATTGGCGGCGGTGACGTTCCGAGCGGGCGGGCTGACGGGGCTGCGCGAGACCGATCTCGCCGCGATCCGCTTCACGCTCTGGCAGGCGGCGCTGTCGGCGCTGATCTCCTGCGCGCTGGCGATCCCGGTCGCCCGCGCGCTGCACCGGCGTCGCTTTGCGGGGCGGGGGCTGCTGATCTCGCTCCTCGGGGCGCCCTTCATCCTGCCGGTGATCGTGGCGGTCTTCGGGCTGATCGCGGTGTTCGGACGGCGCGGGCTGGTCAATGCGGCCCTTGCGCCCTTCGGCATCGACCCGATCTCGATCTATGGCGCGCAGGGCGTGATCATCGCCCATGTCTTCTTCAATCTGCCGCTGGCCACGCGGATGATCCTGCACGGCTGGGAGGCGATCCCGGCCGAGCGGTTCCGCCTTGCGGCCACCCTCTGCTTCGGCCCGGCCGAGGTCACCCGCCACCTCGAACGCCCGATGCAGCGCAGCGTTCTGCCCGGCGCGTTTCTCGCGATCTTCCTCGTCTGCCTGACGTCGTTCGCGGTCGCTCTGACACTGGGCGGCGGGCCGCGCGCGACCACGGTGGAACTCGCGATATATCAGGCCTTCCGCTTCGATTTCGACATGGGCCGCGCGGCGAGCATTGCGCTGGTGCAGGTGGCGATCTCGGTCGCGGCGCTGCTGATCGCGGCGCGCGCCACACTGCCGTCGAGCTTTGGTGCGGGGCACGATCGCCGCGCCACGCCGATCCCGCAGTTGTCCGGGGGGGCGGAGCGCGTGGCCTTCGATACGCTCGCGATCCTTCTGGCGGCCGTCTTCCTGCTGCTCCCCATCGGGGCGGTCTTTGCCCGTGGGCTGCCTGCGCTGGCCGATCTGCCCGAGATGATCTGGCCCGCCACGCTGACCTCGCTGGTGATCGCGTTGGCCTCGACCGTGATCACTCTTGCCATCGCCCTGCCGCTTGCGCTGGCCGCCACGCGGCAACGCTGGGCGGAGATCGCGGCGATGCTGCCGATGACCGCGTCGAGCCTCGTGATGGGCACTGGCGCTTTCCTGATCGCGCGGCCCTTCGTGAACCCCACCGACCTCGCCCTGCCGATGGTGCTTCTGACCAATGCCGCGCTCTCGGTGCCCTTTGCGACCCGCATCCTGATGCCCGAGATCCGCACGCTGCAGACCGATTACGACCGGCTCGCCGCATCGCTCGGGCTGAGCGGCTTTGCCCGGCTGCGCCTGCTGACGGTTCCGCGTCTTGCCCGGCCGCTGGGCTTTTCGGCGGGGTTGGCCGCAGCCTTCTCGATGGGCGATCTGGGCGTCATCACGCTGTTCTCGGACGGGCAGACCCGCACCCTCCCGCTGGCGCTTTTCCAGCTCATGGGCTCTTATCGCATGGATCAGGCGGCGGGCGCTGCGAGCCTGCTCCTGATCCTCACCTTCGCGCTTTTTTGGGCGCTCGACCGCGCGGGGCATTATGCTGACCCTCGATAAACTGACCCTCACACAGGGCGATTTCCGCCTCGATGCCGACCTCACGATCCAGACCGGTGCGCGCATCGCGCTGATCGGCCCGTCCGGGGCGGGCAAGTCGACTCTGCTTTCCGCCATCGCGGGGTTCTTGTCGCCCGCAAGTGGCCGCATCCTCTGGCAGGGCGAGGACATCACCGCGATGCCACCGGGGGAGCGCCCGCTCTCGATCCTGTTTCAGGATCAGAACCTCTTCCCGCATCTGCGGCTCGAGACCAATCTCGCGCTCGGCCTGAACCCGAAAGGCAAGATCGACGCCACCGACCGCGCCCGGATCGAGACGGCGCTGGCGCGTGTGGGCCTTGAGGGGATGGAGAGGCGCAAACCCGGCGCGCTGTCGGGCGGGCAGCAAAGCCGTGCGGGGCTCGCGCGGACGCTGCTCCGTGGCCGTCCGATCCTGCTGCTGGACGAGCCCTTCGCGGCGCTGGGGCCCGCGCTGAAATCCGAGATGCTGGCGCTGGTGGCCGAGATCGCGCGCGAACAGGGCACGACAGTCTTGATGGTCAGCCACGATCCCGAGGATGCGCGGGCGCTTTGCCCGCAGACGGTTCTGGTGGCCGAGGGGCGCGCCCATGCGCCGCAAGAGACCGGACCGCTTCTCGACGATCCGCCACCTGCGCTGCGGGATTATCTGGGAAGCTAGGGGCGCTGCCCCTCTTCGCTGGCGCGAATTCACCCGGGGATATTTGACCAAGAGCGAAGGGGAGATCACTCCTTTGTCTTCGCCTTGGTCCAAATATCCCGGGGGTCCGGGGGCAGCGCCCCCGGCCTTGGGGTCAGTAGATCACGACCGAGCGGATCGACTCGCCCGCATGCATCAGATCGAAGGCTTTGTTGATGTCTTCGAGCGGCATAGTGTGGGTGATCATCGAGTCGATCTCGATCTTGTCGTTCATGTACCACTCGACGAATTTCGGCACATCGGTCCGACCCTTGGCGCCGCCGAATGCGGTGCCTTTCCACGTCCGGCCCGTGACGAGCTGGAACGGGCGGGTGCCGATCTCGGCCCCCGCGGGTGCGACGCCGATGATGACCGACACGCCCCAGCCGCGGTGCGAGCATTCCAGCGCGTCGCGCATCACCTGCACATTGCCCGTGGCGTCGAAGGAATAGTCCACGCCGCCGATCTGGTCGCGCTCGGTCTTGGTCAGGTTGACGATCTGCTGCACCACCGGAACGTCCGATTTCGAGGGGTTCACGAAATGGGTCATGCCGAACTTGCGCGCCATTTCCTCTTTCGAGTCGTTCAGGTCCACGCCGATGATCATGTCAGCACCCGCCATGCGCAGGCCCTGGATCACGTTCAGACCGATGCCGCCGAGGCCGAAGACCGCCGCAGTCGAGCCGATCTCGACGCCAGCGGTGTTGATCACCGCGCCGATGCCGGTGGTGACGCCGCAGCCGATATAGCAGATCTTCTCGAACGGCGCGTCGTCGCGGACCTTGGCGAGCGCGATCTCGGGCATCACCGTGTGGTTCGCGAAGGTCGAGCAGCCCATGTAGTGATAGATCGGCGTGCCATCGAGCATCTTGAAACGCGTCGTGCCGTCGGGCATCAGGCCCTGACCCTGGGTGTTGCGGATCGCAGTGCATAGGTTCGTCTTGCCCGAGAGGCAGGACGGGCATTCGCGGCATTCTGGCGTGTAGAGCGGGATCACGTGATCGCCCGGCTTCAGCGTGGTCACGCCTTCGCCGACTTCGAGCACGATGCCCGCGCCCTCATGGCCGAGGATGGTCGGGAAGATGCCCTCGGGGTCAGCGCCCGAGCGGGTGAATTCGTCGGTGTGGCAGATGCCGGTGGCCTTGATCTCGACGAGCACTTCGCCCGCTTTCGGGCCTTCCAGCTCCACTTCCATGATTTCGAGCGGTTTTCCCGCCTCGAGCGCGACTGCGGCACGGGTTCTCATGGGCGCATACTCCTTGTATAAATTCCGCAATAGCCTGCGTTATCGGCGCGGCCAATGCAATGAAGGGTGCGACATGTTGAAACGATTTTTCGTCATGGGTTCGATGCTGGCGCTTGCGGCCTGCGATCCCGCGGGGCCGATGAGCGAGACCCCCTCGGATAGCGCCTCTCCCGCGCCTCAGGCCGAAGCGCCCGCGCCCTATGTCACTCCGCCTGTCACCCTCACCAAAGGCGGCCTGCAGGAACGTGAGCCCGACACCTGTGGCGCGGTGAACTACACCTCGGTCCTCGGCCAGCCAGCGGCGCAGATTCAGACGCTGGGGATCACCAAACCCTATCGCATCGTGGAATGGCGCGGCGTAGAGGATCAGGTCTACAACCCGCAGCGCGTCGTCTTCCGGCTCGACTCGCGCGGGAATGTCTACAACATCGATTGCGGGTGAGCCTGATGGAACGGAGCAGGGCGCGGATCGGTCTGATCGTCACATTGGGCGTAGCGGCTTTCGGGGTCGCGGCCTGCCAGCCGCACCGCATGCCACCCCGTTCGGGTCCGCCCGCGGCCGGCGCCTGTCCACCGCCCGGACTTGCGGCGCTGGAAGGGCGGCCTGAATCGGTGCTGGCGGGGCTCACCCTCGCACGGCCCCATCGCATCATTCATCCGGGCGATGCGGTGACGATGGATTACGCCCCGGATCGGGTGAATTTCGAGATCGACGAGAGCGGCACGATCGCGGCGGTGCGCTGCTACTAGGGCAGAGAGTGCGACGGATCGGGAAAAGGAAAAGCCCCGTGTCTGACCAGGACACGGGGCTTTTCTGCAGGAGGGAAAAGCGCCCGACGATACGAACTGGGTGGGGGCTGTTTACCGCACCGTCGGGCTTTTAGCGTTTTCCGCTGAATTGAAGGTGGCTTGGAAACCCGGCAGGAAGGCGCAGGAAATCAGGCATTTTCGCGGTCTTATTCCGGCGCGGCAAAGGCGCATGCAACCTTAGCGCGGGTGGGCTTGATTTGCGCCACGCGCGATGTACCCTTTGTAAATGACGGTTCAAACGCCTTCCCCCCATCCGAACCCTTCCGGCGTGCCGGAGCAGATCGCTTTCGATCGCTCCGAGCTTGGCGTGATCCTGTCGCTTTACGGGCGCGCGGTCGCGGCCGGAGAGTGGCGCGATTACGGGATGAGTTTCCTGCGCGATGTCGCGGTTTTCTCGATCTTTCGCCGCGCCGCCGAAGTGCCGATCTATCGGATCGAGAAACGGCCCGCGCTGCGCTCGAAACAGGGGCAATATGCGGTGATCGGGCAGCAGGGGCAGGTGCTGCGGCGCGGCCACGATCTGCACCAGGTGCTGCGCGTGCTCGAGCGCAAGCTGATCCGCGCGGTGGAGTGAGCGGCCAAAGGCCGTGACGGAGAGTGCCGCACCGAATGCCATGCGCGTTGCCTCGCAGCCCCTGACTTGCTAAGCCAGCGCCGAAGGAAACCTGCGAGGCGCGTGTCCCATGTCGTTCAACACTTTCGGTCATCAGTTCCGCGTCACCACCTGGGGCGAAAGCCACGGGCCCGCGCTTGGCGCGACGGTGGACGGCTGCCCGCCCGGCATCGAGATCGACGAGGCGTTCATCCAGCAATTCCTCGACCGTCGCCGTCCGGGCCAGTCGAAGGAGACGACCCAGCGCAAGGAGCCCGACGCGGTGCGCATCCTGTCGGGTGTCTTCGAGGGAAAGACGACCGGGACGACGATTCAGCTGATGATCGAGAATACCGATCAGCGCTCGAAGGATTACGGCGAGATCGCGCGGCAGTTCCGCCCCGGTCATGCCGATATCACCTATCACCAGAAATACGGTGTCCGCGATTATCGCGGCGGCGGGCGTTCCAGCGCGCGCGAGACGGCGGCGCGTGTGGCCGCCGGCGGTGTCGCGCAGGCCGCGCTGCGCCAGTTGATCCCCGATCTGCAGATCTACGGCTACATGGTGCAGATGGGCGCGAAACATCTGGACCGCGCGAAATTCGACCGCGATGCGATCCTGCAAAACCCGTTCTTCCTGCCCGATGCGGAGGCTGCGGATGAATGGGCCGATTACCTCGCCGCGATCCGCAAGGGCCAGAACTCGGTCGGAGCCGCGATCGAAGTTGTGGCCGAGGGCTGCCCGGCAGGTCTGGGCGCGCCGATCTACGCCAAGATGGATACCGAACTGGCCGCAGCGATGATGTCGATCAACGCCGTGAAAGGCGTCGAGATCGGCGAGGGCATGGCCTCGGCAGCCCTGACCGGCGTGGAGAATGCCGACGAGATGGTGATGGGCCCCGAGGGCGTCGAATATCTGTCGAACCACGCAGGCGGCATCCTTGGCGGGATCACCACGGGCCAGCCGATCACGGTGCGGTTTGCGGTGAAGCCGACCTCGTCGATCCTGACGCCGCGCCGCTCGGTCAATGTCGCGGGGGAAGAGGTGGAGGTGATCACCAAGGGCCGTCATGACCCTTGTGTCGGCATCCGCGCGGTGCCGGTGGCCGAAGCGATGATGGCCTGTGTGATCCTTGATCAGTTCCTGATGGATCGGGCGCAGACCGGCGGTGTCCGCGGCACGATCGGCTGAGGGGGCGCTGCCCCTTCGCCGGAGGGCGATATTATCGAGGCAAGAGGGGGCTCTGCCCCCGCTCCTTCGGAGCCCCCCGGGATATTTTGGCCAAGCCGAAGACAGGCAGCGGTCTGCCGGGCGCCGATGCAGAGTGCTATGACGTGGCGTGCGCGACCTTGCGGGATGTGAACCGCCCGGTTTATTCTGCGAGCCCCGGGGGCGTTTCCCGGGACCGGAGGGCAGATGTCACAGGCAGATCAGATCAATCGCGGGCGCAAGTTCGATCAGGTGCTCGAAGGGGCGCGGACGATCTTTCTGCGTGACGGGTTCGACGGGGCCTCGGTCGATGACATCGCCAAGGAAGCGGGCGTGTCGAAAGCCACGCTTTACAGCTATTTCCCCGATAAGCGGCTGATGTTCGTCGAGGTCGTGCGCTCGCAACTGAAAGAGCAGACCGACAGCGCGGTCGCCACGATCGATTTCGGTGCGGCGCCCGAGGTGGTTCTGTCGCTCGCCGCTGCGCAGATCGTCGACTCGATGAGCTGCAAGCTGAATCAGGGGCTCTATCGGCTCTGCGTCGCCGAATCCGAGCGGTTTCTCGAACTGGGCCGCGCCTTCTACGCGGCGGGGCCGGAACTGGTGCATGAGTTGCTGATGGACTATCTGCGCTGCGCTGCCGATCGGGGCGAGCTGGTGATCGACGATATCGACCTTGCCGCCTACCTCTTCATCGAGCTGTGCAAGTCGGAGCTGCACCCGAAGCTTCTGTTCGGGATTTGCGACAGCTTCTCCGGCGAGCAGAAAGAGCGCGTGATCCGGGGTGCGGTCGCGATGTTCCTTGCGCGCTACGGGGCGAAGGCCTGATCAGGCCAGATCGCGCACCATCCACTGATTGCCTTCACCGCGCTGCAACTGGAAGCGGCCCGTCTTGATCAGCAGGTCCGACAGCTTCGCGCTGCCATAGGTGCGGGTGTCGAAATCCGGGTTGGCCTGCGTGATGAACTGGCCGAGCTGGCCCAGCGAATACCATTCCTCTTCGAGACCGATCGCTTTCATCGCGTTGACGATGATCGGGATCGCGGCTTTGGGCTCCTGCTTGCCGCCCGAAGATTTCGGGGCGCTGGTGCTGCTGGTCTTGTCCGAAGTCGGCTTGGCGGTGGTGTCGGTGGTGCTGTCGCCATTGCCGAGGTTCTCGACATAGATGAAGCGTTTGCAGGCCTTGCGGAAGGCCTCGGGCGTCTTCTGTTCGCCGATGCCATAGACGTCCAGCCCCTGCTCGCGGATGCGGGCGGCGAGGCGGGTGAAGTCGCTGTCCGAGGAGACCAGCACGAAGCCGTCGAACAGATCCGAATGCAGGAAATCCATCGCCGCGATGACGAGGCCGATATCGGAGGCGTTCTTGCCCTTCGTATTGGCGAATTGCTGATCCGCGACGAGGCCCAGTTCGGCCACGCGCTTGGCCCAGCCCGCGAGGCGCTGCGCCGACCAGTCGCCGTAGATGCGGCGCACCGAGGCTTCGCCCAGCGAGGCGATCTCTTCGAAGATCGCTTCGGCATATCCGGCGGGGACGTTATCGGCGTCGATCAGCACGCACAGGCGCGGGGCGCGGGAGGCGGGGCTGATATGGGGCAGCTCGGAAATGTCGGGCATTGTTACTCCTCTTGTCCCTTCCCAGATAGCCCGCTTGCCCCCGACATCCAAGAGCGCGGACGCTTTGCGCCGCGTCAGCAGAGGGAGAATTTCAGCGCCCCTCGGGCCCGTCATACTGGCGTTCGACCTTGGCGACGCGTAGCGCGTAGTGGCGATACCAGCGGTCCTTGCCGAGTTGCTGCGCGAGCTGGTGCTTCGCCACAGCCTTCCACGCGATCAGCGCGGCCTCGTCGGCCCAGTAGCTGACGGTCAGGCCGAAGCCTGTTCCATCGCGTGCGCTCTCCATCCCGATATATCCGGGCTGCTCTGCGGCGAGCGCGGCCATCTGTTCGGCCATCGCGCCATAGCCCTCATCGGTTGCCCCGCGCAGGGAGGCGAAGATCACCGCGTAATAGGGCGGGTCGGGCAGGGGCGCGAAGCCGGGGGGGCGGGTGGACATCAGGCATCTCCAGAGAACGGAAAACGCCCCCTCGCGGGCGAGGGGGCGTTCATCAGTCTAGCAGGTCGAGCCCGGGCTTACAGGTCGAACTTCTTGCCCTTATGCGGCGCCCAGAGCTTCTTGTTGGTCAGGTACAGGAGCGTGCTCAGCACCGCCAGCATCAGCACCGCGACGAAGCCCCAGCGCTTGCGCGATTCCAGCTTCGGCTCGGCAGTCCACATCAGGTAGGCAGCAACGTCCTGAGCCATCTGTTCGACGGTGGCGGGCGTGCCGTCCTCATATTCGATGAGGTCTTCCGAGAGCGGCGGAGGCATGGCGATCCAACCACCCGGGAAGGTGTGGTTGCCGTAGAAATACGAGCCTGCCTCTTCCTTCTCTTCGCCGGTGTAACCGGTCAGAACCGAGTAGATATACTCGGGGCCGCCGATGCCGCGGAAGAACTGGTTGATGCCGAGGCCGTAGGGGCCGTGGAAGCCCGCGCGCGCTTTCGCCATCAGCGACAGATCCGGACCCATGCCCATGCCGGAGATGAACGGGAAGTGGTCAGTCTCCTTGCCGGGGCGCTCTTCGCCGGTTTCCTTGTCCATCACGGTGAACTCGGCGGCATAGGCGCGCACCCAGGCCGGGTCCATCATCGGGCCGCCCTGATCCGCGAGCGTGCGGAAGGCGACATAGCGCAGGCCGTGGCAGGCCGAGCAGACCTCCCGGTAGACCTGGAAGCCGCGGCGCAGCTGCTGTTGGTCGAAGGTCCCGAAGGGGCCCTCGAAGGAGAAGTCGATATCCTCGACATGGCTTTCGCCGCTTTCGGCCGCTATCGCCGGGGAGGTCAGGGCGCTTGCCCCGATCACCAGCGCCGACAGGGCAGAGATCAGAAGATGTTTCATTTGGTGTCCCTCTTCCTTACTCATTCAGCCGATTTGATATCGTAGTGGTGGTTGAAGTCTTCCTCGATCGTCGCCGGCATCTGTTGCGGCTTCTCGATCAGGCCAAGCAGCGGCAGGATCACGAGGAAATAGACGAACCAGTAGGTCGCGCCGATCAGCGAGATGTAGGGGTAGATCCCGTCGGTCGGCATCGCGCCCACCCACATCAGCACCATGAAGTCGATCGCCAGCAGCCAGAACCACCATTTGAACATCGGGCGGTAGGCGCCCGAGCGCACTTTCGAGGTGTCGAGCCACGGGGCCAGCGCCATCACGAGGATCGCGCCGAACATCGCGAGCACGCCGAAGAACTTCGCGTCGACGATGCCGAAGGTGATCCAGTTGACGAACATCACGGCCCAGACGTCCGAGGTGAAGGCGCGCAGGATCGCGTAGAACGGCAGGAAGTACCATTCCGGCACGATGTGTGCGGGCGTCGCCAGCGGGTTCGCCTCGATGTAGTTGTCGGGGTGGCCGAGATAGTTCGGCATGAAACCCACGACCGCGGCGAAGACCAGCAGGATCACGGCGAGCGCGAAGAGGTCCTTGATCACGAAGTAGGGCCAGAAGGGCAGGGTGTCCTTCTCGGCTTCCGCTTTCGAGCCGGTGCGGACCGGAACGCCCGTCGGGTTGTTGTTGCCCGTGGTGTGGAAGGCCCAGATGTGAACGACGACGAGCGCCGCGATCACGAAGGGCAGCAGGTAGTGCAGCGAGAAGAAGCGGTTCAGCGTCGCGTTGTCCACCGCCGGGCCGCCAAGCAGCCAGGCCTGGATCGACTCGCCGATGCCCGGGATCGCGCCGAACAGGCCGGTGATCACGGTCGCGCCCCAGAAGGACATCTGACCCCAGGGCAGAACGTAGCCCATGAACGCCGTGCCCATCATGCACAGGTAGATGATCATGCCGATGATCCAGGTGATCTCGCGGGGCGCCTTGTAGGAGCCGTAATAGAGGCCGCGGAAGATGTGGATATAGACGGCGAGGAAGAACAGCGAGGCGCCGTTCGCGTGGATGTAGCGCAGCATGTAGCCGCCATTCACGTCGCGCATGATGTGCTCGACCGAGGCGAAGGCCAGATCGACATGCGGGGTGTAATGCATCACCAGAACGATGCCGGTGACGATCTGCAGCACGAGGCAGAAGGCCAGCACGATGCCCCAAATCCACCACCAGTTCAGGTTCTTGGGGGTGGGGATCATGATCGTGTCGTAGATCAGTCCGATGATCGGAAGACGCTTATGCGTCCATTTCTCGAAGCCCGTCTTGGGCTCGTAATGGTCGTGGGGAATGCCCGACATTTAAATGCCTCCTCAGCCCAGCTTGATGGTGGTTTCATCGGTGAACTGGGCCACCGGGATATCGAGATTGCGCGGTGCGGGGCCTTTGCGGATCCGGCCGGCGGTGTCGTAATGCGACCCGTGGCAGGGGCAGAACCAGCCGTGGTAGTCCCCGGAGCCGTTGCCGATCGGCACGCAGCCCAAGTGGGTGCACACGCCGATCATCACCAGCCATTCGCCCGCTTCGTCGAGGGTGCGGTTCTCGTCGGTCGCTTCGGCGCCCGGCTTGTTCGCGTTCTCGGCGGAGGTGTCGACCAGATCGGAGAGCGGCACTTCACGCCCCAGTTCGATCTCTTCCTCGGTGCGGCGGCGGATGAAGACCGGCTTGCCGCGCCATTTCACCGTGAGCTGCGTGCCGGTCTCGACGCCCGAGATGTCGACATAGATCGACGAGAGCGCCTTGACGTCGGCCGAGGCATTCATCTGGTTCACCAGCGGCCAGACGGCTGCGCCGGTCACCACCGCGCCGGTGCCGGCGGTGGCGTAGTAGAGGAAATCCCTCCGGGTGCCTGCGTTATTATCTGCGTGGGACACGTTGTCTCTCCTTCCCGGGCCCGCGAGGGGGCCGATAGTGACGTGCCGGGGCACGTCGCGAGGTGCCGCCAAACATGGCCGCTCTCATACCAATCACGAATTTGTCAGTCCAGAACACAATCAACTGAATTTGTGCTGAGGGGCAGTTAATTGTCGCTCGTGCAACAGATCACCCAAGGTCAATGGCCATGCGCACCGGGGATGGGCCCCGTACGGCAAGGTCGACACGCAAATACCGCTCCCGACTGGGGAAAAGCGATTCGTGACATGTAAAACAAACAACAGGTTCGTATTTTTGAAGATGAGCGAGCCCTACGCGACGCCTTTCGTACGCCGCACAGGGGCCCCTCAATATGTAGTATCCGCCTTCATTCCATTCAGTCGGGGGCGAGCAGGTAACCCAGACCGCGCACCGTCTGGAGATAGCGCGGCTCGCGGGGGTCGCGCTCGATCTTGCGGCGCAGGCGCGTGATCTGAACGTCGACCGCACGGTCGCCGCCGCCTTCTTCTCCATTGCCGCGCTCGCGGCCCAATTCCTCGATCAGTTCCGTGCGGCTGACCACGTCGCCCGCATGAGTCGCGAAGATGCGCATCAGCTGCACCTCGGTCGCGGT
Source organism: Thioclava sp. JE_KL1 (assembly GCF_009296265.1). Lineage (GTDB taxonomy): Bacteria > Pseudomonadota > Alphaproteobacteria > Rhodobacterales > Rhodobacteraceae > Thioclava. The sequence goes on from NZ_WBJS01000006.1 coordinate 142,905, forward strand.
CAGTTTCACCAGCGCATCACCATCCCACAGCTCGCCCCGCTCCTGATCGTATTTCAGGGGGCCCAGCGAGAGATATTTCGGGCCGCTCTCGGTCTCCTGCGGCACCCGGCGCAGGATCGCGTTGATCCGCAGCAGCAATTCCTTCGGCTCGAACGGTTTCGCGAGATAGTCGTCGGCTCCCGCCTCCAACCCCTCGATCCGTTCGCGCGTCTCGCCGCGCGCCGTCAGCAGCAGGATCGGCGTCGCGATCGATCTGGCGCGCAGATCGCGGGTCAGCGACAGCCCGTCCTCGCCCGGCATCATCACATCCATCACGATCAGGCTGAATTCCAGCCCCGACAGCAGCGACCGCGCATGGGCCGCGTCGCGCGCGGCAGTGACGAGAAAACCGTTGCGCTGCAGAAAGCTCTTCAGAAGCGTCCGGATGCGCTCGTCATCGTCGACGATAAGGAGATGAGGGTCGGCCGAGTAGGGCATCAGTCGTCTTTCATCATTTGATAGAGCTTGTGTAAGTCGGGGCCCATCATCGCCTCCAGCACCTGCCGGAAGCCTGCCACCGCCTGCGGCCCCGCCGCGCGATAGGCAGAGCGCATCCGCCCGCGCTGCGCTTCCGACAGCGCACGTTCCAGCGTTTCCCCTTCAGCGGTCAGATGCAACCGCCGCTCGCGCTTGTCGCGGGTGCCGACGCGGCTTTCCACCAACCCGTCCTCGATCAGCGTACGCAGCACCCGGTTGAGCGATTGCTTGGTCACGCCCAGAACCGCGAGCAGGGTGGTCACGGTCAGCCCCGGCTGGCGGTTGATGAAATGCAGCGCGCGGTGGTGCGCCCGCCCGTAGCCATATTCTTCGAGCAGACGGTCAGGATCGGCGGTAAAGGCGCGATAGGCGAAGAACATCGCCTCGATGCCTTTGCGCAATTGCTCGTCCGTCAGAAAAAGAAGTGTCTCGCCCCCGGGGCTTCCGCTATCTGCCATATCGTCCCTCTCTTTTGCGTGACTTTATGTCAGCCTTGTTGACTATCCAAGACTCAACTGCTACCGCAGAGCAGTTTTGACGCAACAAAGTGTCCACTTCGGACGCAAGTTGCGCAATATTCGTAAAATGGCGTGACTGCAAGGAGAGTAAGATGTCGGGCTCGTATGACGATCGTGACGGCAAGATCTGGATGGATGGACAGCTTGTGGAGTGGCGCGACGCCAATGTCCACATCCTGACTCACGCGCTGCATTACGCGTCCTCCGTCTTCGAAGGCGAGCGTTGTTACAACGGCAAGATTTTCAAAGGCGAAGAGCATTCGGCCCGCCTGCGCAGATCGGCGCAACTGCTCGACATGGAAATCCCCTATTCGGTCGAAGAGATCGAAAAGGCCAAATACGACATGCTCAAGGCCAATGGCTGGACCGACGCCTATGTGCGTGCGGTGGCCTGGCGTGGCGCGGGCGAGGATATGGGCGTCTCGGCACGCAAGAACCCCGTGCGTCTGGCCGTCGCTGGCTGGGAATGGGGCAATTACTACGGCGATGCGAAGATGCAGGGCGCCAAGCTCGACATCGCGAAGTGGCGTCGTCCCGATCCGCGCACCATTCCCGCTGAAGCCAAGGCCGCCGGTCTCTACATGATCTGCACCATGTCGAAGCACGCCGCCGAAGATCGCGGCTATTCGGACGCGCTGTTCATGGACTGGCGCGGCTACGTGGCCGAGGCGACCGGCGCGAACATCTTCTTCGTGAAAGACGGTGAGGTTCACACGCCCAAGGCCGACGTGTTCCTCAACGGGATCACCCGTCAGACCGTGATCGGCCTGCTGAAGGAAAAGGGCATCACGGTGCATGAACGTCTGATCGAGCCGACCGAACTGGCCGAGTTCGAACAGTGCTGGCTTACCGGCACCGCCGCCGAGGTGACCCCGGTCAGCCAGATCCGCGACTTCAACTTCGAGGTCGGCGCGCTGACCCGCGACATCGCCGAAACCTACGAAAAACTCGTGCGTGCCTGATCCGCGCCTCGGTCGAGAGAACAGAAGGGCGTGCCCCCCGGCACGCCCTTTCGCGTTTTTATAGCTCTCAAGCGTAAGTCAGGTGGTCAGGTGGCTTCGGCCCGCTCGATCCGCAGGAACTGTTTCATCCGCGCGCCGTGATCGGGCCGCCCGCGTTTGCTGAGCTCCTTGATCGCCGGGTGGATGCCTTCGCGCCGCTGCAATTCGAGAAACCGCTTCACGCGCGGCCCTTCCGCCTTGAGTTCGGCGCGGTCGATGATGTGACGGGACATATCTTCCTCCTCTCGTCATCGCCTCTGATGACCGCACTATAGCACGGTTCGACTGAGTCGTGACGCAGGGGCAGATGGGTTTTTTGTCGCAGGCGGATCGGCGCTCAGCCTTGGGGCGTCGCGGCCTTGCGCGCGCGCTTGCGCTCCAGCCCCAGCCAATGCTCGCGCAGGATGATCGCGATACCTGCCGCGATGATGAGCGCGGCCCCGGCGAGGGTCGCATGGGTCGGCACTTCCGAGAAAATGGTGTAGCCGATCACCAGCGCCAGCAGCATCGAGGCGTAATCGAAAGGGGCCACCAGCGAGGCATCGGCGAAGCGATAGGCCGAGGTGAGCATGATCTGCCCGGTGCCGCCGATCAGCCCTGCGAGGATCAGAAGCGTCGCCTCCCACGCAGTCGGCACGACCCAGCCGAAGGGCAGGGAGGCCAGCGAGAGCACCGAGGCGGTGCAGGAGAACCAGAAGACGATGGCAGAGGTCCGCTCCGACCCGACCATGCGGCGGATCTGGATCTGCGCGAGCGCCGCGCATGTAGCCCCCGCCAGTGCCAGCCCCGCACCAAGCGCCTCCGCCCCGCCTTCCGGCCCGCTGCCGCCCAGCCGGGGCCAGAGCACGATCAGAACGCCCACCATGCCCAGCCCGACCGCCGAGAAGCGGAAGACCCGAACCGTCTCGCCCAGCAAGACCGCCGCGAAGACGACTGTCAGCAGCGGGGCCGCATAGCCCAGAGCGGTCGCCTCGGGCAGCGGCAGGAAGGCGAGGGCTGCGAAACTCAGCGCCATCGCGGTGGTTCCCACGACGCCGCGCATGACGTGGTTGATCGGTTTTTCGACCCGCAACCCGCCCTGCAGCTCACCGCGCCACAGCAACCAGAGCAGGATCGGCACAATGCCGAAGAAAGACCGGAAGAACACCGCCTCGCCGGGCGGCACCCGGTCGGAGACCGATTTGATCAGCGCCTGCATGATGACGAAGCCCGTGACCGTGCCGAGCTTCAGCGCGATCCCGAGGAGTGGGCGAGGGGTCTGGGTGGTAACGGGTGTCATGACCGCGATCAGATAGGCCGTGAGCGGGGCGTGACAATCGGTTTCGTCACGCTGCTTGCTCCAGCCGGTCGAGCGCCCATCGCGCAGCCTCGGCCACCACTGGATCGGGATCGTCCAGATGCGGGCGCGCAGCCTCGGCCAAACCCGGATCGCCAGAGTTTCCAATCGCATAGAGCACATTGCGCAGGAAGCGGTCGCGCCCGAGCCGTTTGATCGGCGAGCCCGAGAACCGCGCCCGGAACCCCGCATCGTCGAGCGCTGCCAGCTCCGCCAGGGGCGGCGCACCGACGCCGCCGTGATAGCGCGCCTCGCGCGCCTCTGCGGCGAACTTGTTCCACGGGCAGACGGCCAGACAATCGTCGCAGCCATAGATCCGGTTGCCCATATTGGCGCGCAGCTCCTCGTCGATCGGCCCCTTATGCTCGATCGTCAGATAGGAGATGCAGCGCCGCGCATCGAGTTGGTAGGGTGCCGGAAAGGCCTCGGTCGGGCAGATGTCGAGGCAGGCCGTGCACGACCCGCAATGGCTGATCTCCGGCGCGTCGGGCGGCAGCTCCACCGTGGTGAAGATCGCGCCGAGGAAGAACCAGCTGCCCAGATCGCGCGCCAGAAGGTTCGTGTGCTTGCCCTGCCAGCCCAGCCCCGAGGCCTCGCCCAGCGGCTTTTCCATCACCGGGGCGGTGTCGACGAAGACCTTGATCTCCTCACCTTCGGGCGCCTGATCGAGCAACCAGCGTCCGACGCGTTTGAGCCGCTTCTTCACCAGATCATGGTAGTCCTTGCCCTGCGCATAGGCCGAGATCACCCCGTGATCGCGGGCCTTCAGCAGGTCCAGCGGGTCGTATTCGGGCGTGTAGGTCTCGGCCAGCATCACCACCGAGCGTGCCTCGGACCACAGCGCCGTGGGATCTCCGCGCCAGCCCATGCGCTCTTCCATCCAGCCCATCTGGCCATGCATCCCTGCGCCCACGAAGGCGGCCAGCCGCTCGGCGGCCTGCGGGATCGCGTCAGGCGTGGTGATGCGCGCCTTCGAGAAACCCTCGGCAAGGGCCGTCTCGATCAACCGCGCTTTCAACTCCGCACTCATGGCTTCGCCTTGGTCCAAATATCCCGGGGGGCCGCGCCGCAGGCCGGCGGGGGCAGAGCCCCCTCGGCGCGTGACGAATGCGGCCCGGCTCGCGTCGTCGCCGTATCCTTTCGGAGCCGGGCGAGCAAGACAAGGGGCGGGGCAGCACGCGTTAGGTGGCGAAATGCGCCTCCGCGTAAGCCGCCACCGCGCGGGCCGTGTCGGCAAGCGGCGCGCTCAGTGCGACATATCCGTCGGGTCGCACCAGCACCGCCGCGCCGTCACGTCCGAAGATCTGCGCGAACGCCTCCGCGTGATCGGGGGCAGGGCGCAGTTTCAGGCTTTTGGCAAAGCGGCTCTGCGGGGTGGGACCATCCCCCGCGCAGAGCAGGACGAAGCCCGACGGATCGACCAGATCTTGCGCGTGGGCCGGGTGCCATACCCCATCGCGCGCCACCTCCAAGAGCGAGTCGGGAAGCCGCGCACCCGGTGCGATGGTGCCGCGCGCATGCGGGCCGTTGGCGAGCGGTCCGCCCTCATAGCCGATCGCGATCTGGCCCATCCGGGCCGCGACTTTCTCCTGCACGAGATCGCGGCTGCCGAGATAGGGGCTGATATGGTCGATCAGCATCCGGCGCACCGGCGAGGTCGAGGCCATGTTGGCGGTCAGCGCTTCGGTCCCGTGCAGCAGGTCACGGATCACCGGCAGGCGCTCGGCCTCATAGCTGTCGAGCAGGCTGTCGGGCGCCGTCCCCTCGATCACCCGCGCGAGTTTCCAGCCGAGGTTCATCATGTCCTGCATGCCCGTATTCATTCCCTGACCGCCCGCGGGAGAGTGGATATGCGCGGCATCGCCGCCCAGCAGGAAGCGCCCGACGCGCAGCGTCCCGACCATCCGGCTGTTGATCGCGAAACGCGAGGACCACGTGAGGTCATGGAGCGTCGCAGGCAGATGGGCGCGGGCGTCGAAGACCTGCTGCAGCGTTGCAAGGTCGGGCTGCTCGCTGCCCGCCACATCGGAGGCGATGAGCCGGAAACGTCCGCCACCCAAGGGAAACATGCCCAGAAAGCCGTCGCTGGAGGAGAAGATATGCAATTCCTCGGGGGCGAGCGCGCCGCTGACCTTCTGGTCGCCGAGCACGAAACCCTGACCCACCGATTTCCCCTCGAAGGGCAGATTGAGCGTGCGGCGGATCAGGCTATGCGCCCCGCCGCTGGCGATCATCCAATCGGGGTGCAGCTCTTCGAGCGTGCCGCCGGGTCCGCGCAGCACCGCTGTGGGTCGCGCCTGTCCGTCATGGCTCTCGCGGGCGATGGCGACGAGTTCGGTGTTCCATTCCGTTTCCACTCCGAGGGCTGCGCAAGCCTCGCGCAGCACGGCCTCGGTTTCGACCTGCGAGACGAAGAGGATATAGGGGAAGCGGCTCTCGAGATGGGCGAAGTCGAGCCGGAAGAGCGGGGCGCCCTCGCCATAGAACTGCGCGATCCGGGTCTGCACGCCGCGCGCCACAAGGGCGTCCGCCAGACCGCGCTGCGCCAGCATCTCCAGCGTGCGGGCCTGAACCGCGATCGCGCGCGAGGTGGTGGCGGGGCTTGCAGATTTCTCGATCAATCGGACGGGCACGCCGTGGCGGGCCAGTTCGTAAGCGGCGGTGAGACCGGTCGGGCCGGCCCCCACGATCAGCACAGGGTGGGGCATGGCAGTCCTCGCTTTGCAGTCCGGGCCAAGCTCTGGATCGGCTTGGGCCTGTCCCTGAGGTAGCGAAGCGAGTGATTAAATCAATTGTTTGAAATTCGTGAGGCGCGCACCTTTGCGTGAGCCAGAACCGTGCCGCGCCAAATGACTGCGCCGCCCGAACGGGTCGGACGGCGCAGTGAAAGTATGGCGATGTTGGGTAGGACGCGCGCGGCGCTTAGAAATCCAGCTCCGCATATTGCGACGCGGGCGGCATGCCGGGGAGCTGATCGGCCAGTAGCGAGCGGAAGGCCGGGCGCGACTTGATCTTCGCATACCAGTCCTTCACGGCCTCCTGCCGGTTCCAGTCGACGTCGGAGATATAATCGAGGCAACTCAGATGCGCGGCCGCCGAGAAATCCGCGAGCGTCATCACGTCGCCTGCAAGCCAGCGCCGCTGTTCCAGCAGCCAGCCCATGTAATCGAGGTGATACTTGATCGCCGTAAGGCCCGCCTTCACCGTCTTGCTGTCCGGATAACCTTCCTTGCGGACCTTCTTCCAGACCCGCTCGCCCATGACCCGCGCGGTGACCTCGGAATTGAACTTGTCGTCGAACCAAGAACATAGACGGCGCACCTCGTAGCGCGCGGCGGGATCGCGCGGCATCAGCGGCGCGTCGGTATGGGTCTCGTCGATATATTCGCAGATCGCCTGGCTCTCGGCCATCATCATGCCGTCCATCTTGAGAACCGGGACCTTACCCGCCGGGTTGCGGCGCAGGAAATCGGGCTGCTGTTCCCAGTAGCGTTCCTCGACGAGCTCGACCTCGAGTTTCTTCTCGGCGAGCGTGAGGCGGACCTTGCGGCAGAACGGGGAGAGGGCGACATGGTAGAGGCGGATCATCGGGGCGACGCTCGCAATTCTCGTTGGGGGATTTGAAGAACTGATAACGGCGGGCGCGGGCGGGTTCAATGGCGACAATCCCGCCGATGGCGCTCCCTTGCCGGAAGGTGATCGGGACGGCACAGGTCGGATGCCTCCGGCGGGGATATTTTTGCCAAGCCGAAGGGGCGCCGGGATTAGGCTTTCGGTTTGGGTTTGCGCTTTGGTTTGGGGGCGGGCAGGGCGGCTTCGATCACGCTCAGAAGGCCCACGAGCCAGTCGGCTTTTTCCCAGAGGTCCGGGTCGATCTGCCAGTGATCCTTGGCGCGCGGATAGGGTTTGCCTGCGACGGGTGCGTGGCCGCTGTCTTCGAGATAGCGCGTTGCCTCGGGGAGTTGGCGCACGAACAGCGTGTCATCGCAGAGAAGGGCCACCGTCTTGCCGCCCATATAGACCGCGTATTCGCCGAACATCGGTCGGGTCGCGATCCGGTCGCCGAGACAGTCGCGCAGTAGCGCCTCCGTCTCGGGCCGGGTGCCCATCAGAAGCTTTTGCGGGCGCGCAGCGCCGCCTGGATCGTGCCGTCGTCGAGATAATCCAGCTCGCCCCCGATCGGCACGCCTTGGGCAAGGCTGGTGACCGCGATGCCGCGCCCTTCGAGCGCCTCGGCGATGTAATGCGCGGTGGTCTGGCCCTCGACGGTGGCGTTGAGGGCGAGGATCACCTCGGTGATGCCTTCCTCGGTGGCGCGTTCGAGCAGGTCGGGTATGCGCAGGTCCTCCGGCCCGATCGCATCGAGCGCAGACAGCGTGCCGCCAAGGACGTGGTATCGGCCCTTGAAGGCGTGGCCGCGCTCCATCGCCCAGAGGTCGGCGACATCCTCGATCACGCAGATCTCGCCGGTGGCGCGTTTGGGGTCTTCGCAGATGTCGCAGATCGGCGCCGTCGAGATATTGCCGCAGCGCTCACATTCGCGCGCGGTGCGGGCCACTTGCGCCATCGCCTCGGCCAAGGGGCCCATCAGCTGCGCGCGTTTCGAGATCAGATGCAGCACCGCGCGCCGCGCGGAGCGGGGACCAAGCCCCGGCAGCCGCGCCATCAGGGCGATCAGCGCCTCTATCTCGTCGCGCGCGCCGCTCACCGGATCAGACCGGCAGGTCCATGTTCTCGGGCAGACCGAGTTCGCGCAGGAGGCGTTTCTGCTCTTCCTGCTCGCGGAACTTGGCCTTTTCCTGCGTGTCCTTGATCGCGGCGAGGATCAGGTCTTCGACGACTTCCTTTTCGGAGGCCTGCAGGATCGAGGGGTCGATGGAGAGCCCGGTCAATTCGCCCTTCGCGGTGGCGCGGGCCTGCACGAGACCGGCCCCGGCCTCGCCGGTGACGACGATGGATTTGAGCTCTTCCTGGAGCTCGCCCATCTTCTCCTGCATTTCCTTGGCGGCCTTCATCATCTTGGCCATGTCGCCCATGGCGCCCAATCCCTTGAACATCGCTTTCTCCGTCACGTTTGGCTTGAGTGAGAGATACGCATCGCTGCGCGAAGGGACAAGGGACAAGGCGGGAAAACGGCGCGGCAGGGCGGCGCGTGCGATCGCGCAGGGCCTCCCTTGGCGTGGTTCAGCCTTCCTCGAAGGGGTCCCATTCGTCTTCGACCTCGGCCAGGGCCTCGGCCTCGATCGCGGCGGTATCTTCCTCGGGCAGGATTTCGATCTTCGCGCCGGGGAAGCGGGCGAAGATCTCTGCGACCAGCGGGTTCTTCATCGCCTCGGCTTCGGCCTTCGCCATTTCCTCGGCCTTCACCTCGGCAATCGTGGGCGCGCCGCCTTCGGAGACGACCGAGACGCCCCAGCGTGCACCGGTCCAGCCTTGCAGCCGTGCCGAGAGCGTCGCCGCGAGATCGCGCGAGGCCTGCGGGGTCGGTTCGAACTCGATCCGGCCGGGGCGGTAATTCACGAGACGCAGATTGCTCTCGACCTCCAGCAGCAGGGTCATGTCGCGCATCCGGGCGATCAGGTCGACCACGTCGTCGAAGCTCGCGAAGCGGGCGAGCGCGTCGGCCATCGGATCGTGCTGCGGGGCAGGGGCTGCGGCGGCGACGGCCCCACCACCGGCACGTCGGGCGCGCAGCGTCGCGCCATGGACCGGTCCGGTCGAGGGCGCGGGACCCCGGCCTGCGGCTTGCGTGTTCGTGCTGCCCTGCTGGATCTTCTTGATCAGCGTTTCCGGGTCGGGCAGGTCGGCCACATGGGTCATGCGGATCACGGCCATCTCGGTCGCCATCATCGCATTGGGCGCGCTCGCGACTTCTTCGAGCGCTTTGAGCAGCATCTGCCAGAGCCGCGAGAGCACCCGCATCGGCAGCGCGGCCGCCATTTCCTGACCGCGATTGCGCTCTTCGGGCGGCACGGTCGGGTCTTCGGCGGCTTCGGGCGTGACCTTGATGACCGAAACCCAATGGGTGATCTCGGCCAGATCGCGCATGATCGCCATCGGATCGGCGCCATCGGCATATTGCGCGGCAAGTTCGGTCAATGCGTCGGCAGCCTGACCGTGCAGGATCATGTCGAACAGATCGAGGACGCGGGCGCGGTCTGCCAGACCCAGCATCGCGCGGACCTGTTCCGCGGTGGTCTCGCCTGCGCCATGCGCGATCGCCTGATCGAGCAGCGACGTCGCATCCCGGGCGGACCCTTCAGCGGCGCGGGTGATCAGCGCGAGCGCGTCATCGGCGATCTCGGCGCCTTCCGCATCGGCGATCCGGCGCAGCAGCGCGATCATTTCCTCGGGCTCGATCCGGCGCAGGTCGAAGCGCTGGCAGCGCGAGAGCACGGTGACGGGCACCTTGCGGATCTCGGTGGTCGCGAAGATGAACTTCACATGGGCGGGCGGTTCCTCGAGCGTCTTCAGGAGCGCGTTGAACGCGCTCGTCGACAGCATGTGAACCTCATCGATGATGTAGACCTTGTAGCGTGCCGAGGCCGCCCGGTAATGCACGCTCTCGATGATCTCGCGGATGTCGCCCACACCGGTGCGCGAGGCGGCATCCATCTCCATCACGTCGACATGGCGGCCTTCCATGATCGCGCGGCAATGCTCGCACTCGCCGCACGGGTCGGTCGTGGGGGTGCCGTTGCCGTCGGGGCCAATGCAGTTGAGCCCTTTGGCGATGATCCGCGCCGTGGTGGTTTTCCCGGTGCCGCGAATCCCCGTCATGATGAAAGCCTGCGCGATCCGGTCGGCTGCGAAGGCGTTCTTCAACGTGCGCACCATCGGCGCCTGTCCGATCAGGTCGGCGAAGGTCTCGGGACGGTACTTGCGGGCGAGAACCTGATATTGGGTGTCGGTCATCGAAGCTCCGGTGTCATAGGCAGCCGTCAGACTAGGCCCCCGGGGCGCCGGCGTCCACCCGGCTCATTCCCATTCCATCTGGCTGAATACCGCCTGCGCGTTGCGTTTGGCGAGCGTGTCGAAATCCTCGAGATATTCGAACTGGGACTGGTCGACATTGACCGAGCCGATGATGTCGCCACCCTCGTCGATATAATCGGCCATCTGGCTGCGCAGATTGGTCAGGTAATCATAGGTGTCCTTCGTCGCGGTCGCGAGGTCGGTGGCGGGGCCGTGGCCCGGAACGACATGAGCGGGCTCATAGGCGGCCATCGCCTCGAAGGCCTCGACCCAACCGATTGACGAGGACATGTCGAGCACGCCGAGGATGCGGCCCACGAAGACGATATCGCCGGTGAACATCACCTTCTCTGCGGGCAGCCAGACGAAGCTGTCGCCGGGCGTGTGGGCGGGGCCGGGATGGGTGATCTCGATCTCGCGCCCGCCGAGGGTGAGCGTGTAGCTCTCGTCGAAGGTCGTATCGGCATAGACGGGTTCGGTGCCCGCGAGCGCCTCTTGTCCGACCAGCGCGTCGAGCATCGTCAGCTCCAGCGAGGCGCGGGCTTTCTGGTCGGCGAGCGCATCCTCGGAGGTGATGATCTCGGCGCCATGCTCTTTCCAGTAGCCATTGCCGAGCCAGCGGTGATCCTGCCCGCCGGTGTCGATCACGTATTTCACCGGCTGATCGGTCAGCGTGCCAATCACCTGATCGAGCGCCGCCGCCCCCTTGTAGGTGCCGCCCGCATCCACCAGCACCGCGCCCTCATCCGTCACGATCAGCCCGAAGGTCGCGTTATTGCCGAGGTTCTCAGCATCGCGCTGCCCGAAAGGACCCTCGATTGCATAGGTGTTCGGTGCGACTTCGACGGTTTTGAGCGTGCCCGCGAAGAGCGGCACAGGCAGAATGGCCAGAGCGGCCAGAGCAAAACGAAACATGGTGAAACCTCCCCTTTGACGGGAAGATTAACGCGACGACGTCATCGCACAATCGGGCATGGTGACGCGGCGGCAAAACAGAAGTGAACTTGTAGGGGGAGGGTGAGAGGCTGGACAGCGACCCAAGCGGGGCTCGTTGCGGCTGCTTCCTTCCGGACCTGACCGGGTTGGCGAGGCGCTCGCCCGCGCCAACCTCTCAAGGGGCGATATAGGAAACCCGGATCAGATTCGCAAGCGTTGTGCGGGAAGAGTTCGGGGGAGAGGGGGCGCTGCCCCCTCGGCGCGTCCGCGCCTCACCCCCGGGATATTTCAGCCAAGCCGAAAATGGGCCGATTTGCGCGGCCCGGCTTTACTCGGGCTGGAAGCCGTGGATCAGCTGGCGCAGGCCGATCAGCCCGCCGATCACGATAGAGGCCAGCGTGACCGGTGCGGAGAAGGAGAGCACGGCCATCGCGCTCACCCCCTGGCCGATCGAGCAGCCAACCGCGATCGTGCCGCCGATCCCCATCAGGGCCGCGCCGCTGACCTGACGGCCCAGTTCGCGCGGGTCTTCGCAGGCTTCCCATTTGAAGAGTCCGCGAATGGCCGAGCCGAGGAAGGCTCCGCCCAGCACGCCCGCGACGAGACCCACGGAGAAGGTGAGCCCGCCCGCCGTGGAAGTCATGAAATAGAGGATCGTGCGCCCGAGCGGGGCGGTGAAGGACGGTGCCTCGACGCCGGTCGCACCCATGCTCTGGTTGAAGAGATAGGAGGTGCCGACGAAGCACCAGACCACCGCGAGCCCCGCAGCCACGCCCCAGGCGAGGCGGCGTTTGTCCGCGCGCAGCGGCTGATAGCTCAGCGCCCAGGCAAGGAAACCGGCGGCGACGGGCAGGGCGAAGACCAAGGGCGGAAGCCCGGTCCGCGCCGAGAGCCAATGCGCGATGCCTTGCGGGGTGTCGGCGGCCTGCTGGTCGAAGATCAGAAGGCGCAGATGGGCGAGGGGGCCGGACAGCGTCACGAAGGCGAAGATGCCCATCACCACGACCACGACCATTGCGCGTAGATCGCCGCCGCCGAAGCGCACCAGCGCTCCGAAGCCGCAATTACCGGCGAGCGCCATGCCGTAGCCGAAGAGGAGCCCGCCGACGATCGAGGCGAGCGGCGACCATTTGATCGTGTGATAGAAGCTGCGGGTGATGTCGGCATAGCCCAGGGCCTCGGCCACGAAGGCGCCGATGATCGCCACGCCCAGCACGATCCCCCAGAGACGCAGGCGCCTCTGATCGTCGCCATAGGCCGCGCTCTCCAGCGCACCGAGGGTGCAGAAATCGCCCAGGCGCGCAGCGAGGCCGAGAATGATGCCGCCGATCGCCCCGACCATGGCTGCCAAGGCACCCATCGGAATCTGTTCCATTGCCCTTCTCCCTCCCGGATCACCCAGTGTCCGGTCTCATGGCTCACCGGCGTCAGTCGGTGGCGCAGAACATGTCGTAAATCGTCTCGACGAGGCGACGCGCACGCGGATCCGAGAGCGTGTAGTAGATCGCCTTGCCTTCGCGGCGTGCGCTGACGAGCCCCTCGAGACGCAGCCGTGCCAATTGCTGGCTCACCGCGGCTTGGCGCGATTCCAGCAGGTTTTCCAGCTCGGTCACCGATTTCTCGCCCGAACTCAGATGGCACAGAATCATCAGCCGCCCCTCATGGGCGAGCGCCTTCATGAGGTTGGAGGCGTCTTGCGCGCGATCGAGTAGCTCTTCTGCATCCATGCGGGAACATCTCGACTCGGCCGTGGCAGAGGCAAGCTTTTCGGCATGACCGTCAGGCACCAGATGCCGCACCGCATCGTCCTTCCTTGGAAGCCGCACAGAGTGCGACCGTATTGATCGAATGACTCAGGCTTTAGCATGTCGATTCGCTGGAACAAAGCCCGAGAGCGCAAAAACCCGCCAAAAGCGAGACAAAAGCGCGCAGGTCAAACCTCAGTTCGATGGGGTCTGATACGTCGCGCCATTCTTTTTCAGGGCCTGATCGAGCAGGCCCCAGAAGAAATCTTCGCTCGCATAGCCTTCGATGCGGGCGACCTCGACCCCGTCCTGCAGCAGGATGAAGGTCGGTGTGAAAAGCGGTTTGCCCCCGGTAATCGTGATGTCATCGGGGAAGGGCTTGTGCAGATCGACCCGCTGCAGCGGCGCAGTCTTGCCCTCGGGAGTCTTCGGATAGATCGGCGCGAGGTCGTTGTTCCACATCCGGCAGTAGATGCAGCCGACCTGCTCGACCATCAACAGCCGGAACTCGCTGTCGGCTATCGCCTCGCTGGTCTCAGCCTCGGAGGTGGCGGCGACCGACGTGTCGGCGGTTTGCGATGCGGTATCGGCATGCGCGACAAGCCCCGTCGCGCTCAGCGTGACCGCCAGCGCCGCGGCCATGGAAATCGTATGCCACACAATGCGGAACATTGACGGACCCCTTTTTACATATAAAGATCGTAATGTGTTTGACGGGCTCCTTCAAGGACGGTTGGGAGACCGAGGCCATATAGGCTAGGGCGCGTCACGAGGGAGGAAACAGTGCCGATCGATATTACCTATGGCGGGGCGTTTTTTGCTGGCCTGCTGTCTTTTCTGACGCCGTGCATTCTGCCGATGGTGCCGTTCTACCTGTCCTACATGGCCGGGCTGTCGATGTCGGAGCTGCGTGGCGACGGCAAGATCGCGCCGGGCGCGCAGGCGCGCATGGTGGCCTCTTCGGTGGCCTTCGCGCTGGGCGTGACGACGATCTTCGTGCTGATGGGGATGGGGGCGACCGCGCTTGGTGCTGCGTTCCGCGAATGGATGGGGCCGCTGAGCTGGGTGGCCGCGGCGATCCTGCTGGTCTTCGGTCTGCATTTCCTCGGCGTGATCCGCATCCCGTTTCTCTATCGCGAGGCGCGGATGGAGGCGAAGACCGATCCCACGACCTTTCTCGGTGCCTATGTGATGGGGCTCGCCTTCGGCTTCGGCTGGACGCCCTGCGTGGGCCCCGCGCTTGCCGCTATCCTGATGGTGGCGTCGGGCATGGGCGATATCTCCAAGGGTGGGTTGCTGCTCTTTGCCTATGGGATCGGGATGACCTTGCCCTTCATCATCGCGGCCTTCTTCACGCGGCCTTTCCTCGCCTTCATGGCGAAGCACCGTGCCAAGCTCGGCTATGTGGAGAAGGCGATGGGGGTTATGCTGATCCTGTTCGCGGTTCTCATCGTGACCGGGGGGCTGCGCTACATTGGTGAGTTTCTGATCGACGTCATGCCGAGTGGGAGTCTCGGCTGACCGTCTGTTTCTAGGGAGAACGATCATGCGTCATTTTCTGACTGCCGCTTTCACCGCCGCGATGCTGGCCCTGCCGGTCCATGCGGCCGAGATGGGCGATGACGGGCTGCACAAGGAGCCGTGGTTCCACGACACCTTCAAGGACATGTCGGACGATCTCGCGACGGCCAATGACGAGGGCAAGCGCTTCATGGTCATCTGGGAGCAGCGCGGCTGCATCTACTGCAAGAAGATGCACGAAGAGGTCTTCTCCGACCCCGAGATTGCGAAATACATCACCGACAATTACTACGTCGTGCAGATGAACCTCTTCGGCGATGTCGAAGTGACCGATTTCGACGGCGAAGCTTTGCCCGAAAAAGAGATGGCGATGAAGTGGGGCGTGATGTTCACGCCGACCATGATGTTCTTCCCCGAGGAGGCCTCCGACCAGCCCGCCAACAAACAAGCTGTCGCGCAGATGCCGGGGGCTTTCGGCAAGGGCACGACGATGGCTCTGCTCGAGTGGGTAAAGACTCACGGCTATGAGAGCGGACAGAACTTTCAGAAGTACGTTGCCGAGAAAGTTATGGCGAAGTGAGCGCTCTCTTGGCGATTCTGACAGAGTCGTGATCGCTTGCTTGCCAGTGCAGCATTCGTGCTGCTCCCGCGAATGTTTCTGATTTTGCTAAAAAAATCTTGGGTATACGGCTGTATGCTTCGATATATCCGGGTGAACATATTGGAAAATATGCGGTTTTTTGAATTTATCCATTGCACCACTGTAGCGCGCTCGCTTAAAAGTGAGTCAGGGAGAGAATTTGGGAGGACTTCTATGAAACGCCACGTTGCGTGGGCCGCAATGGCCGTCACCTTCGCAGCCAGCGCCGCGATCGCAGAAACCGCGCCGATGGATGTCAAATTCACCGATGTGGGCGCGGTGGCCGAGTCGCTGACCGGCCAGCCGGGCGATGCAGCTAAAGGCGCAGAAGTCGCGGCGACCAAGTCGCTGGGCAACTGCGTGGCCTGCCATAAGGTCTCGGCGCTCGACGCGTCGTTCCAAGGCAATGTCGGCCCGGAGCTGAACGGCGCCGCCGACCGCTGGGACGAGTCGCAGCTGCGCGGCATCGTCGTCGATGCCAAGCACACGTTCGAAGGCACGGTAATGCCGGCGATGTATAAGACCGGCCCCTTCATTCGCCCCGGCGACGGGTACACCGGCAAGGCTGCGCCTGCCGATCTGCCGCCGATTTTGAATGCACAACAGGTTGAGGATGTGGTCGCTTTCTTGATGACCCTCAAGGAAGAGTGACCCTCTGAACGACAAACCCGAGAGGAGAAGATACAACATGACCATGACCAGACGTGACGCGCTGGCGCTGGCGATGGGCGGCGTTGCCGCTTCCATGCTGCCGCTGCCCGCGCTGGCCGATGCCGGTGCCGACGCCATCGCCAAGTTCACCGGCGGCGCCGATGCCGCAATGGGTGACGGCGTCACCCTGACCGCGCCGGAAATCGCCGAGAACGGGAACACCGTTCCGATCTCCGTGGATGCGCCCGGCGCAACCGAGATCGCGGTCTTCGCGACCGGCAACCCGACGCCCGACGTCGTGACCTTCAAGTTCGGTCCGTTGGCTGGCTCGCAGATGGCTTCGACCCGCATTCGCCTCTCGAAGACCCAGGACGTGATCGCTGTCGCCAAGATGGCTGACGGTAGCTTCGTCCAGGCGAAATCGACCGTGAAGGTCACCATCGGCGGCTGCGGCGGCTAAATTCGGTATCTGAGGAGACAAGACCATGAAAGGCGTGAGACCCCGCGTAAAAGTGCCGAAAAAAGCTTCGGCCGGTGACACGATCACCATCAAAACCCTGATCTCGCACCCGATGGAATCGGGTCAGCGCAAGGATAAAGACGGCAACGTCATCCCGCGCGAGATCATCAATCGCTTCACCTGCGACTTCAACGGTGAGAACGTCGTCGACGTGACCCTCGAGCCGGCGATCTCGACGAACCCCTACATCGAATTCGAGGCGAAAGTCCCGGAATCGGGTGAGTTCAAGTTCACCTGGTACGATGATGACGGCTCGACCTACGAAGACAGCCAGAAGATCGAAGTGAGCTGATCGGCCGAATGGCTAGCGGCGCGTGAGGGAGCGCGCCGCCTCACCAAGAACAGAGAACCGCGCCTGTTTGGGGAGATCGATGGGCGCGGGGCACACCCAGGGAGGACACAGAATATGACGTTGCGCACCAGCCGCACCATCCTAGCCGCCACTGCAGCCTTCGCGCTCAGCACCGCGGCGCTGCACGCCGAAATGGCTGACGACGAACTCGTCATCAACGGCGACACCCCGATCACGGTGAAGGCGCCCGCCGCCGATCACCTCGAAGGGCACCTCGACGAGGTCTATTCCGGCTGGCTCTTCCGCACGGACGAGACCCGCGCGATGGAACAGGACGACTTCGACAACCCGATCATGATCTTCGCCGAGCAAGGCCAGGAAACCTGGTCGACCGCTGACGGCTCCGAGGGCAAGTCCTGCGCGGATTGCCACGGCGACATCAGTGAAGGCATGAAAGGCGTCCGCGCCTCGATGCCGAAGGTGAACGAAGCCGGCAAGCTGTGGTCGATGGAAGATTACATCAACGATTGCCGCACCAACCGCATGGGCGCCGAAGCCTGGGGCTGGGACAGCACTCCGATGCATAACATGACCACCGCAATCGCGGTCGAGTCGCGTGGCATGCCCGTCAGCGTCAAGATCGACGGCGACGCCCAGCCTTTCTGGGAGAAGGGCAAGGAGATGTACTACACCCGCTACGGTCAGCTCGAGCTGTCCTGCGCGTCGTGCCACGAAGAGAACTACGGCAACTACATCCGCGCTGACCACCTCAGCCAGGGCCAGATTCAGGGCTTCCCGGTCTACCGTCTGAAGAACGCGGGCGTGGTGTCGATCCACAACCGCTTCAAAGGCTGTATCCGCGACACGCGTGCGGAAACCTACAGCCCGGGTTCGGACGAGTTCCGCAATCTTGAGCTCTACGTCGCCTCGCGCGGCCTGGGTCTCGACATCGAGGGCGGCGGCGTCCGTCCCTGACCTTTGACTTGATGCGCGGGGCAGGGGCCTCCCTGTCCCGCGCGTTTCGTTTCAACATATTCAATTTTTAATATCTGTCTGAATTTGTTTGTCAATTTACCCGAATGAAACGACCGCCGGGCGCACGGGCCCGGTGAGAAGAAGGAGACACATCGCATGATTTCCCGGCGGGAATTTCTTCAGGCGAGCTTGGCCGCCTCGACTATCCTCGGTGCTTCGGGCCTGTCGCGCTGGTCGCGCGCCATGGCACAGCAGTCGCTGACTCAGGACCAGCTCCTGCAGTTCGAGCCGCTGGGCAACGTCACGCTGATCCACATCACCGACATCCACGCGCAAGCGATGCCGATCTATTTCCGCGAGCCGGAAATCAACCTCGGCGTCGGTGAGGCCAAGGGCCGTCCGCCGCATGTCACCGGTGCGGATTTCCTCAAGATGTTCAACATCGAGCCGAACACCCCCGACGCCTATGCGCTGACCTACGAGAACTTCACCGATCTCGCGAAGTCCTACGGCAAAATGGGCGGCATGGACCGCGTGGCGACGATCGTCAAAGCGATCAAGGCCGAGCGTCCCGAGGCGCTGCTGCTCGATGGCGGCGACACCTGGCATGGCTCGATGGTCGCGCTGAAGACCAAGGGCCAGAACATGGTCGACGTCATGAACACGCTCGGCGTCGAGGCGATGACCTCGCACTGGGAATGGACCTATGGTCAGGACCGCGTGAACGAGATCGTCGACGGCCTTCCCTTCCCCTTCCTCGGCGCGAACATCTTCGACGCGGAGTGGGACGAACCCGCTTACGAGCCCTACAAGATCTTCGAGCGCAACGGCACGCAGATCGCGGTCATCGGCCAAGCCTTCCCCTATATGCCGATCGCCAACCCCGGCTGGATGTTCCCCGACTATTCCTTCGGTATCCGCGAAGAGCGTATGCAGGCGATGGTCGACGAGGTTCGTGCGAAGGGCGTCGATCTGGTCGTCTGCCTGTCGCATAACGGCTTCGACGTGGACCACAAGATGGCGAGCCGCGTGAAGGGCATCGACGTGATCCTCACCGGTCACACCCATGACGCCATTCCGGAGCCGGTCCTCGTGGGCGAGACGATCCTGATCGCCTCGGGTTCGAACGGCAAATTCGTCTCCCGCGTCGATCTCGACGTGCGCGATGGCAAGATGATGGGCTTCCGCCACAAGCTGATCCCGATCTTCTCCGACGTGATCGAGCCCGACAAAGAGATGACCGACGTCATCATGGGCCATCGCGAGCCCTACAAGGCCGAGCTCGAGGAAGTTGTGGGCGAGACCAACTCGCTGCTCTATCGCCGCGGCAACTTCAACGGCACTTGGGACGACCTGATCTGCGAAGCGATGCTGTCCGAGCAGGACGCCGAGATCGCGATGAGCCCGGGCGTGCGCTGGGGGCCGTCGCTGATCCCGGGGCAGAAAATCACCATGGAAGACGTGCTCAACGCCACTTCGATGACCTATGGCGAGAACTATCGCACCGAGATGACGGGCGAGCTGATCAAGACCATTCTCGAAGACGTGGCCGACAACATCTTCAACACCGACCCCTACTACCAGCAGGGCGGGGACATGGTTCGTGTGGGTGGCATGGGCTACCACATCGACGTTTCGAAGCCGATCGGCGAGCGGATTTCCAACATGACGCTCCTGAAGGACGGCTCCGATATCGACCCGGCACGCAACTACGTCGTGACGGGCTGGGCCTCGGTCAACGAAGGCACCGAAGGGCCGCAGATCTGGGACGTGATCGCCGATCACCTGCGCAAGATCAAAACCGTTGACTTGAAACCGAATGACTCGGTGGTCGTGACCGGCGTTTAAGCCGGTCCCGCCCGTCGATGATTGCGCCCCGCAGGGGGTTAGAGACTGGAGGAAAACACATGGACGACAAGGAACGCCAGGGCAACCCGGCCACCAATGCCGCCCTCAGCCGCCGCGGGTTCCTCCGCGCAGGGGCTGCGGTCGGTGCGATGGCCGCAGGTGCTGGTGCCGCGCGCGCGCAAACGCAACCCGATCCGTTGATCACCGAAGTTCAGCCTTGGGCTTCGGGCTGGGGCGACGGGGTCGATGCAACCCCCTATGGCCTGCCGATCGAATTCGAAGATGACGTCATCCGCCGTAATGTCGGTTGGCTGACGGCGGATACGATTTCGTCGATCAACTTCACGCCGATCCACGCCCTCGACGGCACGATCACCCCGACCGGCTGCGCTTTTGAGCGTCACCACTCGGGCGCGATCGAGCTGAAGAAGGAAGACTATCGCCTGATGATCAACGGCCTCGTCGATAAGCCGCTGGTCTTCACCTACGAGGATTTGGAGCGTTTCCCGCGTGAGAACCGCACCTACTTCCTCGAATGCGCCGCGAACTCGGGCATGGAATGGGCTGGTGCACAGCTCAACGGTGCGCAGTTCACCCAGGGCATGATCCACAACATGCAATATTCGGGCATCCCGCTGCGGACCCTGCTCGAAGAAGCGGGGATCACCAATCTCGGCGACCAGATCAAGGACAAGTGGGTCTATGCCGAAGGCGCCGACGCGTCCTCGAACGGCCGCTCGATCCCGCTGGAGAAAGCCCTCGACGACTGTCTCGTGGCCATCAAGGCCAACGGCGAGGCGCTGCGCAAGGAGCACGGCTATCCGGTGCGCCTCGTGGTTCCGGGCTGGGAAGGCAACATGTGGGTGAAGTGGCTGCGTCGCCTCGAAGTCACCGACGAGGCCGTGCAGTCGCGCGAAGAAACCTCGAAATACACCGACACGCTCGCCGATGGCACGTCGCGCAAGTGGACCTGGGTCATGGACGCCAAATCGGTCGTCACCTCGCCCAGCCCGCAGATGCCGATCAAGCACGGCAAGGGCCCGCTGGTCATCACTGGCATGGCCTGGTCGGGTCGCGGTCACATCACCAAGGTCGACGTGTCGATCGATGGCGGTGCGAACTGGCAGGAAGCCCGTCTGGCCGAGCCGGGCGTCGACAAGGCGGTCTCGCGCTTCTACCTCGAGATCGACTGGGACGGTTCGGAGATGCTCCTTCAGTCCCGCGCTACCGATTCCACCGGCTACGTTCAGCCGACCAAGGACGCGCTGCGCGCGATCCGTGGCGAGAATTCGGTCTATCACAACAACGGTATCCAGACCTGGTGGGTCAAGGAAAACGGGGAGTCCGAGAATGTCGAAGTGTCGTCGTAATCTGCTGCTGGCCACGCTTCTGGCCGCTCCGCTCGTCGCGACGCCCGCTCTGGCCGAGAAATACGGTCTGGGGCGCGAAGCGCTGCCCGAGGAAATCAACGCCTGGACCGTCGAGGTCTTCCCCGATGGCAAGAACCTTCCCGAAGGTTCGGGCTCGGTTGCCGATGGCGAGAAAATCTTCGCCGACAACTGCGCTGCGTGCCACGGCGACTTCGCCGAGGGCGTCGACAACTGGCCGAAACTGGCCGGGGGCGACGGGACGCTGGCCAACAAGGACCCGGTGAAGACCGTCGGTTCCTACTGGCCCTACCTGTCGACCGTCTGGGACTATGCGCACCGCTCGATGCCGTTCGGCAACGCGCAGACGCTGACCGTCGACGAGACCTATGCCATCGTCGCCTACATCCTCTACTCGAACTATCTCGTGGAAGACGATTTCGTCCTCACGAAGGATAACTTCCTCGACGTGGAGATGCCGAACGCCGATGGGTTCATCGTGGATAACCGCGATGAGGTCGAAGTGCCCAAGTTCTCGGAAGCCGCTTGCATGAGCGACTGTAAGACCGACGTGCAGATCACCAAGAAGGCGACCATTCTCGACGTGACCCCCAATGAGGGCAACGGCGAGGACACGGCGGCTGCCGATACTGCGACCGAAACCGACACGGCCCAAGCCGACACTGCCGAAGCTCCGGCGCAGGACGCTCCGGCGGCTGCGGAGGAAGCCAAGGCAGAGGCCGCACCGGCGGAGAGCCTCTCGGCTGACCCGGAACTGGTCGCGGCTGGCGAGAAGGTCTTCAAGAAGTGTAAGGCTTGCCACCAGGTCGGCGAAGACGCGAAGAACCGCGTCGGTCCGGTGCTCAACGGGCTGATCGGTCGTCAGGCCGGGACGGCTGATGGCTTCAAATACTCGAGCGCGATGAAGCAGCACGGCGAGGACGGTCTGGTTTGGACCGAGCAGACGGTCGAGGAGTATCTCGCCGATCCGAAGGGCTACATTCCGAAGAACCGGATGTCCTTCGCCGGTCTGAAAGACCCCGAAGACGTCAAGGCGGTGCTCGCCTATATCGAGAGCCAAGGTGGCTAATACCCTCCCCGGGCGGGGGCTTCGGTCCCCGCTCACTTAAACCGACAGGGGCCTTCCGCCTGATCGTGTTTCGACGCCCGCGCTCCCCGCGGGCGTCTTTTCATTTCGTGCCGCGTCTGGCTTGTCTTCCGCTGGCGGGGTTGCAGCCCGCCGCTCCCCGGGGATACTTGAGCCAAACCAAGGGGGCAGGAATGGATCTGGAAGCACGCGCGCGCGAATTGTTCGACATCGGGGTGAAGACGGCCGACCCGGCAGCGGGGGTGACCCGCGCGATGGGCTGGGCGATGGAGAACCCGCCGGGACCGGGCGGGCGCTGGCAGGTGATCGCTCTCGGCAAGGCGGCGCTGGCGATGACCGCCGCGGCGCTGGACGCGCTGCCCGAGGAGGCGCAGGCGCTGGTCGTGACCAATCCCGAAAATGCCGAAGCGGCGACCCCGCGCGCGGGCGTTACGCTGATCGCGGGCGACCACCCCGTGCCGGGCGAGGGCAGCGAGCGGGCAGGGCGCGCGATCCTGGAATGCCTGCAGGGCTGTGGGCCGGAGGATCGCGTTCTGGCGCTGATCTCCGGCGGCGGCTCCGCGCTGGCCGTCGCGCCTGCCGAGGGGCTGAGCCTGTCGGACAAGGCCGAAGTCAGCCGCCTGCTGCTCGGCTGCGGGGCGGATATCACGCAGATGAACCTGATCCGCCAGCAGCTGTCCCAGCTCAAGGGCGGCGGCTGGCTGCTTGCCAGCGCGGCCCCCGTGACGGGGCTGATCCTGTCCGATGTGCCGGGCGACGATCTGCGCGTGATCGCTTCTGGTCCCACGGTCGAGCCGATCGGCACGCGGGTCGAGGCGGCGCAGCTCTGTCGCGATCTCGGGATCTGGGAGGCTTTGCCCGCCCCTGTGCAGGCGCATCTTGAAACGTCCGGCGCTGAGCCCGCGCTGCCCGCCGCCCGCAATCGTCTGATCGGGGCGAACGGGCTGTCGGTCGCGGCGATGGTCTCGGCAGGTGCCGAAGCGGCGCCCTTCGTGCTCGACGGGGACGTGGCCGATCTTGCACCGCAGATCGTAGCTCTGCTGCGCGATATGCCCGCAGGCGCTTTGGTCATGGGCGGTGAAACCACCGTGACGATCAAGGGCGACGGGCGCGGTGGTCGCAATCAGGAACTGGCGCTGCGCGTGGCTTGCGCGGCGGAGGCGGCCGGGATCGAGGGCGCGTGGCGCTTCCTCTCGGGCGGCACCGATGGCCGTGACGGTCCGACGGATGCGGCGGGCGGTCTGGTGGGGCCGGAGACCTGCGCGGCCGCGCGGGCGGCTGGCGTCGATTGCGATTCGGCGCTCGCACGCAATGACAGCTATCACGTCCTGCAGGCGGCCGATGCGCTGCTGATGACGGGGGCGACCGGCACGAATGTGGCCGATCTCGCGGTTCTGGTGAAAGGCTAGCTTAGCCGCGTTCTGCTTCGGCAGAGCGCATCATCGGGCGCAGGCGGAGATAGGCTTCGCGAATGGCGGCGACGGTGATGATCGCGAGAGCGAGGGTGTCGAAAGCAACCATGCGTGTTTTCCTCGTAACGAAGCCTGAGTGGCGCGGCCTGAGCGGCGGGCGCCCTCGGACCCTCGGAAAAGATTGAGGCGCAAAAAAGGCAGCATCACGACGATTGCGGGCCGGGCCCGCTCAGCGTTCGAGGATCAGCGTGCCGCGCGCGAATTCCACCTTCGCGAAGCGGGTGAGATAGGTCATGCCCAGCAGCGAGGTATCCATCGACCCGCGATTGACCACGGCGCGCAGGTTGCTGTCGTGGATCGGCCCCAGATCGAAGCGCTCCAGCCGCACCGGCGCGGTCGCGACGATGCCATTGGCGGTGCGTGCCTGCCCGATATAGGCGAGATCGGAAGTGTTGATGCCCGCGCGCTCGGCGGCGCGCTGGGTCAGCACGATTTGGCTCGCGCCGGTATCGACGACGAAGCGGACCGGCGTGCCGTTGACCTCGGCGGTCAGGTAGTAATGCCCGTCGGGCGCCTGCGGCACCTCGATCCGGCCATCGCGCATCACCGCCTGATCGGGGATCGAGACTTGCCGCTGGATATCGGTCCAAAGCCCGACCGCGGCGAGCGTGCCGAGAAAGATCAGCCCCCAGATCGCGGCCTGCTGCATGGTGCGGCCGGGACGGCGGCGGATCTCCAGCACGAAATACCCGCCCACGGCGACGAGCAGGAGGCTCAGATAGACCAGCCGTCCCCAGTTTTCGCTGATGATCGTCTCCACCATGATCCTCGTTACCCCTACCGATCTCTTTCAGATAGGTCCGCTCAGGTGACTTTCCCAGAGGGCGGATTGCCTCAGCCGGTCGGGACGCCGCCCATCAGCCCCGCACCGTGCAGCCCGTCGAGGATGAACTGGATCGCCAGCGCGGCCAGCAGCATCCCCAGCAGCCGGGTGACGACCATCGTGCCGGTGCGCCCCAGCGCGCGCTCGATCGGAGTGGCGAGCAGGAACATCACGAGCACGCAGCCCAGCACCAGAAGCATCATGGCGATGATCGCCACGACATGCAGCCAGTCGCCGCCCTCGCGCCCTGCCAGCAGGATCATCGTGGCCATCGCGCCGGGGCCGGCCAGCAGCGGCGTCGCCAGCGGGAAGACGGACGGATCGGTCTCGGGGTCGGCCTCGTGCTCCTCGCCCTGCGCCTCGCGGCGCTTGGTGCGGCGCTCGAACAGCATGTCGAGTGCGGTGAGGAACAAAAGCACCCCGCCCGCAATGCGGAAGGCGGGCATGGAGATGCCGATCCCGGCGAGGATCTTGTCGCCGAAGATGCCGAACAGCGTCAGCAGCACGGCGGCGATGATGAGCGCACGGAAGGCGATACGCAGGCGCGCGCGGTGGCTTTCGCCCAGCGTCAGCGCGATGAAGACAGGGGCCAGACCGATCGGATCGATGATGACGAAAAGCGTCACGAAAGCAGTGATGTATTCGGCACCGATCACGTAGGGGCATCCCTTCCAAGTTTCGCGGGCGAGCCTAGCGTCATCCCCGATCCCCCGCCAGCCCTTCCCCGGCGTCTTCGGGAGAGGCTTCGGCGGGCGCAGAGGGCAGGGCGGCGCGGATTTTCGCGGCCAGGCTCGCAGCCCCCCCGGCAAGGCGCGGATCGTCCACCGCCTCGGCCAGATCGAGCAGATGATCGAGCGCCGCCAGTTCCTCGCGGGTCAGCACCAGAGGCGGCAGGCCCACGGCCCGGCGCAGGATGTAGCCCACGCCGCGTTCGCCCTCGACCGGTACCCCATAGGCCGAGATTTCCGCCATGTCGCGCCAGATCGTGCGGGCGGAAACGCCCAGCCGCTCGGCCAGATCGCTGGCACGATGCATCTTGCCGTCGCGCAGGATAGCGATGATCTGTTGCAGCCGCTCGTCGCGGGTCATGGGGCTCTCCGATCGGGTCGCGAGAAGGGTAACGCGGGGGAGGGCAACTGACAATGAACTGTCAGTAATCTGCCCCCCAAAGCCCCGTTTGGGCGGAATCGGTCTAGGATTGAGGCCCGCATGATCCTAAAACTCGGGACCGACATAAGGCGCGGGCGGCGGGCCCGTGACCAGAGGAGAGACAACAATGCTCAACAATATCGGCCTTCCCGGCCTTCTTCTGATCGCCGTCGTGGTTCTGGTTCTTTTTGGCCGCGGCAAGATTTCCTCGCTCATGGGTGAAGTCGGCAAAGGCATCACCGCCTTCAAGAAAGGCGTGAGCGACGGCTCGAAAGAAATCGAGGACGGCACCGTTGACGAGGCACGTGACGTGACCCCGGCTGACGAAGTCCAGAAAGAAAAAGACAAGGCCTGAGCCTGATCGCATTCGGGGTTTGCGGGTTGATGCCCGCTTGCCTTTGCGTCCTCAATCGGCCGGAGGCCTGAGCACTCATGTTAGACATCGGTTGGAGCGAGCTTCTGCTGATCGGCGTCGTGGCGCTGATCGTGGTAGGACCGAAAGACCTGCCCAAGATGTTCCACCAGCTTGGCCGCATCACTGCGAAGGCCAAGGCGATGGGGCGCGAGTTTTCGCGGGCGATGGAAGATGCGGCGAAGGATACCGGGCTCGATGAAGCCGCGGGCTCCGTGCGCGATCTGAAATCGCTGGCGTCCAAGAAATCGCTCGGGCTCGACGCGCTGGAAAAAGCGACCGATGCGTTCGAGAAATGGGAGCCGGGCCGGTCCGAGAGCGGGAAGACCTCGCTCAAGCCCGATCCCGAGGCGGAGCCGCCCAAGCCTGAGGCAGCCCAACCCGAGGCGAGCCCGGCCGAGACGGCCAAACCCGAGACATCCAAGACGGCAAGCAAGCCGGCGGCCAAGCCCGCTGCGAAGAAAGCCGCGCCGAAGACCGCAGCCAAGACTGGCGCCAAGACGACGGGCACCAATACGGGCACTTCGACCGCCGCGAAATCCAGCGCCAAGCCGGCAACCAAGTCGAGCAGTAAACCCGCCGCGAAAACCGGTGCCAAACCGGCGGCGAAGAAGACGGCGGCGAAGAAACCCGCCGCGAAGAAGGGTGACGCATGAGCGACAATAACGAGATCGAGGAAAGCTCGGCCCCGCTGATCGAGCACCTTGCCGAACTGCGCACGCGCATCCTCTATTCGCTGGGGGCCTTCATCGTCGCGATGGTGGTCTGCTATACGGTCTGGAACCCGATCTTCAACTTCCTGACCCGTCCGGTCTGCTCGGCACTGGAATCGCGCGGCGAGCAATGCGGCCTCTACCTGATCAAGCTGCAGGAAGGCTTCTTCGTCGCGATCAACATCTCTTTCCTCGGCGGTTTCGCTCTGGCTTTCCCGATCATCGCCTATCAGATGTGGCGGTTCGTGGCGCCGGGCCTCTATCGCAACGAGAAGAACGCGTTCCTGCCCTTCCTGGTCGCCTCGCCGGTGATGTTCTTCCTTGGCGCGGCATTTGCCTATTACATCATCCTGCCGCTGGCCTTTAACTTCTTCCTCGGCTTCCAGCAGGGCGAGATCGGCGCGACTTCGGGCGCGAACGAGATGGCCGCCATCGGCTTCCAGGGCTCGGTGCAGGAATATCTCAACCTGACGATCAAGTTCGTCATGGCCTTCGGGATCTGTTTCCAGCTGCCCGTGCTGCTGTCGCTGATGGGCAAGGCGGGGCTGGTGTCCTCCGAAGGTCTCGGCAACATGCGCAAATACGCGGTGGTCGCGATCCTCGTGGTGGCGGCGATCGCCACGCCCCCGGATGTGATCTCTCAGGTCATCCTGTTCACGGTGGTGTACGGTCTCTACGAGATTTCCATCCAGCTCGTGAAACGGATCGAGAAGACCCGCGAAGCCCGGATGCGTGCTGAAGGCACCTGGATCGACCCCGACGAGTGGGACGATGACGAGGACGACGAGGACGAGAAGGACGGCAAGGCATGAGTGACGCGGCGCTGAACCGGATCGCCACGGCGCTGGAGCGGCTCTCGCCCGCTCCGCAGCCCGCGCCCGACTTCGCCTCGGCCAGCGCTTTCATCTGGCACACCTCGCCGGACCGGCTGGAGCCCGTGCCGCAGGTGAACCGGGTCGACCTAAGCCTGCTGCACGGCATCGACCGCTCGCGCGACACGCTGCTGGCCAACACGCTGCAATTCGCGCGCGGGGCGGCGGCGAACAACGCGCTTCTCTGGGGCGCGCGCGGGATGGGGAAATCCTCGCTCGTGAAAGCTGCCCACGCCGCGGCGGTGGCTGAGGGGCTACCGCTCAAGCTGGTGGAGCTTGCGCGCGAGGATCTGCCCTCTGTCGGCCGTCTGCTCGCGCATCTGCGCGACGCGCCCGAGATGCGCTTCATCCTGTTCTGCGACGATCTCTCGTTCAGCCATGACGACCAGCATTACAAATCGCTCAAGGCGGTGCTGGATGGCGGGATCGAGGGGCGGCCCGCGAACGTGATCCTCTATGCCACGTCGAACCGGCGTCACCTGATGCCGCGCGACATGATCGAGAACGAACGTTCGACCGCGATCAGCCCGTCCGAGGCGGTGGAGGAGAAAGTCTCGCTGTCGGATCGTTTCGGGCTGTGGCTGGGCTTCCATCCCTGTAGCCAAGACGAATATCTCACGATGATCCGCGGCTATTGCGACAACTACGGCGTGGAGATTTCCGACGAGGTGCTGCGCGCCGAGGCCATCGAATGGCAGGCCACGCGCGGGGCGCGTTCGGGCCGCGTGGCATGGCAGTATTTCACCGATCTGGCCGGGCGGCGCGGCGTCGCGTTGTAAGCGCGCCTCGCCGCATCGTCTAAGGCGCGGGCAGGGGGCTTACACCCCCAGCCGATCGCGCAGCGCATACCACCACGACCCCGCGACCGAGTAGGGCACCCGGAAGGTGCGCCCGCCAGGGAACGGGATCCAAGGCAGTTTCGCAAACGTGTCGAACCGGGTCAGATCGCCGTTGATCGCCTCCGACAGGATGCGTCCGAAAGTGTGCGACCCGGTGACGCCGTGGCCGGAATAGCCATGCGCGAAATAGGTGTTCTGCCCGATCCGACCCATCTGCGGCACGCGGCTGAAGGACAGCGCGAAATTGCCCGACCAGGCGTAGTCGATCTTGGTGCCCTTGAGCTGCGGGAAGACCTTTTCGAGGTTCTTCCAGAGCTTCGCCTTGATGTCCTTCGGGTCGGCACCGCCATAGACCGTGCCGCCACCAAACAGCAGGCGGTTGTCGGCGGACATGCGGTAATAGTCGAGGATGTAGCGCACGTCCTCAATGCAGGCATCGGACGGCATCAACTCGTGGGCCTTCGCCTCGCCCAGAGGCTCGGTCGCCATGACCTGCGTCGAGACGGGCATCACGCGGCGCTCCAGCGTGGGCACGACATGGCCAAGATAGGCATTGCCGCACAGCACAAGCGTCTTCGCGGTGATCTGGCCCTTCGCGGTCTTGATCACTGGGCGCGTGGCGTCGGTGTCGACCGAGGTCACAGGCGACATCTCGTAGATCGTCCCGCCGAGTTTCTCGACCGCCGCCGCCTCGCCAAGTGCGAGATTCAGCGGATGCAGATGTCCGCCCTTATGGTCGATCATGCCGCCCGCATAGAGGTCGGAATTCGCGTGCTCGCGCATCTGCTCGCGGCTTAGCATCTCCTGGCTTTCGATGCCGTAGCTGCGCCAGAGCTTCCAGCGCGCTTCCAGCTCTTGCATGTGCTTGGCCGTAAGCCCCGCGAAGACATTGCCGGGCTTCAGGTCGCACTGGATGTCATAGGTCGCGACGCGCTCGCGGATGATGTCGCCGCCTTCCATCACGAGGCTGGCCACGAAATTCGCGGTGTCCTGCCCGTAGCGGCTCTCGATCACGTCGAGGCTGGCGTTCAGCCCGTTCACGACCTGACCGCCATTGCGGCCCGATGCGCCCCAGCCGATGCGTGCGCCTTCCACGACGGTGACGCTATAGCCCTTTTCTGCCAGATGCAGCGCGGTCGAGAGGCCCGAGAAGCCCGCGCCCACGACGCAGATATCGGCCTCCTGATCGCCCACCAGTTCCGCGCGCAAGGGCGCCGGGTTGGCCGAAGCCGCGTAGTAGCTGCCGGTATGGCTGCCGTCGCCCGCATAGGGGTGGGTCTGATGGGTCATGTCGCGCACTCGTCTGAAAGGGGCGTTTGGCTTTCGGTGCCACGCGCCGCGTCCGAGCGCAAGCGGGGCTCAGCCCGCCCGCGTCAGCATCCCGAACAAATCGCGCGGATCGTCGGGGTCTGCCATAAGATCGAGCATCTGCGCGTAGTCGCCATCCTTCACTCGGTCATGGATGTAGCGCAGCGCGCTGAAATCCTCGATCGCGAAGCCGACGCTATCGAACAGCGTGATCTGTTTCGCATCGCGACGGCCTTCCGCCTCGCCGCGCATGACTTTCCACAGCTCGGTCACCGGATGGTCTTCGTCGAGCGCCTGAATCTCGCCCTCGATGCGGGTCTGCGGCGGATATTCGACGAAGATTTCCGAGCGGGTGAGGATGTCGCGATGCAGTTCGGTCTTGCCGGGGCAGTCGCCGCCGATCGCGTTGATGTGGATGCCGGAGCCGACCATGTTGTCGGTCAGGATCGTCGCATATTGCTTGTCGGCGGTGCAGGTGGTGATGACCTGCGCGCCTTCGACGGCTTCCTCAGCCGAGCGGCACTTGGTGACGTTGAACCCCTGCGCGGTCAGGTTCTTCGCGGCCTTCTCGGTCGCCGTCGGGTCGATGTCATAGAGCCGCAGAGTGTCGATGCCGCAGATCGCGCGGAAGGCCAGCGCCTGAAACTCGCATTGCGCACCATTGCCGATCATGCCCATGACCGTCGCGCCTTTCGGGGCGAGGTATTTGCCCACCAGCGCCGAGGTGGCGGCGGTGCGCAGCGCGGTCAGCATCGTCATCTCGGTCATCAGCAGCGGATAGCCCGTGGCGACCGAGGAAAGCACGCCGAACGCGGTGACCGTCTGGTGCCCCGTGCGACCGTTCTTGGGGTGGCCGTTGACGTATTTGAAGCCGTAATTCTCGGCGTCAGCGGTCGGCATCAGCTCGATCACGCCCTCCGCCGAATGGCTCGCGACGCGCGGGGTCTTGTCGAAATCCGGCCAGCGGCGGAAATCCTCTTCGATATAGGCGGCGAGGTCGCGCATCACCTGTTCGGGGCCGATCTCGTTCACCAGCTTCATCATGTTGGCGACGGAAACGAAGGGCACGAAGGCCAGCTTGGAGGGGGCGAGAGGGGACATATCCATCAAAAGCTCCGTGTCATGCGGTCGAGAACGCGGCGGCCAAAGAGGCTGGCTGCGAGGTCGCACAGCAGTTTCGCCGTGCGGCCGCGTTCGTCGAGGAAAGGGTTAAGCTCGACAATGTCGAGCGAGGTCACGAGGTCGCTGTCGCCGACCTCTTCCATGATCAGATGCGCTTCGCGGAAGGTGGCGCCGCCCGGCACGGTGGTGCCCACGGCGGGCGCGATCCCGGGGTCTAGGAAATCGACGTCGAAGCTGACATGCAGCAAGCCGTTGGCTTCGCGCACGCGGTCGAGGAAGGCGCGCAGGGGCGCCAGCACGCCGGTCTCGTCGATGGCGCGCATGTCATGGACTTCCAAGCCGATCTGCTTGATGCGCGCGCGCTCCGCCGGATCGACCGAGCGGATGCCCATCATGCAGAAATTCTTCGGATCGATGCTGGCTTCCAGCGGCGGGAAGGCCTCGAAATCGGGCTGGCCGGTGACATAGGCCACGGGCGTGCCATGCAGGTTGCCGCTGGTCGTGGTCTCCAGCGTGTGCAGGTCGGGGTGCGCGTCTAGCCACAGGACGAACAAGGGGCGATCTTGGGTCTTCGCATGCCGCGCGAGGCCGCTTAGCGTGCCCGCGGCCAGCGCGTGATCGCCGCCGATGAAGATCGGGCGGTCATGGGTCTGCGCGGCATCGAACGCCGCCTGCGAGAGCGCCTCGATCCAGGCACGGGTTTCGGCCAGATCGTGGATCGCGGGGTTCTTGTGCGGCATCGGCTCTTGCGGGGGGATCGACAGGTCGCCCAGATCATCCACCTCCCAGCCCAGCTCGGTCAGGATGTCGCCCAGCCCCGCGATGCGCAGGCTGGCCGGTCCCATGATGCAGCCGGGTTGCGAAGCGCCAGTTTGAATAGGCGCGCCCAGAATCGAAACTGTGCGTGTCATCGAGATCTCCCTTGTTGCTCTTAGTTTGACGAAATGGCGCAGAGGTTTCGCTTGTCAATTTGCGCAAAACGGAACTAAATTTGATCAGTTTGACCAGTCAAATGATCAAAACGGAGGAGTGATGCAACTCGATGATACGGACCGCGCGATCATGGCCGCGTTGCGCGCGGATGCGCGGCTCTCGATGACCGATCTCGCGCTGCAGGTGGGGGTGTCGCGCACGACCGCGCGCGCCCGGCTGGAGGCGCTGGTCGCCTCGGGGCAGATCCGGCGCTTCACCATCGAGACAGAGACGGATGTCGAGGGGCAGGTGCGCGCGATCACGCTGGTCGAGTTGCAGGGCAAGATGTCGCGCGCGGTGATCCGGGCGCTGCACCGCATCCCGGAGGTGACGACGGTCTTCGCGACCAATGGCAACTGGGATCTGGTGGCGGAAATCCGGGCCGAGACACTGGGCGAATTCGACCGGGCCTTGCGCGATATTCGGGAAATTCCGGGGGTGCTCAACAGCGAAAGCTGTCTGCTGCTTGCGCCTGTCGCGGGCTGAGCGGGCAGCGCGTGCGGGCGGGCCGGAACATCTCCGGCCCGCCGCGCAAAATCAGTTGAGGTAGGGCATCGGATCGACGGAATCGATCCCCTTGCGGACCTCGAAATGCAGATAGCCCTGATCGCCGGACGCGACCTTGGCGATGGTCTGGCCGCGCTTGACGCTCGCGCCTTTCTTCACCGTGATGCCGGTCACGTTGTAATAGACCGTCACCAGATTGTCGGGATGCTTGATCGCGAGGAAGGCGACATCGTCGGTGTCCTGGCTGATCAGCAGCACGGTGCCGCTCTCGGCGGCTTTCACCGAGGTGCCGGCCGAAGCCGAGATATCCACGCCGTCGTTCGAGCCCTTCTTGTAGGGTCGAATGATCGAACCCGGCACCGGCATCGCCATCTTCGACGTGTCCGACGCCTTGGTGCGATCGGTGCTCATGTCCGGAGTCTGCGTCTTGACCGGCGCAGAGGCTTTCGGCGGCGTCTTCTGGGGCAGGGGCTCTGCCGCGGAGGGCGGCACCGGGGTCGGCGAGCCGGTGCCCGGCGCAGTCGTGGCCGTTGCCGTTTCGACTTTCGCGGGCTGGCGGCTCGACGCGACCGGGATGATCAGCATCTGACCTTCGCGCACGCGCAGATCGTTGGGCAGCCCGTTCCACTCGGCCAGCGCCTTCACCGGCACCGAGTAGTAGCGCGCGATGGAATAGGCGGTCTCGCCGCGTGCGACCTTGTGGCGGATCGGCTCGGCGCTGTTGGTGGAGACCGGGGCCGAGGCCGGCGTCGGTTTGGCGGGCTGGTTCGCCTGCGATCTATCGATCGCGTTCGAGGCGAGCGAGGTGATGTCGATCGTCTCCGAAGTCAGCGCGCTGGAGTTGCCCGGCGCCGCGGAGCCGCTCGTGGTCGCGACCTTGTTGGGCAGGGCCAGCACTTCGCCCGCGTTCAGCACCGCATCGGGGGCGACCGCGTTATAGCGAGCCAGCGCGCCCGGATCGGTGCCGATCCGCTGGGCGACGGAATTGACCGTATCGCCGCGGCGCGCCACGACGACCTGATAATTCGGGTAGGTGATGATGCCCTGTGCGTTCGGGCGCGGGCGATCCTGCACCGCCTGCCGGGCGGCGGCGCTCGTGTCGAGCCCGCCATTGCCATAACCGCGCATGTCCAGATCGAACCCGTTCGGGTTACAGGCGGCCAACGCCGTCAGCGCGACGCCACCTGCCAGGATCAGCCGCAGCCGGGAAATCTTCGTTGCCATCCGCTCGTCCTCACTGTCTCTCAGACCTCTTCGGGGTCCGTTCTTACCTGCCACTTAGTCGTTTGCCACGCCCTCTACGAGGGGAACAAAGCGCACCGGACGTAATTCTTCGTAATCGAAACCCGTCTCGAGCCGGCGCACCCGGATCAGGCTTTGCACCGTGTCCGACTGGCCCACGGGTAGAACCATGATACCCCCGATCTTCAGCTGGGCCAAGAGCGGCCCGGGAGGGTCTTCCGCAGCGGCAGTCACGATGATTCGATCAAAGGGCGCCTGATCGGGCAGCCCGTGCGAGCCGTCCCCGGAAATCGCGACGATATTGGTGAGCCGCAGCGCGTTGAAGACGCCTTCGGCCTCGCGCACCAGTCTGCGATGCCGGTCCACGGTATAGACGCGGCGGGCGAGCTGGCTCAGGATCGCGGCCTGATAGCCCGAGCCGGTGCCAATCTCGAGCACGGTGTCGCGCGAACCCACATCCGCGGCTTGCGTCATCAGCCCCACGACCGAGGGCTGCGAGATCGTCTGCCCGCAGGCGATCGGCAGCGGCATGTCCTCATAGGCGCGGTCGGCGAAGATGCCGCGCACGAACTGGCCGCGGTCGATCCCCTCCATCGCGTGCAGGGTGCGCGCGTCGGTCACGCCCTTGGAGCGCAGTGCGAAGAGGAACCGCATCTTGCGCTCGGCCAGATCCTCTTCTGCGTCCTCGCTCATCCCAGACGGGCCTCCAGATCGGCGATCACGTCATGCGCCGTCAGATCGGCGCGCATCGGCGTGACCGAGATATAGCCGTCGAGATTGACGGCGGCATCGGTGCCCGGCTGCGTCGGGGTGTGCTGCGGGCCGCCCTTGATCCAAAGGAAGCGCCGCCCCGAAGGCGCGTGATGCGCCTCGGTCGAGAAGAAGCAATCCTTGCGGAAGCCTTGGGCTGCGACCTTGTGGCCTTTGACGTTTTTTGCCAGCACCGGCGGGAAATTGACGTTGTAGAAGACCCGGTAATCGCCATCGTCCCAGATGCCCTGATCGATCAGCTTGCGCACGAGCGCCGCGCCATGGACCCGGGCTGCCTCGAACATGTCGGGGGCGTTGAAGACCTCGGGGCCGATGAATTGCGACAGGGCGATCGCGGGCACGCCTTGCAGCGCCGCCTCCATCGCGCCGCCCAACGTGCCGGAATAAAGCGCGTTGTCGGCGGAGTTGTTGCCCCGGTTCACGCCCGAGAGCACCAGATCGGGCCGCTGCTCCTCCAGCACGTCGTAGAGCCCAGCCATCACGCAATCGGCGGGGCTGCCTTCGGCGGCGAAACGGCGCTCTGCCAGCTTCGAGATCATCATCGGCCGGGTGTAGGAGATGCAATGGCCGACGCCCGATTGCTCGAAGGCCGGCGCGACCGTCCAGACCTCGCCATCGGGGCCTGCAAGTTCTTCGGCGATCTCGCCCAGAACGGCCAGTCCCGGTGCGTCGATCCCGTCGTCATTGGTGATGAGAATACGCATGTTGCCCCCAGTTCGCCGTCGCGTCACCCGATGCTTACCGTGCGGCGGATGAAGGGTAAAGCGGGGGCGGGCGACAGCGCGGATGTGTCGCCAAAGCGCCGCAGCCGGAGGGCATTTCGGCGGCGCTTTGGTCGTTCTCAGAGCGTGTCGAGGATGCGCCGTGCCTCGGCGTGGCGATCGGCCAGCGCCTCGCGATCTTCGCCGGGGAAGAACCGTCCGCGCAGCGCGGTCGCCATCGGTGCAGGCTCCGCAATCATCACGCGCGGCCCGATCTTCACGGTCTCGGCCTGCCACGAGCGCATCATCGCCATCTGCGCGGCTTTCGTAGCCCCATAGATGCCGAAGAATTTCTGGCCCGCACGCGGATCGTCGAAGGCCAGCGCGGTGCCCTCGCGCGCGAGCAGCAGCGGCTCCATCAGCCCGATGAGCTGCGCGGTCGCGGTCACGTTCACCTTGACCGAATTGGCCAGTTCCTTCGCGTCGATATGACCCGTCGGCGACAGCGGCGCGGCATGGATCGCCGTATGTACCCACAGATCGAGCCCCCCCCAGCGCGCACCGATCGACTGTGCGAGATGCGCCATCTGATCGGGCTCGGTCACGTCGAGCGGACCGAGCGAGGCGGAACCGCCCTTCGCCTGAATGCGGTCGTCGAGCTCTTCCAGCGCGCCGGTAGTCCGCGCGACGGCCATGACATGCCAGCCATCTGCGGCCAAAGCTTCGGCGATCGCCCCGCCAAGGCCACGCGAAGCGCCTGTGACAAGCGCCAGTTTCTTGCCCTGCGAAGGGTCTTGGGTCTGATCCGTGCTCATGGCGCGTTTCTTGCCACCACACCCGCCGTCGCGCAAGCGTGCAGATGCACGTCCCGCGCCTTTCCCGCTGTTTTGCAAACTGACGGGCGAGCGCGTTGGGCAGCTTTACAGTGCCGCCCTACGACCAAGGGTAGCGCTATTCTTTGTCCTGAAGTCGGGCGAGGGCGGCGGCGCACATGCCCGCGCTCAGCCATTGGCATTCCGCGCAGATCGTCTGATGCACATCGGCGGGCAGGGCGGCCATCCGCTCCAGCGCCTTGCCCCATGTCAGCACATCGCCCGGCGCAATATCCAGCGCCGCGGCATGGGCCGCGTCCAGCCGATCGATCTTCGCCTGCGCGGTGCAGCCCGATCCGCGCCGCGACGGGCAGGGGTCACAGATATCGTCCGCCGCGCCCACGACCTCGATCTCCACTGCGGCGCCCTCCGGTTGCCGCAGGCGCCCTTCGACGATCTCGGTCATATTCGCGGTGAAGCGATCCGAATATCCCTTCCCCTCGAAGCCAAGCGAGCAGAGGAAATGATGCGGGCGATATGTCAGACGGTCAGCTATGTCTTCGCTCTTGAGTAAATATCCCGGGGGATGAATGGCGCAGCCAGAAGGGGGCAGTGCTCTCTTGTCCCGGGTATCAGAATAGAAAACGGGCCGGAAGGTCTCCCCTCCGGCCCGCAATGACTTGGCTTACGCTCAGCGCTTGGCGATATCGACGTAATCGCGATAGGTCGCGCCGGTGTAAAGCTGACGCGGGCGACCGATCTTGCCGGTCGGATCCTCGATCATCTCTTTCCACTGCGAGATCCAGCCGACGGTACGCGAGAGCGCGAAGATCGGGGTGAACATCGAGGTCGGGAAGCCCATCGCCTCGAGGATGATGCCCGAGTAGAAGTCGACATTCGGATAGAGCTTCTTGGAGACGAAATAGTCGTCCTCCAGAGCGATCTTCTCGAGTTCCTTGGCGACCTGAAGGGTCTCGTTGTCGTGGATGCCGAGCAGGTCGAGCACCTCGTCCGCCGATTCCTTCATGACCTTCGCGCGCGGGTCGAAGTTTTTGTAGACGCGGTGACCGAAGCCCATCAGGCGGAAGGGATCATCCTTGTCCTTGGCGCGCTTGATGTATTCCGGAATCTGATCGACGGTGCCGATTTCGCGCAGCATCTCGAGGCAGGCCTGGTTTGCGCCGCCGTGGGCGGGGCCCCAGAGGCAGGCGATACCGGCTGCGATACAGGCGAACGGGTTCGCGCCCGAGGAGCCCGCCAGACGCACGGTCGAGGTCGAGGCGTTCTGCTCGTGATCGGCGTGGAGCGTGAAGATACGGTCCATCGCCTTCGCGAGCGCCGGCTCGATCTTGTAATCTTCGGCCGGGACCGAGAAGCACATATGCAGGAAGTTCTCGGCGTAGCTCAGCTCGTTCTTCGGATAGACGAAGGGCTGACCGATCGAATACTTATAGGCCATCGCGGCGATCGTCGGCAGCTTCGCGATCAGGCGGATCGAGGCGACTTCGCGCTGCCACGGGTCCGAGATGTCGAGGCTGTCGTGATAGAAGGCCGAGAGCGCGCCCACGACGCCGACCATGGTCGCCATCGGGTGGCTGTCACGGCGGAAGCCCTGGAAGAACTGCTTCATCTGCTCGTGGATCATCGTGTGACGGGTCACGCGATACTCGAAATCTTCCATCTGCTGCTTGCTCGGCAGTTCCCCGTAGAGAAGCAGGTAGCACACTTCGAGATAGTGCGATTCCGAGGCGAGCTGGTCGATCGGGTAGCCGCGATACAGAAGCTCGCCCTTGCCACCATCGATAAAGGTGATCTTGGACTCGCAGGCTGCGGTCGAGGTGAAGCCCGGATCGTAGGTGAAGACGTCGGCTTGACCGTAGAGCTTGCGGATATCGAGCACGTCGGGACCAGCCGAGGGCGAGAGCACGGGAAGCTCATAGGTTTGTCCGTCAAGCGAGAGCGTGGCGGTCTTCGAGTTGTCTGCCATGTAAATTCCCTTTCATCCTCCGGCTGGGCCGCGCCGGTCTATCGCGTCCGGACAGGCGTCCGGAGAGGGCGGCCAGGCCTCAGGCCGCCTGATCGTCGAGTCGTGCCAGAGTTTCCTCTTGGCCCAAAACGAGCATCATATCGAATACGCTGGGGGTAGCCGCTCGCCCCGCCAAGGCCGCCCGCATCGGAGCAGCGACCTTCCCAAGGCCCAGTCCGTGCGCTTCGGCAACCTGTCCGACGGCGGCTTCCAGGTCTTCCCGCGACCAATTAGCGCGTTGCAGCGCAAAGGTCAATTCACTCAGTATACCACGGGATACATCATCGAGCGCCTTGGCCGCTTTCTCTTCGATCTCGATCGGGCGATGCGTCAGCGAGAAATGCGCCTTTTCAAGGAGTTGCGGCAACAACTTCGCCGAGCCCTTCACGACGGGAAGCGTGCGCATAAGCGCAGATTTCTGTGCGTCACCCAGCGGCGGTTTTTCTGCAGCTGCGAGATAACCCTCGATTTCGCGCAGCAATTCGGCCTCATCGGTGATCGCGATATGCTGGCCGCAGATATTTTCGAGCTTCTTGAAGTCGAGCCGCGCCGGCGCCTTGTTGATGCCGGTGATGTCGAACCATTCCTTCGCCTGATCGTCGGTGAAGAATTCGTCGTCGCCGTGGCTCCAGCCGAGCCGCGCGAGGTAGTTGCGCATGCCCGTCGCCGGGTAGCCCATGGCCTGATATTGCTCGAGACCGACCGCGCCGTGACGCTTCGACAGCTTCTTGCCGTCGGGGCCGTGGATCAACGGGATATGCGCGAAGGTGGGCACGTCCCAGCCCATCGCGCGATAGACCAGCATCTGCCGCGCGGCATTGACGAGATGGTCGTCCCCGCGGATCACATGGGTCACGCCCATATCATGGTCATCGACGACAACGGCCAGCATGTAGGTCGGTGTGCCATCAGAACGTAAACAAATCATGTCATCGAGCTGATCGTTGCGGATCGTTACCTCACCCTGCACGGCGTCGGTGATCACCGTCGTGCCCTCGCGAGGCGCTTTCAGGCGGATCACGTAGGGCGCATCCGGATGCGTCGCGGGATCGGCATCGCGCCACGGCGAGGGGAACATCTGCCCCTTGTTCGCCGGATCCTCGCGGAAGGCCGCGATCTCTTCCTGCGTGGAGAAGCACTTATAGGCATGGCCTTTCGCCAGCATCTGATGGGCGACCTCGGCATGGCGGGCCGCGCCCGCAGCCTGGCTTACCACGTCGCCGTCATAATCGAGCCCCAGCCATTCGAGCCCCTGAAGGATCGCCGCCGTGGCCTCGGGGGTCGAGCGTTCGCGATCGGTATCCTCGATACGGAGCAGGAATTTGCCGCCGCGCCCACGGGCATAGAGCCAGTTGAACAGTGCCGTGCGCGCACCGCCGATATGCAGATAGCCGGTGGGCGAGGGGGCGAAACGGGTGACAATCTGGTCGGACATGTCGGGACCTTTCTTCGCGGGCTCTTACCGGCCCGCGTTAACCTATCGGAAACCATCAAGCGCATAGGCTTTCTCGGCTCGATGCATAAGCAGGGACGGGGCCGAGGACAAGCATGGCGATCAATGCCGAACCGGGCGACTGGGCGCAGCCCGAGGGCGCGACCGGTGCGGAGCGCACTCCGCGTGTGATCGCGGGGCTCTTCGGGGGGCTCTCCGATCCGCTGGGCGCGCTGGCGCGGGCGCGCGCGCAGCTTTTCCTGTGGATGCCAGTGGCGCTCGGCGTCGGGGTTGGCGCGTATTTCTCCCTCGGGTTCGAGCCGGGATGGCCTATCTACCTGAGCACGCTCGTGATCTGCGCGCTCTCGCTGACGCTTTGGCTGCGCGGCGCGGCATGGCTTCGGCTGCCCGCGGCGCTGATCGCCCTCGCGTCTTTGGGGTTGCTGCTCGCAGGGCTGCGCGCCCATCTCGTCGCGGCGCCGGTGCTGCAGTATCGCTATTACGGCCCTGTCAGCGGGCGGATCGTGAAGATCGACCGCGCGCGCTCCGACCTGATCCGGCTGACGCTGGACCGGGTGCGGATCGACCGAATTCCGCCCGCCAAGACCCCGGCGCGGGTGCGCGTGACGCTGCACGGCGATCAAAGTCAGTTCAGCCCCGAGCCCGGCACGCAGGTCATGCTCACGGCGAATCTCTCGCCCCCGCCGCCGCCAGCGGCCCCAAGGGATTACGATTTTCGCCGCACCGCTTGGTTCGATCGCCTCGGCGCGATCGGTTATACCCGCGCGCCGGTGCTGCGCATTGCGCCGCCCGATCCCGGCGACTGGGCGATGGCGGCGCATCGTGCGCGGATGCGGCTCTCGGCGGCGATCCAGTCGCGGATCGCGGGACAGCCCGGCGCGGTCGCCGCGGCGCTGATGACGGGCGACCGCTCGGGGTTGAGCGAGGCCACGCGCGAGGTGATGCGCCGCTCCAGCCTCGCCCATCTGATCGCGATTTCCGGGCTGCATATGGGAATGCTGGCGGGCTTCGTCTTCGGTCTGGTGCGCTACGGTCTGGCGCTGGCGGGGCGCCCCGCCCTGATCTGGCCTACGAAGAAGCTGGCCGCCATTGCGGCGCTGGTTGCGGCCAGCGCCTATCTCTGGCTCGCGGGGCCTGCGGTCTCGACCCAGCGCGCGTGGATCATGGTGTCGATCATGCTTCTCGCGGTGCTCTTCGACCGGCGCGCGCTGAGCCTGCGCACGGTCGCGCTCGCCGCCACGCTCCTCATGATCTGGCAGCCCGAGAGCCTGACCGAGCCCGGCTTCCAGATGTCCTTCGCCGCGACCACTGCGCTGATCGTGGCGCTGGGTCCGTGGACCCGCGCGGCGCGCCATCTGCCGCGCCTGCTGCGCCCGGTCCTGATGCTGGTCGCGACCTCTCTGATCGCAGGCGCGGCCACCGCACCGATCGTGGCCGCGCAGTTTCACAGGCTCTCGGAATACGGGGTGCTGGCCAACCTCTTCGCGGTGCCCGCAATGGGGCTCGTGGTCATGCCGATGGGCGTGCTCGCAGCACTGCTCGCGCCCCTCGGCCTCGCTGGGCCCGCGCTTTGGTCGATGGGGCAGGGCACGGCGTGGATCTTGCGCGTGGCGGAGTGGGTGAGCGACCTCGACGGCTCGGTTCTCGCGATCGTCCAGCCGGGGCCGTGGGTGATCCCTTTGATTGCGCTTGGCGCGCTGGGGGTGATCCTGACGCGCGGGGCCGGGCGCAGTGCGAGCGTCGGTCTGATCCTTCTGGGCGGCGCCCTTTGGCTGCGCGCCGGGGCGGAGCGTCCGGCGCTACTGATCGCGCCCGAGGCGCAGCAGGTCGGTCTGATGACCTCGCAAGGCCGGGCGCTGTCGAAACCGGGCGCGGGGTTCATCTCCGAGCGCTGGCTGGCGGCGGATGGCGATCCGGCTTCGCTGGAAGAGGCTGCCGCACGCCTCGGCTTCTCTGGGCCGCGCGGCGCGCGGATTGCGCAGTTTAGACGCGCGCCGCTCACCCATCTCACGGGAAAATCGGCAAAAGAGGTCCTGCCTGCGATTTGCGCGAAGGGCGGCATTGTCGTGATTTCCACCGGGGTCGAAACCCCCACGGGCCCCTGCGATCTATGGGACGCCGCGCGCCTGCGCGAGACTGGTGCGGTCGCGATCAGCGCCAAGGGCGAGGTTACGACGACCGCGCAAATCAAAGGCCGCCGCCTCTGGACGCGCCCCTGACCTTCGCTCTTTCCAAATATCCCCGCCGGAGGCTCCAGCCCACGCAACCGGCGCGATAAACGAAAAGAGCGTCCCACAGGACGCTCTTTCCCAGGAATTCACCAAATCTCAGTAGCTGCGGATCAGCCCGACGAGCCGCCCCTGCACCTTCACCTGATCGTCGCGCAGCAGCCGCGTCTCATAGGCCGGGTTCGCAGCTTCCAGCGCGATCATCCCGCTGCGCCGGTAGAAGCGTTTCAGCGTCGCCTCATGCCCCTCGACCAGCGCGACCACGATATCGCCATTGTCGGCGGTGCCCTGTTCTCGGATCACCACGACATCGCCGTCGTTGATGCCGGCTTCGATCATCGAGTCGCCTTTGACCTCGAGCGCGTAATGCTCCCCACGACCGCTCAGCATCGAGCCGGGGACGGCGACGTGATGCGACACTTCCGAGATCGCCTCGATCGGGACACCGGCGGCGATCCGGCCCATCACAGGCAGTTCCAGCGCGTGGATCACGTCAACCGGCATCGCGCCGCGCGGCGGGTCGGTCTTGTCGCCCTCGATCACCTGCGGCGCGAAGCTGCCAGCGCTGTCGCCTGCGGGGGCGCCGAATTTCTTCTCCAGAGCCTCGGGCAGTTTCACGATCTCGATCGCGCGGGCCCGATGAGCGAGGCGGCGGATGAAGCCACGTTCTTCCAGAGCGGTAATCAAACGGTGGATGCCGGATTTCGAGCGCAGGTCCAGCGCGTCCTTCATCTCGTCGAAAGAGGGTGGAACACCGTCCTTCATCATCCGTTTTTGAATGAATTCCAGCAATTCCAGCTGCTTGCGCGTCAGCATCCGCGACCCTCCGTTCCCCGGTCAAGGCACATGTTCAAGGATTGTTCTACCCTTGTTCACGGGGCCTGTCAACGCCCGAGGCGGGGGCGGCTCAGTCCAGCGGCAGGATCTCGACCGTCTCGCCTGCCTTGCGCGGCCCGTCGCCCAAGGGGCGGATCAACAGGCAATCGGCCTGCGACAGGAGGCTTAGCATCGCAGAATCCTGATTCTCGAAGGGCGTGACGCGGGGCAGGGGATCGCCGGGCGCGAGGGTGGCGCGCATGTAATGGGTGCGCGGGCCGGTCGGGCCGGTATCGGTCGCGAGGATCGCCTGCTGCACACGGTTTTCGGGCGGCAGACCCGCGAGCTTGCTCAGCATCGGGCGCAGGAACAGCTCGGCGCAGACCGTGGCCGAGACGGGGTTGCCCGGCAGGCCCAGCATCGCGGCCTCGCCGATCCGGCCCGCCATCAAGGGCTTTCCGGGGCGCATCGCGATCTTCCAGAAGCTGCGGTCGAGCCCCAGTTCTGCCGCCACTTCGCCCACCAGATCATGCGCACCGACCGAGGCGCCGCCCGAGGTCACCACCAGATCGGCCCCCTTCGCGAGGTCGAACACGGTGCGCAAGCTGTCGCGGTCGTCGCGCGCGATCGGTAGCATGCGGGCCTCGGCGCCCATGCGCTCGGCCAGTGCCGCGACGATGAAGCTGTTGGAGCAGATGATCTGGTCCGGTCCCGGCTCTTCGCCCGGCATCACTAGCTCGTCGCCGGTGGCGATGATCGCGACGATGGGGCGGCGGCGCACCGTGACGGCGGGCACGTTCATCGCGGCCAGCAGGCCCAGATCGCGCGCGGTCAGCGGGCGGTCGGGGCAGAAGCTCTCGCCCTGCGCGAAGTCCTGACCCTTGGGGCGGATATTGGCATTGCTGTCAAGTTCCTGCGGCAGGGTGATCGTGTCGCCTTCACGCGTCACGTTCTCCTGCAGAACGACCACGCCATTCGGGCCCGGCACCGGTGCGCCGGTGAAGATGCGCACGGCTTGGCCCGGAGTCGGCGTGCCGTCATAGGCGCGACCGGCGGCAGCCTCGCCCTCGACAGTGAGTGTCGCGCCGGGCAGGTGGTCGGCCACGTCGATCCAGTAGCCATCCATCGCCGAGCCCGAGAAGGGCGGCTGGGTCAGTTGCGCCGTGGCAGGCTCCGCCATCACGCGGCCAAGCGCATGGCGCAGGCTCACGCGCTCGGTGCCCAGCGGTTCGACCAGTGCCAGAACCTTCTCCAGCGCCTCTTCGACGGGCAACAGGCTCATGATGCGCTCCCTTCGGCCTCGTATTTGCCGGATTTCCCGCCGTCTTTCAGCACGACGCGGATACCTTCGATCTGCATGGATTTCTCGACCGCCTTGAGCATGTCATAGACCGTCAGCGCCGCCGCCGAGACCGCCGTCAGCGCCTCCATCTCGACGCCGGTCTGGCCCGAGGTCTTCACGGTGGCACGGATGCGCACGCCGGGCAGGGCCTCGTCGGGCTCCAGGTCCAGCGTGACCTTGGTGATCGGCAGCGGGTGGCAGAG
This sequence comes from Thioclava sp. JE_KL1, assembly GCF_009296265.1. GTDB lineage: Bacteria > Pseudomonadota > Alphaproteobacteria > Rhodobacterales > Rhodobacteraceae > Thioclava. The sequence goes on from NZ_WBJS01000006.1 coordinate 186,637, forward strand.
CGGGATCAGGTCGGAGGTCTTCTTCGCGGCCATGATGCCCGCAATCCGTGCGATGCCCAGAACGTCCCCCTTCTTCGCAGTGCCCTTCAGGACATAATTCAGCGTCTCGGGCAGCATCACCACGCGCCCCTCGGCCACGGCGATGCGGTCGGTCACCTCCTTATCGGAGACGTCGACCATATGGGCCTGACCGTCCTTGTCGAAATGCGACAGGCTCATGCGACCTCCAGAAGCGTCCGGGTGGCGCCCGCGACATCGTCCTGCCGCATCAGGCTTTCGCCGATCAGGAAGCGGCGCGCGCCGACCTCGGCCATCGCGGCCATGTCGTCGCGGGTGAAGATGCCGCTCTCGCAGACCAGATCGCGGCCCTCGGCGAGGATGCTCGGTGCAAGCTCGCGGGTCACGTCGAGCGTAACCTCGAAGGTCTTCAGGTTGCGGTTGTTGACGCCCAGAAGCGGCGACTTCAGGTGTTTGAGCGCGCGCTCGGTCTCTTCCATGTCATGCACTTCGACGAGCACATCCATGCCCCAGCCGAAGGCCGCGTCTTCCAGCTCGGCGGCCAGATCATCCTCGACCGAAGCCATGATGATCAGGATGCAATCGGCGCCCCATGCGCGGGCTTCCGCGACCTGATAGGTGTCATAGAGGAAATCCTTTCGCAAAGCGGGCAGCGAGCAGGCCGCGCGCGCCGCCAACAGGAATTCCGGCGCGCCCTGGAAAGAGGGCGTATCGGTCAGCACCGACAGACAGGCAGCGCCACCGGCCTCATAGGCCTTGGCCAGCGCGGGCGGGTCGAAATCGGGGCGGATCAGCCCTTTCGAGGGCGAGGCCTTCTTGATCTCGGCGATCAGCCCGTAGCCCGTTTCCGCCTTCGCGGTCAGGGCGTTGGCAAAACCGCGCGTGGGCGCCTGCGCCTTGGCCTGAGCCTCAACTTCGTTCAGCGGGCGTGCGGCTTTGGCCGCTTTGATCTCTTCCAGCTTATAGGCTTTGATCTTGTCGAGGATCGTACTCATCCGGCGACCTCCTGCGTGATGCGGGCCAGCGTTTCCAGCGCGGTCTTCGCCTTCCCGCTGTCGATGCTCTCGGCGGCCATTTCCGCCCCGGATTTCAGATCCGCGACCTTGTCGGCAACGACGAGCGCGGCAGCCGCGTTGAAGATCACCGCGTCGCGATAGGCCGAAGCCTCGCCATCCATCAGCGCGCGCAGGGCGGTGGCGTTCTCGGCCGCCGTGCCGCCGACCAGATCCTTGAACTTGTGCACGGGCAGGCCCGCATCCTCGGGGTGGATCTGGATCGACTCGATGCGGCCATTTTCCAGCGCGGCGACTTCGGTCGTGCCGCAAATGGTGATCTCGTCGGTGCCGTCCGAGCCATGCACAAGCCATGCCTTCTCGGAGCCGAGCATCTGCAGCGTCTCGGCCATCGGGAAGATCAGGTCGGGCGCGAAAGCCCCGGTCAACTGCCGCTTCACGCCCGCGGGGTTGGTGAGCGGACCGAGGATGTTGAAGATGGTCTTGCAGCCCAGTTCCTGACGCACGGGCATGACGTGACGCATCGCAGGGTGGTGGATCTGCGCCATCATGAAACCGATCCCGGCCTCGGCCAGACCGCGCTCGGTCGCCTCGGGACCGGCCATCACGTCGATGCCCAGCTCGGATTGCACATCCGCCGTGCCCGATTTCGACGAGGCCGCGCGGTTGCCGTGTTTCGCGACCGGCACGCCCGCGCCCGCCACGACGAAGGCCGCAGCCGTCGAGATATTGAGCGTGTGCATCCCGTCGCCGCCGGTGCCCACGATATCCATCGCCCCTTCGGGGGCTTTGACCGGCACGCATTTCGCACGCATCGCGGCGGCGGCGGCGGCATATTCCGACACGGATTCCCCGCGCGCCCGCAGCGCCATCAGCAAACCGCCGACCTGTGCGGGCGAGGCCTCGCCCTCGAACAGCAGCTGGAATGCCATTTCGGCCTGCGCGCGGCTCAGCGGACCTTCCGACGCCGCGAAAATCAGCGGCTTCATCGCTTCGCTCATCGGTTGGCTCATGCGGACACCTTCAGGCTGACGCCTGCCTCTGTCAGGAAATTCTTCAGCATCGCGTGGCCATGCTCGGAGGCGATGGATTCCGGGTGGAATTGCACGCCCTCGATCGGCAGCTCGCGATGACGCAGGCCCATGATCGTGCCGTCGTCCAGCTCGGCGGTGATCTCGAGGCAGTCGGGCAGGCTCTCGCGCTCCACGATCAGCGAGTGGTAGCGCGTCGCTTTCAGCGGGGAGGGCAGGCCCTTGAAGCAGCCTTTGCCCTCGTGGCGGATCTCGCCCATCTTGCCGTGTACGATCTCGGAGGCGCGCACGACTTTCCCGCCAAAGGCCTGACCGATGGTCTGATGCCCCAGACAGACGCCGAACAGCGGCAGTTTCGCCTCGGCCGCGGCCATCACCAGCGGCAGGCAGATGCCCGCCTGATCGGGGTCGCAAGGCCCGGGCGACAGCACGATCGCCTCCGCGCCCATGCCCATCGCGTCTTGCACGTTCAGCGCGTCGTTACGCCAGACCTTCACATCGGCGCCCAGCTCGCCAAAATAGTGCACCAAATTATAGGTGAAGCTGTCATAATTATCGATGAGCAGCAGCATGGCCGGGCCCTTTCGTTTGTTGGCCCCCGGCGTCCCCCACGCATACAAGCGCCGATGCGCTCATCAAGGGGGGTGAACCGGGGATCGGGTCGGGCTATAGATGCTATCAGCGAAGGGCCGGGGTCAAGGGCAGTCCCCGGGAAAAGCCGCGCATCAAGAGCGGTGAAGATGGAGGCAGGCAATGATGCGATCTGTGATGAAGGGCGGACTGGCCGGTCTGCTGGTCGCGGTACTTGGTGCGGGCGTGATGTCGTTGATCTTCCCGGCGCCGAAAGAGCCCGGCGCAGAGATCAAGCTCGCCGGAAGCCCGACGCCCGAAGAACCGGCGAATGTGGACCTGCCTGCGGGCTCCGATTTCTCGCGCCCTGCGACCGATCGCACGCCCTCAATGCCGACGCCGGACGGGGCGCCGATTTCTGCGCCGACCAAGACGCCGCGCGTGTCCGAGCCGCAGCCGAGCCTCGCGCCGCCCAGTGCCGACGAAATCCAAAGCGCCGCGCGCCCCGAAATGGCGACCGACATGGCCGAACCGCGCCCCGAGGCGGACGGGGAGGCCGTGGCGCTCGCAGAGCCGGTCGCGCCGGAGGCAGGGGCCCAGCCCGACAGCGCGCCGCCTGCCGCTTTGCAAGGCGCGCCCGCGCCCGATGCCACGCCCGAGGTTGCCGCTGCGCCCGCGCCCGAAGCGCAGCCGCAGCAGACCGCTGAAACTGCGCCCGCAGCCGAGATGCCCGCGCTGCCCGACGTGACCCTGCAGCCGCCGAAAGCGTCCGAGCAAGCGACGCCGTCTGCGGATGAGGGCGAAACGACCGTCGCAGCGAATGAGATGCCCGCATTGCCCGAGGCCGAGATGACGCACCCAGAGGCGGCGCCCCAAGCGGCCCCGTCGCTCGGTGATATGCCCTCGCCCGATCAGTTGCCGCCCGAGGGCGAGGGGATCGACACCGCGCAGGCCGACAAACCCGAGATCTCGAACGACCCGACCGCAAGCCCGGACCTGCCCGCCGGCCGCGCTCTGCCGCAAGGCGGAGATGCAGCCCCGATCAAGCCGCGCATCTTCTCGTTGCAAGACGCCCCTTCGCTGCCGGGCAAACCAGTGGGCGGGTTCAAATCCGCGCCCGGTGTGGTGGTGGATCGCCTGCCGCAAGTGACGCCTTCGACCGCGCCGGCGCCGGGGGAGGGCCCTGACCCGCAGTCTGCGCAGGACATGCCCGAGGTCGCCGCGGTCGATGCGGCCGATCTGAACCCGATCCGGAAATTCGCAGCCCCCGCACCGATCAGCGACAAGCCGCAAATCTCGCTGGTGCTGATCGATCCGGGCGTGACGGCTGGCGGGCTCGACCCGGCGACGATCACGGCGAGCGATCTGCCGATGACCATCGCGATCGATCCGACCCGTGAAGGCGCTGCCGACGATGCGAAAGCCTTCCGCGCGGCAGGGTTCGAGGTCGCGATCCTTGCCGCCGGACTGCCCGCGAACGCCGCGCCCGAGGATGTCGAGGTGGCGCTGGAGGCCTGGCGTCACGTGATCCCCGAGGCGGTCGCCGTCGTGGAGCCGCCGCAGCCGCAATTCCAGAACAACCGCCCGCTCGCGCGCCAGATGATCTCGGCGCTCAGCCGCGGCGGGCTCGGGGTGGTGACGCAGAAGAAGGGCTTCGACAGCGCCAACCAGATCGCGACCTCGGCCGATCTGCCGCGCGCGCAGGTCTGGCGCGTGATCGATGACGGGCGCGAGAAGGCTGCCGTGATCTCGCGGATGCTGGCGCGCGCCGATTTCGAGGCGGAGCGTAACGGTTCGGTCGTGGTGATGCTCTCGGCCTGGCCGGAATCGGTTCAGGGCATCGAGGACTGGTATGTCGATGCGCAGAACAAAGTGACGCTGACCCCGGTGTCGGCACTGGCGCTCGACAGCGTGGCGGCTGGCACTCCGGACACCGAGCCGAAAATGGAAAACGCAGGCCAGTAAGCCCGCGTCCTCAAAGCTTGCGAAAAGGCGACTGCCTCAGCCGTTGCCGCGAGTGGCGACGAACAGCCCCGCATCCTCGGCCGCCTTGCGCAGCGCCTTGGACTTGTTGACCGTCTCCATCCATTCGGCCTCGGGGTCGCTATCGTAGACCACGCCGCCGCCCGCCTGAATGTAGAGCGTCTTGTCCTTCACCACGGCGGTGCGCAGCGCGATGCACATGTCCATCTCGCCATTGGCCGCGAAATAGCCCACGGCGCCGCCATAGATGCCGCGTTTCTCCGGCTCCAGCTCGTCGATGATCTCCATCGCGCGCACCTTGGGCGCGCCGGAGACAGTGCCTGCGGGCAGACCGGCCAGCAGCGCCGAGAGCGCGTCCTGGTCGTCGGCCAGCTCGCCCACGACGTTCGAGACGATATGCATGACGTGGCTGTAGCGCTCGATGATGAATTTCTCGGTCGGGTGTACCGAGCCGATCTTCGCGACGCGCCCCACATCGTTGCGGCCCAGATCGAGCAGCATCAGGTGCTCGGCCAGTTCCTTCTTGTCGGCCAGCAGGTCTTCTTCCAGCGCCTTGTCCTCGGCAGGGGTCGCCCCGCGCGGACGGGTGCCCGCGATCGGGCGGATCGTCACCTCGCCCTCGCGCACGCGCACGAGGATCTCGGGCGAAGCGCCGACGATCTGGAAGCCGCCGAAGTTCAAGAAGAACATGAAGGGGGAGGGGTTGGTGCGCCGCAGCGACCGATAGAGCGCGAAAGGCGGCAGCGGGAAATGCGCCGACCAGCGCTGTGCGGGAACCACCTGGAAGATGTCGCCTGCGCGGATGTAATCCTTCGCCTTCTCCACGGCGGACATGTAGCCCTCTTTGGTGAAGTTCGAATGCATCTCGCCGACCTGCAGGCTCTCGCCCAGATCGCGGCTCTCCACCGGGGTGCGGTCGAGATCGCGCAGCGCATCCGAGACGCGTTCGGCGGCCTGCGCATAGGCCGCGCGCGCGGACTTGCCCTCGGCTTGGAAGGCGGGCGCGCAGATGATCACGTCGCCCTTCACCCCGTCGAGTACGGCCACGACCGACGGGCGCAGCAGCATCGCGTCGGGCACGCCGAGCGGATCGGGGTTCACGTTCGGCAGCTTCTCGACCAGACGGATGGTGTCATAGCCGAGATAGCCGAACAGACCCGCCGCCGCAGCGGGCAGATCGTCGGGCATCTCGATGCGGCTTTCCGCGATCAGCGCGCGCAGGCTGTCGAACGGGTGGCCCGGAAGGTCTTCCCACGCCTCGTCGAAGCGCGCCGAGCGGTTGATCCGCGCCTGCTCGCCCCGGCATTCCCAGATCACGTCAGGCTTCATGCCGACGATCGAGTAGCGCCCGCGCACCTCGCCGCCAGTCACCGATTCCAGCATGAAGGAATTGGGCTGCGCCTCGGCGAGCTTGAGCATCAGCGAGACGGGCGTGTCCAGATCGGCCGCGAGCCGCGCGTAGACCAGCTGGTTTTCACCCTTGGCCCAGCGTTCCTCGAACGCCTCGAAAGAAGGGGAGAGAGCGACCACGGCGGGCCTCCTTACTGCATCTGCGACTGCACGGCGGTCACGGTCTGGTTGTCGAGATCGAGCCCGGCCTCCGACTCCACGGCGGTCGCGTAGAAATTGAGCAGGTCATTGGCCAGCGAGTTCGAAAGCTGCGTGCCGATCTGACCCGAGATCAGCTTGGTGTCGGCATCTTCCATATCCGCCGGGATGACCTTGTCGGTGACGAAGACATAGACCTTGCCGTTGGCGGTGATCTGCGCGGGTTTGCCCGGCTCGGTCTTGAAGACCTTCGAGATCACCGGTGGCGGCAGTTCGTCGGAATAGCCGCCCCGGCCGATGCTCGCGACCTTGGTGGTCAGCACGCCGGTCTCGCCCAGCGACTTGCCGCCCTCGACCGCCGAGACGATCTCCTTGGCGCGGTCCTCTTCGGCTTTCACCACCTGATCGGCGCGCCAGGCCGCTGCGACCTCGTCCTTCACATCGGCGAAGGGCTTGGGCTGGGGCGGCACGATCTTGTTGAGGCGCAACGCGAAGACGCCGCCATCCGAGAGCGTCTGCAGATCGGGATAGGCGTCGGTCGTGGCTTCGTCAGCCGCTTTGCGGAACTCGTCATAGCCCGCGATGCCATCGGTGCTGTCGGCGGTGTAGTCGATCTGGCCAAGCTCCATATCGGTTTCCTTGGCCATCTCTTCGAGCGTCGCGCCGCCTGCCAGACGGTCCTGCAGGTCTTCGCTCATCTTACCGATCTCGTTGCGCGCCTTCTCGGCTTCGGCATCGCCCGCGAGTTCGTCGCGCGCCTCGGCAAAGGAGGTTTCCTGCGCATCGATGATGCCGTTCACCTTGAACAGGGCCGGGCCCAGATCGGTCTCGACGGGGCCGACCACGCTGTTGTTCTCGGCCGAGAAGACCGGATCGGCAGCCTTGCCCAGATCGTCACGGGTCACATCGCCCAGATCGGCGTCGTCGAGCGACAGGCCGCGATCCTTGGCGAGATCGGCGAAGGTTGCGCCGCCATCCAGCTTGGCTTTCGCGGCCTTGGCCGCGTCCATGTCGGAGTAGACGAGACGCTCCACGAGGCGCTTCTCGGGCTGCTTGAACTCGTCGGCGCGGCGCTCGTATTCGGCCTTCAGCGTGGCGTCGTCGATCTTGACCTTGTCGGCCAGCATGTCCGGGGTCAGCCACGCATAGGTGATGTCGCGCGTCTGGGGCGCGGTGAACTGATCAATGTGGTCGTTGTAATAGGTCTGAAGCTGATCGTCGGTCGGGTCCGGGATCGCCTTGGTCAGATCGCTTTCGCTCACCTCGGCCCAGGTGAAGCCGCGCTTCTCGCTGACATATTTCGTATAGGCATCGACCACCGGCTTGGGCGCATCCACGCCCCCTGCGACCGCGCCCTGAATGATCGAGCGCGAGAGATCGTCGCGCAGCTGAGCCTCGAATTGCGGCTCGGTATAGCCCTGCTGGCGCAGCGCGAATTTATAGGTTTCGCGGTCGAACTTGCCCGAGGCGTTCTGAAACGCCTGAACGTCGTAGAGCTGCTTTTGCAACTGCTGGTCGCCCACCGACACGCCAAGACGCCGCGCGCCTTCGCCGATCGCGGCCTGACCGATCAGCTTGCCCAGCACCTGCTGGTCGACGCCGGAGGAGCGCATCTGCGCCATCGTGACCGGCTGGCCAAGCTGCTGGCTGCGCTGCTGCATCTCCTGACGCAGGGCGCGGGCGTAATCGTCGACGGTGATCTTGGTGTCGCCGACCGCGCCGACCGCTTTGGCCGAACCGGAGAAATTGCGTAGCCCGAAACCGCCGAGACCAAGGATCAGCATGGCCAGCAAGATCCAGACGACGACACTCTTGCCGTGGCTGCGCATCTTCATCGGGGTTCCTCCTCGGGCATTGTTTGTTGGGCGCTGTTTAGGGCTTTGATTACTTGCCTGCAAGGCTAGCCGCGCGCGAGGCCCGCCAGCCGGTCGCGAAGGGCCGCGATCCCGTCGGTATCGACATTGGCGAAGGCGATCCGCATCTGCTGCGCGGCCCCGTTTGCGCCTTGCGGCATGAACATCGTACCGGGCAGCATCAGCACGCCCGCCTCGCGCACCAGAGCCTGTGCGAAATCAGGAGAGGGGCGGGGATCGGGATGCGTCACATAGGCGAAATAGGCCCCGCAGCCGAGCATCTTCCAGCCTTCCAGATCGGCGAAGGCGGCCTCCATCGCCGCGCGCCGGCGCAGGATTTCCGCGCGCTCGCCTGCGACCCATTGCGACAGGTGCAGCATGCCCCAAAGCGCGGCCATCTGGCCCAGCTGCGAGGGGCAGATCGCCACCGTGTCGAGGAATTTCTCGACCTCGGCGAGGCGTGTCTCGCCCGCGACGATGGCGCCGACGCGGTGGCCCGTCAGGCGATAGGCTTTCGAGAAGGAATAGAGATGGATGAAATAGCGCGGCCAGTCGGGATCCGAGAACAGGTCATGCGGCGCGCCGCTACGCGAGTCGAAATCACGATAGGTCTCGTCCACGATCAGCGCGAGCTTGTGCCGCTTGGCCAGATCGGCGAAGGCGCGAAGCAGTTCGGCCGGATATTCCGCGCCGCCAGGATTGTTGGGCGAGACCAGCACGATCGCGCGTGTCTTGTCGGTGATCTTCGCGGCAGCCTCATCGGGGTCGGGCAGAAGCCCCGCGCCGGGCGCCAGCGGTACCGTCTGCACGCCCGCCATGTCGAGCCACATCTTGTGATTGAAATACCAAGGCGTCGGCAGGATCACCTCGTCGCCGGGACCTGCGAGCGTGGCCAGTGTCGCGCAAAACGCCTGATTGCAGCCTTGGGTGATCGCGACCTGACGCGCTGCGATCTCGCCGCCATAGGCCAGCGACCATTGATGCGCGAGTTCGGCACGCAGATCGGGCAGGCCCAGAACGGGGCCGTAAAGATGCGCCTGCGGATCGTTCAGCGCGGCCTCTGCGATCGCCTGACGCAACGCCTCGGGCGGCGGATCGACGGGGGCCGCCTGAGAGACATTGATCAACGGGCGATCGGCAGTGAACTCGACCCCGTCAAGCCAGCGCCGCGCCTCCATGACCGGGGGCGGGAAGGTTGCGGCGAGCGCGGGGTTGAGCGGATGGGGCATGAAGGTCCTCTTGGCTGATCGGCGCGAGATCAGCAGAGCGTCGCGCGCTTGGCAAGAGGCGGGAGCCTCCGGCGAGGATATTTGGATCGAGAAGAAGAGGTTTGCGCTTCCTCTTGGCGGAACTATCCCGGGCAGGCGAAGGGAGGCAGCGCCCCCTTAGCTGCGTCTCTCACGGTGGTTGCGCCACGCGAAGTTGTGCCGCACGTACCATTCGCGCAGGGTCAGTGCGATCACCACGAGATCCAGCACCGTCAGCGCCAGCATGCCTGCGCCATGGTTCAGGCTGTAGAGATACATCTGGTAGGCCACGAAGCCCGTCATCATCACGATCGCCATCGGATAGGCCCAGATCAGCCCGCGGATCAGCAGCAGCACGACGACAAGTTTTAGCAAGCCGTGGCTGGTGAAATAGAAGCCGTAGAAATCCTGCGTCTGAATCGAGAAGTGGTGGGCCGCGTTCAGGAATGCATTGGCGATCCGGTCATTGGGATCCTCGCGCAGCTCGCGCGCAGTCAGCCAATGCGCTGCATCGAACAGCGCATTCTTCGGCAGGCCGAGCAGCGCGAGGCCAGACAGCGTTTCCGCAATCTCGAAGATTGCCTTGATGATCAGGCTGACCTCGAAGAGCCAGTGCAGGAACCGACCCAGAGGGGTTCCGGGGGCGCCGAATTTCACCGATCAGTCCGTGCCGCGATACGGCTGCACATATTGCAGCGCCATGTCCCAGGGGAAGAAGATCCAGGTGTCCTGGCTGACCTCGGTGATGAAGGTGTCGACCAGCGGCGCGCCCATCGGCTTGGCGTAGACGGTGGCGAATTGCGCTTTCGGGAAAAGGTCGCGCACCAGCTTCAGCGTGTTGCCGGTATCGACGAGGTCGTCGACGATCAGCACGCCTTCGCCGCCGTTTTCCATCAGGCTCTCTTGCGTCGGCTTGATGACCTGCGCTTCGCGTTGTTCCTGATGGTTGTAGCTTTTGACCGAGATCGTATCGACCGTGCGGATGTCGAGTTCGCGTGCGACAATTGCCGCCGGAACGAGGCCGCCACGAGTGATGCCCACCACGGCGCGCCAGCTGCCGTCGCCCGGGCCCTTGCCGTCGAGGCGCCATGCGAGCGCGCGCGCATCGCGGTGGATCTGGTCCCAGCTGACATGGAAGCCTTTTTCATGCGGCAGACGATCGGACATCGGGGGTCTCCTCAGCTCAGAGCGAGTTTCAGACCGAGCAGCGCCAGCAGGCCGCCAAAGCAGCGCTCGATCACGGTTTTCAGGTTCAGATAGGCCGCGCGCGTTTTCTCGAGCGAGAAGATTCGCGCGACGATGACGTTCCATCCCGCGTCGTTGAACATCACGATGCCGAGGATCGCGACATAGGCCCAGGCGGGCGCGGAGGGCGGGATGAAGGTCAGGAAGACGGTGCCGAAGAACACGGCGGGTTTGGGGTTGGCGAGCTGGGTCGAGACGCCGAGCCAGATCAGCCGGGGAATGGATCGGGTGCGCGGCAGGTCGGGGATTTCTTCATCCATCGGATCGCCCGCATGGCGCCACATCTTATAGGCGAGCCAGAGCAGATAGGCCGCGCCCGCGATCTTGAGCGTGGTCAGCAGGGCAGGGGCGACCTTGAAGACGAGAGCGAGGCCGAACAGCGCCGCCGCCGCCCAGATCACCGCGCCCAGGCCGATGCCGAGCGCGAGCCAGATGCCGCGTCCGAAGCCTTCACGCAGACCCGTGCGCGCAGCCAGAAGCACCGCTGGCCCCGGCGACATCGCCGCGGCCAGATGCACGAAATAGATCGCGGTGAGGGCCGCGAGGGTCATCTCATTCCTTCCGCTTGGTGACCACGTCGATATCGGGCGCGTCGACCGCTTTCATGCCCACCACGTGATAGCCAGCGTCGACATGCAGCGTCTCGCCGGTGGTGCCGGAACCGAGATCGGAGAGCAGGTAGAGCGCGGCCTTGCCGACCTCTTCCTGCGTCACGTTGCGGCGCAGCGGCGAGTTCAGCTCGTTCCACTTCATGATGTAGCGGAAATCACCGATGCCCGAAGCCGCGAGGGTCTTGATCGGGCCGGCGGAGATCGCGTTGCAGCGGATGCCGTCCTTGCCCAGATCCTCGGCGATATACATCACGCTGGCTTCCAGCGCCGCTTTCGCCACGCCCATCACGTTGTAATGCGGCATGACCTGCTCGGCACCGTAATAGGTGAGCGTGAGCAGCGAGCCGCCCTCGTTCATCATCGCGGCGGCTTCCTTGCACACGGCGGTGAAGGAATAGACCGAGATGTCCATCGTGGTTTTGAAATTGTCGCGCGACGTGTCGACGTAGCGTCCGCGCAGCTCCGACTTGTCGGAGAAGCCGATCGCGTGGACGACGAAATCGATGCTGTCCCAATGGGTGCGCAGCGTCTCGAAGAGAGTCTGGATCGAGTCGCCGCTGGCGACGTCGCATTCCACGAGGATATCGGAGCCGAGCTGTTCGGCCAGCGGGCCCACACGCTTCTTGAGCGCCTCGCCCTGGAACGAGAAGGCCAGCTCCGCGCCAGCGTCCGCGAGGGCTTTGGCGATGCCCCAGGCGATGGATTTGTCATTCGCAAGGCCCATAATCAGCCCGCGTTTGCCTGCCATCAGGTTGTTTGACATGTCAGGTTTTCCCCCGCTTCGCTCTGGTAAGTCCGAATGCTTTAGGCGAAAGGTGGAGACGCATCAAGGCTACTGACCTCCGGTCAAGCATGATCGTGTGGATCGTGTTGCAGATCGGGGCGTTGCGCCTGATGTGCGAAGCGGCGGCGAGACTGGAGGCTAGTATGAGTGACAGAACCGGAATTTTCGCAGGCGACGATCCTTTTGCCATCGCGCAGACATGGCTGGATGAGGCCGCGGACACCGAGATCAACGATCCCAATGCGATTGCCCTGGCGACAGTCGATCCGGACGGGTTGCCCAATGCGCGTATGGTTCTTCTCAAGGAAATCGAAGGGCGCGACATGCCCTCCGGCGGGGCTTTCGTCTTCTACACCAACTACGGATCGGTGAAGGCGCAGGAGATCGAAAGCGCGGGAAAAGCCGCCTTCGTGATGCATTGGAAATCGCTGCGCCGGCAGATTCGGGTTCGCGGTATGGTTGAGCGCGAAGAGGGGCCGCAGGCTGACGCCTACTACAAGTCGCGCTCGCTGAAATCGCGTCTCGGCGCCTGGGCCTCACGGCAAAGTGAGCCGCTGAGTTCACGCAGCGCCTTGATGGCGGAGGTCGCGAAGGTCACCGCGAGCCACGGTGCGAATCCCGATCGACCGCCGTTTTGGGGAGGGTTCAGAATCAAGCCGTTGGAGTTGGAATTCTGGGCGGACGGTTCTTTTCGCCTTCATGATCGCTTCCGCTGGAGCCGGCAAACCCTTGCCGATCAGTGGGTTGTAACCCGCCTGAACCCCTGAAACTCGCGCTTCGTGAATTGCATAGGGTCTTGAAACTTTGGGCAATCTCTTGAAGTGTCCCCTAAACACCGCATTTCCAGAAGGACGTGCGGAGGAAATGCGAACAGGAAAGCCCGCGAATGCAAACGGGATGGAATATGCTGGGGGAGTCCGAGGCTGAGCTTCGTGAGGTGACCGGCACCGTCAAATGGTTCGACCCTGTCAAAGGGTTCGGCTTCATCGTCGATGGTGAAGGGGGGCCTGACATCCTTCTTCATGCGAATGTTCTGCGCAATTTCGGTCAGGGCTCGATTGCCGATCACGCGCGGATTCGGGTCCAGATGCAGCTGACCCCGCGCGGCGCGCAGGCGGTCGAGGTTTTGGAGATTCTTCCTCCGGAAGGCGAGCCCGTCGCTCCGATCGAGGATTTGGGCGACAACACGTTCGACGATATCGCGGCGCTGCCGCTTGAGCCTGCTCGGGTGAAGTGGTTCGAAAAATCCAAGGGCTTCGGCTTTGCCAATGTCTTCGAGAATGACGAGGACATTTTCATCCATATGGAAGTTCTGCGCCGGTCGGGTTTTGCCGATCTGACCCCCGGCGAAGCGGTGTGCCTGCGGGTGATCGAAGGCAAGCGCGGCCGGATGGCGGCACAGGTTCTCGCATGGGATGCCGGTTTGAAATCCGGGCGCTGAGCGCCGCGCTTTTCCTTGCCGTAACGCCGGGCCTCGCCGCGGCGGAGGGGGCGCAGTGCCGCGATGATCTCGCCATTCTGCGCACCGGGAACCAGCCGGTCAGCTTCACCGTTGAAATTGCCGATAGTAGCGCCGAGCGCGCGCAGGGCCTGATGGGGCGGCGCGAGATGGACGAAGGGGCAGGGATGCTCTTCATCTACGAGCATGCGCGGGAGGTCGCCTTCTGGATGCATGACACGCCGCTGTCGCTCGATATGGTGTTCATCGATCCGACGGGTGAGGTCGTGAAGGTCGCGGCCAATACGACTCCCAATGACGACACCCCGATTCCCTCCGGCGCACCGGTGCGATACGTGCTCGAGATCAATGCCGGGATGGCGGCACGCCACGGCATCGCGCCGGGGGCGCAGCTGGCGCATCCCAGCGTTGACCCGGCACAGGCCGCATTTCCCTGCGAATGACCCTTTCCTTGGGACGAGCCTCTTTGTAAGGAGAGGGCGTCGGGGCGTAGCGCAGCCTGGTAGCGCGTCTGTTTTGGGTACAGAAGGTCGTGAGTTCGAATCTCGCCGCCCCGACCATCCCCTCGAAATCGCCGGAATCGGGCCCGCTATATCTAGTGGTAGGCTCTTGATTGTGACACTAGCGACACGCTCTTCGGCTTTGCCCAAATTTTGCGCAACCCCGGCGAGGCTATCCACAAGATATTGCGTTCTGTGGATTGAAATTGCCAGATGAGCGGCTAAAGCCCCCGAATCTTCAATGAAATTTGGCCCTTATTGGTGCCGCAGTGCAGCGCCCATGCGTTAACCAAATGTGGAGGAATCGTGCAGCGTGCTTCCCTAGGGGCCGGTCAACTGAAAAATGGACTGACTCAAGGTGAAAGTTTCGTTGACGGCTCGGTGCGCCTACGGCAGGTTGTGTGGTGTCGGAGGCTAACCCACCAGATGTAGTGGAGCCTAGGGCCAAGGGACAGATTTCGGACATTGCACCCCCGAATCCGGGGCGCGCAGCCCTCGCGGTGTCGACTGCGAGGCCCGGGCTTCTTTGTCTTCTGCGGCTCCCGCCGGCACCTGATTGGACTGACTGCAACGGGGACAGGGCAATGAAGATCGAACGGAAGTTCACCACCGACGAAACCGGCGCTTACGGCGCGCTGGAATTCACGACGACCACGTCTGAGATTCGTAATCCTGACGGGAAAGTGGTGTTCCGAAACGAGTCGGTCGAAGTGCCCGGCCGCTGGAGCCAGGTGGCGTCTGACGTGCTCGCGCAGAAATACTTCCGCAAGGCCGGCGTTCCGGCGGCGCTGAAGAAGGTCAAAGAGAAGGGCGTGCCGGAATTCCTGTGGCGCTCAGTCCCCGATGAAGAGGCGCTTGCTCAGCTCCCCGAAGAGGCGCGCTACACCGGTGAAAACTCGGCCAAGCAAGTGTTCGACCGTCTCGCCGGTGCCTGGTGCTATTGGGGCTGGAAGGGCGGCTACTTCTCCACGGAAGCAGATGCGCAGGCTTACTATGACGAGATGCGCTTCATGCTGGCCGAACAGATGGCCGCGCCGAACTCGCCGCAGTGGTTCAACACCGGCCTGCACTGGGCTTACGGCATCGACGGCCCCGGTCAGGGTCACTTCTATGTCGATCACAAGTCGGGCAAGCTGACTTCCTCGACCTCGGCCTACGAGCATCCGCAGCCCCATGCCTGCTTCATCCAGTCAGTCTCGGACGATCTGGTGAAAGAGGGCGGGATCATGGACCTCTGGGTCCGTGAAGCGCGCCTGTTCAAGTACGGCTCGGGCACCGGCACCAACTTCTCTTCGCTGCGTGCCGAAGGCGAGAGCCTCTCGGGCGGCGGCAAATCCTCGGGCCTGATGGGCTTCCTCAAGATCGGCGACCGCGCAGCGGGTGCGATCAAGTCGGGCGGCACCACGCGCCGCGCGGCGAAGATGGTGATCTGCGACATGGATCACCCGGACATTGAGGAATTCGTCAACTGGAAGGTCATCGAAGAGCAGAAAGTGGCCTCGCTGGTCGCGGGCTCCAAGCTGCATGAGCGTGAGCTGAACGGCATCTTCACCGCGATCCGCGAATTCGACGGTTCGGCGGAGACCTCGGTCGATCCGAGCGAGAACGAGGCGCTGAAAGTCGCGATCAAATCCGCCAAGCGCGTGATGATCCCGGAAACCTATATCAACCGCGTGCTGCAATATGCGCGGCAGGGCTACAGCTCGATCGAATTCCCGACCTACGACACCGATTGGGACTCGGAAGCCTATGTCTCGGTTTCGGGTCAGAACTCGAACAATTCGGTGCGCGTCACCAACGCTTTCCTGAAGGCGGTGAAGGACGATGCCGATTGGGAACTGATCCGCCGCACCGACGGCAAGGTCGCGAAGACCGTGAAAGCCCGCGATCTGTGGGAGCAGGTCGGCCACGCCGCATGGGCCTGCGCCGATCCGGGCATCCAGTTCCACGACACGGTCAATGAATGGCACACCTGCCCCGAAGACGGTGCGATCCGCGGCTCGAACCCGTGCTCGGAATACATGTTCCTCGACGACACGGCCTGTAACCTCGCCTCGATGAACCTGCTCACCTTCTACAAGGACGGCAAGTTCGACGCAGAAAGCTACATGCACGCCACCCGTCTGTGGACCGTGACGCTGGAAATCTCGGTGCTGATGGCGCAGTTCCCCTCGAAGGAGATCGCGCAGCGCAGCTATGACTTCCGCACGCTGGGCCTCGGCTATGCCAATATCGGCGGCCTGCTGATGAACATGGGGCTGGGCTACGACAGCAAAGAGGGCCGGGCGCTGTGCGGCGCGCTGACTGCCGTGATGACCGGTGTCTCCTACGCCACCTCGGCCGAGATGGCGGGCGAGCTGGGCGCTTTCCCGGGCTATGAGAAGAACGCCAAGCACATGCTCCGCGTCATCCGTAACCACCGCAACGCGGCTTACGGCAAGACCGAGGGCTACGAGGCGCTCGAGACCAAGCCGGTCGCGCTTGATCACAAGGGCTGCCCCGATCAGGACCTGATCGCGCTCGCCACCCAAGCCTGGGACGAGGCGCTGGCGCTGGGCGAGAAGCACGGCTACCGCAACGCGCAGGTGTCGGTGATCGCGCCGACCGGGACGATCGGTCTCGTGATGGATTGCGACACTACCGGGATCGAGCCGGACTTCGCGCTGGTGAAGTTCAAGAAGCTCGCAGGCGGCGGCTACTTCAAGATCATCAACCGCTCGGTGCCGGGCGCGCTCGAGACGCTGGGCTATGGCTCGGCGCAGATCGAAGAGATCATCGCCTATGCGGTGGGTCACGCCAGCCTCGGCAACTGCCCCGACATCAACACCACGGCGCTGATCGGCCACGGCTTCGGCCCGCGGGAGATCGAGAAGGTCGAGGCCGCGCTGCCGACCGCCTTCGATATCCGCTTCGTCTTCAACCAGTGGACGCTGGGCGAGGAGTTCTGCACTCAGACGCTGGGCATCCCGGCCGAGAAGCTGAACGATCCGACCTTCGACATGCTGCGTCACCTCGGCTTCACCAAGAAGCAGATCGACGCCGCGAACGACCATGTCTGCGGGACGATGACGCTGGAAGGCGCGCCGCACCTGAAGGACGAGCACCTGAGCGTGTTCGACTGCGCCAACCCCTGCGGCAAGAAGGGCAAGCGTTACCTCAGCGTCGACAGCCATATCTACATGATGGCCGCCGCGCAGAGCTTCATCTCGGGCGCGATCTCGAAGACGATCAACATGGCGAACCACGCCTCGATCGAAGACGTGAAAGCGGCCTATGAGCTGAGCTGGTCGCTCGGCATCAAGGCCAACGCGCTCTATCGTGACGGATCGAAACTGTCGCAGCCGCTGGCCGCAGCCCTCGTCGAGGATGACGAGGAGGCCGAGGAAATCCTCGCCACCGGTTCGACCCAGGAAAAAGCGGCCGTGCTCGCCGAGAAGATCGTCGAGAAGGTGCTGGTCAAGGAGATCGTGCGCAGCCACCGCGAGAAGCTCCCCGAGCGCCGCAAGGGCTATACGCAGAAGGCGGTCGTGGGCGGCCACAAGGTCTATCTGCGCACCGGCGAATACCACGACGGCACGTTGGGCGAGATCTTCATCGACATGCACAAGGAAGGCGCTGGCTTCCGGGCGATGATGAACAACTTCGCGATCGCCGTGTCGGTCGGTCTGCAATATGGCGTGCCGCTGGAGGAGTTTGTGGACGCCTTCACCTTCACCAAGTTCGAACCCGCCGGCATGGTTCAGGGCAACGACTCGATCAAGAACGCGACCTCGATCCTCGATTACGTGTTCCGCGAACTGGCCGTGTCCTATCTCGACCGCACCGACCTTGCGCATATCAAGCCGCAGGGCACCAGCTTCGACGATCTGGGTGGCGGCGAGAACGAGGGCAAGCGCGCCGATGGCAATGTCGAGCCGATGTCCGAGAACGCGTCGAAATCGCTCGAAGTGCTGCGTCAGATTTCCTCGACCGGCTACCTGCGCAAGCGCCTGCCGCAAGAGCTGATGGTGCTGCAGGGCGGTGTGGACGTCGTGACCTCGCAGATGCCCGCGCAAAGCGCGCAGGCCCGTGCGTCCAGCTCCACGGCGGTCTCCTCTGGCGGTGTCCAGATGGATGCGCGCGCCAAGGCGAAGATGCAGGGCTACGAGGGCGAAGCCTGCGGCGATTGCGGCAACTACACGCTCGTGCGCAACGGCACCTGCATGAAGTGCAACACCTGCGGGGCGACCAGCGGTTGCTCTTGAGGGACAGGGGTCTCGGTCTGGCGGCCGGGGCCCCGACGACGACGCCACGCGATCCGCGTGTCGGGGACTGGGACGTGAAGACTGGGGCCCATTCGCATGGCGGGCCGAGGGACAGAACGACCGCCAAAGGCGGCAAAAGGAGCGGAAATTGGATCTGATCGTCGGCAATAAGAAGGTGACCCCGAAAGCCACGCGCCGGATTCCCGGTGGCATCGAGGCCGAGCTGGTGGGCGAGGAACTGACCTCGCTGATCGATGCGACCTTCACCGGCATCGAGATCGCCTGCCTCGGCGGCGACCTCGATCACCACGCGCTCGACGTGACCGATATCCGCATGGGCGGCGGTGCGACCACCGTCACCCTGATGACCGCGCGCGAGATGGCGCTGCACTGAGCGCCGCGCGCGATAACGAAATCCGGGGCGGGTGCGCTCGCCCCAGACGCTGAGAAGGCCCAGGCAAAACGACGATAAGCTCGGGCGGTAAACTAATGAGCCTGATCGGCGAAACTGGCCCTCTCCAACCCCCCGGAGAGGGCCGCATTATTTCTTGCGGAGAGAGCAGGGGCGGGCTCTGGCCATTTGCGCGGCCTCGCGTCACCATATACGCAGGGGCCCGAGGGGGCCGAGGATCGAAACCCGCAACCGAAAGGACCGCAGATGACCGCATCCGGACCGACAGTCTCCTTCACCCAGATGAAAGACGGCACCCGCGAGGATTACGAGCTGCTTGAAGAGCTGGAAAAGCCCTTCCTTGCAGGCACGGCGGACCGGCTGTTGCGCGAATTGGCCGCGCAGGCGGAGGAGACGCTGTCGGGCTACCAGATCACGCGGCTCGAACACGGGCTGCAGGCGGCGACGCGGGCGCGGCGCGACGGGGCGGATCTCGACTGGGTCGTGGCGGCGCTGCTGCACGATATCGGCGACCGGCTTGCGCCGCAGAACCACGACCGGATGGCCGCCGAAATCCTGCGCCCCTATGTCCGCGAAGAGGTCTCGTGGGTGGTGGAGCATCACGGCATTTTCCAGATCGCCTATTACGGCCATCACTACGGTTGGGACCCGGAAGAGCGCCAGAAGTTCAAGGATCATCCCTGCTACAACAGCTGCGAGCAATTCTGCGAGCGCTGGGATCAGTCGAGCTTCGATCCGGCCTATCCGATGGACCCGCTGGAGAGCTTCGTCGAGGATGTCCGCGAGGTGTTCGCCCGCAATGCCTATGCGCCTGAAGTGCTGCGCGCGGGCGAGGTTCACGGCCTGCCCGATCCCGCCTGAGCGGGTGGGAGTCGCACCGGTCGCACCGGTGCATCTCGCTTTTTGTCGCAGGTGAACGATTTTTCTGGCGATAACAGGCGCGTGAGACTAAGGGCATGACCCATGAGCGATACCTTGCCCCCGTGCCCCGAATGCAATTCGTCCTTCACCTACGAGATGGACGCCCTCCTGATCTGTCCCGAATGCGGCCATGAATGGTCGGCCTCGGGTGACGCGGATGCGCCCGCCGAGGTGCGCGATGCGGTCGGCAACGTACTGAACGACGGCGACACGGTGACGGTGATCAAGGACCTGAAGGTGAAGGGCTCTTCCTCGGTCGTGAAGGTCGGCACCAAGGTGCGTGGCATTCGTCTCGTGGATGGCGATCACGACATCGACTGCAAGGTGCCCGGCATCGGCCAGATGGGGCTGAAGTCGCAATTCGTGAAAAAGGTCTCCGAGTAAGCCTCCTCACTGACGCGTGGCGACCCAGCTGCCCCTGCACCCGTCGACGTTTTGATAGTCCCCCACGAGGCGACCTTTGACGAGGTGCCCCTTGAGCGAGCCGACAGAGCGCGTCCGGAAGTAGAAATTCCCGACGATCCGGTCGGCTCCGACGACATGCCCGGAAATCCTGTAGGAGGCTCCGTAGGTGTTGGTAGCCTCGCCCGAAACCCGGCCGTCTTGTATGCGTATCCCGCCATAGCCCGGTGTGCAGGGGCGATCCATCACACGCATGGACTGAGGGGTGTACCTTCCGACCCAGTGCCCGTCGAGCGGGCTTGGCCGACCGTCGGGTGGCTCTGGAACGCAGGCTGCGAGCGCGATCAGGGGCACGCCTGCGAGGATCGCGGCGGCGGCCCTGCGTGTGAGTGTCGTCATCATGGTCATCTAGCTCTCCTCCCCGATTTGCGCCGCCCGCGCTCACTCGATCCCGACGATCATCGTGAAGGGGGCCGGGGCGTCACCGATATTGTAGACCGTGATCCGGTTCTCCCCGTTGAGCCAGAGCTGGCCGCGATAGTCGCGCCTGCCGCCGCGGCTCTCGTAAAGAAGTTCGCCGTCCGGGGTGAAGATGTTGAAATGCACCGCAGGCGAGTCGGTCTGGAGCTGCGCCGCCAGGAACTGCTTTTCCCGAGCACCGAGCCGGTAGTTCACCGCGGCTCCGGGGGCGAGGGTCGATCTCAGCACCGCGCCGCTCGTGCCGGGTGCGAACTGGACCTGCTGATCGCGCGTCTCGGGTTCGGCCATGTGCGGCGGCGGGGCAGAGCCTTCACGAAGGTAGCGCCCGGCAACCCAGCCGGTCAGAGACCCTTCGGTCGCCGCGACCTGACACCAGCGCTGGCCCTCGGCCATCCGACAACCCATGTTGCGCAGGATCGCCCCCTCGGGGAACCGCCCGAGGATCGCCGCCCCCGTCGAGGGCCCCGCGCGCAGGTTCAGCGGATCGTTGATATCGCCGGTCTGGACCTCCCAGAAATCGGGCCCGCCCTGCAGCCCGTCGGCATAATCGCCCTGCACGATCGCGCCGGTCTTCCCGGTAATCCCGATCCGGATGTCGAAATTCGCAACCTCGTCGCGCCGCGCCGCCGAGCGCATCATGTAGACCGAGATCTTGTAGGTCCCCGAACTGGGCAGCGTGCCTGTGTAGTGGTTCAGCTCGGGCGTCAACTGGCTGGTCATGATCGCCTGATCGCCCGGGCCGCTCCCGGGACCGTAGAGGTTGAAATACGTGGCGGTGTGGTTCGTGGACAGCTTGATATCGATCGTCTGTCCGGCCTCGGCGCCGATCGTGTAGATCACGCTGTCATAGCCCTTGATGCGGTCGCTCAGAACCGCGTTATCCGCTCCGGCTGAGAAATAGACCGGAACCTCACGCATCTCCTCGGCAAGGACAGGTGTGGTGAACGACAAAGCCGCGACGAAGACATAACCCAGAAACCGGTTCATACCGATCCTCCCTCTTTGGTTTATGGTGCGCGTCATCGGGGAGTGTAGCACGAAAATCGTACAGAGGCGCGGGGTCAGGCAGTGCCGATCTGCGGGCGTCCAAAATAGGCCCGCAGATGGGGCAGGGCGGCAAGTTGCACCGCGATCAGGATCAGCGCGACCGGCCAGATCACCAGCGTGCCGGGCGCGGCGAGTGTGATAAGCGGGATCGCGACCAGCACGAGTGCGGTCGTCAGCGCAGCGCGGCCAACCTGTGGCAGCGCCATGACTTGCGATAGCCGCCAGAGCGCCACGCCAAGACCGATCGCCTCGCCCGCGACCCCGAGCCAGATCACCGGCACGACCGAGCCGGTCTCAATCAGCGCCCAATAGCTCAGCGGCAGCACTACGATCCGGGGCAGGTTCCCCCAAAAGCCGTTATCGGTCTGCCCCGCCGAGAGCGCGACCGTGCTCGGCCCGTTCTTGATCGCGCGGAGCGCGTTCATCAGCGCGAAGGGGATCAGGAGCGGCAGGAGGCTTGCATATTTCGCCCCCAGAAGGGCCGTGACGACGAGCGGTCCGATCAGGACCGTGCCCAGCAGCAGGATCGATCCGGTCAGAAACATCCCCTCGAAGGTCGCTCCGGCAAGCTGGCGATGCGCGAGGGCGTCCGCACGGCCATGCGCGGCCGAGAGTTTCGGCAGAAAGAGGTTCTGCACCGACTTCGCGCCGATCAGCGTGGGCGTCAGCGTCAGCGTCATGCCCATCGCGAAGATCGCCAGCGCCTCCATCCCCGCCAGTCGCCCGACGATGATCTTGTCGCCCTGAAAGACCAGATACATCAGGGCCGCATTGGCCAGAAGCGGCGCGCCGAAACGCAGGTTCGCGCGCATCTCGGCGCGGTCGAGGCGCAGGCGGTAGCGGCGCTCGGCCATCAGGTGCGAGACCAGAACGCCGAGGGCCGCGTGCAGTAAGATCGCCCAAAGCGCCACCTGCCAGTCGTCGAAGAGGCGCGAGAGCGGCCAGATCGCGATTAGCGCGGCCAGTGCGGGCAGGGCGCCCGTCAGCAGCATCGGGCGGTAGTGGCCCCTGCGCTGGGCGCGGTGGATGTCGAAATGCTGCGCCGCCGTCAGGAGCGGCACCAGCGCGAGCCAACGATAGGCAGATGCGGCCTCTGGGATCGCGAGGAAGTCGGCGATCGGTCCGGCCAGCACGAACAGCGCCGCCGCCGCAATCACGCCGCGCAGCAGTTGAAAGCCTTGCAGTGCTGCCTGAAACGCGGGGTCGTCGCCGCGTTTCGACTGCACGATCTGCTGCTGCAGCCCCAGCGTCGAGCCCATCTCGATCACTGCCATCACCATCGCGAAGGTCGCGGCCACGCCGTAATCGGCGACCGGGATCAGCCGCGCGATCAGTAGATTGCGCGCGAGCATCAGCGCCGAGGTGGCGGCGTTCCCGCTGAGGATAAGGATCGCGGTGCGAAGCATGTACTGTCCGATATGGCGCGGGGTTTGCCCGCCCGCGCATGTTTTGCGCCCATAATCCCGCCCGAGGGGCCGTCGGGTCAAGCGCGCTGTGACGGCTGTGGCTTGACGGCCACGTCACGCGCGACGACCGACCCCGCCAAGCCTTGCCAGATTCACGGCTTTGCTGTTCAACTCCTTGAAAAACCAGATCGGCCGAGCATGACCCATCACAGCCCCATTTCGACGCCTTCGAGCGAGGCGCTCGCCCATGTCGCGGCGGGTGATCTCTGCGCGGGCTGCGGGCTGTGTGCCGGGGTCGCGCCGGACGAGATCGCGATGGCACCCGATGCGCGGGGGTTCCTGCGCCCGGTGCAAAGCGCCGAGATCAGCGCGCGAGCGGAGACCGCGATTGCCGCCTGCTGCCCGGGCTTGGGCCAGAGCGCGCAGCGCGTCGCGCCCGGAGAGGAGCCGCTCTGGGGGCGGTTCATGGAGATGAAGAGCGGCCATGCCACCGACGCGGACCTGCGCCATGCGGGGGCTTCGGGCGGGGCGCTCTCGGCGCTGGCGCTGCATCTGCTGCAATCGGGTCGCGTCGACGCCATCGCCCAGATCGAACCCGACCCTGAAAACCCGATCGGCAACCGAATGCGGCTGAGCACCACGCGCGACGAGGTTCTGGGGGCGGCGGGCTCGCGCTATGCGCCCTCGGCGCCGCTGGCCGATCTGTCGTCGCTGATCACGGATGGGCGGCGCTTCGCGGTGATCGGCAAGCCTTGCGATGCGGTGGCTTTGCGGGCGCTGGTCGCGCGCGATCCGAAACTCGCGCGGACTTTCCCGGTGATCCTGTCCTTCTTCTGCGCGGGCGTTCCCAGTGCGGAGGGCGCGCGGGAGTTGCTGGCGGAGATGGGCGCGCCCGAGGATCAGGTCGCGGGCTTGCGCTATCGCGGCAATGGCTGGCCGGGCAAGACGGTGGCCGCGCTGCACGATGGTTCCACCCGCGAGACAAGCTATCACGCGGCCTGGGGCGGGGTGCTCTCGCGCCACGTCCAGCACCGCTGCAAGATTTGCGCCGATGGTACCGGCGTGGCCGCCGATCTGGTCTGCGCCGATGCGTGGGAGGCCGACGATGCGGGCTATCCGCTGTTCGAGGAGGCGCCGGGGCGCAGCCTGATCGTGGCGCGCACGCGGCTGGGCGCGGAAATTCTGAGGGAGGCCGAGGCGGCCGCGGCGGTCGAGACCGCGCCGTTCGATGTGGCGGAGCTGGCCGCGATCCAGCCCGGTCAGCGCGAACGTCGCCGCGCCCTTTTTGCGCGTCTCGCCGCGCTCAAACTGATGGCCCGCCCGATTCCGCGCTACGAGGGGATGAACCTGCGCGCCTGCGCGCTGCAAAACCCGGTCACGCGGAACTTGCGCAATTTCGCAGGCACGGTCCGACGTGTGTTGCGGGGCCGAAAATGAGCCGCACGCTGCGCGTCTGCCTGATCTTCCACTCGACGCGCTCGGACAATCTTGGCGTCGGCGCGCTGACCGTGTCGGAGATCGCCCTGCTGCGCGATCTTGCCGCCAAAGCGGGGCGCGAGATTGCGATCACCGTGCTCGACTGGAAGGACCGGCGCGCGCCTTATGTGGCAGGCGACGACTTGCAGCTGATCGAGGTGGATGGCGCGTTTCTGAAATCCCCCAAAGGGTTGTGGGCCGAAGTTAAGGCAGCCGATCTGGTGATCGACATCGGCGGCGGCGACAGTTTCGCGGACATCTACGGCACCTCGCGGCTGGTGAAGATGTTTTGGATGAAGTTCGCCACCCATCTCGCGGGCACGCCTCTGGTGGTTGCGCCGCAGACCGTGGGACCCTTCACCAAGGGCTGGTCGAAGCGGCTGGCGCGGATGAGCCTCAACCGTTCTGCTTTGGTGGCGGTGCGCGACGAACGCTCGCGCGCGGCGCTGGACGATCTGGGCTATCGCGGCGCGCCGGTTCTGGCCTCCGATCTGGCGCTGCGGCTGCCCTATGACCCGTCCGCGCCGCGTGATGGTGGGCCGGTGCGCGTCGGTATCAACGTCTCGGGGCTGTTGATGGCGGGGGGCTATCATGGGGGCAATGATTTTGGGATGGCGCTGGATTATCCCGCGCTGATCGCGCGCGCGATCGACTGGTTCAAGGGGCAGGGGGCCGAGGTCCATCTGGTCCCGCATGTGATCGTGCCCGAAGGCCCGATGGTGATCGAGGATGACCTGCGCGCCTGCGAGACGCTGGCGGCCGAGCATGACGTGATCTGCGCGCCCGCCTTCGCGAGCCCGTCCGAGGCGAAGAGCTATATCGCGGGGCTCGATTTCTTCACCGGGGCGCGGATGCATGCCTGTATCGCGGCGTTCTCGTCCGGTGTCGCTGTGGTGCCGCTCGCCTATAGCCGCAAGTTTGCGGGGCTGTTCGGCGCGCTTGGCTACGACCATACGGTCGATGCGACCAAGGCGGATGCGGATGCGGTGATGGCGGCGCTGGAGCAGGGTTTTGCCAATCGCGAGACGCTGGCCGCGGAGGCGAACGCGGCGCTGGCGCGCGGGATCGAGCGGCTTGGGGCTTATGACGCGGCGCTGCTTGAGTTGATGGAGGCGCTGTGATGGCCGAAGCTGCGATCATCATCCCGCATTACAACGACGTCACGCGGCTCATGCGCTGCCTCGAGACGCTTGCGCTGCAGCTGGATGCGCGTTGCGAGCTGTTGGTGGTCGACAATGGCTCGACCGATGATCTGGCCCCCGTCCGCGCGGCCTATCCCGACCTTCGGATCGTGACCGAGACCAAGAAGGGCGCGGCCGAGGCCCGCAATCGCGGCGTGGCGGAGACGACGGCGGCGCGGCTGTTCTTCATCGACAGCGATTGCGTGGCCGATCCCGACTGGATCGCGACCGCCTTCGCCGTGGCCGGGCAGGGCGATCTGGTTGGCGGGCATGTCTTCGTCTTTGATGAGACTCCGCCGCCGCGATCCGGCGCAGAGGCCTTCGAGACCGTCTTCGCCTTCGATTTTCGCCGCTATATCGAGGAGAAAGGCTTCTCCGGCACCGGCAATCTATTGACCCGGCGCGATGTCTATGAGGCGACGGGGCCGTTCATCGCGGGGCTGTCGGAGGATCTCGACTGGTGCCGTCGGGCGACCGCGAAGGGTTATTCGCTGATCTATGCCGACGGGTTGCGCGTGGGCCATCCGTCGCGGCAGGACTGGGCGGCGCTGTCGCGCAAATGGCGGCGGCTGACCGAGGAAGGTTTCGGCGTGAACGGGTCGAGCTTCCCCGCGCGGCTGCGCTGGGGCGGCAAGGCGCTCTTGATGCCCGTCTCGATCCTCGCCCATCTGCCCAAGGTGCTGCGCCACCCCGACCTGCGCGACGCGACCGAGCGGTGGCGCGCCGTGGCGACGCTCGCGAGACTGCGGCTCGCGCGGATGGGCTGGATGCTGCGGCAGGCGGTTTTCGGGCGGCTTTAGCGGCGCGAAGGCCACAATGGCGATGTGCAAAGTTTAATCTGGGTTAAAGCGCTTGCCGCGTCGATCTTCCTCACGCTAGCGTGACGTCAAGATATCAGAGCCGCAAAAAGCGGCCCGGAACAGGCAGGCAGCGATGGAGCAGATCGCATTCACCACGAGGCATGCAGCCCGCGTCGGACGGCGTGGGCTTTTGGCCGTCGGTCTTCTCGTGCTCGGGGCGTGGCCCGCACTGGCGCGCGACTGGCAGGTCTCGGATACGGCCGGGCTGGCGCGGATCGGGGGCAAACTGGAGCCGGGCGACACGGTTCTGATCGCGCCGGGCGACTATGAGGCGCTCGATCTGCGGGGGCTGACGGGGCGCGAGGATGCGCCGATCACCTTCCGCTCTGCCGATCCGCACAACCGGGCGGTGATCGCGCAGATGAACCTGCGGGAAGTCAGCCATGTCGTGATCGAGGCCGTGACCTTCGATTACCGTTACACCGAGGGCGACCGGTCCAATATCCGCCCCTTTCAGGTCTTCACCACCCGCGATCTGACAATCCGCAATGCGCTGTTCGATGGAGACCTCGCTCCCGCCGATCCAGATCTGATCGAGCAGGGGCCGTTGCCCACCGCCTTCGGGTTGGCGGTGCGCGCCTCGACCGGGATTACGGTCGAGCGCTCCGAGTTTCGTCGCTTTTATCGCGGCGCGATCTTCACCGACTGCACCGATCTGGTTGTGGTCGCCAACGACATCCATGACATGCGGATGGACGGGCTGAACTTCGCCCAGATCGAACGCGCAGAGATCGCAAACAACCACATTCACGAGTTTCGCCGTGCGGTCGCGTCGGGCGATCATGCCGACATGATCCAGTTCTGGACCGCAGGCACGGAACGGCCCAGCCGCGACATCGCGATCACGAACAATCTGCTCAATTCCGGCGAGGGCGGCTTCACCCAGTCGATCCTGATGCGCAACGAGCTGGTCGATCGCGGCAAGGCGGGCGCGGAGATGTTCTACCGCAATATCGAGATCAGCGGGAACGTCATCATCAACGCCCATCTGCACGGGATCACGGTGGGCGAGGCAGAGGGCGTGAAGATCGCCAACAACACGCTCATCCATGACGTCTATTCCGAGGGCGAGAGGCGCGATCCGGTTCTCTGGATCCCGCAGATCCGCGTGGCGCGCGACGCCCGCGCCGTCGAGATCGCCCGCAATGCGGTGAGCGAGATCGCAGGCCCGGCGGGGCAGCCCGACTGGAAGCTCCGCGACAACCTGCTGATTCAGGACATCACGCCGCAGCGGGCGAGCTATTACGACCAGCTCTTCGTCGCCGCGCGCACCGGTGCGCCGCGTGAGATCATGAATTACGCCTATCTGCCGGGCGGGGCCTTGGCCGGGAGCGGGATCGGTGCGCCGATGCTCGATATCCTCGGCGGTCCGGACGCGTTCCAGCCGGTCATGCGGTTCGCGCGCAGCGAGGGCGGCGGCACCACGCTGCAATTCGACGCGCGCGAGAGTGTGCTGCCCGAGGGGGTGGACCCTGCCGAGGTCGCCTATCGCTGGCAGATCGACGGGCAGACCAGCCTCGACGGCGCGCAGGTGCCGGTGGGCTTTCGCATGCCGGGGCGGCACAAGGTGACGCTGTCTCTGACGCTGCCCGACGGGCGGAGCGCGCAGAGCAGCGGCTATGTCATGGTTCGCGACGACCGTATCCTCAGTTATGACCCTGAGCTGGGCCGTGTGATCTCGCATGCCGGGGCGCAGCCCGAGGCGCTCGACTCGATCCCGCTCAGCCCCGGTGCGCTGGAATTCGGGTTGGGTGGCGGGGCCGTGGTGATCCCGCGCGAGATGGTCGCGCCGCTCTACGGGGCGGACCGCTTTGCGCTGCATATGAAGCTGCGCGCGGTAGGCGATTACAAATCCGCCGGAGAGCTGTTGCGCCTGCATCAGTCGCTGATCGTGCGGGTGACCGGGCGCGGCACGTTCGAGGTCGAGTTCTGGCCCGAGAGCGGGCAACGGCTGTTCCTGCGCACCAAGCGCGTGCCGATCTATGACGGCAAGTGGCACGACATCACCTTCCGCTACGCGTCCGACGATAGCCTATTCGAGGTGCTCGCGGGCGATGAGGTGATCGGCAAGGGCACCGTGTCGGGGCGGCTCAAGCCGATGGAATATTGGGGCCTCGCGCTGGGCAATCCCTTCGGCAAGGGCAGCTTCCATGGCGAGCTTGAGGCGCTTGATCTGACCGCGAGCCGCCCGGCGGTGAGCGGGGCGATGCGCTGATGCGCGCCGGGGCGATTGGCAGTGGCACGCCGCAACGTGCGCGCCCGAAAAGCCGCGCGGGCGGGCGAAATCGTATCGCAGAGACCGCCGCGCTCGCGACCGCGAAACTGCCGTGGCCGGTGCTGCTGTTCGTGCTGTCGATCCTGCTGCCCTTCAAGTTCAACCTCGGCCCGCTTGCGATCACCGGAAGCCGCCTCGTGCTGATGGCCTTCATCCTGCCCGCCTTCGCGCGGGTCTTCAGCGGGCGGGCAGGGCGGATGCTCCCGGTCGATTGGCTGTTCCTGTTTCATGCGCTGTGGCTGTCGGTCGCGCTGGCGGTGAACAACCCGGACCGGGTGATCCAGCAGGCGGGCTCTGTCGGGCTGGAGGTTCTGGGCGGCTACCTGATCGGGCGCGCCTATATCCGCTCGCGCGAGGATTTCGCGGCGCTGGGCAAGGTGCTGATCTGGTCGGTGCTGATCCTAACGCCCTTCTCGCTTTACGAGACGAAGACCGGCACGACGCTGATCCCGACGCTGATCGACAAGCTGCCGGGGATGGGCACGATCACTTACAACTATCAAGACCCGCGCCTGGGGCTGGAGCGGGTGCAAGGCCCCTTCGCGCATCCGATCCATTTCGGGCTCTATTGCTCGGTCGTTTTCGCCTTCGCCTTCGTGGCCTTCGACGGGATCAAGTCGCTCGGCTGGCGGGTGGTGGCGAGCGGGCTGATCCTGCTCAACGGCTTTCTTGCGCTCTCCTCGGGGGCGCTTCTCTCGCTGCTGCTGCAGCTGGGGCTGATCGGCTGGTACATCACGTTCGTGCGGATCGAATGGCGCTGGTGGCTGCTGACGGGGCTGTTTGCCTTCGCCTATGTCACGGTCGACCTGCTGTCGAACCGCTCGCCGATCATGGTGTTTCTCAGCTACGCGACCTTCTCGGCCCATACCGCCTATTGGCGCACGATCATCTTCGACTGGGGGCTGAAGAATGTCTGGGCCAACCCGATCTTCGGCATTGGCCTGAATGACTGGGTGCGGCCGTGGTATATGTATTCCGGCTCGATGGATAATTTCTGGCTGGTGATGGCGGTGCGCTATGGTATCCCGGGCTTCCTGCTGGTCACGAGCGGCTATGTCTGGGGGCTGTTCAAGGTTATGTTCCGCGATTTCGGCGGCGATACGCGGATGCAGAACTTCCGCCGCTCCTGGGTGTTCACCTTCGCGGGGATGACCTTCACGCTTTGCACCGTCTATGTCTGGGAGTCGATCTACGCCTTCACTTTCTTCCTGTTCGGCGCGGGCATGTGGATGCTGACCGAGGCGGTGAAAGAGGGGGGAGAAGGCTCCGACGGTGACGCTGTGCTTGAGACGCGCGGCACCAGCTACACGCGGTTCGCGCAGACGCATCGGCGGCGCGATTAGCGCCCGATCTTCGCGCGGGCGTCGGGGCTGAGCGCGGCCAGGACTTGCTTGGGCGGGGCCATCCCGAAGAAGCCCCGCAAGAGCGCTGCGGCTTCCGTCCCATGTCCCTGCACACGAAGTTGCGCGGCTTTCGCCAGCGACCACGCCGCGCCGCCGATCAACCCGGCGGGGAAATGGCGGCGCAGGAACATCGCCCGCGCGCGATGCTTGAAGTACTGCGAGAAAGGCGAGGCGACCGAGCCCATCCGCTGCGAACCGATTGCCGTGCCCGCGACGTGATGGGCGACGGCGCCTTCGCAATAGGAGATCGGCAGGTCGCCCCTGCGCAGCGCCCAGTCGACCTCTTCGTAGTAAAGGAAATAATCTTCCGTCATCGGCCCCGCGTGCTCGAGATGGGCGCGCGTCGCGACGAGGCTCGCGCCGGTGACGAAGTCGATCCGGGACGGGTCCGGGGCAGGGCTGTCGGCGGGGGCGAACTGGTTGAGGTTATGGGTGATCCCGGTGCGCCGGTCGATCACCCCGCCGTCGATCTGGATCGTGCCCGGATCATCGCCATAGACCACCCGATGCGCGATCATCGCGGCACCTCGCGGTCTAGTATCATGCGAGGCGAGAAGGGCAGGCGTCTCGGGCGGCACCACGCAATCGGGGTTGAGTAGCCAGAACCGGTCGAGCGCGGGATTGGCCGCCAGCCGCGCGAGCCCCAGATTGACGCCCGCAGCAAACCCGCCATTGCTCCCCGCCTCGATCAGCGCGATGCCGTCCTGACCCGCCTCCGCAGCTCCCATCAGATCGGGGACGGCTGCGCGGATCACCTCGACCGTGTCATCGCGCGAGGCATTGTCGACGACCACCACATGCAACGCCACGCCGGTCGCTGCCCGCAGCGAGGCGAGGCAGGCCGCGATTACGTCCGAGGATCGATAGGTGACAATGACGACACCCAGAGCGGGATCGGTGGCGAGATGCGGCTCGGCCATGTCGCTCGGGCTCAGGCCCCGCGCGAGAGGGCTGCGACCCCGGTACGGGCCACTTCGGCCAGACCCAGCGGGCGCATCAGATCGGCGAAAGCGTCGATCTTCTCGGGCGTGCCGGTGATCTCGAAGACAAAGCTCTCCAGCGTCGAGTCGACCACATTGGCGCGGAAGATCTCTGCCAGACGCAGCGCCTCGATGCGCTTGTCGCCGGTGCCTGCGACCTTGATCAGCGCCAGTTCGCGCTCGACCGGGTAGCCCTCGACGGTGAGGTCCTTCACCTCGTGGACCGGCACGATCCGGCCCAGCTGCGCCTTGATCTGGTCGATCACGTTCTCGGTGCCGCGGGTGACGACGGTGATCCGGCTGCGATGGCCCTTATGGTCCACCTCGGCCACGGTCAGGCTGTCGATGTTGTAGCCGCGGCCCGAGAAGAGCCCGATCACACGGGCCAGAACGCCCGCCTCGTTGTCGACGATCACGGCGAGCGTATGGCTGCGCTCGATCTGGTCGTGGCTGTCGCGCAGGTCGTAAGCGGAATGGCTCGAGGAGCCTTTCTTGATTTTCAGAGCGGCCATTGCCTCTCTCCTTTTCCTAGTTCGGACCCGATTTTCGGCTTGGTCCAAATATCCCGGGGGGCCGGGGGCAGCGCCCCCGGCGTCGCTCACACCAGCGCCGCGCCTTCCTTGAAGACATCGGCATCGGCCGCCAGCAGCATCTCGTTATGCGGCTTGCCGGACGGGATCATCGGGAAGCAGTTCTCGTGCTTCTCCACGAGGCAGTCGAACAGCACCGGGCCGTCATGCTTGATCATCTCCATGATCGCATCGTCGAGATCGGCGGGGTCGGAGACCTGCATCCCCTTCCAGCCGAAGCTCTCGGCGAGCTTCACGAAATCGGGCAGGCTTTCGGACCAGCTATGCGAGTAGCGCTCGCCATGCAGCAGTTCCTGCCACTGACGGACCATGCCCAGACGCTCGTTATTGAGGATGAACTGCTTCACCGGCACGCGGAACTGGGTCGCGGTGCCCATCTCCTGCATGTTCATCAGCCAGCTCGCCTCGCCCGCCACGTTGATCACGAGGCTCTCGGGATGGGCGATCTGCACGCCGATGGACGCCGGGAAGCCATAGCCCATCGTGCCCAGACCCCCGGAGGTCATCCAGCGGTTCGGATCCTCAAACCCGAGGAACTGCGCCGCCCACATCTGGTGCTGGCCCACCTCGGTCGTGATGTAGCGATCCATGCCCTTGGTCAGCTCTTCGAGACGCTGCAGCGCATATTGCGGTTTGATCGTCTTTTCCGAGTTGGTGTAGGCGAGGCAGTTCACCTTCTTCCACTCGTCGATCTTCTTCCACCACTTCTCGATCGCGGGCTTGTTCACCTTGCGCCCGCGCGACTTCCAGACCTTGAGCACGTCTTCGAGCACATGGCCGATATCGCCGAGGATCGGCAGGTCGACGGCGATGATCTTGTTGATCGAGGAGGCGTCGATATCGACATGCACCTTGGTCGATTTCGGCGAGAAATCCGCCACGCGGCCGGTGATCCGGTCGTCGAAGCGCGCGCCGAGGTTGATCATCAGGTCGCAGCCATGCATCGCGAGGTTGGCTTCATAGAGACCGTGCATCCCGAGCATGCCGAGCCAATTCTTGCCCGAGGCGGGGTAGGCGCCCAGACCCATCAGGGTCGATGTGATCGGGAAGCCGGTCGCATCGACCAGTTCGCGCATCAGCTGGCTCGCGGCGGGGCCCGAGTTGATCACGCCGCCGCCGGTATAGAAAACCGGCTTTTCGGCGGTCTCGATCAGCTCGACCAACTTGGTGATCGCGTCCAGATCGCCTTTCACCTGCGGCTGGTAATGGTCGACCCGCGCCGCTTTCGGCTCGGTATAGGTGGCCACCGCGAATTGCACATCCTTGGGCATGTCGATCAGCACCGGGCCGGGGCGGCCCGAGGTCGCCACGTGGAAAGCCTGATGGATCGTCTCGGAGAGTTTCGCGGGATCCTTCACCAGCCAGTTATGCTTGGTGCAGGGGCGGGTGATGCCCACCGTGTCGGCCTCCTGGAAACCGTCGGTGCCCACGAGGAAGGTCGGCACCTGACCCGACAGCACGATCAGCGGGATCGAGTCCATCAACGCGTCGGTCAGCCCGGTCACCGCATTGGTCGCGCCCGGACCCGAGGTCACCAGCGCCACGCCCGGCTTGCCGGTCGAGCGCGCATAGCCTTCGGCCATGTGGATCGCGGCCTGCTCGTGGCGGACTAGGATGTGACGGATGTCGTTCTGCTGGAAAATTTCGTCATAGATCGGAAGGACCGCGCCGCCCGGATAGCCGAAAATTACCTCGACCCCGTGATCCTTCAGCGCCTGAACCACCATCTTCGCGCCGGTCATCTGCCGTGCCATATGCTCACTCCATCCTTGCGCGAGGGCCACGCCGCCCACCGCTACCTGTCAAGCATCCACCTGTCCAAGAAAAAGCCCCCGGCTTTGAGGCGGGGGCGCATGGGAACCTTCATGGTTGTACCGTTACCGGCCCATGCGCTTGGCTCCTACGACGACAAGAAGAATCGCATCCATTGCGGATCCCTTTCGGACTGCTTTGCGCGGACATTAGGATCGGGCGTTGGGGGCGTCAATGCCCAAACGCTGAATAAAATGTCGCGGGCGGCGGAATTTCCTTCCCGATTATTGCGCGCCGCGACCTGCGAGTCGCAACTTTGAGAAACCGGAAGAGGCGATCGAGGCGACTGCCGCAAGGGAAGTCGCGGGAAGTTGATCATATTGACGCTTGGTCAGCCTCCAGAACGGCACCAGAGACCGCGTTTTCTGCCCGATCTGGTCAAGTGAACAGACCAGATGGAGCCTTAATTGCTTGACCTTTCTCCCCCACTCGGCCAATCACGGGCAAAGCCTCGCGCAGGCTTTCGGGACAAATTTAGGGAGGAAGTGAGATGGGCGCTTTGCTGGCCCTTTCACGCGCGATCGACCGGATAAACGAGACCATCGGCAAGGCGGTGTCGTGGCTTATTCTGGTGTCGGTCCTCGTGAGTGCGACCAACGCCATTGTACGCAAAGCCTTCGACATGTCGTCGAACGCTTGGCTGGAATTGCAATGGTATCTTTTCGGCGCGGCGTTTCTGGGCGCTGCCGCTTACACGCTCAAGCAAAACGAGCATATCCGCATCGACATCGTCTACGGTGCCTTCTCGCGGAAAGTGCAGCATTGGATCGATCTGCTCGGGCATATCTTCTTCCTGATGCCGTTCGTCTTGCTGATGCTGTTCAAGCTGACGCCCTTCGTGATGATCTCGATCCGCTCGGGCGAGATGTCGACGAATTCGGGCGGTCTGATCCTGTGGCCGGCCAAGATTCTGCTGTTGATCGGCTTCTGGCAGCTGTTCTTCCAAGGCGTGTCCGAGATCATCAAGAAGATCGGCGTGATGCGTGGGTTGATCGAGGATCCCCATGCCGACAGCGCGGGCCATCACGGCCATGATCCCATCGCCGAAGAGGAGGGTCTGTAATGCTCGAGCTTATCGCTCAGAACATGGCCCCGATCATGTTCATCTCGCTGATCGTCTTCCTGCTGATCGGCTATCCTGCGGCCTTCGCGCTTGCGGCCAACGGTCTTTTGTTCTTCGTCATCGGCGTTGAACTGTCGGGTTACTCCGGCGGGACGATCAATCTTGACTGGCCGTTGTTGAATGCGATGCCGCAACGGTTCTATGGGGTCTTGTCGAACGAGACCTTACTTGCCATTCCATTCTTCACATTCATGGGCATCGTGCTCGAGAAATCGGGCATGGCCGAGGATCTTCTCGACACGATCGGTCAGCTGTTCGGCCCGGTGCGCGGCGGTCTCGCCTATGCGGTGATCATCGTGGGCGCGCTTCTGGCGGCGACCACGGGTGTCGTTGCGGCCTCGGTGATCGCGATGGGCCTGATCTCGCTGCCGATCATGTTGCGCTATGGCTATGATCGGAAGGTGGCCACAGGTGTCATTGCGGCGTCAGGGACACTGGCGCAGATCATTCCGCCCTCGCTCGTGCTGATCGTTCTGGCTGACCAGCTGGGCGTTTCGGTGGGCGACATGTACAAGGGCGCGCTGATCCCCGGTATGGTGCTGACCGGTATCTACCTCGGCTATGTGCTCGTGATGTCGATCATCAAGCCGAAGTCGATGCCGGCTCTGCCGAAAGAGGCGCGCACACTGGGCTCTGGCGTGATGTCGCTTCTGGTGGCGCTGGCCGGTGCGGTCGCGATCTTCATCTTTGCCGAGAAGTATTTCGAGGCGAGCGGGTCGAGCGTCAACAACTCCGAGATACTCGCAGCCGGTGTGGCCGTGATCGCGATCTATATCGTGGCGTTGCTGGACAAGGCGCTGAAAACCAACCTGATGAGCCGTCTGGCCCAGCAGGTGGTGATCGTGCTGATCCCGCCGCTGGCGCTGATCTTCCTCGTGCTGGGCACGATCTTCCTCGGCGTCGCGACGCCCACCGAAGGCGGCGCAATGGGCGCGGTCGGCGCGCTGGTGCTGTCGGCGGTGAAGAAGCGTCTGACCTTCCCCGTCGTGCGTGACGCGCTGGCGGCGACGACGCGCCTGTCGGCCTTCGTGCTGTTCATCCTGCTGGGCGCGCGGGTCTTCTCGCTCACCTTCTACGGGGTGAACGGGCAGGTCTGGGTCGAGCATCTGCTGACCTCGCTTCCGGGCGGCCAGCTGGGCTTCCTGATCGTGGTGTCGTTCCTGGTGTTCTTCCTCGCCTTCTTCCTCGATTTCTTCGAGCTGGCCTTCATCATCGTGCCGCTTCTGGCGCCTGCCGCGCAGGCTCTGGGGATCGACCTGATCTGGTTCGGGGTGATCCTGGGCGTGAACATGCAGACCTCGTTCATGCACCCGCCATTCGGCTTCGCGCTGTTCTATCTGCGCTCGGTCGCGGCCAAGGTGCCCTATATCGACAAGGTCACCGGCAAGAAGATGGAGCCGGTGAAGACCTCGCAGATCTACTGGGGCGCCATTCCCTTCGTGTTCATCCAGGTTGCGATGATTGCCATCGTGATCGCCTTCCCGGCCATGGTGATGCACTACAAGGGGCCGCAGGTGGATCTGAAGGATGTCGAGATCAAGCTGCCGCAAATGCCGGGCATGGGCGATGGGGGCGGCCTCGGTGGCCTGCCGTCGCTGGCGCCTCTGGGTGGCTCGACCTCTGGCGGGTCGAGTTCGGGAAGCGCGGCTCCGGGCGGGCTGCCCCCGCTTCCCACACCGGGCAGCAACTGATCGACCGGAAAATGAAAGATCGGGGCGGCCTTCAGGGGCCGCCCCTTTTTTATAGAGAGAGAGTGGAGGGCGAGGGATGCGGTATCCTCTTTTCGTTATTGTCGGGGTTTCGTTGCTTGCGCTGGCGGGCTGCGGCGAGACCAAGGAACAGCGCGCGGCGACGGGCGGCGTGGCCGGTCTCGTGGTGGCGGGACCTGTCGGAGCGGTCGTCGGAGCCGGACTCGGCGTCGTGACGCGCAAGAATTGACGGCCAGCTAATCGCGGTACTTGGGAACCGCGGCAGGCGTTTCGGCGTCTTGTCCTTGAGGAAGCCGCGCATTGTGGCTGCTATCGAAAGGACGAGAAGATGCGAATAGCGACGATCTTGATGGCGGGCGGCCTGCTGGTTTCGCTCGCGGCATGTGGTGACAACGCGACCGAACGTGCAGCCACCGGCGGTGTCGGCGGCCTCGTGGTTGCAGGGCCGGTTGGCGCCGTGGCCGGTGCCACGGTTGGCGCCGCCACGACGAAGTAAGATTTGTATCCAGACCAATAGAAAAGGCCCCGGAGCGCGAACCCCGGGGCCTTCTCAATTCACGCGAGACGCGGCTCAGAGCTTGAGGTTGCCCGCAGCCTGCTGGCGCATCATGAAGTAGTCGAAGTTGAACTCCGACAGCTGCCACCAGCCATAGGCGTCGTTGCGGAATGCGAACTGGCTGTCGTAGATCTTCTTGAACGCTGCGTTCGAGCTGTTGATCTCGGCATAGACTTCGTTCGCCGCGTTGAAGCAGGCTTCCAGGATTTCCTGGCTGAACGGACGCAGCTGCGCGCCTTGGCCCAGCAGCTTCTTCAGCGCGCTCGGGTTCTTGTAGTCATAGGACGCCATCATGTCCGAGTTCGCCGCCTGCGTCGCCGCCGTCAGCGCGATCTTGTAGGCCTCGGGCAGTTGGTCATAGGCGTTCTTGTTGAACATGGCGTGCAGACAGGCGCCGCCTTCCCACCAGCCGGGATAGTAGTAATAGGGCGCGACCTTGTAGAAGCCGAGCTTCTCGTCGTCGTACGGGCCGACCCATTCGGTGGCGTCGATCGTGCCTTTTTCGAGCGACGGGTAGATGTCACCACCCGCGATCTGCTGCGGCACCACACCGAGCTTCTCAACGACCTTGCCGCCGAAGCCACCGATGCGCATTTTCACGCCCTTCATGTCTTCGACGGTGTTGATTTCCTTGCGGAACCAACCGCCCATCTGGGCACCGGTGTTGCCGCAGGGGAAAGCCGTGATGTTGTAGTTCGAATAGAACTCGTTCATCAGGTCGTTGCCGCCGCCATAGTAGAACCAGGCGTTCTGCATGCGCATGTTCAGGCCGAACGGCACTGCGGTCGCGAAAGCGAAGGTCGGATCTTTACCCCAGTAGTAGTAGGAGGCGGTGTGGCAGGCCTCGACGGTGCCGTTCGACACCGAGTCCATCGCCTGCAGGCCGGGGACGATTTCGCCCGCCGCAAAGACCTGAATGTTGAATTTCCCGTCGGTCATGCCCTTGACGTAATTCGCCATCGTCTCGGCGGCGCCGTAGATCGTGTCGAGCGATTTCGGGAAAGACGAGGTCATGCGCCACGTCACAGTGGGGGTTTCTTGCGCAATAGCCGGTGCGGCGAGCGCGCTACCTGCAGCTGCGGCTGCCCCGCCAAGCGCACCTTTGCGCAGGAAAGAACGACGATCCATATGGTATCCTCCCAAGTCGTGGATGTCTGTCAATTTTTCTGACCACACCGCTCCATTATTAGCGTTCCCTCCGGTGTGGGCATTGCGGTCACAATACTTGACCGGTTCCGCGTGTAAACCGACCTGCAAGTAATTTTATGTCGCAAATGGTCACAGTTTCGAAAGCTTGCTGCAGTGTGGCAATGCAGCCGCAGAATATCCGTTGGGTATCTTCGGTCGTCAGGGCATAGAAAAAGCCCCGACGCAGGTTGCGCCGGGGCTTCGGTTATCTGGCTTGACCAGTTTGGGCGGCTTACAGCTCGCCTTTGTTGGCTTCGCTCATCATGAAGTAGTCGTAGTTGAACTCGGCCAGCTGTTCCCAGGTGAACCAGTCCTTGCGGAAGTCCTTGATCGAACCCCAGATCTTCGCGAATTCGGCGTTGTTCGCCTCCATCTCCGAATAGACCTCGTTGGCTGCCTTGAAGCAGGCCTGCATGATCTCGGGGGAGAAAGCGCGCAGCTGGGTGCCGTTGGCGACCAGCGTCGTGAGTGCCTTGGGGTTCTTCATGTCGTATTTCTGCAGCATGTCCGCATCGGCCGCCTGCGAGGCGGTGTGCAGGAGCTGCTGGTACTGTTTCGGCAGGCTTTCCATCTTCTCTTTCGAGAACATGAAGTGGACCGTCGGGCCACCTTCCCACCAGCCGGGGTAGTAGTAGTAGGGCGCGACCTTGTAGAAGCCGAGCTTCTCGTCGTCATAGGGGCCGACCCATTCGGTCGCGTCGATCGTGCCTTTTTCGAGCGCCGGGTAGATGTCGCCGCCGGCGATCTGCTGCGGCACGAGGCCGAGCTTTTCCATCACCTTGCCCGCGAAGCCGCCGACACGCATCTTGAGACCCTTGAGGTCTTCGACCGTCGAGATCTCCTTACGGAACCAGCCGCCCATTTGTGCGCCGGTGTTGCCGCCCGGCAGACCATAGAGGCCCTGCTTGCCGAGGAACTCGTTATAGAGCTCGATGCCGCCGCCGTGGTAGTGCCACGCGTTCATGCCGCGTGCGTTGAGCGAGAAGGGCACCGCTGCGCCGAGCGCCCAGGTCGGGTCTTTGCCCCAGAAATAGTAGCCGACGGTGTGGCAGGCTTCGACCGTGCCGTTCATCACCGCGTCGGCGACCTGAAGGCCGGGGACGATCTCGCCAGCCGCGAAGACCTGAATCTTGAAGTTACCGTCCGAGGCTTCCTCGACCATCTTCGACATCACTTCCGCGCCGCCATAGATCGTGTCGAGCGACTTCGGGAAGGACGAGGCGAGACGCCAGGTGATTTGCGGATTGCTTTGTGCGATCGCGGGGGCTGCCAGCGTGCTCGCGGCCGCGCTACCCAGCGCGGCTTTCGTCAGAAAGGAACGACGGTCCATTTAGGATCCTCCCATTATTGCTCCGTTGTGCGAGGCCGGTCCTCGCCGCCCGCCTCGTGTCCTCCGCGGCGGGTCTGTCGGGACCGTTTCACCACGGGCCGGGAGTGTCCAGAGTTCACGGGCCCGTAATCGTCGGAAGTCACGGAATAGTTTTGAAAAAATGAGTTGACAGATGGTGTCTGCCGAACGGT
This sequence comes from Thioclava sp. JE_KL1, assembly GCF_009296265.1. Lineage (GTDB taxonomy): Bacteria > Pseudomonadota > Alphaproteobacteria > Rhodobacterales > Rhodobacteraceae > Thioclava. The sequence goes on from NZ_WBJS01000006.1 coordinate 226,085, forward strand.
TGAGCAATTGCCTGCGAGAGTGACGTCCGTTCCTGGGTGTTGCTCAACTATTGCGTGTATCGGGGAGTTGAATCCGGGCGACCTGTTCCGCGATGGGCGGCACGGAAAGCGGATGAGTCTCCGTCTCGTGCGTGGCCGGATCGCCAAGATCGGTCCATTGACCGCCCTTGTAGATTTCGAGCGCGGAGAAGTTCGCCTTGTAGTTCATCTTCGGCGAGCCGGGCACCCAATAGCCGAGATAGACGTAGGGCAGGCCCACGCGTTGCGCGATCTCGACATGGTCGAGGATCAGGTAGGTGCCGAGGGAGTCGCGGATCCGCTCGGGCTCGTAGAAGGAATAGACCATCGACAGCCCGTCATCGAGCACATCGGTCAGGCAGGTCGCGATCAGGGCGCGCATGCTGTCTGGCGTGGCGGCGGTCTCGCGATATTCGATCACGCGCGACTTCACGGGCGTCTCCTCGATCATCGCGGCGAATTCGAAGATGTCCATGTCAGCCATGCCGCCATCGGCGTGGCGCGCATCGAGATAGCGGCGGAACAGTGCGAATTGCTCTTCCGTCGCCCAGGGCGAAGTCGCGGTACGCTTAAGGTCGCCGTTTTTCTTCAGCACGCGGCGCTGCGATTTCGACAGTTTGAAATCGGCGACCCGGATGCGGGCCGACAGGCAGGCGGTGCAATCGGCGCAAGAGGGCCGATAGAGCACATTCTGCGAGCGCCGGAAGCCTTGCCGCGACAGCGCGTTGTTGAGCTTCTCTGCCGACTCCCCCTGCAGCGCGGTAAACAATTTCCGCTCCGACCTGCCATCCAGATAGGGGCAGGGCTGCGGCGCGGTTACGTAGAACTGCGGTGCAAGCGGAAGCGAATGGCGCATCAGTAGCCTCGTCGGGGAGGGGTCGCGGCAGGCTAGCAAAGGAGCGCGCACCCGCCAAGTGTTTCATGTTGATGACATAGAAAGCGCCCCGGTTACGTCAACCGGGGCGCCGAAATCGCGTTGCGAACTGTCTATATGGTTAGGCTTTCGCGTCCTCGGAGGTGTCCTCCGACTGAGCCGCTTCCTTGGCGCGCTCTTCCATGTACTGGTCGAACTCTGCCTTGTCGCGGGCTTCGCGCAGACGGCCGAGGAACTCTTCGAATTCCTGCTGTTCGCGCTGCAGTCGGTCGAGCGTGTCGGCCTTGTAGGCGTCGAACGCCGCGTTGCCGGTCGAACGCGAGACATGGACGCCACCGACGCCAGAGCAACCGAAGCTGCGTTTTTGAACCGCCTGACCCGTGCGCCAGCGACGCCCGAAGCGGCCGGTGAACAGGATGAAAGCGAGAATGACGAGGCCGAGGGGGCCTGCGAAAATGAAACCGGCCACCATCAGCGCGATCCAGGCGCCGGGGCCGTTCCCATCCATCCAGTTAACGGCGCGGGTAAACCAGTTACCAACCGCGACGGGCATGGAGTTGGTGGAATAGGCGGACATTTGAACCTCCGGGTTGAGCATGTGAATTCCTTTCACATACCCAAGATCGGAAGTCAGGGCGGTTCTTGCAAGGGGGTATGTAAATGATTTTTACATTTTTCTCGCAAATCACCGGATTCGCGTGGTTTTATTAGGTGAAATCGGCTTGTTTCGCACCGCTGATCCGCTCCAGATCGGCCGGGGCGATAGCGAAAACATGGCGTGGCGTGCCTGCCGCAGCCCAAACGGTGTCGAAATCGAACAGCCGCGGATCGAGGAAAGCCGTCACCGGACCGACATGGCCAAGGGGCGCGACGCCACCGATCGCAAAGCCCGTCTCCGCCCGGATCAGCGCCGCATCGGCCTTGCCCAAAGGCTGGCCCGCGACGGCGTTTGCCTTCTCGGCGCTTACCCGGTTGCCGCCTGCGGTGATGAACAGCACGACATGGCCGCTGTCTTCGCCGCGAAAGATGATGGATTTGGCGATCTGGTCGACCTCGCAGCCTACCGCCTGTGCGGCCATCTCGGCGGTGCGGGCCTCGCCCGGTTCGGTGATCTCGAACTGCACGCTTGCGGCTTCGAGGGCGGCACGGACACGTTTGAGGGATTTGCTCATGGCGAGGCTCCGGAGGGTCTGAGGTCGGGCGCGGGTGCGCCGGGGCGGGTGTAGTTATGGCCAGATGTCGCGCGACAGCAATCCCCATTGACCGGCTCGCTCGGCGGCGTAAGCATGGCGCCATGCCGTTTGCCTCGCGTCTCACCCGTTCGCCCCTGCCTTTCGAGCGCGACCGCGCCGCCGAAGCCGAAGAGCTGTTCTCCGATCTCGCTCCGGAGTTGCGCGAGTTGCTCGGGGGGACGGCAGGGTGCAGCCCTTATCTCAAGGGCCTGATGGAGAAAGAGGCCGAGTGGCTGCGTCCCGCGATTTCGGGCAATCCCGAAGCCGCACTGGCCGAAGAGTTCGCGCGGATCACACCCGTCAGCCTCGCCGATCTGCCGTCAGAGCTGCGTCGGGCGAAGCGCCGGGTTGCGTTGCTGGCCGGGCTTGCCGATCTGGGCGGCGTCTGGTGTCTCGAAGAAGTGACCGGCGCCTTGACGCGGCTTGCCGATATTGCGGTCGATCTCGCGATGCAGCGGCTGGTGGCCGAGGAAATCCGCCGCGGCAAAATCCCCTGGGCGACCAACGATGATATAGAGAGTGCCGCCGGGATGGTCGCGCTCGCGATGGGCAAGATGGGGGCGGGGGAGCTGAACTACTCCTCCGATATCGACCTGATCTGCCTTTTCGACGAAAGCCGCTACGAGCCTGACGATGCGATGGAGGCGCGCAGCGCGCTAATCCGGGCCACGCGCAAGATGGCGGCGATGCTCAACGATCGGACCGCCGAGGGCTATGTGTTCCGCACCGATCTGCGCCTGCGCCCCGATGCCGCCGTCACACCGGTCTGTATCTCGATGGGCGCGGCGGAGCTTTATTACGAGGCCGAGGGCCGGACATGGGAGCGCGCGGCCTATATCAAGGCGCGTCCCTGTGCAGGAGATATCGCCGCGGGGGAGCAATTCCTCGAACGGCTGCGGCCCTTCGTCTGGCGCAAGCACCTCGATTTCGCGGCCATTCAGGACGCCCATGACATGCGCCTGCGTATCCGCGAGCATAAGGGGCTGCACGGCCCGATCGAGGTTGCGGGCCACAATATCAAGCTCGGCCAAGGCGGCATTCGCGAGATCGAGTTCTTCACCCAGACCCGGCAATTGATCGCAGGCGGGCGGGATGAGAGCCTGCGCGACCGGACCACCGTGGGCGGGCTGCGCGCGCTCGCGGCGAAGACCTGGGTGCCCGAGGACGTGGCAGAGGAGTTGATCGATCATTACCGCGAGCATCGCGAGATCGAGCACCGTCTGCAGATGGTGGGCGACGCCCAGACCCAGATCATGCCCGGCAACGAAGAGGGGCTCGCGCGGATCGCCGCGATGATGGGCGAGGGCGATGTGGCGCGCTGGCGCGACCGGCTGCGTGACCGGCTGGAGCGGGTGGAAGGGCTGACGAATGAGTTCTTCGCGCCCGATGCCGCCGCCGAGCGTCCCGAACTGAGCGAAGCCGCGCGCGAGATCGTCGAGGGCTGGACGGGCTACCCGGCGCTGCGATCCGAACGGGCGCGCGCGATCTTCAAGCGGCTGGAGCCGGAACTGCTCGACCGGATGCGCCGGGCGGCAAATATGGAGGAGGCGCTGACCCAATTCGACGGCTTCCTCAAGGGGCTGCCCGCCGGGGTGCAGTTGTTCTCTCTCTTCGAGGCCAATCCCCAGCTCGTCGATCTGATCGTCGACATCTGCGCCACAGCGCCGGGGCTGGCGAGCTACCTGTCGCGCAATGCTGGGGTGCTGGACGCGGTTCTGGGCGGCTCGTTCTTCGCGCCATGGCCGGGCAAACCGGCGCTGGAGGCCGATCTTGCGCGGCTGCTGGAGCGGGCGGGCGATTACGAGGCCGCGTTGATCGCGGCGCGGCGCTGGGCGAAGGAATGGAAGTTCCGCGTGGGCGTGCATCATCTGCGCGGTCTCGTCGATGCGTCAGAAGCCGCGTGCCAATATGCCGATGTGGCCGGCGCGGTTCTGGGCGCGCTCTGGCCGGTCGTGCAGGGCGAATTCGCGCGCCGCTACGGGCCGTGCCCCGGCAAGGGCGCGGTGGTTCTGGGGATGGGCAGCCTCGGCGCAGAGCGCCTGAACGCGCAATCCGATCTCGATCTGATCGTGATCTACGACGCGGACGGACAGGAGTTTTCCGAAGGCAAGAAGCCCATTGCCTCGAGGGCTTACTACGCGAAGCTCACGCAAGCCCTGATCACCGCGCTCAGCGCGCCGATGCCGGAGGGGATGCTCTACGAGGTCGATATGCGGCTGCGGCCTTCGGGCCGACAAGGCCCCGTCGCGACCTCGGTGCAAAGCTTCGAGAGCTATCAGATGGAGGAGGCCTGGACCTGGGAACATCTGGCGCTGACCCGGGCGCGGCCCGTCGCGGGATGCGCTGATCTGGCCGACCGGGTCGAGGCGATCCGCCTGAAGGTTCTGGAGGCGAAAGGCGGCGGAGAGGCGGTGCTCCACGAGCTGGCGCAGATGCGCGCCCGGATCTTCGCGGCCAAGGCCCCCGATGGCGATTGGGAGGCGAAGGTCGGCCCCGGCCGGCTGCAGGATATCGAGCTTCTTGCGCAAAGCTTCGCGCTCCGCGCGGGCGTCCCGGCGCGCAAGGTCGAGGCGCAGCTACGCGCAGGGCCGCGTGGCGGGTTCGTGACGCGCGAGGAGGGCGAGCAGCTCGCCACCGCCTATCGCTTCCTCTGGCGGCTACAGGCAGGCGGGCGCTTGCTGAGCGAAAAACGCCTGGATATGGCGGCGATCGGAGAGGGCGGCCGCGCTTTCCTGTTGCGCGAGACGGGGCTGGATGATCTCGATGCTCTGGCGGCGCGTCTGAACGAGGTCACGACCGAGACGGCCGCCATCGTGGACAGGGCTCTGGAGGGCTGAATGGCGCGCAAACTGATGGAATTGAGCGAGGCGGACCCGAAAGGGCTGATCCGCGAGAGCTTCAAGATCGACGGGATCAGCACGGAAGAGTGCCGCTCGATCTTCATGGATTGGGCGCTGAGCCTTGACCCCGGGATGGACGCGAACGAAGCGATGCGCACCGTGCTCGCGGCCTATCAAGCGCCGCCCGAGCACCCGATGACCCGGGTGCTCGAGGAAGGTCTGACCCGCGAGAGCGGCCCGCCGATGCGGCGGGGCGGCTGGCGGGCACGTCGTCCCTAGCAGGGTGGTTAGCGCGGCAGCGCCGCCGCCTCGCGCGCAAGCGCTTCGATCCCGGCCCAGTCGCTCGATTGCACCATCGCATCGGGCGCGACCCAGGAGCCGCCCGCGCAAAGAACGTTCGGCAGGCTCAGGTAATCATTGGCGTTTTTCATGCTGACGCCGCCCGTCGGGCAGAAGCTGACCTGTGGGATCGGGGCGCCGATCGCCTTCAGCGCAGGCGCGCCGCCCGAGGCTTCCGCCGGGAAGAACTTCAGCACGTCGTAACCCATCTCCAGAAGCTTCATCACTTCCGACGCGGTGGCGGCACCGGGCAGAAGCGGCAGGCCTTCGTCTTCGCAGGCTTTCACCAGCGTTTCGGTCGCGCCGGGAGAGACGCCGAATTTCGCGCCCGCGGCCTTCGCGGCTTTCACATCGGCCGGGGTCAGCAGCGTGCCCGCGCCGACCACGCCGCCCTCGACATCGGCCATGGCGCGGATCGCGTCGAGCGCGCAGGGCGTGCGCAGCGTCACTTCCAGCGCAGGCAGACCGCCCGCGACGAGCGCTTTGGCCAGAGGGGCGGCATGGGCCACATCCTTCACCACGATCACCGGCACGATCGGGGCCAGTTCGCAGATCTTGCGGGCGGATGCGGATTGTTCGCTAGGGGTCATCGGATCACTCCAGTCTAGGCCGCCCGCTTGGGCGGAGAGGGCAGGACGCTCCGCGGGGGATATTTATCGCCAAGCCGAAAGCAGACCCCTGTCTTCGCCTTGGTACAAATATCCCCGCCGGAGGCAAGAAAACTCACAGCACCACGGAGGCGCCTTTGGTGGACGGGCCGACATGGGTGCGGAAGGCGCCGAACAGCTCGCGGCCGAGGCCGAACTGGTTGCCGCTGAGGTCGGGCACGACCGGCGTGCGGCTCTCGAAACCTTCGGTCAGGCAGGTCAGCTCGCCCGTCGTCGCGTCGAGCCGCACCATATCGCCGTCTTGCAGCTTCGCAAGCGGTCCGCCATCGGCGGCCTCCGGCGAGACATGGATCGCCGCCGGAACCTTGCCCGAGGCGCCCGACATCCGGCCATCGGTGACCAGCGCGACTTTCAGGCCGCGATCCTGCAGCACTGCGAGGGTCGGGGTGAGCGAGTGCAGCTCCGGCATTCCGTTCGCCTTCGGCCCTTGGAAGCGCACGACGACGATCGTGTCCGAGGTGAACTCGCCGTTCTTGAAGGCGTCCTTCACCTCGTGCTGTTCCTTGAAGACGCGGACCGGCGCTTCGATCACATGGCGCTCGGGCTTGACGGCGGAGACCTTGATCACGCCGCGCCCGAGATTGCCTTCGAGCTGCTTCAGGCCGCCCGTTTTCTGGAACGGATCGGCGGGCTTGCGGAGGATTTTCTCGTTCTGGCTTTCGGGGTCGGACTCTTCCCAGATCAGACCGCCCTCGGTGATCTTCGGCTCCTGGGTGTAGCGGGTGAGGCCGTCGCCCGCGACGGTCTTCGCATCCTCATGCAGTAGGCCCGCACCCAGCAGATGGCGGATCATGAATTGCAGCCCGCCCGCCGCGTGGAAGTGGTTCACGTCGGCGAGGCCGTTCGGATAGACTTTCGCCATCAGCGGCACGGCCGAGGAAATCTCGTCGAAATCTTCCAGATCGAGCACGATCCCGGCGGCGCGTGCCATCGCGGGCAGGTGCAGGACGTGGTTGGTCGACCCACCCGTCGCCATCAGACCGACCATGCCGTTCACGAAGGCTTTCTCGTCGAGCACTTCCGAGGCCGGGCGGTAGTCGTTGCCAAGCGCGGTGATCTCGGCGGCGCGTTTCGCGCCTGCGACCGTCAGCGCCTCGCGCAGCGGCGTGTTCGGGTTCACGAAGGACGCGCCCGGAAGGTGCAGACCCATGAACTCCATCAGCATCTGGTTGGTGTTTGCGGTGCCGTAGAAGGTGCAGGTGCCCGGGCCGTGATAGGAGGCCATCTCGGCTGCCATGAGCGCATCGCGGCCAACTTCGCCCGCGGCGAATTGCTGGCGGACCTTGGCTTTCTCGTCGTTGGGCAGCCCGGTGGTCATCGGCCCGGCGGGGATGAAGATCGCCGGGATATGGCCGAAGGTCGCCGCCGCCATGATCAGGCCGGGCACGATCTTGTCGCAGACGCCCATGTAGAGCGCCGCGTCGAAGGTGTTGTGGCTCAGCGAAACCGCCGCAGCCATCGCGATCACGTCGCGCGAGAAGAGCGACAGGTCCATCCCCGGCTGGCCCTGCGTGACCCCGTCGCACATCGCAGGAACGCCGCCCGCGACCTGCGCCGTGGCGCCGACTTCGCGCAGCGCGGCTTTGATCGTCTGCGGGAAGGTCTCGAAAGGCTGGTGCGCCGAGAGCATGTCGTTATAGGCCGTCACGATGCCCACATTCGGCGCGCGCTCTGCCGCGAGCGCGTCTTTGTCCTCGCCCATCGCGGCATAGGCGTGGGCCTGATTGCCGCAGCTGAGATGCGCGCGGGCGGGGCCTGCATCGGCAGCCGCCTGCATCCGGGCAAGATAGTCGCCGCGCGGGCCTTCGGAGCGGGCGCGGATTCGGTCGGTCACACGGGCGATTGTGGCATCGAGGGTCATCGGCGGGGCCTTTCCTTGCTATGCATCTGATGCGGAACATGCAGCCCTAGCGGGCCGCTCGCGCAGCGGGCGCGGATCGCGGTCGCCTCTTCGCTATCATGTTAGCGCTAACGTCGCAACCCGTTCTCTTTGTCGATTATCTGGGGCAGAGCGGGGATGCGGCAAGCGCGAGGGCTTTCGCGCACCGCCGCTTGGCGCTAGGAAGGCGGCGCTTGAGACAGCGCGCGCAAGGAGCATCCGATGAGCCAGTCCGAAGACACCGCCACCCGCCCGACCGTTCGGCTGCGCCCGAAGGCCGAGGCCCGCGCGATCCGCCACGGCTTTCCTTGGGTCTATGCCGATGAGCTGGTGACGGACCGGCGCACCAAGGCGCTGGCGCCCGGCACGATCGCGACGTTGGAGGATGGCGAGCGCCGTCCGCTGGCTACGGTGACGGTCAACCCGAACTCCAAGATCATCGGTCGTGTGATGAGCCGCGACGCGGAGGCGGTGATTGACCGCGACTGGATCGCGGCGAAGCTGTCCCGCGCGTTGGAGATGCGTGCGCGGTTGTTCGATGCGCCGTTCTATCGTCTGGTCCATGCCGAGGCGGACGGGCTGCCCGGCGTCATTATTGACCGTTTCGGCGATGCGGCGGTGATCCAGCCGAATGCGGCATGGTCGGAAATAATGATCGCCGATCTTGAGGCCGCGCTGGCCGAGGTCACGGGCGTCACGACGATCATCAAGAACGCGGCAGGGCGGGCGCGTACGCTCGAAGGGCTGGACGAGGAAATGCTCACCCTGCGCGGTGGGATCGAGGCGCCGGTCGAGGTGCCGATGAATGGCGCGATCTATCTCGCCGATCTGCTGGGCGGGCAGAAGACGGGGCTGTTCTATGATCAGCGCCCGAACCATGCTTTCGCCGCACGGCTGGCGGAGGGCGCGCGAGTCCTCGATGTCTTCTCCCATGTGGGCGGCTTCGCGCTGGCCGCGCTGGCAGGTGGTGCGACCTCGGCGCTGTCGGTCGATGCCTCGGCTCCGGCGCTGGATCTTGCGACCAAGGGTGCGGCCGCGATGGGCATGGCGGACCGGTTCGCCACGCGGCAGGGCGATGCCTTCGACACGCTCGACGCTTTGAGCCGGGAAGGGGAGCGCTTCGATCTGGTGATCTGCGATCCGCCCGCCTTCGCGCCCGCCAAGCCCGCACTGCAGGCGGGGCTGCGCGCGTATGAGCGGATCGCTCGGATGGCCGCGCCGCTGGTCGAGCCGGGCGGCTATCTGGTGCTGTGCTCCTGCTCGCATGCCGCCGATCTGTCGCAATTCCGCGCAGCCTGCACGCGCGGCATCGGCAAGGCAGGGCGGTCGGCGCAGCTGATCCATACCGGCTATGCCGGGCCCGATCACCCGATGCTGCCGCAGCTAGCGGAATCGGGCTATCTGAAATCCCTGTTCTTCCGGCTCGACTGATGCGGGTCGTGCTCGATGCCTGCGTGCTCTACCCGACGGTGCTGCGCGAGATCTTGATCGGGGCGGCGAAGGCGGGGCTCTACCGTCCGCTCTGGTCGGCGCGCATCCTCGAGGAATGGGCGCGTGCGGCGGCCCGCCGCGCGCCTGCCGACGAGGCCATCGCGCGCGGCGAGATCGCGCTGCTGCGGGCGGGGTTCCCGAAAGCCGAGATTTCCGCCCAGCCGGGGATCGAGGCGCGGCTGGTGCTGCCCGACGAGAATGACCTTCATGTGCTGGCGGTGGCGATTGCGGGCAGTGCCGATGCGATCCTCACATTCAACGCGCAGGATTTTCCGCGCGGGACCTTGGCGGGCGAGGGGCTGGAGCGGCGCGATCCGGACGGCTTCCTCTGGCAGCTTCTGTCCGAGCATCCCGAGCAGATGCGCGCCATCACCGAGGCCGTCCGTTCCGAAGCCGAGCGCCTGTCGGGCGAGCCGCAGCCGATCCGGGCGCTGATGAAACGCGCGCGTCTGCCGCGCTTCGGCAAGGCGCTGGCGACGTAATCTCGCGCTGCGTGTCCGGGTGTCGCCCCTTGACCGCCCGCGAAAGCCTCGCCAAACAGGCGCAATGATCGGGTTCATCACATGCCAAGAGCGCGGCGCGGCCGACAAGCTCCTTGCCCAGCTCGCCGAAAGGCTGCTGTCGCAAGGGCGCGACGTGATCGGCATGGTGCGCGCCGAGGTGCCGCAGCGCTTCGAATGCGAGATGCATCTGCGCCTTTTGCCCGAGGGCGAAACCCGCACGATCTCGCAGGATCTGGGGCAGGGCGCGGGGGCCTGTTCGCTCGATGCGGGCGCGCTCGAAGAGGTCGTCGCCCAGGTCGGTCATGCGCTCGAAACGGCGCCACCGGGCGCCATCGTGATCCTCAACAAATTCGGCAAACAGGAGGCCGCAGGGCGCGGGTGTCGCGACCTGATCGCGCAGGCGATGGCCTCCGATTTTCCGGTCCTTCTGTCCGTTCCGCCCGAAACGCGAGCCGATTTCGCGATTTTCGCAGATGGTATGGCCGAAGAAATCGTGCCGGAAATTCAGGCGCTTGAGGCGTTTCTTTCGCGTGAGAGCGCTTAATCCGCGCCCTCGCGTTGTCTCGTGTCGCTCCCATGCTAGACTTGTTCAGGTAAGGTGAGTAAAAGGGGGTCGTTAGCGCTAACGGACCCCAAACACGGAGCAGCCCATGGTTTCGCGCGTCATTCCCGTCGATCGTTTCGATCTGGTGATTTTCGGCGCCACTGGCGACCTCGCCAATCGCAAAATTCTCCCCGGCCTGTTTCGCCGCTATTGCGCCGGTCAAATTCCCGAAGGATCCACCATTATCGGGGCCGCGCGCTCGGAGATGACCCCCGAGGAGTTCCGCGACCAGACCCGCGCCGCGATCGCCGAATTCGGCGGCAATAAATGCGACGACGAAGGCGCGCTGGACGGCTTCCTGCCGATGCTCGACTATGTCGCGATCGACGCGAAAGGCGATGGCGGCTGGGACGATCTGAAGTCGAAAGTCCGCGACGATACCGTCAATGCCTTCTACTTCTCGGTGGCTCCGGCGCTGTTCGGCGATCTGGCCGAGCGCCTCCACACGCGCGGTATCGCGGGGCCGGAGGCGCGGATCGTGGTCGAGAAGCCGTTCGGGCGCGACCTCGCCTCGGCCAAGGCGCTCAACGCGGCGCTGGCGGAGTATTTCGACGAGACGCAGATCTACCGGATCGACCATTACCTCGGCAAAGAGACGGTGCAGAACCTGATGGCGGTGCGCTTCGCCAACATCCTGTTCGAGCCGCTCTGGAACAGCCAATTTGTTGATCATGTGCAAATTACCGTGGCCGAAACGGTGGGTGTGGGCGGTCGCGGGTCGTATTATGACAAGTCGGGCGCGATGCGCGACATGGTCCAGAACCACATGATGCAGCTTCTGTGCCTGATCGCGATGGAGCCGCCCTACCACTTCGATCCCGATGCGGTGCGCGACGAGAAGCTCAAGGTGATCCGCGCGCTCCAGCCCGTCCAGCCCGCCGATATCGTGCGCGGCCAATACGCGGCCAGCAAGGATGCGCCCGGCTATCTCGAAGATGCTGAGGATCCGGAGTCGACGACCGAGAGCTATATCGCGATGAAATGCCATGTCGCGAACTGGCGCTGGGTGAACACGCCCTTCTATCTGCGCACCGGCAAGCGGCTGCGCGCGCGCACATCCGAGATCGCGATCACCTTCAAGGAGCCGCCGCACCAGATCTTCGACGACGCCGAGGGCGAGTGGCGCGAGAACGTGCTCGTGATCCGGCTGCAGCCCAATGAGGGCATGAACCTGAAGATGATGATCAAGGAACCGGGGCCGGGCGGGATGCGCCTCGTGCAGGTGCCGCTCGACATGTCCTTCGCGGAAGCTCTGGGCGACGAGGCCGACATCACCGACGCCTATGAACGCCTGATCATGGACGTGATCCGGGGCAACCAGACGCTGTTCATGCGCGGCGACGAGGTCGAGGCGGCCTGGGCCTGGACCGACCCGATCATCGAGGGTTGGGAGGCGCGTGGCGACAAACCTCAAACCTATGACAGCGGCGCGTCGGGGCCGGATGACGCGCTGATGCTGATGCATCGCGACGGACGCCGCTGGCGGGAGATTCGTGAATGAATTTTGAGAGTTATCCCGATCGCGAGATGCTGATGATGGGGCTTGCGGACCGCATCGCGAGCCAGTTGCGCGCGTCGATCAACAACGAGGGCCGCGCGACCTTGTCGGTGCCCGGCGGCTCCACGCCGGGACCGATCTTCGACATCCTTTCCGACATTGATCTGGACTGGTCGAAGGTCGCGGTGCTCCTCAATGACGAGCGTTGGGTGCCCGAGAGCTCGGAGCGTTCGAACACGCGTCTGATCCGTGCGCGGCTCCTGAGGGGTCGGGCGGCAGCGGCGACGCTGGTACCGCTCTATGCCGAGGCGGAACGTCCCGAGGACAAGATGGAAGAACTGGCCGAAGGCATCGCGCCGCATCTGCCGATCTCCGTCCTGCTTCTGGGCATGGGTGCGGATATGCACACGGCGAGCCTGTTTCCGGGCGCCGACCGGCTGAAAGAGGCGCTGTCGAACGATGCGCCGATCTTGCTGCCGATGCGGGCCGAAGCTGCGGGCGAGCCGCGTATCACACTGTCCGCACCCGTGCTGCGCGACGCGATGTATACGCATATCCTGATCACCGGCGCTGAGAAGCGCGAGGCGATCGAAAAAGCCGAAAGGCTCCCTGTGGAACAGGCGCCGGTGCGCGCCGTTCTCAAGGACGCGACCGTTCACTGGGCTGAATAACTGGGCAGAGTAAGCGATGACCATCTGGCAAGACCTCCTCGATAAAGCGCAATCCGTGCAATCCCGCGGAATCGGAGAATTGTTCGAAAAGGACAATCGCGCAGGCGGTTTCAGCCGCGAAACCGGGCCGTTTCTGTTCGATTTCTCCAAGACCAATATCGATGCGGAGACGCTCGATCTGCTGGTGAAACTGGCCGAGGTGAAGGATGTCGCGGCCCGCGCCGAGGCGATGTTCACCGGTGAGAAGATCAACGACACCGAGGGTCGCGCGGTGCTGCATACCGCGCTGCGCAATCTCGACACGGATGTGTTCGTCGATGGCGAGAACGTCATGCCCGAGGTCCGCGCGACCTATGCCCGGATGGAAGCGTTTGCGCGCGATGTCCGCGAGGGCAAGTTCACGGGGCAGGGCGGCGAGATCACCGATGTGGTCAATATCGGCATCGGCGGCTCTGATCTGGGCCCGGCGATGGCGACGCTCGCGCTCGCGCCCTATCACGACGGGCCGCGCTGCCATTTCGTCTCCAACGTGGACGGGGCGCATATCCATGACACGCTGGCCGGTCTGAACCCGGAAACGACGCTGGTGATCGTCGCCTCCAAGACCTTCACCACGATCGAGACGATGACCAATGCCGAGACCGCGAAGCGGTGGATGGCCGAGAAGGTCTCGGACCCGGCGCAGCAATTCGCGGCGCTCTCGACCTCGGCTGAGAAGACCGCCGCCTTCGGGATCGATCAGGCCCGCGTCTTCGGCTTCGCCGATTGGGTCGGCGGGCGCTATTCGATGTGGGGGCCGATCGGGCTGTCGCTGATGATCGCGATCGGGCCGGAGGGTTTCGCGGGTTTCCTCAAGGGCGCCGCCACGATGGACGCGCATTTCCGCGAGGCCGAATTCAAGGACAACCTGCCGGTGCTGCTGGCGCTGGTCGGTATCTGGCACAACCAGTTCTGCGACTATGCTACGCGCGCAGTTCTGCCTTACGATCAACGGCTTGCACGGCTGCCGGCCTATCTCCAGCAGTTGGAGATGGAGAGCAACGGCAAGCGCGTCAGCATGGATGGCAAGGACCTGCCTTACAATTCCGGGCCGGTCGTCTGGGGCGAACCGGGCACCAACGGACAGCACGCGTTCTACCAGCTGATCCATCAAGGCACGCGGGTCATTCCGTGCGAATTCATGGTCGCCGCCGAGGGGCATGAGCCCGATCTGGCGCATCAGCATACGCTGCTCGTGGCCAACTGTCTGGCGCAATCCGAGGCGCTGATGCGCGGGCGCTCGCTGGCCGAGGCGACCGAGATCATGCGCAAGAAAGGCTTCGAGGGAGACGAATTGGACCGTCAGGCGCGGCACCGCGTTTTCCCGGGTTCGCGACCGTCGACCACGCTGCTTTATCCGAAACTGACCCCCGAGGTCTTCGGCGGGATCGTCGCGCTTTATGAGCACCGCGTGTTCGTCGAGGGCGTGATCCTCGGCATCAACAGCTTCGACCAATGGGGCGTGGAGCTGGGCAAGGAACTGGCGCTTGCGCTGGCTCCGGTGCTGAAGGGCGAGGATGCGGGCGAGGGCAAGGACGGCTCCACCCGGCAGCTCGTCGCGCGAGTGCAATCGCTGCGCGGCTAGATCAAGCTTTGTTGACGGTGCCGCCTGCGGCCGGAACCCAGGCGAACATCTTTCCGTTCAGCTTATAGGCGGGGCGCAGCGCCTCGCCTTCTGGTGTTCGAACAAAGGAATTCCACGATGATCGACTCGATGGAAGATAGCCCCGAAGGCGTGGTCGGTCTGATCGCCTCCGGCACCGTTCTTAAACATGATGTGACCGAGGCGATGCGCCTCGTCGGGTCCGCGGATCGGATGATGGTCGTCGTCGCGCCGCGCTTCGACGGTTACATGGCCGAGCTGATCGGCGGGCTGCGTCAAAGCTGCGAAGACGGTCAGGCCGGGCGCTGCGCGCTGGTCGTGCCGGAGGATATGCGCTCCGAGGCGAGTATGCAGGGCGAGGGTGGCGCGTTCCGCATCTTCACCGTGCAGGCAGACGCGGAAAGCTGGCTCGCCTCTTAACGCAGGCCGATCTCGGACAGCGCCACGGCAAGCTCGCGGGGCAGCGCCTCTTCGCGGTCGCGACCTTTGGGCAGGTCGCGGGGCGCATCATCGGGGCTCAGGTAGCGCCAGCCCTGGAACGGGCGACGCGACAGGGCCTCCGTGCGGACAACCTCGCGGTCGAGCACGATGGCGCAGCGCGCGATCCCGTCCGCGCCCATCACTTCCGACAGTTCCAGCACGCGCTGGCGCGCTAGAACCGCGCCCTTGAAGACCCAGTACAGCGACCCGCCGTTCAGGATCTCATCCGCGCGCTTCGGCCACATGCGCGTTACATGCATAGCCGGGCCTTTGCCATAGCGGCTGGCCTGCCACGCGATCAGGTCTTCGACCTTCTCGGCGCCGACGCATAGCTTGATCAGATTCACCACTTTGTCACCCATGCCCCTTAATTAGGTTTTCGCTCCCGCGACGGCAATGTCCGATTTGCGTCTGGTCATGCGAAGAGGCCTTAGGTATAGTGTCAGCCCGCCCCCGACGCACGATATGCGGAGGGGGCGCTCGATTTTTACCTCACTCGAACTGCTGCCAGCGAGGACCTCATGAGCCGTTTTGCCGCCCCGATTGCCGAACAGATCTGGGACATGAAATACCGTCTGAAGGAACAGGACGGGACCCCGATCGACGCGACCGTCGAGGATAGCTGGCGTCGGATCGCGCGCGCCTTGGCCGAGGTCGAGAATAAGCCCGCGAAATGGGAAGAGAAATTCTACGGCGCGCTGGAAGATTTCAAATATCTCCCCGCAGGCCGGATCGCGGCAGGTGCCGGCACCGGCCGCGCGGTGACGCTGTTCAACTGCTTCGTCATGGGAACGATCCCCGACAACATGGGCGGCATCTTCGACATGCTGAAGGAAGCCGCGCTGACGATGCAGCAGGGCGGGGGAATCGGCTACGACTTCTCCACCATCCGCCCGCGCGGGGCCGAGGTGAAGGGCGTCGCCGCCGATGCGTCCGGTCCGCTGAGCTTCATGGATGTCTGGGATGCGATGTGCCGCACGATCATGTCGGCGGGTTCGCGGCGCGGCGCGATGATGGCGACGATGCGCTGCGATCACCCCGATATCGAGAGCTTCATCACCGCCAAGCAGGATTCGGCCCGTCTGCGGATGTTCAACCTGTCCGTGCTGGTGACCGACGCATTCATGGAGGCCGTGAAGGCCGATGGCCCGTGGGATCTGAAATACGGCGACAAGGTCTATCACACGCTGAACGCCCGCGATCTGTGGAACAAGATCATGCGCGCGACCTATGACTACGCCGAGCCGGGCGTGATCTTCATCGACCGCATCAACAAGATGAACAACCTCAACTATGTCGAGCAGATCGCCGCGACCAACCCCTGCGGCGAGCAGCCCCTGCCACCCTATGGCGCGTGCCTGCTGGGCTCGATCAACCTCGCGCGGCTGGTGACGAACCCGTTCGAGGCGGATGCGGGTCTGGATCCGAAGCAGCTCGACGAGATGGTGCGCCTTGCCATCCGCATGATGGACAACGTGGTCGACGCCTCGCGCTTCCCGCTGGAGCAGCAGCGCGAAGAGGCGCAGAACAAGCGCCGTATCGGCCTGGGCGTGACCGGTCTGGCCGACGCGCTCCTGATGCTGGGCCTGCGCTATGGCTCGGAAGAGGCGGCGGCGCAGACCGAAGTCTGGATGAAGCAGATCGCGCGGGCGAGCTATCTCGCCTCGGTCGATCTGGCGAAGGAGAAGGGGCCGTTCCCGCTCTTCGATGCCGAGAAATACCTCGCCTCTGGCAACATGATGCAGATGGATGATGACGTCCGCGAGGCGATCCGCGAGCACGGTATCCGCAATGCGCTGCTGACCTCCATCGCACCGACCGGGACGATCTCGCTTTACGCGGGCAACGTGTCCTCGGGCATCGAACCGGTCTTCGCCTATGCCTACAAGCGCAAGGTGCTGCAGCCCGACGGCTCGCGCACCGAGGAAGAGGTTGTCGATTACGCGGTGCAGATGTGGCGCGACAAGTTCGGGGACAAACCGCTGCCCGACTATTTCGTCAACGCCCAGACGCTCGCGCCGATGGATCACGTCCGGATGCAGGCGGCCGCGCAGAAATGGATCGACAGCTCGATCTCCAAGACCATCAACTGCCCCGAGGATATCCCCTTCGAGGCGTTCAAATCGGTCTATATGGAAGCCTGGGACACCGGCTGCAAAGGCTGCACCACCTACCGTCCGAACGACGTGACCGGCTCGGTGCTCAGCGTGTCGGAGACCTCCGAAGATGCGCCGGAAGTCGATGAAGGCGCCGATGTGGTCTACCTGACCGAGCCGCTGGATCGTCCCGCGGCGCTCGAAGGCTCGACCTACAAGATCAAGTGGCCGGGCTCGGAGCACGCGATCTACATCACGATCAACGATATCGTCCAAGGCGGTCACCGTCGTCCCTTCGAGGTCTTCATCAACTCGAAGAACATGGAGCATTTCGCCTGGACCGTGGCGCTGACGCGGATGATCTCGGCGGTGTTCCGGCGCGGCGGCGATGTGTCCTTCGTGGTCGAAGAGCTCAAAGCCGTGTTCGATCCGCGCGGCGGGGCCTGGATGCAGGGCAAATACATCCCCTCCATCCTCGCGGCGATCGGCGGCGTGATCGAGCGTCACATGATCTCGATCGGCTTCCTCGAAGGCGAAGGGCTGGGCCTGAAATCCGACCCCGAGGCCGACCGCATGGCCATCGGCGAAGCCCCCCGCGGCAAAGCCTGCCCGTCCTGCGGCTCCTACGCCCTGCGGATGGTCGAAGGCTGCATGACCTGCGCCGATTGCGGCCACTCCAAATGCGGCTGAGCCGGGTGAGTTGAAGAGCCAGAAAAAGCAAATGAGTGCGCAGGCGAAAGCATAAGCCTGCGCACGGGCTGTCAAGCTAGAATTGAACCTGGCAGACGCGCTCATCGGCATGGAGCGCACTTAGTGCTTCAAGAAATGGGCCGACGGCTCGACTAAGACTGTCGCGTTGCCCACGGGCTGAACCGTCGCCTCGTAGCCACCGGCTTTCTTGCGGCGCAAATGGGATTTCTGCTCTGGGACCTTCCAGCAGTAAGGCTGGAAACGGCCCAGAGCCGACCTTCATTGTTATCGCCGTCGCTGTGGTGCAGCTGGACGGAAGCGGTCGTTCGTGACCCGGTGCAGCATTGTCATGGTTGCAACGGAGAAAACGCGGACGAGGCGGCTTTTTTCCGGGTCTGCCACCTTGCGCTGAAGGGCTAGATTCCGCAGGGTTAGTTGTGTAGCCTCCCGCCAACGGCAGGAGGTGTCATGGACATACCAAATCTTATCCTGTGGGGAATTGCCCTAATCGTGACAATTGTTCTTGGCGTTTGGGGCATTCGCGCCGCGCGGTCCCGGAAAAGCCAGAATCAGGACGTGCGGGGGGGCTCAACCGGCATTCAGTCCGGCCGTGACACGAAAATCAAATAATGCTTGGCGGCCAAAAACAGAACGCGACTGAAGGCTCAACCGCAATTCAGGCAACAGGCGATGTCACCGTCAACGGTGGGCTCTCACCCGCTCAGATGGTGGAGATACTTTCAGCATTGACAGCCCACGTTGAAACGCTGGGTAATGTCGCTAGAGCACAAATCGAAGACCGGCTAAAGGCATTCGAAGCTGGCGTTTTGGAACGTTTTGCAACCGACGACACGACGCGTTCGGAGGCGTTTCGTGAACCGGACTTCCTTGCAGCAACTCTTGATGCTCAGAAAGCGTTCGCTAGAAGCGGCGACGAGGGCTTAAGGGAGGTTCTGACCGATCTCGTGGCGCAGCGATCCAAGATTGCGGAGCGAAGCCGCCTTTCGCTGACCTTGAACGATGCAATTGCTAAGGTTGGCTCCATTCCCGATTCTGATCTTAACGCCCTCAGCATGATTTTCACCTTCCAGAATGTTCAAAACAATGGGCTGATGAACATTCAACAACTTGCAGACTTTCTTTCGCGTGTCTGTCTGCCGCTCTTAGACAACATCTCAACAAGTGAATCAGCCGCGAACTATCTCGCGGCGCATGGCTGCTTAATCCCGCCGTCCGGTATCGCAGTCCAAACTGATGCGCTCGGAATAATTTCGCAGAGATATGGTGACATCATCACAAAGGGCGTATCTGAGGCCGCTCTTCGTGATAAGTTCGCTGACTACGACCATTTGTTACAAAAAGGTCTGATTGTGGATTCGCCTTATGGCAACGGCCAAAAAGTATTCGCCGTCAGCGGGCCTCAACTTGAAACGGTGTTGTCGCAAGTCGGAATTTACGGAGAATACTCCGGACGGTATAAAGAGGTCTCTAGCGGTTCCCAGCCCACTGGAGATGAATTCCAAGGCGTGATGAATGCCCATCTCCCGAGAATCTCCGAAATAATGGCAACATACAACCAGCCAACAATTAAAAACTCACGGCTTACGTCGATCGGAATCGCGCTAGCTCACGCGAACTTGGCAAAAGGACCACTTCGGGATGTTGATCTTTCAATATGGATCAAACCCTAGGAACAGCATTTTCGACTGGACGATGAATCATCACTTCATGTCGATGCACCGCCGCGACTCCGCTTCCTGGCTTGCAAGACTGGATCGCACGTCTGTTCTATCGCGCACAAATGGCCGCCAAGGCCACTCGGCCCCCGGCGTTACGGTGCGCCGACTGTTGGAAGCGCCGCCGTTCGTCCAGGGCGCGGCGAACAACCGCTCCCCGCCCGGGACCACCGGACCCGTCGCGATCGGCCCTTAGCTGCCATTGACCAGATGCCCAAGTGCTGCATCGCAGCTTCCCCGAAGCAGACTTTGACCCGTTTCATTGCTTTCGCTGAAACTACGCAACGTCGGTTTTTGAGAGCCGCTCAACCAAACCTACAGTTAGGCAGATGCGAAAAAGGCGCTATTCTGTTTCAAGTTTGGGGAACCCTGCTCAAAGCAACCCACCGTTGGCACGCAGTATTTGGCCGTTTATCCAACCGCCATCGGGCCCCGCAAGAAACGCCACTACATTGGCGATGTCTTCTGGCGTGCCAAGACGTTCCAATGGCGGCATCTTTGACATTTTCTGAACGAGGTCTTCAGGCTTTCCATCCAGAAACAGGGCGGTGGCAGTCGGTCCCGGAGCAACTGCGTTCACGGTGATGTTACGACCGCGCATTTCTTTGGCCATGATGCTGGTCATCGTCTCGACCGCCGCTTTGAGCCCCGCATAGATACCATATGTTTCCAGCTTGAGGCCAACAACAGATGTGGACAGGTTGATAATGCGGCCTCCGTCCGGCAGGCGGGTTGAAGCTTCGCGTAAGGTGTTGAATGTGCCTTTCAAATTCACCGCAACCTGTGTGTCGAACAGGTCGTCGTCGCTGTCTCCGATCTTGGCCAGTTTCATGATGCCTGCGTTGTTTACCAAGACATCGACCCCCCCGAATTTCGTCTCGGCACAATCGAACAGACGCTTTACGTCAGAGGCGTCTGATACGTCGGCTTTTGCAGACATGGCGCGGCCTCCTTGTGCCTCGATCTTACGCACGACACCGGCTGCGGCGACCTCGCTGCCAGCGTAATTGACGACGACGTCGAACCCTTCGCGCGCGAGGCGTGCCGCGATTGCAGCCCCAATGCCACGAGATGCGCCGGTTACGAGGGCCGTTTTGTGTGTCGGATCGGTCATATTCACGTCCTTGTCTGAGAAAGGCACATTGCCTGTCATGCCCGGAATATAGCCTTGAACTTTCTTTCGAAAATCAGGCATAGTTTGACATCACTATTCGGTTTGATCGGACAATATGATGGACCGCCTCGACGCGATGAACGTCTTCACCCGCATTGTAGAGGCGCGTAGCTTCACGCAGGTCGCCAGCGATCTAGGGCTACCACGCTCGACGCTCACAGATGCGATCAAGCGGCTGGAGGATCGTTTGGGGGTCAGCCTGCTCCATCGCACCACACGGGTTGTGCGCCCGACGTTGGACGGGGAAGATTTTTACCGTCGCTGCCTGTCAATTTTGTCAGAAATGGAGGATGCGGAATCTGCCTTCTCGGGCGCTAAGCCGAAAGGCAAGCTGCGTGTCCATGTTCACGGCATTCTTGCACGACATTTTTTATTGCCGACACTACCCGATTTTCTGGCGCGGTTCCCGGACATAGAGATCCAGATCGGCGAAGGGGATCGCCTTGTCGAACTCGTCCGTGAAGGTGTGGATTGCGTGCTGCGCGTGGGCGCGCCTGCCGATAGTGACCTGATCATCCGCAAACTCACGAGCCTGGAAGAAGTGACATGTGCATCGCCCGCCTATCTGGACCGGTTCGGCACTCCGCAAACGCTTGCCGCGCTGGACGGTCACCAGATGGTCGGGTTCAGATCCACCGCAACAGGAACGGTCCTGCCACTGGAGTTTGTTCAGCGAGGCGAGCGAAAGACCGTCACATTGCCAACGCCGGTGACGGTGACGTCTGCGGATACACTTGTCGAATGCGCACGCCTTGGGTTGGGGCTCATCCAGAAGCCCCGCTATTCCAGCGCAGATGATTTGGCATCTGGACGGCTCATAGAAGTGCTTAGCAACACTCCGCCACCATCGTCGCCCGTGTCGATCCTATATCCGCGGGCGCGCCACCAGTCTCCGCGGGTTCGGGCCTTTATCGATTGGGCGGAAAGAGCATTTACGGCCGCTTAAAGGCAAGATGTTATATTCAACCCAATGGGCGAGGAACGCCGACCTGCGCAGCAGTGTCAAACACAATAACGTCGCGACGCCGCACCAGAGGTTGGCGTCGCGCTTAGCTTTCACCCTGACATATCTCGATAAACGCCCGCAACGGAGCGGGGGTGAAGCGATTGGGGTAGTAAAGGCGTGGCCCATCCAGCTCAGATCGCCAGTCTGGCAGAATAGGCACAAGGCGTCCTGCGTCAAAATCATCGCCAAGCCAATTATGGAAGGTGTGTATGACCCCCAACCCTGCTTGCGCATATTTTAAGCCGGTGTTGAGGGCGCCGACGCTGAGAATGAGCGCGTTTTTTGGTTCAACACGCACGGAGCGTCCTTTGTTTTGCAGAACCCAAGGCAGCATCGCGCCATCGTCCAACCGATATCGGATCGCATCATGTGCGGTAAGATCTTCTGGGGTTTGAGGCACCCCGCGCGCCTCAAGGTATTCCGGGGACGCGGCACACACCATCTGCTGTCGACGTGGTCCAATCGGAATTGAAATCATATCTTGCTCAAGCACGCTGCCATAGCGAATGCCCGCATCATAGCCCATGGCCACGATGTCGATCAAACCGCTCTCAACGACGATTTCCACCTCAACATTCGGGTGGCGTGCCCGATAGTGCGCGAGCAGCGATGGCAAGATGTCGGGCATCACCGCGCCCGGCACGTTTAGCTTCAGCCGACCTTGCACCTGCGCCCCAAGCGTTGCCACCTCGTGACACGCAGCCTCCAACGCAGACAACAAAGGGCGCACGCGATCCACCAAGAGCTGCCCCGCATCGGTCAGGTGCAGGCTTCGCGTCGTGCGACGCAAAACAGGTGTGCCAAGTTGCGCTTCAATCCGCGTGACGGTGGCGCTGACATTCGAGGGGGCGATCCCGAGCCTGCGAGACGCGGCACGAAAGCCCCCTTCGCGCAGCACCGTCAGCAAGACAGAGAGATCGTCGGGGGAAACACTGTTCTTCACACAGAACAACCTATTCTCAATTAAGCGGATTATGCTCCTTCAAAAGAACAGTTATTCCATTGAGCATCAACATCCACTGCGCCTTTGGCGCGCAATATTTGTCGGGAGACTGAAGAATGCTGATCGTCACGGGTGCATCGGGAAAATTGGGTGGTCTTGCGGTGGAGGCGCTCTTGCGCATCGTTCCTGTGGCACAAATCGGGGTCAGTGTCCGCGACCCGAAAAAGCTGGCGTGGCTGGCCGCGCGCGGCGTGCGTGTGCGCCAAGGTGATTACGCAGATGCGGATAGCCTACGTTATGCATGGGAAGGGGCACGCCGGGTTTTGCTTGTGTCATCGAATGCGCGAACCTATGGAGAAGATCCGCTCCAGCACCATGAAACAGCCATAAAGGTTGCAAAAGAGCTTGGCGTTGAACGGATATTTTACACCAGCCAAACCGCCAGCAGCGCGCAATCCCAGTTCCTACCGGCACGCGACCACGCCGCAACCGAAGAGATTCTGGCAGCCTCTGGGCTGGCTTGGACCGCGCTGCGCCATGGCTTTTACGCAGAGAGTGCTGTGGGCATGAACGTGCATGGCTTTGCGAGCGGTCGTTTGGTAGGCCCTGCGGACGGCAAAGTGGCTTGGACGACCCACGACGACCTGGCAGAAGTTGATGCGCGTCTCCTGGCCGGGCAGGAAATATTTGAAGGCGCAACACCACCTCTCACAGGCAGTGAAGCCCTTAATCTTGCTGACCTTGCGCAGATGGCGAGCACATTGACCGAAAAGAAGGTAACTCGCGAGACGATCAGTGAAGAGACACTGCTCCAGAACTTGGAGAACGTGGGCGTGCCTGCCCCCGTTAGAAGCGTCATTCAGGGCTATTATCGCGCCGCAAAAGCAGGGGAGTTTGCCGTCGTAGATCCGACGCTCGCACGCATTCTCGGCCGCGCGCCACGCCTGATGCGAGACGTCTTGGCCCGCGCATTGGCATAAAATCGAACGGCGCTGTTGAGTGCGCACATGGGTGACCCGAGGCGGAACTCTTGCAGGTGCAGCTAACGGCAACTCCCCGCCCCTTCCGACCGGTGGCTCTCGCGGTCGCAGCAGAGATCGCGCACCCGCGGCGAACGCCCGGAAGGTCGGCAATTGCGACCTTGGCGTGCCCGCTAATGCTGGAAGATGCCACAGATAGCCAGTTTGGGGAGGCTGCGTTGCGGCGACGCCCATCCTACTGGAAGGCAGTTCAGGCCCGGTCGCGTCGTTGCGACAGGAAGGTCGGAAGAGCTGACGGACTGCGCCGCGGCATGGCGGTTAACCGAGATGCGCAACGAGCGGAGGTCAACAAGGCGCTACTCGTCGACAGTAAACGCGAGGCATCGCAATCCAGACCGGTCTCTGATCGCGGGCAGCTCAGAGGAGCCTCCGTCGTCCCCAAACCGTGCGTTGCGCGTATTCGTGGACTAGTTCATCACTATGGTCTCCTGAGGTGGTCGCAGCATAAACGGCAACGATGCCGCGGCCCTTGAGGATAGGTGCCCTAAGGTGGCCATTCACCTGACTTCGCGCTAGATTGCCGACAGGTAGCGATGCAGGGCGTAAACGTTCAAGGTAAGGAGCGTGTCGAAGTGAAAAAAGTCGACTTGGAAGTCACCGGTTCTCGATTAGTGATTGATTTTGCGCGCACCGATTTAAACACCGAAACATTGTTGGAAAGAGCAGAAGAAGTTCTGCCACTCCTGATCGCTCTTATTTCGGCAGACGACACACTGTGCAGGTTGACAGATGAAGAGCTCGCAGAGCGAGATCGCGCTTGGCAAGCTATGGATCTGATGTGCCAAGCGGCAACTCAAAGCGCTACGCGCCGCGCCGAACTCCTGGAAGCAATCGCTAGTGGAAGAGAGAGCATTGCGGCGCATGGTTTCCCTGAGTTTAGTGGCGAGAAATCCGTGGATGTTTAACCTACACGCTGGAATACCGGGCGTAGCTTCTGACCTATTGCATTCTGTTGATAAGTCGAGGATTCTCGAAGACCAAAGTTCGTCGGCAATCATTTCGCGCCCCATCTGGAAAAAACAATTCAGAGAGCTAATAAATACGAGGTGGCGTGAGGCCGCGTTGGATACCGAAGCTTGGAGCAACGTTGAAGAAATTCTTTCTGATTTTTCGAAGTTTAATACCGTTGCGATAAGTCAGGATGCATTGCTTGGCGTTGCAGAAGATTCTTTCCTGAAAGACAAAGTTCTTCCGCAAACTGAGGCTCGAGTTTCTCGGGTCGCGGAGATTTTTTCTGGTCACTCTGTGATGCTTCATTTTGCGATCACGAGTCAGCTTGACTACTTTTATGAGTTCGTTCGCTCCAAAAATAATATTGATGCTATCTCAGAGGCGCGGACAGTGCCCTCGTGGTCGAGTCTTATCGAACGAATAAAAGAAATTGCGCCGGAATTTCAGATTATGGTTTGGGACTTTGAGCGCCCCAGGGAAATCGCTTTGTCCTTTATCGGAGAGTTGCTGCGGGTAGACGATTTCGATCTTATTCTGGATTTAAAGGAGCTGATTGCCTCCGCTTTTCCAGAGCGTCAAAGTCCTCTGGATAGCGAATCTTTGCCGGGTCTTTCATTTGAAACCATTGAGAGGCTCGACGTTCAATATGAACTCGATTTGCAGCGGCTTTCTAAAATGGAGGGAGTTACTCTCGTTCGTCCGCCAAGCCAGATGTCGCAAGTTCCTAGTTATTACCCTTAGCTTCACTCAAAGAACGACCAAGTGTCCTCAAAGCCATTAACGGATATGTCTTTCTCTTTCCGCGTTTTGTCCATTCTAGTAAATACGTTTCCTGAGCTCTTAACTCGAAGCAAAAACTCCATCATTACTAAGCCAGCGACATCATCGCTTCTAGCGAGGTCCAACAGGAGAGCGTTGGTATTTAGTAGAAGGTCTGTGCCACCTACGCTATACCGATCGAGGCCGCGAAATTCGTTTGGTGTTTGCGGTGATGCTTCTGAGTATGTCGCGTTTTGCTCAGCGCCCTCGATCGCGCGCTCGCCTTCATAGATTTTAATCATGTTTGCATAAAAGTAGCCGCTTGCGCCAATCTGTCTCTGAGCTTCATTTGATCCATGATCTAAAAAGGTTTGGAGAGTGGATATGAGCCAGCGCGTTGATAATTCATTAACTAGTTGGATTCCATGCTCGCGCCAAATTCGGTGAAAAATCACTGAAGCTTTTTGCGTGTATTGCGTATCGCGGCGCAAATAGCTGATAGCAAGAGCATTGATTTTGGCGAGCCTGGATTTTCCTCTGAGGTGATAGTCAAGAATTCGTGACTGATCTGCCATGTTCACACGAGATTCCGAGGGAAGCTCGACTTCAGTTGGAAGGATATCAAATAGGTATTGAGATAGGTCGACATCCTGTGCTGGAAGAAGATCGACAACATCTTGTGGTGCAAACCTAGAAGCAGATCTCATCGAAAGTGCCGGAAACGCTACCGCAGCTAGCTCATTTGACTTGGCAGCAGGCGGCGACGATGTTTCATATAATGGACGCGGCTTCCAATCAGCCAAAATGAGTTTCTTCGAGAACCAAGCTGTCGCCTTAAAGCTCGAGAGTTTATTGACTCGCTCCAACAGCTGAGATGCTTCTATGGATGGTGCCGAATTTACTCTTTGAGGAGGGGTCGGCAAATGTATATTCGATGCTCCTGCAAGTTTGAGAATTTTGCTGACTCCGTCATCCACATCTTTGAAGTAATCTTCTACTACGAGCCGCTCGCCAAAAACGTTCCGCGGTTTCTCGAGTTTTTGCGCCCAGGAAAAGTTAGTCGAAAACCTCGCATGGAAATCTCGGAAGTCGTGAAAGTCCGTGCGATATTTTAAAGATTGGTGATAGCAACTTTTCAACCAATCTTCTTCGTTGCGCTCGAAGAAAATGAAGCATACATCGTGAGGCCGCAGGGCACGCATAATTATGCGTAAGTTCTTTGTGAGTTTTGAGTATACCTCTCGTCTCTTAGACCGGCCAGGGATGTCCCCACAAAAATCTTCTTGGCTTAATATAATCGTGTTGCAGGTTGAATTCGCTATTGTTTCAGAAATTTCTTCAAGCTTTCTTTCAGCGTCTTCGAATTTCTCCTTCGCAAGTAAGATGGCCGCTTCGTGGGTGTCTTCATCGTGCAGAAAAAGAAAGCCTTCTTGGAATAAACTATCCTTATTGCCAAGCAGGAACTTCTGAACAGATGTTGTTCCCGTCTTGTGCGGGCCGATATGTATTATTACTCTTTTTTTCACTTTAATACGCTCAACGTTCAGAAGTTCGACTTTCGCCCAAAGGCTTCCATCCTCACGGAACCTTGGCAGCTTCAACGTAGTGAAACTCACCCCACCAGTCTATCGCGTCTTGCCGATTTTATCGTGTTCGTAGGATTTATCAGGGACCGTGTCCCTCGCTTTCACGGGCAGACTTTCGCTCGCCCCTCGTTATGCGCCACTGAATACCTATGTGTCTGCGCATTGTTGGGTGGATATAGCAGAAGTATACTTACGAGCACGTCTGCTCATGAACTTAAGCTCGTCGCCTCGGCACCGCGCGAAGTTGCTTCGCGGCCACGAAGAGGCGGGGACCGGGGGAGGCGCAGCTTGAAGCGATTTCCGTAAAGAGCGCATACGCTCATCATGCTCACGAGGCTGATCTTCTAACGCGGCAAATCGTAGAGCGAGCTCACGTTCGATGCTTTCGCAAGACAGATGGCCGTAGGTCCGGCTCACCGTGTCAGTGTTCGCGTGGCCGAGTTGACGCGCGACGATGGCAAGCGGCGCACCGGCTTGCACAAGCTGACTGGCATAGGTGTGCCTCAACCCGTGGAACACGAATTCATGCGGCAGCCCGGCCTTCTCGACAGCTGCTTTGAAGAGATGCTTATGGCGTGTTTTCCAGATCTGGCCTGCGCCAGTGCGAAAGACGATATCATCGTCTGCTTTCCCTGCGCATTTGGCCAAGAAAAATCGCATCCCTTCCTCGGGCAGATACACATAGCGTGGTCGCCAGCCTTTGGGGGAGGAGACGTAAATGCCAAAGATGTCTTTCCCGACATCGCACACGCGAAGCGCTGAAAGCTCGGACACGCGACAGCCCGTGTAAAGCGCTGCGCGCACCAAGTCCGCGAGATCGGGGCGGCATGCGGCTATAAGCTCACGACACTGCGCGCGTGTGAGGAAGATCTGACGAGGAACTTCCAAATTCGGAACGCGGTGGATACAGCGCCAAGACCGCTCAGAGGCGGTGTGGCCGTTTTCCCATGCCATCTGCGTGGCAATTCGCAAGATCCCCAGCAGCGTGTTCAACGTCCCCTTCCTGCGCCGCAATGCATTGGGGTCGAGGCTTTCAATCTTTACCTTTGTCCCGAGCGCCTGGTTCCCCCGCTTGGGTGGCGTCTCAAGGATGGCACGACAGAAATTGGTGATTGTGTTGCCGGTCAGCTCATCGAGCTGAACTGATCCGAGGCGCGGCAGGATATGAAAGTTGATCAATGCGACCAGAGTCTCGAAGGTGGTTTTGGTCGCAGCGATCCGTTTCCACTCCACGTAGTCGATCAGGGCGTCGCCAACGGTGAAGCCAGTTTCGCTCTTCGAATATCGCAGATGCTGTGTGGTTCCCACCGGATAGCTCGCAGAGGCGTTGCCCTGCAATTCCTGCTCGGCAAACCAAGCGCGCGCGAGCGCAATCGCCGCTTCGTAGGATAGGCCCTGTGAGTTTTCCGACTCTGCGGGTCCGAGCCGCCGCTGCCTATAGCGGCCATCCTTCTTGCGGATCCGAGCGACCCAATGAAGGGGCTTAGCTGGTTTTTTCTCTAGGCCAATGTGGCGGCAATATTCGAGAATGTTCCAATAAGGATGCGCTCTTTCAGGAAGAGCTTTGATCGTCTTTTGGGTGTCGAGCTTCGGCGCGTGATCCATCGGATGCTTCCTCCTGGCCAAGATTGAGGAAGTATCTTCGTGCCCTGTCCGTTAAGCCATATCGCTCGACATAGTCGAGCAGAACGGCTTCCGCTGTGTCGGCTTGAACCGGATCTTTCATCGCATTCTCCTATCAACTGGACGAGTGGGCACGCTAACACGTTGAAACTAAACGGTCCGTTAACACAACGAAGACACTGGTGCAGCTACTCGACGAATACTGGTTTTCCAAATAATTGAATGGGTTTCTTGCGATTTTTCACTCCACGATTGTAGTAGGCTACGTCGGCTGTGAGAGGGCGGGGCTAGCCGATGACGAAGCAGGGCTTGCCGGCTGCCTGCCAACGGTCGCGCGCCGCGACGGTCCAGCCAGCCTTGCCCCCGTCGGTGTGGAAGAGCATCAGGTCGGCACGCGCCATGATCAGGTTCTGCACCTCCCTTACGGTCCGAAAATAGAGCGGACGATCATGGATCATCTCGGTATCGTGTGAACAGGCATGCAATTTTGACCCTGTAGCGGTCTCGGCGCCACTCCTCCCCATTCTGTCATCTACTCATACCTGTCCTAGGCTTGGTCTTGTTAGACATTCCGAGTTGCATACTGTGTCGAGAGAGCGCTGCATGAGGTGGTGGCCGGTTCTGCCAAAGTCTCGGCTTTTCTATGTCCGCAAGATTTTTCCAGAAGGGGTTGGGGTATGAAGAGATTGAGCTTGTTCGCGGGAGTGTTTTCCTTGCTATTCGGAGGTCCTGCAATCGCACAGAACCTGGTCGCAGCAATCTGTATTCCCGAAACAGGAGAGCCGTTCTTCCTGACGATAAGGGGGCAAAAGGAAAAAGAGGCATGGTTCATCGGCACCACTGCTGTCGATGCGGTGAACGCTGCAGATGCCGTAAGGCTCGCCAACCTAGAGGATAATACTCTCCTCTTCTTCGGGGGGGCTGCCAACACGTTCCATGGCGTCCTCAATGGCAACTCGACATCTGGAAGATGCGTCGAGGTGAGTGAGGAGTTTTTGGATGCCCTTAAGGCGCAAAGCCCTGCTTTGGCAGAAGAGAACACGCGTCTTAGCGAAGAGAGCTCGCGCCTTGGCTCAGCTCTTCAAAAGGCAGTTTTCGAAAAGAGTGAGGCAGAAGCTGGGCTCAATCAATGCTTGGAAGGCTCTGCGAATGCACGTCTGCAGGAGTTGAACGCCGTTCTCACCATAGTCCAAAACCAACGCGACGCAGCAGTTAAGGAGCGAGACACGATGGAGGCTTTCATTGGAGCTCTGCGGAGGTCTTCTCTCGCTGACGGCACCTTCTCCACGACCGGAAGGGCATGGATCATTCAAAACTACGCCTCACTAACGAAAGAACTTGGCCGACCTGTCCATTGGCAGGACAGATGATCGAGCACTAAACGACCAGTTTTTTAAAGGAAAACAGTTATGTGGAACAATATCGGGCTACCGGGCCTCATTGTAATTGCTTTGGTGCTTTGGGGGCTATGGAAGATCTTTAATCGCGGAAAAAAGAAGTAGTTACGCCCGCTCAAGGCGCTTTTCGCCGAGGAGCCAGAGAAGCAACATTGCCACGATTGGGTTTGTTATCAGACCAAATAGGACCCAGCCAACTGCATTGCGACCACGCACCTTAGCCATGCCTGCGGGCACCTGGATGCAGAACCAGATCAAGAACCAGAGGCCGAGGAGCACGGCGGCTGAGACGGCAAGAATTTGCAGGATCTCCACGAGCGACACCACATTTCGCTAACACACAGAACCCTCCCCGTGGAAAGAGTTTCACAGTGGACGATAATGGGGTGAGCTTTTCCGTGCTAGCCACAAATGATGATCTTCGAGCACTAGCTAGGGCCCCGTAAGGACCGGCATGCACGTAACTACTTTAGGGGATAGCGCTCTGACGCAACTAGAGAAAAGTGACAGGGGCGGTGTTTAGAGGAGCTGGCGTCCGCAGAGACTAAAGCGTGACCGTATCCCGCTCGAACACCGCGCCATAGTCCTCCCCATCCGGGCTGAAGGGTTCAATCCCTCTTTGCGCCAACTCGTGACGGAGGGCCTGCCAGTTTATACCATGTTCCACGGCGAGGTCGCGCAGAGTGATGAACCTGGCATAGAAGGCCTCAATGTCCTCGGTCGACAGGAAACGTTGTTTCGCTCCTGTTTTCGGATTTCGGCCTTCCGTTGACGGAATGTGCCCCATGCGCACGAGCCGCCGTAGGTAGATGTCCTTGAGCCCGCACTGCTTTGCGAAAACCTGAATGCTGATCCCGGGCGTGGTCGGACGGTCGAGCAACCGTTCGACCTCATCGAGCGTCACCAGGATCGCAGCGAACCCGTCGCGGCTTACGTGTTTGCCAACTCGATGAAGTCTTCTCCCTTCGATAAGGCGAATGATGGTCCCAGGAGAAACCTTCAGGCGAATAGCCGCATCCGACAGGTGAGCCCAGCTCCGCGTCGGGACATAGACCGGTTCCGCCCCTTGCAGTAGGTCATCGATAAAACCGCGGGCTTCCCGGAGGTCCCAAAGCGGTTTGTGATCAGCACCTTCCAATGTCGGCGCGAAGTAGCCGTCCTTTCGCAAGGATCCAAAATGCGTGCGGGAAATCTGGAGTGCGTCTTGAAGATCCGCCGCGGAGAGAAGCGTCTCCAGGCGGCTGAGGACTGGTTCGGCGTCTTCGGGGGTGAACAACTCCCAAGCATCCGACCGACCTTGCTCGAGTGGACGCACTACGCCCGCGGTGACGAGCAATTTTCGCAGCCGTCGACTATCGATTCCATACTCCCGCGAGGCGGTGAGCACCGAGTGGAGGTGGCGCGTCAGAACAGGTTCGCCCATCAGGTCATCCCCGGGGCCGAGCGGCCAGGTTTTGCGAATGTGATCGCGCAGCAGGGTCCGGAAAGGCGCGTAGTCCTCATTCGTCAGATCGAAGGTCAACCGGTCGTAAAGATCTCCGAATATCTTCTTCGGGCCATCGGTCGAGTCACCCATCAGTCCCTGCAAACTGGAAAGAGCGGCGCGAATGCTACTCTCTCCGTCCTGCGCAAATCGAAAGCCGACCTGAAACACTTTCCAAGCGTCTTCCGGAGGGACATTTGCCGATTTCAGGAACCGCACCGACCGGCATGCGCGCCCAAGAAGCTCGCAAAAATGCGCGGCGGGGTAGAATGGGAACTGATCCAGCCAGATGCCGGTGGATTGTCGAGCGAGCCTTTTGGCAATCCAGAGATCGAAGTCTGCGGGCGCTCTCGTCTGCAGATCAAGCTCACCCGAGATGATTGCGGGAGCGATTTCCGCCATGCGGGCGGCAATGTCATAGCGATCGAGCTTCGCAGGTGCGCGCCAAAGTGGCGACAACGGTCGATGATGTTTCGCGCAGAGAGTTACGGGGCGAAATAGCCATTCGCCCCGGATGAATACCGCGCCTTCGGGTGATGCGGACCCGTTCTCCAAGTCTTCTCTCAGGCAGTCTGGACACCCTCGGACCGCGCTCTCTTTGATGGCTTTCGCGTGCATGACGTGACCGCAGAAGTAGTGGTTGCGGTTGCCGAGATATTTCGGGGACCAGGCCAATAGACGTTCTGCTTCGGTGTCGGTTAGTTCGGCGAGCGCAGTGATGTCCCTTGGGTCGCCATCGATAATCCGCGAGAAGGACAGCCCCATATCGGCCGCGAAATCTCGTGTGGGCACGCCATACCGTGCAGCCACACGCGAGAGATAGGAGAACGCTGGTTCACGTTCGCCATGCTGTGGAGCCAGTGAGAGACGGCGTGTCATCGCTTCAGATTTCGTAGGGCAAAAGAACTCATCATGTCCTTGTCACGGAGAACGACACACTCCGCAATGTTCTCCCGGTCTTTGTCTTTTGATCCGGCCGACGCGGTCGAGGGCTTGATGGTCCAATTCACGGGCGCGGAGAGGCTTCGACTGTTCCGGATTTCTATCTCGAGAGGCTCTCGACATCCGTAATCCACAACAATTTTTCGCACGAAATCAATTGGTTGACTCAGATTTGGCGTGATGCTCAAAGCATCATGTTTTTTCGGCTTCGGAATTTCATATGATTCGATCAGGCTAAGCTTGTTCGAGATGGCTCGGAGACGGGCGACTGAGATCAAGAAGAAAAAACGCGCGCCCTGATCGGACGCGCGTCGAAAGTTGGGACGACGAGCGTCCGGTTGTTACTTGCCACGTTAGAGGCCGAAAACGGTCCCGGCAAGCCTGCTCCGAGCTCCCAAGTGAAACTGGATACTCCCCGAGGCGCCCGCTTCGGGGGCACGGAGAACGCATGTCTGAATACGAAGACTATATCGCGGGAAGATACGGTGACTGGGAGCCTACCGAGGCCCCGACCAAGAAGCTTCCAGCGCTCGAAGTCGCCCCGACCCATGGTGTGCTTCCATTCGCCGGTTCCCGAAACCCGCTGACGCGTAGCAACACCGCGCGTCGGGTCGCGATGGCGTTTGCGACGCCTGCGACCGATGGTGTCCGGCGCGTCTATCACTTCGAGTCCGAAGGTGAATCCGCAGTGGCAATCGACGCTCTGTTGAATCCGGATATTTTCGGGCTCGAAGTGCAGCTCCCGCCGGTTACGTATTTCAGCCGGACCGCGCGAAAGCAGAGAAGGCACTCATTCGATATGCGCGTTACGTTTCGCGACGGGTTCCGGCGCGCCTACTTTATTCGGCACGCCACGAGCCTGGCTCGTTTGGATACACAGGCCGAGATCGAGGACATCTTCTCGGCCGTGCCGACTGAGTTCGCCGATGACTGCGTGGTCGTTCGGACCGACGACTATTCTCGCACCTATCGCGACAATCTGCGCCAGGTCTGGGCCGTCTGGAACAAGGAGGACGAAGAGGCCGACACCGAAGTCGAAAGGGCCGCCCGGCGTGGTGGCTATTGGCTGCTGAGAGATCTGATCGGACGGTGTCAGATCGAGCCCTCGCGATGCTTTGACGCTTCGCTGCGCCTAATTGGGCGGAAGGTCCTTCGCGCCGATTGGAATGCGCTGATAAACTACCATTCGCGGGTGGAACTGCGCGGGTGACGCAAAAGCCGCTCTATAACATCCCCAAAGGATCCGAGCTCGTCATGGACGGGCGTTGCTGGCGCGTCGATCGGCGCGACGACTGCATGTTTGATCTTTCGGATGTGCAAGACGGCGAATGCATTACTCCTTCGGTCGAGCATGTCGAGCGCGCGATCCGAGACCGATCCTGCGACGTCACATTGCCAGCCGTGGCGGCGAAGAACCGTGAGCTGCTCGAATATACGGGCGGCTTTGAGCGTATCGAGCAACTTTCGGAACAGGCGCAGCGAGATGTTCAACCGAGATTGGCGGGGATGTTGGCTATGGAGCGTCTCGAGGCCGAGGGGTTCAAGCTGACGCAACGCGGGCTCAATACAGACGGCATGCTCCGGAGACGCCTCATTGCGCGCGCTCGAGAAATTTCGATGGAGCCGAGCCTCGCCCCCAAGGCGCGCGGAGGAAAGGTCTTCAATAGTTTCGTATGGCCGCAGGGGCGGACGCTCATGCGCTACTACAAACTGTTCCAGCGCTTCGACCGAAACCCCGTCGTGCTGGCTGATCGTGATCATTTGAAAGGAAGGCGCGAACCTCGACTTTCAGCGCATCAGGAACGCTTCATTGAATACGTTCTCAATCGTTGGAATAGCAAGTTGCAGCCGCAACTTGCGCCTCTCGTTTCGGGTGCGCGGGAGCTATTCGACGTCCCGCCTGAGGAACACGCGCGCGGCTTCCGCTTCCCGTCGATCACGACAATCCGGACCCGGCTCAAAGCAATCTCTGAAGTCGTGAAAACCATCGGTCGCGAGGGCGTGCGTCATGCAACGAACCTACTGGGCGCAGGCTCGACCTCCATTCGCGCTCTGAAGTTTGGCATGATGCTGGAGACAGACCAAGTCTATCTCTCGCTTTTCTCGAAACCAGACGGCTCGGTGGCCGGGAAGGTGATCGACCCAAGTTCCGCATCGGATGAACTCGAAGAAAACGAAATTTGTCGACTTTGGCTGCATGTCATCATGGACGTCGCGACGCGAGAGGTGCTCGGATGGATCCTTTCGGAGACCGCAGATGCAGATCACAGCGCGGCGCTGCTGCGCATGGCAACCCGCGACAAGACCCGGGAAAAAATCCGTTATGGGTGTAAACATGACCCTGCGCCGCCGGTCGGCCTCGGTGTCGTTTCTTCGGATAACGGTAGCGCTATTCGGAATGCTAGCACCTTCGCGGCTCTCCTTGGGATCGGGGCAACGCCCATGCTTGGCCGAACCTATCATAGCTCCGATAAACCTTTCGCTGAGAGCTTTTTCGGCCCACTTCAGTTTCAGGTCCTCAATTTTTATGCCGGATATACGGGCAGTAGACCGGGTGAGTTGAAGGAGGTCGATCCGAAGGGATCGGCAAGCTTGACGCATGACGAGCTTTACGGGGCGATTACGCGGTATTTCGTCGATGAGTATCCGTTCCATTCTCACCGTGGGACCGGGATGTTTGGTGCGACTGTCCGACAAAAGAGCGAGGAAGCGATACGGCTCTATGGAAAGATCGATCCGCCATCTCAGCGAGACAGGTGCCTGCACCTTGGCGTGAAGCGCGAGGCGACCACGACATCGGAAGGTGTGAGAGTTTTCGGCTTGCCCTTTAACTCCCCGGCGCTACTGCGGTTCGCGGATGGGCAGGCGAAGAAGGTTCTTGTTCATCTCGACCCCGATGACCTGCGCCGCGTTTTCATTGTCGCTGAAGGTGAGAAAAAGGTGATCGAAGCGCATTTGAGTATGACGGTTTTCAATGACCTGACGCTCGAAGAAGCCATTGAAGTGAGGGAAGCGGCGACCCGCTCCAACCCGATGCAGAGCGCGCTTCACGAAGGGCATTTGCGTGAGGCGATTGCCGATCGCGCGCGACGATCCGGTTTCTTCCCGGATTCGCGCGATCCTTCAAACTATCAGACAATCGCCAAGCTTGAAAAACGCGCTGCGCGGTGCCTCAAGATATCGACAGCATCGAGCGCTCCCATGAAGCACCTGGTGGCACCCGGCGAGCTCATGGAGCGGCGCGAAGAGGGCAAAACTCGTCTTTCTCGCCCGAGTGATCAGCAGCGCGATCAGAGAACACAAGAACCTGCAGAGACAGGCATGAACCGAACCGTCCTACCGCCAAGCAAGGAAACCAAGTTTTGAACGAATTCGTCATCCCCGAAATCGTCGCCCTGAGTGGTGGCCTTGCAGCGCGCCATTATCCGTTGGACCGTGCTCGCGTCCTCCAAAACAGCTTCTCCCAGCTTCTGAGCCGCCACCTCGGCGGATTGCAAAGCGGAGCTCGTTTCGAGACCGGGGCGCTTCTCGTCACCGGGCCGTCCGGTGCCGGAAAGAGTAAGGAAATTGGCGACTTGCTGGGGCGCTTCAATGCCAGCGATACGCGCTTGCCGTCCGGTGCGATGGCATCCTTCGCCGACTGTGTGTTGAGTTCGAAGGAAGGATGGAAAGACCTTGGCAAGAATACCTTGCGCGATCTTGGATATCCTATCCACGACAAGGCACGCCGCACTCAAACTGAAATCTGGAACCTCGTCGTCGATCAGGCGAAAAGGAAAGGGTGCATCGGCATCCATTACGATGAAGCTCAGCATATCATGCGGGGTAGGGGGCAGGGAGAGCTTCTCGCTATTCTGGACGCGTTCAAGGCGTTGATGAAGTCCCATGATTGGCCCTTGATGCTGATCCTGTCAGGTGTTCCTGAACTCGCGGATTACGTTCGTCAGGAGCCACAGCTGTTTCGCCTGACCACCCGCGTCCGGTTCGAGGACATTGACCTGACAGAACGCGAGGACGGCTCATTGGGCGACTACCTCACCCTGAACACGATCCTCGGAAGCTACGCCGATAAAGAAGCTATCGAGGTGCCTGATGAACTGCGGGACATTGAGTTCCTTCACCGCCTAGCCACGGCTGCAGCATTTCGCTGGGGATTGGTTTTTGAAATTGTGCTCGCTGCCCTTCAAGTCGCTATCGGTCGTGGGGCTCGCGAGTTGACGCGGCAGGATTTCGATAAGGCTTGGGCAGACAAGACCGGCATCGCGGAAATCGCCTCACCCTTCTCGAGCCCGAATTACAGAAGCATCTACCGTCGGGATCGCCCCTTCGAAGAGGCTTACCTCGACTGACACTCACCACCACTTCGTCTCACATGACCCCGCGCCTCGGCGCGGGTTTTCTTTTGTTCAGACCTTCTCCAAAAGGCCCGATCGAATGTCGGGCTCCCCGCGCAGCTTTATGGTTTTCTGCGCATGGATATGGTTTCCGGTGAAGCTTGCTTTATTCGTAAGTATTTATAATTAAATGGAAAACTGTCGCCTTCGAATCGGCGGGGTGAATTCTTGGGCACTCTTTTGGTTTCTCTGGCTTGAAGCAGCCAGAAAAAGCAAATGAGTGCGCAGGCGAAAGCATAAGCCTGCGCATGGACCGCCCAAGCTGGTCTATCGTTGATCTCAGGGCGTCAGGCTGAAACAGGAACGGGGCGAGGATGCATATCCTCGCCCCGTTTGTTTTTCGCGTGTCTCGCGCGTCAGAACTGCTTGGACAGTCTCAGCGAGATGCTGTTGCTGTGGCTGTTCGACCCCGAGGTGTTGCGCAGGTCGATGCTGAGCTGCGTGCCCCCCTCGAAGGCGATATTCGTGCCCAGCCCGATCGTCAGCAGGTCCTGATCGGATTGCGGCAGGTTCAGCACATATTGCGAGCCGTTCACCAGATCCGCGTAGCTCATCCCCGCGGCGATATCGCGGTTCATCACCCGGCTATATTCCAGCCGGAAGTTCGGCGAGACCGTCCCGAAGCTCGTTTTTCGGGTGAAGCCACCGCGCAGGCCAAAGTCGAACTGGGTCGAGCCGAAGCTTTGACGTTCGACGCTCAGCGCATCGGCCGGGTCCGCAGTGCGCTCGGTAAAGGCATTCAGATGCCCCGAGATCACCTGCATCCCCGCATAAGGCGAGAGCATCCAGTTATCCTGCCGAAACTCCATCCCGGTGCGGACCTGTGCGAAGACTTGAGAGCCATCGCGCGAACCATAGGCCATATCCGGCCCGCCCGAGATCGCGCGGCGACTGTCGAAGCCCAGCGTGCCATAGCCCGCCAGCACATCGACAAAGCCGCGTTCGCCGGTGCGGAAGGTCCCGTAGACCACCGCGTTCACGCTATGCCCGCTGGTCTTCGAACCATCGCTGCCGATATCCGAGCGCCCGTTGCCATAGCCGAGCCCGAGCCCGAGGATCGCGTCCGCGCTGGGTTGGTAGTCGAGACCCGCGGACAGCCCGTTGCTATGGAGGTCGATCGCGCCGTCCTTCGTCAGGTTCAGCGTGCCCGCCGTCCAGATCGCGGTTTGCGGGCCGAACAGGTTCTCGGAGGTGCCGCTGGTCGAGACGGATGGGGTCGGCGCAGCAGCCGCGCCACGCGTAGCCTCTCGGCTCGGCGCGGGCGTGCCGCCCGTCTGGTTCTCGAACGGATCGACCGGGTCGGCAAAACCGCGCGCGCGGGTCACGCTGGGAATGCCGAGACGCGCGCCGAAACTGTCGCGCAGGCCATTGCCGTCGCGCAGCGCTTCGAGATGCGAGGAGAAGTTCCCGATCTGCGTGCGGGCGAACTGCATCGCCATCGTGTTCTGCGCGGTCACGATCCCGATCACATCCGGATCCTGTGTCGGATCGGGGGCCACCTCGACCAGAACCGTCAGCGTGGCGCTGCCCGGCGCGTAGCTCGCATTGCCGGCGGTCGTGCCGGTGATCTGACAGCTACCTGCCGCGACCGGCGTGACCACAGCCCCGCTGAGCGTGCAGACCGACGGCGTCGCGTTGCTCAGCGTCACGGTCAGGCCGGAGCTTGCCGTCGCGGTGGCTGCGAAAGGCGCACTGCCGATCCGCACCGGAGAGCTGACCGGCGCGAAGGTGATCGTATCGGTCTGGCGCGCCACGGTGGCGGTGATCGTGTAGCTCTGCGTCGCGATCCCATCGGCTGCGGTGGCTGCCACGGTGATCGTGTTCGCGCCCGTCGCCAGAGAGATTGGCGCCGAGGCGCTGCCCGAACTGGTCGCATTGCCGTTCACGGTGAGGCTCGCGCCGCTATCCGTGGCCGTCGGCGTGACGGTGATCGAGCCCGTGCCATAGGGCAGGTCCACCGAATAGCCGCTCGTGCCCGAACTGAACAAGGGGCTCAACGTGCCCTGGCTCACGCTCAGCGCCGATAGCGTCGCGACATTTGACAGATAGGCGAACTGATCCGCGCTGGTGGCAGCCGAGGTGCCGCCCGGCGCGGTCACGCTTACATGCACCGTGCCCGTGCCCGAAGGCGCGGTCGCGGTGATCTGGCTGTCGGAATCGACGGTGAAGCCACTCGCGGGTGTCCCCCCGAAGCTGACCGCCGTCGCGCCGGTGAAATCGCTCCCCGTCAGCGTGACGGAGGTGCCGCCGCTGGCCGACCCCTGTGCCGGGCTGATCGCGGTGATCGTGGGGGCGGCGCGCTGGATCGCGATGGTGATCGTTGCGCTTTGGAAGCTCGCATTCGGCGTGCTGGAATCATGGCCGCTTACGGTGAAGCTGTAGCTGCCATTGGCGCTGGGCGTGCCGCTGAGCGTGCCGGTGGCTGAGAGCGACAGCCCCGATGGGAACGAGCCGGTCTTCGCGGTCGTGTCGAACGTGTAGGGCCCGGTGCCGCCCGAGACGCTCAGCGTGGCCGAGTAGCTCGTGCCGACCTGCCCATCCGACAGCGCGCCCGAGGTCACGGTGAAGGTGGGCGCCGAGACGGTGATCGTGACCGTCGCAGGGGCGGATGTGCCCGTCGCGTTCGTGCCGGTATAGGTGAAGCTGTCCGCGCCGTGATAGCCCGCCGTGGGCGTATAGCTGATCGTGGTGCCGCTCACCTTGGTCGAGCCGTGGCTGGGCCCGGAGGCGACCGTGACCGATGTCGCCGCGCCGCCGGAGAAATTCAGCGGCACTGCGTTGTCGGTCGAGCCATATCCTGCGGTGAGGCTCACGGCATTCGCGGTCGGCGCCGCCAGCGGCGAGACGCTGTTCGACGCGGCCGAGGCCGGGCCGGTGCCCGCAGAGTTGGTCGCGGTGACGGTGAAGCTGTAGCTGCTGCCGTTCGTGAGGCCGTTAACCGTGATCGGCGAACTGGTCCCGGTTCCGGTGAACCCACCCGGTGCGGAGGTCACGGTGTATCCGGTGATCGTCGCGCCGCCATCGGAGGCGGGCGGGGTGAAGCTGATCTCGGCCTGTCCATCTCCCGCCGTCGCGGTGCCGATCGTCGGCGCGCCCGGTACGACCGCGTTCACGGCGAAACTCTGCGAGACGGTCGGCGCGGGATTATAGGTGCTGTCGCCCGCCTGATCGGCATCGATCGAGCAGGTGCCGGTCGAGACAAAAGTTAGCGCGCCACCTGCGGTGATCGTGCAGACCCCGGTTGTGGTCGACGAGAAGCTGACCGGCAGGCCGGAGGACGCGGTTGCGCTCAGCGTCGGCGAGGTGCCGTAATCCTGCGCACCCGGATTGGCGAAAGTGATGGTTTGGCCCGCCGTCGGCGTGACGCTGTTCGAGGGCGCTGAGAACCCTTCCGATCCGTAGCCGTTATCGGCGCTGACCGTGAACGTATAAGCCGTACCGGCGGTCAGTCCGTTGACGGTAATCGACGTGCTGGTGCCAGTCGCGGTCTTGCCACCGGGAGAAGACACCACTGTGTAATCCTGGATCGGCGCACCCCCGGTATCGGTGGGCGGGGTGAAGCTCACGGTGGCGCTCTCGACGCCGGCGACGGCTGTGACATTCGTCGGCGGAGGAGCCGTGGTCGGGTTGACCGTGAAACTCTGCGTGACGGTTTGGGCTGCCTGATAGGTGCCATTGCCCCCCTGATCGGCATCGATCGAGCAGGTGCCCGCCGAGACGAATGTCAGTGCGCCGCCCGAGGTGATCGTGCAGACGCTCGTCGTAGAGGACGTGAAGCTGACCGTCAGGCCGGACGAAGCGGTTGCGCTCAGCGTCGGCGAGGTGCCGTAGGTTTGCGCACCCGGATTGGTGAAGGTGATCGTTTGCGCGGCTTTCGGTATCACCGAATTCGAGGGGTTCGAGGCCGGGCTCGTCCCGACGGAATTCGCCGCGGTGAGGGTGAAGCTGTAGCTGGTGCCGTTGGTGAGGCCTGATACGGTAATCGGCGAGCTAGCCCCGGTTCCGGTGAACCCGCCCTGCGTGGAGGTCACGGTGTATCCGGTGATCGTCGCGCCGCCATCGGAGGCGGGCGGGGTGAAGCTGACCTCGGCCTGCCCATCGCCCGCCGTCGCGGTGCCGATCGTCGGCGCGCCCGGCACGACCGCGTTTACGGCGAAGCTCTGCGTGACGGTCGGGGCGGCGTTATAGGCACCATTGCCCCCCTGATCGGCATCGATCGAGCAGGTGCCCGCCGAGACGAATGTCAGAGCGCCGCTCGAGGTGATCGTGCAGACCCCGGTGGTGGTCGACGAGAAGCTGACCGTCAGGCCGGACGAAGCGGTTGCGCTCAGCGTCGGCGAGGTGCCGTAATTCTGCGCGCCCGGATTGGCGAAGGTGATCGTCTGTGCAGCCTTCGGCGTAACCGCGTTCGAGGGGCTGGAAGCCGGGCTCGTCCCGAAGTTATTCGTCGCGGTGACGGTGAAAGTATAGCTGGTGCCGTTCGTGAGGCCGTTCACCGTGATCGGGGAGGCGGTCGTGCCGGTGCCCGTGAACCCGCCCGGCGAGGAGGTCGCGGTATAGCCGGTGATCGGGTCGCCGCCATTCGAGGCCGGGGGAGAGAAGCTGACCTGCGCGCTGCTATCGCCAGCCGTGGCCGAGACATTCGTCGGCGCATCCGGCGCGGTAGCGGGGGCCGGGAAGGTGAATGTGACGGTGTAGGTGGTATCGGTTGTGGTGTTTCCGCCCGAAGAGATGCCCGTCGCATAATACAGGGGGACGCTGAAACCGCTGGCCACATAGGTCGTCGGAGCGGTGTCCAGAGTGACCGTGTAAGTCGGGAAAATATAGGTGCCGGTGCTTGTGTCGAGATTCGGGGACACCGTGATCACCGCGCCTGAATTCGGATCCGCGAAGGTCTGGCTCGTGATCTGATTATTAACCGTGTCGCCCTGGATCGGCCAATAGGCGTTCGCGTTGACCCCCGTCGCGTCATAGAGGCCATATTGGACATCGAGACATTCCGCACTCACGTTGAGCGTCTTTGTCGACCCCTGCCCGCCATCCAATAACAGCGTCGTGCCGGTGCCGCAGGCGGCCAGAGAGGCGCTCGCCCCGGCGGTTGTCAGAAGCACGCCTGCCAGAAATCGCAGAATGAAAATCCGGAAGGTCGAAATTCGCGTTATGCGAGAAAACTGGTTGGATGCCTGATTGACGGCGCATGCAATGCGACCGCTCAGCGTCAATGCCCTGAACATATCTTGTTGTCCCCACTGAAATTGCAGCGTGGCTCGGACGCATCAAAGAAAATCGTCTGAAAATCCCCGTGGGGCAATTGGTAAAATAATGCGCGAGTCTCTGCTCCCTGATGTTGACGCTATGTCGCGTATTAATTTTCGTCAATCTTTAGCGCGTATTGCCGGGATCTTGCCGAAATGTGCCGACAGGGCTGTGGCGCGAAGAGCGCAGTCGCCGGGTGGCCAGGGGCGCCATCTGCAGCGCTCTCGCGCGCGCATCGCGAGCTCCCGTTTAGGTAATTTGTAAATATAACGACACAACACATAGTTGTAAGTTGTCGCAGGACATGTTCGCCCGTAGCCTCGCCTTAGAGGAGAATTCAAGGGAACAGTTCGATGGAACCATTTCTGGGCATGATCATGCCCGTAGCCTTCGATTTCGCGCCGCAGGGCTGGGCGTTGTGTAATGGACAGTTGATGAGCATCGCGCAGTATTCGGCGCTTTTCTCGCTTCTCGGGACCGAGTTCGGCGGGGATGGGCGGACCACGTTCGGCCTTCCGGATCTTCGTGGGCGCAGTCCGCGCGGTGCCACCATGCAGGCGCGCGGGCAAAAACTGGGGAGCGAGGCGGTCACGCTCACGGACGCCACGATGCCTAGCCACAGCCACCCTTTCGTGGCCTCGCAGCTGGCGATCGCGGGACGCGCGCCGATTGCGCCCGACGATATGGTGATCGCTTCGGGCAATATCCCCACTGGCAATCTCTATGGCAGCGCCGAGGCGCCGGTCGCGCTGGCGCAGACCAATATCGGTCACACGGGCGGCGGCATCGCGCATCCCAACATGCAGCCCTCGCTTTGCGTCAATTACGTCATCGCCCTCCAGGGCATCTTCCCGCAGCGCGCGTAAAGCGCGCAACGGATCCGCCGGAACGGAGAGGATATATTCATGGACCCCATTGTCGGACAAATCACGCTGTTTGCCTTCCCGCGCACGCCGCGCGGCTGGCTCAGTTGTCAGGGGCAGTTGTTGCCCATCAACCAATATCAGGCGCTGTTCTCGCTTATCGGAACCCAATATGGCGGCGACGGCGTCACGACTTTCGGCGTGCCGGATCTGCGCGGGCGCATTCCGCTCGGCATGGGGCACGCGCCGGGGCTGTCGGTCTACAAGGTCGGCGATAAGGTCGGGGAGGAGACGGTCACGCTGAGCGTCGCGGAGATGCCGTCGCATTCCCACGCCATCCAGGCGTCGAGCCAGAGCCCGGCGGCTAACGCGACCGCCGTGCCCGGCCCGGAGGTCGAGTTCGCAACTGCAGA
This sequence comes from Thioclava sp. JE_KL1, assembly GCF_009296265.1. GTDB lineage: Bacteria > Pseudomonadota > Alphaproteobacteria > Rhodobacterales > Rhodobacteraceae > Thioclava. The sequence goes on from NZ_WBJS01000006.1 coordinate 269,176, forward strand.
TGGCACAGGTGTCACGCGCTACTCGGCCCAGCCCGGTGGCGCGCGCGCGACGCTGAACCCGGCCTCGATCGGGTCGAGCGGTGCGTCCCACCCGCACCAGAACATGATGCCGACCACGGTGATGAACTACTGCATCGCCTATGACGGTATTTACCCGCCGCGCTCGTAAGCGCGCCCGGTCTTTTCGGAAAGGACAGGATATGGACCCCATTCTTTGCACGGTCATGCCATTTCCCTACAATTTCATCCCCCAGGGTTGGATGCCTTGTGACGGGCAGGTCTTGCCGATGTCACAATACTCGGCGGTCTACTCGTTGATCGGGACGACCTATGGCGGGGACGGGCGCACGACCTTCGGGCTGCCCAATCTCAACGGAGGCAGTGGTTCGCCGTTGAGCGTCGTTGCCGGGCAGGGCGCAGGGCCGGGGCTTACCCCTCGCGCGCTAGGCCAGCGGGTGGGCAGCGATACGGTGACGCTGACCGAGGCCGATCTGCCGCCGCATTCGCATTCGCTTTCGGTGTTTCCCGAAGGCGCGGATGCGAGTGCCGCGCCGACTGCGGGCGATACCTGGATCTCGACGGGGGCCAATGGCTATACCGGCACGCCGATCCAGGATGCGACCAGCTTCGCGCCCGGCGCGATCGTGCCCACTGGCGGCAGCCAACCGCATGAGAACGACCAGCCGACGCTAGGCCTCGTCTATTGCATCGCCATGCAGGGTATCTACCCGAGCTTCGACTGAAAAACCCGCGCGCCCCGCGAGGCGCGCGACCTGCAATTCAAAGGGGCGGTCGCAGCGCGGCGCGCCCCTTTTTGCTGGGATCAGGGGCCGAGAGAGATCGTGACGCTCTCCGATCTGATCCGAAAGCCGTGCCGAAGCGCCTCAATCCAGCGTCTGTCGATAGCGCAGCATCGAGATCAGCATGATCACCACGCCGATTATAGCGATCGCCCGCAAGTCGCCGGTGATGTCGGCTAGGTGGGCGCCTTTCAGCATCACCTTGCGCACGATGCGCAGGAAATGTGTGGCGGGGATCGCCGAGCCGATCACCTGCGCCCAGCCGGGCATGCCTGCGTAGGGGAACATGAAACCCGAGAGCAGGATCGTGGGCAGGATCGTCATGAAGCTCGCCTGCATCGCCTGCATCTGCGTGCGCACGAGGGTCGAGATCAGGAAGCCGAGGGCGAGGTTCACCACGATGTAGAGGTTGAAGCCGATGAAGAAGGCCAGCCCCGATCCGAGGAACGGCACCCCGAACAGAAGCTTCCCGGCGATCAGGAACACGACGGTCTGGATATAACCGATCACGACATAGGGCAGGATCTTGCCCAGCATCACCTCGAGCGGCCGGACCGGTGTGGCGATCAGGGTCTCCATCGTGCCGCGCTCTGTCTCGCGCACGATCGCAATCGCGGTGATCAACACCATCGTCATCGCGAGGATCACGGCGATCAGGCCGGGCACGATGTTCAGCGAGGTCTTGCTCGCCGGGTTGAATTGCTTGTGCACCACGACCGAGAAGGGCGGCGGCTGGCCTGCGACCGGGGCGAGGGGGCCCTGGAAGGTCTGCTTCACCGCAGTGTCGATGATCCCCGACAGCGCGCCGACAGCGGTGCCCACGGCCGTCGGATCGGACGCGTCGGCGCTGACGAGTAGCTTCGGCGACAGGCCCCGCACGATGTCACGCTCGAAATTGGGTGGGATGACCACAACGAAATTCGCCGTACCGTCGCGGAGCGCCTGATCGCCTTCCTCGGCGCTGGTGACGATGCCCTCGAACTTGAAATAATCCGAGGTCTCCATGCCCGACAGCACCGCGCGCGCCACCGGGCTTTCATCGGCCATCTCGATCAGAGTCGGCAGGTGATGCGGGTCGGAATTGATGATGTAGCCGAACATGACCAGCTGGAGGATCGGGATGCCGATCATCATCGCGAAGGTCATCCGGTCGCGCCGCATCTGGATAAATTCCTTGTAGAGCACCGCTCCGAAACGCGAGACCGAGAACCAGCTCATGGCGAGGGGCCTCCGTTGACACCGAAATTGTCGGCCGCGGTTGCCATCAGGTAGATGAAGACCTCCTCAAGCTCGGCCTCTTTCTTCTCCCATTTGCGCGCGTCGTTCTCCCCGCTCTTTTCAGCGACGACCGCGTCGAGCCCGGCGCTGTCGGTCGAGGACACATGAAGTTGGGCGCCGAAGCGCGCGACCTGCTCGACCCGCGGATCGGCGCGCAACTCTTCTTCGAGCTGGATCAAGTCGGGACCGGAGACCCGCCATGTGGTCAGGCCGACCTGATGCGGGATCTCGGCCGCGGGCCCGTCGATCAGCTTCTTCCCATAGGCGATGTAGGCAATGTAATCGCATTGCACCGCCTCATCCATGTAATGCGTCGAGACAAGCACCGTGACGCCCTGTTTGCTGAGCTGGCGGATCTCGTCCCAGAAGTCGCGCCGCGCCTTCGGGTCGACCCCGGCGGTGGGTTCGTCGAGAAGCAGGAGCGCGGGCTTGTGCTGCATGCAGGCGGCCAGTGCCAGACGCTGTTTCCAGCCCCCCGACAAAGTGCCCGCCAACTGCTTTCCGCGCCCTTCGAGGCCTAGGGTGCGCAGGGTCTCGTCCACCACTTGCTTGCGGTTCTTCACCCGATACATCCGCGCCATGAAGTCGAGGTTCTCGCGGATCGTCAGATCGCCATAGAGCGAGAACTTCTGCGTCATGTAGCCGACGTTTTCCTTGATCGCGCGCGCGTCCTTGTGGATGTCGTAGCCAAGGGTGTGGCCTTCGCCGCCATCAGGGGTGAGCAGGGCGCACATCATTCGGATCGTGGTGGTCTTGCCCGAGCCGTTGGGGCCGATGAAGCCGTAGATCGCGCCTTTGGGCACCGACATATCGACCGCGTTCACCACCTTCTTGCCGTTGAATATCTTCGTGAGCCCTTTCACGACGATCGCGGGCTCGCTCTGGGCGCTCACGCTGTCGGTGGATCTCGTGCTCATTGCACCCGCCTCAGGCTGACCGGCTGGCCCGGCAGGAGCGACGCGCCCGCCGGGATGCGCGCCTCGGCTCGGAACACGAGCCGCGAGCGTTCTTCGCGCGAATAGATGATCGGCGGCGTGTATTGCGGCTCGGAGGCCATCTTGCTGATCGTCACCTTGATGTCGGGGTCACAGCCGTCGCATTCCATCTCCAGCTGATCGCCAATGGCGAAATCCGCGCGCTCGGCCTCGGGCAGGAAGAACAGGACCTTGAGCGCGTTCGGCGGCAGGATCGACAGTACGGGCGACCCGGCGGCGGCCACTTCCCCGGCCTTGTAATAGACCGTCTCGATCCGGCCGGCCACAGGGGCGGTGACCGTCATGTCATCGAGCTGCGACCGGGCGAGATCGGCATCGGCCTGCGCCGCCTCGAGCGTTTTCTGGGCTGCGAGAACCTGCGCACTGCGCGCGGGCAGGGCCGCCACTTCGAGCTGGGCCTTGAGTTGCGCCACCTGCGCCTCGGCCTCTTCCAGCGCGGCGCGGTCGACATCCACCTTGGCCTGGGCGACGATCTCGCGGGCGAACAGATCCTCGGTGCGCTTCAGCGCGGATTCCGCGAGATTACGGTGGGCGATGGCTTGCTCCAGCGAGGCTTTGATCACGTCGATCTCGGGGTCGCGCGACCCGGTCTCGAGGTTGTTGAGATTGGCGCTGGCGGTGCCGATCTTGGCCTCGGCCGCCCGCAGCGCCGCCTGCTGTTTCGTCGAATCCATATCAAACAGGAATTGATCTGCCTTGACGCTGTCGCCTTCGATCGCCGCCAGCTTCTTGATGCGTCCGGTGACCGAGGGGGCGACATAGACATATTCGCCCTCCACATAGCCCGAGTAATGCGGCACCGGGGCGTCCCCATAGCCGGGAATGATCGCGGTGAGCAGGGCGCTGATCCACGCAACAATGGTATCAAGCATCGGTCGAACCCTCCGGTGACAGGAAAACGCCGTGGAATAGAATGTCGAGGTGGTTCTCGATCAGCTGATCGAGCGACAGCCCGTCCTCCGGCACGACGTCGAAGATCTCCGCAAGCAGGAAATGCACGACGATCGGGCCGATGATCGAGCGCAGGGTCAGTTCGGGATCGACCGGGCGCAACTGGCCCGAGGCGATGCCCTGTCGGATGATTTCGGTCGCCGCGGGCAGGACGTGGTCGAACACCTCGCGCCGATACATCGCGGCGATTTCGGGGGCGACGACGGCCTCGCGGATCACGACCTTCGGGACCGCTAGAACCTTCGGATCCCCCAGCGAGGTCGCGATCAGCGAGAACAGCGCGCGCAGCGTGGCGCGCGCATCATCGGGGGTCGGTTCGACAAGCGCTTGCGCTCGCGTGGCGATCGGGGAAACCGCCCGGCGCACCAAGCCTTCGAGGATGGCCTGCTTTGACGGGAAATAGAGATAGACGGCCCCCTTCGAGAGACCCGCCGTCTTGGCGATCTGCGCCACCGACGTATGGGCGTAACCCTTTTCATCGAAGAGCGAGAGCGCCGCGTCGAGCACCTCGTCAGGCCGCGCCTCGGCGCGACGGCGAAATTTGGGCTCGGGCGAGTCGGGATCTGTCATAGGAAGAAAATAACTGACCGGTCAGTCAGTAGCAAGATTTTTGACTCAGCCGCTTATGTCTTTCGACAATGTCAGGAAGAAGGCGAGGGGCTAGGCCCGACGCCGTTGGTCTTTCGCGGAAGTTGAAGGGGAAAATCGCTCAAGGCGAGGAGGCACCGTTGCGCCATGCTTCGCTGAGCGGTGCGCCGCCCCGAGCGCCACGATGGCGCGCGGGGCTTTGGGGCAAGCCTGTCTCAGCTTTCCTTGCTCACGCGGTGGCGGAGCCAGACGATCCCATTCTCCAGCGTCTCGGTCTGCACCAGCTCCAGCGATTGCGCGGGGCCGGTGCCTTGTTCGTAGATCGCGGGCGCGCCGCTATTGCCGTCGATCAGGGGCAGGATCAGGGTGCTGGTCGCGTCGATCAGCCCCTTGGCGAGGAAGGTGCCGTTCAGCGTGCCGCCGCCCTCCAGCAGAAGCCGCTCGATCCTGAACCCCTCGGCGACGCGGGTCAGCGAGCCTTCGATATCGTCCCCGTCGGGACCGCCGAACACGACCGAGATGCCGCGATCGATCAGCCGCTCGACATGGGCCTGCGCGACGCGCTCGGAGAGCACGATCGCCAGATGGTCGCCCTCGAGTTCGTCCGTATCCGGCAAGAGCCGCCCCTTGCGGTCGAACACGATGCCGAGGGTGCGTCCCGCCAGATCCGCCAGTCGATCGGGCCGTGCGGTGGGCGCGGGGTCGAGCATCGGTTCGACATGCGGCACCCAGCCTTCGAGCGAGGCGCGCCCGATGATCCAGCCTTGCCCCTCCAGACGCGCACCGACCGCATCGTAGATCGTCAGCAATTCGTCTTCGGAATAGGGCCACCCTTCGGTCTTCAATCGTCCGTCGAGCGTGGTGATCATATGGCAAGTGATATGCGGCCGGGGCATTGCGGGGCCTCGTGCTTTGAAAAAATTTGGGAAGAAGGAAGAGAAGGCCGAGCCGCGTAGGCCCGGCCCTCAAGGTCAGCCGTTATAGTCTTCGTCGGCGACTTTCTCGAGCCAGGTGACCGGCGAGCCGTCGATGCTTTCCTGCACCGCGATATGGCTCATCGCGGTCTCGGACGAGGCGCCGTGCCAGTGCTTTTCGCCTGCCGGGAACCACACGACATCGCCCTGGCTGATCTCTTCGACGGGACCGCCTTCGCGCTGGACGCGGCCGCGCCCGAAGGTGACGATCAGGGTCTGGCCCGCCGGGTGGGTGTGCCATGCGGTGCGCGCGCCGGGCTCGAAAGTGACATGGCTGCCCGAGGTGCGGCCGGGCTCTTCGGCCTGAAACAGCGGATCGACGCGGACGGTGCCTGTGAACCAGTCTTCGGGACCCTGCATCGAGGCGTTGGTACCGGAGCGAATGATTTTCATGGGAAAACTCCTTTCTTGGGGTAGGGGCGCGCGGGCTTAGTCGCGCAGTTTTTCGAAACGATAGGTCAGGGCGGGGCCGCCGGGTTGCCCATAGGCTAGCTCGGCGGTGACCATTGCAAAGGGTTCGACGAAACGCCCGGTGCGCAACCCGCCCGCCTCGACCGGCGTAAAGCCGATATCTTCGATCAGCCCGCGCGCGACGGCCTTCGCGCCGTCGTCATCGCCGTAGATCAGAAGCTGCGGCGGATCTGCCTGTCCCTTGCGCGCGAAGACCGGGGCGAAGCTCTCGGAGGGGGAGGTGTTGAATGTGGCCACCCAGCGCGCTTGTGGTCGCATCGTGGCGAGTTGCTCGGCCCCAGATGTCTTGGGGCCGAGCACGAGATCGCTATTGCTCGCATCGAGCGGGACGCAGCAGTTGAGCACCACCTGACCTGCCATGTCGCCAGCCTGAGCCAGCACATCCTCGATGCGGCTCCAATGCACGGCGAGCAGGATCGCATCCGCGCCCGCGACCGCCTCGGAGACGCTCGTCGCGCGCCCGCCGGTCTCGGCGGCGAGCCGGTCCAGCTTGGTCTGGCTGCGCGAATAGGCGAAGCGCAGATCGTGGCCGCATTGCGCCCAGATCCGTCCGAGCTTGGCGCCCATCAGTCCCGATCCGAGAATGGCGATCTTCATGGCAGGGTCCTTTATTCGGCGCGTTTCTCGAAGACGTCCTTGGCCACCGGCAGGGCGGAGAAGACCTTGGGCCAGCCCGCGTAGAAGGCCAGGTGCGAGAGCATCGCACCAGCTTCCTCCTGCGTCAGCCCGTTATCCATCGCGCGGTTGAGGTGGAAGGTCATCTGCTCGGGTTGGCCCGCCGCGATCAGGGCTGCGACGGTGACCATCGACCGGTCGCGCGGCGCGAGATCGGGACGCAGCCAGAGGTCGCGGAACAGAAGCTCGCGCGTGTTGTCGACCACGCCCATCGAGACATCGCCATAGGTGCCGCGCACGAAATTCTCGCGCGATTCCTCGGCCTCTTCATCGAGCGGCAGCAGGTCGACCTCTGCGCCGGGAAGGCTGTCCGCGGCGATCCCGCGCGCCTCGTAGACCGGGGCCATAGCTTCTGCGGCGGCGGTGGCGTTGCCCCAGCCGGTGTAGAAGGCGAGATGGGTGACGGTTTCCGACAGTTCGGCCGGCGTCACGCCGCTATCGAGCGCGAGTTCGACGAAACGCTCGAGGTTTCCGGTTTCATGGCGGGTCATCAGCGCCGCAAAGGTCACGAGCGAACGGTCCCGCATCGACAGTTGCTCGCCGGTCCAGACCGAGCCGAGAAGGTCATTGCTGGAATAGGCCTCGAGCGCGGGGGCCGCGCGGCCAACGGCGTCGGGGATGGTGCGATCGAGCGCCTCGCCGGAGGCCGAGGACGCGATCAGAGCAAAGGCGGAAGCTGCAAAACGGGTTTTCATATCATCTCTCCTGTCGGGTTGATCTTGTCCTTCAGAGATGGGGTAGGCGGCGTTCCGGTTAATGCCGCATCAAGCCAAGTCACTCATGAGCGAGATTCATCGAAAGGCTTGAGAGGCACCGCCGGGACAGGCCCGGCGGTGCGATGGTCTGGCTTAAAGCTGACCGCCATAGACGGGGAACATGCTCGCCTCGCCGTAATCCTTGATCTCCTCGACCGATTTCAGCGCCTCCATATCGGCGTCGGAAATCTCGAAATCGAGCGCCGCATTGGAGCGCATGTGATCGGGATTGGCGGTCTTCGGCAGCGCGACCATGCCCAGTTGCAGCACGTAGCGGATCGACAGCTGCGGGACGCTGACGCCGTATTTCTCGGCCATCGCCTTGATCTCGGCATTGTCGAGGATCTGGCCGTGACCGATCGGCGAATAGGCCTCGGCGACCATGCTGTGGCTCTGGATGTAGTCGATCAGCTCGAAGGGCGTGTTCGACACGTGCGCGAGGATCTGGTCGATCATCGGCTTGACCTTTGCATTGTCGAGCAGGTTATCGAGATCCGCCTTCTCGAAGTTCGACACGCCGATCGCGCCCAGCTTGCCCGCCTCATAGGCTTCTTCCAGCGCGCGCCACGCCTCGAGGTTGCCCTCGAAGTAGCCATCGTCACCGTGGAACTCGGTCCAGGGCTTCGGGCTGTGGATGATCATCAGGTCGATCTTGTCGAGCCCGAGCGTCTCGAGCGAGCCGTCGATGGCGGCTTTCGCATCGGCATAGTTCTTGATGCCCGCGTCGAGCTTCGTGGTCAGGAAAATCTCGTCGCGCGGAACGCCGCAATTGCGGATGCCTTCGCCGACGCCGCGCTCGTTGCCATAGGCCTGTGCGGTATCGATATGGCGATAGCCCATCTCGACGGCGGCCTTCACCGCATCGGCCACCTTGTCATCGTCGATCATCCAGGTGCCAAGGCCCAGTTTCGGGATCTCGACGCCATTGGGGAGGGTAAGGGTTTCGTTCAGGATCATGTCTGGCTCCTTGCATTGGAGTGCGCCGCGCCCCTCATGTTTCAAGAGCACGGCTTCGGTTCATGTCCTGCAATCTAGGGCGCGCTGGGCCAGAGGATAATCGGCGGAATTTTTATAGCACTCATGAGTGACAAGCATGAATGCGCACGTTCATTCACCCGGGCGTGATAATAGGGGCCCGATCAGCCCCGCTCGCGCAGCGCTTCCAGCACGGCGCCGAAGGCCGAGGAGGGGCGTTGGCGGCTGGGGTAATAGAGGTGAAATCCCGGGAAATAGGGGCAATATTCCTCGAGGCAGGCTTGCAGGGCGCCACTTTCCAGATGGGGCGCGGCGAGCCGATCCGGCACCAGCGCCAGCCCGTGCCCATCCAGCGCCGCGTGCTGCACCAACCCGATCGTGTTGAAACAGGCCTGACCGGAGACCTTCACCCGGATTTCGTGGCCCTCGGCATCTTCGAATTCCCAGGCATAGAGCGCACCATGCGTCGCCAGCCGCAGGTTGATACAATTATGCTCGCTCAGATCATGCGGGGTCTGGGGCACGCCCGCCGTTTCGAAATAGGACGGCGCGCCGACGCAGAGCATCCGTTCGTCCGGGCCGATCCGGGTGGCGATCATCCCCTCGCTCACGCTGTCGCCATAGCGCACCCCGGCATCGCATTGCGCCGAGGCCAGATCGGTGAAGCCGTAATCCATCACCAGTTCGACATTGATCGAAGGGTATTGCTTGAGCAGCGGCGAGAGCTTTGGCCAAAGCACGGTCTCGATCGCGTAATCGGTGGAGACGATGCGCACGGTGCCCGTGGGCTGGTCCTGCGCGTCGTCGAGCGCGCGCAACCGCGCCTCGATCATCTCGAAACAGGGGTTGAGCGTGGCCAGCAGGTCCTCGCCCTCCAGCGTCGGCGCGACCGAGCGCGTCGTGCGCGTCAGCAGCCGCAGGCCCAGCCGTTGCTCCAGCGCCTTGATCGTGTGGCTCAGCGCCGATTGCGACACGTTGAGCCGCGCCGCAGCTTTGGTGAAGCTGCGCTCTTCGGCGACGGCGGCCAGGGCGATCAGATCGTTGATATTCTCGCGCAGCATGAGGGAGGCCTCGCTGAATGTTGGTGTCGCCATCGGGCGGGTCTCCCTCACGATATATGCGCGTGGTTCATGACGTCCACGGATTATTCAGCCGTGGATCAGGCGACGTCACTCCAGATAATCCGCGTCGCTCACCTTCTCGCCCCAGGTCACGGCGGAGCCATCTACCACCTGCTGGATCGCGAAATGCGTCACGTGGGTCTTGTCGGTCGCGCCATGCCAATGCTCGATGCCCGGCGGGCACCAGATGACGTCGCCTGCCTGCATCAGCTGTTTGGGCTGGCCGCGTTCCTGCACCCAGCCGGAGCCTGCCGTCACGACGAGTTTCTGGCCCGCCGGATGGGTGTGCCAAGCCGAACGCGCGCCGGGAAGGAAGGTCACTTCGCCCGCGCTCACATCGCCCATGTCGGGGCCGAAGACGGGGGCGACGAGGGCGGTGCCGGTGAAGGTGTCAGAGCTGCCGATCGTGGCTGCGCGGCTCTCCGCCGGGGTCAGTTCCATCGACTGCGCAACGGCGGCGGGGGCGGCGAGAAGGACGGCGAGCGTCGTGACGGTGCGGATCATCAGGGGTCTCCCTTGGATTGCGTTTCAATGGCAAGGCCGTGATCTCCCTGGCCTCGCCTTCATTGACGTAAGGGGCGCCGTCGCGGGGTTAATGCCGCAAAAGCCGGAAAGCCTCATGAGCAGGATTCATGGATGCTGTGCGCAAAGCAGTGATTATCTGCGGCGCGTTTCACGGCATGTTGAAAGGCAGGCGCCACCCTTGTTCCGGCGCTCTTCGTCAGTTCCCGAAAAAGGAGGCCCGAGATGTGCCAGTCCTGCAATGACACGTTCCAAACCCTGACCCGCGATGGCGAAAGCCGCCGCAATTTCCTGCGCAGCGGGGCCGCGCTGGCCGCAGCCCCCTTGGCGGCGAGCGTCGCCACGCAAGCGGCCGCGCAAGAGGCCGGCGCATCGCTCGAAGCTTCCGAAGTGCGGGCTTGGGCGGCCTTCGACACGGATGGCAGTTTCGCGCCCCATACGGTCCCGCGCCGTGCCGCTGGCCCGAAGGATGTCGTGGTCGAGATCATGTACAGCTCGATCTGCCACTCGGACATTCACACCTACAAGGCCGACTGGGGGATGCCGCAGTTCCCGCTCGTTCCCGGTCACGAGATGGTCGGCCGGGTCGTCGGCATCGGCGCTGAGGTCACCAAGTTCCGCGAGGGCGATATCGCCGGGGTCGGCACGATGGTCGACAGCTGCGGCACCTGCGCCAATTGCCTGGCCGACCGCGAGCAGAACTGTCTCAACGGCACGACCTTTACCTATAATTCCGAGGACAAGATCTCGGGCGGGGTGACCTATGGCGGCTATTCCAAGAAGATCGTCGTGAAGGAAGATTTCGCGCTGCGCATTCCGCCGGGGGTCGATCTGGCCGGGTTCGCGCCGCTTCTGTGCGCCGGGATCACCACCTTCTCGCCAATCAATCACTGGGACCTGCAGCCCGGCCAGCGCTATGGCGTGATCGGCATGGGCGGTCTGGGCCATCTCGCGGTCAAGCTGGCGGCGGCGAAAGGGGCCGAGGTCGTCGTCTTCACCACTTCCGAGGACAAGATCGCCGACGCCAAGGCTTTCGGTGCCGCCGAGGCCTATCTCTGGTCCGACGAGGCCGCGATGCGGAGCCAGATGGGCAGCTTCGATCTGATGCTCTCGACGGTTCCGGTGGCCTATCCGATGCAGCAATTCCTGAACCTGCTCAAGCTCGACAAGACGCTGGTCAATGTCGGCGCGCTGTTCCCCATTGAGGGGGCGCATGGGATGATGATGGGCTTCGGGCGTCAGAGCCTCGCGGGCTCGATGACCGGCGGCATTGCCGAAACCCAGCGCGTGATCGACTTCGCCGCGCATCACGGGGTCGCGGCTAGCTATGAGATGATCACCCCCGATCAGATCGGCGAAGCCTGCGAGAAGGTCGTGAACAAGCAGGCGCGCTATCGCTATGTGATCGACATGACCCAGGCCTGAAAGGGCGACTGATGAGTGCCGCTCATCTGTGGCAGTATTGCGCGGGGGGTAATCCTCCTGCGCAATCGCGCATAGATTTGTCTCCAGACAGCAGGAGGGCATCGGCCATGAGCGTCACAAAGTTTCTGACACCCGTCGCGGCGCTATGCGTCGCCGCCAGCATGGCCTGCGCTCAGGAGACGAAAGGAGACAGCATGATCCCGATCACCGTGACCGCAGGCGAGACGGTTCTGACCGCCACGCTCGACGACACCCCCGCCGGGCGCGATTTCGCGGCGCTCATGCCGCTGGAGTTGACCCTGCGCGACTACCACGGCATCGAGAAGATCGCCGATCTGCCGCGCAAGCTCGACACGACCGGCGCGCCGCGCAGCTACGAGCCGAAGACGGGCGACATCACGCTTTATGCGCCTTGGGGCAATCTCGCGATCTTCTACAAACCTTTCGCCAACTCGCCGGGCCTCGTGCGGCTGGGCGCGTTCGACGGGTCGGTCGAGGTCCTGATGAGCAATCCGACGGTTCGGTTCGAGCGGGTCGAGTGATCGCATACGGCCCTCGCGGCGTAGATCGGTAGCCCGACCCGGAAGGAGATGCCGTGACCGTTGCCGAGCCTTTGCCATTGCCCGCCGCCACTCACGCGGCTGGCGAGGACCGCCTGACGCGGTTCGCCCCGAAGATGGGTGTGGATTACGCGCAGGCGCGCAATTTCGATCACGGGGCGGGGCGGCACTCGGCGGTGTCGCAACTGTCGCCGTATCTGCGGCGGCGTCTTGTGCTGGAGCGTGAGGCGGTGGCGCGGGCACTTGACGCGCATGGGCCGGAGGCTGCGGAGAAATTCGTGCAGGAGGTGCTCTGGCGGGGGTATTTCAAGGGCTGGCTGGAGCATCGCCCGGAGGTCTGGGCGCGCTATCGGGACGGGTTGGCGCAAGACCTCGCCGCACTGGACGGTGCCCCCGATCTGGCCGCGCGCGTGGCCGAGGCCGAGGCGGGGCGCAGCGGGATCGCCTGTTTCGACGCGTGGGCGTGTGAGCTGCGCGAGACCGGCTATCTGCACAACCATGCCCGGATGTGGTTCGCCTCGATCTGGATCTTCACGCTTCGGCTGCCGTGGCGGATCGGGGCGGATTTCTTCTATCGCCATCTGCTCGACGGCGATCCGGCCTCGAACACGCTCAGCTGGCGCTGGGTCGCGGGGCTGCATACGCGGGGCAAGTTCTATGCCGCCGAGGCCGGAAATATCGCGCGCTATACCGGCGGGCGGTTCGCGCCCGATCCCACGCAATTGGCAGAGGTGAGCGAGGGGCTGGAGACGGAAGAGCCCGAGGGGCTGCCTCCGGTCGCGCCGCTGCGTAAGCGGCGCGACCCGCAGCCGGAACTGCCCACGGCGCTTCTGATCACGGAGGAAGATTGCCGCGTCGAGGATTTCGATCTGAGCGCGTTCGATCTGCGCGGGACCGCGACTGTCACCGCAAGTCACCTTCGCTCACCGCGCAAGGTGGCGCCGCATGTCGCCCGGTTCGAACGGGACGCGCTCGCCGATGCTGCCGCGCGCTCAGGGTTCTCGGAAGTGCAACGCATGAGGGCCGAGGACTCGTCAGCACTGCTCGATTGGGCGCAAAGCCTCGGCGTGCAGCAACTCGTCACGCCGTATGTCCCGATCGGACCGCTCGGCGATTGGCGCGAGCGCGCGGAGGCGGCGCTGGGCGCGCATGACATCGCGCTGTGCGAGCTGACGCGGGAGTGGGATCGCGTGATCTGGCCCCATGCCACGGCCGGGTTCTTCAAGGTCAAAAAGAAACTCCCTCAAATCCTTGCAGAGCTTGGCTTGGCCTGAGGGCAAGGGGAATTGCGCGCGCCCTTGCCGATCATCGCCGAGTGATCGCGCCGCTTCGGAATTTTCCTAGTCATCTCAAAGCTTTTGGGCTACGATTCCGATCAGACCCGGAAAACGGGCGTATTCGAGGCAGTAACGGCAGTATAGCCCATGACAGAAATGGCATTCGGCACCGTCCCCGTGCGGGCCGGTGAACCCGTCTTACCGAAATGGTGGCGCACGATCGACAAATGGGCGCTCGGCGCCGTTTTGGCGTTGTTCGGCCTTGGCATGCTTCTGGGGCTCGCCGCCTCGGTGCCGCTGGCAGAGCGCAACGGTCTTGAGCCCTTCTATTACGTCAAACGTCAGGCCTTCTTCGGGGTGGTGGCGCTGGGCGTGATGCTGGGCATCTCGATGCTCGACCCCAAACAAGTTCGCAGGCTTGGCGTGATCGGCTTCGTCGGCGCCTTCGTCGCGGTGATACTGCTGCCGGTGCTGGGCACCGATTTCGGCAAGGGCGCGGTGCGGTGGTATTCCTTCGGTTTCGCGTCGATCCAGCCGTCCGAATTCCTCAAGCCCGGTTTCGTCATCATCTCCGGCTGGTTCATGGCCGCAGCCCATGACGTCGGGGGCCCGAAGGGGCGGCTCTATTCCTTCCTGCTGATGATCATCATCGTGGTGGCGCTGGCGCTGCAGCCCGATTTCGGGCAGGCCTCGCTGGTGCTGTTCGCATGGTCGGTTATGTATTTCATCTCGGGCGCGCCGATTGCGCTGCTCACGGGGATCGGGGCGCTGACCGTGGCCGGCGGCTTCTTCGCCTATAACTTCTCGGAGCACTTCGCGCGCCGGATCAACGGCTTCCTCTCGACCGATGTCGATCCGCGCACCCAGATCGGCTACGCGACGAACGCCATCCAGGAGGGCGGGTTCTTCGGCGTCGGCGTGGGGCAGGGCTCGGTGAAATGGTCGCTGCCCGATGCGCATACCGACTTCATCATCGCGGTCGCGGCTGAAGAATACGGCCTGATCCTCGTCCTCGTGATCATCGCGCTTTATGCGACGGTCGTGATCCGCTCGCTGCTGCGCCTGATGCGCGAGCGCGATCCCTTCACCCGGCTCGCGGGCTCCGGTCTGGCCTGCGCCTTCGGCGTTCAGGCGATCATCAATATGGGCGTCGCGGTGCGCCTTCTGCCCGCGAAAGGCATGACTTTGCCGTTCGTCAGCTACGGGGGCTCTTCGGTCATTGCTTCGGGGATTGCGGTGGGTATGTTGCTCGCGCTGACTCGGACCCGGCCGCAGGGACAGATTTCGGATATTCTCGCCCGACGCGGTCGCTAAAACCCTCAGGAGGGGGACATGGCCAAGGACACGACCCCGCTACTGCTGATCGCCGCTGGCGGCACCGGCGGGCATATGTTCCCCGCACAGGCGCTGGCCGAGGCGATGGTGCGCCGGGGCTGGCGCGTGAAGCTGTCCACGGATGCGCGCGGCGCGCGCTACGCGGGCGGCTTTCCCCATACGGTGACGGTGGAGCAAATCGCCTCGGCGACATTCGCGCGCGGCGGCGCGCTCGGCAAGCTGGGCGTGCCGTTCAAGATCGCGGGCGGCGTGGCCTCGGCCATCCGCAAGAACCTGTCGGACAAGCCGACGGTTGTGGTGGGCTTCGGCGGTTATCCGACGATCCCGGCGCTCTCCTCGGCGGTGTTCCTGGGCATCCCCCGCGCGATCCATGAACAGAACGGCATCATGGGCAAGGTGAACCGCGTCTTCGCCAAAAAGGTGAATCGCTTCGCCTGCGGCACCTGGCCGACCGATCTGCCCGAGGGCGTGCAGGGCGAGCATACGGGCAACCCGGTGCGCGCCTCGGTGCTCGAGCGGGCGGGCGCGGCCTATATCCCGCCGGGCGACTACCCGATGTCGGTCCTCGTGATCGGCGGCTCTCAGGGCGCGCGCATCCTGTCGGACACGGTGCCGGCGGCGATGGCGAGCCTTCCCGAGGCCGCCCGCGCCAATCTGCGCGTCTCCCATCAGGCGCGCCCCGAAGACCTCGACCGGGTCGTGGCCGCCTATGACGCGGCAGGCATCAGTGCCGAGGTCGAACCCTTCTTCAACGACGTGCCGCGCCGTCTCAGCGAATGCCAGCTGGTGATCTCGCGCGCCGGCGCGTCCTCGGTCGCGGATATCTCCGTCATCGGGCGGCCCGCGATCCTGATCCCCTATGCCGCCGCCGCTGGCGATCACCAAGCGGCCAATGCGCGCGGTCTGGCCAAGACCGGCGGCGCGATCACCATCCCCGAAAGCCAGCTCTCGACGGAGAGCCTCGCGGATCAAATTTCACTGGTGCTGGACAACCCCGAGGGCGCGCTGCAGATGTCGCGCGCCGCCCTCTCCTACGGGGTGCCGGACGCCACCGAGCGGCTCGTCGCCCTCGTCGAAGACCTAGCAGGAAAGACTCAATGAACGCGACCAAACTGCCCGGAGAACTCGGCCCCATTCATTTCGTCGGTATCGGCGGGATCGGCATGTCCGGCATCGCCGAAGTGCTGATGACCCAAGGGTTTACGGTTCAGGGCTCGGATGCGAAATCCTCCAAGATCACCGACCGTCTGGCGAAGCTGGGCGCGACCATCTTCGAAGGCCAGCGCGCCGAAAATATCGGCGAGGCGGGCGTCGTGGTGATCTCCACGGCGATCAAGCCGGGCAATCCCGAGCTGGAAGAGGCGCGCCGTCGCGGTCTTCCGGTCGTGCGCCGCGCCGAGATGCTGGCCGAGCTGATGCGCCTGAAATCGAACATCGCGATCGGCGGCACCCACGGTAAGACCACGACCACGACGATGGTCGCGACGCTTCTCGACAAGGGCAATTTCGACCCGACCGTGATCAATGGCGGGATCATCCACGCCTATGGCTCGAACGCGCGCGCAGGCGCGGGCGAGTGGATGGTGGTGGAGGCCGACGAGAGCGACGGCTCGTTCAACCGTCTGCCCGCGACCATCGCGATCGTGACCAATATCGACCCCGAGCATATGGAGCATTGGGGCTCTTTCGACGCGCTGCGTAAGGGCTTCTACGACTTCGTCTCGAACATCCCGTTCTACGGGTTGGCTGTCTGCTGCACCGATCACCCGGAAGTGCAGACGCTGGTCGGCAAACTCAATGACCGCCGCGTCGTGACCTTCGGCTTCAACGCGCAGGCCGATATCCGGGCGATCAACCTGCATTACGACGCCGGTGTCGCGCATTTCGACATCGCGCTGCAGGGCGAAGAGGGCAAACCGGTGATCGAGGGCTGCACGCTGCCGATGCCGGGCGACCATAACGTCTCGAACGCGCTGGCCGCGGTCGCGGTGGCGCGTCACCTCGGGATGAAGATGGGCGAGATCAAGGAGGCGCTGGCGAGCTTCGGTGGCGTGAACCGGCGCTTCACCAAGGTGGGCGACGTGCTGGGCGGGGTCACGATCATCGACGATTACGGCCACCACCCGGTCGAGATCGCCGCCGTGCTGAAAGCGGCGCGTCAGGCGGTGAAGCCCGGTGCGCGGGTGATCGCGGTCCACCAGCCGCACCGCTATTCGCGTCTGCATTCGCTGTTCGACGATTTCTGCACCTGTTTCAACGAGGCTGACGTCGTCGCCATTGCCGAGGTCTTCTCGGCGGGCGAGGAGCCGATCGAGGGGGCGACGCGCGACGATCTGGTCGCCGGGCTGATCGCGCATGGTCACCGTCATGCTCGTGCCATTTTGTCGGAAGATGATCTGGCTCGGCTGGTGCGTGAACAGGCGCGTCCCGGCGATATCGTCGTCTGCCTCGGAGCGGGGACGATCTCGACCTGGGCGAACAACCTGCCTGCGAAGCTGGGGGGCTGAGCAGGCGCCGGGGCGACCCGGCACGACATCGAAAAGACTTGCGGCGCTGCCACGTCGTCTTATGTGGGCAAGAAGGGCCGCGTCATGCGTGACGAGACGCATCTGAAACGCCGATTGGGTCCGTGGCTGATGACCGGCTACGGGGTCGGCGTCATGGTGGGCGCGGGCATCTATGTGCTGGTCGGCGCGGTCGCGGCGCAGGCCGGGATCTGGGCGCCGCTGGCCTTCGTGCTGGCGGGGCTGATCGCGGCGCCGTCGGCGCTGTCCTATGCCGAATTGTCCTCGCGTATCCCCGAAGCCGCCGGAGAGGCCGCCTTTGTCGAGGAAGGGCTGCGCAGTCACGCGCTGGCGCTGATCGTGGGGCTTGGCATCGTCGTGGCAGGCACAGTGTCGGCTGCGGCGGTGCTGCGTGGTGGGGCTGGCTATCTGACACTGCTGGTGCCGTTACCGGTCGAGGGCGTGATGATCGCCTTCGGGCTGGTGCTGATCGGCGTCGCCTGCCTCGGCGTTCTGGAATCCGTGGGCCTCGCCGTGGCGCTGACGCTGGTCGAGGTGGTCGGGCTCGCGCTGGTGATCTGGGCGGGAATTTCGACCGACCCAAGCCCTGACCTCACGCCGCTGCCCGCGCCGCATTGGGCCGGGATCGCGGCGGCCGCGTCGCTCGCTTTCTTCGCCTTCATCGGCTTCGAGGATATGGTGAACATGTCCGAGGAGATGCGCGACCCGATCCGCGACATGCCGCGCGCGATCCTCGCCGCGCTCGCGATCACCGCCATCCTCTATCTGACCGTAAGCTACGCTGCCGTGCGCGCGGTGCCGCTGGCCGATCTCGCCCGCTCCGAGCAGCCGCTGGCGCTGGTCTGGCAATCGGCGGGGCACGGGCCGGGCATCCTCGCCGCGATCGCGGTGGCGGCGGCGCTGAACGGGGTGCTTGCGCAGGTGGTGATGGCGGCGCGCGTGCTGTTCGGTCTGGGCCGCCGCAGTCCTGCGCTGTCCGTCTTCCATCAGGCGCATCCGCGCTTTGGCACGCCGGTCCTCGCGACTCTTCTTTGCGGTGTGGCGATGATTGCGCTTGCGCTCGCTGCCCCGGTCGAGCAATTGGCCGGTATCACTTCGAAGGTGCTCCTGGGCGTCTTCCTTCTCGTTAACCTGTCGCTCGTCGCGCTGAAAAGCCGGTCCGACTATGCGCCGTTCAAGGTGCCTATGGCCGTTCCGGTCGTGGGCGCATTGGTCGCCGGAGCGGCCCTGATCGCAGCCCTGGGAGGTTTCTCATGACCGTCTCGCTCGTTCTTGCCTGTGTCTGGGCGCTCATTGCCACGCTGATCGCGATGGGACCGAGGCGGTTCCACTGGCCGGGCGCGTGGGGGCTGATCGCGGTCGGCGTGCCGCTGGTGGGCTGGGTGACCTATCAGAACGGCCCGATCATGGGGCTGCTGGTGCTGGCGGGCGGCATGTCAGTGCTGCGCTGGCCGGTCATTTTCCTTGTCCGTGCGCTGCGCGGCGCGCGCGACCCCGCTGAATGAGATCGCGATCGCTTGCCTCGCCCTGCGCGCGCGGCTACGAGATGCGCCATGACTGATTGTCCTTCGACCTATACCCCGCGCGGCGCGCTAACGCCGAACCGTCCGCTCGACTCGCTGACCTGGCTGCGCGTGGGCGGCCCGGCGGATTGGCTGTTCCAGCCTGCCGACGAGGATGACCTTGCAGAGTTCCTCAAAGGGCTGCCCGAGGAGATCGCGGTCTTTCCGATGGGCGTAGGCTCGAACCTGATCGTGCGCGATGGGGGACTGCGGGCGGTGGTGATCCGCATGGGGCGGGGCTTCAACGGCATCGCCTGCGAGGGCGACACGGTCACCGCGGGCGCCGCGGCGCTCGACGCCCATGTCGCGCGCAAGGCGGCGCAGGCGGGGCTGGACCTGACTTTCCTGCGCACCATTCCCGGCGCGATCGGCGGGGCGGTGCGGATGAACGCGGGCTGCTACGGCTCTTACGTCGCCGATCACCTGATCGAAGCGCGCGTGATCACGCGGGCAGGGGAGCGGGTCACGCTCACGCCCGGGGATCTGAACTTCGCCTACCGTCAGAGCGATTTGCCCGAAGGCTGGGTGCTGACCGGCGCGACGTTCCGGGCGGAGGCCGGTGACCCCGACGCGCTTGAAGCGCATATGGCCGAGCAACTGGCCAAGCGCGACGCGACCCAACCCACCAAGGACCGCACCGCCGGATCGACCTTCCGCAACCCGGCGGGCTTTTCCTCGACGGGCCGGGCCGATGACACGCATGAGCTGAAGGCGTGGAAGGTCATCGACGACGCCGGAATGCGCGGCGCGCGCATCGGTGGCGCGCAAATGTCGGAAAAACACAGCAACTTTATGATCAACACTGGCGGGGCGACCGCGGCCGATCTCGAAAATCTCGGGGAAGAGGTGCGCAAAAAGGTTGTGCAATCGAGCGGAATTTCGCTAGAGTGGGAAATCATGCGTGTAGGAGAATTCGAGGCGTAAGACCTCCACCCTGCAACGCAATTACCGGACGGGGGTCAACCCCCGCATGAGGCGAAAGTAGCGGGTATGTCGAGCAGGGCATCCCACCGTGTGGCGGTTCTTCTGGGCGGCCCTTCTGCTGAGCGGGAGGTGTCTCTGTCCTCGGGGCGCGAATGCGCCAAGGCGTTGCGCACGGCGGGTTTCGAAGTGATCGAGATCGACGCGGGAGAGGATCTTCCGCAACGGCTGAGCGATGCCGCGCCTGATTGCGTTTTCAATGCTTTGCATGGTCGCTGGGGCGAGGATGGCTGCGTTCAGGGCATGCTCGAATGGCTCCGCATCCCCTACACGCATTCCGGTGTGCTGGCCTCGGCGCTGGCGATGGACAAGGCGCGCGCCAAGCAGGCCTATGCCGCCGCGAACCTGCCCATCGTGCAATCCGTGATCGCGACCAAGGGCGACGTGATGGCGCGGCATGTGCTGCCCGCACCTTATGTCGTGAAGCCGAATAACGAGGGTTCGTCTGTCGGCGTCTATCTGGTGATGGACGGCGCGAACTCCCCGCCGCAGCTGTCGGCCGAGATGCCCGAAGAGGTGATGGTCGAGACCTACGCCCCGGGCCGCGAACTGACCGTTTCCGTGATGGGCGAGCGCGCGCTTTGCGTAACCGAGATCATCACCGAGGGCTGGTACGACTATGACGCGAAATACCGCCCCGGCGGCTCGCGCCACGTTCTGCCCGCCGAAATCCCCGTCGAGATCACCGAAGCCTGCCTCGATTACGCGGTCCGCGCGCATCAAGTTCTGGGCTGCCGGGGGCTCTCGCGCACCGATTTCCGCTGGGACGAGGGCAGGGGGCTTGCCGGTCTGGTGCTGCTGGAGACCAACACCCAGCCGGGCATGACGCCCACCTCGCTTTCGCCCGAACAGGCCGCGCATTGCGGCATCGATTTCCCCGAGCTCTGCGCCTGGTTGGTGGAGGACGCCTCATGCGGCCGCTGAACGGTGCCCCGCCGCGCGAAGCCCCCGGGCATCGCCAAGGCCCTTCGGGTGGCATGGCCCCCCGCGTTTACCAACGCTCCAAACGTCCCGCCCGTCGCGACCCCGCGCCGTCGCGGCTTGCTTTCAAACTCGAACGGCTGTGGCTCACGCCTGCGGTGCGTGCCTTCACCCGGATCGGCGTGCCGATTGTTCTGATCGTCGCGGGGCTCGGGGTGTGGCTGGGCGATCCGGGCCGCCGCGCCGATCTGGTCGCGCAGGTGCAGGATGTGAAGGACGCGATCGAGCATCGCCCCGAATTCATGGTCAAGCTGCTCAAGATCGAGGGCGCCAGCCCCGAGGTCGCCCATGCCGTGCGCGCGATGCTGCCGGTGGGGCTGCCTGCTTCCAGCTTCGATATCGACCTCGACGCCTATCGCGACACGATCCGCCGCCTCGATGCGGTGGCGGACGCGCGGCTGGTGATCCGCCCGGGCGGTGTGCTCGAGGCCGACGTGACCGAGCGCGTGCCCGCGATCCTCTGGCGCCAGCCTGCGGGGCTTGAGATGCTCGATGCGTCTGGCCACCGGGTCGCCACGCTGATTTCGCGCGAAGCGCGCCCCGATCTGCCGGTGATTTCCGGCATGGGCGCGGATAAGGCGGTGCCCGAGGCGCTGGAAATCATTGCCGATGCCGGCCCGCTTCTGCCGCGTCTGCGCGGGTTGGAGCGACTGGGCGAGCGGCGCTGGGATCTCGTGCTCGATCACGATCAGCGCATCATGCTTCCCGAGACGGATCCCGTCGCCGCACTCGACCGCATCCTCGCGCTCAACACCGCCGAGGATCTGCTCGCCCGCGATTTCACCGTGATTGATTTTCGAAACAAGGACCGTCCGACGATCCGGCTCAGCGATAACGCGCTCGCCGAATTCCGCCGGGTGCAGTCTGACATTCTCAAAGCGAGGGCCACGCAATGACCGATCTCTACGAGTTCCAGCGCGCAATGCGCAACATGCGTAAGGCAGCGATGCAACGGGGCGTGATCGCGCTTCTCGATATCGGCAGTTCCAAGATCGCCTGCCTCGTTCTGAAATTCGACAATCCCAACGGGTCCGAGGATGAGGACTCGCTGGCCGGGCACGCCTCGGTGCGGGTGATCGGGGCCGCGACGACGCGTTCGCGCGGGGTGCGCTTCGGCGAGATCGACGCGATGGCAGAGACCGAACGCGCGATCCGGACCGCCGTGCAGGCCGCGCAGAAGATGGCCAATACCCGCGTCGATCACGTCATTGCCTGTTTCGCGGGCGCCGAGCCGCGCTCCTACGGGCTGGCGGGCGAGATCGAAGTTCAGGGCGATCAGGTCACCGAGGTCGATGTGAGCCGTGTGCTGGCGTCCTGCGATATCCCGCCGCTCGGGGCAGGCCGCGAGGTGCTGCATGCGCAGCCGGTGAACTTCGCGCTCGATCACCGCTCGGGTCTGGCCGATCCGCGGGGCCACGCGGGGCAGCGCCTCGCGGTCGACATGCATCTGCTGACCGTCTCCGACACCGCCATCCAGAACCTGATCTATTGCATCCGGCGCTGCGATCTCGAACTCGCGGGTATCGCCAGCTCCGCCTATGTCTCGGGTGTCTCCAGCCTCGTCGAAGACGAGCAAGAGCTGGGCGCGGCCTGCATTGACATGGGCGGCGGCGCGACCGGCGTGTCGATCTTCATGAAGAAACACATGATCTATGCCGACGCGGTGCGGCTGGGCGGCGAGCATGTCACCCGCGACATCGCGGCGGGGCTGCGGGTGCCGATGTCGGTGGCCGAGCGGATCAAGACCTTCCACGGCGGCGTCGTCGCCACCGGCATGGACGATCGCGAGATGATCGAGCTGGGCGGCGACTCCGGCGACTGGGAAAAGGATCGCCGCCAGGTGAGCCGCGCCGAACTGATCGGTATCATGCGTCCGCGCGTCGAGGAAATCCTCGAAGACGTGCGCGCGATCCTCGATGCTGCGGGGTTCGAGCATCTGCCCTCGAAGCAGATCGTGCTGACGGGCGGGGCGAGCCAGATCCCCGGTCTCGACGGGCTGGCCGCGCGAATCCTCGGCCAGAATGTGCGGCTCGGACGACCCATGCGGGTGCAGGGTCTGCCGCAGGCCGCGACCGGCTCGGGCTTCTCTTCCGTGGTGGGGCTGTCGCTTTTCGCGGCGCACCCGCAAGACGAGTGGTGGGATTTCGAGATGCCCCCCGAAACGCTGGGCGGGCGCTCGCTGCGCCGGGCAATCCGCTGGTTCCGCGATAATTGGTGAAATGTTGCAAAAGTGAAAATCGACTGATCTCAGACGCCTGTCGCGCGAACTTCAAGTTCGCGTAGCGGCGGCGGTCTGGCCGCATCATCCACACAATATGCTGACGTCTGCGCGAAATACCGCTGGTCACGGAATCTGGAGCTCCAGATTTTGTGGTCCGAAGCGGTTTTTTACGTGACGCTGCGGCGATTCATCGCTAAAATCGGTCTAATTTCCATTGAAATCGGCCTGGGACAGGGTCGGGCAGCAACAACAGGCGGACATACCACATGGCGTTGAATTTGATGATGTCAGAGCACGAGGACCTGAAGCCCCGGATCACCGTATTCGGCGTCGGGGGCGCGGGCGGGAACGCGGTCAACAACATGAT
Source organism: Thioclava sp. JE_KL1 (assembly GCF_009296265.1). Lineage (GTDB taxonomy): Bacteria > Pseudomonadota > Alphaproteobacteria > Rhodobacterales > Rhodobacteraceae > Thioclava. The sequence goes on from NZ_WBJS01000006.1 coordinate 292,515, forward strand.
CGAGCAGCAGCTTGAGGGCGTGGAATTCGTGGTCGCGAATACCGACGCTCAGGCGCTGCAGCAGTCCAAGTCGCAGGCCCGGGTCCAGATGGGCACCAAGGTCACCGAGGGTCTGGGCGCAGGCGCGCGTCCCACCGTGGGTGCCGCGGCCGCTGAAGAAAGCATCGAGGCGATCGTCGATCACCTCGCTGGCGCGCATATGTGCTTCATCACCGCCGGCATGGGCGGTGGCACCGGCACCGGCGCGGCTCCGATCATCGCGCAGGCCGCGCGTGAGCTGGGCGTGCTGACCGTCGGCGTCGTGACCAAGCCCTTCCAGTTCGAAGGCTCGAAGCGGATGCGGCAGGCCGAGCAGGGCCTCGAAGAGCTCCAGAAGGTCGTCGACACGCTGATCATCATTCCGAACCAGAACCTGTTCCGTCTGGCTAACGAGAAGACCACCTTCACCGAAGCCTTCTCGATGGCCGACGACGTTCTGTATCAGGGCGTGAAGGGCGTGACCGACCTGATGGTCCGTCCGGGCCTGATCAACCTCGACTTCGCCGACGTGCGCGCGGTGATGGACGAGATGGGCAAGGCGATGATGGGCACCGGCGAGGCGACGGGCGAAGATCGCGCGGTTCAGGCCGCCGAGAAGGCCATCGCGAACCCGCTCCTCGACGAGATTTCGCTGGCAGGCGCCAAGGGCGTGCTGATCAACATCACCGGCGGCTACGACCTGACGCTGTTCGAGCTCGACGAAGCGGCCAACCGCATTCGCGAAGAGGTCGATGCGGATGCCAACATCATCGTCGGCTCGACGCTGGACCCCGACATGGAAGGCGCGATGCGCGTCTCCGTGGTCGCCACCGGTATAGATGCCCTGTCCAGCCCGGCGGAAATCCCGGTGCCGCGCCGCTCGCTCGCCGAGCCGCTGAAGCCCGCGGAAACCGCAGCCGAGGCCACTATCGAGCACGCGCCTGCCGCTCCGGCACCGCAACCGGCACCCCAGCCTGCGCCGCAGCAGGCACCGGCCGCTCAGGCAGCCCTCCAGCCCGCGCCGCAGCCGCAGCCGCAGCAGACCGCGCAAGAGCGGACCCTGTTCGACGCGCCCGCAGCGCGTGCCACGATGGAGCAGCCGCGCGCTCAGGAAGCCGCTGACGACCTTCCGCCTCCGGCCTATCGTCCGCAGCCTGCGCCCGCGCAGGATCTGCATGTCGAAGACGGCGCGCATGACTATGTCGCACCGCGTCCGCGTCAGCCCGGCACCCCTTCGCCGGAAGCCCTGCGTCGTCTCGAGGCGGCGGTGAACAAGGCCCCGTCGAACGCGCCCGCGCAGCGTCCGATGGCGGCGACTCGCCCGGCCGCACCGCAGCAGCCGCAACCGCAGCCGCAGCCGCAGGCAGAGCGTCCGCGCTTTGGCATCAACTCGCTGATCAATCGCATGACCGGCCACGGCCATGCCGAGCAGGGCCACGCGCCCCAGCAGCACGCTCCGCAGCAGCCCGCGCCGCAGCCCCAGCAGCAGCGTCCGCAGACCGCTCAGCCGCGCGCCGAAGCCTATGATGACGAGCAATCCGAGGATCAGGATCGCATCGAGATCCCGGCCTTCCTGCGCCGTCAGGCGAATTAATCGGTCACAAAGGCTTCACGAAACGCCGAAAAAGGTCCGCGAGAGCGGGCCTTTTTTCATTCTATATCAGTGGCTTATGTGCTTCTGCGCGGCCTTCCGCCAGATCACGGCCGCAATGTTTCAGGCCGTTACAAAGAGTGAATTGTTAACCCCGCCGTCTCTGACTAACTGATGCTGCGGCTCTCGGACCCGTGTGTTCGTGGATCGCCAGAGAAAAAAGTTGTGAGGTTATCGTGCAGACGACGCTTGCCAAATCCGTGGCCTTTTCCGGCGTTGGGCTCCATTCGGGCGCCCCGGTCGAGATGCATGTGCATCCGGCGCCTGCGGGCCATGGGATCGTGTTCCGTCGCACCGATGTGTCCGGCGTGAACCCGCGTGTGCCCGCTTTGTGGAGCAACGTGCCGAGCGCGACGCTCTGCACGCTGATCGAAAACGAAGACGGCGTTCAGGTTTCCACGATCGAGCACCTGATGGCGGCTCTCGTGGGCTCGGGCATCCACAATGCGCTGATCTCGCTCGACGGGCCGGAAGTGCCGATCCTCGACGGGTCTTCGGCCCAGTTCGTCGCGGCGTTCCGCGCGGCTGGTTTGCGTGAGCTTGCCGCTGAACTGCGCGCGATCCGCATCCTTAAGCCGGTTGAAGTGCGCAACGGTCAGGCCGTGGCGCGCATCGAACCTGCCGCGGGCCTCGAGATCGATTTCGCGATCGACTTCACCGACGCCGCGATCGGCCGTCAGAGCAAGCGCCTCAAGATGGCCAATGGCGCCTTCGTGCGCGAACTGATGGACAGCCGCACCTTCTGCCGCCTCGCCGATGTCGACGCGATGCGCGAGAAGGGGCTCAGCCTCGGCGGCACGTTCGAGAATGCCGTGGTCGTCGATGGCGACAAGGTGCTCAGCCCCGGCGGTCTGCGTCACGCGGATGAGCCCGTGCGCCACAAGATGCTCGATGCGCTTGGCGATCTTGCGCTTGCGGGCGCGCCGATCCTCGGTCGCTATCGCGGCAACCGTGCGGGTCACGCGATGACCAACCAGCTTCTGCGGGCGTTGTTCGAGCGCCCCGATGCGTGGTGCTGGGAAACCTGTTCGCCCGCGCAGGCTTACAGCTTGCCCGGCGCTGGTGTATGCTCGGCAGCGGCACTGGCATCGGCCTGAATGCATCGCGGCCCGGTCACGGGTTCGCGGGCATCGGGAAAAGGGGCGTCAAAACCCGCAAAGGCATTTTGCGCCCCGGATTTTTCTATGCTAGGACATGCCGAACGGCCTCCGAAACGGGGTAGTGATTGACGGGTCCGGGGCCTTTCTCCGGCAACGAAAGAGGGATGGGGCAGGGCATGGCGCGCGGCAAACTGGCGGCAGCGAAACTCGGGGCTCTTGGTCTTGTAATGGCGCTTTCCGCCTGCGGTACTGACCCGAACAAAGCACCGAACCTCGAAAACTTCACGGCCAAGCAAATCTACGAGCGTGGCGAATACGAGCTGGAGGTCGGCAATCCGCGCCGCCCCAATACCGCGCTGAAGTATTTCTCCGAGGTCGAGCGGCTTTACCCCTATTCGCAATGGGCCAAGCGCGCGTTGATCATGGAAGCCTATGCCCAGCATAAGGCGAAGAATTACGAAGAAGCCCGCGCCTCGGCGCAGCGATTCCTCGACACCTATCCCGGCGACGAAGACGCGGCCTATGCGCAATATCTTCTGGCGCTCAGCTATTACGATCAGATCGACGAGGTCGGCCGCGATCAGGGCCTGACCTTCCAAGCGCTGCAGGCGCTGCGCGACGTGATCGAGAAATACCCGGATTCGGAATACGCCCAGTCGGCGATCCTGAAATTCGACCTCGCCTTCGACCACCTCGCGGGCAAGGAGATGGAGATCGGGCGTTACTACCTCAAGCGCGGCAACTACACCGCGGCGATCAACCGCTTCCGCGTGGTGGTGGAGCAATTCCAAACGACGAGCCACACGCCCGAGGCGCTGGAACGTCTGGTGGAGGCCTATCTGGCGCTCGGCATCACCGATCAGGCGCAGACCGCAGGCGCGATCCTCGGCCACAACTTCCAGTCCTCGCCCTTCTATCAGGACGCTTACAACCTGCTGCAAAAGCGTGGGTTGAAGCCCGAGGCGAAGGGCAACGGATGGTTGTCCAGCGTGTATCGTCAGGTGGTTCAGGGCAAGTGGCTCTGATCGGGGCCCTCATGGTCTGAAATGCTACATTCGCTGGATATCCGCGACATTCTGATTATCGAGAGGCTGGAGCTGGACTTCGGCCCCGGCCTCAACGTGCTCACCGGCGAGACCGGGGCGGGCAAGTCGATCCTGCTCGATTGTCTGGGCTTTGTTCTTGGCTGGCGTGGGCGCGCGGAACTCGTGCGTCAGGGCGCCGATCAGGGCGAAGTGACGGCCGTGTTCGAGCTGCCCTCCGATCACCCCGCGCGCGACGTGCTTGCCGAAGCTGGCATTCCTGTCTCGGACGAATTGATCCTGCGCCGGGTGAATGCGCGCGACGGTCGCAAGACCGCGTGGATCAACGACCGCCGGGCCTCGGGCGACGTGTTGCGGCAGGTCTCCGCCTCGCTGGTGGAGCTGCACGGCCAATCCGACGATGGCGGTCTGCTCAACGAACGCGGCCACCGGGCGCTGCTCGATGCCTTCGCGAGCCATTCCGATCTCCTGGAGGCCACCCGCACGGCGTGGAAAGCGCGGGCGGCGGCGGCGCGCAAGCTGGAGGCGGCGCGGAGTTCTCTCGCGGCGGTGAAGGAAGAGGAAGAATTCCTGCGCTATGCGGTGAAGGAATTCGACACGCTCGATCCGAAACCCGGCGAGGAAGCCGAGCTCGACAGCCAGCGCCGCCTTATGCAGGGCGCCGCGAAAATCCGCGAAGATGTGTCGCGCGCCTTTGCCGCCCTCGGCCCGGAAGGGGCGGAGGGGATGATGCGCGACGCCGATCGCTGGCTGCAAGGCGCGGCAGACCGGGCCGAGGGGCGTCTCGATGCGCCGCTGGAGGCCTTGGAACGCGCCTTCCTCGAACTGGGTGAGGCCGCGCAGGGCGTCGAGACCGCGCTGGATGCGCTCGATTTCGATCCCCATGCTTTGGAGGCCTGCGAGGAACGGCTGTTCGCGATCCGCGGTCTTGCGCGCAAGCATGGTGTGCTCGCCGATGAGCTGGCCGATTTCGCTGAAGGCCTGCGCGAGAAGCTGGCCGCCCTGGATGCGGGCGAGGAAGGGATCGGCGCGCTGGAAGCCGATCTGGCGAAAGCAGGCGCGACCTATGACAAGGCCGCCGCCGCATTGTCGAAAGCGCGTGCCGAGGCCGCAGGGCAGCTCGACGCCGCGATGGCGGGCGAATTGGCGCCTTTGAAGATGGATCGCGCCGTGTTCGAGACGCGGCTGTCGGAGGGCGAGCCCGGTGTCGAGGGCACCGATACCGTGCGCTTTACCGTCGCCACCAACCCCGGCGCACCGGCAGGGCCGCTCAACAAGATCGCGTCGGGCGGCGAGCTGTCACGCTTCCTGCTGGCGCTGAAAGTCGTGCTCGCGCGCGGTGCCGATACGCTGACCCTGATCTTCGACGAGATCGACCGCGGCGTGGGCGGGGCCACAGCCGATGCTGTGGGCCGTCGTCTCGCGAAGCTCGCCGAGGGCGCGCAGGTCCTCGTCGTCACCCATTCCCCGCAGGTCGCCGCCCGCGGCGCCACCCATTTCCGCGTCGCGAAATCGGTCAACAACGACATGACCACTTCCGAGGTCCGCGCGCTGGCCACAGCCGAGCGCACCGACGAAATCGCCCGCATGATCGCCGGCGCCGAAGTCACCGAAGCCGCGAAGGCGGCGGCACTGGATTTGCTGAAGGGTTAAGCGTCGGCCGCGCGTGTTTTGCGGTGGTCTGCCTACTGGGCTTTCAGCCGGTTGCGCAGTGTCTTGCGATGCATCGAGAGATAGTAACGCGCGACCGAAAGTGCCCCGCCGGAGCGGCCGCTGAAATGCGGCATCCGGATGAAATGCGGGTTCGGGTGACGGAAGGACCAATCCCACCGGTGGACCGATAGATCGACCTTTTGCAGTACCCACGGCAAAGCCAGCTGATCGCGCTTCGAGTTGTGACGATATTCCTCCCACCAGAGTTGCATCGCTGGCGCGAGATTGGTGGCGCGATGGTTGCGGAAGATGATGCTGTTTTCGGAGAGCGGCACGCCGCACCCGGTCGGCATATCCCCGCGATACCGGTTTAGCTGCACAAGCATCGCAGCCTTTTCCTCGGGCGAGAAGCGGGGGGAGTCGCACAGTTCGGTGCATTCCTCGTCAATGGTGGACCGCGTCGGATGTTTGAACAGCCCGATCGCGGCATGCGAGGCGATGAATTCGTCGCGCAAAACCTTGAGGTTGCTGACGATCCGAATGTTCCCGTCGAGATAGACCGAATAGCCGTATTCAGGGAAAATCTCATGCGCGAACATTTTGCACCAGCGGTTCGCATCGCCCGAGGGCAGGTCACGGGCCGGTTCGGGAAGCGGCCGGACGGTCCAGCCACGCGCCTTGGGCATGGGGGTGTTGGACAGCAGAATATAGTCGACGTCCGGATCGGACTGGCGCGGAGGCAGGGGTAAGTCGTAATCGTCGATTATGGCCGTATAGACGACAACCCTTGGCCGATCTGAAAAGGATGAACTGGGGTTCATGATGTCATTCCCCTTATCCAAAGCGCCACTCGGCTCAAAGTGAAAACACGCTCCCGCGCGCGATTTTCACGAGTTCTCTGAATCTTTCAGCAATGGCGGGGGCGGAAACACGCGCAGCCATCACCTGCGTCGCGTTCAGTGCCTGTGTCCAGTTCGGCCGGCCGAACTCGGCGGCCAACTTCTGGAAAGCCGCTTCTACCGCCGTGTCGCTGTCGTCTTCGGTGAAATAGGGATAGTCCGCGCCAAGCAGCGCTTCGGCATCGGGCACCGAGCGGTTCACCAGAGGAACGGCTCCGCAGGCGGCGGCGATCATCCCCTTGGTGAATGGTTTCGTCACGCGGCTGCCTTGCGCGTCGGGGCGGACGCAGTAATGCGCGCTGTAATCTCCAAGCGCCTCGAATGTGGCCTCGAAATCTTCGGCATGGGCCGCGTTGAGCACGTCGATCTTGTCTCGCAGCGCTTCGCTCATTTGGCAGTTCAGCGGGTCGCCGAAATAGACCATGCGGAATTTGTCCTGCTGCGCGCGTACAGCCTGATTGGCGAGGCGAATATCGGGGCCGTGCAGGATTGTGTGGACTTTGGACGAAAAGCGGGGACCGCCGGCGTTCCGCTCAGCGATAAGGTCGAGCAGCTGACGCTCGGATTGATACGAGCTTGCGATATGCAGATCGGCGGCGGGCGACAAAAGCCGGTCGAGATCGCCATCGACATAGTCGGCGCAAATTGTCCCGCCGCGTTTTTTCAAGATCGCGGCGACCTCGGGGCGCAGCACGGGCAGGGCGCTCTTCGTGACGAAGAAGATCGCGTCTTCGGGTTGGCGTGCAGCCCAGAGACGGCGCGCGATCTTGCCCCAAAGCTTCGACTTGCGCGGCGCGAGGGAAATGGAGAGATCGATCTCGTCGCCAAGCTCGGGCGAAATCAGTTCAATCAGCTGATGGGCGCGCATGAAGGTGCTGCCCAGCGAGAGGTGCCGGTCGCTGCAAACGAAGACGATTCTTGGTCTGATTTCTCCCATGTCGCAACCATAGGTTAAGCGGCTGGGAGCCGCCATACGGCGTCTTACCCCGCCTCCACCACGAATTGCGCGGCGACGATTTCCCAGCCCGCTGGCGTAAGCTCGAGCGTTGCGGCCAGCGTGCAGCCGATGCGGCCCGCATCGGCGCCGTTCTCGGTGATGATCCCGGTCAGGACGAAGCGTTGGAGGACGACTGCGGCCTCGGCGCCGACGGCGCGTGATTTGGCCTTGCCGGTCACCAGCCGCGCGCGGGAGAAGGCGCCGGCGAGTTCGCCTGCGAACAGTTCCGCAATCTGGGTGCGGCCCGAGGCGATCCCGCCGGTGAGCGAGATGAAATCGGCATCTTCCGCGAAGAAGCCCGCAAGCGCCTGCGCGTCGCGCGCGCCCCAGGCTTTCGCAAAGGCGCGCGGCAGCGCGTCCGGGGTCTCGAAGCTCATTCGTCCTGCTCCACCAGTTTGCCGGGATTGAGAATGTTCTGCGGGTCGAGCGCGCGCTTGATCTGGCCCATCACGTCCCAGCCCGCGCCATGCTCGCCACGCATATAGCCCATCTTGCCCATGCCGATGCCGTGCTCGCCGGTGACGGTGCCCTGCATCTCCAGCGCGCGTTCGGCCATCTTCGCGGCCACCAGCTTGGCGCGTTTGAACTCGTCCTTATCCGCGGGATCGAGCAGCAGGACCGAGTGGAAATTCCCGTCGCCGACATGGCCCACAACGGGGCCGATCAGCCCGGCCTCGAGAATGTCATGCTTCGTCGCGGCCACGGCCTCGGCCAGTCGCGAGATCGGCACGCAGATATCGGTCACCAGCCCCATGCAGCCGGGGCGATGCGCGATCGTGGCAGGGTATGCGCCGTGGCGCATCTTCCACAGCTTGTTGCGGTCCTCGGTCGTCGTCGCCCATTGGAAATCGGCCCCGCCCATCTCGGCCACGACCTCGCCGAACCGCTCGGAGGCTTCGGCCACACCGCTTTCCGAGCCGTGAAACTCGATCATCAGATGCGGTTTCGCGGGGAAATCGGTGCCGTTGGCCTCGTTGAAGATCTGCGCGGTGAGGTCGTCGACGAATTCGATCCGCGCCATCGGGATGCCCATCTGGATCGTCATCTGCACCGTCTCGACCGCCGCTTCCAGCGTGTCGAAAGCACAGACCGCAGACGAGATCGCCTCGGGCTGGCCATGCAGGCGCAGCGTCAGCTCGGTGATGATCCCGAGCGTGCCTTCCGAGCCCACCATCAGCGCGGTCAGATCGTAGCCTGCCGAGGATTTCTTCGCGCGGCTGCCGGTGCGGATGATGCGGCCATCGGCCAGCACCACTTCCAGCGCCGCCACATTGTCGCGCATCGAGCCATAGCTCACCGTCGTCGTGCCGCTCGCCCGGGTCGCCGCCATCCCGCCAAGCGAGGCATTCGCGCCCGGATCGACAGGGAAGAACAGCCCCGTCGCGCGCAGGTCTTCATTCAGGGCCTCGCGGGTCACGCCGGGCTGCACGCGCACCTGCATATCCTCGGCCAGAACGTCGACCACGCGGTCCATCTTCATCAGATCGAGGCTGATCCCGCCGCGCACCGGCACGGCATGGCCCTCCAGCGAGGTGCCCGTGCCATAGGGCGTGATTGGCACGTCATGGGCGGCGCAGATTTTCACGATCGCGCTAACTTCCTCGGCGCTGATCGGATAGGCCACCGCATCCGGCGGGGCGAAAGCAAACCATGTCTCGTTGCGGCCATGCTGGTCGCGCGCGCCTTTCGAGGCGTCGAGCCGGTCGCCCAGCAAAGTTTCGAGTTCCGCCAGCGCCTCTGCCAATGCCATGCCCGCCTCCGTCTTGTGGTGCCCAAGCTTTAGGCTCAGCCGCGCGCGAGTGAAAGGGTTCCTGCGGTTTGTCGGCGGTTTTTGTCTCGGATCAAGGATTTGTCGCGAATCTCTGCCTAGCTAGCAGCGCGCGGGTCCGTCAGACTTGCGCGGCAGGCAAAAAGAAGGAGCGCGCCATGATGTTCGAGAGCCGGAAATGGGACGAGATCGAGGTCGGTCAATCGGCGGAGTTGAAGCGGCTGTGCACGGCCGATGATTTCTACGTCTTCGCGGCGGCCTCGGGCAATCACAACCCGGTTCATCTGGAGGCCGAGGACGGCGATGGCGATGGCCAGAAGGAGGCCTATGCGCCGGGCATGTTCGTGGCCTCGCTGATCACCGCCGTGCTGGGCAATCTGCTGCCGGGGCCGGGGACGCTCTATCGCTCGCAAAGCCTGCGCTTCCACGATCTCGCGGCTGCCGGGCAGGAGCTCTGCGCACGCGTCGAGGTGCTCGAGAAGCTGCCCGGCGATCTTCTGCGAATGAAGACGGAAGTGCGCCGCGTGGGCGATGACGCGTTGATCGTCGAGGGCGAGGCCGAGGTTCACGCTCCGCAGAAACATTTGAAATTCGATGCGCTCGAAGTGCCGGGCCTGATCTCGCAGCGCCACCGCCATTTCGAGAAACTGCTGGAGAAGGCCGAGCCGCTGCCCGATCTGGTCACCGCCGTCGTCTGCCCCGAAGAGCCGGTGTCGCTCGACGGTGCGCTCCTCGCCGCCGAACATCACCTGATCGAGCCGCTGCTGATCGGCCATCCCGAAAAGATCATGTCCGTCGCGAAGGAGCTGGGCCGCGACGTGACCAAGTTCGAGATCCTGCCTGCTGAGACCGCCCGCGATGCCGCACGCATGGCGGTGCAGCTGGTCAACGAGGGGCGCGCGGGCGCGGTGATGAAGGGCCATCTGCATACCGATGCACTGCTGAAGCCGATGCTCGACAAGGCGACGGGGCTGCGGATCGGCAAACGCTTCACCCATGTCTTCGTGATGGATGTGCCCGGCGTCGTGCATCCTCTGATCGTCACCGATGCCGCGATCAACATCGCGCCCGATCTCGAGACCAAGGTGCATATCGTGCAAAACGCGATCGACGTGGCGATCTCGATCGGGATCGAGGTGCCGAAAGTGGGCGTGCTGTCTGCGGTCGAGACCGTGACGCCCGCGATCCCGTCGTCCCTCGATGCGGCGCTCTTGTCGAAGATGGCAGAGCGCGGGCAGATCACCGGAGGCGAGGTCGATGGGCCGCTCGCGATGGACAATGCCGTCGATCTGGCCGCCGCGCGTACCAAGGGCATCCGCTCGGCCGTGGCGGGCCGGGCCGAGGTGCTGGTAGCACCCGGGATCGACTCCGCAAATATGCTGGCCAAGCAGCTCGCCTATATCTCCCATGCGGAAGGGGCGGGGCTGATGCTGGGCGCGAAAGTGCCGGTGATCCTGAACTCGCGCTCCGATAGCGGTATGGCGCGGCTGGCCTCCGCCGCCGTGGCCTCGATCCACTACCACCGGACCTGCGGGGATCGCGCATGAGCACCCGCGCGATCCTGACGCTGAACTCCGGCTCCTCCTCGCTGAAACTGGGGCTGTTCTCGGAAGACCTCGACACGCTCGCACTTGGACATGTCGACCGGATCGGGCGGCGCGAGGCAGCGATGAAACTCAGCGGCCCCGATGGCGCGCCGCTACCGCTGCCCGCCTCCGCCCCGGACGATTTCGCGACCAATGCGGCGGCGCTCCACACCGCGCTCGCGGCCTTTCAGGCGGCCTTTCCGGGGCTGGAAGTGATCGCGGTCGGCCACCGGATCGTGCATGGCGGGATCGACCATGCCGCCCCCGAGCCCCTGTCCGAACCGCTGATGAAGGAGCTGGCCAAGCTCGCTCCCTTCGCGCCGCTGCACCAGCCGCATAACCTCGCCGGTGTCCGCGCGGCGGTCGATACCTTCCCCGGCACGCCGCAGGTCGCCTGCTACGACACGGCCTTTCATCGCGGCCATCCCTTCGTCAGCGACACCTTCGCCCTGCCGCGCCGCTATTACGAGAAGGGCGTGCGCCGCTACGGCTTTCATGGGCTGAGCTATGATTTCATCAATGGCGAGCTGACCCGCACCGAGCCCGACTTGCATAAGGGCCGGATGATCGTCGCGCATTTAGGCTCGGGCGCGTCGATGTGCGCGATCGAGAATGGCCAGTCGGTCACCTCGACGATGGGGTTCTCCGCGCTCGAAGGGCTGCCGATGGGCACGCGTCCGGGCGAGCTCGATCCCGGCATCCTGCTCTACATGATGGATCAGGAGGGGATGAGCGCGTCCGAAATCTCGACGCTGCTCTACAAGGAATCCGGGCTTCTGGGCATGTCCGGCATCTCCAACGATATGCGCACGCTGGAAGGATCAAGCGACCCCAAGGCGAAAGAGGCGATCGACTATTTCTGCTTCCGCATCAAACGTCAGATCGGCGCAATGGCGGCGGCGATGGGAGGCTTGGACGGGATCGTCTTCACCGGCGGGATCGGAGAGAACTCGGCGCGCGTGCGTTCGCAGGCCTGCGAGGGTCTGGGCTTCCTCGGGGTCGCGATCGACGTCGGCGCCAATGCCGAGAATGCGCGCGAGATCGGGTCGGGCGCGGTTCGGGTGCTCGTGATCCCGACCAATGAGGAAATCGTCATCGCGCGGGCGGCGAAGGCCGTGCTCGACCTGTAAGCGATGGCGCTTGCGGGTCCTGCTGGACGCTCCGCGGGGGATATTTGGAGCAGTTGGAAGCAGAGCGCAGGCTTCCCTTCCAATTGCCCTAAATATCCCCGCCGGAGGCATCCGACGGCTTTCGGCGCGCGCAGTCTCAGATCGGCGCGCAGGCGGTTTGCAGCCAGGCCTTGGCGCGCTCGCTGACCTTCGGCGCGATCCGCTCCAGCACCTCGGCGTGATAGGCGTCGAGCCAGTCGCGCTCTTCGGGACCAAGCAGCTCGACATCGATCAGGCGGCGGTCGATCGGCACCCAGGTCAGCGTCGAGAAGGACAGTTGGTCGCGATTGTCGCCCTTAGCCTCGGCCTCTTCGGTGAGGATCAGGTTCTCGATCCGGATGCCGAATGCGCCCTCGCGGTAATAGCCCGGCTCGTTCGACAGGATCATTCCGGGTTCGAGCGACAGGGTCGACACCCGAGAAATCCGCGCGGGGCCTTCGTGCACGCAGAGCGCAGCGCCGACGCCATGGCCGGTGCCGTGATCGTAATCCCAGCCCTCGGCCCAAAGCGGCGCACGGGCGAGCGCATCGAGATGGGCGCCTGCCACGCTGCGCGGGAAGCGCGTGCGCGACAGCGCGATCATGCCTTGCAGCACGCGGGTGAAGGGGCGTTTGGCGTCTTGTGGCACGTCGCCAACGGCCACGGTGCGGGTGATGTCGGTGGTGCCATCGACATATTGGCCGCCCGAATCCACCAGCAGCAACTCACCCGGTTTCACGGGCCGGTTGGTGTCCTCGTTCACGCGGTAATGGACGATCGCGCCATTGCCACCCGCGCCGCAGATCGTCTCGAAGGAGATGTCGATCAGCGCGTTGGTGTCGCGGCGGAAGCCCTCGAGCGCGGTGACCACATCGATCTCGGTCAGCTTACCTTTCGGGGCTTCCGTGTCGAGCCAGCTCAGGAATTCGACCATAGCGGTGGCGTCGCGCAGATGCGCCGCCTCCATGCCTGCGACCTCGGCGGCGTTCTTGCGCGCTTTCGGCAGGATGCAGGGATCGCGCGCCTCATGGATCTTGGTGTCGTGATCGGCCAGCAGCAGCGAGACGGCGAGCGGCGCGCTGTCGGGGTCGACCAGCACCGGGCCTTCGATCGCCTCTAGCGCGGCGGTCAGGCTGTCGGGCGGCAGGATCGAGATCCCGTCGCCTAGATGGGCGCGCAGGTCGGCGTCGAATTTCGCGTCGTCGGCAAAGAGCTTCACCGCGCCGTCGTCGAAGAGCACCGCGAAGGACTGAACCACCGGGTTGCGGGGAATGTCGGAGCCGCGAATGTTGAGAAGCCAGCAGATCGAATCCGGCAGGGTGAGCACGGCGGCGGCGATATCGTCGTCGCGCAGGCCCTCGGCCAGACGGGCGCGTTTCTCTGCGGCGGTCTCGCCTGCGAATTCCGGCGGGTGAATGCGGGCCGGTTCCGCGGGCGGGGCAGGGCGGTCGTCCCAGACGCGGTCCACGAGGTTCTCGCTCTCGATCAGCGCGATGCCGGTGCCTTCCAGCCCCTCGCGGATTTTCGCGATCTCGGATTTCGTGTGCAGCCACGGGTCGAAGCCGATCTTCGCGCCCGCGTGTGCCTGCTCTTTCAGCCAGTCAGCCGGTTTTACCTCGGGCCAGTTCACCGGGGTGAAATGGTCTAGCGAGACCTCGGCGCGCACTTGCACCCGGTAGCGGCCATCGACGAAAACTCCCGCGATCTCGGGCAGGGCGATGCAGAAGCCTGCCGACCCGGTGAAGCCGGTGAGCCAGCCCAGCCGCGCATCGCAGGGCGCGACATATTCGCCCTGATGCGCATCGGCGCGGGGAATGATGAAGCCGTCGAGCCCGGCGGCAGACATGGCTTCGCGCAGCGCCGCCAGCCGGGGCGGGCCCAGTTCGGGGCGCGATTGCACCGAGAAATCCTGAAACATTAGATAGCCTTCTTGATCCCGAGGAAGCGGGCGCGGGCCCGCGGATCGCTGTCGAAGAGGGAGGCGAGCTGTTCGGTCATGGCGCCCGCCAGTTGCTCCACATCGGTGATCGTCACCGCGTGCTGGTAATAGCGCGTCACGTCATGGCCGATGCCGATCGCGATCAGCTCCACCGCGCGGCGGCGTTCCACCATCGCAATCACGTCGCGCAGGTGTTTTTCCAGATAGATCGCGGGGTTCACCGACAACGTCGAGTCGTCCACCGGCGCGCCGTCCGAGATCACCATCAGGATCTTGCGCTGCTCGGTGCGGGCGAGCATCCGGCGATGCGCCCATTCCAGCGCCTCGCCGTCGATGTTCTCCTTGAGCAGGCCTTCCTTCATCATCAGGCCCAGATTGGCCCGCGTCCGGCGCATCGGCGCGTCGGCCCGCTTGTAGATGATGTGGCGCAGGTCGTTGAGGCGACCGGGGCTTTGCGGGCGGCCATCGGCGAGCCATTTCTCGCGCGATTGCCCGCCTTTCCAGGCGCGGGTGGTGAAGCCGAGGATCTCGACTTTCACGTCGCAGCGCTCCAGCGTGCGGGCGAGCACGTCGGCGCAGATCGCCGCAATCGAAATCGGGCGGCCGCGCATCGAACCGGAATTGTCCAGAAGCAGCGTCACCACCGTGTCGCGGAACTCGGTATCCTTCTCGACCTTGAAGCTGAGCGGCGTGGTCGGGTTCGCGACGACACGGGCGAGGCGGCCCGCATCGAGCATCCCTTCCTCGCGGTCGAATTCCCACGACCGGTTCTGCTGCGCCTGCAGACGGCGTTGCAGCTTGTTGGCGAGCCGCGAGACCGCGCCTTTCAGCGGGTCGAGCTGCTGATCGAGATAGAGGCGCAGACGCTCCAGCTCGGCCGGTTCGGCCAAGTCCTCGGCGGCGATCTCCTCGTCGAATTCGGTCGTGTAGACGGCGTAGTTCGGATCGGCCTGCGAATGCGGCGGCGGTGGCGGCGGCTCCAGCGGCGCATCGGCCTGCGGCATGTCCATCTCGTCGCTCATTTCCTGATCGGCGAGATCGTCGGAGCTGACCGAGGTCTGGGTCTGGTCGTCCTGCGCTTCCTGGCTGGATTCCGGCGTGGCCTCGGCCTCGTCGTCCTCCTGCTCGTCGCGGGCTTGCTCTTCGCCCTGTTCCTCGTCGGCGTTCTCTTCCTGCTCGTCCTCGGACTCGTCGCCCATATCCTCGTCGGGATCGTCGCCCAGCTGATCGGCATAACCGAGATCGGCGATCACCTTGCGGGTGAGGCGCGCGAAGGCGGCCTGATCGGCGAGGACGTGGTTGACGTTCTCCAGATCGTCGCCTGCCGATTGCTCGATGAAGGGGCGCCACAGGTCGAGCACGTTATCCGCGCCGGGCGGCAGTTTCCGGCCCGTCGCCAGTTCGCGCACGAAATAGCCCGCGGCGACCGAGAGCGGCGCCTCTTCGGGGGCGCGGATCTGGGCATAGCCCTTGCGTTCGGCCTCATGGGCGATCTTCGCGTCGATATTCGACAGCGTGCCCGGCATGTCGCGCGCGCCCAAGGCTTCGCAGCGCGCGGTCTCCATCGCCTCGTAGATCGCGCTCGCCAGATCGCCCGCGGGCGCATAGCGGCTGTCGATCGCGGCATCGTGGTGGCGGCGGCGCATCGCCATCGCATCGGCCGTGCCGCGCGCCAGCAGAACCTCGTCGCGCGTCATCCGGCGCGAAACCTGCGGCAGGCGCATCGTGTCGGCGGTCATACCCGAAGGGTCGACCGAATAGCTCACCGTCATATCGGGCGCGTCGGCCATCGTCTTGGTGGCCTCGGCCAGCGCCTTTTTGAAGGGATCCGCGGGGTTGTCGGAAGGCTTGCTCATAGCCTCAGATAAAGCATCGCGCGCGTCCGCCCGCAAGAGCCGATCGCGCGAGACGCGCGCGGCAGATCGGCCCGATTTGAGCGGGGCGGGGCCTGGGAAAGTTCCCGCTGCTGGCGCGCGGCATCCGTTCACCTGTGCACATAGCGGACGGGTTGGATGGGCTCAAACAGGGCTTACGTAGAGTTGAACACGAGACGCACGCCTCCCCCTGTGGCCCGACTTCCCCAATCGAGGGCCCCGTGCGACACACCGGACGACATACCCGAAAGGAGTTCGACATGAGCGAGACTTTGAACATCGGCCTGATCGTCGGCACGACGCGCGAAGGGCGCTTCGCTGACCGCGCACTCGAATGGTTCGAAACCAAGATCGATGCGCGCGACGACATGCGCTATGAGGTTCTGGATCTGCGCGAAGCCGCGCTGCCCTTCTTCGACGAGGTGGCTCCGCCTGCAGCGAAGCCCGTGACCAGCGAGAAGGCGCAGGCCTGGGGTGAGAAGCTCAAGGAATTCGACGGGTTCATCGTGGTGACGGCGGAGTATAACCACTCGATCCCCGCCACGATCAAGAACGCCTTCGACTATGCGTTCGAAGGCTGGCGCCGCAAGCCGCTGGGCACCGTCGGCTATGGCGGCGTGGGTGCTGCCCGCGCGGTCGAGCATCTGCGGCTCGTCGCGATCAATTTCGGCATGGTCCCGGTCGCGGGCGCGGTCAGCATCGGCGGTGCGGATTTCGTGAAGGCCGCGCAAGGCACGCCGATCGCGGAGCTGGGCGATCATTTGGACGGCCCGGCGAAAACGCTGCTCGACGACATGGCGTTCTGGGGTCAGGCGGCGAAGCTGGCCAAGGGCGAGACAGAAAATCGTCAAGCCGCATGATCCAAACGGATCTGCCACACGTAGTAGTAGAGTAACGAGTTTGCCCGGCCCCCGCGCCGGGCGTTTTTATGCGCGCCTCCAGGGGCTGCGATTACTGGAAAAGCCCCGTGCAGATCATCGGCATCCAGTCCGCGTGCAACGTACTCAGCGGGAAGGCGCGACGATCCTGCGAGCCCTTCGCGGTCTGCCCGCGCCGCGTCATGACGTAATCGCCATTGAGCAGGTTCACGTCGCAGGTGCCGGTATCCTCGGGATCGATCCGGTCGTAATAGCGGTAGCTGTAGCCCGAGACGACGAAGCCGCCATTGCGCCACGCGATGGAATAGGCGCTTTCCCACGGGGTGCGCCCGATCCCGATCTGTTCGGAATGCAGCTTGAACGCGCTGTCGGAAAGCGGCTCGAGCGAGGGTGTCTGACCGCCCATCTGGCCCGAAAAGACCACCCGTTCGACCGTCATCTCGCGTTTCAGCCCGAAGGTCGGATCACCGAGATAGATCACCAGATCGGCCGCATCCGCGCCGTTCTGCACCAGCATCGCCGCATCCTGCGTGCCGTCGCCGTTCCAATCCCCGGTGAGGGCCGCGAAAATCTCGCCATCCTTGGGCGCCTCCTGAGCTGCCGCCGCGAAGGGCAGCAGCGCCGCGAAGAGCGCGCCCCGGATCGCGAGGCGCGGGATCACGAGGCGATAGCCGCCGCCGACTCGGGCAGTTCCTCGTCGAAGAGGCGCTGGTAGAACTCGGCCACGGTCTGGCGCTCCAACTCGTCGCATTTGTTGAGGAAGCTCAGACGGAACGCATAGCCGATATTGTCGAAGATGCGCGCGTTCTGTGCCCATGCGATCACCGTGCGCGGCGACATCACCGTCGAGAGATCGCCATTCATGAAAGCGGTCCGGCTGAGATCGGCCACGGTCACCATCTGGCTGATCACCTTGCGGCCGGCCTCGGTGTTGTATTGCGGGTTCTTCGACAGAACGATCGCGACCTCGGCGTCATGGCTGAGATAGTTCAGCGTCGAGACCAGCGACCAGCGGTCCATCTGACCTTGGTTGATCTGCTGGGTGCCGTGGTAGAGGCCGGTCGTGTCGCCCAGACCCACCGTGTTCGAGGTGGCGAACAGGCGGAAATAGGGGTTCGGCGTGATGACTTCGTTTTGGTCGAGCAGCGTCAGCTTGCCATCGGCTTCCAGCACGCGCTGGATCACGAACATCACGTCGGCGCGGCCCGCATCGTATTCGTCGAAGACGATCGCGGTCGGGTTGCGCAGCGCCCAGGGCAGGATGCCTTCGTGGAAGACGGTGACCTGCTTGCCGTCGACCAGCTTGATCGCATCCTTGCCGATCAGGTCGATCCGGCTCACGTGGCTGTCGAGATTGACGCGCACACAGGGCCAGTTCAGGCGGGCGGCGACTTGCTCGATATGCGTCGATTTGCCGGTGCCGTGATAGCCCTGGATCATCACGCGGCGATTGTAGGCAAAGCCCGCGAGGATCGCCATCGTGGTGTCGGGGTCGAATTTGTAGGTGGAGTCGATCTCCGGCACGCGGTCGGTGCGCTCTGCAAACCCTTTGACCTTCATGTCGGAATCGAGGCCGAACACCTCGCGCAGGTCGATTTCTTCAGTGGGCTTGGCGGTCTGGTCGAGCATCGCGGACGTCCTTTCGTGGTTGGGTCGATTTGTGAACCATCGCGCGCAGGCGTGCAAGGGGGCGATGACGCGTGATGCGCGAGGCTGCTATCGGCCCGTTCCCGCCAGCGTGGCTTGGTTTGAGTTGACCCGGACCCGCCATCCGCTAGAAAGGCCGCAAAGCTTGAGGTGCATCATGCAGCATTACGAATACAAGGTCATCCCGGCGCCCGCGCGCGGCGACAAGGAGCGCGGCCTGAAATCCGGCGCGGACCGTTTCGCCCATGCGCTCTCGGGCGTGATGAACGAGATGGCCACGCGCGGCTGGGAATACTTGCGCGCAGAGACCCTGCCCGCGGAAGAGCGTACCGGGCTCACCGGCAAATCCACGGTCTATCACAACCTGCTCGTCTTCCGCCGTCCCACCAGCGCCGATCCGGCGCGCGCGGTCGGCGCGCATCCCGATCCCGAGGATGCGGCCAATGACGAGGACGCGCCCGAGGCCAAGCGTCGCGCGCTTCTCGCCGATGCGCCGGAAGGCCGCGCGCCGAAACTGCGCGCCAACCGCGACGGGGCTGCCAAAGACGAAGACTGACGCGGGGCAGGGGCGTTGCGAAGGCGGCGTCCCGAAAGCGGGTGCCGCGCGTCCTGAGCTTCCAGCTGCAAGACATGCCGCGCGCCTCATCTCGGCGTGCCGGTTGCGTTGCCGTAGGGGCGGCCCGCGCCGACCCTTGATCCGAGCAAATAGCGGCCCCATTTCCGCCCGACCCCCTTTCAACATCTGTCATTTCCAGTAGACTGCGTGACCCGACTCGGAGGCAGGCCTCAAACGCCGCCCCGAAGTGGCATTCGGGCAGCAGGCAAGAGGCAAGCATGAGCAACAGCGATCCTTTCGGCTTCAACATTTCGGCCGCGGCGGACAAGAAGCGCCGCTCGCGTGGCAGGCGCGGCATGTCGGGGGCTTTCGAGACCTCGACCCGGATCTGCGACAAGGAAGGCTGCAACGAGCCGGGCAAGTACCGTGCGCCGAAAAGCCCGAAAATCCTCGATGACTACTATTGGTTCTGTAAGGACCACGTCCGCGAGTACAATCTGAACTGGAACTATTTCCAGGGTCAGTCCGAGGAGGAATTTCAGGCCTTCCTCGACAATGCGACCGTCTGGGAGCGGCCGACCAAGCCCTTCAGCAAGGCCAAGGAAGAGGCCGGCTGGGCGCGTCACGGGATCTCCGACCCGCATGAGATCCTCGGCGACAACGCCACGAAGAACCCCGGCCGGACGATGGGCCGCAAGCTGCCGCCGACCGAACGTCGCGCGCTCGACATTCTCGAGGCGAAGGACTCGATGACCAAGGCCGAGGTCCGCAAGTGCTACAAGGCGCTGATCAAGGTGCTGCACCCGGATATGAACGGCGGCGACCGCTCTCAGGAAGAGATGCTGCAAGAGGTCGTCTGGGCCTGGGACCAGCTGAAGGACAGCCGCAACTTCAAGTGACGGCAGGGGCTTCGTCCCCCGCGCTGACGTGCGTCCCCCGGAATATTTGCGCAAGAGCGAAGACGTCTTTTTACACGTCTTCGCTCTTTTGAAATGTCCCGGGGTGAATGCCGCAGGCAGAGGGGCAGTGCCCCTTAGACCCCTTCCACTCGCGCGCACCCGCCCCATCTCTAGGGGAGGAGGTGCTTCATGAACCCGTTTCCAAGTCTGCGCGCCGCATTGGCGCTCGCCCTGACGATCCCCGTTCTCTCGAGCCTCGGCGTCGCGCCGCTCGCCACGCCTGCCGCCGCGCAGAACGTGGGCGAGAAACCCGCGAGCCGCGATCTGCCTTTCGTGCTCAAGCCGATCGCGCAGCTGGAAAACCCTTGGGCCATCGCGCCCTTGCCCGACAGTTCGGTTCTGGTGACCGGAAAGGCGGGCAAGATGTGGCATGTCACGGGCGGCGGAGCGCAGGCGATCAGCGGGCTGCCGAAGGTGCAATATAGCGGCCAGAACGGGCTGCTCGACGTTGCGGTGCCGCCCGATTTCCCGGACACGCGCGAGGTTTATATCACCTATGTCGCGCCTGATAACGCGCTGCATCTGGCGCGCGGCGTGCTGGACGGCAGCAAGCTCACGCAGCTGAAGACGATCTGGCAGCAGACGCCGGGCGGGCGCGGTCAGCCCGGCGGGATCGTGGCCTTCGGGCCGGACGGTCTGCTCTACCTCACCGTGGGCGACCGGATGCAGCCCGACACCGCGCAGGACCCCGACAATCCGCGCGGCAAGATCCTGCGCCTGACCCGCGACGGCCAACCCGCGCCCGGCAATCCCCATGAGGGGGCAGGCGGCGTGCGTGCCGAGACCTGGACCGAGGGGCACCGTAACCAATACGGCCTTGCCTTCACGCCCGACGGCAAGCTCTGGGAGCACGAGATGGGGCCGCGCGGCGGCGACGAGTTGAACCTGATCGAGAAGGGCAAGAATTACGGCTGGAACGCGGTCTCGAACGGGCGGCACTATTCCGGCCTGTCGATCCCCGATCACGACACGCGGCCCGACTTCGCGGCGCCGAAACTGTGGTGGACGCCGGTGATCGCGCCAGCGGGGCTCGCGGTCTATGAGGGGCGCGACTTCCCCGACTGGCAGGGCGATATGCTGATCGGCGGGCTTGCGGGTAACGGGCTCGCGCTGATCGCGGGCGACGGCTCGGATCAGATCGCGCGCTGGGATTTGCAGATGCGCGTGCGCGACGTGGCCGTGGGGCCCAAGGGCGAGGTCTGGATCATCGAGGATGCGGGCGAGGGTGCGCTCTATCAGCTGGTGCCGAAGTGACCTTGCACGGCGCGTAAATGAAAACGGCGGCGCGCGCTTCTCAGCGCAGCGCCGCCGCCTTGGACAAAGGCCGGGCGGATCAAACCTGGCCTTTCGCGTTGCGGGCTTACATCCGGCCCTTCCAGGGCACGACCTTCTTCTCCACCCAGCGCATCGCCAGATCGAAGCACCACGCGATGCCGCCGATCAGGAAGATGCCCACGAGCACCGTCGAGGTCTGCAGGAACTGGCTGGCCGAGAGCACCATGTAGCCAAGCCCCATCGTCGCCGCGACCATCTCGGCGGCGACCAGTGTCGTCCAGCCGAAGCCCACGCCGATCCGCATCGCGGTCAGGATTTCCGGCAGCGCCGAGGGCAGCACCACTTCGCGCAGCACCTGCGCCCGGCTCGCGCCCAGCGAATAGGCGGCGTGAATCTGCTCGATCGCGACCGAGCGGACGCCTGCGCGTGCACCGAGCGCCACCGGCGCCAGCACCGAGAGGAAGATCAGCAGCACTTTCGAAGTCTCGCCGATGCCGAACCAGATGATCATCAGCGGCAGGTAGGCCAGCGGCGGGATCGGGCGGTAGAACTCGAGGAAGGGATCGAACAGCCCGCGCATCACCGGGCTCATCCCCATCGCGAGGCCCAGCGGAATTCCGATGATACAGGCCAGCGCGAAGGCGGCAAAGACGCGGCCTGCGGAGACGAGGATATGCTCCCACAGCGGCACGCCGGTGAAGCCGGTCGAGATCAGCCCGAAGAGCTTTTGCACGACGGCCACGGGCGAGGGCAGGAACAGCGGCGCGATCAGGCCGGAGGCGGTCACGATCTGCCACAGGCCCAGCACCACCAGAACGGCCACGACCGAGATCTTGATCGTGTTGCCTTCGCCCGGCACGCCATAAGTCTGGCCGGGTTTCGTGGGCGCTTGGCGGAAGATGCGTTTGATCATCGGGGCGGGGCGGCTTTCATCTTGGATGTCCATGGTCATGCGGCCTTCTCCTCGTCTGCGAAGATGATGCCGAGAATGGTCTCGCGCATCGCGATGAATTCGGGGGATGCCTTCACGTCGCGGGCGCTCTCGCCTGCGAGGA
The DNA here is from genome assembly GCF_009296265.1 of Thioclava sp. JE_KL1. Lineage (GTDB taxonomy): Bacteria > Pseudomonadota > Alphaproteobacteria > Rhodobacterales > Rhodobacteraceae > Thioclava. The sequence goes on from NZ_WBJS01000006.1 coordinate 314,561, forward strand.
ACCGGCGCGAGAAGGGCAGTTCGAAGCGATGCGTGATCCGGCCCGGACGGGGCGACATCACGATCAGCTTGGAGCCCATGAAGAGCGCCTCCTCGACCGAGTGGGTGATCAGGAAGACCGATTTGCCCTGCGCTTCCCAGATTTTCAGGATCAGCTCCTGCGCGCGTTCGCGGGTCAGCGCATCTAGCGCGCCGAGCGGTTCGTCCATCAGCAGGATGCGCGGATCGGCAGTGAGCGCCCGGCCGATGCCCACGCGTTGCTGCATCCCGCCCGAGAGCATGTAGACGGGGCTGTCCTCGAACCCCTCGAGGCCCAGCACGGTCAGGAATTCGCGGGCGACCTTGTAGCGTTCGGCCTTGGCGACGCCCTGCAGCTTCAGCCCGAAGGCGAGGTTGTCGAGCACGTTCATCCACGGCATCAGCGCGTGTTTCTGGAACACCACGGCGCGGTCCTGGCCGGGGCCGGTCACGGGGGCGCCGTCGAGTTTGATCTGGCCCGAACTCGGCGCGAGGAACCCCGCGATCAGGTTCAGGAGGGTCGATTTCCCGCAACCCGAGGCGCCGAGGGCGACCACGAATTCGCCCGGCTCGATGGTCAGCTCGACATTGCGAAGGGCTTCGACCGGCTCGGATTTGTCACGGGCGGGGTAGAGTACGGAGGCGCGGCGGATTTCAAGCATCTGGGCTTCCTTTCCGGGGCGGAGCTGGGGAATGGGAAACGCCCGGCCAGATCTCTGGCCGGGCGCTGGGGCGTGTCTTTATTCGCCCATTGCGTCTTGCAGCGGCTTGAGCGTGATGAACTGCGAGTAGTCATCGGCCACCGAGTCGATCCGGCCCGCTTCCTTCAGGAATTCGGCGGTCGATTTGATCGCAGGCGCCATCGCACCACCCAGCCAGTCGGAGCCGACCTGATCGGCGGGCTTGAGGAAGGTGTAACCTCCGAGGATGCCCGGAACCTGTGCTGCGTCCGCACCAGTATTCGTGGCGATCTCTTTTACCTCGTCGCTGTCGGCGGTCCAGGCGTCCTTGTTGTCGATGTAAGAAGCGTCGGCCTCGGCGGTGACCTTCACGAAGCCTGCGACGGCTTCGGGGTTTTCCTCGGCCCACTGGCTGTTGACGACCCAGCCGTCAAAGGTCGGGTAGCCCCATTTCGCGGTCTCGTCCGCGCCCATGATGCGGGTGCCCGATTTCAGAAGCTGCGATTGAACCGGATCCCAGATCCATGCGGCGTCGATGGCGTGCTGCTCCCACGCGGCGGCGATCTGGTCGGGCGACATCGACAGGATGGTCAGGTCGCTTTCCGAGATGCCCTCATGCTTGAGCGCGCCGGTGAGCGAAAAGTGCGCGGTCGAGCCGACCGGAACGGCCACGCGCTTGCCCTTGAGGTCGGCCAGCGACGAAATGCCCGAGCCGTCATGCGCGATCAGGCTCTCGGCCTGACCGATCACGTCACCGATCATGAACAGCTTGATCGGAACGCCCTGGCTGGCGGCGATGGCGAAGGGCGAGGAGCCGAGCGCCGCGAGCTTCACGTCGCCCGAAGCCATCGCGGCGATCACGTCGGTGCCCGAGGCGAATTTGCGCCACTCGACATCGTAGCCCATCGCCTTCGCGTATTCCTCGGTGTTGACCTTGGTCATCATCGGGATCGGCGTCCCGAAATTGCCGATGATCAGCGTTTCGGCCGAGGCGGCCGTGGCCATCGGCAGCAGGCCGATCAGCGCGAGCGTCGCGTAACGGGCGGTTTTCTTGAACATGTCTATCCTCGTCTGTTGGTTGAGCGGGCCGTTTGCGGCCTCTTTCGGGGAGGGGCCGGGGCGGTTGCCCGCCCGGGCCGGTGTTGATCCGTGTCAGGCGCTGAGCTTGGCCAGCGCGCGGTCGATCGTCTCGGTGATCCGGGTGATCTCGGAGGGGCCGACGATCAGCGCGGGGCTCAGGCACAGTGTGTTGTTGAAGCCTTTGAACGAGCGCGAGGTCTTGCCGATGATCACACCCTCGGCGTCGCAAGCGCCCACGACCGCCTCGCAAAGCTTCTCGTCGAGCGGCTCTTTCGTGGCGCGATCCGCGACCAGTTCCAACCCGCAGAATAGGCCCTTGCCGCGCACATCGCCCACGACGGCGTGCTTGTCCTTCAGCTCCATCAGGCGGTCCATCAGCAGATCACCCATCGCGTTGGTGTTCGCGAGCAGGTTCTCGTCCTCGATGATGCGCATGTTTTCCAGCGCCGCCGCCGGACCCGCCGTGCAGCCGCCGAAGGTCGAGATGTCGCGGAAATAGCTCATCGGATCGTCGGGATCGGAGCGGAATTTCTCGAACACCTCTTCGGTGGTGATCAGGCACGAAATCGCGGCATAGCCCGAGGCCAGCCCCTTCGCGGTGGTCACGAAATCGGGCTTGATGCCGTAATGCTGGTAGCCGAACCATTCGCCGGTGCGGCCCATGCCGCAGACGACCTCGTCCATATGGATCAGGATGTCGTATTTGGTGCAGATTTCCTGAACCCGCTCCCAATAGCCCGGCGGCGGAGTGATGACGCCGCCGCCTGCGGTGATCGGCTCGAGGCAGATCGCGCCCACGGTGTCGGGGCCTTCGCGCAGGATGATCTCTTCGATCGCGTTCGCCGCGCGGACACCGTAATCTTCGTCATCCCATTGCGCGCGATATTCGAGGCAATGCGGCACGGCGACGAACCCGTCGGGGAAGGGGCCATACTGGTCGCGGCGCTGTTCCTGACCGCAGGCCGCCATCGCGCCCAGCGAGGTGCCGTGATAGTCGCGCTCGCGGTAGAGGATCTTCCACTTCTTGCCGCCGTGATGCTTGTGCGCGATCTGGCGCACCATCTTGAAGGCTTTCTCATTCGCCTCGGAGCCCGAGTTGGCGAAGAAGACGCGGCTCAGGCCCGGCGTCTTCTCGACCAGACGGGCGGCGAACTGCGCCGCCGGGATCGTGCCCGCCGAGCCTGCGAAATAGTTCATCTTCAGAAGCTGGTCGCGCACGGCATTGGCGATGCTCTCGCGGCCATAGCCGACATTGACCGTCCACACGCCGCCCGAGACCGCATCGAGATAGTCGCGGCCAGTCTGGTCCCAGACCGTCATGCCCTTGCCCTCGACAAGAATGCGCGGATCGCGGTGGTCCAGTGCGGCGTGCTGGAACAGGTGGTGCCAGACATGGGCGCGGTCGGCTTCGACCGTGGCGCTGATATCGTTGAACTGACCGTCCATCGGGGTTTCCCTTTCCTTTGGGTTCGGCGCCCATCAAGCCTTTCCGCGGTGCAGCATGTGAGGGCCAGAGCGCCAATTCCGATGGGGCCAGATTTCGGCATCGATGTATTTCGGGCAGAGGTTTTAAGCCCTCAGCCGGGCAGATGACCGGAAAATGGGCAATTGCCGAAGATTGGGCGGCATCTGGACCGCTCGGCCTTGCTCTTCGATGGGGCCAGAGCGCAGATGCGAGGGCAATTCAAAGGAGCCAGATCATGGATCGCTTGCCCGTCTCCATCGACCGCAACAGCCCCGAGCCGCTGCAAAGCCAGCTGCGTCAGGCGCTGATTGCGGCGATTCACGCAGGCAAGATGGCGCCGGGGCAGAAGGTGCTGTCCTCGCGCGCGCTGGCCGAGAAGCTGGGCATCGCGCGCAACACCGCCACCGCAGTCTATGACGAGTTGGTCGCGCGCGGCTATCTCGAGGCGCAGCCGCGCCGCGGGCTGTTCGTCGCCACCCGCGGACAGGGAAAGGGCCAGAGCGTCGCAGGCGCTTCCGTCGTCGATTGGCAGGCCCGCATCGGCGTCACCCCATCGAAACTCAACCATATCCGCAAGCCGCTGAACTGGCAGGACTATCCCTATCCGTTCATCTTCGGGCAGGTCGATCCGCGGCTGTTCCCGCTCAACGCGTGGCGCAATTCCTCGCGCGATACATTGGGGCGGGCCTCGCTCGACTGGTGGGCGGCGGATCGCGCGGTCGATGACGATCCGATGCTGATCGAACAGATCCGGACCCGCATCCTGCCCGAGCGCGGCATCTATGCGCGGCCCGAGGAGATCCTGATTACGCTCGGCGCGCAGGAGGGGTTCTACCTGCTCGCGCAGCTTCTGGCGGGGGCGGGCAAGCGGGTCGGCTGCGAGATGCCGGGCTACCCGGATTCGCGCTTCATCTTCGAGATGTCCGGCGCCCAGTCCGTGCCGCTGCCGATCGACGAGAAAGGCGCGCGGATCGCCTCGGGGCAGGGGCTCGATCTGGCGCTGCTGACGCCGGGCGCGCATTGCCCCTCGATGGTGATGATGCCGGGGCCGCGCCGCGACGAGATCCTCGCGCGGGCCTCGCAGGACGATTTCCTGATCATCGAGGACGATTACGAGGGCGAGGTCGCCTTCGCCCGCGAACCGGCGCTGAAATCGCGCGATCGGGACGGGCGGGTGATCTATCTCGGCACGCTGTCGAAGACGCTTGCGCCGGGGGTGCGCCTGGGCTTTCTGGTGGCCCCCGAGCCGCTGGTGAAAGAGGCGCGCTGGCTGCGGCGGCTGGTGCATCGCTCGGTCCCGCTCAACAACCAGCGCACGGCCGCGATCTTTCTGGCCGAGGGGCATTACCTGTCGCTGCTGCGCAAGCTGCGCGCAGCCCATGCCGACCGCTGGTATCGCGTGATGGAACATCTGCCTGATCTGCTGCCCGGTTTCCGTGCGCCCGATCCGTGTCATGGCGGCTCTTCGGTCTGGCTGGAGCTGCCCGCGGGCGTCGACGGGCGCGAGCTGATCGCAGCGGCGGGGGCGGAAGGTATCCTTCTGGAAAACGGCGATCCCTTCGTGGCCCCGGAACAGGCGGGGCGCTTCATCCGGCTCGGCCTGTCGCTGATCCAGACCGAGGCCATCGTGCCGGGGATGCGCCTCTTGGGCGAGATCGCGGCGCGGCTGGCGCAAGAGGGCGTCTCTGGCCCCAACGAAAATGCCGCTCTGGACCAATCGGGCGCGCAGGCGGCGAGCTAGGGCGAGGGAACGACCCTGACGGAGCCGATGATGTTCGACGCCACGACCCTCTATGTGATCCTCGCCGTGGCCTATGCGGCGGTGCTGCGCGGCATGGCGGGGTTCGGTTTCGCGATTGCCGCCGTGCCGATCCTGTCGCTGTTCATCCCGCCTCTGGAGGCGGTCGCGATGGCGGTGCTGTTGCAGGTGGTCGTGGGGCTGCACGATCTGGTCAAGCTGCGCGGCGCCGTGCATCGGCCCTCGCTGCTGCGGCTCTGCGCGGGGTCGCTGATCGGCACGCCGCTGGGGATCTGGGCGCTCAGTGCGCTCAGCCCCGACGCCGCGCGGATGGCAATTGCGGTGCTGGTGCTGGGAGGGCTCGCGATGCTGTTGCGCTACAAGCCCGCGGCGCCGCAGCCCCATTCGGGGCTGGCGCTGCTGGCGGGTGTGGCCTCGGGCGCGTTCTCAGGTCTGGCAGCGATGCCCGGGCCGCCGGCTGTGGTCTATTACCTCGGCGCAGGCACGCCGCCTGCGCAGACGCGGGCCTCATTGCTGCTGTTCTTCTTCGTGGCTTCGGTGATCGCGGTGCCGGGGCTGTGGCTCGCAGGTGCGATTGACGGGGAGGTGCTCTGGCTGACCGCGATTTCCGTGCCGCCGATGGCGCTGGGCACCTGGGCGGGCACGGCGGCCTTCGCGCGGCTCGATTATGCGCAATACCGCAAGATCGCGATCGCGGTGATGGCGATCTCGGCGGTGCTGGCAGGGTGGCGGGGCCTCTCGGTCTATCTGTGATCGGCCCCGCGCCGGTCTTTTCGCTGGCTTTAGTCGCGGTGGATCTGGAACGGCGCCCAGCTCTGGCTCACCGGCATGATCTCGATCGAGTTGATGTTCACATGCGCGGGCAGGGCGGCCACCCAGTAGATGCTCTCGGCGATATCCTCGGGCTGCAACGGATCGGCCCCGGCATAGAGCTTGTCATAGGCCGCCTTGTCGCCGCCGGTGCGTACCAGCGTGAATTCGCTCTCCGACAGGCCCGGCTCGATCGAGGTCACGCGCACGCCGGTGCCCGACAGGTCCGAGCGCAGCCCGAGCGAGAATTGCTGCACGAAGGCTTTCGTCCCGCCATAGACATTGCCGCCCGGATAGGGCCAGTTCGCCGCGATCGAGGCGAGGTTCACGATCAGCCCGCGGCGCGCGATCAGCCGATCCAGCGTGAGCCGCGTCATCACTGCGAGCCCGGTGATGTTGGTGTCGATCATCGCGCGCCAGTCATCCAGATCGCAGTCCTGCGCAGGCGCGGTGCCGCGCGCGAGGCCCGCATTGTTGATCAGCGCGTCGATCTGCGCGAAGCCTTCGGGCAGGCTGTCGAGCGCTGCACGCGTCGCGTCCTCGTCGCGGATGTCGAAGCACAGGGGATGCGCGACCTCCGGACCGCCAAGCGCGTCGACTAGCGCGTCGAGCCGTTCCTGACGGCGCCCGGTCACGATGACCTTCCAGCCCTCATGGGCGAAACGGCGGGCGATGGCGTCGCCGAACCCTGCGGTGGCTCCGGTGATGAGGGCGGTCTTGGTCATGAAGGGGCCTTCCTGTCTTGCTGCCTGTCGGGCCGCGCATCTCGGCACGGCGGTCGCGGCCAGTCTGTCTTCGTGGTCTGCCGGTGCGACAGGGCCAGTCGGGGATTTCCCATGGGGCCAGTTCCACGCGCCTGCGCACCGCTTGCCGCGGCACGATAGGGGCAGGGGGTCGGAACTGCAATTTCACGGGCGCGTGACTGCGTCCCTGTCCCTCGCGCCCCGGCGGTCAGTTCTCGGGATGCGCGGCGACCAGAGCGGATCGAAGCGCGTTAAGTCTTTGTGCTATCCTCAAGTCCGGGACGGCGCGCAATTGGCATCTCGCGGATCGGACATGGAAAGGTAGGAAAGCTGCATGGCTCTTTGGGTTCTGGCCATCGTCGCCATCGGGCTGCTCGGCCTTTTCGCAAGGCGACGTCTCGACCTGCGGGCAGACCGGTCCGAGATGGCCCGCCTGAGTGCATTTCAACCCAGCGATCCGCCGCGCTTCTCCGGTGATATGGTCGCCGACCTCCCCGAGCCCGCGCGCCGGTTTTTCACCTTCGCCATCGCGGAAGGAACGCCGCTCTACACCGTCGCCCGGCTGAAGATGCAGGGGCAGTTCGGCATGGGTGACAAATCCGACCCCGGCTACATGCCGATGCGCGCCACGCAGGTCCTCGCCGCGCCGCATGGCTTCGTCTGGGCGATGTCGGGCGGGGCCAGTGGGATGCGTCTCAGCGGCTCCGACAGCGCCAAATGGACCCGGTTCTGGATCGCGGGGCTCGCCCCCGTGGCCCGGTTCGGCGGCAGCGCGGATCACAAACGCTCCGCCTTCGGGCGCTACGTGGCCGAAGCGGTTTTCTGGACGCCCGCCGCGGTGCTGCCGGGCCCGAATGTGACGTGGGAGCCGGTCTCGACGAACATCGCCCGGATGACGATGCGCCATAACGGGCTGGAGCAGGCGGTCGATCTCACCGTCGCCGAGGATGGCCGCCCCGAGCAGGTCCGCTTCCTGCGCTGGAGCAATGCGAACCCGCAAAAGCGCCACCGGCTTCAGCCCTTCGGCGGCTATCTCTCGGAGTTTCGCGAGGTCGAGGGCTTTCGGCTGCCGACGCATGTAGAGGCGGGGAACAACTTCGAGAGTGAGGCTTATTTCCCGTTCTACATCGCCGATGTCACCGACATTCGCTTTCCCAGGTGACTGCGCCTACCCTTGCTTCATGGTCGCTCTTCACCGGGGATCACTTCGGTCACGGCGCCTTCGCGCGTGAACATCATGTCGCGCTTCCACCAGACGACGATCGCGGCGACGCCCACCAGAATCCATGTGTCCCAAGGCTGCGCATCCGGCCAGAACGGGTTGATGAGCTGCCAGTGGAACAGCATCGGCAGTAGCAGGCTGCCGCGCGCCGCGTTGAAGATCGGCGTGACCAGAACCGCGAGGGTGATATTGCCGATGAAGAAGGGCAGGAAGCTCCATTGCGCGAAAACCACCCCGGCGAGGTAGAAGGCGGGCAGGTGCCAGACGCCCCAGATCGCGCCGATCAGCACGCCCGCCCAGAACGGGGCGACGTGGCGCTGCAACAGCGGTTGCGCGACGCCACGCCAGCCGAACTCCTCGATCGGGCCGAGAAGCAGCATCATGAACATCACGCTGACCATCGCGCCCACGCCCTCGGGCGGCATCGGCGCAAGCAGGGGGCCGCCCTTGATCAGCGAGCCCGCCATGAAGACGAGCGGGATCACGAGCAGGATAAAACCCCACCACGGTGCGGGACAGCGCCAGATCAGAAGCCGCGACAGGAACCCGCGCAAGCCGCCTAGTCCCGCGGAGGCCACCACCACCGTGAAGGCCGCGATGGCCGGGGCCCAGGTGGCCAGAAAGAAGAGCGGGTGCGCGCCGCTGATCTGGCCGAACCGCGCGGCCATGGCGTCAGGCCAGAAGATGTAGCTGCCGATCACGCCCCAGGTGATCGCGAAGGTCAGCGCGAGAAAGGCGAGCAATGCGCGCGCCGTCGATGTCGGGGTCGGGTGTTCGCGAGCAACAGACATTGGGGCGGCCTTGGAGCGTGACGTCAGGAAACGCGTCACCGTCGCCGCTTTCCGCGCGGATTTCCTTGTTCTGGGTCAAGCGGATCGAACCTCGAACGCCCGCGTCAGGCTAAGGGGCCATGAAACGCCGCCGCGCCTCTACCGCGATGTTGTAGCGCTGCTCCAGATCGGCGATCAGCGCCATCGCGACGCGCTTGGCATCCTCGCCCTCCGCCTCCCGGTAGCTCTCTTTGGCGGCCTCCAGCAGCTTCTTGAGCTTGAACTCCTCGGGCAGCGCGCCGGCTTCGGCCATGATGCGCGACGCCACGGCCGTCGCCATATCGGTGAACGCCTCGCCCGAGCGATCCGGGAGCGGTTTGCCCTCGCCGGAAAGCCCGCTCAACTGTCCCTCCGCGAGGGCCTTCTGGATTTGCCGCTCGACGAGGCGGTTCAAGGATTGGGTCATGCGACGGTCCTGCCTGTTCCGGCGCCGCAGGAGGCGCGGCACTGCCGCGAGCATAGCGCGCTTGTGGCGATGCGAACACTCAGACTTCTGTGCGAAACCTGTGAAAGACGGCGCGCGGGCTCAGGCCGGTCGCGCGAATTGCGGCAGAACCCAAAGACCGTCCGAGGCCGCCGCGCCCACCTGCAACTCGCATCCATAGGTGCGACTGAGGATCGGCCCGCGCATCACCGCCTCGGGCGGCCCATGCGCCTCGATCCGGCCTTCGCGCATCAGCACCATCTCGTCGGCCAGCTGCGCCGAGAGGTTGAGGTCATGCATCACCGCGACCACGCCGCCGCCCGCATCGGCGAAGCGCCGCAGGATCGCCATAACCTCGAGCTGATGCGCGATATCGAGGCTTGCCACCGGCTCGTCGACCAGAAGCCAGCGGGGGCCTGCGTGGCTGACCGGTTGCCAGACCTGCGCCCGCACCCGCGCCAGATGGGCGCGGGCCTGCTGACCGCCCGAAAGCGACTGGATCGGACGATGGGCCAGATCGCTCAGCCCGACCTCGGCTAAAGCGGCGGACACGATTTCGGGGTGATCCGCCTCGATCCCGGCATGCAGCCCCATCCCCACCACCTCGGCCACGGTGAAGGGGAAGGCGACGCTGTTCGATTGCTCCAGCACGGCGCGCAGCGCGGCCAGCCGCCAGGCGGGCGTCTTAGCGATCTCATGGCCCTGCAGGGCGATCCGCCCGCGATAGGGCAGCGCCCCGGAGGCCGCTTGCACCAGCGTTGATTTGCCCGAGCCGTTCGGGCCGAGGATGACCGTCACCGCGCCCGGTTGGGCGGTCAGCGAGAGGCCCTGCAACACGTCGCTGCGCCCGCGCGCGACATGCAGATCGGAAATCTCCAGCATGTTCAGACGCCTCCCAGTCCTTGACGGCGGATCAGGATCCACAGGAAGACCGGCGCGCCCAGAATGGCGGTGACGATCCCGATGGGCAGTTCCGCAGGCGCGACCACCAGCCGCGCGATCAGATCGGCCAGCACGAGAAGCGCCGCACCGAGGAGGGCCGCATCCACCAGCAGCGTCTTGTGATCCGGCCCGCCCGCGATGCGCAGAAGATGCGGCACCACGATGCCCACGAAGCCGATCCCGCCCGCCATCGCGACCGCAGCCCCCGCCAGCGCCGCGACGCCGATCACCGCGCGATGCTTGAGCCGCTCGATATCGTGGCCCATATGCGCCGCCGTCGCCTCGCCCAGTGCCAGCGCGTTCAGCCCGCGCGCAAGTCGCGGGGTCAGGATCAGCGCAGGCCCGATCAGCAGTCCGCCGACCAGCAGCTTCATGTCGCTCGCGCCTGCCAGCGACCCCATGCCCCAGAAGGTCAGGTCGCGCAGCTGCGTATCATCGGCGAGATAGGTCAGGATGCCGGTCAACGCCCCCGCCAGCGCAGCCAGCGCGATCCCGGCCAGAAGAAGTGTCGCGATGGAGACCTGACCGCTCCGGCTCGCAACCCGATAGAGCAGCAGCGTGGCCGTCCACGCCCCGCCAAAGGCCGCGACCGGCACCAGCCATGTGCCGAAGAACGCGGCGATAGCAGCGGGGAGGAAGCCACTCAGCACGATCATCGCGACGGCGCCGAGGCCCGCGCCCGCGCCGACGCCGATGATGCCGGGATCGGCGAGCGGGTTTCGAAACAGCCCCTGCATCACCGCGCCCGCCACTGCGAGCGCCGCCCCGACCATCAGCCCCATGACCAGCCGCGGCAGCCTAATATCGAGCAGCACGACGCGGTCACGGGTCGAGATCTCCGCGCCGGTCAGACACTGGCCCAGAACCTGCGGCAGCGAGACCCCCGCCGCCCCGGTCCCGAGCGACAGGGCCGCCGCGATCACCAAGAGCGCGATCAGCCCGAGCCGCAGCGGCGCGCAGGGGCTGCGTATGGCGACGAGCAGGGCGAGGGAGGTCATCGCCATCGCCTCAGCCCTCCGCCTCGGGATAAAGCGCCGCATGCAGCGCTTGCGCGGCCTGCGGGGTGCGTGGCCCGAAGCCCAGAAGCAGCATCCCGTCCATCGCGACCAGCGCGCCGCCCCGGGCTGCGCGGGTCTGCCCCAGCGCGGGGTGAGCGAGGATGTCGCGCTCGGTCACCGCCATCTCGCCCTCGCGATCCATCGTCAGGATCACATCTGGATCGGCGGCAAGGATCGCCTCGTCGGTGACGGGCTTGTAGCCCGCCAAGCCTGTCGCGGCATTCACCCCGCCCGCAAGCTCGATGATCGCCTCCGCCGAGGAGCCTTCGCCCCCTGCCATCACGCGGCCGTTCTGCAAAGACAGCACGAACAGCACCCGCTTCGGCGTGGCGACAGCGCCCGCCGATTTGCGCACCGCGTCCATCTCGGCGTCGAAACTGGCGGTGAGCGCCTGCGCTTCTTCCTTGCGGTCGAGTGCAGCCCCCACCACCGCGATCTTCTCGCGCACGCCTTGCACGCTCGGATCGCCCGGCAGCGCGACGAAATCGACGCCCGCCGCCTTCAGCGTCTCCACCGCCTCGGGCGGGCCTGCCGTGGCTTCGGCGAGGATCAGGTCGGGAGCGAGCGCCAACACGCCTTCCGCTGAGAGCGCGCGGACATAGCCCACATCGGGCAGCTTGGTGATGGCCTCGGGATATTCCGAGGTGGTATCGCGCGCGACGAGCCGGTCCTCTGCGCCAAGCGCCGCGACGATCTCGGTCACGGCCCCGCCGAGCGAGATCACGCGGGCAGGCTCGGCCAGTGCGGGGCCTGCGGTGAGGAGGGCTGCGATCAGGGCAAGGCGCTTCATGCCTGACCCTCCAGACGCGGCAGCGCGCGGATCGTCGCGTTGAACGCCTCGACGCCGCCATCCTTGCGCGAGGCGAAGATCTGCGTGATCAGCGCGCCGTGCTTGTCGAAGGCCTCGAGACTGAGCGCGGGGCCGTTCTTCGTCGGCTTGTCGACCAGCCAGACCTCGGCGATGTGGTCGCCGCGCAGATGCAGGTTGAAGCGCGGGTCGAGCACGTTGATCCACGGGCCCATCGGCTTCACCGTCTCGATCGTGCCGCCATGGATTTCGATGCAGCCCGCATTGCCGACGAAGATCATCAGCGGCGTCTGATCAGTTGCGCAGCGGGTCAGCAGCGCCTCAACCGCATCGGGGGACATCTCGGTGGCATAGGGCGCGCCCGCGATGCGGTAGGCCCCGAGCCGGTTCATCTTAAGCTTCGAGACCAGCCGCAGGAACTGATGCGTGTCGGTCAGCTTGTCCCATTCCGCGCGCAGGGTCTCGGCCTTCTCGGGCAGCGATTTCGCGGCGTCGACCTGAGCGCGGGGCGCAAGGTCGAGCTGATCTGATTGCTCGGGCAGGCGCAGCGCCGCGACGAGCGCGTAGAAGGCCTCTAAGTCGCTCTCGGGTTTCAGATGCACCTTGTGGAGCGCATCGCCCGCCCGGTCGAATACCTGGATCGAGCGTTTGTCGCCATCCTCCAGCGCGAAGGCATGGGCCCAGTGCTGCGCGAAGAGACGCAGGTCGATCTCCTTGCCGAGCACCATCTGCGCATGCGCGCCCGAGTGATACTCTTCGTAAGTCCCGCGCCGCTCGATCACGCAGCTCTCGTTGCGGGTCAGCGCCATCACGTCTCCAAGCGCGGTCAGGCGCGGCATGAGCGCATCGGGATGGGCTTCGATCGCGGTGGCGGTCGCGCCGATCTGGGCGGCGACCAGTTCGGCCTCCGCGATGCCATGCTGAGTGGCGAAATCGCGCGCGCGCATCTCGGGGCGCTCGGCGCGCAACGCGCGGATACCTTCGGGGGAAAGCTGTTGGGGCAGGGTGCCGTCTGCGGGCATGGGGAGTCCTCTCGTCGTTTTCGCAAAGGGCGCGAATCTGGCGAGAGGGCGAGGCCTCGGGCTGGGCGCGGATGGGGTCAAATATATCTCAGGAATATACTTGACTAGTTTTGTCGGATTCTCTAGCTGGTCACATCATCGAGATCAAGACAGTTTCTGCGCTGCCAGCGTCACGCCAGCCCCATGCAGACCACAAAGGGGACACTCATGGCTACGACGCCTCGCGCCGCGCGGATGCGGCTTTTCACGACAGTTACCAGCCTCGCGCTGATCGCCGCCGCAGGTCCGGCACTCGCACAGCAGAGCGGGACCGATGACGGCTACACGATGCTGGGCCGCCTTATTTACGGCTGGGGCACGCCGAAAGTGGCAATCGACACGCCGCAGGCGGTGACGGTGATCGACCAGCAGGACCTCGATGAGGAACAGCCGCGCACGATGGGCGATCTCTTTGCCGACGTGCCGGGCGTGCAGGCGGCAGGCGCCTCGGCGCGGATGCTGGGGCAGGCCTTCAACATCCGCGGTATCGGCAATGCCGAGCAGACCGGCAGCCAGAACCGCATCATCATCACCGTGGACGGCGCGGTGAAATTCTTCGAGCAGTATCGCACCGGTTCCTTCTTCGGCGATCCCGAGCTTTACAAGCGCGTCGAAGTGCTGCGCGGCCCGGCCTCGTCCACGATGTATGGCTCGGGCGCGATTGGCGGCGTGGTGAATTTCACCACCAAGGACGCGACCGATTTCATCCCCGAGGGGCAGACCGGCGCGGTCCGGCTCAAGGGCGCGTATGACAGCAATGGCGACGGCAAGATCGGCACGCTGACCTATGCCCAGAAGCTGGGCGAGGATGCGGATATGCTGCTCAGCTATTCGCAAGGTTCGTCCGACGACATGGAAGACGGTGCAGGCGAAACGATCCCGGCGACGGCTGGCGACCGCTGGTCGGCGCTGCTGAAGTCGAACTACTATTTCGGCGAGAACCGCGATCAGCGCCTGACGTTTTCGGCCTCGCGCACCGATAGCGACCTGAAGGATGCGGCCGTCGCGCAGACCGGCGGGGCGCTGGCCTCGGCTTTCGGCACTTCGGACCTACATGCGATCGACGATACGCTCAGCCTGACCTATGCCAATGAAGGGGTGGGCAACCCGTGGCTCGATCTCGAAGCGCAGCTGAGCTACTCGAAAACCTCGACGGAGCGCGATAATTTCTCGCTTGGTATGATGTGTTCGGCGGGTCGTTTTTCGGTGCTCTGCCCCAATACGGCGAGCTATGAGACGACCGCGCTCAAGCTCGAGAACACCGTCGAGATGTCGCGCGGCGCGTGGGAGAATTACCTCACCTTCGGCACGCAGCTCTCGCATCAGAACCGCTACGCGAATTCCTCGGTGGGCGAACCCGCCTTCCACCCGGGCGGCACCGAGGACAAGCTGGGCCTTTATGTGCAGGGCGAATTCGTCTGGAACGACAAGCTGACGATCACGCCGGGCCTGCGCGTGGACCGGGCGTGGCTCTCGCCCGATGCGGCGGCGGCGGCCCAAGGCGGCACCGATCAGGACGGGACGGCAATCTCGCCCAAGATCGCGGCGCTTTATCAGTTCAACGACACTTGGGGCGTCTTCGGCTCGCTCGCGCGGACCGAGCGGATGCCGACGCTGGACGAGCTCTATCAGACCGACGGGATCGGGGCGGCTGGCCGCACCGCCAGCCTCAATCTCGACAAGGAGAAAGCCACCACGGTCGAGCTGGGCGTGACCTATCAGACTTCGGGCCTTCTGTCGGAGGGCGACAGCCTTTCCGCGAAAGCCACGCTGTTCCACAACGATCTGACCGATCTGATCGCAGCCAACCCCTCCGGCTCGGTCGGCCTGCCCTATTTCCGCAATGTCGATTCCGCGAAAATCTGGGGCGGCGAGATCGAGGCGTCCTACGAGGCCGATCGCTGGTTCGGCCAGCTCGCCTATTCCAAGGTGAAATCCAAGGACGAGGCGACGGGCCAGACCCTGACCGACACGCCCGCCGAGAATATCGCGCTGACGCTGGGGGCGAAATTCCCCGATCAGGGTGTGCGCGCGGGCTGGCGCGTGCAGGGCTTCAGCGGGATCGAGACGGCGTCCACCTCGACCTCCGCGCCGGGCTACGCCACGCATGATCTCTTCGTCAGCTGGAAACCCGAACGGCTCGCCGGAATCGAGGTGAACCTCACGGTCGAGAACGTCTTCGACCGCGAATATCGCAATAACCTCTCGCTCGACAACGCGCCGGGCCGGAACGTGAAACTCGCCGTCGCGAAAGCCTTCACATGGTGAGGGCGGCGCTTCTGACACTGCTTTGCGCGTGCCTCCCTCATGGCATTTCCGCGCAGGGCGCGCCCCGGCTCAGCTTGACGCTGGCCGGGGCAACCGAGGCCGAAGACGCCTGCCGGTTGAGTTTTCTCGCCGAGAACGGGCTGGAGAGCGATCTCGACGCGCTGGTGGTGGAGGCCGTGATCTTCACCCGCGCGGGCGCGGTCGAGCGGCTGTTGCTCCTCGATTTCCGCGACTTGCCCGCAGCCAAGCCCCGCGTGCGGCAATTCGATCTGGCCGGGCTGCGCTGCGAGGCGCTTGGCCAGATCCTGATCAATGGCGTCGAGAGCTGCGAGGGCGGGGACGAAGCGGCCTGCGCGGACGCTCTGGTAACCGGCTCGCGCGTCGACGGAACGGAGGTGACGGGATGATCTCTCTTGCGGCAATCCAACAGGGTTTGAACGATTTCGTCGCGCTGGGCGGCTGGGTCGTGGCGCTGCTGCTATGTGTCTCAGTGATCGCCGGGGCGGCGGTGCTGTGGAAGCTCTGGCACCTGACGAGCCTGCGGATCGGTGCTCACGCGCGGTTGGAGACCGCGCTCGATCTGTGGCAGGCGGGCCAGCGCGGGGCCGCGCGCCAGAGCCTTGCGCAAGCCCGCGGTCCGCTGGTGGACCTGACCCGTCGCGCGATGTCGGCCCCCGATCCGCAGGCGCTGCGGACTCGCTTGCAGACCGAGACCGAAATCCAAGCCGCCCGCAGCGAGGCAGGGATGCGGCTGCTGGACGCCATCGCGCAGACTGCGCCGCTGCTGGGCCTGTTCGGCACGGTTCTGGGGATGATCGAAGCCTTCCAGGCGCTGCAGAGCGCAGGCTCCTCGGTCGATCCGGCGCAGCTTGCGGGCGGCATCTGGGTGGCGCTTCTGACCACCGCGCTCGGCCTCGGGATCGCGATGCCGGTCTCGCTGTTTCTGTCCTTCGTCGAGAGCCGCATCGCCCGCGAAAGCCAAACGGCGGCGCTGATGATCGAGGCGCTCTGCGGCCCGGCGCTGCCCGAGAGCGCACCTGTCGGGGCCGAACTCAATCGCGCTGTGCAAACCGCCGGAGAGTGACATGCGCAAGCCGCTTCGCCGCCGCAGCCTGTCGATGACCTCGCTGATCGACGTGATCTTCCTGCTGCTGATGTTCTTCATGCTGGCCTCGAGCTTTTCACGCATGACCGAACTGCCGATCGCGGCGCGCGGGGCAGGGGGCGCGGCTGCGCCCGAGAGCAAGCTGGCCTTCCTGAAGCTCGGACCCGAGCGGATCAGCCTGAACGGCAAGGTGCTGGACTTGGAAGCGCTGGAGGCGGCCCTGCGAGTCGATTTCGGACAGTCCCCGCCGCGCCTGCTGGTCAGCCTCGATCCTGACACGTCGAGCCAGCGGCTGGCCGATCTGCTGGTGCGGCTGCACGCGGTGCCGGGGCTGCAGGCGGAGGTGCTGGGATGAGCACGAGTTTCACCCGCCGCCGGAGCGAGCCAATCCTGACCCTGATCAACGTGGTCTTCCTGCTGCTGGCCTTCTTCCTCGTGGCCGGCACGCTCGCCGCGCGCCCGCCCGCCGATCTGCAACTGGTCGCTTTGCCGGAAGGCGCTCGCGCGCCCGAACCGGGCCGGGTGGCGCTGAGCGCGCAGGGCGAGATTCTCTGGCCCGAGGGCGTCGCGGATGCGTCCGCCTTCATCGCGCAGCTTCCGCCCGAGGCAGGCGGCGTGGCCCGTATCCTGCCCGATCGCGCGGCGCCCGCACCCGCGCTCGTGGCGCTGGCGCGCGATCTCAGCGCGGCGGGGGCGCAGGGCATCCGCCTCGTGGCCGAGAGGGGAGACGCGCCATGACCCGGGGCGCGTTCATCGCCATCGCGGCGCTTGCGGTTTCCGCCGGGCTGCATGCGCTGGGGTTGGCGCAAACGCCTGTCTCCGCGCCGGAACTGCCACCCGCAGGCGGGCAGGCCGCGCAGGAGGCCCCGCTTCTGGGCAATGATTTCGCCGATCTCGCGGCAGGACGCGCCACACCTGTTACGCCGGAGCGCGCCGAACCGATTGCCCGAGAGGTCACGCGCCCGGTGCAGCCGGAGGCGCCCGCAATGCCCAAGGCCACAAGCCCGTCCGCGCCCACAGCGCCGGACCGCCTCGCCGCCGTCACCCCCGCGCCCGAGACCCTGCGCGCCGAGAGTACGCTCGCCCCGCAGCAAAGCCAGCGCCCCGAAGCGCGCCCCCAACGCCCCGCGCCGCAGCAAAGGGCCAAGCCAAGCAAACAGGCGCAAAGCGAAGCGAAACCAGCCTCCCCAAGCAACGCGGGAAATGCCGCCCGCGATGCCCGGCGCGGCTCCTCGCAAGGCGCGGCCAAGGCGCGCAACACCGCCGATAAAGGCCAGCCCGCCAAGGCCCCCAGCGCCGCGCGCTCCGGCCAATCGCCCCGGCAATACGCGGCCTCGGTCATCCGCAAGATCCAGTCCACGCCGAAGCGACGCGGGCAGGGCCGCGGGCGCGCGGTGGTCGGCTTCGTGATCTCCGCGAACGGACGGCTGAGTACGGTGCGCATCCTGCGCGGCTCCGGTTCCTCGGGGCTCGACGCGGTGGCGCTCGACCATGTCCGCCGGGCCGCGCCGTTCCCGCCCCCGCCAAAGCCGGGAATGAAGTTCTCCTTCGAATTCATCGCCCGCGGTTAAGGCCGCGACCCTCAAACGACCCGGAGGGCAACTCGCACAGGTCAGGCGGAACCGGATTCATCTGGTAAAACAGAGCTTTGCGCGGCGCTCTTGCCAGCGCTTGAATTCCGTTTCGCGCGGTCGCATTCTCGACGGCAAAGGGTGGAAAACCATGTCCGAGACACTGTCGGCACTGGGCGGAATCGGGTTGTTCCTGCTCGGCATGAAGATAATGACCGAGGCGCTGCGCGAAGCGGCAGGCGCGAACCTGCGCCGCCTGCTGGCACGGTTCACCACCACGCCGCTCAAGGGTGTGGCGAGCGGGCTGGTCACGACGGCAGTGATCCAGTCTTCCTCAGCCACCACGGTGATGACGGTCGGCTTCGTCGGCGCGGGGCTTCTGAGCTTCACGCAGGCGCTCGGCGTGATCTACGGCGCCAATATCGGCACCACCGTCACCGGCTGGATCGTGTCGCTGGTCGGCTTCAAGCTGAAGCTCGGCGCGGTGGCGATGGGGCTGTTGTTCTTCGCGAGCCTGACGCTGTTTCTCTCGCATGGCCGAGCGGCGCGCATCGGGCGCGTGCTTGCGGGCTTCTGCCTGCTCTTCATCGGGCTCGACATGATGCAACAGGGTATGTCCGGCGCGGCGGACTGGATCACGGTGGAGCGCATCCCCGGTACCGGGGTGGGCGGCCTGCTCGCGATGGCGGCGCTGGGGCTGGCGGTCACGGTGGTGATGCAATCCTCCTCGGCGGCCATCGCGGTGGTTTTGGTGCTGGTCAGCAACGGCGCGCTGCCGCTCATTCAGGCGGCGGCGGCGGTGATCGGGATGAACCTCGGCACGACCTTCACCGCGCTGATCGCCGCCTTCGGGGGATCGCGGGCGATGCAGCAGACGGCAATTGCGAACCTGCTGTTCAATTGCGGGACGATGGTGATCGCCTTCCCCCTGCTGCAGCTGATCGCGGGCCCGCTGGAGGCGCTGGCCGCGCGCACCGGGGTGGACACCGCGCTGGTGCTGTTTCACACCGGCTTCAACCTGCTGGGGACGCTGGTCTTTCTGCCCGTCACACGCCAATTCGCGACGCTCGTCGCGAAGCTGCGCCCCGATCTGGGCGGGCGCGCACCGCCCGAGCTAGACCGGCATCTGCTGAGCGACGAGGGCGCGGCGATGCAATCGGCCCATGCGATGGTGATCTGGGCCGCGCGCGAGGTCCTCTCGGCCTATTCGCTGGCCATCGGCCCTGCGCGCGATCTGCGGCGGATGTCGGCACTGGGCCCGCGGGTCGGGATCGCGCTCGATGAGCTGAAGGATTACATGGCGCAGGTTTCGGTCCCGCGCGACAAGCCCACCGAGGCCGCCGCCTTCGCAGCCCTGATGCATCAGGCTGACCATCTGGTGCGTCTGGTGGAGCAGGCCGAACATCGCGGCTATATCGCGATCCTGCTGCGCGGCAAGATCACGCCGCGGCCCGCGCAGTGGTTCGCCGCCTGCCTGTCGCCTGACCGCCCGCTCGATCTGCCGCAGATCGGGGCACGGATGGCGCTGATGGCCGCGCCGGTGGCCCATCGCTTCGCGCGGCACCGGCGCGGGCTTCTGCTTGGCGAGCATGTCGGGCTCTATACGATGCAGGAGACCTTTCAGGCGACCGATGCGATGCGCTGGTTCACGCGGATCATGCATAATGTCCAGCGCGTCGGGGAATATGATCGCGAGGTTCAGAGCAATCTGGGCCATGAGGCCGTCCCCTCCCCCGAGGCCGCGCCGCCGCCTGCCGCCGAGCTCGCCTGACGATATCCGGAAACCGGCCGATCCGTCCGCTCAAGCGGCATGGGACGCGCGCATCACCACCCGTGCCCCCCGTCACTTATCTACGGAGGGTCCGTCTAGGGGCTTTGGGGCATCCCGAAGTGGATGACGTGTCGACCTGCCATCCAAAAATTAGATCCACAACGTTCGTCGAGAATAGCCGTATGCAGATCGAGCACGTGGTCCCGCGCTTTCTCCGCTGCAGTCAGCCAGGTCGAATAGGTAGAAACCCAACAATCGACGTGACGAAGCGCACGCTCGCGCTCCACGAAGGAGAGGAGCACCTTCAGAAATTCCGGGAAGAGCATCAGGATCGGCGTCTCGATGCCGCCTGTCGGGCGACTGCTTCAACCTGCACCGCCCGGCGTGAACGCTGCCCGGGCGCCAGTCTCGGCCAGTTGAATGCCCCATGGCTGCTCAGCCAAGCGATACCCCCGAGCTCGAGAGGGCAGCCAGCGGGAAGCAGTCTCAGCCCGCGGATCGGACGGCGTCGAGAATTCGGTTCTCCGCGTCTCTCAGTCCGCGCTGGGGCGATTTTCCGTTGAAGACGATGTCGTGGATTTCTTCCCCGAGCGTGCGTTCGATCAGATTGAATTCCGGCACCGGCGGGCGCGCCCATGTCACCAGCTCGTTCTTGCGTGCCATGCGGTCGACCATGCTGACGATGGGTGAGGAGGCCAGCGCCTCCGGGTCGGCGCAGACCGAGAAGCGCGGAGCCACGGGGAAGCCGTTCTTCACGTGCTCCTTCATCGCTTCGGGCGAGACCATCCACGCAATCGCGTCGATGATCTGCTTCTGCCGCGCGGGTTCGACATAGGCGGGGATCGTCAGAAGGAAGCCGCCGATCGGGGCCGACACGCGACGCATCCGGCGCGAGGGGGGCGGCAGGTAGGCGACACGTCGTGCAACGCGGGAGCTCAGTTCATGCTCGAAGCGCGCCGCGCGCATCGTCCAGCAATAGGCAAGCGCGGTCTGACCCGACATGAAGTAGTGGATCCGCCGCTCCCAATCCATCGTCGCGATGTCGGGGGGAGAGACCTCGACGAGCTGCTTCATGTATTCGATCACTTCGAGCGCATCCTCGGTGTCGATCTGAAGCTTCAGCTTTTCGAATGTGTCGAAGCTCCAGCTCTCCTGATTGCGCAGCGGCATATCGATGACGGTAGTCCGGCAGGCCGCGAGGAAGAACATGAAGGAGTTAGCGATCGGCATGCCACGCTGCCCGTTCCACGCGATGCCGTAGAAGTCGTCCTGCGGGTTATGGAATTCCCGCGCGGCGGCAATGGTCTCGTCGAAGGTCTTCGGATAGGCGAGGCCGCGGCTCTCGAACAAATCCTTGCGGGCCGCGAGAATCTCGATCGTGCAATAGAGCGGGATGCCGTATTGCGTCCCCTTCCAGTTGCCGGTCCCCCAGACGGAGGGATGGAAATCCAGCGCGTTGATCGCGGCATCCGAGATGAGATCGTCCAGCGGGGCGAGCTCCCCACGCTCCGCGAACTCCCCGAGCCACGGCATGTTCATCGCGACGACGTCATAGCGCGGCGACATTTCCGAAAGGGTGCGCCGCGTGTTGGCATAAAGGTCTGGCAGACGCTGAAGATCGAAGCTGCTGCGCTTGCCGAAATCGTTGCGGAAATCCGACCACATGTTGCGCATGGCGATGAAGTAGTTGTCGTCGTTCAGCAGGAACTTGATATCGCCAAGGTTGATCGACGAGATGTCCTCCCCGCGCACGGGAGAGATGATCTGCGAGGCGAAATAGCTGCCACCGAAATAGTATTCGCTGGTCTCCATCCCGCGCCGCAAGCCGAAGGTCTTCGCCAGATGCCCCTTCACGTAAGTGGCGTAGTCCATGAAAGTGTTGAGCAGGGTGTCGGAGGGTTCGAGGAAATGTGTCTTCAGCCCGTTGCCGCGCGGCACCTGCCGGATCAGCCCGTCCTCGATCATCTTCAGGATCATCCGGTTGCCGGTGCTGTAGGGCACATCGGCGAGGCTGATCAGGCCCGACTTGTCGATCGGGCTCACACGCAGGTGCGCGTCGACAAGTTCGAGCGTGATGTTGAAATACACGTCCGGCTTGCCGCCGGGCATGTTCGCGTCGAAGGGCGCACGAAGCTGCCGGAGGAAATCGACGATCCGGGACAGCTCGTGACTCGTGAGTTCAGCATCCTGAGGTTGCATGGCCTCCGAATGCTGCTCCGCCAATTTCATCTTGTCGACAACTTTTCCTGCCATTTCACCAATGCGAAGAAATCTTCGTCCTGCATGCCCGCGTTCGAGGCGCTTCTATAAAGCTCGAGGATCAGGCCGGTTGTCATCAGCGGCACGCTGTTGCGTCGGGCGGCTTCGCTGATGAGCGTGAAATCCTTGATCATCTGAGACACTGTGAAAGCGGGCGTGAAGTCATCTTCGACGACCGGCTTCTGCTTATATTTGAACAGCGGCGAGGCCACTGCGCTTTCGCAAATTACATCCATCATATCGGCTCGGGTCAGGCCGCCGCTGGCGCCGATGGCCAAGGCTTCGGAGAGCACCGCGGAAGAGGCGCCGACCAGAGTGTTCAAAACGAGCTTCATGTAGCGCGCTTCTTCGCCGTTTCCGAGGAAAAATTGCCGGGCCGAGAGTTTGCGGATGTAGGGAAGCGCCTCGTCCCAGCCCGCGCGGTCTCCCGAGGCGAGCACGGTGAGCGCGGCATTCGCGGCCATGTCGGTGCTGCCCGAGAGCGGCGCTCTGACATAGTTGATTTTCTTGGCTGCAAGAACCTTCGCAACGCTTTCGGAGCATTCGGGGGAGACCGTGCTCATCTCGACCAGCGTCGCGCCCGCGGGCAGGGTGGTCGCGAGGCCTGCGTCTTCGCCATTGCCGACGACATCCAGCAAAGCCTGATCGTTCGGCAGCGTCGAGAAGACGATACCTGCGCTCGCGAAATCCGAGATCGACGCGGCCTCGGATGCGCCCAATGCGGTCAGGCGATCGCGGCTGTCCTTCGCCGGGTCGGAGACAAGAAGTTTCGCGCCACTCGCTACGAGGTTGCGCGCCATGGGGCCGCCCATTTTGCCCACGCCGATCCAGCCAAGCGTCTGCTGCGTATCGATCTGATCAGTGTCTGCCACCTGGGTCTGGCTCATGCTTATATCTCCCACTTATGTGTTGGGCCGACATTACGTCGCCAAAACGGTGGTTATGAATGTAATTTATCCGAAGCGGAAATTTTTCTGCAGTGATGGCCGGATTGGTTTGTTACGAATCGTCGCAGCCAAATGGCGATCTCGATGTCGGGGTGATCCCGGCAGACCCAGAGGATCGCGAGACTTGGAAAGGGAGGAAAAGCTTTGAAAGCTGTTCGTTTTCACGGAGCGAAGGACATCCGCGTCGAGGATGTCGAAGAACCGTCGAGCAAACTGGCGCCGGATGACGTTCTGGTCGCGCCGATCGTGACCGGCATCTGCGGCACCGATCTTCACGAATATATCGCGGGGCCGATCGTCACCCCGTCCGAACCGCATATCTATACCGGCGCGTCCAACCCGCAGATTCTTGGCCATGAATTCTCCGCCAAGGTTCTCGCAGTGGGCGACGAGGTCAGCAACGTCTCGGTCGGCGAGCGCATTTCGGTTCAGCCGCTCGTGGCGCCGCGCAATGACTACTATGGCAAGCGCGGCCTCTATCACCTCTCGCCGCAACTGGGCTGCATCGGCCTGAGCTGGGCCTGGGGCGGCATGGGCGAGAAAGCCGTCATCAAGGATTACAACGCGCAATCCGTGCCCGAGGGGCTGACGGATGACCAGGCCGCGATGATCGAGCCGGCTGCGGTGGCGCTTTACGGCGTGGATCGCGGCGGCGTCGAGGCAGGTTCGACCGTTCTTGTCTCGGGCGCCGGTCCGATCGGTGCGCTGACGGTGCTTTCGGCCCGTGCGGCTGGTGCGAGCACGATTATCGTGTCGGAGCCGAACCCGAACCGCCGCCGGATCATCTCGGAAATCGCGCCCTATGCGCATGTCGTCGACCCGCGCGGCGGCGAGCTGCCGACCGTCGTCGGCGATCTGACCGAAGAGGGTGTCGGCGTCGACGTCGCGCTCGAATGTGTCGGGCTCGAAGCCTCGCTCAACGCCTGCGCCGAAGCGGTGCGCCGCCAGGGCAAGGTCGTGCAGGTGGGCCTGCACATGAAACCCGCCAGCATCGATGCGATGCTCTGGGCGCTCAAGGACATCTCGGTCGAAGCGACCTGGTGCTACCCGACGCAAATCTGGCCCCGGATCGGCCGCATGGTCGCCTCGGGCAATTTCCCGATCGAGAAAGTCATCACCTCGCGGATCGCGGCGGAAGATGTCGTCGACAAGGGCTTCGAGGCGCTTCTCGATCCTGCCGGGGAACATCTGAAAATTCTCGTCACCACCTGACGAAACGGAACTGCAAGAAAGGGGCGAAGACCCATGGCTGAACAGAATATTGCGTTGATTGTCGGGGCGACCGGCCTCTCGGGCAGCTACACCGCGCGCGAATTGAAATCTCACGGCTGGACGGTCGTGACGGTGTCGCGCAGCGATGTCGATCTCGAGTGGTCCGACCGGCACATTGCCGCAGACCTGACCGATGCGGAAGCCAGCAAGGCCGCGCTGGCTGCGGCCAAGGACGTGACGCATGTGTTCTATTGCACCTGGTCGCGTCAGGCCAACGAGGAAGAGAACGTCCGCGTGAATGGGATGATGGTGCGCAACCTCTTCGAGGGAATCGCAGGCGCGCCGATCAAGCACGGCGCGCTGGTGACGGGCCTCAAGCATTACCTCGGTTCGTTCGACGACTACGCCAAGGTCACGCCCTACACGCCCTTCCTCGAATCGAGCCCGCGTCTGCCGGGGCCGAACTTCTACTACGCGCAGGAAGATGTGCTGCTGGAGATGGCAGAGAAATACGGCTTCACCTGGTCGGTGCACCGCCCGCACACGATGATCGGCTTCACGGTCGGAAATTACATGAACATGGCAGTGACGCTCGCGGTCTATGCCTCGATCTGCAAGCACACCGGCAAGCCGTTCCTCTATCCCGGTTCGCCCGAGCAATATAACGCGGTCACCGATGTGACCGACGCGCGCATCCTCGCCAAACAGTTCTACTGGGCCGCGACGACGCCGGAAGCTGCGAACACGCCCTTCAATACCGCAAATGGCGATGTCTTCCGCTGGACGTGGCTCTGGGCGCGGATCGCCGAGTATTTCGGCCTCGAGGTCGCGGAATACCCCGGTCACACGACGCCGCTCGAAGAGCAGATGGCGGATGCGCCCGCGATCTGGTCCGAGATGGTGGCCCAATACGGGCTTCAGGACATCCCTGTGACCAAGCTGGCCTCGTGGTGGCACAGTGACGCCGACCTGGGCCGCGAGCTGGAATGCTTCACCGACATGACCAACAGCCGGAAGCTGGGTTTCGACGCCTATCAGAGCACGCCCGACAGCTTCTTCGACGTCTTCGAAGAGCTGCGCGCGCGCAAGATCATTCCGGCGAAGTGAGGAGACTGAGATGCATTACGTAATCCATTGCCTCGACCATGACGGCGCCGTCGATAAGCGGCTGGCCAATTACGAGGACCACAAGGCCTATCTGGCCCAGGCACCGGTGAAAACGGTGATTTCGGGCCCGCTTCTGGGCGACGACGAAGAGACCATGATCGGCAGCTGCTTCGTGCTGGAGGCCGACAGCCTCGCAGAGGTCGAGGAGTTCAACCGCAACGACCCCTTCGCGAAGGTCGGTCTGTGGAAGTCCGTCTCGATCCGTCCGTTCTCCAAGCGCGTGGACAACCGCTGATGTCGGGGCCGGTCAAAATCGCCCTCGTGGGCATGGGATGGTGGGGGCAGAAGATGCTCGCCGTTCTGTCGAGCGCCCCCGACGACATCACGGTCGTCCGCGCGGTGGAGCCGAATATGGATGCGGTGCGCGATCTCTGCGCCGAGAAGAGCGTGACGCTCAGCGCGGATTACGCCGATGCGCTGAACGATCCCGAGGTCGAGGCCGTCGTGCTGGCGACGCCGCACTCGCTGCACACGGATCAGATCGCCAAGGCCGTCGCGGCAGGCAAGCATGTCTTCTGCGAAAAGCCGCTCGCGCTCACCGCTGAAGAAGCCGCCCGTTCGGTCGCGCTTTGCGCCGAGGCTGGGTTGGTTCTCGGCATGGGCCATGAGCGCCGCTGGGAGCCGCCGATCGCCGAGATGCTGGCGAAGGCCGATGCGGGTGAGTTAGGCCGTATCCAGCAAATCGAGGCCAATTTCAGCCACGACAAATTCGTCGGCATGGACCCGAGCAACTGGCGCGTTCAGGCGAGCGAAGCACCCGCAGGCGGCATGACCGCGACGGGCATCCACCTGCTCGATCTGTCGGTCCGCCTTCTGGGCCGCGCGGAAAGCGTGCTGTGCATCTGTGAGCAGCTGTCTTCGGAACTGCCGCAGGGCGACACGGTCGCGGCCTATGTGAAATTCGCCGGGGGCGGGACCTCCTACGTGTCGGCTTCGCTGTCGAACCCGTTCATGTCCCGCTTCACGGTCTACGGCTCGAAAGGCTGGATCGACATCCGCGACAAGGCGCATGTCGAGGCGCCCGACGGCTGGATCGTGACCTCGGCCATGGCTGGCGGGCCGATCGAGACCGTCGAGATCGGCAAGGCCGAGCCCGTGAAGGACAACCTGGTGAGTTTCGCCCGCGCCGTGCGCGGACAGGAAACCTACCCGATCACCGCCGATCATCTGGTCGACAATATCGCGCTGCTCGAGGCGGTCTTCGCCTCCTCCCGCAGCGGTCAAATCGAACGCGTGGCGCAACCCGCCGCAGCGAAAGTTGGAGCCTGACATGAAAGCCCTGATCTTCGACGAACCGAACAAGCCCATCGTGACGCAGGTGCAGACGCCCGGCATCACGGACAACGAGGTGCTAATCCAGTCGCGCCGCGTTGGGATTTGCCACTCAGATTACGAGCTGCTGGCCGGTCAATACATCATCCCGATTTCCTATCCGGTCGTTCCGGGCCACGAATGGGTCGGCGAAGTCGTCGAGGTCGGGAAGAATGTCGACGGGCTCAAGCCCGGGGATCGTGTGGTCGGCGAATGCGTGATCAACACGCCCGAGCGCATCCACCACTTCGGCTTCTCGATGGACGGTGCGGATCGCGAATTCTTCGCCGCGCGCCCCGAATGGCTGCACAAGCTGCCCGACGCGGTCGATGACGCAAAAGGCGCGCTGATCGAACCCTTCACCTGCGGGTATTACGCGGTGCTGCGCCATGGCGGCGTCTGCGCGGCGGATACGGTCGTCGTCTCGGGCGGCGGCACGATCGGCCTTGTCTCGGCAGCCGCCGCGATCGGCATGGGCGCTCGCGTGATCGTGGTCGATCCGGTGCCGCTTCGCCGCGAGATCGCGATGAAGCTCGGTGCGGACGGCACGATCGATCCGACCGATGGCGACCCGATCGAAGCGGTGCAGGAGATGACCAAGGGCGGCGCCGATCTGGTGGTCGAATGCGCGGGCCATCCGGCCTCGCTGGCCAACGTGTTCGACTATGCCCGCGACGACGGGGATGTCTCGATGGTCGGCATCAATATCGGCCAGAAATTCCCGGTCGAGCTGGGCAAGATCCAGATCAAGAACCTCAACGTGAAAGGCTGCATCGGCTCGCCCGGCGTCTGGCCGGCGGCGATCCGGTTCCTGGAGCGCACCGGGCTCGATCTCTCGCCGATCCAGACCCACAGCTACAACATCGATGACGCGATGACCGCGCTGGAGCTTGGCAAGTCGCCCGACAAGGCGGTCAAGGTCACCTTGGAAATCAGCTGAGACGCGACGCGAGGGAGGAGGAGAAAACATGGCTGAGACGACGCCGCATAGCTTCGGAGGTTCGATGGGACTTTCTTCGATGTCCCTGTCGAAGGGCTTCGTGACCATCGTCGCCTCGACGCTGGCGCTCATCCTCCTTTGCATCATCTTCGCACCCTCGGCGGTCACCGCCGGGTCGCTGATGGGCAGCCTGCCTTTCGCGGCGGTGCTTGGCATCGTCGGGCTCGGCCAGATGCTGGTGGTGCAGCAGGGCGGCTTCGATCTTTCGGTGCCGGGCTCGGTATCGCTCGCGGTGGTGATCGCGACCCACATGCCCAACGGCCAGGATGCGGGACTTCTGCCCGCCCTGATCATCGCGATCGGCTTCGCGCTTGCCGCGGGGGTGCTCAACGGCATCATGGTCGCCTATTTCCGCCTGAACGCGATCGTCGCGACCATCGGGATGAACGCGCTTCTGTTCTCGGCGGTCTTCGCGATCTCGGGCGGCGTGCCGCGGATCACGACGAACCTGCTGGCCCATATCGCGGGCGGTCAGACCCTGGGTATTCCCCATTCGGTGCTGTTCGCCCTCGCTATTCTGGCCCTCGTGTCCTTCGGCCTGAAAAAGACGGTAGCTGGCCGTCGGTTCGAGGCGATCGGGGCCAATCCCAAGGCGGCCCGTGCGGCTGGTCTGAGCGTTAAACCCTATCAGGCGATGGCCTATGTGGCGGCGCAGATCCTTTACTGCACCGCGGGCATCCTAATCGCAGGCATCACCCGCGAACCCACGGCATTTCAGGGCAACAGCCTGCTTCTGCCCTCGGTCGCCGTCGTGGTGCTGGCAGGGACCTCGCTTCTGGGAGGACGCGGCTTTCCGATCTCGGTCGTCATCGCCGCCTTCTTTCTTAACCAGCTCAGCCAGTTCGCTCTGTCGATCGGTGTGCCTTACTCGGCGCAGACCATCGTGCAGGCGCTCGCTCTTGTATTCGGCATCGGGGTCTACTCGATCGAATGGACGAACCGTTTCAAGAAAGAACAGACAAGTTCTACAGAGGAGGAGAACCATGAAACTGTCTAACCTGAAAGGATGCGCTGCCTATATGGCGCTGGGGCTTGGAATTGCCCTTTCGGCCTCGGCGGCCAGCGCAGAGGACGCACCCTCCTGGTGCGGCCCGAACAAAGCCTCGCTGGCGCTGCTCGACGGTTTCGGGGGCAATAGCTGGCGTCTGGTGACGACCGCTTCGGGCAAGGAGGAAGCCGCGAAGTGTCCGAGCATCACCGACTACTACTATGCCGACGGTCAGGGCGACACGCAGAAGGCGATCTCTGACATCAACTCGATGGCGGCGCGCGGTGTCGATGCGATGGTCGTCTTCGGCGATGCCGGTCCTGCGATCCTGCCCGCGCTGACCAAAGCCTATCGCTCGGGCGCGGTCGTCGTGCCCTACCGCGTGAATGTCGGCGGTGAGGCCGGCAAGAACTACACCCGCTTCGTCGGTGCCGACTTCGTCTATGACGGCGAAAGCTGGGGCAAGTGGATCAAGGAGAACTTCCCGGACGGCGCGAACATCCTGTTCCTGTCGGGCCCGGCGGGCAACAGCCAGGGTCTGGACGAGCTCAAGGGGATGAAGAACATCCTCGACGACAGCTACAAGTTCCTGAACCCGGACCCCTTCGCGGTCACCAACTGGGATCCGTCGCTGACGCAGCAGGTGCTGTCGGCTGCCATCGCGCAGCATGACAATATCGACGTCATCGTGTCCGACTTCGGGCCGTCGCTCGTGGGCGCGCTGCCGGTGTTCGCGAATTTCGACCGCTCGATCCCGGCGCTCGCGACGTCCGACGGCAACTCGCTCGGCTGCTTCTGGGAGAAAGCCCACGCCGACAACCCGGATTTCAAGCTCTTCACGGTAGCGACCGGCAACGACAACGTTCGTCTCGCCGTGCAATGGGCGATCGCGGAAGCGACCGGTGGCACCCCGCCGTCGGAGGAAATCTTCAAGGCCCCGAACTTCGAGGACTCGACCGATGGGGATCCGAACCCCGTCCAGTGTCGCTCGGATCTGCCCGGCGCGATCTATCTCTCTGCTCAGCTTTCGGGTGACGAGCAGGCGAAGGCCGTCGGCCAGTAACCTCCCCCTGTCTCCGGGCGGCGCGATCCGCCCGGAGACTGCCGCGCCAACCCCCTCAGATCGGCGGAACTAAACGGATGATAGCATTGGCTGAAATCGAACCGATGGAGAAGGCGGACGGGCTCCGCGAAACGTCAACGGGCACCCCCGTGATCCGCTTGCGCGGCGTGTCGAAATCCTTCGGGGCGGTCCGCGCCCTGAGCGACGTGAGCGTCGACATTCACGCAGGCGAAGTGCACGCGATCCTGGGCGAGAACGGGGCCGGGAAATCGACCCTGATGAACCTGATCACAGGCGTTCTCCAGCCCAGCACCGGCCGGATCGAATTTGACGGGCGGGACGTGATGCCGCTGTCACCGGAAAGCTCGTCGGCGCTTGGCGTCGCGATCTCCTATCAGCACCCGGCGATCCTGCCCGACATGACGGTGCTCGAGAACCTGCAGGTGTCACTGCCTGCCTCTGTTTTCCAAGGCGACCGCAAGGACCGCGTCGGCAAGCGCCTGCTGGAAGAGGTCGGCCTTGAGGTGCCGCTGAACGCGCGTGTCGATACGCTGACCATCGCGCAGAAACACCTGCTGGAACTGGCGAAAGCGCTCGCCGTCCAGCCCCGTGTGCTTATTTTGGATGAACCGACGGCCGCGCTTGATCAGGACGCGACGGATATGCTGTTCGCGAAGGTGCGGGCGCTGAAAGCCTCCGGCACCGCCGTTATCTATATCACCCACCGTCTGGCCGAGTTGCGTCAGATCGCGGACCGCGTGACCGTGCTGCGCGATGGCCGCCACCGGGGTAGCGCGCCTGCGAGCGAGATCAGCAATTCGCAGCTTCTGGACCTAATCGTCGGGCGGAGACTGGCCTCTGCCTTCCCGCCGAAATGCGCCGACGCCAATCCCCCGATCAATTTCGAGGTCGAAGGCCTCAGCGGGCGCAAATTCTCGGATGTGGCCTTCGCCTTCGGACGCGGCCAGATCATTGGCGTCGCCGGTGTCGAGGGCAACGGCCAGTCCGATCTGATGCGCGCCTTGGTCGGCCTTCAGCCCCATCGCGGCGCGATCAAGCTCCACGGTCGTACGCTCTCGCCGAAAGAGCTGAAACACGCAGCGGCTTTCATGCCGTCGGATCGCCATACCGAGGGCCTCGCTGCGGATCTGACGATCCGGGAAAACGCGACCTTCGCCTCGCTCGACAAATATGCCTCGGGCGGCGTGCTGGATCGCGGCAAGGAAATGCAGAAGGTGCAGGAGGTCTTCTCCTCGCTGGCAGTGAAGGCCGCGGGCGTCGAGGCGAAGGTCTCCCAGCTTTCGGGCGGCAACCAGCAGAAGATCGTGATGTCCCGCGCGCTTCTTTCGGAGCCGGGCTTCATCGTGGCCGACGAGCCCACGCAGGGCGTCGATGTCGGCGCGCGCTTCGAGATCTACCGGATCCTGCGTGAGGTGTCCGATGCGGGCACCCCGGTGATCGTCAACTCCTCGGATGCGGCGGAACTGGAAGGGCTGTGCGACATCGTTCTGGTCATGTCGCGGGGCCGCATCGTCGAGACGCTGCGCGGAGACGACATCACCGAGGCTCGTATCGTGGGGGCTGCGGTCGAGGCAGATACGCATGCGCATCACGTCGATGAAGAGCATCAGGCGAAAGAGGGCTTCGGCGCGAAACTGCGCCATTTCGTGCAGACCGATAATGCGACCATCGTGCCGCTCGCGCTGGTGACGGTGCTGCTCGCGCTGTTCGTAAGCGCGCAGAACGAGAATTACCTGTCGTCCTTCAACGTCTCGAACATCCTGATCCTCGCGACCGCACTCGGCTTCATCGCCTTGGGGCAGACCATCGCCTTGCTGATGGGCGGGATCGACCTGTCGGTCGGGCCGCTCGCTGGCTTCCTTGTGGTGATCGGGTCGTTCTTCATCAACGATGGCAGCCCAGCCACGACGATGGCGCTCGGTTTCGCCCTGATGTTCGGCGCGGCGATCGTCGTCGGCTTGATCAATGGCGTGCTGATCCGGTTTGCCAACTTTACCCCCATCGCAGCCACACTGGCGATGTTCATCGGTTTGCAGGGCATGAGCTTCGTGCTGCGCGAAGGTCCGGGCGGCTACATCTCCTTCGACGTGATCGACACGCTCACCCGCAGCTTCGGCCCCGTGCCTGTCGCCTTCGTCGTGATGATTGCGATCGCCATCGCGATGGAGCTGGGCCTGCGCCGCAAGCGGGCAGGGTGGCAGCTTCGCGCGGTCGGCTCGCATGAGGAATCCGCACGTCGGATCGGGATACGCACGGATCGGACCTTCGTGCTCGGCTATATCGCCGTGTCGCTGCTGACCGCACTTGGTGCGATCATGCTGATGGCGCAGATCGGCGTCGGCGACCCGGCGCAAGGCGTGAACTACACGCTGGGCAGCATCACCGCGGTCGTGCTGGGCGGCACCAGCCTTCTCGGCGGGCGCGGCACCTTCATCGGCTCGCTGCTGGGCGCGGTGCTTCTGACCGAAGTGCTCAACGCCGTGTCCTTCCTCGGGCTGTCGCAGGCCTACCAATACGGCTTCCAGGGGGTGCTGATCCTCGTGGCGGCGCTCATCTACACGACCGCGCGTCGGCGCCGCGAGGAGTAACCTCGCGGCCCACGCTGGCTCAATTCAACGCCTCGTCTGTGCGAGGCGCAGGGAGGAACCATGCCTGAAGCGTTCATCTACACATCCACTCCGGGGCGCATCGTCTTTGGCTCCGGGACCTTGGCGAAAGTCGCCGAGGAGGTAGAGAGATTGGGCTGCGCCCGCGCACTGATCCTGTCGACGCCGTTCCAGAAAAACGACGCCGAGGCGCTTGCGAAAGACCTCGGGGAGATGGCGGCCGGAACCTTTACCGAAGCGGCGATGCACACGCCGGTCGCCGTGACCGAGGCCGCGCTCGAAGTCTATACCCAGACCAAGGCCGATTGCGTCGTGGCGCTCGGCGGTGGCTCGACCATCGGTCTGGGCAAGGCTATCGCCTGGCGCAACGATGCGCCGCAGGTGGTGATCGCGACGACCTATGCCGGTTCCGAGGTCACCGACATTCTCGGCCAGACTGAGAACGGGCAGAAGACGACCGTCCGCGATCCAAAGATCCGCCCGGAAACCGTGATCTACGACCCCGATCTGACGCTCGGCCTGCCGGTCGCGATGAGCGTCGCGAGCGGGTTGAACGCGATGGCTCACGCGGTCGAGGCGCTCTATGCGCCCGATGCGAACCCCGTCACCTCGCTGATGGCGGTCGAAGGTCTGCGTGCGCTGAAAACGGCGCTGCCGCGGATCGTCGAGACGCCGGAGGATCGCGATGCCCGCACCGATGCGCTTTACGGGTCGTGGCTCTGCGGCACCGTGCTGGGCGCGGTCGCCATGTCGCTGCATCACAAGCTCTGCCACACGCTCGGCGGCGGGTTCGACATGCCCCACGCGGAAACCCACGCGATCCTGCTGCCGCATACCGCCGCCTATAACGCGGCGGCGGCGTCTGCCGAACTGGCGCGCGCGACCGAGCTGTTCGGCGGCGATCTGGGCGGCGGACTCTACGACTTCGCGCGTTCCATCGGCGCCCCTCTCGCGCTGGCCGACTTTGGCCTCAAGGAAAGCGATCTGGCGCGCGCCTCTGATATGGCCGTGCAGAACCCCTACAAAAACCCGCGCGACATCACGCGCGACGGCATTCTCGACCTGCTGACCCGCGCCCATGCCGGTCAGCGGCCCATCACGACCTGATAGGAATGAATGACATGACCCAAGAGCCGAAGATCGCCTATTTCACCGAGGACGCCTCGGTCGAAACCGTCAACGCCCGGGTTTCGGAGAGCACCGATGCGCGCCTCCAGACCGTGATGGCAAGCCTCGTTCGTCACCTGCATGCCTTCGTCAAGGACGTCGAACTGACCCAAGCCGAGTGGGATATCGCGATCGATTTCCTCACCAAGACCGGTCAGATCTGCGACGAGAACCGTCAGGAGTTCATCCTGCTTTCCGACGTGCTGGGCGTCTCGATGCTGGTCGATGCGATCAACAACCGCCGCCCGACCGGGGCGACCGAGAACACCGTGCTCGGGCCGTTCCACGTCGATGGCGTGCCGGAATACGAGATGGGCGCGAACATCACACAAGCGGGCGGGCGCGAGACCTGCCGCTTCTATGGCACCGTCACCGATCTCGACGGCAAGCCGGTCGAAGGCGCGCGGATCGACGTCTGGTCGGACAGCGAGGACGGCTTCTACGACGTCCAGCAGCCCGACATCCAACCGCGCAACAACAATCGCGGCGTGTTCACCACGGGGCCGGACGGGCGCTACTGGTTCGAGGGCATCAAGCCGGTTTCCTACCCGATCCCCGATGACGGTCCGGTGGGCAAGATGCTGGGCAAGCTCGGGCGTCACCCGTATCGCCCCGCGCATATGCATTTCATCGTCAGCGCCGAGGGCTTCGACCCGGTGACGACCCATACCTTCGTGGCGGGCGACAAATACCTGACCTCGGATGCGGTGTTCGGCGTCAAGGAGTCCCTGATCGCCGAGTTCACCCCGGTCGAGAATGGCGAGACGCTGTGGGAGTCCAATTACGACTTCGTGCTGCATCGGACTGAGTGAGCAGGGAGGCTACCATGTCGGACAAAGACGAGATGGGAGGCGTCGTCGTCACGGGCGCTGCGCGGGGCATCGGCTTCGAAATCGCCCGGCGCGCGGCGGCAGCGGGATATGGCGTGGTGATTGCGGATCTCGATGACGCCGCAGGCGAGAAGGCGGCTAAGGCCCTGACTGCCGAGGGCGGTCGCGCGATTTTCTGCAAGACCGACGTGACGGACCGCGCCGCTACCCGCGCGGCCATTGCCGCCTGCGAGGCGGAGTTCGGCTTTCTCCATGCCATCGTCAACAACGCTGGTTTCAACCGTCCGCAGCCGTTTCTCGAGACGACCGAGGAGAACTGGAACCAGATCATGACGGTCAATGGCATGGGCGTGCTGATCGGCATTCAGGAGGCGGCGAAGGCGATGATCGCGGCCAAGCGGAAAGGCAAGATCATCAACACCGCCTCCATGGCTGGTCGCGCGGGCTTCGGCGATTTCGCTCCCTATTGCGCAAGCAAGGCCGCCGTCATCAGCCTGACGCAGGCCGCCGCGCGCACCCTTGCCCCGCACGGGATCACCGCTAATGCCTTCGCGCCGGGCGTGGTGGAGACCGACCTCTGGACGGTGCTCGACAAGGATTTGATGGAAATGGGGGTGTCTTCCGAGCCGGGCGAGGCCCTGCGCAACTTCGCCGCCGGAATCCCGCTCGGCCGGACTTCGATGCCCGCAGATGTGGCCGGAACGGTGGCTTTCCTGCTCTCGCCGGACTCCGACTACATGACCGGCCAATGCCTGCAGATCGACGGCGGGATGATCATGCAATGACCGCAACCGAGGAGACGCGACCCATGACCAAGCAAACCCCATTCCCGCGCATCGCCTTCATCGGCACCGGTGCGCAGGGCGCCTCCATCGCGGCGGATTTCACGCTCGCAGGTCTGGACGTCACCTTCATCGACCAATGGCCCGCGCATGTCGAGGCGATGCGCGAGAAGGGACTGACGGTCAACCTGCCGACCCGCCAGCTGCACACGCCGGTCAAGGCGCTGCACCTGTGCGAGATCGCCGAAATCAAGGAGCCCTTCGATCTCGTCTTCATGGTGGTGAAAGCCTACGACACCCGCTGGGCGGCGGAAATGATCAAGCCGGTTCTGGCGGAGCACGGCTTCGTCGTGGGACTGCAGAACGGCATGACCCACGAGGCGATCGCCGACATCGTCGGCGCGCATCGCACGATCGGCGCGGTTATCCAGATCGCGTCGAACATGTGGGAGCCGGGGATTACGACCCGCCAGAACGACACGGACGAAAGCTGGTTCGCGCTTGGCGCGCTCGACCCCGAGCAACAGCCGCGGGTGCATGACGTGGCCGATATCCTGCGCCATTCCGGCACCGTTCAGGTGGTGGACGATATCCGCTCGGCGAAATGGATGAAGCTGGTGGTGAATGCAGCCGAACTGATCCCCACGGCGATCATCGACACTGCGATGCGTGACAGCGTCCGCGATCCCGAGTTTCTCGAAGTGATGCGGCGCGCCGGGTATGAGGCAATGGAGGCAGCACTCGCTGACGGCGCCACCATCATGCCGATCATCGGGATGCCGCCGGTGATGAGTAACCACCCGGAACGCTATGTCGACGAGATCTTCGACGAGGTCGTTCGCACCTTCTCAAGGGACGACACGCTGACGACCTCGCTGCAGGATTGGCGCAAGGGCCGTCGCGCCGAGGTCGACGAGGTGAACGGGCTGGTGGTCGATTTCCTCGAGGCGCGCGGCAAGGCGGCGCCGATGAACCGCAAGGTCGTGGAGATGGCGAAGGAGATCGAGGCCGGACGGCGCAGGCATCACCCCGACAACGCGCGCGAACTGGTGGCGCATTACCAGGAGCTGGCACAGTAGGTAGTTGTCTGCTCAGTTCGTAAACTCTTCGGCAGCTTGCATGAGGCTGCGCAGTCGTCAGTTGTCGATCGGATGCAAAGGTTGTGGTAAGTTCCGCCGATTATGCCTGAATTCGGATAAATTGCTTGGATGATGCCTCGCGCAAGGCGATAAGCGGAGGGAAATGGCAATAGATCGACGCGCGACGTGAAGATACATAAGTTCGATATCAGTGGACATCCCGGGGAGACTGTCGGTGACATCACCCACCGGCGCCTGCGCGGCGACATCGTGCATGGGCGGTTCAAGCCGGGGCAGAAGCTGAAGCTCGATCTGCTGCGCAAGAAATACGATATCAGCGTGACGACCCTGCGCGAATTGCTCAGCAGCCTGACGAACGAAGGGCTCGTCACCGCTGAAGGACAACGCGGCTTCGAGGTGGCGCCGATCAGCAAGGCCGACCTGCGCGATCTGGCCGACCTGCGTCTGCTGCTCGAGACTCACGCCCTGCGCCAGTCCATCGCGAATGGCGATATCGAGTGGGAAGCGGGCGTCGTCTCTTCGCATTACAAACTGGAGACGATCGAACGCGAGCTGATCGCGGGCGGCGACGGTCCGGTGCAACCTTGGGTGCGTCATGACTGGGATTTCCACTTCGCGATGATCGCGGCGTGCGACAGGCCAAACCTGATGCGCACGCATTCCTCGGTCTTCGATCGCTTCATGCGCTATCACATGATCATTCTGGAATTCCGGGGTGAGAAGGCCAAGGAAGACCACATTCGCCTGCGTGACCTGACCTTGGCCCGCGATGCGGATGCGGCCGTGGAGTTGCTGATCTCCCATGTCGAAAGCGGCGTCGACCACATTCTGGCGACCGGTCGCGTTCCCTGAACTCTTTGAAAGACGATGTCTGACAGTCGGCAAGCGGGTGGAGAAGAACACCCGCTCGTGATTCTGTACGCCAAAATTAAAAACGTATGATATTTTTAAAGTTGACATATGAAATTTGAGATGCCGAATTGAATGAGCCGCTCTCGATGCGGCGAAAGGGAGGAACTATGACCAAATTGACTCGCCGCAGCGTGCTGGCGACAGGGGCCGCTGGTGCAGCCGCGACCCTGATGGCAGGCACCGCATTCGCTCAAGATCGCAAAAGGCTCCGCCTGTCTTCGGTGGTGTCGAATAACGACATTCGCGCCAAAGCCTTCGCCCGCATTTCCGAGGATGTCGCCAAGGATTTCGACCTTCAGGTCTACAACCAGTCGACGCTCGTCCCGCAGGGGGGTGAACTGACCTCGATCCAGCGCGGGACGCTGGAAATGGGCCTCGTCGCGCCGCAGAAGCTGGCCGATCAGGTGCCGGAATGGTCGATCCTGACCGCCGCCTATGTGCTGCGCGATGCGGCCCATATGAAAGCCGTCTTCGACAGCGACGTGGGCAAGCAGCTCAACGATCTTGCGGCGCAGGCCGGGCTCCATGTCCTCGCGCCGGTCTATTTCGGCGCGCGTCAGGTCAACCTGAAGCCCGAGAAGAAGATCAACACGCCCGAGGATCTGAAGGGGATGACCCTGCGCATGCCGGGCGGCGACGCGTGGCAGTTCCTTGGCGAGGCGATAGGCGCCAGCCCGACACCGCTGGCCTATTCGGAGGTCTACACCGCGCTCCAGACCGGGGCGATCGACGGTCAGGACAACCCGCTGCCGAACGACTACAACATGAAGTTCT
The DNA here is from genome assembly GCF_009296265.1 of Thioclava sp. JE_KL1. Lineage (GTDB taxonomy): Bacteria > Pseudomonadota > Alphaproteobacteria > Rhodobacterales > Rhodobacteraceae > Thioclava. The sequence continues at coordinate 352,314 of NZ_WBJS01000006.1, forward strand.
ACGAGGTCACGAGCCAGATCGCCCTGACCAGCCACCTCGTCGGTTTCGACGTGCTGGGGATCTCCAAGAAGGTCTGGGACGACATGAGCGCCGATCAGCAAAAGCTGCTCAAGGACTCCGTGGACAAGGAAATCGCCGCCAGCACCGAGGAGCACCTCACGCGCGAGCAGGAACTGGTGGACTTCTTCAAGGAACAGGGCCTCGAGGTCTACGAACCCGACCGCGCCGCCTTCCGGGACTACGCGCAGAAGAAGTATCTCGCCAGCGACTTCGCCAAGAGCTGGCCCGAGGGGATGCTCGAACAGATCAACGCGATCCAGGCCTGACCCCCGGATACACTGAGGGCGAGGGGCCATGTCGGCCCTTCGCCCCTCGAAAGGCAAACCGATGCAAAACACGAGCCGCCGCTGGCGGAACGTAGCGCGCCGTCTGGCCGACGCCGTTCCGGCGCTGCTTCTGGCCGCCATGTTCCTGGCCTTCATCGTTCAGGTCTTCATGCGCTATGTCCTGAACCACCCCGTCGGCTGGACGGTCGAGCTGTGCGTCATCGCGTGGCTCTGGGTCGTGCTGTGGGGGCAATCCGTCTCGGCGCGCGAAGAAGACGAGATCCGCTTCGACATCATCTACGGCGCGGTCCGACCCAAGGTGCGCCGCGTGTTCCGCATCCTGTTCTCGCTCTTCATCGTCGGGATTTATGCGGCCTCGCTGCCGGATGTCCTGAGCTACATCTCCTTCATGAAGATCGAAAAGACGGCCTATATGAAGATCCCCTTCAGCTACGTCTTTTCCGTTTTCGCAATTTTCACGGCGGTCACGATCCTGCGCTACGGCTGGATTCTGATCAAAGAGCTGCGCGGCCAGGGCCCCGAAGATGACAACCCTGATCTGACGCATGTCGCGCGCAAGGATTTCTCCGAATGAGCTGGGAATTCACCCTCGCCGTGGCGGCCATCGTCGCCACCGCCATCGTCGGCCTGCCGATCGGGCATGCCATGCTGGGGGCCTCGATCCTCTATCTTCTGCTCGAACAGCAAGACATGAGCATCGCCGCCGAGCAGGTTTTGCGCGGGCTCTACGGCTCCTATGTCCTGCTGGCGATCCCGCTGTTCATCTTCGCGGCCGACCTGATGAACATCGGCTCGCTCTCCGACCGGCTGCTGGATTTCTGCCGTGCGCTGGTGGGTCGCTTCCGGGGCGGGTTGGGCCATGTCAACGTCGTGTCCTCGCTGATCTTCTCGGGCATGTCGGGCTCGGCCATCGCCGACGCGGTGGGGATCGGCAAGATCATCATCCAGCTGATGACCAAGGACGGGAAATATCCCCCCGCCTATGCCGGAGCGATCACCGCCGCCGCCGCGATTATCGGCCCGATCATTCCGCCCTCGATCCCGATGGTGCTCTATGCGCTCGTCTCCGACACCTCGATCGGCTACCTATTTCTCGGCGGCGTGGGACCGGGTCTGATCCTCGCGCTTCTTCTGATGGTGATGAACGCCATTCAGGCGAGACGCCACGATTTCCCGGTGGAAGTGCCCGTGCCGGTGCGCGAGATGCCCCGCATCACGCTGCGCGCCGTGCCCGCATTGCTGATGCCGGTGATCCTTCTGGTCGGCATCTATGGCGGTATCACCACGCCCACCGAGGCGGCCGCACTCGCCGCGCTCTATGCCTTCCTGATCTCGACCTTTCTCTACCGCTCCGTCAGCCTGCGGGCGGCCTACGAGACCGTGTGCCAATCGGCCCGCTCCACGTCGAGCGTGGGCATCCTGATCGCCGGGGCGCTGGCTTTCAACTACGTGGTCACGGTCGAGCAGATCCCGAACGAGATCCGCAGCGCCTTGGGCGACATGCAGCTCGACCGGATCACCTTCCTGCTGCTGGTCAACGTGCTCCTGCTGGTGCTCGGGTGCCTGCTCGAAGCCAATGCGATCCTGCTCGTGATCGTGCCGATCCTGCTGCCCACCGCGGTCTCGCTCGGCGTGGACCCGGTGCATTTCGGGGTGGTCGTCGTGGTCAACACGATGATCGGGCTCGCAACGCCGCCCTATGGGCTGCTGCTCTTCGTCGTCAGCGGGATCACCAAATCCCCGATCGGCCAGACGATCCGGCATCTCGTTCCCTTCCTCATCATCATGATCGTCGGACTCGCGATCATCACTTTCGTGCCGAGCACCGTGCTGTGGCTTCCCCGGCTTTACGGTTACGGCGGCTGACAGGCCGCAAATCAGGAGACCTCACATGGCCCAGAAAGACCTTCCGATCCTGGTCATCAATGGCCCCAACCTGAACCTGCTCGGCACGCGTCAGCCCGAGATCTACGGGCACGACACGCTTGAGGATGCCGAGCGGTTGAGCCGTGATGCGGCCGCTGCGGCGGGAGTGGAAATCGACTTCCGCCAATCCAACCACGAGGGCGAAATCGTCGACTGGATCCAATGGGCCCGCACCAACGCCTGCGCCATCCTGATCAACCCGGCAGGCTTCACCTCGACCTCCATCGCGATCCTCGATTCCCTGCTGATCTTCGACGGCCCCATCTTCGAGGTTCACGTCTCGGCCCTGTTCCGGCGCGACGAATTCCGCCACCCGTCCTACGTCTCGAAAGCGGCGACGGCGAAGATAGAAGGCTTCGGAATCGCGGGTTACGGCTTCGCGATCACCCGGATCGCCCAGCTCGTGAAAGGCGCCAAGTGATGCCTGCCCCCGAGAGCCCTTCCGAGACAGCGTCGGACGATGCAGTCATCCGGCTGGGTCTGATCGGAGACAATATCGCCGTCTCGCAGGCCCCGCGGCTGCATCGGCTGGCCGGGCTGCAGAACGGACGGAAGGTGACCTATGACCGGCTTGTCCCGCGCGAGCTTGGTCAGGATCACGCGACGATCCTCGCCAACTGCGCCGCACAGGGCTACCGGGGGCTCAACATCACCTATCCCTACAAGGAGAAAGTGGCGGCGCTGGTGCGTATCTCCGACCCGATGGTCCGGCGGCTGGGCGCGGTGAATACCGTCATCTTCGAACCCGGCGGAGCGGAGGGCCACAACACCGATCACTCCGGCTTCATCTCCGCCTATCGCGCCGCGCGCGGCTCCACGCCGCCCGGAGCCACCCTGCTTATCGGCACCGGCGGGGTAGGGCGAGCCATCGCCTTCGCGCTGGTTGCGCTCGACGCCGCCGAGATCCGCCTCGCCGACCACGACATCGAGAAGGCCGAAATCCTCGCCTCGGAACTCGAAGCGGCGAAACCGGGACTTCGCGTGATCGTGGGGCGGGACGCCGCCGAGACGTCCGAAGGCGCCGAAGGTCTCATCAACGCGACCCCGGTCGGCATGACCGGCCATCCGGGCTCGCCACTTGAGGCATCCGCAATCACCGGCGCATGGGCCTTCGACGCCGTCTACACACCGGTCGAGACCGAGTTCCTCACCGCAGCACAGGCGGCAGGCCTGCAGGTCATCCCGGGCTACGAGCTGTTCATCTGGCAAGGCGTCGATGCGTGGAAGCTCTTCACGGGTCTGCCGCTCGACGTCGCCCGCTTGCGCAGCGATCTCGCGAAAACCGACCCGGCCACATCCTGAAAGGAGGCCTCCCATGAAAACCGCCATCGCCACTGTCTCGATCTCGGGGACGTTGCAGGAAAAGCTGGAGGCGATCTCTGCTGCGGGCTTCGACGGGATCGAGATTTTCGAGCAGGATTTCATCGCCCATGACGGCGGGCCGCGCGAAGTCGGCCAGATGGTCCGCGATCACGGGCTGGAAATCTTCCTCTTCCAACCCTTTCGGGATTTTGAGGGCCTCCCGGAGCCGCTACGTCACCGCGCTTTGAGGCGCGCCGAGCACAAATTCGAGCTCATGCGCGAACTCGGCACCCGCGACATGCTGGTCTGTTCCTCGGTTCATGCCGAGGCGCTTGGCGGGATCGATCGCATGGCCGATGACTTCGCCGCCTTGGGCGAGCTTGCCGCAGGTTACGACATCCGTGTCGGCTTTGAGGCGCTGGCCTGGGGGCGTCATGTCTGGGACCACCGCGATGCGTGGGAAGTGGTGCGCCGGGCCGATCATCCCAATGTCGGGCTGATCCTCGACAGCTTCCATACGCTCGCCCGCAAGATCGACCCGGATACGATACGGCGAATCCCGGGAGACAAGATTTTCTACGTCCAGCTTGCCGATGCTCCGGCGATCGACATGGACCTGCTCTACTGGTCGCGCCACTTTCGCAACATGCCGGGCGAAGGCGATCTGGATGTCACCGGCTTCATGCGCGCCGTGATGGCCACCGGTTATGACGGACCGGCGAGCCTCGAGATTTTCAACGACCAGTTCCGCGGCGGCCCGATGCGGACCATCGCACGCGACGGCTACCGCTCGCTCGTGGCGTTGATGGATGACGTTCGCCGCAGCGAGCCCGGGCTGGAAGACAAGATCGACGAAATTCCCGCGCGCGTCGGTGTGGACGGGGTCGAGTTCATCGAGTTCGCGGCGCAGGGTGCGGAGGCGGAGGCGCTGAAGACGTTGCTCACGACCCTCGGCTTCCGCATATCGGGGCGGCATCGCAACAAGATGCTGGAAGTCTGGCGTCAGGGCGATATCCGCATTCTCATCAATTCCGAGACAACGGGCTTTGCCGCCTCCACTTGGGCCGCGCGCGGCACCAATGTCTGCGACATCGGTCTCAAGGTCGCGGATGCGGCCTCGACGGTCACGCGTGCGCGAGCGCTCGGCGCCAAGACCTTTTCGCAGCCCGTTGGGCCGGGGGAACTGGACATCCCGGCGATCCGTGGGCTTGGGGGCTCGGTGCTGCATTTCGTGGATGCCTCGAGCGGTCTCAGCGAAGTCTGGGACGTCGAGTTCGAGCCTGCAGAAGACATGTCGAACCGAGACGCTGGCCTGGCCTCCATCGACCATGTGGCGCAGACGATGGAATATGACGAGATGCTCAGCTGGGCGCTGTTCTACACGACGCTGTTCGACATGCAGAAAGCTCCGATGGTCGACGTGATCGACCCGGACGGGCTCGTTCGCAGCCAAGCCATCGCATCGCGCGCGCGCCCGGATGGAAAGGGCCTGCAGGTTACGCTCAACGGCGCCGAGACGCATCGCACCCTCGCGGGCGATTTCCTGACGCATGGCTTCGGCGCGTCTGTGCAGCATGTGGCTCTGAGAACCGACGATATGCTCAAGACCGCCGCCGCGCTGGCCGATCTGGGCTTCGATCCGCTGCCGATGCCTGCCAACTACTATGCGGATCTCGAAGCGCGCTTCGACCTGTCGCCGGAATTTCTGGAGCGGTTGCGTTCGGCCAATATCCTCTATGACGAGGATGCGCACGGCGCCTTTCTTCAGCTCTACTCGCGGCCCTTCGCAGGGGGCATGTTCTTCGAAATCCTCGAAAGACGGAATGGCTATGCCGGCTTCGGGGCGGCCAACGCCCCGTTCCGGATCGCCGCGCAGAAGCGGTTTGGCCGCGTGAAGGGCATGCCCGACCTCTGAGTGACGGCGACTCGGTGAAATGTCCCCAAGTGTCTTGGAGACGGGAGCAGGGAGACGCCGAACTCGGCTTGCCGCTGATCCTCCATTCTCCCGCGTACTGTCCGTTTTTCCGTTTCGCAGTGAAATGGCGGCATGCTCAGTCTCTGGTGTGATTTTCACCAGAAATCAGTCTCTTACGATTTCGAGTAAGCTGGAGCGGGTAGCGGGAATCGAACCCGCGCGTTCAGCTTGGGAAGCTGATAGGGGTTCGTTCAAGTCCTTGTTTTTGATTTGATTTTCTTGGGGCTTCGGGAGGGTTTTCGGGAGGCATTGTTGGACAATGCTGAAAAACCATCGATAGCATTTGCCAGATCTTCGTCCAAAACGTGGGCATATCGGCTCGTCGTCGTGATCTCAGAGTGACCCAAGAGACGGGACACCAGTTTAATGTTTTGTGTCTGCCGAAGCATCCGCGTCGCGAAGGTGTGGCGGAGATCATGGAAATGAAAGTCTTCAATGTCGGCGGCTTTCACAGCTTTTCGGAAATGCTCGAAAGCAGTCGAGTTTTGGAGAATGCGCCGACGTGCCGCTCTCTTTCGATTGTGGACCCGAAAAGTGAAGACGTAGGGGGCGTGGTCAGGATCGTCTGATCTTTCGAGCGTCGCAAGCATTGCCTTGATCTCTTGGCTCATCGGAAAACTCATCGACTGTGAAGATGTGCAAGTGTCGGTCTTCATCTTGAACTTCATTCGCTCGGTGTCGATGTCAATATCACGCCAGCGCAGTTGGCAGATTGATCCCTGTCGCGCGCCAGTCATGAGTGCGAACTGAACTAGCGGATGCAGGTCACAGCGAAGGTGTTCGAATAGCCGTTTCTGCTCGGCGATCGTCAGTTCCCTGACGCGTTCTTTGGGCTCGGGAAGCCTCTTCGCGTTGAAATCGAGGTTTGGAACTGTGGCGCCGTGTTCCTTTTCCATATGCCGCAGGGCGCGAGCAAGTGAGGCGAGAGTTCGGTTTACAGTCGCGTTTGATACCTTTGAACGCCTGCTGGACCGGAGCCGCATAAGGTCCGCATCAGTCAGTCTGGAAATAGGCGTCGCAGGTTTTATGACCGTCAGGATTGACCGGAACTGACTTTTCGTCGTCCTGGCGCTTGGCTGGTTTTGGCTGACATCCGAGAAGTAGGTTCCGAGAGCTTCGGACAGCGTGAAGTTTCGCGTAATTTCGGGAGCGTTTCGCGCGTCGACCCGAGCTTCTGCCTCTACTGCCTTCGCTTCCTCGAAGTCGTCGGTCCCGCAAGATCCATAAAATCGACGACCCCTGATTTGGAAGTCGTAGTGCCAGTTGCGCGAACCTTTGGGTCGATAGGGCATTTCGGTTCGATCCTTTTCGTGTTCCGTCCGACAAATTCGGCGAGATCGCGTGCGTCGTAGCGGATTGATCCACTTGTGAGGGTGATGAACGGCAGGCCAGACGCGCGGAGGCGCCGCAGCGTCTTTGTGGAAACGCGCAGTCGGTCCGCTGCCTCTCTCGGGGTCAAGAGTCTCGGAATATCATCCATCCCGCCCTCGAAATGTCGGGGAGAGAAGCGGATCCAGTTTCTATCTTTGTCTTGCCTTGGCATAGCCGCATCGCTCGGTTGCATCCCCGCAAGCTCACGGGGACCGCTGATGCATCAATTCTAAGCTATGTCTCTGGCCCGAACCGCGTAATTGCTCGCCAGCACCATTCGAAGATGTTGATATCTCGGGGTAGTTGCGGTTTTTTCGCATCTACGAACATCAGGCGCCGCGCGGCTCCGTGCTACATCACGAATTCCATCACTTGGGTTTGAGATGGGTGTCTAGAATTCTCCTTCCCAGTCGGGTGGAATGCGGAAAAGTTCGTGATGCGAGATCTTGCAAGCGGTCTGCCTCGAGCTCGCGGTGTTCGAGCAGCGTATTTTTGACGAATTCCAGCGACTGCGTATTTTCCACGATCAGATTCGTCGCGGCGCTATGTCCCTCATCGAGAATTCCGACGACGTGAGCTCGTAGTCGCTCTGGCAGCGAAACGAGTTGATCACCTTTAACTGGCGCCCAGAACAATTCTCCTCCAAACAATCCCATTTTCGTCACTGCATCGAGGGCGAGGCGGGTGGCGACGCCGAGATCGGAATGTTCCGAGCCGCCGGCGCCGCTCGAAACCGATCCTAGCATGACCTGTTCCGCAGCCCGCCCCGCGAGACCTACAGTAATTGCGGCACGAATGTTGTTCTCCGTAAGCAATGGCGCATCGGCCCCTTCGATGTATCCGCCGGACGGCCCAATCGCGACACGCGTAGGAAGCGTCGGTAACAGGCTAAACGCCGCAAGGAGATGCCCCGCTTCATGGATTGCAATACGCTCAAGTTGGTCAGTCGCGACGGCCGGTGCGATCTCCAGCGCCGCATGCCAAAGGTCGTTAGAGGTGACTGCGCGTCCGTGTTGCCGAGCAATGCCGAGCGCGGAACGGGCAACGCTGACAGCAGTCGCACCACTAGAGCCCAGCAAAAGGTCCGCGCCTTGCGTCACATTGAGATCCGGTGCGCCAAGCGTATCGCGCAAAATCGCTGAAATACCGGCTCGGTCCGGGTAGCGCATCCTCAGATGCAGATCGAGTCGTCCTGCACGCCGCAGCGCCGGATCGATAACGTCTGGATGGTTCGTTGCTGCAATCACCATCACGCCCTGCGTCTCGGCTAGCCGCGTGAGTTGTAGCAACATGGCATTGATCACCTGTCGTTGATATTCGCTGTTTTGGTGGTTGGTGCCGCGGCTTGTGAAACTGTCCATTTCGTCGATGAAGAGCACGCAGGGGGCCTTCGAGATCGCTTCCAGGACGACTTCGTCAAGAGCCGCGAGCATCTGCCCGAGGTGTCCGGCTTTTTGGCACTCCGCATAGCTCGTGGCCACCAGTGGCACGCCGAGCTCTTCGGCGACAGCCCGCGCTAGCATTGTCTTGCCGCAGCCGGTTGGCCCCGAGATCAACGCACTCGTGTTGAGCGCCGACCAGTCGGCCTCGCCAGATTGCCAGCTGCTAAAGCCTGCAAGTAGGCGGTCGAGCTGCGGACGGATCGGCCCAAGACCCTGAACGCGATCAAGTGCGCGGTCTTGTTTGGGTTCGCAGGCCGCCGAGTATTCTACCAGCCTCTGGGCAACTTCGGCTGCCGTTGCTGCCTTGAAAGCTGGCGTCAGTAACGGACCGTCGAAACGGCGAAGTGCGTCGTCGGTGGGCAATGTGTCGTGAAGCGCGCGCCAAGACCTCTGTTCGGACTCGGGATGCGTGATGCGCAGAAGCTCGAGGATCAGAGCGCGCGTAACCGGCTGCAATTTAAGGGGGGCCGGACAGATTGTCCGCGCTACGCTCGTAAAAGCAGTGGGGTCGGCTGCGACGGCCAGAAGCGGATCGCCGAAACTGATGGCTTCGTCTTGCGTCTGCCGGAAGCGTTGGTGTTGGCGCGCGCGTTCGGAGGCCGACGCACCGCGCGGCGAGGCGTCGACACGCGCGACAAGTCTGACGTCTTCCTTGCGGCGCAAGCCAACGAATTTGCTTAACCGGGGAAGGAGGCGCGGCAAATCGGCCGTCGCCAGCACGAGATCTCGTCCCGGGGGCACTTGAACCAGCGTGCAACTGCCGTCTTCGTGCATCCGGCGAGCGGCGGCCTCATCTCCAAGGAGATGCGCAAAGCGAAGCGCGAAGGCGAGGGTCTCGATCGAGAAGGCAGAAATCTCCGCCTGCTCGTCGTCAAACTCCTCCGGATCGGAGGCCGATGGAGGCTCGCAGGGCTCCATTAGGTGGCGGAGAAAATTCTCCGCGAAAGCGACCTTTCGGTCGGAGTTGAAGAGTTCTTTTAAGGGGGAAGAAGTGGTGGGAAGGGATTGGGGCATGAAAGGATCCTCGGTCGAAGTTGGAAAGGAAGAAGGCACGGTCCTCTCCCGCCCGGCGGCAGGAGGGGGCGCAGAGGCAAGTCAGGAGTCGCGAATGCGTTTCGAGCGCGACCGTTGCCGTGCGAAGCTCTTGGTGGCGGCACGCGCTTCCTTCCGCGCGATCCGATCGAGCAGGCGCAGGATCACCGGTTCGAGCTCGGCACGATAAAGCTCGGATTTGACCCGAAGATATGCGGCAAACTCCGAATGCGGCAGTTCCATGCCGGGGTGCTGCATGGCGAGCCATTTATGGGCGCGTTTCTCAATTCGCTGCGCGTGGCGGCCCGTGCGCATCGGCACCTTGCAAAGCAGCTCGCGCGGCAGATCTGGGTCCCGGTGCAGCTGATAGTTCAGGCGCGACTCCGGAATACGCGAGTAGCCTAGCTTGACGGCGTGCTTGCCAGGCTGCAGCTCGAAGCGCATTGCGTAGAGATAGCTCGGCTCGGTCGGCCACCCCTCTCCGCAGCCAGGACAGGTGAAGCGTCCGGTGACCATATTGCCGCGTGTGATCCGCGACAGCGCGCCGCAGCCATCAGCGTGGCGGTAGATTCGGTAATCGGCCTTGCCTTTCGGGTCGGCGCCGACGAGATCCCAGCCCTTGGTTCGGGCTTCTTCACGATCGCGGGCGTCTTGGCAAACATCGCACTGAGGCTCAACTTCGCCGCGCGCTACACGCTCTACGAAGCCAAATTGCCGGCGAACTTCATGCCCGCACCCAGCCTCGTAGATCGCATAGTTCTTTTCTGTCGGATCGCGGCGCAACATTCGCAGGCCAGCCTTTGCAGCGGTCTCATGCCACCTCGCCTCCACGCAATGCGGGCATTGCGGGCGAAAGTTCATGAGGACATAAAATCGGCTCGCATGAATGTTGCCGCAGGCCTCGCATTCGAGCGCGAGGGTGCCCCTGTCCTTCACCCGTGCGACGACGCGGTAGCCCTTGGCCTTTGCCGCGTCATGCCATTTGGGATGGATCTTGCCAGACTGAATAGGAAGCTCTTCGCCGCGGATGGTGAGCGAGCCGGAGGTATTCTGGGTCATGATGAGACCCTCCTTTGAAAGAAAAGCATGGGCCCGGCGCCAGAAAACAACGCCAGGAAATTCCAGAGATGCGCGCAAGAGCAATGAGGCCGGTCAGCCGACCGGGCTTCTTGCTGCGTTGCGTGTGTTGGGGGTCAGTGGGCCGACGGAGCCGCGACCTCGTCGATCAGTTCGAGAGACATGAAGCTATCGAGCGTGCGCAGGACTTGCTCAATTCGATCATTGCAGAGACGGTCGAAATCCGTCTCCTCGACGATCAGGAAGTCGTGGCTGCGTTCGCGCACGAGCCTTCGGAACGCGGCGAGCTTGTGCCCGCTATCGGCAGCCTGTGCGAGCTTGAAGAGGTATACCGAAAGCCTAAGGGACCGCTCGACCGGCACACGAGGCTCTTCGTCGAGAATGGCCATCTGCAGATCGAGCACGTGGTCCTGCGCCTTCTCCGCCGCGGTCAGCCAGGCCGAATAGGCAGGATCCCAATAATCGACGTGGCGGAGTTCACGTTCGCGCTCCACAACGGCGAGGAGCGCCTTCAGAAACTCCGGGAAGAGCATCAGGATCGGAGTCTTGAAGCACGCATCTTCATTCGCGCGAATGCGCGTGGTAGAGGGGGTGTTAGCCATGGTTATCTCCTTACCCGAGATGGCTGTGGTTAGAGCGAGGGCGGGAGTTGGCGCTCTTGCCTTCGCTCGAGAAATATGACATTATGCCAACATAAAGTCAATCGTGGATTTAATGTCATGACCGAAAAAAAGATGGGGCGTCCGCGCACCGACACTGAGGCAGTCACAGTGCGGCTTCCGCGCGAAACAATCAGAGCGCTCGATGAGCTGCGAAAGCTCGAGGAAGATCTGCCGACACGGCCTGAGATGATCCGGCGGATCTTGGATGCTCATCTGAAGCAGGATTGACGCGGATTATTGACGTTCGTTGGAATACGGCTCTCAGGCCATTTTCGTAGCTCGCGAACTTTCGCGAATGGCAAAGGGGGCGGGAAGCGGTCCTTCGCTGCAGTCGCGAAGGCAGATATGGCGCCCTGAGGAAGCTGACCTTCATGCGGCAAGCCGAGCCTGAATCATCAAGGTTTGCACGAAGAACGTAGAACTGCCCTTGGCTTTGGAAAATCTTAGATGCTCCCGGTAAGTTTGTTTGGTAGTTCGCCCGGTTGCGATGATCGCGGTTGGGAGTGTTTTTCAGAAACAGGGCGCTTGAACCGTCGCTGGCCCGCTTGTCTTGATGTGCGCCTTTAAGCGCACCGCGCGCCCTTCGTCAGGCCGCTGACGGAGGCGGCCAGTGCCTCGCGGTCGATGCGGAAATGCCGGTAAAGATCGCCGACGGTGCCGGTTTGCCCGAAATGCTCGACCCCATGCGAGATGGTCCGGTGACCTGCAACCGCGCCGAGCCATCCAAGCGTCGCCGGGTGGCCGTCGATCACCGTTACCAAGGCGCAATGCCGTGGCAGGGGCGCCAGAAGCTGCTCGACATGGGAGCGCGCCGCACCGTTGCCATGGGCCCGTTCGCGTTGCGCCGCCGTCCAGCCCGCATTCAGCCGGTCGGCCGAGGTCACGGCCAGCACGCCGACGTCCCGGCGCGCTTCCGCGATGATGCCCGCCGCGGCGATGGCTTCATCGGCGACGGCGCCCTGATAGGCGATGACCACCTCGCAATTTGGCCCCGGCGGACGCAGCCAGTAGGCCCCGTCAATGGCACCCTGCCGGAAGGCGTCGTCATGCCGCTTGCCGGGCTGCTCCAGCGGTTTCGTCGTCAGACGCAGATAGACCGATCCACCGGTCTCGTCGCGGAGCCAGGTCCGCTCGTCGGGGTCTCCCTCGCCATCGCGCTGGAGATAGTCGAAGGCCCATCCCATAATGACCGCCAGCTCGTCCGCGAAAGCGGGCTCGAAGCTCGCCAGCCCGTCCTGCGCCATCCCGGTGAGCGGCGTGCCGATCGACTGATGTGCCCCGCCTTCGGGTGCCAAAGTCACGCCCGAGGGGGTGCCGACGATTAGGAACCGCGCGTCCTGATAACAGGCGTAGTTCAGCGCATCGAGGCCGCGATGGATGAAGGGGTCGTAGACCGTTCCAATCGGGATCATGCGCTTGCCGAACAGGCTGTGCGACAGGCCCGCGGCCCCCAGCAGCAGAAACAGGTTCATCTCGGCGATGCCAAGCTCGACGTGCTGACCCTGCGGGGTAAATTCCCATTTCGCGGTCGAGGGGATGCGATGCTCGATGAAAGCATCCTCCCGCGCGGTGCGGGCGAAGAGCTTGCGCCGGTTGACCCAGGGCCCGAGCGAGGTGGTGCCGGTGACGTCCGGCGAGGTGGTCACGATCCGTTCGGCCAGTGCGCTGTCGCCCTTGGCGAGATCGTCGAGGATCTTGCCGAAGGCAGCCTGCGTCGAGATCTCCCGATCGGTCGCGACCGAGAGCGCGGGCGCGGGCAGCGTCGCATCGCTGTAGCGACGCGCGCCCTCGGCGAAGAACGGGACGCGATCGAGGAAGGCGCGCAAGCCCTCGACATCGGCGACCGTCGCGAAGGGCTCCCATTCCTGCCTCTCGGGCACGTTCATATGGCGCTGCCATTCGGCCATTTGCGCCTTGGTCATTAACCCGCCGTGGTTGTCCTTGTGTCCCGCGATGGGCGTGCCCCAGCCCTTGATCGTATAGGCCAGGAAACAGGTCGGCCGGTCATGGTCGATGGACGCGAACGTCTCTGCCATGGTCTCGACGCAGTTGCCGCCGAGGTTTTCCATCAGGGCCGCCAGTTCCGCATCCGAGCGCCGCTCGATCAACGCCGTCACATCGCCCTGATCGCCCAGATCATCCATCAGACGTTTGCGCCAGACCGCGCCGCCCATATAGGTCAGCGCCGAGTATTCCGCGTTCGGGCAGGCGTCGATCCAGTCGCGCAAGGCTGCGCCGCCGGGTTCCTCGAACGCCGCGCGTTGCAGCGCACCGTATTTCACCCGCACCACGTCCCAGCCGAAGGCTTCGAAAATCTTCTCGATCCGTTGGAACAGCCCCTCGCGCACGATCCCGTCGAGCGACTGGCGGTTGTAGTCGATGATCCACCAGCAATTGCGCAGGTCGTTCTTCCATCCCTCCTGCAAAGCCTCGTAGACATTTCCCTCGTCCAGCTCGGCATCGCCCACCAGCGCCACCATGCGCCCGAGCGGCAGATCCGCGCCCCACTCCTTGGCCGCAATATAGTCCTGCACCAGCGATGCGAAGGCGGTGATCGCGACGCCAAGCCCGACCGAACCGGTGGAGAAATCCACGTCATCGACATCCTTGGTGCGGCTCGGGTAGCTCTGGACGCCGCCGAGGCCGCGGAACGCCTCCATCTTCTCGCGGGTCTGCTGGTCCATCAGATACTGGATCGCATGAAAGACCGGCGACGCGTGCGGCTTGACCGCCACGCGATCCTCGGGTCGTAGCGCCGAGAAATAGAGCGCCGTCATGATCGACACCATCGATGCCGAAGAGGCTTGGTGACCACCGATCTTGATGCCATCCACCTTGGGGCGGATGTGGTTGGCGTGGTGGATCATCCAGTGCGACAGCCAAAGCAGCCGCTGCTCGAGGATCTTCAGGTGCTGGGCGTCGGTGTTCATCATGACCTCGCAAATCTCAGGCGCTGCGCATCGCGCGGGCGGGCGCAAGGGCGCCATCCAGATCATCGAGGATATCCGACACGTCTTCCAGCCCGACCGAAAGCCGGATCAGCCCGTCGCCGATGCCATGCGCCGCCCGTTCCTCGGGGGTGTAGGTGGAATGGGTCATCGAGGCGGGGTGCTGGATCAGGGTTTCCGCATCGCCCAGCGACACCGCCCGCGCGATCATGCGCAGCCCGTTCATCATCCGCCGCCCGGCCTCCAGCCCGCCCTTCAGTTCGAAGGCGATCATCGCCCCCGCCTGCGCCATCTGACGGATGGCGAGGTCATGCTGGCCGAAGCTCTTGAGCCCCGGATAATGCACCGCGGCCACCTCGGGATGGTTCTCCAGCCACTCGGCCACCACCTGCGCGCTGGTGCAGTGACGCTCCATCCGCAGGGCAAGGGTTTTCAGGCCGCGCAGGATCAGCATCGCGTTGAAGGGCGCCATCACCGCCCCGGTCATGTCTTTCATGCCGACCAGACGGATCTCGGTGATCGCCTCGGCCCGTCCGACCACGACGCCTGCGACCAGATCGCCATGGCCGCCCAGATATTTGGTGGCCGAATGCGCTACCAGATCGGCTCCGAGCGCGATCGGCCGCGTCAGATAGGGGGTCGCATAGGTGTTGTCGACCACGACCTGCGCGCCTCCCGAATGGGCGATGGCGGCGACCGTCGCGATATCGACCAGACGCATGTTCGGGTTCGCCGGCGTCTCGAAATAGACCACGCGGGTGCGCTCGGTCATGGCGGCACTCAGGTTCGCCGGATCGGTCAGGTCGACATGGGTGACCGTGATCCCGAACTTGGTCAGCCCGTGATGCATGAAAGCGAAAGTGCAGCCGTAAAGCGTCTTGTCGACGATCACCTTATCGCCCGGCGACAGAAGCGTCCAGAGGACGGAGGTGATCGCGCCCATGCCGGAGGCGAGCGCAAGCCCCGCCTCGGCCCCCTCCAAATCCGCCACCCGGCGCTCGAGCAAATCGAGCGTGGGGTTCGAGATGCGCGAATAGATATAGCCCGCGCGGTCCCCGGCAAAGGTCTCGCCCCCGGCCTCGGCGGTCTCGAAGGCGAAGGTCGAGGTCAGATGCAGGGGCGGCGTGAGGGCGCCCTCGTGCTCCAGCGGATCGTAGCCGAGGTGAATGGCGCGGGTGGCGAAACCTTGGGATTGGGACATGTGCGACCTCCTGTTTGCAGCAGAATATCGCGGTCTCGCATCTCGTGGATTGCGTTATTGACCCCCATTTGGCATCAGATTGGCATAATCTGCTAATTGGAAGCCGAAAGATGGACGAAAAAGATCGCCAGATCATCCGCGCCCTGCAACAGGACGGGCGCATGTCGAACCAGGATCTGGCCGCTGCGGTCAATCTTTCGCCATCGCCCTGCCTGCGCCGCTTGCGCAACCTCGAAAAGGAAGGCGTGATCCGCGGCTACGCGGCGCGGGTAGACGCACGCGCCTATGGGCTGCCGATCACCGCTTTCGTCCGCATACGCCTCGAGCGGCACGACGAAGCCACCGTCCAGACCTTCGAACGCGAGGTCGGTCGCATGGACGAGGTTCTGGAATGCCATGTGATGACCGGCCAGACCGATTACCAGCTGCGCGTCGTCGTCGATTCGCTCGATGACTATGAGCGTTTCATCCGCGCCCGCCTGCACCGCGTCGGAGGGATCGGGTCGATCGACACGAGTTTCGCCTACGGCACAGTGAAGGAAAGCATGGTGTTTCCGATGAGGTGATAGCGCAGACCGACGCGACTTTCTCTTGACCTGTCTATAGCTTCACACCTTAGCACCGCCTTTAGTGATGAGAATCGGTGTGAGCGGATAGGGCGACTGATGTATCGGATTTCGGAACTGGCGGAGAGCGTGGGCGTATCGCGCGCGACGCTGCTTTATTACGAGAAGCCCGGCCTGCTGCACGGCCAGCGGCAGGCTAATGGCTATCGCGTCTATTCCGACGCGGACCGGCAGCGGCTGCGCCTGATGCAGCAGCTCCAGGCAGGCGGCCTTAGCTTGAAAGAGTCTCAGGCCTGCCTCGATGGAAAGCTCGACCGAGAGATGCTGAACCATCGGCTTGAGACACTGGAGCACGAAATCGCGGAGAAGACGCGGTCGCGCGACCTGCTCGCAGCACTTCTTGGACGCGGCAGCCTGAAGGACTGGCACGAAGAGGTCGAGCGCGTCGCACCCGATCTGCACCGCTCGTGGCTGATGTCGCAGGGGTTTTCCAGCGCGGAGGCCGGGCTGGTCGCGATGGTCTCCAAGGACATGAACGCCCACGACGCCTACATGGCCGGGTTCATGGAGGTGTTCTCCGAGCTCGACCGGTGGGGGCCAGGAACTGAAGCGGCGACGCTGAAGGCACTGGCGGCGCTGCCCTTCGCTCCCGAAACGATCCTCGAGATCGGCTGCGGCCCCGGCATGGCAACGATGACGCTGGCCGAGGCGAGCATGGCGCGGTTCACGGCCACTGACACGGCCGAGCTGGCGCTCGACAAGCTCAGGGCGCGGATCGCGGCGCGCGGGCTCAATGACCGGATCGAGGTGCAGAACGTCGACATGGCCGTAATCCCGACCCCAAAGCGTCCCTGGGACGTGATCTGGTCCGAGGGCAGCGCCTATATCCTGGGCGTGGAAAAGGCGCTTGCGGACTGGCGGGCGCTCCTGCGCCCCGGCGGCGTCCTCGTGTTCTCCGACATGGTCTGGCGGACTGACAAACCCGAAGACGAGGTCCGCGCCTTCTGGGCCGCGGAATACCCCGCGATGGCGACGCCCGCGAGCCGCGTCGCACAGGCGAAGCGCGCGGGCTACCGCGTCCTTGGCCATTTCGACATCGGGTCGGAAGGGATGGAGGCCTACTACCGACCACTCGCCGCGCGGCTCGAGGCCTTGGAGGCTGATCTCGCGGGGAGCCGAGTCCTTGACGACCTGCGCCGCGAGATCGCCGTGTTCGAGGCCGGGCGCGGGCAATTCGGCTACGAGATGTTCGTGCTGGAGCGGGTCTGACCCCAGCTGGCACCAGAGAGGATCGAGACATGGACTATTCAACGGATTATACCACCCACGCCGAAGCGATTGCGGAGCTGTTCAGAGCGACCTTCACCGCCTCCGAGGGCGCAGAGGAAGGCGCGCTGATCGGCGCCCTTGTGCGCCGGTTGATCACGGAGACGCCCGCCGAGGATCTGCGCGTCTTCACCGCTTGGGAGGACGGCACGCTCCTCGGCGGCATCTTCTTCACGCGCCTCGCCTATGCGAGCGATCCGCGCACGGTCTTCATGATGGCCCCCGTGGCTGTGGCGACAGCGCATCAAGGCAAGGGCATCGGGCAACGGCTGATCGCCCACGGTCTCGACGCGCTCCGGCAGGAGGGCACGGACATCGCCGTAACCTATGGCGACCCGGCCTTCTATGGCCGCGTGGGGTTCAAGCCCGTCTCGGAGGCCGACCTGCCGGCGCCGCAGCCGCTGACCCGGCCGCAGGGCTGGATCGCCCAGTCCCTGACTGACGCACCGCTGATGCCCCTGCGCGGCACCGCCCGCTGTGTCGCCGCCTTCGACGACCCGGCGCTCTGGTAGGCAGGCACATGGTTCGAGACTACTCCGCCTTCCTGCCCGGAGGCACGCCAAATCGGCGCGCGCCCTCTGCGCTTGAGCGGCTGGGCTGGGGCCCGGCCTTCGCACGGCAGATCGACGTTGATGCGCTGACCGCGACACCGCCGGTGCGTGTGGTCGCCGTGCATCGCAGCGGGTTGCAGGTAGCGGGCGACGGCATAGACCAGACAATCCCGCCGGGACCGGACGCCACGGTCGGCGACTGGTTGCTGCTCGACCGCGCGCGCCCGAAGTCGAGCCGCGTGCTGGAGCGCAAGAGCCTGATCAAGCGTCGTGCGCCGGGCACGGGCAGCGAGGTGCAGCTGATCGCGGCGAACATCGACACCGTCTTCGTCGTCACCTCCTGCAACGCTGATTTCAACGTGGCGCGGCTGGAGCGCTACGTCGCGCTGACCTTCGAAGCCGGGATCGACCCCGTGATCGTCCTGACCAAGGCGGATCTGACCGACGACACCGCGTCCTTTGTCGAAGCGGCGAGAGCGGTGTCGGAGCGGGTGCCGGTCGTGGCGCTGGACGCTCGCAGCGCCGCGCCCGTCGAGGCGCTGGCCGACTGGTGCAAGCCCGCCCGCACCGTTGCTTTCCTCGGCTCCTCCGGCGTGGGCAAATCCACCTTGACGAACGCGCTCCTCGGCACGCAGGCCATCGCCACACAAGGCATCCGCGAGGACGATGCCAAAGGCCGGCACACCACGACCCGGCGCGAGCTGCACGGCACGCCCAGCGGCTGCCTCGTTCTCGACACGCCGGGCATGCGCGAAGTGCAGCTGACCGACGCTGCCGCAGGCATCGCCGACGTGTTCGAAGATATCGAGGCGCTGGCTGCAAGTTGCCGCTTCACCGACTGTCGCCACGAAACAGAGCCCGGCTGCGCTGTCCGATCCGCTATCGAGGACGGCAGCCTCGACGCCTCGCGGCTCGCGCGCTGGCGCAAGCTCCAGGCGGAGGAGACCTTCAACTCCGCCACCCTTGCGGAGCGCCGCCAAAAGGACCGCGCCTTTGGCAAGTTGGTGCGCAGCGTGATCAAGGCGAAAACCGATCGAGAGCGATAGGTCCGAGCCCTACCAATCCGGTTCATTTTGGGCTTGATCCTGGCATTCGCTTCAATCGCACCCTGATGTGCTAAGCTTAGGCGCCAACGTCGGGTTGTGATCAGGTGGGCGTGGTGGACTGGGAGAACACCCGTGCAAACTGAAAACCTACCTTTCATTCGTGCCCTCCGTCCCGCTTGGAACAAGGGGCGCACCGTCGGGCAGAAGCGACCACTTCTGCCAAAGCATGTCTGGGCGATCCGCGTGGGGCTGGAAATCGCCAAAAAGGTGCGCAACCTGGCGCTCTTCGATCTCGCCATCGAAATTAAGCTCCGGGGATGTGATCTCGTGACATTGAAAGTCGCCGATGTCTTCGCCGCTGGTCAGGTGAAAGAACGAGCTTCGATCATCCAGAGCAAGACCCGAAAGCAGGTTTGGTTCGAAATCACCGAGGGCGCCTGCAATTCGCGCGCGGATTGGCTCGACAATCCGGCGATTGCTGGGTCAGAGTATCTTTGGCCTGAGCGTTTCGATGAGCGCCTTCGCCTCCAACGGCATGCGCGGGCTGATCGAGAGCACATGCGCGTTGTTGTCAAAGCTCAGCGGAGCGGCCGGCGATGCATTCTCTCTTTGCGAATATCTCAACCGCGCGGACGAACTTGCGTAGGCTCTGCCGATGGCAATGTCGATGCTGTGCCTGCGGGGGCCTGGCGCGCAAGCAGCCGATCAGACAATTTGCGAAAACCAAACCCTAACCCCGCCCGCCGTTTCCGCGCGGCGAGGCGTTCCATGTCTTCTACAAATGTGAGGCTCTTGCCTCGTGACGGTGATACCAGACAGCCGCCGCTGTCCGGTTACTCACGCCGAGCTTGTTGATAATCCGATGCGTATGGATCTTCGCAGTGTGCTCTGAGACCTGAAGGCGATCCGCGATGTTCTTGTTCTGCTGCCCGGATGCCAGAAGTTGTAAGACCTCCCGTTCGCGCCGCGTCAGCGTGTCCATCACGTCCGGCGTCGGCTCCAGGTCGAGGCCCGGCTCGGCAAGCTTTCTCGAGGCCGCTTTCGACACAGTCAATCCGGTTTCAAGAAGCGCCGGCGGGACAACGTGCCCCCCCGACAGGATGATGCGCAATGTCAGCATCCAAGTCGTGATGTTGATGTTCATCGGCAGGAAGCTCACCTGATTGAGCAGAGCGCCCGATCGAAGGAAATCCATTGCCTCCCTGCCAGGCCTGTCTTCGCTGTAGGCAATCGCGAAGCGCATGCGCGAAAGACAAAGAGCTTCTCCCCGCGCCGCGATGAACGCTTTCAGTCCCGCGGCGTTGTCTTCCTCCACGATCAAAGCGCAAATCCTGTCGCCATTCGCAAAGCGGGCATTCTCATCGAGGCGTTCAGGGATTTCCTCCAGATAGTCTACGCGGACCACCGAGATCTCCGGCACCTCGCTCTCGAGCGTCCGAACGATCACATCGCTGAAAATCTCCCGCGGCCCCACGAAACAAATGCACGCATCACTCCTGCGCCGCGGCGCAGCTCGAGACACCCCGCTTAAACCCTCCTTGTTGAGCGTATTCATATCCCCTCCGACTTTCAGCCTCCCCAGGCCTCAGTGGACTAGGATAGCACAGGCGCGTGAGCGGGCTATCCGCCCAAATGATATATGGCACCTGAGGGAATTCGGAATACGCGCTGCGCGATAGCACTCAGCGTGACGTGACGGACACGTCAGACTTCGTTCACCGAAGCTCCGACCTCTTCGTGGAGATCTGCTTCCATCTCAGTATCCGTCTCGTCTTTGCCCTTCAGGACACCCGTGCTCGCGAGATATAAAATGACGATCCGCCTCGAAGATCGGGAAGCGGGCGCCGCCAAAGGCAGGCATCTCGAGTGCACCAAAGATTGCTCTCGGCGGCGCTGACGAACTTTAGCGCCTCCTGTTCACCGGTAAATTGCTCGTAGGGTGGGTCGGTATGAAGTGACCAGACACCGCAACGGGCTTTGGAAGGCTGTCGTGTTTTCCTCCCCTTCACCAAATAGGACGGCTTTGGCGCAGGCGACCTTTGCGGAATTTTCATCGACCGTCTGACACTGCATATGGCGTCCGCTAAGATGCCAGACTGAAGAATGTGAGCAAGCCAGCGCTCAACAGCATCGTTACCTTACGTTCCATCAAATGCTTGCAGGCACCAAAACTATCGCTTAGGTGCCCACTCACACTAAGTCGGACCCGGCACGCCGGGTGGCTCGGCCCGGCGCCTATCCCCGGGATAATCTTCAGCATCACGCCCAAATAGTGCCGTAACATCGCTGCACGCTCGGGCCACGCCCTGTTAGATGCTATCTTAAAAATTGAGTTACACATGCCAAGTCTCGCCTCTATTCGAAGCGACTGGTTCGCGACTCCCCGTGCGGACATCCTCGCTGGGATGGTCGTCGCCCTTGCGCTAATTCCTGAAGCGATCGGCTTCTCGGTGATTGCTGGGGTTGATCCGAGAGTCGGCCTTTATGCTTCCTTTTCGATCGCTGTAATCATTGCATTCACGGGCGGTCGCCCCGCGATGATCTCCGCTGCCACAGCCTCAGTTGCCGTGGTGATCATCCCCCTCGTGCACGATTACGGGGTCGAATATCTATTCGCCGCTACGATTTTGATGGGTATCTTCCAGGGCATCGCGGGGCTCCTGCGCCTTGATCTGCTGATGCAATATGTCTCGCGATCAGTGATCACCGGCTTCGTGAACGCGCTGGCGATCATGATTTTTCTGGCCCAGATGCCACAACTTATGCATGTGACAAACGTTACCTATCTGATCGTCGCAGCCGGGCTCGCGATCATCTACCTGTTCCCCTATCTGACGAAAGCAGTGCCTTCGCCCCTGGTTGCGATCATCGTCCTGACCACCGTCACCATCTATGGCGGGATCGATGTGAACACCGTCGGCGATATGGGCAAACTTCCGCAATCGCTGCCGTTCTTTGCGCTGCCGCAGGTGCCCTTCAACTTGCAGACGCTTGAGATCATCGCGCCCTATTCGCTGACCATGGCGGCGGTGGCGCTTCTGGAATCGATGCTCACCGCCCAAATCGTGGATGATTTCACAGACACCGCGTCGAACAAGGCGCGCGAGATGCGCGGTCAGGGGATCGCGAACTTCTTCACCGGCTTTCTGGGCGGCATGGGCGGGTGCGCCATGATCGGTCAATCGGTCATCAACGTGAAATCCGGGGGCCGGACGCGCCTATCCACCTTGATCGCTGGCGTATTCCTTCTCTTTCTGCTGGTCGTTCTCAATCCGCTTGTGGCTCAGATCCCGATGCCAAGCCTCGTCGCCGTGATGATCATGGTCTCGATCGGCACGTTTTCCTGGCGCTCCATCGGTGAGCTGCGCAGCAACCCGTGGCAGTCTTCGATCGTCATGGTCGCGACAGTGATCATCGTGATCTGGAGCGACAACCTCGCCGCTGGTGTGGTGGTGGGCGTCGTCCTGTCGGGACTGTTCTTCGCCGGCAAGGTGCGCCGGTTGTTCACCGTCTCGACATCGCTGTCCGAGGACGGGCGCACCCGCACTTATCGCATTTCCGGCGAGGTCTTCTTCGCATCCTCGGAACGTTTCGTGGATGCCTTTGATTTCAGAGAAGTTCTGGACCACGTAATCATCGACTTGAGCGAGGCGCATTTCTGGGACATCACCGGAATTGGCACTCTGGACAAGGCAGTCATCCGGTTCCGGCGGGAAGGGACGACCGTCGATATCGTCGGGCTGAATACCGAAAGCGCGCGGATGATCGATCGCTTCGCCGTGCATGACAAGCCGGATGCCGAGCAGCATCTTTCGGGCCATTGAGGAGGAAACACCATGCAGAACATTCTTGCCTGCGTTGATGCGTCAAGTTACGCGCCCAGCGTCTGCACCCTTGCAGCCTGGGTCTCGCGGAAACTCGATCTGCCGGTCGAACTCCTGCACGTCGTTCAGCGCAAGGACACAAGCGGCGCGCGACACGATCTGTCAGGTGCTATTGGACTTGGCGTGAAATCGCGTCTGCTGGAAGAACTGACCCAGCTTGACGCAATGGAGGCCCGTCTGCAAATCGAGCGTGGACGGCTGCTGCTGAATGGGTGCGCCGAGTCGCTCGAAGAAATGAACGCCCACGGTGTGACGCAGTTGCACCGACACGGCGACATAGTCGAGACGATCCTCGAGCGCGAGCAAGAGGCCCGACTCGTCATCATGGGCAAACGTGGGACCAGCCAGGAATTCGCCACCGACCATATCGGGTCAACGCTGGAACGGGTCGTGCGGGCGAGCGACCGGCCTGTCCTGATCGCGCCCAATAGCACCTCAACCCCTGAGGAAGATATGATGCGCGCGGTCGTGCTGGCCTATGATGGCAGCCCGGCGGCCGCTCGGGCGTTGGAGCGCTGTGCGAACTCGCCCCTGTTGAAGGACCTCCCTGTGACAATCGTTATCGCGACCTCTGGGCGCAAATTGACGCAGGACAAGGCAGAACAGATGATGCGCGAAGCGCGCGTAGCCCTGAAGGGGCGCGATGTCACAGCCTTGATCGAAGAAGGCAGCGCGGAAGAGGTCATTGCAAATGCAGTAAAGGCGACCCCAGGAGCCATCCTCTTGATGGGCGCGTTCGGGCACTCGCCCCTGCGCTCTTTGATCGTTGGCAGCACGACCACTGCGATGGTCCGGTCCAATTCCGTGCCGACGTTGCTGGTGCGATAACGGATGGATCGAAGCGCCATCGGCACCCCGCGCGGTTACGACGCTGGGTGTAACATCGTAGAAGGGCGACGCTGAGACGGTTCTATTGCGGAGCGATACATAGATGTCCGCTTCTGAGAAGAAGCACCGCAGAAAAGCAATTGGCCTTCAAGGTCGGCTTCGGGCCGGAAGCGAAATTCTCCAGTCTCGACCCAGCGTCAAACTAGACAGACCAATCGAAAACAGTCTCCATGCAGGTCGAAGGAGACCAACGTGACCAAAGCAAGTAAGGCTGAAATCGTAAACCTCGTGAGCGATCGCGCAAAAAATCGGATAAAGGGCAGTGTGCGGCTAGAGATGCCGGGCACTGCGACGCTCTATGTGGACGAAACCGGAGCAATTGAGAGCGATCGGGCCGCTGACATAACTCTGACGGCGGAAGCTAGCGTGTTCTTCGACATAGCAATGGGAGTAAAGAACCCCGCAAAGGCGTTTATGATGCGCCAGCTAAAAGTTGACGGGAATCCAATGAAAGCGCTCAAAATTGGAGAAATCCTGAGCACGACGAAAAAGGTTTCTTGACCGCATACGGCCCAGCTTCTTCGCAGGTTTGATGTATTCCTCGAGCGAGACGAGGTGTTGCTGGGAAACGCGCCAATGCTCGGTCGATAAAACAGCCGACACTTAAAGCACGATCAGCGGCACCGAGTTCAAATCAAATTGGATCATGCGCGAGCGACGAATGTCCGTTTGGGTGGGCAGCCAGTTTCGCATCGAGAACCTGATCCCGGAGAGCTACGCCAGCTATGCCGGACCGATTTTTGAAGCTTTTGCGACGCCCGAAGTGGTGACGCGGGAAAGCGACGTGGCCGAGGCGGTCTGGTGTGCTGCGACTGATGTTGGCGACCGCTTGCATTATCCTGCCGGCCCCGATGCAGTAGCCTTGTCTGACGCGGACTGACCTGCAAGCCTGGGTCACGCACTCACCGGTGTGGCCCGCACCCCTTCCAGACAAGCCGATCCGACGGGAGGCGAGACAGAATATTCGACGGTTTCGTCCGCGTCTCGGCCCCCTAAATGAAATTGGCATGCGGCATAGATGATGGAGGTCGGCTTCGAGTGTTCCGCGAGTGCGCGATAAACTGCTCCGCCCAAGGGGGGCAAGTCAATCGCCTCGGTGAATGGCTGATGTTATTCGTGTTTTCACTCCGTCGTTTTCAACGCGGAATATTGATGCGTCAGGTGTGTCGATGAACGCGGCTGAGTCCGTTAAACCCTGTTACGGCGACGGCAATCGCGGGTTGAAGCTGGAGGTGGCCGCAAAAAGAAGCGAGGCCAAGGCCCGCAAGGGAGGCGACACCCAAGATGGTTCCGACCGCCGTAAGCACTCGTAAGATTGACATC
This sequence comes from Thioclava sp. JE_KL1, assembly GCF_009296265.1. Lineage (GTDB taxonomy): Bacteria > Pseudomonadota > Alphaproteobacteria > Rhodobacterales > Rhodobacteraceae > Thioclava. The sequence goes on from NZ_WBJS01000006.1 coordinate 377,181, forward strand.
CGTCCTCCAAGGAATTCCTGAGGTAGTCGACACTTATCAAGTCACGCTAGTTCTTCTCTACTTTTGCGCGAGAAACTTTCCACCTGCCGAAGGCTTAGGTCATGCACACATGATCGAGACTGATTGCCGCTATGCTCTAGACAAAAGAAAGAGGGGCGCGGCAAGGCGCGCCCTCCCGGGCGTCTCCGAATTGTCGGAAGATCAGTTGCCGAACCTCTCGATGTCGTTCGCCCCCGACCTCCGTGGCGCGGCGACCATCACATGGGGCGCGCTACTCCGAACCCTCCAGCATGTCCTCGAGCTTATCGACCCGGCCCTGGCTGATCGACACGGCATCGGGAAACGCAATCCCTTCGTCCCGCTCCAGCGCCGCACCCAGATCGAAAGCGTTAGGCTTGCGGATTTTCTTCAGCTCGTCCCACGAGACCGGCATCGCGACGGGCGCACCGAACCGTGCGCGCAGCGAATATGGCGCGATGGCGGTCGCGCCTTTGCCGTTGCGAAGCCAGTCGACGAAGATGCGTCCCTTGCGCTTCGCCTTCGACATCTCGGCGGTGTAGCGTTTGGGCGACCGTGCGACGAGGAGGCGTGAAAACACCCGCGCAAAAAGCCTCACCGTGTCCCATCCGGCACTGCGCCGCAGCGGCACGGTGACATGAATGCCGTTGCCGCCGGACAGGAGCGGCCAGTTCGGCATGTCCAACTCGGCGAGCAGATCGCGGATCTCGAAGGCCGCATCTCTCACCGCTGCGAAGTCCAGCCCCTCGTCGGGATCGAGATCGAAGACCAGACGGTCGGGCCGGTCCAGCGGGTCGACGCGGCTGCCCCAGATATGGAACTCGATCGTGCCCATCTGCGCCGCCGCGACCAGCCCCTCCGCCGTGCGGATCATCATATATTGCGCCGTTTTGCCGTCGCTCTCGGTGATCTCGACGCTTTCGATCCCGTCGGGAAAGCCGCGCCCCGCATGTTTCTGGAAGAAACGCTCGCCGCCCAGACCTTCGGGCAGCCGCAGTAGCGACACCGGATGCTCGGCAAGATGCGGCAGGATGCGATAGGCCATCGCCTCGTAGTAGCGCGCCACGTCCACTTTGGTATAGCCCGCGCCTTCGAAGACCACTCGGTCGGGCGAGGAAATCCCGATCCCCGCGACGTTCGGGCGCTCCTCAGAGGCTACGTCATTGTCCAGCCGCACAGTGCGCGCGGGCTTGTCCTCGCGCAGCCCGAGGAAGACCGCGTGCCTCAACCTGTCGCCCCCGGTGCGCTCGGCGTAGCGAATTTCCGCGACCAGCTCGGGCGTGATCCAGTGTATGCCCTTTGCCTCCGACGCCTCGACATCCGCGGGCGCGGTCTTGCGGGCGAGCGGCTTCATCGCCTTGGCCAACGCCTCGGCCTGATCCTCGTCGAAGCCGGTGCCGACCTTGCCGACATAGCGCCAGTCATTGCCCTCGACGGCCCCCAGCGCGAGCGAGGCGAAGGGCCGGCCGCGCTTGTCGCTTTCCTGCCAGCCAAGGATGACAAACTCGTCGCGACGCTCGCATTTGACCTTCATCCACGACTTCGAGCGCGCGCCGCGATAGGGCGTGTCGATGCGCTTTGCGATCAGCCCCTCGCCGCCTGCCTTGCAGATCGTGTCGAAGGCATCCTCGGGGTCTTTTGATATCACCGGCGAGAGCTGCGCGGGCCCGAGTGCGGGGAGCGGCTTCATCACCTCTTCCAGCGCCTTCCGCCGCTCAGCGAGCGGCGCCTTGCGAAGGTCATTACCGTCGCGCGACAGGATGTCGAAGCCGTAGAAGCGGAACGGACCGCCTGCGGTGATGGCCTTTTGCAGCTCCGAGAAACCGTCGAGCCCTGCGCCTGCGACGATCTCGCCGTCGATTAGGGCGCTGTCGCAGTCGACCTCGGCCAGCGCGGGCAGCAGACCTTCGAAGCGATCCGTCCAATCTTTGCCGTTGCGGGTGAAGACGCGCGGGCCGCCTTTGCCAAGCGCGATCAGCGCGCGGTAGCCGTCGAATTTCAGCTCGTGCCACCACCCGTCGCCTGCGACCATCTTGTCGGAGAGCGTCGCGAGCTGCGGCTTGGAGAAGCCGGGGCGCTTGCCCGCCTGCGTCTCGACGGGCGGCTTGTCAGCGGCGATTTCGCGCGTCGTGCGCTGGCTCAGGACAGAGCGGCGATAGCGCGCCACCGGATCGCGCGCGCCACTCGCCGCGTCCTCGGCCTTCGTCAGCAGCCAGTTCTCGCGCTTGCCTTCGGTTTTCATGCGGATCAGGTGCCACTCGCCGGTGAGCCGTGCGCCATGCAGGCGCAAATGCAGATGCCCTTTCTTGAGCGCCTTGCCCACCGGGATCAGCGGCTGCCAATGCCCCAGATCCCAGAGCATCGCCGTGCCCGCGCCGTAATTGTCCTTCGGGATCGTGCCCTCGAAGGTGAGGTAATCCAGCGGGTGATCCTCGGTCCGCACCGCGAGCCGCTTTTCACCCGGGTCGAAGGACGGCCCCTTGGTGATCGCCCAGGACAGCAGCACGCCCTTCCATTCGAGGCGCAGATCGAAATGGGTGCGGGTCGCGTCGTGCTTTTGGATCGAATAGCGCGGCGCGAGATGGCCCGAGGCGGTGCCGCCATCGGGCTCTGGCGTCTGCGCGAAGTCGCGCATTTCGAGATAACGGTGGAGGCTTCCCATCAAGCAGACTTCTTGGTTGAGGATTTCGCGCCGGAGGATTTGCTGGATTTCGACGCGGACGACTTCGAACCGGAGGTTTTCGATGACGATTTCCGACCCGTCGATTTGCCCACGGACTTCGAGCCGGATTTGCCGCTGCCATCGGCCTTGAGGCTGTCCTGCAGCGCGGACATCAGGTCGACCACGTTATCGCCGCCTCTGCTGCTGTCGTCCTCTCCCGTCTTGGCGCGGGGCGTCTTCTTCGACTTGCGCTTGCGGTCGATCAGATCGCGCAGCGCCGCATCGTAGTGATCGGTGAAGGCGGATGCGTCGAAACTGTCGGTCTTGCGGTCTATCAGCTGCGTGGCGACCTCCAACAGCTCCTTGTCCGCAGGCTCGTCCTCTATCTCTGAAAACAGCGGATCGGCCTCGCGGATTTCATCGGCATAATGCAGCGTCTCCAAAAGGATACCGTCGCCGCAGGGCCGCAGCGCGCAGAGATACTCCTTGCCGCGCATCACAAGTTGCCCAAGCCCGATCTTTTTGGCCTGCCGCAGCGCATCGCGCACCACACGGTAGGCGTCCTGCGCGAGATCGTCGGTCGGCACGACATAATAGGGCCGGTCGTAGTAGAGTGGTGGAATTTCGGACGCATCGACGAACTGCACGAGTTCGAGCGTCTTCTTGGTCTCGAGCTTGATCGCGTCGATCTCCTCAGGCTCGAGCAGCAGATACTCGTCATCGCCGATCTCGTAGCCCTTGAGGATCTCGTCGGCATCTATGGGCCCGATACCGGAGACAGTCTTCTCGTAATGGACGCGCTTGCCGGAGGGGCCGTGAATTTGCCGGAACGAAAGCCGCGCTCCCGATTTGGTCGCGGAGTGAATCTCGACGGGGATGCTGACCAGCGACAGCCGTAGCTGGCCTTTCCAGATCGCGCGGGAGGCCATGGGCGGTTCCTTATGCTTGACCTTGGGGGAACGCCTTCCTTTGCAGAGGGTTCCCACGGATCGAGAACGCTTTGTTGTGCTTGGCGTAAATGCCGCGAGCGGACTTTTGCAAGGCGTGGCCACGAGCGCATGTCGACACGAACGAAACCGCCAACTCCTCAGTCTTCAGCGCTTCAAGCGGGGGCTGCCTTCACTTCTGGCCTGGTGAGATGACGCTTCGCGAATACCAGATAATTCCTCGTAGCTTGCTCAAGACAACTGAAAGAGGAGTAGGATTTTGTCTCACCAAGACGACCCAAAGGCGATACTGTTCGCAAGCTTTCGCCCATCATTTCAGAAGCGCAGGTGCCTCGAAGGCGGGGGTGACAGGCCGCTACGTGTCCGTTCCTTGCCAAAAAGGTTTCCTCGAGTCAGCATGTAAACAATGTTGATTTAAAAAAAATTGTGTCGAGAGGTGCCAATCTTGGCTGGTCGCGCGCATTGAGAGTGGACCGGATGAGACGTCGCCCCGCATGTTAGGAGGTATTGTGGTTGAACAGAGGGGTAGAGTTTCGACGGGGGTTGATGGTCTGGACAAGGTGCTGAGGGGGGGATATCCCGCCGGGCGCATCATGCTTGTCGAAGGGGCGCCTGGCACAGGCAAGACCACCCTCGCGCTGCATTTCCTCGCCGAGGCATCGGTCGAAGGGCGGTGCGCGCTTTTCATTAGCGTGGCGCAGTCTCGCCCCGAAATCGAGATGATCGCCAAGTCTCACGGGATCGACCTGTTTGGGGTCAGGGTCTACACTCCTGAGCTTGGCAAGGGCGAGCGGAGCTTCTCGGTAGAAAGCGATGAGGCCGATCTCGTCGAGTTGATGGAAGGGGTGCGCAGCGAGCTTGAAAACGCGGAGCCCGACATTGTGGTGTTCGATTCCCTGCTAGAATTGCGAATGCTCTCTTCGACCGAGTCAGCTTACCGGCGAGAGCTTCTCGCGCTGCGCAGCCAGTTACGTGAGCGCGGCTGCACGGCGTTGCTGATAGACCACCTTGATCACCCCGATGGCGAGCGTCATGCCGAAGGTGTCGCACACGGAGTCGTCAAACTTGACAGTGCTACACCGCCCATCGGCATCACACAGCGTCGGTTGACGATAGTGAAGCTGCGGGGCGCACCTTTCAGAGAAGGCTGGCACGATTTTCGCATCAAGACGGGCGGGCTCGAAGTTTTCCCTCGTGTCATTCCGCACGAGGCACATCCTGCGACCCTTGAGGAAAAGTTGGAGCCGCCGCACGAACCGCTCACTCGACTTCTCGGTGGCGGGCTGGAGTTTGGCACCACCACTCTGATCTCGGGTCAGTCCGGCAGTGGAAAGTCGACCATCGCGACCCTGTTGGCGCGCGCGGCATCCGAACGTGGCCTCCTCGCCGCGATGTTTCTATTCGAGGAACGTCCCGAGGTTCTGCGCAACCGCTCCGCCGGCGTCGGTCTCGACATAGAGTTCTATGAGCAATCTGACCGGCTTAGGCTAAGACATTTCGATCCTGCCGAGGTTTCGCCCGGCGAATTCGCAAACGCGGTTCTGCAGGCGGTGGATGATGGGGCGAGGGTTGTCGTTATCGACAGTCTCAGCGGCTATTTCGAGGCTTTGCCTGAGCGCAGTCACGTGATGACGCATATGCAGGCGCTTCTGCAACATCTCACGCGCCGCGAAGTGCTGGTCATTATCACCATGACACAGCACGGGCTGTTGGGGGAACCGCCCGCCACAACCATCGACGCCAGTTTTCTTGCCGACTCGATCATTCTCCTGCGTCAGTATGAAGCCCGGTCCGAAATCCGACGCTCCATCGCTGTGCTTAAGAAGCGGCATAGCGAACACGAACGCCATATTGAGCAGTTGATCATTCGCGCTGGTGCGGTCGAAATTATCCCTTTGTCCGAAGAGGCCGAGCAGCGTGCGAGCAGCGCCTCCGACCTCAGCGCTGAGTAAAGCGATGTCTGAGCCTCGTTGTGAGACGCCACCGGTTCTGATCCTCGCGCCGCTCAATGACGATGCGCGAGCCTTGGCGCGTCTCGTCGAACGCACCGGCCTCTCGGCCCGAACCTGCGTCACCGCGCGTGACCTCGCCTCGGCCTTGGACGCACGGGGCCCTGATGGCGTTCTATTCGTCGTTGTCAGTCAAGAGGGTGCGAGCCAAGAGACCGGCGAGGTGCTGAACGCGACCTTCGCTGCGGAACCCGCGTGGGCACGGCTGCCGTCGGTTTTCCTTCTAAGCCGGGTTGCGCGTCTCCCGCCCGCTGTCCGCGCGGTGAACCGCAAAGAAAACGCCCCATCGCCAATTCTTCTCGAGCGGCCCGTCAAGGCGGCGGTGCTGCAGAGCGTCTTCGAGGCTCAGGCCGAAGCGCGTCGTCGGCAATTCGAGACCCGCGACCTTATAGACCGGCTATCTCAGGAGGAAGAGCGTGGGCGCTTCCTACTGAGCGAGCTGCGGCACCGAACGCGCAACAGTCTCACGGTTCTGCAGTCGCTATTCTCGATGACAGTGCGTCGCGCCCCCGATCTCGAAAGCTTTTCCGAGACTTTCTATGGCCGGCTGCGCGCGCTCACCGATGCGCACGTAAAACTGGCACAGGAAGGCGCCACAGCGCGTCCGCTAGGCGATCTCGTCTCTGACCATGTAGAGCCCTACACCTGTGCGGCTGAGCAACTCCACGTCGAAGGGCCATCTTTGCTGCTGACTGAGAGACTTTCGTTTGACCTGGCGCTGGTGATCCACGAGCTCGCCACCAATGCGGCTAAATACGGCGCTCTCACGGTCCCCGAGGGTCGCGTCTCGGTGCGTTGGAGAGTGCTTCCGGAGAGTGCCATGCTCGCGCTTTCCTGGGAAGAGCGCGATGGCCCGCGGATCGAAGAACCACCGTCCCGTCAGGGGCTTGGCTCTCAAGTCATCGACAGCTTTATGCGGGGGGAGGCGGAAACCGAATTGCGGCATGACCCCGATGGTGTCTCTTGGTATGCCAAGATTAGCCCCCGCTACTTTACGTCCGCCGCCGATAACGATCTGGTTGCCGATTAATGGCGCGTGTGTGCGATTGGAAGTAATGAAAGCCGAGGGCCGCGCTTTCGCGCGGGAAAACCGGAAATATTTTAAGTTGGTGCCGAACTAAGGTGCCCTGCGCTCTATTTGATCTCGATCTCTAGAAAAAACCGCTCTACGGCGCGGCCAGCTTCAAAAAGGCAATAGAGATTTCCTTAGGAATTCCATTGCTCTTGTGTATTTGCGTCTCGTGGGGGGAGGGCGGCCGTTTCCTGACGGGTGGCCCGGAGAGCTTTTGGACGATCGGCCCGGTGTATCAGCCTTACGAGATCGCCAGCCCGAAATCGCGCGGCGAGATCGCGATATCGGCAATCGTGTAGTTGTCGAGCGTTGCCAAGAATGCCGCGCGAGCTTCCGCCAAGGGGGAAATCAAACGGCAGGACGCTGTGATCGCGCAATCGCCGCCGCTGCGCATACATTCGACGAGATCGAAATCCGTCTCCATGTGGCGCACAATTGTTCCGACGCCGATCTCTTGGGCGGGACGTGCGAGCGCCAAGCCGTCGGACCGACCACGTTGTGCAGTCAGAAATTCGCCCCGGGTCAACGCGTTGACAACCTTCATGACCGTGCTTCGGGGCGCATGATAGGCCTCGACGAGATGATCGATCGTGAAACGGCGGTCTTTCATCGACGCCGCATAGATCATGACGCGCAAGGCGAGGTCCGTGGTGTCGTTCAAGCGCATTCGCACATCTCTCCTGATCGGGCTCCCAAGCGACCCGTCTCGTATCACGAGGCCGGACAGAATGTCGCACAGGAAAACATACCTGTGATTGGCATCTTAATTCGCGGGAGAATAGATGCGGATCATCGGCATGTTTTATAACCTAGGAGACAATGATGGCCAAGCCGCTCTCGGAAAACACACTCGCGATCATCGAAGCCACTGCACCCGTCGTCGCCGCGCACGTCGATCAGATCGTGCCGGTCATGTATCGCAGGCTGCTCGCTGCTCCCGAAATTACGGCGCTGTTCAACATGTCGCATCAGCATGGCAACTCGCCGCAGCACAAAGCGCTCGCGGGGGCGCTGGTGGCCTATGCGACCCATATCCGGAATCCCGGGGTCTTGGCCGATGCGCTGGAACGGATTGCACAGAAACATGTCGGATTGCAGATCCTCCCCGAGCATTACCCCCATGTCGGCGAAGCGCTGCTGGGCGCTGTCGCCGAGGTGTTGGGCGAGGCCGCGACCCCCGAGATCCTGAATGCCTGGGGGGAGGCCTACTGGTTCCTTGCCAATACGCTCATCGAGCGGGAGGAAGAGATCTACGCCGGCGCGGAAGAACAGGACGGCGGCTGGCGCGGGTGGCGGCGCTTCAAGGTTGGCGCGAAGGACAGCGAAACCTCCGAGATCGCGTCCTTCACGCTCTATCCCGTGGATGGGTTGCCTGTTCTCAAGCATCGCCCCGGTCAGTATCTGAGCTT
>NZ_WBJS01000051.1 GCF_009296265.1 Thioclava sp. JE_KL1
AAGTTCGGCATCGCGATCCGCTTTGGCGATTTCCATTCGCGCCGTCTGGTCGAGGATCTGAAGGAAACCGGGCAGAGCGGCTGCCTTCGTGTCTCGATGGTTCATTACAATTCGGTGGCGCAGGTCGACGCGCTGACCGAGGCGCTTGCGAGTATCACCTCCCAGATGCGGATGGCGTCGTGATGGCGGGTTGCGATCTCGCGATCCGAGGCGGCACGCTGGTGACCGCCTCGGATCAGTTCCGCGCCGATCTGGGCATTCGTGACGGCAAGATTGTCGAAATCGCATCGGAAATCACGGATGCGCGCGAAGAGATCGACGCCACTGGTCTGATGGTGCTGCCGGGCGGGATCGACGCCCATGTCCATCTCGCGCAGCCCACCTCGGACGGCACGGTGATGGCCGATGATTTCCTGACCGGCACCCGGTCGGCGGCGGCGGGCGGCAATACCACGGTTTTGCCTTTCGCGCTGCAGGTCAAAGGCAGCTCTCTGCGGGAATGTCTGACGGCCTATCACGAGAAGGCCGAAGGCGCGTGCTATACGGATGTCTCTTTCCATCTGATCGTCTCCGACCCGACGCCGCAGGTTCTGGGGCAGGAACTCCCGGCGCTCGTGCGCGATGGTTACAGCTCGTTCAAGGTATTCATGACCTACGACGATCTGGTGCTGAACGATGCAGAGCTTCTGGACGTCTTCGACGTGGCCCGGCGCGAGCGCGCGCTGGTGATGGTCCATGCCGAAGGCCATGACGCGATCAAGCACATGACCCGCAGGCTCGAGGAAGAGGGCAAGACGGCGCCCTATTACCATGCCGTGGCGCATCACCAGATCGCCGAGCGAGAGGCGACCCATCGCGCGATCAGCCATGCGCAGCTGACCGACGTGCCGGTGATGATCGTGCATGTCTCGGGCCGCGACCCGATGGAGCAGATTCAATGGGCGAAGAAGCGTGGCATGAAGGTCTTCGCCGAAACTTGCCCGCAATATATCGTCCTGACCCGAGACGATCTCAAAGGGCTGAACATGGATTTCGAGGGCGCGAAATATGTGTGCTCGCCGCCGCCGCGCGATACCGACAGCCAGGAAGCGATCTGGGAGGGGCTGCGCGACGGCACCTTCGATGTCTTCTCCTCCGATCACTGCCCGTTCTATTTCGAAGGCGCCAACGAGACCGGCAAGGACAATCCCCGCGCACGCACCTCGTTCAAATGGGTGCCGAACGGCATCCCCGGCGTGGAGACGCGGCTGCCGATCCTGTTCTCGGAAGGGGTGCGCAAGGGGCGGATCAGCATCGAGCGTTTTGTGGCCCTGACCTCGACCAACCCGGCCAAGCTCTACGGCCTATACCCGCAAAAAGGCGCGCTCGTGATCGGCGCCGATGCCGATATCACGCTTTGGGATCCGCAAAGCAGAGCGGTGATCACCCAAGCGGCCTTGAGCCACGGTGCGGATTACACGCCCTATGAGGGCATGGAGATCGAAGGCTGGCCCGTCCGCACGATCCTGCGCGGGCAGACAATCGCCGCCGAAGGAAAGGTTGTAGAGCAGGGAAGGACCGGGCGATATCTGTCGCGGGCGACCAGTTCGGCCTGGTAGACGTGTGGTCCTCACCAACTACCCGCTTCCCGCATCGCGTTGACGAAACCTGCGCCCAGCCCTCATACATGGCTCTCGGACGAAAGTGGTTCAGGAGAACGCCCGTTGACGCA
>NZ_WBJS01000052.1 GCF_009296265.1 Thioclava sp. JE_KL1
GCCGAGAGCGCATTCGCCCCCCAATGCAGCGCGAAATAGCCAAGGGTCGCGCCCAGAGACATCAGCGTCGTGCGCCAGAACAGAGGCCAGGGTGCGGCCTCCGCCAGCCCCTGCGCGATCAGGTAGGCCACACCGAAGACGAGGATGGCCCCGAGCGCGATCGCCTGTGGCGGCTCGTGCCAGAGCCCGGAGAGCGCGAGCGCCCCGCCATAGATCGCAAGCGAGAGCGCGAAAGCACGCAGCACCGCCCCGGCGCCCGGCACGGCGACAGGGCCGGGCCGGCGCTGCTGCGCCACTGCGGCGACCGCGCTGCCCGAGGACAGGAAGGCATGCGCCTTGTAGAGCGAATGCGCCACGATATGCAGAAGCGCCAGCGGGAACAGCGCCAGTCCGCATTGCAGCACCATGAAGCTCATCTGCGCACAGGTGGACCAGGCAAGCGAGGTCTTCACCGCCGATTGCGTCGTCGCCACCGCCGCCGCGATGAGTGCGCTGAGCCCGCCGATCAGCGCCAGCACCGCCAGGACCCCGGGCGCTGCGAGCATCACGTCCGCGAAGCGGATCAGCAGGAACCCTCCGGCATTGACCACGCCCGCATGCATCAGCGCCGAGACCGGGGTCGGGGCCTCCATCACCTCGGTCAGCCAGCCATGGGTCGGGATCAGCGCGGATTTGAACACCGCAGCGACGGCCAGAAGACCCGCCACGATCCAGAGCGAGGACGGCCCGTTTCCGGCGCGCGCGGCCTCGGCGATACGCGCGATGTCGGTGGTGCCGAAACCATGCGCGAGCAGGCTCACCGCGATAAGTAGCGCGCCGCTTGCGATCAGCCCGCTAAGGGATTTCTTGCGTGCCGCCCGCTGCGCGCCGGGACGCTTGGGGTAGAAGAGCAGGAGTCGCTGCAGGCCCGAGCCGACTGCGACCCAGGCGACCATCAGCTGGAACAGGTTGCCCGCCACCACAAGCGCCAGAACGCAGGCGAGTGTCAGGCTCATCCAGCCCATGAACCAGCTTTGCCGCGCCTCGCCATCGAGGGCGACCCGCGAGAAGCGCAGCGTTACCCAGCCGACGAAGCCGACCGTCAGCGCCAGCGAGATGCTGACGATATCGCTGCGCGCCGACAGCCCGATGCCCGCCGCGCCAAGGAGCGGGCTCGTCTGAGGCCCTGACAGCGCAAGCGCCGCCGCCGCGATGAGTGTCGCGAGCAGCCCCAGCACCGCGGCCAGTTCCGGCCCACGCAGGCGCGCCCCGGCCCGTGTCGCAGGGCGGAGAAGCAGATCTGTCCCGACCGCGATCAAAAGCGCCGGGGGCAGCAGTAGAAGATAAGACATGGCAACCTCCATTCCGTTCCGGGGAGAGGTAGCGGTGGTTCATCTTGAATAAAAATTCATTGTTTGCCCCATATCGTTCTGTTTAATGGAACGATGTCGGAGCTGAACTATCATCATCTGCGCTATTTCCACGAGGTCGCGAAGGACGGAAACCTGACGCGCACGGCGGATCGTTTGAACGTTTCGCAATCGGCGCTCTCGACGCAGATCCGCACATTAGAGGCGCGGATCGGGCACCAGCTGTTCGAGCGCCGCGGTCGCCAATTGGTTTTGACTGAGGTGGGCCATATCACGCTCGACTATTCGGAGCGGATTTTCGAGGCGGGCGAAGAACTTGAAGCCACGTTGCGGCAGGCTTCGGCGGGGCG
>NZ_WBJS01000053.1 GCF_009296265.1 Thioclava sp. JE_KL1
CGTCGTCCCAACGCCGGCGGCGCTCAATACCCAAAACCTCGCCCCGCATAGCCCCTCCGCGCATAAGAGACGTCGTTTGCGACGTCGTTATGCACGTGTCTTAGGGCCTCACGCCGAAATCTGGCAGGCGGTGCCAACCGGGCCGTTACCCTTGAACCGAGCACACGGCCGAAATGAGACGTCGACCTGATACGAATGCAACGGTAGTGCCAAGATGCTCGAATAACAGCATGAGGGGTTCGCTTCACGACATGTGGTTGGTCGAGCCCTCCCAACCCTGCCGCAAGTCAATTCCGACCGGGCCACGGGACTACTGGATGAAAGACCCGTGGCAGGTCACTGCCCATGCTCACCACCGATAGGAGCACCGCAAAGCATCGAAGCTTCAAGAATGGAGACCCTGCGAAGACCGAGCGAACCATGATGTGGAAGCGCGTCGACACTTTCGTTCGCGCTCGCCGACGGCCTTTCGACGACAGAACACCTCATCTCGGCTCAAGTTCCACCCGACACGATGATCTTCCGGATATTTGCAATCTTCATGGACGTTCATGGTCGAAACTCGCTGCATTGAATCCCGACCGACTGCACCGGGCTTATTACCGATTGGCGATCCTGGTCTGAGAAAATCAGCACAGTCTTTCGGGATAGCGGTCTCTCTTGGTGTCTCTCTTCATTTGGGCAATCGGCATCGGACACCACACCTCATCCCGGCTCGTCCGTTTCCTCAGCGTGCGAAGGCCGCGAGGCACCGAACCCGAGGCCCCTGGACGGCGCAACGTGCGCCCATGCTTGAAAAGCCGACGCACGGGTCCCACCATAAGGCGACCCGGGGAAGACCTGGCCCGACTACAAGGTCTACACGCTGGACCCCTGACCTGTAAACGAAGACATTCTATGCGCAGCACCCCAGACCGTATCCGCCAAGCCGTGAGCTTCGAACTCATTGGCCTCCTCATCGTCACGCCGCTCTTCGCCTGGGCCTTCGATCATCCCATGGAGGAAATGGGCGTGCTGGTCGTTCTCGGGGCGACTGCGGCCACCGTCTGGAACTATCTATTCAACCTGGCCTTCGATCACATCCTGCTCTGGCGCCGTGGCGATGTCCATAAGACAATGCCGCTTCGGATCTCTCACGCGGTGCTTTTCGAGGTGACGCTGCTTACCCTGCTCCTGCCGATTTTCGCATGGTGGCTCGACGCCTCCCTGCTGACCATTCTCATGATGGAACTGTCCTTTGCAGGCTTCTATCTCGTCTACGCCTTCGTTTTCACTTGGGGATACGATACGATCTTTCCGCCTCAGAAACGCGAACGGATGGCATAAATATGGAAGATGATGCTACCGGAGGAGCCCCCGCCTGCTTTGCCCATCTTCTGGTCGATGGACACCTGGTCGATCCCGAGACTGCACGCGACGTGGCGCGGTTCAGGTGGGCGGAGCGCGCTCGGCTTGTGGCCGCGCGGGCCTTGTCCGCAGAAGATCGAGAGCGCGCGACCGTCCGGCTGATTGACGGTCTCGACCGGACAGTTCCTCTCGATGCCCGCCTCACCGTGGCTGTCTATTGGCCGATCCGGGGCGAA
>NZ_WBJS01000054.1 GCF_009296265.1 Thioclava sp. JE_KL1
GCCGAGAGCGCATTCGCCCCCCAATGCAGCGCGAAATAGCCAAGGGTCGCGCCCAGAGACATCAGCGTCGTGCGCCAGAACAGAGGCCAGGGTGCGGCCTCCGCCAGCCCCTGCGCGATCAGGTAGGCCACACCGAAGACGAGGATGGCACCGAGCGCGATCGCCTGTGGCGGCTCGTGCCAGAGCCCGGAGAGCGCGAGCGCCCCGCCATAGATCGCAAGCGAGAGCGCGAAAGCACGCAGCACCGCCCCGGCGCCCGGCACCGCGACAGGGCCGGGCCGGTGCTGCTGCGCCACTGCGGCGACCGCGCTGCCGGAGGACAGGAAGGCATGCGCCTTGTAGAGCGAATGCGCCACGATATGCAGAAGCGCCAGCGGGAACAGCGCCAGTCCGCATTGCAGCACCATGAAACTCATCTGCGCGCAGGTGGACCAGGCAAGCGAGGTCTTCACCGCCGATTGCGTTGTGGCCACAGCCGCCGCGATCAATGCGCTAAGCCCGCCGACCAGCGCCAGCACAGCAAGCACACCTGGTGCGCTCAGCATCACATCGGCGAAGCGGATCAGCAGGAACCCTCCGGCATTGACCACGCCCGCATGCATCAGCGCCGAGACCGGGGTCGGGGCCTCCATCACCTCGGTCAGCCAGCCATGGGTCGGGATCAGCGCGGATTTGAACACCGCAGCGACGGCCAGAAGGCCCGCCACGATCCAGAGCGAGGACGACCCGTTTCCGGCGCGCGCGGCCTCGGCGATACGCGCGATGTCGGTGGTGCCGAAACCATGCGCGAGCAGGCTCACCGCGATCAGAAGCGCGCCGCTTGCGATCAGCCCGCTCAGGGATTTCTTGCGTGCCGCCCGCTGCGCGCCGGGCCGTTCGGGATAGAACAGCAACAGCCGGTGCAGGCCGGTGCCGACTGCGACCCAGGCGACCATCAGCTGGAACAGGTTGCCCGCCACCACCAGAGCCAGAACACAGGCGAGTGTCAGGCTCATCCAGCCCATGAACCAGCTTTGCCGCGCCTCGCCATCGAGCGCGACCCGCGAGAAGCGCAGCACCACCCAGCCGACGAAGCCCACGGTCAGCGCGAGAGAGATGCTGACGATATCGCTGCGCGCCGACAGCCCGATGCCTGAGCTACTCCCCATCTCTTGGACAGGATCTGACGTAAATTAAGCTACTCGTTGCACCTGCTGACCGGGTTGGTTGATATCATTTCTCTGCCAATACACCAGCGCCGGTGGCTTGCCGCCGAGGGCTGAGTGAGGGCGCTGGTGGTTG
>NZ_WBJS01000055.1 GCF_009296265.1 Thioclava sp. JE_KL1
ATGGCAAAGGAAAAGTTTGAACGTAACAAACCGCACGTCAACATCGGCACGATTGGCCACGTTGACCACGGCAAGACGACGCTGACGGCTGCGATCACGAAGTATTTCGGTGATTTCCGCGCGTATGACCAGATCGACGGCGCGCCGGAAGAGAAGGCCCGCGGCATCACGATCTCGACCGCACACGTGGAGTACGAGACCGAGTCGCGTCACTACGCGCACGTCGACTGCCCCGGCCACGCCGACTACGTGAAGAACATGATCACGGGTGCAGCGCAGATGGACGGCGCGATCCTGGTTGTGAACGCAGCTGACGGCCCGATGCCGCAGACCCGCGAGCACATCCTGCTCGGCCGTCAGGTCGGCATCCCGGCGATGGTCGTGTACCTGAACAAGGTTGACCAGGTCGACGACGAGGAGCTGCTCGAGCTCGTGGAAATGGAAGTTCGCGAACTTCTGTCGTCCTACGACTTCCCCGGCGACGATATCCCGATCATCAAGGGTTCAGCTCTGGCCGCGATGGAAGGCCGTGATCCGGAAATCGGCGAGAACTCGATCCGCGCGCTGATGGAAGCTGTCGACAGCTACATCCCGACGCCGGAGCGCGCCGTTGACCAGCCCTTCCTGATGCCGATCGAAGACGTGTTCTCGATCTCGGGCCGTGGTACGGTTGTGACCGGCCGCGTCGAGCGTGGCGTGATCAACGTCGGCGACGAACTGGAAATCGTGGGTATCCGCGACACCTCGAAGACGACCTGCACGGGCGTCGAGATGTTCCGCAAGCTGCTGGACCGTGGTGAAGCTGGCGACAACATCGGCGCGCTGCTGCGCGGTGTGGACCGTGACGGCGTTGAGCGTGGTCAGGTTCTGTGTAAGCCGGGTTCGGTTAAGCCGCACACGAAGTTCGAGGCTGAAGCCTACATCCTCACCAAAGAGGAAGGTGGCCGTCACACCCCGTTCTTCGCGAACTACCGTCCGCAGTTCTACTTCCGCACGACGGACGTGACCGGCACCGTGACCCTTCCCGAGGGCACCGAGATGGTCATGCCGGGCGACAACCTGAAGTTCGAAGTTGAACTGATCGCTCCGATCGCGATGGAAGACGGTCTGCGCTTCGCAATCCGCGAAGGTGGCCGCACCGTCGGCGCCGGCGTCGTCTCCAAAATCATCGC
>NZ_WBJS01000056.1 GCF_009296265.1 Thioclava sp. JE_KL1
TCACTGTTTCAGATCATGACGCTCGAGAGCTGGTCGATGGGGATTGTGCGCCCGGTGATGGAAACCCACCCTCTGGCTTGGGCCTTCTTCGTGCCTTTCATCATGGTCACGACCTTCGCAGTGGTGAACCTTCTGGTGGGCCTCATCGTAAATTCGATGCAGGATGCCCATTCCGAAGAGGAGACCACACGCACCGACGCCTACCGCGACGAGGTTCTCCTGCGGCTCGATGCGATCGAGCGGCGGATCGGAGATCTTCGGAAAGGCAACCAAACGGGCGGCTGACGCGAGGGGCAGAAGCGTGCCTGACCCTCCACGTCTCGCAGATGACCCGAGCGGATATCAGGCTCACTAGCTACATGACTGGGGAGCCTGTCGGCACGCTCGGGCTCATCGCGCCTGGCGGCCTCACTCCTGGCTTTCACACGAGTAGCCGCAACAGTGTCTTCGTTGTGTTAACGGCTCATTTACTCTCAAATTGTTAGCCTGCCCACTCGTGCAGTTGATAGGAGAATGCAATGAAAGACCCGACCCAACCTGACACGGCGGAAGCCGTTTTACTCGACTATGTCGAGCGATATGGCTTAACGGACAGGGCACGAAGATACTTCCTCAACCTTGGCCAAGAGGAAGCATCCGATGGATCACGCGCCGAAGCTCGACACCCAAAAGACGATCAAAGCTCTTCCTGAAAGAGCGCATCCTTATTGGAACATTCTCGAGTATTGCCGTCACATTGGGCTCGAGAAGAAACCAGCTAAGCCCCTTCACTGGCTCTGTTGCACAAATCCCGTGAAGGGATTCATGTTGTGAATCCAGCGTGGTAGCTGGCTGTCATGAGCAGACCGACGCCCCCGACCTACAAGACCAGGAACTGGCCATCCTACAATGAAGCGCTCAAGCGCCGTGGCTCACTGAC
>NZ_WBJS01000057.1 GCF_009296265.1 Thioclava sp. JE_KL1
AACACTGAGGTCGACCGCATGAACGCCTCGATCAAAGAGCACAGGGCGATCCTGGAGGCGCTAACGCGGCAGAATGCGAACGACGCCGCGAATGCGATGCGAGAGCATATCCGAAATACCGCGCTGTGTGCCGGGGTGGAGATTTGAGGGGACGAGGCTCCTCTGCCTGCGCTTGAGTTTTCAAATCCACCCCGTTTGCGGAATGCTGATGCACGTCGGGGTTTCAGCGCACCCAACACCTTCTGCAAGGCATTGAAGAATGTAAGATCCAGATGTGTCTGGATGCCGCGAAACGGCCCCTGATTTGGCTGGATACCTACCTCTGGATACGGATATCCGGTCGGCTCATGCAAACCTCTCATGAAGTAATGCTGTTATGAGGTTTCGGTCGGCTATCCCACGGATAATCTGCTTGAACCAACGTTGCGCCAGTTTCACTCTTTCCGCGCTACACCGCCTAGGCCGGGGAACGTGTTGACGCAAGTCACTCGCCGCTGGGCCAGCGCATTGCCAATCTCGCAGAAGTTCTCGGCGCAACACGTGCTGGAACGTAAGCGCAGGGGCACAGCTTGCCTCCCTAGACTGTGGGTCCGACATCGGCCAACCTGACAGCAACTTGGCCCTCGTCCCCCTCCAGCGCTGCCAGGTCATTCGCTCCATCGGCATGGTGCGCAGCAATTTCTCCAAGGCACTCATTCCTGAAAGGTGAGGTTGCGCAAACCCCGTCCGAGAACCATATCCCTCCCGCCGATAAGAGGGGGACTGTATGACTTTGCGCGACCGGATCGCGATGGCGCTCGACACATCAACTTTCAGGAACACGATCACGGCCGTGATCCTTTTCAACGCATTGCTTCTTGGACTGGAGACTTCGGAGCGCGCGATGGCCTTGGCTGGCGATCTGATCCGGCTCCT
>NZ_WBJS01000058.1 GCF_009296265.1 Thioclava sp. JE_KL1
TTTTGCGGTTCTGCGAGCC
This sequence comes from Thioclava sp. JE_KL1, assembly GCF_009296265.1. Classification (GTDB taxonomy): domain Bacteria; phylum Pseudomonadota; class Alphaproteobacteria; order Rhodobacterales; family Rhodobacteraceae; genus Thioclava. The sequence goes on from NZ_WBJS01000058.1 coordinate 20, forward strand.
GCAAACCGTCGCTCATACAAGACCCTGTAGGCTTCTGCGGATGCGGGCAAGTGATTGCGGACACTGGCTTCGTATGCGTCATACGAGCCGCCGCGCAGGGCGTCGATTATTGCCATGTGCTGCGCCACGATGGTCGCCATATGTTCCCTGTCATCGTATTTCACCACCCGGATAGGCTGCGCCATGCGCGCGTGGCGTGCGATAAGCTCGGCCAAGCGGGGGTTCTTGCAACAACTGTATTGAAGCTCGTGAAAGCGCTGGTTCAGTTCATAGACTTGGCGAAAATCGTCTCGCTTTATCGCATCCTCGTGGCGTTTCGCGATGTCGGTGAGCTTGTCAACTAATTCGGGGTCGGCAGGCAATGGGGTTCGCCTTGCTGCGGCCGTTTCAAGCACAACGCGGAGATCATAAAGCGCGTCAACTTCGTCAGGTGTGAAATCAACGACTTCCACACCGCGCCGGGGGCGATGAATAAGCAAACCTTGGTTCTCAAGCTCTGCGAACGCATGGCGGACCGCGTGTCGTTTGCAGCCATAATGTTCCATGACGCTGTCTTCGGTGATCCGGGTCCCTGGGGGGTAGACCCCGAAAATGATATCGTTTTCCAATTCCTTGTGAAGTGTGTCTGGCATGAATGCTCTCATAGAAGTGTCAGATATGAGAATACGTAAGACCGCCTGAAAGTTCAACAATATTATTATTGATAATCTTGTTGACGAAAGGTCGCCTCGCTTGTAGCGTTCTTGCAGTTTCGGTTTGGGAGGATCAAATGAAGCAGCTTAAATACGTAGCTGCCATCGCGGCGACGCTTTGTGCAACATCTGCGAGCGCGTGGCAGGCTACAGAGGGCAAGCCCTATGCGGG
>NZ_WBJS01000059.1 GCF_009296265.1 Thioclava sp. JE_KL1
ATGCAGTTTCAATTTCCTGTGAACTCATCATGAAACCTGCGTCACCGGTGACGGCGACAACGGCTCTATCTGGAAAGGCGAGTTTTGCGCCCACAGCTCCGGGAACGGCAATCCCCATACTGGCAAAGCCGTTTGAAATAATACAGGTGTTTGGTAACTCGCAACGGAACATACGTGCCATCCACATTTTGTGAGCGCCGACATCACTAATAGCGATATCTTTTTTACCCATTGCGGTTCTGAGATCCCAAATGATTTTTTGTGGCTTCATTGGCCAATCCTGGCTTTGAGAAACACGTTCCATTTCATCAAATAGAGATTGTCTCAATGGGAATTGAATTGGGGTTTTCGGTTGTTCAGGTAAGGCTTGTCTTAAGGCATCCAAATTAAATGCAATATTACCGACCAATTCAACATGAGGGATGTAACTGTAATCCACCTCAGCAGAACGAGTATCGATATGAATAATTTTATGTTTGCGGTTTGGATTCCACAGGTGAGGGTGGTATTCCACCATATCGAAGCCGACACAAATCACCAAATCCGCTTCGGCAAACCCACCATTGTTGTAATCGCCTTTCTGTAATCCTGTTGTTCCCATGGAAAGTGGATTCTTGTAATGTGGAACCACGCCTTTTGCCATGAAAGTATTAATGATTGGAATATTGTAATGGGTTGAGAAAGCATAAAGGCTTTCTGATGCTTTGGCTCTGACCGCGCCGTTACCAACCAAAATCAAAGGTTTTTTGGCAGCTTGGATAATGTCTGCCGCCTGTGCAATCAATTCTGAATCTGCCAGTGTTAATTTGGATTGAATAACCGGTAAAGGCAATTCCTCCACTTCCATTTCACTGATGTTTTCCGGAAAGTCTATAAA
>NZ_WBJS01000060.1 GCF_009296265.1 Thioclava sp. JE_KL1
TCCCTCAGTAGACCTTTTCTGTCAAAGCACAGCACGCTTAGCTCAGCCTCATAGGTCTCCACTAGCTCTTCTTGATGGCGTGTCCAAGACACGCCAATCAAGCGTTTTTGCTCTTCGTAGTTGAGATTCAGAATATTATTACAGTCTTTTTTATGGACAGTAATCCCTCTACCACGGGTGACATAACCGATAATCTCATCCTGTTCAGTCGGGTGACAACAAGGCGCCAACTGTGTTTTTAGTTGAGGTGAACCGATGACATAAGCTCTTGCCGGCTCATGGCGGTTGTCGGTCAAATGAATTGAATCAGTCACCTTGGTTTTAGTCGGATCTTGAGAGGTAATGTGTTTTTGTTGCGGTTTCAGTTGTTTTTGAATCGCGCTGTTCAGTTGGCGGTCGTTGATTTGACCTCGACCTAACGCCTCAAAGAAGTCTGATACGGATTCTGATTTAAATTGCTGAACCAACTGATCGATATGAATATCTTGCGCGTGCAAACGGCGCAATTCTTTATTGAAGATTGCTTCACCGGCATCTCGGTTGGCTTCTTTGTTTTGATGATTGAACCAATGACGTACTTTGGCACGTGCACGACTGCTTCCCAAATAATTTAAGTTAGGGTTTAGCCAATTACGACTCGGTTCACCTGACTTGACGGTAAGCACTTCGACCTTATCGCCGGTTTTTAGCTGATAGGTTAGGGGAACAATTCTGCCATTAACTTTTGCGCCACGACAACGATGCCCAAGCTCGGTAT
>NZ_WBJS01000007.1 GCF_009296265.1 Thioclava sp. JE_KL1
TAACGCGATCGCCTCGTCAGGCTCATAACCTGACATAAAGGCAAACGCTCAACGGACGCGGGATGGAGCAGCCCGGTAGCTCGTCAGGCTCATAACCTGAAGGTCGTAGGTTCAAATCCTACTCCCGCAACCAATGTCTTATGAAGAAATTACAGTCTGATCACGCCCAAAAAGGGCGGCTGATCGCGTGCGCAGATCGTCATCAGTGATGCACGGCAGGCGTTCCAATGAAAAAGGCGGCCATGGGGCCGCCCTTTCCGATATCCGCAAAGCTTCGGCTCGGTTCATGAGGCCAGAAGCTCTTTCAGCTTGTCGTCGATGAATTTGACGTCGTCGGGGTTGGTCCCGGGGCCGCCGGCGAAATGGCCCCAGATCGACGGCACCGGGACGAACTCGGCGTTAGGCATGTTGGCGACCTCGATCACGCTGTCTTCGGGCGGGAAATAGAGGTCGGTCTGGCCGGGCATGACATAGGCTTTCGCCTTGATCGCGCCGAGCGCGGCTTTGTAGTCGCCGTTATACAGCTCGTTCGCGCTGATATCGCCATTCTGCCAGGTCCAGGCCATCGTCAGCAGGTTGTTGGCGTCTTTCGGCAGGAAGAACCCTTCCCAGAACCCGATCAGGAAATCCTCGAGCGAGGCATAGCCGAGGGTCTTCAGGTCGAGCTCTTCCCGATAGAAGCTCTGTGAGAAGCCCCAGCCTGCATAGACACGGCCAACCGCGCGGAGACCTTTTTCGGGTTTCGAGGTGTAGCGCCCGTTTTCCCACGCGGCGTCGGCCCGCAGTGCCGCCTTCACCCCTTCGAGGAAGACGTAGTTGTGGCGCGAACACTTCGCCGACCCGCAGAACGGGGCGATCAGATCCATCATCTCGGGATACATCGCCCCCCAGTGGAAGGTCTGCAGCGCGCCCATCGACCAGCCTGTCACCATGCGGATCTTCTCGATGCCGAACTTCTCGGTCACCAGACGATGCTGCGCCTTGACGTTGTCATAGGCGGTCACGTTCGGGAAACGGTCTGCGTTATAGGGCTCCGGCGTGTTCGAGGGCGAGGTGGAGAGCCCGTTGCCGAACATGTTCGGGATGATGATGAAGTATTTCTCGGGGTCGAGCGCCATGCCGGGCCCGATCAGCCATTCATTGTCGTAATGCTGCCCGGAATACCACGTCGGGTAGACGATCACGTTGTCCTTGGCCGCGTTCAGCTTGCCGAAGGTCTTGTAGGCGAGACGGGCGTTGGGCACGGCGAGGCCGCATTGGAACTCGAAGGTGCCAAGCTCGAAGATTTCATAATCAAGGGTCATGGTTTTTCCTCATGTCAAAATGGAGCGACGCCCTATCTCAGGCGACGCTCCGGAAGATCGTTACGGATCAGGCAGTCGCGGTTTTCCCGCTCAGCGTGGAGATCAGATAGTAAGCAACGCCGCCGACAAGTCCGGCCGAGATGGCGGTCGACAGGTGGGGCAGGTACCACTCGACGACGAAGGCCACCGCGGAGCCACAGGCCCAGGCGATGAAGGCCGTCCAGCGCCAGTCGCGGTCGATCTCGGAGTTCTTGCGCACGAGGAACTGGTCCACGAGGATGATCGCGCCGATCGGCGGCACGAGGATGCCCAGCAGGGACAGCCACTCGATGAAGAAGGCCCAGACATTGGTGGCCGCGATGACGATGCCGATAGCGCCGAGGATCACCGCGAAAAGACGCATGTGGCTGCGCAGGATGCGCGACCAGCCGGTGGCGGCGTTATAGAGGCAGTGGGCACAGACCGAGCCGAGGTTCACGTAGAGGAACAGGAAGGCGAGGACGCTCAGCCAGGTCATCTGCATGTTGTTCATGTAGCCGAACATGTTGTCGGTGCCGAAGGGGTTGGCATCCGGAACGGCCAGGGCTGCGGTCATGATGCCGCCGACCAGCATCGCGGCGAGGTTGGCGAAGGGGAAGGCGCTGAAGGTCGCGACCCAGGAGCTTTTCGTGTCCTTGGCCCAGCGGTTGAAGTCGGCGCTCACGGTGCCCGCGTCGATGAAGAGCGCGATGACCACGGTCAGGCCGACGCCCATCGACATCGTCGCGACGCCATTATTGCCCGGGTAGGACATGATCGCGTCCCAGCTGGTCGTTGAAGCCGCATCGCCGACGACGAAAAGGCCCAGAATGACGAAAAGCGGCACCGAGATCATGCCGATCAGGTGCAGGCCTTTCACGCCGACGAAGGTGACGCCGATATAAAGCGCACCGGCGATGAGCGTCATGACGACGTAGTTCAGGTCATAGGTGGAGCTGACGAGCGCGCCGGTGATCCCGGTTTGCACCGCGTACCAGCCAAGTAGAAGCGTCGAGAGCAGACCGGAGGCGAAGACATAGCCCTTGCGACCAAAGACGATGCTGGCGAGCAGGGCGAAGTTCATCCCTTTCGTCGCGCCGAGCTGCCCGAGCAGGCCGACATAGACCAGCATGATCAGGTTGCCGATGATCATCGCGGTCAGCGCGGAGCTGAACCCCATGCCGAGCACGAGGATCGAGCCGGTCATCGCGCCGGTGATGATCATCGGGAAACCCATCCAGACCATCGTGACGGAGAACATGCTCCGCCGGGCTTTTGCCGGGACCGGTTCATGTTCGTATTCATCGCCGAGCGCGTGATCGATCTCTTCTTCGATATGTTCGAGCGCCTCTGGCTCGAGATGCTTTTCCGTCGTGGTCATGATGTACCTCGTTGTTGGACTGTTTCTGATGTTCTTGTTTTTGCAGGCATGCGAAGGCTGGGCGCTTGCCGTGGGCAAACGCTGACGAAAGTCTCGCCGGGGTGGAGTGGATAAGGGGTCGATCAGTTCGGCAGCTTGATCCTGCCGTCGTTTGTGACCGGTTATACTGATCTCAGAGTTATTGGGCGCGTGCGCCGATCGGGTTAGGGCTCTGTGGTCTCTCCATTTGGGGCGACAAATCGCCGGGCCGTAAACGCAAAAGCCCCTCACGAATCCATTCACATGGTTCGTAAGGGGCTTTCATTGCCAGATGCGGCGCTCTTCGTTGAACGCTACGTCAACACGATGGAGTGATTCGTTTCAATATGCAAATGTTTTGATGTAACGATGTAAGGCGCTGAAAATAATGCCGAAAAATGAATGAATCATGAGTTCAGATGCGTTTTGCAATGCGTCGCGCTTGCCGCTACGTCAGTCATTTGCTATTCGATTCGTATGTGACCGTTCCCCCCGGACTCCGCATTCGCGGGAGTTCTCGTTGAAAGATATGGAACCGTATTAATGGCTTTTGACAACGAGCCGGTCGCAGTTGGCCTCCTTTTTTCCCAAACCGGTGTGACGTCGGTGATCGAGCGCACACAGCGTCAGGCTGCGCTGCTGGCGATCGAAGAAATCAACAATGCAGGCGGTATCGATGGTCGTGAGCTTCTGATCGAAGACAGCGACCCGGCTTCCGATCCGTTGCGCTTCAAGAGCGAGGCGGAGCGCCTCATCGATGTCGGCGCAAAGACCATCTTCGGCTGCTACATGTCCTCCGCGCGCAAGGCCGTCTTGCCCGTGGTCGAGCAACGCCGCGCGCTGCTGTTCTACCCCACGCTTTACGAAGGGTTCGAGTTTTCGAGCAGCTGCGTCTATTCGGGCGCAGCCCCGAACCAGAACTCGCGCTGGTTGGCGGATTATCTCACCCAGACCTATGGCGACCGGTTTGTCTTCGTCGGGTCGAACTACGTTTTCCCCTATGAATCCAATCGGATCATGCGGGATCTGCTGATGCATCGCGGGGCGAAGGTCGTCGATGAAATCTACATCCCCCTGCGCCATAACGAGGAATATATCGAGCGGGCGATCTCGCGCATCAAGGCTGCGGGGCCTGCGGTCGTATTCTCCACGGTCGTGGGCGAAGGGTCGGTCCGCTTCTACCAGGCCTACGACCGCGCGGGCTTCGATCGCAGCAAACAGCCCATCGCCAGCCTGACCTCGGGCGAGCCCGAACTGCTGGCGGTCGGCAAGGATGCCTCGATCGGCAACGTGACGGCCGCGCCCTATTTCAGCGTGCTCGATACCGAGGCGAACCGTCGCTTCGTCACGGCTTATGCGCGCCGGTTCGGACCGGATCAGCCGATTTCGGCGGGGACGGAAGCCGCGTATTTCCAAGTCTATCTCTTCGCGGAAGCCGTGCGACGGTCCGGCTCGACCGATCGCGACAGCGTCTTGCGCACCTTGCCGAATTTCAGCTTCGAGGCGCCGCAGGGCCCCGTGCAGGTCGAAGGCGATACCCATCACACGAGCCTCTGGCCCCGGGTTGCCGTCGTCGGCGAAAGCGGGGCTTTCGAGATCGTGCGCGAAGCGCAGGCGCCGGTGCGACCCGACCCTTATCTCGTTGAATATGATGAAGACTTGCAGATGACGTCTCCGCAATTCGGAGCCGGAGGGGGCGGAAGCTGATGCCCCGGCTGCGTCTCAAGGATTTGCGCGACCTCTCGGTCATCGTCGTCCACCCGCCGGACGCAGATGGCAAGGCGCTCATGGATCAGCTCAAACGCATCGGCTGCCGCGCGGAACTGATGTGGCCCCCCGCCAAGGCGCTGCCGAGCGGGACGGATGTCGTTTTCGCAGGCGTCTTCTTCGAGAGCCAGAGCGCCCTGAGCAGCATGCTGCGGAAGTCCGAGAAACCCGGCCCGACGGTGATCGGCATCGTGAATTACGAGAACCCGGCGATGATCGAACTGGTGCTCGACATCAACGCATTCGCGGTGATTTCGAAGCCGGTCCGGACTTTCGGCATGCTGACAAATCTTGTCGTCGCACGCTCCAACTGGATGCAGGCGGCGGATTTCCACGACAAGATCGGCAAGCTCGAAAAGAAGATTTCCGGTCAGAAGAAAATCTCGAAGGCGAAGTCTATCCTCATGGAAATGCACAAGATTTCCGAGAGAGAAGCCTATGGCACCATTCGCGCGCAAGCGATGGGTAAGCGGATTTCCGTAGAGGAAATGGCGGTCGCGATCATCAACGCAAACGAATTGTTGTCATCAAGACCGGATGATGTATAGTCGAATCAGATCGATGGCCAATGATGTCCATCGGTTCGGCACAGAAAGCCCGCTGAAGACACTGTAGTGTCTTAGCGGGCTTTTTTGGTTTTCAGGATGGTGCAAAGGCCGCGCCATCGCTGCGGGCGTACCAGAGCGCACGCAACCCCGCCCTCGTGGCGGCGCTGAATGGCAACGATGCCAATCGCTCCGAACACCCGGAGCCCCCTTCGCCAAAATGATCCGGACCCCCGCGGTCCGGTCACGGCACCTCACACAATCGGTCACATACCAAACGCTCGTGCACGGGAGTCCTCCCTGCGCATCTACGGCCTGAAAAATCAAAATAAAACCTCGACACGGGAGACAGAAATGAAAACGAACCGGAGAAACTTCCTAAAACACACGACCGCTTTCGGCGCCGCAGCCGCCCTCGGCCCGTCGATGATCGCGAGCCCCGCCCGCGCCTCGGGTGAAATCGAGGTGGGTGTCCTGTTCTCGCTGACTGGCGGCCTTTCGATCATCGAGAAATCGCTCGCCGACGCCACGATGATGGCGATCGACGAGATCAACGCCGCGGGTGGCGTGAACGGGATGATGATCAAGCCGATCCTCGAAGACGGCGCATCCGACCCGAAGACCTATAACGAGAAGGCCTCGAAGCTGGTGATCCGCGATCGCCTGCAGACCGTGTTCGGCTCCTACACCTCGGCGAGCCGCAAGGCCGTCCTGCCGGTCTTCGAAAAGCGCAACAGCCTCTACTTCTACCCGACCTATTACGAAGGCTTCGAGTGCTCCAAGAACGTGGTCTACACGGGCGCGGTGCCGAACCAGCAGCTGTCGAACTTCATCCCGTGGATCACCAACACGCTCGGCAAGAAGAAGTTCTTCATCGTCGGCTCAAACTACATCTACCCGCGCGAGATGGCGAAGGTGTCGAAGATCCTCATCGAGCAGAATGGCGGCGAGTGGGTCGCGGACGAATATCTCGAGCTCGGCCATTCCGAATGGGGCGCGATGGTCTCCAAGATCAAGGAAAGCGGCTGCGACGTGGTTCTGTCGAATGTCGTGGGCGACTCGGTCGTGGCCTTCTACCGCGAGTTCAAGAACCAGGGCCTCACCCACGACAAACTGCCGATCTGCGCGACCGTCACCTCGGAAATCGAGATCGCCGCGATGGGTCCGGAATTCGCCGAAGGCAGCTACACTTCCTTCCCGTATTTCCAGGCAATCGACACCGATCGCAACCGCGATTTCATCGAGCGCTACCGCAAATATGTCAACGATCCCAAAGCTGTGACGCACCACGCGCTCGAGAGCAGCTACTTCCAGGTCTATCTGTGGAAACAGGCGGTCGAGAAGGCTGGCGACATCTCGGCGGATGCGGTGCGCGAAGGCATCAAGGGTCAGGTCTTCGAGGCCCCGAACGGCACCGTCACCGTCGATCCGGAAAACCTGCACACCTATCTCACGCCGCGCATCGCGCAGTGGGGCGCCGATGGTCAGGGCACGATCGTCAACGCCTATGACGCGCCGACCAAGCCGCTGCCCTACGTCGCTTACGGCGAGACGGCAGAGAACCTGTTCTGCACCGGCGCCGGTCTCGACACCACCAAGCTGTGACGCAAACCGGGCACCGGGCTGATGTCCGGTGCCCATCCGAGCGAGGCGGAATTCCCTATGTCTGACATCATCTTCATCGGCCTGTCCCTGTCTTCGATCCTGCTGCTGATCGCGCTTGGCCTGTCGATCACCTACGGCGCTATGGGCGTCATCAACATGGCGCATGGCGAGCTCGTCATGATCGGGGCCTATACGGCGGTGCTCGCCGGGCTCCATCTCGGGCTCAACCTGTTCTTCGCGCTGCCTCTGGCCTTCGTGACCTCCGGGCTCGTGGGGCTCGTGATCGAGCGATTGGTGATCCGAAGGCTCTACGGACGGATCATCGACACGCTGCTCGCGACATGGGGCGTGGCGATCCTTCTGCAACAGCTGATCCGCCTCGAATTCGGCCTGAGCTTCTTCGGTATCCATATCGACGGTCTCGGTCCGGGGTTGCAGAACATGACGGTTCCGGCCTTCCTCACCCAGCCGATCGACGTGGCGGGCATGACGATCCAGCCCTATCGCACCTTCATCATCGTCGTGACGCTGATGCTCGCGGGTCTGACCTGGTGGCTGATGTATCGTACCCCGATGGGCGTGCAGGTGCGCGCGATCATGCGCAATCCGCAGATCGCGGCCGCCTGCGGTATCGACGTGCGCCGCGTCTCGGCGCTGACCTTCGCCTATGGCTCGGGCCTTGCCGGGATCGCCGGTGTGCTGCTCGCAGGCTTCAAGACGGTCATGCCCGAGATGGGCGCGTCCGTCGTGGTCGATGGCTTCCTCGTCGTCGTGGTCGGAGGGGTCGGCAGCCTTCTCGGAACGATCCTCGCTGCGGGCATTCTCGGACAGATCAACGGCATCGTCGCCTTGGCGTCCAACGACATCATCGCCCGCGCCGTCGTCTTCGCGGTGGTCATCGCCCTGATCCTGTGGCGCCCGCGCGGCCTGTTCTCCTTCAAGTCGAGGTAAGCGATGTCCAGCGAAACGTCCTCCACACTTCCCAGCTCCACGAGCCGCCTTCAGCGTCATGCCGACTGGGCCGTCTATGCCCTCTTCATCGTGATGGTTCTCGGCGCGCCCCTGGTGATCGACGATGTGTTCTGGCTCAACCGCATCGCCAAATATCTCGTCTTCGGCATGCTCGGCATCGCGATCGCGCTGTCCTGGGGCTATGCCGGGATCCTCAATCTGGGGCAGGGGCTCTTTTTCGGCCTCGGCGCCTATATGACGGCGATGTCGCTCAAGCTGATGAGCGCCACCAGCCTGCAGCAGGGCTCGGACAAACCGGTGCCGGACTTCATGCTCTGGAACGCAGAGCCCGGGGCCGTCACCGATCTGTGCTGCATCAACAAGGGCTCGTTCCTCTGGATCCCGTTCCAGTCGCAATGGTTCGGCATGGCGATGTCGATCGTGATCCCGCTGATCGTCGCCTTCGTGCTGTCCTCGTCGATTTTCCGGCTGCGCGTCTCGGGCGTCTATGTCGCGATCATCACGCTGGCGCTCGTGCTCCTGGTGCGGCTGCTGCTCATCGACGCGCAGCCGATCACCAACGGGTTCAACGGGCTGACCGATCTGGGCTGGCTGACCATCGGCGGGTTCGAATTCGACCCCTATATGGTCGAGACCTATTACGTCGTCGCCGTCTCGCTCACGGTGGTCTTGCTGTTGGGCCGCTGGCTGGTCTCGACACGGGCCGGGCTGATCCTGCAGTCGACGCGCGATGACCCGACCCGGGCGCGCTATCTCGGCTACGACGTCGCGGCCTATCAGATCTTCTTCTTCACGATCTCCGCCGGGATCGCGGGCTTCGCGGGGCTCCTCTATGTGGTCGCCGCCGAATTCGCCTCGCCGAGCTTCATGGATATCGGCTTCTCGATCTCGATGGTCGTCTGGGCCGCGGTGGGCGGGCGCAACTCGCTGCTCGGCGCCTGTATCGGGGCGATCCTGATCAACACGGTCGAGGCCACGGTCAGCGAGACCGAAATCTTCAAGGAAGCGTGGAAGCTGATCATCGGGGGCATCTTCGTCCTCGTCGTTCTCTACCTGCCGAACGGGCTTGCGGGCATCGCGCGCGATCTTCTGGGGCGGTTCGAACGCCGCCGGAAGGGCACGCCCGCAGAGACGGCCCCGAAAGCCGCGGAATAGGAGGGACGGACATGAATGAAGCACTCACGATCGACGGGCTGACGGTGGATTTCGGCGGGTTCAAGGCCGTGGACGGGTTCACCACCGTGGTTCAGAAAGGCGAGTTGCGGGTCATCCTCGGCCCCAACGGCGCCGGGAAGACCACGCTGATGGATCTCGTCAGCGGCAAGACCGCCTCGACCCAAGGCAGCGTCCATCTCTTTGGCGAGAACATCACCAACCGCCCCGAGCACATCATCGCGCGGCACGGGATCGGGCGGAAATTCCAGATCCCGAGCGTCTTCCGCGATCTGACCGTTCGGCAGAACCTCGAAGTCGCGGCCTCGGGAGAGCCCGGCGTGTTCCGCAACCTTCGTCTGCACATGGTGGCGGAGGACCGGGCGCGGGTCGAGGACGTGATCGCGATGACGCGGCTCGAGCCGGTGCTCGATACGGTCGCGGGCGAGTTGTCCCACGGCCAGATGCAGTGGCTGGAACTGGGGATGCTGATCACGCAGCAGGCGAAGGTCATCCTTCTCGATGAACCCACCGCGGGCATGACCCATGCGGAGACCTTCCGCACCGCCGAAATCATCAATGAAATGAAGGGCAGCCACACGATCCTCGTGGTCGAGCATGACATGGCTTTCGTGCGCAAGATCGCCGAGCGGATCACGGTCATGCACATGGGCAAGCTGCTCGCGGAGGGCCCGATGGAAAAGATCGAGACCGATCCAAAGGTGCGCGAAGCCTATCTCGGTTCGGGAGGGATTCACTGATGCTTTCTCTGAGCAACCTCGACAGCTTCTACGGCCGCAGCCAGGCGTTGCACGACGTCTCGATGAGCGCGCCGAGCGGCACGATCCTCGCCGTTCTGGGCCGCAACGGCGTGGGCAAGACCACGCTTCTGCGCTCCATCCTCGGGCTGACCGACCGCCAGAGCGGCGGCGTCGTGCTCGACGGGCAGAACATCTCCGCCGACGCGACCTTCCGGCGCGCGCGGGCGGGAATCGCCTATGTGCCGCAGGGCCGGATGATCATCCCCGATTTCACGATCCGCGAGAACATCCTGATGGGCGGCTTCGCGGCCCAGGGCCCGCGCGCCATTCCCGAAATCGTCCCGAAGATCTTTCCCTATCTGATGGAAAATCTCGACCGGCCCGGGGGCGTGCTCTCGGGCGGTCAGCAACAGCAGCTTGCCATCGCCCGCGCGCTCGCAAGCGGCCCCAAGGTCCTCCTGATGGACGAGCCGACCGAGGGCATCCAGCCCAATATCGTCGAGCAGATCGAGGACATCATCATCCGCCTCAATGCCGAACTCGGACTGACGATCCTCCTTGTCGAGCAGAACGTGAAATTCGCGCGCCGTGCCGCGCAGAACTTCACGATGCTCGAGAACGGTCGCGTCGTGGCCGATGGCGCGATCGCGGATCTCACCGAGGAAACGGTCACCAAGCACATGGCGATCTGACCCCATAAACCCGCCTTCCCGGATCAACCGGAAAGGCATTCGACAACTCCACCAACAGCAGAGGTAACAACATGTATCATGGAGATATTTCGAGCAGCGCCGATACCGTGGGCGTCGCCGTCGTTAACTACAAGATGCCGCGTCTTCACACGAAGGCCGAGGTTCTCGAGAACTGCCACAAGATCGCCGACATGGTGAAAGGCATGAAGAAGGGCCTGCCGGGCATGGATCTGGTGATCTTCCCCGAATACTCGACCCACGGCATCATGTATGACGAGACCGAGATGTACGAGACCGCCTCGTCGGTCCCGGGCGAAGAGACCGAAATCTTCGCCGCCGCCTGCCGCGAGGCCAATGTCTGGGGCGTGTTCTCGCTGACCGGCGAGCGCCACGAAGAGCACCCGAAGAAAGCGCCCTACAACACGCTCATCTTGATGAACAACGAGGGCGAGATCGTTCAGAAATACCGCAAGATCATGCCTTGGGTTCCGATCGAGGGCTGGTATCCGGGCAACTGCACCTATGTCTCGGAAGGCCCTAAGGGCATGAAGATGAGCCTGATCATCTGTGATGACGGCAACTACCCCGAGATCTGGCGCGACTGCGCGATGAAGGGCGCCGAACTGATCATCCGCTGTCAGGGCTACATGTATCCGGCCAAGGACCAGCAGGTGATCATGGCCAAGGCGATGGCCTGGGCGAACAACTCCTATGTCGCGGTCGCCAATGCGGCAGGCTTCGACGGCGTCTATTCCTATTTCGGCCACTCGGCCATCGTCGGCTTCGACGGCCGTACGCTGGGCGAATGCGGCGAAGAGGAATACGGCATCCAGTACGGCCAGCTCTCGGTCTCGGCGATCCGCGATGCGCGCAAGAACATGCAGAGCCAGAACCACCTCTTCAAGCTCGTGCACCGTGGCTATACCGGCATGATCAACTCGGGTGACGACACCAACGGTCTCGCCGAGTGCCCCTATGACTTCTACACCAAATGGGCGGAAGATCCGGAAGGCACGCGCGAGATGGTCGAGGCGATGACCCGCTCGACCGTCGGCACCGAGGAATGTCCGATCGACGGTATCCCCAACGAAAAGTCCGACCCCACTCACCGGTGAGGCAGGCGAGCAGGGCCGGCGGAGACATCCGCCGGCCAATCAAACGCGAGGATCTTCTATGACGATCGATCAGTACCGGCTTGAGGAAGAGCCGACCTACCACCCAAGCGGCGACGAGGTGGTCTTCTACGAATCCGCCTATGCAGCGCGGTTGCCGGTGATGCTCAAGGGGCCGACCGGCTGTGGCAAGACCCGCTTTGTCGAGCATATGGCCTGGCGTCTGGGCAAGCCGCTCATCACGGTGTCCTGCCACGAGGACATGACCGCCTCGGATCTCGTCGGGCGCTTCCTGCTTGGCCCCGAGGGCACGCATTGGCAGGACGGGCCCCTCACGATGGCGGTGCGCCACGGCGCGATCTGCTATCTCGACGAGGTGGTCGAGGCGCGTCAGGACACGACGGTCGTGATCCATTCGCTGACCGATGATCGCCGGATTCTGCCGCTCGAGAAGAAGGGCGAACTGGTCCATGCGCATCCCGATTTCCAGCTCGTGATCTCTTACAACCCTGGCTACCAGAGCGTTCTCAAGGACCTCAAGGAATCCACGAAGCAGCGCTTCAGTGCGGTCGATTTCACCTATCCGATGGCCTCGGTCGAGGCTTCCATCGTGGCGTCCGAGGCGGATATCGCCGCCGACATCGCCGACAAGCTGGTGAAGATCGCCGAGAAGTCGCGGCATCTGCGCGGGCAGGGGCTCGAGGAAGGGGCGTCCACGCGGATGCTCATCCATGCCGGTCGCCTCATCAAGACGGGCATGACGCTGACCGACGCCTGCAAACATGCGATCATCGTTCCCATCACGGATGACCCGGATATGCGCGGTGCGCTCGACGCGGTCGTCGATGCCTGTGCCTGACAGCATGAATGTCGAAGCCACCCCTGACCTGCCGGGCGCGATCCGCAGCGCCTTCTCGGCGCCCGAGATAGCCGACTGGCTGCGGGCGCGCGAACGGCTTCGGGGCGCGGGATACGGGCGGACGGTTCCGCGCGCTTATGAGCGCAGTTCGCTGGCTCTTGCGCCGAAACTCGGGGCGGCACCGACGATCGCCTTTGCAAAGCTCGTGTCCCATGTCGCGATCCGGGTCTCACCCCGCGCGGCGGAGCGCGTCTGCACTGCGGCGGACACGGTCGCGCAGAGATACGAGCCGCAGGCGTTCACCGCGTGGGTCGCGCTGATGACGCGGATTACCACGCAAGCGCCGGAGTCCGTTTACCCCTTTCTCGAGAATATGGAGCGGCTTGTCGGGCGGCTCTCCGAACAGGCGCTCGAGGACTGGGTCGCGACCGGATTGCGTCTGGCGGGGCGCGATGCCGACAAGCGAAGCGCCTATTTATCCTTGCAGACCGCCGAGGCGCAGCGCGCGCTTGAACACGAAAGCGGAGAGCAAAGCTTCTACGATCATGAGCGCCGGTTGCGGGCCTATCTCACGGCGATTTCCGGCGCGACCCCGCCGCTGCGTGTCGCGCCCACGGGCATGGGAGAGAAAGCCGCGCGGCGGGTGTCCTTCGCGGGCAATGTCATTCTCGTGCCGCCCAGCTTGCCCGGCTATCGCGGCGAGACGGAGCCCCTGTTTCGCGCCGCGCTCGCCCATATCGGGGCGCATATCAACTTCACCAAAACCCGTTTCGAAATCGGGCAGCTCAAACCGCTTCAGATGGCGGTCGTGTCTCTGATCGAGGATGCACGGGTCGAGGAACTGGCGGCGCAGGAAATGCCCGGGTTGCGCAGGCTCTGGCAAGGCTGTCACGTCGCCCAACCCGGCGGACTACCGACCGCGCCCAGCCTGTTCGCACGGCTGGCGCGGGCGCTGATCGATCCCGATTTCGACGATCCCGACGGGTGGGTTCAGAAAGGCCGCCGGATGTTCATGGAGGCGCGCGAGCGCTGGGCCGATCCGGCGATCAGCCGCGAGATCGGCAATCTTCTGGGCAACGATCTCGGGCAGCTTCGCGTGCAGTTCAATGCGAAGGACTATGTGGTCCAGCCCGCCTATCGCGACGACAACCTCGGTCTGTGGGCGCTCGACGAGCCGCCCCCGGAGGAGGCGCAGACCCTAGAGGTTCAGGTCGACACCGTGCAGCTGCGTCGCTCCGAGCCGACCCCGGGCGCGGGCAAGCAATCGCAACAGCAGGAGCAGACCGAAAGCGACAGGGTCGAGAAAGTCGCCCCCGTCACCGAGGCGGCCGAAGAGGGGCGGGCGGTCGCCTCCTACCCCGAATACGATTACGAGATCGGTCGGGAGCGTGCGAACTGGACGGTGGTCAAGGAATACCCCGCGACGCCGGGCAATCGCCGCTTCTGGCTGGAGTTGCAGGATACGCAGGGGCCGCTTCTGTCGCGCATCACCGGTCTCGTGCGTTCGGCGCAGATCGGGCGCGCGCGCCGGGAGAAACGGCAGGCGGAGGGAGAAGTTCTCGATCTCGACGCCTGTATCGAGGCGGCGACGGCCCTGCGGGCAGGCGAGTTTCCCGATCATCGCCTCTACGAGCGGCAGGCCCCGCCGACGCGCGATCTCGCGGTCAGCCTGCTGCTCGATATCTCGCAATCGACGGCCGATCTCGTCCCCGGAACGCAGCACCGCATTCTGGACATGGAGCGCGATGCGACGGCGGTTCTTGCCCATGCGATGAACGAAATCGGCGACCCTTTCGCGATCAACGCCTTCTGCTCGGCCGGGCGCGAAGACGTGCGCGTCGTTGCAGTGAAGCGGTTCTCCGACGCGTTGGATGAAGAGACGGGCTCGGCGCTCTCGGGCCTGAAGCCGGGCTATTCGACGCGGCTCGGGGCCGCCCTGCGCCATGCCGGGAAGGACCTCGCGCAGGTGCCGCGGCATCGTCGCCTGCTGCTGTTGATCACCGACGGGGAGCCCTCGGATATCGACTCGCCCGATCCCGACTATCTTGTCTGCGACGCGCAGCGCGCCGTTCGCAGCCTGAGCGCGCTGGGGATCGATGTCTTCTGCGTGGGGCTCGGTCCGCGAAACAAGGAGCAGGAGGCTGCGATTTCCGGGCGCAACGGGTTCATCCAGATCGACGAGCTGAGCACACTGCCGGACAAGCTTTTGTCGCTCTATCTCCGGCTGACCCGGTAACGGGGCGCTAACCCCGGCGCTTCTGAGAGCATATGAAAAAAGGCCCGCATCGCTGCGGGCCTTTTGCAAAATCATACCATCACTTGCGCGGCTTCTTCGGGCCGCCGGGCTTGGGCTTCCCGCCTTTGCCCGGATGCGGCCCTTTGCCGGGGCCTGCATATTTCGCGCGGGGCTTTTTGCCCTTCGGGGCGGCGCCGCCTTCGGGCTTGGGCTTGCGCTTCTTCGGCGGGATGTCCGCGAGGGCTGCGAACACGGCCTCGTCGTCGGGGCTCCAACCGCTGGTCTTCGCACTCTCCTCCGGGGCGTCGTCGCGTGGAGCCTTGGGCGGCCCCTTGCGATGGGGCGCCTTGGCCGGACGCTCGCCGCGATCACCGCGATCCGGTTTGCCATGCGGCTTGTCGGCGCGGCGCTTTTTCGGGGGCGGTCCGAAATCAGGTTCACCGTTCAGGGCACGGGCCTTGATCTCGTCGGAGAGCTCGCCATCGGGACCAAGCGAGGCCGCAAATTTCGCGACGCTCTTCTCGGCGATCTCGACGAAGGTCTCGTCATCGCGCACGCGGATCGCACCGATCGACGATTTGTCGAGATCGGCATGGCGGCGCAGCAGTGGCAGCAGCCAGCGCGGCTCGGCCCGGTCATTGCGCCCGACCGACAGCGTGAACCAACGGCTCGGGCCGAATTCCTGACGCTCGGACTGCCCCTTGGTGTCCGGCGGCAGAAGGTCTTCGGGCGGGGCATTGCGCGATTGCTGCAGCCGCAGGAAGGCGGCGGCGACAGCCTCGGCCCCGTGCCGGTCGAGCAGCTTGCGCGCAAACGCCGCCTGATCCTCGCTGACCGGCTCGCGCCAATCGGGATCGGTCAGCAGGCGCTCTTCATCGCGCGCGATGATCGACTCGGCCGAGGGCGGCACGCTCCATTCGGCGTTGATCTTCGCGAATTTCAGCAGACGTTCGGCACGTTTGACCATGCGCGGCGGCACGATCAGCGCGGACATCCCCTTGCGCCCGGCGCGGCCCGTCCGGCCCGAACGGTGCAGCAGGCTCTCGGGGTTCTGCGGCAGATCGGCATGGATCACGAGGCTCAGGTTCGGCAGGTCGATCCCGCGCGCGGCCACATCGGTCGCCACGCAGACGCGCGCGCGCCCGTCACGCATCGCCTGCAGCGCGTGGCTGCGTTCGGCCTGTGACAGTTCACCCGACAGCGTCACGACCGAGAGGCCGCGATTGCCGAGACGCGCGCTGAGATGGTTCACCGCCGCGCGGGTGTTGGCGAAAACGATGGCGCTTTCGTCATGGTGATAGCGCAGCAGGTTAAAGATCGCATGATCGCTATCCGAGGCCGCAACCTTCAGCGCCTTGTAGGCGATATCGGAGTGTTGCTGCGCGGTGTTGATCGTCGAAATGCGCTGCGCGTCGTTCTGAAACTGCTCGGCCAGCTTCGCGATCATCGGCGAGACGGTGGCGGAGAACAGCAGCGTGCGGCGCTCTTCCGTGGCGGAGCCGAGGATGAATTCGAGGTCTTCGCGGAAGCCCAGATCGAGCATCTCGTCGGCCTCGTCGAGCACGACCGCGCGGATGTCGCTCAGATCGAGCGCGCCGCGGCGGATATGGTCGCTCAGACGACCGGGCGTGCCGACCACGATATGGGTGCCGCGTTCGAGGGCGCGGCGTTCCTGACGCGGGTCCATGCCGCCGACGCAGGAGCTGACGATGGCGCCGGTCTTGGCGTAGAGCCAGCGCAATTCCTGCATGACCTGAAAGGCGAGTTCCCGCGTGGGGGCCACGACGAGTGCAAGCGGCGTGCCAGCCGGGCCGAAGCTTTCGGCCTCGCCCAGGAGGGTCGGGGCGATCGCGAGACCGAAGCCGACCGTTTTACCCGAGCCGGTCTGGGCAGAGACCAGCAGGTCCTTGCCCTCCAGCGCGGGATCGGTCACCGCGTCCTGCACGGGAGTGAGAGTGTCGTAGCCGCGCTCGGCGAGCGCTGCGGAAAGGGAGGGGATCATCGGAAAGTCGTCCAAGCAATGACGTAAGGGACGGGCCGCTCTGCTCTGGCAGCCCGTGCGGAAGGCGCCTGCATAACGGTCCCTGCGGCAAATGTATATTGCCTATTTGGGGAATCCGCCCGCAATGGGCAATAATTCTTGGTCAGGCGAGGACTTGCAGCACCACCGCCGAGGCGTAGATCGCGACCAGCAGAAGGCTCTCGATCCCGATCCGGGCCGGCCCGTCCTTCTGGCGCAGGATCAACCCGCCGAGCAGCACGCCCGTCATCATCAGTCCCGTCGCCAGCCAGTAGAGGTCCGACATCGAGACCGCGTGATACAGCGAGCCGTCACGATATGCCCCATCGGAGAAGACGAGGAACAGCGTGTCGAAAGTGTTGCCGCCGATGATCCCGCCGATGGCCAGTTGCAACGCACCGCGACGGACAGCCGTCAGCGTCGTCACCAGTTCGGGCAGCGAGGTCACGACCGCCGTCAGCAGCGCGCCCACCAGCGAGGAGCTGAGACTGAAGCGGGTGACGAATTCCTGCCCGGCCTGCGAAATGACCCAACCGCTGAGGCCCATGATGACGACGAGGCCCATGAAGACGATGATCGGGCCGCGCGGCGAGCGGTTCGCCTCCTCTTCGTCTTCGGGTTCGTCACGGCGCGTCTCGCGGGTTTCGACCGGCTTCCACATCGGCGTCTCCGACACCTGGGTCGCGAGTTTCGTGCCGCCGAGATAGGCGAGAAACAGCACTACGGAGGCCGGGCTGATCCCCCAGATCGCGAAGTCGGGCGCGGCGGTCGCGGCGAGCGGGATCGACAGCAGCACGATTAGCATCACCGCCTGAAAAAGGTTCGCGGGCTCTGCTGCGGAGTGTTCGAGATTGGCGCGTCGGTGCAGCATGTCGGCCAGCGCCAAGAAGAAGGTCTGCGCGGCGATCCCGCCCACGGCGTTGGAGAAGGCGAAGCTCGCATCGCCCTGTGCGGCGACCGACACGGAAACGACGATCCCCGACAGCGAAGTCGCGGCCCCAAGCACGATCCCGCCCGCAAGTGCTTCGCCCATTCGCGTGCGATCCGCGATCACATCGGCCAGCCCGGTCGCCTTGATGGAAGAGATGACGACGATCAGCCCGGCGAGGGTGAAGACGCCGAGCAGAAGCGGGGTCGAAAGTGAGGCGATCATGAAGGCTCCGGGGTCGCTGTTCGAAAGGCAACCGCGCTGCGCGCTCACGGTTCCGTTAAGGGCGTGATGGCCGAGCGCCTCTGCAGAGGGCTGGGGAGTCGACATGCCCAACAGAGACGTTAGTGTCGGCGCCAATCAGCGCGCGGGAGGACAAGCATGTTTATCGGATTGGATCTGGGCACATCGGGGCTGAAGGGGCTCTTGATCGACGAGGCGCAGCGCGTGGTCGCCGAGGCGACGCATCCGCTCACCGTCTCGCGCCCGCAGGAGGGCTGGTCGGAACAGGATCCCGCCGAATGGATCGCGGCGATGGAGGCAGTGCTCGGCGCGCTCGCGCAGCACGATCTGTCGGCGGTGCGCGGGATCGGGCTGTCGGGGCATATGCATGGCGCGACGCTGCTCGACGCGCAGGACGAGGTGTTGCGGCCCTGCATCCTGTGGAACGACACCCGCGCCTATCGCGAGGCGGCGGCGCTCGATGCGGAGCCGCAATTCCGCGAGATCAGCGGCAATATCGTCTTCCCCGGCTTCACCGCGCCGAAGCTGGTCTGGCTCGCCAAGCACGAGCCGGAGCGGTTCGCGAAAGTGGCGAAGGTGCTGTTGCCGAAGGACTACCTGCGGCTCTGGCTGACTGGAGAGCATGTCTCGGAGATGTCCGACGCTGCCGGGACGAGCTGGCTCGATACCGGCGCGCGAGACTGGTCTGATGCGCTGCTTGCGGCCACCGGGATGCGGCGCGAGCAGATGCCGCGCCTCGTCGAGGGCTCGGACGTCTCCGGCACGCTGCGCCCGCAGATCGCGGCGCGCTTCGGTCTGCCGGACAGCGTCGTCGTCGCGGGCGGCGGGGGCGACAACGCGGCCTCGGGCGTGGGCGTCGGCGTCGTGGCGGCCGGACAGGCCTTTGTCTCGCTCGGCACCTCGGGCGTGCTGTTCGCCGCCGATGACGGCTATCGCCCCGATGCGGCGAGCGCGGTGCATAGCTTCTGTCACGCCCTGCCGCAGACATGGCACCAGATGGGCGTGGTGCTGGCCGCGACCGATGCGCTGAACTGGTATGCGCGGCTTCTGGAGAGCGACGCCAAGCAACTGACCGAGGGCCTCGGCCCGCTGCAGGCGCCGGGCAAGGCGCGGTTCCTGCCCTATCTCGGCGGAGAGCGTACGCCGCTCAACGATGCGGCGATCCGCGGCGCGTTCATCGGGCTTGAACACGCGACCGATCGCGCCGCGACCACGCGCGCCGTGCTGGAAGGGGTGAGCTTCGCGCTGCGCGATTGCCGCGACGCGCTGGCCGGCACCGGCACCCGGATCGAGACGCTGCTCGGCGTAGGTGGCGGCACGCGCTCGCGCTATTGGTGCGAGGCGATCGCAACCGCGCTCGACACGCCGGTGGCCCTGCCGGTGGCGGGCGATTATGGCGGCGCGTTCGGGGCGGCGAGGCTTGGGATGATGGCCGCGACGGGCGGCGGGCTGGACATCGCGGCCCCGCCCGAGATCGCCGCGACGATCGAGCCGGTCTCCGCGTTGCGCGAGGCGTTCGACGAAGGCTACGACCGCTACCGTCAGGCCGGTGCTGCGCTGCGGGGTTTGACCTGACCGATCCCGCGCCGCGCGGTAGCGACCGGCGCGGCGTCGCGGAGATCAGCTCGAGAATTGCAGACGGATCCGGTTCACATATTCCACGCCCGGTCGCAGGATCGTCGAGGGGAACTCAGGGTGATTGGGCGCATCGGGCCAGGCTTGCGGCTCCAGGCAGATCGCGTTGAAGCTGTCGCCGGACGGTGCGGTGTAGACCTGCAATCCGGGCTGGTTGCTCAGCATCGTCATGCTGCGTCCGGAGGCCGGATCGCTCAGCACCGCCACCTCGCGCATCCCGCCGGAGCCGACGCAGAAATTGTGATCGAAGCCCGCGCCATCGGGCCCCAGCGCCGGGGCCGGTTCGCGGAAATCGAAGCGTGTGCCAGCCACGTCGCGCGGCCCGCCTACGGGGAGTTTCTCGGCATCTACCTCGAGAACCTGTTTGGCATTGAGCTTCAGTCGGTGATCGGCGATCGAGCCGCCGCCCGCGAGATTGAAATACCCATGCGAGGTCAGAGACACCGGGCAAGCGCGATCACAGCATGCGCGGTAAGTGATGCTCAGAGTTTCTGGGTCCGATACCGCAAAGCTCACCTCCGCGACGAGATTTCCGGGGAAGCCCTGATCGCCATCCGGGCTTTCGAGCCGCAGTGTCGCCGCGTTGATCCAATGCGCGACAACGGTCCAGTCGCATTGGTCGAACCCCTTGCCACCGCCGTGAAGGCAGTTCCCGCCTTCGTTCGCATCTAGCTGGAACTGCTCGCCATCGAGCGTGAATTGCGCTCCGGCGATGCGGTTGGCATAGCGCCCGATCGTCGCCCCGTGGAAATCGCGTGTCTTCTGTTTCGGATCGGGGCCGATGAGAAGCTCGACCGGACCGTCGTCGCTTGGCAGCACAACGCTTGTCAGTCGCGCGCCCTTTGGATCGATGCGCACCAGCATCCCTGATGCAAGCCCGATCTCTAGTTCTGATTCGTGATCGAACATGCTGTGTCCTGTCCGTTTCTCGACGAGGCTAACCTAGCGTAACCCTCTCTTCACGTTATGACTTTAATCTCGATCAATACCTGAGGCGAGTTAGCTACATCGCCACTTTCAGCGCTTTGGGCGCGGGCCGCACATCCCGAGCCACATCATACCCAACGCAATTGTTCCTTAAAAGTTTCGTGATGAGCACGCGGAATCTTGTGTGCAGAGGTATTCATGCTCGATTTTGCGCGAAAATTCATTATATTTGACAATAACGAAAGTTAACGCGCCTTTTAGTGCACAAGCGACAGGCGCTAGCGGGAGTACGCAAAATGCCACAAGCAGTAGATCTCTTCGTGATCGGCGGCGGGGTGAACGGCTGCGGGATCGCGCGCGACGCGGCCGGACGGGGCCTGCGGGTGCGTCTGGCCGAGATGGGCGATCTTGCGCAGGCGACCTCTTCGGCCTCCACCAAGCTGTTCCACGGCGGGCTGCGCTACCTCGAATATCTCGAGATCAAACTGGTCCGCGAGGCGCTGTCCGAGCGCGAGGTGCTGATCCGCGCAATGCCGCATATCTCATGGCCGATGCGCTTCGTGCTGCCCTACAGCGCCGATATGCGTTTCGAGAGCGATACGCCCGTCTCGAAAATGCTCTCCACCGTGATGCCGTGGATGAAGGGCAAGCGCCCGTCTTGGATGATCCGCTCGGGGCTGTTCCTCTACGACCATCTGGGCGGGCAGGGGCTTCTGCCGGGCACCAAGCGTCTCGACCTGCGCAACGCCCCGGAGGGTGCGCCGCTGAAGGACAGCTTCACCCACGCGTTCGAATACTCCGATGGCTGGGTGCAGGATGCGCGGCTCGTCGTGCTCAACGCCCGCGACGCCGAGGCGCATGGCGCCGACATTCGCGTGCAGACCAAGGTGGTCGAGGCGCATCGCGACGGCGGTCACTGGGTGATCACCACCGAAGGGCCGAATGGGCGCGAAGAGCATATGGCCCGAGCCGTGGTCAATGCCGGTGGCCCGTGGGTCGAACAAATCCTGAAAGGCACGATGGGCAGCGCCAGCCGCGAGCACATCCGCCTCGTGCGCGGCAGCCATATCGTGACGCGCAAGCTCTACGATCACGACAAATGCTACTTCTTCCAAGGCGCGGACGGGCGGATCATCTTCGCGATCCCCTATGAACAGGACTTCACCTTGATCGGCACGACCGAGGCCGCCCATGAGGACTCGCCGCTCGCCGCCGAATGCACCGAGGCTGAGCGCGATTACCTGTGCGATTTCGCGTCCGAGTATTTCAAGGAAGAGGTCACGCCCGACGACGTCGTCTGGACCTATTCCGGCGTGCGCCCGCTCTACGAGGACGGGGCCAGTTCAGCCACGGCTGCGACGCGCGAATATGTGCTCTCGCTCGATGCACCCGCGGGCCAACCCGCGGCGCTGCATGTCTTTGGCGGCAAGATCACCACCTATCGCCGTTTGGCCGAGGATGCGCTCGCCAAGCTGCGCCCGCATCTGCCCGGCATGGGTGGCCCGTGGACGAAAGGCGCCCGCCTTCCGGGCGGCGATTTCGCCCCCGAAGAGGTCGGCGCCAAGATCGCCAAGCTCTCGCAGGATTACCCCTTCGTGGATCGCAAATGGGCCGAGCGGATGATCCGCCATTACGGCACCGAGTCCTGGGACATCTTCGGCGATGCCAAGGCGCTGGACGATCTGGGCCGCGATTTCGGCGGCACGCTGACTGAGGCCGAGCTGCGCTGGCTCGTCGAAAAGGAATGGGCGCGCAAGGTCGAGGACGTGATCTGGCGGCGCACCAAGCTGGGCTTGCGGCTCGATGCCGATCAGGTCAACTCTGTCGCCGCGTGGCTGGAGGAGCACGCAGGCTGACGCGCGAAACGGGAGGAAACCATGACCTATATTCTGGCAATCGACCAAGGCACCACGTCGTCGCGCGCGATCGTCTTTGACGATGCGCTGCGCCCCGTGGCGAGCGCGCAGCAGGAATTCACGCAGCACTTCCCGCATTCCGGCTGGGTCGAGCATGATGCCGAGGAGATCTGGGAGAGCGTGCTGGCGACCGTGCGCGGTGCGATCGAGAAGGCCGGGGTCGCGGCCTCCGACATCTCCGGCATAGGCATCACCAACCAGCGCGAGACGACGCTGGTCTGGGATCGCGAGAGCGGCAAGCCGATCCACAACGCCATCGTCTGGCAGGACCGCCGCACCGCCGAATTCTGCCGCGAGCTACGCGAGGACGGGTTCGAAGAGACCGTCACCGCGCGCACCGGGTTGATCGTAGACCCGTATTTCTCGGCGACGAAACTGCGCTGGCTTCTGGAAAATGTCGACGGCGCGCGCGAGAAGGCCGAGGCGGGCAAGCTCGCGTTCGGGACCATCGACAGCTGGTTGATCTGGAAACTGACGGGCGGCGCCTCGCATGTCACCGATGCGACCAATGCTGCGCGCACGATGCTCTACGATATCGCCAAGGGCCGCTGGTCGACGACCATCGCTGCCAAGCTCGGCGTGCCGATGGAGATGCTGCCCGAGGTCAAGGATTGCGCCGCCGAGTTCGGCGTCACGCACTCCGATCTCTTCGGTGCGGAAATCCCGATCTTCGGCGTCGCGGGCGATCAGCAGGCCGCCACGGTGGGGCAGGCCTGCTTCAAGCCGGGCATGCTGAAATCGACCTATGGGACCGGGTGCTTTGCGCTGCTCAATACCGGCGATCAGATGGTGCGCTCGGAGAACCGCCTGCTGACGACCATCGCCTACCAGCTCGATGGCAAGGTGACCTACGCGCTCGAAGGCTCGATCTTCGTCGCGGGGGCCGTGGTGCAATGGCTGCGCGACGGGCTGAAGATCATCGAAGCCGCCGATCAAACCCAGGCGCTGGCCGAGCGGTCCGACCCCGAGCAGGACGTCATCATCGTGCCCGCCTTCACCGGTCTCGGCGCGCCTTACTGGAACCCCGATTGCCGTGGTGCGGTCTTCGGCCTGACCCGCAGCTCCGGCCCCGCCGAGTTCGCCCGCGCGGCGCTGGAATCGGTGGGGTTCCAGACCCGCGACCTCTTGGAGGCAATGCAGGCGGACTGGTCCGACGACGCCCGCCCGACCCTGCGCGTCGATGGTGGCATGACGGCCTCCGATTGGGCGATGCAGTTCCTGTCGGACATCCTCGGGGCGCCTGTCGACCGGCCCGAAGTGCTGGAGACGACCGCGCTCGGCGCAGCATGGCTCGCGGGCTACAAGGCGGGGATTTATCCCGAGCCGGAAGAGTTCGCGAAGGGCTGGGCGCTCGATCGCAACTTCGCCCCCGCGATGGACGAGGCCAAACGCGAAGCCCGCTACGCCGAGTGGAAAAAGGCGGTCGCCGCGGCGATCTCGATCACTCAGTAGCAGCCCGAGTGATCTTCGCCCCAGCCGGCGATATAGATCGCAGACGGGGTGCGCCCGTAGCCGCAGACGAAGACATAGACGCCGAAGGGCTGCCCCGCGCGCACCATTTGCGTGAAGCTGCCCCGCGTATCGCCGCCCGCCTCGACCATCGCGGGGATACGCGCCCGCGTGGCGCGATCCGCGAAGACCGGATCAGACTCGTCGCGCGCATCCCTTAGCCCGAAGCGATGATAATTCGCCCGATCCTGCTGCAAGGCCGCGCCGAGAGAGCTCAGGGCCGCGCCCTTCGAATTCCGCATATCCTGCGGGCCGATAAAGGCGGAGTAGGCCGCAATCTGGGTCCAGTCCTGTGCGGCTGACAGGCCGGGAAATCCAATGAACGGCAGGGGGACGATGGCGATAAGACGAAGCAATTGGCGCATGGGAGGGCCTCCGGGCAGAGCGGAAAGGGCAGGGTACGCAATGTCTTGATGCCCGAAATCATGCCAAGGGCTCTCAAATCGCGCAACGATTCTGTGCCCCGCCTGCCAAGCCCTCTCCGACGCCGAGAGAGGGCTTTCCCTTTCGCGCGTTTTGCTCTTTCTTGTCCCGATCCGACCCGAAGACAGGAGCCACCTAATGACCCGCTACCCCCGCGACCTGCGCGGCTATGGCCGCACGACCCCCGATCCGCATTGGCCGGGCGAGGCGCGCGTGGCGATCTCGATGGTGCTGAACTTCGAAGAGGGCGGCGAGAACAACGTCCTGCATGGCGACGCGGCCTCCGAGGCGTTCCTGTCCGATATCGCGGGCGCCGCGCAATGGCCCGGTCAGCGGCACTGGAACATGGAGTCTATCTACGAATACGGCGCGCGCGCAGGCTTCTGGCGGCTGCACCGGCTGTTCACGGGGCTGAACGTGCCGCTGACGATCTATGGCGTCGCGACCGCGCTGGCCCGCGCCCCCGAACAGGTCGCCGCGATGAAAGAGGCGGGCTGGGAAATCGCCTCGCACGGCCTCAAATGGGTCGAGCACAAGGACATGGCGGAAGACGAAGAGCGCCGCCAGATCGTCGAGGCGATCCGCCTGCATACGGAAGTCGTCGGAGAGCGTCCGCGCGGCTGGTATACCGGGCGCTGCTCGCCCAACACGGTGCGGCTGACTGCCGAAGAAGGCGGTTTCGACTGGATTTCCGACACTTATGACGACGACCTGCCCTATTGGCTGGAGGTCGGCACCCGAGATCAGCTCGTGATCCCCTATACGTTGGAGGCCAACGATATGCGCTTCGCCACCGCGCCGGGCTATATCGAAGGCGAGCAGTTCTTCACCTATCTCAAGGATAGCTTCGATACGCTTTATTCCGAAGGGCTGGACGGCGCGCCGAAGATGTTCTCGGTCGGCCTGCATAACCGCCTGATCGGACGGCCTGGCAAGGTGGCGGGGCTGAAGCGCTTCCTCGATTACGCGCTTTCGCATGAGGGCGTCTGGTTTGCGACCCGGGGAGAGATCGCCGCGCATTGGGCTGCGACCCACCCGCATACCCGCCGCGAGCGCCCAAGCCAGATGAGCCGGGAGCGCTTCGTCGAAGCCTTCGGCGGCATCTACGAACATTCGCCCTGGATCGCGCAGCGTGCCTTCGATCTGGAGCTCGGCCCGGCGCATGATTGCCTCGAGGGCGTGGCCTCGGCACTGGCCCGTATGTTCCGCTCGGCGTCGGAGGCCGAACGCCTCGGCGTGCTGACCGCGCACCCCGATCTCGCGGGCAAACTCGCCCAGGCCAAGCGCCTCACCGCCGAGAGCACCTCCGAGCAGGCCAGCGCCGGGCTCGATGCGCTGACCGATGAAGAGCGCGCCACATTCGAAGGGCTCAACACCGCCTATACCGAAAAATTCGGTTTCCCCTTCATCATTGCGGTAAAAGACAATACGAAGGCGTCAATCCTCCACGCCTTCCGCCGCCGGCTTGACCAAGACCGCGAGACGGAATTCCGTGAGGCCTGCAAGCAGGTCGAGCGGATCGCGTGGCATCGCATGAACGCCATGGACCTTTGATGGAATACACCTATTACGCCCCGACGGGCGGTTTGCCCGATCAGAACCAGCGCGCCCGCGAGCGCGCGCAATTCAACACCTCCTACGCGGTGATCCCGCGCGGGGTGCTGTCCGACATCACCATCTCGCTGCTGCCCGGCTGGCAGAATACCCGCGCCTGGGTGCTCGCCCGTCCGCTCTCCGGCTTTGCCGAGACCTTCGCGGAGCTGGTCGTCGAAGTCGCGCCGGGCGGCGGCTCGGACAATCCCGAACCCGACCCCGAGGGCCAAAGCGTGATCTTCGTGCTCGCCGGTCACATCCGCCTCGTGATCGAGGGCGTCGGCCATGAGCTGGACGCGGGCGGCTACGCCTATCTCGCGCCGGGCGCGCAATGGTCGGTCGCCAACGATCAGGACACGCCCGGCACCTTCGTCTGGGTCCGCAAACGGTATGAGCGCGTGCCGGGCATCGACGCGCCGGAAAGCTTCGTCACCGCCGATCAGGACAAACCGCCGCTCGAGATGCCCAACACCTCGGGCTACTGGTCGACCTCGCGCTTCGTCGATCCGAACGACCTGCGCCACGACATGCACGTCAATATCGTGACCTTCATGCCGGGCGGCACCATCCCCTTCGCGGAAACCCATGTCATGGAGCACGGCATCTTCGTGCTGCAGGGCCGGGGCGTCTACCTGCTCAATCAGGACTGGATCGAGGTGGAAGAAGGCGATTTCATGTGGCTGCGCGCCTTCTGCCCGCAAGCCTGCTACGCCGCGGGCCGCCGCCCGTTCCGTTACCTGCTCTACAAGGACGTGAACCGCCACCCGAAGCTTGGCTCGCCCATCTCGGGCTGATCCCCTTTCGGCTTGGTTGAAATATCCCGGGGGTGAGGGGGCAGTGCCCCCTCTCTTCCGCCAGCACCCGGAGCCCCGCGATGCAAATCAAAGCCGAACCGCTGACGCCCGAGGCCTTCGCGCCCTTCGGCGACGTGCTCGACGCCGCAGGCGACCCCGACAAGATCATCAATGCCGGGATGTGCGGGCGCTATCACGACCGCGCGCAGCTCGATTTCGGGGCGGAGACGGGCGGTCGCGCCGGCATTTCGATCTTCAAGGCAGAACCGCGCGCGCTGCCTTATCTCTGCGATCTGCTGGAGCGGCACCCCGAAGGCTCGCAGGCCTTCATTCCGATGAGCGCGGACCCGTTTCTCGTGATCGTCGCCCCCGATGCGGACAGCAAACCCGGCTCGCCGCGCGCGTTTCTCTCCAATGGTGCGCAGGGGATCAACTTCCATCGCGGCACCTGGCACGGGGTGCTGACGCCGCTCGCAGCGCCCGGTCTCTTCGCCGTGGTCGACCGGATCGGCGAGAGCGCGAACCTCGAAGAGCATCCTCTGGACACCCCCTTCACCGTCATCGCCTGACCCTTCGTCAAAGGGGCATGGACACTTCCGCGGAACTTTCCCAAGCTGCGCCAAATCGTTTTGGGGAGGAGCAAGAATGAAAACGCGGATCGCACTTCTGCGCGAAATGGGCAGAGCGCGCCCTTATTCCGACAGCAAGCCGCTGGAGATCGTCGAGGCCGAGCTGGACGATCCCGGCCCGGGTGAGCTGCTCATCAAGATGTCGGCTGCGGGCCTGTGCCATTCGGACCTGTCCGTCATCAACGGCGACCGCCCGCGCGACATGCCCGTGGCGCTGGGCCATGAGGCGGCAGGCGTGGTCGAGGCTGTCGGCCCGTATGTCACCCGCTTCGCGCCCGGCGATCACGTCGTTCTCGTCTTCGCCCCCTCCTGCGGCCATTGCGTGCCCTGCGCCGAGGGGCGGCCTGCGCTTTGCGAGCCTGCAGCGGTCGCGGCGGGCAAGGGTAGCCTGATCACCGGATCGAAACGCATCTCGGTCGCGGGCGAGCATGTGAACCACCATATCGGCGTCTCGGCCTTCTCGGATTACGCAGTCGTCTCCGAGGCGTCCTGCGTGAAGATCGACGAGTCTATCCCGCTCGACCAGGCGGCCCTTCTGGGCTGCGCGGTGCTGACCGGCGTCGGCGCGGTGCTGAACTCGGGCGGGCTGAAGACCGGGCAAAGCTGCGCGATCATCGGGCTTGGCGGCGTCGGCCTCGCGGGGCTTCTGGGCGCGGTCGCGGCGGGCGCGCGCACCATCGTCGCCGTCGATCTTGCAGAGGATAAGCGCGACCTCGCGCTGAAGCTTGGTGCGACCCATGCCATCGACCCGACCGAGGAAGGGGCGGTACAAAAGCTGCGCGACCTCACTGGCGGCGGCGTCGATCTGGCCGTCGAGCTGGCCGGCGCGGCCCCGGCGCTGCAATTCGCCTACTCCATCACCCGGCGCGGCGGCACGACCGTCACGGCGGGCCTGCCCAATCCGCAGGCGGAGTTCAAAATCCCCGCCGTGTCGCTGACCGCGAATGAGCACGCGCTGAAGGGCTCTTACATGGGCTCCTGCGTGCCGGTCCGCGACATTCCGCGCTTCGCGCAGATGATGGTGCAGGGGCAACTGCCGATCCCGGACCTGATGACCCATCGCCTCAAGCTCGAAGACATCAACGAAGGGTTCGAGCGGCTCGCGGCGGGCGAGGCGATCCGGCAGGTCATCGTATTCGACTAAGCGCCGATCTCGGCGCGCAACCAATCGCGGAAGGCGCTGACATGCGGCGCCTCCCGCGCGCGCTCGGGCAGGATCAGCGCGTAATTCTCGCCCGTCGCAAACCGGCGCGGCGTCGCCTGCACCAGCCGCCCCGAGGCCAGCGTCCCTTCCGCGATGATCGCGGGCACCAGCCCCAGCCCCATCCCCGCGCTCGCCGCATCGAGGATCATGTCGAAATGATCGAACCGCGCGCCGCGCAGGATATGCCGCGCATCGCGCCCGCTCTCGCGAAACCAGTCGAGCCAGAGCGTCGGGCGCGTGGATTGCTGCAATAGCGGCAGGGCTAGTAGCGCGTCGTCCTCCAACGCCGCACGCCCCGCCATCAGGTTCGGCGCGGCCACGACGATCAATTCCTCCGCCACCAGATTTTCGACCTCCGCGCCTGCCGGTTCATGCCTTGAGCGCATGATCGCCAGATCGAAGGGCTCATGCTCGAACTCCACCGGCAGCAGCCGCGCGCTCAGATCGAGGCTCACCTCCGGCTGCGCGGCCTCGAACCCCGCCAGCCGCGGGATCAGCCACGAGCGCGCGAAGCTCGGCAGCACAGCCATGCGCAGCACCGCCCGCGCACCTCCGAAAGCCATCGCCCCCATCGCGGCGCGGTCGATCTGGCGCAGAATTTCCTCTGCCTGCGCCAGAAAAACCTGACCCGCAGGGGATAGAGACAGCCGCTTGCGCACCCGGTCGAACAGTGCCACGCCCAGCCGTTCTTCCAACGTCCCGAGGGAGCGCGACACCGCCGATTGCGTCAGGTTCAACTCCGCCGCCGCCCGTGTCGTCGTGCCCAAGCGCGCACAGGCGGCGAAGGCCTGCAGCTCGTTGATCGTCGGGGTATAGCTCTTGCGCATGGTCGCGAGGGTGCTCCGCTGTGGTTCGCTGGATCATGCGCAAAACTCATCATCTTCGCAAATTTAATCGTTTGCGCCGCGCGCCCCGATGCCTAGAGTCCGACGCAACCAAAGATAGCCTCCGAGGACCCGCCATGACCGACCGCCCCACGCTCAAAGCCAAGGACGCCCCCGATCTGGGCAAGTTCACCTGGGACGACGCGCTGCGTCTGGAAACCCAGCTGAGCGAAGATGAACGGATGCTGCGCGATGCGGCCCGTGCTTATGCGCAGGACAAGCTGCAGCCGCGCGTGATCGAGGCCTTCGAGAATGAGACCACCGACCCCGCGATCTTCCGCGAGATGGGCGAGATGGGCCTCTTGGGCGCGACCATCCCCGAGGAATATGGCGGGATCGGCGCGGGCTATGTCTCCTACGGCCTGATCGCGCGCGAAATCGAGCGCGTCGACAGCGGCTACCGCTCGATGATGTCGGTGCAATCCAGCCTCGTGATGTATCCGATCTACGCCTATGGCTCGGAGGAGCAGCGCCAGAAATATCTGCCGAAGCTGGCCTCGGGCGAGTGGATCGGCTGTTTCGGCCTGACCGAACCCGACGCGGGCTCGGACCCGGCGGGCATGAAGACCCGCGCCGAGAAGACCGACAGCGGCTACCGCCTCACCGGCTCGAAAATGTGGATCACCAACTCGCCGATCGCGGATGTCTTCGTCGTCTGGGCGAAGTCCGAAGCCCATGGCGGAAAGATTCGCGGCTTCGTGCTGGAGAAGGGCATGAAGGGGCTGAGCGCGCCGAAGGTCGGGCAGAAGCTGTCGCTGCGCGCCTCGATCACCGGCGAGATCGTCATGGACGGCGTCGAGGTCGGCGAAGACGCGCTGCTGCCGCATGTCGAGGGACTGAAAGGTCCGTTCGGCTGCCTCAACCGCGCGCGCTACGGCATCGCCTGGGGTGTGATGGGCTCGGCCGAGTTCTGCTGGCACGCCGCGCGCCAATACGGGCTCGACCGCAAACAGTTCAACAAGCCGCTGGCGCAGACGCAGCTCTTCCAGAAGAAGCTCGCCGATATGCAGACAGAGATCACGCTGGGCCTGCAAGCCGCGCTGCAGGTGGGCCGCTTGATGGACGCAGCCGACGCCGCGCCCGAGATGATCTCGCTCATCAAGCGCAACAATTGCGGCAAGGCGCTGGATATCGCGCGGATGGCCCGCGACATGCATGGCGGCAACGGGATTTCGGGCGAGTTTCAGGTAATCCGCCACATGGTCAACCTCGAGACGGTGAACACCTACGAGGGCACCCATGACGTCCACGCGCTGATCCTGGGCCGTGCGCAGACGGGCCTGCAGGCCTTCTTCTGATGGCCCCGCTGGAAGGTGTGAAAGTCGTCGAGCTGGCGCGCATTCTGGCCGGTCCCTGGGCCGGTCAGGTGCTCGCTGACCTCGGCGCGGACGTTATAAAGGTCGAGGCGCCCGAAGGCGACGATACGCGTCGTTGGGGCCCGCCCTTCATCGCCCGCGAAGGCGACGGGCCCGAGGGCCGCTCGGCCGCCTATTTCCACGCCACCAATCGCGGGAAGATTTCGGTCGTGGCCGATTTTCGCACCGAGGAGGGCCAGAAGATCGTGCGCGATCTGGTCAAGGACGCCGATGTGGTGATCGAGAACTTCAAGCTCGGCGGCCTCAAGAAATACGGGCTCGATTACGAGAGCCTTTCGGCGATCAATCCGCGTCTCGTCTATTGCTCGATCACCGGTTTCGGGCAGGACGGCCCCTATGCCAGCCGCGCGGGCTATGACTTCCTGATCCAGGGCATGGCGGGCTGGATGGACCTGACCGGCGACCCGCAAGGCCAGCCGCAAAAGGTGGGCGTCGCCTTCGCCGACATCTTCACCGGGCTTTACGCGGTGATCGGCATTCAGGCGGCGCTGGCCGCGCGGGCGCGCACCGGACGCGGGCAGATGGTCGATATGGCGCTTTTGGATTGCGCGGTGGGCGTGCTCGCCAATCAGGGGATGAACTTCCTCGCGACCGGCAATGCGCCGCAGCGTCTGGGCAATGCGCATCCCAACATCGCGCCCTATGAGGTTGTCAGTGCCAAGGATGGCGATCTGATCCTCGCTGTCGGCAATGACGGGCAGTTCCGGCGGCTTTGCGAAGTGCTGGGCCTCGACCTTGCAACCAACCCGGACTTCGCCACGAATGAGGCCCGCGTCGCCAATCGCGCAGCGATGCGCGAAACGCTCCTGCCCGCGCTCGCGCATTGGCAGCGCGCCGATCTGCTCGCCGCGCTCGAAAAGGCGACGGTCCCCGCGGGGCCGATCAACTCCGTCGATCAGGTCTTCGCCGACCCGCAGGTTGAGGCGCGGGGGATGCGGATCGAGGCCGAGGGCATCCCAGGTATCCGCACGCCGATCCGCTTTTCGGACACGCCGCTTGCCGATCCGAAACCCGCCCCGAAACTAAAGGTCGACTAGCCTCTTCCTCTTGGTGGAAATATCCCGGGGGGCGCGTCAGCGCGGGGGGCAGCGCCCCCTCCCGACTTCAGTTTTGCACGCGAGCGCGTGCGGGCGTCACCCGTTACAAGCCAGTGTCAGCGCAATCGGGATATTGTCCGGTCCGCCATGCACATCCGGTTGATTGATCGACACGTTCGGCACGCAAGTCGCGCCGTCGGCCAACCCCCGGATCACCACCGGGTTGGATTTCACCGGCACCAGTCCGGTCAGGTTCTCGGGGTCATACATCTCGATGCGCAGATCGTTCGGGTTCTCGGCTTGGGGCAGGGCGAGCGCGAAGGCCATCGTGACGGCCCCATCCTTCACCATCGCCTGAAAACCGTAGATCTGCGGGTCGGGCAGTTGCTCGGCCCCTTTCCAGAACCGGGTGTAGAAGAACGAGCCTTCCGAATTCTGCTTCGCCGCGTCTTGCAGCGGCGCAAGCTCGTCTCCGGTGAAAGCCCCGTCGCCATTCTTGTCGAAGGTCTGGATTAGCCAGTCCGAAACGGTCGGGTCGAAAGTCCAGCTTTCGCCGATATGGGTGACCTTGCCGCTCTCCATGCCGACGAGCAGGCGGATCAGGATTTCGTCTTCCGGGTGCGCTGCGGCCAATCCCGGCGCGAGTCCGATCAGGGCGGCGAGGGCGAAAACGGCACGGCGGAGGGCGGCGCGGCGGATCATGGCTGGAAATCCGGTTTCTTGGTACCCGGCGGGGCGGCGGGCGGTGGCGCGCCAAAGCTCGGGAAGGCATCGGCCTCGGGCACGGCGGCATCTGCGGCGGGCGCGTTCTCGGAGGCCGCGGTCGAGGGATCGGCATTCTTCGGCTTCAGCTTGCCACCCATCAGCGCGACCCCGCCATAAAGGAGCCCGATCGCGACCAGCCAGCTGCCGACGATCCTGCCCGCGATCTCGAACCAGCGCGCCTGCCAGCTGCGCAGTACCAGATAGACCGCGCCGATCAGCCAGACTCCCAACCCGATCCCGGCGAGGAAGACCCACGGTTTTCCGCCATAGCTCGGGTCGGACAGCTTCACCGAGAGCGCATACATCACCCCCAGAACAAAGCCCGCAGGCGCGATCAGCGCGGGCCGCGACCACCGCCCCAATGCGAGCGTCGCGCCGATGGCGATGGCCGAGATCGGCATGGTCAGGAAGTGATGCGTAATCGCGCCGGGAAGTTGTTGCAACGCGGCCATCAGCTCGATGCGGAAGGTGAAGCCGAGCGCGATCCCGACCGCCCAAAGGAGCGCCGCGATCAGCGCCGCGCGCCGCCCGACCAAGGCCAGCGCGATCCCGAAGCCAAACAGTGGGAACAGCCGCTCGAGCGCGACCGCGTCGCGGATCAGCCATGCGCCGGTCTCGCCGCGGTCTGCGGGCGGGATCACCGCCAGAACGATCAGGGCGGTCAGCCCGGCCAGCACCCAGAGGTGACGCAGCCAGCCGAGACCGGAACGGTTATGCGATGCATCAATGGCCAAAGAGGCGTAACCCACCTTGCAGGAACCCGAGCTGAGATTGCAGGTAACCCAGCGCCAGCGCAAGGAAGCCGAGCCCGACCACCGCTATGATCGCACCCAGCCCGCGCGAAAGCTGGCCGCCCCGGATCGGCTCCAGCACGAGGCCCACGCCGACGCCGATCACGTGGATCATCCCGGTCGCCAACACGAAGCCGATCGCAAAATCGGCCGGGTCGGCGGCCAGCGGCAGTTCCGCCCCATGCGCATAGCCGTGATAGAGCGCGAAGACCGAGATGATCGCCAGCGCGACCCATTCGTAGGGTTTCCACCCGGCGGCGATGGCGAGGCCGAGCACCACGATCGACAAGGCGATCCCGATCTCGATCCCCGGCAACGGCAGGCCGAGAATGCCGATCACGCCGCCCACGACCATGATAAGCGGAAAGGTCACCGGCAATTGCCAGACCTGCCGCCCGCCCATCTGCGCGCCCCAAAGACCCACGGCGAACATCGCGAGGAAATGGTCATAGCCCGAGAGCGGATGCTCGAACCCCGCGGTGAACCCGCCCGAGCCGGTCGCGGTGATATGGGCGGCGGCCACCTGCGGCAGCATCAAGGCGACAAGGCCCGCGAAGGCGGCGAGGCGGCGATGGATCATGCGATGGTTCTCTGTCCCGTGATTGTTGGGCGGCATCTTCCGGATCGGGACGCGAAACTCAAGGCGGCAAATAGCTCACCGCGTCTCACCATCGATTGAAGGGGCCGGGCGCGCGCTCAGCCCGCGCCGAGCAGGGCGGAGATCTGATAGGTCGCGAAGGCCGCGAGATAGGCCAGCGCGAACATGTAGACCACGGCGACCCACATCCATTTCGCCGAGCCTGCCTCGCGCCGGATCACCGCCAGCGTGGAGATGCATTGCGGCGCGAAGATATACCATGCGAGGAGCGCCAGCGCGGTGCCGAGGCTCCACTGATCGGAAAGCGTGTGGATCAGCCCGTTCTCGCCGCCTACCGCGTAGACCGTCGCGAGCCCGGCCACGGCGACTTCGCGCGCGGCCATGCCCGGCACCAGCGCCACGGCGATATGCCAGTCGAAGCCCAACGGATGCAGGATCGGGGCGACGAAATGGCCGATGATCGCGGCGAAGGAATAGTTGATTGCGGGCTCTGTCGCGCCTTCTGGGGCCATCGGGAAGGTCGACAGGAACCAGATCACGACCATCGCCCAGAAGATCACCGTGCCCGCGCGGCGCAGGAAGACCCGCGCACGCTGGTAAAGCCCCAGCGCGATATTGCGCAGGATCGGCGTTTTGTAGTCGGGCAGGTCGAGCATCAGCGGGGCCGACCGCTCTTCGCGGGCGAAAAGGTAGCGCGCGACGAAAGCCACCGCGAGGACCGAGAAGACGCCCGCCGCATAAAGGCCGAACATCACCAGTCCTTGCAGGCTCAGCCCGCCGAGGACTTTCGTGTTCGGGATGAAGGCCGCGATGATCAGCGTATAGACGGGAATGCGCGCCGAGCAGGTCATCAGGGGCGCCACGAGGATCGTCGTCAGCCGGTCGCGTTTATTGTCGATCACCCGCGCGGCCATGATGCCGGGGATCGCGCAGGCGAAGCTCGATAGAAGCGGGATGAAAGCGCGCCCGTTCAGCCCCGCGCGGCCCATGATCCGGTCCATCAGGAAGGCGGCTCGCGCCATGTAGCCGAAATCTTCCAGCAGCAGGATGAAGAGGAAGGTGAACAGGATCTGCGGCAGGAAGATGATGACCGAGCCGATGCCCGCGATCAGCCCGTCCGCGATGAAGCTCTGGATCAGCCCGTCCGGCAGCAGCTGCGTCACCGCCGCGCCAACGGAGGTAAACGCCCAGTCGATCGCGTCCATGAACGGCGCGGCCCAGGAGAAGACTGCCTGGAACATCACGAAGAGAATTGCGAGCAGGATGATCGGCCCGGCGATCGGGTGCAGCACGACGCGGTCGATCTTGGCGGACACCGTGTCCGGCTCTGGCGGCTGGATCACATGGGTCTTCACCAGCCGTTCGGCCTCGCGCATCGAGACCCGCATGTCATGGGTGCTCGGCACGGCCCAGCTCGAGGGTTGCGGTGCGTCGAGACCGGCTTCCAGCATCGGATCCACGGCGGACCACAGTTCGTCCAGCCCGCCTCGGCGCACGGCGGTCGCCGGGATCACCGGGATGCCCAGTTCCTCGCTCAGCGCGACATGGTCGATCTGCAACCCGCGATGGCGCGCGATATCGATCATGTTGAGGATCATCACGATCGGCAGGCCGATTTTCTTCAGTTCCGAGACCAGACGCAGCGCGCCGCGCAGGTTGGTCGCATCGCCCACCGCGAGGATCATGTCGGGGACACGCTCGCCCGGGCGCTGGCCCAGCAGGACGTCGCGGGTCACTTCCTCATCGGGGGAGCGGGCGCGCAAGGAATGGGTACCGGGCAGGTCGATCAGGGCGAACTTGCGGCCCGCAGGCGTGGTGGCCACGCCGACTTTGCGCTCCACGGTCACGCCGGAATAGTTGCCGACCTTCTGGGTCGCGCCGGTCATCGCGTTGAACAGTGCCGTCTTGCCGCAATTGGGCGCACCGACAAGCGCCGCCTCGATCGGCTGGGCGTCGGGGTCGGTCTGGGCTGCTTTGGGCTGGTTTATGGCAGGTGCCGACGTCATTCCGCGAGGATGGCCATCGCCTCGGCACGCCGCAGAGCGACGGTGGTGTCGTTCACGCGCACCGCAATCGGATCGCGTCCGAACGGACCTTCGTGAAGGATGTGGACCGAAGCGCCCTCGATGAAGCCAAGCTCCAGCAGGCGCAGCTCCAACTCGTCCGCGTCATAGCCGTCATTCCCGGCGAGCGGGCAGACCGATACCAGAGTGCCCCGGAACCCACGACGGCACTGGCCAAGCGGCAGCGCGCATTTGCAGGTTTCGTTCTCGATAGGGCTGGCCTTCATGAGGGCACCTCCGTGATGGGTCGCGAGTTGGTCTTCGCTTCCTACAGATTGGAGATAGTCTGGAAATTGATCTCTGACAAATGAAGTCTGGTATTTTCCCGCCTTCGTGATCGATTATTTTAGTCAGGAATTTAGAAGGACTCTAAATTGTAGGATAAGTACCTGAAAAGATTGTTTTCACATGGAAAGGCGCCGCCCCCTCCGGAGCGACGCCTTCAGCCCGGTTTTCCGCCGGATCGACCCCTCAATGCTCGCGGAAAGCGCGGTTCATCGAATCCACCACCGGTTTCGCGATGTATTGGGCGAAGGTTCGCGACGCGGTCTGGATCATCACTTCGACCGGCATCCCGGGCATCGGCGCGAAGCCCGGCACCCGGCGCAGTTCCGAGGCGGGCAGGCGGATGCGCGCGATATAGACCTCGCGCGGATGCTCTCCCGAGCGCTCCACGATCGCGTCGGCGGAGATGTAATAGACCTCTCCGATCAGGATGGGCGTCGTACGCTGGTTGAGCGCCGAAAGCCGCACCGAGGCCTCCTGTCCGACCTTGATCGCGTCGATATCGGTACGTGCGATCATCGTCTCGATGATGAGCGGCGCTTCCGAGGGCAGGATCTCGGCGATCACCTTGCCCGCTTCGATGACCCCGCCCGCACCCGAATAGTTCAGACGCACCACGGTGCCGGAAACGGGGCTGTCGATCACGACGCGCTTCAGGATGGAGGTGGCCTTGCGCTCTTGTTCGCGCACGGAATCCAGCTCCGCCTGCACGGTCTCCAGCTCGTCGAGCGCGGCCTGCTTGTGGGTTTCGATCGTCTGCGTGGTCTGCGCCTGATATTTCGCGCGCATCTCCTCGCTCTCGCCGATCTCCGCCTTGAGGCGTCCGATCTGCCCTTCCGCATCTGCCAGAGCGCGCAGCAGGGCGTTCAGTTCGGTCCGCCGGATCAGGCCGCTCTCGTAGAGTTTCGCCTTGCTCTCATGGTCCTGGGCCAGCAGGTCGCGCTGAGCCTCGGTGGCGGTCAGCTGCGCGCGATAGCCTTCCGCGCGGCTTTCCATGGCGGCGATGTTGCGGGCCAGAAGGTCCAGCTCGCTTTGTACCTTCGCCCGTGTCACCTCGAAGGCGAGGCGCTGCGAGTCCATCATCGCGGCGATCTCCGCATCGCGCCGGGCCTCTTGAAGCCAATCCGGGAAGACCAATTCGCGCCAGCCGTCATATTCGGCCTGAATTCGAGCCTCCATCGAAGTCAGTCGCGCACGGCGCAGAAACAGTGCGCGTTCGTTGGCCAGAGCCGAGGTTTCGTCGAGACGCAGGAGCGGTTGCCCCGCCATGACGAAATCGCCCTCGGAGACGTTGATCTCCTTGATGATCCCGCCTTCGAGGTGCTGGATCATCTTGTTGCGGCCCGTGGCCACGAACGAGCCCGGCGCCATCACGGCGGCGGCGAGCGGTGCGCTGAAGGCCCAGACACCGAAGCCTCCGAAGGCCATCGCGAAGATCGTCAGGCCGACGATGACGAGCGTCTTGATGTTGCGCGGGACCTCGGTCGACCAGTCGCGGGTCTCGGCAGATTGAATCGGGTTGGTCAGAAGGAGTGTCATGCCGGCGCTCCTTGCATGGGTGCGTTGGCGGTCGTGGTGGGTTGGGCCGCTGCGCGCTGTTGCTGGACCTGTTGAGTCTTGGCCTGCTTGCGCCGCTCCAGTTCGGCCAGCATCTGATCGCGCCAGCCGAACATCGCTATATTGCCGTCATTGAGCAGCATGATCTTGTCGACCGCGCTGAGCAGCGAGGGTTTCTGCGTGACCACGACCACCGTGATCCCGTTCGCCTTCGCATGGCCGAGCGCGCGCACGAGAGCCGCATCGCCTTGGGTGTCGAGGTTCGAGTTCGGCTCGTCCAGCACCACGAATTTCGGATCGCCGAAGAAGGCGCGGGCCAGACCGATCCGCTGCTTCTGCCCGCCCGAGAGCGGCGAGCCGTCGGAGGCCACGACCGTCTCGTAGCCCTGCGGCAGCGAGGCGATCATCTCATGCACATCGGCGAGCGCGGCGGCGCGGTGGATCGCGGCGTCGCTCGCATCCTCGCGCATCCGGGCGATGTTTTGCTTGATCGTGCCCGGGAAGAGCTGCACGTCCTGCGGCAGATAGCCGATGCATTCCCCGAATTGCCGCGGGTCCCAGTTGCGGATGTCCATCAGATCCAGCCGCACTGCCCCCGAGGTCGGCAGAACCGATCCCACCAGCATCTTGCCGAGCGTCGTCTTGCCCGCACCCGAATTGCCGATGATCGCCAGCTGATCGCCCGGCGCGAGCGAGAAGGTCAGCGCGTTCAGCACGACATGCTTGGTGCCCTGCGGA
The DNA here is from genome assembly GCF_009296265.1 of Thioclava sp. JE_KL1. GTDB lineage: Bacteria > Pseudomonadota > Alphaproteobacteria > Rhodobacterales > Rhodobacteraceae > Thioclava. The sequence goes on from NZ_WBJS01000007.1 coordinate 38,338, forward strand.
ACATAGAGGAGACGCTCGATATCGAGCCGCCCCTCGACCTTGGGCAGGCGCAGCTTGTCGTTACGGGTCTTGGCCGAGGCCAGAAGCTGGCCGACCCGGTCATAGGCGCCGCGTGCCAGCAGGAACGAGTTCCAGCCCTCGATCGCCCCTTCGATCGGCGCGAGCGCGCGGCCCGCCACGATCGAGGCGGCGATCACCATGCCACCGGTGATCTGCCCGTCGAGCGCGAGATAGGCGCCCCAGCCGAGCATTCCGATCTGGGTGAACAGGCGGAACATCCGCGAGGCGGAGGCGGTGAAGACGTTGCGGTCCTGCGCCTCGGTCTGTGCGCGCAGCGAGGCGGCGGTATCGCGGCCCCAGATCGACACGGCCTCGGGGATCATCGCCATCGCGTTGATGATCTGGCTGTTGCGCGACATCGACTCGAGATGAAGGTTCGCCTTGGTCTGCGCGATATTGGCGCGGCGGAAGCCCTCCGAGGTGATCTTCTGGTTGATCCAGGCGAAGACCATCAGGATCAGCGCGGTGATCACCACGATCGTCCCGAGATGCGGGTGGATCAGGAAGACTGCGAGCACGAAGATCGGTGTGAAGGGCACGTCCAGAAAGGACAGAAGCGTGCCAGATACGAGGAAGCTCCGCAGCGCGTTGAGATCGCCCAGAACCTGATATTCGCGCCCGTTGGAATGCAGCGAGGCCTGCGCCGCCGCCGACAGGACCGGCGCGCCGAGACGGGCTGCTACATCCACCGCCGAGCGCATCAGCACCAGCCGGCGCACCGCGTCGAGCAGCGTCTGCACCACGATCGCCCCGACGATCACGATGGTCAGCATCACCAGCGTATCGGTCGAGCGCGAGGTGAAGACCCGGTCGGAAATCTGGAACAGGTAGATCGGCACCGCGAGGATAAGGATGTTCGTGGCGCAGGTCATCAGAGCGACGAAGGCAATGTTCGCGCGCAGGCGCTTCTTCATGTCATGCAGTGTTCGGGTGAAATCCACCGGACCGAGGCGCTTGTGAAAGGTTGGAGTGGAGGGTGGCGCCGGTGGGGAGCCGGAGGCATTTTGCGCGGGGACACGACCCGCCTCCTTTTGGGTGTCAGCACCACCCTCCGTCCGGGCGGCGACTGTTTCGACAGTCCCCTCCGCGCCGGTCTCTTCGGCTTGCGTCTCCGCCTCGGGACCGTCTCCCGTGGTGGCGTCCGCCTGCCGTTTGTCTGTCGGATCGACCTCTGGCCGGTCCTCGTTCTGAGCCATCGCGTCATGACCATCTTGGCGGTGCGCCTGCCCCCCGGCGGCGTCGTCAGTCCTGTCTTTCATCGAAGTTCCCCTAGTATGTGTAGTTCCGCGCCCTCGTCAGGCCAGAACCGTGTGCAATGCATCGAGCGACCCGCTTCCCCCGTGGGACCCCGGATGCACCTGGAATTCCTCATCGTCGTAATTCGGCGTGTTCTCGATCATCCCGTCCGCGAGGAAGGCGACTGCCTCCGAGGCGAGCGCCCCTTCGCTGGAACTCGTCGGACCCAGAGGATCACCGCTGCCGTCATCCATCATGCCCGCCTGCCAGATCACCGCGTCGGAATAGACGCCATCGGCGGCCATGATCGTGCTGTCGACACCCGCGACGGTCAGCGAGGCGACATTGCCAAGCGTGTTGCCGCCAGCCTCGACGCCGAACTCGCCCGGCCCGTCGATCGAAATCAGGTCGGCGTCATCGAGAATGTTGATCTGGGTGAAGTTGTCCCGGATGACGAGGTCGCCCTCGATATAGAGCACCCGCAGCGCCATCTGGCCGCCGAGAAGCTCATCGCCCAGAAGCCCTTCGACCGCGTCGAAGGCCGCGCCCGGAGGCATCGAACCGTCTTCGCCCGCGTTAGGACCGAGGCCGCCGTAAATCTTGGCAAGCTGGTCGAGGACGCTCTGATATTGCGCGTCCATCTCCATGTACTGGTCGATGCCCACCTTGGTCAGATGCGCCTCGTTCCACAGAAGGTTATCCTCGCTCGACACATGGCCCGCGCCGCCATGCCCGACGCCGCCCGATCCGCTCATCACCAGATCGTCGTCGAGCAGCACGTTGATCTGCTCGAGCTGCGCGATCTCGTACATGTTGCCGCCGATCATGATCAGATCGAACTGCGAACCGATTTCCAGCAGCAGCTGCAGATTGACGGTCGAGTTGTCGCCCATCACGATCTCGGCGGAATAGGAGCCGAATTCGAAGCTCACCAGATCCCCGTCGGAGACCGCGTTTACCTGCGTCGTATGGTTGTCGATGATCAGGTCGCCGCGAATTGCCGTCATCGCGATCAGGCTGCTGCCAGCCGGCATAACGAGATTGAGGAAGTTCGCGGGATTGGCTTCTTGGGTGTAGACCGCGACGTTGTGAGCCTGCGAGGAGAGCGGGTCATAGCCCTCCGCGTTTCCGAGGCCGTTCCCGCCAGCGCTGTTTCCGGTGCCGTGATGGCCCAGTCCGAGCTTCATATCCACGTCGCGCAGCACGTTGACCTGCGAGATCACCGAGAGCGAGGTCATCGACCCGCCCACTGCGATGACCGGCGCATCGAGCCAGTCATGCACCGCCTGCGACTGGTTCAGCAGAAGGTTGTTGCCGGTGCTCAGGCTCTGCACGATTTCCAGCGCCAAGCCAGCCGGATCAACGGGCATGTCGGGGCTTTGGACCAGCCCGGCCGCACCGTCTTCGCCGCCGATCCCGTCGATCTCGACCTCGACCACACCTTCGCCAAACGGTGCGTCCTCATCCTCAGACGGATCGCGCGCTTCCAGCCGCAGCGTCAGCGTCTCGGGCATCTCGTCCATGAGCTGTCCGTCGAACACCACTTGGCCGGAGAAGGCGGGCGGAAGGGGGGAGGAGGCTTCCGCTTCACCGTCTTCGAGGCTTTCGTTTTCCAGCTCGGTCATGCTTTCAGGATCGGAAGCGCCCGCTCCTGCTTCGTCTTCCACATCGGTGTCGGTGGGCGCGGCGAAGATCGTCTCGCTGCGGAACATCGCAGCCGTTGCGCCGCCGGGCACGGCCTCGGGATCGAGCGCGTCGATCTGGGCCATCAGTGTCTCTGTCTGCGCTTCGATGGTCGTGCCCACAGGCGCGGTGTTCACCGTCAGCGCATCGGCATAATCGGCCAGCGCCATCAGCTTCGACGCGGAGGCCTCCGGGCCGTATTCGTCCATCAGCTCCGCCGGCATCATGAAGGGCTTGTCGTAGAGCACGTCATGATCGTTCAGCGTGTTGATCTGCGAGGTGATGTGGAGCACCGAGGAGGGCGGGGCCATTCCGAGAAACACCTGAAACGGCACCGGAACTGGCGGAAAATCATAGGGCGGGATCGCGAACTGGCCGGGCGGCAACCCGGGCGGTGCGATGTCGCGCAACTGATAATCGTCGACGAAGGGCAGCCAGGGCGCGCCGGGCGGCGGCGCCAGTGGCAGTCTCAGCTGCAGCGACGGATCGAAATCTCCGAGCAGGTAATTTGAATCGACGTTTACAGTGACGGAGAGCAGAACCCCCGGTGCAGGCGTGGAGGCCTGCAGCGCGCGGAAAGCGTCGTATTCCTGTCGGGCGACATAGGTCTCGGTCGTCTGATTGAAGGCACCGATGAAATGGGCGATGATTTCGGTCTGCCGGTCAAGCATCTTACTTCCCCCCTTCATGACGCTGGAGACCCGCGCTTGGATGCGGGTCGTCAGACTGTCGGTTCATCGCATCGGGCGGGCGAATGCCGCCGAGGTCAGGTCCGGGCGTGATGCGATGTGAAACGCCGGGAACGAGATGCGGCGCGCCTCCGGGAGAGGCGCGCCGCGCAGGAGCTTATGCCCCGGTGGTGTCGTCGTCGCCGATATAGGTCGAGGACAGCGAGCCACCGACCACGGTGGTATCCACGGCGTTGCCGAGGATGTTGGCACCCATCACGATCGACTGGTTGAACGCGGTGGTGTCGATGGCCGCGCTCGCATCGGCGTAGGACTGGCCGGTGACGATACCATCATCGCCATTGCCCGAGCCCCAGTTGCCGAGGCTGCCGCCATTGCCGCCGCCGCCTGCGGTGACATCGCCACCGCCGTTACCGCCGCCAGCATAGCCGCCCGTTGCCCAGGAACCGCCGCCCGAGGCGTGCGAACCGGTCGAGGACCAGCCGTAGCCGTCGCCGCCAGCACCGCCGTTGCCGCCTTCACCGGCGCCGAGGCCCATACCATGGCCGACGCCCATCGAGCCTGCGGTCGCGCCGCCGAACTCCATCGCACCGGCATCGCCGCCCGTCGCCAGTTCCGGCGAAATGATCGGAAGGATGTCCAGGCTGCCCGTGTCGCCGCCGCCAGCGATCGCACCGGCGCCGCCGTCTTGCGCTGCGGCACCCGAGGCGCCCACACCCAGCCCGACGCCGAGACCGAAGCCTGCGCCGCCGTCACCGCCGTCATCGCCTTCACCCTCGGTGTCCGAGGCCGCGATCGACACGCCGCCGCCCGACAGGGCGATACCGCCACCGGCAAGTGCAGCGCCACCGGTCGAGCCGACATCTTCGGCACCGTCGCCGCCTTCGGAGGCCGCGTCGATCCCGTCATCCGCCTCTGCCGAATTGTCCTTGATCGTAGCGTCGACCGCGAAACTCGAGTGGTTGGAAACGCTCGGATTGCTCAGCGTATCGTTGTCGTTCAGGCTGTTCGACTGAGCGTTGATGAGCATGTTGTCGTTACCCGTGCCGTTGAGCACGTCGGTAAAGTTCATGTCATCGCCGGGATCATAGGCGTAGTTCATGTTGCCATCGGCCATCAGAACATCGCCGATTTTCGACGAGCCGCTCAGATCGAAATCGGCAAAGTCGTCATCGGACGGCTCGTAGCCGTCGAGGTTCAGACCGACCTGAACATCGACCGCAGTCAGGTTGGCGTTGAGGTTCGCATTGGCGTTGAGGTTGCCATTGCCGTTCATATTCGTGTTGTCGCTGGAGCTATGAGCGCCAGCCCCTGCATGCGAACCGCTATGCGAGCCGGAATCGCTGTTCGAGCCGGAGCCCGCATGCGCACCGGCACCGGCACCCGACATCGCGCCCGAACCCGCAAGGCTGCCAGCGCCCGATCCCGCCAGCGAACCGGAGTCGCTGCTGTTCTCGGTGGTCGAGTGCTGGTACTGGCCCTGGCCCTGGCCCTGACCCTGCATTTCGGCCTGCGCCTGGCCCTGAGCTTCGGTCTGGCCCTGATTTTGACCCTGCACCTGGATGCTCGGATCGAACCAGTTATGCTTAAAGCTTCCCATTTTCTTACTCCCAGTTGATCGGTCCGGGATCCGTCACTCTGTCTAAAACGGATATGGTCGGACCTTCGTGATTAAGGGCTTTCGCCCCGGTGAATGTCCGCTTCCCCAACCGCTCGGCACCCCGATCCCGATCCCCGAATCGAGCGATTCGCAGGTGGGTCACCCTTTCCGGGCGGAGTGTGGAAACAGACGAGTCACAGCCCCCAGCTGCGACACCAACATCCTGCGCCCCGTGATCCTGAGGACCTAGCTAGCAAATGGGTCTAGCCGGTCGGGGCATCTTATTAACCGCCTGAAACGCATCCATTTTCCAAATTTCCGCGCGCAGCCACCTGCGGAATCCCGGAGGATTGCGGTGATTTTCACAAAGCCGTTGCAAATGCAGAAATTGGGACAAGGTCTAGTGGCGAAGCTAATGCGCGCTACCACTGGCGCGCGCCAGTAAGTGCCGCAGCGCAGAAATCCCACCACTCGCCCGCCGATTCGAGTAAGATTACGTTACGTAAGAGAATCCTTACCATCGGGTAAACACTTCGGGTAACGCTGATCTCACTGGTCCGTGATATGGTTGATGCGGGCGGTATGACGTGGGGTTAACCGTCCGCATATTGAGTTCAGGGTAGGAGGAGGGGGCCGCCATGAATGCGTTGTATAAGAGTGAACCCGCGGGGAAACGTGTAATGCCGTCTTGCCGCAAACAGGATGCTGCGATCTGTTTTCTGGGCGCGTCGCAGATTTTTTCCGATACCGTATTGAGAACCGTCGATGCCGAGGTGGCACCGGCGACATGTCTGCGTCTGGATGATTTCGAAACGTTGCTCGAGGCGTTGCGGTCCGACGGTTGGATCGAGGATCACGGCGCGCTCTGTTCGCTTATCGTGGACGAGGATCACGCCGATGGTCTCGTCGCGCTGGCGGAACGCCGGGAGCCGCTTCTGTCGCGCGTGAAGCTGATCGTCGCGATCGAAGACGAGGCCTATGCGCAGGATCTGATGACGCGCCATAGCGCTGCGATCCTGTCCCATCACATCAGTCTGCTGCCGATGAACGTCAATCTGACGACGTGGCTCTTGATCCTGCGGATGATCGTCTCGGGGGGGCATTATATCCCGCCCGCGCTTCTGCGCTGCCGTCCGGCAGATCCACCGATCTCTGCGCTGAACGGATCGGCTGCAGCCAACGCGTCGCATGCGATCGACGTATCGGGTCTGACGCCGCGCGAAGCCGAGGTGCTCGAGATGCTCGCCTCGGGGCAGCCCAACAAGATCATCGCGGGGCAGCTGAACCTGTCCGAACATACGGTGAAGCTGCATATTCACCGCATCATCGGCAAGCTCGGCGTGACCAACCGCACCGAGGCGGCGATCTGGTATCACCGAAATCGAAGTGCCTAAGGACCCGCCCACGCCAACGGAGATGCGCCCGCCGAATTTCGATCAATTCCTGATGCAGATCGGGCGCATCAACTACGCGTGGACCAACACCGAGAGCCTGCTGATCCATCTGATCGCGGGCCTCGCCGGGACCGACAAGGGCGTCGCTACGATCATCCATCTGACGCTGAACACGACGCGGGCGCGGCTCGATCTGGTGGATCGGTTGGCCAAGCGTGACGAATGCCCCTGTGCGCCGAAGGCCTGCGAACGGGTGCTGGCGGTGTCCGCGCGGATGAAGAAGGTCTCGGGGCTGCGCAATCATTTCAACCACTGCCTCTACGCCTTCGACGAGGGCGGCGGGCCGGTGCGCGCAATCCAGATGCGGATTGCGGATCGCAAGACCAGTCTGAGGATTGGAGAAGAAAGCGTTCTGGACAGCGCGACGCTTGCCGAGTTGGAAGCTGCGCTTGCCGAAATGCAGGCGATCAATGCCGAGATCTGGGCGATCGCCAAGGACTATGGAATGCCGCTGTAAAGCGGGCAGAGGGCGGTTGAAGATACGCCGCGCCGAGCTCAGTTGCGCATCTGGCGTCCCAGCGCCTCAGCCAGTTCCCAGGGATTCGTCGGCTTCGAGAAAACCGGGATTTCCGGCATGATCGATTGCAGGGCGAGCGGCAGCGGCTCGGCCGTGTTCACCACCAAGGGCACTTCGCGTTTCCACAGCTCGACGATCAGGGCTTCTGCCGATCCGTCCAGCAGGTTCATGTCGAGGATCGCGCCATCGACATTCATCGAGCCGTCGGAAAGCGCAGCACGCGCGCGCGCCAAGGTTGCGAAGGGGCCGGCAACCTGACCGCCCGCCTCCTCGACCGAGAAGGCGATGTCATAGGCGATGAATAATTCGTCTTCGACCACGAGGACATTGCTGCCCTCGAGGCAAGTCATACTGCTCTGTAACATGGGCTACACTACCCTTTTATCAGGTCCATTGGCACGGTCATGCGAGCTTGGAACCCGTCGGGAACCCATTCGGTTCCATAGGTTCCCCGCAATTGGCCCTGAATGGTCAGGTCGATGAGCTTGGATCCGAAGCCGCTGTTGCTCGGTTGCACCAGTTCTTCAGGATAGCCGCTTTCTCGCCAGTCGAGTTCGAGCTGCCCGGACGTGTTGCGCCAGGTCAGTTCCAGCAGTCCCGCATCATGCGAAAGCGCCCCATATTTCACGGCGTTAGTCGCCAATTCGTGGATCACCAGCGCGAGGTTGGTCGACCCCGCGTGGTTCAGTGCGACAGGAGGGCCGCTGAGGATCAGGCGCGGATCGTCGAGATTGGTGTAAGGCGAAAGCACGCCCAGCAACAATTCGCGCAACTCGACCATGCCGCGGAAATCGCGCTCGGGCGTGGCGGTCGGATTGATCAGCTCATGGGCGCGGGCCAGCGCACCGATCCGCTCGCGCAGGCCCCGCGCCATTTCGTCCGGCGTCTTCGCATGGCGCGCGGTCATGCCGACCAGTCCCGACATCATCGCGAAGGCGTTCTTGACCCGGTGGTTGAGTTCGCGCGTCAGCGTGTCGCGCGCTTTCGCGATCTGCCGCTCCTCGGTCACGTCGCGGAGATAGGCGAGGATCGCGCCGTGCTCGGGGTAAAGGCGTGCCTCCAGAATGCGGCCGTCTCGCCCGTCCTGATCGGTGACCGTCGGGACACCTGTGCGGCGGGCCTCTTCCAGAGCTTTTTCGAAATTGCTTCCGATCAGATGGGGCGCGGTCTCCCAAAGCGACCGCCCGACCGCCTGTGCTTCCGCCTCGGCTCCGACCGCGTCGCGGATGCGGGCGCGCATGACCGAATTGGCGAACCGGATTTTGTCTTCGCTATCGAGTTCGACAATCGCGTCGAAGGTGATTTCGTGAAAATGCGCGAGCCGCCGGTCGACGTCGGCCGCATGTTCGCGCGCCGCGTTCAGATCGGAAATGTCGAGCGCGGTGGCCACGGCCACGGGCGGCTCGCTTTCGACCCGCTGCGCCGAGACCAGCAGATTGCGTTCCGGCCCGTCATGGCGCACGCAGCGCAGTTCCATATGGCTGATCGTCTCTTCATTGCGCGCCGCGCGCACGATCGGAAACTCGCTCAGGCTGAGCTTGCGCCCTTCTGGGGTGTACGCGTCGAAGGCGAGCTGCTTGGTCACGTCGCCGTCCGTCACGCCGAACATCTCGATCGCGGTGGCATTCAGATCGATAAGCCGACCGGTGCCCAGCTCGGCCACACCGACGCCGATCGGCATCTGGTCGAGAACGGCGCGGAACCGGTTTTCCTCACGATGGGCGACGTTGATCTGGCGCCGAAGACGGATTTCCGCCTCGACCCCGGCGGCGATGTCGGACAGCGCCTCGTATTCTTCTTCGGTCCACTGCCGCGCTTCGCGGTCGATCAGGCAGAACGCCCCCAGCGGCTGCCCGTCGATCGTGCGCAGCGGCACCCCGAGATAGGCGGTCACGCCCAGATCGCGCACGGCACCATTGTCGCGCAGCACCGTGTCCTCGCGCGCATCGGGCACGTTCAGCGGCGCATCGGATTCGACGACATAGCGGCAGAAGGAATGGCTGAGCGGTGTCTCCGAGGGGGCACGGGCGTCCAGCCCGGTTTGCGCCACGAAGACCTGTCGGTTCTCATCGACCATGGAAACCAACGAGACAGGCACTCCGGTCACCCGCGTGGCGAGCCGTGTCGCGCGCTCGAAGATTTCCGCAGGCGCACTCTCCAAAAGACCGGTCTCGCGCAATGCCCGAAGGCGCGCCGGATCGGCGAGTTTGGACCGTTCTTCACCGGTCAGCGGAGGGGGCATAGAGGTATTCATGCGCAGGCTCTCATAATTCCACCTATGCCCCGAAGAAACCCATTTCGCCCAGTGTCATATGACACGGTTGCGATCACGATTTCCGCCAAACACGATTTTCTTCAGCGTTTTTCGTGATGCGGTTGCGGTGTCGACGAATCGCAGAGCCAAGAGGTCGCGACCACCCGCATTCCGAAGGCGTCTTATGCTGAATTCGTAACGCGTTCTAATGGGTGACGTTAGGTAAGGATTCGCGCAGGTTTCAGCGAACCGGCAGGAACTGGCCTAGGCACGCGACGGAGAGCGTACTTAGCAAGCGGTGGCGGGTGTCATCGTGCGCTGGTCGAGCAGGAAGTCGGTCACCATCGCGCCGATCCACATGCAGAACAGCGCCAGCCACGCGGTGCCTGCCAGAACGGAGGTGCCCGTCACGCCGTTGCCGATGGCGCAGCCGCCGGCGAGCATCGCGCCGAAGCCCATGAAGATCGCCCCGATCATCGAGCGCCGCATCACCGGCATCGAGTCGAAGCCCTGCCAGGCGAACTGGCGCGAGAAGAGCGAGCTCAGGAAAGCGCCCAGAACCACGCCGGGCACGAGGCCCACGTCGAATTCCAGCACCGAGTTGCGGTCGAGGAAGAACATCAGCGTATTGGCCGAGGGGCCCGAGAAGGTGACGGAATTCACCGGCACCGGGTCGAAAGCGACCTGGCTCAGCATGAAGGTCAGCACCCAGCCCACCGCGACCGCGAAGCCGACGCCGGAGGCGAAGATCCACGTCTTCACGCCGATCTCATTGCGCTTGGCCAGATACATGCCCGCGATGGCGAAGACGATGCCGACAGCCAGCCCGGTCCAGTCGGGAAGGTGCAGCGCGTCGAGGATATTCACGTTCTGCGCGCCGGTGATCCAGAGGCTCGCCAGCCGGTCACGCAGTGGCGCGAGGATGCCCTTGAGGCTCATCGTGGCGGTCACCGCGAAGATCAGCCCCGAGACGACCGAACGCAGGTTGCCCGTCGCCGCCAGCACGAGAAGCCGTCCCGAACAGCCGCGCGACAGCACCATGCCGACACCGAAGATCAGCCCGCCGATGATCGCGCCCGACCACGAGCCGGGCACCGACATCATCCGGCTGTCGCCCTGCCGGAACAGATCGAGCAGTTGCGCGCTCTGCACCCAGACCAGCGCGGTCGAAAAGGTCAGAAACCACACCGCGACCTTGCCGCCCAGCTTGCCGCGCGCGAATTCCACCGTGGCAGCCCGCAGGCAGAAGTTGGATTTCTGCGCGGCCACGCCGAAGATAAGCCCGGTGATCACCCCGAAAAGCGCCGCCGTGGGGCCTTCGCCGATCCGCTCGATGAGTGCGATGATGTCCATGATACGATCTCCCGTTCGCGCACGGTTTCTGCCAGAAACCGCAGAAACGCACATTGATCTGAGTCAGGTTGCACCTTTTGCAGACTTGCCGCAGGCGCTGCCGTCGCGTCTAAGGAAGGCATGATGAAGTTCCGATCCGTCCCTCTCGACGAGGCCCACGAGCTGCCGCGCTGGCGCAGACCCGAGGCGCTGCTCTACGTCATGGCCACCGCCATGCCGATCTCCTTCGCCACCTGGTCGGCGCTCCTGAACAACTTCGTCATCGACGTGGTGAATTTCGACGGCGTCGATATCGGCTGGCTGCAGAGCTTCCGCGAAGTGCCGGGCTTCCTCGCGATCGGGGTGATCGTCGTGCTCTGGGTGATGCGCGAGCAGACGCTGGCCATCCTGTCGTTGCTGCTTCTGGGCGGAGCGACGGCGGTGACCGCGCTGTTTCCCAGCTTCGCCGGGCTGATCATCGTGACGCTCCTGTCCTCGATCGGGTTTCACTATTTCCAGACGGTGAACCAGTCGCTGCAATTGCAGTGGATCGACAAGGCCAAGGCGCCGCAGACCTTGGGCAAGATCGTGGCCATCGGCTCGGGTGCCTCGTTGGCGGCCTATGCGGTGCTGGTGCTGACCTGGAAGACGTTCAACCTCAGCTATGAATTCGTCTACGCTACCGCCGGGATCGCGACGATGGTGATGATGGCGGCCGCCGCGCTGATCTATCCGCAGTTCCACACCCGCGAGCCGCAATCGAAGAAGTTCGTGCTGCGTCGTCGCTACTGGCTCTATTACGCGATCACCTTCATGGCGGGCGCGCGGCGGCAGATCTTCGTGGTCTTCGCCGCCTTCATGATGGTCGAACGCTTCGGGCTGCGCGTGGACGAGATCACCGCGCTCTTCCTGATCAATTTCGCGGTCAACATGGCCGCCGCGCCTGCAATGGGCCGGTTCGTGCATCGCTTCGGCGAGCGCCGGGCGCTGATCTTCGAATATGTCGGGCTGACGCTGCTGTTCCTCGCCTATGGCGGCATCTACTGGTTCGGCTGGGGCATCTGGCTGGCCTGCGCGCTCTATGTGGTCGATCACCTGCTGTTCGCGCTGGCCTTCGCGCAGAAGACTTATTTCCAGAAAATCTGCGACCCCGAGGATATCGCGCCCACCGCCGCCGTCGCCTTCACGATCAACCATATCGCGGCTGTCTTCCTGCCAGTGACGCTGGGCTATCTGTGGATGGTCTCGCCCGGCGCGGTCTTCGGGCTGGCGGCCTCGATGGCGGTGATCTCGCTGGGGCTCGCGCTGCTGGTGCCGCGTCACCCTTCGAAAGGCTACGAGACGGTGCTGCAAGGCCTCGGTCCGGTTCCGGCGTGATGCCTGCTTGAACTGGAAATTCCGCCGCTCCGCGCCTATCTGAGAGGGGCGCGAAAGGGAGATTTACCATGCTGTTCGGAAAACCCGCCACCATTCCCACCAAAGCCGACGCCCTGCCGGGGCGTGACGAAGCGATGCCTCTGGCAGAGCCGCATTTCCTCTGGGGCCGTGACCTGCGCTCGCCCGTGCCCGAGGGCATGGAAGAGGCGATGTTCGGCATGGGCTGCTTCTGGGGTGTCGAGCGCATGTTCTGGAACACCGACGGCGTCTGGCTGACCATGGTCGGCTATGCGGGCGGCCCCACGCCCAACCCGACCTATCGCGAGGTCTGCACCGGCATGACCGGCCATAACGAGGTCGTCCGCGTGATCTACGACCCCGCCGAGGTCAGCTACGAAGACCTGCTGCGCGTCTTCTGGGAGGGCCACGACCCGACCCAAGGGATGCGTCAGGGCAATGACCGCGGCACGCAGTATCGTTCGGGCGTCTATACCTACTCGGAGGCGCAGAAAGAGGCGGCAAAAGCCTCGCGCGACGCCTATGCCGAGCGTCTGCAGGCGGCGGGCTACGGCGCGATCACCACCGAGATCATCGACGCGCCGCCCTTCTATTATGCCGAGGATTACCACCAGCAATATCTGGAGAAGAACCCCGGCGGCTATTGCGGCATCGGCGGCACCGGCGTGAGCTGCCCGATCGGGCTGAGCGCGTGATCGGATGCGTGTGCGCGCCGCTTGACGGCTCGCGCCCGCGGCCCTAAGCCCGGGCGCAACCATCCCGAGGAGCGCGCCCATGACCACCTTCACCGCCTTTACCACGCTGGCCGATCGCGAGGCCGCCGAGGCGCTGTCCGAACGTCTCGAAGAGCTCGATCCCGGCCCCTACGGTACCGGCGTGTTCGAGATCGAGGACGGGTCGGGCCGCTACGAGGTTTCGGGCTATTTTCTCGAGGCCCCCGACGACGTGGCGCTGGACCTGCTGGCGATCTCGCACGGGGCGCAGCCCTTCGTCGTCTCGGAAATCCCGGAAACCGATTGGGTCGCCCATGTGCGGCGCGAACTGGCCCCGGTGCGCGCGGGCCGCTTCTTCCTCTATGGCAGCCATGACGAGGACAAGATCCCCGCCGATGCGATCGCGCTGCGGATCGATGCGGCGATGGCCTTCGGGACGGGCCATCACGGCACGACCTCGGGCTGCCTGACCGCGCTCGACGATCTGGCGAAGGAAGGTCATACCTTCCACAACGTCGCCGATATCGGCTGCGGCACCGCCGTTCTGGCGATGGCGGCGGCGAAGCTCTGGCCCGAGCCGGTGCTGGCCTCCGATATCGATCCGGTCGCGGTGGAGACGGCGGCGGCGAATGTCGCGGTGAACGATCTTGAGGGCCGCGTGATCTGCATCGAGGCCGCGGGCTTCGGCGATCCGCGCCTGAAAGAGGCCGCGCCCTTCGATCTGATCTTCGCCAATATCCTCAAAGGCCCGCTCGTCGCGCTCGCCCCCGAAATGGGCCGCAACTGCGCCGAATCGGGCTTCGTGATCCTGAGCGGGATCCTCAACGAACAGGCCGATGAAGTGGTCGCCGCCTATCAGGCGCAGGGCTTTGTTTCCCATTCGCGTAAGGAATTCGGCGAATGGACGACATTGGCCATGCAGCGCACCTAATCCGCCACAAATCCGCTCTGATTGCCGTAAGGATTGCTTTACCCTGACGTGAGAAATTGCCTTTGGGGGCATCGCAGTTAACGGGGTTTGCCATGCGCGATCCACAAATCGAGTCTTTTGAAAAGCGCCTGCATCGGATCGACCAGATCCATCAAGCAGGCGGCGCATTCGAGGCGTCCGGTGCATTGGGGCGCAGCTATTTTGATTCCATGCGCCCGAAGTCGCGCCGCAGTTTTCCGCTGCGCGGTGTGGCGCTGATCTTTGCCGGTGTTCTGCTGGTGAAGGGCGCGATGCTCGCGCAGGTGGGCCAGGAGAGCTACGAGGCGCGCGTCGCAAGCCTCGCGGGTGGGTCGCAATTCGAACGGGTTGGGGCCTGGATCATGCATGCCGACCCGATCACCCGCAAAATCGCCGGGCTGCTCGCGCCGTATATCGGCTGAGCGCCAAAGCCATTAAGCCATAAAGAAAGGGCTGCGCCGTTGCCGGGGCAGCCCTTTTCGCATGACCTGTCGGTCGCGTTAGCGCAGGCGCGCCACGTCGAGCCGGGTCAGGCCGATATCGTCCAGCGCGCGGTCGCTGAGCTTCATCAGAGCCTTGCGGGTGACGCGTGCGTCGTTCCAGTCGTGCAGGGCGGCGATCAGCGAGGTAAAGACGCTCGGTCGGGCGCTGCGGCTCATGCGGGTGTTGATATCCATCGAAGCCATGGGGAGGATCCTTCAGTTCACAAACTGCTCAAGTTTCGGGCATTACATCTTCTGAAGCGCAGATAAGACTGGCAGGGTGCGAAAACAATCTCAGTTTTGGCAGCCCCGCCATGCAGGAATCGCATGTGATATGAGGCCGGTTTTTGCATCCCCTCTGGCCGATGTTCCCTTTTCGTGCTAGTTCTTGCGAAACAACACGAGAACAAGGCAGGGCAAATGCGGGTGATCGGGATCGATCCGGGGTTACGCAATCTCGGATGGGGCGTGATCGAGATGGACGGATCGCGACTCAGGCACGTCGCGAACGGGATTCTCCACTCCGAAGGTAAGGATTTGGCAAAGCGCCTGCTGGTGCTGCACGAAGGGCTGAGCGCGGTCATCGCGACCCACATGCCTGAAGCGGCCGCGGTGGAGCAGACCTTCGTCAACAAGGACGCGGTGGCGACGCTGAAACTTGGGCAGGCGCGCGGCATTGCGCTTCTGGCTCCGGCGCAGGCCGGGCTCGAGGTCGGCGAATACGCTCCGAACGCAATCAAGAAAACGGTCGTCGGTGTCGGCCATGCCGACAAGACGCAGGTGCAGCATATGGTGCGCCATCAACTGCCCGGCGTGCAGTTCGAAGGCGCCGATGCAGCCGATGCGCTCGCCATTGCGATCTGCCACGCCTTCCATTTGCAATCGGCGGCTCGGATGAACGCGGCGCAACTCTCCCGCGATGCCTTGGGCACAACCCAGCGGAGGCGCGCATGATCGGTCGCATCGCAGGGGTCATCATTCACCGCGCGCTCGACCATGTCATGATCGACGTGCGCGGCGTGGGCTATGTCGTCCATGTCAGCCAGCGCACCGCGCAATCACTGCCGCCCGTGGGCGAAGCCTGCGCGCTCTATACCGATCTGCTGGTGCGCGAGGACCTGCTGCAGCTTTTCGGCTTCCCGACGCTCTTGGAGAAGGAATGGCACCGGCTGCTGACTTCGGTGCAGGGGATCGGCGCGAAAGCCTCGCTCGCGATCCTCGGCACGCTCGGCGCGGAGGGGCTGGGCCGCGCGATCGCGCTGGGCGACTGGTCGGCGGTGAAATCCGCCCCCGGCGTCGGCCCGAAACTCGCGCAGCGCGTCGTGCTTGAGCTGAAGGAGAAAGCGCCGACCGTCATGGCGATGGGGGCGGAGTTCACCGTTGATGCCACCCCCGAGGTGATCGAGGACACGCCGGCCAAGAAGCCCGCAAAGAAAGCAGCCCCGGCCGCGACGCCGAAGGTAAACTTCACCGCCGAGGCGATCTCCGCGCTCACCAATCTCGGCTATGCGCCCTCGGACGCGGCCGGTGCCGTGGCGCAGGCCAATGACGACCCGGAGGTCACCGACACGGCCAAGCTGATCCGCGCGGCGCTAAGGCTCCTGGCCCCAAAGGATTGACCTCTTCCTCTTGGGATAAATATCCCGGGGTGCGGGGCAGAGCCCCGCTTGCTCCCCTCCGCCAAAGGCGCGACAGTAAATGACGATGAGCGAACCTGATCCCACTCTGCGGCCCGACCGCCTGCCCGAAGACGCCGACCGCGCCCTGCGACCACAGGCGCTGGAGGAATTTACGGGCCAGGCCGAAGCCCGCGCCAATCTGCGCGTCTTCATCGAAAGCGCCAAGATGCGCAGCCAGGCGATGGATCACACGCTGTTTCATGGCCCGCCCGGTCTGGGCAAGACGACGCTCGCGCAGATCATGGCGCGCGAGTTGGGCGTGAATTTCAAGATGACCTCGGGGCCGGTTCTGGCCAAGGCGGGCGATCTCGCCGCGATCCTGACCAATCTTGAAGCGCGCGACGTGCTCTTCATCGACGAAATCCACCGGATGAACCCGGCGGTGGAGGAAGTGCTCTACCCCGCGATGGAGGATTTCGAGCTCGATCTGGTGATCGGCGAGGGCCCTGCCGCGCGCACTGTGCGGATCGAGTTGCAGCCCTTCACGCTGGTCGGCGCCACGACGCGGCTCGGACTGCTCACGACGCCGCTGCGCGACCGCT
This sequence comes from Thioclava sp. JE_KL1, assembly GCF_009296265.1. Lineage (GTDB taxonomy): Bacteria > Pseudomonadota > Alphaproteobacteria > Rhodobacterales > Rhodobacteraceae > Thioclava. Next base: position 54,923 of record NZ_WBJS01000007.1, read on the forward strand.
TCGGCATCCCGACGCGGCTGCAGTTCTACACCGAGGACGAGCTGGACCTGATCGTGACGCGCGGGTCGCGGCTTCTGGGTATCCCGTCCGACCCCGCGGGCACCCGCGAGATCGCCAAGCGCGCGCGTGGCACCCCGCGCATCGCGGGACGTCTGCTCCGCCGCGTCGTCGATTTCGCGCTGGTCGAAGGCGACGGGCGGCTGACTCGCGAGATCGCGGACCGCGCGCTGACGCGGCTTGGCGTCGACAATCTCGGTCTCGACGGGGCGGACCGGCGCTACATGATGCTGATGGCCGATCATTACGGCGGCGGGCCGGTGGGGGTGGAGACGCTCTCGGCCGCGCTGTCAGAAAGTCGCGACGCGATCGAAGAAGTCATCGAACCCTACCTGTTGCAACAGGGCCTGATCAGCCGCACCCCGCGTGGTCGGATGCTGGGCGCGCGGGCGTGGCGGCATCTGGGGCTCGAGGCACCGAAACCCGCCACCCCGCAGACGGACCTCTTTGGCGATGGCTGACCCCTTGGCACGTTTCGAGATCACCGAGGCGGAGATCGACCGCGTCGTGGCGCGCTTCTACGAGCGCGTGCGCAGCCACGCGATGCTCGGTCCGGTCTTTGCGGTGCATGTCACCGACTGGCCCACCCATGAGGACAAGGTCGCGCGGTTCTGGAAGAACGCGATCCTGCGCAAACCGGGCTATGACGGCTCGCCCATGCAGGTCCACCGCGCGGCGGGCAATGTACGCCCGGGCATGTTTTCGACCTGGCTTGCCGAATTCGACAAGGTGCTGAACGCCGAACTTACGCCCGAACAGGCGGCGGGTTGGTCGGCGCTTGCACATCGGATCGGCATGAGCCTGCGGCAAGGCGTGGTCGAACGCGAGACCTTCGCGGGCGGTATTCCAAAGCTGAAATGACCCGCGCGCGTAGGCGCGCAAAACTAGAGGTGGAGGGCGCGCTGCCCCCGCCATGACGGCCCTTCGCTTGCGCTTCGGGCGTTCGGCGGGGCGTCCTTCCACTGGAAGGCCGCTTATCCCGCCTCACTCCCCGGGATACTTCAGCCAAGAGGAAGAGGATCAGTCCTCTTTCTTCCCGAACACGCCGGTCAGCGACCGTCCGATCAGGTTGGTCACGCGGGGCTTTTGCAGTTTGCGGAAGGGCATCGGGCGGCAGACCTCCAGCGCGGCAATGCCCACACGGGCGGTCAGCGCGCCATTGATCACGCCTTCCCCGAAGCGGCGCGAGAGCTTCGACACCAGATGGCCGCCGGTGACCGTCTCGATCAGATCGTCGCCCGCCGCCACAGCTCCGGTCGCGACGAGATGGGTCATCACCGTGCGCGCCAGCCGGATCGAGCCGAGCGTGCCCGAGCGCCCGCCATAGATTTCCGCGATGCGCCGGATCATCCGCAGGTTCGCGGTGAGCGCGGTGAAGACGTCGGCCAGCGCCAATGGAACGATAGCAGTGACGGTGGCCACGGTGCGCGCGGCGGCCTCGATTTCCAGCCGGGCGGCCGCGTCGAGTGGTCCCATCAGCTCGGCTTCCGCCAGCCCCATCAGCGTGTCGGTGTCGAGCACCTCGCCCGTTTGCTCGGCCAGCCGCTTGCGCGCCCAATCCATCTCGGGCCGCGCGGCATAGAGGCCCGAGACATGGGCCGTCACCTTGCGCGCGCGGCTCAGATCGTCTTCGCTTAGCGCTTCCGAGACTTCCTTATGGACCTTGTCGAGCCGCGCCAGCCGCGAGAAGGCGGCGATCTCGCGCCCGGTGATCAGCAGCGCGCCAAGCGCGAAGGCCGCGACCAGCGCGGTGCCGATCCAGCCGAGGATCGGATGGGTGGCGAACAGCCCGTCGATGAAACGCCAGAGCGCGACGGAGATCAGGAAGCCCACCAGCGCCACGCTCGCGCGCCAGAAGAACCGCACGATGGGCGAGGCGCGACGTGCCCCCAGCCGCGTCGCGATCTGCATGGCGCGGCCTTCGAGCCGCTCCTCGGTCGCATGCGGCATATCCTCGATCGGCGCGGCCTCGGCGGGCGAGGGCGCGTCCTCGATCTCGATCATCACCGGTTTTTTCATAGCTTGTCCCCGATCAGGAAATCGGCCGCGCGGTCGAGCCGGATATGCGGTGGGCCTTCGCCGGGTCGCAGGATCACCGGGGCAGGGGCGAAGTTCATGATCGAATAGTCTTCGTCGAGCCACGCGGAGGCCCCTTGCGCCGCGGGCGAGAGAAGCTGCGCCGGGTCGGCGGGCAATTCGCCGGGATAGAGCGCGACCGATTTGCCACTCTCCAGCCGCCCGCGCACCGCCTGCAACTCCGCCCCGTCATGCGAGAGGGTTTCTTCCGTGGTGCTGCGCAGCGCCGCGATCGACAGTGCGAGAGTCTTCGCGCCCGCGAAATCGGCGCGGTCCTTGGCTTCGCGCAGAAGCGCGCCGGTGATCGCGGTCAGGCGGGCGTGTTGGGTGTGGTGCAGGTGATCGGCCTTGGTCGCGGCGAAGAGGATTTTCTCGACCCGCTTGCCGCCGATCAGCGAGGTCAGCCAGCTTGCGCGTCCCGGGCGGAAGGCCGCCAGAATATCGGCCATCGCCTGACGCAGATCGTCGAGCGCGGCCGGGCCGGAATGGATCGCGCCCAGTACGTCGACCAGCACCACCTGCCGGTCGATTTTGGCGAAATGGTCGCGGAAGAAAGGGCGCACCACCTCGCGTTTATAGGCGTCATAGCGGCGCTCCATTTCGCGTCGCAGCGAGCCACGCGGGGCCTCACCCTCGGGCAGCGGCGCGAAGGTCAGCGCGGGCGATCCGGCCATCTCGCCGGGCAGCAGGAAGCGCCCCGGTGTGCAGTCGGAAAACCCCGCATCGCGCGCCTCGGTGAGGTATCGGGTGAAGCCTGCCGCCAGCGCCTTGGCCTGCGGCTCGGTGAACTCCGCCGTGCCATCCGTCGCCTCGGACTGCGCCAGATACTCCGCGCCTTGCGGACGGCTCGGCAGACGTGCCAGCGCCTCCGCCGACCACTCGGCATAGCTTTTGTCCATCAGCCCGAGATCGAGTAGCCACTCGCCGGGGTAATCCACGATGTCGAGATGCACGACGCGCGGCCCGCGCACCGCGCCCAGCATCCCGCGCGGCTGGATGCGGAAGGACAGCCGCAGCTCCGAGACGGCGCGCGTGCCGTCCGGCCAATGCGGCGAAGGGCCGGTCAGCGCGGCGAGGTGGCTCTCATAGTCGAAGCGCGGGACGGTGTCGTCGGGCTGCGGCTGCAGGTAAGCGGCGGTGATATCCGACGCAGACCCGAGCGCAGGCATCCGACCGCGATCCAGCAGGTTCGCGACCAGCGAGGTGATGAACACGGTCTTGCCCGCGCGCGACAGACCCGTCACGCCGAGCCGGATCACCGGTTCGAACAGCGCCTCCGAGACCGAATGGCCCATGCCCTCGATCCCGCGCGTGATCCCGTCCGCAATGTCGGAAATGCCCAAAGCTCGGCCCCTCACTCTCGTTCACGGACAAGATAAGCAGCGGAGAGTGTTAATGAAAGAGAGGGCGGACACGCGGCCCGCCCTCTGCGTTATTATCGGCTCTGGATCGGCCTCAGACCGACAGGCAGATATATTTCATCTCAAGGTAATCCTCGATCCCGTGATGCGAACCCTCGCGGCCCAGGCCGGACTGCTTCACGCCGCCGAACGGAGCGAGCTCGGTCGAGATCAAGCCGGTGTTCACGCCGACGATCCCGTATTCCAGACCTTCCTGCACGCGGGTGATGCGCCCCACGTCGCGGGCGTAGAAATAGCTCGCAAGGCCGAAGATCGTGTCATTGGCCTTGGCGATCGCCTCCTGCTCGGTCTCGAACTTGAAGAGCGGGGCGACGGGGCCGAAGGTTTCCTCATGCGAGACCTTGGCTTCCTGCGTGACCCCGGTCAGCACGGTCGGCTGGAAGAAGGTGCCGCCCATCTCGTGCCGCGCGCCGCCGGTGACGATCGAGCCGCCATGATCGAGCACGTCCTGAATATGTTCCTGCACTTTCTTGACCGCGTCCTCGTTGATCAGCGGGCCGGCCTCGACGCCTTCCTTCAGACCGTCGCCCACCTTGAGAGCGTTGACGGCCTTGGCCAGCTTCTCGGCGAAGGCGTCATAGACCCCGGATTGCACATAGATGCGATTGGCGCAGACGCAGGTCTGACCGTTATTGCGGAATTTCGACGCCATCGCGCCTTCGACCGCCGCGTCGAGATCGGCGTCGTCGAACACGATGAAGGGCGCGTTGCCGCCCAGTTCCATCGAGCATTTCATCACTTGATCCGCGGCCTGACGCAGCAGGATGCGCCCCACCTCGGTCGAGCCGGTGAAGGTCAGCTTGCGCACGCTGTGGTTCTCGCAGAATTCCTTCCCGATATCGGAGGCTTTCGCGGAGGTGATGACCGAGAGAATGCCTTTGGGCAGGCCCGCCCGTTCGCCCAGCACCGCCATCGCCAGCGCCGAGAGCGGCGTCTCCGAGGCCGGACGGCAGACGAAACCGCAGCCCACGGCGAGCGCCGGGCCCGCTTTGCGCGCGATCATCGCGTTGGGGAAGTTCCACGGCGTGATCGAGGCGGCGACCCCGATCGGCTGCTTGATCACGGTGATCCGCTTGTCGCGCTGATGGCCCGGGATCGTCTCGCCATAGACCCGCTTGGCCTCTTCGCCGAACCACTCGATGAAGCCCGCGCCATAGGCGATCTCGCCCTTCGCCTCGGCGAGCGGCTTGCCCATCTCGGCGGTCAGGATCGCGCCGAGATCGTCCTGGTTCTCCATCATCAGGTCGTACCATTTGCGCATGATCTGCGCGCGTTCCTTGCCGGTGCGCGCGGCCCAGTCCTTCATCGCCTCGTCAGCGGCAGCGATGGCGCGGGCGGTTTCGGCGCGGCCCAGATCGGGCACGGTGCAGATCACGTCGCCCCGCGCGGGGTTGGTCACGTCGAAGGTGGTGCCGTCATCGGCATCGACCCATTCGCCCGCGACGAGGGCCTTGGTCACCAGAAGCGAGGGATCCTTGAGGATGGATTTGAGGTCGGTCTTGTCGTCGAGCATGATGTCCTCCGAAGGGCTGGATGGGTCGTCCGGTCAATGCGCCGGGCTTTTCGATGTTCCGTAACGGCTGCGCCAGCAGGGCTGCAGATCGCCGGGGTGTTCTTTGGCTTCATAGATGGCGCGGGCGATGGCGCGGGCAAGCACGCAAGACGCCGCATGGCCAAGCTGGAACGGATCGCGGACCGGATCGGCCAAGGGCTTCTCGCCGGTCGCGGCAGCGAAGATCAGATCGCCGTCCATCGGCGTATGCGACGGCACGATGGCCCGCGCCATGCCGTCATGGGCGGCCGTGGCCATGCGCTGCGCCTGCGCCTGGGTGAGGGCGGCATCGGTCGCGACGATGGCGATGGTGGTGGCTTCGCCTTGGCGTTTCATCGGTTCGGGTTCGGCGGTGGAATGGTAACGATGTGCGACACCCAACCCGCCGAACTCGCCCGCGACTTCCCAAGGCGCGGCCCAGAAATGCGGACCCTCGCCGACGGTCACCGAGCCAAGCGCGTTCACCGCCACCAGCGCGCCGACGGTAAAGCCGCTCTCCAGCACGGCCGAGGCCGACCCGAGCCCGCCTTTGAAAGTCCCGGTCATCGCGCCAAAGCCCGCCCCGACGCTGCCGAGCGCGAACCGCTCCGTGGCCGCCTCGAGCGCCGCGCGCCCGAGCCCGGGATAGGGCGTCTCGGTCCAACTCTTGTCGCCACCGTTGAGCAGATCGAACAGGATCGCGCCGGGCACGATCGGCACGCGCTGATCGCCCACCGCGAATCCGCGCCCTTGCGCGCGCAGCCCTGCCATCACCCCGTCGCAGGCGCCCAGCCCGAAGGCCGAGCCGCCCGAGAGCACCAGCGCATCGACCTCCTGCACCAGCTTGTCCGGCGCGAGCAGGTCCGTCTCGCGCGTCCCCGGCGCGCCGCCCATCACCTGCACCGCCGCCGTGAAGGGGCGCTCGCCCAGCAGAACGCTCACACCCGAGCGCAGGCCCGCATCCTCGGCATTGCCCACGCGCAGCCCGGCGATATCGGTGATCAGATTGTTCGGCCCTGCCTTCATCTTCCTCTTGGTCCAAATATCCTGGGGGTTTGGGGGCAACGCCCCCAACTCAATGCTCTGCGCTCAGATACACCGCCCGCCATCGACCTCCATCGCGACGCCGGTGATCATGCTCGCCTCGTCGGAGCACAGGAACAGCGCCGCATTCGCCATGTCCTCGGGCGTCGAGAACCGCCCCAGCGGGATGGTCGAGAGAAACTTCGCGCGGATCTCCGGCGTGTCCTCGCCCATGAAGCTTTTCAGAAGCGGGGTCTCCCCGGCGACCGGGTTGATCGCGTTGACGCGCACGCCGGAGGGCGCAAGCTCCACCGCCATCGCGCGGGTCGCGGTGATCATCCAGCCCTTCGAGGCATTGTACCAGCTCAGGTTCGGTCGCGGGCTGATGCCGGCGGTGGAGGCCACGTTCAGGATCGCGCCCGCGCCGCGCGCTTTCATCCCCGGCACGATGTGGCGTGCGGTCAGGTAGACCGATTTCGCGTTCACGCTGAGGACGCGGTCGAACTCCTCCTCGGTCACCTCCTCCATCGGCTTGGGCAGATGGGTGGTCCCTGCGTTGTTCACGAGAATGTCGATCTGCCCGAACGCCTCGCGCGCCGCCTGCGCCAGTGCGGCGACATCCGCATCGCGGCTGACATCCACGGTGCAGGCCACGCCGCCGATCTCGTCGGCGATGGCCTGCGCGGCCTCGGCGTTGAGATCTGCGACCAGAACCCGCGCACCCTCGGCGGCGAAGCGGCGCGCGATCCCCGCGCCGAAGCCCGAGCCCGCGCCGGTGACGATCGCGCTTTTGCCTTCCAGTCTCATCGGTGCTCCTCCTCGGGGCCTACTGTTGTCGCAGGACACATCGGGTGCAAGGGGGCTCTGCCCCCCCGGTCTGCCAGCCCTTCGCTTGCGCTTCGGGCGTTCGCCGGGGTGTCCTTCCACTGGAAGGCCGCTGATCCCGGCTCACCCCCGGGATATTTCCGCCAAGCCGAAACCCTTAGCCATGCCAGGCGGCGACGGTTTTCAGGGTGGAGAAGCCGTAGAGCGCCTCGAACCCTTTCTCGCGCCCGTGCCCGGATTTGCCGATGCCGCCGAAGGGCAGCTCCACGCCGCCGCCTGCGCCGTAATTGTTCAGGAAGACCTGCCCCGCGCGCAGGCGACGGGCGAGCCGCATCGTTCGTCCGCCATTCTCGGACCAGACCGAGGCGACGAGCCCGTAGTCCGTGCCGTTCGCGATGGCGACGGCCTCTTCTTCGTCCTCGAAGGGAATGACGATCTGCGCCGGGCCGAAGATTTCCTCCTGCGCGAGTCGATGCGCGCCGTGACCACCGCCGATCAGGGTCGGCGCGACGTAATGACCGCCTGCGGGGACATCCTCGGCGATCCGGCCTTGCGCCGCGATAGTGAGGTCGGAGGCGAGCGCCAGATAGCCCTCGACGATCTGTTTCTGCCGCCCCGAGATCAGCGGGCCGAGGTCGTGATCGCCGAGCGCGGGCCCCGCCGTCAGGCTCCGATAGCGCGCGGCCATTTTCTCCAGCACCTCGTCATAGCGCGAGCGCTGCACGAGGATGCGCGACGAGGCCGAGCAGGTCTGCCCGGCGTTCTGGATGCCTGCATTCACGAGGAAGGGCAGCGCGCGGTCGAGATCGGCATCGGTGAAGACGAGCTGCGGGGATTTGCCGCCAAGCTCCAGCGTGACGGGCACGGCATTCACTGCGGCGGCGGCCTGAATGCGCTGGCCGACCGCGACCGATCCGGTGAAGGAAATATGCTGGATGCCGGGATGGGCCGAGAGCGCGGCCCCGGCCTCCTCTCCCAGACCCGGCACGATATTGAGCGCCCCGGCTGGCATCCCCGCTTCTTGCGCGATCCGCCCGAAGGCCAGCGCGGTGAGCGAAGCTTCCTCGGCAGGTTTCACGACCGCCGCATTGCCCATCGCCAAGGCGGCTGCGACCGAGCGCCCTATGATCTGCATCGGGTAATTCCACGGCACGATATGCGCGGTCACGCCATGCGGCTCGCGCAGCGTGTAGGCGGTGTAGCCGTTGAGATAGGGGATCGTCTCGCCCATCACCTTGTCGGCGGCGCCGCCATAGAATTCGAGATAACGCGCCAGTGCCGCCACATCGGCACGCGCCTGCGTCAGCGGTTTGCCGACATCGAGCGCCTCGATCACGGCCAGATCCTCGGCATGGGCCAGCACGAGGCCGGACATCTTCATCAGGAGCCGCCCGCGCTCTGCCGCGCTCATCTGTCCCCAGTCGCCTGCAAACGCCGCCTGAGCGGCCTCGACCGCCGCATCGATCTCCGGCTTGCCGCCCCGGGCGATCTGCGCCATCTCGCGCCCATCCGAGGGGCATTCCACGGAAAGGCGCGCATCGGGCTTGCGCCAGACGCCTCCGATCAACATCTCCTCGGGGTCGAACCAAAGCGGCAAACTCATGCGCGGCACCTCCTCTTGTCACGCGATTTCGCAGCACGCTCGGCGCGCGCGCGCGGAAAATCAAGAGGGCAGGAATCTGCCGGGGCGAGCCTGATCACATTCATGTGAGTGTGAGTGGAGGGAACTTTCCCCTATCTAGCCCCTTGAATGACGGAACCGGGCCGAAGGCCCACCGGAAAAAGAGACAGGAAAATTGCAAGTGACCGCGAGTTATTCGACGCTCAAACGCGCAATCCGCCCGGCCATGCTCTTCGGGCTGGCTGGCATCTTGGCTGCCTGCGCGAGTGCGCCGGAACAGCGCTATGCGCAACCGACCCAGTCGACGAAGGCCGTGCCCGCCGAATATCAGGCGCGCGAAGATGACGGGAAAACCATCCCGGCGATCAGTCCGAAATATCTGGTGGAGCGCAACCGCCGCCAGGTCGTGCCCTATCACGGGCCCGAGGCTGTCGGGACGATCGTCGTCGATCCCTATGCGCGTTTCCTCTACTACATCACCGCGCCGGGCAAGGCAGAGCGCTACGGCGTCGCAGTCGGTCGCGATGGCAAGACCTTCTCGGGGGATGCCACGATCAAGCGCAAGCAGGAATATCCGAGCTGGACGCCGACGCAGAACATGATCCAGGAAGATCCCGACCTCTACGGGCCACTGAAAGACGGTCTGCCGGGTGGTCTGGACAACCCACTGGGCGCGCGTGCGCTCTATCTCTACCAGGGTAACCGGGATACCTATTACCGCATCCACGGCACGATGGATCCGTCCTCGATCGGGCGTGCGACCTCGGCTGGCTGTATCCGTCTGTTCAATCAGGACATCATCGACCTGTTCGCGAAAGTGCCGAAGGGCACGCCGGTGAAGGTGCGCAGCCGCGCCGAGAGCCTCGAGATGGAAGGTCCGGTCGTGCAGCTGCATTCGGGCTATGTGGTCTCCGCCTATAATCAGGTGGCGATCAACGAGGACGAGGCCGCGTGGAAAGCGGGCCAGATCCCCGATCAACAGAAGGTCGAAGAAGAGCAGCATCAGGCTTCGGTCGCGATGGCCCAAGAGGTCGGCGGCTCGGGCGAGACTGCCAGCTCCACCGTCGATTGCGGCTATTCCGGCACCGGCACCTGCGTCGATACCACCAACTGATCGAGCCGATCTTTTCGGAAAAAAATTCACGGCGCGGGGGCAACCTTGCGCCGTTTTTCTTGGGTCGCGACGCCTCCAGAACCGCGCCAAATGACGCGATACGCGCCCCGATGCCGCAGCGTTTGCGCGTTCACGTCTTTCCTTGCGGGCCGGGTGACGCTAGGACTCGCGCGCAAGCAGATCAGGAGGATGCCATGAGCGTCACCGGAACCACGCGGCAGAAAATGCCCGCAGATATTCTCGCGATGAAGGGCGGCGCGCCGATCGTTTGCCTGACCGCCTACACCACGCCGATTGCGAAGCTGGTCGACAGCCATTGCGATCTCGTGCTGGTCGGCGACTCGGTGGGCATGGTGCTCCACGGGCTGCCCTCGACGCTGGGCGTCACGATGGAGATGATGATCCTCCATGGCCAAGCGGTCGCACGCGGCCTCTCGAATGCGCTGATGGTGATCGACATGCCGTTCGGGTCGTATGAGGAAAGCCCGGCGCAGGCGTTCCGCAGTGCTTCGCGTCTGATGGCCGAGACTGGCGCGGGGGCGGTGAAGCTCGAAGGTGGGGCGCATATGGCCGAGACCATCGCTTTCCTGACCGCGCGCGGTATCCCGGTGCAGGCCCATATCGGGCTGACCCCGCAATCGGTGAACACGCTGGGCGGTTACAAGGTGCAGGGCCGCGGCGACAGCCGGGCGCGTCTGGTCAAGGATGCGAAAGCGGTGGCCGAGGCCGGTGCGTTCTCGGTGGTGCTGGAGAAGGTGCCGCAGGGGCTGGCCGACGAGATCACCGCAATGGTCGCTATCCCCACCGTCGGCATCGGCGCGGGCGCGGGCTGCGACGGGCAGGTGCTGGTGGTCGATGACATGCTGGGCCTCTTCACCGATTTCAAACCGAAATTCGTCAAGCGCTTCGGCCAGCTCGGTCAGGAAGCCGAAGCCGCCGTCGCCGATTACGCAGCCGAGGTGCGCGAGCGCAGCTTCCCGGCAGCCGAGCACAGCTTCGCCGATGAGGTGAAGAAATGACGCAGGTGATCCGCAAGGCCGCTGAACTGCGCGACAAGGTGGCGGCGTGGAAACGCTCGGGGATGCTGGTCGGTGTGGTGCCGACGATGGGTGCGCTGCATGACGGCCACCTCAGCCTCGCCCGCGCGGCGCGCAAGCAATCGGACCGCGTGATCGTGACGGTCTTCGTGAACCCGATGCAGTTCAACAACGCCTCCGATCTCGACAAATACCCGCGCGACGAGGCACAGGATCTGGCGCTTCTGGAAGCCGAAGGGGTCGATGTCCTCTTTGCGCCGGGCGTGGACGAGGTCTATCCCGACGGCTTCGCCACCACCGTGTCCGTCGCGGGCATCACCGAGCCGCTGGAGGGCGCGTTCCGTCCCGGCCATTTCGACGGCGTGGCGACGGTCTGCTCGAAGCTCTTCGGCATGACGCAGGCGGGGCGCGCGTTCTTCGGCGAGAAGGACTGGCAGCAATTGCAGGTGGTCCAGCAACTTACCCGCGATCTCAACATGCCGATCCGCATCATCGGCTGCCCCACGATCCGTGAAGAAGACGGTCTGGCGATGTCCTCGCGCAATGTGCGGCTGACGGAAGCCGAGCGCGCATTGGCGCCGCGCCTGCATTCGGTGATGCAGGAAGCGGCCGCGAAGATCCGCGACGGTGTACCGGTCGAAGGCGCGCTCAACGACGCGAAAACCGAGTTGAAAGACGCGGGCTTCGGGGCGCTCGATTATCTCGAACTGCGCACGGTCGACGGGCTGAAACCCGCGACGGATCTGTCGCAACCGGCGCGGATGCTGGCCGCGATCTGGCTGGGCGATGTGCGCCTGATCGACAATATCGCCGTCTGATCTCTCGAGGGGGCGCTGCCCCCGCGGCTCCGCCGCCCCCCGGGATATTTCGACAAGAGCGAAGAGGGAGGAAAGCTGCTTCCCCTTGGTCCAAATATCCCGGGGGGAGGCGCGGCACGCGCTGAGGGGCAGAGCCCCTAAGACCCCAGCAGTTCCGCCATAACCAGCGCCATGACCGTCGCGCTGTCGGTCATATCCTCGATTCCGACCCATTCGTCGGGTTGATGGGCGAGCTCCAGAAGCCCCGGCCCGTAGGCGATGCAGTTCTGAAGCCGCCCGATCCGGTCGATATGTTTCTGATCATAGGTGCCGGGAGAGACGACGTAAGCCGCCTCGCGCCCCAGCACGGCCTCGATCGCGGCGGCGGTGGAGCGCACGATCGGCGCGCCCTTGTCGGTCATCGTGGGCTGCACCTCGAACAGGTCGCGGATTTCGTAGCGGAAGCTCGGACGCTGGGCTTTCACGCGCTCCATCAGGTCGGTGATTTCGGCCTTCACCTCCGTGAGGTCTTCCTCGATCAGAAAGCGGCGGTCGATCACGATGCGGCAGCGATCAGCGACGCAGGGCGTGGGCAGGCCGGTGTAATCGGCCCCTTCTTCCGGCGCGCCGCCATGGATCGAATTGACGTTCAAGGTCGAGGCCCGCGCGCCTTCGGGGATCACGGGCATCTCGGTCTGCTTGCCCAGAAGGAGGGGGTAGAGCGTCTCCTCCATCTCGGTCAGAACGGCGCTCATATGGCGGATCGCGCTGTCGCCGAGAAACGGCATCGAGCCATGCGCGATACGGCCATGGGTCTCAACCTCGGCCCACCAGACGCCGCGGTGACCGAGGCAGATCTGGTCCTTGTGCAGCGGCTCGGGGATGATGACATGCTGCACGCGGGCGGGATCGAAGCGGCCTTGCTCGGCCAGATAGGCCACGCCGCCATAGCCGCCCGATTCCTCGTCGGCAGTGGCGGAAATCTCGATGCTGCCCGCGAAATCGGGGCAGGTGTCGAGGAACGCCACTGCCGCGATCACAGAGGCCGCCAGACCGCCTTTCATGTCGCAGGCGCCGCGCCCGTAGATTCGGTCTCCGTCGATCTCGGCGCCGAACGGGTCGCGGGTCCAGCCATGGCCGATCTCGACGACGTCGTGATGCGAGTTGAAGTGCACGCATTCGCCAGGGCGCGCGCCCTCGATGCGGGCGACGAGGTTCCAGCGCGGATAGGTCTCGCTGTCGCCGGGCGTGTTATGGGCGCGGATCAGTTCGGTCGTGAAGCCGCGTTCTGAGAGATAGGCGGCGAGAAAATCGCAGACCTCGCGGTAATTGCGCCCCGGCGGATTCAGCGTCGGAATGCGTATCAGTGCCTGCGTCAGCGCGACCAGATCATCGCGTCGCGCGTCGATGGCAGATTTCAGGCGGTTGGCGAGGTCCATACCCAAGGCTAGCGCCGTGCGCCGCCACGGGCCAAGCGAAAACGCAAGGATTGAAAACACATGGCTTTTAGCACCCGCGCGCGCTATTGCGGTGCAAATTCCTACGGAGGGACCGGATGAACCTGTTCTTGGCCTTCGCGCTCGTGCTTTGCATTGCGGTCGGAGGGTGGCTGTCGAAATACGACTGGGCGAAGCTTTTGGCGCTGGTGCCTGTCGCGATGATCGTGCCCGCTTTCTACATGACCGGCACCGCCTGCGGTGCGGGCTTCGTGCTGCATTTCTTCTCCGACACGGCAAGCTGCTCGAACGGCTATGTGCCGCGCCAGATGTTCGCCGCGACCTATGTGCTCGCGCTGATCCCGGTCGCGGCTTCGGCCATCGTGATCAAGCTGATCCGGATCGGGATGGCGCGCCGGAAGGGCTGATCTGGTCAACCGCGCCGCCGCGGCCTAGGCTTGCGACAGCGAGGGGCAAGGAGGGCGCGCGATGCTGGCCTTCATTCGACTGGCGATCTTCGGGCTGATCGTGCTGACGGTCCTGTTCTGGCTGGTGCGTCTCTATGCCCGGTCGGTCCGGCGCGAGGCGCTGGAAGAGGATTGGAACGAGGCCGCTGCCGAGGGCCGGGCCGAGACCACGCGCGATACCTTCGTCGAGGCCGGGATGCGGGACTACGAGAAAAGCCTGCTGCGCAAGCTGATCTGGCTGGTCTATGTCCTGCCGATCGTCGTGGTGGGGCTCATTATCTATCTGATGAATTACAGGTGAAAATCCGATGCGTTACGTGAAATGGGGTTTCTGGCTGGTCGTGATCGGCTTCGTTGCGGTGTTCCTGCATTACAACCTGCCGCGCCATGACATCGTGCGGATCGTCGGCACCGAGGTGCGCCGCGTCGATTTCGGCGAGAACTCGATCTTCTGGGCCGCGCCCGACGTCGGCACCGCGACCGCGACCAGCCGCGACGTGCGCTTCATCAACTCGGTGCGTCCCAACGGCAAGACGCTGGTCTTCCGCAACGAGGATACCGGCTGGGGCTGGCCGCCCTATTTCAAACTCGACAGTTCGGACCTGCAGGCGCAGGCGGAGTCGCTGATCTCGACCTCGGCCGATCCGATCTGGGTATCGGTGACGCGATATGGCTGGCGCTCGCGCTGGCTGACCATCTATCCGAATGCCGTCGGGCTGAAGGTCGTGCCGGGGCCGGATACGCGGATCATTCCCTGGGGCATCATCATCCTGACGCTTCTGGTCATCGTCTTGCTGACGATCCGGGCGATGTGGCTGCAGTTCCGCCAGCGCTCGATCGACCCGCTATTCGAGGATGCGAGCGAGGCTTGGGACGATGCCGAAGAGGGCGCGAAGGGCTGGTTCGACCGCTTTATCGGGCGCAAGTGAGACGCGGGTGCCGGGCCGCCGGGCCGCGCCCAACTCGGACCGACACTGAAACGCAAAAGCCCCGCCACTGGAGGGCGGGGCTTTCGATAATCAGGTGATCTGCGCTTAGGCGTTGGCGGCGCGGATCTGCTCGGCGGCGTCCTTGTTGAAGCTCACGCCCTTGGTCTCGAACAGCTGGTCCAGCTCGCCCGAGAGGGTCATCTCGGTGATGATGTCGCAGCCGCCGACGAATTCGCCTTTGACGTAGAGCTGCGGGATGGTCGGCCAGTCCGAATAGTCTTTTATGCCCTGACGGATGTCCTGATCCGCGAGCACGTTGACGTCCTTGTAGGTCACGCCCATGAAGTTGAGCACGCCCGCGACGCGGCTCGAAAACCCGCATTGCGGCATGTCCTTGGTGCCCTTCATGAAGAGAACGACGTCATTCTCCGAGATTTGCTGGGCGATTTGGTCTTGCGCGTTCATCTTCCGTATCCTTCGGTTTGCCTTCGCCGCGACGGAGTCCGCGAAGGCCATGTTTCAAAAGCCGGGGAATGCCCCGGAAAAATATCCAAAACACCCGGAGCCCGCGCCCGATCGCGTAGAGCAGCAGCAACGCAAGCCCGAGTGTATCCATCGTGTCATTCGGGCGCTTTGGTGGTCAAAGCGAGCGCGTGCAGCACTCCGTTCGGCCCGTCCATCGCCCCTTTGAGCGCGGCATAGACCGCGCGCTGTTGCTGGACGCGGTTCTTGCCACGGAAGCTCTCGTCGATGACCTCCGCTGCCCAATGATTCCCGTCCCCGGCGAGATCGGTGATCGTGATCTTGGCATCGGGGAATTCCGCCCGGATCAGGGCTTCGATGTCATGGGCTTCCATTGCCATAAATAGGGCTCCTCGTCCTTTGCCGCAAACTTAAGTGGCGCGGCGGCTGGCTGCAAGGGGATGCGCGGGGGCGCGAACCTATGCGGTGGCCGCTGGCGGGTGCAATCGCGAAAGGAAAAACATGAGCGTCGCGATGACCACGCTGCCGATGAACATCGCGGCGGCTCCGGCGGCCGTCACCGGCAGGGAATGGCCCGGCGCGCCGATCTCTCCGGCGAGCAGGAAACACATGTTGATGTCGATCCCCATCAGCGTGGTCCGGGGATGGGCGCGCAGCAGCGCACCGCCTGCGATGAAAGCGAAGGCGAGGATCAGAAGCTCGGTCTGATCGCCGCCCGACAGATGGGTGAGCCCGCGATAGGCGACGGCGGCCAGGACGCCAAGCGCGACACCGGGCACAAGGAAGCGCACGGCGGGGCGCGGATTCGGCATGGAGCCCAGCACCGAGGAGAAGACGATCACCGAAAGCGCGGCGGCTGTTGCGGCGGGGTGGGTGAAATGGGCGTCGATCAGGGTGGCCCCGCCGGTGAGCACCGCCACCGCCGCCATGCGCAGCCAAAGCTGCTGCACGAAATGCGGGTTCGGGCGCGGCGGCATCGGCGCGCGACGGGCGGGCGTGAAGAGCCAGTTCACCGCCGTCACCGAGATGACGCCCAGAAGGGTGCAGGCGACCCGGTCGAGCGCGAGCGGGATCGCATCCGCCCCCATCCCCAGCGCGGGCATCACCACCACGCCGATCGTGATCGCCATCAGCGTGAAGCCATAGGCCCAATGCGTCCCGATCCGGTAGGCGATACCGACGCCGATGGCCGCCGTGAGTGCCACGGTCAGTGCGATTCCCGGCACGGGCAGCCATGTCAGAGCCGCGATCCCGATACCGGCGCCGACCAAGGTGCCTGCGACCCGCAGCACTGCGCGCAGGGCCATGTCTTCGCGATGGGGTTGGATCACGACCCAGACGGGCATGGCCGCCCAATAGATATTGGTCAGGCCCAGTAGCCGGGCGGCAGTCAGGGCAAGCGTCGCGGCGAGGAACAGCCGGGCGGCATAGGCAAGGGTGGAACTGGTCAAAGCGGGAACCTGAAATCGGTGGATCGCCGCGACATTAGCTTGTGCGCGGGCGGTCAGGAACCGCCCGGCGCGCATGTCCGCCCTGCGTCAGATCACAGAACTCAGGCGTCGATCGCCGCTTTGAACGCGCTGCGATAGAGGGCCGACAGCTCCTCCAGCGGGGCGCTGTCCGAGCCGAAGCCGACCGTGTCGCCGCCGAAGCGACCCACGGTGTAAAGCGGCACCTCGGCGCGGCGGGCGGCGACCATCAGCGCCTCTGCCTGATCGAAGGAGCAGGCCACGAGGTAGCGGCCCTGATCCTCGCCGAAGAGCGTCGCGATGTCGTCAGCCTCGAGCGTGACACCCAGACCGGCCTCTTCCGCCATCTCGAAGGCTGCGAGTGCGAGCCCGCCATCCGACAGATCGCTTGCGCCTTTGACCAGCGCGCGGTTCTCGCGCAGGAACTCGCCATTGCGTTTCTCGACGTCGAGATCGACCTCGGGCGCGTCGCCCGACTCGAGCCCGAAAGCTTCAAATGCCAGCGCGGATTGATCGAGGTGCCCCTTGGTTTCGCCGATCACCATCGCCACGTCACCCGCCGTCGGCAGGCCCGCGATCAGCTCGTCGAGCGAACTCAGCAGACCGACCGCGCCGATGGTCGGGGTGGGCAGGATGCCGGTGCCGTCGGTTTCGTTGTAAAGCGAGACGTTGCCCGACACGATCGGCATGTCGAGCGCGCGCACCGCGGCGTCGATACCTTTGATGGCGCCCACGAACTGACCCATGATCTCGGGCTTTTCGGGGTTGCCGAAGTTCAGGTTGTCGGTGGAGGCCAGCGGCTTGGCGCCCACGGCGGTCAGGTTGCGATAGGCTTCGGCCACCGCCTGCTTGCCGCCCTCGAACGGGTTCGCCTTGACGTAGCGCGGGGTCACATCGGCGGTGAAGGCCAGCGCCTTGTCGGTGCCGTGCACGCGCACGACGCCCGCCCCGAGACCCGGACGGCGCACCGTGTCGCCCATCACCTGCGTGTCGTATTGCTCGTAGACCCAGGACTTATGCGCGTAGTTCGGCGAGCCGATCAGTTTCTTCAAAGCATCGATCGCGCCGATCTCGGGCAGCGCCTCGCCCGCGGTCGCGACGGGCGTCTCGATCCAGGGGCGATCATATTCGGGAGCTTCCGAGGACAGCTTCGACAGCGGCACGTCGGCTTTCACCTCGTTGCCATGCATGATCAGGAAGCGGTCTTCTGCGATGGTCTCGCCGACGATGGCGAAGTCGAGATCCCATTTCACGAAGATCTCGCGTGCGATGTCTTCCTTCTCGGGGTTGAGGACCATGAGCATCCGCTCCTGGCTCTCCGACAGCATCATCTCATAGGCGGTCATCGCGGCTTCGCGCTGCGGTACCGCGTTGAGGTTGAGCTTCACGCCCAGCCCGCCCTTGTCGCCCATCTCGACCGCCGAACAGGTCAGGCCCGCGGCCCCCATGTCCTGAATCGAGATCACCGCGCCGGTCTGCATCAGTTCGAGACAGGCTTCCATCAGGCATTTCTCGGTGAAGGGGTCGCCGACCTGAACGGTGGGGCGCTTCTCTTCGATCGTGTCGTCGAACTCGGCCGAGGCCATGGTCGCGCCGCCGACGCCGTCGCGACCCGTCTTGGCACCCAGATAGACGACCGGCATGCCGATGCCGGACGCGGCGGAGTAGAAGATCTTGTCGGCATCCGCGAGGCCCGCCGCGAAGGCATTCACGAGGCAGTTGCCGTTATAGGAGGGGTGGAAGCGCACTTCGCCGCCCACATTCGGCACGCCGAAGCAGTTGCCGTAGCTGCCCACGCCCTCGACCACGCCTTTCACGACATGGGAGGTTTTCGGGTGGTCGGGCATGCCGAAGCTCAGGCTGTCCATCGCGGCGACCGGGCGCGCGCCCATGGTGAACACGTCGCGCAGGATGCCGCCCACGCCGGTCGCGGCGCCTTGGTGCGGTTCGATATAGGAGGGGTGGTTGTGGCTCTCCATCTTGAAGACCACGGCCTGCCCGTCGCCGATATCGACGACGCCCGCATTCTCGCCGGGACCGCAGATGACCTGATCGCCCTCGGTGTGCAGCGTGCGCAGCCATTTCTTCGACGACTTGTAAGAGCAGTGCTCGTTCCACATCGCCGAGAAGATCCCGAGCTCGGTGAAAGTCGGCTCGCGTCCGATGATCTCGAGGATCCGGTCGTACTCGTCGGGTTTCAGGCCATGGGCTGCGATGAGATCAGGCGTGATCTGCGGCTCGTTCATGAGGATCCTCCGGCATCGGCTTCGCCGCCCCTATTAGGCGAATATGTGCAGGGGGAAAAGAGAGGCCGGACGTTGCGGAAAGAAAAAACGCGAGGCCCGAAGGCCCCGCGTCGTAAAAGCGCGTATCAAGTGTCGCCCGGATTACGAGCGCATGTCCACCTGCGTCTCGAGATTGGTCAGCAGTTCGGACACGGTCCAGCCGAGTTTAACCTGACCATTGGCGGCTGCGCCTTTCGGCACGTTGATCTTGAACAGCGACACGGTGGTGTCGAGCTTCGGCGAGGTGCGGATATAGACGGTGTCGTAGCCGTCATTCGCTTCGACCTTCTCGATCATGCCGATGATGTTGCCATCGACGCTCATCGCCTTGTCTTCGGCATTGGCGGCGGTTTTCATGCCCGTGATGCCGGCTTCGTCGGTCAGCTGGCGCTGCGCGGGGATCATTTCCTCGCCCATCGAGGTGCTGTCGAACATCGCGGTGCCGGTCTTCACGTCGGTGATGCCGTACTGGTCGGTCGACTCGAAGGTGTTCGAGGAGGTCACCGCGGGCGGCGTGCCCGTCGAGGTTTCCTGCCCCGGCACCGCGCCAACACGATAGTCGGCGATGCCGTAATATTGGCCGTCACCATTATTCGTGGAGGGCACTTTCGACAGGTCGAGGGCCGAAGCCGAACCTGCGATGGTCATCGCGCCAAGAAGAGCGGTCGAAGCGGCAAAGATGTTTTTCGCGGTAGTCATAACAGTATCCTTTCAACTGGTTACTCAAGTGCTGCGCCGTTGCTGGCGTCGGGAAAGGAACGGGCTGAGCTGCCGAAAGTTCACTGAAATTTTTGTGAACGAGATCGTGGAATTTTAAATGAACCTAAGGGGATATTTGCGCGTAGGGCGGGGCTTGCGCGGTCGCGAGTGCGTGAAGTTGCGTGAGGTCGGGGCTGTTGGGAGGGGCTCTCGCGCCCTGCGTGAAAGCCGCATCTGGGCGTTGGGCAAAAAAAAGGCCGAGCAAAGCTCGGCCAAAGTCCAACAGGGAGGTAGAAGGTGCTGCGCCTTTCGGCACGGCCAACCCTTCTGAGCCTCATTTATGGGCAGTTTGTTAACGCATCAAGGGAAAACATGCTGCGGACGCATCATGGCCGGTATGCGTTGCGGTAAAGTCGCGGTGCAACCCTAGGTTGAATCGCCCGCCTGAAAGCGCCGATAGTTGGTGATTTCTTCCTGAATGAAGTCGCGGAACGCGGTCACACGGCGCGACGAGCGTAGCTCTTCGGGGTAGGCGAGGAAGATCGGGATCTCGACCGATTCCAGATCGGGCAGCACCCGCTGCAGGTCGTTGAAATCGGCGGTGAGGTAGTCGGGCAGGATGCCGATGCCGATATGGTTCAGCACGGCTTGCAGCACGCCGAAGTAGTTGTTCACCGTCAGCGTCGAGCTTTGATCGAAGGCCAGAACCTGCCGCGCGAGCTGCGCGCCCGCCTGCACCTGCGGGGTGCGCGGGGTCTGGCAGATCAGGCGATGCTTGCGCAAATCCTCGATCTTTTCGGGCGAACCCCATTTCGCGAGATACTCGGAGGTCGCGTAGAGCCGCATCCGGATGTTCAGCAGGCGTTTGCGGATCAGGTCGGCCTGTGCGGGCTCTTTCATGCGCACGGCGACATCGGCCTCGCGCATCGGCAGGTCGAGAACCCGCTCCTCCAGCATGAGGTCGATTTTCAGATCGGGATACTTCTCGTAGAGCTTCGTCAGGCGCGGCGCGAGCCACAGCGTGCCGAAGCCCGTCGTGGTGGTCACGCGCAGCTCGCCGAACACTTCTTCTTCGCTGTCACGGATGCGTGCGGAGGCGCTATCGAGCTTTTTCGCCATCGACGAGGTGGCCTCGAACAGCAATTCGCCCTGCTCGGTGAGAATCAGTCCGCGGGCGTGACGGTGAAAAAGAGTCGTTCCGAGGGCCTCTTCGAGCGCCCGGATCTGTCTGCTCACGGCAGATTGAGACAGGTGCAGTGCGTCGCCGGCATGAGTCAAAGACCCTGCATCGGCCACTGCGTGGAAGATTCTGAGCTTGTCCCAATCCATCAAGGTCACTTTCGCTTTATCATCTGCTGTTCCGCGCAAGTTTCTTTACATTAATCTCGAGGATTTACGAAACCGCTAAGTAACAATTTTCCGCTTTCTAGGTCAGATATTATGACCTACCATGTCTCCATGCCCAGTTAGCAAGGGGAGGTGCTTAATGGGAAGGCAAGAAATATCCCTAGCGGATCGGTTCGACCTTACGAAATCTCCGGTTTTGCTGAACGGGACGCAGGCTTTGGTGCGTCTCGTTCTGGCTCAGGCCGCGCGCGACAAGGCGGCGGGACTGCATACGGCCGGCTATGTGACAGGCTATCGCGGTTCGCCGCTCGGCGCTGTCGATTTGCAGATGGCGCGCGCCAAGACCGTGCTGGAAGAGAGCGATGTTCGCTTCGAGCCGGGCCTAAACGAAGACCTCGCGGCCACCGCACTGTGGGGCTCGCAGCAGGCGGAATTGCGCGGCGAAGGCAAATATGACGGCGTTTTCGGCCTCTGGTACGGCAAAGGGCCGGGCGTCGATCGCTCTGGCGATGTGATGCGCCACGCCAATATGGCGGGCACGTCGAAATACGGCGGCGTCCTGATGGCGATGGGCGACGACCACACCGGCGAATCCTCGACCGTGCTGCATCAGTCCGACTGGGCGATGGTCGATGCTTACATGCCGGTTCTGTCGCCCGCGGGCGTTCAGGAAATTCTCGATTTCGGTCTCTATGGCTATGCGCTGAGCCGCTTCGCCGGGGTCTGGGTCGGTCTGAAAACGATGAAGGATACGGTCGAAGCGACGGCAGTCGTCGACGGCGATCCCTTCCGTCAAGATTTCGTGATCCCGGACTTCAAGATGCCCGAAGGCGGGCTGAACATCCGTCTCGGCGACACGCCGGTGGCGCAAGAAGCGCGGATGATCGACTTCAAACGCTACGCCGCCGAGGCCTTCGCTCGTGCGAACCGCATCGACAATCGCGTCTGGGGCAAGCCCGGGGCGAAGATCGGTCTGGTGGCGGCAGGCAAGAACTGGCTCGACCTGACCCATGCGCTCTCGCTTCTGGGGATCGACGAGGCTCAGGCCGAACGGCTCGGCATCACCACCTACAAGATCGGCCAGACCTTCCCGCTCGACATGACCTCGTTCCATGAATGGGCCGAGGGGCTGGAGCTGATCATCGTCGTCGAGGAAAAGCGCAAGCTGATCGAGGTGCAGGTCAAGGAGGCTATCTTCGACGACCGTCGTGGTCGCCGCGTCTATGGCTGGCACAAGGGCGACACCTGGGAGAATGGCCGTCAGGTGGAGCTGTTCCCGACGCGCTATGCGCTCGACCCGGTGATGATCGCGCGCAAACTGGGTGACATCTTCATCGAAGAGGGCCGCGGCACGGATGCGATCAAGGCAGGTATCGAGAAGATCGAAGCCGCCCAACGCGCCGACAACGCGCCCGAAATTGCGACCCGCACGCCGTGGTATTGCTCGGGCTGTCCGCATAACAGCTCGACCAAAGTGCCCGAGGGCGAGCGCGCCTATGCCGGGATCGGCTGTCACTACATGGTGCAGTGGATGGGCCGGAACACCGAAGGCTTCACCCATATGGGCGGCGAGGGCGTGAACTGGGTCGGTGAGGCTCCGTTCTCGACGCGTGAGCATATGTTCCAGAACCTTGGCGACGGCACCTACAATCACTCGGGTGCGCAGGCGATCCGGGCGGCTTTGGCGGCCGGTACCAACATCACCTACAAAATTCTGTTCAACGACGCGGTCGCGATGACCGGCGGTCAGGAGAACGAGGGTGGGCTGACCGCGCAGCAGATCGCGTCTGAGATCGTGGCGATGGGCGTAAAGCCGGTCGTGGTGGTCTATGACGAGAAGGAAGAGCTGGACCTGTCCACCTTCCCCGCGGGCGTCGAGAAGGTCGAACGGGCCGAATTGATGGCCGTGCAGAAACGTCTGGCGAAGACGAAAGGCGTCTCGGCGCTGATCTATGTCCAGACCTGCGCCGCCGAGAAGCGCCGCCGCCGCAAGCGCGGCAAGTTCCCCGATCCGGACAAGCGCGTCTTCATCAACACGGATGTCTGCGAAGGCTGCGGCGATTGCGGGGTGCAGTCGAACTGCGTCTCGATCGTGCCGGAAGAGACCGAGCTGGGCACCAAGCGCGCGATCGACCAGTCGTCGTGCAACAAGGACTTCCGTTGCCTCGACGGGTTCTGCCCGAGCTTTGTGACGCTGCACGGGGCGAAGGTGAAGAAGGCCGAGGCGCAGGCGCTCGACCTGCCGGACCTGCCCGAGCCCACACTGCCCGCGATCGACGGCACTCATAACGTGGTGATCACCGGCGTCGGCGGCACGGGCGTCGTGACCATCGGCGCGGTGTTGGCGATGGCCGCGCATATCGACGGTAAGGGCGCGGGCATGATGGAGATGGCCGGTCTCGCCCAGAAGGGCGGGGCGGTGCATATCCACCTGCGCATCGCGAACAAGCCCGAGGATATCTCGGCGATCCGTGTCGCCGTGGGCGAGGCCGATTGCGTGATCGGCGGCGATCTGGTGGTCTCCGCCGGAGCCAAGACGCTGGGGTTGATGACGACGGGCCGCACCGGTGCGGTCATCAACAGCCACGAGATCGTCACCGGCGAGTTCACCCGCAACCGCGACTTCCGCCTGCCGGGCGAACAGCTTCGGCTAAGCCTCGAGGCGCGGCTGAAGGACCGCGTGGCCTTTGCCGATACGTCGGAACTGGCGCGGCAGATGCTGGGCGACTCGATCTACTCGAACATGGTGGTGCTGGGGGCTGCGTGGCAGCAAGGCTACGTGCCGCTGAGTCTCGAGGCGATCTTCGAGGCGATCGATCTGAACGGTGCCAAACCCGCCGAGAACAAGCGCGCCTTCGATCTCGGGCGCTGGGCGATGGCTTTCCCGGCAGAAGCCGAGAAGGCGATGGCGGCGGAGGTCGTGAAGGCCCCGGTCGATCCGGTCGAGTTCCGGGCCAACCATCTCGTCGACTACCAGAACAAGCGTCTCGCGAAGCGTTTCCGCAAACTGGTGGACGAGGCACCGTCGGAGCTGCGTGAATCCGTCGCGAAGGGCTATCATAAGGTCTTGGCCTATAAGGACGAATACGAGGTCGCGCGGCTGCATCTGTCCACGGCAGAGAAGGCGCGGGCCGAGTTCGAGGGCGATTTCGAGATGCACTTCCATCTCGCCCCGCCGATCCTGTCCAAGGAAGGCTCGGACGGTCGCCCGAAAAAGCGCGAATTCGGCCCCGGCATGGAGCGCAACTTCCGTCTTCTGGCGAAGCTCAAGGGACTGCGCGGCACGCCGTTCGATCCCTTCGGCTATGCCACGGAGCGCAAGATGGAGCGCGCGCTGATCAAGCAATACGAGGCCGACATGGCCGAAGTGCTGCCCAAGGTCACGCCGGCGACGATGGAGATCGCGCGCGAACTGGCCGAGCTGCCGCTGACCATCCGGGGCTTCGGCCCGGTCAAGGCACAGGCCGAGCAAATGGCGGCGAAGCGGCGCGAGGAATTGCTCGCCGTTTTCCGCGCAGGCGGTACTCCGCAGAAAATGGCTGCCGAGTGAGGGCTGTCATCTGAGTGTCGTACCTTCGTGACATGGCGCTGGCAGAGTGAAGCCAGCCCATGTTGCCGAGGTTCGAGATGACCGCCACCCCGATGGCCCCCCGGACGCCTGTCCGCCACGCCACACAGGAAATCTCATATGCTTGGTCCGCGCGCTCGAAAGGCGCGCGGGTTCTGATCCGCGCGATGGAGAACGCGACCGGGCGGATCGGTCTGATCAAACGCGCACGCGGCTACGAGCACGACATCGCGCAAGGCGCGGATTTCTGGCAGGTGATGGCCGAGCGCTACGGGCTGCAGATCGATGTGACCCGCGGCGCGCTGACGAATATCCCGCAGACCGGGCCGTTGGTGCTGATCGCCAACCACCCTTACGGCATTCTCGACGGGTTGATCATGGGCCTGTTGCTGTCGCGCATCCGCGGCGACTTTCGCATCCTCGCCCATAACGTCTTCAAGCGCGCCGAAGAGATCGACCGGATCATTCTGCCGGTGGATTTCTCCGAGACCAAAGACGCCATGAAAGCGAACCTTCGCACCCGCGCCGAGGCCCTGCGCTACCTCGGCGACGGCGGTGCGATCGGGGTGTTTCCGGGCGGCACGGTCTCGACCGCGGCCAAGCCCTTCGGTGCGCCGATGGATCCGGGCTGGCGCAATTTCACCGCCAAGATGATCGCGAAATCCGATGCGACCGTGGTGCCGGTCTTCTTCGAGGGCCATAACAGCCGTCTGTTCCAGCTGGCGAGCCATCTGCACTACAGCCTGCGCATGGGGCTGATGATCCGCGAGTTCAAACGCCACGCCAGTCGCCCGGTGCGGCTCTGCGTCGGTGAGCCGATCCCGCAGGTCGATCTCGCACCGCTGCGTGAGAGCCCGAAACAGATGATGGATTTCCTGCGCCGTGCGACGTATGACTTGTCGCCGACTCCCTTGAAGTCTTACGGCTATGGCTTCGAGTTCGAGGCGAAATATAGAAACTGACCGGCGCCTGTTGCGGCCCGGACGGGCGAGGGGCGCGAGCATGGCAGTAGGCGTTTTCGATTCAGGTCTGGGCGGGCTGACGGTCTATGATGCCTGCGCCAAGCGGCTGCCGGACATGGCCTTTTGCTATTATGGCGATAACGCCCATGCGCCTTACGGGGTGCGCGATGCCGATGACATCTTCAACCTGACCTGCGCGGGCGTCGAGCGCCTGTGGGAAGAGGGCTGCGATCTGGTGATCCTCGCCTGTAACACCGCCTCTGCCGCCGCGCTGAAACGGATGCAGGAGACCTGGATCCCCGAGGGCAAGCGTGTGCTGGGCGTCTTCGTGCCGATGATCGAGGCGCTGACCGAACGCAAATGGGGCGACAACTCCCCGCCGCGCGAAGTGGCGGTGAAACATGTGGCGCTGTTTGCGACGCCCGCGACGGTGGCGAGCCGCGCGTTCCAGCGCGAACTGGCCTTCCGCGCGATTGGGGTCGATGTCGAAGCGCAACCCTGCGGCGGCGTGGTCGATGCGATCGAGACCGGCGACGAGATTCTCGCCGAGGCGCTGGTGAAGTCCCATGTGGAGGCGCTCAAGCGTCGGATGCCGAAGCCCGAAGCCGCGATCCTCGGCTGCACCCATTACCCGCTGATGCAGAAGACCTTCCAGGAAGCGCTGGGCCCGAGCGTGGACGTCTACAGCCAAGCCAATCTGGTGGCCGAAAGCCTCGCGGATTACCTCGAGCGTCGCCCCGAATTCAGAGGCGCGGGCACGGAATCGAAATTCCTGACAACGGGCGATCCGGCCTCGGTCTCGAGCCACGCGACGCAATTCCTGCGCTACGCGATCCGGTTCGAGGCGGCCTGAGCCGCCGCGCCTCAGGGGTCAGCCGAAACGGTTTTCGCCGTATGTACCCCTGAGCAGCATGAAGACGAAGAGCATGATGCCCCAAACCAGCATCAAAATGGCCCAGAGCATCGTCAGCATCCCCATCGACGCGAAAATGGCGTCCGGGTCTCGGATGCCCGAGGAGATGGCGAGGAAGGCGATCACGAAGCCCCCCAGGAAGCTCATCAGGATATAAAGCCCGAACCACCAGCCAGAGCGGTTGGTGTCATGTAGCCGGCGCACCGTTACCGAGACCGAGGGCAGGAAGGTCGCGATGGAGATCACCGCGCTGATTGCCGCCCCGTCCTGACCCATCGAGGCTTCCGCAAGGCCGCCTGCGAACCCTGCGAGCGTCACGAACAGCACGAACCACCAATATTCCGACCGGCTCGCCCGGCCTTTGAAGGTCACGTATTTCCGGAAGCAGACCTTGATCGCCTCGAAGAAGCCGCGCGAAGGCGCCCCGGCATACATCCCGTCCGAGCCAATCCCGCGCTTCGCGCGCTCGCGTTCGATCGAGGCATCGGCATAGGCGCGGGGATCGGCGGAGGAGAGCTTGCCCTCCTGCTGATGGCGCTGCGCAATGCGGGCCGCGTAATTCGTCGCGCCGCTATGCGGGTCGGCGCCCGTGGCCGAGGTTTCCCGCGGGCGTCGGAAGAAGTGATCGCCCGCAGGCTCCCATCCTTCCATTCCGTCTTGCCAAACCATCGTTTCGGGCTTGATACGACCTGCCCGCACCATATCCGTCATATGTTCTGCGGGGAACGGACCGACGGGATCTTTCCCATCGGCGTAATACCACTGCTCTGCCACGGCCTGCCTCGTTCACTGTCGGTCGTCACCCCGGTTCACACGGAGTTTATTTGAGTGTGAGCTTAGGGTAAGGGAGAGCCGAGCGACAAGCGCGGAGGTTGATATGACGAAGAAAATCGCGATTCTGGGCGCATCGGGCTACACCGGCGCCGAACTCGTCCGGCTGATCGCCACCCATCCGAATATGGACATCGAGGCCCTCTCGGGCGAGCGAAAGGCCGGTATGGCGATGGGCGACGTGTTCCCGCATCTGCGCCATCTGGGCCTCCCCGATCTGGTGAAGATCGACGAGATCGACTTCTCGAATGTCGATCTGGCCTTCTGCGCGCTGCCGCATGCGACCTCGCAGGCGGTGATCAAGGAGCTGCCGCGCGATCTGAAGATCGTGGACCTCTCGGCCGATTTCCGGCTGCGCGATCCGGCCGAATACGAGAAGTGGTACGGCAAGCCCCATACCGCGGTCGAGCTGCAGAAAGAGGCGGTCTACGGCCTGACCGAGTTCTACCGCGATGCGATTCGCGACGCGCGGCTGGTCGCGGGCACGGGCTGTAACGCCGCTGCGGGTCAATTCGCGATCCGCCCGCTGATCGAGGCCGGGGTGATCGACCTCGACGATATCATCCTCGATCTAAAGAACGGCGTGTCGGGCGCGGGCCGCTCGCTGAAGGAAAACCTGCTGCACGCAGAGCTGTCGGGCGGTGTCGCCCCCTATTCGCAAGGCGGCAAGCACCGTCACCTTGGCGAATTCGATCAGGAATTCAGCGCCTTGGCGGGCCGCCCCGTGATGGTGCAATTCACCCCGCATCTGGCACCCTTCAACCGGGGCATCCTCGCCTCGGCCTATGTGAAGGGCGAGCCCGAGGCCGTCTACAAGGCACTGACAGACCGCTACGCGGACGAAATCTTCATGGAGATGCTACCTTTCGGCGCAGTTCCGTCCACCAGGTCTGTAACTGGCTCCAATTATGCCCATATTGGTGTATCAGGAGACAGGATCCCCGGGCGCGCGCTCGTGGTCGTGGCTATCGACAACCTCTGCAAGGGGTCGTCGGGACAAGCGATCCAGAACGCGAACCTCATGCTCGGGCTGGAGGAAAGCGAAGGGCTGATGCTCGCCCCCGTCTTCCCTTGATCCGCGTCAATGGCACGGCCGGCGCGGTAAGGTAGACGAAGCGGCATCTCAGGAGGCGAAGAGATGAAGAGTCTGAAGAAGAAACGTCGTATCCAGGTGCTCAGCGTTGCGGCGCTGGCCTTGGTGATCGCGACCGGCACGATCGGGTACTCGATGCGGAGCGGCATCAACTTCTTCCGTGCGCCTTCGCAGCTTGCCACCGAACCGCCGCAGCCCGGCGAGGTGTTCCGCCTTGGCGGGCTGGTCGAGAAAGGCTCGCTCAAGCGCGGTCAGGGCGAGGTCATCGAATTCAAGGTCACCGATGGCGGCGCTACCGTTCCGGTGAAATTCGCGGGCGTCTTGCCGGACCTCTTCAAAGAGGGCCAAGGCATGATCGGTACGGGCAAGATGGAAGGCGACACGTTCGTGGCCTCCGAGATTCTCGCCAAGCACGACGAGAATTACATGCCCAAGGAAGTCGTCGACGCGCTGAAGGAACAGGGCGTCTACGAGGGCCCGTCTTCCTGATCGCACCCCCGGCGAACGCTCTCTTTTAGCACTCTTAATCGCACGGCCCGAGCCTGCCTGACGTTGTCATCAACGGAGGCAGGCCATGAAATCGGTCACCCAGATCGCGGCGGAGATCGTCGCGCGCGAAGGCGGTTATGTCGATGATCCGGACGATCCGGGCGGTGCGACCAAGCACGGCGTCACGCTCGGAACCCTGCGCCGGTTGGGGCGCGATCTGACCGGCGATGGCCGGGTGGACGAGATGGATATCCGCG
Organism: Thioclava sp. JE_KL1; assembly: GCF_009296265.1. Classification (GTDB taxonomy): domain Bacteria; phylum Pseudomonadota; class Alphaproteobacteria; order Rhodobacterales; family Rhodobacteraceae; genus Thioclava. Next base: position 83,653 of record NZ_WBJS01000007.1, read on the forward strand.
CGCTCGACCCGGGCCAAGCCGCCGAGATTTTCATCGAGCATTACTACAAGAGCCCGCGCATCGACCGGTTGCCGCCCTCGGTGCAGGCCTCGGTCTTCGACATGTATGTGAACGCAGGCGGCAATGCGGTTGTCATCCTGCAACGCCTGTTGGGCGATATGGGCCAGCGCGTCGTGGTGGACGGGATCATCGGCCCGCAGACCATCGCCGCCGCCGAACTCGCCGATGCAGCCGCGCCCGGCTACTTCGCCGATGCCTACGGGATCGCGCGGCGCAACTATTACTACCGGATCGCCGATGCGCGCCCCGCCAGCCGCAAATACGCGACGACGCGGGCGGGCAGGAAGGGCGGCTGGATCCGCCGCGCCGAGGAGTTCATCTCGCCGCGCTTTCACCTCACCGAGGGCGAGCATCGCAAGCGGGTGGCGAAATGGGCATGATCGAGAACCTGTTCGGCGGCGCAGGCGCAGTGAAGGCGGCGGGCGAGGCCGCAAGTTCGGTGGCGGAGGTCTTCGTGCCCAATGCCACGAAGAAGCTCGAGGCCGCGCAGGCCGCCTATCTCGCAGCGCTGCAGGAACACGGGGCGGAGTTCGAATATATCCGACCCGGTCGCTTCGATCGCATCGTCAACGGCCTCAACCGCCTGCCGCGCCCGGTGCTCGCTTTCGGGATCGTCGGGCTTTTCGTCTATGCGATGCTCGACCCGGTCGGCTTCGCGCAACGCATGGTGGGCTTGGGCTACGTGCCCGAGCCGCTTTGGTGGCTACTCGGCGCGGTGGTCAGCTTCTATTTCGGCGCGCGCGAGGCGCATTACTTCCGGATGAAGAAGGCGCCGGCGGTGCCTCCCGCTGCGCTCGCCGCCACTTCGTCAGAGGAGAACGCCGCACTCTCCGCCTGGCGGGCGGGCGAGAAACCGACCGGGTAGGGGGCGCTGCCCCCGCTCCCTGCGGGAGCTCCCCCGGGATATTTGAGGCAGTTGGAAGAGGGCAGGTCTTTGATTCCAATTGCCGGAAATATCCCGGGGTGAATTCGCGAAAGCGAAGAGGGGCGGAGCCCCTGATGCGTCTCAGTCGCGGGTGCCTGCGAAGCGTTCCTGCCACTCTTCGCGCTCGTCATCCGTGATCTTGCGGAAGAGCACCTCGGGTGTGGTGAAGGCATGACCTGCGGGCAGCGCCTCGAGCGCCGTTTTCACATCGCCCGGCCAGCCGCGATCCGCGTTGCCCATCGCCTCGAGCATGTTCTTCGCCGCATCGGGAATGAAGGGCGCCGAGAGCACCGCGTAGATCGGGATCAGGTTCAGCGCGAGCCGTGCGATGGCCGCCGCTTGATCGGGGTCGGTCTTGAACACCGACCACGGTGCCGACGCCTGCAGGTATTCGTTGCCCGCGACCCAGATTCCGCGCAGCTCCATCGCCGCCTTGCGGATATCCTTCTCTTCCATATGCGTCTCGTAGGCGCGGATGCGGGTGGTCAGATCCTCGATCAGGGCCGCTTCCTGCTCGCCCCAGCTTCCGCCTTCCGGGATCGCCTCGCCGAATTTCGAGCGGGTGAACTTGGTGATCCGGCTGACGAAGTTGCCCAGCACATCGGCAAGGTCCTTGTTCGCCGAGACCTGGAAATTCTCCCAGGTGAATTCGGCATCCGCGCTTTCGGGCGCGTGGGACAAAAGCCACCAGCGCCAGTAATCGGCGGGCAGAAGCTCCAGCGCCTGATCCATGAAGACACCACGCCCGCGCGAGGTCGAGAACTGGCCGCCATCGTAGTTCAGGTAGTTGAACGACTTGATGTAATCCACGAGCTTCCACGGCTCGCCCGAGCCGAGGATCGTCGCGGGGAACGAGAGCGTATGGAAGGGCACGTTATCCTTGCCCATGAACTGGGTGTAGGTGACGTCGTCGGCGCCCTTGTCGGTGCGCCACCAGCGCTCCCAATCGCCGCCCGTCTTCTCGGTCCATTCCTCGGTCGCGGCGATATATTCAATCGGCGCGTCGAACCAGACATAGAAGACCTTGCCTTCCATGCCCGACCACGGCGCACCCTCGAATTGCGCGGGCACGCCCCAGCTGAGGTCGCGGGTGATGCCACGGTCCTGCAGCCCGTCGCCGTCATGGAGCCATTTCTTCGCGATCGAGGTGGTCAGCACCGGCCAGTCGGACTTGCTGTCGATCCACGCATCCAGCCGATCCTTCATCGCCGATTGGCGCAGGAACAGGTGCTTGGTCTCGCGCATCTCCAGATCGGTCGAGCCGGAAATCGTGGAATGCGGGTTGATCAGGTCCACCGGGTCGAGCTGCTTGGTGCAGTTGTCGCATTGATCGCCGCGCGCGCTCTCGAAGCCGCAATTGGGGCAGGTACCTTCGATATAGCGGTCGGGCAGGAAGCGCCCGTCGGCCTTGGAATACATCTGGGTTTCCGAGACTTCGCGGATCAGCCCGGCCTCGGCCAGCTTCACCGCGAAATGCTGCGTCAGGCGATGGTTCTGCGGGCTGGACGAGCGCCCGAAGTGATCGAAGCTGAGCCGGAACCCTTCCGCGATCTTCGCCTGAACCTCATGCATCTCCGCGCAGTACTCGGCGACCGGCTTGCCCGCTTTCGCGGCGGCCAGTTCGGCGGGGGTTCCGTGCTCGTCGGTGGCGCAGATGAACATCACCTCGTTGCCCCGCGCGCGCTGGTAGCGGGCGAAGAGATCAGCCGGCAGCTGCGAGCCCACGAGATTGCCGAGGTGCTTGATGCCGTTGATATAGGGAATGGCCGAGGTAATGAGATGGCGCGCCATGTAGGACCCTCTTGCTGTGGAGCGTTTGAGCGCGGGTTTACTAGGGAATCATGGGAAGGGCTAGGGGGGAGCGGCGAGACGCACCTCTTGCGGCTTTGCGATCAGTCGAGCGTGTAGACCTTGCCGATCGCACCGTCGGTTTCACGCCATGTCTCGAAGCCCGCTTGGCCGTAATAGGCAAGCGCAGCGGCGTTCTCTGCGCCGATATAGGCTTCGATCTTCACAAGGGCTGCGCCGCGTGCCGCGCTGAGGCTCCAAGCCCACAGTCTGCGCCCGACACCGCGCCGGACCGCCGAGGGGCGTACATGCGTGCCGATGATGCCCCAGCCTTCCGGCGTCTCGTAGGGATTGCCCGCACGCGCATGTTTGAGCGACTGGAGCCCGAGGGCATGGCCTTCGTCATCCTCGCAGATCGCGCAGCGGATGAGGTCGGGATGCTCCAGATAATGCGACCGCACGAATTCCGCGTCGCTGGCTTTGCTGCGCTGGCCCGAGCTCACCAGCTCTTCGAGCACGTCGGCCAAGGCTGCGGCGTCTGCGGGCGTGGCGTTTCGGGTTCTCACGGGCGGCTCCTATCAATTGTCTGAAATCGCGCGTGACTGTGGAAGCGGGGCCTTTCGGGGGCAAATCACGAAACGAGGCGCCACGCGCGACGCCTCCAAGACTTGCTTTTGCGCGGGTGGCGTCGATAGTCGGGGCGAGAGACTGAGCGAGCGTAGGGGGCAAGCGGTGCTGATACATGCCGGAGACGATCGGAGCGTTTCGATCGACCTCGCGCTGGCGGTCTGGCTGGCGCTGGTCGCGGGCGCGGTGAATGCGGCCGGGTTCCGGGCGCTCGGCTATTTCTCGGCCAACATGACCGGGAATGTCTCGACCGCGACCGACCTGCTTGCGCTGGGGCGGTTCGGCACGGCGATCTGGTTCCTGCTGCTGCTTCTGGCCTTCGTCTTCGGGGCATTCGCCTCCGGGGTGCTGATCGACGTGGGGCAGCGCCGGCGGCTGCATGGGATCTACGCGCTGTCGATCCTGCTGGAAGCCGCGCTGCTGATCGTGCTGACGATCCTCGACATGGTCTGGGCCGCGGCGATGAGCGAGCATCTGATGATGATCGGGCTCAGCTTCCTGATGGGGCTGCAGAACGCGGCGAGCACGAAAATCTCGGACGGGCGGGTGCGCACGAGCCATGTGTCCGGCATCGCGACCGATCTGGGGCTTGAGCTTGCGGCGCTTTTGCCGGGCGCGCGCGATGCGGAGACCAGGCAGGTGCTGCGCTCGCGGCTCCTGCTGCATGTCGCGACGCTGTGCTCCTTCTTCGCGGGCGGGATTGCAGGCGTGCTGGGCTACGAGCGCATCGGCCCGATGGTCTTCGCGCTGGCAGCAGCGCTGCTGATCGTCATCGCCGTGCCGGAACTGCGCAAGGTCTATCGCGGGGGGCGGTGACCCTCGCGGCTATGCACATGACGACACACATGAAAAAGGGCGCCCGCGAGGCGCCCTTTTCCGTAACAGTCATGCAGCTCAGGCTCAGAAGCCGAGGCCGGCATATTTGTTCTTGAACTTCGACACGCGACCACCGGTGTCCATGAGGCGCGACGAACCACCGTTCCACGCCGGGTGCGAGGTCGGGTCGATGTCGAGGGTGAGGGTGTCGCCCTCGGAGCCCCAGGTCGAGCGGGTCTGATACTCGGTCCCGTCGGTCATCTTGACGGTGATCGTGTGGTAGTCGGGATGGGTTTCGGCTTTCATCGTCCCGCTCCTTATTTCGCAGCTTTGGGCTTGTAGTGGGTGTCTTCGGCGATACGAGCCGACTTACCGCGACGAGCGCGCAGGTAGTACAGCTTGGCGCGACGCACGCGGCCACGGCGGACCACTTCGATCGAGTCGATGTTGGTCGAATACAGCGGGAACACACGCTCCACGCCTTCGCCGAAGGAGATCTTGCGCACGGTGAACGAAGCCGCCAGCGTGTCGCCGCCCTTGCGCGAGATGCAGACGCCTTCATAGGCCTGCACGCGCGAACGGGTGCCTTCGGTCACTTTGTAGCCGACGCGAATGGTGTCACCGGCTTTGAAATCCGGGATGGTCTTGTTGAGCTCGGCGATTTGTTCCGCCTCGAGCTGTGCGATCAGGTTCATCGCAACGTCCTTTCACATGCTCACGGTTTGTCCCGTGAAGGTTTCGCCGCCTCAGAGCTCCGCGTCTTCATCGGGTCCGGTCGCCTTTTCAGGGTCGCGCCCGCGGGAGATTTCAGGTCGTCTTTCGCTTTTTGCGCCCTTCGCCGGTGCCGTGACGCGGACCGAAGAAGGCTCCGCCGGGCGACAGCAAAAGGGTCCGAGGGCCGATTCCGGCTCCAGACCCGCGCGTATTACGGGGAAATGGGTAACGGATCAAGGGGGAAGTGGGGGCGTGGCTGCGATGTGTTGGCTAGCCTGCTTTAAACCATATTTTGCTCCATCGGCATCCCCATGACAGCGTTCAACAAATCAAACGCTTGACCTCTCCGCCTCGTCCGGCAAATTGCCTATAGACAGAAGGCCAATTTGTGCATGCCGGGTCACATTCAATTTCAATCAAGTTATTTTAAGGAAATACCGATGCTGAGACAGGTGGCGATTTTTTTGGGTCTAGCGATTGCCGGAAGCGATGCGCAAGCAAATGACTGGGATGCAGCCGCAGCTGAGTACAATAAGTCATATCTGCAAGTTGAAGATTGTTTCGCACGCGAGCCGATCGATCGAGAAGCTTGTGTCGTTGCAGGCATTCACAAGTGTGTACGAGATTTGGAGGGAGTGCTCGAAACCAAAGGTCTCCCCATTCCCGGAGGAGCTGCGGTGTCTCCTCACGAGTATTGCAACTACATCGGCTTGGACCGCGCGGACGAGCACTTGAATGCTGTGTATCAACGCATACTGAAGCAAGGCCCGGAGCGCCCTCATGACAAAGAAGCGGTCGCTAATCTGCGCGCCGCTCAGAGGCTTTGGCTTCAGTTCGCGAATGCAATGTGCTCCGGAGAGAATATCGTTGGCTGGCACGCTGGGGGCTCGGGCTGGGGGGCGATAACGGCTGAATGCACTACGCGCCTTTCGATCCAGCAAGCTGCGAACTTAGAAGACTACTTCACCATCGAAAACTGAGGCTGGTGGAGACTGGATCGGTTGAAGGTAGGTCTTCAATAAAGAGATTTATGTCTTGGGTTTATAGCGAAGAGTCGGCAGTCGCCGGGTGTGCCCTATACATTGGCGGGATGTCTTTCTTGCCATCGGCAAAAGGTATCTAGCCCCCCTCACTGCCCACGCTTCTCCCACAAATCCGGTCGCCGTTCCTGCGTGAGCTTTTCGCTCATTTCGCGGCGCCAGTCTTCGATCTTCTTGTGGTTGCCCGAGGTCAGCACTTCGGGGATCGAGCGGCCTTCCCACTCGGCGGGGCGGGTGTATTGGGGATGCTCCAGCAGCCCGCTGGAATGGCTTTCCTCGACCGCGCTCTCGGCATTGCCGAGCACGCCGGGGAGCAGGCGCACGGTGGCGTCGATCAGCACTTGGGCGGCCACCTCGCCACCCGTCAGGACGAAATCGCCGATCGAGACTTCCTCGACGCCGAAATGTTCCAGCACGCGCTCGTCCACGCCCTCGAACCGCCCGCAGAGAAGCGTCATGCCGTCGGCCTCGGCAAAGCGGCGCGCCATCTCCTGCGTCAGCGGCTTGCCGCGCGGCGAGAGATAGACGACCGGCCAGCGCGCGCGGTCATCCGGCGTGCCGTGGGCGGCCTGCTTGAGCGCCTCGCCCACAACATCGGCGCGCAGCACCATCCCCGCGCCGCCGCCGGCGGGGGTGTCGTCGACGTTGCGGTGTTTGCCGATGCCGAAGGGGCGCAGGTCGATCGTCTCGAGCGCCCAGAGGCCCAGATCGCGGGCGCGACCCAGAAGGCTCAGGCCCAGCGTGCCGGGGAAGGCTTCGGGGAAGAGCGTGACGATCTTCGCGGTCCACGCGCCTTTGAGCCGCGGCGGCTCGTCCATAAGCGAACTGGGCTTGCGCGTCGGCGAGATCGTCAGGCGGCCATGCGACTTGGTCGCGAGCTTGGGTTTGTCGTCACTCATCGGATTTCGCCTCTGCCTCTTCGCGCCATGCTGCCCGCAATATGGCGCGCTTTTTCTCTTTTGTAGCCGCGCGCGGCAACCCTTCGCCGTTGATCGCGGCGAGTTGGTCGGCCAGCGCCGCCCGGTCCACCCTCCGCGGGCGTGCATTGGCTGTGATCCCGAGGCCCAGCGACGCGCGCACCTCGGGGGGGACGCCCATCAGATCGAGGAGCGGCGTCAGCGGGCCGTGGGGATTGGCACGGGCTTCGTCGAGCATCACCCATGTCACCGGGGCGGGGTCCACAGTGCTCACGATCTCGCGCAGAACGGGGGCGAGGTCGAAGCCCGACAGCCGGGTGCGGAAGGTGTCGAGCGAGTCCGTCAACATGCCGCTGCGCACATGCTGCCAATGCAGGCTCTCGATCCACGCGGTCTTTTCGCGGGTGGTCAGAAACAGCTGCAACTCCAGCGCGTCTTCGTATTTTGCCTGGAAGACCTCGGCCAGTGCGCCCATCAGGGCGGGCGTCGCGGAGTAGTCCAGCACGCCATCGCGGCCCGGCATGTGGCCTGCGAGCCCTTCGATGGAAATCACAGCCTGCGTGGTGTCTTCGGGGAGAGCGTCGGCCCAATTGGCCAGCGCGGCCTGATAGAGCCCCAGCTCGAACGGGTCGCGAGTCAGTGAAAAGGCGCGGGCGGCGGCGGCGGCATCGGGAATGTCTTCGCGGAGCGCAATCGCCCAGTCGGGCAAATGGGCGCTGACTTCGCGAAGTCCGGTCTGGATCGTGGAGGTTCCGGTCTTGTGAAAGCCCGGATGGACGATCACACGCATCCGATTACAGATCCTCGGGCGGGTCGGCGACGATACGCTGCGCGGCGAGGTCCACGGTCGGCACGATGGCCTTGGTGAAGGGCAGCAGCAGCGCCTGTTTGCGACCGGGCGCGAAGATTTCGAGGATGTCGCCCGCGCCGTGATTGTGGACCGCGCGCACGGTGCCGATCTTGGTGCCGCCGGTATCGACCACCGTCAGCCCGATCAGGTCGGCATGGTAGAATTCGTCGTCAGGAAGCGAGGGCAGCTTGTCGCGGTCGGCCCAGAGGGTCACGCCCCGCAGCGCATCGGCCTCTTCCTTCGTGGCCACACCCGACAGCCGCGCGCCCAGCCCGTTCTTCAGACCTCGCGTCAGCGTCACGTCGAACTGGCGCGCGCCGTCTTCGGTATAAAGCGGGGCATAGCCCACGATATCCTCGGGTTCGGCGCAGAAACTCTTGAGGCGCACTTCGCCCTGCACGCCGAAAGCTCCGGCGATGGCACCCACGCAGACGCGTTCGGGTTGGGTCATGATGCGATCCTCTGTGCTAGATCGGATGGGGCAGGGGCCGGGCACATATCGCGCCCGGCCCGCCAGCCATCCATAGCTGCCGATTATTCTTCGGCGGGTGCTTCTTCAGCGTTCGCCTCGGCGGCCTTGGCGGCACGCTGTTCGGCGCGCTCCTGGGCTTTCTTGCCCGGAACGGCTTTCTTCATGTTGGCGCGGGTCGGCTTGCTGCGCTCGCCAGCTGCTTCGAGGAAGCGCGCGATGCGATCGGTCGGCTGCGCGCCCTGGTCGAGCCAGTACTTCACGCGCTCGATGTTCATCTTCACGCGGTCTTCGCTGTCTTTCGGCAGCAGCGGGTTGTAGGTGCCCAGCTTCTCGAGGAAGCGGCCGTCACGCGGCATGCGCGAGTCGGTAGCGACGATCGAATAGAACGGACGCTTCTTGGAACCCCCACGAGCGAGGCGGATTTTCATAGCCATGTCAGTTGTCTCCTTTGGATGGCTGGTGATGGGCCGGATGGCCCGTCATTTCTGGAATTTCTCGTGATGCCGGATCACTTCCGAAATCACGAAATTGAGGAACTTCTTCGCGAATTCCGGGTCGAGCCCGGAATCGCTCGCCAGCTTTTCGAGCCGGGCGATCTGCTTGGCCTCCCGATCGGGATCGGAGGGCGGAAGGTCGTGCTCTGCCTTCAGCTTGCCGACGGCCTGCGTCTGGGCAAAGCGTTCGGCCAGCGTGTAGATCATCACCGCATCGAGCCGGTCGATGCTGTCGCGATGCTCTTTCAGCAACTCAGCGGCACGGGTGGTTGCATCGCTCATGCGGCGGCCTCCTTCGGTGCGGGGTGACGCCAGACGACGATCGGCGGCTCCCCGGGATAGGCGGCCTGCGGGTCGGGGCGCGCGCCCAGACGCTCGGCCAACGCGGTCGAACGGGTGTTGTTCGGGTCGATGTAGCTGACCGCGGTGGACCATTTCAGGTCGCGGAACGCATGGGCGATCACCGCGCGCGCAGCCTCGGCCACGTAGCCCTTGCCCTCGGCGTCTTGCGACCAGACCGACCACGCGATCTCGGCCTCGGGCCAGCTCTCGGGCATCCAGGGGCCAAGCGCCCCGAACCCCTGATCCGAGCCGCGCTCGGTCATCACGAACATGCCCCAGCCGCGCAGAACCCAATGGCCGGTGATCGCAGCGAAGCTGCGCCATGCGGCTTCCGGGGTCGGCTCTTTCACCGGACGGAACCAGTGGCTGCGCTCGGACATGTAGAAATCGCGCCATGCCGCCCAATCCGCAGCCTTCGGAGCGCGGAGCACGAGACGCTCGGTCTCGAGAACAGGGGTGGGGGAGAGCGCGACGGTCATCGGATTACTTCTTCTTGCCGAAACCCGACAGGCCCGGCGGCAGCGCGCCGCCCAGACCGGGCATGCCGCCCTTGGGCATCTTGCCGCCCATCGCTTTCGCGGCGGCTTCGACCTCGGCGGGATCCATGTTGGCCAGATCCGGCGCGCCGCCGCCCTTGCCGCCCATCATCTTCATCGCCTGTTTCATCATGCCGCCCTTGCCCATCTTCGAGAGCTTCTTCATCGAGTCGGACATCTGACGGTGCATCTTCAGCAGCTTGTTGAGGTCGGACACCTCGAGGCCTGCGCCCGCCGCGATGCGCTTCTTGCGGCTCGCCTGAAGGATCTGCGGGTTGGCGCGCTCTTTCTTGGTCATCGAGTTGATGAGCGCGATCTGGTGGGTGATCGTCTTGTCGTTCAGGCCCGCATCTTCGGCCTGCTTGGCGTATTTCGACATGCCCGGCATCATTCCCATGACGCCCTGCATCCCGCCCATCTTGATCATCTGATCGAGCTGGTTCTTCATGTCATTCATGTTGAACAGGCCCTTCTGGAAGCGCTTGGCCATGCGCTCCGCCTGTTCCTGTTCCAGCGTCTCCTGCGCGCGCTCCACGAGGGCGACGATATCGCCCATGCCGAGGATGCGGCCCGCGATACGCTCGGCCTCGAAGGTCTCGAGCGCGTCCATCTTCTCGCCCAGACCGACGAAGCGGATCGGCTTGCCGGTGACCGCGCGCATCGAAAGCGCCGCACCGCCACGACCGTCGCCGTCCATCCGGGTCAGCACGACGCCCGAGACGCCGACCTTCTCGTCGAACTCGGTCGCGACGTTGACCGCGTCCTGACCGGTCAGGCCATCGACGACGAGGAGCGTCTCACGCGGGTTCGCGACATCGCGCACCGCCTGAACCTCGTCCATCAGCACTTCGTCGATATGCAGACGGCCCGCGGTGTCGAGCATGTAGACGTCATACCCGCCGAGCGTCGCTTGCTGCTTCGCGCGCTTGGCGATCTGCACGGCGCTCTCGCCCTTCACGATCGGCAGCGTGTCGACGCCGATCTGGGTGCCGAGGATCTGCAGCTGCTCCATCGCCGCCGGGCGGTTGGTGTCGAGCGAGGCCATCAGCACGCGCTTGCCTTCGCGGTCCTTGAGACGCTTGGCGAGCTTGGCGGTGGTGGTGGTCTTACCCGAGCCCTGCAGGCCGACCATCAGGATAGGCGCGGGCGGGTTGTCGATCTTCAGCGCATCGGCGGCCTCTTCGCCCGCGAGCATCTTGATCAGCTCGTCATGGACGATCTTGACGACCTGCTGGCCCGGTGTGACCGATTTGGTGACCGCGGCGCCGGTGGCCTTGCCCTCGACCGATTTGATGAACTGGCGGGCGACCGGCAGCGAAACGTCGGCTTCGAGAAGCGCGACGCGCACTTCGCGCATGGCCGTTTTCACGTCATCGGCGGAAAGCGCACCTTGTTTGGTCAGCCGGTCGAAGACGCCACCTAGGCGCTCTGATAGACTTTCGAACATGGGCCACCCTCCTGTGATTGGGGCCGGGACAAACGACAAGCGCACCAGTGGGCGCAACGCGCTGACTGGTGGCGATCCCGACCTCATGCCGGGACCGGAGGGATTCGTCCTCCGGGGAAATCTCGCGTGAACTATGACAAAGGCCCCGCGGAGTCAACCACGGGGCCAGTCTGGGGAGGTAGGAACGTCTTTGCAGACTGGGGGATCAGGCTGCGAGTTCGATGATCTGGGTTTCGGCCTTGGCGATCGCCGCCTCTTCATCGAGGTTCACGCCCTCGGCTGCGACCACGGTCACGTCGGTGATGCCGATGAAGCCCAGAACCTGCTTGATGTAGGGCGTCGCGAAATCAAAGGCGGAGCCCTGCGGCACGCCGCCCGAAGAGTAGGCGATGACAACGCGCTTCGGACCGGCGAGGCCTTCGGGGCCAGCCTCGGTGTAGCGGAAGGTCTCGCCCACGCGGCAGATCATGTCGATCCAGTGCTTGAGCGGGCCGGTGACGCCGAAGTTGTAGACGCCGCAACCGATGACGATCGTGTCGGCGGCCTTGAGTTCGGCGATCAGCTCGTCGGACAGGGCGAGCAGCTTTTTCTGCTCGTCGCTGCGCTGGTCGGCCGGGGTGTAGGCTGCGCCGATCCATGCTCCGTCGATGGTGGGAATGGTGGTCGCATCGCGGGTGGTGACGTCGCCGCCGATCCGCTCGATGATCTTGTCGGTGAGGCGTTTGGAGATCGACGCGTCGCCCTTGATGGAGCTGTCGATACGCAGGGTCTTGGTCATGGGGAGGACTCCGTAAAACGTGTTCGATGTGGGGTCGTGAATTTCGTTCTGCACCTTACTTGTCTCTTGCAATCTAGAACGCAACGGGCATGATCGAGCAGATTATGTTCACGGATGCACAGCATGAGCTTTGACAGTTGGGATGAAATTCGCACCGCTTTCCACGTGGCGCGCATCGGCACCGTCTCGGGGGCGGCAGAGGTTTTGGGCGTTCACCACGCGACGGTGATCCGCCATGTCGATGCCTTGGAAGACAAGCTGGGCACGAAGCTGTTCCAGCGCCATCCGCGGGGCTACACGCCGACCGAAGCGGGGCAGCAATTGCTCTCCGTGGGGCAGGCGACAGAGGATCAGTTCAGCCAGCTTGCCGCCCGGATCGCGGGGGCAGGGGACGAAGTGACGGGCGAGCTGATCGTGACGTCGCTGACCGCGGTTTCGGTGCTTGTTCTGCCCGCGATGGAAAAGCTCTTGGGCGAATATTCCGGGCTGCGTCTGCGCTATCTCACCGATCAGCGCGTGTTCCGGCTGGAATATGGCGAGGCGCATGTCGCTATCCGCGCCGGCAACCGCCCGACCGAGCCTGACAACGTCGTACAGTCGCTGGGTCGGATGCAGAACGCGCTCTATGCGAGCCACGCATATGTCGAGCGCTTCGGAATCCCGCGCTCCAAGGAGGAGCTTGCCAAGCATCGCTTCGTCTCGAACGACAACCGCGACAGCCGCGCGCCGTTCTACCGTTGGCTGCGCGACAACGTGCCCGACGAGCAGGTCGTGTTCCGCGCGAACGAGCATGAAAGCCAGGTCGATGCGATCAAGGCGGGTCTGGGCTTGGGCTTCCTGACCGTGCCGATGGGCCGTGCCGATCCGACGCTCGAAGAGGTGGTGAAGCCTTACGATACCTGGGACACCAACCTGTGGCTGGTGACCCATGTCGATCTGCACCGGACGCCGAAGGTTCAGGCCGCCGTGAAAGCGATCAAGGAACAGGCGGCCCGTTCGGACGGCCTGATCCTGAGCTGACTTCAGAACTGAGCTATTCGGCTGCGTGCAGCCGCACGGGGGCCGGTGCCGGTTCGGCCTCTTCGCGGGCCTTCCGGCGTCGCGCCACGGCCTTCGCGCCGAAATTGTCGCGCCCGTAGGCGAAGGCGAATTGCAGCGCGAGCCCGCCGAAGATCAGCAGCGTATCCTGCCAGAACCCGCCCGGATGCACCTGCTTCAACGTCTGGCCCGCGATTGCCAGCACCGTGCCGAGTGCGAAGATCGGCAGCGAGTGACGTCCCAGCATCCGGATCGGCTCCAACACGCGCGCCTCGGCGATGCGCGGGATGATCCCCGGCAGCGACAGGATGTAGGCGAGCGCCAGCAGGTGCGACAGGCGCGGCAGCGACACGAAGGTCTTGTCGAAACCCGCGATGAAGAAGGGCACGTTCCATTGGCGCAACTGCCAGACCGCGTGGCCGAAATTCTTCAGCATCCAGCCGTTGTGGATCCACACGAAGGTCAGCGCCAGCCAGCCCGCCGCGAGCGCGATGATCCAGCCTTTCACCGGCACGAGCCGCTTGCCTTGGCGCAGCGACAGCCCGGTCAGGATGCCGAGGCTGAACACCAGTTGCCACGCCAGCGGATTGAAGAACCAGCCGCCTTCCATCGGATAGTTCGGCAGGTTCAGCCGGAACAGCCCCGTCGCCACCCAAAGCCCGACCGAGGTCGCCAGCAGCGCCAATTTGCTGCGCTGTCCAATCCGGATCAGCGCGGGCGCCATCAACAGGAGCGCCATATACATCGGCAGGATGTTCACATAGCCCAGCTGGTGGCCCAGCGTCGCGATCCCGATCAGGAAGCCGAACGGGTCGGTGCCATAGATCTTCATCGCGTTCTTGGACAGCATCGCCTCGTTGCCCCAGAACTGCACGGCGGCCGAGACGATGGCGATCGCCCAGACGGCGGTCAGGATATGCACGAGATAGAGAAGCCACGCCCGGCCCCAGAGCCGCGAGGTGCCTTCCCAGTTCAGCCCCTTCGCGAGCGCCGGACCGTAAGCCAGTGCGGCGGCGAGGCCGGACATGAAGACGAAGCCCTCCGCCGCATCCGAGAAGCCCAGATTGCGGGAGGTGAAGTTCTCGTAAAGATTGCCCGGGATGTGATCGATATAGATCATCACCAGCGCGAGGCCGCGGAACAGATCGATCCGCAGGTCGCGCCCGGGTTTCATCAGCGCGATATTACGCATGTGCGGGGCTCCGGTGAGGGGCGTCCGCGAAGCCGGCGCGGTCGCCCTCGGGGGTCGGGAAAGCGTTTTCCCAGCGGGTGAAGATCGCATCGTGCAGACGCAGGATGCGCGGCGTGTCGATTTCGCTCGGTACCAGCATCAGCTGCGAGCGCGACGGCTGCGACGACCACGAGATAAGCCACGGTGCGGCGATCATCGGCAGCCCCACCGGCAGCAGCCAGAACAGCAGACCCGGCGCGAGCCACCATGTGACGGCAAGGCCCGCAGCCCCGATGGCGACGATCCACCACGCCGCGTTGAACCCGTCGGCCACGCTCAGCCGCCCGTCACCACGGTTGTTGGTGGGCCAGCCGCCATCCGCGCCGAACAGCACCTGAAAGACCGAGCGCGTGGCGAAGGCCAGTAGCACCGGAGCCGTGAGCGAGGAGAACAGCAATTCGCCCAGCGTCGAAGCGAAGGCGATGTTGCCGCCGCCGAAGCCCCGCGCGGTGCCGTTCATCGCCGCACGCGCCGCGATCAGCAATTTCGGCACCAGCAGCAGCCCGAAGATGCCGATGGCGAGGCCGATCGCTTTCGAGGCCTCCGACGGCGGGAAATAGGGGAAGGGCCAGTAGGGCTCGGGGAAGTAATCCGGCGGTGGCACGAACAGGGGCGCCGCGACCGAGGCCACGAGAAAGCCCAGCCAGAACAGCGGCGCGATATAGGCCATGATGCCCTGCGCAAAGACGAACCGCGACCAGCCGCGCAGCCCCGGTGCGCCGATGATGCGCGCATGTTGCAGGTTGCCCTGACACCAGCGGCGGTCGCGCTTCGCGTGATCGACGATATTCTCGGGGCCTTCCTCGAAGGAGCCTTCCAGATCGTCGTCGAGCCGCACCAGCCAGCCGTTGCGCGCCAGAAGTGCTGCCTCGACATAGTCATGGCTCATCACATGCCCACCGAAGGGCGGTTGGCCCGTCAACGCGGGCAGGCCGCAGCTTTCGGCGAAAGCGCGGGTCCGGACGATGGCGTTGTGGCCCCAGAACGGGCCGGTCTTGCCCTGCAGCATCGCAAGGCCGCGCGCGAAGACGGGCGAGAAGAAGCTGGCCGAGAATTGCATCGCACGGGCGAAGCGCGAGCTTCCCCGCACCACTTTCGGCAGGGTCTGCAACAGGCCGAGACGCGGTTCGGCCTCGATCCGGCGGATCATCTGCAGGATCGTCTCGCCTTCCATCAGGCTGTCGGCATCAAGGATCAGCGCGAAATCATAGGCCGCGCCCGAGCGGGTGATGAAATCCTCGATATTGCCGGCCTTCTTGCCCACGTTGTTGGTGCGGCGGCGATAGAAGAACCGGCCAAGCGCGTCACGCTCTTCCACGAGATGGGCGAAAACCTGCACCTCGCGCTGGGCGATGTCGTCCTTGCGGGTGTCCGAGAGGATCGCGAAATGCACCTCCGCGTCGTCGCCGGTCGCGGCGAGCGAGGCATCCATCGCGGCCACGCGCGAGAAGGTGGAGACCGGGTCTTCGTTATAGACCGGCACCAACACGACCGTACGGCCTTGGATGCGCGCATGCGGGTCCACACGCGGCGGCGGCTCGGCGCGCGAGGTCAACCCGATCAGAGCCTGCACCGCGCCCCAGGCGAGCCAGAGCGTCGAGATCAGGATCAGAAGCGCGCGCACGACGTCGAGCGTCTGCAAGCCGTCGGCCTGGCCGAACTGAATGAACAGAACGAAGGCGCCGATACCCGCAAGCGCAGCGAGCCCGAGCGCCAGAGCGCGCAGGCCGATCAGCAATGCGCCGCGAGGACGCGCGAGCGCGGACATGTCAGGTGCCTTCCCCGACCGGGCGGCGGGTCAGCATCCGGGCGAGCCGGGTGCTCAGCCGAAGATCGGGTTCGATCTGTTGGGCAGGCATGGCCATCGGGGCCACCGGCAGCGCGGCGGGCCCGGCAACGAGGTCTTCGGGCGATAGCCGGCGCTGGGCGCGCGGCTGGTCGGTCAGCGCCGGCACTTCCGGCAGCGTCAAATGTGAAATCATGTTTTGGTCCACTGGTAGAGCCAGGTCTCGGAGAGGTTCCGTCCAAAACCGGCAAGAGTGGCAGAGAGTTCCACGGGCGCGTCGCCATCGGCGGAAATATCCAGCACGAGACGCCAGACATTGTCCTGTTCGACCTTCGAAAGGGTCTGCGTTTCGATCTTGCCCTTGTTCGCGTGGGTGACCGGTTTGATTTCGTCGACGGCCGAGGCCGGCAGGCGCGAAATCTCTCCGCCCTTGAAATCAATGACGAATTTCCGGGTGCCCTTGGTGTTCTCGACGCCCGAGACACCGCCGGTCCCGGCCCATGTCTGGTCCACATAGGCACGCTGATCGCTCGGATCGGGGGGCAGATCGCCCCATTCCAGCCGATAGGCGAATTCCAGCGCATCGCCTGCCTTTGCCGGAGCTTCGGGCACCCAGAAAGCGACGATATTGTCGTTCACCTCGAGTTTCGAGGGGATCTCGACCAGCCGAACCATGCCCTTGCCCCAGTCGCCCTGCGGCGTCACGCGGACCGAGGGGCGGCGCTCGTAGCGGGCCGAGGCGTCCTGATAATGATCGAATTCGCGCTCGCGCTGATAGAGGCCGAAGCTCTGCGGCGCACTCTCGGCGAAATAGGAGGAGGCGAGCTTGTTGGGGTTCTGCAGCGGGCGCCACAGCTTGTCGCCATCGGCCTGTTCGATCGCGAGCCCGTCGCTGTCATGCACGCGCGGACGGTAATCGTCGAAATTATGCCGGTTGCGCGGTCCGTAAAGGAACATCGAGGTCAGCGGCGCGACGCCGAGCTGCTGGATATCCTCGCGGATGAAGAGCCGCGCGGTCACGTCCACCGAGGTCGCCTCGCCCGGGGTGATGACGAATTTGTAGGCCCCCGTCAGCGAGGCCGAATGCATCTCGGCGAAGACGGTGATCGAGGTCGCGCCCGAGGCCGGGGTCTCGACCCAGAACTGGGTGAAGCGCGGGAATTCTTCGGCGACGGAGACGCCGGTGTTCACGGCAAGCCCGCGGGCCGAAAGGCCATAGGCCGAACCCCGGCCGAGCGCGCGGAAATAGGACGCGCCCTGGAACGCGATCAGTTCGTCCATGACATCGGGGCGGTTGAGCGGCGTGTTTAGCCGGAAGCCCGCGATGCCCGGCAGATCGGCATGTTCGGGGACGATCTTGCGGGCTTTGCTCTGGTAGATGAAATCGTCGGTCGAGAAGTTCATCGGGCTCGCTTGCCCGTTTTCGACGCTTGAGAGATGCACCGGCTCTTTGAACAGCCAGCCCAGATGGAAGGCCTGCAACTCGAAGCGCGTGTCTTCGATATTCTCGAAGCGCGACTTGTCCGGGTCGAAGCGGATCATCCGGTAGCTGTCGTAATCCAGCTTGCTCAGGAAATCGGCCGAGCTGGTCTCGGGCGGAACGGCGTCTCCCTTCGCGGCCTTCTGCATCCGTGCCGCGAGATCGTCGAAAGAAAACGGCGATTGCTGCGGTGCGGCGGGGGTCGGGGCGGGCGCGGTGGAGGGTTCGGCCGGGGCGGCGCTATCTTGCGCGCGCGCATGACCGGGCCAGCCTCCCGCGGCGGCGAACGCGCCAAAAGCGGAACCGGCGGCGAGGAGCTGTCGGCGGGAGAATTGGGGCACTTGCACAGTGCGGGGATTAGGCATCTGTTTCCCTGCGATTACAGTCGCTTCGCACGGAGAAAAACCACCGTGCTGCGTTTTGCATAGCCACATGCCTGGAAAAACTGCAAGAGGGTAAGCGAGGCCGCTCGGGCGGACAGGGCCGAGCCATGCGATTCTCGCATAACATCGCCCATCCATGCATCGAAAAGCGCGATTTCCCGCCGATTCAGCGACATTTGTGCTGCAGAATGCCGCATGTGCAAAATGGCGGGAGAGGGGCCGATCGGTGCCGCTTTGAGGCGGCCTCCGCACAATGCCTTGCGATTCTACTCAGGAAACGCCGTCGCGAAGCTTGACAGACATGCCCCCTGTGCGCAGGTAAAGTAATGCTTGCGCGGGGGGAGAGTGCGGTCGCATCCATCGCCCCAAGGCCCGCCAAAGAACGGACCGGAGAGAAGATGTCGCCTGCCTTGATCGCCGCTTTGCCCTTCCTGGGCGCAGCCATGCCGTCGATCCTTATCCGCACCGGACGCACCAATGCCGCCGCGGTTTCGGCCCTGTTCACGGGGCTGGCGCTGCTCGGATTGTTGCTGAACCTGCCGACCGTAATGGCGGGTGGTGTCGTCGAGACCAAGATCGACTGGCTGCCCTGGCTGGGCCTGAACGTGAATTTCTGGATCGACGGTCTGGGGATGCTGTTCGCGACGCTGATCCTCGGGATCGGGCTGCTGATCATCCTCTATGCGCGGTTCTACCTGTCGAACAAGGATCCGGTCGGTCAGTTCTACACCTATCTGCTGCTATTCCAGGGCGCGATGGTGGGCATTGTGCTGTCCGACAATATCCTGCTTTTGCTGATCTTCTGGGAGCTGACCTCGCTTAGCTCCTTCCTGCTCATCGGCTATTGGAAGCACCTGCCCGCGGGCCGTCAGGGCGCGCGCATGGCGCTGACCGTGACCGGTCTGGGCGGCCTGTCGATGATCGCGGGGATGCTGATCCTCGGAAATATCGCGGGCAGCTACGACATCTCGGAGATCCTGCAGCACAAGGACGCCATTCAGGCGAGCCCCTATTACATCCCCGCGCTGCTGCTGATCCTCGGCGGCGCGTTTACCAAATCCGCGCAGTTCCCGTTCCATTTCTGGCTGCCGCACGCGATGGCGGCGCCGACGCCGGTCTCGGCCTATCTGCACTCCGCCACGATGGTGAAGGCGGGGCTGTTCCTGATGGCGCGGATGTGGCCAGTGCTCTCGGGCACGCCGGAGTGGTTCTATATCGTGGCGAGCGTTGGCCTGATCACCATGCTGATCGCCGCGAAAATCGCGATCTTCAAACACGACATGAAGGCGCTGCTGGCCTTCTCGACCGTCTCGCATCTGGGGCTCATCACCTTCATGCTGGGGCTGGGGACCGAGGCGGGTGCGTTGGCCGCCGTGTTCCACATCATCAACCACGCGACCTTCAAGGCGGCGCTGTTCATGTCGGCGGGCATCGTCGATCACGAGGCCGGCACGCGTGACCTCACCCGCATTTCGGGGCTGCGCAAGCTGATGCCGATCACCTTCGTGATCGCGACCATCGCGGCGCTGTCGATGGCCGGTATTCCCTTCTTCAACGGCTTCCTGTCGAAAGAGATGATGCTGGAGGCTGCCGCACATACGAAGTGGCTCGACAATAGCTGGCTGATCCCGGTGCTGGCCACCATCGCAGCGCTGTTCTCGGCGACCTACGCCTTCCGCTTCATCAGCCACGGCTTCTTCGGCCCGCCGCCGGAGGATCTGCCGAAGACCCCGCATGATCCGCCCTTCGGCATGTGGATCAGCCCGGCTTTCCTCGCCTTCCTCGTGATCGCGATCGGTCTGTTCCCGATGGCGGTGGCGGGCGGCTATGTCCAGATGGCGACCAATGCGGTCGTCGGTGGCGGCTATCACATGCACGAGCTGAAGATCTGGCACGGCGTCACGCCCGCGCTGATCATGTCGGCCATTGCCGTCACCGGCGGTATCGCTCTGCTCGTCGCGCATCGCCCGTTCCAGCGCCTCTGGGACGCGACCCCGCGCCCCGAGGCCAAGGTGATGTTCGACTGGGTAGTCACGAAGGTGCAGAGCCTCGCGGCGTGGATCACCCAAGGGCTGCATACCGGCGCGATGGCGCGTTACCTGATGTTGTTCACGATCACCGCGGTCGGCGTGGGGCTCTATGCCTTCATGAGCGGCACGCTAGGGCCGCAGACCCGTGCGCTGACGCCGGTGAACGGCGCGGCGGTGACCTCGTGGCTGCTGCTGCTGACGGCCACGATGTGTATCGTCGCCTTCCATCACAACCGCATCCTCGCGCTGGTGCTGATCGGGATCGTCGGCCTGACCGTCTCGATCTCCTTCATCTTCCTCTCGGCGCCCGACCTCGCGCTGACGCAGATCTCGGTCGAGATCGTGACGACGGTGCTGATGCTTCTCGCGCTGAACTTCCTGCCCAAGATCACCTCGATCGAATCCAGCCGGATGAAGATCGGCTTCGACGTCGGGCTTTCGGTCGCGGCGGGCGTCGCGGTCTCGGGGCTGATCTATGCGCTTCTGACCCGCGATTTCGCCTTCCCGACGATGTCCGGCTACATGCTCGACAACAGCTACAACCTCGCGGGCGGGGACAACGTGGTGAACGTGATCCTCGTGGACTTCCGTGGCTACGATACGTTCGGCGAGATCACGGTGCTCGGCATCGCCGCGCTGGTGATCTTCGCGCTGACCGAGGCGCTGCTGCAGGGGGCCTCCTCGCGCAAGCTGATCGCTTGGCGCCCCGACGTGCCGCGTGGCGGCGACAAGCACCCGCTGATGCTGCTGATCGTGACGCGGGTGATGATGCCGATCGCGCTGGTCGTGGGGCTCTATATCTTCCTGCGCGGCCATAACGAGCCCGGCGGCGGCTTCATCGCCGGTCTCGTCGTCGCGATCGCGCTGGTGACGCAATACATGGCTTCGGGCTTTGCGTGGACGCAGGCGCGCCAGAAGGTCTATTACCACGTGCTGATCGCGTCTGGCGTGCTGGTCGCGGGGATCACCGGGGCCGGGGCCTTCTTCAACGACATGCCCTTCCTGACCTCCGATTTCGGTTATGTGAAGCTGCCCGGCCTCGACAAGTTCGAGCTGGCGACCGCCGCGGGCTTCGACCTCGGCGTGTTCCTCGGCGTCGTGGGCTCGGTGATGCTGGCGCTTGGCGGGCTGAGCCGCCTCGCGCGCCGCGCCGCAATGGGCGAGGAAGGCGGCGAGGAGGGCGCGCATATCGCGGCCGAGAAGCCGGAGGCCCGCGTGCTCGCGCCGCTCTCGGCCGGGCCCTATCCGCCCGAAGCCAAAGTGCCGCGCCGCTGGTGGAAGACCGCCCGCGCCGCGCGCGAAGCCACCCAGAACGAGCGTGACACCGTGCACGAGAACAAGAAGACCAACGGGGGCGATCACTGATGGAAGTGCTCGTTGCATCGGCCATCGGCGTGCTGACCGCCGCCGGCATCTACATGATCCTGCGTCTGCGCACCTTCCCCGTGGTGGTGGGCATGTCGCTGCTGTCCTACGCGGTGAACGTGTTCCTGTTCGCCACGGGCCGTCTGGTGATCAACCAGCCGCCGATCCTGCGCGACGGCGTGACCTCCTATACAGACCCGATCCCGCAGGCGCTGGTCCTGACCGCGATCGTGATCTCCTTCGGGATGACCGCGGTCGTGGTGATGCTCGCGCTTGGCGCCTTCATCGAGGCGGGCAATGACCGCATCGACCTCGAGGAAGAGGAGGACGGCCAATGATGGAGCATTGGATCATCGCGCCCGTCCTGATCCCGGCGATGCTCGCGCCGCTGATCGTGCTGTGGATGCGCTACGATCTGGTCACGCAGCGCGTGGCCTCGATCCTCGGCATGTCGGCGCTTCTGGTGCTGGCCATCGTGCTGATGGTGTCGGCGTCGATGGGCCCGCCCGAGGTCTATCGCCTCGGCAACTGGGAGCCGCCCTACGGCATCGTGCTGGTCCTCGACCGGCTGTCCGCGCTGATGCTGCTGCTGACCTCGATCCTCGGCCTCGTGATCGTGCTTTATGCGATCGGCTCGGGCTGGGACAAACGTGGCTGGCATTTCCACTCGCTGATGCAGTTCCAGATGATGGGGATTAACGGCGCCTTCCTTACGGGCGACGCGTTCAACCTGTTCGTCTTCTTCGAGGTTCTGCTGATCGCCTCCTACGGTCTGATGATCCATGGCGGCGGGCGCGCGCGGCTGAAATCGGGCGTACAATATGTGGTCTATAACCTCGCAGGCTCCACGCTGTTCCTCTTCGCGCTGGGGACCATCTACGCGACGGCAGGCACGCTCAACATGGCGGATCTGGCGGTGAAGGTGGCCGAGATGCCGACCGAGCAGACGGCGCTGATCAAGGTCGGTGCGGCGCTTCTGATGTTGGTCTTCGCGGTCAAGGCCGCGCTGGTGCCGCTGCAATTCTGGCTGCCCGCGACCTACACGAACGCGCCCGGCCCGGTGGCAGCGCTGTTTGCAATCATGACCAAGGTCGGCACCTACGCAATCGTCCGCGTCTATACGCTGATCTTCCCGATCACCGGCACGATCGGCACGCTTGCCCATGACATCCTGCTGCCTTCGGCCTTCCTGACGATCGCGATCGGGATGATCGGCATTCTCGGCGCTCGCGATATGGGCCGCACGGTCGCCTATGCGGTGATCGGCTCGGTCGGGACGATGATGCTGGCATTTGCGCAATTCACCCAAGGCGCCACTTCGGCGGGCCTTTACTACATGATCCACTCGACGCTGACCGCCGGCGCGATGTTCCTGATCGCCGATCTCGTGCGCGAGCGGCGCGGGCGCTGGGGGCTCGGCTTTACCGATGCGCCACTGATGAAGAACCACGGGCTGATGGCGGGCATGTTCTTCATGGGCGCAATCGCGATGGCCGGGATGCCGCCGCTCTCGGGCTTCCTCGGCAAGCTGATGATCCTCGATGCGACGCGCGGCCAATGGGCGCTTTGGGCGACGGTTCTCGTGACCTCGCTGATCGCCATCGTGGGCTATGCCCGTGCGGGTAGCCAAGTGTTCTGGCGCTCCTACGCGGTCGAGGCCGAGGAGGACGATCTGCCGCCCGCGCCGAAGGATGCGAGTTCTCCGGGCCTCGCCTTTACCGCGACCGGTATCCTGCTGGCCGGGTCGGTGGCGCTGACCGCGCTGGCCGGACCTGCGAGCACCTGGCTGCAGGGCACCTCCGCGCAGCTGTTCACGCCGTCGCAATATATCGACGCGGTTCTCGCCGGCGCGGAAGAGCGCGCACAGGAGGCGGCACGCATCGGCGCCCATGAGCATGGCCATATGGAAGTGAGCGAGGAAATGCAGGCCGAGGACGGCCATGGCGGCGACACCAGTGCCGCCGACCCGCATGCCGACGCTCAGCCCGCCGATCAGGCCGACACCCACACCGGAACCGAGACGGGGCAGGACGCCCCCGCCGCGGCGCATTGAGGGGAGCAAAGAGATGATCCGCAAGATCCTTCCCCACCCCTACCTGACCGTCACGCTGGTGATGGTCTGGCTGATGCTGGCCAATAGCTACACGCTCAATTCGCTGGTCTTCGCGATCCTCGTCGGTCTCGTGATCCCGTGGATCACCGCACCCTACTGGCCCGCGCGCCCGCGTTTCGCGAAGCCGCTGAAGATCATCGAGTACATCTTCATCGTGATCTGGGATATCATCGTCGCGAATATCACCGTGGCGAAGATCGTGCTCTTCATGCCCAATTCCAAGCTGCACCCCGCCTGGGTCACGGTGCCCCTCGACATCGTCACGCCCGAGGCGGTGACGGTGCTGGCGGGCACGATCACGATGACGCCCGGGACGCTGACGGCGGAGCTGGCCGCCGACGGTCACTCGCTGCTGGTCCACGCGCTGCATGCGCCCGACGCCGACGAGGTGCGCGACGAGATCAAGTCCCGCTACGAGGCCCGCCTGAAGGAGATTTTCGAATGATCACCTATGCCCTGATCTTCGCCATCGCCTGCTATTCGCTGGCGCTGCTGTTCAACCTCTACCGGGTCGTCAAGGCGCCGGGCGTGACCGATCGGGTCCTCGCGCTCGACACGATGGCGATCAACGCGATCGCGATGATCGTGCTGTTCGGCATCTGGGAGGGCACGGCGCTCTTCTTCGAAGCGTCGATCCTTTACGCAATGACGGGTTTCGTGGCGACGGTCTCCTTCGCCAAGTTCATCCTGCGCGGCGACATTATCGAGTGAGGGCGTGATGGAACTGTTCTGGGACATCCTGATTTCCGCGCTGCTCGTGATCGGCGGCATTTTCGGTCTCGTCGGCAGCTTCGGCCTAGTCAAACTGCCCGACCCGATGACCCGCCTGCACGCGCCGACCAAGGCCGCGACGCTGGGCGTGGGCGCGATCCTGATCGCCTCGATGGTCTGGTTCGCGGTGAAGCAGGGCCACCTGACCCTGCACGAGCTGATGGTCACCATCTTCATCTTCCTGACGGCCCCGATCACCGCGCATTTCATCTCGAAGGCCAATATCTTCCGCGACTGGCCAGCCGAGAAACTGCCGAAGCCCGCAGGCGAGGGCGACTGGGCGGTGCACACCGCCGACGCCGATACCTCGAAGGGCGAGCTGGCGGTTGAGCGCGAAAAGAACATCCCGCACGAGAACGACTGACGACGAGAACGAAGGACTGCCCCTGACGTTGCGAAACGCTTTGACGCGCGCGTAACCCGTGGCAGGCTTATCCGCGGAGGAGATTTCGGGAGACTTTCGCGATGCGGATGCGGCTGATGCTGTCCCATCTGTCGATCTGGGTGATGATCGCAGTCGTCGCCGCGGCGGCCTATTGGACCGCGCAGGGGCCTTGGTGGCTCTGGGCGGTTGCGCTGCTGGGGATCCCGGCGCAGATGCTCAACGAATACGGGCTGCATCGCTATATTTTCCACATGGCGCCACCGAAGCGGCAATGGGCCTTCAACTGGCTCTACCGGGTGCATTATGGCCACCACGAATTCCCGACCTGCTGGCCGCTTCTGTTCGCGCCGCTCTCGGTGATCGTGCCGGTTCTCGTGGGCAATACCGCGCTTCTCTGGGCGGTGCTGTCGCTGATCGGCGTGCCGTATGCGTTCGATATCGCCGTGGCCGTCGTGCCGCTTGGCGGCGCTGCGACCTTCCTCGCCTATGAATGGTTCCACACCACCGCCCATGTCACCGTGAAGAAGACCGCGATCGAGCGCCATGTCTCGACGCTGCACAACCAGCACCATTTCCGCGACTTCTCGAAATGGTTCCACGTCACCGCGGGCGGCGAGGTGATCGACCGGCTGATGGGCACCGCGATTTCGCGCGATCAACTCAAGACCCAAAGCCGCGTCGAGTTCATCCGCACGCTGGGCCTGCGCCCCGACGACCCGCGTCTGATCGCGGCGCGGGAGAAATTCGCGCCGCGCTTCGGGATCACCGAGGCAGAGGTCTCGCGGGCGGGGCATGTTGGAGGGGGCGCTGCCCCCGCGCGCTGACGCACGCCCCCCGGGATATTTCCGCCAAGAGGAAGTTAAACCTTCCGTAACCAGAATCGCCTGACCCTGATTTCGCGGAACAGGCGGGGACGCCGATGGCCGCGCAAGGGGAAGCGCCCGGCCTGCCGCTCGCAACCGGGTTCGAGCCGGGCGTTTTTCTTCCTCTTGGGACAAATATCCCGGGGGAGGCCGCAGGCCGGGGGCGGAGCCCCTTACAGGTTATCGGTCACGCGGAATCCTTCGGGGATCGTGTCGCGCCCCTCCAGCACCAGATCGACCATCACCTCGGCCACTTTCGGCGCCATGCCGAAGCCGATCTTGAACCCGCCATTGGCGATGAAATGCCTTGGACGGTCGGGCCAGTCACCCAGCATCGGCGCGCGCGACTTGGCGCGCGGGCGCACCCCGGCCCAACGGTCGATCACCGGGGCTTCGGCGAGGGGCGGGCATAGCACGCGGGCCTTCTCGATCAGCGCGTCGAGTTGGGTGTCGGTCGTGTCTGGGGCGTCGAATTCGCGCTCGGAGGTCGACCCGATCGCGACCGTGCCGTCTGAATGGGGAATGATGTGGAGACTCTCCGCGAAGAGTTGCGGCACGTCACCAGCCGCGTATCGGAAGAGCGCCGATTGGCCCTTCACGCCGGTGCCGACAGTTTTGCCGACCACCGCGTTCAACTCTGCCAGACCTTCGGCGCCGGTCGCGTGGATGACCGGACCAACCTCCTCGGCCTCGCCGATCACGATCTCCGCGCCCATCGCTTTGAGCGCCGCGACCAGCGCGGCCCCGGCGGCGCGCGGATTGGCGCGCGCCGTGAGCGTGTCATGGATCACGAGCCCGGTGGGCGAGGGGGGCGCGAAGGCGCCGAATTCCGCAGCCTCGGCCACGCGCCATGTGGCGAAGCCCTGCCACAGCTCGGCCGCCCCTGCCGCTCGCTCTTTGGCGCGTGCGATCTGCGCCTCGTCCGCCAGCGGCTGCAGCCGCCCGAGACGCGCATAGCCCGGATCGCCGCCACCGATGCGCTGCACGTCCGCCCAGAAGGCTTCCGCCATGCGCAGGCTCTCGAATTGGAACTGTTTCTTGGGGTTCCAGTTCTCCGGCACATGCGGGGCGAGCGCGCCGACATGGCCGCCCGAACTGCCCGCACCGATGCGGCTGCGCTCGATCAGCCGGACCTTCGCGCCGCGCTTTGCTGCCTGATACGCGATCGCGAGGCCGAAGATGCCGCCGCCGCGCACGGTTATGTCGTGTCTGCCGCTTGTCATTTCGCGCCTCCTGCTTCAAGGCTGGGCCGGAGACTGTGGACTATCCCCGATGAACGCCCCTGACCAGAGCAAAGCCGATCTCGATTGGCGCGATGACCTTGTGCCGGTCTCGCGGCGGTTCGACGATCCCTATTTCAGCCTTGCGGGCGGTCTGGACGAGACGCGGCATGTGTTTCTGGCGGGCAATGATCTGCCCGCGCGGCTGCGTCCCGGCTTTCACGTGGCCGAGCTGGGCTTCGGCACGGGGCTGAACCTGCTGGCGCTGCGGCTGGTCTGTCCCGAGGACTGCCCGATCCGCTTCACTTCTTTCGAGGCCTACCCGATGGAGGCGGACGAGATCGCACGGGCGCTGGACGCATTTCCGGAGGTCGCGCCCGTGGCCGGTCCTTATCTGAAAGCCTGGGCTGCAGGGCAGCGCCAGTTTCAACTCGGTCCGATCGCGGTGGAGATCATCGAGGGGGACGCCCGCACGGCGCTTCCCGCTTGGGCGGGAAAAGCCGATGCGTGGTTCCTCGACGGGTTCTCGCCCGCGAAGAACCCCGAGCTTTGGGGCGACGATCTGATGGCCGAGGTCGGCGCCCATACGGTGCCGGGCGGCTCCTTCGCGACCTATACGGCGGCAGGCTTCGTGCGCCGGGCCCTCGAGGCCGCGGGCTTCGAGGTCAACCGCAGCCCGGGTTTCGGGCGCAAACGCCACATGTCGCGCGGGGTGAAACATGGTTGAACAATCGACCCGCCGCGGCATCGCGCTGATGGTCGCGGTGACCTTCATCTTCGCGCTTCAGGACGGCATCTCGCGCCATCTGGCCGAGACCTATAATGTCTATATGGCGCTGATGGTGCGGTTCTGGTTCTTCGCGGCCTTTGTTCTGGTGATCGCGGCGCGCAGCCCCGGTGGGATCAAGCGGGCGACCCGCTCGGGCCTGCCTTGGGCGCAGGTGATCCGCTCGCTCATCCTGATTACCGAAGTGGTCGTGATGGTGCAGGCCTTCGTCTATCTCGGGCTCGTCCATTCCCATGCGGTTTTCGCCTGCTACCCGCTGCTGGTTGCGGCACTGTCCGGGCCGGTGCTGGGCGAGAAGGTCGGCTGGCGGCGCGTGGCGGCGATCGGGGTCGGCTTCATCGGGGTGCTCATCATTCTCAAGCCCGGCTTCGGCGTCTTCTCTCCCTACGCGCTGATCCCGCTGGCGGCGGCGACGCTGTTCGCGCTCTACTCGCTGATGACGCGCTATGTGGGCCGCGTGGATCCGGCCTCGGTGTCCTTCTTCTACACCGGCGTGATCGGGGCGCTGGTGATCACGGCAGTCGGCATCTGGCACTGGGAGAACATGATCGCGTCGGACTGGGCGTGGATGGTCGTGCTGTGCTTCACCGCCGCGACCGGGCATTTCCTGCTGATCAAGGCCTATGAAGTCGCCGAGGCCTCGGCGATCCAGCCCTTCGCCTATCTTCAACTGGTCTTCGCCTCGACGCTGGGCGTCGTCGTCTTCGGCGAGTCGCTGGAGTGGAACGTGGTGATCGGCGCGGGGGTCGTGGTCAGCGCGGGGCTCTTTACCCTATGGCGCGCGCGGGTGGCCCAAGAGGCGTGACCGCCTCTTTCGGCTTGGTTCAAATATCCCGGGGTGAGGCCGTCAGGCCGAGGGGGCAGCGCCCCTATCCTCTTTTCATTTGTCGCCCTGCGGCGACGGGGGCAGCGCCCCTCAATCTTTCACTTCACCGCGCAGGATGTCGGTGAACTTCACCTCAGCCTTGCCAAGCCGCGCGCGGTAGGGCGGGATCGCCTCGGAGACGCGCATGACGTAGTTGCGGGTCTCGGTGAAGGGTATCATCTCGACCCAGTCGATCACGTCGACCGTGCCGATCCGCGGATCGCCGCGGTCCTCCATCCAGCTCCGCGGACGTCCGGGCCCGGCATTGTAGCCCGAGGCGACCAGCACCGAAGACGGCCCGAACTCGTCGCGCAGCTCGGCCAGATAGGCGCCGCCGAGCTTGAGGTTATAGGTCGCATCCGTCGTCAGCCGCGCCTTCTCGTAGGGCAGGCCGGTTTTATCCGCCATCATCTTCGCGGTGCCGGGCATCAACTGCATCAGGCCCTGAGCGCCCACTGGAGAGCCCACGCCGATCGCGAACTGGCTTTCGCGCCGGGCGACCGCGAGGACGACTTCTTCCGGCACGCCCAGATCATGGCTCGTCAGCCCCGGGATCGGCCAGAGCGCCTGCGCGATGATCTCGCCCTTCAGCGCGGCGCGTTTGCCGATGATCAGCGCCAGATAGGTGTCATCCTCTTCCAGCGCGTACTTCGTGAGCGCGCCGAAATTCCCCGGCCCGAGGCTTTCCTCGAGGTGCAGAACGAAGCGCGCGCCCAGCTCGTTTTCCCCCGCCTCGTAGAGAAGCTGCGCGGCTTTGAAGACGGAAGAGTGGCGCAGCTTGTAGCGCCGCCAGTCGGGCAGCTCGGGGCCCTTGGCGAAATTCGCGGGCAGGGACAGGTTCAGCCGCTCCGCCGACAGCAGCCCGTAATAGGCGTCCTGATTTTCCGCGCCTTTGCGCCATGCGGCCTTGGCTTCGTCGCTGCGGCCCAGAACCTCCAGCGCGCGGCCTTGCCAATACCATGCCCGCGACGACGAGATCGGCCCGTCCACCGCTTTCTCGAGATTGTGGAAATGGCTGTAGGCCGTATCGGCACGGCCCAGTTTCAGCGCGGCATAGCCCGCGACCCATTCGAGATCGGCGTAATCCGCGCCGCCCGGTTTCAGGTGGTGCGAGGAGGCCAGATCATAGGCGCGTTGCGTATTGCCCGCGCGCAGGTCCCAGCGCGACTGATAGCCGCGGAGCGTCGCCCAAAGGTCGGGGTCTTCCAGATCGATTGCGGATTTCGACCGCTCGAGGATCAGCTCTGCCGCGCCGTCTTCCAGCCCGGCGCGCCAGCGCCACATTGCGCGGTCGCGGGCAAGCCCTGCGGAACGCTCGACCATGTATTGGGGCACGGCGGCGACGAGATCGTCCACGCCCTGCTCGCGCGCCTGCAGGGCGATCCGCGCCTCGGCCACAGCCTTGGTGCCGGGCGTGACCAGACCGATCATCCGGCGCGCGTCCGAGAGATGCCCGCGATCGAGCATGTTCTGCATCCGCCCGCCATGATCGGCGGAGATGAGCGACGGGTAGTCGGCCAAGAACTTCGCCTGCTCGTCTTCGTCCATTGGCAGTTGGCGCCATGCGGTCTTGGCGACCTCGGCCGCCAGCGTCTTCTGGCCCAAGGCGAGATGCGCACCAATCAACGCCAGTGCGCCGGTGCCGGTCTGCGGCGGGCCGAGCTCGAAATAGGCGATCACCTCGCGCGGCGGGATGCCGTCGAGCGTGGCCTCGCCCTTCTCGCGCAGCCACGGCATGCCGGGCCAATCGGCGCGGCGGGTGGCGAAATCGAGATAGTCGGCGAAGTCTCCTTCGCCGTCGCGCAGGCGTTTCCACTCGATGACATCGAAGCCCAAAGGACCGACGCGGCGCGCGAGATTTTCGGCCTCGTCCCAGTTGCCGGAATTGGCCGCGGCGAAAGCATCGGACAGCGCCGAACTCGCGGCGCGAAGCGCGGCCGGCGAGAGCGCGAAACTCGAAGCCGCAAGTGCGGCGAGGAACTGGCGTCGGATCATCATGGCTGCTCGTGGTCGCGGGTTTGTCCCTTTGCTACGGGCCTCTCACAGATGGGGATGAATCACAAGTTGGCAACCGTCGCGCAACCGCCTATAACCCGGCCGATTTCCGCCGGGACGACTCACCTTCCCGGCCCAACAAAAAAGGAGCGTGTCATGTTCAAAGGGTCTCTTCCCGCACTGGTCACGCCGTTCAAGGACGGCGAACTGGATTTGGACACGCTCAAGAAACTCGTCGAGTGGCATATCGACCAGGGCAGCCACGGCCTCGTGCCGGTCGGCACCACCGGTGAAAGCCCGACGGTGAGCCATGCCGAGCATATGACCGTCATCACCGAGGTCGTGAAAGCCGCGAAGGGCCGTATCCCGATCATCGCGGGCGCGGGCTCGAACTCGACCGCGGAAGGCGTTCGACTGATCCAGCACGCAGCTGAAACCGGGGCCGATGCGGCGCTCGTCGTGACGCCTTACTATAACAAGCCGACGCAGCGCGGCATGATCGAGCATTACCGTGCGCTGCACGATGCCTGCGAGCTGCCGATCGTGATCTACAACATCCCCGGCCGCTCGGTGATCGACATGATCCCCGAGACCATGGGCGAGCTGGCCAAGCTGCCGCGCATCGTCGGTGTGAAGGACGCGACCGGCAAGCTGGAGCGTGTCTCGATGCAGCGCGCGACCTGCGGTCCGGATTTCATCCAGCTGTCGGGCGAGGACGCGACCGCGCTCGGCTTCAACGCACATGGCGGCGTGGGCTGCATCTCGGTGACTGCAAACGTCGCGCCGAAGCTTTGCGCCGAGTTCCAGGAGGCGACGCTTGCGGGCGATTACGCCAAGGCGCTGAGCTATCAGGACAAGCTGATGCCGCTGCATATGGCGATCTTCCTCGAGCCGGGTGTTGCGGGCGCGAAATACGCGATGTCGAAGCTGGGCATGTGCTCGGCCGAAGTGCGTCTGCCGCTGACCGAGCTTCTGCCCGAGACGAAGACTGCGATCGACGCCGCGATGGCGCATGCGGGTCTGATCTGAGATCCCAATCCAAGCGAACAAAGAAAAACGCCGGCGCGATTAAGTTCGCGCCGGCGTTTTTCTTTGAAGGGGAAGCTTATTGCAGAGCGCTGCGCAGATCGTCCATCGCGACGGAGCTGAATTTCTGCGGCTGTTCCGACGTGCTCGGCGCGGCGGGTGCAGCGGGCGCTGCGGCTTCGGGGGCCGCGTGTTCGACTGCCGGGGCCGGTTGCGAGGCCGTGGGCTCCGCCTTCGCCTCGAGCCGCGGTGCCGCCGTATCGGTCGGCGCGGGCGCATCGGCCATCGGCTGCAGATAGGCGAGGGTTACGGTGATCCGGCGGTTGGAGGGATCGCGGGGTTCTGCCGGTTTCAGCGGATCGGTGTCCGACAGGCCCGAGACGCGGGTGATACGCTCCGGAGCGACCCCAGCCGTCACGAGCGCCCGGCGCGTCGCATTGGCGCGGTCCGAGGATAGTTCCCAGTTCCCGTAGGTGCCGCCCGCTTTCTGATAGGGCACCGAGTCGGTGTGGCCCGCGATCAGCACGTCATTGGGCAGATCGGAGAGGGCCCGCCCGAGCTGATCCATCAGCTTCAACGTCGGCCCGTCGATCTTCGCGCTGCCCGAGGCGAACATGGCTTTGCCAGCCTGATCCACGACCTCGATATTCAGCCCGTCCGGCGTGCGCCGGAACAACACGTTCTGCTGCAGCGGGCGAAGGTCCGGGACGTGCTGGATCGCTTGCGTGATCCGGGTCTGAAGCGTCTCGAAGCGGGCGTCGTCGATAGCATGCGGCGTGGCGGCGGCTGCGGTCTTGGCGTCGGTTGTGTCGCTGGCTTTAGTCGTGGCCGTTGCCGCAGCTGCGAGCTTGTCCGTCGTCGCGTCGGGCATGGTGTCCTCAGACTTGCCGGAGGCGTTCG
This sequence comes from Thioclava sp. JE_KL1, assembly GCF_009296265.1. GTDB lineage: Bacteria > Pseudomonadota > Alphaproteobacteria > Rhodobacterales > Rhodobacteraceae > Thioclava. The sequence continues at coordinate 115,697 of NZ_WBJS01000007.1, forward strand.
CCATTTCGGTGGACGGTTCGGTCGCGCTTCCGACACCGGGATTGGCGGGGATGGCATCATTGGCACGCGAGGCGTTCAGGACGCCTTTCGGCCCGATCGTCTCGCCAGCGAGCGGACCGGTGCCACCGGGCGCCTGCATCGAGATTTTCGCCGGCGCGAAGTAATCGGCGATCCCGGTCAGTTGGTTCTCGTCGGAAACGGACAGGATCCACATCAGCAGGAAGAAGGCCATCATCGCGGTCATGAAGTCCGCGTAGGCGACTTTCCACGCTCCGCCGTGATGCTCGGATTCGTGATCGTCATCGCTCCGCTTCACAATGATCGGCGCTTGGTTCGACCGTGCCATGGATTGCCCTTTCCCACCTCGCCGACCGGAGCCAGCTGTATTCTCAGGGCATACGTCTTCTGCAGCCCCTGACTGTGGGTTGTCGGATTAAAAATGGGCCAAAAGAGGGCGATAATCGTTCATGATCTGGAAACAAAGCCGCGCGATGGTGGCTTTGGAAGCGTTTTCGGGCGGCGCGCGTTGTGCGGCCCGCGCGCGCTCAGGCGTCGTGAAGCGAAGCTTCGAGGTCGTCGCGGCTGTGCTTGCCTAGGCCGACTTTCTTGGCATAGGCCGCTTTGCGCGCCGAATAGCTGGGGGCGACCAGCGGCATATCCGCGGGCAGATTGAACAGAGTTCGATACTCGTCTTCGCTCAGCCCGTGTTCCGAGCCGAGATGGCGTTTGAGCATCTTGAAGCCGCGCCCGCAGCACAGGCAGAAGACCTTGTCCTCGGTCACCGCGTCTTCAATAGGAAGTGCGGGTTGCGGCCGCGTGGGACTGGCGCTCGCGGCGACCGTATCCACTGCGTGAGAGGCGCTTGCCTCGCCCAGCTCCTCGCCAAACTGCGCGGAGAGCTTCGCCACGAGGTCGACCACTTGATCCGCCGTTACATCCGCGCGGGCGGCATAGGCGGCAGCCACTGTCGCGATAATGTTAGCTGCATCCGTGGGCCGATCCTTCGACATGTGGTCTCTCCAATGCTTAAATTTTGCACTATCCCCGGATTAGTAGAGAAAGTTACGTGCAACATGCGTTTCTGTCAACAAATGCGAGTGTCTGTGCTTGGGTTTCCTGCAAATACATATTTTCTGCGCAGGATTGTTCTGTTGAGTGCTTCGACTGTCCTGGCGGTGATCAATGCAATTTGTCGCGCGTGCGCCAACGATGCTTGGCGAGCTGATAGTCCGGAGCGCTCGTAGGATAGTCCGGCGGCAAATCCCATTTGGCGCGATATTCCTCGAAGGTCATTCCGAGCAGGTTTTTAAGATGACGCTTCAACATCTTGATCGGGCGGCCCGTCTCCAGGCAGATCAGCCGATCAGGAAAGACACTCTCCGAAATCGGCACTGCCGGGGTGCGGGAAGTCGCTGGCTCGCCGGCGCAAGCCGGGGATTGTTGCGTCATGTCTACTCTCACATGGTTTTGTTCTTAGGAGAAAGATTGAAGAAATTCTTAAAGTTAGGTCAAAGAAATCCAATTTTTCCGCTGAACGTCCGTCGATGCGTCCTATTTCAAGGCATAGGCTGGACTTGTCTGGCAAAAACACGTGAATTATCGCATATCGCAGGGATAATAATTCGAAAATGCAAAGATGTCAGGCTCGGCGGATTTACGCTTCGCCTTCCAGTGTGACGCTCGGTGTTATTCGAAAGTGACAGTGCGACGGGGGAGGGCGTAAGACCGTGTCTCGCCCCGAAAGCGCTGAGGGATACGGGGAGTTGCCTTTTGTTTGGCTCAGACGCCATGCGAAGACAGAACGTCATCATCGTAGCGGAAGAAGGCGCGAAGCAAGGACAGTTGTCCGACTTCTTTCGCGCGTGCTGCGGCTGGGAGGCTTTGCCCTTCGCGACTGCGATGGAAGCGGAGCAATATATCCTGCTGCATGGACCCCCATGCATTTTGCTGATCAGCCTCACCGACGCAGAGCGTGCCGCCGATCTGATCCGAACTGCGCGCGTCAGTACGAAGGAGAGCCTGATCTTCTTCGTCGACTCAACTCCGGACGGAGAGCTTGCTGCCGAGATGATTCTGGCGGGCGCCGATGATGTGATCCGACAGCCTTATTCTCAGAGGGAATTGGCCGCGCGTCTCTGGCTTCGAGCGGGCAACAGTCTGCCCATCAGCTTCCCGAGCGAAGAAAAGCGGGTCGCTCGCCTCAAGATCGACGAGGAAAACCGCCTGACCGGCCCTGATGCCGTCGAGGCGGTGCAGCTTACCCCCACGGAGGGGGAGATCATGATCGAGCTGATCCGGAGCGGCGGACGAATCGTCACGCGGGACGCGCTGTCGCGACGAATCGACAACTGCATGTGGGTCTATGGTGATCGCAAATTCGACGTTCACATCACCAAGATTCGCAAGAAGCTGCGTGACGCGTTCGGCGAGAGATATGTCGTGGAAACAGTGCGTTCGGCTGGTTACTCGTTCTACGAGATCCCCGTCGGGAAGTCGCGCAGCCTTGCAACTTCAGATTGAGTTATTGAGCCTCTGGGACTGTTTTAGCGGTAGCCGCTGTCAAGCTATTAATTGTTAACATCTCGGCGACTGATCGTGAGCACACAATCTGTGGTCGCACCATCGACAAGCTGTGGATGGTTGAGGGGGTGCCTACAACCGATAGTGTTTGAACCTATGAAAAATAGGCTTTCCAACACTTCGCCCGTTGTCGGTCTGGGGATAACTTGGCGGTCACCGGCTCGCCACCTTCACGTAGAATTTATCCTTACTCGCCTTACGGTTTAACAATCCTTAACCTTACCGGATCGTGAATCACTGGTAATCTGCCGTTACTGGAATTTGGGGACTCGGGGATTAGGGATGTCCATGAAAAATAACGATTTGTTAGCGCAGATTTGGGAAGGTTCGGTGACGCAAGCGTCATCGGGCGCAGGGTCTCAGGGAAGTTTGGTGGCGGCTGCGCTTCTGCCTGCGCACAGTGTTTTGCTGCGCTCGACTCGCAAGGATGCAAGCTTGCTCGTGCTGCCCGAAGCCGAAGAGCTTCTGCCGGGTATCTCGCTTGGTGATATCCTTGCAGAAGAGCTTGGAATCGAGGTGCCTTATGGAAGCCTCGTGGTGATCGAGCCGACGCATGTCGCAGGGGTGAAGCATGGTTTTGGGGACCGTGCGATCGACCTCCGGCTGCCGGCGATGGCGTCGCCCGCACGCGGTGGCTTTTCGCTGCACGAAGATGCGCGGGATCGCGGCGCGACCGCGACGGGCAGTCACCTGTGAGCGCGAAGGCCGTGGAAAACGGTCGCGATGCGTTCTGCGCTCGGTTGGCGGACCGGGCCAGTCTGACAAAGTCATGAGAATGCCGCGCCGTCTCGAGAGGCGGCGCGGCCTCCCGCGGCATTAATCCGAGATTAACCAGAAAAGCCTCCGATTAACTTGCCTTTAATCAAGTAAAGCTTTCTCCAAACATGCCCCCGTGGTCTTCTGTTCTTCAAGGATAGAGCGGATAGAGGCGGAGTAATGTTTGCATTGAGCTTCCGTGCTGCACTTGATGCGCCATTTCTGAATGTTGAAGAAGAACGGCAGGCCATCTCGCGCTGGCAGGAATATGGGGATCGGGACTCTCTCGAAATTCTCCTGCGCTCGCATGTCCGTCAGGCCTATGCGCAGGCGCGTCGCTGGGCGACCAATCCGGTCGAGCTCGAAGACCTCGTGGCGGAAGGGATCATCGGTTTGATGCGTGCCGCCGAACGGTTCGATCTGACGCAGGATGTGCGGTTCTCCACCTATTCGCACTGGTGGGTGATGACCTGCGTCCTCAATGCGCTCGCGCGGATCAAGACGGTGATCGATGTGCCGGCGCGGGTCTATCTCGATGCGCGGATGGGGCGGCTCGACAATCCCGAGGCGAGCCAGCTTCTGACCGGACTGGTGGCGCTGGATGCCAAGTCGTTCGACGACAGCGATGCCGAGATGATGGAAATGATGCGTAGCCCGGACCTCACACCCGAGGAACAGACTTTGGCCGCATCCGCGGCGCGCGCGGCGCATGAGGTTCTGGAAGATGCGCTGGACGATCTGGATGCGCCGGATCGCGAGATGGTGCTGCGGCGCAAACTGCAGACGCCGCCGGAGTCGCTCGACGATCTGGCGCGCGATCTCGGAATCAGCCGGGAGCGCGCTCGGCAAATCGAAAAGCGCGCGCTCATCCGGTTGAAGCGATGCCTTGAAAAGCGCGGGTTCAGCCCTGCGATGCTGAACTGAGAGGGCTGGGATGGCACGTCATCTGATGATCGCAGGACATGGGCGCGCGGGCACGACGCTGTTCTACAATATGCTGCGCGAGACCCTCAAAGGGTTCGAGATCCCGCCGCGCGAGACCAGCGCACTGTCCACGATCGGGCAACCGGGCGACTGGGTCAGCAAGCGGCCGCTGGATATCTTCCAGATCGCGAATATCGCGCGGGCCAATGTCCGCAACAAGCGGATCGATCTGATCGTGCCTCTGCGCGATCCGCGCGACATCCTCGTGAGCCGCCACTCGGCGGTGCCGGACGATTACTTCATCTCGTCTGATGCGATGTATTTCATCGGCGGCGCGGATGCGCCGGCGCCGGTCATGCCGGGGCTGCTGCAGATCCACGAGGCGATCGCGATCGTGCTGAAATCCGGCATTTTCCCGCAAGGCGTCTTCCTTCTGAAATACGAAGACCTTGCCGATGATCCCGACAGGATTCAGGAGAAGTTGCGCGATGCGCTCGATCTGCAATTCGAGGGGCGTTTTTCCGATTTCGGTGCGGCCGAGATCCCGGAGGATTTGAAAGGGCCGCTCAACGGCGTGCGCCCGGTCGAGAAAGCCCGCGCGAAGTGGCGCGACGAAGAACATCGGGCGCGCATCTGCGATCAATTCTCGCGCTTCCCGGTGCTGTTCGATCTGCTCGAGCAGCTTGGCTACGAAAAGGACCGCAACTGGTTCGCGCCCTTTATGGAGTGGCAGGCGGCGTCGGGGCGCCGGAGCAAGCGCTTGGGCTTGGTGTGAAGAGGACGATGAGATGGACGCGATAGCTGCGACATTGCTGAAGACGACGGCCTCTGGCGCAGGGGCCGGGCGGAAGCCGTCATCGGAGGCGACCGGCTTCGGATCGCTTTTGCAGGGCGCGCAACCGGATGCGGGTAGTGCCGCGAAGGCGGGGGCGTCGGCGGTGGCCGCTTCGCCCAAGGGTGCGACAGCGGCGATCCTTGCGGGGAATCCCGCGCTTCAGGCCGATCTGGCCGGGACGCTGCAGAAGGTTCGGGATGGTGCGCTGGCAGCATTGGCGCAAGGCAAGCCGATCGGGGCGGTGCTGAAAGAGCTGGGCACGTCGCTCGCGGCGGTGCTCGCAGAGTTCGACGCCACACATGGCACGAAATTGCAGGAAGCTCTCGCCCAAGCGCTAAAAGGGGTGCAGCTGCAAACTGGCGGCGCGGAGGCAAAGCCTGCCTCGGATCATGCGCACGAAAAAAGCGACACGATTGACGAGGTTTTCGCGAGCCTTCTGGTCTCGCTCGGTCTGCAAGCGAAGCCGCCTGAGCCCGCATCGCCGCAAAAGGGCGGCGCGCAACCCTCGTCGGTAGCGGGGCTCATGCCCGCGCATTCTGCGGGCGACCTATCCTCTCCGGCGGGGCAGCCGAAGCCTGAGGCACCGCAGACGCAGTCGCAGATCATCACATCCGTTCCGCAGGGGCTGGCCGGGGCGGTGCCCGCGCCACTTGCGCCGGAGGTCCCGCAGAACGACATGGACCCGCGCGTGCGCGCCGTTCTGGAAGCGGCCGCGAAAGGCGCGGGGAAGACCGGCAAGGCCGAGGCGCAGGCCGCACTGCTGCCCACCGAGCCGAGCAAAGGCGAGCCCAAACCGGCTCAGCCATTCGCCGAGGCCGCCCGCGCCGGGGCGCTGCCCGATGCGGCCGTGGCACGGCTCACGCAGCATGACGCAAGTCACGCAGCCCGCAGCGAGGCGGCGGCGCAACCGGGGCAGACAGCCCAGCCCTCGACGCGCTTTGCGGCGTTTGTCGCGACGCAACTCCGCCGCGCCGATCTGCAGGAGGGACGCACCCGCGTGGCCCTGACCCCGCGCGGGCTGGGCGATATCGAGATCGACGTGGAGCGCGACAAGCGCGGTCAGGTCAACGTGGTCGTTCGGGCCGAAAGCCCGGCGGTGCTAAGCGCCTTGCGCGGGGATCGCGAGACGCTCGCGGCGATCCTGGCGGGGCAGGGCCTGCAGATGGATAGCGGCGCGCTCGATTTCGAGCAATTCGGCGGTCATGGCGAGGGCGAAGAAGAACGCTCCTCCGGCCAAGGCGCGAGCATTGACGAAGACGTCCCCGTGCTGGGCGCCGATTGGCAGCCCACCATCGACGACGGACAACTGGATATCAGGACCTGAGGAGCCACAGATGAGCATCTCCCCGACAAGCACCACGCCGACCGCGGCCACGACCGATGCCGCGACGAACACCGCGCAGTCGAAGCTCTCGGCGGATTACAACAGCTTCCTGCAGCTTCTGACGGCGCAGATCAAAAATCAGGACCCGCTGAAGCCGATGGACTCGACGCAATTCGTCTCGCAGCTGGCGCAGCTCAGTCAGGTCGAGCAATCGGTGCAGACCAATACCAACCTCAAGACGATCGACGCCAAGTTGAGCGCGATCGGCGGGATGTCGGATGTGGCCCTGATGGGCAAGACGGTGTCGCTCGCCTCCGACCGGATCGAGCTGCGCGACGGTCAGGCCAGCACCAGCTACGAGCTTGCCGCACCCGCCGACAAGGTGACCGCGATCATCAAGACGGAGGACGGGACCGAACTGCGCCGGATCACAGGCCTGCCCGGACGTTCGGGCGAGAAGATCGCGCTGAACTGGGATGGGCGCGATTCTGCGGGGTTGCCGGTGCCCGATGACACGTTCCGGGTCGAGATCGAGGCGCAGGATGCCGATGGCAATGCGGTTTCCTACGACACCTATCCCAGCACGCAGGTCGAGCAGGTGCGCTTCTCGTCGCAGGGGCAGTCGCTGGTTCTGCGCAATGGCGAGGAAGTGCCCAGCTCGCTCATCGTTGCGGTGTCGGGCTGACGCGAGTGTCCCCCTGCGCGGTGCGCGGCGGCGGAGTTCCTATCCTTGCTTGAATGGTGCCGCGCTGTTCACCTTCGCCGACTGTAGGCGGGGCACACGGTCCTTGAGGCCACGCTCGAGCAGCGGGACGAGGTCGTCAGGCGTGACCGTATCGGGGTCGAAGATCCGATTATCCGCGAGTCTGGTCAGCAGATCGAGCGTCTCGTCGCGCAGTTTCGGCACGAGCGCCGGTCCATCGGGAAGCTCTTTGCCCTTCAGCACCAGCGTCACATCGACCGTCAGATAGCTGACCGCGCGGGCCCGGAAGATCGGAACCGTGATCGCCCCCAACGCGATGTCGCGCGGGGCAGGCTCGGGCGGGGCTTCGGGCGCTTTGGGCCCCGGCGCGATCTGGCTGCCGCCAAGATAGCCCAGGCCCGCCGCGACGATCGGCACCACCACGATGAGCAGCACGAGTGTTCTCCAGCGCGGCATCGGTCGCGCTCAGTAGGGCAGGACGACGTCGAGCGCGTCTTCCCCGTAGCGGGGCTGTTGCACCTTGCTGATCTGGCCGCGCCCGCCATAGGAGATGCGCGCCTCGGCGATCTTCTCGTAGGGGATCGTGTTGTCCATCCGGATGTCTTCGGGACGGATGATCCCGGCCACACGCAATTCGCGCAGCTCGTGATTGACCTTCACCTCCTGGCGTCCGGCGATCACGAAATTCCCGTTTTGCAGCTTCCGGATGACGAGGGCCGCGACCTTGAGGCTGATCGTCTCGTTGCGCTTGATCGAGCCGCTTCCGTTGGAGGTCGATTGCGAGCTGAGATCGACGATATTGCTGCCCGTGGGCAGGTCTTTCTCGCTGACGCCGGGCAGGATCTTCGCGATCTTGCCGCCATAGCCGAGGAAGGTCGGGAAGCCTACGCTCTGGCTGCCGTCGCGGCTGCGCTGGGAGGCGTTCTGAAGCTGCGCCTCGTCGTTGATGTCGATATCGACGGTCAGCAGATCGCCCACCTTGTCGGCGCGCTGATCGCCGAAGAAACCGGTGGAGCCGGTCTGCCAGAGCGAGGCCGCCTCGGCCCGCTGCGGAACGCGCGCAGGCTCCAGCGGCGGCATCGGGACGCTGACCCGGTTCACCTCGGGGATCGTGTCGCCATCGACGACCATGTCGCTCACTTTCGGGTCGCGCTCAAAGGCCGTGCCGGGACCGCAGGCGGCCAGCGCGAGCATCGGCAGGATGTAGAACGGATGTCTCACTTCTGAATCTCCACTTTGCCGTCGGGCTTGGCGATGCCTTCGACAATCTTGTTGCTCACGAGATTGACCACGCGCACCGACTGATCCGCATGGGCGTCGGAGATCGCCTTGCCGGGCGCGGTCAGCGACATCGGGCCTTTCGAATATTCGATCGAGACCGGGTCGCCGCGCGAGATGATGACCGGCTCGGTGATCGACTGGCTCATCACCGGACGCCCGCGCGCCAGGACCCGGCGCACCTGCATCCCGGCCAGATGGTCGAGCTGCGTCACGGCATAGGCGCCGACTTGGCCATAGGGCAGGTCGACCATCTGGAAATCATCGCCCGACAGGATGGCGCCGGGGAGGATTTGCTGCGTCGGGACAGGAACGGGCACGTTCAGCAGTGCAAGCCCCGCGAGGCGCCGCACATCGCCCGACGCCTCGACCGCATTCGCGAGAAACTGCCCCGTGGAGCGATCCATCCAGAAATCGCTGATCATCTCCGCATCGCCGGGGTCGCTGTCTTGCAGCGTGATCTCGAAATGACCGCTCGGCGGCATCTCGAGGCCCCAGGATTGTTCTGCCTTCTCGGCGATCAGCACCCGCACGGATTCCGCGCCCGCGGGACCGGCAAGAAGCGCGGTGACGAGCGTGGCGAGAACGGCGGTCGCGGAGGCGAATTTCGGGATCATGGCATCACTTGATCTGGTTCGAGGTGGACATCATCTGGTCGGCCGTCTCGATCGCCTTCGAGTTCATCTCATAGGCACGCTGCGCCGAGATCAGGTCGGTGATCTGCTGGATGATGTTGACGTTGGAGCTCTCAAGGTAGCCCTGTCGCAGGATGCCGACGCCCGGATCGCCCGGCAGCGCCTCGGTCGGCTCGCCCGAGGCGGTCGTCGCCTGCAGAAGGTTGTTGCCCAGCGGTTTCATCCCCGCCTCGTTGACGAAGGTCGACATCGTGATCTGGCCGATCTGCACCGGGGTCGGGTCCTTGCCGACATAGGCCATCACGAGACCCTGCTGGTTGATCTCGACATTGGTGGTGTTGGCCGGGACGTTGATCCCGGGTGCGACCTCATAGCCGTCCATCGACACGATCTGGCCCTCGGGGCTCAGCTGGAAGGTGCCGGCCCGGGTGTAGGCCTGACTGCCATCGGGCATGTTGAGGGTGAAGTACCCGCCGCCGTCGATCGCGAGATCGAGCTGGTTTTCGGTCTGCACCAGCCCGCCTTGCGTGTTGAGCCGCACCACGCCCGCGCTTTGCACGCCGAGGCCGATATCCACGCCCACAGGGCGCGCGGTCCCGTCAGCGGAGGTCAGCGAGCCTTCGCGTTGCAGCGACTGGTAGACCAGATCCTGAAACGCGGCGCGGCTGCTTTTGTAGCCGGTGGTGTTGGCGTTCGCGATGTTGTTCGAGATCACGTCCACATTGGTCTGCTGAGCCAGCATCCCCGTCGCGGCAATTCCAAGTGCTCTCATGCTTCAGCTCCTTTTCGCGCCGGTCAGACTTTGCCAAGCCTGCGCAGTGTTTCCTGACGAAGGGTGTTCTGTTCATCCATCAACTTCACCGCCCGCTCGTAGGAGCGCTGGATGTCCATCATCCGGGTCATCTCGACCACCGGCTGGACATTGCTCTCTTCGACGAAGCCCTGAGCGACCTGCGTCGTGTCAGACGGGGTGAAGGCGGGGGCGGCACCTCCGGGCGCGGCAAAGAGGCCGCCGCCCAGACGGTTGAAGCTCTGGATGTCGGGCACATTGAACATGCCCAGCGTGCCGATGGTGCCGCTATTGGGCCCCGAGATCGTGCCATCGCGGGAAATGGTGATCTTCTCGCCCGGCGGGATCGCGATCGGCGCGCCGCCCCGGTCGAGAACCTTGTTGCCCGTCAGCGTCACGAGATTGCCCTGCGGATCGACGGCCAGCCGCCCGTCGCGGCCAAATGCCGTCTGGCCCGCGGGCGTCTGGTAGGCGAACCATCCATTGCCATTCAGCGCCACATCGAGCGGATTGGACGTCTTGGTCAGCGAGCCCTGACGGTCATCGAGATAGGATCCCTTGTCGAGCACGTAGCTCACGTCATCCTCGGGGCCCGCATTGCCCTTCGAGTTATAGCTCTCGGTCAGCGAGCGTTCGGCCTTGAAGCCAGCCGTGTTGGCATTGGCCATGTTGTTGGCCGAAATGTCGAGGCTGCGCCACAGCGTCGAAGCGAGGGATAGAGAGACGTAATTTGAGCTATCCATGAATTTCCGTCCGCGAGAATGGATCTTGTGGCTTTGTGCTTGGATCGCTGCCGATTTCCATTCAATAATGTTTGCTAATCTTGGAATAATCAATACTATTCTTTAAGACGAGAAGGAATTCTGGTGCGTTTGGGCAAGAGGTGATGGAATTGCGAGGCGGTTTCCCCTTCATGGGCGGCGTTTTGGCGCTCTGTCTTCTGTGTGGCGGTGCCGCGGCGGAGACGCTCCCCGCGCCTCCCCCTTTCGACTTCGCGCAATACACGCAGGCGGGGTTCCTCGCGGATCGCGATGCGCTGGCCGCTGGCGTCGCCACAGCCGAGCCCGGGCCGTCGCGCGCCATTGCGCGGCTCGATCTCGCGGAATTCTATCTTGCCCATGTCATGCTTCCCGAGGGGCGCTCGCTGCTGGGCGACGAGATGCCCGATGGTTTGATCCCGGCAGAGCAGGCCCGCTGGCGCGCAATTTCGGCCGGGTTCGATATCATGGACGGGAAGGGGGTGCCGACTGGCACGCTCCTGCCGAATGTCGACTGGGCGAACTGGCAGGACTATCACCTCTGGGCGGCGCTGAACGCGATCACGCAGGGCGACGCGGTGGAGCTTGAGGGCAATCTCGCGGGCGCGGCTGACCGGCTTCCGACCTATCCGCCCGTTTTCGTTGAGGCCTGTCTGCCCGCGCTTCTGGAAGGCGCGATCGCGGTCAAGAAATGGCCGCTGGCCCAGCGGCTGAGCCGGGATTTCGACGGCTACCCCGAGCTTAAATCGCAGCCGGTCTATAGCTTCCTTATTGGGCGGGTGGCGGAGCAGTCGCATCATCCCGACAAGGCCTATGCCGCGTATCGCGAAGCGGCGAAGGGGCAGGATCGCTATGCGCAGCGGGCGCGGCTTGCGTTGGTCAGTCTGGGGCTCGAACATGGAGCTCTGACGCCGGACCAAGGTTTGTCGATGCTCGCCGAGGCTAACCTTGCGTGGCGCGGCGACAGGTTCGACCTGCAGGCACTCGAACAGCGCGCGCATTTGGGCGAGGCCTCCGGCCACGATGTGGATGCGCTGATTGCCTATGGCGAGATCCTCACCCGGTTCCCCGAGCGTCCGCAAGCGCGCGCGGCGGCGCAGGCCGCCGACAAGCTGCTCAAGGCGTTTTATGCGAAGGGCGCGGCGGGGAAGATTTCGCTCACGGATTTTGCCGAGGGGCATCAGCGGTTGGAGGCCTATTACGAGGTCCGTCCCGATTTTCAGACCTATGCCGAGCAATTCGCGGATCGCCTGCTGGAGTTGGGCGCGACGACTCAGGCCGCCACGGAATATCGCAAGATCCGGGAAGCTCTGAGCGCACAGCGCAAGGACAACCCAGAGGCAGTGTCGCAAGACAAGATGGCCTATCTGGCGCTGCGCGAGGCGGAGGCGCTTGCGCGCGGGGGGCAATTCGCCCGCGCTGCCAAGGTGCTGGAGGCCTCCGAGCGCCCCGCCGATGCGCAGGAGCTGAACCAGTTCAATGCGCTACAAGCCCGCGTTCTGGCCGAGGCCGGGAAGACCGACGCGGCCTTGCAGGCCAAGGTCACCTCGCACTCGGTCGATCATCTGCGGCTTCAGGCGCGGCTCCACTGGAAGAAGGGTGATTGGAAGGCGGCGACCCGGTCCTATCGCGAGTTGTGGAAGAAGGCCCCGGACGATTTCTCCGAGACCGACGCGGTCGAATTGCTGCTGGCCGCTTACCGCTCCGGCGATCTGACCACGGCCCGCAGCGTCGCCGAGGTCTTCCCGCGTCTGGCGGGACGTGAGGATCTGAACAAGCTCGTCGCGAGCCTTCTGGCGGAGCCCGCCAAGCTCAGCCCGCTGATGGACGCGGCTGCGCGGGACCGGCTGCGCAAGGCGGATGACGCGCTCGAGATGGTTGGGTCGGAGGCGAAGCAAGCTGGCGGGTAGATATCTTTGCTATGCATTGCTCCGCACCAACATCGTCAAAGACAAAAACGCAGATATTTTTAACTTCAGTTAAACATCGGTCGCATATCTCCTAGATAGCACCCCCTTCTCTTCGGACATGAGAGGATAAAACCATGAGTATTTCGAGCGCGATGCAGACCGGCGTGAGCGGCCTGAACGCAAACTCCGTCGCCGTTGGCGAAATTTCCGAGAACATCGCGAATGCGAATACCACGGGCTACAAGCGCAGCTTCGCCCAGATGGTGACCATGACGCCGAGCGGCGGGCTCGATGCACCATCGGGTGTCAATGCTGTCGTGTCCTCCGACGTGACGAACGGGGGCGCGGTGATCCCCACCAGTTCCGCAACCGATTTCGCGGTGAACGGGAACGGGTTCTTCGTCGTGTCTGGCAGAGCCAATACGAGCGTCGAGTCCGATTACGTCCTGACGCGCGCCGGGTCGTTCAAGCCCGACGAGAATGGCGATCTTGTCAATTCGGCAGGCTATTTCCTCTCGGGCTACCCCTATACCGACGGCACGCTCGGCTCGATCGACGGCAACAGCTTCAATGGGCTGAAGACGGTGAACGTGACCGATGCGACGCTGAGCGCGAAGGCGACGACCACGGTCAGTGTGCAAGGCAATCTGCCCTCGCAGGAAACCGGAAACGCGACGCCGGGCGCACCGTTCACCTCGTCGTCGCAATATTTCACGCCGCTCGGTGCGGCGAAGCGGCTCGAATATTCCTGGCAGCCGACCTCGACCCAGAACCAGTGGGACGTCACCGTGTCGGATGGCGACGGCGTTCCCTACGGTCAGGTCACGGTCGATTTCGCCGCCAGCGGGCCCAATGCGGGTGCTCCGGTCAGCTATTCCGGCGTGACCAATCTCGCCACGGCCCCCGGTGCCTTCTCGATGGACACGACCACGGGCGTCATGAGCCTGACGATGAATGACGGTGGCACGACCCAGCCGATCGATGTCGGGCTCGGTGCGCTGAACAGCTTCGACGGGATGACCCAGTTCGCCGGCGATTTCACTCCGCAGAAATTCGACACCGACGGCTCGTCCGCCGGCGCGCTGACCCGGATGGAGGTCGATGATACCGGCACGATGTACGGGATCTTCGATAACGGCCAGCGGCAGGCGCTCTACAAGATCCCGCTCGCCCATGTGGCGAACCCGAACGGGATGCAGGAGGTCGATGGCGACGCCTATCGGCTGACCCGCAACAGTGGCGACTTCACGATCCACAAGGCGAACGAGGGCCCGGTAGGCACGATTTCCTCGGGGACGCTTGAAGGGTCGAATGTCGACATCGCGCAGGAATTGAGCGATCTGATCCGCACCCAGCGCGCCTATTCCACCAACGCGAAGATCGTCACCACGATGGACGAGATGCTCGACGAGACCACGCGTCTCAAACGCTGATCGTCACGCTGAGAACGGAGTAAACCCATGAGCCTCACGGGCGCCCTCCAGGCGAGCACGAGCGGTCTGCGCACGGCGCAGATGCAATCGGAAGCGACCTCGCGCAACATCGCGAATGCCAGCACCGAGGGCTATGTGCGCAAGGAGTTGCCGCAGGTCACGACCTCGGGCGGCCTGGTGCAAACCGGTGAGGCGCGGCGTGAAGTCGACGCCTCGCTCAACCGCATGTATCGGCAGCATTCCTCGGCGATGGCGCGCGAGCAGGCGATCTACGAGGCGGTGGGCGAATATACCGCGACGCTGGGTCAGCCGGGCGACGGTCTGTCGCCCGCGGACCGGCTGACCGATCTGCGCAGCTCGATGATCGCGCTGGTGAACAATCCCGGCAGCAATGCGGCGCAAAACGGCGTGGCGGCCTCCGCGCAGGAGATGGTGACCTCGCTCAACCAAAGCAGCGACATGCTCGCGCGGGTCGGCGGCGAGGTCGATATGGAGATCAAATACGACGTCTCCGATTTCAACGAGACGCTGCACAAGATCACCTCGCTCAATAAGCAGATCTCGGACGCGCCGCCCGGCTCGCTCGGAGCAGCCGATCTGGGTGACCAGATGGATGTGCTGGTGGAAAAGGCGTCGAAGCTGATCGACATGCAGGTGCGCCGCTCCACCGATGGGCGCGCGACGCTCTACACGGCCGGGGGCACGCCGCTCGTCGATGGGAGTCAGGCCAGCTACATCACCTATGATCAGGTGGCCGGAAAGCTGTTCGCAGGTAAGACGGAGATCACCCCGGACTCCACCGACGCGCGCGGCTTCCAGAATGGCAGTCTCGCCGGTCTGTTCGCAGTGAAGAAAGACGTTCTGCCGCGTTTCCAGCTTCAGCTCGATGAGATGGCGCGGGGGCTCGTGCAGGGCTTCGAGAGTGCGGACGCCTCGCTCGCGCCGGGGCAGGCGGGGCTCTTCACCGATGCAGGCGCAGCCTACGATCCCGCAAATCTCGAAGGGTTGGCGGGCCGGATTTCGGTCAATGCGGCGGTGGACCCCGCGCAGGGTGGGCAGCTCTCGCGCCTGCGCGACGGCATCGGCGCCACCACGCCGGGCGCTGCGGGAGATTCCACTCAAGTGGAAGCCTTCGTGTCGATGTTCGACGATCCGCTTTCGGCGGACCCGGCCACGGGGCTGGAGACGTCGCTGTCGCTGCGCGACTATGGAAGCAACATGATCTCGGCGCAGGAGTTCGAGGGCACCCGTGCGCAGGAACGGTTCGCCGCCGCGCGCACCGCCGCCGAGACGGTGAACGGCACGCGCCAAGGCATTCAGGGCGTGAACATCGACGATGAGATGCAGAAGCTGATAACGATTCAGCAGAGCTATGCCGCGAATTCGAAGATGATGACTGCCGTCATGAAGATGATGGACACGTTGCTTGAAGCCGTCTGAGGAGACTGAACGATGATCCCCCTAATCCGGAATTCGCTGTCGACCCTGCAGATGAGCGTGATCTCGCGGCGATCGGTCAGCCGCACCACGGCCGAGTTGCAGCGGACGAGCGACGAGGTCGCGACCGGGCGCAAATCGGATGTCTACGCGGATATGGGGGCGAAATCGGCCTTCGTGCTCGCGCTGGAAGATCGCGCGACGACCAATTCGCATTTCATTACCTCGAACAAACTCCTCGGGAGCAAGCTGGATATGATCGCATCCAGCGCGTCGACGGCGCGCGGGGCGGCGCAGGATGTGCTCGGTCTCGCCGTCGGCAACCTCGAGCGCCCCGGCGCCTCGGCGGCGACCCTGCAGCAAAGCGCGCGCGCCGCCCTCGACACCATCATGACGAGCCTGAATGTCTCTCTCGACGGGGAGCATCTGTTCTCCGGCGTGGCCTCGGACAAGCCCGCGCTGCGGGGCTATGACGTGGCGAACGGTGCGACGGGCCTCTCGGCGGGAGACGTCCTGTCGGGTATCGTGGGCAGCGGCCCCGCGGATGCGACCCAGGCGGCGACGATGCTGTCGCAGATCGACAGCGTGTTCGACGACACCAATGCCGATCCGACGAAACGCTACAGCTCGACCTTCTTCCAGGGCGACGCGACAGCCGGGACGCCGCGCAAAACGGCGCTGATCGGAGATGGCGAGACGCTGGATTACGGGATGCAGGCGGACGATCCGGAGTTCCGCAGCCTGATCAAGGGGCTTGCGCTGTTCGCCTCGACCGACGTGTCGAAGATCAAGGATCCGGACGCATATAAAAGCTGGATAGCCGCCGGCGTCAAAGCGCTGAGCGATGGCGTCGAAGGGCTGCGCAACTCCGAGACCGCGCTGGGTGCGAAGCAGAAGCGGCTCGACATCAAGCTGACGCAGCAGCAATCGATGGATTCGGTGCTCAAAAGCCGCCTGTCGGATTACGTTTCGGTCGATCCCTATGAGGCCGCGACCCGGATGACCGCGCTTCAGACACAGCTCAACGCGAGCTACAGCGTGGCGGCTCAGATGTCGAAACTGTCGATCCTGAATTATCTCTGAGCCGCGCGTTTATCGCGCGGCTACCGTGCCCCGCGCGTCGGTTTGCTCATAGGCTGCGAGCTTCACGTCTCTCGTGCTTTCCAGCTCACTGAACTTGTAGCCACGACCGTAGACCGTCTCGATATATTGGTGGCCGCTATCGGCCGCATCGGCGATCTTCTTGCGCAGCTTGCAGATATAGACGTCGATGACCTTGTCGAAGGGCTGGTCGTCGCTCATCCCGTAGACCGCATCATAGATCGCGCCTTTCGCAATCACCTTGTTCGCGTTCAGCGCCAGGTGCTGGAAGATCGCGTGTTCGCGGTTCGACAGCTTCAGCCGCGCGCCCGAGACCAGCGGATCGCGCCCGTCGAAGAAGGCGGTGATCTCGCCGACGCTGATGCTCTCGGCGGCGTGGCCGTAGGAGCGGCGGATGATCGAATTGATCCGCGACACCGCTTCGATCCCCTTGATCGGGCTGACCATGACGTCGTCGGCCCCGGCATCGAGCGCTTCCGAGGCATCGCGTGAGTTCTTAAAGTCGCGCATCACCAGAACCGGATTGCGGCAGCCGCAGCTACGGATGGCCCGGATATAGTCGGTCACTTCCGGGCAGTCGCCGATCAGGATCGCCCGCGTGTCGACGCCCTTCTGGTTCAGCGTACTGAGATCGGACGCGAAGAAGGATGCGGGGACGAGGACGGGTTGCAGCCCAACGCTCTCCAGCTCGCTGAGCAGGCCGCGAACGCGGCCATCGCGAGGCTCAAAGACGTAAATATTCATGCAGGCCTCCATCCCGGGCAAGTTTCTCGCACAAGCGGCAAGATCACGCTAAGTTGCCACAAAGGATTAGTCAAGAATAGTACTGATTTATATTGGACACTATTTATGTTTTGCTTTAATTTAGCGGAATGTGCTGGTGATGTGAGGAAACTATGCTTGCTTCTTTGCGCCGAAAAGGTAATCGGGCGTCGTTTTCTCGCGCCGGGGTTCGTGGGGCGCTCGTCGCGCTCTCCGTCATTGCAGGGACGCTCTGCGCGATCCCGGCCGCCGCACAGGTCCGCATCAAGGATATCGCTAGTTTCGAAGGCGTTCGTGAGAACCAGCTCGTGGGGTATGGTCTCGTGGTCGGTCTGAACGGCACCGGCGACACCCTCAACGGCAGCCCCTTCACCAAGAAGTCGATCGAGGGGATGCTCGAACGGCTCGGGGTCGGCAATCTCTCCGGCGATGCGATCAAGACGAAGAACACGGCTGCGGTGATGGTGACGGCGAAGCTGCCGCCCTTCGCCCGCCGCGGCTCGACGATCGACGTGACGATCTCCTCGCTCGGCAATGCCGACAGCCTGCGCGGCGGCACGCTGATTGTGACGCCGCTCGTCGGGGCGGATGGCGAAATTTATGCCGTGGGGCAGGGGCCGATCTCGGTCGCGGGCTATAGCGCGAAGGGCAACGCGGCGAGCATCGTGGACGGTGTGCCGACCGTCGCGCGGATGGAGAACGGCGCGATCGTCGAGAAAGAGATCGATTTCGAATTGAACTCGATGAAATCTGTGCGCCTGTCCTTGCGGGAGCCCGATTTCACGACCGCGTCGCGCGTCGCCGGGGTGATCAACGACAAGCTCGGCCACAACACCGCGCAGATGCTCGACCCCTCCACCATCGAGGTGCAGGCGAAGGGCAAATACGGCGTGCCGGAGTTGCTGGCGATGATCGAAAACCTGCCCGTCACGCCCGACTCCGTTGCCAAGGTGGTGGTCGACGAGAAATCCGGGACCATCGTGATCGGCTCGAATGTGCGGATCGATCAGGTCGCGATCAGTCAGGGCGGTTTGACCGTGAAGGTCAAGGAAAGCTACGCGGTCAGCCAGCCGAAGCCGATCTCCATCGGGGAGACGGTAGTTGTGCCCGAAACGGATGTGCAGGTCGAAGAGCGAAACACTCAGTTCAGCGTGCTCCAGGGGGGCGATGTCAGCCTTCAGGATCTCGTGGACGGTCTCAACGCGATTGGTGTAGGTGCCCGGCAGACGATATCGATCCTGCAGGCGATCAAGGCCGCGGGTGCGCTTCATGCCGATCTGGAGATCATCTGATGAACCCGCTCGATCCGTCGAAGCCGTCGCTCTCGGCCGCGTCGCTCAAGGCGCCTGCTGCCTCCGGTGCAAAGGCGCAGGATGCGAAGGAGATCGCCAAGAATTTCGAGGCGACCTTTCTGCAGCAGGCCGTGGGCGAGATGATGAAGACCGTGAAGATGGGCGGTCTCGATGGTGGCCACGCTGAGGAGATGTGGAAGTCCTTCCTCGCACGCGGCATCGCGGATGAGATCGCCGCCTCCGGCCGGACCGGGATCGCGCAGAGCGTCGAGCGGATGATCGGCGCCTATAACTCGAACGGAGAAGACCATGGCTGATGAGACCCCGTCGCGTTTTCGCAAACGGATGCAGGCCCGGCGCGAGATTTCCGCCGAAGGCCCCGTTCTGACCGACGAGGACGATGCGAACCTCGCCGCTTTCGAGGCGAATATCGATGCGACGCTCGATCTGCTGCATGAGGAAATCGCGGCGGTCGAGGCGGGGCATCTCGACCGCGTCACCGAGCTTTATGATCGCAAGGCGGACCTGCTGAAGCGGATCGAGTTGAAGATCCCCGTGATCGAGCCGTTTCTGGAAGCGTCTGAGGATGCCGCGCCCGCGCTGCGCGAGAAGCTCCGCCAGCTGAAGACCGCCGTGCAGGACAACAGCGTTCTGCTGTCGCGGATGTCCGAGGCGACCCGGGACATCGTGCGCGAAATCGAGAAGATCCGGAACCGGCACAGTCTCGATGGTCTCTATGGAAAGAGTGGCAAACCGGTCACAGGACAGGACGGTCCGCAGATGCATATCGATAGGGAATTCTAGATTTCGCCCAAACGTTAACCCGCGCTTAATCTTCGGCCCAAAATTCCTCTCCACGGCTCGCGCCGTTTTTCTGTCAGAAGACGAAAACAAATATCTTTCAGAATGAGGAGTGACTAGAAATGTCGTCCATTCTTACCAATACCTCCGCGATGAATGCTCTTGCGACCCTCCGTGGGGTCAACAAGGGTCTCGAAGACACGCAGAACCGCATTTCGACCGGCAAGAAGATCAACTCGGCGAAAGACAATGCCGCATATTTCTCGATCTCGGAATCGATGAACAGCGACAGCGGCATGTACAAGTCGATCAACGAAGGTCTGACCCTGACCAAGAACTCGGTTTCGACCGCACGTCTTGGCGCAGAGTCGGTGAAGGATCTCGCCCAGCAGTTCGTCGAGCGTGTTTCGTTCGCCCAAGGCGACGCGGTTGATCATGCTGCGGTTCAGAAGGAACTCCGCAGCATCGTCGATCAGATCGGCACCACGATCAGCCAGGCGACCTTCAACGGCGACAGCCTCGTCGACGGTTCGGCCAACGTGACGGTCGTCACCGGGATCAGCCGCGCAAGCGGTTCCTTCGCGACCACGTCGATGACCTTCCAGGCGGTCGATCTCTCTTCGCTTCAGGCGACGCTGAGCGGGATCGATATCTCTGGTGGTTCGGCGGCGGTTCTGACCAGCGCGCTGACGAGCGCCCAAAGCGCTCTCTCGACGGCGATCGACAACGCGACCTCGCTCGGCGTGGCGGAGAAGTCGCTGGAATCCCAGCAGGACTTCCTCGGCAAGCTGACCGACAAGCTCGACACCGGTGTCGGCAACATGGTCGATGCGGACATGGAGAAGGAGGCGGCTCGCCTGCAGTCCTACCAGGTCCAGCAGCAGCTCGCGACGCAGTCGCTCTCGATCGCGAACCAGGGTCCTCAGAACCTTCTGAGCCTGTTCCGCTAAATCGTGGCGATGAACTGAATGGAAAGGCCCCGTATGTTGCGGGGCCTTTTCTTTTGCCGCGCTTGGGTTGTCTTTTCCGGCAAAGTTTAAAAACGCCTTTAACCGCGCCGTGCTAAGTTCGGGCAAAGAGAACAAAAGAATATCGAGAGGAGAGCTTGCATGAGCGTCGCCGCGTATAAGCGAACCATTTCCGAAACCGAGTCTCCGCGGCAGATCGAGCGTCGTATCCTGTCCCGCGTCACCGGCGAGCTGGAAGCCTTTCTGGCCGACTACGACAGCGCGTCGCAGGCCGGGCGAGGGGCGATCCTCGCGCAGGGTCTGCGCACTGCGCTCTGGGAGAACGAGCGCATCTGGACCGCACTGCGCGATGACCTCGCGGAGCCGGCGAACCAGTTCCCCGCCGATCTGAAAGCGGCGCTTATCTCGCTCGCGCTCTGGGTCGAGCGGGAGACGCAGGTCGTAATGGGCGGCGGCGGCGCGGTCGCTCCCCTCGTCGAGGTGAATCGCAACATCATCCGGGGGCTCAGCGGCGACGCGGGCGAGCCGGTGGCTGCGGAATAAGAAGGGGCGCGGGTCATGGCATTACGACTGACGTTGAAACCGAACGAACGGATCGTGGTCAATGGATGCGTGATCCGAAATGCCAACCGTCGCCAGACGCTTCAAATCGAGAACACCGCCGACGTGATCCGGGCGGAGGATCTGCTGGATGAAAACTGCGAGCCGACCCCGGTGAAGCAGGCTTATTTTCTGATCCAGACCGCGCTGATCCGCGTCGATACGCGCGACACGCTGGTGCCGGTCATTCAAGAAAAGCTCGCCGATCTTGCCACGATCTTCAGCGCTCCCGTGGTCGGCGGCGTCTTCGAGGCCGCGAACTGGGTCTCCCAGGGCGATTACTACAAGGCGTTGAGCGCGCTGCGCCCGGTCATGCGACGCGAAGAGGAGCTGTTCGCGCGCCTCTCCGGAGATGCGAGCCCGGCGGTGGCGCTGGAGGGGGAAGAATGCTGACGATTTCGGGAATGAGCAGCCGCCTCGCGCTGAACCTGATCGACCGGACTCAAGCCAAGCAGCTGGACCAACTGGCGGCAGAGCCGCAACATGCCCGCGCGATCAGCCGTTTCCGCGAGAATATCGCGGATATCCATACCGCAGCCGATCTGGTGGGCAATTACGACGCCTATAGTTTCGTCATGAAAGCCTTCGATCTGGAAGACCAGATGTTTGGTAAGGCGATGATGCGCGAAATCCTGTCGAGCGATTCCGCCGACAAGACCTCGCTGGTGAACAAGCTCACCGATCCGCGATTTCGCAAGCTCTACGATGCGCTCGGATTCACTAATGGCGGGACGGCGAATACCAATACCTCCTCGACCGCGTGGCAGGACAAGATCGTCGATCAATATGTCAGCCAGCAGTTCATCAATGGCGAAGGCGAGCAGAACGCGACCGTCGGGTCCGTGCTCGAATTCCGTCAGAAGCTCGATGGCGTCAAAACGTGGTATTCGGTCCTGAAAGACAAGGATACGGCGCAGTTCATGCGCACGGCATTGGGTATCCCGAATGACGTGGTGAAGCTCGATGTCGAGCGGCAGAAACAGATCTTCGAGGACAAGTTCGACATCGCGAAGCTCAAGGACCCGAAGGAGGTCGACAATCTGATCTCTCATTTCGTCGCCGTGTCCGATGCGCAGAGTTTCGCAACGAATGGCGCGGGGAGTGCTGCGGTGACGCTGATGCAGGGCGCGGTTCAGGGCGGCTCGGGCCAGTTCGTGCCCGCGACCTTCGATCTGACCGCGATCGCGACCTTCTCGGCCTCGCGCTACCGGTAAGCCTGCCTTGTATCGCGGCTCACCTCAGTCGATAATCACGTCGTCATCGTCGAGCGGGATGCGGATTTCGTCGTCGCGCGACAGCTCCAACGCATAGTCCACCAGCGCCGATTGCGCCTCTTGCACTTCGCGCCCGCGCACTGGGCCCATCGCAGTCATTTCCTCGTTCAGCATGTCGCGCGAGCGGGCGGGCAGGGCGCTCAGGAAGTAATCGCGTACCTCTTTCTTGGCCCCGCGCAAGGCGAGCGGAAGCGTTTGCCCTTCGACCCCGCGCATGACTTTGACGAGGCTCTGCTGGTCGAGCTTGCACAGATCGTCGAAGGTGAACATCTTCGCTTTGATTGCGCCGAAGGCATCCGGGATGCGCTTCTCCAGACGCTGGGTGATGTCGTCGAACAGCTTGCTGTCGAGCTTGTTGAAGAGATCGGCCATGCGCTGCTGCGGGTCCGGCCCGGTGTTGCGCGTCGCCGAGCTCATGAACTCTTTCTGCAGCGTCTCCTCGATATTCTGGAAGACATAGCGCGGGACAGTGTCGATGCCGATCATCCGCTCCAGCACCTCCATCATGCGCTCCTCGCCCAAAAGCGGCAGCACCTTCGAGGCCACCTCGGGCTTCACCTTGCTCAGGATCGCCGCGACCGTCTGATCGTGCTCTTCCTTCAGGTAATTGGCGATGACCTGTTCGTTGAGCGCAGAGAAGTTCTCCCAGATATTGCGACCCACCAGCGGGCCCTGGATCTCCTGCATGATGTCGCTCACCCGATCCTCGGGCAGGAAGCCTTTGAGCATGCTTTGCGCCATTTCCATCGACCCGACGATACCGCCGCCATCGCCTGCGGTTTCCATGAACTCGCTCATCACCTCTTCCACGACATCGGCGGGAATCGTGCCCAAAGACGAGATCGCGTGGGTGATCGAGTGGATGTCGTAATCGTCGAGCCTCTGCATCAGCCCGGCGCCATGCTTCTCCCCAAGGCAGAGGAAAAGGATTGCCGCCTTCTCGGGGCCGCGGAGTTTCTTGTAATCCCGGGAGGTTTTCATCGTCGGCGCTCGATCTGTTTTGAGGTCTCGGCAAGAATAGCAGTCTATCCTTGTATTCTCAATCAGGATCGCGCGCTATTCTTTTGCGTGAAGCATTTTCTAAGGATAGGGACGGCGCCGAGGCTTAGCCGCCCCCGCCATAGGCAACATAGGATTGCATCATGCTGCCTGCGAGCATGTACCAGCCGTCGATCAGCACGAAGAAGATCACCTTGAAGGGCAGCGAGATCATCACCGGCGGCAACATCATCATGCCCGCACTCATCAGCACCGAGGCGACGATGAGGTCGATCGCGATGAAGGGCAGGTAGATCAGGAAGCCGATCGTGAAGGCGCGCCGCAGTTCGGAGATCATGAAGGCAGGGACAAGGGTGCGCCAGCTCGCCTCCTCCGCTGTTGCGGGGGCGGGCGTCTCGGGCGTGGGTTCGGCGTTTTGCCCAGCTTCGTTGTCGCGGACGAGATCGGCGAAGAGCTTCAGATCCTTCGGGCGCGTATTGGCAAACATGAAGGCCTTGAACGGCGCGCCGATCCCGACGAGCGCCTGTTCCTCGGTCACCGTGTTGTTCAGAAGCGGCCGCAGCCCGCCGGTCCAGGCATCGTCGAAGACCGGCTGCATCACGAAGAAGGTCATGAACAGCGCCATCGCGCTCAGCACCATGTTCGGCGGCGTCTGGTTCAGCCCCAGAGCGGAGCGCAGCATCGAGAAGACGATCACGAAGCGGGTGAAGCTGGTCATGACGACGAGGACGCCCGGCGCGATGCTGAGCACGGTCATCAGCGCGATCAGCTGGATGATCCGCCCGCTCAGGCTGGCCGCGGCGTCGCTGCCCGGGGCGGCGTTGTTGAGCCCCTGCGCCAGATCGCCAAGCAAGCCGCCCGCCTCCTGCGCCTCGGCGCCGCCGCTGAACGCGAGCGACGCGGCGAGGGTCAGGACGAAGAGCGGCAGGCCAGCCTTCACTGTCAAAGATCGCTTCGCGAGGGTGGTCATCGTGTCGGGACGTAGTCTTTGACGATCTCGGTCAGGGTGACGCCGAGGCGGTTCTCGCCCACCTTCACCAGATCGCCGCGCGCGACGAGCCGGTCATTGATCACCACGTCCACCGGCTCGCCGATCTTTTTCTCCAGCTCGATGACTGAACCGCGGCTGAGGTTGAGCAGCTGCGAGATCGGGATGCGGCTCTGGCCCAGAACGATCTGAACCGAGAGCCCGACATTGAGCATCGCGTTGACGTTCTGCCCGTCACCGTCGCTCGCGGCCTGCTTGTTGGCGAGGCTGTGCAACAGACTCTCCGCGGCCGCAGCGCGGGCTTCGTCCTGCGTCGGCTGCGCTTCGGTTTCCGGCGTCTCAGGCGGTTGCGTGGATTCGGGCGTATCGTTGTCGGACATTTACACGGCTTTCCTGATTGGTGTGGCTTGGGGGGAGACGGTCTGGCGCAGAGCGATGAGGATGCTGCGGCAGACCGACTCGAAGCTGTAATCCATCACGCCGTCATCCCAGTCGGCATGGATGTCGCCATCGGCAAGCGCCGGGTCCGCGACGATGTTCAGGGCGGGGCTGTTCGGCCCGGCGCTGGCCTCGATCACCGGTGTCAGCCCCGCGACATTGGCAGGGGAGAGGCGGATCGTGAGGCTCGGTTTGCGCAGCGCGATTTCCATCGCCCGCCGGATCTGCGTCTCGACCCGCGCGGTCGAGCAGTTCTCGATGAATTCGGGAAAGACCTTCTCGCAAACGCGCAGCGCGAAGCCGCAAAGGTGCCGCTCCAGAGCGGCCTGATGGGCGAACTGATTGCCCAGAAGCGTCGCGATCTCAGGGGCGAATTTCTCCAACGCCTCGGTCTGGCGCGCCTCGAGCGAGGCCATGATCTCGGCGCTGGCCTCGTTGCGGCCCTGCGCACGGCCCGCCTCGAACCCCTCGGCGCGCGCAGCCGCCGCTGCGGCATCGAGATCGGCCTGGGTGAACACTTTCAGCCGTTCGGCGGCGCGGCGGGCATCTTCCGCCTGCAGCTCTTCATCGAAATCGCGCTGGAAAACCGTCATCTCACGCCTCGTTCAACAGCCAGCCACGCAGGACCTTCAGGGCCTCTTGCGGCTCGTCTTCGGCGATCTTCTGGATCGCGGAGACCTTGCGTTTCAGGATCGCACCGCTGATCGCGAAATTGGTGATCAGTTCATCATCCCCGGCGGGGTCGTAGCGCTCCGCACGTTGGACGGGGGCTGCGGGCTCGGCGGCCTCCTGCGTGCGGGGTGCGACGGCGTTGGCGGGCGTTGCGGGCAGGTTGTTGCTCGCCGGCGCCGCTGCTTCCGCCTCGCCCTCGGGGGCTGCGAGCGCCCCGGCGCCGGGCGCCTCGCTCAGCCGAGCGCGTTCGCGGTCGGCCCGGTTCAGCAGGGGGCGCAGACCGAAGACAAGCACCGCGACCACGATCAGCAGGGCGAAGACCCAGCGCAGGATCGAGACGATATTGTTCGACAGGCGCTGCATCAGCGTCGGGCCAACCGGGCCGCCGACCTCCATCGAGTAATCGATGAAGCGCAGGCTATCGACGGAGACGGTATCGCCGCGGTTCTGGTCGTAGCCGATCGCCGATTTCACCAGCGCAGTAAGGCGGGCGATTTCTTCCGGCGAGCGCTGTTCGTATTTCAGCGAGCCGTCGTCCTGCACGTTGTAGATGCCGTTCACCAGCACGGCGACCGAGACGCGTTGCACCGCACCGGCTTCGGTCGTGGTCTCGCGCCGGGTGTTGCCGATCTCGTATTGCACCGACTCGCCGTTCTTGCTGCGGCTGTCGGTCGTGCTGCTCGCACCCGGACCGCCAAGCGCGCCGGGGATGTTGTTGCCGGTGTTCACGCCGGAATCGCCGTTCTGCACGCCCTTCTGCTGCTCGGCATTGTTCTGGGTGGAGCGAACGACCTGCTGATCGGGGTCGAAGCTTTGCTGCACCACGACTTCGCGCTGGTTGGACAGGTCGACATTGACCTGCACGCGGGCGTTGCCCGCACCGACGCGCGCCGTCAGGATCTGCTCGATCGAGCGCGCCATCCGGTCTTCGGTCGCGGCCTTGTTCGACTGGAGCGTCGCTTGCCCGGCCGCATCGGAGTTCTCCGCAAGGATCGTCTCGCCGCTGGCCGAGAGTACGGTCACCCGGTTGCCGTCGAGATTGGGCACCGCCGCCGCGATCAAATTGCGAATCGCCAGCGCTTCCTTGCGGCTGATCCCGCGAGAAGAGGCGGCGCGCACGATGACGCTCGCGCTCGGATCGGGGCTGGTGCGCGAGAAGGCTTCGCGTTCGGGCAGAACCAGATGGACGCGGGCGCTGCGCACCCCGTCGATGGTCTGGATCGAGCGCGCCAGCTCGCCCTCCATCGCGCGCAGCCGGTTCACATGCTGCATGAAGGTGTTCATGCCGAAGCCGCTCGCATTGTCGAACAGCTCCCAGCCGGGTTCACCATCCACGGGCAGATTCTTCTCGGCCAATGCCATTCGGGCGCGGGCGATATCGCCCTCGGGCACCGACACCGCGCTGCCATCCGCGGATAGTTGCGTCTTGAACCCTGCCTGTTCGAGCGTGTCGACGATTCCCGCGGCGCTGGAGGGTGAAAGCTGGCTGTAGAGCAGCTTGTAGCTCGGGGCCGTCACGACCGAGAGGCCGAAGACCAGCGCGAGAACGCTGACGACACCGACAGCCCCAAGCATCAGGAGCTTGCGCCGTCCTAAGGATTGAAGGTTCTGCAAGAATTGCTGCACGGCGAACACCAGTTATTCTTAATTGATCCTGTAGAGGCTATTCTATCTTTGTATTGCAAGTAAAGTGCGGATGTATATACTTCACGACATCCAGTTGAGATCGGATTTTATCTTTAAATTCGACGAAGAGAGGCGCGATAGCCGATGATTGATGCGGCCATTGATGAAGAAGAGGTTGCCGAGGCACCCGAAACGCGCTGGCGGACCTTGCGCGACCATAAGCGTCTCGTCATGGCGGCGGGTGCGCTCGCGGTCGTCGCCATGTTCTGCGGTGGCTTCGTGGCCTTCGGCGGCGTCTCGGCGCTCACCGGGGGATCCGCTGCAGAATCGGCCGGGCATGGGGCCTCGGGCGCTGCTGGCGCGGATGCGCTGCTGGATTTCGACGACATCGTGGTGAACATCACCGAGACGACCGCAGACGGCACGCCCGCTGCGCGCTACCTCAAGATTCACCTCGCGCTGGTCTATCCCGAATCGCCGGATGCCGAGGCCAAGATGGCCGAGAAGAAACCCTTCATCCGCGACACCTTCACCGGGTTCCTGCGTCAGATGACGGTCGAGGATCTGCGCGGCAGCATCGGCCTCATCAAGCTCAAGGCGGAACTGCTCAAGCGCGCCCGCGCGGTCGTGGGCGACGACACGCCGAGCGAAATTCTCATCAGCGATCTGGTGGTGCAGTGACGATGGCGGAACAGGCGGACATGGCGAGGGCGGCCACGACAACGGCAGAGGTCGAAGACGAGATCATCCGCATGTCGATGCTCAATTACGAGCGTCTGCCGATGCTGGACGTGATCTTCGAACGCTTCGTTCTGTCCTTCTCCAGCTCGCTTAAATCGCTGACCGGCTCGGTGCTGGATGTAACACTGGGCGAGGTCGAATACCTGCCCTTCGCCGACGCGATGAAAAGCCTGCCCAAACATGGTTTGATCGCGGTTGCGCAGGCCGATCCCTGGGATGACCAGTTTATCCTTTCGCAAGATCCGGTCTTCCTGTTCTCCGCGCTCGAACTGATGCTAGGCGGACAGCCGTCGGGCCGGGCGAAGGATGCCAAGCACGGTTTCACCACGATCGAGCGCCGAATGGGCGAGCAGGTCGCCGAACGTATCCTTGCCGATATGGCGGTGGGTTTCCGGCAGATTTGCGAAGTCTCATTCCAGGTCGACCGGATGGAGAGCAATCCGCAATTCGCCAATATCGCCCAGCCCAACAGCCCGACGGTCCGCGTGCCGCTCAAGGTCAGTCTCGACGGCTATGATGGCGAGGTCCACCTGATCCTGCCCTATGCGACGCTCGAGCCGGTGCGCCCGCTGCTCACCAAGATTTTCTTCGGGGATCGGCTCGGCGCGGATAGCTCGTGGCGCACGCAGCTGAAACAGAAGATCGAAGGGTCGTCGGTGGCGCTTACCGCGCAGCTGCACGAGCTGGTGGTGCCGATGCGCGAGATTCTGGACTGGAAAGTCGGGGACACGCTCGATCTGCGGATCGACGACAGCCATCCGGTCCTGTTGCTCTGTGCTGGGAGCCCGGTTCTCGAAGGCGAAATGGGCAAGAAGCAAAACGGGTCGATGGCACTGAAAGTGACCGCGAACCTCATGGGAAAGGACGAGTGGAGCAATGATGTCGATGCTGATTAACGCGATTATTCTCGTGTCTCTTGCCGGGCTGATGGCCTATGGCGTGGTCATCACGCGGCGGGTGAAAAAGCTCATGCTCGTTCTCGAAGAGATGGAGCCGCTCGTCGCGGCCTTCTCCGCGGCCGTGGACAAGTCGCAACTCTCCGTCGAGGAGATGAAGGACGCGGTCGCCGAGGCGCAGAAAGCGCCGGCGCCCGAACCGTCAGCCGCGCAAGAGGCCGCGCCCGCCCTGACCTTCAACTCGCGCCGTGCCGCGCCGAAAGCGCCGATGGGGCTGACCCGTGTGACCGGCAAGGCCGAGCTGGTGAAAAGCTTCTTCGAGCAGACCCGCGTGCGCCGGGAGGCGCAGGGCCAATGGTGAAGGGCCGTCCGCTTCAGGTTCTCGTGGGCGTATTGCTCCTCTCTGGCGGTGCTAAACTCGCGACCAGCCTTCCCTCCGACATGATCCCGTTCCCGGATTCGCTGTTGCAGGCCGCGCTCGCAAGCGGGGCGGAAAAGGACGCCGCCGCGACGCCGGCGCGCGATGCCTCCGCCGATGCGACCGGCGGCTGTGGACCGACGCCGGAAGATCTGTTGATGTCCGTGCGGCAGGAACGTGACCTCCTCGCCGAGCAGAAGAAGAAACTCGACGCCCGCAGCGCCGAGATCGAGCTTGCCAAGCAGGGGCTCGACACCCAGTCGCAGCATCTGACCGAGTTGAAGGACAAGGTGACCAAGCTGCTCGACAAGGTCGACAAATCGCATAGCGACGACGTCGATCGCCTCGTGTCGATCTACAAGAACATGAAGCCCGCGGCGGCGGCGTCGATCATGAACGACCTCGATATCGAGGTGACGGTCATGGTGCTGGCCACGATGAAGGAGCGCGACGTCGCCCCGATCATGGCCGAGATGAACCCGGTGCGCGCGCGGGCGGTCTCCAAGATCATTCTCGAGCGCTCGAAGCTGCCGGGCGACCAGAAGCTGGTGAACGTCAAGCTCAACTGAACCGCGCGGGCGTCATGCTCCGTGCATCGCGGCGCAGTTGTTGCTGATTGGGGAAAGGGGGCGCGCAGCCCCCTTTTTTAATCTTCGTCGACCCGCAAAACCGAGCCCTTCGGCGGCGCACGGCGAATGTTGCGGCGCAGGTCCATGACGTAGCCGATGATCTCCGCGACCGCCTGCCAATGCTCGACCGGCACCGTGTCATCCACGTCGATCGTGGCGTGAAGCGTCCGGGCGAGGGGCTTGTTCTCGACGATCGGCACCTCGTTCTCGCGCGCGATCTGGCGGATGCGGGCAGCCACGGCATCGGCCCCTTTCGCGACGCAGACCGGCGCGGCGTCGCTGCCCTGTTCATATTTCAGCGCCACGGCGTAATGCGTCGGGTTCGTCACGATCACGCTCGCGGTCGGCACCGCCTGCGCCATGCGTTGACGGGCCCGCTGGCGCGCGATCTCGGCGCGGCGGCCCTTGATCTGCGGATCGCCCTCGGAATCCTTCATCTCGTCACGGATTTCCTTGAGTGACATGCGCAGCTTGCGCCGCCATTCGAACCGTTTCCAGATGATATCGCCGATGGTGATCGGCACGAGAAAAACCATCGCCGCGCTCAGCAGCCAGCTCGCCCAATGAGCCGCGTAGCTCGGGATATGCTCTGGCAGGAAATTCTCGCCCTGCCAGATCCCGGTGACCGCGCGTTTGGCGACCCAGAGCGCCAGCGCGCCGATGACCAGAACCTTGGTGATGCTTTTCGCGAATTCGACCAGCGCGCCGGGCGAGAACATCTTCTTGAGCCCCCCGAGCGGCGAGAGCTTCGACAGTTTCGGCTTCATGCGCTCGGACGAGACCACGGTTTCGCCCTGGATCAACACGCCGAAAACCGCGGCTAGAAGCATCACCCCGAAGATCGGGGCGGCCCATCCCGCGATCTCGCTGAAAAGCAGGCTGAGGATGTCGCCAATATCGCGCGCACCTGCCGATCCCTGGCCGATCGTCACCTGGCCCGCCCCGGCGAAGACCTGACCGAGCGACGTCATCGCCCGGCCCGCGACGACCGGAAGGATGAACACCACGATCATCAGCAGCGAGAAGACCGACATCATGTTGCCGGTCTCGCGCGAGGAGGGAACATCGCCTTTCTCGCGAGCCGATTTCAGCCGCTTGTCTGTCGGCTCTTCGGTCTTGGAGGATTTGTCCTGTTCGTCGCCTTCGGCCACGGCGCACTCCTTAGGGTATGACGAAAGTGCCGAGCCAGTCGGTGAACTGGCCGAGGAAGACATGCAGCATGCTGGGCGAGGCCGCCGCGAGGATCAGCAGGCCCGACGCGATTAGCGCAGGCGCTGCGACGAAGAAGACTGGCAGCGCGGGCATCATCCGGTTCGCAAGCCCCATCCCGAGATTGAAGATCAGCCCCATGACGAAGAAGGGCGCAGCGATCGCCGCCCCGATATAGAGGCTGGCAGACGCGGCTTTGACGATCTGCTTCGCCATGTCGCCCAGCAGCAGCGTGCCCGGCGGGAAGACGTCGTAGGAATAGAGTAGCGCACGGATGATGATGTGATGCGTATTCGTGACGAAGATCAGCGCAACGCCGGAGATCAGCAGGAAACTCGCGATCATGGTGGAGCCCTCGAATGAGCCGAGGCTCGGCGCGAACGCATTGGCGAGGCCCGAGACCTGCCCGGCCTGATGGCCCGCGAATTGCAGAGCGCTGAACAGCACCCGCGCGGTCAGCCCGATCCAGAGGCCAGTGGTCACCTCGAGGCCAAGGTAGATGGCAAATGTCACGAGATTGTCGGGCTGCATCGGCATCACCGGCGTCGCGGGGTAAAGCGCGAGGCTGAACACCACCGCCATCGCCAGACGGCTGCGGGTCGGCACCTGCATCTCGCCGAAGCCCGGCATGAACATCAGTGCGCTGCCCAGTCGGGCAAACACGATGAAGTAGCCGAAGAGCTGCCCGTCGAGAAATGCGCTGAGCCCGCTCACCCGTCAGGCCCCGATCGTCCCGACCGTCTTCATCGCGGCCTTCCGGTGCACCTCGTTATGCGAGATCACCTGCGTCATCGGGCTCACGCGTTCGAGCATCGAGCGGACATAGCCACGCACTTCCGGCGCGACCATCAGCGCGGGCCATTCGTCGCGTGCCGCGTGGCGCTGGATTTCCTGACGCGCTTCCAGCACGAATTCCTGCACGCGCTGCGGCGACATCAGGAAGGTCCGGTCCTTGCCGTTGATCTTCACCGCCTCGCCGAATTCATGCTCCCATGCCCCCGACATGGTCAGCACCGGCACGAAGCCCGAACCATCCGCCAGCGCGCGGCAGATCTGGTTCGCAAGGCGGGCGCGGACCCGCTCGGTGATTACGGCGGGGTTGGTGCTCGACGGCGCGGCCTCGGCCACCGCCTCGATGATCAGCGGCAGGTTGCGGATCGAGATCCGCTCGGCCAGCAGCGATTGCAGCACCTGTTGCAGCAGAATCTCCGGCGCGGAGTTGGAGATGTCGCTCGCGAGTTTCTGGTAGTCCCGGTCCAGCTCGGCCAGAAGCTTCTTCACCGCGCCATAGGTGAGCAGTTCGGACATATGCTCCTTGATGATCTCGGTGAGGTGGGTGGTGATCACGCTCTCGGGGTCGACGACCGTATGACCCTGCTGTTCGGCCTCGGAGGCGCGCGCCGGATCGATCCAGACCGCGCTCAGCCCGAAGGTGGGCTCCTTGATCCGCTCGCCGGGCAGCTTCACCTGATCGCCGGACGGGTCGATCACCATCACCAGATTGGGACGCAGCTCGCCTTTCGCCGCTTCGACGCCCTGTACGAGGATCGAATAGCTGTTCGTCGGCAGCATCGGGTCGTCCTTGATGCGCACCGAGGGCAGGACGAAGCCGTAATCCTTCATGAAGAGGTTGCGCAGGCTTTTAACCTTGCCAGGCAGGGCGGCATCCATGCTCGAGATCAGCGGCACCAGCCCTGCGCCGAGGCTGAGGCGCAGCTCGTCGAGCTTGAGCTGCTGCTGCGTCGTCTCGGCCGAGGTCACTTCCATCTGGGCCGCGCGGGCTTCCGCCGCCGCCGCGTCGCTGGCGCGCAGGGCGGCCTGTTCCTGCATCACATAGCCCAGCCCGGCGAGCAGCCCGGCCAGCGCGAAAAACACCACGATCGGGAAGCCGGGCAGCAGGCCGATCCCGAACAGCAGCACCGCCGCCATGTAGAGCGCCTTGGGGAAGTTCGAAAGCTGCCCCAGCACCGCCTCGTTCGCCGCGCCTTCGGTGCCGCCTTTCGTGACGATCAGGCCTGCCGCCAGCGAGACCACCAGCGCGGGGATCTGTGTCACGAGGCCGTCGCCGATCGTCAGAACGGTGTAATTGCCCGCCGCCTGAGAGACGCTCAGCCCGTGCTGGACGACGCCGATCAGGATGCCGCCGACGACATTGATCAGCGTGATGATGATCCCCGCCACCGCGTCGCCGCGCACGAATTTCGACGCACCGTCCATCGCGCCGAAGAAGCCGCTCTCGTCCTCCAGCTCCTTGCGGCGGCGCTTGGCCTCAACCTCGTCGATCAGCCCGGCACCGAGATCGGCGTCGATCGCCATCTGCTTGCCCGGCATCGCGTCGAGCGAGAACCGCGCGGAGACCTCGGCGATCCGGGTCGAGCCCTTGGTGATGACGACGAAGTTGATCACCACGAGGATCGCGAAGATCACGATCCCGATCACGAAATCCCCGCCCACGATGAAGCGCGAGAACCCTTCGATGACGCCGCCCGCCGCGCCGGGCCCGGTATGGCCCTGGCTGAGAATGAGCCGCGTCGAGGAGATGTTGAGCGACAGCCGCAGCATCGTGACGACCAGCAGCAGCGTCGGGAAGGAGTTGAATTCCAGCGGCTTCGGGATCCACAGCGCCACCATCAGGATCAGCACCGACAGCGACAGCGAAATCGCGAGGCCGAAATCGAGGATGATTGGCGGCAGCGGAACGAACAGCATCCCGAGGATCAGCGTCACGCCAATCGCGAAGCCGATATCGCGGTTCTTGATGCCAAGCCCTACGAGGTTCTTGCCGAAACTGGTCTGATTTTGGCTCATCGCTCGCTCAATTCGTTCGCGTGAAATTGGGAAGCACGGGTTGCAGGTCGTTGGTCGAATAGATCGACAGCCGCATGTCCTGATCCGCCGTCAGGTCGGCCGACCAGAAGACAGGCAGTTTCCGGCGCGCGGGGCGCGGCGAGGTGCTCGGCGCGGGCGTGTCCACGGGGGCGGCCCCCGCGAGCTGGACGAAATAGTCGCCGCGTTTCTGCGCGACCGCGAGATTGCGTTTCAGCGCGGTCAGATAGGTCTGGCGCGCCTCTGGCGTGAAAGAATGATACGAGCCCGCGGCAATCCACCAATCCCCCGTCCGCCGGTGCAGATCGACCAGAAATCGCGCGGCATAATCCACATTCGCCGCCGGATCGAAGGACTGCGCCAGCGAGTCGAAGGCGTCCGGGTGCCATTTGCGGTTCACCTGCATGCAGCCCGTATCGATCGAGGAGACGCCCGCGGCCTGTTTCTGGCGCACCCACGCCATCGCCGCCTCGCGGCTGTCGAAAATCCGGCCCTCACCCGCGGCGTTGACGCTCCACGGCCAGACGGTCAGGCGCCCTTCGTTGCGAAACCCAGCCTCCTGCAGCCCGATCGCGAGCAGCAGGTTGTCGGGGATTCCGTAGCGGTCCTGCGCCGCGAAAATCTGGCGCAGGCATTGCTGGTCATTGCCGAAGGTGGAGGGGAGGGGCATCGTTGCCTCGGGCACGCTCGGGCGGCTCGAGGTGTAGAACCCCGCCCAGCCTTCGGCCCGTGCGGGGCCAGTCGTGGCGAGGCTCGCAATCGCAAGCGCGGCCAGGGATTGAAACCACCCCGCCCGCGCCATCACGCGGGTCCGTTCATGATGAGATCGAAGACGGTGTCCGACAGGTGCGACAGCGTTGCGTAGATGAAGGGCAGGGCAAGCACGAGACCGACGAAGATCGCGACGATCTTCGGCACGAAGGTCAGCGTCATCTCCTGAACCTGCGTCAAAGCCTGAAAGATCGCGATGCCGAGCCCGACGATCAGCGCCAGCGCAAGAATGGGGCCGGCCCCCATAAGGATCGTCCAGATCGTGTCCGACATGATCGCATAGACATCGGCTTCTTCCATGTCGCCCCCGCCTGCCTCAGATCGGCATCCGCATGATTTCCTGATAGGCCTCGACCAGCTTGTCGCGCATCGCCACCGTGACCTTGACGGTGGATTCCATCGCCATGGTCGCCTCGACAACCTGCTGCGTGCTGGCCTGCCCGGTCAGACCTGCCTGCGCGGTCGTATCGGCCGTGCGCATCGTCTGCACCGCCTCTTCGGCGGCGCCTTTGAGCATGTCGCCGAAGCTCTGCCCGGCGGATTTGGCTTCATGTGCGGAGGCCGGGCCGCCGCTCAGGCTGCGCGAGGCGCCATAGGCGCCCCGGATCGCTGCATTGGAGAGGACTGGATCGCTCATGCTTCACCTATTTCAGAAGGTCGATCATCTCGCGGCGCATCTGGCGGCCGGTCTCGAGCATGTTCAGGTTGGCTTCGTAGCTGCGCGCCGCTTCACGCATGTTGCTCATCTCGATGATCGGATTGACGTTCGGCAGTTTCACGAAGCCCTCGGCATTCGCAGCCGGATGGGCGGGGTCGTATTTCAGCACGAAATCCGACGTGTCGCGGCCGACATCGGTCACATCGACCATCGAGGCGCCCGAGGCGTCATCGACCAGCTCGCCGAAGGAGATGGTCTTGCGGCGATACGGATCCGCGCCCGGCGTCGAGCCGGTCGAATCCGCGTTGGCCACGTTTTCGGAGACGACCTTCAGCCGCTCCCCCTGCGCCCGCAGCCCGCTTGCCGCGATCGCACCGATTGATTTCAGAGGGTCCATGCTCATGGTTGTCTCCTCGCGTTATTCCTTGCCGCTGGCGGCATTGAGAAGTTGATAGGCCTTGCGATAAAGGTTCGCCGCCAGCCGGTATTGATCGGCATTCTCGCTCGCCATCACGGATTGCTGCTCCAGCGCCACGTCATTGCCGTCGAGGCTGCTGTCCCACGCGCCGCTGCCGCCCACGGTTTCGACCGTGGTTTCGTGCAGCGGGCCGCCCGCCGAGCGGTTCGCGTCGCTCTTCTCGAGGAAGCTCTGGAAGTCGGTCACATCCCGCGCGCGATAATTCGGCGTGTCGGCATTGGCGATGTTCTCGGCCAGCACCTTCTGGCGGGCCGCAAGCCACTGCATCCGATCCGATGCGAGGTTAAAAAAGGATATCGTATCAAGTTTCACGTTGGATCGCTCCGTTTTCATGGATAGTATATCGGTATGGGAATTGATTGGTAGGGTTTATCCTTGTGAATACGATTTTTTCTTCCTTGAATTATGCGGTTGATGAGGCCGACGAGGCAAGAATTGTCGGCCATGTCCATTCGGTCACGGGCCTGTCGCTGACTGTCGTCGGGCTCGAACGCGCGATGGGAATCGGTCAGCGGTGCATCGTGCACGGGCGGCGCGGTCCGATTCTGGCGGAAGCGGTCGGGTTGAACGAGGCGGGAACCCGCGTTCTGCCGTTCGGCAGCTGGGATGGCGTCTCGGTGGGAGATCGGGTCGAGCTCGACCAGCACGGCGATCTGATCCATCCCGATGAAAGCTGGATCGGTCAGGTCGTGGATGCGCTGGGTCGCCCGGTGCGCAGGGGCACCGGCTGGACCCCGGGCGAGACGGCGCGCGACCTCAAGGCCGCCCCGCCGCGCGCCTTCGACCGCAAGCGGGTCGGCGCGAAGCTGGAGACGCAGATCAAAGTCTTCGACATCTTCACCCCGATCTGTCGCGGCCAGCGCATGGGTGTCTTCGCGGGCTCGGGCGTCGGGAAATCGACCCTGATGGCGATGCTTGCGCGCAATACCGACACGGATGTGATCGTGATCGGGCTGGTGGGCGAGCGCGGCCGCGAGGTGCAGGACTTCATCCAGAACGATCTGGGCCCCGAGGGAATGGCCCGCGCGATCGTCGTGGTGGCGACGGGCGACGAGCCGCCCTTGCTGCGCCGTCAGGCGGCCTGGACTGCGACGGCGGTGGCCGAGCATTTCCGCGATCAGGGCAAGCAAGTGCTGCTGCTGATCGATTCCGTTACCCGCTTCGCGATGGCGCAGCGCGAGATCGGTCTCTCCGGGGGCGAGCCGCCGACCACCCGGGGCTATCCGCCGACCGTCTTCGCGGAGCTGCCGCATCTTCTGGAACGGGCCGGGCCCGGCGTCGAAGGGGCGGGCGACATCACCGGGCTCTACACGGTTCTGGTGGATGGCGACGACATGAACGAGCCCATCGCCGACACCGTGCGCGGGATCGTGGACGGCCATATCGTGCTCGACCGCCACATCGCCGAGCAGGACCGCTACCCGGCGGTGAACGTGCAGAAAAGCATCTCGCGGATGCTGCCTGACTGCCACACGGATGCAGAGTATCGCATCATGCAGGCGGCCCGGCGTGCGCTGGGGAAATATGCGGATATGGAGGATCTGATCCGGGTGGGCGCCTATCGCCCCGGCGCGGATCCCGACACCGATGCCGCGATCCGGTTCCACCAAAGCGCGACGGTGTTCTTCTCGCAGCGGAAATCGGAGCAGCTTGGGTCGATGCGGGCCTTCGCGGAAACCTACAGGCTGCTACTGGAGGCGGGGTTCGACGTGCCGCTTCCCGAAGAAGTGGATGGCGAGGGCGCGTAAGCCCTCGGTCCTGAGCGCCCCTTAAAGCGCGGCGATCTCGGAGAGCGGACCGCTCCAGTCGCCAAGCTGCGTCTGGCGATGAAGTTGCAGATTGCCATACCAGCGATCCGGGCTTCCGTGACGGCCCCAATACCACATGCAGGCCGCCCCTTTCGGGATCAGCACATGGCTGTCGGGATGCCCCAACGCGCCGCAGACATGGGCGGTGGTGTTGTCGATGCTCACCACCCGGTCGAGCGCCATGATCTGCGCCGCGAACCCGTCGAGATCGGCGAGCTGGTCGATCTCTGGATCGCCGAAAAGTGTCAGATCGGGGCGCGTGCGGGCGGCCTGTGCAAGCTCTGCTTCCCGGTCGCCATATTGCAGGTTCACCACCAGCGCACCCTCGGGCAGCGCCGTCAGCAGGGTGTCGAGCGCGAGGGAGCGATGCGCGCCGGTGATCGGGTCGTTGCTGTGCCAGGCGATGCCCACGACCGGGCCGCCTTGCGCCATC
Organism: Thioclava sp. JE_KL1; assembly: GCF_009296265.1. Lineage (GTDB taxonomy): Bacteria > Pseudomonadota > Alphaproteobacteria > Rhodobacterales > Rhodobacteraceae > Thioclava. Next base: position 153,448 of record NZ_WBJS01000007.1, read on the forward strand.
TCGCGGTAGCGGGCGCGGATCGCCTCGACCCGCTCGGCATCCGCACGCAGATAGCCGCCCAGCGACTGTTCCGCGAGCGCCTCGACGCTGAGATAGCGCACCAGATCGCCCACGAAGATCATCTCTTCCGGCGCGACGTTCATCTTGTCGACCTCGGTGGTCTCCGCGAAATCGACGCCAAGGCCGCAGCGCTCGATCAGCGGCTTCATCCTTGCCTCGCCCACGAAAGTCACCTTCGCCCCAGGGGGGAGGGGGGCTCGGTCGATGATCGGCAGCAGCGCAAGCTGATCGCCGATCCCCTGCTCGTCGACCAGAAAGAGACGCTCGCGCGCGGTGAGGCGATCGGGTTCGGAGTTCTCGTAGGGAATACGGCGGCGGTTCGCCTCGGGTTGGCGTCCCGCGTAGTAAGGCGCGCCGCCAGCGAAATCGCCCTGTCCCATCAGGAAGGTGCCATAGGCGCGCTTCACCCAGAGCCCGCCGCCATCGACAAGATGCAGCGCCTCCCGGAAGGCAATATGCGCCTCATGGAACGCCTCGCGGTCGAGGTGGCAATTGGCGGAAAACCCGAGGGCGCGCTGAAACTGGGCCGGATCCTGGAAGCGATGCGAGAGGGTTTCGAGCGCGCGCGGGATGTCACCCAGCGCCCGCAGCGCGGCCATGCGCAGAGTCACGACGTCGTCGCGATGCGCGTTCGTTTTCTCAAGCTCGGACAGCAGGGCGTCGGCTCCGGCGATGAGGCCCTGATAGTCCTGCCGGAAAAGTTTCGCCTTGAGCAACCCGATCCGGTGGGAAAGGGGCTGCGGGGCGAGACGCGCGGCTTCCTCATAGGCGGGCGCGGCCTCGGCGTTACTTTCGCCGGAGGCAAAGGCATCGGCGGTGATGAGCCACATCTCGGCCGTTTTTATGCGTTGAGCCATCTTGCGCAGATTTCGTCCGGCCGTGGTCGACCGGTCGAGCCGCCCCATCAGATCGGCATAAAGGCGGGCCATCGGAACGTCTTCGCTGCCACGCTCGATTGCCTGCGCGAACAGATCGATGGCCGCGAAGATGTCGGCCTTCAAAACCCGCGCTTTGCCTAGCCCCGCCAAACCCATCGCATCGGTGGGCGCGATCAGCAGCGCGCGTTCGAAGAACTGCGCGGCCGCCTCCGCTTCGCGGCGATCCAGCGCGACGGTGCCAAGCACGAGCCACGGGTGGCGGTTGGCCGGGTGGGTCTGGCTGACCTCATGCGCCAGTCGCGCGGCTTTCGGGCCGTCGGCCGCAGCCAGCGCCTCATAGGCTTCGTGCATCGTCAGTGCCGCGGCGCCATCAGCGATGCCGTAATACTTCGACGCCTTGGCGGTCCGGGCGCGCCGGTCTCTGCGCGAGAGGGTTGTCTGGGTCATGCGCGTTCCCTCGGAATGGCGAAGTAGTCGATCGAGTGGACGTAGAACACGCTGTCGATCAGCACGTAGTCATGCGCGCGGCACCACTCCTGCGCGAAGGCAAGGAGATTGTCGCGGCGGGTCTCGACCCAGATCAGCGGGCGGTCGCGCGCGATCAGCGCCTCGGCCCCGGCGAGCACATCGAGCTCCATCCCTTCGGCGTCGATCTTGAGGAAATCGGCGCGGGCATCGGTCATCAGCGCGTCCAGTGTCACGACCTTCAACTCGCCCGCCTCATCGGCGACCAGTGTCGTAGCCCCGAGGTTGTTTTCCTCCGTCGTCTCGGCGCGGAAACTACCCTCCGCACGGCCCACGCCGAAGCCCATGCCGCGCCGGTCGATCAGGTCTCCGATCCCGTTTGCGGCGATATTGCCGTCCAGAAGCGTCAGCGCCGCGGGGTTCGGCTCCACCGGATAGATGCGCGCCGGGTCCAGATGCTGCGCATACCAGACGACGTGATTGCCGATATTCGCGCCGACCTCGACAATATGCGGGTGCGCCACGCCGATCAGATCGCGCAGCTTCTCGAGCGAGCTATCCTCGAAGAACCGCCCCTGCAGATGGGTGTTCTGGATGATGTCGAGCGGGTTGGTGATCTGCATCTTCGCAGCCACGCCCTGATAGTCGAGCTGCGCCCAGACCGGATCGCGCTCGACCGCGTCAGCCCACATCCGTTCGACCTGCCGGGCCCAATCGGCCCCCGTCGCAGAGCGCGGACCGGTGGAATGCTGGTCGCGGCGATTGACGAAGAAAATCTCGGGGCGTTTCGCGCAATTCCCCGTCTGCCAGAGTTGCAGGTAGAGCTTGTAATCCTCGCCCGTATCCATCGCTTCATCGAAGCCGAAGCGCGCGACCAATTCGGTGCGGATGAAGGCGCCGATCTGAACCGCGAAGAAGGGGGGCGTGGCGAGAAACTCCGCGTAGGCGGAAATCTCGGCAGGCTGGCCGTCGCGCAGCTGCGGCTCGCCCGCCGCGTCGAATTCGCAGATCAGACCCCAAAGCGCGTCGAGATTAGGCTCCGCTGCAAGGCGCGCGCCGAAGGCCTCGAAGGCATTCGGGGTCAGCACGTCGTCCGCATCGAGGAAGAAAATCCACTCGATGCCTGCCTTCTGTGCCTGCCGGATCGCGGCGTTGCGGCGCGCAGACCGGCCGTGAAGCCCTTGGGTGTCGTCCATCGCGTAGTGATGGATCTGGTCGAACGGGCCCTTGGAAAAGCCGATCGCGGTCTCGACGGAGGGCGCGCAGCTCTCTTCGAACAGCGCGCGGTGGCCGGGGCCGATGGGGGTGATGATGGCGCAATCCATGGCTCAGCGCTCCTCGCCGGTTTGTTGATCCGTAAGCGACTGGAAGACGGATTCGCGGATCGTATCGAGCGAGACCTTCCGCGCCTCGCCATGGCTGAGCGCGGGCGTCAGGCCGAGTTGCAGCGCCAGCGCCGAGAAGAAGATCAGCGCCGCACCGCCCAGCATCGTGCGCATCTGCGGCTTCGCGCCCGCGCGCTTCGCCGGGAGCTTGCCTGTCTCTTCGCGCAGCGGTGCGGCGAGGGGGGCGGCCGGTTGCTTCGCGGCTTCGGGAGCGATGAAGATAAAGTGGTCGAGCGCGGTCAGTCGCGCCGAAAGCTGGGTCCGCCGTAGGGTCGCAAGAAGCGAGGCGGGAAAATGGTCTGCGGGGGCGTGAATCTGACCGGGCAGGGCGGTCGCGCCCTGTCGCGCCAGTTCGGCGACCGGAATGGCGAAGCTGTGCAGATCGTCCCGGAAATAGACGTCCCGCACCCCGAAGCTTTGCGCATCGGCACCGGCGTCTTCGATGGAAATGCGCACGGTGTCGGCGCTCAGGCTAATTTCGCAAGTCGCCATCAGGGCCTCGGCCCGGTGCGTATCGCTCAACCGCCGGAAGCCGGGCGGACCGCCATCTTCGCCGCTAGCGCGCGCGGCCTCTGCGTTGGCACGTGGCGGGGGCGCGGCGATCTTGCTTGCGGGCGGCGTGGTCGTGGATTGCTCCGGGTTCAGCTCCGACAGAAGCCGTTCCACCTCGCGCATCGCGGGCGAGACCGAGGCCGATTTCGCATCGGTCAGCGCTTCCGGGTCGAGCCCCTCATCGGCGGCATAGGCGAAGTTGATCGCGTAATCGCGCGCGATCTCGGGAAGATCGTCGGTCTCATGCACAAGCGACAGGATCTTCTGCTCGTCGGAAAACAGCATCCGCCGGGTCCGGTAACCGTCGGTCTTCGGAATGACGCTGAACTCATCCGCGCGCCAGTTCATCGAGCGCGCGAGTCGGGGCAGGACGCGCTCGGCCTCGCTTGCGTGAAAGACCAGCATCGCGCAGCCGCCTTCCGGGTCGAGGCCCACAGCCAGACACATCTGCTGCGGCCATTGCTGGAACAGATGGCGCAGGTCCTGCTCTTCAAGCAGAAAGGCTATGGCTTCCGCGCTGGCGCTCATGAAATGCCCTGAATGCAAGATCCGTGTTGGATTGAACCTATCTATTCATGGATAATCGGTCAAGTTTCCTTGTTAAGCCTCCGAAATATTCGATTTATGCTTAATCTTGCTCGCAATATCGGCATTTATACTTGACTTAACGGGAGCGTCACCGGAGATTTAGCAAGAATTTCAGGAAACGGCGGCTGTCGGTGAAAGACCGCAGGGCGCGAAACACACGGACAAAGAATAATGACGATCATCCTTGGCCTATTGGCCGTCGTGGGCCTCGTGTTCGGTGGCTTCCTTCTCTCCGGCGGCAGTATGGACGTTCTCATCCACGCTCTGCCTTTCGAAGGGATGATGATCGGCGGCGCGGCCTTGGGCTCTTTCCTGATCGCGAACTCGTTCAGCATGATCCGCCGCTCGGGGCGCGGGCTTGTGAAAGTGATGAAGGGCAGCCAGTGGAAGACGGCGGATTACACCGATCTGCTCAATCTGCTGTTCGAACTGTCGCGGCTTTATCGCAACAAGGGGATCATCGCGCTCGACTCGCATATCGAATCCCCGGAAGAGAGCGAAATCTTCGGTCGCTATCCGCGCATCCTGAAGGACCATTTCGCGATCCAGCTGATTACCGACAGCTTCCGGATGCTGGCGATGAACTTCGATGACAAGTACCAGACCGAGGATGTCATCAACCGCAAGCTCAAGAAGCATCACCGCGAGGTCATGGCACCGGCCTCGGCGCTGCAAACCGTCTCCGACGCATTGCCCGCCATCGGCATCATCGCGGCCGTTCTGGGCGTGATCAAAACGATGGGGGCGATCGACCAGCCGCCGGAAATTCTGGGCGGCATGATCGGCGGTGCGCTCGTCGGTACCTTCCTCGGCGTGTTCCTTGCCTATTGCTTCGTGCAGCCGATGTCCGGGCGTCTGCGCCAGATCGAGGAAGAGGATTCCGCATTCTATGCCGTGATCCGCGATATTTTCGTGGCGCTGGTGAGCGACCACCCGCCGAATATCTGCATCGAGATTGGTCGCGGCAGTATCCCCACCGTCTATCAGCCCGATTTCTACGCCGTCGAACAGGCGCAGAAAGAACTGCCACAGGCGGCGTAAACAGGCGATGGCGCGCAACCGGATCGCGGCTCTGGAGGTGATCGGGCGGCTGCGGCGGCGCGAGCTCGAAGAGCAGGCTGGCGAGCTATCGAAACTGAATGCGCAGGTTGCGCGGCTGGAAGGCGAACGCGATACGCTGACAGAGCGCGCCCGCGCCGAGCTTCACGTCACCTCGCCCGAGACCGCGCCCTATGCGGCCGGGTTTCGCGAGGCGGTGCGCGAGACGGTCTCCTGGCTCGATCAGGAAATCGGCGCGCTGAACGAGCGCCGCGTGCCGCTCGAAGACCGGATGCGAGAGCTGTTTCGAGAGGCGAAGACCTACGACACGCTTCTCGACCGTGCCCGCGCCGAACGGGCAGCGGAGCTGGCAAAGCGCGAGCAGGCACAGGCCGAAGAGCGCACGCTGCAACGCTGGCTGCGCGACAGGGACGCCGTCTGAATCTGCATTGAGGCTGGCGTCGAGAGCGACCCTGCGGCTAAGCTTTCCCTACGGCACATAAACAGAGGGAGACGCTCCGATGGAGTTCAGCGACGCAATCCGCAAATGTTTCTCGAACTACGTGACCTTCACCGGCCGCGCGGCCCGGCTCGAATTCTGGTGGTTCGTTCTGTTCATCTTTCTCGGCAACATCGTCTTCGGCATCTTGGACCGTATCCTTTTCGGTCCGATGATGATGCGGGACGATGCGTCGCTTCTTGGCGCGATCTTCTCGCTCGTCGTGTTCCTGCCCTCGCTCGCGGTGCTGGTGCGGCGGCTGCACGATATCGACCGGACCGGCTGGTGGGCTCTGATCGCGCTGATCCCGGTGATCGGGACGCTGGTCCTGCTCTTCTTTACCGTCCAGCGCGGCTCCACGGGCGGCAACCGGTTCGGGCCTCCGGCTCTGCCGCCGCATCAGATGCCGTCCTGAGGTGACATGAAAAAGGGCACCCGCGCGGGGTGCCCTTCATTCCGTCTTTGGTAGCGGTCTGCTCAGTCCAGCGCCGCATCGCACCGTTTGCAGGTGCCGGGATGCTTATGCCTGCCGACATCGGGCAGGATCTTCCAGCAGCGTTCGCATTTCTCGCCATCCGCCTTCTCGAAGACCACCGAGATGCCCGAAACTTCGGGCAGGCGGTACGCTTCCTGTGGGGCCGGATCGGCGGTCAGCGCGATATCCGAGGTGATGCAGAGATCCTCGAAGGGCACAGATTTCAGCGCCGCAAGAACGTCCGCATCCTCGACATGCACGACAGGTGCCGCCTCGAGCGAGGCCCCGATCACCTTGGCCGAGCGCTGCACTTCCAGCGCCGCCGTCACCACGCGACGGGCGCGGCGGATGCCGTCCCATTTCGCGGCAAGGCTCGCGTCGGCCCAAGCTTCGGGCGTCTCGGGGATGTCCTGCAGGTGCACCGAGGCGTCGTCGCCCGGGAAGCGCGACAGCCACACGTCTTCCGTCGTGAAGACGAGGATCGGCGCGAGCCAGGTCGTCAGGCGATGGAACAGAAGGTCCAGCACCGTGCGCGCCGCGCGGCGACGCAGGCCGTCTTCCGGGTCGCAATAGAGCGCGTCCTTGCGGATGTCGAAATAGAAGGCCGACAGGTCCACCGTGCAGAAGTTGAACAGCTGCTGGAACACGCCCTGGAAGTCGAACGCGTCATAGCCCTTGCGCACCTCGGTATCGAGCTGCGCCAGACGGTGTAGCACCCAGCGCTCCAGCTCCGGCATCTCGGCCGGATCGACGCGCTCGGCGTCGGAGAACCCGTCGAGATTGCCCAGCATGAAGCGCAGCGTGTTGCGCAGACGGCGATAGCTGTCGGCGACGCCTTTCAGGATCTCCGGGCCGATGCGCTGATCCTCGGTGAAGTCGGTCTGCGCGACCCAGAGGCGCAGGATATCCGCGCCGTATTGCTTGATGACTTCCTCGGGCACGATCGTGTTGCCCAGCGATTTGGACATCTTCATGCCCTTCTCGTCGAGCGTGAACCCGTGCGTCACCACGTTGCGATAGGGCGCGCGGCCTTTCGTGGCGCAGGCCTGAAGCAGCGAGGAGTGGAACCAGCCGCGGTGCTGGTCGGTGCCCTCAAGGTAGACATCGGCGATGCCATCCTCGGTGCCGTCTGCGCGGTCGCGCAGCACGAAAGCATGGGTGGACCCGCTGTCGAACCACACGTCGAGCACGTCGAAGACCTGCTCGTAATCGTCGGGGTTCACCAGACCTTCGAGAACCTTCGCTTTGAAGCCGTCCTCATACCACGCATCCGCGCCCTCGGTCTCGAAGGCGGCGATGACGCGGGCGTTGGCTTCGGCATTGCGCAGCAGGAAGTCCTCGTCGGTGGGCTTGGCGCCCTTCTTGACGAAGCAGGTCAGCGGCACGCCCCAGGCGCGCTGACGGCTCAGCACCCAGTCGGGACGGTTCTCGATCATCGAATGCAGGCGGTTCTTGCCCTTCTCGGGCGTGAAGGTCACCAGCTCCTCGATCGAGGTCAGCGCGCGCTTGCGGATCGTGTCGCCATAGGTGCCCATGCCATCGTCGAGCGTGTGGTCGATCGCTGCGAACCATTGCGGCGTGTTGCGATAGATCAGCGGTGCTTTCGAGCGCCAGCTATGCGGGTAGGAGTGCTTGATCTTGCCCTTGGCGAGAAGCGCACCGGCCCAAGCGAGCTGCTTGATGTTCGACACGTTCGCGGGGCCGTCCTTGCCGTCCGCCGCGACGATCGCCTCGCCGCCGAACAGCGGCAGATCCTTGCGGTAGGTGCCGTCGGGTTCGACATTGTAGGTCATCGGCAGACCGAACTTAAGGCCCATCTGATAGTCGTCGTCACCATGCGACGGCGCGGTGTGCACGAAGCCGGTCCCGGCGTCGTCGGTCACGTGATCGCCCGGCAGGACCGGCACGTCGAAATCCCATTCGCCATTCGCGCCGTCGACGCCGGCATAGGGGTGCGACAGGGTCAGCCCTTCCAGCTCCGCTGCCGACACGTCGCGCACGCGGGTGAAGCTCTCGACCTTCGCCTGATCCATCACCGATTGCGCCAGCGCATCGGCCATCAGCAGCAACTCGCCTTCTTCGGCGGTCGATTTCTCGCCCAGCGTATCGACCCGGTAAAGGCCGTAGGCGATGCCCGGATGGAAGGACACGGCGCGGTTCTGCGGGATCGTCCACGGCGTCGTGGTCCAGATCACGATGCTCGCCTCGTGCAACTGATCGGCCAGCAGCGCCTGATCGGCCGCATCATACTCGACCGCATCCTCGGTCGGCATCGCAGCGTTGCCGCCCCGGCGCACCTTGAAGCGCACCCAGATCGTGTGGCTGGTGTGGTCGTGATACTCGACCTCGGCCTCGGCCAGCGCGGTCTTCTCGACCGGCGACCACATCACTGGCTTGGAGCCCTGATAGAGTGTGCCGTTCATCAGGAACTTCATGAACTCCTCGGCGATCACCGCCTCGGCATGGTAGTTCATGGTCAGATACGGATCGGCCCAGTTGCCATAGACGCCCAGACGCTTGAATTCCTCGCGCTGGATTTCGACCCAGTTCTCGGCAAAGGCGCGGCATTCGCGGCGGAAATCCACCACGTCGACAGCATCTTTGTCGAGACCCTTGGCACGATACTGCTCTTCGATCTTCCACTCGATCGGCAGGCCGTGGCAGTCCCAGCCCGGCACGTAACGCGCATCGCGGCCCATCATCTGCTGCGAGCGGGTGATGAAGTCCTTCAGGATCTTGTTGAGCGCGTGACCGATATGCAGATGGCCGTTCGCATAGGGAGGGCCGTCATGGAGCACGAAGCTCGGGCGGTTGTCCTTCGCGGCCTTCTCGCGCAGGCGATCATAGACGCCGATCTCCTCCCAGCGCGCCAGCCAATCGGGCTCGCGCATGGGCAGGCCCGCGCGCATCGGGAAATCGGTTTTCGGCAGGAAGACGGTGCCGCGATAATCGGGGGCGGTCGTCTCGGTGGTCTGGTCGGAACTCATGGAATTGTCGTCCTTGGGAAAGGGAAGGGCGTGCGCGCGCACGCCTCGGGGCTTGGCGCAATATCCCGGCTACCCTGACGCGTCAGAGCGCCGGGCAGGTAATTCGCGGATATGCAGCCAGCAAGAACATGCCGCCCTTATAGGCGCGCGACCGCAGGGCGGCAAGCGCAGATCAGGAAGGGCTGCCGCCCGTCACTGTGGGGGAGCGAGATGCCGAAGAAGAGGGGGCGCTGCCCCCACGCCCTGTCGGGCGCTCCCCCGGGATATTTGTGCCACGCCGAAATGCCGCTGCAGGCAAGAGCCGGGGAGGCGCGGCAGAGGGGTTGGCCCCTTTCCCCCTCCGTCGTGATCTCTTAGGGTCAGGGCGAAGCGAGGGAGGCGGCATGTCGGAACAGGCAGAGATCACGGGCGAAATGGTGGAGCAGCTCTTCCGGCGTTCCTCCGACGAGTATCTGTTCGCGCGCTGGGGGCGCCCGGTCGTGCCGGTGGTCTTCGGGGTCGAGGCTGCGACGCTGGCGACCGTGAAAGGCGCGGTCGAGGCGGTGGTCGCGCTGGCCGGGCACAAGATGGCCGAGACCGATCCCGAGCTCGGTGCGAACCTGATGATCTTCTTCTTCCGTGACTGGCAGGAATTGCTCGAGGTGCCCAATCTCGATCATCTGATCGACGGGCTGCAGGATCTGGTGATCCGGCTCGACGATCAAGGCGCGAACCAGTATCGCGTCTTCCGCTTCGACAAGGACGGCGCGATCCGGGCCTGTTTCGCCTTCGTGCGGATGGATGCCGGGCTCGACGAGGTGCCCGCCGAGGTGATCGCGCTGAGCCAGGCGGTGCAGATGATCCTGCTCTGGTCCGACAAGGCCTTCGTGAAGCGCTCGCCGCTGGCGGTGGCGCGCGGGGTGACCGTACTGCGCCCCGAGATCGCGGCGATCATTGCGGCGGGCTACGATCCGACGATGCCGGCGGTTGCCAAAGATCCGAGCCACGCGCTGCGCCTTGCCGCCCGCGCAGGTCTGCGTCAGGGCGAGGCCGCAGAGGCGGTGCGGGAATTGTCGCGCGAAGTGGGCGAGGCAGAGCCGGACGATCAGGAGAACGAGAATGGCGCATGAGTTTCCGATCCGGGTCTATTACGAGGACACCGATCTTGCGGGGATCGTCTATTACGCCAATTACCTGAAGTTCATCGAGCGCGGGCGGTCCGAATTCGTCCGCGCGCTGGGCGTGGATCAGGTCGCGCTGAAGGCCGATCACGGCGTGGTCTTCGCGGTGCGCCGGGTCGAGGCCGACTATCTGCGCCCCGCGAAATTCGACGACGAGCTGGTGGTCACGACCGATCTGGTGGCCGAAACGGGCGCGCGTTTCGTGATGGAGCAGACGGTGCAGCGCGACGGCGAGGTGCTGTTCACCGCGCAGGTCACCATCGTCTGTCTCAATGAGGCGGGCGCGGCTCAGCGGCTTCCCGCCGATATTCGCCGGAAACTGGCCCCGAAACTGCACTGAAAAGCGGCGGGGTTTCGCCGGTTACATTGTTGTTATGGCGTTCCCCTTACTGCTGATATAGAATCGCTGGTAATCAGAGGCCCGATAACGTGGCCCCAACCGGCGAGCAGTACCTATGGACCAATCTTCGCTTGCGATGGCGCAGGAGATCGACTTCTCCCTGCTTGCGCTCTTTCTGCGCGCATCGCTGACCGTCAAACTCGTGATGATCATTCTCGTGGTGGCCAGCTTCTGGTCCTGGGCGATCATCATCCGCAAATTCATCGCCTATCGCGCGGCGCGCTCCGAGGCGGAAGCCTTCGACCGGGCCTTCTGGTCGGGAGAGCCGCTCGATGAGCTGTTCGACCAGATCGGCCCCGCGCCCGAGGGCGCGAGCCAGAAGATCTTCGCCGCCGGCATGCTGGAATGGCGTCGCTCGCACCGTCAGGACGGCGCGCTGATCACCGGCGCGCAGGCGCGGATCGAACGCTCGATGGATGTCGCGATCCAGAAAGCCACCGAGAACCTCAATTACGGGCTGAATTTCCTTGCGACCGTGGGCTCGATCTCGCCCTTCGTGGGTTTGTTCGGCACGGTCTGGGGGATCAAGGTCGCCTTCGAGGAGATCGCGATCTCGCAGAACACCTCGCTCGCCGTTGTGGCACCCGGCATCTCGGAAGCGCTTGTCGCGACCGCGCTGGGTCTGCTCGCGGCAATCCCGGCGGTGATCTTCTACAACAAGCTGTCGTCCGATGCCGATCGTATCGCGGGCAACTACGAGGCCTTCGCGGACGAGTTCTCGACCATCCTGTCGCGCCAGTTGGATAGCTGATCATGGGCGCGGGTGTTGCAAAACGCGGATCGGGCGGATCGCGGCGCCGCAGGAGCGGGCGGGGCCGTCATGCCGCGATGAGCGAGATCAACGTCACGCCAATGGTCGACGTGATGCTGGTGCTCTTGGTGATCTTCATGGTCGCCGCGCCGATGATGACGGTGGGCGTGCCGCTGGAGCTGCCGAAGACGGCGGCCAAGGCCGTGCCGACCGAGCAGGAAACGCCGCTGACGATCTCGCTTCAGGCGGACGGGAAAGTCTCGTTGATGAACTCGGAAGTGCCGCAGGATCAGCTGATCGACCGTCTCAAGGCGATCTCGGCCGAGCGTAACAGCAACAAGGTCTTCCTGCGCGCTGACGGCAAGATTTCCTATTCTCAGGTGGTGCAGGTGATGGGCGCGCTCAACGGCGCGGGGTTCTCGAACATCACGCTCGTCACCGATACCGGAGGGCCGCAATTGACGGCGCCTGCGGGGAACTGAGCCCAGGGGGCAGCATCGCATGAACCGTGCGGACAAGATCGGTTACGGCCTGTCGGGCGCGCTGCATGTGGGCGTGCTCTTCTGGGTCATTGCCGGGGGGCAGTGGTTCTTCCCGAAGCCGAACGAGCCGGTGGTGATCAGCCAGGTCGCGGTGATGTCCGAGCAGGACTTCAACACGATGATGGCCTCGGCGCCGAAGGATGCGCCGCAGCCGACGCCGGATTCGGTCGCGCCCACGGCGCCCGATACGCCCGCCGAGACGACACCGCCGCCCGAGACGCCCGCGCCTGAGCCGCAGGCCAAGCCGGAACCCGAGCCGCAGGCGATGCAGCAGCCCGATCCGGCCCCTGATGCGCAGCCCGACGTCTCGGCCCTGCAAGAGCCGACGCCGCCCGCCGAGGTGAGCGACACGCCGCCCGAAATCGTGCCGCCGGTCGAGGAGCCCTCGCCGACGGTCACGCCCGACATCTCTCCCGCGCCGAAGCCGAAACAGGCGCCGCGCGTGGCACCGACCCCTGCGCCCGAGCCGCCGCCCGAAGCGAAGGTCGATCCGCAGGCGCAGCCGCAAGAGGCGCCCAAACCCGCCGATACGCCCGATCAGCCGGTTGAGAAGCCGAAGGAGGCGACCGCGCCGCCGGAAGCTTCGACCGAGATCGTGACCGAAGCGAACAAGACCGAAGACAAGCCGGAAAGCTCTGCGCCGCTGGCCTCGCCGCGTCCGAGCGCCAAGCCGAAACCGCCTGCGCCGAAAGAGACGCAGACGGCCGCCGCGCCCGCCGAGAAGAAGCCTGCCGAGCCGAAACCGGCAGAAACCAAGCCCGCGCCGAGCGAGCCGAAGAAAGTCGACAGCGCCTCGGTCAACGATGCGCTCGCGGCAGCCTTGGGTGGCGAGGGCACGGGCGGCACCGGCTCTGCGCCGACGGGGCCGCCGATCACCGCGGGCGAGAAAGACGCGCTGATCGTCGACATCAAGCAATGCTGGAACACCGGTGCGCTCAGCTCGGATGCGCTGCGAACCACGGTGACGCTGTCGGTCGACATGCAGCCTGATGGCCACCCGATCATCTCCTCGATCAAGCTGGTCGGGGCGACGGGCGGCACCGGCAACGCGGTCGATCAGGCTTTCGAGGCCGGGCGTCGCGCTATCGTTCTGTGCGGCTCGGACGGCTTCCCGCTGCCGCCGGAGAAATACGACCGCTGGAAAACGATCACCATCGACTTCAATCCCGAAAAAATGAGGATGAAATGACGGTGGATCGGCGAGTTTCCGCGCGGTGTCATGGGGTTGTGATGCACGATCGTGCCGCAGCGCGTTACAAACCGGGCAAGACCCGGAAAGGGAGTGTGTGACATGATGCGTTTCGTTCTCAGTTTGCTGGCGGCTGTGATGCTGGCACCCATCGCCGCAACCGCGCAGGATTCCGAACCGCTGCATATCGAGATCACCGACGGTGTGATCGAGCCGATGCCGTTCGCGATCGCGGGGTTCATCCCCGAAACTCAAGAAGCGGGCCAGATGGCGAGCCAGATCACGCAGGTGATCTCGAGCGACCTGACGGGAACGGGCCTTTTCCGCGAAATCCCGAAATCCGCCTATATCCAAAACGTGTCGAGCTTCGATACGCCGGTGAAATATTCCGACTGGCAGGCGATCAACGCGCAGGCGTTGGTCGTGGGCTCGGTCGGGATGCAGGGCGGCAAGGTGGTCGTGAAGTTCCGCCTCTTCGACGTGTTCTCCGGACAGCAGATGGGCGACGGGCAGCAGCTTGCAGCCTCGCCGGCAAGCTGGCGGCGTCTGGCGCACAAGGTCTCGGACGTGATCTATTCGCGCATCACGGGCGAGGGGCCGTATTTCGACAGCCGCGTGGTCTTCGTCTCGGAAAGCGGGCCGAAGGACAACCGCCAGAAACGGCTCGCCGTGATGGATTACGACGGCGCGAACGTGACCTATCTCACCGATGCCTCGACCATCGTGCTCGCGCCGCGCTTCTCGCGTGACGGCACTAAGGTGCTGTTCACCACCTTCGAGACGGGCTTCCCGCGCATCAAGATGCTCGACGTGGCCACCGCCTCGGCGCGGCTTCTGCCGGAAGTGCCCGGCACTATGACCTTCGCGCCGCGCTTCTCGCCCGATGGCACGAAGATCGTCTATTCGATGGAGCAGAACGGTAATACCGACCTGTGGATGATGAATATCAGCTCGGGGCAGACCCAGCGCCTGACGACCTCGCCTGCGATCGAAACTTCGCCCAGCTTCTCGCCAGACGGTTCGCGGATCGTGTTCGAATCCGACCGCTCGGGCACGCAGCAGCTCTATATCATGCCCGCGAGCGGCGGTGACGCGACGCGGATCAGCTTCGGCGACGGGCGCTATTCGACCCCCGTTTGGTCGCCGCGCGGCGACATGATCGCCTTCACCAAGCAGAACCAGGGCCGTTTCCATATCGGCGTGATGCGTACCGACGGCTCGGAAGAGCGCCTGCTGACCTCGTCCTTCCTCGACGAGGGCCCGACCTGGTCGCCCAATGGCCGCGTGATCATGTTTACCCGGGAGAGCCCCGGCGCCGAAGGTTCGGCCTCGCTCTATTCGGTCGACATCTCCGGGCGCAACCTGAAGAAAGTCTCCACGCCGGGCGCCGCATCGGACCCGGCCTGGTCGCCGCTTCTGCCCTGAGGGCGGATTAACAAGCGTTAGAGAAACTGGTAGGCTCGCCCGCAATGGGCAGATCAACAAAGGCGGAACCAATGAATTTTGCAGTGAAGGCCGTGTTGGCCATCTCGATGCTGGGCCTCGCGGCCTGTTCGAACCCCGATCAATACGGCTCCGGCGCGACCGGTCCCGGCGGCGCGCTCGGCCCGGGCGGCGCTGGCATGGACGGCGTAAGCCAAGGCGGGATCAACGACCCGAACTCGCCGGCCTATTTCAGCCAGACCATCGGCGACATGGTGCACTTCATGGTTGACCAGTCGACCCTGACCGACACCGCCCGCGGCATCCTGACCCAGCAGGCAAGCTGGCTGGTGAGCCATCCGAGCTACACTGCAATCATCGAAGGCCACGCCGACGAGCAGGGCACCCGCGAATACAACCTCGCGCTCGGCGCACGCCGTGCCTCGGCCGTACAGGAATACCTGATCAGCCAGGGCGTGGCCGGCAACCGTCTGCGCACGGTCTCCTACGGCAAGGAACGCCCCCTGGCGATCTGCTCCACTGAGGAGTGCTACCAGAAAAACCGTCGCGCGGTGACGGTGATCTCGCAATCGGCGGTCGGGAGCTGATCGCGATGCTGAGAGCTTTGCTTCTCGGCGCGGCTGTTCTGGCAGCCGCGCCCGCGCTGGCTCAGGACGCGAACCGCGCCCAGACGCTGGCGGATATCAAGACCGAACTGGGTCAGCTTCAGACCGAGATCGACAGCCTGCGCCAAGAGCTGAAATCCTCTGGCCAGGCTGGGCTGCAGAAAGCGGGTGGCGATTCCGCTCTGCAGCGCATGGACTCGATGGAGCTGTCGCTGACGCATATGACCGACCGCGTCGAAGAACTGGAAAACAAGATCAACCGCGTCGTCGCCGATGGCACGAAGCGGATCGGCGATCTGAATTTCCGGGTCTGCGAGATGGAAGAGAACTGCGACATCTCGAAGCTGGGCATGGCCAAGCCGCTGGGAGGCGACGCACCGACCAATGCGCCCTCGGTCACCGGCCCTGCGCCGGATTCGACGCCCGGCCCCGATCTCGCGATCAACGAGAAATCGGATTTCGAAGCGGGCAAGAAAGCCTATGAGGATGGCGATTACGCCTCGGCGGCCGATCTTCTCACGACCTTCCGGCAGACCTATCCCGGTTCTCCGTTGACCAGCGACGCGATGTATTATCGCGGTCTCGCGCTGCAAAAGCAGGGCGACGAGGCGGGTGCTGCACGGGCATGGCTCGACGGGTTCTCCGCCGATCCGAAAGGGTCGCGGGCGGCGGACAACCTGCTGTCGCTCGGCAAGGCGCTGGGGCAGCTCGGTCAGCAGAGCGAGGCCTGCACCACGCTGGGTCAGGTGAGCGCACGCTTCCCGGGCTCATCGGCGGCGGGCGAGGCGCAGAGCGCGCAGCAATCGCTGGGATGCCAGTGAGCGCGCTCCGGTGACGCTGGACGACATCGCAAGACACGGTTTTGACCCCGATGCGCCCCGGCGCGTCGGGGTTGCCGTTTCCGGGGGCTCGGATTCGATGGCGACGCTGGTGCTGCTGGCTGAGCATTTCGACGTCGCCGCGGTGACGGTGGATCACGGGCTGCGCCCCGAGGCCGCCGACGAGGCTGCCTTTGTCGGGCGGTTCTGTGAGACACGTGGTATTACACACTCAGTTCTCCGCTGGGACGGCACCACCGCCGAGGGCAACCTGATGGATGCTGCGCGCCGGGCGCGTCTGCGGCTGATCGGCGCTTGGGCACGCGAAAACGGGATTGCCCATGTCGCGCTGGGGCATACCGCCAACGATCAGGCCGAGACCTTCCTGATGCGGCTCGCCCGCGAGGCGGGGTTGGAGGGGCTGTCAGGCATGCGTCCGCGGTTCGAGGCCGAGGGCGTAACATGGCATCGTCCGTTTCTTTGCCAGACACGCAAGTCGTTGCGCGACCATCTGCGCGCGGAAGGCATCATGTGGATCGACGACCCCTCCAACGCGAATGACCGCTTCGACCGGGTCAAGGCGCGTCAGGCGCTCGGGGTGCTCGCGCCTTTGGGCGTCGATGCGCAGGCGATCGCCGGGGTCACGGCGAACCTCTCGGCTGCGAATGCGGCACTGCACCGGCTGCTGTTGGCGGAGGTCGCACGTCACGTCTCCGAGCTGTCGGGCGATCTGCTGATCGATGCCACCGGCTTCGCCGCGATGGATCCGGAATTGCAACGTCGCCTGATCGTGGCGGCGCTGCGCTGGGTCTCGGGGGCGGAGTATGCGCCACGCGCGGCGAAGGTGCAGAGCCTGCTCTCGGAGATCGCACTGCCCGGCGACCGCACCCTGCATGGCTGCCGCATCACTTCCGGCAAAGACGCGATCCGCATCACCCGCGAGGCGCAGGCCGTGGCCGATCTGCACGTGGCTGTCGAAGCTGGCGCCGCGCTTTGGGACCGTTGGGAGCTCACCGGGCCCGCAGCCGACGTGGCGGAAGTCGCGGCGCTGGAGGAGGCGGGATTGCGCCAATGCCCCGACTGGCGCGACACCGGCCTTCCGCGTGCCTCGCTTGCCGCAAGCCCCGCCATTTGGCGCGGCGAGACGCTTGTCGCGGCGCCGATCGCGGGCTTTGGCGCAGGCTGGCGGGCGCGGATTTCCCGCGACGCATTCGCCACTTGGCTAATTCGACGTTGAACCCCGGCGCGTAATGCCTATTTTCACTGAGGAAGAGGCGGCGACCGCAGGTCAGCCGCCCGATACGATTGGAGGATATTCCTTGGGTAATGCGCGCAATCTGGCCTTTTGGGCGGTGCTGTTCCTGCTGATTTTAGCCCTGTTCAACCTTTTCGGTGATGGGCAATCTTCGATGAACTCGTCCCAAGCGACCTACTCGGAGTTCATGGACGCCGTCGATAAAGGCGAGGTGAAGAACGTTCGCCTCGATGGCGAAGAGGTGCGCTACCAGCTCGCCGATGGAACAAGCTTCACCACCATCAAGCCGATGGAAGATCAGATCGCAGAGAAGCTGATCGACAAGGGCATCGCGGTGAGCGTCGTAAAACAGCAGCAGTCGGGCTTCATGTCGCTGCTGGGTGTCTGGCTTCCCTTCCTCGTGCTGATCGGCATCTGGATCTTCTTCATGAACCGGATGCAGGGCGGCGGCAAAGGCGGCGCGATGGGCTTCGGCAAGTCCAAGGCGAAGCTCCTGACCGAGAAACATGGCCGCGTGACGTTCGACGACGTGGCGGGTATCGACGAAGCCAAGGAAGAGCTTGAAGAGATCGTGGAATTCCTGCGCAACCCGCAGAAATTCTCGCGCCTCGGCGGCAAGATTCCGAAAGGCGCGCTGCTGGTCGGCCCTCCGGGTACCGGTAAGACGCTTCTGGCCCGCGCCATTGCGGGCGAGGCGGGCGTGCCTTTCTTCACCATCTCGGGCTCCGACTTCGTCGAGATGTTCGTGGGTGTGGGTGCATCCCGTGTCCGCGACATGTTCGAGCAGGCCAAGAAGAACGCGCCCTGTATCGTCTTCATCGACGAGATCGACGCGGTGGGTCGTGCCCGCGGTGTCGGCATCGGCGGCGGCAATGACGAGCGCGAACAGACCCTCAACCAGCTTCTGGTCGAGATGGACGGCTTCGAGGCCAATGAAGGCATCATCATCATCGCGGCGACGAACCGTAAAGACGTGCTCGACCCCGCGCTGCTGCGTCCGGGCCGCTTCGACCGTCAGATCCACGTCCCGAACCCCGACATCAAGGGCCGTGAGAAGATCCTGACGGTTCACTCGCGCAAGGTTCCGGTGGGGCCGGATGTCGACCTGCGCACCATCGCGCGTGGTACGCCGGGCTTCTCGGGCGCCGACCTGATGAACCTCGTGAACGAAGCCGCGCTGATGGCGGCCCGCGTCGGGCGTCGTTTCGTCTCGATGGAAGATTTCGAGAACGCCAAGGACAAGGTGATGCTGGGTGTCGAGCGCCGCTCGATGGTGCTCACCCCCGAGCAGAAGGAAATGACCGCCTATCACGAGGCCGGTCACGCCATCGTCGGCCTGTCGCTGCCGAAATGCGATCCAGTCTACAAGGCCACGATCATTCCGCGCGGTCAGGCCTTGGGTATGGTCGTCTCGCTGCCCGAGATGGACAAGCTCAACTACCACAAGGACGAGGCCAAGCAGAAGATCACCATGACCATGGCAGGCAAGGCAGCCGAGATCCTGAAATGGGGCGAAGAGCATGTCTCGAACGGCCCCGCGGGCGACATTCAGCAGGCGTCGGCGATTGCCCGCGCCATGGTGATGCGCTGGGGCATGTCCGAGAAAGTCGGCAATATCGACTATGCCGAGGCACATGAGGGCTATCAGGGCAACACCGCTGGCTTCTCGGTTTCGACCAAGACGAAAGAGCTGATTGAGGAAGAGGTGCGCGGCCTCATTGAAGACGGCTACCAGGAAGCGCGCCGCATCCTGACCGAGCGGATCGAGGACTGGGAACGTCTGGCGCAAGGCCTTCTGGAATACGAAACCCTCACCGGCGACGAGATCAAGAAGGTCCTCTCCGGAGAGCCGCTGGGCGGCGACGACGATGACAGCTCCTCGGGGAGCCTGCCGTCGGTGACCGCGCTGCCCAAAACGTCCAAGAAAAAGGATCAGGGCGACGGCGGGGCGGAAACCACCCCCGAGCCTTCGGCCTGACCGCGAAGGTTCGCGAGAATGGTCACGCGTGACGCTTCAGTGCCGGGCGCAGCCGATTGGGACCCAGACGCTTATGCGCGGTTCCGCAATCTGAGGCTGCGCCCGGCACTCGACCTTCTGGCCCGGGTGCCGCACCTGCCCGAGCGCGGCAAGATCATCGATCTGGGCTGCGGCAACGGCGCGGTGGCCGAGGCGCTGAACCACCACTACCCGAAGCGCAAGATCGTGGGTGTCGACAATTCCGAGGCGATGCTGAAGCGCGCCGCGGCGACCGGCGCCTATCACCACTGCGATCTGGTCGACATTTCCGAATGGGTGCCCAACAAGCCGCCGGCGATGATCTTCTCCAACGCGGCGCTGCATTGGCTGCCCGATCATGCAACGCTCTTCCCGCGTCTTGCCGGAGAACTGCGCGAGGGCGGCGTTCTGGCGGTGCAGATGCCCGCCCAGCATGGCGCGCCGTCGCATCGCATCCTGCGCGAGCTGTCGCAGGAGATGTTCCCCGACCGGTTCAACTTCGCGGGCTGGGTGCCGCCCGTGGCCCCTGCGGTGGATTACGCGAAGATGCTCAGCCCCTTGGGCGAGGTCGACATCTGGCACACAGAATATCTGCAGGAGTTGGAACCCACGCCGGGCGCGCATCCGGTGCGCCGCTTCACGGAAAGCACGGCGATGCGTCCTTTCCTGCGACTCCTAGGCGACACTGAAGCGCAGGTTCTCATCGAACGCTATGAAACCGCGCTCGAGACGGTTTATCCTCTGCGGGACGATGGCAGCGTCTTTTTCCCGTTCCGTCGTCTGTTTGTCGTCTTGTCAAAGAGGGGCTGATGGCCGCGCTGAAACCCACGCAGTATCAAGGGGAGGTCGTCTGGCTCGGCCTGGTGACCACCGAGGGACAACTGACCTCGACCCCGGTCGAAGAGATCGACTTCACCTTCGACGGTCCCGTGGGAGAACTGCATGGCGGGCGCACGCGCCCTTCCTGCTCGCGGGTGACCGATCAGCATCCCAAGGGCACCGAGATCGCCAATGTCCGCCAGCTGACGATCCTCTCGGCGGAGGAACTGGCCGAGACCGCCTTCGCGATGGGCGTTCCGGAGATCGATCCCTCTTGGGTCGGCGCGACGATCGTGCTGCGCGGTTTGCCGGACCTGACCCATATCCCGCCCTCGGCGCGGCTGCAGAACGAGACCGGGCTGACCTTCGTGGTGGATATGGAGAACCGCCCCTGTGTCCTGCCGGGCCGGGTGATCGAAGAGCACCATCCCGAGAAGGGCAAGCGCTACAAACCGGCCGCCCAAGGTCGGCGCGGCGTCACCGCTTGGGTGGAGCGTCCCGGCCGTCTGGTCGTGGGCGAAACCCTGCGGCTGCATATTCCCGATCAGCGCGCCTGGGAGCTGATGGACGAGGTCCGCTGAGGCGATTTAATCCCGCAACGGTCGCTTCTTTCCCTTTCGCCCCGCCGTCAAATGGCTACCCTCCCTCAGCAGGAGGCCCAGATGACCAGTGACTTAGAGATTGCCCGTGCCGCGACGCTGCGCCCGATGCCGGAAATCGCGGCGAAGCTGGATATCCCCGAAGAGGCGCTGATCCCCTATGGCCGCGACAAGGCGAAGCTGGAGGCGGAGTTCATCGCTGGGCTGGACGCGCGCGAGACCGGCAAGCTGATCCTCGTCACCGCGATCTCGCCAACCCCGGCGGGCGAGGGCAAGACGACGACGACCGTAGGTCTGGGCGACGGGCTGTCCCGGATCGGCAAACGCGCCGCGATCTGCCTGCGCGAAGCCTCGCTCGGTCCGAATTTCGGGATGAAGGGCGGGGCCGCGGGCGGCGGTTACGCGCAGGTCGTGCCGATGGAGTCGATGAACCTCCATTTCACCGGCGATTTCCACGCGGTCGGGGCGGCGCATAACCTGCTCTCGGCGATGATCGACAACCATATCCATTGGGGCAACGCGCTCGAGATCGACGCGCGCCGGATCACATGGCGGCGCGTGCTCGACATGAACGACCGGGCGCTGCGCGACATCGTCGTCAGCCTTGGCGGCGTCTCGAACGGCTTTCCGCGCCAGACCGGCTTCGACATTACGGTGGCCTCGGAGGTCATGGCCTGCCTCTGCCTTAGTCGCGATCTGACGGATTTGCAGGAGCGGCTGGGTCGGATCGTCGTAGGCTATCGCCGCGACCGCTCGCCCGTGACCTGCGCCGAGATCGGGGCCGATGGTGCGATGGTGGTGCTGCTGAAAGACGCGCTGCAGCCCAATCTCGTGCAGACGCTGGAGGGCACGCCCGCCTTCGTGCATGGCGGGCCTTTCGCCAATATCGCGCATGGCTGCAACTCGGTGATCGCGACGCAAAGCGCGCTCAAGCTGGCCGATTACGTCGTGACCGAAGCGGGCTTCGGGGCCGATCTGGGAGCGGAGAAGTTCTTCGACATCAAATGCCGCAAGGCCGGGCTGAGCCCGAATGCTGCGGTGGTCGTGGCGACAGTGCGGGCGCTGAAGATGAATGGCGGTGTCGCGAAAGCGGATCTCGGCGCGGAGAACGTGGCCGCCGTCGAGGCGGGCTGTGCCAATCTCGCGCGTCACATCGCGAATATGAAGAAATTCGGCGTGCCGGTCGTGGTCGCGATCAACCGCTTCACCGCCGATACCGAGGACGAGATCGCTGCGGTGCGCGCCGCCGCCGAGGCGCAGGGCGTGGAGGCGGTCCTGTGCACCCATTGGGCCGATGGCGGCGCAGGCACCGAGGCGCTGGCGGAGAAGATCGTCGCGCTGACCGAGCGCCCGTCGCAATTCGCACCGCTCTATCCCGATGACATGCCGCTACTGGAAAAGATCGAGACCATCGCAACGCGCATCTACCACGCGAGCGACGTCTATGCCGATCAGAAGATCCTCAACCAGCTGCGTGACTGGGAAGCGGCGGGCTATGGAAACCTGCCGATCTGCGTGGCCAAGACGCAGTATTCCTTCAGCGCGGACCCGACGCTGCGCGGGGCGCCCTCGGGCCATACGCTGCCGATCCGCGAAGTGCGGCTCTCGGCGGGGGCGGGGTTCGTCGTGGTGATCTGCGGTGAAATCATGACCATGCCGGGCCTTCCCCGGCACCCGGCTGCGGAGACGATCGGCCTCGATGCCGAAGGCCGCATCACGGGTTTGTTCTAGGGGCGCGGTCTTGAGCTTGTTGGGCCAAGCTGCGATAGGGGGCGCGAGTGTTCCGGGAGCCTTGTCGATGAAATCTCCGTCAGACCTGCACACGATGGAAGAGCTGCGCGTCGCGATCGATGCGCTCGACCGGGAGCTGGTCGAGATGCTCGGTGCGCGCACCCGGCTGATCGCCCGTGCGGCGGAACTCAAACAAGAAAATGGCTGGCCGGCACGCATCCCCGACCGGGTCGAGGATGTGGTGGCAAAGGTACGCGCCGCCGCCGGTCCTGCCGGGCTCGATCCCGATCTCGCCGACCGTCTGTGGCGCGAGATGATCGAGCATTTCATCGCGCAGGAAGAACAGGTTCTGGGCAAGGGAGACCCCGATGAGCGCCACGATCATTGACGGAAAGGCGCTTGCGCAGGTCAAGCTGGACGAGACCTTTGCCGAGGCACAGAGGCTGTCGGAGGCGGGCTGGGCGCCGTGCCTCGTCTCGATCTCTGTCGGCGATGTCGCCGCCGCCGAACTCTATGTGCGCAACCAGAAGAAATACGCCGAGAAAGCCGGCGTGGCCTTCGAGGTGCGCAACTACCCCGAGACGATCAGCCTCGAACAGCTTCAGGGCGTGCTGGCCGGTCTGAACGCGGATCCGCGCGTCAACGGCATCATCATCCAGCGCCCGCTGCCCGCCCATATCCCGGTCAAGGTTCTGCAGAAGGCGGTGCATCCGCTCAAGGACGTGGAGGGGATGCACCCGTCCTCGATCGGCAACATCGTCTATAACGAGCTGGAACTGGGCCCCTGCACGGCCGTCGCGGCGGTGGAGATCCTGAAATCCCTGCCGCTCCAGACCGAAGGGCTCAATGTCTGCGTGATCGGCCACTCGGAGATCGTGGGCAAGCCGATCGCCTTCCTGATGATGGGGCTCGGGGCCACCGTCACCGTGTGCCACCACATGACGCGGCAGGTCTCGGTGCATTCGCGCGCCGCCGATGCCGTGTTCGTCGCGGTCGGTAAGCCGGGGCTGGTCCATGGCGAGATGCTCAAACCCGGTGCGGCGCTGATCGATATCGGCATCAACCGGGTCGAGGGGCGCACCGTGGGCGACGCAGATTTCGACAGCTGCGCCGAGGTGGCGGGCTGGATCACGCCCGTGCCGGGCGGGGTGGGGCCGGTCACGGTCTCGACGCTGATGAACAACGCGGTCCGCGCGACCCGCATGCAGATGGACCATTACCGCACGACCTTCGCGGCGGCGGAGTGACGGAGGAATGAAATGACGGCGACGATCATCGACGGGAAGGCCTTCGCAGCGAGCGTGCGCGAGAAAGTGGCCGAGCATGTCACCCGGCTGCAAGAGGAACACGGCATCACGCCGGGGCTCGCAGTGGTGCTGGTGGGCGAAGACCCGGCCAGCCAAGTCTATGTGCGCAACAAGGGCAAGCAGACGCTCGAAGCCGGGATGAACTCCTACGAGCACAAGCTGCCCGCGGAGACCTCCGAGGCCGATCTGCTGGCGCTGGTCGAGAAGCTCAACGCCGATCCGGCGGTGCATGGCATCCTCGTGCAGCTGCCGTTGCCCGATCACATCGACGAGGAGAAGGTGATCAACTCGATTACCCCCGCGAAGGATGTCGATGGCTTCCATATCCTCAATGTGGGCCTTCTGGGCACCGGGCAGAAGTCGATGGTGCCCTGCACGCCGTTGGGCTGCCTGATGATGCTGCGCGACCAACTGGGCAGCCTCTCGGGGCTGAATGCCGTCGTGGTGGGCCGCTCGAACATCGTCGGCAAGCCGATGGCGCAACTGCTGCTGCGCGACAGCTGCACCGTCACCATCGCGCATAGCCGCACCAAGGATCTCGCCGATGTCTGCCGGGGCGCCGATATCCTCGTGGCCGCCGTGGGCCGCCCGCGCATGATCCCGGGCGACTGGGTGAAGCCCGGCGCGACCGTGATCGATGTCGGTATCAACCGGATCGACGCGCCCGAGAAGGGCGAGGGCAAGACCCGGCTGGTGGGCGATGTCGATTTCGACAGCGCCAAGGAGGTCGCGGGCGCGATCACCCCGGTGCCGGGCGGCGTCGGCCCGATGACCATCGCCTGCCTTCTGGCCAACACGGTCACCGCCTGCTGCCGCGCGAACAACCTGCCCGAACCTGAGGGTTTGACTGCCTGACAAAGGTAGGTAAGGATTTCCACAGGTTGGGTGGGGTAAGCGGCCTTTGCCGTTGTCGGAACCGTAACGCTTGCGTTACCCAGGCGTCATTGGGGCGTGACGGCAATGGCAGGTTTCTGGAAAATATATTGGCGGGCATTGAAGATCCCGGCTCTGCCGGTGATCTGGGTCGTGGCATCGCTATTCGGCATCGTGGCCGGCCCGTTCAACACTCTCGAATCCATGTCGCTCGGTGCGCGCGTGATTTTCTGGCCGCTCAGTGTCGCGGTCGGCATCCTGATTGGCGCGGCGATCCGCATTTTTGTGCGGCGGAAGCTGGGTTTGCGCCGGTTCCGCTACGAGGCGCCCACGCTTGCCGGCCTTTCCGCTTTGGTACTGACTGTGCCGCTTTACCTGCTCGTTCTGCTGCTTGCGGCGAAGCCCAACTTCCGGGGGTTCGAGATATTCCACATGGCGGGCTATATCCTCGGCCTCTCAATGGCAGGCTCCACACTGCGGCACTGGATGGCGCCTCAGCAGGGGCGCCCGAAGCGGACGCAGGAGGCTTCAGTGGACGCTGCGGAGAAGCAGGCCCGCCGGGACGTTGAGGCAGCGGGTAAGGGGGCTCTGTCTTCGCCCACGCCGCGTTTGCTGTATCGGCTCGAGCCTGACCTGCGCGCACCGCTGATCCGCCTCGCGGTGAATGACCACTATGTCGACGTGGTGACCGAAGCCGGGGAGACGAGCCTGCTGATCCGGCTTGCCGATGCGATTGCCGAGACCGAGGGCGCGCCGGGCCTGCAGGTCCATCGCTCGCATTGGGTCGCGCGTGATGCGGTGCGCGGCATGCGCAAGGAGAAGGGGCGCGTCTTCCTGCAGATGGCCGATGGCGTAGAGGTGCCCGTCTCGCGCACCTACCAGCCACAGGTCGAGGCGGCGCGGTTCCGCGCGCCCGATACCGATGGGATGGCCGCCCAGTAGCGCCTTTAGTGGACGATCACCTCGTCTCTGACGAACATGTTGTCCCAGGCGCGATCCACCAGCTCCGGCGTCATCTGATAGGGGATGCCCTCGAATTCGCAGATCGAAATCATCTGGTCGATCAGGAAGACCGGCTGATAGTTCGCGTAGATATTGTCGATGGTGGGGTACTTCACCTTCAGCAGATGCAGCAGCGCCTTCTCGTCGAGCGGCATGTTGCGCTTCTTCGCCATCATCTGGAAAATTTTGAGATAGTCGGACTGGTTCGGCCCGTCGATCTTGATCTTGAAGAAGATACGACGCAGCGCCGCCTTATCGAAGATCTCGTTCGGGTGGAAGTTGGTCGAGAAGATCACGAGCGTGTCGAAGGGCACCTCGAATTTCTCGCCCGATTGCAGCGAGAGGATATCGCGGTTCTCTTCCAGCGGAACGATCCAGCGGTTCACGAGCTTCTGCGGCGGCTCGGCCTGACGGCCAAGGTCGTCCACGATGAAGACGCCGCCAGCCGATTTGAACTGCAGCGGCGCGGTATAGGTGCGCGCAGTTGCGTTGTATTTCAGGTCGAGCATGTCGAGCGAAAGTTCACCGCCGGTGATCACGGTCGGGCGCTCGCAATAGACGTAGCGCTGATCGAACTGCATCCCGCGCTTGCGCAGCGAAGTCGGGTCGTCTTCCTCGACCGGGACGGGGGTGTGTACGATCGGGTCGTAGACGGTGATGATCTGGCCCGCATATTCGATGGCGCGGGGGATGAAGATATTGTCGCCGATCGCGTCGCGGATGCCGTTAGAGATCGAGGATTTCCCGTTGCCGGGCGGGCCATACATCAGGATCGAGCGCCCCGAGGAGACCGCCGGGCCAAGCTGGCCGATCAGGTCGGGCGGCAGGATCAGGTGGCCCATCGCACCCAGAAGCTGCTGGCGAGTGAGCTGGATGTTGCGGATCGACTGGCGCTTCACCTGTTCGCGATAGACGGTCAGCGGCACCGGCATCGCGCCGTAATATTCCGACTGCGCAAGCGCATCGAGCGCGCGCGCCTTGCCGGTGTCCGACAGCTGGAAGCCCATCTCGCCGCCGGAATTGGCGTGCAGCGTGCCCATCGCCTCCAACAGGCCCTGCTTGCGGCACATGTCGATCAGGTCCTGCACCATCGTCATCGGCAGGCAGAGCAGCTTGGACAGCGCAGAGGCCGTGTCCGTATTGGTGCGGAACATCGTCTTGAGCAGGATGTCCCGCATCATCACGACGTTCAGCCCGGTTTCCTCCAGCGCGCGCGGCGGGGCCGGGGCGATGACATTCGAGGTCATCATGTTCATCTGGCGCGTCCTCTCGGCTGTGCACCCCGCTTTGGTCCTGCGCGGGGGCTAAGATCGGTCCGGGCCAATCTTGCCGGTGATTGTGGCCAAATGTTGGAAAAACCGGGTAATCGCCGCGATACCCGATCGGGAGGCTGAACAATCAGCCCAGCGCCACGAGCAGCAGATACGCCCAGAGCGTGCCGACCAGCGCCAGCCCCATCGGGAAGTCCTTGCGCTTCCAGCTCACCCAGTCGGGCGTGGCGTTCACCACGGCGGGGATTGCGCGAAAGATCCGGTGCGCGGCGAAGGCCGCAAGCAGGAAGGCGCAGAGCAGGAACATCGTCAACTGCACGTCGAACAGCTCATGCGAGAAGAACGGCGCGGCTGCGGCTGCGAATTTCGCGTCGCCCGCACCGAAATGCGCGATCTGGTTCAGGATGTAACCGATCACGAAGACGACCAGCGCATGGCTCCACCGCCAGGCATAGACGTCGATCGGCAAGAGGAACGGTCCCGCGAAAGCGAAGATCACCAGAAGCGCCAGCACTGCCTTGTTGCGGATTTTCATGTATTTGAGATCGGTGAAGACCACCCAGGCGCAAACCGGGGTGATCAGCACCAGAA
The DNA here is from genome assembly GCF_009296265.1 of Thioclava sp. JE_KL1. Taxonomy (GTDB): domain Bacteria; phylum Pseudomonadota; class Alphaproteobacteria; order Rhodobacterales; family Rhodobacteraceae; genus Thioclava. The sequence continues at coordinate 180,727 of NZ_WBJS01000007.1, forward strand.
AGATCAGCGCCGACAGGGGCGGGGCGAGACCGAGCATCCTCTTAGCCTTTCAGTGCGCTCGACGATCCCTGATCGAGCGCCTTAAGCGCCCGGTCGGCCTCCGCGAAATATTGCGGATTGGTGTCGATCGCGTCTTGCAACAGCGTCTTGCCGATATTGACGTCGCCGCGCTTCACCGCGGCCAGACCCGCCGTATACAGAAGCTGCGCGCGTTCCGTCTGGGTCATGTCGATAACGGGCAGGTCGTATTTGCCCTGGCTGGCCCGCGCGAGCACGAGGTTGTTCTTCGTGGTGAAGCGGGTCGGATCGTAGGTGAGCGCTTCCTTGAACAGCTTCTCGGCGCCTGCGGCATCGCCGCGGCTGAGCTTGGAGAAGCCCCAGTTGTTGTAGATGCCCGCGGGCTTCGTGGTCAGGCCCGCCGCGGTCTCGTAGAAGCTGTCGGCCTTCTTCCACTGTTTCTCGCTATCGGCCACCATCGCTTCGAGCCGGTAGCGATCATAGGTCTCGTGGGTCGGCGGCACGGTGTCCAGCGTGGCCTTCGCCCCGGACCAGTCATTGGAGCGGATCTGCGCCTCGGCCATCGACACGCGGTCGTCATTGGTCGCGCCCGGCATGGCGAGAACCTCTTGCCAGACCTTCACGGCCTGCACGGGCTTTTGCGCGCGCACCAGCGATTTCGCGAGGCCGCGCTTGGCGTCGATCCGATCGGGGTGGTCGTTGGACAGCCGCGTGAAATAGGTCACGGCCTCGTTCGGATCGGCGACCGTCAGCATGATGTCGGTGAGGTTGGTCTCATCAACGGCATTCACGCTTTTCATCGCGCGCGCGACTTCGGCGTCGCTGTTATTGCCCATACAGCCGGAGAGAGTCATCGCGCAGCCAGCCAAGGCTGCCAGAAAGATCGGGTGGCGCATGTTACCTGCGTCCTTTTTGCTCGAGCCTCAGTGCTTCGTCAGCAGCAGGTAGTCACCGACCCCTTTCCTGACGAGCGTGAACTGCTTGTCCTGTGGCGCAGCGTAACCCGGCTCTTCTATTTTTGCGAGCGCCCGCTTGAGGTTTTGCTTGATCGCGTCCGATTGGCCACTGTCCAGCGCGAAGGCGAGTTTGAAGACGCGCGCGGCTTCGGCGTATTTGCCGCGCTCCATCAGAACGACGCCAAGGTTATTCCATGCCGGCACGAAGGTCTGATCGGCCTCGGTCGCACGGCGCAGCATCTGTTCGGCTTGGTTCAGGCGTCCCAGTTTCAGGTCGGCCGAACCGATGCCCGAGAGGATTTCCGCCGTCGCGCCATGCTGGCCCGCCGCGCGGTAATAGGCCTTGAGCGCAAGCTCGTATTCGCCCGCGTCCATCAGCCGGTGACCGACGAGAAGCCCGTCGACCGCCTCCGCACCGGGTTTGGTGCCGGGGGCGAAAGCGCCCCGTTTCTCAGCCGAAAGGCCGCCCGGGTTGCAGGCGGCCAGTGTGCTTACTGTCAGCGCGGCCAGTATCAGGCCGCGGCGCTTTGGGGTCATACCGTCAAATGCCCATATTCCTGAAGTTCTCAAGCATATCATGGATCGACGGACCAACAAGAATGATCAGAAGCGGCGGCACGGTGAACATCATCGTGCCCAGCGTCATCTTGGTGGGGATCTTGTTGGCGGCTTCCTCGGCGCGCATGATCCGCTTGTCGCGCATGTCGGCGGCATAGAGGCGCAGGGCCTCGGCGATCGAGGTGCCGAATTGCTGCGACTGGATCATCACGGTCACGAAGCTCGCGATATCCGGCACGCCAGAACGTTCGCCGAAATTGCGTAGCACGGTCGACTTGTCGAGACCGGCCTTGATCTCGTGGGCGACCATCGCGAATTCCTCGGACAGGGCCGGGTAGGATTTGTTCAGCTCTTTCGAGACCCGGATGATCCCCTGATCGAGCGACTGGCCCGCCTCGACGCAGACGAGCAGCATGTCGAGCGAGTCCGGGAAACCGTTTTGCATCTCGTCGGTGCGCGCTTTCACGCGCTTGTTCACCCAGTATTTCGGGCCGTAATATCCGACGCCGCCGGGGCCGAGCACCCAGAGCACCGTGCCCAGCATCCCCATGCTTTGCCCCTCGGGCGCGCCGGAGTTGTAGAGCACGACATAAAGCGAGCCGAGCGCAAGCAGGCCGATGCCCGCCGCGAACTGGACCGCGTGGAAGGTGCGCACGGCATTCGGGCCGCGATAGCCGGCCGATTGCAGCCATTTCCGCGACTCCGACAGTTCCTCGGCGTTTTGCGGCTCGAGGAAGGCCGAATATTTCTGCAGCTTGTCGCTCTGAGTGTCGCGCAGCTTCTGGTTCGTTTTGTCCGTGTTGCCGCCGGTATTCTGGCGCGGCTGGCGCGGGGCTTTCCCACGGATCTTGTCGAACGGATCCTCGCGCTTCTTCAGGAGCGCAGGGATCGCGGCGAGCACCAGAAGCCCGCCGAGCGCCGCCAGAGCGATCATCGGCCCCATCGGCCCGAGCGCATCGGTCAGCATCTGGTTGATGGCAGCGAAATCCATTGGGCTCTCCTCAGACCTTGATGGTTGTCATGACCTTCATGAAGATCACGTTGGCGCCGAGCAGCAGGAACACCACGATGGCGGCTGGAATGAAGGCGGCGGTCGTTTTGACCTCGTCATAATAGTCGGGCGAGACGACCTGAATGATCACCATCACCACGACGGGGAAGGCCGACAGGAAGATGCCCGACCAGCGCGGCTCTGCGGTGATCGCCTTCACGCGGCGGAACAGCCGGAAGCGCGAGCGGATGACCTTCGACAGACCTTCGAGAACTTCGGCGAGGTTGCCGCCCGAGGTCTGCTGGATCGACACGGCGACCGCGAGGAAGCGCAGATCCTGCATATCCAGACGTTCGGCCATTTCCGAGATCGCTTCGGCCACGTTGCGCCCATAGGCGGCCTCGTCGGCGATGATGCCGAACTCGGTGCCCATCGGATCGGGGATTTCGCGTGCGACGGCCTGGATCGCGGAGGCCAGCGGATGGCCCACGCGCAAGCTGCGCACCATCAGTTCCACCGCATCGGGAAGTTGCTCCTCCATCAGCGCCATGCGCTTCTTGGCCTTTGAGCTGACCCAGAAGAACACGCCGCCCACGCCCATGAAGAGCGCGAGGAAAATACGGATGAAGAGTCCCGCCTGCGAGGCCACCGTGAGCGCGATGAAGGCGGCGAAACAGGCGAAGGCCATGATGCCGATCAGGGCCATCGGCGAGAAGGCGATATTGCCCTTCTGCGCCTTGTCGGCCAGCAGCGAATAGAGCGGGATCGAGCGCGCGTCGTTATGCTGCGTCGCTTCCTTGCGCAGACGTTCCAGCACCTCTTCGCGCCGCTCACCCTTGTTGAGCATCTCGAGGCGGCGATTGACCCGCTTGTTGAGCGAGATCGATTTGCCGAAGAACAGCAGATAGACGCCTTCGACGAGCAGCAGCACTGCGACGAAGATCAGCAGGTAGATAATGGGGGTCGCCATGGCGGGGTGTCCTTAGTCCTGCACGGGTTCGTAGATCGAAGCCGGCAGGTCGTAGCCCCATTGCCGGAACCGATCGGAATAATGCGAGCGCACGCCGGTCGCGGTGAAGCGGCCGATGATCTTGCCGTCGGGGGCGAGGCCGAGACGCTCGTAGCGGAAGACTTCCTGCATCGAGATCACGTCGCCTTCCATGCCGGTGACTTCCGTCACCGAGACCATGCGGCGCGAGCCGTCCTGCAGACGCGAGGCCTGCACGATCAGATTCACAGCCGACGCGATCTGGCTACGCATCGCCTTCATCGGCATCTCGATGCCCGACATCGAGATCATGTTCTCCAGACGCGCCACGCCGTCACGGGCCGAGTTCGCGTGGATTGTGGTCATCGACCCGTCGTGGCCGGTGTTCATGGCCTGCAACATGTCGATCACTTCCTCGCCGCGCGTTTCGCCGACGATGATACGGTCGGGACGCATCCGCAGCGCGTTCCTGAGACAGTCGCGCTGGGTGACCGCGCCCTTGCCTTCGACGTTGGGCGGACGGCTTTCCATCCGGCCCACATGGGTCTGTTGCAGCTGAAGTTCGGCCGTGTCCTCGATCGTCAGAATGCGCTCGGCGTTGTCGATGAAGGACGACAGCGCATTGAGCGTCGTCGTCTTACCCGAGCCCGTCCCGCCCGAGACGATCACGTTGAGACGCGTCGCGACGGCGGCTTGCAGATAGGCCGCCATTTCCTCGGTGAAGGCGCCGTAATTGACGAGATCGTCGATCCCGAGCTTGTCCTTCTTGAACTTACGAATGGAGACGAGCGAGCCGTCCACCGCGATCGGCGGTACCATCGCATTGAAACGCGAGCCGTCGGCGAGACGGGCGTCGACGTAAGGGTTGGATTCATCGACGCGACGACCCACGGCCGACACGATCTTGTCGATGATGCGCAGCAGGTGGCGTTCATCCTTGAAGGTGATGTCGCTCAGTTCGAGTTTGCCGTCGCGCTCGATGAAGATCTGCTGCGGGCCGTTGACCAGAATATCGTTGACGGTCTCGTCCTTGAGCAGCGGTTCGAGCGGGCCGAGGCCCATGACCTCGTCGTAAAGCTCCTGCTGCAGCGCCTGGCGGTCCTGCGCGTTCAGCGCGACCGAAAGCTCGGTCATCGCCTCGGCGGTGATGTCGGCGATCTCCGCGCGCAGCTCGCGTTCGGAGGCGTGCTCGAGCGCGGCGAGGTTCAGGTTCTCCAGCAGACGCTTGTGCAGCTCCACCTTGAGTTCCTGAAGGCGCTGCTTGCGCTTCTTTTCCTTGTCGACGGCCACCGGGTCGGCTGCGACCTTCTGAGGCGCCATCTTGCGATGCACCTGCGTCTTCGGCGCAGCGTCGATCGGCGGCGGCTTGGCGGCACCGGGCGCGGGCGGCGGGGGGGCGGCCTTGCCGTTGGTGGGCTTTGCCCCGTCTTTCTTGTAGCGCGAAAACATCTGGACGTGTCCTTTCGGGTCAGGCGGCCGCTTCGACGGCTTCGTTCAGCTCTACCAGCGAGCCGGCGAGCTTCTGGAATTCCTTGCGCAGCGGCACTTTCGGCGCCGAGAGCGCCAGCGGGAGCCCGTGGTCGTTGGCCTGCGTGATCTGCTTGCCGCCATCGCTCATCAGCAGTTCGAGCGAGATATCGAGGCTCTCAGCCAGACGCTTCACGCGGGCCTTGCCGTTGAGATCGGTGAATTTCGGCGCGCGGTTGAGCACGTAGCGCAGCTTCTCGGTCGGCAGCCCTTCGGATTTCAGAGCACGCTGCATCCGCAGCACGTTCTGGGCCGAGCGCATATCCAGCTCAATCAGCGCGAAGTAGAGATGCGCCTTGTTCAGCACCGTCTCGGTCCAGCTGACCACGGTCGAGGGCATGTCGATCACGACGAAATCGTAATGCGCGCGCGCCATGTCGATCAGGCGCTCCAGATCCTCGCCGCTCAGCAGATCGAGCGGCAGCATGTCGGTCGGTGCAGTCAGCACATCGAGCTTGTCGTTGAAGCTGAGCATCGCCTGCCGGAAGGTTTCCTTATCCATATGCTCGGTATCGGCGAGCATCTCGTAGATCACCTCGCGACGCGGCAGGTCGAGATAGGTCGCCGCAGCGCCGAATTGCAGGTCGAGATCGAGCAGGCACACCTTCGGCGAGGTAGAAGGCTCTTTTTTCTTCTTCTTTTTGCCGTCATGGATCGTCGCCATTTCCCAGGCGAGGTTCATCGCGAAGGTGCTCGCGCCGACACCGCCCGAAAGGCCGTGGACCGGAAGAACGACACCATCATGGTTGCCGGTCGCCGCAAAGGTCGGGGCGTGCATGGGGGGCGACATCTCGGGCGGCGGCGCGGCTTGGCCCAGACGCTCGATCGCATCGTGCAGCGCACCTTCAGGAAGCGGGTAGGGGACGAAATCATCGGCACCCAGACGCAGCAGCTGATGCAGCGCGATCGGGCTGACCTCGTCGGCGATCAGGATGACGCGAATATTACGGTCCTTCGCCTCGGTGATGATGCCGGAGATCTTGGTCAGTTCATCCTCGTCTTCGCCATCCACGGCGATCGCGATGAACTCGAGCTGTTCCGCATCGGGTTGGCTCAGGAAGATTGCCGCTTCGTCAAAGGTAAGGTCGCCCCAGCTTTCACCAAGCTCGGTCTCCATATCCTCGATCAACAGGTCGAAATTCGACACATCGCGTGACACGGTGCACGCCTGAATCGGGGCCGGCTCCGAAGTCATGATAGCTGCTGCAGTCATTGCCTCTGTCCTCTTTTTCGTGACCCGCGGCGGGGTTCGGTTAACTCTGTTGCTACGCCGCGGACCGGACGCGACTCGCTGGACGCGCCTATTCCGTCGAGGATCAATCTCGTTTCCAATCTGGGCGACATTGGGGCCAGACTGTTTCAATTGTGGGATAAAGAGAGACGATAAAGAAAAACGGCGGGCTTTGTTGAAAGCGCCCGCCGTTCGGTACTGTGTCGTCTCGCCGCAGCGAGACAAATAGGTGAATCCAGAGCCTTAGTTGCCTTCGCCCCCGGCGCTCGCCGAGGCGATGTAGTCGCGATAGATCACCGCCGCGTACTTGCCGTCGAGCAACATCGGTTTGCCCTTGGTCACGAAACCCGAGACCTCGGTGACGGTGCGACGATTCTGTTCGTTCGGGGCCTGCGTGTAGACCAGCGGATGTGTTTCGCCGTAGGATACGAGCGCCTCGAGCCGCGACCGGGAGATGCCCTGCGCGACGAGGAAATTCACCACGGCCCGCGCGCGCCGCAGCCCCAGAGCCTTGTTGTAAGCGTTGGAGCCGACGAGGTCGGTGTGTCCGTAGACGCGGAAGCGCACTTCCGGGTTCTGCCGGATCCAGTTCGCCTGCATCAGCAGCGCATTGCGCGCCTGCGCATCGAGCACCGAAGAGTTAAAGGCGAAATGCACCGTGTTCGGCACGTCAGCGGCGAATTTGCGCGTCATATTGATGACGTAGCTTTGGCTGCCGCTCATCATCGCCTGATTCTGCGCGATGGCCGAGCCGAAGCCGAGCGAGCCTTCCGTGGTCGAGCCGACCTCCGAGTTGAAGGTCTTGGTGCCTTCCGAACAGCCAGCCAGCACAGCCATGGTGCCGACGGTGATCGCGAGAGTGCGTAGTTTCATGTTTCCAGCCATCTCGCTCACTCCATCACATAGCCATAGGAGCCGGAGAAGTCCTGCTTGGCGACTTCCGCGGCAGGGCCTTTTTGCGGCGCTTTGCCGCCCGAGGTTCTGCCGTTGAGGAACAGCTCGGACTCGGTTGGCGGCTTCAGGCGATCCGTCGGCAGCGCCAGCGTGTCACCCTTGACGGGCGAGACAAGATGCGGCGTCACGATGATCACCAGTTCGGATTGCTTGCGTTCGAATTCGGTCGAGCGGAACAGCGCGCCGAGCACCGGAACATCGCCGAGCCACGGGATCTGGCCCACGGAATCGTTGAAGTCGTCCTGAAGGAGGCCCGCGATCGCGAAGCTTTCGCCGTCGCGCATCTCAACCGTGGTCGAGGTCGAGCGTTTCTTGAAGGCGCTGACGTTGAACGTACCGCTCGTATAGCCGTTCGCCGTATCGATCGAGGAGACCGAGGCGGCGATTTCGAGGTTGATCACGTCACCGTCCACCACACGCGGCGTGAAGGACATCTCGACGCCGAAGGGTTTGTACTGGATCGACACGTCGCCGTTGTTGAGCACCGGGATCGGATATTCGCCACCGGCGAGGAAGTCTGCGGACTGGCCGGAGAGTGCGGTCAGGTTCGGTTCCGCGAGGGTGCGAACGACGCCTTTGTTTTCCAGCGCCTGGATGAGAACGCCCAGTTGGAACGTGCCCCGGCCGATGCCAATGCCGATCCCGTTGTCATAGCTCTGCGCGGGTGCGGTTGTGGTCGTGGTCGTCGTGCCGCCGAAGCCCGCACCTGCGCCCAAAGTTCCATTTGGACCGATGCTGGCATTGATCGAGGAGCTGAGGCTTTTGGCGACCGAGCGCTGCATCTCGGCGAAGCGCACTTTCAGCATCACCTGCTGCGTACCGCCAACCATCATCAGGTTCGACACCCGGTCCGGCGCGTAGCGATTGGCCAGCTCCAGCGCGCGGCTGAGTTTCTGCGCCGAAGAGACCGTGCCCGAAAGGACGATCCCGTCATTCGCGGTGCGGACCTGGATGTTCTCGCCCGGCAGGATCTGCTTGAGGCGTTCCTTGAACTCCGCGAGGTCCGGCGTCACCTGAACGTCGACATTCGACACCAGCTTGCCGTCGGCACCAAGGATCGTCAGCGTCGTCCGGCCCGGCACCTTGCCCAGCACGTAGATCGAACGATCCGAAAGAGTCTGGATGTCTGCGATGCCGGGATTGGCGATCGAGAGCTCCGAAAACGGCGTGTCGCTTTCCACGACCACCGCGCGGTTCAACGGAACCGTCAGCGGAGCTTGAGTTGCCCCGGACAGAATCCGCAACGTGTCTGCTTGCGCCGGACTCATTACCGCGACGCTAAGCGCCATGCCGCATAGGCAGGCCTGCATTAAGGTTTTCAATTTCATCTGTGACCCTGCCTCTCCGATCACGCCACTCGCAAATCTTGTGTCTGCTTAGGGACTGTTTTGGTCCATTATTGCAAAGGAGAATGCGCCAAGACCTGTTTTTTTGCAAGAATCAATGGATTGAGCGCCGTTCTTGATGTGGATAAACGGTCACATGTAAAAGCGGGGCCCCGTAGGACCCCGCGCAAATGACTGATATTTGTCATTTATTTAGTTGGTGCAGGGGATCGGCGTCTCGATGACTTCCGTGCCCTTGCGGGTCTTGATCGTGCAGACCTGCGCTTTTTCTACCTTCTTGGCCTCTTGCTTCTGGATACCAAGCAGCTCGTCACGGTTGATTTCGATCTGGCCAAGCTGTGCGCTGTTGTCGAGGCCGACGAGCGAGAGCGTCAGGCGCCCGGTGTTCTGCGCGAGCGTCAGTGCCGCAACTTGTTCGGGGCTGACTTCGGCGGTGACCGAGCGGGCGATTTGGGTGGCTTTCGTGCGGTCAGGATCGGTGCTCTGATCGATCGCGATCAGTTTAAGGTTGCGGTCGATCAGCTTGGTCACCGGTTCACTGCCGATCTGGCCGGACCAATAGACATCGACCAGATCGCCCGGGCGCAGGAAGCCCGAGACAGCCGAGGTCGAGGACACCTGGATCGTAAAGGCGCGGCGACCGTCAGGAAGGCTCGCCATGATACCGGCATTCTGACCGGGTTGCGTCACGCGCGAGGCCAGGAGTACTTCGCCCGGCGTCAGTGCGCGCATCGAAGCCCGCTCGCGGGTGTCACCTTCGAAGAACGCGGCGCGTGCAGCTTCGGGGGTGCCTTCTTTTGCCGCGATGACGTTGAAGGCATTTTGCGGGACCGCATTAGCCTGCATCTTGATTACGGCCAGATCCTTCGGCCCGAATTGCTCGCCGTATCTCAACGGCTTGCGGACCACGACTACATCGGCAAGTTTCGGCGCGTCTTTTTGAAGCGCGGCCAGCTGATCGCGTTCGGCTTGAAACTGTGCAATTTGCCCCCGCGCCATCATGACTGCCACTCCCGCGAGGCCGACGCCTGCGACAAGGAAGAGAACAAAGATCAGTCGCATTGGTTCATCCTTCTGTTTTCTTAACGGCGACAATACCGCGACGAGAGTCGTTTAATTGCAGAGAAAAATGGCGAAACGTTGTCGCATGAACGGTCTCGGCGTGGAATTAGCCGGTCTAGCCGTCGCTGAGTTCTTCAACCGCGAAGGCCGGGACGACCTCTTGCTCGTCGATGAATTTCGAGATTTTGCCGGATGCGCCGGCGGTCTCCTGCCAAATCAATGCGGTTGCCATGAAGCCCAGGGCAACGAGAGACGATGTTAGCACGACCCAGTCGATCGTGACCGCGCCGTCTTCGTCGCGCAGCATGGGCTTTAATTTCCAAAACCGGTTGCTCATGTAATCCCCTCTCTGCGTGCTAAGAGCGTTGCGTTCAAATGGGTACCCAGACGTCATGTCCGAATTGCGGCGGCCGGAGGGATTTTTCACGAACGCGTCAGCGACGCACCCGCGCGCCCCCGAAGCATTGGGCTCTTTCGAAATGCAACGGGCCGCTCGAAGGCGGCCCGTAACGTCAATCTCAAGTCTGGCGATTAGCCGCCGGTCGAGTCGGTCGTGGTGGTCGTCGGAAGGTAGCCATCCGCCATGCCGCCGGACACTTCGCCGCTGTCGAACGACTTGGTGACTTCCGCACCGTCGAGGTATTGAGCGATCTTGCCCGACAGGCCAGCGGTCTGGGTGCGGACCAGGGCCAGCGCAGCAGCGCCGAGGCCGACGACAGCAGCGGTCAGCACAACCCAGTCAACGGTCACAGCGCCGTCTTCTTCGTCGTGGAACTTCTTGATTTTGAAAAACTTCATCATGGTGTCTCTCCTAAGGTTTGTCTCTGCCCCGCGGTCTCGGTTGGCGTCCGTGCCGGTTTCCGTCTCGCGGTATGGGGACATATGGCCCCCGGAACGTGGCGCGATTTGGGCGCATCGCAGGCGATTTCGCGAAAATGAAAATCCTGCCTGACGAAGGCGCTAAGTCATTGTTAATTAAAGAAACAAAAATCTGACTTTTTGTGAGATTTGCATTTTGCGTCCGAGTTTCGGCCGCCAAACCACGATTCGTCGGCCTGAAAACGGCGGATTTTCTGGAATTTTTCCGGGTTTTCGGGGATAGTCGGGCTAAAGCGGCCCTCGAGAGCCGCGCGAGGCAGTGAGCAGGTGGCGCAGATGCGCAAGGTTTTCGCAGGGATTCTCTGCAGTGCGATGGTGGCCGTGGTCGCGCCCGTGGGGGCCGAGCCTGCAGCCCCCGTCTTCAAGAGCGTGAAGCCCAAGACGGTCAAGCCGCCTGCGCCCGGCACCAAACGCTTCATCACGATCCAGATCGACCCCGAGGAGCAGAAGCGCCAGCTTGCCGCGATGGCCAAGCAGCCTTGGGAGCCGGAAACAGCCCCTGCCAAAGAGGACGGCGCGACGGGCGAGGCACCGGCCTCTACGCCCACGCCGCGCGCGCCTGCGCATTACGCGTGGTATTGGAACAAGGTCTCGCCGCGCCTTGGAGAGCGGGCGGGTCGGTTCGATCAGGCGATCTCCGCTCTGTCTCAAGGCCCGAAAGGCACACGGGTGCGCGAGCCGCGGCTCAACGATCTCGCGAAGATCGCGCGCGCCCATGGCACCGATATTCTGCGCTCCACCATCGGAACCGAAGTTTCGCCCGCGCTGGTGCTGGCGATGATCTCGGTGGAGTCGGGCGGGCGGTTCGACGCGCAAAGCCATGCGGGTGCAGTAGGGCTGATGCAGTTGATCCCGGCCACGGCCGAGCGCTTCGATGTTGCCGACAGCAAAGATCCCGCGCAGAACATCGCAGGCGGGGTGAGCTATCTCGACTGGCTGATGAAGGAATTCGACCGCGATCCGCTGATGGTCATCGCCGCCTATAACGCAGGCGAGAACGCGGTGAAGAAGAATGACGGTGTGCCGCCCTATGCGGAGACGCGCGACTACGTGCCGAAGGTTCTGGCGGCGTGGAACGTCGCGCGGGGGCTTTGTGCGACGCGTCCGCAGCTGGTGAGCGACGGCTGCGTCTTCCAGGTCACCCAAATGGCAAAGAGCGGCCCCTGAGGGCCGCTCTCTTCGTCTCTAGCCTATCGAGAGGCGATCAGTTGACGATCGTCGCCTCGGTCGCTTCGCGGATCTCGTCTTCGGTGACGCCCTCGGCGGTCTCGACGATCTTCAGCCCGCCCTCGACCACATCGAGCACACCGAGATTGGTGATGATGCGGTTGACGACGCCGGTGCCGGTCAGCGGCAGGGTGCATTCCTTCAGCAGCTTGCTGTCGCCATGCTTGTTGGTGTGGTCCATCACGACGATGACGCGCTTCACGCCCGCCACGAGGTCCATCGCGCCGCCCATGCCTTTCACCAGCTTGCCGGGGATCATCCAGTTCGCCAGATCGCCATTCTCGGCCACTTCCATCGCGCCGAGGATCGCCATTGCGATCTTGCCGCCGCGGATCATGCCGAAGCTCATCGAGCTGTCGAAATAGACCGTGTTGGGCAGTTCGGTGATGGTCTGCTTGCCAGCGTTGATCAGGTCGGGATCCTCTTCGCCCTCATAAGGGAAGGGGCCCATGCCGAGCATGCCGTTCTCCGATTGCAGCGTGACGTGCACGCCCTCGGGGATGAAGTTCGGGACCAGGGTCGGGATGCCGATACCGAGGTTCACATAGGTGCCGTCTTCGAGCTCCTGCGCCGCGCGGGCGGCCATCTGATTTCTATCCCATGCCATGGGTCAGGCCTCCTTCTTTTCGCGGGTGGTGACTTTCTCGATGCGCTTCTCGTGCTCGCCCTGGATCAGGCGGTGCACGTAGATGCCGGGCAGGTGGATGCAGTCGGGGTCGAGCGAGCCCACGGGCACGATCTCTTCGACTTCCATCACGCAGACCTTGCCGCACATCGCCGCCGGCGGATTGAAGTTGCGGGCGGTCTTGCGGAAGATCGCATTGCCGGTCTCATCCGCTTTCCACGCCTTCACGATGGAGACGTCGGCGAAGATGCCCTCTTCGAGGATGTAGTGCTCGCCGTTGAACACCTTCACCTCTTTACCTTCGGCGATCTGGGTGCCGTAGCCGGTCTTGGTGTAGAAGCCGGGGATGCCGTGGCCTGCGGCGCGCATGCGCTCTGCCAGCGTGCCCTGCGGGTTGAATTCCAGCTCGAGCTCGCCGCTCAGATACTGGCGCATGAATTCCGCGTTCTCGCCCACGTAGGACGACATCATCTTCTTGATCTGCTTGGTGTCGAGCAGCTTGCCAAGGCCGAACCCGTCCACGCCGCAGTTGTTCGACGCGACCGTGATGTCCTTGACCTTGCTCTCGACCAGCGCGTCGATCAGCATTTCGGGGATGCCGCAAAGCCCGAAGCCCCCGGCCGCGATCAGCATTCCGTCGAAAAGAAGCCCGTCGAGGGCCTCTTCCGCGGAACCGTAAATCTTGTTCATGGATATCCTCCGCTCATGTGCGCGTGAAGATGACGCCGGGGCGGGGGGGAGTCAATTGCTGCGATGCGGCGAAGGCGGGTGTTAGGATCAACTTCACGCGTAAACAGACCGGGGGAGGGGGCTCGGCCCCCGTCGCGCAGGGCGACAACGCTTAAGAGAGAGGGGGCTCCGCCCCCGCGCTGTCGCGCTCCCCCGGGATATTCTTACCAAGAGGAAGTGGGACGCGGGCGCCTCACTCCTCGTCGGTCTTCTTGGTCGCCGCCTTTTTCGCCGCGGGTTTCTTCGCGGCGGTCTTCTTGGCGGCCGGTTTCTTAGCAGCGGGCTTTTTCGCGGCTGTCTTCTTGGGGGCGGCTTTCTTCTTCGTGCCGCCCTTCTTCGCCGCTTTCGCCTCGATCAGCGGAAGCGCGTCTTCGAGCGTGACGGATTCCGGTTCCAGCTCTTTCGGCAGGGTCGCGTTGATCTTGCCCCATTTGACGTAAGGCCCGTAGCGCCCCGGCATGACCGCGATCGGGCCGCCCTCGGGGTGTTCGCCCAGCTCCTTGAGCGGTTTCGCGGCCGCGCCACGTCCGCCTTTGGCGGCTTTCTGAGCGATCACTTCCACGGCGCGGTTCATACCGATGGTGAAGACCTCGTCGACCTCGGGCAGGTTCGCGTAGATCCGGCCCTTCTTGACGTAGGGCCCGTAGCGCCCGATCCCGGCTTCGACCAGCTCGCCATCTTCCGGGTGCGGGCCGATCTCGCGCGGCAGGCTCAAGAGCAGCAGCGCTTTCTCGAGATCGAGTTCCTCGGGCTTCCAACCCTTGGGCAGCGAAGCACGCGGCGGCTTGGGCACATCCTCGGTCGGCTCGCCCTTCTGGACGTAGGGGCCGAAACGACCGACGCGCAGCGTGATCGCCTGATCCTCGTCATAGCCCAGTACCTTGCCGTCGAGCGCCTGCACCTCGTCATCGCCATCGGGCGCGGAGAGGGGCCGGGTGAAGCGGCATTCGGGATAGTTGCCGCAGCCGATAAAGGCCCCGCCGGAGCGCGCGGTCTTCAGATGCAGTTTGCCACTGCCGCAAAGCGGGCAGATGCGCGGGTCGGACCCATCGGGGCGCGGCGGATAGAGGTGGGGCGCCAGAACTTCGTCGATCTTGTCGAGTACTTCCGAGATGCGCAGCTCCGACGTCTCTTCCAGAGCCGCCGAGAAATCGCGCCAGAACCGCTTGAGCACTTCCTTATAGTCGCGATCGCCGGCCGAGATATCGTCGAGCTGGTCTTCCAGATCGGCGGTGAAATCGTATTCGACGTAGCGCTTGAAGTAATTCGACAGGAAGGCCGTCACGAGCCGCCCGGTATCCTCGGGCATAAGGCGGTTCTTGTCCTTGCGCACATAGCCGCGGTCCTGAATCGTCGTGACGATCGAGGCGTAGGTGGACGGGCGCCCGATGCCGAGCTCTTCCATCCGTTTGACCAGCGTCGCCTCAGTGTAGCGCGGCGGCGGTTGGGTGAAGTGCTGCTCGGGCGTGATGTCGCCCTTCTTCGCCTCTTCTCCCTCGTGGATCTGCGGCAGGCGGTTGCTGTCCTCGCCCTCGTCATCGTCGCGGCCCTGATCGTAGACTTTCAGGAAGCCGTCGAACACGACGACGGAGCCGGTCGCGCGCAGCTCGACCTGCTCGTCGCCGGAGCCGACGAGAACGGTCGTACGCTCGAACCGGGCCGCTTCCATCTGCGACGCGATCGTGCGCTTCCAGATAAGGTCATACAGCTTCCACTGATCGTCGGAGAGCTTCAGCTTGTCGGGCGATTTCGACATATCCGTCGGGCGGATACATTCGTGCGCTTCCTGCGCATTCTTCGCCTTGTTCTTGTACATGCGCGGGGACTTCGGAACGTAACTGTCGCCGAACTTGTCCTTGATCGCATCGCGCGCCTGCATCACGGCCTCAGGGGCCATGTCGATGCCGTCGGTCCGCATATAGGTGATGTGACCCGCTTCATAGAGACGCTGCGCCGCCGACATCGTGGCCCGCGCGCCGAAGCCGAACTTGCGGCTGGCTTCCTGTTGCAGCGTCGAGGTCATGAAGGGCGGGTAGGGGTTGCGGTTGGCGGGTTTCGCCTCGACCGAGGTCACGCTGAGATCGCGCGACGTGATCGCCTGCACTGCCATCTCGGCCGCGGTCTCGTTCTCGAGGTCGTATTTCTCGAGCTTCTTGCCGCCCAGAACGGACAGGCGCGCCTCGTATTCCTGACCGCGGGGCGTCGTCAGGATCACTTTCACCGTCCAGTATTCGCGCGGCTTGAAGGCTTCGATCTCCATCTCGCGCTCGACGATGAGACGCAGGCAGACCGATTGCACGCGGCCCGCCGATTTCGCGCCCGGCAGCTTGCGCCACAGGACCGGCGAGAGGTTGAAGCCCACGAGGTAGTCGAGCGCACGGCGGGCCAGATAGGCCTCCACCAGCGGGGCATCGACATCGCGCGGATGTTTCATCGCCTCTTGAATTGCGCTCTTGGTGATCGCGTTGAAGGTGACGCGGGAGACATTCTTGCCCTTGAGCTTCTTCTCCAGCGCTTCCTGCAGGTGCCACGAGATCGCTTCGCCTTCGCGATCGGGGTCAGTTGCGAGGATCAGCGTGTCGTCATCTTTCAGCGCGTCGGTGATCGCCTTGATGTGCTTTTTCGAGTCGCTCGCAACTTCCCATTTCATCTCGAAATCGTGCTCGGGATCGACCGAGCCGTCTTTCGGAGGCAGGTCACGGACGTGGCCGAAGGAGGCGAGAACGGTGTAGTCCGACCCTAGATACTTGTTGATCGTCTTGGCCTTGGCAGGGGATTCGACGACAACAACAGCCATAAGGTCCTCACTATTCAGTGCAAAAAGGGTCTGGGCGCGGAACATGTGGGCGTTTGGGGCGAATTGTCAATGCGTCCTGACCCTGAGGTAATCCCTTCCCCCTCAGAGCGGACGACTGATCAGGCCGCCCCGATGCCGCTCGATCTTGCCCTCGATTTCGAGAGCGGTGAGGGCTTGCGAGAAGGCCGCGGCAGGCACGTCGAGATCGCGGATCACCTGATCCTCGGCGGTGGGGGAGGGGCCGAGCCGTTCGAGAATCTTCGCGCCGAGATCGCCGCTTTTCACGGCGCGGCGCGTTGGCGGAGGGGGCGGCGCAGGGCGCGGTGCGGGAGGCGCTGCGCGGGCGTTCAGCGCGGCCAGCACATCCTCGGACCCGCGCACCAAGGTCGCCCCGTCGCGGATCAGCGCATTGCAGCCGCCCGCGCGCCCGTCCATCGGATGGCCCGGCACGGCCATGACCTCCCGCCCCTGATCGAGCGCGTCGCGCGCTGTGATCAGGCTGCCCGATTTCAGCGCCGCCTCGACCACGACGACGCCTGCGCTGAGCCCCGAGATGATCCGGTTGCGCGCAGGGAAGTGGCGCGCCTGCGGCTGGGTGCCGGGCGGGGCTTCGGTCAGCCGCAGCCCGGTCTCGGCCATTTGCTGGGCGAGGGCGGTGTTTTCCTGCGGATAGATCACGTCGATGCCCCCCGCCTGCACCGCGATCGTGCCCGTGGGCAGGGCGGCTTCATGGGCGGCGGCGTCGATCCCGCGCGCCAGCCCGGAGACTACGCAGATGCCCGCCTCGCCCAGACCTTCGCTCAGTCGCTTCGCCATGCGCAGGCCCAGCGAAGAGGCATTGCGCGCGCCGACCAGCGCGATCATCGGGCGGGTGAGCAATTCCAGCTGGCCGAGCGCCCAGAGCACGGGCGGCGCGTCGTCGATCTCGGCAAGCGCAGCGGGATAGCCCGGCCCTCCATGGATCAACAGCCGAGCGCCCGCCGCCTTGCCCGCCTTGATCTCGGCGCGGGCCTGTTTCTCGGGGCAGGGGGTGTAATCGGCGACGCCCGCCGCGCGGGCGACTTCGGGCAGGGCCGCGAGCGCTGCCGCCGCGGAGCCATGTTCACCGATTAATCTGTGGAAGGTTGTGGGCCCGACACGTCGGGAACGAATGAGGCGAAGAACCGGCAGTTCATCTTCTTCCGTGGTGGGTGGGGTGAAGGGGGTGGGGTAAGAAAACAAATCTGTTTCCATCCGACCCTCCGCCTCAATCGCTCACCCTTTCTGCCGCGTTATTCTTAATAACTCGTTACCAAACCCTGTATCGCGACGGGTTTGGGATAAATTTTTCACGTTTTGGTTGCAGATTTTTGGCGCTATCGATTTGCGGCTAGGGGCCACGGGGGAGGCCCTGCCGGATCATCTCCCCCACGCCCGTCGGCGAATCGTTTACGCGGCCGAGCCGCCCACGGTCAGCCCGCCGATCATCAGGGTCGGTTGGCCGACACCCACCGGCACCCATTGGCCCGCCTTACCGCAATTGCCGATGCCGGGATCAAGCGCGAGGTCGTTGCCGATGGCGCGGATATGCTGCATCGCGGTCGGCCCGTCGCCGATCAGCGTGGCCCCGCGCACTGGTGCGCCGACGACACCGTTCTTCACGCGATAGGCTTCGGTGCAGTTGAAGACGAACTTGCCGTTGGTGATGTCGACCTGACCGCCGCCGAAGCCGACTGCATAGATGCCGTCCTTCAGATCGGCGAGGATCTCGCCCGGATCGGCATCGCCGCCCAGCATATAGGTGTTGGTCATCCGGGGCATCGGGGCGTGGGCAAAGCTCTCGCGCCGCCCGTTGCCGGTGGCCTCCACGCCCATCAGGCGCGCGTTCTGGCGGTCCTGCATGTAGCCCACGAGCACGCCATCCTCGATCAGCACGTTCTTGCCCGAGGGCGTGCCCTCGTCGTCAATCGTGATCGAGCCGCGCCGGTCGGGGATCGTGCCGTCATCGAGCACGGTTACGCCTTTCGCCGCCACCTGCTGCCCCATCAGCCCGGCGAAGGCCGAGGATTTCTTGCGGTTGAAGTCGCCTTCCAGACCATGGCCCACCGCCTCGTGCAGCAACACGCCCGGCCAGCCCGGCCCAAGCACCACATCCATCACCCCCGCAGGTGCGGGCTCGGCGCGCAGGTTCACCAGCGCGATGCGCAGCGCCTCGCGCGCGACCGGCTGCCAATGCGCGGGCTCGATCAGGCCCGACAGGCCGAACCGCCCGCCGCCGCCATGACCGCCCGACTCGCGCCGTCCGTTCTCTTCCACGATGACCGAGATGTTGATCCGCGCCATCGGGCGGATATCCGAGACCAGCCCGCCCTCGGGGCGCAGGATGAACACCTCCTGCAGGCTCGCCGCCATCGAGGCCGAGACCTGCACCACGCGCGGGTCGAGGTCGCGGGCGAACGCATCGATCTCGCGCAGGATGTCGATCTTCGCGGCGAAGGGCGTATCCGAGACGGGATCGGTGTCACTATAAAGATGCAGGTTCGTGCCTTTGGGCGGGGGCGCCATCGTGCCGCCGCCATCGCCCACGGCGAGGCGTGCCGTCTCTGTCGCCCGCTTCAGCGCGGCTTCGGAAATCTCGGTCGAATGGGCATAACCCGCGACGTCGCCCTTTACTGCGCGCAGCCCGAATCCTTCGGAGGCGTCGTAAGAGGCGGTTTTCACCCGGCCATCGTCGAAGACCAGCGCCTCGGACCGGCGCTGTTCGAGAAACAGCTCGCCATCCTCAGCCCCTGCGGTCGCTTCACGCAGCAGATGCAGCGCGCGATCCTGGTCGAGCTTGTCCTCGAAAGGGGCGAAACGGTCGGGCTTGGTCATCTGGACTCCTGCTAAGGCGATCAATTTTGACAAAATGTCGCAGCTTTTGCTTGCGCCACCCTCCCAATATGATTTTAAAGTGAGAACACGCAACGGTGAACGGTTTGGGAGATCCGAACGCCGTCGGGCGGCAGGGAGAAACGCCGCCAAAAGGGAGACATGGGACTTATGCGCTTTGCAAGCAAGGGCCGCGGCATCGCGGCCGCTGTCACGTCGGCTGTTACGTTGACGCTCGTCGCCGGGCAGGCCTCGGCTCAGGACATGATCAAGGGGCTGCCGGTGATCGGTAAGCCGCATTTGGGCGGCACGGGGTTCCAGCCCGCGTCCTCGAACCTCGCGGAAGATCAGCAATGGCTCGACCATATGCTGCTGGTGATCATCGCCGCGATCTGCGTTTTCGTGTTCGCGCTGATCATCTACGCGATCCTGCGCTTCAACAGCCGCGCCAATCCGACGCCGCGCAGCTTCACCCATAACACGCCGCTCGAGATCACCTGGACCTTCGTGCCGATCGTGATTCTCGTGGCGATCGGGGCGTTTTCGCTGCCCGCGCTGTGGAATCAGCAGGAAATCCCGGAAGGCGACATCACCGTGAAGGTGACCGGCTACCAGTGGTACTGGGGCTACGAATACCCCGATGAGGGCGTGGCATTCGATTCGCTGATGCTCGCGAAAGACGAGCTCGCAGATCATGGCTATGCGCCCGACGAATATCTGCTGGCCGCCGACAACGCGATGGTGGTGCCCGCGGGCAAGACGATCGTCGTGCAAGTCACTGGCGCAGACGTGATTCACAGCTGGACCGTGCCCGCCTTCGCCGTGAAGCAGGACGCCGTGCCGGGCCGGATCGCGCAATTGTGGTTTAAGGCCGATCAAGAAGGTGTGTATTTCGGCCAATGTTCGGAGCTTTGCGGCACCAACCACGCTTACATGCCCATCGTGGTCAAAGTTGTCTCACCGGAAGTTTACGCTAACTGGCTTGAGCGTGCGAAGAATGACTTCGCCTCGGTCGAGACGGATGGCGCGGTTCGGGTCGCACAGAACTGAATTCATTGTGCGATAACACCCGAGGGACGCTTTCATGAGTGACATCAGCTATATCCGCCAACAGGACAACGAGGCGCGGTTCGGCGACTACATCGCGCTTCTGAAGCCGCGCGTGATGTCGCTGGTGGTCTTCACCGCCTTCGTCGGTCTCGTGGTCGCGCCGAATCCGGTGCATCCCTTCGTGGGCTTCGTCGCGATCCTGTTCATCGCGCTGGGCGGCGGGGCCTCGGGCGCGCTGAACATGTGGTATGACGCGGATATCGACCGCATCATGCGCCGCACCCGGAACCGTCCGATCCCGGCGGGCCGCATCTCGGAGCGCGAGGCGCTGGGCTTCGGCCTCGCGCTGTCGGGCATCTCCTGCGTGATGCTGGCGCTGGCCACGAATATCTTCTCGGGCCTGTTCCTCGCCTTCACCATCTTCTTCTACGTCGTCGTCTACACGATGTGGCTCAAGCGCGCGACGCCGCAGAACATCGTGATCGGCGGCGCGGCGGGCGCGTTCCCTCCGATGATCGGCTGGGCCGTGTCGACGGGCGGCATCTCGATCGAATCCGTGGCGATGTTCCTGCTGGTCTTCCTCTGGACGCCGCCGCATTTCTGGTCGCTCGCGCTGTTCATGAAGGCCGATTACGACGAGGCGAAAGTGCCGATGCTGACCTCGACCCACGGTCGGGTCGTGACGCGCAAGAACATCCTGTTCTACGCTTTCATCCTCGCCCCCATCGCGGTCGGCACCGGTTTCACCTCGATCGGCGGCCCGGTCTATTTCGCGACGGCCCTGATCATGAATGCGCTCTTCATCAAGGGCGCGATCGAGATCCACGCCCGCACCGAAGCGCAGGCGGAGGCCGACAAATACGCGGTCGAGAAGCGCTTCTTCTATTTCTCGCTCATCTACCTCTTCGCGCATTTCGCGGCTTTGCTGGCCGAAGCGGGGCTGAGCTATATCGGTTTGGGAGTCTGGTAAGCGATGGCAATCACCCGGGACAGTGACCTTCATATCCGTCGGTTCTCGCGCAATGCGGGGCTGGGCGCGGTTCTTCTCGGGTTCGTCGCAATCGTCTTCGGTCTGACCGTGGTCAAGGTCGAGAACGGCTCGAAGATGGAAGCCTACGACCACCAGCCGCGCGCCTCCGTGCTGCCGGCGGAAGGGGCTTCGCAATGACCCAACGCCCCGCAGATCGGTCGAACACGCGCGTGCTGCTCTCGCTGCTCGCGGTGATCGTCGTGATGGGGGCAGGGGCCTGGGCTGCGGTGCCGTTCTACAACTGGTTCTGCAAGACGACCGGCTATGGCGGCACGACCAACACCGCCGAGGTGCTGCCCGACAAGGTGCTCGACCGCGAGATCCTCGTGCGTTTCGACGCCAATGTCGCGCGCGGCATGCCGTGGGAGTTCAAGCCGGTCCAGACCGAGATGAAACTGAAGATCGGGCAGAACGGGCTCGCCTTCTACGAGGCCTACAACCCGACCGATCATCCGATCGCGGGCACGGCGAGCTACAATGTCTCGCCCGACGTGGCTGGTTACTATTTCGACAAGATCCAGTGTTTCTGCTTCACCGAACAGGTGCTGCAACCCGGGGAGAGGGTGCAGATGCCGGTGAGCTTCTTCGTCGATCCCGACATCGTCGAGGATGCCGATGCGAAGCGGATTCACGCGATCACGTTGAGCTATACTTTCTATGAAACCGACCTTCCCGAGCCGGAGGAAACTGCCTCGGTCCGTCAAAGGGAGACGGAGACGGTCAACTAGCCATCGGAGGGAGACGCATGGCCCACGCAAAGAACCACGACTACCACATCCTACCGCCCTCGATCTGGCCCCTCCTCGGGGCCGTTGGTGGCTTCATCATGCTCTTCGGGGCGGTGCTCTGGATGCAGAGCATTACCCATTACGTCTTCTTCGGCGGCCTGCTCGTGGTGCTCTACACCATGTATGGCTGGTGGTCGGACGTAGTCCACGAGGGCGAAGTGGGCGATCACACTCCGGTGGTGCGGATCGGCCTGCGCTATGGCTTCATCCTGTTCATCATGTCCGAAGTGATGTTCTTCGCGGCCTGGTTCTGGAGCTTCTTCAAGCACGCCATGTATCCGATGGGCCCGATGAGCCCCATTCAGGACGGCGTCTGGCCGCCCGAAGGCATCGTGACCTTCGATCCGTGGCACCTGCCGCTGATCAACACCGTGATCCTGCTCCTGTCGGGCGTGACGCTCACCTGGGCACACCACGCGCTGGTGCATGAAAACGACCGCAGCCAGGTCAAGCAGGGCCTGATCCTGACGGTGATCCTCGGCGCGTCCTTCACGGTACTGCAGGCCTACGAGTACAGCCACGCGGCCTTCGGTCTGGCGGGCAACATCTACGGCGCCAACTTCTTCATGGCGACGGGCTTCCACGGGGCGCATGTCATCATCGGGACGATCTTCCTGCTCGTCTGCCTGATCCGGATCGTCAAAGGCCAGATGACCCAGAACGAGCATGTCGGCTTCGAGGCCGCCGCCTGGTACTGGCACTTCGTCGATGTGGTCTGGCTCTTCCTGTTCGCGTCGATCTATATCTGGGGCAGCGCGTAAGCGCCCCCGGCCATCACACGCAAATGCACAGATCGGCGCGGGGGGCGACCCTCGCGCCGCTTTGTTGGAGGCTTGATGAAACGCTACATCTTTCCGCTGCTGCTGGGCATCGTCGGCTGCGCGATCCTGATCTCGCTCGGCATCTGGCAGGTGCAGCGCCTTGGCTGGAAAGAGGCGATGCTGGCCGAGATTTCCGCCAAGATCGAAGGCCAGCCGCAGGCGCTGCCGCCTGAAGGCACCGACACCAAGCCGCTGAAATACGAACCCGTCACGGTAAGCGGGCGCACGACGGGGCTGGAAACCCTCGTGCTCTCGGGCCAGAAGGGCGTCGGCGCGGGCTACCGGGTCATCGACGCTTTCGAGACGGATCAGGGCCGCAAGATCCTGCTCGATCGTGGCTTCATCCCCGAGGGCGAAAAGGGCACCGACCGCCCCGCCACGGAGCTCACCGTCACCGGCAACCTGCACTGGCCCGAAGAGACCGACAGCTACACGCCCGAGCCCGACGCCAAGACCGGCATCTGGTTTGCTCGCGACGTGCCCGCGATGGCCGCCAAGCTCGGCACCGAGCCGATCCTGATCGTCGCCCGCACCGTCGAAGGCGCCGCGCAGGGCATAACGCCGGTCCCCGTCACCATCACCGGCATCCCCAATGACCACCTCGGTTACGCGATCACCTGGTTTTTGCTCGCAATCGTCTGGGCTGGGATGACAATCTTTCTTCTCTGGCGTATCAGGCGGCAACAGGCCTGAGGATTGACGATGCGTTATGTTTCCACGCGGGGCAAAGCCCCGGTTCTGAATTTCGGCGATGCGATGCTGACGGGGCTTGCCCGTGACGGCGGGCTTTACGTGCCCGAGACCGTGCCGCAGTTCTCCGCCGATGAGATCGCCGCGCTCGCAGGGCAGCCCTACGAGGAAGTCGCGTTCCGTGTGATGAAGCCCTTCGTCTCCGAGACTTTCTCGGACGAGGAACTGCGCGGCGCCATCACGCGCGCCTATTCCGGCTTTGGCCATGTCGCCCGCGCGCCGATGGTGCAGCTGGCACCGAACCACTTCCTGCTGGAGCTGTTCCACGGTCCCACGCTCGCGTTCAAGGATTTCGCGATGCAGGTGATCGGTCAACTGTTCCAGATCGAACTGCAGAAACGCAACCAGAAGATCACCATCGTCGGCGCCACCTCGGGCGATACCGGCTCGGCGGCGATCGAGGCCTTCCGCGGGCTCGACAATGTCGATGTGTTCATCCTCTTCCCGCATGGCCGGGTGTCCGAAGTGCAGCGCCGCCAGATGACGACGCCCATCGAGAGCAATGTCCACGCGCTCGCGCTCGACGGCGATTTCGACGATTGCCAAGGCAAGCTGAAGGACATGTTCAACGACTTTGATTTCCGTGACGAGGTCGGTCTGGCGGGCGTGAACTCGATCAACTTCGCCCGCGTGCTGGCGCAGATCGTGTATTTCTTCTCCTCGGCCGTGGCGCTCGGTGCGCCGCAGCGCAAGGTCTCCTTCACCGTGCCCACCGGCAATTTCGGCGATATCTTTGCGGGCTTCCTTGCGAAGGAAATGGGCCTGCCGGTCGAGCGTCTGGTGATCGCGACCAACCAGAACGACATCCTGCACCGCTGCCTCGAGAAGGGCGATTACACCAAGCAGGGCGTCACGCCCTCGATCTCGCCGTCGATGGATATCGAGGTGAGTTCGAACTTCGAGCGCGCGCTGTTCTGGGCCTACGGCAAGGACGGGGCCGCGATCGAGAAGCTGATGGACGAGCTGAAAACCGAAGGCTCCTTCACCGTCTCCGAAAACGCCATCGGTGCGCTGCGTGACATCTACGACAGCGGTTCGGTCGGCGAGGCGCGCACGATGGAAGAGATCGGCGACACGCTGAAGGAAACCGGTGAACTGCTCTGTCCGCATTCCGCAGTCGGCGTGAACGTGGGCAAAACGTCGGTCGCGCGTGACCCGGCCACGCCGATGATCACACTCGCCACTGCGCATCCCGCCAAGTTCCCCGATGCGGTGGAAGAGGCGACGGGCATCCGTCCCGACCTGCCGCCGCGCATGGCCGACCTGTTCACCCGCGAGGAGCGCGTGACCCGCGTGCCGAATGACCTTGCAGACCTTGAAGCCCTGATCCGGGAGCGCCGCCGCACATGATCGAAATGACCACCCTGAAGAACGGTCTGCGCATCATCACCGAGTCGATGCCGGGCCTCGCCTCTGCCGCGATTGGCGTCTGGATCACGGCCGGTGGCCGCCACGAGCGCCCCGAGCAGAACGGCATCGCGCATTTCCTCGAGCACATGGCGTTCAAGGGCACCAAGACGCGCTCGGCGCTGCAGATCGCGGAAGCCATCGAGGATGTAGGCGGCTATATCAACGCCTATACCTCGCGCGAGATGACCGCCTATTACGCCCGCGTGCTGGCCGAAGACGTGCCGCTCGCGCTCGACGTGATTTCGGACATTCTGCTGAACCCGGTCTTCGATCAGCGCGAGATCGAGGTGGAGCGCGGCGTGATCCTGCAAGAGATCGGCCAGTCGCTCGACACGCCCGACGATGTGATTTTCGACTGGCTGCAAGAGGCCGCGTACCCCGATCAGCCGATGGGCCGCACGATCCTCGGCCCGGCGGAGAAGGTCCGCAGCTTCGCGCGCGACGATCTCTCGGCTTTCGTGACCGAACATTACGGCCCCGATCAGATGATCCTTTCGGCGGCGGGTGCGGTCGATCACGCGGAGATCGTGAAGCGTGCCGAGGATATCTTCGGCGACCTGCGCCCCGCGCTGAACCCCGCGCCCTATCCGGCGAAGTGGATCGGTAACGAGCGGCGCGAGATCAAACAACTCGAACAGGCGCATTTCGCGCTTGGCATCGAGTCGCCCAGCTATCGTGACGCCGATCTCTACACCGCGCAGGTCTATTCTGTGGCGATGGGCGGGGGGATGTCCTCGCGCTTGTTCCAGAAGATCCGCGAAGAACGGGGTCTGTGCTACACGATCTTCTCGCAGGCAGGCGCCTATGAGGATACCGGCATGTTCACCGTCTATGCGGGCACCTCCGGCGACGAGGTCCGCGGTCTGGCCGAACTGACCATCGACGAGCTGAAACGCGCCGCCGAAGACATGACCGAGGTCGAGATCGCCCGCGCCCGCGCCCAGATCAAGGCCGGGCTGCTGATGGGGCTTGAAAGCGCCTCGGCGCGCGCGGAACGTATGGCGCGCAGCCTCTATATCTGGGGCCGCGTGCCCGGGATCGACGAGGCCTCTGCCCGCATCGACAGCGTCACCCGTGATGCGGTGCGCGATTTCGGCGAACGGCTCGCCGTCGGCGGGCGCACGGCCATGGCGCTTTACGGCCCGGTCAAAGATGCGCCCGAGCTTGGGGAGCTGCGCGAAAGGCTCGCCGCCTGATGTTCGCGCGTCGTCGTCAGCTGCGGATCGATACGGATCGAATGATCCTGCGTCCGCCGCAGCATGGGGATTATCGTCCTTGGGCCAGCCTGCGCGAGGACAGCCGCGACTTCCTGGTGCCGTGGGAGCCGAGTTGGTCCTCCGACCACCTCAGCCGCAAGGCGTTCTCGAACCGGGTCTATTGGGCGGCGCGCGCGATTGCGAATGGCACCGCCGTTCCCGTCTTCCTGTTCTCGCGCCGCGACGACATTTTTCTGGGGGCGATCACGCTCGACAATATCCGGCGTGGGCCCGCGCAGGCGGGCACACTGGGCTATTGGATCGGCCAACGCCACGCGCGTCATGGCTATATGCGCGAGGCGATTGAGGCCGTGGTTCATTACGCCTTCACCAAGCTCGACCTGAGCCGCATCGAGGCAGCCTGCCTGCCGGAGAACGCGGCCTCGCGCGGGGTGCTGGAGAAATCCGGTTTCAAATACGAGGGCGTCGCGCAAAGCTACCTGCAGATCAACGGGCGCTGGCGCAATCACGTGCTCTATTCCAACCTGCGCTCGGATCGCCGGGGACGGACGGATGTCCGATAGGGACGCTTGCGCTCGCGCGACATGGTGCGGGGCGAACGGTCGAGGGGGCGCTGCCCCCGCTGGCGTAGCCAGCCCCCCGGGATATTTCAGCCAAGCCGAAGGAGGCAGAGATGCGCACCGCCGCTGATGAGAGTTTCGTCGAGACGCTGCGGGACGCGGTGCCGGGCCTGAGCCTCGGGGCGCCGGGCGCGTCCTATCTGGAAGAGCCGCGCGGGCGGTATCACGGTCTTGGCGGAGTTCTGGTGAAGCCGACGTCGACCGAAGAAGTCGCCGCGGTTCTGAAGCACTGCCATGCGGCGGGTGTGGCCGTGCTGCCCTATGGCGGGGGCACCGGTCTGGTCGGCGGCCAGATTACCGAAGACGGTCCCGCGCCGGTCATCCTGAGCCTCGAGAAAATGAATGCCGTGCGCGCGGTCACCGGCCATGTGCTGGAGATCGAAGCGGGCGCGACGCTGCTCGAGGCCCAGCAGGCGGCGGAAGGCGCGGAGCGGCTGTTCCCGCTGACGATCGCAAGCCAGGGCTCTGCCCGGATCGGCGGTGTGCTGGCGACCAATGCGGGCGGGGTGAACGTGCTGCGTTATGGCAATGCGCGCGAGCTGTGTCTGGGCGTCGAAGCGGTGCTGGCCGATGGCAAGGTGATCTCGGGGCTCAAGCATCTGCGCAAGGACAATACCGGCTACGATCTGAAGGATCTGCTGATCGGCTCCGAGGGCACGCTCGGTATCATCACGGCGGCGACCCTGCGGCTCTTCGCGCGCCCGGCGGAGGTCGGCACGGCGATGATGGTGGTCGAAAGCCCCGCCGCCGCGCTGGAACTTCTGGAACTGGCCGAGGCCCGGATGCCCGGGTGCGTGTCGGCCTTCGAGATGATCTCGGGGCAGGGGCTGCGCTTTCTCGACGAGGTCGGACCGGAGGTGCATCAGCCTTTTGAGACCCGCCCCGACTGGTCGGTGCTGATCGAGATCGGTCTGCCCGAAGGGCTGGCGCCGGAGGAGGCGCTGGCAGAGCTGTTCGAGGCGGCCGAGGGACTGGTCAGCGACGGGGTGATTGCAAGTTCCGAGAGCCAGCGCGCCCAGATGTGGGCCCTGCGCGAGAGCCTGCCGGAAGCGAACAAGCGGATCGGGTCGATCTCGAGCCATGACATCTCGCTGCCGCTGCCGAAGCTCGCCGCGTTCATCGAAGAGGCGCGCGGCGCGCTTCTC
Organism: Thioclava sp. JE_KL1; assembly: GCF_009296265.1. Lineage (GTDB taxonomy): Bacteria > Pseudomonadota > Alphaproteobacteria > Rhodobacterales > Rhodobacteraceae > Thioclava. The sequence goes on from NZ_WBJS01000007.1 coordinate 208,296, forward strand.
GACCTCGGCAATATCCGCATCAACTGCTTCGGCCATGTCGGCGACGGCAACCTGCATTTCAATGCGTTCCCCGCCGAGGGGCGCGACCGCAAGGAATACGAGAACCTGCGCCGCGCGATCCCCGAAACGGTCTACGATCTGGTCGACCGTTTCGGCGGCTCGATCTCGGCCGAGCACGGGATCGGGCGGCTCAAGGTGGGCGATCTGGAGCGTTACGGCGATCCGGGCAAGCTCGCTGCGATGCGCGCGATCAAGGCGGCGCTTGATCCCAAAGGCATCCTGAACCCCGGCGCGGTGTTGGCGGAGCGCTGAGGGCCAAGAGAAACGCGCCCCGCCAGGAGAGCAGGCGGAGCGCGGCGTTCTGGTTCACGTGTCATTGCAAGCAGCCGAACCATCAGGCCGGCTCAGGGTAAGTCGATTCGCGTAAGAAAGACGTTAACGCGGTCCCAGCGCGGCGGCCTGCCGGGCAATCCGTGCCACGTCACGGCTGAGGGGAAGGTCCCGCTCCATCCGGTCGATAGCGACCCAGCGTGCATCCAGCGCGTCGTCGTCCGCGACCGGCTCTCCGGCCTGCCACCGGCATTCGACAGCGACCAGCACGAAGTGATGCTCCAGCGTGCCCTTTCCATCATCCGCGAGGACGTCGAGCGCGTTGAAGGCATGGGTGGCCCGCGCCTGCACGCCGGTTTCCTCCAGCAACTCGCGCTCTGCCGCCGCAAGAAGCGTCTCGCCGAACTCGACCTTGCCGCCGGGAAAGCCCCAGAGCCCGGCATCTGGCGGGTTCGCCCGCTGGACCAGCAGCGCCTGCCCGTCGCGGATCACGACGGCAAGAATGGCGGGTGTCGGGCGGGGGCTCACGCCCCCTCGAATTCGCACAGAACGCTGACATTCATGCCGCGATCTTCGAGCAGTTTGCGCCCGCCCAGTTCCGGCAGATCGACGATGAAGGACAGGCCCACGATCTCGCCGCCGACGCGCTCGATCAGTTGGATGCCCGCCTGCGCGGTGCCGCCGGTGGCTAGAAGATCGTCGACGACCAGAACCTTCTCGCCGGGCTTGATCGCATCCTCATGCATCTCCATCACCGCCTCGCCATATTCCAGCTGGTAGGCCTGCGAAATTGTCTGACCGGGCAGCTTGCCCTTCTTGCGGATCGGCACGAAGCCTTTCGAGAGCTGATGCGCGATCGCGCCGCCGATGATGAAGCCGCGCGCCTCCAGCCCCACGACCTTGTCGATCTGCTGGCCCGCCCACGGGTGCAGCAACTGGTCGATCGCCATGCGGAAGCCGCGCGGATCGGCGAAGAGCGTCGTCACATCGCGGAACATGATCCCCTCATGGGGGAAATCGGCGATGGTGCGGATATAGTCTTTGACGTTGTTCATGGGATCCTCAGAGGTCGAGCACGCGGCCCGCGATGGTCTTCAGTTTGCGCGCCATCTCGGGGTCGCGCTTGTCGGGGGCGGTCATGATCGCGCTGTCGAGGGCGTGGGTGCAGCCGGTGGCGCAATCGCCCGCAGCGCCTTTCAGCAGAGCGGGCAGAGCCGCGATCAGATCGCGCGCCTTGTCGGCGTTCTTCATCGCGACGGCAACGACCTGCGCCACATCCACCGCATCATGATCGGGGTGCCAGCAGTCGTAATCGGTGATCATCGCGACGCAGGCATAGTGCAGCTCCGCCTCACGGGCGAGCTTGGCCTCGGGCATGCCGGTCATGCCGATCACGTCGGCGGCCCACTGGCGGTAAAGCTCGCTCTCGGCCTTGGTCGAGAATTGCGGCCCCTCCATCGCGACATAGGTGCCGCCCGTATGGACGCTCACGCCGGTCTTGCGCGCGGCCTCGGCGCAGGCGGCCGAGAGGTCGGAGCAAACAGGATGTGCGACCGAGACGTGGCCCACCATGCCGGGGCCGAAGAAGGTTTTCTCACGCGCGAAGGTGCGGTCGATATACTGGTCCACGATCAGGAAATCGCCCGGCGCATAGGCCTCTTTCAGGGAGCCCACGGCGGAGACGGCGATCAGATCGGTGACGCCCAGCTGTTTCATCGCGGCGATATTGGCGCGGTAGGGGACGGTGGTCGGCGTCTCGACATGGCCGCGCCCGTGGCGGGGCAGGAAGGCCATCTTCACACCGTCCAGCGTGCCGGTCAGCACCTGATCGGAGGGCGCACCGAACGGCGTCTCGACGGTGATCCATTCGGCCCCTTCGAGCCCGTTGATCTGATAGACGCCCGAGCCGCCGATCACCCCGATCATTCTGTCCATTCTGCGCATCCTTCGCCTGTCTTTTCCGCGTCGCGGCGAGCCTAAGCGCCACGGCCCCGGGAGGAAAGAGGGATTGCAGCCACTTGCCGCGCGGTCTATCGGCGCAGGGGGATATGGGAGTCCCCACGGGAGGATCTATGGAAAATATCCGCGGCTCGGTGCTGATGGTCGTCGCGATGGCGGCCTTCGCGATGGAAGACATGTTCGTCAAATCCGCCTCGACCCATCTCGCGGTGGGCGTGGTGCTGATGCTGTTCGGCCTCGGCGGGATGGCAGTCTTCGCAGGGCTCATCACCGCGCGCGGGCAGCGTCTGCTGCATCCGGCGCTTGCCTCGAAACCGCTCCTGATCAAGCTCGCGCTCGAAGTGGTGGGGCGTCTCGGCTACACGCTGGGGATCGCGCTGACGCCGCTGTCCAATGCCTCTGCGATCCTGCAGGCGACGCCGCTCGTGGTGGTTGCGGGCGCCGCGGTGGTGTTTTCCGAACGCGTCGGCATCCGCCGCTGGGTCGCGGTGGGGATCGGGTTCATCGGCGTGCTGATCGTGCTGCGCCCCGGCCTCGACGGCTTCGTCCCGGCTGCCCTTTGGACCGTGCTGGGGATGCTGGGGTTCGCGGGCCGCGATCTGGCGACGCGCGCCTGCCCGCCGGTCCTGTCGAATTTCCAGCTCAGCTTCTACGGCTTCATGATGCTGATCCCGACCGGCGTGCTGATCCTGCTGATCTTCGGCGGTGTGACGACGCCTGATCTCTTTGCGCTGCGTGACGTGGCCGGTGCGGTGGCCTTCGGCAGCCTCGCCTATTGGTCGCTGACCAAGGCGATGCGGATGGGCGAGGTCTCGGTCATCACGCCCTTCCGCTACACCCGCCTGATCTTCGCGCTGATCCTCGGCGCGGTGGTGTTCGGCGAGCGGCCCGATGCGGCGATGATCGTGGGCGCGGCGCTGATCGTGGCGAGCGGCCTCTACACGCTTGTCGAAGGCCGACGCAGCCGGGCGCGCGCACGGATCAGAGCTTAGGCCGCAGCATCTCGAAGGTTTCCGACACGGCCGCGTAATCGCCGCGATTGCCGAGCCGCACCAGACGGTCGGGCGGTGAATAGAGCCCGTCCTTCAGGCAATCGTCCGCAATATGGATGCCCGTCACCTCACCATGCACGAGGTAATTCCCCTCGCCCAGAAGCTTGATCACCTGAACGACTCGACATTCGAGCGAGGCCGGCGCCGCCGCCACACGCGGGCAATCTATCGTCTCGCATTCCGCCTTCTCGATCCCGCATTTGGCGAACTCATCTGTGCCGGCCGGGAAATTGGCGCAGGAGGCGTTCATCTGATCCTTCAGCGCATAGGTCACGAGATTGGCGCAGAACACACCCGCTTCGCGCAGCTGCGAGACGCTGTCCTTCGTGCCGTCGCGGTCGGGCTTCACCCCGGTCGAGGAGAACATCACCTGCGGTGGCGTATAGGCGACCGCGTTGAAGAAGGAGTAGGGCGCGAGGTTGTCGCCCATCTCGCTGCGCGTCGAAATCCAGCCGATCGGACGCGGGGCGACGATGGAATTGAACGGGTTATGGGCGAGAGGGTGGCCATCCGAGGTGCGATAGAACATGCTTTCTCCTGTTTGATCCCGAACTTAGCGCATGCTACCGCGCAGGAAAGGGGCAGCCTGAAAGGGGCGGCGGGCGTATGTATCAGCTCGAACAAGAGACGGCGGAAGACTGGTGGGAAGTCGAGGCGCTCTATGACCTCTGCTTCGCGCCGGGTCGCACGGCGCTGTCCTCCTACCGGCTGCGTGACGGGGTCGATCCGGTGCGCCCGCTTTGCCTCACGCTGCGCCAGGACGGCATCCTCGCGGCCGTGATCCGCTTCTGGCCGGTCAGGGTGGGCGGCAAGCGCGTGCTGCTGCTGGGGCCGATCGCGGTCCACCCGACGCGGCAGGGCGAAGGTCTGGGCGGAATCCTGATGCATGAAAGCCTCTCGCGCGCCGCCGATCTGGGCTGGGAGCGGGTGCTGCTGGTGGGCGACGCGCCCTATTACCAGCGCTTTGGATTTGCAAAGCTCGACGATGTCGAGATGCCGCCGCCCACCAACCCCGACCGCGTTCTGGGGCTCGAACTGGTGCCCGGTGCCTGGGAGGGCGTGCGCGGTCAGGTAGAGAAAGACGACTGATTGTCGAAGTGCCTCCGCCGCCCCATATCAGGGAAAGGCAAGGAGGCGATGATGGCAGATATTCTTCCCCCCGTGAGCGACCCGGCGATTCTGGGTCAGCTCGACTCGCTCGCGAAACGTCACCGCGCGGCGGGCGGCGTGGTGATGCAGGTGATCGGCTATATCGGAGGCTCTGCCGAGGGGCTCTTGGGCAAATTGCCCACCCCGGTCCGCAATGGGCTCGACGGGGCGACGGAACGCGCGTTGTCAGGCGCGATGACCGCGGCTGAGCGCTCGCGCGGGATCGTCTCGGACCGGCCCGACTGGATGAACCGCACGCTGACCACCGCGATGGGGGCTGCGGGCGGTGTCGGGGGCCTGGGCAGTTCGCTCGCGGAATTGCCTTTCACGGTCACCATGCTGCTGCGCGCGATCCAAGGCATCGCCGCCGAGCACGGCTTCGACCCGGCGTCCGAGGAAGTGCGGCTGGAATGCCTGCGGGTCTTCGCCTCTGCCGGGCCGCTCGAGGACGATGATGGGATGGATCTGAGCTTCCTTGCCGCGCGCGCCACCATCACCGGGCCGAGCCTGAAATCGCTGATCGCCAAGGTCGCGCCGCGCCTGTCGATCGTGCTGGGCCAGAAGCTTGCGGCTCAGGCGGCCCCGGTTCTTGGCGCAGTCGCAGGCGCGGCCGTCAACTACGCCTTCACCAGCTATTATCAGGAAATCGCTCGCGTCCATTTCGGCCTCAAGCGCCTTGCGCGCGACACCGGCACCGATGAGGGCGTTCTGCGCGAGGAGTTGGTGGCCCGCATCGCCAAGTGATCGAAGCGTCGCGCCTCTGGCCAATGTCGGATGCCTCCGGCGGGCATATTTAGACCAAGAGGAAGGAAAGCCGTTCTTCCTCTTGGCGAAAATATCCCGGGGGGCTCCGAAGGAGCGTGGCAGCGCCCCCTCCGAACCCTCAGCCCTTCGCGTCTTCGAGGATCATCTGCGCCGCCTTCTCGGCGATCATCATCGTCGGCGCGTTGGTGTTGCCCGAGGTGATCGTCGGCATCACCGAGGCATCCGCGATGCGCAGTCCTTTCAGCGCTTTCAACCGCAGCCGCGAGTCCACCACCGCGCCGTCATCGGAGCCCATCCGGCAGGTGCCGACGGGGTGGAAGATCGTGGTGCCGATATCGCCCGCCGCTTTCACGAGATCCGCCTCGGTCTGATAGTCCGGGCCGGGTTTGTATTCCTCGGGTTTGTATTTCGCGAAAGCGGGTTGCGAGGCGACGCGGCGGACCTGCCGGATCGCTTCGGCGGCGACGCGGCGGTCGCCCTCGGTCGAGAGGTAATTCGGCGCAATCTCGGGATGGGCGCGGAAATCGGGTGAGGTGATATGCACATGGCCGCGGCTTTCGGGGCGCAGGTTGCACACGCTCGCCGTCATGCCGGGGAACGGGTGGACCGCATCGCCGAACTTGTCGAGGCTCACAGGCTGGACGTGATATTCCAGATCGGGCGTTTCCTTCTCGGGGAAGCTGCGCGTGAAGATGCCAGCTTGCGAGGGCGACATCGACATCGGACCCGAGCGGAACAGCGCATATTCCATGCCGATCTTCGCCTTGCCCCAGAGGGTTGAGGACATGGTGTTGAGGCTTTTGACGCCCGAGACCTTGTAGATGAGGCGCAGTTGCAGGTGGTCCTGCAGGTTCTCGCCCACGCCATCGACCTCGGCCACCGGGGTGATCCCATGCTCGGACAGCACGTCACCGCGCCCGATCCCCGACAGCTCGAGGATCTGCACCGAGCCGACCGAACCGGCGGAGAGGACGGTTTCGCCCGCCTTCACGTCATGGCTCTGGCCGTTCTGATTGTAGCGGATGCCGACGACGCGGCCCTCCTCGATCAGGAGCTTCTCGACCTGCGCATTGGTCTCGATCCGCAGGTTGGGGCGTTTCATCGCGGGTCTCAGGAAGGCTTTCACCGCGCTCCAGCGCCAGCCGGCTTTCTGCGTGACGTGGAAATAACCGCCGCCCTCGTTGGTGCCGGTGTTGAAATCGTCGGTGCGCGGGAAGCCGGCCTCTTCGGCAGCCTCGAGGAAGGTGTCGAGAATCTCCCAGCGCACGCGGGCTTCCTCCACCCGCAATTCGCCGCCCGCGCCGTGCAGGTCGCTCTCGCCGCGATAGAAATCTTCCTGCTTCTTGAACAGCGGCAGCACGTCGTCCCAGCTCCAGCCGGGATTGCCCGACTGCGCCCACATATCGTAATCGCGCGCCTGACCGCGCATGTAGATCATGCCGTTGATCGAGGAGCAGCCGCCAAGGATACGCCCGCGGGGATAGAGCAACTCGCGCCCGTTCAGCCCGGCATCGGCTTTCGACTTATAGCCCCAATCGGTGCGCGGATTGCCGATGCAGTACAGATAGCCCACCGGGATATGCACCCAGTGGTAATTGTCGCGCCCGCCTGCTTCGAGCAGCAGCACCTTGTTCTTCGGATCCTCCGACAGGCGGTTCGCCAGAACGCAGCCTGCGCTGCCGCCGCCGACCACGATATAATCGTATTGCTCCATAAGCCCCTCCCGAACTGCGCCTCCGGGCAAGACTTTCGCAAGCTGCCGCCCGGGAAACAAGGCCATGGACCGTTCATTCGCGCAAAGTCGCTTTGCGAAAACGCAAGGAGGGGCTTGCCTGTGAGGGGGGTGATCCGTTCTATGGCGCAAATCTCGCCGGAGCCTTTCATGGTCCTTTACCGCCTTCTCGTCAGTATCGCGAGCCTGCCTGTTCTGGCGGCGCTGCTCTGGCGTGTGCTGCGCGGGCGGGAAAGCCGGGCCGCTTTGGTGGAGCGATTGGGCGGCGGGGAGGCCGCGCCGCGCCGTCTGTGGCTGCATGCGGCTTCGAACGGAGAGCTGACCTCCGCCAAGCCTTTGATCGATGCGCTGCTCGCGGCAGATCCCGCGTCGCAGCTGTTGGTGACGGTGAACACGGTGACGGCGCGCGAGCTGGGACAGGGCTGGGCCGATCCGCGCATCGCGATCCGCATGGCCCCGCTCGATCATCGCGCCGTGCTGCGGCGGTTTCTGTCGCGACACGATCCCCGCGCGCTGGTCGTGATCGAGAATGAGCTTTGGCCGAACCGCATGGCGCTGATGGCCGATGCGAAGCGATCGATCTTCGTGATCGGGGCGCGGATGTCGGCCCGCTCTGCGGCGCGCTGGGCGAAAATCGGGATGGCGCAGCCGATGATCGCCCAGATCACCGCACTCTCGGCGCAGGATGCGGGATCCGAGGCGCGGTTCCTCGACCTTGGTCTGCCGCGCGACCGACTTTTGCCGCCCGCCAATCTCAAGACGGCGATCACCGTCGCGCCCGGCACGCCGCTCGACTGGCCGCGCAGCGATACGGTGTTGGCCGCCTCGACCCATGAGGGGGAAGACGCGCCGATCCTTGCCGCCTTCGCGAAGGCGCGCGCGCGCCGCGCCGGCCTGCGCCTGATCCTCGCCCCGCGCCATCCGCGCCGTGCGCCTGAAATCGCGGCGCTGATCGCCAAGGCCGGGCTGCGCCATACCTCCCGCTCGAAGGACGAGCTTCCGACGGCGGAGGTCTATCTGGCCGATACGCTGGGCGAGATGGGTCGCTGGTATGCCAGCGCAGGCCTGTGTTTCGTGGGCGGCTCACTCGTCGAAAAGGGCGGCCATACCCCCTATGAGCCCGCAGGCTTCGGCTGCGCTTTGCTGCACGGTCCCGATGTCGCGAATTTCGCCGAGGCCTTTGCCGCGCTCGATGCGGCAGGCGGGGCGCGGCTTTGCGAAACCGAAGCCGATCTTGCGACCGCTTTCACCACGATTGACGCCGACGCGCAGGCCGAAATGGCGCGCGCCGCACTGGAAGCTCTTGGCCCGCCAGCCGATGTCGAAAGCCTTGCAAAGGCGCTCCTCGCACGGCTCTGAGCCACTGCGACGCGCTTGCATCGCGGCGCGAAACGCTTATTTCCATATGCATCCGGGAGATGCAGACATGATCCGTTATACGCTGCAATGCGAGAATGAGCACCGCTTCGACAGTTGGTTCCCCTCGGCCTCCGGGTTCGAGGCGCTCAAATCCGCAGGCCAGCTGGAATGTGCGATCTGCGGTTCGAAAAAGGTCGAGAAATCGCTGATGGCGCCGCCTGTCGCACAGACGCGCAAGACGGGCGAGCCCGCCGCCGAACGCCCCCTTTCGCAGCCGCAATCCGAGGCCGAACAGGCCCTCGCCGCGATGCGTCGCGAGATCGAGAAGAATTCCGATTACGTCGGCATGAACTTCGCCACCGAAGCGCGCGCCATGCACGAAGGCACCGCCAAGAAACGTGCGATCCACGGCGAGGCGAAGCCCGAAGAGGCACGCAAGATGCTCGAGGACGGGCTGCCGGTCCTGCCGCTGCCCTTCCTGTCGACTCGCAAGACGAACTGACCATTTTCGCTCTTTCCAAATATCCCGGGGTGAATTCGCAATAGCGAAGAGGGGCAGCGCCCCAGCGCCGATCTGAGACCCTCGAAACGCCAAATCTCTTGCGCGGCCCAACGGCTTGAGCTAGCAGAGGCCCGACTCTGCCCAAGGGGGATTTCCATGCCCATTCTGGTGATGAAATTCGGCGGCACTTCCGTCGCCGATCTCGACCGGATCGCCAACGCCGCCGAAAAGGTGAAGCGCGAAGTCGAACGCGGTTACGATGTCATCGTGATTGTCTCGGCGATGTCGGGCAAGACCAATGAACTCGTCAACTGGGTCGAGACGACCTCGCCGCTCTATGACGCGCGCGAATATGACGCCGTGGTCGCCTCGGGCGAGAATATCACGGCCGGTCTGATGTCGCTGCGCCTGCAGGAGATGGGTGTCTCCGCGCGCAGCTGGCAGGGCTGGCAGGTGCCGATCAACACGACCTCGGCGCATGGCGCAGCGCGCTTCGTGTCGATCCCGCGCGAAAATCTCGACCAGAAATTCTCCGAAGGCTTCAAGGTTGCGGTGATCGCGGGCTTCCAGGGGCTTTCGCCGGAAAACCGGATCACCACGCTCGGCCGGGGCGGCTCGGACACGACCGCCGTGGCTTTCGCCGCCGCCTTCGGCGCGGAGCGTTGCGACATCTACACCGATGTCGACGGCATCTACACCACCGACCCGCGCGTCTCCTCCAAGGCGCGCAAGCTCGACCGCATCGCCTTCGAGGAGATGCTGGAACTCGCGAGCCTCGGGGCGAAGGTTCTGCAAACCCGCTCGGTCGAGCTCGCGATGCGCTACAAGGTGCCGCTGCGCGTGTTAAGCTCCTTCGAGGAAACCACGGAGAATTCGGGCACTCTGGTCTGCGACGAGGATAAAATCATGGAATCGAAAGTTGTCTCCGGCGTCGCCTTTTCCCGCGACGAAGCGAAAATGACCCTCGTGACGGTCGAAGACCGCCCCGGTATCGCCAGCGCGATCTTCGGGCCGCTCGCGGATGCGGGGGTGAATGTCGACATGATCGTCCAGAACATCTCCGAGCGTCAGGCCGAACACGAGGTCAAGGTCACCGACATGACCTTCTCCTGCCCGGTCAATCAGGTCGCCCGCGCCCGCAAGGCGATGGAAGACGCCCGCGACGCCGGGCTGATCAAATTCGACGAACTGGTCGCCGACGAAGACGTGGCAAAGATTTCCGTCGTGGGCATCGGTATGCGCTCCCACGCGGGGGTCGCGGCGAAGATGTTCAAGGCGCTGGCCGCTGAAAACGTCAACATCAAGGTTATCGCTACGTCGGAAATCAAGATTTCGGTGCTGGTCGACCGCAAATATCTGGAACTGGCGGTTCAGGCCCTGCATGATGCCTTCGAACTCGACAAGGCCTGAGTAACCCGAAGGGCCGCAGCAACAGGGGCAACCTGCGCGGATGGTGGAACTGAGCGAAAGTGATAGTCGCACGCTGTTGCGACGCCTGCGCGATACGCTGGCCACGGAGGGCGACGGGCAGGACCGGCTCAATCACATCACGCAGATCATTGCGGATTCGATGGGCACCGAAGTGTGCTCGATCTACCTGTTCCGCGATCCCGAAACGCTCGAGCTTTGCGCAACCGAAGGCCTGAAGGCAGAGGCTGTCCACCACACGCGGATGCGGCTGGGCGAGGGTCTCGTGGGCCGCGTGGCGCGGTCGGGCCGTCCGATCAACTCTGCCGATGCGCCCTCCGAGCCGGGCTTCCGCTACATGCCGGAGACGGGCGAAGAGATCTATTCCAGCTTCGTCGGCGTGCCGATCCAGCGGGTGGGCGAGAAGCTGGGCGTTCTGGTCGTGCAGTCGAAGGACGAGCGCAGCTTCTCGGATGACGAGCTTTACGGGCTCGAGGTCGTCGCGATGGTGCTGGCGGAGATGACCGAGCTGGGCGCCTTCACAGGAGGCGAGAATTCCGAGATCGGCGCGACGCATCGCTTCCCGGTCATGTTCCGCGGTGCGACGGGTCAGGAGGGCGCCGCCGAGGGCCGCGTCTGGCTGCACGAGCCGCGCGTCGTCGTGACGAACCCGGTGGCCGAAGACCCCGAGGCCGAGGCTGCGCGCCTCGAAGAGGCGATCACCGAACTGCGCGGCAAGATCGACGAGATGCTGGCCAGCCCGACCCTGATCGACAAGGATCAGCGGCAGGTGCTGGAGACCTTCAAGATGCTCGCGGCCTCCAAGGGCTGGAAGCGGCGGATGCTTGAAGACATCACCGCAGGTCTTTCTGCCGAAGCCGCAGTCGAGAAAGAACAGAACGCGGCGCGCGACCGGATGCGCAAGGCGCCCGATCCCTACCTGCGCGAACGGCTCAACGATCTCGATGACCTGTCGAACCGCTTGCTGCGGCAGCTGACGGGGCAGGGCAGCGATACCGGGGCCGAGATGCCGGAGAACCCGGTGCTGGTGGCGCGCAATATCGGCCCGGCGGAACTGCTCGACTATGACCGCAAGCTCAAGGGTGTGGTGCTGGAGGAAGGCTCCGTCGGCTCGCATGCCGCGATTGTCACCCGCGCGCTCTCGATCCCGCTGGTGATCCATGCGGGCCGGATCACGGCGGAGGCGCTGAACGGCGACCCGATCCTCGTCGACGGCGATCAGGGCGTGGTGCATCTGCGCCCCGAGGAAAGCGTCGCGCACGCCTTCCGCGACAAGATCGCGATGCAGGCGGAGGCGCAGAAACGCTACGCCTCGTTGCGCGACCAGCCCGCGATAGACAAATCGGGCCAGACCGTCTCGCTGATGATGAATGCGGGGCTGATGGCGGATCTGCCTTCGCTGAAGGGCTCCGGCGCTGATGGTGTGGGCCTGTTCCGCACCGAGCTGCAATTCCTGACCCGCACCAAGGTGCCGCGCCGCAACGAGCTGGTGCAGCTCTACAAGCGGGTGATGGATGCCGCCGACGGCAAGCGGGTGAATTTCCGCACGCTCGATATCGGCTCCGACAAGGTCGTGCCCTACATGAAGCCGCAGGACGAGCCGAACCCCGCGATGGGCTGGCGCGCGCTGCGGGTGGGGCTCGACAAGCCGGGGATCCTGCGGATGCAGCTGCAGGCGCTGCTGCGCGCCGCCGACGGTCGCCCGACCTCAATCATGTTCCCCTTCATCGCGCTGCCCGAGGAATTCTACGCCGCGCGCGACACGCTGCTGCGGGTGCGCGACCGCGAGGCGCAGCTGGGCCGCACCGTGCCCGAGGAGCTGCGCATCGGGGCGATGCTGGAAACCCCGAGCCTCGGTTTCGCCCCCGACAGCTTCTACCGCGATTGCGATTTCATCTCGATCGGCGGCAACGACCTGAAGCAGTTCTTCTTCGCCGCCGACCGCGAGAATGAACGGGTGCGCCGCCGCTACGATACGCTCGACGGGTCGTTCCTGAACTTCCTCGAACGGATCATCGCGCGCTGCGCCGTTTCGGACACCCATCTCAGCTTCTGCGGCGAGGATGCGGGCCGCCCGATCGAGTCGCTGACCTTCGCGGCGCTCGGTATCCGCACGCTCTCGATGCGGCCCGCGTCGATCGGCCCGGTCAAACACCTGATCCGCCGCGCCGATCTGGGCGAGCTGCGGCAGGTGATCCAACAGGCGCGCAACGCTGGCCAATCCAGCGTGCGCCCCGCCGTGACGAGCTACCTCGCGCATCTCTGAGCGGGGCAGGTGCGTTGCCCCTCTTTCCTCCGAAATTCACGATCAAAATGAATTGGGCCAAGGCGAAGCTCTGACACTTCGCCTTGGCCCAAATATCCCGCGGGGGTCTGGGGGCGCGAAGCCCCCAGCCTTGTTTTCATGCGTCAGCCTGCGGCCAGACGCTTCGCTTCCTCTTCCTTGAAGGATTTATCCGAGGGCGCGATGAACGTGTAGAACATCGGCACCACGAACAGCGTGAACATCGTCCCGATCAGGATCCCCGAGAAGATCACGAGGCCCATCGCCTTGCGCGCCTCTGCACCCGCGCCTTGCGCGAGGATCAGCGGCACGACGGCCAGCGCCATTGCGGCGGTGGTCATCAGGATCGGACGCAGACGGGTCTGCGCGGCCTTCACGATGGCCTGCCGGCGGGTGAGGCCCGATTGCTCGCGCTGCTGATTGGCGAATTCGACCATCAGGATCCCGTGCTTCGTGATTAGACCAACCAGCGTGATCAGCCCCACCTCGGAATAGATGTTGAGCGTGCCCAACCCAAGGTTCAGCGGCAGCACCGCCCCGAAGATCGTCAGCGGCACCGTCATCATGATGATGAAGGGGTCGCGGAAGCTCTCGAACTGCGCGGCGAGCACGAGGTAGATCACCAGCACGGCCGCCGCGAAGGCGATCAGGATGGTGTTACCCTGCTGCGTCTCGATCCGCGACTGGCCCGAATAGTTCACGTAGAAGCCTTCGGGCATCACCTGCTTGGCGATGTCGACGATGGTCTGCACGCCCTCGCCGGTGGACCCACCGGGAAGCGGCAGCGCCGTGATCGTGGCCGCGTTCAACTGGTCGAACTGTTCGATCGAAGACGCGTTCACTCCGGTGTCGATCTTCACGAGCGACGACAGAGGGATCATCGCCCCCGAGGAGGAGCGCACGAAGTAGCGGCCCAGCTCTTCGGGGTTCGCGCGGAACTCCTGCGGCACCTGCGGGATGATGTCGTAGCTGTTGGAGTCGCGGTCAAACTGCGCCACCGACGCCTCGCCCACCAGCAAGCCCAAGGTCGAGCCGATATCAGAGACCAGCACGTTCAGCGCCGCCGCCCGGTCGCGGTCGATCGTGACATTGACCTGCGGGCTGTCGAAGTTGAGCGAGTTCTGCACGACGATGAACTTGCCCGAAGCCTGCGCCTTGTTCTTGATCTCCTCGGCCACCTCGGCGACCCGTTTCGCGGAGTGGATCGACTGGATCACCACCGAGATCGGCAGGCCGCCCCCAGTGCCCGGCAGCGACGGCGGCGCGAAGGCAAAGCCTTTCAACCCGGTCGATTTGCCGAGATCGCCCTGAATCTCCTGCTGGATTTCCTTCTGGCTACGGTTGCGGTCCGCCCAGTCTTTCAGTGCCCAGATATAGATGCCCTGAGAGCTGTCCCCGCCGAAGCCCGCGATCGAGAAATCGGTGCGCACTTCGGGAATATCGGCCGTTTCGCGCCCGACCTGGTCTATATATTTCTGGGTGTACTCGCTGGTCGCGTAGCGCGGCCCGTTCAGGATCGCGAAGAGCGCACCGTTATCCTCATCCGGGGCAAGCTCGGAATTGGTGTTCATCAGCATGAACCCGGTCACGCCCACGAGCGAGGCGACGATGAGAAGGGTGATCCCCCGCAGATCGAGCGAGCCATCGACGCGCCGCCCGTACCAGCCCGAGAGCCGGTCGAAATTGCGGTCGACGAAGGCCTGGAAGCCCTTGGACTCGCCATGTCTCAGCAGGCGGCCCGACATCATCGGCGTAATCGTCAGTGCGATGATCCCCGACAGGATCACCGACCCCGCCAGTGCGAAGGCGAATTCCCGGAACAACTGCCCCGTCAGCCCGCCGGTAAAGCCCAGAGGCGCGAGCACCGCGGCCAGCGTGATCGTCATCGCGATGACCGGCCCGGTGATCTCCTTCATGCCCTGAACGGCCGCCGGGATCGGTTTCATCCCCTCTTCGATATGTCGGTGGATATTCTCCACCACCACGATCGCGTCATCGACCACGAGGCCGATCGCCAGCACCATTGCCAGCAGTGTGAGAAGGTTGATCGAGTAACCCAGCGCCAAGAGCACCGCGAGCACCCCGATCAGCGAGAGCGGAATGGTCACGATCGGCATCGCCACCGAGCGCAGCGAGCCGAGGAACAGCAGGATAACCACGGTCACGATTGCGACCGCTTCACCGATGGTCTTGAACACCTCGTGGATCGAGGCCGAGATCGTCTCGGTCGAGTCGTAGACCAGTTGGATTTTCATCCCTTCGGGGAGCGAGGCGTTGATGTCGGGCAGCGCCTTGCGCACCGCCGCCGCCGTGTCGAGCGGGTTGGCGGCGGGCGTCGGGTAGACGCCGAGGAACGTGCCCTCCTTGCCCTCGAAAGTGACGATCTCGTTCTCGGAGGCCTTGGCGAGTTCGATCTTCGCGACATCGCGCAGCCGCACCACGTCGTCGCCTTTGCCCGAGATCGGCAGCTTGCCGAAGGCTTCGGGTGTCTGCAGCGTGGATTGCAGCGTGATCGACTGGGCGACGTATTCGTTCTTCGTCTTGCCCGGGGCCGAGAGGAAGTTCGACGCCTGAATCGCGCCCACGACTTCCGATGCCGTGACGCCGCGCGCGGCGAGCTTGTCCGGATCGATCCAGACCCGCATCGCGTAATCGGAGGCGCCGATGATCTGGGTCTGAGCCACGCCCGGAATCGTGGACATGCGCGGACGGATCACCCGGCGCAGATATTCGGTCAGCTGCTCGGGCGTCATGTTGGGATTGAGCGCCGCGAGATACATCAGCGCGAAGGTCTGGCCGGTGCCCTTCTGGATCACCGGGTCCTTCGCCGCGGAGGGCAGCTGGCCTTTGACCTGCTGCACCTTCGAGAGCACCTCGGTCATCGCCGCGTCGGAGTTCGACCCGAGCTTCATGTGGACCGAAATGACCGAGGCCGAGGGCCGCGACTGGGTGGTGACGTAATCGACGTTCTCAGTGGTCGCCACGGCGGCGGCCAGCGGCGAGGTGATGAAGCCCTGAATCAGTTCGGGCGAGGCGCCGGGATAGGCGGTGGTGATCGTGACCACCGTTTCCTCGACTTCCGGATATTGGCGGACGGGCAGGTTGAAATACGCCTGCGCGCCCAGCAGGAGCATGAACGCGCCCAGCACCATCGACAGGACGGGGCGGCGGATGAAGATCTCGGAGATGTTCATGGGCTTGGCCTTACTGCGCCTTCGCGCCGTCTGAGGTCGTGTCCGACGTCGTGTCCGATGCCTCGTCAGAGGCGGCGTCCGAAGCGCTATCCGCGGAAGCGCCCGACGTCGCGTCGGAGCTTGCCTGCGCGTTGCCCTCCATGCCGAAGGCTTTCATCACCTCTTCGGTGGAAGGCGCGTCGGGGTCGGGCGAAATCGCGTTGTCGATGCTCACCGTCGCGCCGGAGTTCAGCTTGTTCTGACCCGCGTTGACGACCATGTCGCCTGCCTTCAGCCCCTTCGTCACTTCGACGAGCGTGCCCGAGCGGCGGCCGAGCGTGATGAAGACCTGCTTGGCCACCAGTTGCGGCTGATCCGCGCCCTCGGGCGTTTGCTTGCGCACCACGAAGACCGAGTCGCCGTAGAGGTTGGAGCTCACCACCGTTTGCGGCAGCGCGATCACGTTGTCCTCGGAGGGCAGCACGACCGTGACATGGACGAACTGGCCGGGCGTCAGCTTCCCTTCGCCATTGGGGACTTCGGCGCGCAGGGTCACGAGCCGCGAATTCGGGTCTATCTTGGGTTCGATGCCGGTGATCTTGCCTTCCAGATCGACCGAGCCGTCCTCGGTCTTCACCTTGACGGTCTGGCCCGCTTCGGCGTGCCGCGCCTGCTGTTCGGACAGGGTGAAATCGACGCGCATATGGTCACGATCCTGCAGCGTCGCATAGGTGGTGCCGGTGCCGACATACTGACCGACCTCCACCTGTGGGATGCCGATGATGCCTGCGAAGGGCGCGGTCAGGCGCTTCTTCTCGAGCACGGCCTGCAGCTTCGCGACGCTTGCGCGCGCTTCCTGCGCGCTGGCCTCAGCCTGATCGAGATTGGACGTGGCGGACACGCCCCGGTCGGCAAGCTGGCGCGCGCGCTTGAGATTGGTCTCGGCGAGGTCCTGAGCGGCCTTGGCCGAGGCCAGGTCGGCGCGCTCGGAGCTGTCGTCGATCTGCATGAGGACCTGGCCCTTCTCGACCTTGTCATTCGCCTTGAAATGGATCTCCTGCACGGTGCCGCCCATTTCGACGGCCAGTTCGGTGCCGCGCACGGCGGCGGCGGTGCCGATCGCCTCGAGGCCCGGCTGCCAGGTGATCGGCTTCACTTCGCTGACCGAAACCGCCACGGGGGGCTGTGTCATGTTTGCGAAGAACTGCGCGATCATCTTCGAGCGGAAAAGATTGTAGCCGACGACGCCACCCACCACGAGGATGAGCGCGACGAGGGCGATGAGGAGGCGTTTGATCATTTGGCTGTCCCGTCAAAATCCCTGTTTGCACGCAAATACGACCCCGCCGGCCGAGCTGCGCGCGATTTCTGAACCATTTGGTTCACGTCCTTGTCATGTCAATACGCGAGTGACGTTAAAAGGATGGGTCACAGTGCCGTGAAGGCAAGGCGGAAAGTCTGTGCGTCAGAGCAATTACAGGGCTTCACGAATGCTCACCTCGCGAAAATCTGATTTTTCTGTGCTCGACGGTGAAGAAGAGTGCATTATCTCAACCTGTACCTGCGATCCTGACGACCTGACGTCGCTTTGCAGCGATGTCTGGTTTAAGGAGTTTATATGGATCCCCTGTCTTTTATGCGCATCGGCTTCGAGGCCGCGCGGATCGGCTTTGAGGCCCAAGCGGTGATTTCGATGCGCGTTGCTGGAATGATGGGGCTCTGGGATGTCTCCCCGCTTGAATCGCTCCAAATGGTGCAAGAAAAGCCTGTGGCGGCCGCAGCAGCGGCTGAGGCTGCGGCATTCGCGCTTTTGCGGGGACAAACGGCGGATCGGGCGATTTCGGCGTCGATCACGCAGATCGGAAACCACACCAGCGCCAACATGACGCGATTGTCGCGTCGTGGACCCAGCTGGCTATGACGGCACTGGCCGGGCAGGGCCGCCACGCTGACGCGGCGACCCCGTAGTCTTCAGGCGGCGCTGTCTTCCTCGACCTCGTCATCGCCTTCTTCGACGCTTGCAGGCGTCACCATGGCGGTCAGAATCGTCGTCATGTCGACCATGCCGATCGGCTTGTTGGCCGCGTCGACAACCGTCGCCGTACGCACCTCGGCATCGGCCATCCGGCGCGCGATCTTCTCGAGCACCGAGCTGGCTTTCACCTTCATCTTCGGCAACTCGCCCTCGGGCAGCGGCAGCGCGATGGTCTCGGCACGGATGACCCGGCCGCGATTCACCTCGCGCACGAACTCGGCGATGTATTCATTTGCCGGGCGCAGCACGATTTCCTGCCCTGTGCCGACCTGATTGAGCGCGCCGTCCCGCAGGATGGCGATCTTGTCGCCAAGGCGCAGCGCCTCGTCGAGGTCGTGGGTGATGAAGACGATCGTCTTCTTCAGCTCGGCCTGCAGGTCCAGAAGCACCTTCTGCATATCCATCCGGATCAGCGGATCGAGTGCCGAGAACGCTTCGTCCATCAGCAGGATGTCCGCGTCGTTGGCCAGCGCGCGGGCAAGGCCCACCCGCTGCTGCATCCCGCCCGAGAGCTGGTTCGGATAGTTATCCTCGTAGCCCGCGAGACCGACGCGCGCGATCCATTTCTTCGCGATCGGCTCGGACTCCTTGCGGTCGACCCCTTGGATATCCAGCCCATAGCAGGTGTTTTCCAGCACGGTCCGGTGCGGCAGAAGCGCGAACTTCTGGAACACCATCGCCGTCTCATGGCGACGGAATTCCCGCAGCTCCTCCTCGTTCATCTTCACCACGTCGCGGCCGTTATAGAGGATCTCCCCGGCCGTGGGCATGATCAGCCCGTTGATGTGGCGGATGAGCGTCGATTTGCCCGAGCCCGACAGACCCATGATCACCGAGATCTTGCCCGGCGGCAGGGTAAGGTTGATGTCTTGCAGGCCCAGAACATGCTTGTGCTTGTCGTTGAGCTCTTCCTTGCCCATGCCGGCCTGCACCTTCTCCACGTAATCCTTGGGGCGCGCCCCGAAGATCTTGTAGAGATTGCGGATCTCGATGCCCGAGCGGTTGCCGGTATCGGTGTTGGTCGTCGCATCAGTCATGGCCGGCCTCCGAATGTTTCTGCAGCCGCTTGCCGAACGCCTGGCTTGCGCGGTCGAAGATGATCGCAATCGCAACGAGTGCGAAGCCGTTCAGGAAGCCGATGGTGAAGAACTGGTTGTTAATCGCCTGCAGCACGTTTTTACCGAGGCCACCCACGCCGACCATCGAGGCCACGACGACCATCGCCAGCGCCATCATGATGGTCTGGTTGACGCCCGCCATGATCGTCGGCAGCGACAGCGGAAGCTGCACGCCCCAAAGCTTCTGACGGGGATTGGCGCCGAAGGCGTCCGCGGCTTCGATGACTTCCTTGTCCACGAGGCGGATGCCCAGATTGGTCAGGCGGATCATCGGCGGAATCGCGTAAATCACCACGGCGATCACGCCGGGCACCTTACCGATGCCGAAGATCACGACGACCGGGATCAGGTAGACGAAGGATGGCATGGTCTGCATGACATCGAGCACCGGCGTCAGGATTTTCTGCATCCGGTCCGAGCGCGCCATCAGGATGCCGATCGGCAGGCCGAGGATGATCGCGATCAGCGTCGCCACCGTGACCATCGCGAGGGTGGTCATCGTGTCCTCCCAAAGGCCGAAGATGCCGATGAAGGCAAGCCCCATGGACGAGCCGAGCACGATCTTCGGATTGCGCGAGGCGAACCACACCACGACGAGGATCAGCGCGAAGATGATGAACCACGGCGTGTCCACGAAGGCGTGTTCGAGGGTGTTGAGAAACCATTGAAGCGGCCGGGTGGCCGCGTCGATTTGATCGGAATAAGCGCGAACGATGCCGCGAAACCCGTCGTCGATGCCCATGCGCATGTGACGCAGGGTGGAGTTGGGAAGGGAAGGGAACTCACAGAGCAGTTCCGGCAAGCCCCAGCATGAAGATGCCATCTTGTTATGTCCTCCGGTCGATTATTTGCGCCGGTTAAAAGAAAACGCGCGCGAGGCTCCCCTCACGCGCGCCAAAATCTCGGATCGCCCGCTCAGAGCGCGTCCTCGACCTTCTTGATCACATCGTCAGAAAGCCAAGCCTTCCAGACGTCCGGATAGTTCTCGAGGAAGTAGTAAGCGGTGTCCTCGTTGGTGCCTTGGTTGTCGGCCTGCCATGCGAGGAATTCGCCCACGGTCTTGTTCGACCATTCACGCTTGCCAAGGTAGTCCATCGCCACCGCGTTGTTCGCGGCGAATTCCTTGGTCACGACCGTGTACACGTCCGAGGTCGGGTAGGCGTTCGGCTTGGGATCGACGCAATCGGCCTGCGAGTTGCACTTGTCCCAGGCTTCCTTGTCGCCCTCGACGCCCGCGTCGAGCTTGACCATCGGGTATTTGCCGAGGATCGCGGTCGGGGCCCAGTAGTAACCCAGCCAGCCCTTCTTGGACTCGTAGGCATTGGCGATCGAGCCGTCGAGGCCCGCAGCCGAACCGGTGTCGACCAGCTTGAAGCCCTTCTCCTCGGCCTTGTGAGCCTTGAAGCGGTTCGCGGTCGAGATCTGGCAGTTCCATCCCGACGGGCAGTTGTAGACGCCACCGATGGACGGCTCTTCGGGATCGGGGAACAGATCGGGATGCGCCAGCGCATCATCGACCGTCTTGATCTCGGGATGCTCGTCGGCGACGTATTTCGGGATCCACCAGCCTTCTTCACCGCCATCCTTGAGGATTTCGGCAGCGATCACGAGGCGATCTTCGCTGACGGCCTTGTCGAGCGCGACTTTCACCGCGTTCACCCAAAGCTCGGGTGCGATGTCGGGCTCGCCCTTCTCGTTCATCGAGGTGAAGGTGGGCATCGTGTCGCCGGTCACCAGCGTCACGTCACAGCCGTAGCCGTTTTCGAGAATGATCTTGTCGACCCAAGCAGCGACCCCGGCCGAAGCCCAGTTCATTTCGGCTTCGGTAACGGAACCACATTCGCCATCGGCGGCGAAGGCGGGCGCCGAGAAGGTCGCCAGCGGCAGTGCCGTCAGTAACGCAGCAAGCGCTTTCTTGTTCATACAGTTCTCCTGTTGTGGCAGCTTTGATTGAAGCGATCCGCGCGGGCTGCCGCCGTGATATCGGTCGCGTTAAGTCCCGGTTTTTCCCCAGGTTGGAATCTTCGCACAGTCACGCTCACGCGATAACGGTCGCAAGACTTGCCAAATTCCGACACTCTATGTCGTAAATAACCAAGTCCCGAGGCGCAACCTTTTCACGGACCTTTCAACCTCCCTGCGGCGTTACAGCCGCGACGAAGAGGTAACATCATGACGACCGAGCCGAAGGATTCCGTCAAACCGGAGAATGATACGGGGCCTGACAGCCTCGTGGATCGAGACGCGAAATCCGCGCTCCAGTCCGGGTTGAATGACGAAAAGGGCGATGAAAAATTGACGAATGGCACCCCGCCGGAGCCAAGCGTCGCATTGCGGCGGCAGGCGGTCGCGCTGATCGCGAACCCCGCTTCGGGCGGCAACGCGAAAGATGAAGAGGCGATCCGCCGCGCGATGGATGCGCTTGGTGACGGTGCGTCCCTTTATCGCTGGTCGCCGGAAAGCGACATTGTGGCGACCGTCCGCAAGGCGCTCGACGACGGTGCTGAGATGATCGTCGCGGCGGGCGGCGACGGCACTGCAATGGCCGTCGCGGGCGCGCTGGTGGGACAGGAGGTGCCGATGGCGGTGCTGCCGCTTGGCACGTTCAACTTCTTTGCGCGGGGCCTGCGACTCTCCGAGGATCCGGAGGAGGCGGCGCGCGCGATCCGCGAGGGCAGCGCCCATCCGATCCGCGTCGGCGAGGTGAACGGGCGGGTGTTTCTGAATAATGCGTCGCTCGGTATCTACCCGTCGATCCTCAAGGCGCGCGAAGATATTTACGCCCGCTGGGGCCGTCGCCGGATCGTGGCGCATTGGTCGGTCTTCAAGACCTTCCTGCGCTTTCAGCGCCCGATGCGGCTGAAGATCACGGCGGACGGGGAAACCAGGAACCGCCGCACCGCGCTCGTCTTCATCGCGCGCTCGGCCTATCAGCTCGATTTCTTCGGACTCGACGGGGCGACGGTCATCAGTGATGACGCTTTCGCCGTGCTGGTCGCGAAGGCGCAGAGCCGCCGCGACCTCTTCCGCCTGTCGTCGCGGCTGGTGCGCCGCAAGACCAAACAGGGCGAGGATTACGAATTGATCCGCGCGAAATCCTTCGAGATCGAAACCGCACGCGGGCGCGGCCTGCTGGCCTTCGACGGTGAGAAGTGCCGCGAAGAAAGCCCTTTCCGCTTCAAGATGTCCGACGCGCCGCTCTGGATCGTGCTGCCAGCCAAGGACACAGAAAACGAGACCCAAGACACGACCGCATGACCCGTATCGTTCACCTTTCCGATCTGCATTTCGGGCGCAGTTTGCCCGAGCTTGAGGCGCCGCTGCTGACAGCGGTGAACCGGCTCGCGCCGGACCTGACAGTGATCTCGGGGGACTTCACGCAGCGCGCCCGGCGCGGCCAGTTCGCGCAGGCGCGGCTGTTCGTGGAGCAGATCGAAAGCGAAACCCTTTCGGTGCCCGGGAACCATGACACACCGCTCGACAATCTCTTCCTGCGGATGCTCAAACCTTTCGGGCGCTACAAATCCGATATCAATCATAATCTGGAGCCAGTTTTCGAGACCGATCACCTCAAGGCGGTCGGCGTGAACACCGTGAATCGTTTCGCCTGGCAGCGCGGCAAGGTGCCCGAGCGGACGATCTCCCGGCTGTGTCGGGAATTCGGCGAGGCGGGCGAGAGGCTGCGAATCGCGGTGATGCACCATCCGCTCGAACATGGGCCCGAAGTCGACAAGGCGCTCATGGACGGGGCAGGGGATGCGCTGGAGGGGATGTCGGACTGCGGCGCGGATCTCGTGCTCTCGGGGCATCTGCACACCGGATCGGTGGCGCCTTTCTCGGCGGTGCCGGGCATTTTGTTCGTGCAGGCGGGCACGGGCCTGTCCTCGCGTCTGCGCGGCGAACCCAATACGTTCAATGTGATTGAAGGGGGGCGCGACGCTCTGTCGATCACGCTCTACGGCGCGCGCGACATGAGCTTCGAGCCAATCGGGGCCGACGAATTCACGCGGGGCCCCGATGGAGCTTGGGTCAAAGGCTGATCAGTTCGGCTTGCCCGAGATATCGCCCCAATCCAGAACCGGCGCCGCGTCGATATCATGCGCGTCGAGCATCGAGGCCACACGCTCGAGCGATGCGATGATCTGCGCCTGCTCCCAATCTTCCAGCGCCTCGAAACGGCGCACGAAGATCTGCTGCAGCGCATCGGGGGCTTCGTCGATCGCACTCGCGCCCAGTTCGGTAATCACGATGTCGGTCTGACGGCGGTCGCGCTCGGAGCGCTGACGGGTCACCATGCCCTTGCGCTCGAGCTTGTCGATCAGCGCCGTCATCGTTGCCTGACTCACGCCCATACGCTGGGCGATCGCCTTCGGCGTGGACCAACCTTTTTCGGAAATCACCTGAAGGACCCGGAACTGCGCAGGCGTCAGCCCGGCAGCCTTGGCCAAGTCGCGGCCGAACATTTCGGTCGCGCGCAGGATTCTACGCAAAGCGATCAGGCTCGTATCGACACGCTCCATCAGGCGGCGGGCCCCTTTTTTATCAAGACGACCCAGTATCGCAGAGAGTTCCGTGCTCTGCAATTGCTTGGCTTTGCTAAGTTTATCGTGTTCGTTTTTACTCATTTGCTTTGTCATGCTAATGGTATTTAGGGCTTATAAGCAAGAATATAAGGCTATGAGTGGAACTTTTCCGGGTTCCATTAGTTAGGTGGTTGAAATTTTCGACCACATGAACTACTTAGGCTACCGAAGCAAACGAGAGGAAAGAGCCGTGCCGCAAGTCGAGTCGATCAAGAAGGGTTCTAAACTGGTCTTCCGTAAGCCGGAGTCCGAAGACGGCAGCGAAATCTGGAAGCTGATCCGCCGCTGCAAGCCGCTTGATGAAAATTCGATGTATTGCAACCTTCTGCAGTGCGATCACTTCGGGGACACCTGTGTCCTCGTCGAGCGCGAAGGCGAAGTCGTCGGCTGGATTTCGGGCTACATCGCCCCGTCCGAGCCGGACACGTTCTTCGTGTGGCAAGTCGCTGTTTCCCCCGACGCACGCGGTCTTGGCCTTGGTAAGCGCATGTTGCGCCACCTCATCCAGCGCGACGTCGCCGAAGACTGCACCAAGCTGAAGACGACCATCACCGAAAGCAACGAGGCGAGCTGGGCGCTCTTCCGCTCCTTCGCACGTTCGATGGGCGGCGAGCTGACCGATGAGGCGCACTTCCACGAAGAAGACCATTTCGACGGCCATGCCTCGACCGAGCATATGGTCACCATCACCTTCCCCGAGGAGGCGCGTGCCGCCGCCTGATCTCAGGCCGCGCACCCTCCTCATTCCCCCCAATTCTATGGAGTCCCCCATGACCGTTCATTCGACGGATAAAACGATCTTTACCCAACGCGAATCTGAGGCCCGCTCCTACTGCCGTGGCTTCGATACCGTTTTCACCAGCGCGCAAGGCTCGGAGCTGACCGACGCCGAGGGCAACACCTATATCGACTTCCTCGCCGGTTGCTCGTCGCTGAACTACGGGCACAACGACCCGGACATGAAGCAGGCGCTGATCGAGCACCTGACCGAAAACAAGATGGGTCACGCGCTCGACCTGCACACCGACAGCAAGGCCAAGTTCCTGAGCGCATTCGAGGAGCACATCCTCGCACCGCGCGGCATGGACCATAAGCTGATGTTCATCGGCCCGACCGGTGCGAACGCCGTCGAAGCCGCGATGAAGATCGCGCGCAAGGCGACCGGCCGCACCAACATCATCGCCTTCACCAACGGCTTCCATGGCGTGACCATGGGTGCGCTGGCGGCGACCGGTAACGGCTACCACCGCGGTGGCGCCGGCATGGACACGCATGGCGTGACCCGCATGCCGTACGACGCCTATGCCGATGGTGTGGATTCGGTCGCGCTGCTCGACCAGATGCTCTCGGACGCCTCGGGCGGTATCGACGCTCCGGCGGCGATCATGCTGGAGACGGTTCAGGGCGAGGGCGGCCTCAACGCTGCCAGCCCGGAATTCGTGAAAGGCGTCGAGCAAGTCGCCCGCAAGCACGGTGCGCTGTTCATCATCGACGACATTCAGGCTGGCTGCGGCCGCACCGGCACCTTCTTCTCCTTCGAGGAGATGGACGTGATGCCGGACGTCGTGACCCAGGCGAAGTCGATCTCGGGCTTCGGCATGCCGATGGCGCTGGTTCTGGTGCGTCCCGACTACGACGTGTTCGGCCCGGCCGAGCATAACGGTACCTTCCGCGGCAACACCCATGCCTTCGTGACCGCCACCGTGGCGATCGAGAAGTTCTGGGCCGACGACAAGTTCCAGAAGGAACTGGCCGTGAAATCGGACGTCCTGCGTGAAGGTCTGGCCGCTGTGGCCGATCTCGTGCCGGGTGCCTTCCTCAAGGGCCGTGGTCTGATGCAGGGTGTCGATGTCGGCACCGGCGAACTGGCTTCGGCGATCTGCGGTCGCTGCTTCGAGAAAGGTCTCGTGATCGAGACGTCGGGCAATGACGACCAGGTCGTGAAAGTTCTCGCACCGCTGACCACGCCGATGGAACAATTCCGCAAGGGTCTGGAAATCCTGCGCGAAGCCGCCACCGAGGTGACGGGCGAGCGCACGGACATCGCGGCGGAATAATCCGCCGCTGCCTCACCCAGCGACCAAGAAATTCAGATACGGAGACACATCACATGATCGTTCGTGATTTCAACAAGCTTAAAAACACCGACCGCGACGTGTCCGACGCCGATTGGAGCAGCGTGCGCATGCTGCTCGCCGACGACAAGATGGGCTTCAGCTTCCACATCACCACGCTGAAGGCCGGTTCGGACCACACGTTCCACTACAAGCACCATTTCGAGAGCGTCTACTGCATCTCGGGCAACGGCCACATCACCGAGCTCGACAACGGCACGCGCCACGAAATCAAGCCGGGTGTCATGTATGCGCTGAACCTGCATGACCATCACCGCCTCGTCGCGGGTGACGAAGACCTCGTCATGGCCTGCTGCTTCAACCCGCCGGTGGCCGGCAACGAAGTTCACCGTGAGGACGGCTCTTATGCGCCGGCCGAAGAACTGGAAAATTCGTAAGGGGGCCAAATTGACCCACCAGAATCACACAGTCGAAAAGATCGGCGGCACCTCGATGAGCCGCGTGGACGAGTTGCTCGACACGCTGTTCATCGGAGACCGCAAGGGCGCCGATCTTTACAACCGCATTTTCGTCGTCTCGGCGTTTGGTGGCATCACCAATCTGCTGCTCGAACATAAGAAGTCGGGCGAGGCGGGCGTCTATGCGCAATTCGCAAAAGCCGATAGCGAACATGGCTGGCACGAGGCGCTGAGCCGCGTCTCGGCCGCGATGGTCGAAGCCCATGAGAGCGTGCTGACGCATCCGGGCGACATCGCGCAGGCCACCGAGTTCGTGCGTGAGCGTATCGAAGGCGCGCGCAATTGCCTGATCGACCTGCAGCGTCTGTGCTCCTACGGGCACTTCCGGCTCTCGCAGCACATGCTGCAAATCCGCGAGCTGCTGTCGGGGCTGGGCGAGGCGCATTCGGCCTTCGTCACCACGCTCCTACTGCAGCGCAACGGCGTGAACGCACGTCTCGTCGACCTGTCCGGTTGGCGCGACGAGACCGATCACGACCTCGAAGGCCGGATCATGGGGGCGATGAAGGATGTCTACCCGGCGTCCGAAATGCCGATCGTGACGGGCTATGCGCAATGCGCCGAAGGCCTGATGCGGGAATTCGACCGTGGCTATTCCGAGGTGACCTTCTCCAAGCTCGCTGCCCTCACCGGCGCGCGCGAGGCGATCATCCACAAGGAATTCCACCTGTCCTCTGCCGACCCGAAGCTGGTGGGCGAAGGCAAGGTGCGCAAGCTGGGTCACACGAACTATGACGTGGCCGACCAGATGTCGAATATGGGCATGGAGGCGATCCACCCGAAAGCCGCCAAGACCCTGCGCCAGGCGGATGTTCCGCTGCGCGTCACCAACGCGTTCGACCCGGGCGATCCGGGCACGCTGATCGACGACAAGCCTGCCAAGGAAGCGGCGGTCGAGATGGTGACCGGGCTCGATATCATCGCGCTGGAAGTGTTCGAACAGGACATGGTCGGCGTGAAGGGCTACGACGCTAAAATCCTCGAAGTGTTGACGCGTCATGGCGTGCGCATCGTGTCGAAAGCGTCGAACGCCAACACGATTACCCACTATGTCGACGCGCCGATCGAAGTGCTCCAGAAGGTCGAGAAAGACCTCTGCGAGTTCTACCCTTCGGCGGAAATCTCGGCGCGGATGCTGTCAATGGCTTCGGTCATCGGGCGCGACCTGAAGGGCCTCTCGGTTCTGACCCGGGGTCTGCAGGCGATCGCGAAAGCGGGCATGGAAAGCCTCGGTGCGACTCAGGGTCCGCGCAATGTCGATGTGCAATACGTGCTCGAACGCGGTGATCTGAAACCCGTTATCAAGGCGCTCCATGAGGAGTTCATCCCGGAAGAAAGCGCCCTCAAACAAGTCGCCTGAAATAAGCGGCATTGAACTGATGAAGCCCGTGCGGATCTCCGTGCGGGCTTTTTTCTTTGGCTGCGACAACCCGTCCCAGTTGGGCTTTGAACCACGCTCCGGCGGTTGCCGTATCCTCGGGCAAGTCTAGTTCTTATCACGCAACGTGCAGAAACGCGGACGGCCATGAGCATTTTCGACATACCGACACTCGATCTGGCGCGGGCACAATTCGCCTTCGTCGTCTCGGCGCATATCGTCTTTCCAGCCTTCTCCATCGGGACGGCAAGTTACCTGATGGTGCTCGAAGCGCTGAGGATGATCACCGGCAAGGAGGTCTTCCTGAGGATCTTCGAGTTCTGGAAACACATCTTTGCAGTGGTCTTCGGGATGGGCGTCGTCTCGGGCGTCGTGATGTCCTACGAGTTCGGCCTGAACTTCGCGCATTTCTCCGACAAGGCGGGACCGGTGATCGGGCCGCTGATGGGCTACGAGGTGATGACCGCCTTCTTCCTCGAGGCGGGCTTCCTCGGGATCATGCTCTTCGGGCGCAACCGGGTGAACAAGTGGATCTACATGTTCGCCGTGACGATGGTTGCCTTCGGGACGTTGCTCTCAGCCTTCTGGATCCTCTCGGTCAATAGCTGGATGCAGACGCCCGCGGGCTTTGCGATGAACGATGTCGGCCAATTCATTCCGAAGAACTGGTGGGAGGTGATCTTCAATCCCTCGCTGCCCTATCGCTTCGTGCATATGGTGCTGGCGGCCTACCTGACCACGGCGCTCGTCGTGGCTGGGGTCGGGGCTTGGCACCACATCAAGGGCACGGCGGATGACGCGGTGCGCACGATGTTCCGCATGGCGGTGGCGATGATCCTCGTGACCGCGCCGATCCAGATTTTTGCAGGCGACCAGCACGGGCTCAACACGCTCGAACATCAGCCCGCCAAGATCGCGGCGATGGAAGGGCATTGGGAGACCAGCAAGGGCGCAGGCCTGATCCTGTTCGGCATCCCGAACCCGAGCCAGGAGCGCACCGATTACAAGATCGAAGTGCCCTATGCCTCGTCGCTGATCCTGACGCACTCGCTCGAAGGCGAAGTGCCCGGCCTCGGGGACTTCCCGGCGAATGAACGCCCGCCGATGACGATCGTCTTCTTCACCTTCCGGATCATGGTGGGTCTCGGCTTTGCCTTCGCGGCGATCGGGCTCTGGGGCGGCTGGCTGATGCTGCGCAAGCGCCTGCACGAGCCGGGGCTGTTCCACAAAGTGGCGCTGGTCTTCGCGCCGGGCGGGTTCCTCGCGATCATCATGGGCTGGTTCACCACTGAATTCGGCCGCCAACCCTATACGGTCTATGGCCATTTCACGACGGCGGAGTCGGTGTCGAACCTCAGCCATGGCGCAGCCTGGGCGGCGCTGATCGGCTTCGTGGTCGTTTATGCCTTCCTGTTCGGCTCGGGCACTTTCTACCTGCTGCGACTGATGCGGCGCGGGCCGGAGTCGGCGGAGCCCGTTGAGAACACGCCGCAGCGTGCCGGCGGCGTGGCGGGCGCGATGCTCGCCAATGATGTGACGACCGAGAAAGAGGAGGCCCACGCATGAGCGGCTTCGCCCACTACCTGCCCGACATCTGGGCCGCGATCATCGCCTTCGCGATCCTGACCTATGTGGTGCTCGACGGGTTCGACCTCGGCATCGGCATCCTCTTTCCCTTCCTCGGCTCCGAGGAGAACCGCACCCGCGCGATGAATTCGGTCGCGCCGGTCTGGGACGGTAACGAGACATGGTTGGTGATGGGGGGCGGCGGTCTGCTCGCCGTCTTCCCGCTGGCTTACGGGATCATCCTCAACGCGCTTTACGTTCCGATCATCATCATGCTGCTCTCGCTCGCGTTTCGTGGCGTGGCTTTCGAGTTTCGCGGCAAGACCCGGCGCTGGCAGAAGCTCTGGGACAAGGCGTTCTTCGGCGGCTCGCTGATCGCGACGCTGGCGCAGGGCGCGATCCTCGGTGGGCTGCTGCGCGGCCCCGAAGTGACCGGGCGCACCTTCACCGGCGGCCCGTTCGACTGGGTGAGCTGGTTCTCGCTCGGCACGGCGCTGGCGCTGGTCGCGGGCTATGTGATGCTGGGTTCGGCCTGGCTCGTCATCAAGACCTCGCACGGGCTCTATGATCTCGCGCGGCGCGTCGGGCAGGTGTCGCTGATCGTGACGCTCGGCTTTATCGGCCTCGCCTCGCTCGCGACCCCGTTCCTGCATCCCGAATATTATCACCGCTGGTTCCAGTGGCCGGGCGTCATCTGGAGCGCCGTGGTGCCGCTTTTGCTGATGGTGGCGGGCTTCGGCTACTGGACCGCGATCCGCTCGGATCGGGGCGTGGTCGCCTATCTGTCCGGTATCGCGATCTTCATCCTGTGCTTCATGGGGCTCGGTCTGTCGATCTTCCCCTATATCGTGCCCGCCTCGATCACGATCCGCGAGGCGTCGACCACGGCAATGTCGCAGGGCTTCATTCTGGTCGGTGCGGCGATCTTCTTGCCGATCATTCTCGCCTATACGGCCTACGCATATTGGGTGTTCCGCGGCAAGACGTCGGAGCATGAGCATCACTACTGAGTGAGGCTACGGGACGGCCGGAACCGACCGGGCGCAGGCAGGGTTGGAACGATGTGACCCACATCCCGCGCATCATAAGCAGAGCCTTTCCCTCTGCGGACTTCAGCCGGTCGGCTGGCCTGCGCGCGCCCGTCGGGGCGCGCGCAATTTCATGTGCGCGGATCGACCCCGGAGGAGCTACGCGCCATGTCTGACAAGCTTGATAAACTACCCGAAGAAAGCGGCCCCTCCGGTGGTTGGGGCTCGATGCGGGGCATCGCCCGGGTCTTCGGCGACTCTTGGCCGTCGCCGGACGTTCTGCGCGAGCTGGAGCGTCAGAACAAACCGGGCGGTCTCATGTGCTCGTCCTGCGCCTTCCCTAAACCCGCCAATTACCACCCGTTCGAATTCTGCGAGAACGGGGCGAAGGCGACGCTGTGGGAGATGACCAAGTCGCGCCACACGCCAGAATTCTGGGACGACCACACGGTCGCAGAGCTCAAGGACTGGTCCGATCACGAGCTGGAAAAGACCGGCCGTCTGACCGCGCCGATGCGCTACGACCGCGCCACCGATCGCTATGTCGAGGTGAGCTGGGACGAGGCCTTCTCCGAGATCGGGTCGATCCTTAAGGACCTGCCGAAGAAAGAGGTCGTGTTCTACTCCTCGGGCCATGCCGGGCTGGAGGCCAGCTACCTCTGGGCGCTGATGGCGCGCGCCTATGGCAACAACAACCTGCCGCAAAGCTCGAACATGTGTCACGAGACGACCTCGGTCGGCCTGAAGAAGGTGATCGGGTCGTCGGTGGGCACGGTACTTTGGGAAGACCTGGAAGAAACGGATTGCTACTTCTTCTTCGGACAGAACCCCGGCACCAACTCGCCGCGCTTCCTGCATCCGCTGAAGGCGGCGAAGGATCGCGGCGCGAAGATCGTCACCTTCAACCCGGTGAAAGAGCAGGGGCTCGTCAGCTTCGTCGATCCGCAGAACATCCGTGACATGGCGACGGGGCGTGAGACGATCATCTCCGATCAGTATCACCAGCTCAAAGCGGGCTCGGACATTGCGGCGCTGACCGGCCTGTGCAAGGCGGTCATCGAAGAGGACGAAAAAGCGCAGGCACAGGGCCGCTCGGCGATCATCGACTGGGACTTCCTGAAGGAACACGCGGTCAATTATGACTGGTTCCTGACCTTCTGCCGCACCACGGCTTGGGAAAAGATCACCGAGGAATGCGGGCTGTCCGAGGCCGAGCTACGGCAGGCGGCCGACATCTATATCCACGCCGAGAAGGTCATCGGCGTCTACGGGATGGGGCTGACCCAGCACGCGCATGGCGCGACCAATATCGGCATGCTGGTCAACTTCCTCGCGCTGCGCGGTAATATCGGGCGCAAGGGCGCGGGCTGCTGTCCGGTGCGCGGGCACTCGAACGTGCAGGGCCAGCGAACCGTCGGCATCGCCGAGAAGGCCAAGCTGATCCCGATGGATCGCTTGCGCGAGCTTTACGGCTTCGAGCCGCCGCAGGAAGACGGCTATCACATCGTCGATGCGGCGCAGGCGATGATGGAAGGCAAGGTCTCGGCCATGTTCTCGCTTGGCGGCAACCTCGTGCGCGCGCTGCCCGATAGCGAGCGGATCGAAGAGGCCTGGCCGAAACAGAAGCTGACGGTGATGATCTCGACCAAGCTCAACCGCTCGCATCTCTATCCGGGCGAGGTGGCCTATATCCTGCCATGTCTCAGCCGGTCCGAGAAGGACGAGCAGGAGAGCGGCAATCAATATGTCTCGGTCGAGGACAGCTTCTCGAAGATCCACGGCTCACTTGGCAAAAGTGCGCCGGCCTCGGACAAGCTGAAATCCGAACTGGCGATCACCTGCGGCATTGCGAAAGCCGCCTGCGATCCGAACCCGAAACTGCAATGGGACGAATGGGTGAAGGATTATTCCGTCGTCCGCGATCTGATCGAGGCGACTTACCCGGACGACTTCCGCGGCTTCAACGCGCGGATGAACGAGCCGGGCGGCTTCTGGCGCGGCAACCCGGCGCATGATCGCATCTGGAAGACCGAAAGCGGGAAGCTGGAATTCACCACGCCGTCGAAGCTCAACGCGCTTGGCTTCGAGGACAAGCCGGGGCGTTTCCGGATGATCACCATGCGCTCGAACGACCAGTTCAACACCACGATCTACGGCTATTCGGACCGGTTCCGCGGTATCGAAGGGACCCGCGACGTGCTGTTGATGAACAAGATCGACATGGCCGATCTTGGGCTCGAGCACGGCGATCCGGTCGTGGTCCATGGTGACATGGATGACGGCGTCGCGCGCCGCAAGACCGGGCTGAGCGTCATCACCTTCGAGCTGCCGCGCGGCACGGTCGGGGGCTATTACCCGGAATGCAACGTGCTGGTGCCGGTGGGGCTCAATGACGAGCTGTCGAAGACGCCCGGCTCCAAGGGCGTCCCGGTCCGCATCGAGAAGGCCTAAGCGGGAATGGCGGCGGGGCGACGGCTATCGAGCCATGCGATGGCAAGGAAGACGAGCCCCGCCGCCGCCAGTCCCGCGCCGACATAGCCGGTGGCGGTCCAGCCGTAGCCTTCCGCCAGCGCGATGCCCGCGAGGAACGGCCCGATCGCATTGGCGAGGTTGAAGGCTGCGTGGTTCAGCGCAGCGGCGAGGGTCTGCGCCTCGCCCGCGACCTCCATCAGCCGCATCTGCATCGGGATCACCATCCCGGCGGTCGAGCCGAGTGCGATCATCGCCACCGACATCGCGACCCAATTGCCGATCGTGAAGGTGTAGAGGATCGACATCACGATCATTCCGCAAAGCAGGATCACGCCTGCGCCGAAGCGCGACCAGTCCGACAGCTTGCCCGAAATCCAGTTGCCCAGCGTGCCGCCCACGCCGAAGGCGGAAAGCGCCACGGGGATCGTCCAGGCGGGGCCAGCCTGCGTGTCGATCATCGCCGCCGACAGGTAGGAGTAGACCGCGAAGATGCCGCCGAAGCCGATTGAGCCCACGAGCAGCGTCAGCCAGACCGAGCGATTGGCCAATGCGCCCAGCTCGCGCATCGGGCTGGCATTCGGGTCGCGCGGCGTCGCGGGCGCGACGCGCGCGATCATCAATGCGGAGGCCGCGCAGATCACTGCGACGATGGCAAAGCCCCAGCGCCAGCCGAAATTCTGCCCGATCGCGCCTGCCAGCGGCACGCCCACGATATTCGCGATCGTCAGCCCGGTGATGACCATCGCAATGCCCTGCGCCCGTTTGCCTACGGGCATCAGATCGGCGGCGAACAGCATCGCCATCCCGAAATAGGCGCCATGCGGCAGGCCCGACGCGAAGCGCGCCGCCATGAAGCTATCCATGTTCGGCGCGAACCCGGCCAGCAGGTTCGCCACCGCATAGAAGCCCATCAACCCGATCAGGAACTGCTTGCGCGGGATCTTCGCACCGATCACCGCCAGAAGCGGCGCGCCGATCACAACGCCAAGCGCATAGGCCGAGATCGCATGACCCGCCCGCGCCTCGGAGATCCCGAAATCGGCCGCGTAATAGGGCAGCAGCCCCATGGACGCGAACTCGATCACGCCGATACCGAAAGTGCCGAGGGCCAGCGACAGGATCACGGCCCGCGCGTGGCGGGGTTCGAGCGTCATGGGTCGTCTCCGAAAATAGGTGTAGCGCCGGGTATCAGCCCCGTGACTTAGGCGATTGCTGCGCTGCGGCAAGGGGAGGAGGGGTTATTTCCCGTAATAGTCGCGGAACCACGCCACGAATTTCGCGATCCCCTCGCGCACATCGGTCTGCGGGCGATAGCCGGTGAGGGATTGCAGAAGCGAGGCATCTGCCCAGGTCGCGGGCACGTCGCCTTTCTGCATCTCCATGTAATTGCGTTTTGCGGGGCGACCCAGCTCGGCCTCCAGCGCATCGACGAAATCCAGAAGCTTCACCTTGTCGGAATTGCCGATATTGACGATCCGGTAGGGGGCCACGGGCGAGAGGCTGTCGCCCTCGGCGATCTCGTCGCGCGACGCCGGGCGCTCGGGGATCGCGTCGATCAGCAGGCGGATGCCACGCACGAGATCTTCGACATAGGTGAAGTCGCGATACATCTCGCCATGGTTATAGATGTCGATCGGGCGGTCGTTCAGGATCGCGTCGGTGAACTTGAACAGCGCCATATCGGGACGGCCCCATGGCCCGTAGACCGTGAAGAAGCGAAACATCGTCGTCGGCAGGTTCCACAGATGGGCATAGGAATGGCCCATCGACTCGGTCGCTTTCTTCGTCGCCGCGTAGATCGTCAGCTGCGTGTCTGCCTTGTCGGTCTCGGCATAGGGCATGTCCTCGTTCGCGCCGTAGACCGAGGAGGTCGAGGCCATCAGCAGGTGCTGCACCTCGTGGCGGCGCGCGGCCTCCATCACGTTGAAGGTGCCCACGATATTCGCGTCGATATAGGCGCGGGGCTGCTCGAGGCTGTAGCGCACGCCGGCCTGCGCTGCGAGATGGACGATGATCTCGGGTTTGAACTCATCCGCCATCGCGTCGAAGGTTTCGAGATCTTCGAGCATTCCCTCGGTCGCGGAGAAATTCGGGTTCTGCAGCAGCATCGCATGGCGACGCTGTTTCAGGGCGACATCATAGTAGTCGGTCATACCGTCATAGCCATGCACCCGATAGCCCTCGTCGAGCAGCAGCTTTGCCAGATGGTAGCCGATGAAACCTGCGGTGCCGGTGATCAGGATGCGCGTCATGAATGTCCCTCGCAAATGCTGCATCTGCAGTAGCGAGCGGGGGGCGGGAAGGTCAAGCGCCGCGCGGGATAAGAGAACGGCCCCGGTCGTGTGGTCAGCTTCGTCTGCTCGGGCTCGCTGGCCGGCGCTTTGGCGTCTATATAGACCACCGGCTGGCTCATCGCGGCATCGTGATGGGGCGGCGAGAGAGCGGAGGCGCCATACCACGCCTAAGGTGCGTGACCTTCGGGCGACCGGCCCGGTGGGGCAGGGCGCGCGCTAGCCGCGACACCGCCCCGATTGCGCGAAAACGCGGGAGTTGCGTGCGCGGGGCAAACGCACTATACGCCCCCGGTGGCCCGACGGCCGCATCAGAATCAACACGAAAAGCCGTGTCCCTTCCGCACTCGCTTCGGGAAGGTGTTCCGGCAAGGAGAAGCGATATGAAACTCAATGAACTGCGCGACAACGAAGGCGCGGCCCAGAAGAAAAAACGCGTCGCCCGCGGTCCCGGCTCGGGCAAAGGCAAGATGGCTGGCCGTGGTATCAAAGGTCAGAAGTCGCGTTCGGGTGTGGCCCTGAACGGTTACGAAGGCGGCCAGATGCCGCTCTATCGTCGTCTGCCGAAGCGTGGCTTCACCAAGCCGAACGCGAAGAAGTTCAACGTTGTGAACCTCGGCCAGATCGAAAAATTCATCGAAGCCGGCAAGCTCGACGCGAAGTCGGACATCACCGAAGACGCGCTGGTCGCGGCCGGTGTCGTGCGCCGCAAGCTCGATGGCGTGCGTGTTCTCGCCAAGGGCGACATCAAGTCGAAAGTGACCCTGAACGTCACCGGCGCTTCGAAATCGGCCGTTGAGGCTGTCGAGAAGGCTGGCGGCTCGGTCACGGTGGCGCAGGCCGCTGAATAAGCTGTTGTGAGCGGGCCTCGGCCCGATTACATAGGCGAAGGTTTTCTAGGCGCCGCCGACCGGGAACCGGTTGGGCGGCGCTTTACATGAAAGAGACGAGCATATGGCATCTGCTGCAGAGCAAATGGCGGCGAACCTCAGCTGGGACGCCCTGGGCAAAGCCACCGAGCTGCGCCAGCGCATCTTCTTCACCATTGGTTTGCTGATCATCTACCGCCTCGGGACCTATATTCCGGTTCCGGGCATCGACGCGCAGGCACTGCGCGAATTCATGCAAAGCGCGGGCTCTGGCCTCGGCGGCGTGTTGTCGATGTTCACGGGCGGTGCGCTCGGCCGGATGGGCGTCTTCGCGCTCGGCATCATGCCCTACATCTCGGCCTCGATCATCATCCAGCTTCTGACCGCTCTGGTGCCCGCACTCGAGCAGATGAAGAAGGAAGGCGAGCAGGGCCGCAAGAAGATTAACCAGATCACGCGCTATGCGACCGTGGCTCTGGCGACCTTCCAGGCATGGGGTCTGGCCGTCTCGCTCGAAAAGGGCGATCTGGCGCATGATCCGGGCCTGTTCTTCGTCGCTGCCGTGGTCATCACGCTCGTCGGCGGCACCATGTTCCTGATGTGGCTGGGTGAGCAGATCACCGCACGCGGCATCGGCAACGGCATCTCGCTGATCATCTTCGTCGGTATCGTCGCGGAAATCCCGGCGGCTCTGGCCCGCTTCCTGGAGCAGGGCCGCGCCGGTGCGATCTCCACTCCGGTGATCCTCGGGGTGATCCTGATGATCGCGATCGTGATCACCTTCGTCGTCTTCATGGAACGCGCGCTGCGCAAGATCCATATCCAGTATCCGCGCCGTCAGGTGGGGATGAAGGTCTATGACGGCGGCTCCAGCCACCTGCCGATCAAGGTGAACCCGGCGGGCGTCATCCCGGCGATCTTCGCCTCGTCGCTGCTGCTGCTGCCGACCACCATCGCGACCTTCTCGGGCCAGAACACCGGTCCGGTGATGTCGACGATCCTCGCCTATTTCGGGCCGGGTCAGCCGCTGTATCTGCTGTTCTACGTCGCGATGATCGTGTTCTTCGCCTACTTCTACACCGCGAACGTGTCGTTCAAATCGGACGAGGTCGCGGATAACCTGAAGAGCCAAGGCGGCTTCGTGCCCGGCATCCGTCCCGGCAAGAAGACCGAGGAATATCTCGACTACGTCGTCAGCCGCATTCTCGTGATCGGTTCCGCCTATCTCGCCGCAGTCTGTCTTCTGCCCGAGATCCTGCGTTCGCAGCTGTCCATCCCGTTCTACTTCGGCGGCACCTCGGTCCTGATCGTGGTCACCGTGTCGATGGACACCATCAACCAAATTCAGTCGCATCTTCTGGCCCACCAATACGAGGGTCTGATCGAGCGCTCGCAACTTCGCGGCCGTTCGGGCAAGAAGAAGAAGGGGCCGCGCAAGCCGCCCGCGCGCCGCTAAATCCGCCAAGCGTTTTCAGGGGGAGCCGACATGGCAAATATCATTCTTCTCGGCCCGCCCGGCGCGGGCAAGGGCACCCAGGCCCGCCGTCTCGTCGAAGAGCGCGGCATGGTCCAACTCTCCACCGGCGACATGCTGCGTGAAGCGAAGGACTCGGGCACCGAGATGGGCAATCTCGTCGCCGATGTCATGGCCAAGGGCCAGCTCGTGACCGACGAGATCGTCATCGGTCTGATCGAGGAAAAGCTCGCCGCCGGTGGCGAGGGCTTCATCTTCGACGGCTTCCCGCGCACGCTGGGGCAGGCCGACGCTCTGGGCAAGCTGCTCGCCAAGATGGGCACCAAGCTCGACGCGGTGATCGAGATGCAGGTGGATGACGAGGCGCTCGTCGCCCGCATCACCGGTCGCTCGACCTGTGGCGGCTGCGGCGAAGTCTATCACGACCAGACCAAGCCTTGGCCCGCAGACGGCAAATGCGAAAAGTGCGGCAGCACCGACGTGAAGCGCCGCGCGGACGACAACGAAGACAGCCTGCGCACCCGGTTGATGGAGTATTACAAGAAGACCTCTCCGCTGATCGGCTACTACTACCACGCTGGCGATCTGTTCACGATCGACGGGCTGGCTGAAATCGAGACCGTGGCGACCTCGATCGCACGAATTCTCGATCAGCAAGAGTAATCGTAAATGAAGCCTTGACCCGGAGGGCGTTTACCTCTAGGTCACGGCGTCTCCGACGGGAATCGTTTCCGAGAAGGGAAGATTCTCGAGGGAGTTAATCGTGGGGTCCGAAGCGCCAGTTTCGGGCCTCGTGTTGTGAAAAAAGGGCCTGGGGTTACGGGCTCGCAACGAAAGGATACACGCTTTGGCACGTATTGCTGGCGTCAACATTCCGACCGGGAAACGCGTCCCGATCGCACTTACCTACATCACCGGGATCGGTCCTCACTCGGCTAAGCAGATCTGCGAAGCTACCGGTGTCGACGTGACCCGCCGCGTCAACGAGCTTTCGGATTCCGAAGTGCTCGCCATCCGCGAACACATCGACGCCAACTACACCGTCGAGGGCGACCTGCGCCGTGAAGTTCAGATGAACGTCAAGCGCCTGATGGATCTCGGCTGCTACCGTGGCCTGCGTCACCGTCGCAACCTGCCCGTGCGCGGTCAGCGCACCCATACGAATGCGCGTACGCGCAAAGGTCCGGCGAAACCCATCGCTGGCAAGAAGAAGTAAGGGGAGGCAGGACAAATGGCTCGTGATAAGGTTCGCGCTAAGCGCAAGGAACGCAAGAACATCGCCGCTGGCGTCGTTCATGTGAACTCCTCGTTCAACAACACCAAAATCCTGATCTCTGACGTGCAGGGCAACGCGATCTCGTGGTCGTCGGCTGGCACGATGGGCTTCAAGGGCTCGCGTAAGTCGACCCCCTACGCCGCTCAGATGGCTGCAGAAGATGCGGCCAAGAAGGCTCAGGATCACGGTCTGCGCACCGTGGACGTCGAAGTTCAGGGCCCCGGTTCGGGTCGTGAATCGGCGCTGCGCGCGCTGGCTGCGGTCGGTCTGACCGTCACCTCGATCCGTGACGTGACCCCGATCGCCCATAACGGCTGCCGCCCGCCGAAGCGTCGCCGCGTCTAATCAAGATTACGACGGTCGGGCCGTGCGGATTTCCCGTGCGGCCCGCCCGCATTTTTCGGTTTTATCCTCGGGCGTCCCCGACTTTGGGCATGGGTCTGGGACAGGTATGGAGGCAAACGCATGATCCACAAGAATTGGGCTGAACTCATCAAGCCGACGCAGCTTGAAATCAAGCCCGGCAACGACCCGCTGCGTCAGGCGACGATCGTCGCTGAACCGCTCGAGCGTGGCTTTGGCCTGACGCTCGGCAACGCACTGCGCCGCGTGCTGCTCTCGTCGCTTCAGGGCGCCGCGATCACCAGCGTCCAGATCGACAACGTGCTGCACGAGTTTTCCTCGGTCGCAGGCGTTCGTGAAGACGTCACCGACATCGTCCTGAACCTCAAGGGCGTGGCTCTGCGTATGGACGTTGAAGGTCCGAAGCGCCTCTCGATCTCGGCCAAGGGCCCGGGCGTCGTGACCGCTGGCGACATCACCGAGACCGCGGGCATCGAGGTCCTGAACAAGGATCACGTGATTTGCCACCTCGACGATGGTGCCGACCTGTTCATGGAATTGACCGTGAATACCGGCAAGGGCTACGTCGCCGCCGACAAGAACCGTCCCGAGGATGCGCCGATTGGCCTGATCCCGGTCGACGCGATCTACTCGCCGGTCAAGAAAGTCGCCTACGAAGTGCAGCCGACCCGTGAAGGTCAGGTTCTGGACTATGACAAGCTGACCATGAAGGTCGAGACCGACGGTTCGCTCTCGGCCGAGGACGCGGTGGCTTTCGCTGCTCGCATCCTGCAGGACCAGCTGTCGATCTTCGTGAACTTCGAAGAGCCGGAATCGGCCGGCAAGCAGGACCAGGACGACGGTCTCGAGTTCAACCCGCTTCTGCTGAAGAAAGTGGACGAGCTGGAACTGTCCGTGCGTTCGGCGAACTGCCTGAAGAATGACAACATCGTCTACATCGGCGACCTGATCCAGAAGACCGAAGCCGAGATGCTCCGCACCCCGAACTTCGGCCGCAAGTCGCTGAACGAGATCAAGGAAGTGCTCTCGGGCATGGGCCTGCATCTCGGCATGGAAGTCGAAGATTGGCCGCCGGAGAACATCGAAGATCTGGCCAAGCGTTTCGAAGACCAGTTCTGATTGACGAATTGAGGGGCGTTGGCTAAACGCCCCTCCAATGCCCGGACTGCCGGGGACGATCTGGGTCACAAGACCCCAAGGTGAGCCGGTGACACGCATCGCTGGCCTGACAAAGCAAAACGCAAGATTGGAGATAGACAATGCGTCACGCACGTGGCTACCGCCGCCTCAACCGTACCCATGAGCACCGCAAGGCGCTCTTCGCCAACATGGCTGGCTCGCTGATCGAGCACGAGCAGATCAAGACGACCCTGCCGAAGGCGAAAGAACTGCGCCCGGTCATCGAGAAGCTGATCACGCTCGCCAAGCGCGGTGATCTGCACGCACGCCGTCAGGCGGCCTCGCAGCTCAAGCAGGACCAGTATGTCGCGAAACTCTTCGACATCCTCGGCCCGCGCTACAAGGACCGTCAGGGCGGCTACGTTCGCATTATGAAAGCCGGTTTCCGTTACGGCGACATGGCTCCGATGGCGATCATCGAATTCGTCGAGCGCGATCTGGACGCAAAAGGTGCGGCAGATAAGGCACGCGTCGAAGCCGAAGAGGCTGCCGAGGATTGATCCTCGCGACCGATTTCCCTGCGAAATCAATGAGAATTGCGAAATCCCGCCTATTAGGCGGGATTTTCTTATTTCCGCCTGCATTTTCCCGCATTTCTCACGCAAAAGGTTATTGCGCAGATGATGCGCATTCGCGAGTGTAAGCGCGTGGGCGGGTAGGGACGTAATGTCACTGTCGGAGCGAACTCCGCACGGCGCGAACACTTTTAAGTTGACCGGGTTAATTCCAAACTGTCTAAAAAGATATGTCGATACAGAGCAGAATCGATTTGAAACTTCGTGACTTGGATCGTTTAGCTCCAAGCGGTTATTTTGTTGGACTGCATATTCGTTTTACGGCGCCTTTGATGACGTTCCAGACTTACGACAAAGCCTGGCTCGATCATTATACCGCAAACGGCTATGTGCTCCGTGACCCTATGACTGCTTGGGGGTTTAGCGAGACCGGCTCAATCCGGTGGAGCGACCCGCGGTTACCCGATCCTTTCCGTCTCTTCGATGAGGCCAAACACTATGGTCTGATCTACGGGGCGACAGTCTCATGCGGCCCGATCCGGTCCCGTACTATCGCAAGCATGGCGCGCGATGATCGGGAATTCGACCTACCCGAGATCGAGACCTTTGAGCTTATCGTGCGCGAATTGCACGACATGACTCAACCGCCTGAGGAACTCACGAGAGCTCAGATCGAAGCCCTGCGCTGTGTTGCTGGGGGTGACCGACACGCGGCGGCGGCCGCGAAACTTGGAATTTCGGAAAGCGCGCTCAAGGCGCGGCTGAATTCTGCGCGCGCAAGACTGATGGCTCGGACGACCGCCGAAGCTATTCAGCGCGCAAAGGATTTCCGCCTGTTATAGTGTTGTTGACCCTCCGCACGGCTGTACTGTGACTAACCTGCAGGAGGAAGACATGCAGACCACTACGCTTTCGTTCACCAATTTTCATAATCACGGTGAGCTTTTCGCAAACATGCTGCGCGCCAGGCGCGAGCTCTTCATTGTCCAGAATAAATGGGATCTCCCAGAAGCGATGGGCATGGAATATGACCAGTATGACACCCCGGCGAGCCGCTGGGTGGTCGTCCATGACGAGCTGGGCAAGGTGCTGGCAGGCAACCGTCTGACGCCCACGACGACGACCTGCGGGATCTACAGCTACATGATCCGCGATGCGCAGCGGGGGCTGCTCGCGACGATCCCGTCCAATCTTCTCTATGACGAAGCTCCGGTCAGCGAGACCGTCTGGGAAAGCTCGCGTCTGTTCGTGTCCCATGACGTCCCGATGGCGATGCGCCGCAAGGTTCATGCGCGTCTCGTGCAGGAAATCGGCAATTCGGCGCGTGAACTCGGCGCAAGCTCCGCCCTTACCCTTCTGAACGCGAATTGGCCGCGTTGGGCGGGTCGGGTTGGCGTGGACATGACTGCGATGGGACCGGTGATGGAGATCGACGGGATCAAAAATCAGGTCGTATCGATGAACTTCTCCCAAAACCTTCATTAAAGGGATGGGAAAGATTAGAGCCCCCGTGCGCCCCACACGCGCGGGGGCTTTTCGTTGGCGGACCGAGACACTAGGTTCACGCCATCATGGCCGACCTATTCGACACGCCCCCCGATCCCAATGCGCCTGCGCCCGAAGCGCCGCGCCCGCTCGCTGATCGCATCCGCCCAAAAACTCTGGGTGAGGTGATCGGTCAGGAACAGGTGCTTGGTCCTGACGGGCCTTTGGGGGCGATGCTGGCTGCAGGCTCGCTCGGCTCTCTGATCCTCTGGGGGCCGCCGGGTGTCGGCAAGACCACCATCGCGCGACTGCTGGCCGATGCCTCCGATCGCGCCTTCGTCCAGATTTCCGCAATCTTCACCGGCGTGCCGGAACTGCGCAAAGTCTTCGAGGCCGCCAAACTGCGGCGCGGGCAGGGCAGGGGAACGCTCCTCTTCGTCGACGAGATCCACCGCTTCAACAAGGCGCAGCAGGACAGCTTCCTGCCGCATATGGAAGACGGCACGATCATGCTGGTGGGCGCCACCACCGAAAACCCGAGCTTCGAGCTGAACGCCGCTGTGCTCAGCCGGGCGCAGGTCATGGTGCTGGAGCGCCTCGACCTCGCCGATCTCGAACGGCTCGCACAGCGCGCCGAGAAGGCGCTCGATCGTCCGCTGCCGCTGACCGGCAAGGCGCGCGAGGCGCTGCTGGAAATGGCCGATGGCGACGGCCGCGCGCTTCTCAACCTGATCGAGCAGGTCGCGGCGTGGAAAGTCACCGGCACGCTCGACACCGACGCGCTGTCGACCCGGCTGATGCGCCGCGCGGCGAAATACGACAAGTCGGGCGATGAGCATTACAACCTGATCTCGGCGCTCCATAAATCCGTGCGCGGATCGGACCCGGACGCCGCGCTCTATTGGTTCGCGCGGATGCTGGAGGGCGGCGAGGACCCGCGCTATCTCGCGCGGCGCTTTGTGCGCATGGCGGTCGAGGATATCGGGCTGGCCGACCCGCAGGCCCAGACCCATGCGCTCCATGCGTGGGAAATCTACGAGCGCATCGGCTCGCCCGAGGGGGAG
Organism: Thioclava sp. JE_KL1; assembly: GCF_009296265.1. Classification (GTDB taxonomy): domain Bacteria; phylum Pseudomonadota; class Alphaproteobacteria; order Rhodobacterales; family Rhodobacteraceae; genus Thioclava. The sequence goes on from NZ_WBJS01000007.1 coordinate 251,318, forward strand.
CTGGCTCTGGCGCAGACGGTGATCTACCTCGCGCTCGCCCCGAAATCCAACGCGGGCTACGTCGCCTACAAAGGCGCGCGGGCGCAGGCGCAGAAGACCGGATCGGAGCCGCCGCCCAAGCATATTCTCAACGCCCCGACCAAACTGATGTCGGAACAGGGCTACGGCGCGGGCTACGCTTATGACCACGACGCAGAGGACGGCTTCTCGGGGCAGAACTACTTCCCCGACACGATGAAGCGCCCTGTCCTCTATCAGCCCGTCGAGCGTGGCTTCGAGCGCGAGTTGAAAAAGCGGGTCGACTGGTTTGCCAAGCTGCGCGAACAGCGCAAATCTTGACATTCAGGCCTGTGAACGCTCTTAGGGCGCCAAAGGAGACTGCGATGCTTTCTACGATCTTGCAGGTCGCGCTAGGCGGCGCGATGGGTGCATCGGGGCGCTACCTCGTCGGCGTCGGAATGATGCGCAGCTTCGGCGCGCAGCCTTTCCCGCTGGGCGTCATCACGGTGAACATCCTCGGCTCGTTCCTGATGGGCGCGCTCGTGGTGTTCCTCGGTGACAAGCAGCTGACCCATTGGAACGCCTTCCTCGCGACCGGCTTTCTCGGGGGCTTCACCACATTCTCCTCTTTCTCGCTCGAAGCCTATCGTTTGATCGAGAAAGGCGATGTCACATTGGCAGTCAGCTATATCGGACTGTCGGTCGGCGCGGGGCTTCTGGGCCTTGTCGCTGGCGTTCTATTGATGAGGGCCATGCTATGAGCGGCGTCCAGCATATCACCGTCACCGAGGACGAGGGCGAACAGCGCCTCGACCGGTTCCTGAAAAAGCGGTTTCCGCACCTGTCCCAGGGCATGATCGAGAAGTTCTGCCGCAAGGGCGATCTGCGCGTGGATAAAGGCCGGGTGAAGGCCAATTCGCGCGTCGCGCCGGGGCAGGAAATCCGGGTGCCGCCGATCCCCGATTCCGCGCCCGCGCCGAGGACCGAGGGCATTTCGGAGGAGGATGCGAAATTCATCCAAAGCTGCGTGCTGTGGAAGGATGAGCATATCATCGCGCTCAACAAACCGCCGGGGCTGCCCTCGCAGGGCGGCTCGGGGCAGGGCAATCGCCATGTCGACGGGCTGAGCGAGGCGCTGACATTCGGCTACAAGGACAAGCCGAAGCTGGTCCATCGCCTCGACAAGGACACCTCCGGCGTTCTGCTGCTCGCGCGCACCGACCGGGTCGCGCGCCGCCTGTCCGAGGCGTTCCGCGGAAAGACCACGCGCAAGATCTATTGGGCGGCCGTCGCAGGCGCGCCCGAGCCGAAGACCGGCACGATCCGCTTCGGTCTGGTGAAAGCGCCGGGTCACGGGCGTGGTGGCGAGGGCGAGAAGATGATCTGCATCCATCCCGCCAAGGTCGACAAGACCGAGGGCGCCAAGCGTGCCACCACCGATTACTTCACGCTGCATATCCTCGGCCAGCGGGTCAGCTGGGTCGCGCTGGTGCCGATCACCGGGCGGACCCACCAGCTGCGCGCGCATATGGCCGAGATCGGCAACCCGATCATCGGCGACGGCAAATATGGTGGCTCGAGCCAGGAGAACATGGGCGACGGCTGGGGCGCGCAGCTGGGCGGCGAGATTTCCCGAAAGCTGCACCTGCATGCCCGCCAGATCAGCTTCGACCATCCGATCAGCGGCAAGCGTATCACGCTGACCGCGCCGCTGCCCGAGCACATGAAGCGGACCTGGGACCTGCTGGATTGGCACGAGAAAGACGTGCCAGCTGACCCGTTCGAGGATCTCGCATGAAGCTCGCGATCTTCGATGTCGATGGCACGATCTCGGACAGCCAGAACCACATCACCCATGCGATGACGATCGGGTTCGAGGCGGCGGGTCTGCCAGCCCCGTCGGCCTCCGCCGTGTTGCAGATCGTCGGCCTGTCGCTGCCGCTCGCGGTGGCGCGGCTTGCGCCGGAGCACGATGCCGAGATGCAGGCGCGCATCGTCGAGGGCTACAAACAAAGCTACAAGACCGCCCGCGCGGCTTCGCCCGCGCCGCTCTATCCCGGGGCCGAGGCGCTGCTGCGCAAGCTCGCCGCGCGCGACGACATGCTTCTGGCGGTCGCTACCGGAAAGTCTCGCCGGGGCCTGCGGGCACTGATCGAGTATCACGGGTTGGAAGGGCTGTTCGTCAGCCAACAGACCGCCGACGATCACCCCTCGAAGCCGCACCCGTCGATGATCGGCGCGGCGTTGAGCGAGGCGAGCGTGGACGCACGCGACGCGGTGATGATCGGCGATACCAGCTTCGATATCGAAATGGGCCGCAGCGCGGGCGTCGCGACGATCGGCGTGCGCTGGGGCTACCACGCCCCCGCTGCTCTGGAGGCGGCCGGGGCGCATCAGATGGTCGATAATTTCGACGGGCTGGAAACGACACTTCTGGATCTGTGGGAGATGAGCGCATGAGCGAATGGGCGGCCAAGCGGTTCTGGACGGAAACCACCGTCACCGAGCACCCCGAAGGATTCGGCGTGGCGCTGGACGGGCGTGCGGTGAAGACGCCGGCGAAAGCCGCGCTGACCGTGCCGACCCGCGCCTATGCCGAAGCCATCGCCGCCGAATGGGACGCGCAGGACGGCGCGATCAAGCCCCATACGATGCCGGTCACCCGCTCTGCCAATGCGGCGATCGACAAGGTGGCGCATCAGCATCCCGAGGTCGTCACCCATGTCTGCGAATTCGGCGGCACCGATCTTCTGTGCTACCGCGCCGACGCCCCGGCAAAGCTGGTCGAGCTTCAAAGCGCGAAATGGGACCCACTGCTGGAATGGGCGGCGCAAACCTATGGCGCGGAGCTGAAGGTCACGACGGGAATTCTTCCGGTGGATCAGCCTGCCGACCATCTGGCGCGGCTGGAGGCGGAGGTGGCAAACCTCGACCCCTTCGCGCTGGCAGCTCTGCATGATCTCGTGGGCATCACCGGCTCCCTCGTCCTCGGGCTGGCGGTCACCCGCGGCAGGCTCTCGGCCGAGGAAGCATGGGAGATTTCGCGGCTCGACGAGGACTGGCAAATCGCACAATGGGGCGACGATGAAGAGGCGGCGGAGATCGCCGCACACAAGCGCGAGGCACTGTGTGACGCGGCTCGAATCTGGGTGCTCACCGAAAGGTGACCGCCGCGGATTCTCACGCCGCTTATTGACCTGCCAAAAGCATCATCACTTGCTGACGATTTACGCAGGGGCCCTCACGAATTCCGGAAACTAGCCTTGACCTTCTTTGATCGGATGGACCAAACTTTCGTTACTCCGTGTCATGGAGACACGATCGACCAGGTCCGTGAGGGACCAAGAACCGCTCTGTCAGAGCGGCGACAACAGGAAGAGGTAAAAATGAAGAAATCCGTCTTTTTCGGCGCGCTGACGGCTGCGACGCTGACTGCCGGTCTGGCTGGCGCGGCCACGCTCGATGACGTGAAATCGCGCGGAGAGCTGATCTGCGGCGTGAACACCGGTCTCGTGGGCTTCGCCGCGCCGGATGCCAACGGTAACTGGTCCGGCTTCGACGTCGCGGTCTGCCAGGCCGTCGCCGCCGCTGTGCTGGGCGACCCCTCGAAGGTTAAATACGTCCCCACCTCGGGCCAGACGCGCTTCACCGCGCTCGGTTCGGGCGAAGTGGACCTGCTCGCACGCAACACCACCTGGACCTTCTCGCGCGACACCGACCTGAAGCTCCAGTTCACCGCGACCAACTACTACGACGGTCAGGGCTTCATGGTCCGCAAGGATTCGGGCGTGACTTCGGCCAAAGAACTCGACGGTGCGTCGATCTGTATCCAGACCGGTACCACGACCGAGCTGAACCTCGCCGACTACTTCAAGGCCAACAACATGTCCTATCAGCCGATCACGGTTGATTCGAACGCCGAAGGCGAACAGCAGTTCCTCGCCGGCGCTTGTGACGCCTACACCACCGACGCGTCCGGCCTCGCCGCGACCCGCGCCGCTTTCGCGAACCCTTCCGACTACGTGATCCTGCCGGAAATCATCTCGAAAGAGCCGCTGGCTCCGGCCGTCCGTCAGGGCGACGATCAGTGGACCGACATCGTCCGCTGGACCGTCTTCGCGCTGATCGGTGCTGAAGAATACGGCGTGACCTCGGCCAATATCGACGAGCTGGCCAAAGGCACCGACAACCCGGAAGTCAACCGCCTGCTCGGCACCGAGGGTGACCTCGGCGCGATGATCGGCCTCGACAAAGATTGGGCCGTCAAAGCCATCAAGGCCAACGGCAACTACGGCGAAATCTTCGCCGCGACCATCGGCGAGCAGACCCCGATCGGTCTGGCCCGTGGCCTGAACGCTCAGTGGACCCAAGGCGGTCTGATGTACGCTCCTCCCTTCCGCTAAGAAGGGCCCGGCAGGGGCGCGGTTTAATCCGCGCCCCTGTTCCGTTTTCAAGAGACCGTGCGTAGGGGAGACATCCCCACTAAGGCCCGCAAGAATGGCCAGACAAAAATAACGACGCGGCAACAGGGGAAATAAGAATGACAAGCGCGCCCGACGCGCCGGAGCAGGGCTTCCGGCTCAGCCAGCTTATCTATGACACGCGTTATCGCTCCCTGACGATTCAGGCGATCGTCTTCATCCTCGTGATGGGCGGCGCGGCATGGCTGGTGGACAATGTGATCCAGAACCTCAACGACCTCGGGAAGGATTTCAATTTCTCCTTCCTCGGGCAGAGGGCCGGTTACGATATCGGCAATGCGATCATCCCGTATAACAACGACATGAGCCACGGACGTGCGCTGCTTGTCGGTCTGATCAACACGCTCTGGGTGTCCTTCCTGGGCTGCGTCGCCGCGACGATCATCGGGATCTTCGTGGGCGTGCTGCGCCTGTCGAAGAACTGGCTCGTGGCGCGGCTGATGACCGTCTATGTCGAGGTCTTCCGCAACATTCCGGTGCTGCTGTGGATCCTGGTGGCGATCGCGCTGCTGACCGATGTGGCCCCGTCGCCCAACGCCTATAAGGTGAACCAGCAGACGGGCGAGGCGCAGGCTTCGATGCTGCTCGACTCGGTCGCTTTCACCAATCGCTACACCGCGATCCCCTCGGTACATTTCGATCGCTCGCTCGGCTCGCTCGACACGGCGCTTGCACCGATCTCGCTCAACTTCCTTGCGCTGGTGATCGTGCTGATCGCCTCGATCTGGGTGAACAAGCGGATGCTGACGCACGCCGCTAAAGTGCAGGAGTCGACCGGGGTCCGACCTACAATGTGGTGGAAGAGCGCGCTCGTGCTGATCGCGCCCGTTGTGATCCTCGCCATTGCGCTCGGGATCAATCCCGAAGAGCCCCAGATCAAGGGCTTCAACTTCACAGGCGGCACGAACGTGTCGAACTCCTTCGTGGCGCTCTGGCTCGGCCTGTCGCTCTATACGGCGGCCTTCATCGCCGAGATCGTCCGCGCCGGTATCCTCGCCATCTCGAAAGGTCAGACCGAGGCCGCCTTCGCGCTGGGTCTGCGGGCCAATCGCACGATGAGCCTCGTGATCCTGCCGCAGGCGCTGCGGGTCATCATCCCGCCGCTGATCTCGCAATATCTGAACCTGACGAAGAACTCCTCGCTCGCGATCGCCGTGGGCTATCTTGAACTGCGCGGCACGTTGGGCGGCATCACCCTGAACCAGACCGGGCGCGAGCTTGAGGCGATCACGCTGATGATGCTGATCTACCTCGCGATCTCGCTGTCGATCTCGGGCGTGATGAACGTCTACAACAATCGCGTGAAGCTGAAGGAGCGGTGAGATGAGCGATACACAAGCCCATTCCGTCGCCTATGTCCGCGACACGATGCTGCCGCAACAGCCTGCCCCCGCAGGGCAGTCCGGTGCGGTCCAATGGCTGCGCGAGAACCTGTTCTCGGGCTGGCTGAACACGTTGCTGACCCTTCTGGGCGTGGCCTTGATCTACACACTGGTCATGCATTTCCTGCCTTGGTTCCTGCATGGCGTCTGGGACGCCAACTCGATCAAGGAATGCCGCACGATCATCACCGACCGTTACGGCGAGGGCGCGACCGGCGCCTGCTGGGCGGTGATCCGCGAGCGTTGGCACCAGTTCATCTTCGGCTTCTACCCGCCGGAACTGTACTGGCGCCCGATCCTGACCTTCCTGCTGCTCTTCGTGGCGGTCGGCCCGCTTCTCTTCACCTGGGTGCCGCGCGTGCTCGCGTGGTTCACGCCGGTCTACCCGTTCCTCGCCGTCTGGCTGCTCTGGGGCGGCTCGGGCTGGACGCCGCTCATGATCTTCGCAGGCTTCGTGCTGGGCGCGGCGATCCTGTTGGTGCTGTCACCGCGGCTTGGCTCGATCATGGCCTTCTCGATCGGCGCTTTCGTCGCGATCCTCTACTTCCTCTTCGTGGTGGGCCCGCTCATCGACGGGTTGCAGGCGATCCTGCCGTGGGGGCTGGAATCGGTGGACTCCGCCAAGTTCGGGGGCTTCCTGCTGGCGATCACGCTGGGCGTGGGCGGCATCATGATGTCGCTGCCGCTGGGGATCGTGCTCGCGCTCGGGCGGCAATCGGACATGCCGCTGGTCAAAGGCTTCTCGGTGGTCTTCATCGAATTCATCCGCGGCGTGCCTCTGATCACGCTGCTGTTCGTGGCCTCGCTGCTGCTGAACTACTTCCTGCCGCCGGGCACGAATTTCGACATCATCCTGCGGGTGATGATCCTCGTGACCTTCTTCGCAGCCGCCTATATCGCCGAGGTGATCCGCGGCGGTCTGGCAGCACTTCCGCGGGGCCAATACGAGGCGGCGGATGCGCTGGGGCTCGATTACTGGAAGGCGCAGCGGCTGATCATCCTGCCGCAGGCGCTGAAGATCTCGATCCCGGGCATCGTTTCCACCTTCATCGGCATGTTCAAGGATACGACGCTGGTCGTGTTCGTGGGTCTCTTCGACCCGCTCAAGGGCATCCCGGACTTCATCCGCGCCGACTTCAACTGGAAAGGCATCTACTGGGAGCCCTTCATCTTCGTCGGCGCCATCTTCTTTATCCTGAACTTCGCCATGTCGCGCTACTCGATGTCTCTCGAGCGTCGACTGCAGCGTGATAACCATTAATCGGGGACTAGACACAATGACCGAACCGCAATTCGAACGTCAGGTCGACCGCAGCCATATGCAGGTCTCCGACGAGGTCGCGATCCAGATCGAGAACATGAACAAGTGGTATGGCCAGTTCCACGTCCTGCGCGACATCGATCTGACCGTGCAGCGTGGCGAGCGTATCGTGATCGCCGGGCCTTCGGGCTCGGGGAAATCGACGCTGATCCGCTGCATCAACCGTCTGGAGGAACACCAGGCGGGCAAGATCATCGTCGACGGGATCGAGCTGACGAACGACCTGAAGAACATCGACAAGGTCCGCCGCGAAGTCGGCATGGTGTTCCAGCACTTCAACCTGTTCCCGCATCTGACCATTCTCGAGAACCTGACGTTGGCTCCGATCTGGGTGCGCAAGACGCCCAAGAAGGAAGCCGAAGCGACGGCGATGCATTACCTCGAGAAGGTGAAAATCCCCGAGCAGGCCGACAAGTATCCCGGCCAGCTCTCGGGCGGTCAGCAGCAGCGTGTGGCGATCGCGCGTTCGCTGTGCATGAAGCCGCGGATCATGCTGTTCGACGAGCCGACATCGGCGCTCGATCCGGAGATGATCAAGGAAGTGCTCGACACGATGATCGAGCTGGCGGAAGAGGGGATGACCATGCTCTGCGTGACCCACGAGATGGGCTTCGCGCAGGCGGTGGCGAACCGGGTGATCTTCATGGCCGACGGTCAGATCGTCGAGCAGAACAACCCGCATGACTTCTTCAACAACCCGAAATCCGAGCGGACCCAGCAGTTCCTCAGCCAGATTCTCGGGCACTGAGGGCAAGCTGGGGGTTTCACACCCCCAGACCCCCGTGGGATATTTCCGCCAAGGCGAAGAATTAAAAAAGGGGCGGCGCGAATACTCGTGCCGCCCCTTTTCTATATTCGGGTCTGATTTAAAGCAGGTCGGAAACCGCTTCGCGTTCTTCTTCAAGCTCGCCGACGGTGCGCGCCATCATCTCTTTCTGGAAATCGTTGAATTCCAGACCTTCGACGCGCTCGTAATGACCGTCCTTGCAGATCACCGGCAGGCCCACCATCAGCCCCTCGGGGATGTCGTAGAGGCCGGTCGACGGCACGGCCATCGACACCCATTTGCCGTCGGTGCCGTGGATCCAGTCATACATGTGATCGATCGCGGCATTCGCAGCGGAGGCGGCCGAAGAGGCGCCACGCGCTTCGATGATCGCAGCGCCACGGGTCGCGACCTGCGGGATCAGCGTCTCGCGATACCAGGTCTCGTCGCCGATGATCTCGGAGAGCTTGCGGCCCTTCGCTTCGGCTTCGGTCCAGTCGGCGAACATGGTGGGCGAGTGGTTGCCCCAGACCACGAAGCGCTCGATGTCGTCGACATGCAGATCGGCTTTCGACGCGAATTGCGTCAGCGCGCGGTTATGGTCGAGCCGGATCATCGCGGTGATGTTCTCGGTCGGGAAGTTCGGCGCGTTGGCGGCGAGGATCATCGCGTTGGTGTTGGCCGGGTTGCCGACGACCACACATTTCGCGTCGCGCTTGGCGGCCTTGTCGAGCGCTTCACCCTGCACGCGGAAGATCTCGGCATTGGCCGACAGCAGGTCGCGGCGCTCCATGCCTTTGGTGCGCGGACGCGAGCCCACGAAGAACGCGGCATCGATATCGGTGAAGGCGGTCACCGGATCGTCGGTCACAACGGTGCCGGCGAGCAGCGGAAAGGCGCAGTCTTCCAGCTCCATCACCACGCCACGCACCGCGTCGAGCGCCTGCGGCAGGTCCAGAAGCTGCAAGATCACCGGCTGATCGGGACCGTAGACATCCCCCTTGGCGATGCGGAACAGCAGCGCGTAGCAGATCTGACCGGCAGCCCCGGTGACGGCGATGCGTTTCGGCGTTTGAGCGGACATGGAAACCCTCCTGTGATGATTACGCCAGAGAGATAGGGCACAGGCGCGCGGCTGGCCATAGAAAACCGTGCCCTAACGTCACGATCTTGGGAGGGAAAAGCTGTGTTCAGCCCCGCCGGGTCGGCGTGAAGAAATCGAGCACCGATCCCTGACCCGGCTGCACCTCGTCCCAGCTGTCGATCTGGAAATCGACGATCAGCGTGGCGCAGGTCGGGAAGCGGCGGAAATCGGGATCGTGCAGCGCGCGTGCGGGCAGGCGATGCGCGAATTCCGCGATGCCCGGGTTGTGGCCGAGCATCATCACCGTCGGCGCGGAGGCGGTGCGCAGGACCTGCAGCATCATCTCGGGGGCTGCGTGGTAGAGATCCTCGACATAGCTCACCTCCGGCCGCGTCTCGATCACCGCGCGCTCCACGCGGTCCCAAGTCTCGCGGGTGCGAGTCGCCGAGGAGCAGAGCACCTCTTCCGGCTCCAGCCCGCGCGAGGCGAGGAAATCGCCCAGTTCAAGCGCGGCCGCGCGTCCGCGCGCATTGAGCGGGCGATCGCGATCTTCCATCGCCGGGTCGTCCCAGCTGGATTTGGCATGGCGTGTCAGGATCAGGCGGCGATAGCCGAGCGGTGTCATGGGTGGAACTGCCTCATATGCCATGCGGATTGCTGAGGCAGCCTGCCATAGCTTTCACCTGCCGGGCAAGCGCGTCTTGCAAGACAGCCGTGATCGCGACAGGCCGCGCCTTCGGGGCGGTCGAGATGCGCGTGACAGCTTTCCGTGTCGTAACCGTCGAGTTTGAGCGCATCGACCGGGCAGGCGGTGGCGCAGGGCGCAGGGCATTCGATGCAGGGATTGGCGGCGGGCGCGGGCAGGGGAAGCAAGCCAGGCAGGGCCAGCGCGCCCCGCACGGAAGCCCAGAGGCCCATATGCGCATGGCACATCAGGTGGACCGGGGAGGCGAAGCTTTGTCCGCTTTTCACGGCCCAGCTCACGAAAGGCTGCCAAGGCGGGCCGGTGAAGGGAAAGAGTGCGCGGGCTTCAAATTGCCGTGCGAGGGTGCCGATGACGCGCTCCGACCAGCGGTCCAGCGGATCGGGCGCGTCCTCGGCGAATTCCGGCTGAGCGGTGACGTGATCCCAGAAACCCGGCTCGTCGGGCGAGATCAGCACGATCGTCTCGCCATCCTCATGCAGCAGCCCCGACACGAAGAGCCGGTGCGGGGCCAGCGCCGCGGCGAGGGCGGAGATCACCGGCGGTGTCTCACTCACTGCGCGGTTTCACGCGCGGCTCGGTCGAGCGGATCATCGAGCCCGCCCCATGTTCGGTGAACAGCTCCAGCAGGCAGGCATTGGCGACGCGCCCGTCGACGATGACCACCGCGCGCACGCCCTCGTCGACCGCTTTCAGCGCGGTCTCGACCTTGGGGATCATGCCGCCCGCGATGGTGCCGTCTTCGATCAGGGCGGTCACGTCCTCGGGGGTGAGCTGCGTGATCACCTCGCCCGCCTTGTTCTTCACGCCCGCCACATCGGTGAGCAGCAGCAGGCGATCGGCGCGCAGCGCGCCCGCGATCGCACCGGCTGCGGTGTCGCCATTGACGTTGAAGGTCTCGTTATCGGCCATGCCGGTCGCGACCGGCGCGATCACCGGGATCATGCCCGCGTTATAGAGGTCGCGGATCACCTGCACGTTCATCTCGACCGGGCGACCGACGAAGCCCAGTTCGGGATCGTCCGCCTCGCAGACCATCAGGTCGTCATCCTTGCCCGAGATGCCGACCGCGCGGCCGCCCTGATCGTTGATCGCCTGCACGATGCGCTTGTTCACGAGGCCCGAGAGGATCATCTCGACCACTTCCACGGTGGCTTTGTCGGTCACGCGCTTGCCGCGGACCCATTGGCTCTCGATGCCGAGCTTGCCCAGCATCTCGTTGATCATCGGCCCGCCGCCATGCACCACGACCGGGAAGATGCCGACCTGCCGCATCAGCACGATATCGCGGGCGAAATCGGCCATCGCCTCTTCGTCGCCCATCGCATTGCCGCCGAATTTCACCACGACCACGGCGCCGGAATAGCGTTGCAGGTAGGGCAAGGCTTCCGAGAGGGTGCGGGCGGTGGCGATCCAGTCACGATCCATGGTCTGCTTTCTCATCTGGCTGGTCCTCGGGCAGGGTGGTCTCATCTTGCTAGACCGTTCGCGCCGGGTTTGGAAGGGCGCAATCGGGGCCGTTGCGCTCGGAACAAAACCGACTAGGGTCGGGAGCGCGCTGACGGGGAGTTCGAGTAATGGATGATCGCAAAGTAATGCTGCTGACGGGGGCGAGCCGGGGGATCGGCCACGCCACGGTGAAACGCTTCGCAGCTGAAGGGTGGCGCGTCATCACCTGTTCGCGCCAGCCTTTCCCCGAGCAATGCCCGTGGGGCGGCGGGCGCGAGGATCACATCCAAGTCGATCTCGCCAAGCCCGACGAGGTGATCGACGCGATTGCCGATATTCGCAGCCGGATCGACGGGCGGCTTCATGCGCTGGTCAACAATGCAGGCATCTCGCCGAAAGGGCCGGAGGGCGAGCGGCTCAATACGCTCGACACCGATCTGCGCACCTGGGGGCAGGTCTTCCACGTCAATTTCTTTGCCTCCATCGTGCTCGCGCGCGGGCTGGTCGAAGAGCTGTCGGCCGCGCAAGGGGCTGTGGTCAATGTGACCTCCATCGCGGGGCTCAGGGTCCATCCTTTCGCGGGGGCGGCCTATTCGACCTCGAAGGCGGCGCTGAAGGCGCTGACGCGCGAAATGGCGCATGATTTCGGGCCATTGGGCGTGCGCGTGAACGCCATCGCGCCGGGCGAGATCGAAACCTCGATTCTCAGTCCCGGCACCGAGAAGATCGTCGAGAAACTGCCGCTGCGCAGGCTCGGTCAGCCGTCGGAAGTGGCGGATGTGATCTGGTTCCTGTGCTCGGATGCGTCGAGCTACGTCACTGGCACCGAGATCGAGGTGAACGCGGGCCAGCACGTCTGAGGTCGCGTCCGAGACGGCTCAGGTCTTCTTGCCGATCTTCGGCTCCGTGCCCATCGCGAGGCGCGCGATATTGGTGCGGTGCCGCCAGAAGATCAGCACCGACAGGCCCGCCGCCAGCATCATCAACTCGCGATAGCCGAGGAAATAGGCCAGCGGCACCGTCGCCGCCGCCGAGACCAGCGCCGCGAGCGAGGAAATCCGCGTCAGCAGCGCCGTGACCAGCCAGACGGCGCAGGTCGCAAGGCCCACGGGCCAAGCCAGCGCGATCATCGTGCCGAGGAAGGTCGCCACTCCTTTGCCGCCCTGAAAGCGCAGCCAGACCGGATAGATATGGCCGATGAAGGCCGCCGCGCCCGCGACCTGTGCGGCGGTTTCGCCCAGAACGTAGCGCGCGACGAGAACCGCAATCGCGCCTTTGCCGCTATCGAGGATAAGGGTGGCAAGCGCCGCGCTCTTGCTGCCGGTGCGCAGAACGTTCGTCGCACCGATATTTCCGGAGCCGATTTTGCGCAGGTCGCCCAGTTTGAAAAGCTTGGTGATAACGAGCCCAAACGGCACAGATCCGAGCAGGTAGCCCAGTGCAGCCACCAGCCCGAGCCATGCTGACCCGTTCTCAATTCCCGGCATATGCCTGCCCTCGCCTCGTTTATGAGTCGTTATTGTTGCTATAAACCTGCACCCCTGCGACGAATGTGGCAAGCGTTTTGCCTTCCATTCGAGCAGTATCGAAGGGGGTATTCTTCGATTTTGAGCGCAGTTTGAAGCGATCGAGCACGAAAGGCGCATCCGGATCGAAGAGAACGAGATCGGCCGGAGCCCCCTCGCAAAGCCGTCCCTGCGGCAGTCCCAGACGCTTCGCCGGGTTCAGCGACATTGCCCGGAACAGCTGCGGCAGGGTCAGCTGTCCGGCATGGTAAAGGCGCATCGCGGCGGGCAGGATCGTCTCGAGCCCGACCGCGCCGGAGGCCGCTTCCTCGAAGGGCAGGCGCTTCGATTCCTCATCCGCCGGGGTGTGCAGCGAGCAGATCACGTCGATCGTGCCGTCGGCCACCGCCTCGATCACCGCAAGCCGGTCTTCCTCGTCGCGCAGCGGCGGCGTCAGTTTGAAGAAGGTCCGGTAATCGCCCACGTCGAGCGCGTTGAGCGTCAGGTGATGGATCGAGACCCCGGCGGTCACATCGAGCCCGTCCTCTTTCGCGCGCGCCAGCGCGGGCAGGGCCTTCGCGGTGGTGATCTGGTCGGCGTGATATGCGAGGCCCGTCATCTCCACCAGCGCCAGATCGCGGTCGAGCCCCATCCGCTCGGCCATCGGCGACACGCCCGGCAACCCCCGCAGCGAGGCGAATTTGCCCGAAGTCACGGCGGAGCCTTTCGACAAGACCGGCTCTTGCGGGTGGCCGATCACCAGAGCGCCCAGATGGGCCGCATAGGTGAAGGCGCGTTGCAGCACCTTGGTCTGATCGGAGACGCGGGTGACATCGGTGAAGGCCACCGCGCCCGCATCTTTCAGAAAACCGATCTCGGTCATCTCCTGCCCGTCGCGGCCCTTGGTGAGCGCCGCCATATGCAGGATGCGCACCGGCGCGTCCGCCGCGCGGCGGGTGACGAATTCCAGCGTCTCGGGATTGTCGATGGCGGGCTGGGTGTCGGGGCGGGCGATGATGGTGGTCACGCCCCCGGCTGCGGCGGCCAGCGCCGCCGTGCGGAAGCTTTCCATGTGGCGCTCGCCCGGCTCACCGATCTTCACGCCCAGATCAACGATCCCGGGCGCGAGGCATTTGCCGCCGCAATCGATCACCTCGGCATCGGCGGGGGCGGACATATCGCCGATCGCCGCAATCAGGCCTCCGTCGATCACCACGTTGCCGGTGGTTTCGGTCAGCGCCTCGGGGTCGATCAGCTTGGCGTTTTCGAGGAATAGGGTCATGCGTCGTGCCTCACTTCGCCACCAGTTTGCGCGCGGCCTGCGCGCTCTCGATCTCGCGCACCACGGGCCCCGCATCGGCGAGGTGGCGGATCAGATGCTTGTCGCCCGCCTTCGTCAGGACCTGCACATCGCCCATCAGCGAGCGCACTCCGGAGATTTGCAGAAGCATCACCTGCTTGCCCTGCGGCCCGATCAGCCGCTTATCCGTCAGCTGCCAGCGCCGCGCGAAGGCCTCCGAGCGGAAATAGAGCCCGCGCGCCGCCATACCGACCACGACGGCGAAGCTTGCGATCACCACCTGATCGGGCTTGCCGAGCCAGAACAGCACCGTCGAGATCAGCACCGCGCCGATCACCGCCAGCACCGCATGATCGGTCCAGTAGCGTTTCTTGTCTGCCGTGAAGACGGCCAGAACCTTTTCGCCCTCGTCCAGCGGCAATTCGCTTTCGGGGCCGGGGCGGTAGTTGAGAACTTCGTCACGCTCGATCTTAGACATAGGTGCCCTCCGTGAGCGCGCGCCCGCGCTCGGCCCGCAGGTTGCGCGCCAAGAGGTCCATCACCGCCATGCGCACCGCGACACCCATCTCGACCTGTTCCTGAATGACCGAGCGGTTGATGTCGTCGGCGATGGTGCCGTCGATCTCCACGCCGCGGTTCATCGGGCCCGGATGCATCACGATTGCGTCTTCCTTAGCGAAGGCGAGCTTCTCGGCATCGAGCCCGTAGCGGTGGAAATATTCGCGCTCGGAGGGGATGAAGCCGCCATCCATGCGCTCTTTCTGAAGCCGCAGCATCATCACGACATCGGCGTCGCGCAGGCCTTCGCGCATGTCGTGATAGACCTCGCAGCCGAAGTCCTGAACGCCCGAGGGCATGAGGGTCGGCGGCGCGATCAGGCGCACACGGTTTTCCATCTTGCCCAGCAGGATCAGGTTGGAGCGCGCGACGCGGCTATGGGCGACATCGCCGCAGATCGCGACGGTCAGGCGCTTGATCCGGCCCTTCTCGCGCCGGATCGTCAGCGCATCCAGAAGCGCCTGCGTCGGGTGTTCGTGCTTGCCGTCGCCCGCGTTGATCACCGCGCATTCGACCTTCTGCGCGAGAAGATCGACCGCGCCGGACGAGCCATGCCGCACTACCAGCAGATCGGGATGCATCGCGTTCAGCGTCAGCGCGGTGTCGATCAGGGTCTCGCCCTTCTTCACCGACGAGGTCTGCATCGACATGTTCATCACGTCCGCCCCGAGTCGCTTGCCCGCAAGCTCGAAACTGGATTGGGTCCGCGTCGAATTCTCGAAGAACATGTTGATCGCGGTCATCCCGGCCAACGCGTCGGTCTTTTTCACCGTGCGACGGTTCAGATCCACATATTTTTCGGCGAGGTCGAGAACGGTGAGGATATCCTCGGGGCTCAGATGTTCGATCCCCAGCAGGTGCCTTGGGCGAAAAGCCATTGCGCGATGCTCCGGTTAGACTTCGATGCTTATGGCAAACGGGGGGGCGGGCGTCCAGCCGCTTTACCGTCGCAGCGCCCATGAGGTAGGGTCGCGCAATGGAGACTCAGCCGACACCGGAACTCGACTATCACGCCGCTCTGGCCGCCCTCGAATGGCAGCTGGAAATGGGCGTCGATACCGTCATCGGCGATACGCCCGTCGATTGCTACGAGCTGCCCGACAAATCGGCGCAGGCCAAGGCGAAGGCGCCCGAGGCCGCGCCCGCGCCGGACCGGGAATTGCCGCCAGTCGCGCAGATGGCGAAGATCGAGGGTCCCGATCCGGTCGTCGTCGCAGGCGATGCCGCGGGCAAGGCCGACACGCTAGAGGCGCTGCGCGCCGCCATCGATTCCTACGATATGTGCGATCTGAAGCTCGGGGCGCGCAACACGGTCTTTGCCGATGGCAAGCCCGCCGCGCGGGTGATGATCATCGGCGAGGCGCCGGGGCGCGAGGAGGATCAGAAGGGCCTGCCATTCGTCGGCCGCGCCGGTCAGCTTCTCGACAAGATGTTCGGCGCGATCGGTCTGTCGCGGCAATCGCCCGATGCCGAGGCGGCACTCTATATCACCAATGTCCTGCCCTGGCGTCCGCCGGGCAATCGCGATCCCTCGCCTGCCGAGATCGCGCAGATGCTGCCCTTCCTCGCCCGCCATGTCGATCTGGCTGATCCCGATCTGATCGTTCTGATGGGCAATGCCGCCTGTGCGGCGGCGCTGGGCAAGCGGGGCATCCTGCGGTTGCGGGGCACCTGGGCCGAGGCCTTCGGGCGGCCCACGTTGCCGATGACGCACCCGGCCTATCTGCTGCGCAACCCGGCCGCCAAGCGCGAAGCCTGGGCCGATCTTCTGCAAATTCGCGCCCGTCTCGACCAGGCGTAAACCGCGCCAAACGGTCGCGCTTTCGTGAAAAAGTGACGGACGCGGCGCCGTGACGCGTAGAGATAACCATTCCCTGCACCTATTTCGGCAAGGTAACATGGAAATCGCGCGACCGTGGGCAATTGCGAGCGCCCGCAGCACTGACGACAGATCGGAGACGCCATGCGCTTTCTCACCCGCTCCCTGATGGGGCTGTTTCTTCTGGCGCTGACCGTCGGCCTGCTGACGATGGGCGGCTTCTCGATCTTTCAGGCGATGCAGGCCCGCAATGCCGAGAGCGGGCGTGCGCCCACCGCGCGCGAACGGGTTTTCGCGGCCAATGTGATCCCGGTCACCTTCAAGGCGATGTCGCCGGTGCTGACCGCCTATGGCGAGGTGCGCTCGACCCGCGAGCTGGAGCTACGCGCGTCGGCGGCGGGCACGATTGTCGAGCTTGCCTCCGATTTCGAGGATGGCGCGGAGGTCGAGAAGGGCGAGCTTCTGGTCAAGCTGGACCCGGCGGAGGCGCAGGCAGCGCGCGACAGCGCCGCTGCGACTGTGGCCGAGGCAGAGGCCGCGCTCGCGCAGGCGGAACGCGCTTTGGCCATATCGAAGGACGATGTGACAGCGGCGCAGCGGCAGGCGGACCTGCGGCTCAAGGCGCTCGACCGTCAGCGTTCGCTCTCGGAGCGGGGCGTCGGCTCGGCGGCCAATCTGGAAACCTCGGAACTGGCGGCCTCGGCGGCCGATCAGGCGGTCCTAAACCGCCGCTCGGCATTGTCGACCGCGCAGGCGCAGCTCGATACCGCGCGCACCTCGCTGACCCGCGCCAAGATCAGCTTGACCGAAGCCGATCGCAAACTGGCTGATACTGAAATTCGCGCCGAATTCTCGGGCCGTCTGGCCGAGGTTAACGCGGTCGCGGGCGGGCTGGTGTCGAATAACGAGATGCTGGGCAAGCTGATCGACCCCAACGCGCTGGAAATCGCCTTCCGCGTCTCCACCGCGCAATTTGCGCGCCTGATCGATGATCGGGGCGCGCTGCGCGATCTGCCCGTGGGCGTGGAACTGGTCGCGGGCGAGGAGACGCTGACCGCCAAGGCCGAGCTGTCGCGCGTCTCAGCGGCGGTCGATGACGGGGTGACGGGGCGCCTGCTGTTTGCGCGCGTCACCGAAGGTCTCGGCAATCTGCGTCCGGGCGATTTCGTGACCGTCCGGCTGAAAGAGCCCGCGCTCGAGAATGTCGCGGAGATACCCGCCGCGGCGGTCGATGCGGATAGCACGGTTCTGGTGCTCGGTCCGGAAGACCGTCTGGAAAGCGCCGATGTCACCGTGCTGCGCCGTCAGGGCGACGCTGTCATCATCCGTGCCAAATTCGCGCCCGGCACCGAGATCGTGGCCGAGCGCACGCCGCTTCTGGGTCGCGGGATCAAGCTGCGCCCGATGCGCCCCGGTCAGCCGCAGGCGGCCACCGAGCCCGAGACGATCAATCTCGATCCCGAGCGCCGCGCCAAGCTGGTTAGTTTCGTCGAGACGAACACCGCGATGCCCGACAATGCCAAGCAACGCTTTCTTGCCGAGTTGAAGCAGGACGAGGTGCCCGTCGCGACCGTCGAGAAGCTCGAATCCCGGATCGGAGGCTGAGATGGCGTCTGGCCTCGATCCCAGAGAGCTGCCGCCCGGCCGCGGGCTGATCGGTCTCTTTACCCGCCACGCGACGCTGGCGAATATCGTGCTGGTCGTGATGATCTGCGCGGGGCTCGTCGCCCTACCGCGGATGCGCGCGCAGTTCTTCCCGGACTCGGTCGAGGAATCGATCACCGTCTCGGTGAAATGGGACGGGGCAGGCGCGGAGGAAGTCGACCGGGCCATCGTTCAGGTGCTGGAGCCCTCACTGATCTCGGTCGAGGGTGTGGAAGCCTCGGACAGCCGCGCCTCGGAAGGCTCGGCGCGCATCAGTCTCGATTTCGAACCCGACTGGGACATGTCCCGCGCGGTCAATGATGTCGAGAACGCGCTGGCTTCGGCAGGCGATCTGCCCGAAGGCGCGGAGGAACCCGAAGTGGCGCGCGGCGTCTGGCGCGACACGGTGACCGATCTGGTGATCACCGGGCCGCTCTCGCCGGAGCAGCTGGGCCGGTTGGGCGACGAGGCGGTGGTGCGGCTCTATCAGCAGGGCGTCACGCGCACCTCGCTTGCCGGGATCGCCGCGCCGGAGACGGTCGTCGAAGTGCCAACCGTCTCGATGATGGCGCATGATGTGACGCTGACCCAGATCATCGATGTGATCTCCGCCGAGGCGAATACCGATCCGGCGGGCGAGGTGGCGGGCGGGGCAACACGGGTGCGCACGGGCGAAGAACGTCGCTCCGCGCCCGAGATCGAGAACCTCGTGATCCGCACCGAACCGGACGGCTCGCAACTGACCGTGGGCGATGTCGCCAATATCCGCGTCGAAGGCGGCGACCGGAACCGGGCCTATTTCGTTGGCGACAACGCGGCGGTGGTGATCAATGTCGCGCGCTCGGCGGCGGGCGATGCGATCGCGATCCAGCACAAGGTCGAAGGCGTGATCGACCAGATGCAGCCGACGCTGCCTGCGGGCACCTCGATGGATCTGGTGCGCACCCGGTCCGACGCCATCACGCAGCGCCTCGATCTGCTGGTGGGCAACGGGGTGCTGGGGCTGAGCCTCGTGCTGGTGCTGCTGTTCCTCTTCCTCAACGCGCGCACGGCCTTCTGGGTGGCGATGGGGATCCCGACCTCGATGGCTGCGGCTCTGGCGGTGATGTATTTCACCGGCATGACACTGAACATGATCTCGATCTTCGCGCTCATTCTGACGCTGGGGATCGTGGTCGACGATGCGATCGTGGTGGGCGAGCATGCCGATTTCCGTGCGCGTCATCTGGGCGAGCATCCCGTGCTCGCCGCCGAGAACGGCGCGCGGCGCATGGCGGCCCCGGTCTTCGCCTCGACCCTGACGACCGTGATCGCCTTCGCAGGGCTGACCGTGATCGGCGGGCGCATGGGCAACATGATCGTCGATATTCCTTACACGGTGATCGCGGTGCTCGCCGCCTCTCTGATCGAGTGTTTCGTGATCCTGCCCAACCACATGAGCCACGCGCTGCGTCACACCTCCGAGGGCAAGTGGTACGACTGGCCCTCGCGGCAGGTGAACCGCGGGCTCGACTGGTTCCGCCGCGTGGTGATGAAGCCGCTCACCCGGCTGATCGTCATCGGGCGCTACCCGGTGATCGCGGCGGCGATCGCGCTTTTGCTATGGCAGGTCAGCTTCGTGATGTCGGGCAAGGTGCAGTGGCGCTTCTTCAACCCGCCCGAGCAATCGACGGTGAACGGCGCCTTCTCTATGGTCGAGGGCGCGACCCGGGCCGATACCGAAGAGATGATGCGCACGATGCAGGCGACCGTGACCAAGGTCGCCAAGGAATTCGAGGACGAATACGGCGTGAACCCCGTCGAATACGCGATTGGGCAAATCGGCGGCGCATCAGGGCGGGGGCTGGCCTCAGCCGATACCAAGGATGCCGATCTTCTCGGCTCGCTTTCGATCGAGGTGATCGACCCCGATTACCGGCCTTATTCCAGCTTCGATTTCGTCTCGCGGCTGCAGGCCGAAACGCCGCGCCTGCCGCTGGTCGAAGAGATCAGCTTCCGCCGCTTCCGCTCCGGCGGGGCGGGGGACGGGATCGCGGTGCAGTTCTCGGGCAACGAGACGCGGATTCTGAAAGACGCCGCCGAAGACCTGAAGACGCAGCTTGCGCAATTCCCCGAAGTCTCGGCGGTGGAGGACAACCTCGCCTATGACAAGCAGGAACTGATCCTCGATCTCACCCCGCAGGGCGAGGCGCTGGGCTTCGACATTGCGACGCTGGGCCGCGAATTGCGCGCGCGTCTGAACGGCACCGAGGCTGCGAGCTTCCCCGATGGGGTGCGCTCGGCCACGATCCGTGTGGAGCTGCCCGAGGAAGAGCTGGCCGCCGATTTCATCGACCGGATGCAGCTGCGCGCGCCCGGTGGCGAATGGGTGCCGCTGGCCGATATCGTCTCGGTGCGCAGCCAGACGGGCTTCTCGACGATCCGGCGCGAGGATGGCGTACGGCAGGTCTCGGTCACGGGCGATGTCTCCGAGGACGATCCCGCGCGGGCCAACGAAATTCTGGCGCGCATCTCCGACGAGATCCTGCCGCGGATCTCCGAAGAACGCGGCGTGGCCTATACGCTCACCGGGCAGGCCGAGCAGGAACGCGACTTCATGAACGACGCGATGATCGGGCTGATCATGTGCCTGATCGGCATCTACATCGTGCTGGCGTGGATCTTCGCGAGCTGGACGCGGCCGATCGTGGTGATGTCGGTGATCCCCTTCGGCGCGGTCGGCGCGATCTGGGGGCACTATGTCTGGAACCTGCCGATGTCAATGTTCGCCGTGGTCGGCGGGATCGGGATGATCGGGATCATCATCAACGACGCGATCGTGCTGATCTCCACGGTCGACGAATATGCCGAGAAGCGCGGGACCGTGCCTGCGATCGTCGATGCAGTTTCGGATCGCCTGCGCCCGGTGCTGCTGACGACGCTGACGACGGTTCTGGGTCTTGCGCCGCTTCTCTACGAGCAATCCAGCTCGGCCCTATTCCTGAAATCCACCGTCATCACGCTGGTCTACGGTCTGGGCTTCGGGATGATCATCGTGCTGCTGGTCGTGCCCGCGGTTCTGGCGGTGCAGCTCGATTTCGGGCGACAGGTGCAGGCGGTGCGTCACGGCGTGCGGGTCGTGCGGCTGCGCGGCGTGCTGGCCGGCGTCGCGGCGCTGATGGCCGTGGGCTTCGCGCTCACGCTGGGCCGTGCGATGTGGGAGGGTCAGGCGCTGATGCCCGCCTTCGGAGGCTTTGCGTTGATCGCGGGGATGGTGGCGATGGGGGCAGGGCTGATCGCGCCCCGGCTGCTGCGCGGCCATATCCGCCACAGGCCGCCGCCGGAAGCCTGACACGCCTGATCTCTGAGAGAGCTGATTACTCGGTGCAGCCCATGATCTCGACCGCGCCGCGATCCGAGAGCACGGTGATGCGCAGATCGCTGGGGTCGAGGTCGAAGGGCTTCGCGTCCGGCGGCACGAAGTCGGCGCTGGTCACGAGGGTATCGCCCTCGCGGTGGCTGTCGGCCTCGGAGACCCAGACCGGGCGCGAGGCGAGTTCCAGAAGCGCGTTTTCCGTGCCGATCGCGGGCGGCAGATCGACCCGCGCCGTCAGTCGGACCCCATCCTTCATCGGCTCCGTCTCGCAGCGCGTCTGCGGGTCGATCTTGCGCGGCTCACGTGCGAGCGCCGCCTGAATTTTCGGATCGGGCGTGCCGTCTCCGGTGACCTCGATCTGCAGATGCAGGCTGACCGGCACGCAGATATTGTCGCAGATCCCGATCATCACATCGGCTTTCAACTGCACTGGCTTGCCCGGATCTTTCGGCGTCACCGAAATCGGCAACACGACGCCGTCGTGATAGCCGACGGTGCGCATACCGGAGGACAGGAAGACTTCCGGCGCGGGCCAGTGGACCACGGCCGAGGCGAGATTGCTCGACCCGGTGAACTGAATTTGCGGCGGGATGCCCGCATCGCCCGGCGAGCGCCAATAGGTTTTCCAGCCGGGCGCGAGCGCGATCTCCAGCGCCGCCATGCGGGTGCCGTTGGCGCCTCTGCCGCCTGCGCGCAGCTGCGCTTGCTCCAGCCCCGGAGGCGTCGGCAGTGCGGGCATCGACGCGTCTTGCGGCGTGACCTGCTCTTGCGCGGCGATCTGCGCGACAGCTTCCTGGGCCGCCACGCCGAGCGGGCAGCAGCCAAGCAGGATCCCCATGACTGGTAACAAACGTGTCATATGATTTACCTAGTCGCTTCCCTGCACGTTCAGAAGTCACAAACGCGACAGAAGCGTGCAATATTTTGTCCCGGCGCGCCGCAATGCGAAACAATTCCTGCGTCTGGCTTGAATAGACGCGCCGCTCGCGCCACCTTGAAAAGAGATGGGATGCAACCGCGAAGGGGAGCGAGATGGACCTGACAGGCAAGTTTCTGATCGCGATGCCCGGTATGGGCGATCCGCGATTCGAGCATTCGGTGATCGCCGTCTGCGCCCATTCCGATGAGGGCGCGATGGGGCTGATCATCAACAAACCCTTGCCGACGCCCGCCTTCTCGGACCTTCTCGAAAGCCTCGATATCGAACGGCCCGGAGCGGATATCCGTTTCGATCAGCCGATCCTCTTTGGCGGTCCGGTCGAGACCGGGCGCGGCTTCGTGCTGCACTCGCCAGACTGGACGACCGGCGAGGGGCAAATGGAGGTCACCGACCGGCTGCGGATGACCGGCACGCGCGACATTCTCGAAGATATCGCGATGGGGCGCGGCCCGAACCAGGCGCTGATGGCGCTGGGCTATGCGGGCTGGGGGCCGGGTCAACTGGAGGAGGAAATCCTCGACAATGGCTGGCTCACCGCCGACAGCGATGCCGACCTCGCGCTCGATGCCGAGCATGAGACGAAATGGGTGCGCGCACTGGAAGGCATGGGGATCGACCCCCGGACGCTTTCGGCTGCGGCGGGGCATGCGTAAGGCGTGATTGGGTAGGGGGCTCTGCCCCCTCGGCGCGTCCGCGCCTCACCCCCGGGATTTTTAAGCCAACACGAAGAGGCGATCAGTCGCGCGGGGCAGCCGCGCGGCGTAGGCGGTCGTTGATCGCGCGGCCGAGGCCGGTTTCCGGGATCGGGGCGAAGGCGAGCGTGGCGAGGCCGCGCGTCTGTGCGAGCGCATCGCCCTTGCGCAGCATCGCGAAGAGGTTCGCCGCCCCCTCTGTCAGATCGCCCGAGGGCGAGAGGTTCAGATCGGCGGTCGGGCAATCGCCGCCGAAGCCGATCCAGACCGCATCCGGGCGCGGGGCGGTCACATCCAGCAGCACGGCGGCGCCCGGCGCATAATGCGATTTGAGCTGCCCCGGCGCGTTGGGCTTGGCCGCGTCGCCGCCGGTGGGCAGTGGCTGGCCGATCAGCGCCTCTATCTCTTCGGCCGCGACCCCGCCGGGACGCAGCAGCGCGGGCGGATCGAGTGCGAGGATGGTGGATTCCACCCCGACCTCGCAGGGGCCGCCATCGATCACCGCCGCGATCTTGCCGCCAAGCCCGTCCATCACATGCTGCGCCGTGGTCGGGCTGATCTTGCCTGATGGGTTGGCCGAGGGCGCGGCGAGCGGGCCGCCGAATTCGCTCAGTAGCGCGCGGGCGACCGGATGCGCGGGAAGGCGGATCGCGACGGTGTCATGCCCGGCCGTCACCAGATCGGAGAGCCCGGACTCGGGGCGTAGCGGCAGGACCAGCGTCAGCGGTCCCGGCCAGTAGCGCGCGGCAATCTGGCGTGCGGCGTCGGAGACCACGGCGATTTCTTCCGCGGCTTCGATCGACGGCAGGTGCACGATCAGCGGATTGAACTTCGGACGCCCCTTCGCCGCGAAGATCGCGGCCACCGCGCGGTCGTTGCGCGCATCTCCTGCAAGCCCGTAGACGGTCTCGGTCGGCATCGCGACCAGCTCGCCCGCGCGCAGCAAGGCGGCTGCCTGCGCATAGCCCTCGGCATCGGCGGAAAGGAGTTTCGTGTCTTGGCTCATGCAGTCGTGACGCAGCGTTGGAGTTGAAGGGGGCTGCCCTTGCGGTAGGGTATCGGCAACCCGACAGGACATAGACGCGCGCGCGGCAATTGCCAAGCTGCCCGGAGGAGACCCATGACTTACCGTTCCCCCGTCACCGATATTCGCTTCATTCTCGACCACGTCGTGCCGCTCGCACCGGTCGCGGCTACCGAGATGTTTGCCGAGGCGACCCCCGATATGGTCGAAGCGATCCTCACCGAAGGCGGCAAGCTCTGCGACGAGGTGATCGCGCCGACCAATCGCGACGGCGATCTGACGCCCGCGAAACTGGAGAACGGGGTGGTGCGCTCGCCCGCCGGCTTCAAGGAGGCCTTCGCGGCGCTGGCCGAAGGCGGCTGGATCGGCATCGCGGCGGACCCGGAGCATGGCGGGATGGGCCTGCCGCAGGCGCTGAATGTTGGCTTCAACGACATGCTGTCGGGGGCGAACCTTGCGCTGCAGCTCAACCCGCTGCTGACGCAGGGCCAGATCGAGGCGCTGGAGCACCACGCCTCCGACGAGATCAAGGCGCTGTATCTGCCCAAGCTGATCTCGGGCGAATGGTCAGGCACAATGAACCTGACCGAGCCGGGGGCGGGCTCCGACGTCGGTGCGCTGAAGACGAAGGCGGTGCCGAACGATGATGGCACCTATGCGATCTCGGGGCAGAAGATTTTCATCACCTGGGGCGACAATGATTGCGTCGAGAATACCTGCCATCTCGTGCTGGCGCGTCTTCCCGATGCGGCCCCCGGCACGAAGGGCATCAGCCTCTTCATGGTGCCGAAGCTGATCCCGGATGCCGACGGTAAACCGGGCGTGGCGAACTCGCTGAAAGTGGTCTCGCTGGAGCACAAGCTCGGCATCCATGGCTCGCCCACCTGTGTGATGAGCTATGAGGGTGCGACCGGCTGGCTCGTCGGCGAGGAGAACAAGGGCATGGCCGCGATGTTCACGATGATGAACAACGCGCGTCTGAACGTGGGTGCGCAGGGCATCGGCGTGGCCGAGGCCGCCTATCAGCAGGCGCTGGCCTATGCGAAGGACCGGGTGCAGTTTGCGCCGATCGTGGAGCATGCCGATGTGCGCCGGATGCTGGCGGGCATGAAGGCCGAGATTTTCGCGGCACGTTCGATCGCGCTGGCCTGTGGCGTCGCGATCGACATGGGGCGTGCGACGGGTGATGCGAATTGGCAGGCCCGCGCGGCGCTGCTGACGCCGATCGCGAAGGCTTACGGCACCGATATGGGCATCCGCGTGGCGTCGACCGGCGTGCAGGTGCATGGCGGCATGGGCTTCATCGAGGAAACCGGCGCGGCGCAATATCTCCGCGATGTGCGGATCACCACGATCTACGAGGGCACCAACGGCATTCAGGCGATGGATCTTGTGGGTCGCAAGATGATGGACGAGGGCAAGGCCGCCTTCCGTCTGTTGCAGGAGATCGAGGACGAGGCGCAGGGCGCGCGCGGCGATTTCCCGGTGCTGGCCGAAGACGTCTGGCAGGCCGCCGAGGAGCTGCGCGAGCATACCGAGTGGATGGTCAGCCAAGGCATGCAGGACCGTTTCGCGGGGGCCGTGCCCTATCTCGACTCCTTCGCGCGGGTGCTGGGGGGCTATTACCACCTGCGCGCCGCGATGGCCGAGGGCCGCGATTCCGCGCGCGGGCATCTGGCCGCCGTCTATATCCGCCGCCTGATGCCCGCCTATGCGGCCTCGTTGGCCGAGGCGAAGGAAGGGGCGGAAGGGCTTTACGCGCTTAGCGTCGAAGACCTCGAGGCATGAGGGGCGAGGACGCCCGCGTGTCGACGAATGGCATCCGCTACCCTTGGGCGGAGCCGCCCGAACCGGGCGGGGCGATCGAGGTCGCGCCCGGGGTGATGTGGATCCGTCTGCCGCTGCCGATGGCGCTCGATCACGTCAATTGCTTCGCGCTCGATGAGGGCGATGGCTGGGCGCTGGTCGATCCCGGGATCGACACCCGCAAATGCCGGGCGGCGCTGCAGGCGGCGCTCGATGGGCCGCTGGGTGGCAAGCCGGTCACGAAGGTCTTGGTAACGCATTACCACCCGGATCACATCGGGCTGGCGGGCTGGCTGCAGGAGCAGGGCGCGGAGCTGATCACGACGCGCACCTCGTGGCTGTTCGCGCGGATGCTGCAGCTCGATCCGCAGGATCGGCCCGTGGCCGAGACGCTTGATTACTACCGGCGCGCCGGGATGGACCCGGCGCTTCTTGAGAAACGCGCCAACGAACGCCCCTTCAATTTCGCCGATTGTGTCCATGCGCTGCCGCTTGGCTTCACCCGGATCGTGGAGGGCGACGAGATCGCCCTCGGCGGGCGGCGCTGGGCGGTGAAGATGGGCGACGGGCACGCGCCCGAACATGCGACGCTGTGGAGCTTGGACGACGATCTGGTGCTGGGCGGCGATCAGCTGCTGCCGTCGATCTCGGCCAATCTCGGCGTTTATGCGACCGAACCCGAGGCCGATCCGCTGGCCGATTGGCTGGCCTCCTGCGCGCGGTTTGCCGAGATCGCGGAGGATCGCCACCTCGTGCTGCCCGGCCACAAGCTGCCGTTCACCGGGCTGCCGCTGCGGCTGCGCCAGATGATCGAGAACCACGAGGGCGCGCTGAAACGTCTGCGCAAGCACCTCGACACCCCGCGCACCGCCTGCGAGTGCTTCCCGCCGCTGTTCAAACGACAGATCGACGAGAGCACCCACGGGCTCGCGATGGTCGAAGCGATGGCGCATCTCAACCATCTTTGGCACAAAGGGGAGGTGAGCCGCACCTTGCGAGAGGACGGCGCCTGGCTCTGGAGCCTGAAATGACCGAGATACGCACCACCGCCGAAGCCCATGAGGAAGCCGCCCTTCCGAATGCGAAGGTGGTGCATACTTCGGAGAACGCGCCCAAGACCGCCGAGGTCAAACCGCTTCCGCCCGAACTGGCGCGCGGGCGGCCCGAGGATAAGAGCCCGGCGCAATGGGCCTATGAGCGGGTTTTGCTCTATATCCAGAACTTCGAAGAGCAGTTGCAGGAAGACGAGGAGGTCGTTCTTGGCCTCACCGGCGGCGAGGCGGGCGTGCTGCAGATCGAGGGGATCGGCTTTTTCGACCCCGACATCCTGACCTTCTACGGCACCGACGAATACGGCGCGCGCACGCAGCTTATCCAGCATGTGAACCAGCTCAATGTGATGCTGATCGCCCAGCCCAAACCGGCCGCAGACGAAGCGCCGCGCCGGATCGGCTTCCGGCTCGCCCGCGCGCTGGAGGAAGAAAATGCGTCTGACAGCGCGAACCCTCAAGACGAGGCGTGACAGCTTGTCGCGGCTCGGCTAGTTTCCCCTCTGGGAGACAGCGCAAAAGGGAGAACGCGCAATGGCCGAGTATAAACCGGGCAACATGGACATTCGTGACCAGGAGAGAACATTCAACGGATTTGTTCGCTTCGTTACGGTTTCGGTGATTGTGATCATCTGCTTTCTGGTGTTTCTCGCTCTCGTAGGCGGCTGACGCGACCGGCGGCAGCTGAAAGAGACACGCTTGGGAACGGGAGATCGGGCAGATGATGCGCGTGCTTCTTGTCTGCCTGATGCTGCCGCTTTTGCTGGCTGGCTGCGGGGCGGATAACATTTATGCCTCGGATGCCGAGGTCGCCAAATATCGCTATGTTTCCGACGAGCCGCCCTCGGTTACGCTCTATACCGTGATCTCGACCAATACCGGGTCGGGCGGTCATTCGTCGTTGCTGATCAACGGGCGTGAGCGGATCATCTTCGATCCGGCAGGCACCTGGAAACATCCCTGGGCGCCCGAGCGCCACGATGTTCATTTCGGCATTACCGAGAAGATGCGGAAATTCTACATCGACTACCATGCCCGCGAGAGCTGGTATGTGCGGGCCCAGAAGCTTCCGATCACGATGGCGCAGGCCGATCAGCTGATGGCCCGCGTGGAGCGCAACGGCTCGGTCAACAAGATGATGTGCGCGGATTCGGTCTCGAGCGCGCTGCGCGACATGCCGTGGCTGCACGACAAGGTGCCCTTCACCTTCTCGCCGCTGAAATTGTCGAAGGCGTTCGGGCAGTTGCCGGGCGTGACGGAAAAGGATCACTACGACAACGATCCCGATGACAATTCCGGCGTGCTGATGATCCAGCAGCAGCCCTATAATCACGGGGACACCCAGTTCAGAGAGTGAACGGGCCTTCAGACATCGCCTCGCCTGCGTGACAATGCGCGGGCGAGTGCCGGGCCCGCGACCAGCACCAGCAGGAAGCGGGCGATCTGCATCGCCATGACGAAGGGCACATCGACCTGCGTGCCCGCCGCGATGATCGCCACCGAATCCGCACCGCCGGGGCTGGTGGCGAGATAGGCGGTCACAGGCTCGATCCCGGCGAAATAGACCAATCCCATCGCGAAGGCCGCGCAGAGCGCGATCAACGCGATGATCGAGCTGAGGATGCGTGGCAGCAGTCTTGCGGCATGGCGCAGCACGGCGCGGGTGAAGCGCATCCCGATCCCCCAGCCGACCACCGCATAGCTGATCGCGAGCACGGTCTGGGGCAGGGTGATCTCCAGAAGGCCGGTGGCGCTCGCGATCAAGCCGAAGGCCATTGGCAGCAGCAGCCCGCCGCCCGGAATGCGCAGCCGCACGCCCAGAAACGCCGCCCCGATCCCGAGCGCGAGCGTCTCGACTGCGGCGACGACGTCCATCGGGCCTTGCTCGGCGAGTGCCGCGCCGACATCCCTAGCCTGCGCCACGCCGAAGATCTGCACGACGGCAGTTGCGGCGATCGCACAGCAGGCGACGCGGGTATATTGCATGACGGCGACAAGACGCATGTCGGCCCCGTAATCGTCCGACATCAGCGTCATCGCGGTCGCGGCACCGGGGGAGGAGCCCCAGATCGCCGTCGTGCCGGGCAAGCCGCCTGCCCGCGCCATCACCCAGCCGAGCGCGCTTGCCCCCAGCACCGTCGAGAGCGTCCCGGCAAGGAAGATCGGCCAGTCGCGGGCGATCTCGGGCAGGATCGAGGCGGGAAGCTTTGAGGCGATCATCACCCCCACCACACCCTGTGCTGCGATGAAGCCCAGAGGCGGCAGCCGCACCGCCCCGCCGCTCGCGGCAAGCGCGATCGCGACCGCCATCGGCCCCAGCAGAAGCGCCGCCGAGAGATGCGCGAGGCTCAGCGCGAAGGCGAGAAGCGCAGAGCCCGCGAGCAGGACGACCCAGCGCAATGCAGGGGGCCAGCGGTCGGGGGCGTATCGGAAGGGAGGGAAAGAGCGCATGGGGGCTTTAAAGACGGAAATCAGGTGCTTCCGAGCAGATAGGGCTCGTTACGTCAAACGCATAGCGAAATCCGCAACTTCCGCTCAGTAAAGCAAATTTCGGGCAGGAGCGCCCGCCTTCACGTCAAGCGGAGAATTCTCCGCTTTCTGGTTTCATCGACGTGAATTGAATTGATCCCCGCGAAAAACGCGTCACGTTGGAGGCGGTCCCGCATCTCTTTGCGGGCAATGACATATGGGAGGATTACGATGTTCCAACACATCAAGCTCGGCGCGCTCGTCGCCGGGGCGATTGCATTGAGCGCACCCGTCGCCAAGGCCGAAACCTTCATTAACATCCTGACCGGGGGCACCTCGGGCGTGTATTATCCGCTCGGCGTTGCGCTGTCCGAAGTCTATGGCGAGAACATGAAGGACGTGCGCGTTCAGGTTCAGTCGACGAAGGCGTCGGTCGAGAACCTGAACCTGCTGCAGCAGGGCCGGGGGGAGCTGGCCTTCGCACTGGGCGACTCGGTGAAGGATGCGTGGGAAGGCAATGCGGATGCGGGCTTCAAGGCCAAGCTCGGCAAGCTGCGCGCGATCGCCGCGATCTACCCGAACTACATCCAGCTCGCCGCGCTCAAGGATGCAGGCGCGACCACGATCACCGATCTCAAGGGTAAGAGCCTGTCGGTCGGCGCGGCCAAGTCGGGGACCGAGCTGAACGCGCGCAAGATCTTCGACGCGGCGGGCATGAGCTATGACGATCTGGGCAAGGTCGAATATCTGCCCTTCTCGGAATCGGTCGAACTGATGAAGAACCGCCAGCTCGACGCGACCTTCCAGTCCTCGGGGCTGGGCAACGCCGCGCTCAAGGATCTCTCGACTACGCAGGATGTGACCTTCGTTCAGATCCCCGCCGACATCGCCGAAAAGCTTGGCGCGCCCTACAAGGCGGGCGTGATCCCGGCGGGCACCTATCCGGGTCAGGACGCGGATGTGCCGACGGTGGCGATCACCAACATCCTCGTCACGCGCGAAGGCGTCTCCGATGAGGAAGCCTACCAGATGACCAAGCAGCTCTTCGAGCATCTCGACACGCTCAAGGCCGCGCACTCGGCTGCGAACGGTATCTCGCTCGAGGCGGCGGTGCAGGGTCTGCCGATCCCGCTGCATCCGGGTGCGGAGAAGTACTACAAGGAACAGGGCGTGCTGAAATAAGCCGCTAAAGCTTAGGTCAGGGGCGGCGCGCATTTCGGGTCGCCCCTGATCAATCGGGCCAAAGCGCCCATTCCGGGGGGAGGAGACAGGCATGTACACCAAGGAAGAAGCTGCGGTCGACGCGGCAGTGCACGATCCGCTGGCGGGGAGCTTCCCGAAGTCGCGCGAAGGGCGCGCATTGTTCTGGCTCGCGGTCGCTTTCTCGGTCTGGCAGATCGCTTTCGCCGCCCATGTAATCAACCCCTCGAGCCAGATTGCGCGGGCGGTCCATGTGGGCTTCCTGCTCGCGCTCGGCTTTCCGCTGCTCTCTATCGCCAAGGGTTACGGCCCGCTCGGGCGCGCTCTCGCCTATCTGCTGGCCGCAGCCGGAGTCGCTGTCGCTGCCTATCAATGGATCGAATACACGCCGCTTCTGCTGCGCGCGGGCGATCCGAACACGCTCGATCTGGTGGTGGGCTGCGTGCTGCTGGTCACGGTCTTCGTGGCCGCCTGGATGCTGATGGGCCCGGCGCTGCCGATCATCGCGGGCACGTTCTTCCTTTATGCCATGTTCGGTGAGCATCTGCCCTCACCGCTGAACCACCGCGGCTACGCTTTCGAGCAGGTGATCGAACAGATGAGCTTCGGCACCGAGGGCATCTACGGCATCCCGACCTATGTGTCGGCTACCTATATCTTCCTTTTCATCCTCTTCGGCGCCTTCCTCGAGAAAGCCGGGATGATCAAACTGTTCACGGATGTCTCGCTCGGCATGGTGGGTCACAAGATGGGCGGGGCCGCGAAGGTCTCGGTTCTGTCTTCGGGTCTGATGGGCACGATCTCGGGCTCGGGTGTGGCCAATGTCGTGACCACCGGGCAATTCACGATCCCCCTGATGAAAAGCTTCGGCTATCGTTCCGCTTTCGCGGGGGGCGTCGAGGCGACGTCGTCGATGGGCGGGCAGATCATGCCGCCGGTCATGGGGGCGGTCGCCTTCATCATGGCAGAGACGCTGGGTGTCGATTACGTCGAGGTGGTCAAAGCCGCGCTGATCCCGGCGATCCTCTATTTCGCGGGCGCATTCTGGATGGTCCATCTGGAGGCGGGCAAGCGCGATTTGCGCGGCCTTGCCAAGTCCGAGCTGCCCTCCCCGCGTAAGGCGCTGAAAGAGGGCTGGTATCTGCTGCTTCCGCTCGCCGTGCTCGTCTACCTGCTGTTCACCGGCTACACGCCGCTTTTCGCTGGCACCGTGGGCCTGTCGCTGACGGGGCTTCTGATCCTTGGCGGCTCGGTCGCGCTGGGGCTACCCAGTCAGGTGCTGCGCGTGATCTTCTGGGTCGTGCTCGCGCTGGTCGCGGGCGCGTTTTTCGAGTTCGGCATCTGGGCCGTGCTGCTGGCCATCGCCGTGCTGATCGCGATCAACGTCTTCTCGAAGGGCGGGCGCGAGACCTTGGCGCTCTGTCGCGACAGCCTCGCCGATGGCGCACGCACCGCGCTTCCCGTGGGTATCGCCTGCGCGCTGGTCGGCGTGATCATCGGCGTGATGACCCTGACCGGGGCGGCCACCACCTTCGGCCAGTTCATCGTCGGTGTCGGCAAGTCGAGCCTGTTCCTGTCGCTGATCCTGACCATGATTACATGCATCGTGCTGGGCATGGGGATCCCGACGATCCCGAACTACATCATCACCTCCTCGATTGCGGGCCCGGCGCTTCTGGACCTCGGCGTGCCGCTGATCGTCAGCCACATGTTCGTCTTTTATTTCGGCATTCTCGCGGATCTGACGCCGCCCGTTGCGCTGGCCTGTTTCGCCGCCGCGCCCATCGCGAAGGAAAGCGGGCTTAAGATCAGTTTCGAGGCGATCAAGGTCGCCGCCGCGGGTTTCGTCGTGCCCTTCATGGCGGTCTACACGCCCGCGCTGATGCTGCAGGATGGCGGGCCGCTGGCGGCCGCGATCGGCTACTGGCCAGCCGTGGCCTATATCGTGATCAAGGCGCTGCTGGCGCTGTCGCTCTGGGGTGTCGCGGTGATCGGCTGGCTGGGCCGTCCGCTGGCGCTTTGGGAGCGGGCACTCGCCATGGTTGCGGGCTTCACCCTGATCGCGGCATTGCCGCTGACAGATGAAATCGGCTTCGCCCTTGTCGCGGCCTTCGCGGCGGCGCTCTGGCTAGGCCGCAAGCGAGCCACGGCATGAGCGCGTCCTGCCTGATGGTCGGCGCTACGATGATGGCGCTGGCGAGCAACGGCCAGTTCTCGCTGCAATGGATGCACTCGGTCGAGCACGAGGGCTGGCGCGAACATTGGCAGGTGACCGACCACGACACGCTGCGCCTCGTCGGCGCGGCGGTCAAAGGCTCCGGCGCAGGCATGGAGCCCGGGCCAGGCGGCCATTTCGAGGATGGCTGGTGGGTCTGGACGACCGACGGGCCGGACGTCCCCGCGCTGAACCTCGCGGCCTCTGGCGCCACGATCTCGGGCTGGACGCTCTGCTCGAAAGGCTGCGAAACCATCGGCGCCGACCGCGAAGCCCCGATCCACATCGCACCCTGCGACGGGGCGAAGGGCGATTAGATTTAGATTGAGTTTTTCTTCCCTCACAACAATATTTTTTTGTGAGTATTAGTGAATTCGATTGTGATCGGAGTCAGAAATCGGCTACGAATGAATCATATATAGATACTTGTATTCATTCAGAGATTTCATGACCTATCCGTTTCAAAACGGCGCAGGGGTTAGCCAGTGCGCTGCGCTGGAGGCCGCCTGCGATATTTTTTCATCCGGGGTAGTCGCCGGCCCCAATATCCCGATGCAGCGCTTCATAAAACGAGACCTCGGGATCACCGCGCGCGAGCCGCTCAGCCTGTCAATGGTGCCGGGCGGACGCCTTCTTAGGGCGCCGGTCCTGTCGGCGACCGCGCGTTGGGAGGCACAAGCCGCCGTGCTGCGGCCTCGACTCAAGCGTCTGCCGAGCCTGCGACAGATCAATCTGCTGCCGCTGGCTCCCGGACGCGCGCGCTGTATCTTGTTTTTGAACGCGCCAGAGGCCGTTTGGGAAGAAGATACGCCACACATCACATGCCGCGAACGCCAGATTCTCGCCCGCGCCGTGCGTGGCGAGCGCCGGGAACAAGTCGCCTTCGCATTGGGTCTTTCGGTCTCGACTGTGGATATGCATCTGCGAAACCTGCGCGAGAAGTTCGGCCTTCGCACGACCAATGCCGTCGTCGCACGGGTCGTGGAGCTGGGACTCTGCGAAGAAGACCCTCTCAGAACCGACTTATGAAATGCACGCCGCAATCGAGCGAGCGATAGCTGTAAAGCGAGACGTTCGACCGGTTGCGGCGCGCGGTGCAGCTCAGTTGCGGCGTCGTGCCCATCACCTTGAAGCGGTCCAGGCCGACCGAGGCGGTGAGGGAGATATCGCGATCCATGCGCGGCTTCCCGAACAAGGGAAAGTCGCCGTCGAAATCGCGCACGCCCACGGTTGCAGAGAGCTTCGCGCTGAGCGTTTTCGTGATACGACGGCTCGCTCCGACGGTCAGGGCCGCGCGCGTGTAGCTTTGATAGTCGCTGCGCACATCCGCGCGCTCGAGCCGCAACCCGAGGTCGATGCGCGACCTTCGCCAGATGGCCCGGTCGTAGCCCAGATTGAGCGCGTAGCGCGGCCCGTTAAGGTAGCGCTTTTCTTCGAAACGGCTTTGCGTGACGGAGCCGATGACCGTGAGATTCGCATCATGTGCGAGCCGCCAGTGGCGGTCGAGACTGAGGCTCGTATCGGTCGCATCAGATCGCGTCTGCCCCGGTGCCGCGGCATAGAAGCTGCGCCCGACCTCGATGGTCGCGCCCCAGGGCGCCCCTGCAATGAGACGGTCGTAACGCACCGAAAGGCTCGGCTTCACGAAGCGCAGTTCCTTCGGCGAATACCAGTTTCCCGATACCGCGCCGCGCAGGCGAAGCCGCCAATCGAGCGCGGGGTGGATGTAATAGTCGACACTCGCGCTGGCGCCGAGCCCCAGCCCCGAATTCTCCCGACCGCCATCCGTGATCTGGAAGCGCCCCGCCTTGGTCACGAACACCGTCTGCGAGGAGACGTGGCCGAGATTGCTCGTCGGCAGAAGCGAGACCTGCCCCGAGATCCGCCAGGGATGCGACTGGTCGAGCCGCCGCAAAGCCGCGTTGAAAGCCAGCTCGCGGTCCGGCGCGCGATCCGACACATAGCGCAACACCCGATCCGCGCGTTTCGGGGTGCCAATCTGGTCGAGGCTTTGCTCGAGCGCGATTTGCGCCGGCGAGTAGCTGGGCGCCTTCGCTGCGATCGTCCCGAGAATGGTGATCGCGGTGAGCGTGTCGCCCTTGGCGCTCAGGCGCGTGCCGATCTGCGTCCAATCCGCGAGGCTGCGTTCTTGGGGTGCGGCGGAGAGAGGGGGGGCGCACGCAAGAAAAGCCACCGTCGCAGTCAGCAGCTTTTTAGAAAAGTTCATGAAAAACTCATCGTTGGAAAATCGAAACGCTGGAGGCCATTGGGCCCCCAGCGCCTATGTCCGAAGTTTACTGCTGCTGCGCGTAGAATGTGCCGGTAAGTTGTTCGGAGCCATCGGGGCTGACGCCGGTGCCGGTTACATCGCCCAGCGCGACATATTTTCCGTTATCGTCATAGACAGAGCCGGCCAGCTGAAGATCGGCAGTTATGCTGCCTTCATCGTCGCTCACGGTCCCATTGGCATTCGCCACGATTGCGCTCTTGCTATCAATCGTCCCGTTAACGGAAAGCGAGCCTTTCAGGTCCATCATTTTTTCGCTCAAGTCCGGCGTGTAGGCAGCGAATTGGCTCACGGTGCCAGTGACTTTGCTATTGTCGAAGTCAACGTCCATCGCCAAGCGGCCCGCGACTGGGTTGTCAGATGCGCTGGCCGGGTCAAGTTTCAGCTGGCCCGTAAGGCTCGCGCTACCGGTTGGATCTTGAGCGACCAAGAGGTCGCCGTCGGTGACGCGGGTTGCAAGGCTGTCATAGGTGGCTTGGTTCTGCGACACCTCAGCTGCGCTGAAGGAGTTGCTGCCGTCCCCGCTGCCCATGCAGCCTGCAAGTGCAAAACACACGGCGGTCGCGGTAATCGAAAGTTTATAAGACATTAATTTTCCCTAATTCCCATGCGAGCCGAAGTTGGCGCGCAGTCGGTAAGTGGCGAAATTGGGGAATTTCCTACAACCTATGGTAAACCTTAGATTGACTGTGTTGCTGCCAAGGTTGCTTGGGAAAATAACGCTCGCGCTCTCGAGAGGTGTTTGTGAACGATCGAGGTTTTGTGGCTTTACGGTCACCCACCGCAAGAGACTTTTAAACAAAAGCCTCTGATCAACGAAATGAGGTCCAACGCATTCGTTAGCGACCCGTGGTCGACGCCAGACTATCGAGATTGAAAAGGGGAAGTGGTGCTGCTGGAGAGACTTGAACTCTCGACCTCTCCCTTACCAAGGGAGTGCTCTACCGCTGAGCTACAGCAGCGCCGGTTTCGGTCCGTCGCTTCGACCGTGGCGGGGATTTAGACGCAATCGCTCGAGGGTGCAAGGGCAAATCTTGCTCTCTCTCGACAGGATTTCACAGGCGGGTTAAACGAGGCGCCATGACAGGCGGAAAGAAAGATGGATCGGGCACGTCCCGCGATGCGGAATTGAGCCGCGAAGAGCGTCGGGCGCAGGCGCTGCGCGCGAATCTGCAGCGGCGCAAGGCGCAGGCGCGCGCCCGCAAATCCGAATCCAAGCCGCCGAATAACAACGAATCTGAAGGCAGTTGACATGGACAGCATCGTCGTACGCGGCAACGGGCCACTTTCCGGCCAAATCCCGATCGCGGGGGCGAAAAACGCCTGTCTCGCGCTGATGCCGGCCACGCTTCTGAGCGATGAGCCGCTGACCCTGACCAATGCGCCGCGCCTGTCGGACATCCGCACGATGACCGAATTGCTGGCGAGCCTCGGCGCGGAAGTGACCGCGCTGCAGGAAGGCAAGGTTCTGGCGACCTCGTGTCACGGCGAGATCAACCCGGTCGCTGATTATGAAATCGTGCGCAAGATGCGCGCCTCGAATCTGGTGCTGGGGCCGCTGCTGGCGCGCTTGGGCCATGCGGTCGTGTCGCTGCCCGGCGGCTGTGCGATCGGCGCACGCCCGATGGATATCCATGTCGACGCGCTTGCCGCGCTCGGCGCGGAGATCGAGCTGAAGGACGGCTATCTGCATGCCGAAGCGAAGGGTGGGCTGAAAGGCGCCACCCACGAGATGCGCTTCGCGTCCGTTGGCGCGACCGAGAATTTCCTGATGGCCGCTTCGCTCGCGAAGGGCACGTCGGTGCTGAA
Source organism: Thioclava sp. JE_KL1 (assembly GCF_009296265.1). GTDB lineage: Bacteria > Pseudomonadota > Alphaproteobacteria > Rhodobacterales > Rhodobacteraceae > Thioclava. The sequence continues at coordinate 288,176 of NZ_WBJS01000007.1, forward strand.
GAACGCAGCCCGCGAGCCGGAAATCGTCGATCTGGCGAAATGCCTGCGCGCGATGGGCGCGCAGATCGAGGGCGACGGCACCTCCGAGATCGTGATCGAGGGCAAGGACCGTCTGCACGGCGCGACTCACCCGGTCGTGGCGGATCGGATCGAGCTCGGCACCTATATGCTCGCACCCGCGATCTGCGGCGGCGAGGTGGAGTGCCTGGGCGGTCGAATCGATCTGCTGGAGAGCTTCTGCGAGAAGCTCGACGCGGCGGGCATCTCGGTCGAGCAAACCCATACCGGCCTCAAGGTTGCGCGCAAGAATGGCCGCATCCGCGCGGTCGACGTGACGACCGAGCCGTTCCCCGGCTTCCCGACCGACCTGCAGGCGCAGATGATGGCGCTTCTTTGCACCGCCGAGGGCACCAGCGTTCTGGAAGAGAAGATTTTCGAGAATCGCTTCATGCACGCGCCCGAGCTGGTGCGGATGGGGGCGAATATAGACGTCCATGGCGGTCATGCGACGGTCCACGGCGTCGAGAAGCTGAAAGGGGCGCCGGTGATGGCGACCGATCTGCGGGCCTCCGTGTCGCTGATCCTCGCCGGGCTGGCCGCTGAGGGTGAGACCGTCGTCAGCCGTGTCTATCACCTCGATCGCGGCTATGAACGCGTCGAGGAGAAACTGGCGGGCGTCGGTGCGCATATCGAGCGCGTGAAAGCGAGTTGATCGGCTGGCAATTCCCGCCGTCTTCCCCATATCGAATGCAGAGGTGACCCAATGACCCGTGATGCGAAATTCGAAGAGGGTGGCGAAGGCGCGATCGCGCTTCGCGCCGAGACCAAGGATGACCTCCCCGTGATCGCGGCGCTGGTGCAGGACGCCGTGCTGCCGATCACCGAGATCGCCTGGGAGGCGAAATCCCGGCGTCTGGCGCTCCTGATCAACCGCTTCCGCTGGGAAGACAAGGCGCAGGCCGAAGCCGAGAAGCGCCCCTATGAGCGGGTGCGGTCGCTGCTGGTGATCTCGGATGTCACTCATGTTTCGAGCATGGGGATCGATCGTTCGGATCGCGACGTGGTGCTCTCGATCCTCGATATCACCTTTGAAGAGACCGAAGACGGCGCGGGTCGCGTGACCCTGACGCTGGCGGGCGATGGCGCGCTGGCGGCGGATGTCGAATGTCTTGATGTCGACCTGCGCGACGTCGAGCGTCCCTATCGCGCGCCTTCCGGCAAGGTGCCGCATCATCCCGAGTAAGCCGCGTTTTGCCGCCGGGGATGCCTCCGGCGGGGATATTTACGCCAAGTCGAAGTGGAATTGCCCTTGCGGGCAGGGTCGTGCTTGCGGGGCAGGGCGGGAGTCTCTAATCCGAAGAGCGGAATAGGAGACTGTCGATGCCGCACTTTCTGGACACGCGCGAAGAGGGCTTTGAGGCCCGGTTTGTCGAACTTCTGGGGATGAAGCGCGAGGACAGCCCCGATGTGGACGCTGTCGTGGCCGATATCATCGCGGATATCCGCAAGCGGGGCGATGCAGCGCTGATCGAGCTGACCGCGAAATTCGACCGACTGGAGCTGACGCCCGAGACGCTGGCATTCTCCCCCGAGGAAATCGAGGCCGAAGTCGCGAAAGTGCCCGCCGAGGAGCGCGCGGCGCTGGAACTGGCGGCCGAGCGTATCCGTGCCTATCACGAGCGCCAGATGCCGCATGACGCGCGTTGGATCGACGCGAGCGGGGCGGAGCTTGGCTGGCGCTGGGGGCCGGTCTCAGCCGCGGGGCTTTACGTGCCCGGTGGGCTGGCGAGCTATCCCTCTTCGGTGCTGATGAACGCGATCCCGGCGAAGGTCGCGGGTGTGGAGCGGTTGGTCGTGGCGTGCCCGACTCCGGGCGGGGCGGTGAACCCGCTGGTGCTGCTGGCGGCGCAACTGGCGGGCGTAGATACGGTTTACCGGATGGGCGGCGCGCAGGCGATTGCCGCGCTGGCCTATGGGACCGAGACGATCACGGCGGTCGACAAGATCACCGGGCCGGGCAACGCCTTCGTGGCGGCGGCCAAACGGCGTGTCTTCGGGCGCGTGGGCATCGACATGATCGCGGGCCCGTCGGAAATCCTCGTGATCGCAGATGGCACGGGCGACCCGGATTGGATCGCGCTCGACTTGATGAGCCAGGCCGAGCATGACGAGAGCGCGCAGGCGATCCTGATCACCACCGACGAGGCTTTCGGCAAGGCGGTGGTAGCAGCAGTCGAGAAGCGCCTCGAGACGCTGGAGCGCCGTGCGATTGCAGGTGCGAGCTGGCGCGACTTCGGGGCGGTGATCGTCGCGCGCGATCTGATGGAGGCGGCCGAGCTGTCGAACAGGGTCGCCCCCGAGCATCTGGAGCTTTGCGTAGCCGATCCCGACTGGTTGGCGGAGGCGATCACCCATGCGGGCGCGATCTTCCTTGGCGCCTACACGCCCGAAGCGATCGGCGACTATATTGGCGGGCCGAACCACGTTCTGCCTACGGCGCGCTCGGCACGGTTCTCCTCGGGCCTCTCGGTGATGGATTTCATCAAGCGCACGACCATGGCGAAGATGACGCCCGGCGCGCTGAAGGCGATCGGCCCTTCGGCCGAGATTCTGGCGAAATCGGAAAGCCTCGAGGCGCATGGGCTGTCGGTGCGTGCGCGGCTCGATGCGCTCAATGACGAAGGGGAGGGGTGATGGCCCGGATTTCGCATATCCAGCTGGACACGGGCGGGCTGCCCGCGCCCTCGCCTGAAATCGAGCAGGAACGCAAGGTCGCGATCTATGATCTGCTCGAGGATAACAGCTTCAACATTCCGGGCCGCGACGGGCAACCTGCACCGGACGGGCCGTTCGCGCTGACGCTTGGCGTGCGCGATCGGCGGCTGGTTTTCGACACCGAAACCGAGAGCGGCGCGAAAGTGGCGGAGTTTCATCTGTCCTTCGGCCCGTTCCGGCAGGCGGTGAAGGATTATTTCCAGATCTGCGAGAGCTATTTCGAGGCGGTCAAGAAACTGCCGCCCAGCCAGATCGAGGCGATCGACATGGCCCGGCGCGGTATCCATAACGAAGGCGCGCGCATTCTGCAGGAACGCCTTGAAGGCAAGGCCGAGATCGACATCGATACGGCGCGGCGCCTCTTCACCCTCGTTGCCGTTCTCGCCCCGAGGTAAACGGATGGGCGAGATCCCCAACTCCGTTCTTTTTGCGTGCGATCATAATTCCACGCGCTCCCCGATGGCCGAGGGGATGATGAAGAAATTCTACGGCACCGAATGTTACGTGCAGTCGGTGGGCGTGAAGGCCGATCTGGAGATCGACGGCTTCACCATCGCGGTGATGGCCGAGATCGGCGTCAATCTGGAGCGTCACCGCGCGCGCTCTTTCACCGAGTTGCAGGAATGGGGCGACGATCTGTCGGCCTTCGATCTGGTGATCGCGCTGTCGCCTGCCTCGCAGCGTCAGGCGCTGGAGCTGACGCGGTTCTTCCATCTCGACGTGGAATATTGGCCGATCCTCGATCCGACCGGGATCGGCGAGACGCGCGAGGCCAAGCTCGCCGCCTATCGCGACACTCGCGACCAGATCCGCCGCCATCTCATCGAACGTTTCGGAGAGCCGACCGCCTGATCAGTCGCCCGACAGTGCAGGCTGCGTGCCAAGTCGGCTCAGGTTTGCCTCGATCCAATGCGCAAGCTCGAAATAGCGGATCGCGATCGCCTCTCCTGCCTCGGTCAGGCAATAGTCCACGCGCGGCGGCACCTCGCCATGGTCGCGCCGCGAGATCAGCCCATCCGCTTCGAGCACCTGCAAGGTCTGAGCCAGCATCCGCTCAGAAATGCCGCCGATCCTGCGACGCAACTCGGAAAAGCGCAGCCGCCCGTCGCGAAGCGCGACCAGAACCAGCCCGCCCCAGCGCGAACTGACATGCGACAGGATCATGCGCGAGGGACAATCGGCATTGAACACATCGGCGACGGGCAGCGCGGGGTCGGTCTGTTGCATAATGCGGAGGCTCCTGTGCGGGGCTGCTGAACACTTACCAAAATGTAGGTACTTCCTTTTGCGCAGTGAAGAGCGCAGCTTCCCGTCAGCGAAAGACATAAGGAGGTCGCCATGACCATCGCCGTTACCGGAGCCACCGGCCATCTTGGCCAACTCACCCTTGCCGCACTGGCCGCGCGCGGCGCGACCGACGTGATCGGGCTGGCGCGCAGCCCCGAGAAGCTCACGGGCGCCGCGCGGCGTTTCGACTATTCCGACCCGAGCAGTTTCGACGCGCTGGCAGGTGTCGACACGCTGATCCTGATCTCGTCGAGCGAGGTCGGCCAGCGCGCGCCGCAACATCGAAACGTGATCGAGGCCGCCAAGGCGCATGGCGTCGACCATATTCTTTACACGTCTCTGCTGCATGCCGACCGTTCGAAGATGCAACTGGCCGAGGAGCACGTGGCGACCGAGGCGGCGCTGGCCGCATCGGGGCTGAGCCATACGCTGCTGCGCAATGGCTGGTATGGCGAGAATTACGACAGCGCGATCAGCTATGCTGCGCAATCGGGCACGATCGCCGGGGCGTCGGGATCAGGCCGGATCGCGGCAGCGTCGCGCGCGGATTACGCCGAGGCGCTGGCCGCAGTGGCGCTCGATCCCGGCTTGCAGGGCAAGACCTATGAGCTGGCGGGCGATGCGGGCTTCACCCTCGACGAGCTGGCCGCCGAGATCGCCGCACAGGCCGGGCGCACGGTCGAGGTCTCGCACCTCTCCGAGGCCGAGTATCGCGCGTTGCTCGAGACGATGGGGCTGCCCGGCCCCTTCGCCGCGATCATCGCGGATTCGGATGCGCAGGCGGCCAATGGCGCGCTGTTCGACGACAGCCACGATCTGTCGCGGCTGATCGGCCGCCCGACCACGCCGCTGGCCGTGATCGTGCGCGCCGCGTTGGGGTGACCTGCGACAGCGCCTATGACCGCGTTTGACGCGGCGTGTGGCGCGTGGCACTCAAGGCCAGACAGCATTACGGAGAATGGCCATGCCGCGCGCCCGCACTCTCGATACGATCAGCCGCTATTACGACGCCTTCAACGCAGGCGATACGGCAGGGATGGAGGCCCAGCTGGGCGAGCCCTTCGCGCATCACGTGAACGAAGGGAAGATCCGCCACGGGATCGAGGCGTTCCGCGAATTCAACAAGCATATGAGCCGGTGCTATCGCGAGCAGCTGACCGACATGGTCATCATGGCCAATGACTCAGGCACGCGGGCGGCGGCAGAGTTCATCGTCAATGGCGTCTATCTGGAGACCGATGACGGGCTGCCCGAGGCGCATGGGCAAAGCTATGTTCTGCCGGCGGGGGCGTTCTTCACGCTCGACGAGGGCAAGATCACGCGCGTCGTCACCTATTACAACCTCGCCGACTGGATCGCGCAGGTTTCCTGATGGAGGTGCGGCGGCTGACCGGAGAGGCGCTGGACGCAGCGCTCGACGACGTGGCGCGGCTGCGGATCGCGGTGTTTCGGGGCTGGCCCTACATCTATGACGGCTCGCTCGACTATGAGCGGCAATATTTGCAGAGCTACCGGGAGAGCGATGCGGCGGTGGTCGTGGGCGCATTCGACGGGACGAAGTTGGTTGGCGCGGCCACAGGCACGCCGCTGGAAGATCACGCGGGTGATTTCGCGGCACCTTTCGCAGGCACCGGGTTGAAGCTTCAGGACGTGTTCTACTGTGCCGAGTCGGTCCTTCTGCCCGACTATCGCGGGCAGGGCCTCGGGTACGCCTTCTTCGATCATCGTGAGGCCCATGCGCGCGAGCTGGGGCGCAGCCATTCGGTCTTCTGCTCGGTGATCCGGCCCGACGATCATCCCTTGAGGCCCGTCGAGTATCGCCCGCTCGACGGGTTCTGGCGCAAACGGGGCTATGCCCCGATGGAGGGCGTAATCGCGCGGTTCAAATGGACCGATCTGGGTGAGGGTGAGCAGACCGAGAAGGCGCTGCAATTCTGGGGGCGCACGCTGTGAGCCGCGAGGTGATGATCGCGGCAGCGGCCTATCCGCTCGACTGGTTCGAGGACTGGGCGGGCTACGCGGCGAAGGTCACGTCTTGGGTGGCCGAGGCCGCAGGGCAGGGCGGGCAGCTTCTGGTCTTTCCTGAATACGGGGCGATGGAACTCGCGAGCCTGGGCGGGGCAGAGGTCGCGGGCGATCTCGAAGCCGCGCTGGTCCATGTAGCCGGGCTGCGAGCGGACATGGAAGCGTTGTTCGCAGGTCTCGCGGCGGAGCATGGCGTGCATATTCTCGCCCCCTCCGGACCCGTCATCGACGGCACCAAGCGCGTCAACCGGGCGAGCCTGTTCGGCCCCGGCGGGCTGATCGGGCATCAGGACAAGGCGATCATGACGCGGTTCGAGCGTGAGATCTGGCATGTCGATGCAGGCGAGGGGCTAGTGCTTTTCGACACGGCGCTCGGCAAGATCGGCGTCACGATTTGCTACGACAGCGAATTCCCCCTGCTGGCGCGCGCGCTGGCCGAGGCGGGGGCGGAGATCATCCTCGTGCCCTCCTGCACTGACACGCTCGCGGGCTATAACCGGGTGCGGATCTGCGCGATGGCGCGCGCGCTCGAAAACCAATGCGTGACCGTGCAGGCGCCGACCGTTGGCGATGCGCTCTGGTGCCCGGCTGTGGACGAGAACCGCGGCACGACTGCTATCTTCGCGCCACCCGACGGGCTCTGGCCGGAAAGCGGGATCGTGGCTGAAGGGGCGCCCGACTCACCCGGCTGGACCTTCGCGACGGTGGACTTGGATCGCGTCGCGCAAAGCCGGACTGCAGGAACCGTTTTGCCCTACAAACATTGGTCCGAGCAGTCCGAAGCGGCCCAAATAATCCGGATCGCTTCGGAAAACCCCGCCCAGCCTTGACATTCCACTTGAATTTCGCGGCTTACGAGCGCATTTAAACGCTCGCCCGCAGATGACGCGGGTAACCAATTATGGAGTGACCATGGCCAAGGAAGAAATGCTCGAATTTCCCGGTGTCGTGAAGGAACTCCTGCCTAACGCGACGTTTCGGGTCGAGCTGGAAAACGGCCATGAGATCATCGCGCATATGGCAGGCAAGATGCGTAAGAACCGCATCCGTGTTCTGGCAGGCGACAAAGTTCAGGTGGAAATGAACACCTACGACCTCACGAAGGGTCGTATCAACTACCGCTTCAAGTGAAGCTGATCCTCGGCTCGGCGAGCCCGCGGCGGCGAGAGCTTCTGGCCCAACTCGGGCTGGAGCCTTTTGACGTGCGCCCCGCCGATATTGACGAGACGCCGCTGAAAGGCGAGGCCGCGCGCGACTATGTCGCCCGCATGGCCCGCGAGAAAGCGATGGCGCTCGATGTGGCCGAAGACGAGGTGCTGCTGAGCGCCGATACCACGGTGACCTGCGGGCGCCGAATCTTGGGTAAACCCGAAGACGAGAAAGAAGCGGCGGAGTTTCTCTGGCTGCTTTCCGGGCGTCGGCACCATGTGTTCACCGCTGTGGCGGTGCGCACGGCGCAGGGTCTGCGCGAACGGCTTGTCGATACGGTGGTGAAGTTTAAGCCGCTCAGCGACGAGGACGTGAACGGCTATCTCGCCTCGGGCGAATGGCACGGCAAGGCGGGCGGCTACGCGATCCAGGGACGCGGCGGTGCTTTCGTCCCGTGGATTCAAGGGTCCTTCACCGCAGTCGTGGGATTGCCGCTCGCAGAAACCGCAAACCTGCTCGCAAGCGCGGGCATTCGAGGGGACGTATAATGCAGGGGCGTGTGGTTCTGCTGGACGAGATCGCCGGTCGCGAAGCGGCGGCGCTGATGGTCGACGGGCAAATTGAAGGCCTGATTATCGACACCTCGGAGGAGATCAGCTTCGCCCCCGGCGCGATCCTGCGCGGCACCATCGGTCGCCAGATGAAAGGGCAGGGCGGCGTCTTCGTTGATCTGCCCGAAGGCACGCGTGGCTTTCTGAAAGAGGTGAAGGGGCTCTCCCCCGGCCAGACCGTGATTTGCATGGTCTCGGGCGGCACCGAGCCCGGCAAGGCGCTGCCAGTGACGCTGCGCGTGCTGTTCAAATCGCGCTACGCCATCGTCACCCCCGGCGCGCCCGGCATCAACGTCTCGCGCCGGATCCATGAAGACGATCTGCGCGCTGATCTGCAGGCAGCAGCCGAAGCGGTGATGGAAGGCTCGGATATGGGCGTGATTCTGCGTTCCGCCGCGGCCCATGTGCCGCTCGAAGAAGTGGCTGAGGATGTCGCCGCAATGCGCGAGCTGGCCGAGGCCGTGACTAGCGACGTTGAGGGCGGGCCGGAACTGCTCGTCGACGCGCCCGATCCGCATGAAGAAGCCTGGCGCGACTGGGCAGAACCCCTGCCCGACGAGGTGATCGAAGGCGGGTTCGACGACCACGGCGTCACCGACGCGATCGAAGCGCTTCTGCATCCACGTGTCGACCTGCCGGGCGGGGCGCATCTGATGATCGAGCCGACCCGCGCCCTGATCGCGGTCGATGTCAATACCGGTAACGACACGACGCCTGCTGCGGCGCTGAAGGCGAATATCGCCGCGGCCCGCGAATTGCCCCGTCAACTGCGCCTGCGCGGCCTCGGAGGTCAGGTCGTGATCGACTTCGCCCCGATGCCCAAGCGCGACCGTCAGGCGCTGGAGCAGCAGCTGCGCCGCGCCGTCAAAGGCGAGCCCGAGACCTCGCTTGCAGGCTGGACACCGCTGGGCAATTTCGAGATGCAACGCAAGCGCGACCGCGTCCCGCTCGTGCGCCTGCTTCGGGGCCAAAACAGGGAGGCGAAATGAGCTGTCCGATCTGCGGTAAGGATGCCGACCCGAAATATCGCCCCTTCTGCTCCAAGCGTTGCGCCGACGTCGATCTGGCGCGCTGGTTGAACGGATCCTACGTCATTCCCGGCGATATCGCCGAGGAAGAAGAGCGCGCGCCGACCGGTCCCGCAGGCGATGATACGCCCCCCGGCAAGCCGCACTGAGACGTTTCGCAAGTTCGCGTAAATTTCTGCGAAATCCCTCTGGACACCCCCCGCGCCCTCGTCTAGTAACCGCTCCACCAAGACCGAAAGGTCGCAGTGCCCGGATAGCTCAGTTGGTAGAGCAGCGGATTGAAAATTCGCGTGTCGGTGGTTCGAGTCCGCCTCCGGGCACCACTTAGAATCTCAAAATAGAATTACGTGTTGGTCTGACTTCGCTCTATTCATAGCGTGGCTTCACACGGTTCTGCGCCGGTGAACTTTCCCCGCCGCAGACGGGAATAACTTAACGCGGAAACTGCGGCTTGGGCGTGCGCGCGACCTCGTCAGCAGTCGCGGTGTGATTCAGCACGTAATGCGTCGCGACGACGTCGCCGATCAGCCCGGCAGCGGCTTCGGAAGCCGGATCGAAACCGCGCTCCACTGCCTGACCCAGCAGCGCCGCGTCATAGCCGGTGGCGATGAGTAGCCACGGCAGTGGTGTGTCGGCACCGCGCAGTGCTTGCTCGCGCGTCATCGGCGGCGGTGCTGTCGGACGGAGCAGCTGGACGCTGGCGACACCCGGGCGATAGGCGATCTCCTGCAGCACCTCCTGCGCGATCCAGGACGCCGCAGCGTCTTCGTGTCCGGGGCCGGGTTGAAAGCGGAAGGCTGTGGCGAAACCGCCCAAGCCATAGCCCTCGCTCGCCGGAATCGTGCAGAAACCGCGCATCATGCCGCGAAACCGCGGCATGACCGCACCGGTCCAGGATGTGGGGTCGTTCAGGCGGTCGAGGTAGCCCTGCGACGTCGCCACGTCGGTCACGCTGACTTCATAGGTGACCATGTAGCGTGGCCCGCTCTCGGTCGCGATCCAGCGCGTCGCCCGTAGAAAGCCGGGAACCGAGAGGCGCTCATGCAGGTGCTCATGGCTGTGCCAGTGGTCGTGGTCGGCGGTGTCACCGTCGATGTCATAGAACAGCACCATCGCCGCATCGCTGCAAAGCGCCATGGTCCGCCTCCCCCGCCTATGTGGTTTCGCGTGACGCTATCGGCGGGGGCCGGGGAAGGCAAGTTGTGGCGCTGTTTCTGTGTCGCAGCTCACCTCTGGTAGATCCCCGATCGTTCAACCCGCTTGGCTGGCTTCAGCGCCGGTTCATCGCATCGCGAAGCGCTGCGCCGAACGCGCCATTGCTGCTGTCCTTCGCCGGCGCCTTGCCTTGGCCCTTGCCGGTCCCTTTTCCACGGGGGCCTTGCGGGCCGGGTTTGCCGCGATCCTGACCCTTGTCCTGCCGCGCCGGGCCTTTTCCCCGCGCAGGCGCGCCGCCCTCGGATTGCTTGCGCATCGACAGGCCGATCCGTTTGCGCGGAATATCGACCTCGGTCACGCGCACGCGCACCACGTCGCCCGCTTTTACCACCTCATGCGGATCCTTCACGAAGCGATCTGCAAGCTGGCTGACATGCACCAGACCGTCCTGATGCACGCCGATATCCACGAAAGCACCGAAGGCGGCCACGTTGGTCACGGTGCCCTCCAGGCTCATCCCCGGCTTGAGGTCTTTGATGTCCTCCACGCCATCGGTGAACTGCGCGGTCTTGAAGGTGGGGCGCGGGTCGCGGCCGGGTTTTTCCAGTTCCGCGAAGATGTCGCGAATGGTGGGCAGACCGAAATCGCCGGTGACGAATTGCTCCGCGCGCAGGTCTTTCAGCGCGGTCGGCTGGCCCATGATCTCGCGGATGTCGCGGCCGCAGCTTTCCACGATCTTGCGTGCGACCGCGTAGGCTTCGGGGTGAACCGAGGAAGCATCGAGCGGTTCTTCGCCATCGCGGATACGCAGGAAGCCCGCGCATTGCTCGAAGGCCTTGGGGCCGAGCCCGGCCACCTCCATCAGCGCGCGGCGCGAGGGGAAGGCGCCATGCGCGTCGCGATGCGCGACGATGGCCTGCGCCAGTGCGGGCCCAAGCCCCGCGACCTGCGCCAGAAGCGGCGCGGAGGCCATGTTCAGATCGACGCCCACCGCGTTCACGGCATCTTCGACGACCGCCTCCAGCGCCTGCGACAGGCGACGCTGATCCACGTCGTGCTGATATTGTCCGACGCCGATGCTCTGCGGCTCGATCTTCACCAGTTCCGCCAGTGGGTCCTGCAGGCGCCGCGCGATCGAGACCGCCCCGCGCAAGCTCACGTCCAGATCGGGGAATTCGCGCGCGGCCAGTTCCGAGGCCGAATAGACCGAGGCACCCGCTTCCGAGACGACCACTTTCGTCGGCGCCCGCACCCCCGGCGGCAGCAGCTTCAGCGTGTCGGCGACCATCCGTTCGGTCTCGCGGCTGGCGGTGCCGTTGCCGATGGCGATCAGCTCGACGCCGTGGCGCTTGACCATGTCGATGATCTTCGTCTCGGCTCCGCGCAGGTCCATCTTCGGCTGGAAGGGGTAAAGGGTCGCGGTCTCCAAGAGCTTGCCAGTCGCGTCCACCACGGCGGCCTTCACCCCGGTGCGGATGCCGGGATCGAGGCCCAGCGTGGCGCGCGGACCGGCGGGGGCTGCCAGCAGCAGGTCATGCAGGTTGCGCGCGAAGACCTTGATCGCCTCGTCATGGGCGCGCTGGCGCAGCTCGCCCAGCAGGTCGACATAGAGCGAGACCGAGAATTTCACGCGCCACGCCCAACGCGCCACGTCGCGCAGCCAGAGATCACCGGGACGCCCGGCCTGAGTGTCGAGGGTCGCTGCGATCTGGCCGATCGCGCGGTCTTCACCGGTCTCGGGATCGGGCGCGATTTCCATCGTCACGATCTCTTCCTTCGCGGCGCGCAGAATGGCGAGCGCCCGGTGGCCGGGAATGTCGGCCCATTTCTCGCGGTGGTCGAAATAATCCGAGAACTTCGCGCCTGCCTCTTCCTTACCGGGCACGACCCGAGCGGCGATGAAGGCCTCGGCGCGCATGAAGTCGCGCAGGGTGCCGAGCAGTTCGGCGTTTTCCGACAGTTCCTCGGTCAGAATGTCGCGCGCGCCGTTCAGAGCATCCTTGGTCGTCGGCACGGCCTCGGTGACGTAGCCCTCCGCCAGTGCCTCGGGCGTGGCGCTCCGGTCTTCCTGAATGGCGCGCAACAGCGGCTCGAGTCCGTTCTCGCGCGCGATCATCGCCTTGGTGCGGCGCTTGGGTTTGAACGGCAGATAGATGTCTTCGAGCGTGGCCTTGCTTTCGGCCCGCGCGATGGACCGTGCCAGATCGTCGGTCAGCTTGCCCTGCTCGCGGATCGAATTGAGGATCGTCTCGCGCCGCGCCTCCATCTCGCGCAGATAGCCCAGTCGATCCGAAAGCTGCCGCAGCTGCGTATCGTCGAGCCCGCCGGTGACCTCTTTGCGGTAGCGCGCCACGAAGGGCACGGTCGCCCCGCCATCTAGAAGTCCGATCGCTGCGGTCACCTGTGCGGGCTTCGCCGCGATATCCGTGGCGATGGTCTGCGCGATGCGGGCTTGGACGGGGGCGGAATCGGTTTGGGCCAAGGCTGTCTCCTGATGCGGTCGGGTTGCCAGCAATAGCCGCCTGCTCGGGCGGGGAAAAGGGGCTTTAGCAGTTTCCATTTGACTTATGCTTTTCGCATCATATATCATCTTTATGATGAAGAAGCTTGTAAGTATTGGCGAGGCCGCAAAGGCCCTAGGCGTGACTCCGCTCACCTTGCGCAGATGGGATGAGAGCGGCAAGCTCAAACCCGACCTCGTAACCGAGGGTGGGCGGCGCCGCTATAACCTCGCCAAACTTCAGCCGGAGCTCCATCGGCAGCAGGATAACGCTGCCCGGCGCACGGTTGCCTACGCACGCGTTTCCTCCCATGACCAGAAAACTGACCTGGAGCGCCAGGCGCAGCTTCTCGAGGCCTATTGCGCCGGGCAGGGCTGGACCTACGAGGTGGTCACCGATCTCGGCTCTGGCATGAACTATCGCAAGAAGGGCCTCAAGCGCCTACTCGAAGACATTGTCGAGGATCGCGTCGGCCGACTGGTCATCACCCACAAGGATCGTTTGTTGCGCTTCGGCGCCGAGCTCGTCTTCGCGATCTGTGAGGCGAAGAACGTCGAGGTCGTAATCCTGAACCAGGGCGAAGACACCAGCTTCGAAGAGGATCTTGCCCGGGACGTGCTTGAGATCGTCACGGTGTTCAGCGCACGGCTCTACGGTGCGCGCTCCCGCAAGAGTGCGAAATTGATCGCCGACATCAAGGCCGCGGCCGAAGGGGGCGATGATGGCGCTTGATGGAGCAGCGATCTCTACCCGGATCATGACAGTTCACCGCATCGCCCTCGATGTAGACAAGGCGCAGGACGCACTGTTTGCGCAATGCGCCGGCATCGCCCGATTCAGCTGGAACTGGGCTCTCGACCGATGGAAATCCCAATATACCGCGCATTGCGAAAACAATTCCCTGCCCAAGCCTTCCGAGGCTGCGCTGCGACGCGAACTCAATGCCATCAAGCGGGCTGAATACCCCTGGATGCTGCATGCGCCCAAAGCGGTTCCACAGCAGGCGATCAAGAATCTTGGTGCCGCGTTCAAGGGTTTCTTCGAGGGGCGCTCCCGCTATCCCAACTTCAAAGCAAAAGACCTCTGTCGTGAGAGCTTTCGGCCGGACAATGGCCCCGGGACATTCCGTGTCGAAGGGCGACGCCTGAAACTGCCGCGCATTGGCTGGGTGTCTATGCGGGAGGCCCTGCGCTTTGGTTTCGAAATGAATCCAACCTTGAAATCCGTCACCATCTCGCGGGAGGCGGGCCGGTGGTTCGCGGCGATTGCGGTTGAGATCGATCACAGCTTTACACCACGCCCCGAAGGAGCGGTCATCGGCGTCGATCTCGGCGTTACGGATCTGGCCACCTTGAGCGACGGCCGCAAGTTCTCCGGTTCAAAATCCCTGGGTCGCAACCTGAAGCGGCTCGCACGACTGCAGAGATCTCATGCGCGAAAACAAAAGGGCGGGAAAAATCGGGCACGGTCTCGTGCCCGGATTGCAAAGCTCCATGCACGCATCCGCAACATCCGCCAGGATGGGTTGCACAAGCTCACGACCAAGCTGTCGCGTGAAGCCGGCACAGTGGTCATCGAGGACCTCAATGTCCGCGGCATGATGGCGAACCGGCATCTTTCCCGCGCCATTTCCGATATGGGGTTTTTCGAGTTCCGTCGGCAGCTGAGCTACAAGCTCGCACGTCTGGGCGGCACTCTTGTTGCCGCCGACAGGTTCTTTGCATCCAGCAAAACCTGTTCGGCATGTCATACCAAAGCGGAGGTTCTTCCGCTCTCGGTCCGCTCATGGACCTGCGCCAATTGCGGCGCGCAGCACGATCGCGACATCAATGCGGCGATCAACCTCAAGAATCTGGCCGGTAGCGAGGACCTCAAGGTCCGTCCGGTGTCAGCTTGTGGAGTGGAAGGCTCTGGCGGCGGGACTGATCCTGTCGTGAAACCGGCCACGATGAAGCAGGAAAATGGACCTGATCAGAAAAGATTAGGTCCATGAAAGCGGTGCAGTTGCGCAAGAGCGGCTGGAGACGATCGCGAAAGCCTCCGAGCCCGGTCCCGGCGTGTCCCGGCTGCCGTTCGGTCCCGAGCACGAGGCTGCGCTGGAGATCATCGCGGGTTGGATGAATCAGGCGGACTGCACGGTTACGCGCGATGCGGCGGGCACGCTGATCGGGCGGCGCGCAGGGCCTGCGGGCGCGCCCACGCTGCTGATCGGCTCGCATCAGGACAGCGTGCGTCATGGCGGTGCGTTCGACGGGATCATGGGGGTGGCGCTGGGATGCCTTGCGCTCGAAGCGCTTGGCGATCGCGCGCTGCCGTTTGCCGTGGAGGTGCTGGCCTTCGCCGATGAGGAGGGCGTGCGTTTCCCGACCGCGCTGATCGGGCCGCGCGCGTTGGCGGGCACGCTCGACCAAGGCGTTTTCGCGATGGTGGACAAGGCGGGCGTAAGCCTCGGTGCGGCGCTCAAGGCCTTTGGTGGCGATCCAGAAGACACGGCAGCGTTGGCGTGCGACCCGGCCACGATCGCAGGCTATCTGGAGCTGCATATCGAGCAAGGCCCGGTGCTCGAAGCCGCGGACAAGCCGCTCGGCGTCGTCACCGCGATTTCCGGGATCGAGCGGCATCGCGTCACGATCACCGGCGAGGCGGGTCATGCGGGCACCGTGTTGATGGAGATGCGCCACGACGCGCTGCTAGCAGCCTCGGATCTGGTGCGCGGCGTGCATGACATGGCGCGCGATCAAGGTATCCGGGCGACGGTCGGGCAGCTCGATGTCTCGCCCAACGTGGTCAACGCGATCCCCGCGCGGATCGATCTGACCATCGAGATCCGCGCCGCCGAAGACCCGGCCCGCACCGCGATGGGCGCGGCGCTCAGCCCGCTTTGTGCGCAGATCGCCGAGGCCACGGCGACGCAGATCGAGATTGAGAAGACCTATGCCCAACCCGCCCAAGCCTGCGATGCAGGGCTGCGAGAGGGGCTCGCCGCAGCCGTTCGCACCGCGACCGGAGCGCCCGCGCCCGAGCTGCCGTCGGGGGCGACGCATGACGCCTCCGCGATGGCCGATCTCTGCCCGATCGCAATGCTGTTTGTGCGCTGCAAAGGCGGGATCAGCCACAACCCGGCCGAATATGCGAGTGCCGGGGATATGGGGGCGGCGGTCGACGCACTGGCTGCTTTCCTATCTGGTTTTTGTTCCAACGCCTGAGGCTCGTATGGCCTTCGACTTGTCACCCCACTCAGGCCTGAGCCTCGATGCGTTCGAGCCAAGCCGCGATGTCTGTCACGCTGAACGGCGCGCAATTGTTGCCCAGTAGAAGTCTTCGCGGAAAGTCGGCTCGATCTCGGTGTCTGCGATCGATTGTGGCGTGGATAACGCGGCTGATTTCGGTGACTTGATTGATAGTGTAGTAGCGGGCGGATTGTTGGTGCATTGGCGTGTTTACTCCGCGCTCGCAATTCGCAGGGGCGATACGACAAGGAATGCCGCCGGCATTACGGGGTCTGATACGATGTAGTGATAGCCATGCATGAACTACGAAATTCGTAGGAGTGTTAGGCCTCAAATTAGTGAGGCGCAGCGCCGGGGCGTTTCAGTGCGATGAGTCGTCGTTAAGAGCGCCCTCGAAGAAGTTTTTTACAGCAGCGCGCACAGTTGCCTCGACATCGATTTCCACGGGCATGTTGTAGACGTATTTCCGAATAGCGATATAGAACACCGCCCCGTGTAACCCCCAGAGGAGCTCGACCTCATCAGTGTCTGGCGCGTCGCGGTCTTGCGGGTTGTGCTGGGAAGCACGCAATTCTATCGCAGCCGGCTCGATGATCTTCGTTCGAATGATATCGAGGTAGCGTTCGGTCAGGCCGTAGGACTTCAGCCCGGATGACACGAAGATTCGAACCCAGTCATAGTCAAACACCCGTTCAGAGTATTCGATGTAGAACTGCGTAAGGCGATCCTGAAGAGAACGGTCGCCTTCGAGCACGAGCGTGTCCCAGTCCGGGTTCCAGCGCTCTAGAAAAACATGCTCGTAGACGCGTTCGATCAGTGCGTCTTTGCTTTCGAAGTGCCGGTAGATGACCGCGTGGGACACGCCCATACGCTTGGCCAATTCGCGTGTCTGGCCCTCAAACCCCGATTCGGCGAAGAACCGGACCGCCTCGCTGACGATCAGTTTTTCGCGTTCTTCCCCGCGCATGTTCTTGCGGCGCGGCCGTTGATTTTCGGTCTTTTTCTCCGAGGTCATGCCTGTCTCTCTTCTCTTATCCCGAGCCTAATGCAAACCATTGTTGTAACCAACTGGTCATTTTTTCTTGACCGGTCCCAATTGTCCTGCATTATAGAAGTTACCAAATGGTCACTTTGTAGCTGGGGAGAGCTGCGGGCCGGAGGAGGATAAGTGAAATTACCATCGTTCGAATACCTGCGTGCGCGCAGTCTTGCTGAGGCATGGGCGCTCCATTCCGACGCGGGAGGCGACGCCGTCTACCTGTCGGGCGGGCACAGTGTCGTGCCCTCGATGGCGCTGCGTCTGCAGGCGCCGTCGCGGCTGATCGACATCTCGCAAATTGCCGAACTGCATGGTGTCGAGCTGCAGGACCAAACGCTGCGCATCGGTGCGATGACCCGTCATGCGGAGGTGCTGGCCAATCCGTTGATCGCGCGCCATGCGCCGCTGCTTTCCCGCGCTGCCCCCCATGTCGCGCACCCTGCAATTCGCAATCGTGGCACAATAGGCGGCAATCTGGCGCTTGCCGATCCGGCATCTGAATTCCCGGCTGCTGTGCTGGCCATGCGGGCGGAGCTTGAGGTCATGGGGCCCGAAGGCCAGCGCATGATCGCCGCCGACGATTTCTTTCTCGACCTTTACGAAACAGCCCTCATCCCCGGCGAAGTGCTGACCGCCATTCACGTGCCGCTCCCTCCCGAAGGACGGCTGTTCGGCTTCGACGAGATCGCGCGTCGCCGGGGCGATTACGCCATGGTGGGCGTTGCCGCACAGGCCGATATGTCCGATGGCGTGGTTTCCGATGCGTCGGTGACGCTGTTTTCAGTGGGTGTCGCCCCGACGCGCGCCACCGCGGCGCAAGACGCGCTGGAAGGCGCCCCGCTTTCTTCGGACTCCATTGCCCGCGCTCAGGCCGCCTTGGCCACCGATCTCGACCCACCCGACGATCCCGGTTTTCCGGCAGAGCGTCGCCTGCAACTCGCGCGCGTCCTTCTCGGGCGGGTGTTGACCCGGATGGAGGCTGTTCAATGAAGGTTTTGTTGAGCACGACCGTGAATGGCGAACAGGTTCAGGAAGCCGTTCTCCCCCGCACCAGTCTCGCTGATTTCTTGCGCGAGGATCTGGGCCTGACGGGCACGCATCTGGGCTGCGAAATGGGCGCCTGCGGGGCCTGTCTCGTGCTTATGGACGGCGTTCCGGTGCATGCCTGCCTCGTGCTGGCGGTGCAGGCGGAAGGTAGCACGATCGAGACGATCGAGGGGCTGAATGAGACCGGTGCTGCGGCCGATCTTCAGGCGCATTTCCACGACCGCAACGCGCTGCAATGCGGTTTTTGCACGAATGGAATGCTGATGAGCGCGCAGGCGTTGCTGGAGGCGAACCCGGTGCCGACGCGAGACGAAATCCGCGACGCGCTGTCGGGTAATTACTGCCGCTGCACAGGCTACGAGGCCATCGTGGACGCTATCGACACCACAGCCCGCGACCGCGCAGCCCGGACGGAGGCGGCGAAATGACCCTGCATATCGGCCAGTCGCAGCGCCGCGAGAATGCGCGTCGCCACCTCGCAGGTCGGGGTCGCTTTGTCAGCGATCTCGCTCTGCCGCGCATGCTGCACGCAGTCTTCGTCCGTAGCCCGATGGCAAAGGGTCGGCTGGTCGAAATCGACACGAGCGAAGCCGAACAATCCCCCGGCGTTGTGCGGATCCTGACAGCCGCCGAGCTGAACGCGCGTTGCAAGCCGTGGGTCGGCACGCTCGATCATTTCGCAGGCATGCAGAGCCCGCCAATGAGCATCCTCGCCGAGGAGGAAGTGCTGTGGACCGGCCAGCCGGTGGCGATGATCATCGCCAAGAGCCGGGCCGAGGCCGAGGATGCCGCCGACTTGGTGATGGTGGATATCGAGGATTCCGAGCCGGTGACCGATGGCGCTGCGGCTCTGCAGGACGGCGCGCCCTTGGCGAACAGTGGCGCGCGGGACAATCTTTGTTACGAGGCGCTGTTGGAGACGCCAGCGGTGAACGAGGCCTTTGCCGATGCCGCGCACGTGGTCGAGGCCAGTTTCACCTTCGGCCGCCACACCGCCGTCACGCTCGAGCCGCGCGCGGTGATCGCCGATTTCGACCCGTCGAGTGGCGCGCTCACCGTGCATCACGGGACGCAGACACCCTATCAGTTCCAGGACGTCTATGCGCGCCACTTCGGTCTGCCCGAGGGCAAGGTCCGCGTCATCGCGCCTGATGTGGGCGGCTCGTTCGGCATGAAGCTGCATGTCTATAACGAAGAGATGGGCGCCGTCGCGGCGAGCATGATCCTCGAGCGCCCGGTGCGCTACGTGGCCGACCGGCTGGAGAGCTTTCTTTCCGACATCCACGCTCGCGATCATATCGTGAAGGGCCGCATGGCGCTGGACGCGGAGGGCAAGATCCTCGCGATGGACGTCGATGATCTGGCGCCGGTCGGCGCGGTCTCGGCCTATCCGCGCACCAGCGCTGCCGAGGGCAATCAGGTGATCCGCCTCATGGGCGCTCCCTACAACATGCCTGATTATCGCGGCCGGCTGCAGGTCGCCTTTCAGAACAAGGTGCAGACAAGCCAGTATCGCGCGGTGGGGCATCCCATCGCCTGTGCGGTGACCGAGGCGCTGGTTGAACGGGCGGCGGAGGTCACGGGCCTCGATCCGTTCGAGATCCGTGCCCGCAACCTGATTGCCGACGATGCCTATCCGCATGTCTCGGCCACCGGCTATCAGTTCGAGAAGCTCTCGCATCAGGCCAGTCTGGCCAAGCTGCGCGAGATGATGGACCCCGACGCGCTACGTGCCGATCAGGCTCGGCTGCGCGAACAGGGCATCTATCGCGGGTTCGGCATCGCCTCCTTTGTCGAGATCACCAATCCCGGCGCGGCCTTCTACGGCGTCGGCGGGGCGCGGATCTCCGCGCAGGACGGTGCAGTGGTGCGGATGACGCCCTCTGGCGACATCCATTGTGCCATCTCGGTCACCGAGCAAGGGCAGGGCACCGAGACGATCATCGCGCAGGTGGTCGCCGATCAGCTGGGTGTTTCGCCCGAACGGGTGAGCGTCACCACGGGCGACACCGCGACCACGCCAAGCGGCGGCGCCACCTGGGCTTGCCGGGGCGCCGGCATCGGCGGCGAGACGGCGCTGCGCGCCGGACGCAAGTTGCGCGAGCGGATTTTGACTTTGGCGGGCGCGCTACTGCAGGCCGATCCGGCGACACTGCGGCTCGAAGATGGCGCGGTTGTCGATGTCGCCACGGGCGAGGCGCGCATCACGCTCGAAGAGATTGGCCGCGTCGCCACCTACCGGCCCGACACGCTGCCCGACGGGGTCGATCATTCGCTGACCGTCGCGCATCATTTCGCGCCCTCCGGCTACCCGTTCGATTTCACCAACGGCATTCAGGGCAGTCTGGTCGAGGTCGATGTGGAGACCGGCATCGTGCGGATCCTGAAACATTGGGTCGTCGAGGATTGCGGTCGCATCATCAACCCGCTTCTGGTCGACGAACAGATCCGCGGCGGCGTCGTGCAGGGGCTTGGCCCCGCCTTCTTCGAGGAATGCCAGTACGACGCCGACGGCCAGCTCACCAACGGGTCGCTCGCCGATTATCTCGTGCCCATGGCCTGCGAGATGCCCGATATCGAAATCGCCCATATCGAGACGCCCACCGAGGACACGATCCTTGGCGCCAAGGGCGTGGGCGAAGCGGGAACCGCCGCTGCCGGCGCCGCCGCGATGAACGCGGTGAATGACGCGCTGCGCCCCTTTGGCGCACGGCTCACCCAGACACCCATGACGCCGCTGCGCATCCTTGATGCGCTCGACGCGGCCCGAAAGCAAAGGACCGATCCATGAAGCTTGAAGGAGAGCAGCTCCTGAGCGCCGACCCCCAGACCGTCTGGGCGGCACTCTTCGACCGTGACGTGCTGGCCGAAGCCATTCCCGGCTGCGAAAGCCTCGAACAGCTAAGCGAAACCGAATTCACTGCTGTGGTGAAGCTCAAGATCGGCCCGGTTTCGGCCCGCTTCAAGGGCGCGGTCACGCTGAGCGATATCGTGCCCGGCCAATCCTGCACGTTGTCCGGCAAAGGCTCGGGTGGGGTCGCGGGGTTCGCCAAGGGGGCGGCGCAGGTGACGCTGGCGCCCGAGGCGGACGGCACGCGGCTTTGCTATGACGCCGATATCGCGGTGGGCGGGAAGCTCGCCTCTCTCGGCAACCGGCTGATCGGCGCCACGGCGCAGAAGCTGACCGACGCCTTTTTCACCAATTTTTCCGATGCGTTGGCCCAACCGGAGGAGGCTGGGCCGACCTGATCCGCTGGCGCGCAGCGAGGTCAGGCCAGACACGAAAAAAAGCGCGTATAACAAGAACCATCCTTGGGAGGAGGATACTAATGACAACGACACGCAGGGCCTTTGTGGCCATGTCCTCGGCAGCCTTGGCGCTGCCCTTTCTGAACACCCGCAGCATCGCGGCTCAGAACATCTCGATTCAGATCGGGTCGAGCCACCCGACCAACAATATCTGGGTCTACGCCATGCAGAACGCACTGCAACCGGCGCTCGAAAAGCTGCTGGCGGATGCGGGCGGCGAGTATTCCGTGAGCTGGAACGAGAACTACGGCGGCACGCTCTACAAGTTCAAGGACACCCGCACGGCGGTGCGCGACGGCATCGTCGATGTCGGCATGGTGGGGACGGTCTGGGAAGGCTCGGCGATGCCGCTGCAGAACGTGACCTATTTCACCCCCTTCGCGAATGTCGATCATAACGTCACCATCGACATCTTCGACAAGCTGACCGACGAGCTGCCGGAGCTGCGCGCAGGGTGGACCGACCAGAACATGGTGCATCTGTCCTCGCTGGTGACCGACAGCTACGACGTCTACGCCAAATTCCCCATCACCTCGGTCGATGACATCCGGAACCGCCGCCTCAACGCGCCGGGCACCTCGGCCAACTGGCTGGCGGAGACCGGCTGCACGCCGGTGGATGGCGCGCTGACCACCTATTACACCGACATCCAGACCGGCGTTTCCGAGGGCACGCTCTCCTTCGCCAGCGGGATCCAGCCCACTCGAGTCTACGAGGTTGCGCCGCATCTGACGCGGGTCGGCTTCGGCTCGATGTATTTCGGCGGGATCGCGGTGAACAAGGGCTTCTACGACCGGCTGCCCGAGCCCGTGCAGGCCGCGCTGAAAGAAGCGGGACGTATCACCTCGCGCGCGCATGGCGACTACATCACGAAACGCACGACCGAGGCGATCACCGAGATGAAGGGCGCCGGGCTGCAGATCACCGAAATGGCCCCTGCAGAGCGCGAACGCTGGGCCGAGACGCTCCCCGACGTCGCGAAGCCTTGGCTTGAGGCCAATGGCGCGGCGGCGGCAACGGTGGCCAAAGCGTATTTTGGCGAACTGGAAGCTCGTGGCATCAAACCTGCCCGTGACTGGACCGCCGGGATCTGAAGCCATGGCTTCGATCCCGCGCGCAACTGAGGGAGCCTCTATGCAACGCGCCAGTCTCCTGGCTACAAGCCTGCCCGCGCTTCGGCGCGGGCTACAGCTTGCCCTGAACGCGATGGCGGCGGTGGGCGTGCTGTGGATTTTTGCCATCATGTTGCTGATCGTCGCCGACGTGGTCGGTCGCAATTTTCTGGCCGCACCGATCATCGGCGTCGCCGAGATCGCGGCCCGCTCGGTCGTGGCCATCGTCTTCCTGCTGCTGCCGGCTGCCGCGCTGAACGGCACCCTGATCCGGTCGGATTTCCTGATGCGTGGGCTCCAGCGTTTTTCGCCCCGGTCGGTGCGGCTACTGGACAGCCTGTTTGCGCTTGCCGGGGCGGTCATCTTCGGACTGGTGGCGCTGGCCGCCTGGCCCGATACGCATGACGCCTGGGTCAGCTCCGAGTTTTTCGGAGTGCGCGGCGTCTGGACGCTGCCGACCTTCCCCTTCCACCTGTTGGTGGTGCTGGGGGCTTCTGTCACCAGTCTCGCCTGCATCTTTTCGGCCGTCGAGACCCTGCTGAACCGCCCGACTGAGGAGCACTTCTGACATGAGCAGCATCACCATAGGACTGATCCTCATTGGCGTGCTCTTCGCGCTCGTGCTCTTGGGGATGCGCATCGCCGTGGCGCTTCTGGTCGTGGCCTTTGCCGGGGTCTGGATCATTCGCGGCAATTTCGACCTTTCCATGCGGCTCATGTCCATCGCCGCCTACAATGGGGTTGCCAACTATCTCTTCGCGACGATCCCGCTCTTTGTTCTGATGGGGCACCTCGTCAGCATCTCGAATGTGGGCAAGGATACGTTCGACGTCGCCGAGGCGCTGCTGCGCCGCCTGCTTGGCGGCCTCGGCATTGCCACCGTGGCCGCCAACACTGTCTTTGCCGCCGTGACCGGCGTTTCCATCGCCTCGGCAGCGGTTTTCACCAAGGTCGCCGTGCCTGAGATGACGCGCCACGGCTATTCGCCCTCGTTTTCCGCGGGCACCGTCGCGGGCAGTTCGGTTCTCGGCATGCTCATCCCACCGAGCCTGCTTCTGATCATCTACGGTGTGTTGGCCGAGCAATCCATCGGCCGGATGTTCATCGCGGGGCTGGTGCCTGGCGCGCTGCTGGCGACGGGCTTCGTGTTGTGGATCCTGTTGGCCGCGAAATTCGCGCCCGGCATCGTCTTTGCCTCTCCCAAGGCCCAAGAGACCGACCCCGAGGCGCAGGCCTATGATGACCTGTCGACGGGCGAGCTCCTGCGCAAGATCGTCCCGATCATCGTGCTGGTGACCTTCGTTCTCGGCGGGCTCTATTCCGGGTTCTTCACCCCGACGGAAGCCGGGGGCGTCGGAGCCTTCGCGGCGCTGATCATTGCGATCTTCCGGCGTAGCCTGAACCTGCGCGGTTGCTGGGCGGTGCTGAGCCAAACCGGCACCATCTCGGTCGGCATCCTCGCGCTGCTGGTGGCCGCTGGCTTCTACAGCCAGATGCTTGCCGTCGCAGGTATCCCGGCCGCTATCGGCGCCTTTGTGAGCGGCAGCGGCTTTGGCCCGGTCGGGTTCCTGATCGTCTATGTGCTGCTGGTGCTGCTTCTCGGTATGATCCTGGATAGCAGTTCGATCCTGCTGATCGTGGTTCCTATCGCAGCTCCGATCGCGCAGCACCTTGGTTACGACTTGATCCAGTTCGGCATCATCACGGTGATTGCGGTCGAGGTCGGGTTGCTCACACCGCCCTTCGGGATTTCGATCTTCACGGTGCATTCGACGCTTGGAGACCGGAGCGTCTCCCTGGAATCCATCTTTGCCGGTGCGCTGCCCTATGTCGGCGTGATGCTGGGTGTGCTGATCCTCGTGGCCTCCTTTCCAGTGCTGATTATCGGTTAAGAGATCCCAGGCGCTGTGATCGATCTACTCCTCTCTCTCGGGTCAAAGCGCGGCGCGTAGGTCCGGGAGAGAGCGCGAGATTTGAACCTGCGAAGCGAAACCGTCCGAAGACGTCGCGGCGTGTCGCGTTGGCCGCACGCAACGGGATTGGATGAGCTTCGTCGCAAGGAGGCGGGGCGACTTTGGGACGCCGATCCGAGTTCGAGATATGCAGAGAAACGGACACCTTTCTAAGAGGGTAAATGGCATGGATCAGTCAACGACAGTTCTATGCGAGACCGAATGGCCCTTGGCTCGGTTCTTGGGGCCGGGGCCAATGTGTCTGTGTTTCATCAGCCATGTCGAGGGACCGTCATATCGACCGCTCGGCTCTGGCATGGCAGTCGATGGTGCCGGGCGGCGGTTCGGCAATTTGTCGTCGGGATGTATCGACGAGGATGTCGCGCTTCACGCGGTGGAGGCGTTGAAAACCGGCGCTCCGACGGTGCTGCGTTACGGGCGCGGGTCGCCTTTCATGGATATTCAACTGCCTTGTGGGGGAGGGCTGGAAGTAACCTTGCTGCCAGCCCCGGATCGTGAGGTTCTGGACGTGGTGCATCGCCGTCTGGTCGCGCGTGAAAATGCGACGCTGACGGTGCTGCCGGATGGCCAGATCGAAAACGGCGCGACGCGCGGCGGTCTGACGATGACCTTGCGCCCCAAAGTGCGGGTTCTGGTCTTTGGCGACGGTCCCGAGCCTCGGGGATTTTCCGCGCTTGCGCAGGCTGCGGGTTTGCCGGTCACGCTATATGCCGGAGCCGAGGAGACGCGCGATGGCATTGCAGGCGCATGCGCGTTTTCCGGCAAGACCTGGCCCGATACGGCCCATGTCGATTATCGCACGGCCGTCACGCTTTTCTTCCACGACCATGAGCGCGAAACCGCACTTTTGACGCATGCCTTGGAGACTCGCGCTTTCTATATCGGGGCGCAGGGAAGCCTTCGGGCGCGTCAATTGCGCGAAGCGGCCTTGAGTGCCGCCGGGGTGGAGGACGCGGGAATTGCGCGGCTTGTCGAACCCTTCGGATATGTCGCACATGCCCGGTCCGCGCAGGAAATGGCCGCTGGTGTGCTTGCTCAGGTGATCGATCACGCCCGGCGCGTCTGACGTAGGCGCGGCGTGATCTCATGTTCGCTTCTCGGGGCTTTTTGGCGGAATTCCTCTCCGAGATATACATCTCGATTTTCAAGTAGAGATCACAACTAAACATAAATAAATCAGTTATTTAAGACGAATTCGATTCCCTAGGGAAGGCTTTCGTGCTACACATGATGATACACAAAGCTCTTTTCCGGAGATGTGCGATGAATATCACTAAACGTGGCGAAGTCTGGCATCTGCGTCGGCGGGTTCCCAAGGGGTATGCCTCTGTCGATCCGCGCCGTGAGGTGGTTATCAGTCTTCGGACTGGGTCTGAGACGGTGGCGCGAGAGAAGGCCCCGGTGCTCTGGGCCGAGCAGATCGAGGTCTGGGAGGCGATGCTCGATGGCGACACGGAAGACGCGGAGGCGCGGTTCGCTGCAGCCAAGCGGTTTGCGAAGGCGCGAGGCTACCGGTTTCTCGACGCGCGCAAGGTGGCACGTCTGCCTGTGCAAGAGCTACTCGCGCGTATCGACCTGGTCGCCAGTGATGAGATGCGCAATCCGCTCGGAGCGGACTCCCTTCTTGGCGGGGCGGAGCTGCCTTTGATCACCGTGTCGCGGGCGCTCGAGCTGTTCTGGGGGCTCGCATGCGACAAGACCTTGGGCAAGAGTGCAGACCAAGTTCGACGCTGGCGCTACCCGCATATCAAGGCGGTGCAGAATTTCATCGCGGTTGTCGGTGACAAGCCGCTTGATGATCTGACGCGCGATGATTTCCTCGATTTTCGCGATTGGTGGGCAGAGCGGATGGCGTCCGAAAGGCTCACGGCGAATTCTGCGAACAAGGATCTGACGCATCTCAGTGCGGTCTTGAGGCGCGTGAGCCGTGACAAGCGGCTCGGGCTCGAACTGCCGCTCGAAGATCTTGGCTTCCGGCAGGGGAAAGCGGCGCGGCGGCCCTCTTTCTCCGACGCGTGGGTCCGGGCCCGCTTGCTGGCCCCTGGGGCGCTCGATGGGTTGGAGCCGCAAGCGCGGGCGATCTTGCTGGTAATGGTGAATACCGGGCTCCGCCCGAGCGAGATCGCAGCGCTGAGGCGTGAGGAGATCCGGCTCGATGATCCGATCCCGCATTTGATCCTGCAGCCGATCGGGCGAGTTCTGAAGACACAGAATGCGGAACGGGTGATGCCGCTGCACGGGGTGTCGCTCGAGGCGATGCGCGCGTTCCCGAATGGGTTTTCGCGCTATCGCGAGGGCGCGGCCACGCTTAGTGCCACGGTGAACACCTATCTGCGTGACGCCGGTCTGCTAGAGAGCGAGCGGCATTCTCTCTACAGCCTTCGGCATGCGTTTGAGGATCGGATGCTTGCTGCTGGGATCGACGAGCGGATTCGGCGCGACATCATGGGGCATGCTCTGGGGCGTGAGCGCTACGGGGAAGGTGGGGGCGGTTGGCGACGATTGCGGAGCTACTCGAGCCCATCGCATTCTGAGGCGTGTGAGCAATCAGCTCCGCAGTTTCACCTTGAGCAGATTAGCGGGGTCGATATCGAGGGCCTGCGCGAGGCGCCAGACATTGTCGATGGAGATATTCTGCTCGCTGCGCTCAACGGCGCTCAAATAGGTTCTGTTGAGACCAGATTCGAGCGCTAGACGTTCCTGCGACCATCCACGCTCTGCGCGCAGTGATCTGAGGTTGCTCGCGAGCGTGTCGCGCAGAGGGCTTTTCGGCGTTCGTTTCACCCCCTTGCAATCGCGCAATGTTGGTTTTAGCTCTACCGGTTATAAGAGACATTCGTGTGCTCGCTGATACATCTTTGCAAAGGAACCAGATCGATGACCGCAACTGAAATCGACCCCAGTTTTCTGCTAATTTCCGATCGAGAGATGTATATTCATCGTGATCTCAGTCTTGCCGAAGCGCTCGGCGATGGGTTTGTCTATCGCCGTATCAAGAACATGCTGGCGGACCCCTTGCTGCGTCCGCTCCTTGAGCTGTTGGAGAATGGTGCGACGAGCTACGAAGGCGCGCTCAAACTTAAAGGGCGCGGATTTCTCGAGACGCGGTCGATGATCGCGCGGCGAGGCCCGTTCAAGGAAGACGAGTTTCAGTATGTCCTGTTGACGGGTGAGGCTTGCAGCTATGCCCATCGCTGGCTCTTCGGGAGAGCGGAGGGGCCTGAGCCGGATCTCGATCCGACGGAGTCCCTGCTGAAGGCTATTCGGCGCTATCTCGTTGTCGACGCCGGTTCTGGTATCGTGGTGGGGCGAGATGTGCTGGAGGTCGCGATCGATCTCGATGATATGAAAATCTTGGGGCGCCTCGTGCATCTGGACTACGGGCTTCGTCAACTTTCGGATCCTGGTTTCAGTGACCCGGTTTCCGAGGCGGATTGGATGGAAGCTCGCGCGTATTGGTCCGGGGCGGATAGTGCCGACCGAGTTGGGGCTGCGATCGTATCCTTCGACTCGTCCGAATTCCCGTAAGTGTTCTCGCGAGGGGGCAGCAGGGCTGCATCCACGAACAGAGTGTCAGTTTTTCTTTCCTTCTGTCGCGTCGCGATAGAAAGATATTCCAACAAAAAGCCGCGACTATGATGGTCGCGGCTCTTGCTTTTTTGCTCAAGAATTTCGAGGCGTTGGTGTTACCTTGTCCTTGGAAGCGGCGCCACCGTTACCCCTTCGCGCCCTGCCCACGCGCATAGACATCTTCGTAGCGGATGATGTCATCCTCACCAAGATAGCTGCCTGTCTGCACTTCGATCAGCGTCAGCGGCACCTTTCCCGGGTTCTCCATGCGATGGACAGCGCCGAGAGGGATATAGACGGACTGGTTCTCGGTCACGAGTTTCACCTCGTCATCAATCGTCACCTTCGCCGTGCCTTCCACAACGATCCAGTGTTCGGCGCGGTGATGATGGCTTTGCAGGCTCAGTGCCGCACCCGGGTGGACGTGGATCCGCTTCACTTGGAAGCGCTGGCCGACGACGAGGCTCTCATACCAGCCCCAGGGGCGGAAGTCGCGGGGCAGGGTCTCGGCCTGAGCCGCACCCTTGGCCTTCAATTCGGCCACAGCCTTCTTCACGTCCTGCGCGCGGTCCTGGTGGGCGACGAGCACGGCGTCGGGCATGGCGACGGCGATGATGCCTTCCAGACCGATCCCGACGAGTTCCTGAGCGCTATCCGTCGAATGCAGAAGTGTATCGCGGCAGTCGATGGCGGTGGCGGGGCCAGTCGCGACAATGCCGTTCGCGTCGGGATCCTGCTCGCGCCAGACGGCCTGCCAGTCGCCGAGATCCGACCAGGCGCCGCCATAGGGCACGACGGTCAGGTTGTTCGCGCGCTCCATTACCGCGTAGTCGATCGAGATATCATCGAGCGCCGCCCAGGGCTCGGGCGCGAGTCGGGTGAAGGCGAGATCGCGTTCGGCGGTTTCGACGGCAGCCTTGGCCTGCGCCAATGTCTCGGGCGCATGCTTCGCGAAAGCGTCGAGGATCGCCGAGGTCGAGAAGAGAAAGATGCCCGCATTCCAGAGGTGCATCCCACCTTCGAGCAGCGCCTCGGCCTTGGCCAGATCGGGCTTTTCGACGAAGGATTTCAGCGGCTGCGGGGTGGCTGAGAATTCCGCGTCCGGAGCTTCGCTCAGTTCCAACCAGCCATAACCGGTCTCGGCGCGCTCAGGACGGATGCCGAAGGTGACCAGCTGACCGGCCTCGGCCGCCGGGGCGGCCGCCTCGACCGCCGCGCGGAAACGTGCGGGATCGGGGATGACGTGATCGGAGGGCGCCACGAGCATCAGCGCGCCCGGCTCGCGCGCTTCCAGCACGAGAGCGCCAGCACAGATCGCTGCGGCAGTGTTGCGCGCGGAGGGCTCGATGAGGATATCGGCGGGGGCGATCTCAAGTGCAGCCAGTTGTTCGATCACCACGAAGCGGAAATCTGCGCCGGTGATTACCGACGGGGCTGCGAAGCCGTCACCCGCGAGCCGCTTGGCCGAGGCCTGGAACAGGCTCTCCTCGCCCATCAGGTTGACGAATTGTTTGGGGTAGCTCTTGCGCGAGAGCGGCCAGAGGCGCGTGCCCGAGCCGCCGCAGAGGAGGACGGGGTGGATCGTCTTGCTCATAAATCTCTCTCAGGTTCTGGCTGTGTCGTAGTTTGCGAGGAACCAGCGATAGGTCTCGGCGATCCCGTCTTCGAGGTCGATACGCGCTTGCCAACCCATCGATTTGAGCCGGCTGACATCCATCAGCTTGCGCATCGTTCCATCCGGCTTCGACGGGTCGGTCGTGATCCGCCCTTCGAAACCGGTCACCTTCGCGACCATCTGCGCCAGCTCCAGTATCGAGATGTCGCTCCCCGAGCCCACGTTGATATGGCTCAGCATCGGATCGGTGTTCACATCATAGTCCGCCTTGGGGAGGTCGAGCACGAAGAGCGAGGCCTCGGCCATGTCATCCACATGCAGGAACTCACGCCGCGGCGTGCCGGTGCCCCAGATCGTGACCTCTTCTAGCCCGTCGCGCGCGGCCTCGTGAAAGCGCCGGATCAAGGCGGGGAGCACGTGGCTGTTCTGCGGGTGGAAATTGTCGCCCGGCCCGTAGAGGTTCGTCGGCATGACCGAGCGGTAGTCCACGCCATGCTGCCGATTGTAGCTCTCGCAAAGCTTGATCCCGGCGATCTTCGCGATGGCATAGGGCTCGTTGGTGGGCTCGAGCGGGCCGGTCAGCAGCGCGTCCTCCGCCATCGGTTGCGGGGCTGCCTTCGGGTAGATGCAGGAAGAGCCGAGCTGGAGAAGCTTCGTGACCCCGGCCGCAAAGGCTTGGTGGATCACATTGGTCTCGATCATCAGGTTCTCGTAGATGAACTCGGCTGGGTAGGTGTTGTTGGCGTGGATGCCGCCGACCTTGGCCGCGGCGAGGATCACCACGTCGGGGCGCTCCGTCTGCATGAAGTCGCGCACCGCTCCCTGATCGGTCAGATCGAGTTCGGAATGCGTGCGGGTGATCAGTTCCAGTGGCTCGCCCTTAGCCTTGCGCACCTCCAGTTGGCGCAGGATCGCGCCGCCCACCATCCCGCGATGGCCTGCGATATAAATCTTGGTCATTGGACTGCCTCAGCCTTCGAGCGAGACCGGCAGGTCCAGCCCGTGTTCTTTCAGAAGCGCATAGCGCCGCGCAGCCTTGTGGTCCTCTGCGACCATCTCGGCACACATCTCCTGCGCGGTGATCTCGGGCACCCAACCGAGCTTTTCTTTGGCTTTGGACGGGTCACCTAGGAGCGTGTCTACCTCGGCCGGACGGAAGTAACGCGGGTCGATCCGCATGACGACGTCGCCAGGCTTCAACGCGGGTGCCTTGTCGCCCTCGATAGCTGCAACCGTGGCGATCTCCTCAGTGCCGGAGCCCGAGAATTCCAGCTCGACCCCCAATTCCCGCGCGCTCCAGGTGATGAATTCGCGCACGGAATATTGCTTGCCGGTAGCGATGACGAAATCCTCTGGCGCGTCCTGCTGCAGCATCATCCACTGCATGCGGACGTAATCCTTCGCATGGCCCCAATCGCGCAAGGAGTCGATGTTGCCCATGTAGAGGCAGGGCTCGAGACCCATAGCGATGTTGGAAAGACCACGGGTGATTTTGCGCGTCACAAAGGTTTCGCCACGGCGGGGAGACTCGTGATTAAACAGGATCCCGTTGCAGGCATACATTCCATAGGCCTCGCGATAATTGACCGCGATCCAGTAGGCGTAGAGCTTGGCGACGGCATAGGGCGAGCGCGGGTGGAAGGGCGTGGTCTCACGCTGAGGCGTTTCCTGGACCAAGCCGTAAAGCTCCGAGGTCGAGGCCTGGTAGAAGCGGGTCTTCTTCTCGAGCCCCAGAAATCGGATCGCCTCCAGCAGTCGCAGCGTGCCGATCGCGTCTACGTCTGCGGTGTATTCCGGGGCCTCAAACGAGACCGCGACGTGGCTCTGCGCGCCGAGATTGTAAACCTCGTGCGGCTCGATGTCGCGGATCAGGCGGGTGAGGTTAGAGGTGTCAGAAAGGTCGCCATAATGAAGCTTCATTTGAGCGTGGTTGCTGTGGGGATCTTCGTAGATATGGTCGATCCGCTGCGTATTGAACAACGAGGCCCGGCGCTTGATGCCGTGAACTTCGTAGCCTTTCTCTAGCAGAAATTCTGCGAGGTAGGAGCCGTCTTGGCCGGTGATGCCTGTAATAAGTGCGCGCTTTGACATTTCTCGCTCCAACTTCTTGCTCGGTGATTTTAAATTTATAGAACGGTGTCTCTTTTTACCCGACGGCTCGAAACGCCTTCAGGCGTGAGGTCGATTTCGAGAACCTTCCCGATTGCGGCCACCACATCGAGTTTGTCTCGCTGCATTGCCGTTCTGACTTCATAAAGTTTCATATCTACGAGGTAGCGATACCAGAAACCTTGCAGAACGTGAAAAGCTGTGCCTTGCACACCGTCAAGAAATCCAAGCCGAACAATGTAGCGGTAGAAGAAATAGATGAAAGCGCGGATACCGCCAGGAAGCCGAGCGTATACCTGCTCTTTAAGCCAGCGCTTGACGCCTGCCTCAGTGGCGCCGCTCAAGGTGCCGATGGTTTCATGCGGCATAAACCTGTGCTCTTGATTTAAGATGTCAATAACTTCGCGGCTGGCGTAGGAGTTATGCTTTTGTGTCCACCAAGTTAGTGAGTTGAGATTGTCGTCGATCAACTCGCCACGAAAATCCGCTGTCGCGCCCTCGACAATTATATGTTCGTCCATCCAGCGCATCTCGCAGCGACCGCGTCCTTTACGGAATATGCGTAGCACACGTATCGGAAATAGTCCTCCCCAACGGATCGGACGCTGCATGAAGGACATGCGACGAGAGATAAAGATCCCGTCAGTATCAGGGGAAACTTTGGGAAGGCTTCCAGCAATCTCATTCGCCAAATCTGGTTGCACAACCTCATCGGCGTCCAGCCTCATAATCCATTCGGTCCCTTCAGGCACATGTTCAATTGCCCAGTTCAACTGGGTGGCATAATTGACCCAATGATGTGCAAGAACTGTGGCCCCCAACCCGCGCGCAATGGCGACAGTTTCGTCAGTAGAGCCACTATCTACCACCAGAATTTGGTCGGCGATTGTCTTAATCGAGCCGATAGCGCGAGCGATATGCAGCGCCTCGTTCTTTGTAAGGATAATAACCGTGAGCGTCATAGTTCTTTTATCGCGCGCGCTGGATTCCCTGCAACGATCGTCTGCGCCTTTACGTCTTTCATTACCACTGCGCGGGCTCCCACGATCGCGCCGGCACCCACAGTCACACCAGGTCCGATAAAGGCATCGGCGGCGACCCATGCGTCTTCGCTGATCGTGACCGGCGGTTTCAGAAGAGGACGATCGGCACGCGATATGTCATGGCTACCTGCGCAAAGATGCGCGCCCTGTGAAACGGTAGCGCGCGCGCCAACAGTGATTGGCCCGAGCGCATAGAGTATCGCGCGATCGCCTACAGCGCAGCCGTGCTCGAGTGCGAGATTCCACGGTATGGAGATGCGCACGCTGGGATAGATATGCACGTCGCGACCAACCCGCGCCCCGAAGAGACGCAGAAGGGCGCGCCGCCAACTCCACAGGGGGCGCGGGCTGAGAGCGAACAAGGGTAGGGCGAGCGCCCAGAGGACGCGGCGTGCTTTTTCGAGGCGTGACCACTTGCGAGCTTTGCGGTTGGCTGCAATGTCGAGGTTGACAGGTCTGGTTTCGTTCATGTCAGTTCTGACTCTCTTTCGACAAAGAAATATCCGTGCCAGGCTTGCCGTGGCCAAGCACCCAGCGATAGACGGCTTCCTGACGCGCCGCGATAGAGGGCCAGGAAAACCGCTCTTCCACTAGCGCGCGCCCTTTCAGACCCATCTCAGCGAGGTCCGGGCGAGATAGGCCGGCTGCGAGGCGGACCGGGTCCGGCCCAGTGTCAATCTCATGGGCTGCGCCCGCGGCGAAACCCTCGGGAAGGTTGCAGGCCCGGGTCATCAGGACCGGGAGACCCGATGCCCAAGCCTCGAGCACGGCCATCGGCAAGCCTTCCGAATGCGATGGCAGCACGAAAGCCCGAGCGCGGGCGAAGGCCTCGGCCTTTGCCGTGCCACTGAGCGGGCCGACGAAGCGGATGTCTCCAGCGACGCCGAGCCGCTGGGCCGCGGTTTCGAGGTCGCCGCGATGCCCGTTTTCGTCCGGTCCTGCCGCGACAATCTCCCATTGATCGCGCAGGGCCGGCTGGAGCCTAGCCCACTGAAACAGAAGTTCTGGTAGCCCTTTCTTAGGATGGAGACGGCCGAGGAACAGTAGCTCGGCGCGCTTTTTACTCGACTTGCGAATCGGTAGCGGTTTTCCGATCTCGACCGCGTTTGGCACGGTGGCGATAGCAGACATGGGCAGCACCTGCCTGATTGCCGCCGCCTCCGCCTCGGCCAAGGCATGCAGGCAAGCGGCGCGCGTCAGGTTGCGACGTTCCCAGCCCGACCAAGCGAGCCGTTTCTTCCAAGCCGAATTTCGCAGTGCCCAAGGGTCGAGCATGCCCCTCGGCGAAATTACCGTCGGCCCACCGCGGGCAGCGAAGCGGGTGGTCGCTACGGAAGTCATCTGCCAGATTCCATGCTGGTGGACTACATCCGGTCGCGTTGCTTCGATCGCCTGAGTTAGCCCCGCCGCCCAGCCCAATGACGTTGGGGCAGTTGCGCCAAGCACCACGGGCTGCAATGGCGCCCAAGCCTCCAGGTCGGCTTCGGTGTCGGAGTCAAACAGGCCAATCACATTCACCCGAACGCCACGCTCGGCGAGATGCAGGGAGAGCTTACGTACTGAGTGGAACAGGCCTCCAGCGCGCCGCGACAGCGAGCCGGTGACCATGGTGACGGCGAGGGGACGACGGGTCATCCGATCGGGTCCAGGTCGTAGCCGAAAGGCGCGGCGGCTTCGCCTAAGTGCCGGGCGACATCGGCCTGGAGGGCCGGGGACAGCAAATCGCGCCAGGAGTCGAGGGCGGAGCGCGCGAGAAACTGGTCGCGCACGCCAACCTTTTTGAGCCGGGCGAAATCGAATGCGTCGACCGCGGCTTTAATGTCGTCTAGGGATGCGGGGTGGGCGGCTTGTGTGAGCCGCTTTTGTAGGGTTCCCACCGGGTCGCGCTTTAGGTCTTCGAAGCGCACAAACGGCCAGTCTCTGACGCGTGCGGTGGACAAATGGTTCGCGTATCCGGTGGTTGATCCGGGAAAGGCTTCAATCACATGCTTGGCGAATTCGGGCCGAACACGACCGTCCGCCTCGAACGCCTCAGCCTTGCGCGCTGGTGGCAGGGTCCGAGCGGCCGAACAGATCACCTCACGCGGATCACGCACCACATAAAGCAGGTTCTCGCGACCTTCAAACTGGATCGAATGGGTGTGCAGAAGGACGTTGTCAGCGCTTAGACGCACGTCGTTGCGCTCGAAGTCGTAGCCGCACGCCGCGGCGACAAGCTGGCTCACCCAGGTGGTGCCGCTCTTAGGGAAACCAACTACGACGAAGCTGTTGGATCGCCGCCGCTCGGCCCGCAGTTGACGGCGCAACGCCACAGAGGCAATCGCATTTCGGCGTTTTTTCAGGTTGAGCATAGATCTTTTCCGGTTGGGTCATTGGTCAACGGGACACCAGTCGGCCGCGCCGTCGGTAGTGGACCGGTAGACAGGGCCGCGTAGAGCGCAGAGGACTGGGTGAGCAGCGCGGCATCGGTCCAGAGGCGCGGGTCGAAGCTTTCGGCCGTGGCCGGTGCCCTTCGCGACAGCAGCCTACTGATGCGTGATCTCAGCTCGGGCGGGAGCCCGCGGACTGCATCGAAGTGACGCAACCGACCGGCAAGTGCCTCCAATGGACCGGGGTAACGGCGAGCCTGACCCGCGGTATTGCGTTGAATTGCGTCTTTCGGGACGATGGGCGCCAGCCCGAGCCAGTCGCTTAACGCGGACATGGTTTCACGTTGGGTCTCGACCCCAATCAGGTCTTGGAATTTAACCACGTAGATCTGCTCTGCTGCCACCCGGGCGGTCAGGGCGTCGAGGGCCGCGACGAAGTCTGTCGCCCCAGTGATCCGTGCCCGGATCTCCTCGGCATTGGCGGTGGTGGTCAGGCCGGAGCGGGTTGTCAGATGTTCGAAATAGCTGCGCGCGAGCGCTTCCGGGGGCCGCAGCGAGAGGATGAAACGGGTGCGCTCCAGCAGCCCAAGAGCGGCCAGTTTGTCGAGCACCTCGCCGCGATGGCGCGGCATGCCGTATTGAGTCGAGAAATCCACGAGCCAGCGCGTCGCGTCAGTGATGTGGTAACCCGAAAGCCGGGGCAGGCCCCCCACCGCTTCATTTATGAAGTCGTTCGGCTCTTTAGCATTATGCACTGCGAGGGCGGGGCCGAGCGAGAGCAAGGCGCCAAGCGTAGTGGTGCCACATTTTGGCATGCCGAAGGAGATCAGCCAGTTTTGGGAGAGACCGCGCTCGGGCATAGGGGAAGACATATTTTTAGACATTTTCCGGCAACTGAATTGTTTGGTCTGTGCGCACACGCGGGGGAACGTGTCGCACGTGGTAGAGGCGAAGCTTGAGGACCCTCTGCATGATGAGGAAGGAAACGGTGAAAATGATGAACTGCATGCCGAGACGGCCGAGATCGCTGCCCATTACACTTGGCGCGATAAGGGCTAGGGGCACCACTAGCGCGGGCCGCCGCCGCGCCAGAATACCAATTAGGGCGACTAGCAGCCCGACGAAGACCAGTCCGAGTGCGTAGCCGCCGAAGCCGAAGATAGCTTCGAACTCGGCTGGGACGGAGATTGGGATGCCGGCGCCTTTGTCATAGGAGCCTCCGCCCGTCCCGAAAACGTCTCCCCCAATGATACGGCCAACCCCCACATCGGGCTTACCTGCCCAAATAAATCGTGGAATGAAGCCGTATAGTGGCGCAAGTATGAGGACCGGGGACAGGATCGGCCCTATGATCGCGGTGTAGTTCAGTACCGCGCTGTCCTTTAGCGGAGAATATCCGTTGCCAAGTTCGCCGCCGAGCTGGTCGGCGAACATCCCGATGCCAACACTGGCACTGCTCCCTGCGCGTTGTGCCGTTACGTCGGCGATGAAGGCCAGCCCCGCAATTGTGAGCACCCCAAGAATCGAGGCGAATTTCGGCACTTCGCGCCACCGTTTGATCTGAACGAAACGCGCGTAGAGCACGAGTAGCAAGGGGAGCAAGACGGCGCCACGGTTCGAGCCGAGAAACCCTTTGAAAGCGAACACAGCAAAGACCAGGATGCTGAGCCTTAAAATCCATTTTGGGTTGCCGCGGCGGTGGAACAACAGCACCGCATATGCCGGGCTCAGGAACAAGTTGAGGAGCCCGTTCGCCACGTTGGCGAGATCGCTTGAAGTAGAGGTGCGTTTCATGCTGGCCAGCGATGTGACATTGGCCTGCTGGAGCCAGAACAGCATGATTAATAGAAAGCCAGCGAGGAGCACGCCTTTGCGAAGGGCTGAGATGTTACCGACTGCCAGACGGAAGCTATCCATGTCGACTTGGTTTCGTTTCATCGCCCAAGCGACGAGTAGCAACATAGTGAACCAGCTGAAATTGATGAGATAGGTGTCGGAATTGGAACGGAACACCGACCCGAGCATGTATTGAGCCCCAAAAAGGATCATCGGCGATTTCCACGCCAATAGTCTTGTGATTAAGATCATCGAAAGTGTCAGGCCGAAAATCTGGTCCATGCTACTAGTCCAAGATCGCACGCAGCCGGGTGTTGCCATGAAAGTGATGGAAGCTAATCCCGGCAAGATAGCCGTGACGATGCAGCATTTCGAGCGTGTCCAGTAGGGGCGGGGCCGCGGCGGCACTGGCATTCGTTGGGTGGTCGATGAAACGGCCGTCGGCTTGGGCGGAGCCAAGGTCGGTTCCGATCAAACCGATGGTGCCGACCCGCGAGAGCCAGCACAGATCAAGCCACATTGTGAGGCTGCCTTTCCATTGGATCGGCAGGCGCTTGCTGCCCCTAGTGAGCAGTTCCGGACGGTTCGCCAAAACCGCTCCCGGCAGGTTGTTGTGCGGAACGAAGCGCGCGCAATGATCTGAAACGCCAATTCGGAAATGGGTTGCCACGGCCGCGAGTTCGCCGCGTGGCAGCATCATCAGTGCGTGCGGCTTGAACACGAGACGATCGGTGGCCATTCGGGCGCACTCTTGCTTCTGGCGTTCGAAAATCTCGGTGTCGCGGAATGCGAATTCATAGGAAATCACGTCGGCCTCTGGGGCCACTTTCCAGGCTGCGTTCAGCGTGATAGTTACGTCAAAATCGCTACAAATGGCGCTCACCGTCGGTGCAGTGGCTGACGGGCCAGCCCCAACGATCAGCACTCTGCTGCCGGGGGCAAGGCGGGGCGTGAATCGCTCGAAGCCCATTCGCTCGAGCCGCCTCATCCGTAGTGCTTGCGCTGCGCGCATCGCATACCATCTCAACGCTGTATTCTTGACTGACAAGATCATTGGGGAGAGACGGAAAAACGGGGTTTCGTCCAGCTTAACGGCCAGGCCTTCCGGCACAACCCGCCCACCGTCAGCACCCGCATCAGCGACGCTATGGCAAAGGCCCATGCCGCCCCCTGCGCACCCCAGCGCGGCACCAGCAAGAAGAGCAGGCCCAAGTTTATCAGGCCGAGCACGATTGTGGTCGAGGCGAGTGCGCTGGTGCGCCGAGTGTATAGCAGCACGTTGATGAGGTAGAGGTACAAGCCGTGGAAAGCTGTGCCAAGTGCGAGAATCGGGATCAGCCCAGCGGCGTCGGCGTAGCCGGCGCCCAGAAGTATGGGGATGAAGAACGGCCCAGACAGCGCTAGGAAGCCCGCCATTACCACCGACACGGCCCCGATCCGATAGAATGCGCCTACCACCACCCGCCCCGTATCGAGGCGCGTATCGGCCGTATCGTTCCCCCGCGATAGCCGGTCAAAGACCCAAGGCTGGAACGACTTGTTCATGGCATCGTTTACGACGCGTAGCAGGAAGGAGATTTGCACCGCGGCGGCATAGACACCCACCTCAGCCAGACCGACGTAGGTCTTGATAAAAAACCGGTCGGCAGAGGCTAGCAAGAACATGCCCAACGCGTGTGGCACGAGCGGCAGGCCGAAGGCCAGCGCCTCCTTCACAGCGGCCCGTACCGGCCAACGGATCAGGCCAGCGCGCGCGAGTGAGACCAGCGCGATCGCTGCCACTGCCACCCCAGATAACGTGACGCCGAGGATGCGCCCCTCGGCGGAGCGCAGGAACCACAGAACGATGATGAGTGAAAGTAATAGGTTGGCCAGAGCCATGCCGACCTGCATAATTCCGAAAGCCGCCGCTCGCCCGCGCACTTGATAATCCGCCAGCCGGAGATTCACTACGAAGCTGGCAGCGGCGAACACCAGGCCGAACGTTAGCGCGCGTGTGTCAAGCCCGGTTAGCGGAACCAGCCAACGCCCGAACGCCAGCACCACGACGAAAGACAGCGCGAAGCTTGCGGCGAGGATGGCGAGCGTGGTGCCGATTAAGTGGGCGTAGCTCGCTTCACCCGACGCGCCGTCATTGCGAGCAACAAAGTAGTGCCGCTTCACCGCGCCCACCGTATTCACGCCGACGATCGCTAGCGTCATGTTCACGAAGGCTTGGAAGATCGCTACTTGGCCGTATTCGGCCTTGTCGATAAGCCGCACCAACACCGGCAGCATTGTGAAAGGAACGGCCGCGGCAGCGAGGTTGGCCGCTAGATAAACCAAAGAGGCGCGCCTAGCTTTCATCGCTCAATTAGCCCGACAGTTTGGGCCAAGCCGGGAGTGTGCTGGCATGTGCTGTTCGCCTCGCTGGCCGCTTCAGTGTGGATGCCACTAGACATGGATAAATCATGCCTCTTCAGGCAGCGAATGAACTCAGGCATCAGCTGTAACACCCACTCGAAAAAGTATCCTGGTTCCATCTCGTAGAGAAATTAAAGGGTTTATGCATATGTCTTAGGGATACGCCCTCTCCAAGCCATCAGTTGGCGTTCGGCGGCAGCGAAATCGTCTCGCGTGTCGATGTCGAGCGAACGGTCCACCGGCATCACGTATCCTAGGCTGTCTTCGAACAGGAAACGCTGTTCGGCAAGAAACCGCGCCACGTCGATGAAATAGAACGCGCCGTTCAGCAATAACGCCTTAGGCAGGTCCTGCCGGCGATGTCCGTCGGGTGGTTCCGGCAGGAGCCGTTCCAGCCGCCCGCGCCTGTCGGTGCCATACATCAGCCAAGGCGATTCAACCGCCGCGCAAACCGAGACGCAGCCCCCCGCGCCGGGCGAGCCCTGCCACAGCGCGAAGCCCGCGTCCAGGTCCGCCGCCGTGCGGAACGGCGAAGTCGGTTGCAACAGCACAGCGCGGTCGTATCCCGACACCGCATTCAGGGCATGCGCCATGACTTCGACCGAGGTCGCCGTGTCCGAGGCAAGTTCTGTCGGGCGGCGAAACGGCACCTCAGCTCCGGCCTTACTCGCGGCCTCTGCGATCTCGTCATTGTCGGTCGAGACTACCACGCGGACAACGCAGGACGCCTCTAGCGCGGCGCGCACCGTCCAGGCTATCAGCGGAAGCCCGCCCAGTGGGCGCACGTTCTTACGCGGCAGCCCCTTTGATCCTCCGCGCGCTGTAATAACCGCCAGAACACCATCAGAAGAACTCATTTTCCGAACACTGTCTCATATTCGGCACGGGCGCGATCAAGATCTTCGACCCGGCCGATGTCCATCCAGTATTCCCGAACCGGGAAGACTGAGACCTTGTGACCCGCATCCTTCACCCGGTTGATCAAGTCGGGCATATCGAGACGCTCGTCGTCCTTGATATGCTCGAAGACCAAAGGCGAGAGCGCGTAGATGCCCGCGTTCACCAGATGCTTGTGGACTGGCTTCTCCTCCATGGACATCAGGGTGGTGCCTTCGGTGTTCAGTACCCCGTAGGGCACCTGCATGTTGAACTCGCGCGCGCAGATGGTCACGGCTGAGCCCGTCTCGGAATGAAAGTCCATCATCGCTCCGAAGGATGTCGTCGTCAGGATGTCGCCGTTCATCACTACGAAGGACTCGTCGGGGCTATGCGGCATCAGCGAAAGCGCGCCGCCGGTGCCCATGCGCTTGGTTTCCTCGATATATTCGATCTGCACCCCGAGCCATTTGCCGTCGCCGAAATGTTCGCGGATCACGTGGCCGAGGTAGTTCA
Source organism: Thioclava sp. JE_KL1 (assembly GCF_009296265.1). Taxonomy (GTDB): domain Bacteria; phylum Pseudomonadota; class Alphaproteobacteria; order Rhodobacterales; family Rhodobacteraceae; genus Thioclava. The sequence continues at coordinate 328,754 of NZ_WBJS01000007.1, forward strand.
CCGATAAGGTGAAGCGGCTGAAACCCTGGTCCTGGAAACGCGTCACTATGCGTTCCAGCAGCGGCTTGTCGCCCACTGGGATCATCGGTTTAGGCAAGGTCTCCGTAAGCGGGCGCAACCGCATCCCTAAACCGCCCGCCATCAGCACCACGCGGGTGGAACGCGGCTCGACGCCGGTTAAGCCCTCGCGCAGCGCCAGCGCAACCAACCGCCCCTCCGGATCGACCACCGGGATGTGGCTTAACCCGCGCTCGCGCATCAGCCGCTGCGCCGAGGCGGCGGAGGCACCCTTCAACAGCGTTGTCGGATTCAGGTGCATGACCTCGGAAACTGGCGCGTCAAGCCCCACCCCCTTGAGCAGGCCCCGCCTGACGTCGCCGTCGGTTACGGTGGCGATCAGCACGCCAACCTCATTGGTCACCAGCGCGATCTGGCGAGCACCGCTGTCGATGATTTCCATGACCCGGCGCAGCGAGGCATCGGCATCCACGGTCATCTTCTTTAGGTCGGTCATCATCTCGAAATCACCTTCTTTGCAATGGCCGCGCGGGGCTGCCCACGACCGTCACCCCCGGTGCCACGTCCTTCGTGACAACGGCGCCGGCCCCGACGATGGCATTGTGGCCGATGCGAATGCCCTGAATGACCACGGCGCCAGTGCCGACATGCACACCACTGTCGATTCGCACATCACCGGACAGGGTCACCCCAGGGGCGATATGCGCATGGGCACCGATGGCGCAGTCGTGATCGACAATGCAGCCGGTGTTTAGCAGCGCATTTTCACCAACGGTGACCCCTACTTGAAGGATCGCCCCTGCTAGCACCTGCGCGCCTTCGGCCAGCGTCGCATCCCCTGTCAGGATCGCCGAGGGATGCACCAGAGGAGGCAGGCGGAACCCATGCGCCCGAGCTGCATCGAAGACCCTGCGCCGGAGGGCCGTTGATCCGACCGAACCAACCCCGTTGACCAGCGCCACGCGCGTGATGTCAAGCCCGTCGAGCGCCAAGTCATCGCCCAGCCAAGGGCAGTCCTCCGGCCAGCTCGCAGGGGTGGGCGCCCCGGGGGCGATGCACCCCACCGCCCGTTGGCCCCGCGCCGCCAGTAGCTCGAGTAGCGAGCGGGCATGGCCGCCGGCGCCGAGCACTACGAGCGAGGCGCCCTCTGCGACGGCTCCGGTCAAAGCGTCTCGCCTTCGGCCAGTGCGCGGGTTGTCTGTTGGCCCACCGTGTCCCAAAGCGCCATCGGTGAAATCCCGCTACCAGGGCGCTTCACCGCAATGTCGTTCAGTGTCAGCACATGCCCCTCTGGCAGGTCGCGCGCCGCCAGCAGGCTCTTGCGGGCCACGGCGCGGTTAGCCACCTCGGCGGCACCCGGCTGCTTGATCCCGGTTCCCAGCGCCTTTTCCACCGCCCGCACGCCGCGAATGAGCGAGGTCAGTTCTCCCGGTTCCAGCGAGGCGGCATGATCCGGCCCGGGCAGGGTGCGGTCCAGGGTGAAATGCTTCTCCAGCACGCTGGCCCCCAGCGCCGCGGCGGCCAGGCTGACCGCCTCGCCCACGGTGTGATCGGAATAGCCGACCTGCACGCCGAAGGCGCGGCGCAGGGTCTCCATCGCGCGCAGGTTGGTGTCCTCGACCGCCGCCGGGTATTCCGTGGTGCAATGCAGCAGCGTCACGCGCTCGGCCAGCACCGGCCAGACGGCGGGGTCCAGCAGGACCCGGGCGAAATCGGCGCGGCCCTTGGGCGCGCCCTCGCGGCACATGGCAAAGGCCAGCACGCCAAGCGCCTCCTCGACCTCGGCCAGGCTGCCCATGCCGGTCGAGAGGATGATTTTCACCCCGGACCGCCCGGCGGCCAGCAGGAGCGGCGCATTGGTCAGCTCGCCCGAGCCGAGCTTGATCTCCGGCAGGGCAAAGGTCTCCGTCAGCAGCGCCAGGCTGTCGAGGTCGAAGGGCGTCGACAGGAAGCGCACGCCCTTTTCGGCGCAGCGAGCCATGATCGTGTGATGACCCTCCAGCGACAGTTCCAGCCGCTGCAGCATGGCCAGCTGGCTTTCGGCGCCGTCGGTGGTGCGGGTCTGGTAGCTGGCCTTCTTCGCGCTGGCTGAGGCCAGTTTCGTGGCCTTGAAGGTCTGGAACTTGACGTAATCGGCCCCGGCCTCGGCCGCCTTGTCCACCAGCGCCAGCGCCATGTCCATGTCGCCGTTATGGTTCACACCCGCCTCGGCGATGATAAGCGTTCTGGGATCAGCCATGGGCCACGTCCTCGAAGGATTTGCGGATGAGCGCCGCCGGATCGGTCACGGCGGCAAGGTGTGCCACGATGCGCGGCGCGGCCTGGCCGTCGCCGTAGGGGTTCACCGTCCCGGACCAGTCACCGGCCAGCGCGGTGTCGATGGCGGCGTGGATGGCCTCGGCCTCGGGCGCGCAGTCGATCACCGATACCGCGCGCACCCGCCGCGCCTGCCGGTCACCGATATTGACGGTGGGGATGGCGAAACTGGGCGCCTCGTAAAGCCCGCTCGACGAGTTGCCCAGCACCAGGTCGCAATGCGCCAGCGCCGAGAAATAGCGCGCCGAGCCCAGCGAGGCATGGAAGACGGCATTGTCACGCCCTGCCACCCAGGCACGGATGATCTCGTCCAGTTCCGCCGCACCCGGATCGGCGTTCGAGCCGGTAAAGATCAGCCCGGCCTGCGGATAGGCCTCGAGCGTGTCGAGCATGGCCCGCGCCATGGCGGCATTGTCGGCGGACAGGGTCGCCGGGTGCAGCGTGATGACGAAATTGCGCGCCTGCGGCTCCAGTCCCACGCTGTCGAAGAAGGCCGCGCGATCCATACGCGGCACCGCCAGAACCAAATCGATCCCCGGGCTGCCGGTGACAAAGACTCGCGCCGGGGTCTCGCCCATCTGGCGGACGCGGGTCGCGGCCTCTTCGGTGGTGGTGAAATGCAGCGCCGACATCTTGGTCATGGCGTGGCGGATGGAATCGTCGAAGGCGCCCTCGGTCACGTCGCCGCCCGCGATATGCGCCACGGGGACCTTGGACAGCAGTGCCGCCGTCACCGCGCTGAGAATCTCGTAGCGGTCGCCCAGCACCAGCATCATGTCGGGTCGGCTGTCGGCCAATACGGCGCCGACGCCGGCCACCGCTCGCCCTGCGGCGGCACAGAGCGCGGCGTCACCATCCCCCTCGGCCAGCCCCATGTCGACACAGTGGCGGACGGTGAACCCGGCCGCCTCGATCGCCGCGACCGAGGTGCTGCCCGCCATCAGGTGCTGCCCGGTGACGAGGATCTCCAGAGTAAACCGCGCATCGTCGCGCAGGAGCGCCAGCACGGGCTGGAGCAGCCCCCAGTCGGCGCGGGTGCCGGAAACGGCGAGCACCTTCATGCCGCCGCGCCCTCCCGCGCACCCAGATAGGCGGACGACGGGATGTTGAGAACGCGCGCCTCCAGGTCCTCAGCCTGCGTGAGGTCGGCGCGCGGTGCGCTTTGATACATTGGCAGGCGGTGCATCAGGGTCCAGATTGGGCGGGACATGATCCCTGCATCGTTGAGCTCCTGCAACAGGTGGTCTCGGTCTTTCGCGTGCGCCGGGTCCAGCACCAGCGTAACCAGCCAGTTGTTCGAAACCGACCCTTCGGGCGCGTGGAACAATTGCACCTCGTTCAACCCACGGAGGGCGTCGGCATAGGCGTCGAAGAGGCGCTGTTTTTGCGCGAGCCGCGTGTCTAGTTGTTCCAGCTGCGCCACACCCAGCGCCGCGTTCAGGTTCGGCATCCGGTAGTTGTAGCCAACCTCGTCATGCAAGAACGCCCATTTGTGCGGCAGCTTCGCCGTCGTTGTAAGGTGCTTGGCCCGCTTAGCCAGCGCCTCGTTATTCGTAACAATGGCCCCGCCGCCGCCGGTGGTGACGATCTTGTTGCCGTTGAAGCTAACCGCCGCCGCGGTGCCGAGACTGCCGCACAGCTGCCCCTTGTAAGTGCTGCCGAGGCTTTCTGCGGCGTCCTCAACCACCTCCATGGGCCAGTCGATTAACACCGCGTTCAACCTGTCCATGTCGACGGGACAGCCAAAGACGTGCATCGGCAACACGGCGGCGATGCGGCGGCCGGTCTGGCGATTAACGGTCTGGCCGTCGCGCACCTCGGCCACCCCCTCCAGATGCGCGCGCAGGCGTTCCGGGCAGATGCCCAGCGTATCATAGGCACTGTCGACGAAATGCGGCACCGCGCCCAGGTGGGTGGTGGCGTTTGCCGTGGCGACGAAGGTGAGCGCAGGCATCAGGACCTCGTCCCCCGCATTCACCCCCGCCACGATCAGCGCGACCTGCAGTGCGGCGGTGCCGTTCGCCACCACGACGCCGTAAGCGCAGCCCGATAGCCGTGCCACCTCGGCCTCGAATTCATCCACGTAGGAGCCCACCGAAGACACCCAGCCGGTGTCGATGCAGTCGATCAGCAACTCCCGCTCTCGACCGTGGAACTCTGGCACGTGCAACGGCACGAAGTCCTTCTCCGTGCCGATCACGCCTCGGATCCGCTGCTTGAGATCTTCTGCGAAATCCATGTAACGCTCCATTGTGGGGCACCCGCCTAGGCGGTCTTCAAACGTTATATTGACCGGTTTTGTAGGCGGCCAAGTTGACCGGCTTCTGGAACCACTCGGCAGTCTTGGCGATGCCTTTGGCGAACCCGTCGCGCCCGCCGTGCTCCGGCGCCCAGTCGAATAGGCGGCGCGCCTTGTCGACCCCGGCGTATAGACGTTCCACCTCGCTGTCTGCGGGGCGCATCCGTTCCTGATCGGACACGATCTCGATCTCAACGCCCATGACCTCGGCGATCAGCGCCACGGTGTCCTTGATGGAAATTTCGAAGTCCGACCCGATGTTTGTGGCCTCGCCGACGCATGCGTCACATTCCATCGCCTTGATGAAGCCCTGCGCGGTGTCATGAACGAAAGTGAAGTCGCGCGTCGGGCTCAGCGCGCCAAGCTTGATGCGGCGCTCGCCCGCGGCAATCTGGCTGATGATCGTCGGGATCACTGCGCGAGCGGACTGGCGCGGGCCGTAGGTGTTGAACGGGCGCAGCACCGCCACCGGCGTGCCAAAGCTTTTTTGGAAAGATAGCGCCAACTGGTCGGCAGCTACCTTGGTGGCGGCATAGGGCGACTGCGCGTTGACCGGGTGCTCCTCGGTGATCGGCACGAATTGCGCCGTGCCGTAGGTCTCCGAGGTCGAGGTCGAGATCACTCGCTGCGTCTCCAGTCGTCGCGCCGCTTGCAGCACGTTCAGCGTGCCGGTGACGTTAGTCGCGACGTAGCTGTCCGGCGAATGGTAGCTGAAGGGGATCGCGATCAGCGCCGCGAGGTGCAGCACCGCGTCGCAGCCTTCCATGGCGTTGGCCACGCCATGCGGGTCGCGGATGTCGCCCGCGACGACCTCGAAGTTGCCCTTCACGTCCTCGGCGGGGCGGTCTAGCCAGCCCCACGAATTCAACGAGTTGTACATCACGAAGGCGCGGGTGTCGTAGCCCGCGCGCACCAGCGCCTCGGTTAAATGGGAGCCTATGAAACCGTCAGCGCCGGTCACAAGCACTTTTCCAAATGACTTGGACATCAAAATTTCACTCTCTAGCTAGGTAGATTCGGTGCGTGTTTTCAGTTGTGCCTTAAGCAAGCGATACTGTTTGCTGCTGGAAGTTGTCCGTAGGCGAACTCGCCTTTTACGGAAAGCGCAATAAATGACCGCGCAAATTCGAGATTCTATGGACATGCGCTCTGTTGAAGCTTTTCACTTTTTTTTGCCCTCGGACCTGAGCGCCTCAATCTCCGCCTTCAGTGCCTCAAACTCCGCCATCTTCCTTGCCAGAAACCGCTGCGTAATCGCCGCCTTCTCCGCGACACCTTTCGGCGTCAGCAGGTAGGCGTAACACCGCTTATCTTCAGCGGCCTTGACGTTTCCCAGCTTCACGAAGCCTTTTCCCACCAGTGCTTTCAGCAACTATTCGCGCTGCCGGTGCTGATCCCCACCTCGCGAGCGAGGTCGCGCTGCGATATCTCGGGGTTTTCCTCGAGCAGGCGCAAGATGCGAAAGCGGATATCTTCCTGGATTTTGCTGCGCTGGCCTGCCATCAGGAGTTGTCATCCTGACAGGCTACCGCACCAGCGCTGACTCGGGTCAGCCTGCGGGGAGGGGTGTTCAGAGCTTTGGGTCGAAAATCCGACATCGTTCAAAGTTGAGCGGTAGCAGATCGCTGCACCCGCTAAAAGGCTGTTTATGCAAATCCAGTCATTCGACAAGGGAGGTCACGGGCGTGTGATCGCAAGCTGCTTGGAAGCAGCGGAGATCGGCCGGTGAGATATGGGGCGCCCGCGTCCTAATATGATGATATTTATCTTTTGGTTCTTCGCGTTGCGCCGTTTCGTGCTGTTGCATTCTATGCACCAACCCCGATAGGGCGTCTGCTCCCGACCCCCACATATTCCGCGAAGCCCGCCTTCCTGACGTCCTTCTCGGCGTAGATGTTGCGCAGGTCGGCCATGCGCGCGGTCTCCATCGTCGCGGCCAGCTTGTTCAGATCCAGCGCGCGGAACTCGTTCCACTCGGTCAGGATCACCACGCAGTCGGCCTTCTCGGCTGCCGCGTAGGCATCGTCCATCCAGGACACGCCCGGAAGCAGAGCCTCGCCTTCGCGCTTGCCCTGCGGGTCGACCACGCGGACCTTTGCGCCGCCGCCCACCAGTGCGGGCACGATGGTCAGGGCAGGGGCCTCGCGCATGTCGTCGGTGTTCGGCTTGAAGGTCACGCCATAGATCGCGATCGTCTTGCCGTTGACCGAGCCGCCGCAGAGATCGACGACCTTCTCGATCATCCGCCGCTTGATGTCGTCATTCACCTTGATGACGGTTTCGACGATCTCCATCGGGCAGGAGTAGTCCTGACCGATCCGCGCGAGCGCCGCCGTGTCCTTTGGGAAACACGAGCCGCCATAGCCCGGACCTGCATGCAGGAACTTGTTGCCGATCCGGCCGTCGAGCCCCATGCCGCGCGAGACGTGCTTGATATCTGCGCCGGTCTTCTCGCAGAGCCGCGCGATCTCGTTGATGAAGGTGATCTTGGTCGCGAGGAACGCGTTGGCGGCGTATTTGATCATCTCCGCGGTTTCCAGATCGGTATAGAGGATCGGGAATTCGCGCAGGAAGAGCGGGCGGTAGATCTCGCCCATCACGGCTTCGGCCTTTTCCGACGTGGTGCCGACGACGACACGGTCGGGCCGCATGAAATCGTCGATCGCCGCGCCCTCGCGCAGGAATTCGGGGTTCGAGGCCACGTCGAACTCGATATCGGGGCGGGTCTTGCGCACGACCTCCGCGACCTGTGGGTTCGTGCCCACCGGCACGGTCGATTTTGTCACGATCACCGCATAGCCGGTCATCGCGTTGGCGATCTCCTCGGCGGCGGCCATCACATAGGTCAGGTCCGCATGGCCATCGCCGCGCCGCGTCGGCGTGCCCACCGCGATGAAAACCGCATCGGCGCCTGCAACGGCTTTCTTCAGGTCGGTGGTGAAGGAAAGACGCCCGCCTTCGACGTTCTTCACCATCAAATCGTCGAGGCCCGGCTCGTAGATCGGCACGCGGCCGCCCTCGAGCATTTCGATCTTCGCGGGGTTCTTGTCGACGCAAACGACCTCATGGCCGAAATCCGAGAAACACACCCCCGAAACAAGGCCAACATAGCCCGTGCCGATCATCGCGATTTTCATGAAAAGCTTCTATCCAATGGTTTATTCATTCTGGTTCAAATCTGACTTGAGTGCAGAAATCTCTGCCTTCAGCGCCTCAAACTCCGCCATTTTCCTTGCCAAGAACCGCTGCGTAATCGCCGCCTTCTCGGCCACGCCCTTCGGCGTCAGCAGGTAGGCATACCGGCGCTTATCTTCGGCTGCCTTGAAGTTCCCGAGCTTCACGAAGCCCTTCTCGATCAAAGCCTTCAACACATAATTCGCGCTTCCCGTGCTCACGCCAACTGCGTCTGCCAGCTCGCGCTGCGACATTTCCGGGTTTTCCTCGAGAAGGCGCAAGATACGAAAGCGGATATCTTCCTGGACCTTGCTGCGCTGGCCTGCCATCAGGAGGCCGCATTCCGGCAGGCTACCGCATCAGCGCTGACTCGGGTCAGCCTGAGGGGAAGGGCGTTCACAGTTTGGGGTCGAAAATTCGACATCGTTCAAAGTTGAGCAGTAGCAGAATGCTGCGCCTGCTAAAATGCTGTTTATGCAAATCCGGTGATCCGACAAGGGAGATCACGGTTGTGTGAAGTCGCGCATGTCGAACCCGGAGTTTTTCTGCCTGTGGGAGGCGTGCAAATAAGCAGTAAGACGCGCGGAGCCAATTGCGCTGTCAGGGCATAGCCCGCTGCGCGTCAGCCCTTCTGCCGCTCCACGAATTGCCCGAGCTTGGAGAAGTTCTTGCTCACCAGCGTCATCACGCCGCCCACATTGTTGCCGCGTATCGCGCGCCAGTCTTCGCCCATCTTTTCGCGAATGCGCGCAAGGTTGCGATTGCTTACGCCGCCCAAACGCATCTTGTAGAGCACTTCGGGGATATAGACCGAGCGACCGGTCGCTTGCGAGAAATAGCGCAGGATGAAGTCGTAATCGGCCGCGATCCGGAAGCTGGTGTCAAAGGCGCCGAGGCGTTCATAGACCGAGCGCCGGAGATAGAGGGTCGGGTGGGCCGGCATCCAGCCGCGCTTGAGTTTCGCCGCGCTATAGGGACCTGTTGCCCAGTGTCGGACGACCTTTCTTGTGTCCGCTTGCGAGACATAATCGAGATTGGAGAAGACCGCCTCGACCTGTGGGTCCTCAAATGCGGCAGCGACGCGGGAAAGCACGTTTTCATGGGCGAGAAAGTCGTCGCTGTGGACGAAGCCGACGATGTCACCGGACGCCTTCGTCACGCCCTTATTGAGCGCATCATAGATCCCCTTGTCGGGCTCGCTGACGAGGACCATCCGGTCATGGGCGGCGCGTTCGATCGCGGCGAGCGAACCGTCCTTTGATTTCCCCTCGATGATAAGATGCTCAAGATCGGGATGGGTTTGTCGTCCGACGCTCTCGATAGCCTCGCCGACGGTGGCTTCGGAATTGTAGACGGCGGTGATGACGGTGATCTTCATGAAAATGGTGGCCCGGGAAAAATCTGTTCGCCCCTCCTATATGCGCTCCCAGCGGAGGATGAAACAAGTCGTGCTTTCGTTACCATCCGGATAACCTATCTCCCGCTTGCCGCATAAGCCCAGATCCCGACCCATTCCTTGAGCGCGAGATCCAGCTTGTCGAGATGGCCCGCGAGATCCCAGCCAGTATCTTCGAGAAACCCCTCTGCGCGATAATCGACAGGGTATGGGATGAGCCCGTCCCAACCGGCCCGCTCTAAGCTCGCCATCGCGCGTCTCATATGGAAGGCGCTGGTGATGAGCAGCCAGGTCTCATCCGGTTTGGGGTGGGCGAGGTTGTAGCTTAAACGTGCGTTCTCGGTGGTGTTGTGCGATCGGGTCTCAAGAAGAAGGCGGGCTTGAGGGATACCTGTTTCACGAAACGCCGCGGCCATGACTTCGGCGCCGGGCATGATCTCTCGGGCAAGCATCCGCACCGCGTGCTCGCGCACTTCAGGGGAAAACTTGTTCGTTGTCTTGCTCATGATGCTCCCTCCTGCTCAAGAGTTGGAGCCTCCGGCAAACTCGGGGCGGTTCAGTAACCTGTTTACACGATATTCGAAAACTTCGAATATTGCGATTGTTGCGATTGTTGCGATTGTTTCGAATGACGGATGCCCTATATCCAACACGTGAAGAGAGAACCGGAGAGAGAAGATGAACGCCCTCAGAAAAGAGGCGTTCTTTGATCGTTTGCCCGACGAGGTCGAGATCAAGAACGCCGAACAGCTCAGAACGATTGTCGCTTCCCAGATCAAGGAAGGCGAACCGACGAAGCTGTCGCTTGCCCTGGAAGGCGGTGAAGTCCGAACCGTGACGCTTGCGCCTGCCTTGACGGCTTCGTTGCTCGAGGTGCTGCGGCTCGTGTCGAGCGGTCGCGGGTTTCGGATGACCCCCGTCGAGTCAGAGCTGACCACGCAGCAGGCGGCGGATCTTCTCAATGTGTCCCGTCCGTTCCTGGTGAAGCTTCTCGAGGAAGGCGAGATTCCGTTTGCAAGGACCGGCCGTCATCGCCGGGTTCGTGCCGACGATCTCTTTGCCTACAAAGAGAAGCGTGACGCATCTCGCTCGGGCGCATTGAGCGACCTTGCCGCCATGGATGCGGAAGACGGTCTTGTATGAGCCGATACGCTGATCGGTTTACGGCTCTCCTCGATGCCTGCGTCCTAGGTGGAGCGCTTCGCAGAAACATGCTTCTGAGCCTGGCCGAGGCCGGCTTGTTCCGGCCTCGTTGGAGCAGTCGCATTCTTGACGAGACCCAGAAAGCGATCGCCCAGATCACCAAGGGCGAAACCGATGGTTCCCGGCAAAGGGCGGCAATCGAAGCGGCATTCCCTGAAGCTCTGGTGACAGGTTATGAACTCTTCGAAGACAAGCTTGCGTTGCCCGATCCGGGCGACAACCATGTTCTGGCAGCGGCCATCGCGACGTCTGCCTCTGTCATCGTGACGGACAATCTTGCCGATTTTCCTTCCGCGGTTTTGGACCCGCACGCCATCCACGCGATTTCCGCCGACGACTTCATCGCCGATACAATCGAGCTGGATCCCTCGGAGGCCATTCTGGCCCTGCGTCGCATGCGGGAGCGCTTCAAGAACCCGGCGCTCGATGTTGCGGCTTTGGTTCACAAGTCAGAAGCGCAGGGCCTACTGCAGGTTGCAAACTTCATGGACGAGTACCAGTCGTTCCTATGAGGAGACGACCGGTGGATGTCATAGCAGAGGCACGAAGCACTGTCGGCGATTGTGGCCGACTTGCCGCGTAGGGACAGGCGCATTCCTCAGAGGGCTGAGAAGTCATTTGAGAGGTCCCAATTACCACGGCTCCGGCGTCTCATCAGGCGTATCCGGCGGTCTGGCCGCGTCGCTCGGCAGTCCACGCAGGATCGCCCTTGCGCGGGCCAGTGGATCCTCGACCCGGCGCGCCTCGACGGCCGCGATTTCTTGTTCCAGTCTCTCGAAAATCGGGGCGTAGACTAGTTTTTCCAGCATCAATTCGGCGATGCGCAGCCGGGCTTTCACGAGCCGCTCGAGAAGCTCTTCGTCGGTCTTGGTAAACCCCGTTGCGCGGTGAGATTTTCGCATATTTGGCGTGAAGGGGCGCTGGGCTATGGCATGCGTCTCCTGAGGCCGCGCGAGCGAGGCTCGGCGGCGGAAAGTGGATCGATCCGATGCGGATCCTGGTGATGCCTTCAGTTTAGGTGCCGGGAGTGAAAAAACGGGTTTTCGATTTTTCGCGAGGCAGAGAAAATTTCGCCGACGCGTGTCTCGCTGGGTTTCGGGCGGGTTGCGCTTTGTCGGGTTTTCTTTCTATTTTTGAGCTTTGGATAGAAAGATTTTCGCACATGTCCTTTTTCGAGATCCTCAGAGCCGAACGCGTGGGGCGCGGGCTCACGCAGGCTGAACTCGCATCCCGCGCCAAGATCAGCATCCCCACCGTGCGCGCTCTGGAGAGTGGGGCAGGCACGATCCTTTCGCTCGAGGCCGTCTTACCGATCCTTGGCTTGCGCTGGCGTGTCACTGAGCCCGCGGAACATATGGGACGTGTGCTCGCGGAGCGGCGGCGTGCGCGTGGTTTTTCGCAGGAGGCTCTCGCGCGCAAAATCGGCTGCAACCGCGTGACGGTCATTGCCTTGGAGTCGGAGTTCTCCGGGCGTGTGGCGACGCTTGCCGCAGCCTTGCGGCTGCTCCGCATCCGCAAACCTCTGGAACGGAGCGATCTCGCGAAGGGGCGAGGGTTGGTGCCGCCGAAAAATGACGCGGAACAGGACCGTGTCATGACGCCGCCTGACCTCGCCAAGGCCATCATCGAACATTTTTCGCATGCGATGGCCGGGCGTGTTCTCGATCCGTCGCGCGGGGAGGGGGCGTTCTTTGATCATTTCCCGGATAACTTGGAGCGCCATTGGTGCGAGATCAGTGAGGGGCGTGACTTTCTGTCTTGGGCCGATCAGGTGGAGTGGGTCGTCACCAATCCGCCCTGGTCCGAGCTGAGAGCGTTCACGCACCATGCAATGCAGGTCTCGGAAAATATCGTCTGGCTCGCACCGCTTACGAACCTGACGACCAAAGCGCGTCTGCGCGATCTCAAGGAAGCCGGGTTCGGCATCGCGGAATTGCTGTTCGTCGATACGCCAAAGGGCTGGCCACAAAGCGGCTTTCAAATCGTCGCGGCTCATTTGAAAAAAGGCTACGCGGGTTATTGGAAGGTCACTCAGCTTCGGACTGGTGTGCAAACCGCATAGGGCCGTTGTCAACGGCTCAGTAAAATCCGGCCATTGGGCGGCGCAATAACGGGCGAATTCGGCTTTGGGCGCGACGCGCTCCATGAGGCGGAGGCCATCTTGGCCGTGAAGATCAAAGAAGACATGAAGGCCGCTCTGCTACCGCTCCGAGCCGGGGAAGAGCCAGGTCTTTCTTCCCAGTGCGATCCCGCGAAGCGCGCGTTCGGCCGCGTTGTTCGTCAGGCAGATGGTGAGCGACATCCGCCGACGCAGGCGGAAGCACCATTCCTGCGAGGAGAAGATGCATATCCTTCTGGGAAGGCTGCGGCACGAAAATAGCGTCGGGGTGTTCGTTTCGCAGCATTTCGCGGCACTGGTTTCTTATGAATATCAATCAGTTGATATGGGGGCGGTGTGTTCGGTAACTTATCTACTGTTTCGCGATCCGAACACCCCCGCGTGAAAGAGTGTTGTTTATCGAACATCCGAAGCCCATCGACGCTGCATGTTCGATAATATTCGGTCAGGCCGCGAAATGGCTGTTGCCGAACACGGTGTGCGATGTCCCGAACAACCACGCTGACCGTCCGCCTCGGTGGGACCTTGAGTGACTTTGTCTCGGCGAACGTGGGTGATGACGCGTCCTATGAGAATGTCAGCGAATACATCCGCGACTTGATCCGGCGCGACAAGGGGAGGGTGGAGCAGGAGGCCTTCAACCGCCTGAAGGTCGAGTTGACCCATGCCTTCGCAGCCCCGGAAGACACGTATCAACCGCTGAGTGCAGCCAAGGTGATCGCACGGAGCCGGACCTGATCGGTCTTCGCCCCATGAGGACTGAACCGCGAGTGAAGCAATGCTTCAACTATGCAGCGCCTTAGCGACACCGGAGGCTCTCAGCGTCTCTGCCGCTCAACGAACTGTCCGATCTTCGAGAGGTTCTTGCTCGTCTCGGCAAAGATGACCTACATCGATCCGCAGGCATGGCTGTCCGATGTGCTCGCCCGTCTGCCGGATATGGCGGTGTCGCTTTGCATGACTTGCTGCCATGGAATTGGAGCGCCGCAACAGAATTGAAGAGGATTGCTGCATGACGCTGGTCGCGCGCCTCAAGGTGACATTATCTGACGTCGAGCCTCAGGTGCTTCGGCGCTTCGATGTGCCGCTGAAGATCAAGCTGAACCGCCTGCACGATGTTATACAGTCCGCCATGGGATGGGCTGATAGCCACCTCTATGAGTTCAGGGCCGGCGGCGTCGGCTGGGGCGTGCCAGATCCAGATGGTTTTTACGAGGGCCCGATGCCGGCCAGTAAGACCAGCCTACTTGATGTGCTCGAAGATGTGGGAACCAAGACCATTCATTACATCTACGACTTTGGGGACAACTGGCACCACGTAATCAAGGTCGAGAAAATCGATGATGCCATCCCGGGTGCCGTATATCCGCGCCTTGTCAGAGCCATCGGGGCTTGCCCGCCGGAAGATATCGGCGGCTCTCCCGGTTACGCGAACTTCTTGGACGCCATCGCCGATCCGCAACATGAAGCCCACGCAGACATGTTGGAATGGCATGGCGCAAAGTTCGATCCTGATGAGGCAGATATCGGCCGTATCCTCGACAACTTCGAACGCCTCGCCCGGAAATGGGCGCCAAAGCCTCGGAAACCCAAAGCTTCTACCAGGCGTATCTGATCAAGTGAACGCCCGCAGTCTTCGCCGAATGCCTACCTTGTATTTCCTGCCGGTATCCTCTCAGTAATCCGTCCCCTGCCTGTTATCCCAAAGGCGGAGAATTTCGATCTGAGTGGGCATTACGCGATATATCAGCAAAAACGGTGTCCGAGGAATCGAGAGTTCTCGCACAGCGCGCCCTGAATCGCTGGGATGTCCCGCATAAGGATTGGCGGCCAGCGTCTGCTGGATGGCTTTCAGGCTCGCGCGGGCCTTCAAGCTACCTTCTGGAAAAACCGATTGATAGTAATGGCGAAACCACCGGATGTCCTGGGCCGCATCTTCAAGAAAGACGATCTTCATGCGCTGTCGGGCGTGATGTCCGGTTTCGGGGAAGGGAGCTCATCTCCCGTGTCCCATGAATCGATCCAGGCGTTCATCGCTTCGGCGGAAATGAAAGCTCCCTTTTCGGCACGCGTCACAGCGTCGTCTATGGCGGCCCGCTTGGCTTCCTTCGCTTCCAGCATGGATCGAATGGCGCGCACTGCGAGCTGGGCAGGCGAACGGTCTTCGATTTCCGCTTCGCGTTCGAGAGATTTTCTCAGTTCGTGGTCAAGACGGATGGAGTATGGCGAGCTGCCCATGGTTTGCTCTTTCGATTGCGGTGTCATACATCGTAATACATCCCTCATGGAAAGCAAGATTTGATCAGATAGGTGCTCGAAAGCGGGTTCAATGCGTGACGACGGCGAACGAATAGGGCTTTCGCTTAAGTGACCTGATGTCTCGAAAAACCTTCGAGCAGATGAACCTCCCCCACCAATCCTGTAGGTTGGAAGGGGGGAGGTTCATAGCTTGCCGCGGGGCCAGGGGAACCATATTTTCCTACACAAAGTAATATAGCGTGTAGGAATGCCTGATGGAGTATCTCCCGGTCCCGATCCACACTGCCTTGTCAACGGCGGAGTGAAATCCGGCCATTGGGCGGCGCAATAACCGGCCACTTCGGGTTTGGGCGCGACGCGCGCCATGAGGCGGCGGCCAGTCAGCCGCGCTTCCCAGATAGCTGGCGGTTGACTGGCCGCCTTGGCCCGTGAGGGCCAAGCCTTTATCGGCTGGATCAGGCGGTGTCGGCGGACTTGCGCGCGCGGCTCTGTGCGAGCCGATAGCTGTCGCCGTTCATCTCGAGGATGTGGACATGGTGGGTGAGCCGGTCGAGCAGAGCGCCGGTCAGGCGCTCGGAGCCGAAGGTCTCGGTCCATTCGTCGAAGGGCAGATTGCTGGTGATCATGGTGGCGCCCCGCTCGTAGCGCTGCGAGATCAGTTCGAACAGCAGCTCGGCGCCGGTCTTGCTCAGCGGCACGAAGCCCAGTTCGTCGATGATCAGGAGCTTGTATCCGACCATCTGTTTTTGCAGGCGTAGCAGGCGGCGCTCGTCGCGGGCCTCCATCAACTCATGGACCAATGCGGCGGCGGTGGTGAAGCCGACGGAAAGGCCCTTCTGGCAGGCTGCCAGCCCCAGACCCAGAGCGATATGGGTCTTGCCGGTGCCGCTCGGGCCGAGGGCGATGACATTCTCGCGCCGCTCGATCCATTCCCCGCGGGCGAGTTCCAGCACCTGCATCTTGTTGAGTTTGGGGATCGCCTTGAAGTCGAAGCTGTCGAGGCTCTTGGTTGCCGGGAACTTCGCCGCCTTGATGCGGCGCTCGACCATCCGCCGTTCGCGGTCGATCAGTTCGAGTTCCACCAGCCGGGCCAGGAAGCGAACGTGGTCCTGCCCCTCCGCGGCGCACTGGCGCGCGAGCTTGTCGTATTCCCTCAGGAAGGTCGGCAGCTTCAGCGTCTTCAGATGATGGGCGAGCAGGAGGTCAGGCGCGTCGGTCATCGGGCCTCCTCCGAGATCAGGCACATGTAGCTGGCCGCCGAGGTCTTTCCGACCTCGGCCCGCGGCAGGTAGGGATAGACGTCGAGATCGAGCTTCGGAGGTCGCTTCTCGACCTGACACAGCACCAGGTGCTTGACGGCGTCGAAGCCGATGGCCCCCATACGCAGGGCCGTCTTCACGGCGGCATGCAGGTCGTCGACCTCGAAGGCCTCCAGCAGGCGCAGGACCTGAACGAACTCACGCCGCCCCGCCTTGAGCATGCGCGCCTCCATTAGGCGGCGCAGGGTTGCGAACTCGGGCGGCAGCTCCCAGCCCGTCAGCGGCGCGGCCTGGTCGAGCGCGTTGATCTTCTTCTCGATCAGCGGGAGGTAGTGGACCGGATCGAAGACGACATCCTCGCGCTCATAGCTGCGCGGATGACGGGCGATGAGATCGCCGCCGCAGCCAATCGCCACCTCGTCGACATAGCCGCGCAGCCAGACATCGCGGTGGCCGTAGGCGACCGGCACCAAATAGTCGTTGGTCTTGTAGCGCACCAGCGCCTGCGAGGTGACCCGCCCGCTCGCCTGATCGCAGGCATCGAAAGGGGCAGGCGGCAGCTCCGCCATCACCTCGAGGTCCCGGGCAAGGCGCGCGCCGATCGCCTCGGTGTGGCCGCGCAGGATATCGCCCTGACGCTTGCGGCACTGCTCCTCCAACCAAGTGTTGAATGCCTCCCAGGAGGGGAAGCGCGGCACCGGCACCATGAAGTTGCGCCGGGCATAGCCGACCAGCCCCTCGACGCTGCCTTTGTCATTGCCCTTGCCGGGGCGGCCATAGCGGTCACGGAGCAGGTAATGTGACAGGAACCCGCTGAACAGCCTGGCCCGCTTGCGGGTGCCGTCCGGTAGGATCTGTGCCACTAGGCACCTGTCGTTGTCGTAGAGCACCGACACCGGCACCCGACCGAAGAAGCCGAACGCGTGAACATGCCCGTCGACCCAGGCCTCAGAAGTTGCTGCCGGATAGGCCCGGATGTAACAGGCATCGCTGTGCGGCAGGTCGAAGGCGAAGAAATGCGCCTTCTGCTCGACGCCATCAATGATGACCATCGCCTCGCCGAAGTCGGCTTGGGCATGCCCCGGCGCATGGGCCAACGGCACGAACATCTCGCGACCACGCCGGTCATGCTCGCGAATGTAATCCTTCACGATCGTGTAGCCGCCGGTGAAGCCGTGTTCCTCCCGCAGCCGTTCGAACACACGCTTGGCGGTGTGCCGCTGCTTGCGCGGGACACCGCGATCCTCTTCGAGCCAGGCGTCGATGATCTCGGTAAAACCATCCAGCTTCGGGCGCTTGATCGGCGCCTTGCGGCGGTAGCCTGGCGGAACTGAATACGCCAACATCTTCTGCACGCTGTCGCGTGAAATCCCGAAGTGACGCGCCGCCTCTCGCTGGCTCATCCCCTCGGCGCAGGCAAGTCGAACCTTGCGATACAAGTCCACGGTGAAAATCCTCGCACCCTCCCTGTCGCCAGAAAGGGCAAAAGTGGACGACTTTTACGCCGCCCGCAGCAGGAGCATCCCGCCGCTACCGTGGCCGACTATTGCTCCGCCGTTCTCATTTGGGACCGCTCGAATGACGAGCGGTCCCTTTTGACATTGGCTTCAAGGCGAAGCTGCTAGTCCGATTCAGAGCAAAAGAAAGATGAGATTTACAGCAGAGATTTAAACCGCGTGTCCTTCACCAGCTTCTGAATCGCATCCGAAAGTGCGCGATTGAATGCGGTGGCGGTGTTGTTGCATGCCGAGACTGCGGAGAAGCTAGTGCTGAAACCAGTTGTCGATTGGATCGCATAGCCAGAGCTTTTTCTCGAATAGGCTTGCAAGCCGATGGTCCAGCTGCCGTTGAACGAATCCGGTTTGAGCTCGGTCACGGTGATGTTGATCGGCGTCGCGTTAACCCGGAACATCCCGCCAGCAAGTAATTCGCCTTGAATGGCTTGTTTGATGGTGTTCGCCAGATCGTCGCCGCCACCCAGATCGAGCGGCCCTGCCAAGCGGCACGTCGGTCGGGCTTCAATGCCCTCCGCCAAACGAACGTCGCCCACGGAGGCACGCGCACCGGTCGAGGCGAGCTGTTGAATGACGATCGTGTTTTGCGGGGTCGTTTGGTATTGCTGTGCCGTGTAGGTGTCGCATGCTGCCAAAGAAATTGCGGCACAGGCCATGAGTGCAAAAGCTTTAATTTTCATTCAGTCCTCATTAATTCCAAAGTGCGGATGTATTAAGACTTATCTGATCACGCGGTCAAAGTAAGAGGCTGAATTGCTCATGCAGTTTCTTGTGGCTTTCGGGTGTCGGTATTTCTTGTGCAGGAGAGAACGCTTTCTATCTGGAGCGGGGGAAGGTTTTTATCTTTAAAAAGCGCCTCAACGTTTTCTATGCATATAGACGCTCTCGAAGAGAAACTTTGGGGCCTGCGGAGGCTAGCTTGAAGGGTAATGTCCCCGGATGCGGCGGAAGCGGAGCTGGCGGGCATGAGCGTAGCGACCAACCCCGTCGCCCCTCTGCTAGCCTGCCCGTTTCGCGAAAAGCGGCGGCCATGACCTCAGCGCCGGGCATGCTTTCTCGTGCCAGATCGCGCAGGGTGCCGCTGCCGCCAGAGAGCAGGACCCTGGCATCTGGAAAGCGATGCGCTAGGGCGAGCCCGGCAGTGACACGCTCGGCGGCGGCGTTGAGCTGAACCTGGTGGTGGCGGGCCGTGCCGACCCCGTCTTCGGCGCCGCCCAGAATGATGATCCCGTCGACATGAGGCAGCTGCATTTTGGCCGGGCAGGTTTGCTCCAAGAGGGCTATCAGGAGATCGCCGATGGGGACGAGCCTAAGAGCAAGGAGGTCTTGTGCGCGCTGCAGCACCAGCTCGCAATCCAACCGTTCGAGAAAGCTACCCATAGTCTGTCATATATGTAGCTTTTCCGGGCCGGCGTTGCTGGCTCTCTCCAGCATCACCGCCCAACCTGTTCACCCGCGCTCGGCTTCGCTCTCCTTGAGGTTGGCGAGGATGACCTCGTAGGCGCTGTCGATATCCTCGCGCAGGGCTGCGATGGCCGCTGCACTGTCGCCGTTCCGGATGGCCTCGAACAGCCTGCGGTGCTGCTTGTTGGAAACACGGTAGTGGCCATGGCGTTGCAGCAGGTGGAACTGCGGATTTATCCGCAGCCAGATATTGCCGATGATCTCGAGGAGCAGGGGGGAACCTGCTTGTCGATAAATGGTGAAGTGGAAGTCGTAATTCGCGTGAATGAATTCGCGCACCTGGCCCGCGGCTTCCGCAGCTTCCATCGCGTAGAGGATTTTTTCCAGCTGTGCGATGAACTCGGGATCGCGGCGCTCGACCGCCCAGGCCACCGCGGTGGTCTCGATCTCCGAGCGGACTTTGCGCAAGTCGGCGAGTTCCTCTACCCCAAGACGCGGCACCCCGATGGATCGTCCCGACACGATGGTCAGCGCGCCGAGAGCCATGAGCCGGGAAATTGCTTCGCGCACCGGCATCGGACTGACGTCGAGCGCCTTGGCGATGCTGGCGACAGTGATCGACTCGCCGGGTGCGATCTCGCCCTGCAGAATCAGATCGCAAAGCCGCTGATGCACCAGCGTCTGCAGGGTTTCGCGCTTCAGCGGCGTGACGCTTTCGAACATGGTCAGACCTTTCATTTCACGGCCCAAACTACGCCGGCTCGAAAAAGAATAAAACACGTTTTGACTTTTGATCAAAGATATCGGATCGTGAAATCCGTGAGGCGACCGGGGAGAGTCGCCGGACATGGGAGGAAGAAATGATCAAACGCTATATCGCGGGCGCCGCCTGCGCCCTTGGTCTCGTGGCTGGAGCCGCCCAGGCGCAGAGCGACGGGCCTTACAAAGTCTATCTTTCGATGAGCTATATCGGGAACGATTGGCAGGCCGAGGCTTCGAACATGGTCAAGGCGCTCGCCGCGTCGAAGGACTATGCCGACAAGGTGGATCTCGAGGTCCAGGTCGCCGGGCCGAACGCCCAGCGCCAGATTCAGCAGATCAACGCGATGGTGCAGGCCGGTGCGGATGCGATCGTCGTCTACCCGATCTCGCCCACTGCGCTGAACAGCGTCGTCAAGAGCGCCTGCTCGCGTGGTGTGACGGTTATCGCCTATGATGCAGAGATCACGGAGCCCTGTGCCTATAACGTGACGATCGACCAAGAGGAGGCCGGTCGAAAGACCGCGGAATGGCTGGTCGACAAGATGGGCGGCAAGGGCGATGTCGTGATGGTGACAGGTGTGCCCGGCACGTCCGTGGATACCGCCCGGACCAAGGCGGCCAAAGAAGTCTTCGCCCAGCATGACGGCATCAATATCGTCGGCGAGGCCGTGGGCATGTGGAGCCAGGCGGTGGCCCGGACTGAACTCAACAAGCTGATGGCCACCCGCGACTGGTCCGATATCAACGGGCTCTGGATGCAGGTTGGCTGCTACACGGCGGATTCCATGCAGCTCGAAGCGGGACGCGATCCTTCCGAGCTGCTGCCCTGTGCAGGTGAGGGATCGAATGGCGGGCGCATCCAGATGCTTCCGGCAGATACAGCGGTCGAAGGGGCGAGCAAGCCCTATGCGCCGATGGGCGCCCCCCGGATTTCCTACGCCTCGCCGCCCTATTCCGGCGCACTGGCCCTGAAGCTCGCGGTCGACAAGCTCGAAGGGCAGGATATCCCGAAGCATACCACCTTGCCGCTGCCCCTCGTCACCAACGAGACCGTGCAGCTTTGCGAGACGGGCAGCTGGGATGAGCAGAAGGCGGGGTGCAACGTGTTCCAGCCCTCGATGGTGTCGAACCCCGGCTGGTTCGCCTCGATCTTCTCGGAAGATCTGCCGCAGCTTGGTCTGAACGCCGCGCTCGTCGGCCAGCCCGAGAACTGAGGTCAGACGCCCGGCGGCGCGGACTTCCGCCGCCGGGCGCAGACCGCACCATACATACGCATTCCGGAGAATTGCATGTCACGCATCGCCGATTCAGCGCCTGCGGTGGAAGTTCATGACCTGTCGAAGGCCTACGGTCCCACTGTCGCCAATGACAGGGTCAGCTTCTCCGTGGCTCGCGGCCGCGTCCACGCCCTGCTCGGCGAAAACGGTGCCGGCAAGTCGACCACCATGAAACTGCTCTCGGGGCTCGTGCGGCCAGATTCTGGCACGATCCGAATAGGCGGTCGCGACGTCAGCTTGCGCAATGCGCGCGATGCCCATGCCGCGGGGATCCAGACCGCCTTCCAGGAGCTGACGCTGGTCCCAGACCTGAGCGTGCTCGACAACATGCTGCTGGGTCGGTCGCGCCGGACGATCATCGGCACGCTGGACCGCAGCCGTGCGCGGCGCGAGGTGATCGCACATTTTGAAGCGCTGGGCCTCGAAGTCGATCTCGATGCGTTGGCCGAGGAGCTGACTTTGGCTGTGCGTCAGAAGATTGAGATCGCCCGCGCTCTTTACCGCCAGCCCGAAATCCTTTTGCTCGACGAGCCGACATCGGCACTCTCTGGCAGCGATGTCGACTGGCTCGGCCGGATCATCGCGGACGCGGCCGCGCAGGGGATTACCGTGCTGTTCATCTCGCACCGCTTGCCCGAAGTGCGCGCCTTCTGCGATACGCTCACCATCTTGCGCAACGGACGGTCCGTGACCTCGGCGAAGGTCGCGGATGTCAGTGATGCCGAAGTGGTCGAGATGATCGTGGGCCGCTCGGTCGAAAATGCCTTCCCGCCGCGCCGCGCCCCGAAGGAGATCGCGGGGCAGGTCCCGGTTCTCGCCACTCGCGCGCTGTCGGCGGGGCCGAAGCTGCGCGAGGCCGAAATTTCTCTACATAAGGGAGAAATCCTCGGGATTGCCGGGCTGCAAGGCATGGGGCAGGAGGCGCTGTTCTCCGCCCTTTTCGGACAGGAGCGGTTGCGCGCGGGCCATATCGAGCTGGACGGGACGCCCCTCCATCTGCGCGCCCCGGCCGATGCGCTGCATCCATCTGTCGCGATCGGGCTCGTGCCCGAGGAACGCAAGACGCAAGGTTTGTTCCTGGAACTCAGCGGGCGGCAGAATGCCAGCCTGCCCGTGCTCTCGCGGTTTCACCGGGGGCCGGTTCTCGATGACGGGGAGGAGGCGCGTGCCGCTGCGGGGGCTTTCGCCGCCGTCGAGGTGGACGAACGCGCGCATTACCTGCCCGCGGGCGCGTTCTCGGGCGGCAATCAGCAGAAGATCGTGCTGGCCAAGTGGCTCGTGGCGCAAAGTCGGATTCTGCTCCTCTTCGATCCGACGCGCGGCATCGATGTCGGGACGAAAGAGCAAATCTATGCGCTGCTGCGCGCCTATACGGATGCAGGCGGATCGGTCCTGCTCCATTCCACCGAAATCCCTGAACTCGTGCATCTGTGCGACCGGGTCGGCGTCCTCTACGAGGGTCGGCTGTCGTGTTGGCTCGAGGGTGAAGAATTGAGCGAGAACGCGATCATGCAGGCCACGCTCGGCGGGAACGCACCGCTGAAGGGAGATACGACGCATCCGAAACAGGAGGTCCGGGCATGAGTGACCAAAGCCTATCATCCGGGGCCACGCCGCGGCGCAAGTCCTCCAACTGGCTACGCAGCCTGCGTCACGGACAGGCCGTGATCGTCGCGGCGCTGGTGCTGGCGGGGCTCATGGCGTTGAACGCGGGGCTGAGCCCCTATCCGCTGAGCTATTTCGACATCTCATTTCTCGCAAGCGGCGGGGCGACCTCGGCGATCGCGGCTGCAGGGCAAACACTGGTTATCCTGTCGGGCGGGTTCGATTTGTCGGCAGGGGCGGTGGTCTCGCTGGTCAACGCGGTGCTTGCGACCTCGATGGACCCGGCGAACATGCAGGCCTCCGTGCCGCTCTGGACCGCGATCGGGATCGGTATCGGCATGGCCGTGGGTGCGGTGAACGGCTTTTTCGTGGCCGTGGTGCGCCTGCAGCCCATCGTGGTCACCTTGGCGGTGATGTTCATCGTGCAAGGGCTGACGCTCCTTGTGATGGCAATGCCGGGCGGCTTCGTCGCGCCTTCGCTCGCATCCGTCTATCTTGGGGACACGATCCCTGGTCTTCTCCCCGCACCGATCACGCTGATGCTCGTGCTGGTGGCGCTGTGGCTCTGGCTCAAGCGCACGGGCTACGGGATTACGCTCTATGCAGTGGGCAGCGATGCGGAGGCTGCCCGAGCGACAGGGCTTCACGCGCGCACCGTTACCTTTGCGACCTATGTGCTCGCAGGTGGGCTTTACGGGCTCGCCGGTGTTTTCGTGAGCGCCCAGACCGGCAGCGGCGACCCGCTGGTGGGGAACTCGCTTCTGCTGCCGACCTTCGCGGCTGTGGTGATCGGCGGCACCCGTCTTGGCGGTGGTAAAGGCGGTGTGCTGGGCACGATCCTCGGGGCCTATATCCTGATGATCGTCGTGAACCTTCTGCTGTCGCTCAACGTCTCGGCTTACTATTCGACCATCGCGGAAAGCGCAGTGCTCCTGATCGCGGTGCTCGCAGGCTCGCTGCGCCGTGACAGCACGCTCTCGCAGCGCCTGCGCGAAGTCACCGATGCGATCGGCGCCCGGCGGCGCGGATGGCTCGTAGGCCAACGCTCGGGTGAGGATCACAGGCTTGCTTTCACGCGACCGGCAGAGACCGCCCCCGCGCAAACTTTCCTGCAACGTCACGGTCATACGCTGCGCCACGTTCTGCCCGCCTGGATCTGCCTCGTGGTGGTCCTGATCGCGACGCAGCTGGTGCTGGGCAATGTCTTCAGCGGCTGGCGCTACTGGGACTCGCTCCTTGTGCTCTCGAGCTTCCTCGCGATCCTCGCTCTGGGGCAGGGCGCGGTGATCCTGACCGGGGGGCTGGACCTGTCGTTGCCCTGGAGCATCGCGCTGTCGGGCGTGATGCTGACCGGGCTCGTTGGCGGCCAAGACATGGGGTTGCTCACGGCGCTGCCGGTCGTCTTCGCGGTGGCTGCGCTGATCGGGCTCGCGAACGGGCTGGGCGTCGTGGCGCTGGGCCTGTCGCCGATCGTCGTGACGCTCGCGATGAACGGCATTCTTCAGGGCGCGGCCTTGATCTGGTCGGGCGGCACGCCCGCCGGGTTCGCACCGCCCTCGCTGCGTTGGCTGATGACCGGCAAGCTGATGGGCGTGACCCCGGTGATCATCTTCATGGCCGCCTTCGTCGCTCTCGCGATCGTCCTGTTGGGACGCACCGCGTTCGGGCGCCGGGTCTACGCGGTCGGCAACAGCGAACTGGCGGCGCGCCTCTCAGGGGTGCGCACAGGGCGGGTTATCATCTCTGTCTACATCCTCTCGGCGCTCTGCGCGGCGCTGGTCGGCGTTCTGCTGGCGGGCTTTTCCGGACAGGCGAGCCTCGGGATGGGGGATGACTACCTTCTGCCCTCGATCGCGGTCGTCGTCGTGGGTGGGGCGCTGATCACCGGTGGCCGCGGGCATTACGCGGGCATGCTGGGCGGCGCACTGCTGCTGACCGCGATGCAGACCCTGCTTGCCGGCACCGCGCTGCCCTTCGCATTCCGCTCAGTGTTCTTCGGGCTCGTCATCCTGATGGCCGTGATCGCATTGCGCAAATAACCAAGGAGATTTCGATGAGTGATACATCCAGGATGAAATTGCCCGGCCTCGAGGGCAAACGCATTGCGGTCACGGCGGGCGCTTCCGGCATCGGTCTGTGCATCGCGCGGGAACTGGCTCGGCAAGGCGCGCGGCTGGCTATCTGCGATATCGATGAAGCCGCGCTTGAACGTGCCGCGCGGGAGCTGGGCGCCGACGTGGCCCTGCGCGCCGACGTCTCGGATGAAGCTGCGGTGGCATCTTTCTTCGAGGCGATCGGGAAGACCCTCGGCGGGCTCGATGCGCTGGTCAACAATGCCGGCATTGCGGGGCCTACCGGCTCGGTCGACGAAATCTCGCCTGAGGATTGGCGGCGTTGCCTCGATATCGGCCTGACCGGGCAGTTTCTATGCACGCGGAAAGCGGTGCCGATGCTGCGCGCGGCAGGGGGGGGAGCGATCGTCAATATCTCCTCCTCGGCGGGCAAGTTCGGCTATGCGTTCCGGACGCCCTACGCTTCGGCCAAATGGGGGGTGATCGGGTTCACCCAGAGCCTCGCGAAGGAGCTCGGTCCCGAGAATATCCGTGCCAATGCGATCCTGCCCGGCATTATCGAAGGGCCGCGGATCGAAGGTGTGATCGCAGCTCGCGCGAAGCAGACCGGGATCAGCGATGAAGAGATGACCGAGCGGTATCTGTCGAACGTCTCGCTGCGCCGGATGACCCCGCCCGAGGACGTGGCGGACATGGCCGCCTTCCTGATCGCCGAGACCGGGCGCAACCTGTCGGGGCAGAGCTTCCCCGTCGATGGCAACGTGGAGACCTTGTGATGAAAGACCCTGTCGCCTGCGTCGGTTCGGGGCTTATCGGGCGCGCCTGGGCCATCGTGTTCGCCCGCGCCGGTCATCCGGTGCGGTTGTGGGACGAGGTCCCCGCCGCGCCAAAGGCCGCGCGCGACTTCGCCGCCGAGATGCTGCCGGAACTGGAGCGTCTGGGCCTCATCCCCG
Organism: Thioclava sp. JE_KL1; assembly: GCF_009296265.1. Classification (GTDB taxonomy): domain Bacteria; phylum Pseudomonadota; class Alphaproteobacteria; order Rhodobacterales; family Rhodobacteraceae; genus Thioclava. The sequence continues at coordinate 354,384 of NZ_WBJS01000007.1, forward strand.
GAACCGCCGAGGAAGCCCTCGCGCGCATCGAGCCGGTCGCCACGCTCGAAGAGGCGCTCGAGGGCGCGCGGCACGTGCAGGAGAGCACTTTCGAGGAAATCGGAGTGAAGCGCGAAATCTTCGCACGTCTCGACGCGATCGTCGGACCCGATACCGTGCTCGCCTCTTCGTCGTCGGCCCTGCTGCCGTCGGCCATTTCCGAGGGGCTCGCGGGGCGTCACAGGGTCATGGTCAATCATCCGATCAATCCCGCCTATCTCGTGCCCGCAGCAGAGTTGGTGCCCGCGCCCTGGACCGATCCCGCGCTCCTTGAGCGCACGGCGGATCTTCTGCGCGATGCCGGCATGCGCCCGATCGTCATGCAGAAGGAAATCGACGGCTTCGTGATGAACCGCCTTCAGGGCGCGCTTCTGCATGAGGCGTTCCGGCTTGTGGCCGATGGATATGCCAGCACCGAAGACGTCGATATCGGGTTGCGCGAAGGGCTCGCGCTTCGCTGGTCCTTCATCGGCCCGTTCGAGACCATCGACCTCAACGCGCCCGAGGGCGTGCGGCAATATGTGACGCGCTACGGCGGCATTTATGACGGCATGGCGGGGCAACCCGCGGCGGACTGGCGCGGCCCCGTGCTGGACCGGATCGAGGCGGAGCGCCGTGCGGCGCTTCCCGCAGACGAGCTTGCTCAGCGGCAGGCGTGGCGAGACCGGCGCCTCATGGCGCTCGCCGCTCACAAGCGCCGCGCAACAGACGAAATCGGAGATTGATAGAATGCCAGACAAGGTCATCCTCACCTGCGCCGTGACCGGCGCCATCCACACGCCAACGATGTCGGACCACCTGCCCATCACGCCCGACGAGATCGCTGAAGCCGCGATCGGGGCGGCCGAAGCGGGGGCCGCGATCCTGCACCTGCATGCCCGTGACCCGAAAACCGGCAAGCCTGACCAGTCGGCCGAGGCCTTCGCGCCGTTCTTGGGCCGGATCAAGCAGGCGACGAACGCGGTGGTGAATATCACCACCGGCGGTTCGCCCTACATGACGGTTGACGAGCGCACGAAGCCCGCGGCGCAATGGGCGCCCGAGGTCGCCTCGCTCAACATGGGGTCGATGAATTTCGGCTTCTTCCCGCTTCTCGCGAAATACAAGGAGTTCAAGCACGCATGGGAGCGCGAGCATCTCGAGGGGTCGCGTGACCTCGTCTTCCGCAATTCGTTCAAGGACATCGAATACGTGCTGGAGACCTGTTACGACAACGGCACCCGGTTCGAGTTCGAATGCTACGATATCTCGCATCTCTACAACCTCGCGCATTTCGCGGACCGTGGCCTCGTGAAGCCGCCGTTCTTCGTTCAGTCCGTCTTTGGCCTGCTGGGGGGGATCGGCACCCATCCCGAGGATGTCATGCACATGAAGCGCACGGCAGACCGTCTCTTCGGAAAGGATTTCCGCTGGTCGGTTCTGGGTGCCGGCAAGGACCAGTTCCGCATCGCCACACAGGCACTGAGCATGGGGGGCAATATCCGCGTCGGTCTCGAGGACAGCATCTGGATCTCGCGCGGCAAGCTTGCAGAGAGCAACGCCCAACAGGTCGCCAAGGCGCGCGCCCTCGTCGAGGGGCTGGGCCTCGAGCTCGCGACGCCGGACGAGGCGCGCGAGATGCTCGCGCTCAAAGGCGGCGACGCCGTGAACTTCTGAACCGGATACCAAGGGAGGAGACCAACATGCAGATCGATATTCTGCTCGACGTGAAGACGACGCTGGGCGAGGGCCCGGTCTGGGACGTCGAAAGCCAGCGGCTCTATTTCATCGACTCGATGGATGGACGTGTGTTTCGCTGCACTGCGGACGGGACGGAGCTGCGCGCCTGGGATGTGCCGGGCAAGATCGGCTCGATGGCGGTGCGCAAGGACGGCAAGGACGCCATCGTCTCGCTCGACAAGGGGTTCTGGTTACTGGATTTCGACAGCGGCGATTGCGAGTTGCTGCACGACCCGGAGGCTAATCTCGCCACGACCCGTATCAACGACGGAAAATGCGACCGGCGCGGACGGTTTTTCGCCGGCTCGATGGACATGCAGGAAGAGGGGCCGCTGGGCGCACTCTACCGCGTCGATCCCGACCTGAGCGTAACCAAGCTCGAGGAGGGGATCATCTGCTCGAACGGGCCTTGCTTCTCGCCGGACGACAAGACCTTCTACTTCACCGATACCTGGACCGGTGAGATCTGGGCTTATGACTATGATATCGAGACGGGCGGCATTTCGAACCGTCGCACCTTTGCGAAGGCCGATACCTCCAACGGGGGCGCCGCGGACGGGGCGACGGTCGATGCGGAGGGCTATTACTGGATGGCGCTGGTCTATGATGGGCGGATCTGCCGCTTCGCACCGGACGGCACGCTCGATATGGAAATCCCGATGCCAGTGAAGAAGGTCACGAGCGTCCAGTTCGGCGGCCCTGATCTCGACGTGCTCTACGTCACGTCGATGGCAAAGCCCCCACTGCCGCGTTTTCCCGACGACGGTGTTCAGCGCGGCAGCCTGTTCGCGATCCGCGGTCTCGGCGTGAAAGGCGTTCCGGAGCCGCGCTTCGGCGGCTAAGCTCTCAAAGCCGACCTCATCCAAAGCCCTGCGCGCACTCCGCGCGCAGGCGCATCCAGAGGGGCTGCGTGAGACCGAAGAGCGGCCAAACGTGTCGTCGCGCAAATCAGTGTTCAGGCGAACCGTTTGCTGTTCTTTCTCCCGAATATGATTTGCGAGTTTCTATCGCTTCGCCAATCCGCTGGTGTTCTTTTTCTTACGCCCTGAGCCGCCGCGCGAGACGTTGCACCATCACCCGCGTCCAGTTCGGGCGAATCTCGTCTGTCTGTTTGTAAAGCAGGGGTCGAGGCTGTCACGCCGATCCGCAATCCAGCCGTTCGAAAAGCCTACCTACAGTCTGTCATATAGCTAGTTTTTCCTGCGCCGTTTTTTGCACCGGTCTCCTGCCCGTTTTTTCAGGTCACCCTCTTATCCTCGAGTGAGAGCCACGGAAGGAAAGAGGTGATCCATGAGCTATCAGTTTGTCCATATCGAATGTTATTCGGCCGCCCCGCGCAAGGTGAAGGGGGCGCCAGAACAGGTGAACACGGCCGTGCAGGTCTTCGGCGAAGCGATGCGGGTGCCGCGCTATTCGCGCCATGTCGACGAGCCGAAAGCGCCGATTACGCTTGACGGCACGACGACGCTCAAGAAGCTCGAGGTGCTCTGGACCGAGAAGGTGCAGAAGATCCGTGAGACCGTGAAAAGTGCGAAAGGCACGAGCTATCAGCGTCGGCTGCGCCGGGATGCAGCGACGCTCTACACGGAAATTCACTCGCACCCCCTTTCGGTGGAGGCCTTCAGGCGTGATGAGAAGTGCTATCGTCCGCAAATCCTCAGCTGGGCGGAACGGGTGCTCACGCATTTCGAAAGGCGCATGCCCAAGGGAATTGAGTGGGCAGCAGTGCTGCATCTCGATGAGACCCATGTCCACCTCCACATCCTTGCGATCAATGTCGAAGACCCGAAACTCGATGCGAACAAGCTGCATGCGGGCAAGCGCGCAGCCGCGGAGGTTCGCGCCTCCTGCGAGACCCCTTCGGCCATTTGCTCTCTCCCGCGCCCCATCCCCAAGCCTCTTCCGCCGAGGCCGCGCAAACGGGCTCTTGGCAAACGACCGGAGACCATCGCGCGCAACAAGGTGCATAATGCCACGCGTCTCGAGGCGTGGCGCTCGGCTTCACGAAAGGCGCACGCTGAGAATGCCCAGACGCTTGCGGCGTGGAAGGAAGAGAACCGCACCCATCTGAAGGCGGCTCGAAAACTGCGGGGTGAGGTTCCGGAAATGGTCGCCTACCGTGCGGCCATGCGTCAGTTCCAGGACGATTACCACCGGGCGGTCGGAGAGCACTGCGGGCTCTTGCGCGACGGGCCGCGAAAAGCGCGGCTATCGACGAAGCAACATGCCGCGCGCAAAGCGATTGCGGCACAGATGCAGGGGGCGTTCGCGGAGCTCGACCGAAGAGCCCTGGATTTTGCGCAAAAGCAGGCCGCCCTGCGCGATGTCATCGCGGCGCTTTCCGACGGCCGTGCCGAAATCTCGGGTGGCGACATCGTGATGGAGGATATGCCTGCCTCCCTCAAGGCGCTCGGTGACACTGCGGAGGACTGGATGATCCGTGCTGTGCTGGATCTCTTGGTGCGGGCTGGTGAGGCCGGGGTTGGTGCGCTGCAGCCGGCGCGCGATGAGGAGTTTGACGGACCGGGAATGCAGTGATCTGGGCAGCGACGGCCAGCGGAAAAAGGGCAGGCGGCCTGAACAGTTGCTGCCAAGCTGCGCGCCTTGGCTGCGGACGAACCTTCGCTGCCACGAAGGGCACAGTTTTGACGCCTATGTCATGCTGTGATGGTGGCTCCGGACACTCAGGTTGCTCTGGTTGCTAGCCAATATAGCCCGGTTATCAAAACGTCGCTGACCGATCGCGAGATGCCAGAAAATCACACATGGTTGTCATTACCGTTGTCGCGAGCAAGCTAGTCACAATTTTGAACGCGCATTGACACGTCTTGTCATCTAGGCTCCAGCTCTCGCAGAGAATGCCATCTCTGACGCTGACGGTTTCACGACAAAACTGGTGCGCCAATTCAGAGTTGTGCGGTCTATCAAGAAATTCCGTGCGCGATAGACGTCGCTGCTATTGACACGCTAAGAACATGAGATGGCATTTTCACTCAAACAGCTTCGCTACTTTATCGCGGTCGCCGAGGCCGGCACCGTGTCGGGCGCCGCGCAAACGCTTGCGATCTCACAATCCGCGGTGACCGAAGCGATCCGTGAGTTGGAGGCTGATCTCGGCGTGCAGTTGTTCACTCGTCATGCACGCGGGCTAGAGATTACACATAAAGGACATCAGTTTCTGCGCCATGCCACGGGCATTCTCGCGAGGGTCGCCGATGCCCGACATGCCTTGACGCAGGAGAGCGACGACCTGACCGGGACCCTGCATGTAGGGGTGACGTCGCTCGTGGCGGGCTATGTGCTATCGGATATTCTTGCCCGGTTCCGGCGTGCCAATCCGCAAGTCGAGGTGACGGCATCGGAAGACTCGGGCGATTACCTCGAGCATCTCCTAGTCGGCGGAGAGTTGGACGTGGCGGTGATGGTGACTAGCAACATGCGCGACCGCATGGCGCTACAGAGCGAGATCATCGATACCTCTCCCTACCAGCTCTGGCTGCCCAACGGGCACGAGCTGACGACGCGGACCTCCGTCTCGATTGAGGATCTCACGGGCGAGCCGATGATCATGTTGAGGATCGACGAGGTCGAGGAAGCGACGCGCAAGCTGCTGTCGGCGTTTGGGGCGCGCCCGCGTGTGGCTTTTCGAACCCGCTCTGTGGAGGCCGTGCGCTCGCTGGTCGCGACGGGCGCGGGAATCGCGCTCTTGCCGGAAATGGTCTATCGCCGCTGGTCTCTCGAAGGGGACCGCATCGTGTCCAGAGATGTGTCGGGAAGCCTTCCAGTTGTGCAGGTTGGAGTCGTTTGGAGAAAAGGTGCCCCTCTTTCGCGTGTGGCGCGTGAATTTGTTCTTGCGGCGCAAGTCCATAAAAATACGCGATGATTCCAAGGTATCTGTTTTTTCGATAGCTAAAACCTGAGAATTGAATTTGTGAAAGCTCACGGAGTTTCACAGGCTGGTGTGCAAGAGAGTTCCAACTCTCGTTGCAACAGGGAAAGTCATCATGAAACAGTTTTTCAAAGCCTGCGTATCAGGCCTTGCACTCACGGCTGCCACAACGCTTCCGCTGCAGGCCGCCGATATGCTGAGTGAAGTGGGCGCAGGGGAAGGCAGCGTCTCCATCGTCGCATGGCCGGGTTACATCGAGCGCGGCGAGACCGATCCGGCCTTCGACTGGGTCACCAAGTTTGAAGAGGCGACGAGCTGCAAGGTCGAAATCAAAACCGCCAACACCTCGGACGAAATGGTCGCATTGATGAACGAAGGGGGCTTCGATCTAGTGACTGCTTCGGGCGATGCTTCGTTGCGCCTGATTGCAGGTGGTCGCGTGCAGCCGGTCAATATCGATCTGATCCCAAGCTGGTCGCGCGTCGATGATCGCCTGAAGGACGCCCCGTGGCACACCGTCAAAGGCACCCATTACGGCACGCCCTTCATGTGGGGGCCGAACGTGCTGATGTATAACACCGAGGTGTTCGGCGAGGCGCCCAAAAGCTGGAACGTCGTGTTCGAGGAGATGACCCTCCCGGATGGCGAAAGCAACAAGGGGCGCGTGCAGGCATATGACGGGCCGATCTACATCGCGGATGCCGCGATGTATTTGATGGCCCACAAGCCCGAGCTTGGCATCACCAGCCCTTATGAGCTTAACGAAGACCAATATGCCGCCGCGCTCGATCTTCTACGCACGCAACGCACGCTGGTGTCGCGCTATTGGCATGACGCTTTCATCCAGATCGACGATTTCAAGAACGAAGGTATGGTGGCCTCCTCCTCCTGGCCGTTCATGGTCAACCTGCTCAAGGCCGACGGCCTGCCGATCGCGTCTGTGATTCCGCAAGAGGGCGCAACGGGCTGGGCCGATACGCTGATGCTCCATTCCGAGGCCGCACACCCGAATTGCGCCTATATGTTCATGGAGCATTCGCTGAATTCGAACCTGCAATCCGATCTCTCGGTGTGGTTTGGTGCAGTGCCCTCCGTGCCCGAGGCTTGCACCGACGGATCGGGGATGCAAACCGCTGCGGGCTGTTCCGAGAACGGTCTCGACGATTTCGACAAGATCAAGTTCTGGCAAACTCCGGTGTCGAACTGTGACGGCCAAGACAATTGCGTGCCCTACTACCGCTGGGTGTCCGACTACATCGGTGTGATTGGCGGCCGCTAATCGCTCCAGACCGCCCGGAGCCGACCCCTTTTCGGGTCCGGGCGCATTCTCCCAGAAAGACCAAAGATGACTGATGCCGTGACCTTCCAAGGCGTTTCGCGCCATTTCGGATCCGTAAAAGCCGTGGACGAGGTCGACCTTTCGATCCGTGATGGAGAATTCTTCGCCATGCTCGGCCCATCCGGTTCGGGTAAGACGACCTGCCTGCGTCTTATCGCGGGGTTCGAACAACCGACCGCCGGGCATATTGCGATTTTTGGTGAACGTGCCGAGGGCGTGCCGCCCTATCTGCGCAACGTGAATACTGTATTTCAGAACTACGCATTGTTTCCGCATATGAATGTGCGCGAGAACGTGGCTTTCGGGTTGCGGGTGAAGGGCGTGGGAAAGGCTGAGCGTTCCCGCGCTGCCGAAGAGGCTTTGGAACTTGTCGAACTGAGCGGCTATGGTGATCGCCGCGCTGGGGAGTTGTCTGGCGGGCAACGCCAGCGTGTCGCGCTGGCGCGCGCGTTGATCAACAAGCCGCGCGTGGTGTTACTGGACGAGCCTTTGGGGGCGCTTGATCTAAAGTTGCGCGAGCAGATGCAGGAAGAGCTGCGCAAGTTGCAACTCGCGCTGGGTCTTACCTTTGTGTTCGTCACCCACGATCAGGACGAGGCGCTGTCGATGGCCGATCGTGTTGCCGTCTTCGCTGAGGGGAAAATCCAGCAGATCGGCACCTCCGAAGAAATCTACCGCTGCCCCAATACGCGTTTCGTGGCCGATTTTGTCGGCTCCTCCAACGTGCTTCCCGCCGATCTGGCGGGAGTCGGGGATGTGGGCCAATGGGCCTCGCTGCGCCCCGAGGATGTGGTGCTTGATCCTGCCGGGCGAGAGGCGACGGTCACGGGTCGGTTCTTTCACGGCCGGGTGACCAAGCTTTCGCTCATTCTTGCGGGGCAAAGCCTGACCGCTCTGATCCCGGCGCGCGAAGATACCCCTGATGTGGGCGAGGCGGCGCGGATTTCCTGGGACCCTGCGCGGGTGCATCTGATGGAGCGGGAAGCATGAGCGATCTAAGCTCAAATGCTGCGCTTTTCGCCCCGCGCTCCGGGCCGCTGGCGCGTGCGGTGGACTGGATCATCCGCCACCCTCGCATGTTCGTCTTTCTTCTGGTGTTGCCGATCACGCTGTGGCTGGGGATCGTCTATATCGGCGCGCTCATCGCACTGCTGATCCAGAGCTTCTTCTCCATCGACGAATTTTCGGGCGTCGTGGTCCATGAGTTTACGCTGAAAACCTATGGCGAGCTGCTGCGGCCCTACAATCTCGACATCATCCTGCGCACCGTGGCGATGGCCGCATCGGTTACGATCGCCGCGGCGATCCTGGCCTTTCCTATCGCCTATTTTGCTGCTCGCTATGCGAAGGGCAAATGGAAGGCGCTGTTTTACGTGGGCGTCATGTTGCCGCTCTGGTCGAGCTATCTGGTCAAGGTTTACGCTTGGAAGCTCGTGCTTGCCAAGGAAGGCATCCTGAACTGGATTTTTGCCAAGCTGCATCTGACATGGCTGCTGGAGGGGGTTTTATCGTTGCCCGTGATCGGCGGAAATTCCTTGTCGGTCAGCTATATCGGCACCTTCCTCGTATTTCTCTATATCTGGTTGCCCTACATGATCATTCCCGTGCAGGCGGCTTTGGAGCGGGTCTCCAAAGATCTCACCGAGGCCGCTTCCGATCTTGGCGCAACGCCAAGGCAGAACTTTCGCATGGTGTTGCTGCCTCTCGCGCTTCCGGGAGTGGTGGCTGGCTCGATTTTCACCTTTTCGCTGACTCTGGGCGACTACATCGTGCCCCAGATCGTGGGCAATTCGCGCCTCTTCATCGGGCAGGCGGTCTATACCCAGCAGGGCACGGCTGGGAACATCCCGCTTGCCGCCGCCTTCACCGTGGTGCCGATCGTGATCATGGGCATCTACCTGTGGGGCGCACGCAAGATGGGAGCATTCGATGCACTCTGACAACCGATCTCCTCTGGGTCTCAAGCTGGCCGCATTCGGTGGGCTCGTTTTCCTGCTCGCCCCCATCGCGCTGATTTTCCTCTACGCCTTCTCGACTGAGGAGAAGAGCTTTCAATGGCCGCCGCCCGGTTACACGCTGAAATGGATCGGTGTCACCTTGGGGCGCAAGGATGTCTGGGAGGCCATGGCCCTTTCGGTGAAAGTTGCGGCGATCTCGACCAGTCTGGCGCTGATCTTGGGCACGTTGACAGCCGCTGCTGTGGCGCGCTCCAAGTTTTTTGGCCGCGAAACAATTTCGCTTCTGGTGATCCTGCCCATCGCTTTGCCGGGAATCATCACCGGGATTTCCCTGCGCTCGGCCTTCTCTTTGCTGGATATTCCGTTCAGCACTTGGACCATCGTTTTGGGCCACGCGACTTTTTGTATCGTGATTGTCTATAACAATGCGGTGGCGCGGTTTCGGCGCACGTCGGGGGCGCTGATCGATGCCGCCATGGATCTGGGCGCGGACGGGGTGCAGACCTTCCGCCTCGTGATCCTGCCCAATATCGCAACCGCCTTGCTGGCGGGTGGGATGCTGGCCTTTGCCCTCAGTTTCGATGAGGTCATCGTCACCACTTTCACCGCTGGCAACCAAACCACTCTGCCGATCTGGATGCTCGAAGAGCTCGTCCGCCCACGCCAGCGCCCTGTGACCAATGTGGTCGCGATGGCGGTGGTCCTTGTGACGGTCCTTCCAATCCTCGCGGCCTATTACCTCACAAAAGACGGCGAACACACCGCCGGTTCAGACAAATAAAAACAGGGAGATCCCCATGGACACGCAAATGCTGATCGGCGCAAAGCTCGTTTCCGGCACCGAGACTGAGGAGAGCATCCTCAACCCGCGCACCGGTGAGATCATCACCACGCTGCCCGAAGCTTCTCTTGCGCAGGTCGAAGAGGCGGTGGACGCCGCTGAGAAGGCTTTCACAGCTTGGTCGCGCACCACGCCTGCCGAACGTTCGGGCTATCTGCTTAAGATCGCTGACCGGATCGAGGCGGAGGCGGAAAAACTTGCGGTGCTTGAGGCGCTCAATTGCGGTAAACCCGGCCAGCTCGCGCTGGGGGATGAACTTCCCGCCATCGTGGATTGCTTCCGGTTTTTCGCGGGCGCGGTGCGTTGCATGACCGGGCCGGTGGCAGGGGAATATCTTGAAGGACATACGTCGATGGTCCGCCGCGATCCGATCGGCATCGTCGCCTCGATCGCGCCCTGGAACTATCCGCTGATGATGATGGCTTGGAAGATCGCGCCTGCGATTGGGGCGGGGAATACGGTGGTGTTCAAACCGTCCGAGCAGACCCCGCTGACCGCGTTGGCCATGGCAAATATCTTTGCCGAGGTGTTGCCCGAAGGCGTTGTGAACATCATTCTAGGTCGCGGCGAAACGGTGGGCTCTGCGCTGATTAACCATCCGAAAGTGGCGATGATTTCGGTTACTGGCGATATCGCGACGGGGCGTAAGATTTTGGAAGCCGCCAACAAGACGATCAAGCGCACGCATCTTGAACTGGGCGGCAAGGCCCCAGTTATCGTGTTCAACGATGCTGATCTCGAGGCCACCATTGAAGGGCTGCGCGCCTTCAGTTTCTACAATGCGGGCCAAGACTGCACCGCCGCCTGCCGCGTCTATGTGCAGGGCGAGGTCTACGACAAGTTTGTCGCTGGTTTGACGGATGCGGTCGCACAGATCTCTTATGGTCACGAGGATGACAGCCTTAACGAGATCGGGCCGCTCATTTCGCAGCGCCAGAGCGACCGGGTTGCGAGTTTCGTGGCGCGCGCGCGCGAAGCCAATCATATCGAGATCACCACTGGGGGCGAACGACCCGAGGGGCGGGGATTCTACTACAAGCCTACGGTGGTTGCGGGCGCTCTTCAGACCGATGAGATCGTGCGGCGCGAGGTCTTTGGCCCCGTGGTCTCCGTCACGCGGTTCGACGATCCCGACGATGCGATCAAATGGGCCAATGACAGCGATTATGGCCTCGCCTCGTCGGTGTGGACCAAGGACGTGTCCAAGGGAATGCAGGTTGCCGCGAGGCTGCAATATGGTTGTACTTGGGTTAATACCCATTTCATGCTGACCAATGAGATGCCGCACGGAGGCATGAAACAATCGGGATATGGCAAGGATATGTCTTCCTACGCCTTAGAGGATTACTCGGTCGTCAGGCACGTTATGGTTGCCCATTAGGCGCGGCATGATGGCTGGTGACGGACACCAATGAGTTGGAGCGAATTGACGTGCGCATGTCGGTGGCTGGAAAGGGGCGCTTCTTCGCAACATTCTAGCGCTCGGCTAAGGTGGCTGCTAAATGCTGATATGCCTTTTGTGCTGATCTGGGACGGGTTTGTCTTTAGCCCGCGCGACTTAGGCAACATCACCGACCCGCATTTGCGGGCCGGGATGACGCGCGCGATCTGTCTCGGTTTCAAACGGGGCATGCGACGTGAATAGCCCCGCGTTTCTCAGATGGCTTGCAGACAATCGTATCCTTGTTCGCTATGCCCTACCGGACCGCGGGCGCAGAGGATAAGTGGAGGGCGCTCGAAAGGACCACTGGGAGCGGAAATAGGACAGCAAGCGTGAAGACGAGCTCAGCTGGCATCAGGACAGTCCACGCTCTCGCCGGGGTATTTTGGAGAAGTTCCCTCCGGCAAAAGATCCTCGTATCGTCAAACCGCGTAATACTCATCAACCAAACTGAAGATGGGTGATAGCGTGCGCCATGCCGCGATGCACAAAACCTCCAAGGCGACCGTTTACTATGACGGAGGGTGTCCGTTGTGTCGCGCGGAGATCGGTCTCTATAGGGAGACACCGGGCGCGGAGGCGCTTGCGTTCGTCGATCTCTCCGAGCCGGGCGCGACCCTGCCTGACGGGCTGAGCCGGGCCGATGCGCTCGCTCGGTTCCACGTCCGCGCAGAGGATGGGCGTCTCGTCTCGGGGGCTGCTGCTTTCGCCGAACTTTGGTCCCATCTTCCGCGCTGGCGTGGTCTGGCGCGCATCGCACGGTGGCCGCTCGTCAAGACCCTCCTCGAACTGACCTATCGCGTCTTTCTAAGGCTCCGCCCCGGTATCGTCTGGCTCTTTGTCAGGCTCACAGGGCGACGCGCCCGATGAATCCTGCGCCTATGGATCAGTCGAAGGATTATTGGCGCGTGGGCTTTCTCGCGATGGCGCTCGCCACGGCGAGTATCCCGATTTATATCCACCTGCCGAGTTTCGCGGCCACGCGACTTGATCTGTCGCTTGGTCAAGTCGGAGCGATCCTGCTGCTGATCCGGATCGTGGATTTCCTGCAGGATCCGCTGTTGGGATATGTGACAGACCGTTGGGCGCGTTTTCGAGCGGGTTTCGCAGTCCTCGCGATGGGGCTGCTCGCGGCGGGCTGCGTGGCGGTTTTTTCGCTACCTCCGGAGGGACATCCTGCGCTCTGGCTGACCGGGGGGCTGGTCGTGGCGTTTACGGGCTATAGCCTTGGGACGATCCTGATCTACGGCCAGAGCGCTGCCTTCGCGGGCACGGGGCAGCCCCGGGCGCAGCTGAGCCTTGCAGGTTGGCGCGAAACGGGTGTTCTGATCGGTGTGACTCTCGGGGCGATTGCGCCGACGCTGCTTGCGAATGTTTCCGCGCAGGCAGATGGTTATGTGGCGTTCGGCTGGCTCATCGCCCTGCTGGCTCTGATCGCGATCGTGCTGGCGCGGCCGCTGTGGCGCAAGACGCAAGTGACGTCGATGCGACTGAACTGGCGGGGGCTGATCGGGTCCGGCGCGGGCTGGCTCCTGCTGCTGGCCTTCGTCAACAGCCTGCCTGTGGCTGTCACGTCGACGCTTTTTCTGTTCTTCGTGGGAGACCGTCTTGGCCTGCCTGATCTCGCCGGACCTTTCCTCATCCTTTTCTTCATCGCCGCGGGCGCAAGCGCGCCAGTCTGGGGGCGTCTCGCCCGACGTGTCGGCGCCCGCCGGGTGCTTCTGGCCGCGATGATCCTCTCGATCGTGAGCTTCATCGGCGCGTTCAGCCTGCCGCCGGGCGCCGCGTTGTCCTTCGCGGCGATCTGCATCGGCTCAGGCATAGCGCTTGGCGCGGATATGGTGATCCTCTCGGCGCTCTTTGCCGCCGCCCTGTCGCGTGCTGGGCTTCAGGCGGGGCAGGCCTTCGGGATCTGGAACTTCAGCGCCAAGGCGACACTGGCGATCGCCGCCGGGACCGTGCTGCCGCTGCTTCAGTATTTCGGCTACCAGCCCGATGGCGAGAACAGCCGGGCGGCGCTCGATGCGCTCAATGTCAGCTATGCGCTTGTTCCCTGCGCGCTGAAACTGGCGGCGATCGCCCTCGTGCTTCGATTGCCGCGTGATATTCTTGACCCCGCAACCTGAGGCTGGAGGATGCCCGTGACCCTCAAATTCCTGCTCACGATAGCAATGCTCGTTGGCGCGACGATCTCTGCCCAAGGTGAACCGATGCCCCCAGAAATGCCCCTAGAGACCTTTTCGAACCACCCAGAGACCCGCTGGCGTGTCTTCACCGATACGGTGATGGGCGGCGTCTCGACGGGGCAGGTCAGCTTCGAGCGCGAGGGCGCCACACATTTCGCCCGCCTCAGCGGCAAGGTCAGCACGAAGAACCGCGGTGGTTTCATCCAGATTCAGATGAAACTCGATGCGCCACCAGAGGGCGCGCGCGGCGTGCGGATCGTCATGCGCGGAAATGACGAGGATTACTTTGTCCATCTGCGCAGCCGCACGATGCTGTTGCCGTGGCAGTATTATCAGGCGCGGTTTCATGCCACCACAGGTTGGACGGAGGTGAAACTGCCCTTCACGGCTTTCACGCCATCGGGCGGAATGCTGCGCGCTGAGCCTCGCGCGAAAGACCTCAAATCCATCGGCGTCGTTGCCTATGGCAAGGATTATGAAGCCTCCGTCGACGTTAAGGAAATCGGCTTTTACTGAATGCGGACTGGTCGGCCCCTCGCAGACCGACGATCGCGCGGCTCCGCCCCTTGCGCCGCAACGAGGGGGCAGGGCCGCGCTTCGATCCGTCAACCTCTGCGCTCAGGCGGCGCGGATCGCGGGCGGCTGATCTCTCGCGATCCACGCGCCTTGTTCATAGCGCGCGCAGATCTGGCCCGCGTCATCCATCGCCTGCAGCGACAGCCAGCCATTGTCGAACAGGGTTTTAAGTTGCGGATGCCGCTCCAGCACGCCGGAGATCGCCTCCGTCGGGGCCGCGACGACGACCGAGAGCCGCAGAGGATCATGGCGCAACTGTTCCCCGTCATGCAGGGACTGCATCGGCAGACCGACCCGCAGATCGCCTCCATTGCCCTCGAACACGCCGATACCGCCGACAACGTTGTGCAGCAGCTTGTTGCCTGCCCCAAAGACCTCGGGCGCGGTGGCTGAGCCATGATATTGCAGCGCGATCCAGTTGGTGACTACCGCAGGGGCGGTCAGGATCAGTTCCAGCGTCGCGAAGCCATCATCCTGCCGCCAATGGTAATCGTGCAGGAAGGCTCGCCCGCCAAGATCACAGCCCAGACTGCGCGCCCTCGGTGCCACGATGAAGGCACGGCATCCGGCCAGACCCCATTCGGGGCGCAGCTCGGACCAGTCCTTGCCGCGCCGGGGCAGGTCGGCCCCGGATCCCGCGCGGGGCAGAGCCTGCGCCCGCGCCGTCCGCACGATTTCGCCCGCCTTCGCGAGCGCTGCTTGTAGCCGCGCCAGATGCGCCTTCGGCACCGCACTGAGCCCTTCGTCGAACAGGTGCAGCGCATCGCTGACCGTGTCATGTAGCCCCGCGAGGAAGCGCGTCTCAGGCAGGATCGCGATTCCGTTGCGCGACAGACCCTTGCGCACCACCGGATCATTGAGCAGCTCGGCCAGAAGCCGCGCGTTCACATCGCCCGCATGGCCTCCGCAAGCCCCGCATTGCAGGGCGCTCGCATGCGGCGCGTTTGTGACATGCGCCCCATGGCCAGCGATCAGCACGATCGGCGCGAAACCGGAGGTAAGCGACATTGCCCGCAACACCCGGCCCGCGAGTGCGATCCGCTCTTCCGAGGGCAGGTCGAGTGCGGGCACAGGTTCAGGGGACGGGGCGTCGTCCTGCGCCATCGCCGATCCGAACAGCTTGCCCAAATAGAGCGGCCCGGTCGCCTCCACGAAGGCGAAGGACGAAACCGCGGCCAGTTTGAATCGGCCCCAGGCGCGGGTCGCGCGCCGGGTGATCCGTTCCGCCTGATCGGCCTTGCCGCCCACCGCGACCTGCGAGTTGAGCGCCGCCTCCAGCAGCACCGGCGCCCGCGCCTCGCGCTGATCCGAGGCGAGCCCGAGATGCGCGATCGGCAGGCCGAAGAACCCCGCGAAGCCACGCGTCTGCACCCCGGGATCAGCGGATTCCAGCGCCCGCCGGAACGGTTCGGAGCGCACATCGATACAGAAGATCGCCTGAATGTCCGGCGGCGGCGCGCCGGCCCTGCCTCCCGAGGTGGCGAGCTTTTCGGCCAGCGCCAGCTCCTCGGCCTGATCGGCAGCCTCCTGCAGGGCCAGATCGATGCGTAGATCGTGGCTCGGCTCCAGCGGCGCGGCATGAGCTTTCAGCGCCTGCGTCCAGGGCATGGCGAGTTGGTCGGCGAAGCAGTCGAGCAGCGCTACCTCCCAAGCGAGCCGGATCACTAACATCTCGAACCCCAGCGTGTTGCGTTCGCCCTTCAGCCCATCGGCCCAGCCGAGCCCGCGCACATATTGCGCCCAACCGCCAAGGCTCATCGCGAGCCGGTGCAGATAGAGCGGTGCGGCCTCCGCACTGAGGCCAAGCCGTCCCGTCAACTCCGCGAAGGCCGCGCGTGGATCCGTGGGCAGGCTCGCCACGAAGGCGCAGAAGCCGCGCAGTCCGTGTAAGCCCGGCGTCAGGTCGCGTAGCGCGAAAGCCCGCCATGCTTTGAAGGCCGACCCGCCCGGTGCGGGCCAGAGCGCTTGTCCCTTGTCGAAATGCCCGCCAGCCCACAGACCGACCCGGTCCGCGATCAGAGCGGGCCAGTCTTGCCCGGTTTTCCGCGCCGCCAGATCGGCCAGCGTCGGATCGGGGCAATAGGCGGGCGAAGGGGCATGAAGTGCCCTTTGCACCTGATCGGGATCGAGCTCGGCCCCGACCGCGGCGGCGGCGATGTCCTGCTCCGTCACGCGCCCGGCCTCGAACCACGCGGCGATCACCTCGCGCGGGGCGGTGATCCGCGCGCCCGCCACCCGCGCCAGCCGGGTTGCGGCCTGAAGGCGGCTCTCTCCTGCCTGACCGAGGTAGGGGTTTACCGCGACCGTCGCCTCCAGACCGAAGGCGGGCGGGATCTGTGCCAACGCATCTTCGGCGGCGGCAAAGAGTTGCAGTGTGGCGCCGGGAAACTGATAACTGTGGAAGCGCATTGCCTTAACCTTTCTTGAGGGGCGTCTGCCCGATCAACCGATCGGAGAGAGCGTTGAGATAGAGACCGTTCATCAGATGGACCCGCAGCCCCGCCGCAGCCGGATGGCTGCCCCAGAGCGGGAAGGTCGCCTGCGCCCAGGCTGCGAGACCGAAGCCCACAACGGTCAGGAGCATCACGAGCCAGATCAGCGGATCGGCGACGGGCGGCGGCGGCAGGGTGCCCGCCGAGAGCGCATTCGCCCCCCAATGCAGCGCGAAATAGCCAAGGGTCGCGCCCAGAGACATCAGCGTCGTGCGCCAGAACAGAGG
>NZ_WBJS01000061.1 GCF_009296265.1 Thioclava sp. JE_KL1
GTATGAAGCTTAAGCATGTGCGTATCGGTAAAGACGTCAAAATCTCGAAAGCCATCACTTTCCTTGCCAACAAACGTGACCATGCAGAAGAAGCGTATCCCGGGGATATTATCGGCTTGCACAACCACGGTACAATCAAGATTGGGGATACTTTCACGCAAGGCGAAGACTTGAAGTTTACGGGTATTCCAAACTTTGCGCCGGAGCTTTTCCGTCGCGCGCAATTAAAAGACCCGATGAAGATGAAAGCTTTGCAAAAAGGTCTGACGCAGCTATCCGAAGAGGGGGCGACACAGTTGTTCCGCCCAATCGCCAATAACGATTTGATATTGGGTGCTGTCGGTGTGTTGCAGTTTGAAGTGGTTGCGCAGCGTTTGAAAGATGAATATAACGTCTCATGTTTGTTTGAAGCGGTGAATGT
This sequence comes from Thioclava sp. JE_KL1, assembly GCF_009296265.1. Lineage (GTDB taxonomy): Bacteria > Pseudomonadota > Alphaproteobacteria > Rhodobacterales > Rhodobacteraceae > Thioclava. The sequence goes on from NZ_WBJS01000061.1 coordinate 422, forward strand.
CTCGACGGCACGTTGGATAATGGGCGAAAAGTCTGAGATTGAAAAATTCTTGGCGAAGGTAAAAGAGAACGTGGCTTACGATGCGGCGGATCAGTTGGTTTACATCGCGCCTACAAGGGTAAATTTAAGCTTGATGGAAGAGCGTTGGCCAAACTTGCAGTTCGTTGCTACACGAGAACATTGATCTTTTTTTAAGACGGTTTTAGAAAATAAAAAACAAAAATATTCTATAAGTTAATGATTTATATTGCATTTGTGAAAAAAATGTGTCATAAATGCATATCGAAAACCATATTTAACAATAATGTTGAGCCAAACTTACTGTGAAGTAA
>NZ_WBJS01000062.1 GCF_009296265.1 Thioclava sp. JE_KL1
GTCCGGCAAATGACCTGGCATCTGCGTAACGACGGACACTTGGTGAACGAGAAGCGGATACGGCGACTGATGCGCCTGATGGGGCTGATGCCGATTTACCAGAAGCCCAACACCAGCAGGCCCGCAAAGGGCCACAAGACCTATCCCTACCTGCTGCGAGGTCTGCGAGTGGATCGCCCGAACCAAGTCTGGTGCTCGGATATCACCTACCTGCCCATGAGGCGCGGATTTCTATACCTCGTTGCGATCATGGACTGGCACACGCGAAAGGTCTTGGCCTGGCGGATCTCGAACACGCTGGAGGCCGACTTCTGCGTCGAAGCGCTGAACGAAGCCGTCCACAAGTTCGGCCCGCCCGAGATCATGAATACCGATCAAGGGTCTCAGTTCACGTCCTTCGCCTGGACGGATCGGCTGCGTCGATCCGGCGTGCGCATATCGATGGATGGGAAAGGCCGCTTCCTGGACAACATCTTCATCGAGAGGCTGTGGCGCACCCTGAACCGAAGGACCGCGCAGCGAAATACGAGTGCGTCTACCTGCACGCTTGGGAGACAGGATCGGAGACGAAGGCGGCCATCCGGAAATGGATGACCTTCTACAACCACCAGCGCCCTCACTCAGCCCTCGGCGGCAAGCCACCGGCGCTGGTGTATTGGCAGAGAAATGATATCAACCAACCCGGTCAGCAGGTGCAACGAGTAGCTTAATTTACGTCAGATCCTGTCCAAGAGATGGGGAGTAGCTCAG
>NZ_WBJS01000063.1 GCF_009296265.1 Thioclava sp. JE_KL1
GTTTAGACTCGCGCAAAGGCCCTGATGGCAAACACATGCGGTTCCCCAGCCCTCTTTCGCCATCCACCATCACAATTTCCATGTCACGTGCCATGGCATAATGCTGTAGGCCGTCATCCGAAATAATCACATCGAGATGACCGCCTTGCGCCTTGACGTTTTGCTCCAGATACCGAATAGCGTCCACTCTGTTTGGTGACACCGCCATCGGTACTTTCGCCTGTCTGACGAGCATCACTGGTTCGTCCCCCACCCATTTCGGGTCGGAATCCGGCGTGACCATTTGCGGCCAGGTTTTGGCTTTGCCGCCATAGCCTCGACTCACGATTCCACCACTGAAACCTTGTTGTTGCAACTGCTCCACTAACCACATGATAAAAGGCGTTTTACCGGAACCACCGACAACAATGTTGCCGACGACAATGATTTTCGCATCCGTGGCTTTGCGCGGAGGTTGTGTTTCAAATGCTTGAAGACGGCGACGTGCCACGCGGCAAACCAATCGGGAAATCGGCAACAGCAAGCGGCTTTGCCAAGCAATGTAATTGTGATCGGCTCTCAGCCAGAAACTCGGCCAACTCATAGAATCCTCGGCGGTATGTATTGATAAGGGAAAACGAAAAGATGGTAAAGGTTAATCGGTTGGCGATTATGGCGCTTTACATTGATGATGATACCAAGTTTTATGGTCGATGCGTTGACGATTTTCGACTTGAAATTCATTTGGTGTCATTTTTAAGG
>NZ_WBJS01000064.1 GCF_009296265.1 Thioclava sp. JE_KL1
GTCAATGACATCACAAATCAAAGGTACCACCATGGCCATCCGTAACGCAAATGATGGTATCTCATTGGTACAAACCGTGGATGGTGCAGCGGAAGAAACGGTAAACATGCTTTATCGTATCCGTGAGCTAGCGGTTCAGGCATCCAACGATACTTACAGTTCAGCACAACGTTCACAAATGAACATCGAAGTTTCTCAGTTGAGAATTGAGATGGGTCGTATTGCCTCAACCACCAAATTTAACGGTGTAAAGTTGATGGCATCTAGTAAAACTGTTTCCATCCAAGCGGGTTGGGAAACAGCGTCACAAAACACCATCAAAATCTCACTGAAACGAGTAGCGGCATCAGCACTGGGTGTAACGGGAACGATTCAAACAGCAGCATCAGCACTAGGTGTAATGTCACAGGTAGATGGTGCGTTGGTATCAATTGCGAAGACACGTGCGAAGTACGGTGCGGTACAAAACCGTTTGGACTACACCGTATCGAACTTGAAAAACGTAAACGAAAACATCATGGCGGCAAGAAGCCGAATTGAAGATGCAGACTTTGCGACTGAAAGTGCGAACTTGGCAAGAACTCAGATCCTACAACAAGCAGGTATGAGTATGTTGTCGCAAGCGAACCAATCGCAACAAAACGTTCTAAGTCTGTTGAAATAACCAGGCATTAGATTGATAC
>NZ_WBJS01000065.1 GCF_009296265.1 Thioclava sp. JE_KL1
AAATTCGGACACTGACATAAGCTACGATTTGCAGTCTGCTGATCTTCGACGAGAAGGAGATCAGAGATGTCGAAACGCAAGCAGCACGCGCCCGAGTTCAAGGCAAAGGTCGCGCTGGAAGCCCTGAAGGGTGAAGAGACAGCGGCCGAACTGGCGAGCCGGTTCGGGGTGCATCCGACGATGATCCATCAATGGAAGCGGGCCCTGCTCGAAGGCGCGTCCGGCGTGTTCGAGCGCGGGGGCCGCAGGAAGCCCGAGATCGACGAGGAGCAGGTGAAGGAGCTCCACGCCAAGATCGGGGAGCTGGCGGTGGCCAACTCTTTTTTGGAACGAAAGCTGAAGCCCTGGGGCGGGAAGTGAGGCGCGGCATGATCGAGCCTCACCACCCGGACCTGTCGATCGGCCAGCAGTGCAAGCTGCTGTCGATCGCGCGCTCGTCTTTCTACTACACCCCCAAGGGCGAGACCGAACAGAACCTCGGCCTGATGCGACGGATCGACGAGCAGTTCCTGGAGACCCCGTTCTTCGGCGTCCGGCAAATGACCTGGCATCTGCGTAACGACGGACACTTGGTGAACGAGAAGCGGATACGGCGACTGATGCGCCTGATGGGGCTGATGCCGATTTACCAGAAGCCCAACACCAGCAGGCCCGCAAAGGGCCACAAGACCTATCCCTA
>NZ_WBJS01000066.1 GCF_009296265.1 Thioclava sp. JE_KL1
AAATTCGGACACTGACATAAGCTACGATTTGCAGTCTGCTGATCTTCGACGAGAAGGAGATCAGAGATGTCGAAACGCAAGCAGCACGCGCCCGAGTTCAAGGCAAAGGTCGCGCTGGAAGCCCTGAAGGGTGAAGAGACAGCGGCCGAGCTGGCGAGCCGGTTCGGGGTGCATCCAACGATGATCCATCAATGGAAGCGGGCCTTGCTCGAAGGCGCGTCGGGCGTGTTCGAGCGCGGGGGCCGAAGGAAGCCCGAGATCGACGAGGAGCAGGTGAAGGAGCTCCACGCCAAGATCGGGGAGCTGGCGGTGGCCAACTCTTTTTTGGAACGAAAGCTGAAGCCTTGGGGCGGGAAGTGAGGCGTGGCATGATCGAGCCGAACCATTCGGATCTGTCGATTGGGCAGCAGTGCAAGCTGCTGTCGATCGCACGCTCATCCTATTACTACGAGCCGAAGGGCGAAACCGAACAGAACCTCGGCCTGATGCGGCAGATCGACGAGCAGTTCCTGGAGACCCCGTTCTTCGGTGTCCGGCAAATGACCTGGCATCTGCGTAACGACGGACACTTGGTGAACGAGAAGCGGATACGGCGACTGATGCGCCTGATGGGGCTGATGCCGATTTACCAGAAGCCCAACACCAGCAGGCCCGCAAAGGGCCACAAGACCTATCCCTA
>NZ_WBJS01000067.1 GCF_009296265.1 Thioclava sp. JE_KL1
ACGATGAGGCCCACCAGAAGGTTCACCACTGCGAAGGTCGTGACCATGATGAAAGGCACGAAGAAGGCCCAAGCCAGAGGGTGGGTTTCCATCACCGGGCGCACAATCCCCATCGACCAGCTCTCGAGCGTCATGATCTGAAACAGTGAATAGGCTGATTGTCCGAGCGAGCCGAACCACTGCGGGAAACTCGCGCCGAACAACTTTGTCGCCATCACGCTCGCGATATAGAAGATGATGCCCATCAAGAGGAAGACGCTGCCCATGCCCGGCAGGGCGTTGATGAGCCCCTCGACCACGCGCCGCAGGCGCGGCGCGACCGAAATGATGCGCAAGAGCCTCAGCACTCGAAGCGCCCGCAGCACGCTGAAGACCTGCGCGCCGGGCAGAAGCGACACGCCGACAATGGTGAAATCGAAGAGGTTCCAGCCAGACCGGAAGAAGCCCAATCTCTGCACCACGAGCTTAAGTCCAATCTCGATCACGAAAACCGACAGGCAAAGCATGTCGAGGAGCCGGATCAGATCGCCAGCCAAGGCCATCGCGCGCTCCGAAGTCTCCAGTCCAAGAAGCAATGCGTTGAAAAGGATCACGGCCGTGATCGTGTTCCTGAAAGTTGATGTGTCGAGCGCCATCGCGATCCGGTCGCGCAAAGTCAT
>NZ_WBJS01000068.1 GCF_009296265.1 Thioclava sp. JE_KL1
AACACTGAGGTCGACCGCATGAACGCCTCGATCAAAGAGCACAGGGCGATCCTGGAGGCGCTAACGCGGCAGAATGCGAACGACGCCGCGAATGCGATGCGAGAGCATATCCGAAATACCGCGCTGTGTGCCGGGGTGGAGATTTGAGGCGACGAGGCTCTTCTGCCTGTGGTTAAGTTTTCAAATCCACCCCGTTTGCGGAATGCTGATGCACGTCGGGGTTTCAGCGCACCCAACACCTTCTGCAAGGCATTGAAGAATATAGAATCCAGATGTGTCTGGATGTCGCGAAACGCCCCTGATTTGGCTGGATACCTACCTCTGGACACGGTTATCCGGCCGGCTCGTTGCGCCAATTGCCCTCTTTCCGCGCCACATGGTGCGCAACGATTTCTCCAAGGCACTCATTGCTGAAGGGTAAGGTTGTGCAACGTCCGACCAAGGACCATATCCCACCGGCCAATAAGACGGGGGGACTGCATGACTTTGCGCGACCGGATCGCGATGGCGCTCGACACATCAACTTTCAGGAACACGATCACGGCCGTGATCCTTTTCAACGCATTGCTTCTTGGACTGGAGACTTCGGAGCGCGCGATGGCCTTGGCTGGCGATCTGATCCGGCTCCT
>NZ_WBJS01000069.1 GCF_009296265.1 Thioclava sp. JE_KL1
CTGGTGTATCGTCACCTGGGAATTCGTATTGATCTAGCAATTCACGAACTTCCATTTCTACCAATTCTAGTAGCTCTTCGTCATCTACCATGTCAACTTTGTTTAGGAAAACAACGATGTAAGGTACACCTACCTGACGAGATAGAAGGATGTGTTCACGCGTTTGTGGCATTGGGCCATCTGCAGCTGAACATACTAGGATTGCACCATCCATCTGTGCAGCACCAGTGATCATGTTTTTAACATAGTCAGCATGGCCTGGGCAGTCAACGTGCGCGTAGTGACGAGTTTCTGACTCGTATTCTACGTGTGCTGTTGAGATAGTGATACCACGCGCACGCTCTTCTGGTGCGTTATCGATTTGATCGTAACCTTTTACGTCACCACCAAACTTCTTACCTTGTACAATTGTCAACGCCGCTGTAAGAGTTGTCTTACCATGGTCAACGTGACCAATCGTACCAACGTTTACGTGCGGCTTACTACGTTCAAACTTTTCCTTTGCCATGATGCAAACTCCGTTAATAACAGCGACTGAAAACCGGCCACTATTTATTGGTTAAAATGGAGCTCTCAACC
>NZ_WBJS01000070.1 GCF_009296265.1 Thioclava sp. JE_KL1
TCACCAAGGTACCGAACAACATGGGCGATGCGGTCACTGTCCAGGCAAAAGCCGCTGCTTTAATGCGCGCCATGCCTTCTTCCATCTTCACCAGCATCATTTCAATGGAGATAATGGCATCATCCACCAGCAGCCCCAACGCCAAAATCAGCGCCCCCAAGGTGATACGGTCAAGGTTCTTACCGGTCAACTGCATCAGGAAAAAGGTCAGTGCCAAGGTTAGCGGAATCGCCAAGGCAACCACCACCCCGGCGCGCATCCCCAACGTCAGGAAACTCACTGCCATAACAACCAGTACGGCAATCAGGAACTTCAACTGGAAGGTATTGACCGCGAGTGAAATAGCATCGCCTTGGTTGGTCACTTTTTCCAGTTTCACGCCTTTCGGCAGATGGTGTTCCCATTGCTGTGAAAAGCGACTCAGGCTGTCCGACAATGCCTGCCCATTGCCGCCGGGTTTCATTACCACGCCGAGCATCAATGTTTGTTTGCCTTCATTGCGGATAATATAGGGACTTGGCGAAACAAACCCTTGGGTAATCTTGGCGAGGTCGCCTAGGTGAATGACTTGTCC
>NZ_WBJS01000008.1:0-130000 GCF_009296265.1 Thioclava sp. JE_KL1
ACAGGACGGCGGCTGGCGCGGGTGGCGGCGCTTCAAGGTTGGCGCGAAGGACAGCGAAACCTCCGAGATCGCGTCCTTCACGCTCTATCCCGTGGATGGGTTGCCTGTTCTCAAGCATCGCCCCGGTCAGTATCTGAGCTTCCGCTTTGCTCCTGCGGAAGGCGAGGAATATCGGCGCAACTACTCGATCTCCTCGGCACCGGATGGTCAGTCCTACCGCATCACCGTCAAGCGCGAGCCCGGCGGACGGATCTCCAACTGGCTGCATGATGCGGTCGAGGTCGGCGCCGAGTTCGACGTGGCCGCGCCCGCTGGCGAGTTCTTCCTCGATCCCGCAGACAAGCGAGAGGTGGTTCTCTTGTCGGGCGGCGTTGGCCTCACTCCGATGATTTCGATGCTGGAGAGCTGCGGCGGCGGCGATCTGCGGATGGTCTATGTCCACGCGACGCGGAATGGCCGGTCCCATGCGCTTGCCGCGACCTCCCGCGCGAAGGCACATGAGAGTCACGTCTTCTACGAGGTGCCGGAAGAGAGTGATATCGCGAATGGTGTCCATACCGGCCGCGTCGATCCGAACTGGCTCGTGCAGATCAGCGATCCCGCCAAGGCGGACTACTTCATCTGCGGCCCGACAGGCTTCATGCAGGCGATGGTTTCCGGTCTGAAGGCAGCAAACGTTCCGGACGCTCGCATCCACTATGAGTTCTTCGGTCCGGCAGCCGCCCAGATCGGTTGAGACCCTTGGCCCGGCGCTCTATCCGCCGAGCGCCCGGGGTTCAAGAAGTAGTCGCCCCATAATTGCGCTCGCGGAGGTTCAGTTGGGTGACACCGCAACGCGCAAACCGCCTTCGGGCAGCGGCGGGAACTGGTTTTCGGGAAGCGACAGGTTCTGTTCCGGCAAAGTCCAGTCGAGCTTGCGCAATTGCATCACCGCTTCGGTTAGCAACTCGGTCGTGAGCCACTCGCCGGGACAACGGTGATTTTGTAGGTAGTCGCCCCCACCTTGCGGCACGAGCCCCTCGGGTTGGCGGTCGCGCCCCAAATGGCGTTCGGGACAGAAGCTTTCCGCGTCATCCCACGTCTTAGGATCGTGATTAGTGCCGTAGAGGTCGAGCACCAGCCAGTCGCCGGGCTCGAACCTCGCGCCGTGCCAGTCGAACGCTTCGCGCACGCGTCCGCCGATCGCCGGGAAGAACGGATAAAGCCTACGAACCTCTTCGGCGATCGCGCGACTGATGTGTTCGTCGTCTTCCGTCATAGCGTGGATGGCTGCGCGCTGGACATGCAGGGCGTGGGCGGCAAAGACGACGTAGCGTCCGACTGCCACGATCGGGCGCAGGATGTTCAGGAGTTCTTTCGCGGCCACATCCTCGTTCATGCGGCGGCCATCGAGATCCGTGTGGAAGGCAAGCTTGCCCAAGGTGCTTCCGGCGGGTCCGTCCACTTCTCGGGTCTCAGCAATGAGACTTCGCGCCCAACGCTCACATCGAGCTCGGAGCCAGCGTGCCTGCAGATAGGCGGGGCCGAGCGCACCGGCTTCGGCGAACATCGTGCTGAGTTCACGCGAGCGGCTCGCAACGTCATGTTGTCCCGGGTCGATGCCGCACCAGCGAAGCGCGGTGCGTGTCATGATGCCGTCGACAGCATCGGAGAGGTCGATCTCGCGGCCTCGCCAACTGCCCGCCGCCGCCTGCCATTCCTCTGCGAAAATCTGGCGGGCCTGCTGCAGCCGCACGGGGGCCATGAGATCGAGAAACATTTTCTTGCGGACCTGATGCTCTGCGCCGTCCAGGCTTTGCACGCTGCCCTTGCCCTGTAGAAGCGGCACTACGGTCGGTGGCATCGCTCCGCGGCGCGTCATGCGGCCCGCCCGATAGAAGCCGCGAACCGCATCCGGTCCGCGAAGAAATGTGACCGGGCGTAGCATTAGGCGGGTTCGGAACGCATCGCTTCCAAGCTCGTCGCATCTGCGCGAAATGAATGGATAGCCCTCGCTGAGAAAGGCGCGGGTGCTGTCGATCCCCGGCAGGTGGGGAATGGTTTGGGAATGATGCATCTGCCTTCCCTCGCTGTGGTTGAATTTGTCACGGACGCACCAAACTGAGCTGTAGCAGTGCTGCGCAACGCAGGGCAGGGCGGTTTGGGGCGTCTGTCGCTCGGTGTCGTATTCATCGCTCACACTCAGTCCGTGTCTATAAATCACTGCTGCGGTGGTGACGGCGTGCGAGTGTCGCGATCTGCTGGAACTCTTGGGCGATGCTTAATGGGAGCGTATCGACCGCGTCAGGAACGGCACCGGGATCTTCCTGCCCGTCGCGCATCACTTCACGCTCGTTGATCCAGGAAAGAAGGGTTTCGCGTGCTTCTGGGGGCATTTCCGCCATCATTCGCGCCAAAAGGCGCCGCTGCGCAATCAGCCGGGCCTCCAAAGTGATCAATGTGTCTTCGAGATAAGTGTTGGGCATGTCATCGCTCTCTGCGCAGGAGCCGGCGGCTCGATACCGGAGCCTCGCTGCTGAGGTCAGTAATTCGCGGGCGGGTCGCTCGCCGGGAAGCTCTCGTCCATTTCTTCATCCACCTGATCCCATTGCCGCGGCGGATTGCGCATCTGTGAAGGGCCTGCTGGTCGGACCTCCGAAGAGGACGCGTGGCGCCGCTGGTTGATGAGATACCCCAAGGCGCCAAGGGCTGAGGCGGCAAAAAGCAGTCTGGTCAACATGATGGGCCTCCTTTGGTCAAAGTCAGCCCTCGCGTGAGACCCGTGCGGTGCTGCACGCGAGGGTCGTCATGCATATTGAAGAAACAACTCGCACCAGGCATTGTTCCATATCGAGGTGCATCGTGATCGCGTTGAGTTCGGCCTGTGCAGGAACAAGCGAGACATTCACCCGTTGAACTCTTCCACAGGCATGGAGGTAATCATGACTGAGAAGGGCGATGAAAAAGATGTCCGCGTGGTGCGCTCGGATCTTGCCGAGCCAAGCCGACCGGAAGGCTATCACGGGGTCGAGCAACCGATCATGCCCGAACCGCCAGAACAACCCGATCGCGTGATGCCCGATGAGGAGCTTTCGCCTGCGGTAAAGGGCGCGCTCGAAAGCGATGGGCGGATCGACATGAGCCAAGTTCTGATTGTCGTGGACGAAGGGGTAGTGACTCTCAAGGGCACGATCGGGTTGGAGTTCCAGCGGACACTCGCTGAGGCGCTCGCGCAGGAAGTGCGTGGTGTTCTCCTTGTCCAAAATCAGATCGAAGTCATTCCGGCTTGAAGCTAACCAAGTCTGACTTCCGAAATTCTGCGGGAGAAAACCGCGCGGGCCGCCGCTAATGTCTGACGGCCCGCGCGTTTGATTAGATCATCGGCATCCCGCCAGTGACGGCCACGGTCGCGCCGGACGTGTAGCTCGAGCGCGGATCGGCGAGCATGACATATGCGGACGCCAGTTCGGCAGGTTGCGCGGGGCGGCCCATCGGCTTGTCTTCCCCGAAATGCGCGACCGAGTCCTCCGGTAGGGTCGAGGGGATCAGCGGCGTCCAAACCGGCCCTGGCGCTACGCAGTTTACCCGTATCTCACGCGGGGCCAGCATCTGGGCAAGCCCCGTGGTGAAGTTCTGAATCGCGCCCTTTGTCGCCGCATAGGCGAGAAGGCCCGGGTTCGGTTTGTCCGAGTTGATCGAGGCCGTGTTGATGATCGCGCCATTTTTCTCCATCACCGGGACAGCGGCCTTGCACAGGTAGAACATCGAATGGATGTTCGTGCGGAAGGTCGTATCCCATTCCTCGTCGGAAATGTCCTCGATCTCGTCGAAATGCATCTGGTGCGCCGCGTTGTTGACGAGAATGTCGAAACGGCCGAAGGCTTCATGCGTGTCGCGGACCAGCGCGCGGCAATGGTCGGCGTTCTGAATGTCGCCCGGCATCACGTAGGCGCGTCGGCCCGCCTCTTCGACAAGTCGGCGGGTTTCTTCGGCCTCGTCGTTTTCTTCGAGATAGGAAATCATCACGTCGGCCCCCTCGCGCGCATAGGCCAGCGCTACGGCGCGACCGATGCCGCTGTCCGCGCCGGTCACGAGGGCGGCCATGCCCTCGAGCCTGCCCGACCCGACATAGCTCTGCTCGCCATGATCGGGGCGCGGTTCCATCTTCTCGGTCGAACCGGGAAGGGACTGCGGTTGCTTCGGGAAGGGAGGTTTGGGGTAATTCATAACCGGCTCCTTTCTGGGTGGGTCTGAACGGACCAACCGGATGCGCGCCGCAATGTTCCTGCGTTTCTTTTACTGGGGCCTCCTCACAGGCTCTTGTCGGAACACTGAGCGAAACAAGCCCGTTTCCTTTTCCTATTCACCCCGAACTGTGGAGGAACTCTTCATGTCCGACACCGTTGCCGATTTCATTCTTACTCGCCTCAAGCAATGGGGCATCACCCGCATCTATGGCTTCCCCGGAGACGGAATCAGCGGCCTCGTCGCAGCGCTCGGACGCGATGACGAGATCGAATTCGTTCAGGCACGTCACGAGGAAAGCGCCGCGTTTATGGCAGCAGCGCATGCGAAATGGACCGGCGAGGTGGGCTGCTGTCTCGCGACCTCCGGCCCCGGCGCGATCCATCTGCTCAATGGGCTCTACGACGCTAAGCTAGACCACCAGCCGGTGCTTGCGATCGTCGGTCAGCAGGGACGCAACGCGCTTGGCGGCAATTACCAGCAGGAGGTCGACCTACAATCGCTTTTCAAGGACGTGGCGAGCGAATATGTCCACACGATGATGGCGCCGGGGCAAGCGCGCCACCTGATCGACCGGGCGCTCCGGATCGCACAGGCGCGGCGCAGCGTGACCTGCGTGATCGCTCCTAATGACGTGCAGGAGGCCGCGGCGGTCGAAGCGCCGCCCCATGCCCACGGCACTGTCCACAGTGGCGTTGGCTATCAGGCGCCGCGCCTGCTTCCGGCGGACAAGGACCTCGCTGCCGCGGCGGATATTCTGAACGCGGGCGAAAAGGTCGGCGTCCTCGTTGGCGCAGGTGCGATCGGCGCCGAGACACAGATCACCCAGCTTGCCGAAACGCTCGGCGCGGGCGTTGCGAAGGCACTTCTGGGCAAGGCCGCACTGCCCGACGATCTGCCATTCGTGACCGGCTCGATCGGGCTTCTGGGCACGCAGGCTTCTGACTGGATGATGCGTGAATGCGACACGCTTCTGATGATCGCCTCGCGCTTCCCCTATTCGGAATTCCTCCCCAAGGAAGGGCAGGTCAAGGCGGTGCAGATCGACCTCGATCCGACGATGGTGTCGATGCGCTATCCGATGGACGTGAACCTCGTGGGCGATGCAGCCGACACGGTGGAGGCCTTGTTGCCGCGTCTCAAGCCCAAGACCGACCGGTCGTGGCGCGAGACGATCGAGAAGAAGACTGCCGAATGGTGGGAGGGCGTCGAGCAGCGCGCCAAGGAAAGCGCCGATCCCGTCAATCCTGAGCGGTTGTTCTGGGAGGCGTCCTCGCGGCTGCCCGATAAGGCGATCCTGTCGGCGGATTCGGGCAGCTCGGCCAACTGGCTGGCGCGTGCGATTAAAATCCGCCGGGGGATGAAGGCGTCGCTGTCGGGGACGCTGGCGACGATGTGCCCGGGCCTGCCTTATGCAGTGGCCGCGAAATTCTGCTATCCTGATCGCGCAGCGGTGGCCTTCGTGGGCGACGGCGCGATGCAGATGCTCGGCATCACCGACCTGATCACCGTCTCGAAATACTGGCGCAACTGGGCCGACCCGCGGCTGGTGATCTGTGTGCTGGCCAATCAGGACCTCAACCAAGTGACCTGGGAGCTGCGCGCTATGGCCGACAGCCCGCGTGTCGACAAGACGCAGGACGTGCCCGATATCGACATGGCCGCCTATGCGGAGCTTCTGGGTCTCAAGGGGCTGCGGATCGACCGCACCGAGGAGATTGGCCCGGCCTGGGAGGTCGCCTTCGCGGCGGATCGCCCGACCGTGATTCACGCCACTGTCGATCCGGACGTGCCGACGCTGCCGCCCCATATCACGATGGATCAGGCCAAGTCCTTCATGAGCGCGCTCGTCCACGGTGACTCCGAAACGGCTGGCATCGTGAAGCAGACGATCAAGCGCGTCACGGACCGCTGAGATGACCCTCGGCTCCGATCCGCTGATCGAGGCGGTCGACGTCTCCGCCCTGACGATCCCGACCGATGCGCCGGAAGCCGACGGGACGCTGGAATGGAGCGAGACCTCGATGGTTCTCGTCTCCATTTCCGCCGGGGGTGAGACCGGCCTTGGCTACAGCTACACGACCCCCGCGACGGCTGGGATCGTGCGCGACATTCTCGTTCCACAGGTGAAAGGGCGCAACGCGCTCGACATCGCGAAGCTCTGGCTGGCGATGGTGCATGCCACGCGAAATATCGGGCGCGATGGTCCTGTCGCGATGGCGATCGCGGCGGCGGACACGGCTCTTTGGGACCTCAAGGGTAAGCTGCTGCGCCAGCCCGTCGCGGGCCTTCTGGGCCGCGCGCGCGATACGATCCCGGCCTATGGTTCGGGCGGTTTCACCTCCTATGACGACCGGCAGCTGCGCAGCCAACTCGAGGGCTGGGCCTCCGAGGGCTTCTCGATGGTGAAGATCAAGGTCGGGCGAGACGCCGAGCGCGATCCCCACCGGCTAAAACAGGCGCGCAACGCCATCGGCCCCGATTGTCGGTTGTTCATGGATGCGAATGGCGCCCAGAACCGCAAGGAGGCGCTGGCGCTGGCAGAGCGCGCCCGCGACTACGGCGTGGAATGGCACGAGGAGCCCGTCTCCTCGGATGACCTCGAAGGGCTGCGCCTTTGCCGCGACCGAGCGCCGGCCGGGATGAATGTCACGGCGGGCGAATACGGTTTCAATATCGGCTACTTCCGCGACATGCTCGAAGCGGGCGCGGTGGACGTGCTGCAGGCGGATGCGACGCGCTGCGCGGGCATCACGGGCTTCATGGGCGTGGCCGCGCTCAGCGCCGCGCATCAGGTGCCGCTGTCTGCCCATTGCGCCCCCGCGCTGCATCTGCACGCGTGCCTCGCCGCGCTGCCCGCGATCCACCTCGAATGGTTTCACGACCATGTCCGGATCGAGGGGATGCTCTTCGACGGCGCGCCCGAGCCTGAGAACGGCCAGTTGCGCGACAATGGCGAACCGGGCTTCGGGCTGCGGCTGCGCCTGCGGGAGGCAGAGCGGTTCCGACAGGCCTAAGCACAGATCCCGGCGCATGGTCTCACGCTGGGACGAGAAAGGTTTCGGCAGGAGGAAAGGGAACACGCAATGACCCATGACAGGATATATGACACGTTCCGACGCCGCACCCGGCGCCCCGTCGGCGGCATCGGGCTGGGCGCCATCGTCGCGGGCGTGGGCCTCGGTTTCGTCGCCGCCGGGCTGGCCGCGCGCCGCCCACGCTCCGCCAATCCGGTTAAGCGGTCGCGCAACAAGCGCGAGGCGCTGCGGCTCGGTCGGGACGGGGCCGCAATCATGGGTGCCAGCGTCCTCTTCGACAGCGCGCTGGAACATCTGCGGGGCGATTTCCGCCGCGACGAGATGTATGTGGCCCCCCTGACAGGGGCGACCGCGATGGCCGCCGCCTTGGCCGAACCCCGGCGCAGAAAGCGTGGCCGCGTGCTTGAGGTGACGCATCTCTCTTCCGTCGGGATCGGGATTGCCGGCATGGGGTTTCACCTGCGCAACATCAGCCGCCGGCCCGGCGGGATTTCGTGGAATAACCTGTTCTACGCCGCGCCGCTCGGGGCACCGGGGGCATTGATCATGAGCGGTCTGTTCGGGATGGTGACCCATCGGATGGCCCAGGCCGAGGGCTACGAGCATCTGCACGGGCGCGAACTGGCCTGCCTCACCGCGCTCGCGCTCGTGGCGGAATCCGGCGAGGTCGCGTTGCTGCATTTCCGCGGCGCGTTCCATGACAAGGCGATGTATCTGCCGGTCACGCTGCCGCCGCTTGCCGCTGCCGGGCTGATGGCGCAGGCGATCTATCCGCATCGGCATTTCCGGCGCCCGCTTACCCTGCTGCTGCGTGCGGTCGAGGGGCTTGGCTATGTCGGCACCGGCTTTCACGCCCTCGGAGTCGCGCGCAATTCGGCGGGCTGGCGCAACTGGCGGCAGACGACGCTGGCGGGGCCGCCGATGCCCGCGCCGATCAGCTTCGCGGGGCTCGGCAAGACCGGGCGCGCGGCGCTTGATCTGCTCGCGGTGGGGGAGGATCAACCGCGCCAGAACAAGGAAAGGGCGGCGATATGAGCCAACCGTTCCGCACCCCGTATCCCGGCTATGACGTGCTCGACAAATGGGACAGCCCGTCCTTCGACGATCAGACACGCGAGGTTCTGCGCGCGCGGCGTGATCCGCCGCCGCGCCGCTTTCTTGACCCGAACCAGTTCGCGCTTTTGGAGGCGCTCTGCGCGGTGGTGATCCCGCAGCGCCGCCCCGAGCCCGTGCCCATCGCGCCCTTCATCGATGCTGCCCTGCACGCAGGTCGTGGCACCGGCACGCGGTTCGCCACGATGCCGCCCGAGCGCGACGCATGGCTGCGCGGGCTTGAGGCGATCGACGCCGAGGCGCGCGCAGCGTTCGACGGACGCGGATTTTGCGAGCTCGTCCGGCCCAAGCAGGCGCGCCTGCTGCGCTCCATCGATCGCGGCGACTGTCGCGCGCCCGAGGCGTGGCAGGAGATGCCGCCGCAGAAATTCTTCCGCGCGCTTCTGCTCAAGCAGATCGTGCAAATCTATTACAGCGCTCCTGCCGCGATGAGCGAGATCGGCTATGGCGGCCCGGCATCGCCACGCGGCTATGTCCGGCTCAAAGTCGGCCAGATCGACCCTTGGGAGGCGCCCTTCGGAACATGGGAGGATCAGGCATGACACAAGACGCGCCCCGCAATGATCGCCCCCGCGCGGTGAATGGCCACGCCCCGGATGTCTTCAAGCGCGAAGGACAGGTGCCGATGCGCGAATACCCTAAGAACGCGCCGGTCGATTTCGTGATCGTCGGTGCGGGCTGCGGCGGATCGGTTCTCGCCGCCAAGCTCGCCGAGGCCGGAATGTCGGTGGTGCTGTTCGACGCCGGTCCCTTCTTCCAGCCCAGGCGAGACTTCGCGTCCGACGAGCGCGAGCAGGAGAAGCTCTACTGGCTCGACCCGCGGATCTCGGATGGCGACGATCCGATCGAGTTGGGCGCAAACAATTCCGGGCGCGCGGTCGGCGGATCCTCAGTGCATTTCCAGATGGTGTCGCTGCGCTTCCGCCCCGAATGGTTTAAGGCCCGCTCGAAGCTGGGCTACGGTCGCGACTGGCCGGTCGATTGGCGCGAGATGTGGCGCTACTATGACGAGGTCGAGGAGGCGCTGAAGATCTCTGGGCCGATCCGCTACCCGTGGGGGCCCGATCGCGGGCGCTATCCCTATCGCGAGCATGAGGTAAACGAAGCCGGTCTGGTGTTGGCGCGCGGGGCAGAGGCGCTTGGCGTCGACTGGGCGCCGACTCCGCTTTGCACCGTCTCCGCACCGAGCGGGAAATCGCCGCCCTGCGCCTATCGCGGCATGTGCAAGATCGGCTGCTCGATCAACGCCAAGCAGAGCATGCTGATTACCTATGTTCCGCGCGCGATCAAGGCGGGCGCCGAGGTGCGAGATCTGGCGATGGTGGGGCGGATCGAAACCGGTGCAGACGGGCGCGCGACCGGGGTGAGCTACTATCGCGATGGGAAGTGGCGCTTCCAGAAGGCTGAGAATGTGGTAGCGGCAGGCTATTCGATCGAAACACCGCGCTTGTTGCTCAACTCGTCGACTGCTCAGCATCCCCAGGGTCTCGGCAATGCAGACGGACTCGTGGGGCGCAATCTCATGGTGCATGCGAACGACGCCGTATGGGGCGAGTTCGACGAGGAAATTCGTTGGTATAAGGGGCCCCCATCGATGGCGACCTGTGAGCATTGGAATTATGCCGACGACGACCCGAGCAAAAATTTCGATGGTGGTTATTCCTTCATGAGCCAGGGACCGTTGCCCGGAGATTTCGCCGGGACTTTGACTTCATCTACGGGAATGTTCGGGGATGACCTGCTCGAAGCCATGGGGCGTTACAATCGGATGGCCGGGCTGAAGATGGTCGGAGAGTCGATGCCACAGGTCGACAATCGCGTGACCTTGGCTGACGAGACGGATGAACTTGGGCTCCCACGAGCCAAGGTCACGCATTCTTTTTGCGACAATGACAGGCGTCTGCAGGGACATGGGAGGAAATTCATGTCACGAATGATGCGTGCTGCAGGTGGCAAAAATCTGTTTGAAACGCAGAGCACTGCACACTTGATGGGTGGCTGCCCGATGGGTGACGATCCCGAGACCTCGGTCACCGACGATATGGGGCGCGTGTGGAATGTCGATAATCTCTGGATTTGCGATGGTTCACTCATGCCCACAGGTGGCGGTGTCAACCCGGCGATGACGATCCTCGCCAACGCCGCGCGGATCGCGGACAGGATTATTGATGCGCGCTTCGACTGACTATCTGGCGCATAGGGGGCCGCAGTCGGCTGCAATGGAAAAAGGGAGTGGCGAGGAAATCATGAAGATCAAAGTTGAATATTCAGGTGGGTTGCGAGCGGACAAGAATGTGGACCAACTGCCGAAGGTTGATGACCCTTTCGAGGGAGAGTTCGTAGAAAACGTCACCAGATATTCGCCGGTAAAGGTCGGATATGCGGCCTATGTTCGCCTCAAAAAGGAACGCGGAACGACCTCTGAATGAAGAAATGCGGGTCGATCCGTCTCAATGCTGGTGAGGCTCAAAACAGCATTTTTGTAGGACTAGAAGACATTCAGCGTCTCAGTCGTCATTGGGCTGGGCGTCGAGAATGTCGAACAAACGATTCACCAAGTTTCCCTGCTGCAATAACATGGTTCTCAGCCCCGGAAACCGCGCCCGAGCCGCGCGCGCATGGCGATCGCACGGCTCGGCATCGACATATGCTCATGTTTCGGGTCGCTGGCTTCGCGGTTTGCGGCGCAGATCCGTTACTGGCTCGCCTCCTCGGCGGAGAGAGGATCTGCCACGTCCTCCAAGGACTCCTGTTCGGCATCGATCCCGATGACCGCTTCAGTGACGGCGGCCACTGTCATCAGCGCACCGGCGAAGAGGTAGCCGTAGAACACGTTCCAAGCGGAGCCAGTGTCGATCAGCATGCCGAAGATCCAAGGCGAAACGATGCCGCCAGCCGCCGTGCCGATCGAATAGAAGATCGCAATCGCGAGCGCACGCGTCTCGAGCGGGAACACCTCGCTCACCGTCAGATAGGCGGAACTTGCAGCCGCCGAGGCGAAGAAGAAGATCACTGACCAGAGCGCCGTGAGCGTAATGGCGGTCAGGTAGCCTTGGGCGAACATGTAACCGGTAGCCATCAGGATGGCTGCGGACAGGCCGTAGCTGAGCGAGATCATCACCCGGCGGCCGATCTTGTCGAACAGTCGACCCAGAACAATCACGCCAAGAAAGTTGCCGATGGCGAAAGGCACAAGATAGAGTCCGGTGCTCTTTGAGGGGACGTCGAAGAAGTTCGACAGAACGAGCGCGTAGGTAAAGAAGATCGCGTTGTAGAGAAACGCCTGCGAACTCATCAGGACGAGGCCGAGCAACGCCCGTTTCCGGTGCGTCGAGAACATCGCCTTGACAATTTTTATCAGAGAGAACGATTTCTGCGGCCGGATCTTGATCTTGTCGTCGTCCGGCACCTTCGAGAGCTCTTCGCCGGTTTGCTCGCTCGTGCGCTTCTCGATGTCGCTCACGATATCTTCGGCCTCGTCCAGCCGATCATGCGTGGCGAGCCAGCGCGGGCTCTCGGGAAGATGGCGGCGCATGTAGAGGATGATGCCGCCAAGCACAGCCCCGATGCCGAAACCGAGACGCCAGCCCATATCGACCGGGAGATAGTCTGGGTTTAGCAGCACGATTGTCGATAGCGCGCCGAGCGCGGCACCGAGCCAGTAGGACCCATTCACGCCAAGCGCGACCTGACCGCGCACGCGGGCAGGGATCATCTCGTCGATCGTCGAATTGATCGCGGCATATTCGCCGCCAATGCCAAGACCGGTGATGAACCGGAAAGCCACGAAGCTCCATAGGTTCCAGGAGAAGGCTGTCAGGAGTGCGCCGACGAGATAGACGGCGAGCGTGATGAAGAAAAACATCTTACGCCCGAAACGATCCGTGAGATAGCCGAACAAGAGCGCGCCAAGAACCGCCCCGGTGATGTAGAAGGACGCGATCATCCCGATCTGCGAACTCGTGAAGCCGAGGCTCTCGGGTTCTTGAAGGACGCTGGAGACGGCCCCCTTGAGGGTGACTTCGAGGCCGTCGAGAATCCAGGTGACGCCGAGGGCGACGATGATCGTCAGGTGGAATCGAGACCACGGCAATCGATCCATACGGGCGGGAATGTCTGTTTGAACCGTTTGCCCTGTTGCGCCAGCCATGACAGCCTCCTCTCAGATCAAATTTTCCTCGGTCAATTGCTTTTGACCACAACGCGAGCTGATCAGGGATGTTCCTGTGCAGGGGGCAGGTTTTCTGGGCTGCAATCATTGAGTTGCCAGAGAAGGGCAAACGTAAGGGGCGCTCACCGCAGCGGAGAAATCCCGCAAAAGCAGAGTCAAACTTTTGACGATCCTACCGAAATTAGACGATGCCGGAAGCGTCTCGAGGTCACGCGGGATCATTGTGATGCCGATCTAGCGGATAATGCGTTTTTTAAGTATTTGTCCAATCTTTGACTATCAAATCGCAATCGCGGCGACGGACCCTCCATCCACACGGTAGTTGGCGCCGACGACGAAACTGGCCTGTTCGGAACAAAGGAAGGCGATGGCTGCGGCTACTTCCTCCGGTCTTCCACGCCGCTCCAGCGCCAGCCAGGGACGTTCCGACTTCAGGAAGCTCTGGACGGCCTCATCACGGCTGACACCCTCCGCCTCAGCTTTCTGGGTCATCATCCCGTCGGTCATGGGGGTCTCGATAAAGGCGGGGGAGACGCAATTGACCAGCACGCCCCGGCGCGCGGCCACCCCGCTCAGCCCCTTGGCGAAATTCAGAAGGGCCGCTTTGGCGACATTATAGACGGCCTCGTTTTCATAAGGCTGCGCCGCATTCTCGGAGCATAGGATTACGACCCGACCCCAGCCACGGTTTTCCATCGTCGGCTCGAAGGCGCGCACGGTGCGGACGACCGACATGAAATCGCTCTCCCACGCGTCATGCCAGTCACTGTCCGTCATCTCTAGCGGGTGCCCCTTGGCGCCGGTGACACCGGCCGCGCAGACAAGGATGTCCGGCATGGTGAAGCGCTCCTGCGTGGTTGCTGCGAGACCCTTGATCTGGTTCGGATCGCGCAGATCGGCCTGAAGGGCACAGGTGCCGCGGCCGAGCTCCTTGGCGGCGCGGGACACCTCGTCGCCCTTGAGATCCACGAGGATAACCTGCGCGCCCTCGGCCAGCAGCGTTCTGGCGGCGGCCTTGCCGATACCCGAGGCACCGCCCGTGACCAGGGCGGTTTTGCCGTGAAGTCCATAATCCATCGTCGTGCTCCTTTCGCGTGTTCAGTTGAGCCGAAGCCCGAGATCGTCCAGCACCCGGTTGACGCGCGCCGCCTCGCCAGCCGAGACCAGCCCCGGTGCGGCACGGCCCTTAAGCGCGCTCAGAAAGGGCACGATGCCGGTGCCCGCATCGAGCGGATCGAGCACCACGCGCTCGGTCGGACTCTCGGCCCCGCGCAGTGTCAGGGTCATCTCGCCATTCTTCAGCGAAATCGCCCCGGCGTCGCCCACGAGGTCCAACTCGAGCCGCATCCGGGTGTCGGTCCAGCCCGCTTCGACGACGCCGGTAGCGCCGCTCGCAAAGCGCAGGATTGCGGCGCCGTGATCGTTCAAGGGCCACCCCAGCGCGTTGCCGGTGACCGCATTTCCCTTGCGGACGGGGCCCAAGATCCACTGCAAAGCGTCGATCGCGTGCACTGCCTCGTCGACGAACCCGTCGTAGCAGGCAAGCTCCGGGTCGGTCATCCAACAGTCGAGATCCAGCCAATCCGCATAGCCGCCGTCATGATTGAAGAGCATCCTCGCCGATCGCACCGTGCCCAGACGCCCCTCGGAAATCCAGTCTTTCGCCTTGCGCAGGGCGGGGAGGGTCCGGAAGAAATACGCGGTGTGCAATATTACTCCCGCCTTGGCTGATTGCTGCGCCAAGACCTCGGCGTCGCGAGCGCTGCCGGTGAGTGGCTTTTCCGAAAAGGTCGGGAGTCCCGCTAAGAGCGCCGCTCCGATATCAATGGCATGGTGGGCTGTCTCGCTGCAGACGACGGCACCCGCTGCTTGCAAGCCGACAAGCTCGTCGAGCGTGGTGAGCGGCTTGGCGTCAAGCTCGGCACAAAGCCGGTCGCGCCGCTCGAGATCGCGGTCATGCACAAACCCGACGCGAAAGCCGCGCGCCTTCATGTGCTGTAGGTGGTCCGGCAGATGCACATGCGCCCCGCCAAGTAACGCGAGGGTCGAAATGTCTGTATCGTCTTCCATGCCACTTCTCCTGTTGTCGGACGCGGATCAGGCTGGCGTCGCGCCCGTATCAGCAGGCGACGAAACGAGTTCCGCGCGCAGCCTCGGGAGTGCTTCGGGGTAGGCTTCCTGTAGCCACGCGATCAGCTTCTCTCTCACTTCGCAACGCAGGTCCCAAGCCTGCGGAGAGGTGCGTGCACTCATTAAGCCACGGAGCACGACGGCGTCCTTGTCGGCATCCGTGACCTGAAGGTTGATCACTTGACCGTCCCAATGCGGAGACTCGCGGACGATCTCCTCGAGCTTTTCGCGCACTTCGGTCGTAGGCACCGTATAGTCGAGATACCAGTGCACGGCACCGATGATCGACGCATTTTCACGGGTCCAGTTTTGAAAGGGCTGTTCGATGAAATAGCTCAGCGGCACCAGCATCCGTCTCCAGTCCCAGATCCGCACAACAACGTATGTGGCGAAGATCTCCTCGATCCAGCCCCACTCGCCATCCACGATCACCACATCTTCTAACCGGATCGGCTGGGTGATGGCGATCTGGATGCCCGCAATCAGGTTTGCGAGGACAGGTCGCGCTGCCAGCCCGAGGATCAGCCCCGCCGCACCTGCGGAGGCGAACAGGCTTCCGCCATATTTCTGCACTGGCTCGAAGGTCAGTAGCACACCCGTGACGGTAAAGATCACCAGCAGGATCGTGGCGGTTCGCCGTAACACGCGGAACTGCGTGACGAGCTTGCGTGCGGCGAGATTGTCGTCCAGGTCCATCCGTTGGCGACGGATCACGCGGTCGCTCAATCGTTGGGTTACAAGGATGAAGGTCCAACCTATCAAAACGATCAGCAGGATCAGAAATATGTGCCCCAAAACGTCCTGTATCCGCCAAGGCAGATCGGTGCGGGGGACAGTGATCGCCAATGCGGCCAGCACGAAAGCCAACCGCATCGGTCTCTTCGCTTGCCGCAAGGACGAGCCGGCAATGCCATTATCTGCCTCTACCCACCTCCTAAGGATGCGAAAGACCGCCCAATGCACTAGCAACGAGAGTAGAAGCGCACCAATTAAAACAATCGCAGGCCCGAGCCATTGAGGGCCTTTGGCGACCGCCTCTCGGATGAGTTCAAGAATTCGCATTGCGAGAACCATTGCGTCGTCCAGGCCAGATCATAGAGCCGACGCCTGTCCCGCGCCGAAGCGCAGGCTCCTTGCCGGGATGACTGAAGCGAGTTGCGGGAAGTCGCTCCCACCCCAGAGGATGCTTGGATATGAGAAAGTGTAAGTCTGCAGTTGGCGTTCGCGTCGTCGGTAGCGAAAAGGCCATGCCTGACGTCAAGTAGTCAGCCAATATTGGGTGCTCGATCAAGCTTCGGACGAAATTTGCATGTTTCAAGAGGACGCCTCCTGCGAGTTCGATCAGGGAGCTAAGTTTTGGGCACGGTTTCGGCGTATCTCAGTGATCGCCGACCTACGATAATCAACACGCGGGCTTCGCTTCGGTTTCCGCAAACTTTCGATTGGTCCACCTCTTGGGAGACTTTGGTCGCGGGGCTTTTTTAGGTCTAGCTAATTGCGACCCAGGCGACTGCGGAAACGAATAGCACGACGAAGGCAATGGCGAGCAGCGCCCACCGACTCATTCCACCATTAATTTCCGCGGGCCCGGGTTTGCGGTTCTCGGCCACTCCGTGTCGTCCTTCATGTTCTTGTGCCATGCGCACCTGTTGAAGCGAGGGCGAGGTTCCGGCCGCTTCGTCATCGGTTCCTAAGGGCGCGGCGGCGGGGTCGCTAAATGCCACCTTGTCGCCGGTGCCGCCACGGTCGATCGTCTCGCGCAGCTGGCTTGCTTCTGCCGAACCAGAGTTCGCCTTGCCGTCGGGGTTTTCGCGTGCGTCCTTCTTCGTCATCGAGCGCCTCCGGCTTTCAACTGACCCGTCTCGGTCCTTGTGTTAAACGAGAAGTAGGCAAACCAAGTTCCTGCTTGGACAGTCAAAGGCGATTTTGTCGTTATAAGAACGGTCCGTCACATGGTCCGGTTCAGCGCATTAGCCATACAGTTCCGCCAACGATGAACAGCAGAACATAACCAGCTGCGACAACAATGCCGTCACGGCCCAATATTCCGACCGCGAATACCGCGATGGGAAGCCCGATTAGAGGAGTGGCGACGGGAATGGCCCCGAGAATGAGCAACGAGCTTCCAGTGACGATAAGTATCACTGCAATCACCGAGACCGAAATGCTACCGCAGGCGAGGGGCTCCCATCTGCGATGTAAATGTCGACGGAGCCAAGCAGCGCCGGGGTTCAGTCTTGCAGCTGCAGCGTGGACACGTTCTGCCGATATTTCGCGCTTCCCGAAGAATTCAGGTAACCAGACGCCATTCCGTCCTAGGAGCGTTTGAAGCCCGATTAGTGCGACTAGCGATCCGAGCGCTCCCCCAATGCCAGGGATCAATCCGATTGGCAGGATCATGAAGATCGAGGCGATCATTAGCAGCGGCGCGTGACCTTGGGACCCGATCTCTTCGGTTAATTGGCTAAGTGTAATCGTTTGCCTGCCTCGCGTGAGCCGCTTCACTCGCTCGACCACCTGCGGAACCGCCGACGGACCTGCTTTGGCTTTGCCCTCAGCTGCGCCGGATATGCTTCCCCCGCTTAGTGATTGTTTAGCATTCTCTCTCATCGAGAATGCAACTGCTCCGCAGGATGAATGTTCCTGACTGCGCGAGGGCGCCGCCGGACGTGAAAGGCCTTCGCGCGGTCCGAGCCAAGAGTTTATTCGTGTTTCGCTCATAGTTCGCTTGGGCATCCTCGCGACGCTCCCGTGAAGGGGGGCGACCTCGAATGCATTCGGTGACGTTATTCGACCTTACATGGTCTCACCTGCTCTCATTAGCTATGTGGCGGAGCGAGGAGGGACTCGCGCCACGCACGCGTCGGTTGCCGTCATCGGCTGTGAGGAACGCGTGTGCTTCCTTCTCCAGCACCTCCTCGAGTCGGGACGACAGCTCGCGGCGCTTGCGGAAGCTTCGCAATTGCACGGTAGAGAGGGTCTTTGGGAGGTAACGTTGGTGCTCGCCCGCGTGGTAAACGTCGAAACTGAGTTGCCCTGCTGTCAGCATGTTGGAGCGGCCGTTTTCCGCCAGCACTGTAAAGACGACCGACTCTATGTTCTCCGCGCCTTCAGGAATTTCGGAGTATTCCAGAGCCACGCTCACCAAATCTGAAATCTGTCCGAGGTCGCGATACTCTGCGGCTTTCAGCGGACCCTTGACGGACCTGCCGGGTTCCGTGTCGGGAAAGGGTGCGAAGCCTCCGGTGTCGCTGGCAATGGAGTGGTAGGTCTTTTCGTCGACTTCGAGGTCGACCAATAAGGCTTTCACAAAGATAGGCTCGGCCCCCATATTCCCCAACATCAAATGACCGCGCTCGTGTCCGCCGGCAATCCGGGTCAACAGCAACTTCGAGCGCCGCTCGCGCCGGAAGTTCATGAGTATAAGCTGGAGATAGACCAGCCAGACCATCGCGGTGACGATCTGCACGATGATGCTAACAACGTGTTGGTTGTCGACTAACCACTCCATCTCTCTCTTCTCAATCAGGCCCTCGCGCTCACGTTGGAGCAACGCCGTAACCGCGCGAATGGGTCCGAAAGAGGTGTGGCGCGGATTTCCGGGAAAAGGGTGCCGATGGATTTTGAGGTGGACCGGAAGGAACAATTCACTAGTCTGTCTGGGTCGTCTGCGGACGATTGTGCGAGCATGATTTTGAGCATCGCTCAGACTTACAGCAGACTGTTTTGCTGTGGCTTTTGTGATCGAAGGCTTTTGGCATGGATATTTATGTGGACGAGAAGAAAGTCGACCCGGTTGTCTCCCGAAGAATGGTCGAGACGGCCCTAGAAGATTTGGACATGAGCCGGGCCGAAGATGTCAAAACGGCAGTGGAGCGCGTGAAGGACTTTCCGCTCGCGGACCTCTACCTCAGCTCATCACTCGGAGCGGAAGGTCATCCGCACGAAGTTTGGATCGCACGCATGGAAATCCACAGACAGGCCGAAGCGCGGCGCCGCGCTCATGAGGTGCGGGTTACTATTCTTGTTGGGCTGGCCGCTGTCATCGGGAGCGCCATCGGGGGAGGGGTGCTGCACATCCTTTGGTCTTGAACAGGGGGCGTCCGGCGTTAAGAGGGGGGGGGCAGGCTCCGTCAAAGAGGCTAGACATACCAATCGTAAAGGAACTTCACTTTGCGGCTCGCGCGCTGGGGGGCTTCGGGAGACCATTGACGCTTCAATGGCCGGGTAACCAAGTGCAGCTAGACGTTCGGACATACGAGCGTTTCAGGAACCAAGATTGCCTGGCACTTGTTGAGCATTTGAGAACAAAGGAGACACGCCATGAAATACGGATGGAGACTTCTTTTCGTTCCGCTCTGGGTGCTCTGTATCGCTGGAGCGGTGTTAACAGCATTCCTTGCCTTCGACTGGGTTGGATGGCAGGCTTTCGCTGTCTCGGCTATGATCGGGCTACTAGCCGGCGTTCCGGCCGGAATGTGGAATACTTTCAAGGTTAGACGCGAAGATCCGGACTGGAACAGGTCGCCTTCGCGAAGCGGCACGATTTGAGGTCGCCGCGCCGAAGTGTGTCACAACTTTAGTGTCTATATCCAGCAAGGGCAAAAGTGAGGCGATCGCCAGGACCGATGGATGTGTAAACACTACGGTGATCCTCTCACTCCATGCTGGTCCGAACTGACCGGTAAGGGGTCAACTCGAGGAAGCGCGATATTGATGCTCGTCGAGCTTATGGGGCGCTCAATCTTGGTTCCGGTGGCCGCATGCATCCCAAGCGCGTTGGTTGAGGGGCCGATTAATGAAAAAACTGTTGAGGTTACGGATCGGTTTCATAGGCGGCGCGACGAAGTGATCGACCTAAAGCATCAACTAAGAATTTGAGGTAAATGTTTGGAAATAGACAATGATGCGTTAAGCTCAACGTGAGCTGACTTGGCGCTACCGACATGCCCTGAGTTCGGCGTCAACCCGATCAAATGCTCCGCCTTGTTGTGCTGTGCCGCGTGAACGGTCTGACGCGCGGCATGGCGTGGTCGAAGCCGCAGTGCTTTCCTTAGCAGTCGGCAATCGAACTTTAGGAAATTTGGATAATCTCGTTGTTTCAGTTCGCTTGTGCTCGCCGGGGCTTAAAGCGGCCAAACGATGAGCAGCAGCGGCAAGCTTACGGCAACGACGATCACCTCGAGCGGCAGCCCAAGCTTCCAGTAGTCGCTGAAGCGAAAACCGCCCGACCCTAGGATGAGTGTGTTGTTCTGATGCCCGATTGGCGTGAGGAAAGCACAAGACGCGCCGATCGCCACGGCCATCAGGAAACTGTCGGGGTTCACTTTTAGCGACGCTGCAATGCCCAAGGCAATTGGACTGAGAACTGCTGCCGTGGCCGCATTATTCATCAAATCGGAGAGAAACATCGTAGTGATCAGGATTGCCGCCAGAGCCGCGATGGCGTTCCCGCGCGCAACAGTTTCGACCAAGAAACGCGCCAGAACATCTGCCGCACCGGTGGTCTGCATCGCGCCAGCCATTGGGATCAGCGAACCCAGCAGGACGATGACAGGCCAGTCGATGGCTGTGTAGACCTGCCTGGGCGGCACGGTTCGCAGCAGCATCGAGCCCAGAACTCCCAAGGTAAAGGCCACGGATGCCGGCAGCAGGCCGAAGGTGGCAATCCCGATAGAGCCAAGCAGGAGCGCACTGGCGATGATCGCCATTCGCGCGTTGGGAAGATGCAATTCGCGCTCTCCCAGAGGCGCGCAGCCAGTCTCGTTCATGAAATCGGCCATGATCTCGGCGGCCCCCTGCATCATCAGCAAATCACCTGGCTTCAGCTTCAGTGTCCGCAGCCGCGTCCGCGGGGGACGACCTTCCCGTGAGACGGCCAGAAGATTTAGGCCGTAGCGCGTCCGCAGCCGCAGGTCTGTTGCGGACTGTCCGACGATCGTAGAGCCCGGCAGCACCGCGAATTCGCGCAACACGATATCCTCGTCACGGTCCGAAGGCTTCGTCGCTGCATCGGTGTCCTCGGCGGACGTGTTGCGCTCGGCTCCGTCGTTTTCAGTCTGCGGTGTTGTTTCTCCGGCTTTCCTTTCCGCTCGCGCCGACCCGCTCTCCTCCTCTTCAAGCGTGATGCCGAAGGCCGACAACACTTCGGCCAGCTCTTGAGCCTCGGCCTCCAGGATCAGAACGTCGTCCGCCTGTATGCGCCGTCCGCCATGTGGCGCCGTCATCCGCACGTCGTTGCGGATCAGTCCGATGATCTGGGCGCCGCTTTTTTCAATCCCGCGTTCGAACTTGCGCAGGGTCAGTCCTACGGCCTTGCTTTTATCCGGCACCCGAACCTCGGTCAGATAGCTGCCAGTGTCGAAACCTGCCGTGCTCATCGGTTTGCGCGCAGGCACGATGCGCCATCCCAGAAGCGCGATGAACGCCACGCCGACGAAGGCGACCGCCACACCTACGGGGGCATAGTCGAACATACCGAACTGCCCCAATCCGGCTTCGGCGCGAAAGCCCGAGACGATCAGGTTAGGCGGTGTGCCGACCAGCGTGGTCATGCCGCCGAGGATCGTGGCAAAGGCCAGGGGCATCAGCATCTGCCCAGGTGTCAGGTCCAGCCGCCCTGCGAGCCGGATCGCGATCGGCATGAGAAGCGCGAGCGCTCCGACGTTGTTCATGAAGCCAGAAAGAACAACCGAAAGAGCGACGAGCGCCGTCATGCTGGTCAGACGCTTTGCCTCGGAAGGTAGAATTGCCTGCGCCAGCCAGTCCACGGCCCCGGTGTTTTGCACGCCCTGACTTAGTATCAGAACGCAGGCCACCGTAATCACGGCAGGATGACCAAATCCCGCAAACGCTGCGTCCGCCGGAACCAATCCGGTCAAGACGCAGGCCATCAGCGAGGCCAAGGCAACCAGGTCGTGGCGAAACCTCCCCCACAAGAACAGCGAGAGGGTTGCGCCGAGGATCGCGAACAAGGTGATTTGTGGCGCTGTCATCACGGCCTCCTTGCCTCGAAACTAGCGAAGAAGGCGTTCATGATACACGGGGTTATTCATTCTTCTGTTGGAAGGGCACTCAACCAAAGCCAAGACCGTCGGCGCAGTCATCTGGTTTAAGGTCCAGCTCCTCAGGAGTTGGGGAGGCAGACGCCGCTCCGATGTTCTGGAATTTATCTGCGAGATTTTGAGCGTCGGGGCCGTCCTTAAGAACTTCGATGCCTCGGTCCGACAGCCGCACCACTTCGCTGCCAAGCCTGATATCGATTGCACGCTGTTCCGGGCAGCCGACCCACGTCCATCCACTAAAGTTCGCGCCAAGCCGCGCTAGGGCGCGAGTGAGCCAAGCGCCGTAGGTCAGGGCATCGGAAGCCTCATCGTGCGGAGAAGCAGGTCGAGTTTTCGTTCGATCCGGTTCAGTCGCGCGTCTTGCGCCTCCAGCCTTGCCGACAGCTCCATCATCTGCGTGCGATGCTCCTTCTCCGCCTCTTCTTGCCGCAGACGGAGCGCGCGGAGCATCCGCAGCTCTTCGTTCATCAGCGACAATGCTTCGAGGATCCGTGCCCCAATGTCCGAGGCGCTTTGCTTCATCCAGTCGAGCAGATCCAGAAGCGACATCAGGCGATCCGTTTTCGTGTCGATCGATTTCCAGAGATCGACGAGCACTTTGAAGCGCGACCTCGGTTTCAGCGATTTCGGATCTTGCGGCATCTATGAGTTCCATCAGTCGGGGTTGGATAGGTTGGAGGTTGATAATCAAGCGCGCGACCGACAGGGCCATTGCGTGAGCGATCCGCGCGCGCAGGTGTTTCGGCTCCCACGCCGTGCCAAGCTCGCTTGCGCGGGCAGCGCCGCTCTCGGTCAACAGAACATAGCTGTCGTGGCCTGATTTCGTGGGCATCCGGGAAAAGCGAACCGGCTCGGGGCCGGCTTTTAGCTGCGTGACCATTTCTTCGAGCGTGAGCGGCGGGTTCGCCCCGAAGACGCGCGTAAGAGCACGATAAGTAATCTGCGCGGCTTTTGACTTTAGATTCCGGATCGGGGTCGGCGGACGCAGCGTGGGAAATTTCGGGTCGAAATATTCGGGGGCCGGTAGGCCCAGAAGTTTTGCGAGTTCTTGGTGCCGGTGATCGGTAATTCGACGCGAGAGGTTCGGCTTCAACGTCTTGCCTGCCAGTGTCGTTAGCACAAGAGCGATGTGAACATGATCACACGTCGTATCCGTATGGCGCACGGCGATCCAAGGAACTTGCATGGGCCGAAAGTCCATCAGCTCAAGGAGCGTGATGACGATCTGAAGCCAGAGCGCGTCTTCAGCGCGCATGCCGTTCGGAAGCGAGAGTGTGATGTGCAGATATCCGTGCCGGTCACCCAGCTGACTCAGTTGCTCTCTAGCATCGTGACGGCCGAAGATGACAAGAGTTCCGCCGATGTGCTCTGCGCCGTCACGTAGAATGTAATGCTCTACGAAGCGCGCGTCGGAATGCCGTTTCGTGATTGCGCGCATCGTCAGAAACCCGCCCATTTGTAGAGCGCCGTGGTAAGCTCTTGAACGTTCCTCGAGAGCTGACGACAGGCGCTCGGCGATTTGGCATCGAGCCGGTTGACGGCGAAGCAAAGCTGACCGAGCGCCTCCGCGATTTCAGCGTCGCGGTTTGTTGGTTGCGGCAATTCGCTGGTAGCGCTCCGTCGCAAGTAATCTGCGATCGTCCTGCATCCTGTTGCCTGCACCCTCGCTCCGATGAGCTTCATCTCCCCATCAGAAAGTCGGACTTTGATTTCATGAGCCCGCCGCGCCATTTCAGGAGACCTCCTGCGTGGCGATCTGCGTGTCATCTGCCGCGGGGACGATAAGGCCCAAGCGCTTCTCGAGCCTCGCATGTCGTGCGTCATGAATATGATGGGTCAAGGCAAGCCTCCTTCATTCACGCGAGAAGCGTGTTATTTCTGTCTTGTTCATTTTGAACTGCGCCGCTTGAGGGCCTAGCTTGAATATACTGCTGCAACGCGTTTCGCGCAGGGTAGAAAGGCACGGGAAGCAGGGGGCTGGATGAAATCGGGGCGATTATTGTGGAAAACTCGATCGCCGCTCCGCTCGAGCCCCGCGCGTCACATATGCCGGTGACCGCACGCCAGAAGAAATCCGTATTTCTTTGCTGGAAATAGATTTTCAGGAAGCGACTTGCGCGCGCGTGACGCGAAAGAACCTAAGAGCTGCGCATCGTTGGGCCGGATTTTTAGGAAGTGTATGGAGTTCCAGTCCAGACCTCCCGTATGATCGCGGGGATGCTCTTGCGTCTTGGTGTGGAGCCAAAAGCGATCTCTGGCTGGCAGGGGGACGAATACCCTCCGTGACTTCGAAGGCTCTAGGTGAATTGAGGTGGTCGCCTGCGCTCTTCCGAAATCCTCTGCAAAATGGAAGTATGCCTCCAGCGTGCAGGCCGGGTGAGGGGGGGCGATGAGGCAAGCGATACTCTACAAGGCGATCGTCGCCAATTACGGGACCTACCTGTCGCGCAAGGATGGCCAGGCTGACCGGCTTGACTACGTGGGCCAGCAGCTCGTAGGCCCGACCGCCATCCAGGAGGCGAAGCATTTCCGCCAAGCGGTGATCGACGATCTGGCCCAGGCCAAGATCTACCTGCTCGACGGCAATGCCGCCAACTACGTCGACAGCTTGCGCGAGGACGTCCAGCAACGTGATGCTGGCCGCGCGGCTGCCGATCTGGCAGCTTCCTATATGCGCGAGGTCGAGTTTCCCGCCGATCTCGTCTGGGTGGAGCACGATCACCGGATGCTGATCGCCGATCGCGCGACGCGGGAGGGCACCAACCTGCCTCGACACGCGCTCGAGGATGCCGGTCTTCGGGGCTATCTCTACGATCTGCGCGACCCCGGTGCCCTGAAGGTTTCGCTCTTCAGAAGCGACTCCAACGGCGGGATCATCGATCCGCTGATCCATCTTGTCTTCCCGTGCGACCCGGTTCGCGGAGAGTTCCTCGACACCTACGAGTGGCGCCCGCATCCGCACATGTTCGACCTCTTCGCCCAGAAGAGCACCTCCCAGAAGGATCTTCAGGGGATGGTGAATAACGAACTCAGTCACCTGACCTATGACATGGTGCTCGGCTTCGTGCTCTTCGCGCTCCTGTCCTCGCCGGAGAACGGGATTGAGCGAGAGGAGCGCGACAGCCTGTCGCCGGGAGAGCGCAAGACCGCCGCGAAATTCGGCAAGACCTGGCTCACAGAAAACCTTCGCTCCCATGTGACGATCCGGATCGGCAAGGAGGGATATGCGCATCTGCGCGAGCAGGCAGCGCGGCGCGAATTTGAGCGTGAGCAGGCCGCCGGTCGCCACCCGCCGACCGAGCATTGGGTGAGCGCGCATGAACGGCGCTACAAGAGCGGAAAGATCGTGATGGTGCGTGCGCATCAACGCGGCACGAAGCCGGACAGGAATATTCCGACGCGGGTGATGGGCCCGCGGATGCACTCGCCGCAGTGACCGCGCCCGGATACATGGGGGTGAAGTGCCTTTCTCTCCAGCATTCTCTCCGCCGCTGCCGCTTTCGCAGCCTTCTCCAAACAGGCATCGCGCTTGCGCCTCAATCCACGTGGGCGCCTTTTAAGGCCTATTGACGCCGGGTGACATTTGCCGCCCCGGCGCCGTTTGCGCCTAGGGCAAACCGAACTGCCTCGTCGCGTGGGGGCTGAGGGTGAGGGTGAGGGAGCCCCTGATCTCGTGCCCACCTCCGGGCACGCTCGGTCTATTGCTCATAGGTCGTGGGCCAGATGATGGTTCTGAACCTGCTGAAAGCTCTGCCGTGGTGCCGAGCATCACTATTGCGACCGGAACTGCTTGATGGTCAGTGGACCTAGGGCTGCCGAGCTCATCGACGTAGCCTACGACGTGCTCGCAGCAAGATATCAGGGCCACCGACCTAGTCATCTCGCATCTAAGCTGCAAAAGGCTCCGTGAGCACCGGGTAGATTGCGAAACAGACAACGACGAGAGCGGAGGCGGCCGCGCCGCGCCCGTAGTATCAATTGCAGAAGGTCTCCCGCAAAACATTGCTCTTGAAGGTTTTTTAGTGTTATCCGCCCTCGCCATCTTGACCAAAATGCAGCCTGAGAGCCCGAAATGGGCCAATCGGGCACCGGCGGTTCCGAAAAAAGTAAACGATTTCAATGCTGTGACAGCTGTTACGCGTGTTACAGGACGCGTTACGCGCGCAAGCAATTGAAATAAAACAGAAATCTCTATCTATGTATGTATGTAACACTCTATGAGATGAATATACATAGAGAGAGTGAGTGGTTCCTCCATCCACTTCGATCCAGAGAAGACTCCACCTATATATTTACTTCCGGCGTTACGGGCGTTACCGCGTTACGCGTCGGATAAGTCATTGAAATCTTTCAAGGTGCGTGTAACAGGCTTGTTCGATAACCTACCTAAGACGGTGGTCCGTGTTACGCGGGGGCCCTGTCTGGGAGGATCATTGCGGGTTTGCGAAATAACTTTTCATGGTCAATAGCCGCAAGCGACCGCGACTGCACGGAGTTCGGACGGGCCTGAGCTCTCCCGAAAGGCAGAAAACTCCTTTCCTTCATTGCAACCGCGTCCTGCAAGGACCTCCCCTGCAAGATTGACACAGTCTTCTGCATGGCAGCGGGAGGAGCTGTCGATAGCGCGCCCAACTTGAATTTTTAGCGGGACGGGCTTCGAGCCGGCGGCTTCAGGGGATCTTCGGCTCACATCATTCGCGCGTGCAGGTTCCAAAGCAGCCACAGCGTCCCGCCGCCCATCAGCAGCAGGATCAGCGTGGTGAACAGGATCAGATGCAGGTCCTCCTGCTTCTGACCCTTCAGGCGGATATGCAGGAAGAAGCGGAAATGGACCACGATCTGAACGATCGCGGCCACCCCCGTCGCCCACCAGATCGCCACTTTCGGCAGCAAGTCCCACGCCACCAGTGCGAAGATCGGCAGGGTCAGCGCCAGTGCCAGCGCATAGCCGATCAGGTAGCTGCGGGCCTCGCGGCGTTTCTCGTCTGCTGCGCTCATGCCAGCCCCCCGATATAGACGATGGAGAAAATGCCGATCCAGACGATGTCGAGGAAGTGCCAGAGCACGGCGAGACGCACCATCGACAGCTTCACCCGGTCGTCGAGACCGTAAACGAGCATCTGCCCGAGGATCGCGACCGCCCAGAGGCAGGAGAAGGTGACGTGCAGCCCGTGCAGCGGCACCAGCGCGAAAAAGGCCGACAGGAAGCCGCTGCGCTGAGGTGTCCCGCCTTCGGAAAACATCTTCAGGAAGTCGTGGACCTCGAAGCCCACGAAACCCAGCGCAAGTGCCATCGCGACCAGCAGCCACAGCACCATCTTCACCGGGCGCGGCTCGTGTTTGAGTGCGAGATGCGAAAATCCGATGGCGACCGACGACGTCAGCAGCAGCATCGTCTCGATGAAGATCGACTTCAGCTCGAACAACTCCTGCGGGCCGGGGCCGCCGTTCGTATTGGGCCGCATCACGACATAGGTCGCCATCAACAGCCCGAACAGGATCGCGTCGGACATCATGAAGACCCAGAAGCCGAAAACTTCGGTTTCGGCTTGGTCATCGGCGCTTTGGTGTTTCGGCCCCAGATTGAGCCCGGGATGGCGGGTTTTCTGGTTCATCGTGCGGCCTCCTGTGCCATCGGGATGGCGTGGCCGCGGTTGTCGCGGGTGTATTCCGAGCTGCGCGGCACACGCGGCGTGCGGGCGGCCAGCTCGCGGAAGGCGCGCCATTCCTTGCGGACCTCTTCGGCGGGGATGCGCTTCTCGGTATTGCGGCGGAAGCCCTGCGCGATGATCACCAGCGGCACCAGCGCCGCGAGCGGCAGAACCGCCCACCACATATGCCATGTCAGGGTGAAGGCCAGCGCCGTTCCGAGCGCACCGATCACCGGGCCGAACGCCGCGTTCTTCGGCAGCCAGATATCCTCGAACCCGTCCTCGGGCGGGCCGAGGTCACGGCCCGAGGCTTTCAGCGTCGCGAAGGCGTCGCGGCCCTCGACGCGGGGCAGGGCGGGGAAGTTCCATTCCGGCGCGGGGGCAGGGAGGCCCCATTCGAGCGAGCGCCCGTCCCACGGATCGCCCACCGGCACCGCGAGCCGCTTGCGGTCGCGCACCGAGACCCAGAGCTGCACGATCAACGACAGGAAGCCGGCAAGGATCACCGCCGCGCCTCCCAATGCGATGATCGTCCATGGCAGCCACTCGCCGGTGAAATAGCCCGACATCCGGCGCGGCATCCCCATCAGCCCCAGCACGTAGAGCGGGAAGAACGCGCCCATGAAGCCGATGATCCAGCACCACGCGGCGCGGTAGCCCCATCTCTCGTCGAGCCGGAACCCGAAAGCCTTGGGAAACCACATCGTATAGCCCGCGATCATCCCGTAGAGCAGGCCGGGGATCAGCATGTTATGGAAATGCGCGACGAGGAACAGCGTGTTGTGGGTCTGGTAATCGATCGTCGGGTTCGCCAGCAGGATGCCCGACAGCCCGCCGATCGTGAACAGAAACAGGAAGGCGATGGCGTAGAGCATCGGCACCGAAATCCGCACCCTCCCGCGATACATCGTCAGCATCCAGTCGTAGATCTTCACCCCCGTCGGCACCCCGATCAGCATCGTCGCGATGCCGAAGGCGGCGTTCAGATTGGCGCTCTGGCCCATCGTGAAGAAGTGGTGGACCCAGACGGTAAAGCTAAGGACCGCGATCGCCATCGTCGCGATCACCAGCGCGGTGTAGCCGTAAAGCGTCTTGCCCGAGAAGGTCGCGAACACTTCGGACCAGATCCCGAAGGCGGGAAGGATAAGGATATAGACCTCCGGGTGGCCGAACAGCCAGAACAGGTTGGCATAGTTCATCATGTTGCCGCCGCCGCCGTTCGTGAAGAAGTGAAAGCCCATGTAGCGGTCGAGCGCGAGGAGCGCGGTCGCGATGGTTAGCGGCGGCATCGCGAAGATCATCAGGATCGAGGTGCAGAGCGACGTCCAGGTGAACAGCGGCATCCGCATCAGCGTCATGCCGGGGCAGCGCTTCTTGTAGATCGTCACCGCGAAGTTCAGCCCCGTGAAGGTCGACCCGACCGACGACAGCGTCACCGCCCAGATCCAGTAGTCAGGCCCCGCGCCGGGATTGTAGGACAGCTCCGTATAGGGCGGATACCCTGTCCATCCGCCGGTCGAGAACGGCTCGAGCACCAGCGAGACCATCAGGATGACCCCGCCCGCGATGGTCAGCATCAGGGAGACCGAGTTCAGCACCGGGAAGGCCACGTCGCGCGCGCCGATCTGCAGCGGCATCGCGAAGTTGATCATCCCCGTCAGGAAGGGCATCGCCATGAAGAAGATCATGATGGTGCCATGGGTGGTGAAGAGCTGCGCGAAATGCTCGGGCATCACGATCCCGCCACCATCATGGCCCACAACCTGTTGGCTGCGCATCACGAAGGCCTCTGCCAAGGCGCGCGCCAGCATCACGAAGGAGAACACGATATACATGATGCCGATCTTCTTGTGATCGACCGACGTGAGCCACTCGCTCCAGAGCGGGCGCCACCAGCCTTTCACCGTGATCAGGATCACCACGAGGACGAAGCCCAGCACGGCCATGCCGGCCGCCGCCGTCCCGGTAATTCCGGACAGCAATTCGGTCCGCCCGTCGGCTTTGAAGATATCCATGACCGGCAGCGCGTCCCATGTCAGCCGACCGAAGGGAAAGCCCCAGACATCGCTCCACGTATTCATTGTGCCGTCTCCTTCAGGCCGGCGATCTCGTCGAACATCGCGCTGGGCGCGGTCGAGAACAGGATCGGCTGCCCCGTGGGCTGGTCGAGCTTGCGCGCGAGTTCGACCTTGTTGCTTTTTGCCTCAACCGCGTCGCGCGCCTTGCCGTCGAAGGGAAGGCCGCTCGCCTTCGCCTTCGAAACCCAGTGCGAGAAGGCCGCGTCACTCATGGCGCGTGCCTTGAAGGTCTGGGTGTAGAACCCCTCGCCGTTATATTGCGTGTTGCGCCCCTCGAAGGTGCCGGGGCTATCTGCGGCAAGGTTCAGCTTGGTGCGCATCCCCTTCATCGCGTAAATCTGGCTGCCCAGCCGCGGGATCAGAAAACTCTGCATCACCGTGTCGGAGGTCAGGTGCAGTTCCAGCGGACGCGAGGCGGGAAAGGCGAGCTCGCCGACGCTGGCCACGCCCTCTTCGGGATAGATGAACAGCCATTTCCAGTCATAGCCCACGACATCCACGACGAGCGGCTTGCCAGCCGCACCGGGCACCGGGTTGTATGGATCGAGGGAATGGGTGCGCCCCCACAGATAGACTGCGAGGATCAGCACGACGATCACCGGCACGCCCCACGCGAGCCACTCGAACAGGGTCGAGAAAGACCAGTCGGGGCGATAGTCGCCCTTCGGACGCCCGTAGCGATAGCGCCTGATCAGCCACGGGGTCGCCGCGAAAACCGGGATCACCACGATGGCCATAATAATCAGAATGATGCGCAGATGCGTAACCTGTGCAGCGGCGACCGGGCCTGCAGGGTCGAGGAAGCTTTCGGCCTGCGCCTTTCCCGCGGCGGCCCAGACTGCAGCAAGTGCGCCGACACGTAACCAGGCTCTGCGCTTTGGGACGGTAGGGGGCATGGCGAACTCGCTTGCACAGGGGCTGTGCCAAAACGGTAGACCGGCGGAGTTGCCAGACAAGCGTGGCTGGCCAACACTTTATTTTCAAGGAACTGCGCACGGCGTTCCACGTTATGCGCCGTTTTAGTTGGCCGCAGTCTTATGTTGTCGCCCGTTCTTCATGCTTTGAGCACAGAGATTATGTCACACTGACCCGCTGAAGGAGTGTCCCTTCGAACCGCTGGGGCGCCAGGCCTTCAAGGCCGCGATGCTTTAAAAGGCTGGTCGGCAAGGGGCAACGCCGGGCTGCATTAGAGAAAAGCGCGAGTGGAATGCCTTGCCTGCGCGACGTAGCTGGAAAATTGTGGCAGAGTTTCTGGACAACTCGTATGAGCACGAGGGAAATACCTCAGCAGCGCGATCTCCGCTCCGCTTGAGCCCCGCGCGTCACTTATGTCGGTGGCTACGCGCCAGGACCGATCCGGATTTCTTTGCTGGAAATAAATCTTCAGGAAGCGACTTGCGCGCGCGTGACGCGAAAGAACCTAAGGGAGGTGCATAGTTGGGCCCGATTTATATGCGCGCATACTTTTCTTGGTCTATCAAAAAGTCTGGCGGCACCCCTCGGCGCCATCTGCTTGGAGGCCCTGCGACATCATGGTCGACGTAAATCATCCGCGCGACGAACCAGGCTTTAACTGGCCGGGATCGGGTTTTGTCTTCGGCACCGGCTCCGCGAGAACACTCTTCGCGCAGGAAGATGACGAAGGACTTATCCATATCTCCAAGTTGGGCGAGACACATGGGAAATTGATCTGCCTCGATTGTGGCGGTGCGCTCACACCGGTGCGTGGTCGAATTCGAGTTCATCATTTTCGCCATCGCACAGGCGCCGATTGCTCGAGCGCTGGGGAGACTGCGCTTCACAGGATGGCCAAGGAGATAATCAGCGAAGGGGGTGCGCTTCACCTTCCGCCGCTTCAGGTTGCTTGCAATGTGAGCGCGAGGGATTGGAAAAAGGAGGTGTCCCCAGCGCGGCGGGTTCTGTTCGATCGGGTCGACCTAGAAGTCCGGGAAGGAAATATTCAGCCTGATCTCATCTGCACTAAGATAAGCCATTCGCCGACGGCCCCCCTGGAAAACCGACTGCTCGTGGAGATCCGCGTGACCCATGCGGTTGGTGCGGAAAAGCTCCAGCGTTTCGTCGAGCGCGGCGAGTCCGCGCTCGAGATTGATCTCTCAAAGATCAGGCGTTCGCTGACGCGGGAGGAGCTCACGGATCATGTGCTGAAATCGGCGCCGCGCGCGTGGCTTTTCCATCGCAAGGCGGCTGAAGCACAGGCTGACTTCCGAGAGGAGAAGATGAATGATGCGCGACGCATCGCGCGCACGAATGCCGCCTGGCGTCAAGCTGCGCATGAGCCCGTCGAACCGCCCAGCCATAATGCGGAGGTCTGGCTCGAGGAAGAGCGGCGCCGCTGGCGCTCAATTTACGTGCCTCATATTCACTGGGGCGGTTTGCATCAAGGTGGTTTCAACGTCCCCGTCTCTTATGTCCAGGCGGTAATCTATCAGCCCCTTGCGCCATGGTGCACGTCCTACCCGCTGATGAGCGAACCTGGCGCGCTCGGGGAGATATACCGAGTGCTAATGGGTGAGATTGAAGGCCGCGGCTGGGTCAAGGAAGCGGTGCGAGGAGATCTCTGGAGGCGGTGGGAAACTGGTGAGGTCGAGAGTTACCAAGTAGCGCGATCGGAAATCATCGAGACACTCACCCGTGCGGCTCGGCTATGGGCTTCGCGCAAAGACGAGTTCAATAGATACAGGCCCATCGAGGCACAACTCGCACGCATGCGGGCGGAGCATATTTTGCAGTGGAGGGCCTTGGATCCGGCTCGGTGAATGGGGATGGTTCTGCTAGAATGAAGCTCGCAATCACACGTTGGATTGACCTCCGCTTGCACGTCCGGAATCGTTGGAGCGTTGGCTTCGGATGGTGAAAATCCAGCATCACACTCTGGATGACACTTGCTCACCCTGACTTATGGAAGGATCTGGCCGCTTCCCTATTTTTCTGGAGGTGCCCGCCCGAAAGCGGACATCGACGGGCCAGGAGCAAGACCTGTCGTCGTCACCATCAGTGAGACTCTGGGCGTTTCGGATCGTCGGGTCGCTCGGCGGACAGGAACCCCCGGTATCGAACCAACAACCCTTTCGTCATCGGTGCCAGTATCGCGACGTCGAAATGGAACCTGCCGTCAGCAACAAACTCTCGCGCGACGGACGCCGGCAGCATCCAGTGCGGCAGGGGTATTGGTCCCATACGTCCGGACGTGACCGGGTAGTGAAGCTCGCCCTCCTGAACCTTCAGGCCGATCGCGAAGGTGAACGGGCCGAAACTCTCGCGCATGCCTTCGGGGCCTGCGGAGAGGTTAGAGCGGAACGTGTTCCTGCCGAAGCGGCGAAGCCAGGTCTCTCCGCGTGAGGTGACGGCCTTGGTCACCGCCACTTCGATGCCCGGAGACCCGGGAGGAAATCGGAAAATCGCACAGAGCAAACGGGACCAGGCACCGATCCCCCGCTCGACCTCAAATCGTCCAACCCATCGTGAGGTGCCGCGCGTCAGGTGGGTTTCCTTGATCGCATCTGGCAGCGCGTGGAAAGCCTCCCCCAACACCCGCGGGAAGGCGGGCGAGATTGGCGCGACGCTACGCTCGGTGACCACACGCAGGTCCGCCATCGCGGCCTCGGCCTCCTCCAACGTGATCACCTCGATCGCCGGGCCAGCGCCGACCGGCAGATTGGCGCGGCGCAGCAAGGCACGAGCGGCTACCGCCGGAATAAAAGGACCGTCGCCATCCTCAGCCAGAAGGCTCCAGTTTCGGCGTTCGTGGCGCGTGGTGACCGCGACGGACATCCCGCCGCGGCCGCTGCCGAAGGGGGCCAGGAGATCCGCCAGAACCTTGAACACGCGGACAACCGGGCGGGTCACCGGAAATGGCACGACCCGCCGCACGCCGGCGAAAAGCGCAAGGCCGTAACGCATGGGGGCCAGCTCCAACCCTGCCCGGAAGAGGACCGTCTCTGCACCGAAATGTGTCGGAAAGAGGCGCTGGTCCGGAACCTCGATCTGCCAACCCTGCCGGACCAATCCACCTGGAAGGGTGTATCGCGCTGGCTTCGACCATCCGAAAGTTCTATCCCAGCGGTTACCGTTCCAGACCAGCATCGGGCGTCCCGCTTGGCACAGGATCGACTGCATGACCGAGAGCCCCCGGGGCGCGCGGTTTCCGGGCAGGATTGCGGTGTCGATCACCGCTGGCACGTCTTCGCCGGAGAGGGCGCGCACGGCGGCGGAGGACAGGGCCGGAACAGAAGAGAGGCCCGAGAGCACGCAGACACCGGCATCCCGCGCCTCGGCGTCGAAGGCCGATATGCCCTCGCAGAAATCCGCGTTGTCTGACAGATCGAGGTAGTGGATACCCGCCGCGATTGCGGCGCGCGCGAGGCGATAAGGATCGTCCCCGTAGGCGTGGAAAGGCCCCGCGGCATCAACGACGACTTCGTGCCCCACTAAGGCGTCGAGATTGCCCGCCCGATCCATTCTGATCGCCCGGCAACCCAGTTCCTTTGCACAGGATCGGGCTTCTTCGAGGTTCCGTCCGGCGATGCAGACTTCATGCCCGTCGACAATCAAGAGCTTCACGAGCCTTGCGCCGAAAACGCCGCAACCTCCCAGCACCAAAATCTTCAACGGAGCAAACGCCTTTGAAACGAAGGGTCTGGGATCGCGCACATGTCCGCCCGTCCAAAAATCGCGTATCTATTGCGCGCGAGACGCTGGTAGAGCCAGTCCCGCATCGGTCTCGGCAGGATCAGCAAAACCGTGGCCAAACGTCCCCACCCTCCGAACCGTCGCGCGGCGTAGACCACCGCTTCGAAATCCTGATGCGCAATGCCCTTGTCGATGAACAACCAGCTGGAAGGATCGGTCGGCTCAAGCCCATAGTGCTTCAGCAAGGCGGCTCCAAGCGGCGTCTGGATCGGACAGATGCGCACCGTCCCACTTCGGTCGAGGCGGTGGATCATGCGAGCCCCCCAGCTGCAGATTGCGCAGTCGGCATCCATCACCGCCAGCGGCGCCCCGTCGGCGAATCGTGGAACCTCCGGATCATCTCGAAAGGAGAATGGTTTGAGCATGTTACACCGACTATCCTACAACACCAAAGCTCGCACAAGACACCCGCTTGAGACGCCAACTCCACATTCGGCGCTCTTTCGCTACGTGCTCACCAGCGTTAGGCAATCAGAAAGCACTCGTTTTGGTTCTCAACGAGGGGAACGCCTGTTCGCGCGTGCGATTGAAAGTGAGTGTTCCGTCTTGAGACCATCGCCAGTTCCTTTCCGATTGAAATGCCGGTTCGAAAAGTTGGATCAACCCATGTGTGCGGTGAAACCGGTCATTTTCTGTGATCCTTCCAAGAAGTCTCATGCTTGTGCGTAAAACAATCAATCAGGGCTTCTTGATCTAGGCATGCTGGAGCTTTCCCTTCCAGAGATCGTCAAATCGTCGCCGGTAGTCGCGGAGATTGATAGGCATGCAGTCTGTGGCGGGCGTTACGGAGCGTTACGTCTCAAGTATCGGACTGTAAAAGAGAACTGCACCAATGATCGGTTCCATCTGCTTCGGGAGTTTCTTCGGGACTCTCCGGGAGTTTCCGTCGATTTATGTCCCGCTTTGGCTTCTCCGTCAGCAAATCAGCCAAAAGCTTTTCTCCGCTATGAGGTTGGATTGTTTCTTTTAAAACAATGCCTTGCCGTCATGGGAGCTTGGAGCGGGTAGCGGGAATCGAACCCGCGCGTTCAGCTTGGGAAGCTGACAGGCTACCATTACATCATACCCGCATGGTGCGAGCGCAGAGGTATTCCAGCCGAAAGCCACGGTCAAGAGGGATCGCGCGCGTCCTCGGGTGCGCTCACAAAAAAGCGCCCGGCGAGAAGGACCTCACCGGACGCCAGGCGCCGCGCGAAAAAAGGGAGACGAGGCGCGGGGTCGATTTACATCTTCGGCTGAAGCACGGTGTCGATCACGTGGACCATGCCGTTCTGCTGCTTCACATCGGCGGTCTGAACCGTCGCGACATCGCCTTTCGGGTCCTTCAGCATCACCATGCCGTCCTTGACCATCGCGGTCAGATCACAGCCGCCGAGCGTCTTGATCGTGGCCATGCCGTTGCCCTTCTGAACGGTCGCCATGATGTTCTCGGCGGTGATCACGCCCTTGGCGACGTGGCAGGTCAGGATATGCGTCAGCATCTCCTTGTTTTCCGGCTTCACCAGCGTGTCGACGGTGCCCGCGGGCAGCTTGTCGAAGGCCGCGTTGGTCGGCGCGAAGACGGTGAACGGGCCGGGGCCTGCCAGCGTGTCGACGAGGCCCGCCGCTTTCACCGCGGCGACCAGCGTGGTGAGGTTCGGAGCGGCCGAAGCGTTCGCCGCGATCGGCTTGCTCTCATACATTTTCGCGCCACCGACCATCGGGTTTGCCAGCGCGGGCAGGGCGAGGCCCAGCGTTGCAGCTGCGGTGAGCGATGCGGCGAATGCACGGAATTTCATAGACATAAGGATTTTCCTCCCTGTTAAACGACGGTTGTCCCCGCCAAAGCACAAGGGTTACGGCGCGCTGGGGGCGCGCCGATCACTTATGTCTCATCACGAAACCGTGTGCAGTCTGATCCGGCCTGAAATCGGTGGTCTCGCAGCGCCCCGAGGAGAGGCCCGAAGGCCCGCCTCAGCCGCGCCGGCGACGCCTGCGCCCGCCATCTTCGCCCGACCCACCGGTGTTGAAGCTGACCTCCGGAAG
The DNA here is from genome assembly GCF_009296265.1 of Thioclava sp. JE_KL1. Lineage (GTDB taxonomy): Bacteria > Pseudomonadota > Alphaproteobacteria > Rhodobacterales > Rhodobacteraceae > Thioclava. Next base: position 36,205 of record NZ_WBJS01000008.1, read on the forward strand.
CGGCGCGATCTTGCGCAGCTCGGGGAAGGGGGCCGTGGCGTGGGGCAGCGCGTTCGCGGCGACGAAATGCTCCTGGAAGCGCGGCTCGATCGCGGTCTCGACCTTGGTGATCTGATGCACCTGCGCCTCGATCTCGCGCCGCGCCTTCACCGAGCACAGCGCCATATGCGCCCCGGTGCCTGCTGCGTTGCCCGCCGAGGTGACGTGACCCAGCGGCGCATCCGGGATCATACCCAGCACCATCGCGTGCTTGGGCGAGATATGCGCGCCGAACGCACCGGCCAGCACCACGCGGTCGACCGTGTCCACGCCCATCTCGTCCATCAAGAGGCGCGCGCCCGCATAGAGCGCGGATTTCGCCAGTTGGATCGCACGGATGTCGCCTTGGGTGACAGTGATGCGCGGGCCTTCCTCGCCGCCGTCATAGATCACGTATTCATGGGTGCGCCCGTTCGGCTCGCAGCGCGGCGTACCGACCTGCTCGGCCGAGCCGATCAGCCCCGACGTGTCCACGATCCCGGCCATCCGCATCTCGGCCACGGCCTCGATGATGCCCGAGCCACAGATGCCGGTGATCCGCGGCGTGCCAAATTCGGGATCGGTCGACCAGTGATCGTTGCCGATGATCTTGAAGCGCGGCTCCTTGGTCTCGGGGTCGATCTCGATGCGCTCGATGGCCCCGGGGGCTGCACGCTGGCCACTGGAAATCTGCGCGCCCTCGAAGGCGGGGCCGGTGGGTGAAGAACAGGCCAGAACCCGTTGTTTGTTCCCAAGAAGTATCTCGGCGTTGGTGCCGACATCGACGATCAGCGACAGGTCGTCGCGCTTCTGCGGAGCCTCCGACAGCGCCACCGCCGCCGCATCCGCGCCGACATGGCCCGCGATCAGCGGCAGGATATAGGCGCGCGCCCCAGCGCTGGCCTCGATGCCGATCTCGCGCGCGGCGAATTCAAGGCTCTCCGAGGTCGCCAGCGCGAAGGGCGCCTGACCCAACTCCACCGGATCGATGCCCAGCAGCAGGTGGTGCATGACCGGGTTGCAGACCACGACCGCCTCGACGATCTCACCCGTCTCGACTTTCGCCTCTTCCGCCAGTTGGCGCGCCAGATCGCCCATCGCATCGCGCACGGCATTGGTCATTTCCTGATCGCCGCCGGGATTCATCATCACGTAGGAGACCCGGCTCATCAGGTCTTCGCCGAAGCGGATCTGCGGGTTCATCACGCCCGCGCTCGCCAGCACCCGCCCGTCATCGAGCGCGACCAGATGCCCCGCGATCGTGGTCGAGCCAAGGTCGATCGCGAGCCCGTAGAGCGGCACCTCGCGCACGCCGGGGAAGATGCCGGTCACGCGCGGCCCGTCGCCCGCATCGTGGATCGCGACCGTGACCTTCCACTCGGCCTTGCGCAGCGCGGGCTGCAGCATCCGAAGCACATCAAGATCGGCGCGCACACCCTTGATCTGCCACTGCTTTTCCAGTGCCTGCGAAAGCCGCTGCAGGTCGCCCTCGGGGCGGTGCATATCCGGTTCGGCGACTTCGACATAGACAGGCCGCGTCGCCGGATCCATCTCCATCACGCGCTCTGAGGCCGCCTTGCGCACGACCTGTTTGTGGACCTGACTTTCGGGCGGGACATCGATCACGACGTCGTCGAGGATCTCGGTCTGGCAGCCCAGACGCCGCCCCGGTTTCAACCCGCGAATCCGGTCATAGCGTTCCTCGACCGCATTGAGCGGGCTGACCGCGTCCGGGTCCACATGCAGGCCGAGTTTCGGGAAATCCCCGAAGGAGGGCGTGCATTGGCATTTCGAGCACACGCCGCGCCCGCCGCAGACGGAATCGAGGTCGACCCCCAGCTTGCGCGCCGCTGCGAGCACCCTTGTGCCACGCGCCACGCGCCCGCGCTTTCCAGAGGGGGTAAAGATCACCTGCACGTCGTCGGCCATATCGCGCTCCCGTTTTCCTTGCCCCCGTTCTAGGGCCCAAGCCGGGCAGAGCAAAGCCCGCAACCGACGCGCCTGCATGAGAAATCGTCATCATCATCATGCAGCCGATGCGCGCCGCCCATTGCTCTCCCCAGCGCCGCGTTCTATCTAATCGAGCCATGAAGATACTCTTTCTTGGCGATGTGATGGGCCGCGCGGGCCGCGCCGCGATCACCGAAACCCTGCCGAAACTTCGCGAGGAGTGGCGCCTCGATTTCGTCGTGGTCAATGGCGAGAACGCCTCGGGCGGCATGGGGCTGACCGGCGATCACGCGAAGCTTCTGCTGGATGCGGGCGCGGATGTGGTGACGCTGGGCGATCACGCCTTCGATCAGAAGGACATGCTGCGCTTCATCGAGAGCGAGCCGCGCATCATCCGTCCCGTGAACTATGCCAAGGAAGCGCCGGGCAAGGGCGCGCGGGTGTTTCAGGACCGGCGCGGGCGCAAGGTGCTGGTGGCGCAGGTTCTGGGCAACGTGTTCATGAAACGCGCCTTCGACGATCCCTTCTCGGCCATCGAGGCCGAACTCAAACGCTACCCGCTGGGCGGGGCGGTGCAGGCAGCCCTGGTGGATGTCCATTGCGAGGCGACGTCGGAGAAGATGGCGATGGGCCATTGGTGCGACGGGCGTGCGAGCGTCGTCGTGGGTACCCACACCCACGTGCCCACCGGCGATGCGCAGATTCTCGAGAAGGGGACGGCTTACCTCTCCGATGCGGGGATGTGCGGCGATTACGATTCCGTCATCGGCATGGCGAAGGCCGAACCGATGCGCCGTTTCGTGACCGGCATGTCGAAGGAACGCTTCTCGCCCGCCCGCGGTCCGGTGACGCTCTGCGGCTTTTATGTCGAGACCGACGACAAGACCGGGCGCGCCACCCGCTGCGAAGCGGTGCGCACCGGCGGCAGGCTCGCACAATCGGTGCCAATCTGAGCGTCGTTCGCGTCCCGAGTTGCCCGAACCTCATGCCGTTACGTGGAAATTTCCTCTGCCGCGGGCAGAGCGCGCTTGCTCGTGCAACACGTGTCGATAGTATCGGCCCGATGCGCTTACGCGAGAGCCTGACATGATCCAACTGCCCTTCACCGGCACCGAGACCGCCATCGCGGCCCTTCTCGTCGTGGGGTGGATGTTCGTCATGTTCGTCCGCGAGACATGGCCGCCGGAGGTCACCGCCATGGCGGGCGCGGCCCTGATGCTGATCTTCGGATTCGTGCCTTACGAGAACGCCGCCGCGATTCTGTCGAACCCGGCGCCCTGGACCATCGCCTTCATGTTCCTGATCGTCGGCGCGCTGGTGCGGACCGGCGCGCTCGACGCGATGACGCGCTATGCGGAATCGCGGATCGACCAGAACCCGAAGCTGACCGTGCTGCTGATGTTCGGGGTCACGATGTTCGCAAGCGCCGTGATGAACAACACGCCGGTCGTCGCAGTGATGATCCCGGTCTTCATTCAGGTCGCGCGCAAGCTGAACCTCTCGCCGTCGCGGCTGCTGATGCCGCTGAGCTACGTCACCGTGATGGGCGGCATGATCACCCTGATCGGCACCTCGACCAACATTCTCGTCGATGGCGTCGTCCGGGGGCGGGGGATGGAGCCCTTCACCATTTTCGAGATCGCGCCTCTGGGCTTCGCGATCTGTCTGGTCGGCGGGACGTTCCTTGCGATCTTCGCGCCGAAACTTATCCCCGAGCGGCAATCGCTCTCCTTCATGCTCGGCGACCGTCCGAAGATGAAATATTTCACCGAGGTCGCGATCCCGGAGGAAAGCGGGCTGATCGGCGAGTCGGTGCTCGAGACCGACACGTTCAAGCGCGAGGGCGTGCGGGTGATCGACGTCTTGCGCGGCGATGCGTCGCTGCGCCGGGATTTGGCATCGGTAGAGCTGATGGCCGGCGACCGGGTCGTGCTGCGCTCCGAGATGGAAGAGCTTCTGGGGATGCAGAAGAACCGCGACCTGCGCATGGTCGACAAGCTGTCCTCGGTGCAGACCGAGACGGTGGAAGTGCTGATCTCGCCCGGCTGCCGGATGATCGGGCAGCGTCTGGGCGACATGCGTCTGCGCCGTCGCTACGGCGTCTATACGCTGGCCGCGCATCGCCGGAACCAGAATATCGGCCGCCAGCTCGACGATCTGATCGTGGTGGTGGGCGATACGCTGCTGCTCGAAGGCGCGCCCGAGGATATCGCGCGTCTAGCCTCTGACATGGATCTCGTGGACGTGTCCAAACCGCAGGCGCGCGCCTATCGCCGCTCGCATCTGCCGCTTGCCATGGGCGCGCTCGGCGCGGTGGTGATCTTCGCAGCCCTTGGCGTGGCCCCGATCCTCGCGCTTGCGATGGTGGCGGTGGCGGGCATCCTCGTGACCCGCTGTATCGATACCGACGAGGCCTTTACCTTCATCGAGGGCCGCCTGCTTGCGCTGATCTTCGCGATGCTCGTGGTCGGCGCGGGGCTGGAGCATTCCGGCGCGGTCCAGTTGATCGTCTCGGGCGTGGCGCCCTTCCTGAAGATGCTGCCGCCGCAGCTCGCGCTGATCGTGGTCTATTTCCTCGGTCTCGTCATGACCGAATTGCTGTCGAACAACGCGGTGGCGGTGATCTACACCCCGATCGCGATCTCGCTGGCTGCTGCCCTCGGACTCGATCCGCGGCCCTTCGCGGTGGCGGTGATGTTCTCGGCCTCGGTGGCCTTCGCGACCCCGATCGGGTATCAGACTCACATGATGATCTATGGCCCCGGTGGCTATAAGTTCACCGATTTCCTGCGCGTCGGCATCCCGATGGATATCGTGACCGGGTTGACCGCCTGCCTGCTGATCCCGCTGATCTGGCCCTTCTGAGGAGGTTCCCCCATGCGCTTTGCCGCCCGTCTCGCCGCCCTGTCGCTTCTCGCACCGCTCGCGCTCGCCGCCTGTGTGCCGGGGCAGGGCACCCGCGCACCCTCCTGGCCCGACCGGGTGACCTTTCAGGGCACCGTGATGCGTGTCTCCTTCATCGACGGCACGGTCTGCCGCGCGAATATCTCGGGCCAGTATACCGGCGATCTGGCCGGGTGCCCGCATCCGATGCGCTATCAGGTGACCCGGTTCGAGCCGAGCTATCTCGGCGGCGTCGCGGTCGGCAACATTTTCCAGCCCTATGCCGAGGTCACGCTGAAGGACGCGCAAGGCCGCCGCTGGAGCTTCAAGACGCCCGAGCCGATCCCCTCGCGCAGCCAGCCCGACGGGGTCCTCAAGCTGCCGCATTGATCGGCAATGGCGGGCGCCCGGCACCGCCCGCAACCCATCTATCTTGAATCATCCCCCCGTTGCGCACTATACGGGGTCGATTTCGCGACTATTCCGAACGGAGATACCCATGGCAGGCCACTCAAAATGGGCCAACATCCAGCACCGCAAGGGCAAGCAGGATGCGGCGCGCTCGAAGATGTTTTCCAAGCTCTCGAAGGAGATCACGGTCGCCGCCAAGATGGGCGACCCCGATCCCGAGAAGAACCCGCGCCTGCGCCTCGCCGTGAAAGCGGCCAAGTCCCAGTCGATGCCGAAAGACGTGATCGACCGCGCGATCAAGAAATCGCAGGCGGGAGACGGCGATGACTATACCGAGATCCGCTACGAGGGCTACGGCCCCGAGGGCATCGCGGTGATCGTCGAGGCGATGACCGACAACCTCAACCGCACCGCGTCGAACGTGCGCTCCACCTTCACAAAGAACGGCGGCAATCTGGGCACCACCGGCTCGGTGTCCTTCATGTTCGACCGGATGGGCGAGATCATCTATCCCGCCTCCGTGGGCGATGCCGAGACCGTGCTGATGGCCGCGATCGAGGCTGGCGCTGAAGACGTCGAGAGCGACGACGAAGGCCATTGGATCTATTGCACGATGGAAGACCTCTCGGATGTCTCCGACGCGCTCGAGAAGGAACTGGGCGAGGCCGAGGAAGCCAAGCTGATCTGGAAGCCCCAGAACCGCACCGAGGTCGATCTGGAAACCGCGCAGAAGCTGATGAAGCTGATCGACACGCTCGAAGACGATGACGACGTGCAATCCGTCACCGCCAATTTCGACGTGCCCGAAGAGGTCGCAGCGCAGCTGTAAGGCGATATGCACCGAAAATCGTCAAAAGCGTCCTTCGGGGCGCTTTTCTATTCGGTGCCCACAATGGTGCTATAGCGTGTCAGGACAGCGGAGTGCTCAACTTCGAACCACTCGGTGCCAAATGATCCCGAGATTTTCTGTCCACGAAACGCGCGATGAAGGTCCGTCTCAAGTTTGACAGCGTCGTCTGTCCTGAAGATGTCCCGGAGCACAGGTTTGCCCGGGCTTCCTGTCCCATACTGTGCGACCACTCGGGCAGCCACGGAGCCGATGCTACTGCTCAAGTGTCTGCCAATTTTCGTGCAGGGGTGGCCAAGACTGTCCAGGAGGCTATCCGAATAAGTGTAAACTGCTTCTCCTCCAGTCCCATGAACGCTGCAGGTCGCGACCATCTCTTCAAAGATTTGACACTGACGGAGGTTGCTTTCGAATTCGTATTCCAGCCTTGCTCCGAACTCGATCAGATTTACCTCGGAGGACCACTCGGAGAGATCTTCGAAGTTGCTAGATAACTTTACCGCTTTCGCTTTGTGGAAACCGTATTTGATAAGGCAAAATATCGACGCGTCTCGGATGTCGTCCGCCCAATCCTCTCCGGTGTCAAAATTGAAGCCCTCACCAAGCTCGGAGCGATACCGTTGTTTTGCTTCGCTAACGGTTAGCGGCAGATTTCCCTCGCGAGCGTCGCGAATGAAAAGTTCGCCAGCAATCTTCTGGAGTGGGCGCATCTGCCGGAGAACTTCATTCCGGTTGATGTGGACTGGTTTATTCATGCTCTCTAATTCCAAATCAATGTTTCTGCCGAAATCTTTATTAGGGTAAGCATGGCGAGCTTATCGTGCTTAAGAGATGGCCAACAGTGAAAGCATGTAACTTCGCGTCGTTTGGGCCTCCGGGGCGCTTTTTGCGTCTCAAACGGCCTCAAACCACCCGAATTCCGGCCCCCCGGTTTACATTCCGGGTCAGAACCCCCAGTTTGTCGCGTGACGCTCCGAGCACCCGCGTAACCCCGTGGCCTCGGCAAATTCATCTCCCCGCGAAAGGATATCACCATGACCCAGGCAAAGGCTGGCGACACCCTGCATCTTCATTACACCGGCAAGCTGGACGACGGCTCCGTCTTCGATAGCTCGGAAGGCCGCGACCCGCTGTCCTTCACGCTCGGTTCGGGCCAGATCATCCCCGGCCTCGACAAGGGCGTGACCGGCATGGAAGAGGGCGAAAAGCGCACCGTGCGCGTCGAGCCCGCAGAGGCCTATGGCGAGCATCACCCCGAGCGCATGCAGTCGGTCGACCGCGCGAACATCCCCGACGACATCCCGACCGAGCCGGGCACCCAGCTTCAGGTTCAGACCCAGGACGGTCAGACCGTGAACGTGACCGTCGCCGAGGCGAACGAGAAAGAACTCGTCCTCGACGCGAACCACCCGCTCGCCGGCAAGGCGCTGACCTTCGACGTGGAACTCGTCAAGATCGACGCGTAAGTCTGCGTTTGCTTCCAGAGCTTGAGAAGGCGCCCTCGTGGCGCCTTTTTTCATGCGCGCGAGCGTGCGCCGCGTCGCAGGAGCCTGCTCAGGCCGCCAGTTCGTTTCGCGCTGCGGGTGCCGTGACCTTCCTGCGCATTGCGGGCCCGGCACAGCGCGAGCAGGTCCGCATCGCTGCTCTCCGGATCGGCCCCCAGATAGGCGGCAAGTTTCGTCCGCAGAACGGTGAGATCCGCGGTCTTGGTCACCTTCGTGTGGTCCGTGCGCAGGGGTATGTCGAAATCACCCCAACCGAAAAAATGCCAGATGGCCTGAAACTGCCGCTCCGGGTCTTCGGTCAGGTCTTCATAGGTGACGTCGCAAACGGCCTGGTCGAGTTGCGCAAGAACCGCATCGAGATGGGCTTCGCCCTGATCGATCCGAAAGATTTCGTGGGCAAGGTCCGCCCCGGTGATCTCGTCGACCGGATCGCCGCTGCCGGATTTGTGGTTCGGCGTGCGTTGCGCCTCTCCGGCTTTCACATGGGCGACGCCGCTCTTTCGATGCACGAGACGCGAGACCGCCTGCGCTACGCGGTCGCTGCGAGAGATGCGCAGATAGGCGCTCGATCCGAAGATTTTTGCATAGGCGTCGATGAACTGTGCGTGAGCCGCCACCGGCTCCAGAGCCTCATAGGCCGGTTTGCCGAAAAAGGCTTCCGCGATCGGAGCAAGCTGGTTCGACATCACGTTGATCGCCGAGGTCCCGTTTTCGCCACGCCCCATTTCAGCCGCGGCGAAGAAATCCGCAGGCGTGATCTCATTGCGGGGTTTGCTGCGCATCAAAAGCAGGAAAAATTCGCCCGCTTTTCCCAAACCCGCGCGTTGCAGATAGTCGCAAAGCAGCGAGCTGCCGGTCCTCTGGGTGGAAAAGACGAGCAGGCAAGCCGGTCTGTAGTTATCATTGGGAGCCATTACTCACCTTTCAGTCCCGGGGCGTTTTCGCACCTGTATCATGGACGGTCTCGAGGCGCACGACCAGCCCGGTCCAGCGGGTTCGGCTTTCCGGCGCGCGATAGGGAACCAAACCCTCGGCGCCCCCCTTTCCCCACCGACGTGTCTCTGTTACGCGGCGCGCTCCATCCCAGTGACACCACCTGAATCCCGAGAGAAGGAGCCGCCATGCGCATTTCCGTCGACGTGCAGATGCAATACCAGTTCCCGCAGCCGAATACGGTCGCGCTGGTGCTCGAAGCGGCGCAGGCTCCGGGGCAGGAGATCGTCAACGCGTCGATGAACCTCGGCGATGCGAGCGTGGGCCGGATCGCGGGCGATTGCGGCGTGGGCGAGCGGATCTGGGCGCAGGTCGGCACGCAGATGACGCTGCATTATCAGGCGCTGATCGACATCACGCGTCCGGCGATCGACCTCACCCAGATGCGGGCGGCACAGCTCCACGAGCTGCCCGCCGAGGCCGCGCCCTATATCCGGCCCTCGCGCTATGTGCAGTCGGACAAATTCGTCTCCTTCGTGAGCAAGCGTTTCGGCGATCTGCAGGGCGGGGCGAAAGTGGCCGCGATCCGAGACTGGATCGAGAAGAACCTTTCATACGTGCCCGGCGCGTCGGACAGCGACACCAATGTGCTCGAGACCTTCGCGGGCCGGGCAGGGGTGTGCCGCGACTACGCGCATCTGTTCTGTGCTATGGTGCGCGCGGCGCAGATCCCGGCGCGCATGGCGTCCTCCTACGGGCCGGATGTGTGGCCGCAGGATTTCCACGCCGTGGCCGAGGTCTGGCTCGATGGCGCATGGCATATGGTCGATGCGACCGGCATGTGCGGGGCCGAGAACATGGCGCTGGTCGCGGTGGGGCGCGATGCCTATGACGTGGCCTTCATGGAATCGCAGGCCCCCGCGATGCTGATCAACCAGAGCGTCTCGGTGATCCGGGTCTGAGCGCCTTTCCTCAGGGCTTCAGCGGATAGCGATCGGCCTCCTCGAAGGCGTCGATCACCTTCGTCCCCGCCTTGAGCCGCGCCGAATGTTCTGCGCCGGCGGGGATGTCGTAGCTGTCACCGGGGCGATAGACCCTGGTCTCGCCTGCGATGGTCAGTTCCGCCTCGCCTTCGATCACCGTGCCCCACTGAGCCTTATGCGCATGGGGCGGCAGGTCGAAATCGGTGAGGAAGTGCAGGAACACCACCAGCCCCGCCTCCGTGCGGATCGCGTGGCTGCGCACCTGATCTTCGGGAAACGGCAGATCGAGGGCGGGGAAGGCCTTAATGAAATCGGGTAGCTCCATGGGCGTCTCTCCTCCTGACGGGCCTACGGGACATGCGTCACTATGTGCGCCGCGCAGGCCGCGGGCAACGCGTGCGCTCAGACTGCCGGATCAGCCCCTTCCCGGCCCCTTACAACAACACCGCTTTCGCCGCCTGCCGCAGCGCTTTGGTCAGCGGCGCGAGCGGGGCTTTCAACCTCCGCGCGCTCTGCCAGTAGAGCGGCACGTCGATCGGCGCCGGGCCCAGCCGTTCCAGCGCGCCGCTTTCCAGATGCGCGCGCACCAGCGCCTCGGGGTTCAGCCCCCAGCCCATGCCGCGCAGACAGGCCTCCACGAAGCCTTCGGTCGAGCCGATACGATGCGCCCGCAGCCCCATCGGCATGCCCGCGATCATCGAGGCCCAGCGGTCCTGCAGCCGATCCTTGGCGTTGAACTGCAGGGCAGGGGCCGCGCGCAAGGAGTGCCGGTCGATCCGGTTCGGGAAATAGCGCGCGACGAAGTCCGGGCTCGCCGTCGCGATATAGCGCAGCCGCCCGAGGCTCACGCTGTCGCAGCCCGCAATCGGCCCCTCATCGGCGGTGATCGCGCCCGCGACCTCACCGCGGCGCAGCAGCCCCGCCGAATGGTCCTGATCGTCGATCACCAGATCGAACCGCACGCCCACGACCTCGGCCAGTGCGGGCAGCACCCAAGTCGCGAGGCTGTCCGCATTCACCGCGATGCGCAGAACCGGCGGGGTTTCGGAAGGCGCAATCTCGGTTTCCAGAAGCGCCACTTCCCGCAGATGGGCGATCAGCCGCGCCCCGTCCTCGGTCGCGCGGCAGGGCGTGGCGCGGATCACCAGAACCGCCCCCATGCGTTCCTCCAATTGACGGACCCGTTGCGAGACGGCCGATTGCGACACCCCGAGCCGCGCGCTGGCGGCCTCGAAGCTTCCGGTCTCGATCACGGTGGCGAGCGCATCCAGCGCGGCATAGTCGAACATAAGTTTTACTTATACAGAGTTAGTTTAATTAAGTTGAACTTATACGCACGCCCCGGCACTGAGAAGCGTCTCTGAGCAGACTGGGGGTGAGGCGGATGGAATTGGTGGCATTCTGGGCGGGGCTGAAACTGGGGCTCGGGCTGATCGTGGCGATCGGCGCGCAAAACGCCTTCGTGCTGCGTCAGGGGCTGCGGCGCGAGCATGTCTTCGCGGTGGCGCTGTTCTGCGCGCTCTCCGATGCGGTGCTGATCGCGCTTGGCGTGTCGGGCTTCGCTGCCGCTTCCACGGCGCTGCCATGGCTGCCGGAGACGCTGCGCTGGGGCGGTGTCGCTTTTCTCAGCTGGTATGCGCTCCGCTCCGCTTTGGCGGCGATCCGGGGCGGCGAGCATCTCGACCCGAGCGCAGGCAGCGCACCGTCCCTGCGCGCCGTGCTCGTGACGGTGGCCGCTTTCACTTGGGCGAACCCGCATGTCTGGCTTGATACGGTGGTGCTCTTGGGCGCGGTCTCGGCGCAGTTCGCGGGCGCGCGGGTCAGCTTCGCCTCGGGCGCGATCGTGGCCTCCTTCGTGTTCTTCTTCGCACTGGCCTATGGCGCGCGACTTCTGGCGCCGCTCTTTGCCAAGGAGAGCGCATGGCGCGTGCTCGATGCGCTGATCGCGGTGCTGATGGGCTCGATCGCCTGGAAGCTCGCGGCGGGCGGATTATAACCGACACAAAACCGCCCCTTGCGCGCGGTGCCGAACCAGCGTCCAAGAGGGGTCATGACCGCGCAAGACAAACCCAACAAACCGCTGATCGGCATCCTGTGGATGCTCGCCACCACGGCCTGTTTCGTGATGGTGAACATCATCGTCCACTGGCTGGGCGATCAGGTGCCTGCCGCGCAATCGGCCTTCGTGCGCTTCATGTGGGGGCTGATCTTCTTCGCCCCCGCGCTAACCCGCATCCTGCGCCAGAACTTCCCGCCTCAGGTCTGGGCGCTATTCGGGCTGCGCGGGGCGCTGCATGCGGTGGCGGTGGGGCTGTGGTTCTTCGCGATGAGCAATATCCCGATCGCCGACGTCACCGCGATCAACTACCTCAACCCAATTGTGGTGACGGTGGGCGGCGCGCTTCTTTTAGGCGAGGGGCTGGCTTGGCGGCGCGTGACGGCGGTGGTCGTCGCGCTGATCGGGGCGCTGATCATCCTGCGTCCGGGGATGCGCGCGATCGAGCCCGGCCATCTCGCCCAGCTCGGCGCGGCGCTGTTCTTCGGCGGCGCCTATCTCGCCGCGAAGCGGCTGACCGATTACGTCCCCGCAGGCACGGTGGTCGCAATGATGACGCTGGTGGTGACCGTCGCGCTTGCCCCGGTAGCGATCTGGAAATGGGAGCCGATAACGCTGTCCGAGACGCTCTGGCTGGGTGCGGTGGCGGTCTTCGCAACGGGCGGGCATTACTGTATGACGCGGGCCTTCGCCGCGGCGCCTGTGACGGTGACGCAGCCGGTGATCTTCCTGCAACTGGTCTGGGCGGCGATTGCGGGCTGGTCGATTTTCGGCGAGCGCCCGGACCCTTACGTGATCCTGGGCGGTGCGATCATCATCGGCGCGGTGAGCTACATGACCTTCCGCGAGGCGCAGCTCAAACGCCGGGTGACGCCGCCTCCGCCGGCCACCAAGATCTGACAGCGCGGCGCTTTCCTGCAAATGTCGGATGCCTCCGGCGGGGATATTTGAGGCAGTTGGAAAGGGCGCTGTGGCCCGTCTTCCAACTGCTCCAAATATCCTCCGCGAAGCGTCCCTCAGCTGGCCTCGGCGCTGCGCTGGGGGTCGATGAGCCGCGTGATGACGCCCTCGCGGGTTACGACGCGGCCATCGGTGAGCGGCACGGCGGGCTCGTGGCGGAGCCGCTCCATCACGTCGCGCACGGGCGCGTCGGCGGGCATCGGCTCGCCGGTGGCGTCGCCGGTGGGTGTGCCGACGGGATCGGCGATGTCTTCTGCGGTCAGCACGCCGAGCGGGTTCATATGGGCCACGAAATCGGCCACATAGCCGTTCGCGGGCTTGGCGATGATGTCGCGCGCGGTGCCGCATTGCACGATCCGCCCGCCTTCCATCAGCGCGATCCGGTTGCCGATCTTGAACGCCTCGTCGAGGTCGTGGCTGACGAAGATGATCGTGCGCTTGAGCTTGGTCTGCAGTTCCAGCAGCTCGTCCTGCAGTTTGGTGCGGATCAGCGGGTCGAGCGCGGAGAAGGGCTCGTCCATCAGAAGGATCGGTGCGTCGGTGGCAAACGCCCGGGCGAGGCCCACGCGCTGCTGCATGCCGCCCGAAAGCTCTGCCACCTGACGGTCGGCCCAGTCCGACAGCCCCACCAGTTCGAGCTGGGTGTCGACCTTCTTGCGGCGTTGCGCCTTGCTCATGCCGGCGAGTTCGAGGCCGAGCCCCACATTCTCGCGCACGGTGCGCCAGGGCAGCAGGCCGAATTGCTGGAAGACCATCGCGATCTTGTTCAGGCGCATTTTGCGCAAGGTCGCGGGATCGGCATGGGTGACATCGACGAGGCGTTCGCCGTCATGCACCTCGACCTGACCGCGCACGACCGGGTTGAGCCCGTTGACCGCGCGCAGCAGCGTCGATTTGCCCGAGCCCGAGAGGCCCATCAGCACGAGGATCTCGCCCTCGGGCACCTCGACCGAGCAGTCATGCACGCCCAGCACCTGATCAGTGCGCTCCTGAATCTCGGGGCGCGAGAGCCCTTCGTCCATCAAAGGCAGGGCCTCTTGCGGGCGGTCGCCGAAGACGATGGAGACATTGTCGAATTTGACGGCGGTTTTGGCTTTGGTCTGGGTCATTTCGAACCTCCGCGGCGCAGCATGCGGTCAAGGATGATGGCGACGACGACGATCACGAAGCCGGACTCGAAGCCGAGCGCCGTGTTCACGGTGTTGAGCGCGCGCACGACCGGCACGCCGAGGCCGTCCGCGCCGACCAGCGCGGCCACCACGACCATCGAGAGCGAGAGCATGATGGTCTGGTTCAGACCGGCCATGATCTGCGGTGTGGCGTAGGGCAGTTCGACCTTCCACAGAAGCTGGCTCTTGGTCGCGCCGAAGGATTGGGCGGCCTCGGTCAGCGTGTCGGGCGTCGAGGAGACGCCGAGATGGGTCAGGCGGATCGGCGCGGGCAGCACGAAGATCACGGTCGCGATCAGGCCGGGCACCATGCCGATGCCGAAGAAGACGATGGCCGGGATCAGGTAGACGAAGGCCGGCAGCGTCTGCATCAGGTCGAGCACCGGCTGCAGCACCGAATAGAGGCGCGGGCGGTGGGCGGCGGCGATGCCGATCGGCACGCCGATGCCCATGCAGACCACGCAGGCGGCGATCACGAGGGTGAGGCTCTCGGTCGTCTCCTCCCAGTAGTCCTGGTTGAGGATGAAGAGGAAGCCCACGATCACCAGCAGCGAAATCTTCCAGCTGCGCTGCAGCAGGTAGGCGATCACCGCGAAGGCAAGGATCACGAGAAGGGGCGGGGGGCCTTGCAGCACCCAGAGCGTTGCGTCGATCAGCGCTTTCAACGCGACGGAGAGCGCGTCGAAGAGCGGTGCGGCGTGGTCCTGCAGCCAGTCGATCACGATCTTGGCCGTCTTGCCCACGGGGATTTTGATATCGGTCAACCAGTTCATAGCTGTCCTTGCGGTTTGTTATTTCTGGCGCGTTTCGATGCGGTCGAAGGCGACTTGCGATTGCGCCTTGCCGGTTTCGGGGTCGAGCTTGGTCACGCGCAGGACCAGCCCGGCCTTGGGGGAAAATTCCTTGAGGAAGGCGGTGCGCAGCTTGCCCATCGCGATCCGTTCGACGACCTGCCAGACATCGTAGCGGCACGCGCCGATCTGCACCGAGCCGGTGCCGCGATAGGCGTAGGAGATGGTGCCGCGATCCTTGGTCTCGCCGTCGACTTTCAGGCTCACCGGGGTGCGCCAGTTGCCCAGTTGCGGCAATTGGTCGAGCCGCGTGGGGTCGTCGTCATAGATGAGCGCGAAGCTGCGCCCGTCCATTTCCTGCAGGCTCACCGCCAGCGGATGGTCGTAGCGCTCGCGCTTGGGCGGCCGGCCAAGCTCGGGATCGTCGACCCGGTAGGAGGTCAGCGTGCCGTTCTCGTAGCGATAGGCCTGCGCCATTTTCGGGGTGTTGCGGGTAAGCGTGACGCCCGCCGCGTGCAGGGCTTCGGCGTCCGGGCAATCCGCGGCCTGCGCCGGGGTGAGGGGGGCCGCGATCATCCCTGCGAAGAGAAGGGCCGCGCCGGTGAGGGCGCGGACCGAGGGCAAGCGGGGGCGCAGGGTCATGCCCTGTCGCCCGCGCGAATATTTCGCCCGAAGGCTCACGAGTTCAGCGCTTTCTCGACCGCTGCCTGCGCGTCGCCGCCATCCTTCGTGGTCACACCGTCGAGCCAGGCTTTCCAAGCATCGGGATTGGCTTTGAGCCAAGCCTTCGCAGCGTCCTTGGGATCATCGCCGTCGTCGAGGATCTTGCCCATGATCTCGTTTTCCATCCCGAGGGTGAACTTCAGGTTGGAGACGAACTTGCCCGGGTTCGGGCATTCGTCGACATAGCCCGCGCGGACATTGGTCATGACCGTTGCACCGCCGTAATCGGGGCCGAAGAAGTCATCGCCGCCCGACAGGTAGGTGATGTCGAAGTTGGAGTTCATCGGGTGGGGCTCCCACGCGAGGAAGATGATCGGCTTGTCGGCCTTGTCGGCGCGCGCGACCTGCGCGAGCATGCCCTGCTCGGAGCTTTCCTTCAGGTCGAAGTCTTTCAGGCCGAACGCGTCCTTGTCGATCATGTCGAGGATCAGCGCGTTGCCGTCATTGCCCGGCTCGATGCCGTAGATCTGGTTGTCCAGCTCGTCGGCATGCTTGGCGATGTCGGAGAAGTCCTTGATGCCGGCTTTGGCGCCGGCGGCGTTGGTGGCGAGCGTGTATTTCGCGCCGGTCAGGTTGGTGCCGAGCGTCTCGACCGTGCCGTCCTTGGTGTAGGGATCCACGTTGGCGGCCATCGAGGGCATCCAGTTGCCGAGGAACACATCGACATCGCCCTTCGAGAGCGCCTCGTAGGTCACCGGAACCGAGAGGACCTTGGTGTCGGTCTCGTAGCCGAGCGCTTCGAGGATCGTGGTCGCGACCGCGGTGGTCGAGGTGATGTCGGTCCAGCCGACATCGGAGAAGGTCACTTTCGAGCAATCGGCGGCCTGTGCGGGCGCGGTGCCTGCCAGTCCGAGCGAGAGCGCAGCCCCCATTGCGAGGAGCGTGGAACGAAGTTTCATGCTTTTTTCTCCCTGTGCAGCGTTAAGAAAAACCGCGGGATGCGGTTGTTGATTGACGAGTCAATAAACATGTTCTAGCTCGACATGCAAGCAAGCCACCCGGAAGGAGGCCGATCACATGCCGAAGCTTGGAGCAGAGCCTATACGGCGCGCTGCCTTGGTCAAAGCGACTATTGAGACAGTGGGCGAGGCGGGATCGCTCGATGTGACGGTCGCGCAGATCGCCCGGCGCGCGGGCATGTCCTCGGCGCTGGCGCACCATTATTTCGGGTCGAAAGACCGGATTTTCCTCGCCGCGATGCGGTCGATTCTGTCGATCTACGGCGCGGAAGTGCGCGGTGCGATGGCGATGGCACAGACCCCGCATGAGCGTGTTCGCGCAGTTGTGATGGGTTCCTTCGCGGCTGGCTCGTTCCGTCACGAGGCGATCGCCGCGTGGCTGAACTTCTACGTGCTCGCGCAGTCGAGCGCCGATGCGCGGCGACTGCTGCATATCTATCAGCGCCGTCTGCGCTCCAACCTCATGCACGGGCTGCGTCCGCTGGTCGGCGACCGGGCGGGCTCCGTGGCCGAGGGTTTGGGCGCGATGATCGACGGCGTCTACATCCGCGCGGCGCTGGTCGCGGGCGATCCCGACCGCGAGGCCGCCTGTGAACTGGTGCTGGCGCATCTGGAAAAGGAATTGGAGGTCCACCAATGAGGGCACAGCCGAAAGCAAGCCATTTCGTGAATGGCGACTGGATGGAAGACACCGATGGCGACGAGCTGATCGTCACCTATCCCGGCACCGGCGAGGTGATCGCCAAGCTGCATGCCGCGACGCCCGCGGTGATCGACGCCGCGATTTCGGGCGCGATGGAAGCGCAGAAGGACTGGGCCGCGCTGCGCCCGGTTGAGCGCGGCCGCATCCTGACCCGTGCCGTCGCGATCATCCGCGAGCGTGCCGAGGAGCTGGCGCTGCTGGAGACGCTCGACACCGGCAAGCCGATTCAGGAAACCCGCGAGGCCGACTGGCCCTCGGGCGCCGAGGCGCTGGAATATTTCGCAGGTCTCGCGCCGACGCTGACCGGCGAGACGATGCCGCTGGGCGGCGATTTCGCCTATACGATCCGCGAACCGCTGGGCGTCTGCGCAGGGATCGGTGCGTGGAACTATCCCAGCCAGATCGCCTGCTGGAAATCCGCGCCCGCGCTGTCGACCGGCAACGCGATGGTGTTCAAGCCTTCCGAGATGACGCCGCTGGGCGCGCTGAAGCTGGCCGAGATCTTCATCGAAGCCGGGATGCCCGCGGGTATCTTCAACGTGGTGCAGGGCTTCGGCCCGGTGGGGGCGGCGCTGTCCACCGATCCGCGTATCGCGAAAGTCTCGCTGACGGGCTCGGTGCCGACGGGCGCGAAGGTCTATCAGGCGGCTTCGGCGGGCATGAAGCACGTCACGATGGAGTTGGGCGGCAAATCCCCGATGATCGTGTTCGACGACGCCGATATCGAAAGCGCGATCGGGGCTGCGATGCTGGGGAATTTCTATTCCTCGGGGCAGATCTGTTCCAACGGGACGCGGGTCTTCGTGCAGAAGGGCATCAAGGAGAAGTTTCTTGCCCGGCTGAAAGAGCGCGCCGAGACCATCGTCGCGGGCGATCCGCTGGATGAGGCGACGCAGTTCGGTCCGCTAATCTCGCAGGCGCAGTTCGACAAGGTGATGTCCTATGTCGAGAGCGCGAAATCCGAGGGCGCGCGGCTGGTCTGCGGCGGCTCTGCGGGCAATGAGGGGCCGCTTTTCGTACAGCCCACGGTCTTCGCCGATGTCACCGACGACATGACCATCGCGCGCGAGGAGATTTTCGGCCCGGTCATGTCGGTGCTGGATTTCGACACCGAGGAAGAGGCGATCGCGCGGGCCAATGACACGCAATTCGGCCTCGCCGCGGGTGTGTTCACCGGTGATCTGGCGCGCGGCCACCGCGTCGTCAGCCAGCTTCAGGCGGGCACGACCTGGATCAACGCCTATAACCTGACGCCGGTGGAGATGCCCTTCGGCGCGGTCAAGCAATCGGGCTTCGGGCGCGAGAATTCGCGCGCGGCGGTGGAGCATTATACGCAGCTCAAATCCGTCTATGTCGGCATGGGACCGGTCGAGAGCCCTTACTGAGTTCGAATTTGACGAGGCTTGGGGGCGCTGCGCGTCGCCGGTTGGTCCGCGGACCGATGGCGCACCAACCGGCGACCCCCGGGATATTTCCGCCAAGGGGAAGATATGAGTGTTTCGGCAGAATTTGTGATCGTAGGCGCAGGCTCGGGTGGCTCGGCGCTGGCGTATCGGCTCGCGGAAGCGGGGCGCGACGTGGTGGTGATCGAGCATGGCGGCTCGGATGCGGGGCCGTTCATCCAGATGCCCGGCGCGCTGAGCTATCCGATGAATATGGGGATCTACGACTGGGGCTTTCAGTCGGAACCCGAAGAGCATCTGGGCGGGCGGCGTCTTGCGACTCCGCGCGGCAAGGTGCTGGGCGGCTCGTCGAGCATCAACGGCATGGTCTATGTCCGGGGCCACGCGCGCGATTTCGACCACTGGGAAGAAAGCGGCGCAACCGGCTGGGGCTATGCCGATGTGTTGCCCTATTACAAGCGGATGGAGCATTGGCATGGCGGCGAAGAGACCGAGTGGCGTGGCCGTTCGGGGCCGCTGCATGTGACGCGCGGGCCGCGCGCCAATCCGCTGTTCGACGCTTTCGTGGCGGCAGGCAAGGCGGCGGGCTATCCGGTGACCGAGGATTACAACGGCCAGCAGCAGGAAGGCTTCGGGCCGATGGAGGCCACGATCTACAAGGGGCGGCGCTGGTCGGCGGCCAATGCCTATCTGCGCCCGGCGCTTAAGACCGGGAAGCTGCGGATCGTGCGCGGTCTGGCGCGGCGCGTCGTCTTCGACGGCAAGAAGGCTGTCGGCGTCGAGATCAAGCGCAAGGGGCAGGTCGAGGTGGTCCGGGCGAGCTCCGAGGTCGTGCTGGCCGCTAGCTCGATCAACACGCCGAAGCTGTTGATGCTCTCGGGCGTGGGTCCGGCAGAGCATCTGCGCGACCATGGTGTCGAGGTTCTGGCGGATCGCCCGGGTGTGGGCGCGAACCTGCAGGATCACCTTGAGATCTATATGCAATTCGCCGCCAAACAGCCGGTGACGCTGTTCAAATACTGGAACCTCTACGGCAAGGCCCGGGTGGGCGCGCAGTGGCTGTTTACGAAGGGCGGGCTCGGCGCGTCGAACCAGTTCGAGAGCTGCGCTTTCATCCGCTCGGATGCCGGGATCGACTATCCGGATATCCAGTATCACTTCCTGCCGATCGCGGTGCGCTATGACGGCAAGGCCGCTGCCGAGGGGCATGGCTTCCAGGCGCATGTCGGGCCGATGCGTTCGAAATCGCGCGGGCATGTGCGGCTCAGCTCGGGCAATCCCGAGGCCAAGCCCGAGATCAAGTTCAATTACATGAGCCATCCCGACGACTGGGCCGAGTTCCGCAAATGCGTGCGGCTGACGCGGGAAATCTTTGCCCAAGGTCCGATGGCCGCGCATGTGAAGCACGAGATCCAGCCCGGCGCTGCGGTCGAGACGGATGAGCAGATCGACGCCTTCATCCGCGAGCACGCCGAGAGCGCCTATCACCCCTGCGGCACCGCGAAGATGGGGGCGGCGGACGATCCGAGTGCCGTCGTCGATCCCGAAGGGCGCGTGATCGGGGTTGAGGGGCTGCGGGTCGCTGACAGCTCGGTCTTCCCGCGCATCACCAATGGCAACCTGAACGCGCCTTCGATCATGGTGGGCGAGAAGATGGCCGATCACCTGCTGGGCCGGGCGCCGCTCGCGCGCGAGAATCTTGAGCCGTGGATTGCGCCGAACTGGCAGGTGGCGCAGCGCTGATCTAACCGTTCTTGCGGCGCGGGAGGTTGAGGGCATAGCGCCCCGGCCCTTGCGCTGCGAGGATCAAAAGCCCGCCCGCGATTGCCCAATTCTTCACGAAGATCGTCACCTGCCACGGGTCGGCGCGCAGCTGCCAATGAAACCAGCTGGTGAAGATGCAATACGCGGCGAGGACAAGGGCCCAAGCCCGCACCTTCGGGCCGAAGATCAGGCCGAACGCCGCGATCAGATTGAACAGCGCCACAGGCCAGACCAGCCAGCCGGGCAGGCCGAGCCAGCTGATCATCTCCTCCACCATCTGCGGGTCGCTGATTTTCTGCACCGCGCCGCCGAAGAACAGCAGCGCGATCAGGATGCGGCCGATCAGGTTGAGTGCGTCGGACATGTGGGGCTCCCAAGTTTCGCGTTTACTATTCAGCTACGAAATCTGTTGCGTGCGAGATCAGTTCCGCCGATATCTGGGGCATGTTAAGGATTTGTTCACTCCTCGTTCTTCTGGCGGTGCCCGCCGCCTCGCAGCTTTCGGCGGCCACGGTGACCGGTCTGCCGCGCGTCGTCGATGGCGATACGCTGGTGGTCCAGAACACGCGGGTGCGGCTTTTCGGGATCGACGCGCCGGAGGCGAAGCAAAGCTGCAAGACGGCGCAGGGTGTGCGCTGGGCCTGCGGACGGGCGGCGACGGCGGAGCTGCAGCGGCTTGCGGGGCAGGGGGGGCGCTGCTCGGGCGATGAGGAAGATCGCTACGGGCGGCTGATCGCGGTGTGCCGGGCAGGCGGGCGCGACCTGAATGCCGAGATGGTCGCGCGCGGGGCGGCCTTCGCCTATCGGAAATATTCGCGCGATTATGTGTCGCAGGAGGAGCGGGCGCGGCGCGCGGGGCTCGGTGTCTGGCAGGGCGCGGCGCAGCGCCCCGCAGAGGTGCGTGCCGCGGCCAAGATACAGAATCCGCCGGGAAATTGCGCGATCAAAGGCAATATTTCCGGGCGCGGACGGCTCTATCATCTGCCGGGCACGCGCGCTTATGCCGCCACGCGGATCAACGAGGCCAAGGGCGAGCGGTGGTTCTGCTCGGAAGCCGAGGCAAAATCGGCCGGATGGCGTCGCGCGGGCGGCTGATTTGATGCGCATCAAGGTGGGCCGAGTCGCGCTGGCCTAATGTCGACCCGACAGCAAGGAAAGGGAGCGACATGGCCAATACGCCGCACACGCTGCAAGAAGAATTCCCGACGAAACTCGATCGGATTCACGAGTTGAAAATCTCCAACGCGCATTTTGCAAAATTGTTGGACGATTACGACGCGCTCAACGATCGCGTGCACCGGGCCGAGACGAATGTGGAGCCGATGGACAGCTTGGCCGAGACCGACCTGCGCAAGCAACGCGCCGCGGTGAAGGACGAGATCGCGCGGATGCTGGGCACCGCCGACGCCTGAGTTGTAGGGTAACGAGTGATTTTGGTGAGACGCCTCGGGGCTTCGGCCCCGGGGCGTTTTTCTATGCGATGTCGTAGGGCAGAAGGCCGCGGTGGTCGGGGTCGACATGCAGGCGGCGTTCCAGCGGCGGAACCGAGCGCTGGTGGCAGTCCTTGCGCTCGCAGATCCGGCAGGAGATCCCGATCGGCTGGTAGGCCTTGGGATTGCCGAGCTCCATATCGTCGGCATAGACGAGCCCCTTCGCGTGGCTCACCTCGCAGCCCAGACAGATCGCGTAACGCCGCACCGGCGCGGTGAAGCTGCCGCCCGATTTCGAGACGTCGCGCGCGAGGCAGAGGTAGCGAACGCCATCGGGGGTCTCGGCGAGTTGTCGCAGGAATTTCGTCGGTGTCTCAAAGGCTTGGTGGACGTTCCAGAGCGGGCAGGCGCCGCCGAACCGGGCGAATTGCAGCCGGGTCGCGGAGTGGCGCTTGGTGATCGTGCCGGCCTGATCGACGCGGACGAAGAAGAAGGGAATGCCCTTCGCGCCGGGCCGTTGCAGCGTCGAAAGCCGATGGGCGACCTGCTCCGTCGAGGCAGTGAAGATATCGCAGAGCCGCTCCAGATCGTGGCGCGTGTCCTGCGCCGCTTCGAGGAAGGGGCGATAGGGCAGCAGCGCCGCGCCCGCGAAGTAGTTGGCCAGGCCGATTTTGGCGATGGCGCGGGCGGTGTCGGACTGGAAGCGCGCGAGGTCGAGCGTGGCCTCCAACAGGTCGTTCTGGGTCATCAGCGCGACCTGATGGAGCAGTTGGAAGGCCTGCGTCGGGCGGCCCGCATGGGCGTTGATCAGAAGGCGATTGCCGTCACGCTCGCGCAGCTGCGAAATGTCGGAAAACTGCACGTCGATGCCCCGTTTCGCGAGGGTGTCGATCGCATGAGGAATGGGCTCCAACCGATTGCCATCGCGGCAGGAATAGCGCTCGGCAGCGCGGTCGACGGCGTCGATGTAATTGTCGCAATAGTGGAAGAAGTCGCGGACCTCTTCCCAGGGGGAGACCACCGTTTGCGCGCCTTCGCGGCCCAGGGCTTCGTCGAGCGAGGCGAGGCGTTCATGGGTTTGGCGATAGGCGCGGTGTAGTTCGAGGAAGGACCGGGCGAGGGCGGGTGCATTGGACGCCGCGAGCCGCAGATCGGCCAGAGGCGGCGCGCCATCGGAGAAGATCGGGTCGGCCAGCGCCTCGCGCATGTCCGAGACCAGCCGTTCCGCATCGCCTGCCGAGAGCTCGGTCACGTCGAGGCCAAACTCGCTCGCCAGCGCCAGCACGACCTGCGCCGAGACCGGGCGGTGGTTGTTCTCCATCTGGTTGAGATAGGGCAGCGACACGCCGAGCCGCTCGGCGAAGGCTTTCTGGGTCAGGCCGAGGCGCGTGCGGGTCTCGCGCAGTTTCACACCGGCATAGAGTTTCTGAGTCGCCATCTGCCCCTCCCTTTGCAAATGAATTTGTAGCTTTGCAAACATTCGCCGTCAAACTTTCCCGAGTCTGAGGCGGCGTCACGGGATCAATCGGAGATACGCTGCGAGTGGCAACGGGCTTCGCAGTTATGCAATTCGCTATCCGTTACTTGCCAATTATTTGCAAATTTTCTCGAATCCCCTTTGTAAGATTGTTGCGTTCGGAATAGTGTGCCGGGAAATTATGCGGAGGACCCTCATGAGAGACATCCTGAAGGAGCTGGAGCATCGGCGCGACGAAGCCCGCCTTGGTGGCGGCGAGAAACGCATCGAGGCGCAGCACAAGAAGGGCAAGCTGACCGCGCGCGAGCGGATCGAATTGCTGCTCGACGAGGGCTCTTTCGAAGAGTTCGACATGTTCAAAACCCATCGCTGCACCGATTTCGGGATGGAAGAGAGCAAGCCCTATGGCGACGGCGTCGTCACCGGCTGGGGCACCGTGAACGGGCGCATGGTCTATGTATTCTCGCAGGACTTCACGGTCTTCGGCGGCTCGCTGTCGGAAACCCATGCCGAGAAGATCTGCAAGATCATGGATATGGCGGTGCAGAACGGTGCGCCGGTGATCGGGATCAACGATTCGGGCGGTGCGCGGATTCAGGAGGGTGTGGCCTCGCTTGCGGGCTACGCGGACGTGTTCCAGCGCAACATCATGGCCTCGGGCGTGGTGCCGCAGATCAGCCTCATCATGGGCCCCTGTGCTGGTGGTGCGGTCTATTCGCCCGCGATGACGGACTTCATCTTCATGGTGAAGGACACATCTTACATGTTCGTCACCGGCCCCGACGTGGTGAAGACGGTCACCAACGAGCATGTGACGGCCGAGGAGCTGGGCGGCGCGACCACGCATACCAAGAAAAGCTCGGTCGCCGATGGCGCCTATGAGAACGACGTCGAGGCGCTGTTCGAGACCCGCCGCTTGATCGACTTCCTGCCGCTGTCGAACCGCGAGAAGGCCCCCGTGCGGCCCTTCTTCGACGAGGTGGACCGGATCGAGGCGTCGCTCGACACGCTGGTGCCGTCGAACGCGAACACCCCCTACGATATGAAGGAGCTGATCCTGAAAATCGCGGATGAGGGGGATTTCTTCGAGATTCAGAAGGATTTCGCGGGCAATATCATCACCGGTTTCATCCGTCTCGAAGGTCAGACGGTCGGTGTGGTCGCGAACCAGCCGATGGTGCTGGCGGGCTGTCTGGACATCGATTCCAGCCGCAAGGCCGCGCGCTTCGTGCGCTTCTGCGACGCGTTCGAAATCCCGATCCTGACGCTTGTCGACGTGCCGGGCTTCCTGCCGGGTACCAGCCAGGAATATAACGGCGTCATCAAGCATGGCGCGAAGCTGCTGTTCGCCTATGGCGAGGCGACCGTGCCGAAGGTCACCGTCATTACCCGCAAGGCTTACGGTGGCGCTTACGACGTTATGTCTTCCAAGCACCTGCGCGGCGATTTCAACTACGCCTGGCCGACCGCGGAAATCGCGGTGATGGGCGCCAAGGGCGCGGTCGAAATTCTCTATCGCTCGGAGCTGGGCGAACCCGAGAAGATCGCCAAGCGCACCGCCGATTACGAGGACCGGTTCGCGAACCCGTTCGTGGCGGCCGAGAAGGGCTTCATCGACGAGGTGATCCAGCCGCGCTCGACGCGTCGCCGGGTGGCCCGTGCCTTCGCGGCGCTGCGCTCGAAGAAGCTGTCCAACCCGTGGAAGAAGCACGATAACATCCCGCTCTGAGGAGGCGCATGACGGGCAGGCCGAGGATCACGACGCTCTTGCCCGGCGCTCTCGCCGGGCTGGTGCTGGCGTCTCCGGCGCCGGCTCAGGAGCTGCGGGAGGTGACCCCGGTGCCCGATTACGGTGCGGTGATGCATCCGGGCAATCTGGGTGAGGATCTGGGGCCGGGCGATGGGCCGGAGGGGACCAAGGGCGATGCGATCCCAGTCCCGTCCGGGCAGAAGGTCTGGTGGATCGACGTGATCCATAACGAGGCCGGGCCGGACGGGCTGACCTATCGCTTTCGTTTCCTCGCGCCGCAGATCGGAGGGCGCAGTCCGCTGTCCTCCGATATCGCGCTGCAGGATATCGAGGCGCTGTGCAACGGGTGGGTGGTGCCGCGCCTGCCGCAGCCCGGTCCGGAGCCCGCGCAGGTGATGGTGAGCCTGTCGGACCAGATCGTGCCGTTCGGCGATGCCGCCCCCGAGGTGGTGCAATATTTCGACAGCTTTTCCGTCGAGGACGGAAACTGCGTTTGGGAGTTTTTCTGATGGCTTTGGCCGGAACCGCAGATCACAGCTTGGAGGGCATGATGCCGGGGCGCGCGCAAGCGCAGCCGCTCACGGCGAAATCGCGCTTTCGTGAGCGGGATTTGCAGGCTAACCTGCCCTTGGGGAAAGCAATTTCGGTCCCCGCATTGAAACGGGTCGTGCCGAACCTCGCCGAGATCGGGGCGGGCGCCCCCTTGGACAGGAGAACGACATGTCGAAAGCTCTCATCGCGCTTGGCCTCGTGGCCTTCGTCGCAGCCTGCGCACCCAAGCCTGAGCCCGCGCCGGTGGCCGTCACCACCGAGCCGACCTACACCGGCAAGTACAAATAATCTGCGTGCGGGGCGGGGCGGCAGCCGTCGCCTTGCCCCCGCGATCCCTGCGGGAGCCGTGGCGTTGTGTGATACGCCATACGGTTACCTAGCGGCAATTATCCTTCCAGAGTATGCTCTTAGCCATTCCAACAAAGAATGGGGGAGAGTGAGATGGTCCGAATTTCTCTGGGCGCGCTTGCCTGCGCGGCTCTGCTTGTGGGCTGTGCGCCCAAACCGGAGCCTGCACCTGTCACCGTTGAGCCGGTCTATACCGGCAAATATGGCGGCCCCGTCGCCAGTGGCGGCTCCTGCCGACCGACTGGACGGCTCGTCGACTCGCAATACCCGGCTTCCGTGCCCGACTGTCCGCTCGAATGCGGACCGCTCGAGACTGCCACGGCGGCAACAACGCAGCGACCGGCACAATGTGTGCCCGAGCCGCGCGGCGGATCGACCCAACGTCAGCCGACACCTGGCACGCCAACTTCTTCGACCGACCCGACCGGTGGGAACCAGAACCGAAATCAAACGGGTCAACAATGAAGGCGTAACGCATAAGCTCAGCACGCGCCGTCCCAACATCTTCAAAGGGGAGGGCGCGTCATGCTGAAGCATCGCGGTTTCCCGTCGCGGTTACCCTCGACGGATTATCAATTCACCATTCGCCGTGCCAACAAGAAAGGCGCGACGAAGCTCATCCGGCGTGAACGCTACGCCGATCGCGGTCATGGCGATCGCAAGGCCGATGCGGGCTTCATGGCCGCGCTTTGGGCGCAGTTCGGCGAAGAGCCGTTCGAGCGCGGCAATCTCGATGCGGGCCGGTTGAGCTGGCTCTTCGGGCGCGAGGTGTTGGCTGCCGAAGACCCGTTCGATCCAGAAAGCTACGAGGCGCTTCTCAAAATCGACGTGAAACGCGCGGAAGCCTCCTTCCCGGAGGTCTTCGCCGATCCCGACGCCTTTACCTTCGATGATGACGAGGATGAGGATTGGGCATGATTTCGCTGATGTCCTGCGCGAAATGGCGGCATGCCGCCGAACCTCATGGTTGCAAGGATTTCGCCTTTGCAATCGCCGGTGCGCGCGGTCACATTGAGCGGGCAAGCCGTACTGTCCCCAACACCCGCGGCTTGTTTAATATCCCTACCCCTTCCCTATTCCTGCGGCCTGATCTTATGGTCGGGCCGCAGCTTTTTTCTTCGCAGGGTCAAGGGGGGCTCCGCCAAGATGTGAAGGGGAGCGGCGATAGCTCGCCGATGGGGCTTCAGCTCGCGTTTTCGCCGTTGGCTTTTCACGGCGCCGCGATAAACTCGCGTCCAATCATAACCGCTATTGGAGGCAGTTTCCCATGCGTAAAACCCCGATCCTTCTTGTCCTTGCCGGCCTCGCTCTCGCAGGCTGCATGCAAACCGACGGCCAGCGCGCCCTCGCCGGTGCGGCCGGCGGCGCGATCATCGCGGATGCGACCGACAACAACGCGCTCACCGGCGCGGCTCTCGGCGCGCTCGCGGGCACGTATTGCGACGACGCAGGCGTCTGCCAGCGCTCGTACTAAGCACATCTGCGCGGCTCTGACCGCGTCCGATCGCTATTCGACCGCCATCGGGGCTGCGCGCTCCGGTGGCGGTTTTTCTTTTGTCTCACATCATGAACACGACACGCGGGGCGGGGGGATGCCCCTCCCGCACCGGAAGGGAAGGGCCTGACATGTTCAAGAAAATCCTGATCGCCAACCGTGGCGAGATCGCTTGCCGCGTCATCAAGTCGGCGCAGAAGATGGGGATCAAGACGGTCGCCGTCTATTCCGATGCCGATGCGCAGGCGCTGCATGTCCAAATGGCCGACGAGGCGATCCATATCGGCCCGCCGCCCGCGAACCAATCCTATATCGTGATCGACAAGATCATGGATGCGATCCGTCAGTCGGGCGCCGAGGCGGTTCACCCGGGCTACGGTTTCCTGTCGGAAAACAAGAAGTTCGCCGAGGCGCTGGAAAAAGAGGGCGTCGCCTTCATCGGCCCGCCCTCGGGTGCGATCGAGGCGATGGGCGACAAGATCACCTCGAAGAAGCTCGCGAAAGAGGCGGGCGTGTCGACGGTGCCCGGCTATATGGGCCTGATCGCGGATGCCGACGAGGCGGTGAAGATCTCCGACGAGATCGGCTATCCGGTGATGATCAAGGCCTCCGCAGGTGGCGGCGGCAAGGGGATGCGTATCGCGTGGAATGCCGAAGAGGCGCGCGAGGGCTTCCAGTCGTCCAAGAACGAGGCGGCGAACAGCTTCGGCGACGACCGTATCTTCATCGAGAAATTCGTGACGCAACCGCGCCACATCGAGATTCAGGTGCTCGCCGACAAGCACGGCAACTGCGTCTATCTGAACGAGCGCGAATGCTCGATCCAGCGCCGTAACCAGAAGGTCATCGAAGAGGCGCCGTCGCCCTTCCTCGACCCCGAGACGCGCAAGGCGATGGGCGAGCAGGCCGTGGCCCTGTCGAAAGCGGTGGATTACTGCAGCGCAGGGACCGTGGAATTCATCGTCGATGGCGAGAAGAACTTCTACTTCCTCGAGATGAACACCCGTCTTCAGGTGGAGCACCCGGTCACCGAGCTGATCACCGGCATCGACCTCGTCGAGCAGATGATCCGCGTGGCCGACGGTGAGAAACTTCCGATGAAACAGGAAGATATCGGCATCAACGGCTGGGCCATCGAGAGCCGCCTCTACGCCGAGGATCCCTATCGCAACTTCCTGCCCTCGATCGGGCGTCTGACCCGCTACCGTCCGCCGGTGGAAGGCAAGACCGCTTCGGGCGGCATCGTGCGCAACGATACCGGTGTCTTCGAAGGCGGCGAGATTTCGATGTTCTACGACCCGATGATCGCCAAGCTCTGCACCTGGGCGCCGAACCGTGGCGAGGCCATCGAAGAGATGCGTCTCGCGCTCGATATGTTCGAGGTCGAGGGCATCGGGCACAACCTGCCGTTCTGTGCCGCGGTGATGGATCACGAGCGTTTCGTGACCGGCAACATCACCACCGCCTTCATCGAAGAGGAATATCCTGAAGGGTTCAACGGCGTGACGCTGGACGAGGGGATGCTGCGCAAGGTCGCGGCGGCCACGGCGGCGATGGAGCGCGTGGCCGAGATCCGACGCACCAAGATCTCCGGCACGCTCGGCAACCACGAGCGCAAGGTCGGCGTGGATTGGGCGGTCTCGCTTCAGGATGAGGATTTCAAGCTCAAGGTGAACGCGGATCGCCATGGTTCGACCATCATCTTCGAGGATGGCGAAGAGATGCGCGTCGAGAGCGACTGGACCCCGGGCGACCCGCTGGCCGAGCTGAGCGTGAACGGAGCGCCGCTGGTGCTGAAAGTCGGCAAGATCCCGATGGGCTTCCGCATCCGGGTGCGTGGCGCCGATCTGAAGGTCCATGTCCGCACGCCGCGCCAGTTCGAGCTCGCGCAGCTGATGCCGGTGAAACTGCCGCCGGATACCTCGAAATTCCTGCTTTGCCCGATGCCGGGTCTCGTCGTGAAGATCTCGGTCGAGGAAGGCGCGGAAGTGCAGGAAGGTCAGCCGCTGGCCACCGTCGAGGCGATGAAGATGGAGAACATCCTGCGCGCCGAGAAGAAGGGCACCGTGAAGAAGATCAACGCCGAGGCGGGCGCGAGCCTTGCCGTCGACGACATCATCATGGAGTTCGAATAAGTGACGCCCGCGCCGTGGTATAGGGAGGCCGGGCGACCGGCTCACCCCGCCACGGCGGGGCGCGATCTAGTGGCGTGTGCGCATCGGGGGAGCGGTCAGAAGCCGCGCTCTTCGCGGATCTCGTCGCGCCGGATCGGCATCTTGTCGATCGAGCGGACGATCTCGCGCGCGTCCCACGGGGCGGGCTTGCGCAGGTTTACCGTGCCATCCTTGGCGATGATGACGAGGGAGAACCCGCGCGGGCGCAGCGTGCGGCGCACGTCGCTGGCCGGATCGGGCGTGGTGTCGGTGATGACGACGACGTCACGTCGCGCCAGTTCGGCCCAGTGGTCCTTCAGATACCGGATCTGCTCCTTGAACGCGGGGTCGAGCGGGCTGTCGGCGAAGACCACGATGGGCCGTTTCTGCCAGACGAACGCGTCTAGATCCGCATCCGCCCCATCGACCGGTGCGAAGGGGGGCGTGACCTCGGGCTCTGCCACGGCGAGATCGACGGTGCTGTCCTGGGCTGCGGCCGCGAAGGGTGTCAGCGCAAGAAATGCAGCGAGTCCAAGGGATAATAGACGGGTCATGGGCTCCTCTCTCGTTCCTGATATATGCGCGCGAGCCCCCTCGCACCATGCCGGACCGTGCGAATTTTCGCCAAATGCGTCCTTTAAGCGCCCCGCAAGGACTCGCGGTGCAGACTGGCGCCGGGTTTTCTGGGCTGCGGCGGGGTGCCGCTTGGACCCGGGGCCGTGGGGGCTGGGCATGGATGTCATTCTGCATATCGGGGCGCATCGCACCGCGACGACGACGTTTCAGGCGTGGATGCTACAAAACGCCGACGCGCTGACTTCAGGCGGGATCGCCTATTGGGGGCCGGACCGGACGCGGGCGGGGCTGTTCTCGGGGCTGGTGAAGCGCCCCGATCTGGTGACGCCCGAGGATGGGGCGGCGCTGTCGCGGCTGCGAACCGCGCTGGCGTTCGAACTGGACCGGCTCGCCGATCAGGGGATGCGCCATCTGGTGATCTCGGAGGAGAACCTGCTGGGCGCGATGCCGCAATGCGTGGACATGCTGACGCTCTACCCGGATGCGGCGGGGCGGCTGGAGCGTGCGCGGCAGGTGCTGGGCACGCATCTGGGCGGTGTGGCACTGTCGATGCGGCGCTATGATATGTGGTGGTCCTCGGTGCTGTCGGTGATGGCGGGGCGGGGCGCCGGCCTGCCCGATGCGCGCGGGCTTGCGCGGCTTGCCGATCATCCGCGCGGCTGGCCGGAGGTGATCGCGCAGGCGCAGACCGCGCTTGGGGCGCCCGTCACGGTCTGGAGCCATGAGGCGCTGGGGGCGGAGCCGCAGGCCCAGCTTCAGGCGCTTGTGCCGGGCGAAGGCCTGCCTGCCGGGCTGTTCGATGCCCGCAGGCAGCGCAACGCGGCTCCGGGCCGCGCGGCGCTGCGCGAGGGGCTGGTCCGCGCCGGGCACCGCGTCGCTGCGGGGCCGGGGCGCTGGATGCCTTTCGATCAGGCGCAGCGCGCGCAGATGACCGCCCGCTATCTGGAGGATCTGACTTGGCTGCGCCGCGCGCCGCCGGGACTGAATTTCGTGGAAATGACGGCCGAAGACGCGGGGAAGACACCCGCCGCGGCGACAGTGGAAGAAGGATTTGGCCATGACGGACAAGAAAGAGGACTGGCGTAACCTCGCCGAGAAGGAACTGCGTGGCAGGCCGTTCGAGGACCTGACCTGGAACACGCTCGAAGGGATCGCGGTCAAGCCGCTTTACACCGAAGAGGACGTGGAGGGGCTCGACCATCTGGGCACCATGCCGGGCCTGTCGCCCTTCACGCGCGGCCCGCGGGCGACGATGTATGCGGGCCGTCCGTGGACGATCCGGCAATATGCGGGCTTCTCGACCGCCGAGGAGTCGAACGCCTTCTACCGCAAGGCGCTCGCCGCCGGTCAGCAGGGCGTGTCGGTGGCCTTCGACCTCGCCACCCACCGCGGCTATGACAGCGATCACCCGCGCGTCGAGGGCGATGTCGGCAAGGCGGGCGTGGCGATCGATAGCGTCGAGGACATGAAGATCCTGTTCGACGGTATCCCGCTCGATCAGATCTCGGTCTCGATGACGATGAACGGCGCGGTGATCCCGATCCTCGCCAACTTCATCGTCACCGGCGAAGAGCAGGGCCATGACCGCAGCGTTCTGTCGGGCACGATCCAGAACGACATCCTCAAGGAGTTCATGGTCCGCAACACCTATATCTATCCGCCCGAGCCCTCGATGCGGATCATTGCGGATATCATCGAATACACCTCGAACGAGATGCCGCGGTTCAACTCGATCTCGATCTCCGGCTACCACATGCAGGAGGCTGGCGCGAACCTCGTGCAGGAGCTGGCCTACACGCTGGCGGACGGGCGCGAATACGTGCGCACCGCGATCAAGGCGGGGATGGATGTCGACAAGTTCGCGGGCCGTCTGAGCTTCTTCTTCGCGATCGGGATGAACTTCTTCATGGAGGCCGCCAAGCTGCGTGCGGCGCGCCTGCTGTGGAGCCGGATCATGGAAGAGTTCGAGCCGAAGAAGCCGCAAAGCTCGATGCTGCGCACGCACTGCCAGACTTCGGGCGTCTCGCTCGCCGAGCAGGATCCCTATAACAACGTGATCCGCACGGCGTACGAGGCGATGTCGGCAGCACTTGGCGGTACGCAGTCGCTGCACACCAACGCGCTCGACGAAGCGATCGCGCTGCCCACCGAGTTCTCGGCCCGGATCGCGCGCAACACGCAGCTCATCTTGCAGGAAGAGACGGGGATCACCAACGTGGTCGATCCGCTCGCGGGCTCCTACTACGTCGAAAGCCTCACGGCGGAACTGGCCGAGAAGGCTTGGGAACTGATCGAGGAAGTCGAGGAGATGGGCGGCATGACGAAGGCCGTGGCCTCGGGCATGCCCAAGCTGCGCATCGAGGAGACCGCCGCCCGGCGTCAGGCGCTGATCGACCGGGGCGAGGATGTCGTGGTCGGGGTGAACAAGTATCGCCGCGAGACCGAGGACGAGCTGGATATTCTCGACATCGACAATGCGAAGGTGCGCGACAACCAGATCGCGCGGCTCGAGAAGATGCGGGCCAGCCGCGACGAGGCGGCCTGCGAGGCGGCGCTGACGGAACTGACGCGCCGCGCCTCCGAGGGTGGCAACCTGCTCGAAGCGGCGGTGGAAGCTGCACGCGCCCGGGCCTCTGTGGGAGAGATTTCTATGGCGATGGAAAAGGTGTTCGGACGTCACCGCGCCGAGGTGAAGACTTTGGCTGGTGTCTACGGTGCGGCCTATGACGGCGACGAGGGCTTCGCCCAGATCCAGAAGGACGTCGAGACCTTCGCCGAGGAAGAGGGCCGCCGCCCGCGGATGCTGGTGGTGAAGATGGGTCAGGACGGCCACGACCGCGGCGCCAAGGTGATCGCGACGGCCTTCGCCGATATCGGCTTCGACGTCGATGTGGGTCCGCTCTTCCAGACGCCGGAAGAAGCCGCCCAGGACGCGATCGACAACGACGTGCATGTGGTCGGGATTTCGTCACAGGCGGCCGGTCACAAGACGCTGGCACCGAAGCTGATCGAAGCGCTCAAGGAAAAGGGTGCCGAGGATATCATCGTGATCTGCGGCGGCGTGATCCCGCAGCAGGATTACGACTACCTCAAAAAGGCGGGCGTGAAGGCGATCTTCGGGCCGGGGACCAACATCCCGCTGGCCGCGCGCGAGATCCTCGACATCGTGCGTCAGGCGCGGGCCTGAGGGCGCGGTGGAGGTGGCACGGGCGAGGGGGCTCTGCCCCCGCGCTGACGCGCCCCCCGGGATATTTTGACCAAGGCGAAGTTCGGGCTTTGCTTTGAATTTGGGCGGCGCGCGGGGGAACTCTGCGCGCCGCCAGTCATTTCAAAACATTACAACGATTTAATCACAGGGCGGATTTGCGCGGGTGCATTTCCGCCGCAGCGCGGCTAGACTTGAACCATGGACAAGCCCATCTCCCTTTGGTCGCGTATCGCGCAGGCGCTCTCCGCTCTCGGGCGGGGGGACGCGCTGTCGACCGTTTTCGACAATCTGCGCCAGCCGCCGGAACGCTCGGTCGCTTTCACCATCGCGGTGATCGCGCTGGGGGCGAAGATGGCGAAGGCCGACGGGCAGGTCACGCGCGACGAGGTGGCCGCGTTCCGGCGGATTTTCCAGATCCCGCCGGAAGAGGAAGCCAATGCCGCGCGCGTCTTCAACATGGCGCGCACCGATGTGGCGGGTTTCGACGCCTATGCCCGCAAGATCGCCAATATGTTCGGCCCCGGCGCGGATGTTCTGAAAGACGTGCTGGAAGGGCTGTTCTTCATCGCGCTGGCCGATGGCGATTACCACGAGGGCGAGGATGCCTTCCTGTTGGAGGTCGCGCGGATTTTCGGGCTGGAGGAATGTTGTTTCCGCGCGATGCGTTCGGCCTTCGTGGAAGATGCCGATCCCGATCCGTGGACCGTGCTGGAAGTCGAGCCCGGCACGCCGCTTCCCGAAGTGCGCAAGGTCTGGCGCAACAAGGTGCGCGAGGCCCATCCCGACCGGGCAATTGCCCGCGGTCTGCCTGAGGAAGCCGTGCAGCTCTCCGAGGCGCGGGTGATCGCGCTCAACAAGGCCTGGGAGGAAATCCGCGCCAGCCATGCGGAGGCGTGATGCGGATCGCCACTTGGAATATCGAGTGGTTCAACAGCCTTTTCGCGCGCAACGGGACGCTTCTCGACGATAGTGAATGGTCGGCGCGCTACAACGTGACGCGCAGCCAGCAGACCGGCGCGATCGCGATCGTGATGAGCGCGCTGGAGGCCGATGTGCTTCTGGTGGTCGAGGCGCCCGACGACAATCATCGCCACAAGACGGTGGATATGCTCGAAGGCTTCGCGGAGCGGTTCGGGCTGCGCCAGCGTCGCGCGCTTCTGGGCTTTTCCAACGACACGCAGCAGGAGTTGGCGCTGCTTTATGATCCCGATGTCGTGACGGCGCGACACGATCCGCAAAGCTCGGAGGCGTGGCCGCGCTTCGATGGCAGCCTGCGGATCGACCTCGATATCGATGCGCGGATGGATACGGTCACCTTTTCCAAGCCTCCGCTGGAAGTCGCGCTGGGAACGCAGAGCGGGGAAGTGCTTCGGCTGATCGGCGTGCATGTGAAGTCGAAAGCCCCGCATGGCGCGACGAGCCTCGAGACAGCCACCCGCATGGCGATCGAGAACCGGCGCAAGCAATTGGCGCAGTCGATCTGGATCCGCGGCCGCGTGGAGGAACATCTCGCGGCGGGCGACAGCCTGATCGTGCTGGGGGATTTCAACGACGGTCCCGGGCTCGACGAATACGAGAAGCTGTTCGGGCGCTCGGGCGTGGAGATCGTCGCGGGCGAGGGCGGGCCGGACGCGGAGCGGCTGCACGATCCTCATGCGCGGCTGTCGAAAGCGCATCACACGGCCGCTGCGCCAAGTTCCGCGCGGTTCTACCTCGTCGATCAGAAGCAGTATTTCTCGGCCATGCTGGATTATGTGATGCTCTCGCCCGATCTGGCGGCCCGGGCGAAGAATTGGCGTATCTGGCACCCGTTCGACGACCCGCATATCTACCGCGTGCCCGAATTGCGCGAGGCGCTTTTGCAGGCCTCCGATCATTTTCCCGTCTCGGTCGATATCGACTGATCGGGGGCGTGATTTTCGCGCCGCTTGCACGTAGGATCGGGAGCATGAAACAGCCACTCGTCATCGCTCTCTCGCTCGCCCTTCTGGCAACGCCCGTCTCCGCGCAGGAGGAGGGCGGCGACGCTGGCGGCGATGTCGATCGCGGGCTCTCGTTGCTGCAGGAAGGGGCGCAGTCGCTGTTTCGGGGGCTCATGGGCGAAATGAAGCCGCAGCTCGACGAGATGCAAAAAGGCTTGGGGGAGGCCGCAGCCCAGTTGGGGCCGAAGCTGCGCCAGTTCCTCGCGCTGGTTGACGACATGTCGAATTACGGCGCGCCCGAGCGGCTGCCAAATGGCGATATCATCATGCGGCGCAACTCGGACGCGCCGCCGCCGCCGCCTTTGATGACCGAGCCGCCGGAGGATGCGCCGCAAAAGGACGCGCCGAACCAGGGCGGGCCCATCGAGATCCCGGAGGGCGGCATCGAGCTTTAATCGGTGATGATCGGCTCGGCCTTCAGCGCATTCGCAAGCGAGCGGAAGCGCGACTCGGCGACCTCGCCCATCAGCGCCTTGCCGCGCTTGGTCAGTTTCAACTCCAGCTCGCCCTTCTTGGCCGAATATTTCAGCTCGCCCGCATCGGCGGGGCTGTGGGTCGCGAACATCGAGCCGAAGCGCATCGCCTTGCCCAGAACCTCGGCCTCCTGAATCTGCTCTTCCGTCAGCAGCGGCAGGAACGGCTCCAGCCGCGATCCGCCGCGCGAGTTCTTGTAGCGGTGCAGCAGCGCCACGCCGAGCCAGATCCGCTCGGGGTGGGACATGGCCGAATAGTTCGCGCGGGTGACGTTCTCGAAACAGGCCTCGGCGCGGTAATCGGGATGGGTGCGCCACGTCGTGTCATGCAGCAGGCAGGCCGCGCGCACGAGGCGGAATTTCTCGGGCGGAAGGGGCCCGAAGATCGGCTCGATGAAGGCGTGGAGCTTCTTGCCGAAACCGGGCATCCGGCTCATCACGCGCTCGGTATGGCGCGCGGCTTCCACCAGTGGATCGCGGCGGCGCAGCCGTTCGGGCATCTGCTCATAAAGCAGCCCTTCACGGATCCCGTAGGCGGAGACGTCAATCTCCTTGGGCTCGAAGGTGGCGATCAACTCGCGCAGCACCTGGCTGGCGAGCGGGACCAGTTCCATCCGCGCCGAGGAGGTGCCGGTTTTCGCGCGCAGCTTCTCCATGTCGGATTTGCCGATCCACTCGATCGTCTCGCCCAGCTCGTCGGGCTTCATCCGGTATTCGTGCTGCACCAGCAGCGGGTAGTCGCGCCGCTCCATGTCGAGACGTGCGATGGCGCGCCACGAGCCGCCGACGAGGTAGATGCGTTCGTGTTCGGTGCCGACCTTCTCGGCCAGCTCTTGCATCGTCGCCTGAATATGGGCGGTGATCGCTTTCTTGCCGCCGGAGATCTGCTGCAGACGGAAGGGGCCGAGCTGCGAGGTCGCGCGACGCCAGACCTTGCCGCCGCGAATCTCGGCCAATTCCATGGAGTTGCCACCGATATCGCAGACGAGGCCCTCGGCCTCGGGCCAGCCCAGAAGCACCCCTTGCGCGGACAGCCGGGCCTCTTCAAGCCCGTCGACGATATGGACCTTGAGGCCGGTCTCTTTCTCGATCTTGCGGTGAAACTCGGGGCCGTCCTCGGCATCGCGCATCGCAGCGGTGGCGACGCAGGTGAGCGGGCCGATGTCCATCCCCTCGGCGAGCGCGGCGAAGCGGTTGAGCGCGGTCAGCCCGCGTTCGCGCCCCTCGGGATTGAGCTTTCCGGTTTCCGCCAGACCTTGGCCGAGACCCGCCATGACCTTCTCGTTGAAGAAATAGGCGGGGCTGCGCGCCGCCCCGTCGAAGACCACCATCCGGATCGAGTTGGAGCCGATATCGACAACGCCGACGCGCGAGAGCGCGCGTACGGACGGGTCATCGAAGAGAGGCTGGCCGAACGGATCCCAATCGTCGCTGTCATCAACTGCCGGCGCCGCTTTGTCTTTGCTCATCTGCCCGTCCGTTCGAGTCGTTCGCACCCAAAGCTAGGGCTAGTCGAAGCTATGGGCAAGTTCGGGAACGTCGCTTGCCCCAGCGGAACCCCGGCCCGAGAGCGACGGATATTCCATGAAGAACCGGTGGCAGGAGAACAGGTCCTCGCGGTCGTCGGGCAGGTGGCGGATGAACTTGCCGTCGGGCTGCAAAATCCAGCTCTGCGCCTCGTCGGCCATGTTCGCCGCCATGATCTGGCTGACGATCTGCGCCTTCACCGTGGGGTTCTTGGCCTCCACCAGAGTCTCGACCCGGCGGTTGAGGTTGCGCCCCATCCAGTCGGCGGAGGAGAAGAACACCCGCGCGTCGTTCGACGGCAGGGCGTGGCCATTGCCGAAGCACACGATGCGCGAATGCTCGAGGAAACGCCCGACGATGGATTTGACGCGGATATTCTCGGACAGGCCCTTGATGCTGGGGCGGATGCCACAGATGCCGCGGATCACGAGCGAGATTTTCACCCCCGCCTGCGACGCCCGGTAGAGCGCGTCGATCACGTCGGATTCGATCAGCGAGTTCATCTTCGCCCAGATCGCCGCGGGTTTGCCCGCCTTGGCGTGTTCGATCTCGCGGTCGATCAGGTCCAGCAGGCGCGGCTTCAGCGTGATCGGCGAGATTGCGAGGTTCTCCAGGCCCTCGGGTTGCACATAGCCCGAAAGGTAGTTGAAGACCTTCGTCGCATCGCGCCCCAGTGCCGCGTCGCAGGTGAAGAAGCTCAGATCGGTATAAATCTTCGCGGTGATCGGGTGGTAATTGCCCGTGCCGTAATGGGTGTAGGTCACGAGATGGTCGCCCTCGCGGCGCACAACGGTCGAGATCTTGGCGTGGGTCTTATAGTTGATGAACCCGTAGACGACATGGGCGCCCGCGCGCTCCAGACGGCGCGACTGGCGGATATTGGCGGCCTCGTCGAACCGGGCTTTCAGTTCAACCAGAGCGGTCACGGACTTGCCGTTCTCAGCCGCCTCACACAGCGAGGAGACGACGGGGCTGTCTTTCGATGTCCGATAGAGCGTCTGCTTGATCGCCAGCACGTTGGGATCGTTCGCCGCCTGATCGATGAAGCGCACCACCAGATCGAAGGTCTCGTAGGGATGGTGCAGCAGAATGTCCTTCTGCTTGATCGCGGCGAACATGTCGCCCTCGTGGTCCTGCACGCGTTCGGGCACACGCGGGGTGAAGGTCGGCCAGAGCAGATCGGGCCGCTCGTTCAGGATCAGTTCCTTCACATCAGCAATGCCGACCAGCCCCTTTTCCTCGACGACCTCGTCGGGGTCGACATGCAGCTCGCGCATTACCAGCGCCTGCAGGTCTTCGGGCGCGCCGGGGGAGACCGACATGCGGATGACCTGCCCGCGGCGGCGGCGTTTCAGCGCGGTTTCGAATTCGCGCACGAGGTCTTCGGCCTCGTCCTCGACTTCAAGATCGCTGTCGCGCAGCACCCGGAAGGAGCACGAGCCCACATCCTTGTAGCCCGGGAAGAGCGAGCTCAGATGCAGCATCAGAAGCTGTTCGAGCGGCAGGAAGCGCGCCTCGCCCGGCAGACGCACGAAACGGTCGATCTGCGCGGGGATCGGCAGGAGCGCCTGCAACCGGCGCTGATCGCTTTCCCGCTCCAGCTCCAGCGCGAGGCAGAAGCCGGTATTCGGGATGAAGGGGAAGGGGTGCGCGGGGTCGATCGCCAGCGGCGAGAGCACCGGGAAGACGTTGTTGAGGAAGTGATCCGAGAGAAAATCGAGATCGCGCTTGGTCAGCCGCGAGCGGCTCACCACATGGATGCCTTCGCGCTCCATCTCGCGCTTGAGCGCCGACCACGTCGCCTGCTGGGTGTCCATCAGCCGCCGGGCATTGGCGTTGATCTTTTCCAGCTGCTCGGCCGGGGTCAGCCCGTCATCGGAGGCGTTCACGTTGCTCTCGCGCACAAGCTCCATCAGGCCCGCCACGCGCACGGTGTAGAATTCGTCGAGATTGGTGGCCGAGATCGACAGGAAGCGCACGCGTTCCAGGAGCGGCACACGCGGATTGCGCGACTCTTCCAGCACCCGCCAGTTGAAGGCCAGCCAGCTCAGTTCCCGGTTGAAGAACCGGCCCGGTCCGCTGATCTCCGACTCGGGCAGCGTGATCGGCGTGGGGAAGGGGGTCTTGAGGAAATCTGCTTGGGTCATGGCGCGCTTATCGTTGGATTTTGTAATGGCTCCGTGACAGTTTGCGCGGCTCAGTCGAGACTGTCCAGAACCTCCGCCGCCAGTCTTTGGGTGATCGCACGGCGCTGCGCCAGAGCCTGCCGATCGAGCGCCGCGACCAGTTTGCGCGCGGTCGCCAGAGAGCGGTCCATCCGCGTGACCAGCCAGCCGATCAGGTTCGGTGGAACGGTCAGTTGCCGGTCCGAGAACAGCTTCACCAGAACGGCCGCCAGCAGCGCGTCATCGGGGGGCGTGATCCGCACCGTCGCGGTCGCCTCCATCCGGCTGATCAGATCGGGCAGGGTCATCCCCCAGTCGCGTGGCGGCGTGCGCGCGGTCAGCAAAAGCCGCCCGCCCTCGGCCTGCATCAGATTGTGCAGGTGAAAAAGCGCGCGCTGGCCCGCCTCATCCGCGCCGATCCTCTCGGCGCGTTCGATCACGGTCGCGCCCTTGGCGACGAGGGCAGGGGCCATCTCTTCGGTCAGATCACGTGCGGGGAGGATGTCGGCGCCCTGTTCATCGGCCCAGATCGTCGCGAGATGCGTCTTGCCCGCGCCTTCCGGCCCGATCAGGATCATCCGGCCCAGCGGCCATGTTTCGGGCGCATCGAGGGTCGTCACCGCCAGCGCATTGGCTGGCGAGATGAAGAAGTCTTCACGCCCCTGCGCGGAACGCAGGTGCAGCGGGAAGGTCAACTGCTCGGCCATTCTCAGCTCTCGTGTTCGGTCGTCTCGGTCGCGCCCGTCACTTCCCCGGTCTCCTCGTTGATGAGAGAGATCGGCGAATGGGCTGTCGGCTCGCGCTCCGTTTGCCCTCGGTAAAGCGCCCCTTGCAGATATTGGTCGATGAAGAAGCGCGCAACCACTCCGATCACTGCAGCGACGGGAACGGCGACCAACATGCCAACAAAACCGAACAAAGTGCCGAAAGCGGACAGCGCGAAGATCAGCCAGAGCGGATGCAGCCCGACCGAATCGCCCACGAGTTTCGGGGTGACGAAATTGCCTTCGAGAAACTGACCGAGCACGAAGATGCCCGCGACGATGCCGATATTGAACCACTCGCCCCAGAACTGGAACAGCGCGAGGCCGATGGCGAGCGCGCCGCCGATGATCGCCCCGATATAGGGGATGAAGGTCAGCGCACCTGCGACCGAGCCGACCAGCAGCCCGAAATCGAGCCCCGCCGCCATCAGCGCAATCGCATAGAAGGTGCCCAGCACGAGGCAGACCGTGACCTGACCGCGCACGAAGCCCGAGAGCACCCGGTCGATATCGCGGGCGATGGTGCGGATCGTGTGGACGTGGTCGCGCGGCAGCCAGCCATCGACCTTCGCTACCATCCGATCCCAGTCGAGCAGCATGTAGAAGGCCACGACCGGCACCACGACGATGAAGATGATGACGTTCACCAGCGTCATCGCCGAACTCAGCAGGGTCGCCGCCAATTCACCGCCCCGCGCCTTGATCGCGGTGCCGAGCGTATTGAGCGTGTCGTTCACGACCGAGTTTTGCAGGAGATTGGGGAAGCGCTCGTTCAGGAAGGTCTGCAACGAGGACAGCAGATCAGGGGCGAGCGCGACGAGCTGTCCCAACTGCCGCGCCAGCATCGGCACCACGGCGAGCGCAAGGATCACGAAAATCAGCACCGTCGCCAGCCCGATAATCGCGGTAGAGACCGCACGGCTCAACCCCAGCTTCTCCAGCCGGTCGGCCAGCGGGTCGAGGAAATAGGCGATCGCGCCGCCCATTATGAAGGGCAGGATGACATTGCCCAGCCACCACAGCGACAAGATCAGCACCAGAGCGGCGACGGACCAATAGGTGACTTGCTGGCGGGCAGGCAGGGCCATGCGCGGTCCTTTTCAGCGATGCGTTCGCTTTAACGTGGCGAAATGCGGTGGGAAATCAAGTGCGGGCGCACGCGCCCCTTCCTCTTGGCGGAAATATCCCGGGGGAGGCGCGGATGCGCCGGGGGCGGAGCCCCCTCATAGGCGACAGCCGCAACCTGCGCCACCATCTTGCCCAACGCCCCCGTTTCCTCTAGGCCAAACGCAACGTCTGACACCAACCCTCGAAGGACCGCTCATG
Source organism: Thioclava sp. JE_KL1 (assembly GCF_009296265.1). GTDB lineage: Bacteria > Pseudomonadota > Alphaproteobacteria > Rhodobacterales > Rhodobacteraceae > Thioclava. The sequence continues at coordinate 77,489 of NZ_WBJS01000008.1, forward strand.
CGCCTGTCCCGCTATTTTCTTCCCGTTCTCAAGGAAACCCCCGCCGAGGCGCAGATCGCCTCGCATCGGCTGATGCTGCGTGCGGGCATGATCAAGCAGCAGCAGGCCGGGATCTATTCCTGGCTGCCGATGGGCTTCAAGGTGCTGCGCCGGATCGAGCAGATCGTGCATGAAGAGCAGGCGCGCGCCGGCCATCTCGCGATCCAGATGCCGACGCTGCAATCGGCCGATCTGTGGCGCGAGTCGGGCCGCTATGACGGCTATGGCGAGGAGATGCTGCGCATCACCGACCGGCAGGGGCGCGATATGCTGTACTCGCCCACCGCCGAGGAGATGGTCACCGATATCTTCCGCGCGCATGTCTCCAGCTACAAGCAGCTGCCGCTGACGCTCTATCAGATCCAGTGGAAATTCCGCGACGAGATCCGCCCGCGCTTCGGCGTGATGCGGGGGCGCGAATTCCTGATGAAGGATGGCTACAACTTCGACCTCAGCAAGGAAGACGCGCTGCACGCCTATAACCGCCACCTCGTCAGCTACCTGCGCACCTATGAGCGCATGGGTCTGCAGGCGATCCCGATGCGCGCCGATAGCGGCCCGATCGGCGGCGACTACACCCATGAATTCCTCGTGCTGGCCGAGACGGGCGAGTCGGAGGTCTTCTACGACAGCGAGATCACCGATCTGACCTTCGGCGACCGCGAGATCGACTACGACGACGTGGCGCAGTGCCAAAGCGTGCTGGAGGAGTTCACTTCGCGCTATGCCCGCACCGACGAGACCCATGACGAGGCGGCCTTCAACGAGGTCCCGGAAGAGCGTCGCCGCGTCGCGCGCGGCATCGAGGTCGGTCAGATCTTCTATTTCGGCACGCAATATTCCGAGGCGCTGGGCGCGAGTGTCCAGACCCCGGACGGTTCGAAAGTCCCGGTCCATATGGGCTCGCACGGGATCGGCGTGAGCCGTCTTGTAGGCGCGCTGATCGAGGCGAACCACGACGACAAGGGCATCATCTGGCCCGAGGGCGTGACGCCGTTCCATGTCGGTATCGTCAATCTCAAGCAGGGCGATGTCAGCTGCGACAGCGCCTGCGAAGCGCTCTACCGCGCGTTCCTCGATCACGGGCTCGACCCGCTCTATGACGACCGCGAAGAGCGCGCGGGCGCGAAATTCGCCACCATGGACCTGATCGGTCTGCCGTGGCGCATCACCGTCGGTCCGCGCGGGATCGCGGCCAACAAGGTGGAACTTACCTGCCGCCGCACCGGCGAGAGCGAAGAGATGCCGGCGGAAGAGGCGGTCGAGAAGATCGTGGGCATCTATGAAGGGCTTTGATCTGATCTTTGCCGCCAGCGCGGTCGCGGCGAGCCTGCTCGCCGGGCCCGCTTTGGCCGAAGGTACGGGGCAGGGCGCCGAGCAGGGGCTCGTGGCGTGGTCGAGCGACGCGCTCGGCATCTCTGCGAAAGTGCCGCAGGGCTGGACGTCGGATGAGATGCCGGGGGGCGGGATCCTGTTCTCCGCCCCTGATATCGACCCGCACAAGACCGCCCATGTCGCGCTGCGCGCCCATGCCGATCAGGGGTCTGATCTGGCGGCTGCGCATGATCAACTGCTGCACACGATCCTGCTCGATGGCGACACGGTGCTGTCGGATGACGTGACCGAGGACGGGTTCGCAATCCGCTCCAAGGACACGTTCGGCAAGGTGACGCTGCGCAAGACCGAGCGGCTCGATTGCGCGGGTGGGGCGGTGCTGGCCTCCGTGCAGACCGATTACCCCGCCGATCTGGCCGAGGGCATGGCGCCGCTTCTGGCCGATGTGCCCGGCACGTTGGGCTGTAAATAGGGGGCTCTGCCCCCGCCCGTTCCGGGCTCCCCCGGGATATTTCGACCAAGCCGAAACAGGCGCGCTCTCGCCGCTATGACCGGGCGCAGGCTTGACCTTTCGACCCCGCCGCGCCAGCTTGCGCCGAATTTTCGTGGATGGAGCCGATGGCCGCACGCACTGCCCCGTTTTCCCGTTTCGAGTTCATGATCGCATGGCGCTATCTGCGCGCGCGCCGCGCCGAAGGTGGCGTCTCGGTCATGACATGGATTTCCCTGATCGGCATCGCGCTTGGCGTCGCCGCCCTGATCGCGACGCTCGCCGTGCGCGCGGGCTTCCGCGCCGAGTTCGTCTCGACCATCGTCGGCTCGAACCCGCAGATCACCGTCTATTCCGCACCGATGGAAGTGGCCGAAGGCTCGGGCGTCTATTCCAAGCTGATCCGCGACTATGCCGAGCGCACCGATCGGATCAAGGCGATCCCCGGCGTGGTCAGCGCGGCCCCGGCGGTACGCGGACAGGCGATGGTCAGCTTCGGCGACCGCTCCAACGTGGCGGATGTCTACGGGCTCGCGCTGTCGGACCTGAAGAACATCCCCAATATCGCGCATTCCGACGACGCGCAGGGCGATATCGACAATTACGGTGAAGGCATAGCGATCGGCATCGGGATGGCGCGCGATCTGGGCGTGACGGTGGGCGACACGGTCAAGGTGATCTCGCCCAACGGGGCCAAGACGCCGTCCGGCACGAGCCCGCGGGTGAACGCCTACAAGATCTCGTATGTGTTCTCGGCCGGGCGCTACGACATCGACCAGACCCGGCTTTATATGCCGTTCAAGGAGGCGCAGAGCTTCTTCAACCGCGAGGGCGGGGTGGATGAGATCGACGTCGACGTGGCCGATCCCGAAGGTATCGCCGAATGGGAGCCCGCGATCATGGATGCCAGTGGCAAGGGCACGCTCTTGTGGACGTGGAAGGACGCGTCCTCGAGCTTCCTGCGCGCGCTCTCGGTCGAGGATAACGTGATGTTCATCATCCTCTCGATTCTCGTGCTGATCGCCTCGATGAATATCACCTCGGGGCTGATCATGCTGGTGAAGAACAAGGGGCGCGATATCGGCATTCTTCGCACGATGGGGCTTAGCGAGGGTTCGATCCTGCGGGTCTTCTTCCTCTGCGGGGCCTTCACCGGGGTGATCGGGACGCTTGCCGGTCTGGGGATCGGGGTGCTGTTCGCGGTCAATATCGACCATGTCATGGGCTTCGTGAACTGGCTCAATGGCGGCGATGCCTGGGACCCGTCGATCCGCGGCATCTATCATCTACCCGCGAAGTTGCAGCCCTGGGACGTGACCAAGGCGGTGGCGCTGTCGCTGACGCTGAGCTTCATCGTGACCATCTTCCCGGCGCGCCGTGCTGCGCGCATGAACCCGGTGGAGGCGCTGCGCTATGAATGACGTGCTGATCTGCGAACAGTTGGAAAAGTGCTACAACCGGGGCAAGCCGAACGAGATCACGGTGCTCAAAGGTCTCGATCTGACGATTCCGAAAGGGCAGGTCGTGGCGCTGGTCGCGCCCTCGGGCGCGGGGAAATCGACGCTTCTGCATATCGCGGGGCTGCTGGACACGCCCGATTCCGGTCGGGTTCTGATTGATGGCGAGGACCTGACCGGTGCGCGCGATGGCAAGCGCACGGCGGCGCGGCGCGAGAAGCTGGGCTTCGTCTACCAGTTTCACCACCTGCTGCCGGAGTTCTCGGCGGTCGAGAATATCGTGCTGCCGCAGCTGGCCAATGGCGTCAGCCGCAAGGCCGCCGAAGAGCGGGCCAAAGATCTTCTGAGCCGCGTCGGTATGGCGGGCCGGATGGATCACCGCCCCTCGGCGCTGTCGGGAGGCGAGCAGCAGCGTGTGGCGTTCTGCCGGGCGCTCGCGAACGGGCCGAGCCTGTTGCTGGCCGACGAGCCCACGGGCAACCTCGACCCGGCTACGTCTGACACCGTGTTCGACGTGCTGATGGGGCTGGTGCGCGAGACGGGCCTGTCGGCGCTGATCGCGACGCATAACATGGAGCTCGCCGCCAAGATGGACCGCGTGTTGCATCTGGATAATGGCGCGCTGGAGGAGGGGATATGATCGTCTACGGGATTTCGACCTGCGACACGGTGCGTAAGGCGCGCAAGGCGCTGGAAGCGGCCGGACGCGACGTGGCGTTCCGCGACGTGCGGGCCGAGCCTTTGACCGGGGCTGAGGTCGCGGAATTCGAGGCGGCTTTCGGCGACAAGATCGTCAACCGCGCCTCCACGACGTGGCGCAACCTGCCCGAAAGCGAGCGCGAAAAGTCCGTCGCCGATCTGCTGGGCGAACATCCCGCGCTGATGAAGCGCCCGGTGATCCGCGAGGGCGACAAGCTGACGCTGGGCTGGGCGAAGGCCACGCAGGCCGAGTGGCTCTGAGCGGGCACCCCTTCGTCATAGGCCGAGACAGAAAAACGGCGCGCATCCCGCGATGCGCGCCGTTTCAAATCCTTACCGTCCGATCCTAAGATCAGAGCAGGACCAGATCCGATGCCGAGGAGCGGCCGTCGCGACCCGACTGCAGCTCATATTGGATCTTCTGATTGTCATCGAGCCCCTTGAGACCCGCACGCTCGACAGCAGAGATGTGCACGAACACGTCCTTGCCGCCTTCGTCAGGCGCAATGAAGCCGTAACCCTTGGTAGAATTGAACCATTTCACGGTGCCAGTGGCCATTACCGTCTTCTCCTTCGTAGTCTCCCGGCGCGATATTGCGTCCGGGCCGTGCAGCCAGTCTCTTTCGGGTCTTCCGGCTGCCTTTTTCAGAAGCGAGGCGGTAGGAAAGTCTGTAACACACGCATATTCAAGTCTCTCCGAGAATTGCGAAAATGCAATGACATTCCATGAGGGGCGTAAGCCCCTCACAGGTCTGTGAAAATTCGAGATAGGTCGTTGAATTGGCGATTATTCGCGCAAGTCGGGCGGCGTCGATTCGGTGATCAGCTGCGCCACGATCTCGTCGATCGCCACCGTGGAGGTGCGGGTATCACCGAGCTTGCGGACCGACACGGTGCGCTCCTCGACCTCTTTCATCCCGATCGCGAAGATATAGGGGACCTTGCCGAGCGAGTGCTCGCGGACCTTGTAGTTGATCTTCTCGTTGCGGGTGTCGGCCTCGGCGCGGATACCGGCGGCGCGCAGCTTCGACGTCACTTCCAGCACGAAATCGTCGGCGTCCGAGACGATCGACGCCACGACCACCTGACGCGGCGCGAGCCAGAGCGGCATCTTGCCGGCGAAGTTCTCGATCAGCATGCCGATGAAGCGCTCGAACGAGCCGAGCACCGCGCGGTGCAGCATCACGGGGCGGTGGCGCTCGCCATCGGAGCCCACGAATTCCGCATCCAGCCGCTCGGGCAGGTTGGTGTCGACCTGCAGCGTGCCGCATTGCCAGTCGCGCCCGATCGCGTCGGTGAGCACGAATTCCAGCTTCGGTCCGTAGAACGCGCCTTCGCCTTCGAATATCTCGTAGTCGTAACCGGCGGCTTTGCAGGCATTGCCGAGCGCGGCTTCGGTGTAATCCCAGCTCTCATCGCTACCGATGCGCTTCTCGGGGCGCGTCGACAGCTTGATGCGCCAGTCGGTGAAGCCGAGATCGTCATAGATCCCCGAGAGGAACTTGATGAATTTCTCGGTTTCTGCCTCGATCTGATCCTCGGTGCAGAAGATATGCGCGTCGTCCTGCGTGAAGCCGCGCACGCGCATGATCCCGTGCAGCGCGCCCGAGGGTTCGTAGCGCGCGCAGGAGCCGAACTCGGCCATGCGCAGGGGCAGGTCGCGATAGGATTTGACGCCCTGATTGAAGATCTGGACGTGGCAGGGGCAGTTCATCGGCTTGAGCGCGTTGACCGTCTTTTCGCGCGCATGATCCTCGTCGACTTCGACGATGAACATGTTCTCCTGATAGTTCTCCCAGTGGCCCGAGGCTTCCCAGAGCTTGCGGTTCACCACCTGCGGCGTGTTCACTTCGACATAGCCGTCATCGCGCTGCTTGCGGCGCATGTAGTCCTGCAGCGCGGTGTAGATGGTCCAGCCGTTCGGGTGCCAGAAGATCTGGCCCGGCGCCTCTTCCTGCATGTGGAACAGGTCCATCTCGCGTCCGAGCTTGCGGTGGTCGCGCTTGGCGGCTTCCTCCATCATCGTGACCCAGGCGTTGAGGTCCTTCTTGGTCTTGAAGGCCACGCCATAGATGCGCTGCAGCATCGGACGCGAGCTGTCGCCCAGCCAATAGGCGCCCGCGACATGGGTCAGCTTGAACGCATCCGCCGGAACCTGACCGGTATGCTGCAGGTGCGGGCCACGGCAGAGATCCTGCCAGTTGCCGTGCCAATACATCCGGATGTCCTCGCCTTGCGGAATCCGGTTGATCAGCTCGACCTTGTAGGGCTCTTCCGTCGCCAGATAGTGGTCGATCGCGTGTTTGCGGCTCCAGACCTCGGTCTTGATGGCGTCGCGCGCGTTGATGATCTCGCGCATCTTCTTCTCGATCGCGCCGAGGTCTTCGGGCGTGAAGGGCTCTTCGCGGTCGAAGTCGTAGAACCAGCCATTGTCGCGGACCGGGCCGATCGTGACCTTCACGCCGGGATAAAGCTCCTGCACGGCGCGGGCCATGATATGGGCAAGGTCGTGGCGGATCAGCTCCAGCGCGGGGCCGTCATCCTGCATCGTGTTGATGGCGATCTGCGCGTCTTCCTGGATCGGCCATTGCAGATCCCAATGCGCGCCATTGACCTGCGCGGAGATCGCTTTCTTCGCCAGCGACGGTGCGATCGAGGCGGCCACTTCGGCCGGCGTCACGCCCGCGTCGTAGTCGCGCGAATTGCCATCGGGAAAGGTGAGGGAGATCTGGGACATGTCGTCCTCCTCGTCGGTTTGGCGCCCACGGAACGCCCGGTTGCGGGATATATGCTTCCCGAGCCTTTTGCGCGGCTCGCGCGCGGCTGTCAATGGCTTGGGGCTGGGGGAGGTGTCGCAGGGGGGCTCCGCCCCCGCGCTGACGCGCTCCCCCGGGATATTTCGGCCAAGCCGAAGCTGAAAGCGTTGTGCGCGTTCGTGTTGGCAAAAATATCCCGGGGGTGAGGTGCGCAGCACCGAGGGGGCAGAGCCCCCATGGCCATGAGCCAAGAAAAAGGCGCCGCGCGGGCGCCTCTCGCTTACATCTTGTTGAGCTTGCTCTGCAGATCGGCGAGCTGTTTCTTGATCGAGTCCAACTCGCCGCGATCATCGCCGTCATCGGGCGCGGGGCCGGACGAGCCTGCCGTGCCCCAGCCGGCCATCATGTTCTGCAAGAAGGCCTGTTGCTGCGCCTGCAGCGCCTCGAAGCCCGGCATCGAGGCCATGGGATTCGGCATCTTGTTCATGTTCTCGAGCATATGCGAGTGCCCCTCGCGCAGCATCTCGAAGCTGGCTGCGAGGAATTGCGGCACCACCGATTGCGCAGCCCCCGTATAGGAGCGCACCAGATCGGTCAGCACGTCGACCGGCAGGACATTCTCGCCGCGGCTTTCGTGCTCGGCCACGATCTGCAGCAGATATTGCCGCGTCAGGTCGTCGCCCGATTTCAGATCGACAATCTGCACCTCGCGCCCGTCGCGGATGAATTTCGCGATGTCTTCGAGCGTCACGTAATCGCTGGTCTCGGTGTTGTAGAGACGGCGGCTGGCGTAACGCTTGATCAGCAAGGGCTTTTCGTCTTCGGCCATGTGATGCGATCCTCCCCGGATTGTGCTTGTGCAGCGATTGTGTGACGCCGCGCTGCCAAAAGCAATAAAAGAAAAAGGGCGCGCCACGAGGGCGCGCCCGAGATACGCGAGGCCGACTGGGAGGAGGAAGCCGGTGCCCGCGGTGAATTCTTACTTCGCAGCCGCCGTGGCTTTCTTCGTCGCAGCGGTCATGTCGGCAGTCGCCTTCTTGACGTTTGCGGAGGCTTCTTCCGACATGTCCTTGCCGGCAGCCATCATCAGCTCGACGGTGTCCATCTGAACCTTTTTCGCGATTTCAGCGAAAGCGGCCATGTTTTCGGCAGCCATCTCGGCCGAAGCCGACGCGAAGTCGCTCATCGCCTTGGCGTAATCGGCGGGCTCTTCCTTGGTTTTGGTCAGGTCGCCCATCTTGTCGATGGTGCCCTTGGTCCATTTGGTCGAGATTTCGGTCGACTTGCCGGCAGCTTCAAGCGCCACCTGCGACATCTTCTCGCCCAGAGCCGCTTGCGATTTGAAAGCGTCTTGGAATTTCGAGGTGTCGACGGGGAAGGACGCCATCATGTCCTGCATGATCTTGGTGTAGTCTTGGGTCTTAGCCATGTGAATGCTCCGTTGGGTTGGGGCCCGTGGTCTGGAACGTTGGCGGGGCCCTTTGGGTTACGCAACGTATATACATGCTGCGGCGCAGCATTTCAAGAGAAGAATTGCTGCGCCGCAGAAATTTTCAACCCAAACGGGAAAGTTATATCTTAACTATTTCTTTTACATAAGTGCCGGGCGCATCAGCCAAAACCGGGTGATCTGCATCGCCGGGCTGGCGTGCGGGCACCATCGCGCCGGACTTCTTGGCCAGCCATTCGCCCCAGCGCGGCCACCAGCTGCCCTCGTGGAACTCCGCCTGCGCTTTCCATTCGTTGGGATTCGCGACCGGCGCCTCAGAGGTGTAGTGGCCGTATTTCTTCTTGCTGGGCGGGTTCACGATCCCGGCGATATGGCCCGACTGCGACAGGATGAAGGTCTTGTCCTTCGATCCCATCTTCGCGACCCCGTTGAACGAGGCGACCCAGGGCGCGATGTGGTCGGTCTCGCAGGCGATCGCCATCAGCGGCACGTTCACGTCCGAGACCTTGACCGTCTCGCCCAACACCTCGAAGCCGTCGCGCGCGAAGCGGTCCTTCTGGCAGAGCCCGCGCAGATACTCGACCGCCATCTTGCCCGGCAGGTTCGTCGAGTCGCCGTTCCAGAACAGCAGGTCGAAGGCGGGGGGGGATTCCCCCATCATGTAGCTGCGGATCGCGGGCCGGTAGATCAGGTCGTTCGAGCGCAGGTAGGAGAAGGTGCGCGACATGAAGTAGCTGTCGAGCACCCCGTCGGCCTTGCATTGCCGCTCGATCCCGTCGACGAAATCGTCCTGCAGGAAGACCGCGAATTCGCCCTGATCCGAGAAATCGGTGAGTGTGGTGAAGAAGGTGGCCGAGTTGATCGACTTGTCCTTGCGCTTGTTCAGAAGGCCCAGCGTCAGCGATAGCGTGGTGCCCGCGATGCAATAGCCGACCGCGTTGACCTTCTTCTCGCCGGTGATCTTCTTCACCTCGTCGATCGCGGTCAGATAGCCTTCCTGCACGTAGTCATCCATGCCGACATCGGCATAGCTCTGATCGGGGTTCTTCCAGCTCACCACGAAGAGGGTGAAGCCCTGATCGACGATCCAGCGGATCAGCGAGTTCTGCGGCTTCAGGTCCATGATGTAGAAGCGGTTGATCCAGGGCGGGAAGATCACCAGCGGGGTCTTGTGAACCTTTTCGGTGGTCGGCGTGTACTGGATGAGCTCGAACAGACGGTTGCGATAGACCACCGCGCCCTCGGCGGTGCCGATATTCTCGCCCACGGTGAAGGCGTCCTTGTCGGCCAGCGTCACCAGCAGATCGCCGCGGTTCGCCTCGATGTCGCGCACGAGGTTCTCGAGCCCTTTCACGAGGCTCTCGCCCTCAGTCTCGATCGCCTTCTCCAGCGCGTCGGGGTTGGTGGCGAGGAAATTCGTGGGCGCCATCAGGTCGATGATCTGGCGCGAGAAGTAGTTCAGTCGCTGACGGTCCACCGGATCGAGATCGTCGAGCTTGTCGACCGCCTCTTTCACGCCTTTGGCTGCGATCAGATACTGCTGTTTGATGTAGTTGAAATAGGGGTGGCTGTCCCAGAGCGGATTGGCGAAGCGCGGGTCGGAGGGGCCGGGATCTTCCGGCGGGCGGAACGCGCCCTTGGCGAGTGCCTCCTGCGCTTCGAGGTAATGCTTCATCGCCTGACCCCAGTAATTCACCTGGGCTTCGAGGATTTTCGAGGGCTTTTCGAGCCACTCGTTCATCATGGCGGCAGAGGACGTCATGTAGAGATCGGCGCCGGGGCCTTCGAGGGCCGGGTTCATCGGTCGCTTATGGGCGATCGCATCGACCATGCGCTCGGTCAGTTCTTCGATGCGGGCGAGGTTGTCCTGCATCTTCTGCGATGCAGCAATTTTGTCCGTCTCCTCGGTTGTCATAAATGATATTCCTCCCTATCCTCTGCACCAGCATAATATCGCCGCAGTCTTGGGGTAAAGCGGCGTTTCCATTGCCGAGTGAGTGCGTGGCCCGCCCCGAGGAGTTGTATATGAAAACGATCATGTCCTACGACCTGATGGAGACCTTCAGGAACACGAACGAGTGGATGGGCGCCTCGGCGCGCGCCATGGCGTCCTACCCGGTCTGGGGGCTCGCCCCGCATCCGATGTTCAAGATCATGTCGGCCTGGGGCCGCGTGACGGAGCGCTCGTTCGCACGGATGGTGATCAAGCCCGACTGGGGCATCCATTCGATCGCGGCCGAAGACGGGCGCGATCACCTCGTCGAGGTCGAGACCGTGCTCGACAAGCCCTTCGGCAGCCTCGTGCATTTCAACGTCCATGGCCGCGAGCCGATGGAGCGGCGCATCCTGCTGGTCGCGCCGATGTCGGGCCATTACGCGACGCTGCTGCGTTCGACCGTGGCCTCGCTGCTGCCCGATGCGGATGTGTGGGTGACCGATTGGCATAATGCGCGCGACATCCCCGTCTCTGAGGGCAAGTTCGATATCGAGGACTACACCCTCTACCTTGTCGATTTCATGAAGAAGATGGGCCCTGACTGCAACGTGATCGCCGTGTGTCAGCCGGCACCGCTCGCGCTGGCCGCGACCGCCTATCTGGCAGCCGAAGACCCGGCCGCGCAGCCGCGCACGCTGACCCTGATCGGCGGGCCGATCGATCCCGACGCGAAGGCGACCGAGGTCACCGATTTCGGGCGTCGCGTCACGATGGGGCAGCTCGAGCAGATGGTGATCCAGCGCGTCGGCTTCAAATACAAGGGTGCGGGCCGTCTGGTCTATCCGGGCCTGATGCAGCTCGCCTCGTTCATCTCGATGAACATGGACAAGCACGCGCAAGCCTTCCAGGAGAAGATCTGGAGCGAGGCGCAGGGCGAAGGCTCCGAGCATGACAAGCATTACCGCTTCTATGACGAGTATCTCGCGGTGATGGATATGACGGCGGAGTTCTACCTCTCGACGGTGGAGCGCATCTTCAAGGGCCTCGAGATCGCCCAGAACCGCTTCGAGGTCGGCGGCAAGATGGTCGATATCTCGAAGATCACCAAGGTCGCGGTGAAGACCGTGGAGGGCGAGAAGGACGACATCTCCGCCCCCGGTCAATGCGTCGCCGCCCTCGACCTGTGCTCGGGCGTGCCGGATTCGATGAAGCAACAGCACCTCGAACCCGGCGCAGGCCATTACGGCATCTTCGCAGGGTCGCATTGGCGCAACAACATCCGCCCGCTGGTCCTCGATTTCATCGACGAGAACGCCGACAACCCCGCGCCCGGGAAGGGGAAACCCGCGACGGTCACCCCGATCCGCAAGAAGAAGGTGAAGACGGCCGAGGCGGGGTGATCTCACTCCACGCGAGAGTTTTAGGAAAGCGCTGCTTCGGCAGCGCTTTTTTATTCGCGACTTCGCCATCGCTTTGACGGGTTTCGGCGCATGATCGGAAAATCACTTTGATTTTTTGAGACCGAGATTATGGACGCATTGTTTTTCCCCGTTATACTGCTTCTCCTCCTCTTAGTTGCGATCGTAAAATCCCCCCGTTTCAAGGGGTTCATCGGAGAGGCGTACGTCAGCAAAGGACTTAAGAAACTGGCTGAAGAAGGTGACATGCATCTCTTCGATGATGTGACCCTGCCCGTGAAGGACGGGACGACGCAGATCGATCATGTCCTCATATCGCGCAGCGGCGTGTTCGTGATCGAGACCAAGAACATGAGCGGTTGGATATTCGGTGCCGAGAGGCAATCTCAGTGGACGCAGGTTCTCTATAAGAAAAAGACCAAGTTTCAGAATCCGCTGCGGCAAAACTACAAGCACATCAAAGCGATCGAAGAGTGTCTTGGTGTAGATGGCAGCAAGGTTCAGGGGGCTATCGTCTTCGTTGGTGGGGCGGTCCCGAAAACCGATTTTCCTTCCAGCGTTTACTGGCGGCGGAACTCGATGCTCGACTTTCTGAAGGCTCCCCACCAGGTGATACTCACGGAGAGCGAGGTTGAGGCGCTATGTCAGGCGTTGGAAAGCCAGCGGTTCGAGCGGGGTTTGAGGACCACGCAGCAGCACATCAAGAACGTCAGGAGTGCGCAAGTCGAAGCGCAGGCTTCGACAGATGCGTGCCCGCGATGCGGATCCGCGATGGTCGAGCGCCGTAGCAAGAAAACGAATGACGTCTTCCTGGGCTGCACGAATTTCCCGAAATGCCGTGGGACCCGGAAAGTCGAAGCGTCCAAAGTTGTTGCGTTCTCACGCCAACAATAACGGTGCCTCCAGCCAGTCGCGCAGGTTCTGGGTGATCTTCTCGGGTTGCTCGAGCGGGCTGAGGTGGCCTGCGCCGAGGATCAGGCGGAATTCGGCGTGCGGCATCAGCTCGGCGAGGAATTCGTGGCGGCGGGGCGGGCAGATCTTGTCGTATTCGCCGCACATCAGCAGCGCGCGGGTTTTCGTGGCGCGCAGCGTGCGTTGCAGGTCGGGGCGGCGCATCAGGGCGCGCGATTGCGCCTCGAACGTGTCGGCGCCCAAGCCTGCCGCCATTTCCAGCATCATCGCCTGAATCTCGGCGCGGCCGGGACCGGGAGCAAGGCTCTCGGCGGGGATTTCTTCCAGCATCATCTCGTCGAGCCGCCCGGTGAGCGCCTTCACGATCCGAGTCTCGCGCGCGGCGGCGATCTGCGGCATCTCGGGCAGGGGAGAGACGTCGAGCAGCGCGACCTGGCTCACGCGGTCGGGCGCGCGGCGCAAGATCTCGATTGCGACCACCGCGCCCAGCCAATGCCCGACCAGCGCGAATTGCGGCGGGGCTTCGTCGAGCACGGTCTGCGCCATCTCCTCGATCGTCGCGCCACGCAGCCGCGCCACCATCACCGAGCGCTCGGAGGACAGTTCCTGCAGCGGGTGCCAGAACAGCCGTGCGTCGCACATGAATCCGGGTAGAAAGACCAGCGGGTCGCTTGGCATCGCTCGAAACCTCAATCGCGGCGCGTTTTCGCGCTTCTCGCGTCGAGTGTGCCGCAAGGGCCGAGGTCAAGCAAATCGAAATGCCGCAAGCAGCGGATCACAGCCGGGCGAGCACCTCCGCCAGCGCGGTCTCGATCAGCGCGAGGCAATCGGGGTCCGAGAAGCGGTGATCGGCGCCCTTCACAAGTGTCAGGCGCATATCCTCGCCCTCGGCATGCTCCAGCAGCCGGATCGCGGTCTCGGTGCTGACGGCCTCGTCGGCGGTGCCTTGCAAAAAGCGCGTGGGGAAGGGCAGCGCCAGCGGGCTGCGCAGTACCAGCCGTTCGCGGCCCTCGTTGATCAGGCGGCGCGTGATGACATAGGGCTCGCCGTAATCGGACGGGATCGCGATGGAGCCTTCGCTCTCCAGCTTGTGCCGGGTTTCCTTGTCGAAGCTCGCCCAATAGCCGTCCTCGGTGAAATCGGGGGCGGCGGCGATGGTGACGAGGCCTGCGACTTTCTCGGGGTGTTCGCGCGACATCAGGAGCGAGATCCAGCCGCCCATCGAGGAGCCCACGAGGATCTGCGGGCCTTCGGTCTTGGCCATGATCACGTCGCGCGCATCCTCGAACCAGTCGCCGATCGCGCCGTCCTCGAATTCCCCGTCCGAGACACCGTGGCCGGAATAGTCGAAGCGCAGGAAGGCGCGGCCTTCGCGCTTGGCCCAGTCCTCGAGCGCCAGCGCCTTCGTGCCTTCCATGTCGGATTTGAACCCGCCGAGGAACACCACGCCCGGCCCTTTGCCCGGCGTCAGATTATAGGCGATGCGGCGGCCTTCTTGGGTCTCGAAATACTCGGTCATCTGCGCTCCCTGCGATCTGTTCGCGCCCAGCCTATCGGGCGGCGCGGGTGGCCTCAACCTGTCCGCTTGCGCTCAGTGCGCGGGCTTTTCCTTGCCGGTGATGGCGCGGTAGATCGGCTGGATGATCCGGGTGACGACGGGGATCAGGACCAGACCGTAGATCAGCCCGAAGATGCCGTCGAAGAACGCGGTGACGGCCCAGCTGACGAAGCCTTCAGCGGTGCCTGCCGCATGGGCGGCGGCCTCGGCTTGATGGTGAATCCAGTCGTAGGGCGCGTGCCAGCCAAGCTCTGCCAGACCGTGCAGCACGATATTGCCGCCGACCCAGATCATCGCGGCGGTGCCGACGATCATCAGCAGTTGCATCAATCTGGGCATCACATGCACGATGCCACGCCCGAGTGCGCGCGTAGGTCCGAGCTTACCATTTTCTGCCAGCCAGAGCCCCGCATCATCGGCTTTCACGATCAGAGCGACCGAGCCATAGACCACCACCGTCACGCCGATCCCGATGATCGCGAGCGCGATCGCCTCCATCCAGATCGGCTGGCCCGAGGGCAGGGCGGCGAGGCCGATGGTCATGATCTCGGCGGAGAGGATGAAATCGGTCTTTACCGCGGCTTTGACGCGCTTTTCCTCGAGATGGTCGGCGGTTTCTGCCGCGACGTGGCCCTCGGCATCGGGCTCATGCGGTTTGAACAGGTGATAGACCTTCTCCGCGCCCTCGAAACACAGGTAAGAGCCGCCCAGCATCAGCAAGGGTGTGATCAGCCACGGCGCGAAGGCGGACAGCAGCAGCGCCGCTGGCAGCAGGAAGATCAGCTTGTTCTTGATCGAACCGAGTGCGATTTTCCCCACGATCGGCAATTCGCGGGCGGGCTTGAAGCCGTGGACATATTTCGGTGTCACCGCCGCATCGTCGATCAGCGCGCCAGCCGCCTTAGAGCCCGCCTTGGCCGCCTGACCTGCCGCGTCGTCGATGGAGGTCGCCGCCACCTTGGCGATCCCCGCCACGTCATCCAGCAATGCCAGCAAGCCACTCATCGCAAACCCTTTCCCAATCACGCCCGCGTGAGCCTAGGGCGCGTCTCCCCAAGCCACAAGCGCGAAGACTTGTTCCCGAATTCTTTCCGGGCGGACATGAAAAAGGCGCCCGAAGGCGCCTTGATCGGAATTGTTCGCGAGGCTTACAGCCCCAGCTTCTGCGCGACGATCTGGTTGACCGCCTTGGGGTTGGCCTTGCCGCCCGAGGCCTTGATGACCTGACCGACGAACCAGCCCGCGAGCTTCGGGTTCGCCTTGGCCTTCTCGACCTGCTCGGGGTTCGCAGCAATCACCTCGTCCACGGCGGCCTCGATGGCGCCGGTATCGGTGACCTGAATCATGCCGCGCTCTTCCACGATCTTCTCGGGGTCGCCGCCTTCGGTATAGACGATCTCGAAGAGGTCCTTGGCGATCTTGCCCGAGATCTTGTCGGACTTGATCAGCCGGATGATCGCGCCTAGCTGCGCGGCATCGACCGGGCTCGACGTGATGTCGTGATCTTCCTTCTTCAAGCGGCCGAACAGCTCGTTGATGACCCAGTTCGCGGCGAGCTTGCCGTCACCGGCCTCGGCCACCACAGCCTCGAAGTAATCCGCGTTCTCGACCTCTGCGGTCAGCACCGAGGCGTCATATTCCGACAGGCCCAGCTCCTTGACGAAACGCGCCTTCTTCTCGTCGGGCAACTCCGGCATGGACGCGCCGATATCGTCGACCCAGGCCTGCTCGATTTCCAGCGGCAGCAGGTCGGGGCAGGGGAAGTAGCGGTAATCATGCGCTTCTTCCTTCGAACGCATCGAGCGCGTCTCGCCCTTGTCGGGATCGTAGAGGCGGGTTTCCTGCACCACTTCGCCGCCGTCTTCGACGATGGCGATCTGGCGACGGGCCTCGTATTCGATGGCCTGCTGAATGAAGCGCATCGAGTTCATGTTCTTGATCTCGCAGCGGGTGCCCAGATGCGAGAAATCCTGCGTTTCCTGATATTTCTCGTAAGCGCCCGGCTTGCAGATCGAGACGTTAACGTCGGCGCGCAGGTTGCCGTTCTGCATGTTGCCGTCGCAGGTACCCAAGTAACGCAGGATCTGGCGCAGCTTGCCGACATAGGCGGCCGCTTCCTCGGGGCCGCGGATGTCGGGGCGCGAGACGATCTCCATCAGCGCGACACCGGTGCGGTTGAGGTCCACGAAGGACATATGCGGGTCCATGTCGTGGATCGACTTGCCCGCGTCCTGCTCGAGGTGGATGCGTTCGATGCGGACCTTTCGGGCGACGCCCGGGCCCATATCGACGATGATTTCGCCCTCGCCCACGATGGGGTGGTAGAGCTGGCTGATCTGGTAGCCCTGCGGCAAGTCCGGGTAGAAATAGTTCTTCCGGTCGAAGGCCGAGCGCAGGTTGATATCGGCCTTGAGGCCGAGGCCCGTGCGCACCGCCTGCTCCACGCAGAACTCGTTGATCACCGGCAGCATCCCCGGCATCGCCGCGTCGACGAAGGCCACGTTGGAGTTCGGCTCTGCGCCGAACTTGGTCGAGGCGCCCGAGAACAGCTTGGCTTTCGAGGCCACCTGGGCGTGGACTTCAAGCCCGATCACCAGCTCCCAATCCGAATTGGCACCGGCAATGACCTTGGGTTCGGGGGCTTGGAATTCGAGATGGTCGAGCATGTCCACATCCTGTCAGTAAAGGCTTGGGCAAGCTTCTAGGACAGGGCAGGGGCGGGAGCAAGAGGGCGACCGCCCCGGATTGGGGATCAGACCACCGGCACCCCATAGGATTCGAAAATCGCCCCAAGGCGATCGAGCGGCGGCGTGGCCTCTCGTGGCAGGTAGGCGCGACGCCCGTCGCGCAGCGTGACCATGCATTCGTCGCCCGCAAGCTTGCGCCGCCGCAGCCGCGCCGAGTCGATCTGCGCAAGCGGGAACGTGCCCAGTTGCCGCCCGTTGCGATAGACCTCCATTCGCGCAGGCGTGATCCGCAGCAGCCCCGAGCGGTTGCGCATCAGCTTGTACAAAGTGAGGGCGAGATAGATCCACGCGGCGACATGAATCCAAGTCGTCGCGGTCAGTTTCATTGCGCCGTAAAGCAGCGCCATCCCGAAGGCGAGGGCGAGATAGCCTCCCGCCCGGCGGGCTTGGTGTCGGTATTCAAATTCATTGTCGTCCATGGTCGAGCCCATCCGCGAAATTGCGTAACGCCCGCAAGGCGCGGGCGTCCGCGTTTCGTAGCGCGAGAACCCGGCACGGATGGGCCGAAAATACGGCCAATCCGTGGTGAGATGGGCGCGCCTGCGGGCGCTGAGCGGAAATCAGCCCAACAGACGCTGCGTCATCTCCGACAGGTCGCGGCTGAGGCCCGGCTGAGCGGCGATCCGCTCCAGCTCGCTGCGCATCTTCTCGCGCCGGCCTTCGTCATAGCGCGTCCACGTCTCGAAAGCGGTGGACATGCGGGCGGCGACCTGCGGATTGACCGGATCGAGCTTCAGGAGCCAGTCGGCATAGAAGCGATAGCTCGCCCCGTCCGCGCGGTGGAACCCCGCGTGATTGCCCGACAGCCCCGCCATCAGCGCGCGGAAGCGGTTCGGCGTCTTCCATGTGAAGAGCGGATCGCCGGTCAGCGCCCCCGCGCGCTCCAGCGCCGTCTCTGGCGGGCAATTGGCAAGCTGGACGAGGAACCACTTGTCCATCACCAGCCGGTCGCCCTGCCAGCGCTCGCGGAATTCGGCCATGGCGGCGGCGTCCTGCCCGGTCTGCACCAGAGCTGCGAGTGCGCCGAGGCTTTCGGTCATGTTCTCGGCCGAGGCGAAAAGCGCCCCCGCCCGTGCCCCGCCGTCGATGCGGTTCAGAAGCCGCAGGACCGCAAGGCGCAGCGCCCGCGGACCGGCCTGCTCGGGATCGGAGCTATAGGGGCCTGTCGCTTCGGTGCTGGTGAAGATTTCGGCCAGAAGCGTCTTATGCGCGCTCGCCAGATCGCGGGCGAGCCCTTCGCGCGCCGCGTAGATCGCCGCGGGATCGGGCGTCTCGCCCTGATCGTAGAGCGCCTGCGCGATGCTGTCCTCGGAGGGCAGGTTCAGGCACAGTGCACGGAAGGCCGGATCGGCGGTCTCGTCGCGCAGGAGCGCCCCGATCGCATCGGAGAAGGACGCGTCGGTTTCCTGTCCCAGCACCCGGCCGATCAGCACTTTCTGGGCCAGCGCGCGGCCGGCTTCCCAGCGGTTGAACGGGTCGCGGTCGTGGGTCAGCAGGAAGGCCAGCTCGGACGTGTCGACGTCGCGCTCCAGCCGCACGGGGGCGGAAAAGTCGCGCAGGATCGAGGGCACGGGGCGCGTCGCGAGCCCGTCGAAGGTGAAGCTCTGTTTCGCCTCGGTCATCTCCAGCACGGTGGAGGGCAGGACCTCGTCGCCATTCTCGGACAGAAGGCCGACTTCGATCGGGATGTGGCGCGGAAGCTTCTCCGACTGGCCGGGAGTGGGGCGCGTTTCCTGTTCGAATTCAAGCGTGTACGTGCCGTCCTTGAAGCTGTCGCGCACCCGCAGGGTCGGCGTGCCCGCATCGGTATACCAGCGCTTGAACTGGCTCAGATCGCGGCCCGAGCTGTCCTCGAAGACCTTCAGCCAGTCTTCGATCGTGCAGGCCTGCCCGTCATGGCGCTCGAAATAGAGATCCAGCGCGGCGCGGTAGCCCTCTGCGCCCAGCAAGCGGTGCAGCATGCCCACGATCTCGGCGCCCTTCTCATAGACGGTCGCGGTGTAGAAGTTGTTGATCTCGCGGTAATGATCGGGGCGCGGTGGGTGCGAGAGCGGGCCGCGATCCTCGCGGAACTGTCGTCCGCGCAGCGAGAGGACATCGTCGATCCGCTTCGTCGCATGGCCGCGCATGTCGCCGGTGAACTGCTGGTCGCGATAGACTGTCAGCCCCTCTTTCAGGCACAGCTGGAACCAGTCGCGACAGGTGATCCGGTTGCCGGTCCAGTTGTGGAAATACTCATGGGCGATGATACCCTCGATACGCTCGTAATCGGCGTCTGTCGCGGTCTCGGGCGAGGCGAGAACCCATTTGGAGTTGAAAATGTTCAACCCCTTGTTCTCCATCGCGCCCATATTGAAGTCATCGACGGCAACGATGTTGAAAATGTCCAAGTCGTATTCGCGCCCATAGGCCTCTTCGTCCCAGCGCATCGAGCGGTGGAGCGCCTGCAGGGCGAAGTCGCAGCGGTCCTCGTCGCCCGGACGGACCCAGATATTCGTCGCGACCTTGCGGCCCGACATCGTGGTGAATGTGCCCGAATGCGCGCGCAGGTCGCCCGCGACTAGCGCGAAGAGATAGGCGGGCTTGGGCCACGGATCGACCCATTCGGCATAGCCCTCGCGGCTCTCGACGAGATCGCCATTCGCCAGCAGCACCGGCTGGTCGCCGGTGATCGTGACGTGGAAGCGCGCCATCACATCGGGACGGTCCGGGTAGTAGGTGATCTTGCGGAAGCCCTCGGCCTCGCATTGCGTGCAATACATGCCGTTGGACATATAAAGCCCTTCGAGCGCGGTATTCTTCGACGGTGCGATCCGCGTGACGGTTTCCAGCGTGAAGGGCTGCGAGGGCAGAACGTTCGCCGGGATCGTCAGGCCTGTCTTTGTCAGTTCATAGTCGTCCGGCGTCAGCGCCCGCCCGTCCACTGCAACCGAGACAAGCTCCAGATCTTCGCCATCGAGTTCCAGCGCGGCCGCCTCCTGCCGGGGCGAAAAGGTGAGGCGCGCGCGCACTTCGGTCGCGTCCGGGTCGAGCGTGAAATCAAGCCGCACGGTCTCGAGGGTGAAGGGGTAGGGGCGGTAGTCGCTCAGGCGCTTGGCAGGGGCGTCGGCAGCCGTCAGTTCAGCGGACATTCTAACGATATTCCTAATTAACTTCGGGTTATTTCAGGTGGCGCGCGCCCGTGCGAAAGCAAGTTCGCCTTTGCGTGAGCCGCGCCTCTGATGTTCGGCGGGCGCGACCCGGTCTTGGCGTCGCAGTCCCGCAGCTGGCGGAACAGTATCTGGCCCGCTCGGGGTTTTCAAAGCGGTTTCGCGGACCGCTCTGAGAGACGCGGTGGCGCGCCGGGTGAACCCTAAGCGGGAGGGCTGCGTTACCTTGGGTGAAGGGGGCCTGTCCACCACGCAAGCGCCCGAGACGACCGGTGTCGGTACTGCTGAAAGCAATGGCGCGCCGACCGAGGCCGACCCGATCCAGCAGTGATGTCGATCGGGTGACGAGTGGCAGCGTTGTCCCTTGGGCGATCGGAGAGCCTATTCTCACCCGTTCTCCGTCTTGGCGTCTTCCCGCGCGCTGGCGGCAATCCGCTGGACATTCACGCTCAGCGGTTTCATCTAGTACGCGTCTAAGAAAACCGGGAGGGCACAATGGCACAGCGGGTCGCACGTAACGAACTGCAGGTGGCGGTCGAACTGGCCGCCTTCATCGAGGATCAGGCTTTGCCGGGGACCGGCGTCGCGCCGGAGCGCTTCTGGGAGGGGCTGTCGGACCTGCTGCATACGCAGGGACAGAAGAACCGTGCGCTGCTGGAGACGCGCGAGGCGATCCAGTCCAAGCTCGACGACTGGCACGCGCATCACCGCGCCGAAGGCTTTGATTTCGAAGACTATAAATCCTTCCTCAAAGAGATCGGCTACCTGCTGCCCGAAGGCGACGACTTCAAGATCGAGACGCCGGAAACCGATCCCGAATTCGCCACCGTCTGCGGTCCGCAGCTCGTCGTGCCGATCACCAATGCGCGCTATGCGCTCAACGCGGCGAATGCGCGCTGGGGCAGCCTTTACGATGCGCTTTATGGTACGGACGCGCTTGGCGATCTGCCGCAGGGCAAGGGCTATGACCCCGAACGTGGCGCGCGCGTGATCGAGCGCGCGAAGGCATTTCTCGATGAGGCGGTGCCGCTTGCAGGTGGCAGCTGGACCGGTGTGACCGCGCTGCGTGTCGAGAACGGCGTCTTCTTCGTGGAGAACGCGGTGGGCGAAACGGGGCTGGCCGATCCGGCGCAGTTCCTCGGGTTCAACATTTCCGACGAGGGCGCGCTGTCCGAGGTTCTGCTGGAAAATAACGGGCTGCATCTCGTGATCGAGATCGACCCTACCACCGAAGTCGGTCAGGCCGATCCCGCCGATATCGCCGATGTCATCCTCGAGGCCGCGATCAGCACGATCATGGATTGCGAGGACTCGGTCGCCTGCGTCGATGCCGAAGACAAGGTTCAGGCCTATGGCAACTGGCTGGGCCTGATGAAAGGCGATCTGCGCGAAAACGTCGTGAAGAACGGCGAGAAGACGGTCCGGCGGCTCGAAGGCGATTACCAGTTCACCGGCGGCGGTGGCGAGAAGATCACGCTGAAAGGCCGTTCGCTGATGCTGGTGCGCAATGTCGGCCACCTGATGACCACGCCCGCGATCCTGACCCGCGACGGCGAAGAGGCCTTCGAGGGCCTGATGGACGCGATGGTCACCACGCTTTGTGCGATGCATGACCTCAAGAAGACCGAAGGCCCGCGCAACTCGGTCACCGGCTCGGTCTATGTGGTGAAGCCGAAGATGCACGGCCCCGAAGAGGTCGCCTTCGCGACCGAGATTTTCGACGAGGTCGAAGAGGTTCTGGGCCTGCCGCGTTACACGGTGAAGCTGGGCATCATGGACGAGGAGCGCCGCACCTCGGTCAATCTCAAGGAATGCATCCGCGCCGCGAAGAACCGTGTGGCCTTCATCAACACGGGCTTCCTCGATCGCACGGGCGACGAGATCTACACGTCGATGCAGGCCGGTCCGATGCTCGCCAAGGGCGAGATGAAGGGCCAGCCGTGGATCGAAGCCTATGAGGATCGCAACGTCGATATCGGGCTGGCCTGCGGGCTGGCGGGCAAGGCGCAGATCGGCAAAGGCATGTGGGCGATGCCCGACCGGATGGCCGATATGCTCGAGGCCAAGGTCAATCACCCGCTGGCGGGGGCGAACTGCGCCTGGGTGCCGTCGCCGACGGCGGCCACGCTGCATGCCACGCATTACCACAAGGTCGATGTGAAACGTCGCCAGCAGGAGATCGCCGCGATGAACCGCCCGGTGCGGCTCGACGATCTGCTGACGATCCCGCTCGCACGCGGCAAGAACTACTCGGAAGAGGAAATCCGCACCGAGATCGAGAACAACGCGCAGGGCATCCTCGGCTATGTCGTGCGCTGGGTCGATCAGGGGGTGGGCTGCTCGAAGGTGCCCGACATTCATGACGTCGGCCTGATGGAAGACCGCGCGACCTGCCGGATTTCCAGCCAGGCGATCGCGAACTGGCTCGAGCATGGGCTGGTCAGCGAGGGTCAGGTGATGGAGGCGCTGCGCAAGATGGCCAAGGTCGTCGACCGCCAGAACGAGGGCGACCCGAACTACCGCCCGATGGCGCTCGGTTATGACGGATTCGCCTTCCAGGCGGCGTGCGATCTGTGCTTCCTGGGTACGGTCCAGCCCTCGGGTTATACGGAACCGGTGCTGCATCAGCGCCGCCTGCAAGTGAAGGAGGAACGCGCATGATCACGCTCGAACAAGCGCAGAAGATGATCGAGACCGCGCTGGCGCAAGGTGTGGAAGATGGGCTGAAACCGCTCTCGGCGATCGTGCTGGACGCGGGCGGCCACCCGCTGGCTTTCGCGCGCGCCGATGGCGCCGCGCCGGGCCGGTTCGAGATCGCGCAGGCCAAAGCCTACGGCGCGGTGATGCTGGGCATGGGCGGCAAGGCGCAGATGGCGCGGGCCGAAGCGCAGGCCTATTTCATGGCCGCCGTGAACGGCATCTATGACGGCAAGACCTGCCCGGTGCCCGGCGGCGTGCTGATCCGCGACGAGAGCGGGGCGGTGATCGGCGCGATGGGCGTCACCGGCGATACCTCGGACAATGATGCGAAAGTGGCCGTGGCCGGGATCGAGGCTGCGGGCTTCACCGCCGAGGACTGATCCTCTCGCAAGGTTCGATTTCGGGCGGTCCGGCAGGCGATGCCGGGCCGCCCGCGTCGTCTCTGCCTCCCGCGGCCCCCGCTCGGGCCATTGACGCGCCCGGCGCGCTCTGGCAGGGGAGAGCGCAAATAAGGACAATGAGAATGCACCTGTTTTCCGACATCCGCGCCGCGGTGATTGCGGCACTCGATCAGATGGTTTCCGAGGGCGCGCTGCCCGAGGGGCTGGACTACGCAAACGTCGCGGTGGAGCCGCCGCGCGATCCGCTGCATGGCGACATGGCGACCAACGCCGCGATGGTGCTGGCCAAGCCCGCCAAATCGAAGCCGCGCGACATCGCCGAGACGCTGGCGGGCAAGCTGGCCGCAGATGACCGGATCGTCAGCGCCGATGTGGCTGGTCCCGGCTTCATCAACCTGCGCCTCGATCCCAAGGTCTGGGCGGATGTGACACACGCTGTGCTCAAAGAGGGCGCGGATTACGGGCGTTCCGATCTGGGCAAGGGTGTGAAGGTCAACGTGGAATATGTCTCCGCGAACCCCACCGGCCCGATGCATGTGGGCCATACGCGCGGCGCGGTGTTCGGCGATGCGCTGGCGAGCCTGCTGGACTTCGCGGGCTATGACGTCACGCGGGAATATTACATCAACGATGGCGGTGCGCAGGTCGATGTGCTCGCCCGCTCCGCCTATGAACGCTATCGCGAAGCCTGTGGCCTCGAGCCGGAAATCCGCGAGGGGCTTTACCCGGGCGATTACCTGATCCCGGTCGGCGAGGCGATCAAGGCCAAGTATGGCGAGAGCCTGCTCGACAAGCCCGAGGAAGACTGGCTCGAAGATATCCGCGAATTCGCGACCGAGCAGATGATGGAGATGATCCGTGGGGATCTCGCCTGCCTCGGCGTGAAGATGGATGTGTTCTCCTCCGAGAAATCGCTCTACGGCACCGGCCAGATCGAGGCGGCGCTGAAGCGGCTCGAGGATCTGGGGCTGATCTACGAAGGCGTGCTCGACCCGCCGAAAGGCAAGCTGCCCGAGGATTGGGAGGAGCGGGAGCAGACGCTGTTCCGCTCCACCGATTATGGCGATGACGTGGACCGTCCGGTGAAGAAGTCGGATGGTTCCTGGACCTATTTCGCGCCCGATATCGCTTATCACTGGACCAAGATCGAGCGTGGCTACGATCTTCTGATCGACGTCTTCGGCGCCGACCATGGCGGCTACGTGAAGCGGATGAAGGCGGCCGTGGCTGCGCTCTCCAATCGCAAGGTGACGCTTGACATCAAGCTGATCCAGTTGGTGAAGCTATTCAAGAATGGCGAGCCCTTCAAAATGTCGAAGCGCGCGGGCACGTTTGTCACGCTGCGCGACGTGGTGGAGCAGGCGGGCGCGGATGTGACCCGCTTCCACATGCTCACCCGCAAGAACGACGCGCCGCTGGATTTCGATTTCGACAAGGTGCTGGAGCAGTCCAAGGACAACCCGGTCTTCTACGTGCAATACGCCCATGCCCGGGTCTGCTCGGTGCTGCGCAAGGCGGCGGAAGCGGGCTGGGACATGTCCGACGCGCGTCTGGCCGAGGTCGATCTGTCCGGCGAGTGGCATCCGTCCGAGCTGGAACTGGTCAAGAAGATCGCCGAATGGCCGCGTCTTCTGGAGATCGCGGCGCGCGCGAACGAGCCGCACCGGGTGGCGTTCTACCTCTACGATCTTGCCTCGGACCTGCACAGCCTGTGGAACCGTGGCAATGACGAGCCGGCCCTGCGCTTCCTGCAGGATGGCAATGAGGCCGCATCGGCGGCGAAAATCGCCCTTGCCCGTGCCAGCGCCGTTGTCATTTCCGCCGGTCTTGGTATTCTTGGCGTGACCCCGGCTGAAGAGATGCGATAAACGCACGCCGCCGGGAACAGGCAAATTCCGGGTCAACCGGGCAAGGCCGGGCAACCGGCGGCGAGGCGACGAGCATGACGACCTACGACTACCGCGAGAGTGGGGGTTACGGGCATGAACACCCGCAGCCCCATTACGCGCATCCCGAAGATCCCGCTCCTGAACGTGCGCCACGCGTCGTGTCGCGATGGGTCAATGTGGCCGGCGCGCTGACATCGGTCGCGATGATCGCGGGGCTGGTGGTCTGGGGCTACAAGCTGGCGATGCGCGATCTCAACGGCGTGCCGGTGATCCGCGCGATGGACGGACCCGCCCGCATCGCGCCCGAGGACCCGGGCGGCGAACTTGCGCGCCATACCGGTCTGGCCGTGAACGACGTAGCCGGCACGGGGCAGGCGGCGCCTGCGCCCGAGAAAGTGACGCTCGCGCCCAGCCCGGAAGGGTTCACCGACGATGACAAGCCGATGGGCGAGTTGGCGGCAGAGGCCAAGGTGGCAGGCGATGAGGCCAACACGGCGTCCAATCCGGCCGTAGAGGCCGCGATCGCCGCGCTCGAGCCTGCTGCGCTCAATGCCGATCCCTCGCAGGTGCAGGACGCGCCCGATATTCCCGTGAAGCCCGCGCTGATGAGCCCGGCCATGCCCGAGACGCGCCCCGACGCGGTCGCGCAGGAGGCAACGCCCGAGAGCGACGCGGTCAGCGGCGTGATCCCGGCCTCGGTGCCGGGCGTCTCGCGCTCGCCGCGCCCGCAGACCAAGCCGATGCGCGATCAACTTCTGGCGGCGGCGCTGGAGCAGGCGGTGACGAAACAGATGTCCTCCGGTCAGGCCGAGGCGGGCGTCGTTGACATCAACCCTGCGGATCTGGCGGCGGGCACGCGGCTCGTGCAGCTTGGCGCCTTCGACACCGAGGCCGCGGCCAAGGGCGAATGGGACCGCATCGCCAAGCGCTTCGACGCTCTGATGTCCGGCAAGAAGCGTGTGGTTCAGAAGGCCAGCTCCGGCGGGCGCGATTTCTATCGCCTGCGCGTCGCGGGCTTTGACGACGTGACCGAAGCGCGCCAGTTCTGCGCCGCCCTCGTGGCCGAGCGGCAGAACTGCATCCCGACGCAGGCGCGCTGATGGGCGTCGCCGCGATCTTCGGCTGCGAGGGGACCGAGCTCTCCGCGCGCGAACGCGACTTCTTCCGCGAGGCCGACCCGTGGGGCTTCATCCTGTTCTCGCGCAATGTCGACACGCCCGAGCAGGTCGCACGGCTGACCGATGCGCTGCGCGGGGCCGTGGGGCGCGATGCGCCGGTGCTGATCGATCAGGAAGGCGGTCGGGTGCAGCGGATGCGCGGTCCGCAATGGCGCGAATGGCTGCCGCCGCTGGAGCAGGCGAAGCGGGCAGGGGATGCGGCTCCGCGCTCGTTCTGGCTGCGCTCGCGGATCATGGCCGAGGAACTGCGTGCGGTCGGCATCGACGTGAACTGCGCGCCCACCTGCGATATCGCGGGGCTTCTGACCCATCCTTTCCTGCAAAACCGTTGTCTGGGCAAGGATGCGGCCACCGTGATCGCCAATGCCCGAGCCACGGCCGAGGGGCTGCTGGCGGGCGGTGTGCTCCCAGTCATCAAGCATATTCCGGGCCACGGCCGTGCGATCTCCGACAGCCACAAGGACCTGCCGGTGGTCGAAGCCTCCAAGGCCGATCTGATCGCGACTGATTTCGCACCCTTCAAGGCTCTGAACGATCTCCCGCTGGGGATGACCGCCCATATCCGCTTCACCGCGCTCGACGCGGCTCCTGCGACGCAGAGCGCGAAGATCATCAAGATCATTCGTGAGGAGATCGGCTTCGACGGGCTCCTGATGAGCGACGATATCGGGATGGAGGCGCTGGCGGGCGGCTTCGGGACACGCACGGCTGCCGCACTGGCGGCGGGCTGCGATCTGGTGCTCCATTGCAAGGGCGACATGCCCGCGATGGAAGAAGTGGCGATGGCGGCTCCGGCGATGAGCGAGGCGGCAAAGGCCCGCGCCGAGGCCGCGCTCGACCGGCGCTTGCCGCCCGAGACAGTTGACATGGCCGCGCTCGATGCCGAACTTGAGGCACTCTTGAGCGGCGGCATGGATGAGTGACACCGAAAACCTGTTCGACTCCCAAACGGTAGCGGATCGGCTTCAGGCCGAGGCGCTGATCGTCGATGTCGACGGGTTCGAAGGCCCGCTCGACCTTCTGCTGACGCTTTCGCGTAGCCAGAAGGTCGATCTGCGCAAGATTTCCGTGCTGCAACTGGCCGAGCAATATCTGGCCTTCGTCGATCGCGCCAAGGCGCTGCGCATCGAGCTGGCCGCGGATTACCTCGTGATGGCGGCATGGCTCGCCTTCCTGAAATCGCGCCTGCTGCTGCCGCCCGACCCGGAGGCCGAAGGCCCCTCGGCGGAAGATCTTGCCGAGCATCTGGCCTTCCAGCTGGAACGCCTGCAGGCGATGCGCGAGGCTGCGGCGCAGCTGATGGCGCGCGACCGGCTGGGGCGCGACACCTTTGCGCGCGGCATCTCGGAAGAGGTCGAGCGCGTCCGCAAGGTCACCTATTCGGCCTCGCTGATGGACCTGATGCAGGCCTATGCGCGCATCCGCACGCGCGACGAATTCCGCCCCTATGCGTTCGATCGGACCAATGTCTTCACGATGGAGGAGGCGCTGGACCGGATGCGCGGGCTGATCGGTTTCGCGGGCGGCTGGTCGGAGCTGACCACCTTCCTGCCCGACGGCTGGACTGCCGATCCCAAACGCCGACGCTCGGCCACCGCCGCGACCTTCGCGGCCTCGCTGGAGATGGCCAAGCAAGGCCAGATCGAGCTGCGCCAGAGCGATACGTTCCAACCCATTTCGATCCGGAAGAAGACATGAACGACGAGCCGGAACAGACTGAAGAAAAAGAAGAAACTCTTTTCGCGGCGCCGCCTATTGCCGAGCAGGAGCGGATGGTCGAAGCGATACTTTTCGCCTCTGCCGAACCCGTCCGTCTGCGCGAGATGGAAGAGCGGATGCCGCATGGCTGCGACCCCGCCGAGGCGCTCGTGCATCTGCGCAAGCGCTACGAGGGGCGCGGCGTGCGGGTGGTGAAGGTCGGCGATGCCTGGGCCGTGCGCACCGCGCCCGATCTCGCCTTCCTGATGCAGAAGGAGACGGTGGAGGAGCGCAAGCTGTCCCGCGCCGCCGTCGAGACGCTCGCGATCATCGCCTATCACCAGCCGGTCACCCGCGCCGAGATCGAAGAGATCCGCGGCGTCGCCGTCTCGCGCGGCACGATCGACCAGTTGCTGGAGATGGAATGGATCCGCTTCGGTCGCCGCCGGATGACGCCGGGCCGCCCCGTCACCTTCGTCGTGACGCAGGAATTCCTCGACCAGTTCAGCCTCGAGAGCGCCCGCGACCTGCCGGGCCTCAAGGAGCTGCGCGCCGCCGGTCTGCTGGACTCGCGCCCCCTGCCGGGTGCAGGCTCGGATGACGACGAGGAGGGCGAGGAGGACGAGGCCCAGACCGGCCAGTCCGAATTGTTCGAGGATTGACAGGGGGATATCCGATGAACTTCAACCAGATCATCAACATGGTCATCCGGATGTTCCTGCGCCGCGGGATCAACTGGGGGATCAACAAGGGCGTCGGCATGGCCTCGAAGCGGGGCGGCAAGGGCAAGGCCACGGGCCCGATGACGGCGCAGGAGCGCAAGGCCCAGCAGGGCGCGCGCGACGCGGTGAAGCGGGCACGGAAGGCGGCGCGGATCACGCGGCGCATGTGAGGGGCTCCGGCAGCTCGCGACGAGGCAGTTTTGCGGACAAAGTTGCCATTCGCCGCGAAAGCCGAACCTCCCGAAGAGGTCCGGCAAAGGGTCATTGCTCAAAGGAAGTGTGAGATCAGGACGGTGCCTTCTCCAAGGTAAGATGGGGTGTGCCATCCGACGTTCTGCTGTGGCTGCACCCATCTTCGCGCAGAGTGCCACGAATGCGGGACCGCCAATTCGAGAAGCTGTCGAACCGCACCGTGTCGATCGGCTTATCCAGCGCGATTTCGACCCGGCGATGCGCGGCGGGACCCGAAAGGGCGACGATCTTTCCGCTAAAGGCTTGTCCGAGGTAGTGTCCGGTCACCCGGTCGCCCAGGGCAAGTTCCGGTGGCGCATTGCGTTGACTGAGACGGGCGTGAAGCGTGTTCCAGTCCCGCGCCCCATGTTGCCGGGCGACGAGTTCGAGAGCCTGGGCATGACTGACGGTCATACCCTGGGCCTGCAAGGCCTGACGCAGTGCCTTGGCCTGCGTCTTGACGGTGTCGAGGGATGCTTGTGTCATGCGGCTTCCTTCGCGTGCGGCGTTGCGGAGATGGGCGCAGTGAGGCGGTTACGGACGACAAGGATCAAGGCCAGCGCAAACAGCGCAGCATCAGCGATGGGGAAGGCGAACCACAGGCCGTCGATCCCCGCCACTGCGTTCAGGACAAGCAGCAGCGCGGGCGTCAGCAGCCACGGCTTCGTCAGGGTGAGTGCTGCAGTCCGGAGCGGATACCCCATCGCTTGAAAATGCAGGGCGAGGACGAGGATGGGGCCGGTGACGACGTAGAGGGCCGTCATCGGCCTCAGGATCGCGGCAACTGCCGAGACGACCTCCCGGTCGTTCGAGAACATCGCGCCCAAGGGCTCGCCCAGAAAGGCTCCGGTGAGCGTCACACCAAGGCACCACAGGAACGCGCTTCCCATGGCAAGCCGCAAGGCTGCGCCCGCCCGATCCAGCCGGCCCGCGCCCGCGTTGTTGCCGGTGATGCTCTGGGTGGTCAGCGCGATCGCCATCTGTGGCAGGAAGGCCAGTCCGAGAATGCGTGTCACCACGCCGTAGGCCGCGATAAAGGTTGCATGGTTCGTGGCGGTGGTGCCGACGACGAGGAGGACCACGCTTGAAACCAAGGCCATCCCAATGAAGGTCAGGCACAAAGGGAGCCCGAGCGAGAAGATCTGCAGCCACCCCGACAGCCAGTTGTGGTGGCGGAGTGCCCTAAGGGGCAACAGGTCGCGATCGCGTTCCCGCAGGACCAGCAGCAGCGCGAGGCCGAGGGCCTGCGCCCCCACGGTGCCGATCGCAGAGCCCGCCACTCCCAATCCAAACAGCACGATCGCGATGTAGTTCGCCCCGATGTTCAGCAGATTCACGAGCACCGAGAGCATGGCGATCTGCCCTGCACGTCCCTCGTTGCGCAGGGCATCGGCGTGCAGACCCAAAGCGAACTGGATTGGCGCGCCGAGTATCAGGATCAGAAGGTAGCTCTGCGCCCCACCTGCGACCGCAGCGTTTCCGGCTGCGAGTGCGGAGATGATGACAGGCCCCACCGACAAAGCACCCGCGATAAGCGCCGCGCTGATGGCGAGGGCCAGCCCGTGGGCACCTGCGAAGACGGCTCCGGCCTGTGTGCGGGCGCCTGCGCCCAGATGGCGGGCGAGCAAGCTCGACATGCCGCCACCGGCCAAAGTCGTCAGTGCCGTGAGCAGCATGACGACCGGAAAGGCCAGGCTGACCGAGGCTAGGGCCTGGGCGCCGACGAAGCGCCCGACGAAGATCCCGTCTACGACGTTAAGCAGCCCACCCATCGACATGACCACCGCCATGGGCAGGGTATTCGACACGAACAATCGTCCGACGGGCTGTGTCAGGAGACGGTTTTCAATTGCAGTAGATGCAGGTCCAGCGGACATGGCTCACTCCTCCAGAGAGGCATTTCGGATCGGGAGGGAGCCTGCATTGCCCACCAGCGAAATGCTTCGAGGGTGAGATGTCGTCTTGTTCCGGGCTTCACCGTGACTCGCGTCCGCAGGCGGCAGGTGCCCGGCACCTACCGGCTTCTTAAGAGGGAACCCCATCAAGCGCAATAGGCATGCAAGGTCGCGCGACCGCGCGGCCCCGAGATGCATGAGTGTTACGCTATAAAGTCCAGACCCGGAGCTATGGGCTCAATCCGGACTCACCGCCCCTGACGTCGCGCCATGAAGGCGAGCCGCTCGAACAAATGCACATCCTGCTCGTTCTTCAGAAGCGCTCCGTGCAGTTTCGGCAGCAGGCTCGCGCCTTCGCGTTTGAGGTCTTCGGGGTTCAGATCCTCGGCCAGCAGCAGCTTCAGCCAGTCGAGCACTTCGCTCGTCGAGGGTTTCTTCTTCAGGCCCGGGGTCTCGCGGATCTCGTAGAACTGGCTCAGCGCCTCGGTCAGCAGACGGTCCTTGATGTCGGGGAAGTGGACGGCGACGATTTCGCGCATCACCTCCGGCTCGGGGAAGCGGATGTAGTGGAAGAAGCAGCGGCGCAGGAAGGCGTCGGGCAGTTCCTTCTCGTTATTCGAGGTGATGATGACGACGGGGCGGTGTTTGGCCCGGATCGTCTCGCCGGTCTCGTAGACGTGGAACTCCATCTTATCGAGTTCCTGCAGGAGGTCGTTCGGGAACTCGATATCGGCCTTGTCGACCTCGTCGATCAGCAGCACGACCTTCTTGCCCGCCTCGAAGGCCTGCCAGAGCTTACCCTTGCGGATGTAGTTTCTCACGTCGTTGACGCGTTCGTCGCCCAACTGGCTGTCGCGCAGCCGGCTCACCGCGTCATATTCATAAAGCCCCTGTTGCGCCTTGGTGGTGGATTTGATGTTCCACTCGACCATCTCCATTCCGAGGCTCTGCGCCACCTGCCGCGCGAGTTCCGTCTTGCCGGTGCCCGGCTCGCCCTTCACCAGAAGGGGGCGCTCCAGCGCCACGGCGGCATAGACCGCGACGGTCAGATCGGGCGGGGCGACATAGCTGTCGGTCGATTGAAATTGCACGGGGAACACGCTCCGGTTTCGAGATCGCTGCGCAATGATCTTGCGCAAATCGTTTGCAACCTATCTGCGCCAAAATGCTGCCGCAACCCGGGCGTAAGAATTGATGAGGAAACACGCAGTCCGGGCGAATGCGGACGTGACAACACTGTGTTCTTGGGGTATTGCCTCGCCCGAGGAGAGTTGGCCGATGGCGAATGACGATCATGGTGACGCCCCCGGCACGTATGAGAGGGCAGGTATGAGAGCTGAAGTATTCCTTCCGGATGATTATCGTCCGGCCGAGAATGAACCCTTCATGAATGACCGGCAGCTGGAGTATTTCCGCAGAAAGCTTCTGGCGTGGAAGGCCGAACTTCTCGAACAATCCGCTGAAACGCTCGAAGGTCTCGCGGAATCCGCGCGCAACGTTCCCGATATTGCCGACCGCGCCTCCGAGGAAACCGATCGTGCGCTGGAACTGCGTACCCGCGACCGTCAGCGCAAGCTGGTCAGCAAGATCGACTCGGCGCTGCGTCGGATCGACAATGGCGAATACGGCTATTGCGAGAAGACCGGGGAGCCGATCTCGCTCAAGCGTCTCGACGCGCGTCCGATCGCGACGATGACGCTGGAAGCGCAGGAAAAACACGAGCGCCGCGAACGGGTGCATCGCGACGACTGATCGCCTGCGCGGACTGCGTGTGGTGATGCACAAAACGCGCGTTGCCTTCGGGCGGGAAGGCGCGCAAAACAATTCGACACCGGCACCGCCAAGGTGCCGGTGTTCGCTTTTGAAGGAGGTCCCATGCTGATCGGGCGCAAGGTTACGGTTCTGGGTGCGGGGATCGCGGGGCTGACGGTGGCGCGGGCTCTGGCGATGCGCGGCGCGGATGTCGAGGTGCTCGAACAGGCCGAGGCGATCCGCGAAGTGGGCGCCGGGCTGCAGGTCTCGCCCAACGGGGCGGCGGTGCTGCGTGCGCTGGGTCTGGGCAAGGCGCTGGAGGCGGCGGGGCCGCGCGCCGAGGCGGTGCGGCTCGTCGATGGCGAGACCGGGAGCCAGGTGGCCAAGCTCGACATGGCGCGGCTGCGTCCCGATGCGGATTACCATTTCGTCCATCGCGCCCGGCTGATCGAGTTGCTGGCCGATGGGGCGCGCGAGGCGGGGGTGAAAATCCGCCTGCTGCAGCAGATCGAGCGGGTGAACCTCTCGGGGCCGCACCCGGTGCTGCACACCAAGCAGGGCGCCGAGATCGAGACCGACCTGTTGATCGGGGCCGACGGGCTCAATTCCAAGACGCGCGAGGCGCTTAACGGGCGGGTCGCGCCGTTCTTCACCCATCAGGTGGCGTGGCGCGCGCTGGTGCCGTGCGACGATTCCGAGCCGAAGATCGCGCAGGTCTTCATGGGCGCGGGCAAGCATCTGGTGAGCTATCCGCTGGGCCGGGGGCTGCGCAATGTCGTGGCCGTCGAGGAGCGGCATCGCTGGGTCGAGGAGAGCTGGGCGCTCGAGGATGATCCGATCAATCTGCGCACCGCCTTCGACGAATTTTGCCCGACCGTGCGCGGTTGGCTCGATCAGGTCGAGAAGGTGAACCTCTGGGGCCTCTTCCGTCATCCGGTGGCCGAGCGCTGGTTCGCGCCCGGTGTCGCGATTCTGGGCGACGCCGCGCATCCGACGCTGCCTTTCCTCGCGCAGGGGGCGGTGATGGCGATGGAGGATGCCTGGGTTCTGGCTGAGGCGCTCGCCAACTACGAGACCGACGAGGTGGCCTTCGCCGCCTATCAGAACGCGCGCTGGGATCGCTGCGATCAGATCGTGACAGCGGCAAACAAGAACGCGCGGAACTATCACCTCTCGGGGGCGCCGCGCACCTTTGGTCATCTCGCATTGCGTGCCGCCTCGCGGTTCACGCCGGAGCGGCTGGTGGGGCGGTTCGACTGGATCTATGGGTATGACGTGACGCAGCAGGCCGGGTAGGGCGTCTCTATGGGGCTCTGGCGCGGGGCGACCAGCCCCGGGCCGCGCCCGACCCTCCCCCCGGGAGGGCGCATTGGCGATGTCAGCGCGGGCACGACCGACCTGCGGGCTTGCGAGATAAAGTTCCAAGCCACAAAGTGCGACAAGCGCCCACCCGAGGCTCGGGCGCGACCCTCAGCCGCTCAGAGAGTGGCGTTCTGCCTTCGAGCGTTAGCCGGGGCGTCCTTCCACTGGAAGGCCGCTATTCCCGGCTCACCCCATCCGGAAATGCTTGGCGAGCTTCAGGCCCTGTCCCTGATAGTTCGAGGCGATGTCCTTGCCGTAAAGCTGGCGCGGCTCCTCGGCCATGCGCTCGTAGACGAGACGGCCCACGACCTGCCCGTGCTCGAGCGCGAAGGGGGCCTCGTGGCAGCGCACCTCCAGCACCCCGCGCGAGCCGGTGCCGCCGGCAGCGCCGTGCCCGAAGCCGGGATCGAAGAAGCCTGCGTAATGGACGCGGAATTCACCGACCATCGCCAGATAGGGCGCCATTTCGGCGGCGTGATCGGGCGGGATCGTCACGGCCTCTCGGCTCACGAGAATATAGAACGCGCCGGGATCGAGGATGATGCGGCCATCGGAGGCGCGCACCTCTTCCCAGAAATCGCGGGCCGGGTAATGGCCGATCTTGTCGATGTCGATCACCCCGGTATGGGGTTTGGCGCGGTAGCCCACCAGATCGCCTTCGGCAGGCTTCAGATCGACCGAGAAACCCAGGCCCTCGTCGATCACTGCGGGGCCATCCACGAGCGGTTCCTGCTGGTGCAGGATCTTCAGCTCGGCATCGCTCAGTACCGCCTGACCGGCGCGGAAGCGAATCTGGTTGAGCCGCATACCGGGTCGCACCAGAACCGAGAAACTGCGCGGGCAGATCTCGGCATAAAGCGGGCCGCTATAGCCTTCGGGGATTCGGTCGAACTCGGTGCCGTCATCGGTGATCAGGCGCGTGAGCAGATCGAGCCGCCCGGTGGAGCTTTTGGCATTGGCGACCGCCGTGACGCCCTCGGGCAGCGCGAGGGTCTCCATCAGCGGCACGAGATAAACGCAGCCCTTTTCCAGCACCACGCCGTCATCGGTCAGCGCCATGCGGTGCATCTCGAAATCATGCAGCCGGTGGGCGACCTTCTGCCCCTTGCCTGCGAGGAACGAGGCACGCAGCCGGTAGGCCACGGTGCCAAGCCGCAGGTCGAGGCTCGCAGGTTGGATCTGATCGGGGATGATGGCTGGCTCGGCGGCGATCTCACCGCGCGTGATCATGTCTTGCAGCATCGTGTCGGGTAGCACGCCGATGGTCATCCGATCCCTCCTCCGGATACACGAACGCCCACCCCGATGAAGAGGTGGGCGTTTGTCGAATTGGTCGGGCTGGCGAGATTCGAACTCACGACCTTCCGTCCCCCAGACGGACGCGCTAACCAGGCTGCGCCACAGCCCGACGAGGGGGATATAGTGCGAACCGGGCGGCGGGTGCAAGCAGTTAGTGAGAGAAATTTCACGCCAATTCGTCCGGGGTTAAGATCACTCATTCCGCTCGTGCGGAGCCATGCTGTGCGAGCCGCACCTGAAGGGCCTGCGCACGCAGGCGCAACATGCGCAGATCGCCCCGATCGGCGGGGCTCAGCCGCGCCGGATCGAGCGTACGCAGCCCATGCAAGAGCCGTGCGAGGTCCGGACGCGCGGCGATTTTCGCGGCGCGTTCCTGCGGCCCGCGGTCGATCGTCATGGCCACGACGGGGGCCATCGGCTCGGGGTCGGGTTCGACATCGAGGGCCATCGGGGCCTCTACGTCGTCATCCGACTCGTCCACTTCGGGGGATTCGCTGTAGGCGGTCTCCGGCTCTTCGAAGAAGGAAGGCTGCGAGGGGGCAGGGAAGGGTGTCACCGAGCCACCCTGATGGGCTTCGATGGGCGCTTCCTCAGAGGGGGCAAGATCGAGCAGTTCCTCGGGGCGCTCAGGAAGCGCCTCGGTCTGGGACTCGTCTTGAGCTGTAACCTGCGCGCTGTCCTCGAGAGAGGCCGCCTCTTGCGGGGCCTCCTCCTGCGGAGCGATTTCTTCCGGTGCTGCCTCGGTCGCCTCGGGAGCGGGCTCGCTCGGGGTCGCGTCCTGCACCAGAGGCTCCTCTTGCGGGGCCGGGCTGTGCGGAGGCGCGGCAACCGGGGCAATCGGCTCCGGAGCGCTCTGTGTGGCCTCATCGGCCTCGCGCTCGTCCTCGACGCTGACCTCGCCACGCGCAGCCACTTCGCGGATGCCTTCCTCGCGCAGCAGTTTCTGCACGCCGCGGATGGTCATGCCTTCGTCATGCAGCAGATGCTTGATGCCGCCCAGAAGCGCCACATCGGCAGGCCGGTAATACCGTCGCCCGCCGGCACGCTTGACCGGTTTCACTTGCGTAAACTTGCTCTCCCAGAACCGAAGAACATGGGTCGGCGTGTCGAGAAGGTCTGAAACCTCAGAGATCGTCCGAAACGCGTCGGCGGATTTACCCATCGGTAGGACCTGTCATTTGTTATCGGGTTACTTCGAGTTGCCCGCCGCCACGCGGTCCTTCATCAGATGCGAGGGACGGAAGGACAGCACGCGACGCGGAGAGATCGGAACCTCTTCGCCGGTCTTCGGATTGCGGCCCATGCGCTTGGCTTTCTCGCGCACCGAGAAGGTGCCGAACGAGCTGATCTTGACCGTCTCTCCCTCCACGAGGGCGTCGGACATATGCTGCAGCACGCTTTCGACGAGCTGCGCCGATTCATTGCGCGACAATCCGACTTCGCGGAACACCGCTTCGCTCAGATCCATGCGCGTCAGGGTCTTCGACATCCTATCCCCCCGGATAAAGAGTTTGGCTAACAGTGACCGACCGTAATTCCCGAGTCAATATCAAGCACTTGGCGGACGGGATTGATGCGCGGGCTCACGCGCGTTTGCGCGGGTATCGCGTAAAACGAATGCAGAGAGGCCGCGCTTACCAGCGCAGGACGACCGAACCCCATGCCAGACCGCCGCCGATCGCCTCGGTGACCAGCACCTGGCCCTCCTTGATCTGGCCGCGTTGCTTGCCGACCGAGAGGGCCAGCGGAATCGAGGCTGCGGAGGTATTGCCGTGGTCCTGAACCGTGACGATCACGCGGTCCATCGGCAGCTGCATCCGCTCGGCCGTGGCCGAGATGATGCGCAGGTTCGCCTGATGCGGCACGATCCAGTCGACGTTCTCGCCTGTAAGCCCGGCCTTATCGAGGGCCTTGTGTGCGGTTTCGGCCAGCTTGGTGACGGCGTGTTTGAAGACCGCGTTGCCCTGCATGCGCAGATGGCCCGCCGTGCCGGTGGTGGAGACCCCGCCATCGACATAGAGCAGGTCCTTGTAGCGCCCGTCGGAATGAAGATCGGACGACAGGATGCCGCGATCATTCGCCGTGCCGGTGCCTTCGGCGGCCTCGAGGACCAGCGCGCCCGCGCCGTCGCCGAAAAGCACGCAGGTGCCCCGGTCGGTCCAGTCCATGATCCGCGAGAAGGTCTCGGCGCCGATGACCAGCACGCGCTCGGCCTGCCCGGAAAGGATCAGCCCGTTCGCATTGGTCAGCGCGAAGATGAAGCCTGCGCAGACGGCCTGCACGTCATAGGCAAAGCCCGTGGTCGAGCCCAGCCCCGCCTGAACCATCGTGGCGACGGAGGGGAAGGTGCTGTCGGGCGTGGAGGTCGCGACGACGATGGCGTCGATCTGGTCGACGCTCATATTCGCGTCTTCGAGCGCGGCTTTCGCGGCCTTGATCGCGAGATCGGAGGTATATTCCCCTTCGGCGGCGATATGACGGCGCTCGATCCCGGTACGCCCGCGAATCCATTCATCCGTGGTATCGAGCGTTTTCTCGAACTCGGCGTTCTCGACAACGCGCTCGGGCAGGTAATGGCCTACGCCGCGCACCACGGATCTGATCGTCATTGGCTGCTCTCGCTTTTCTCGGCGGCAGATGGCGCGCCGGATTTGGTCTCATCCTGCCCCGCGGGAAGGGTGGTGGCAACCCGTGCGGCCAGCTTCGCGCCGAAGCCCGAGCGTGCCAGACGGGCGGCCAGTTCGATCGCGGCGGCGAAGCTGGTGGCATCCGCCGAGCCGTGCGATTTCACGACCGTGCCGTTGAGGCCGAGGAAGACGCCGCCATTGGCGCGGCGCGGATCGGTCTTGTGACGCAGGCGCTTGAGCGCGCCCATCGCGAAGAGGGCGCCCAGCTTCGACATCACCGAAGAGGTCAGCGCCTCGCGCAGGAGTTCGGCCACGAATTTCGCGGTGCCCTCGCCGGTTTTCAGCGCGACATTGCCGGTGAAACCGTCGGTCACGATCACGTCGGCGCGTGCGCCGGCCAGCTCGTTGCCCTCGACGAATCCCGCGAAGTCGAACTGCCCCGCCTCCTGCGCGTTGCTGATCAGTTCATAGGCTTCTCGCAGCTCGGGGCGGCCCTTGTGCTCTTCGGTGCCGATATTCAGCAGGCCGATGCGCGGACGCTCAAGTCCCAGAGCGTTGCGCGCGTAGGAGGTGCCCATCAGAGCGTAGGTCAGAAGATCCTCCGCATCGGCTTTCACGTCAGCGCCCATGTCGAGCATGACGTTCCAGCCCGCAGGCCCGCGGGAGGGCCAGAAGGAGGCGATGGCCGGACGGTTCACGCCCGGCATTTTGCGCAGCCGCATCATTGAGATCAGCATCAGCGCCCCGGTATTCCCGCAGGAGACCGCGACATCGGCCTCCTTGTCGCGCACCGATTCGATGGCCGACCACATGGAGGTGTCCTGCCCGTTGCGCAGCACCTGCGCGGGCTTGTCCTCCATCGTGACGGTTCGTTCGGCGTGGCGCAGATCGACACATTCGCCAAGATCGTGCTTGGCGATCAGCGGTTCGAGCTGCGGGCGCGGGCCGTGGATGATGAAATGCAGATCGGGGTGAGCGCGATGCGCCTTTGCGACGCCGGCAATCGTGGCCTCGGGGCCAAGATCACCACCCATCGCGTCGACGGACAGAACGACAGCGCCGGCATTCGCCGGCGCTTTGCCCTTCTGGGCGGCTCGCATTTCTGCGGCCTTCATCTGCGATCCCGTCTGCGGCTGGTCCTGCGTATCTTGCATGACGTGCGGCGCGGGTCGACGGGCTTACGCCGCGTCGTCGTCCAGATCGACCTCTTCGGTCAGAGCGACGACCTCACGGTCGGCGTAGTGACCGCAGGACGGGCAGACGTGGTGCGGGCGCTTGAGTTCGCCGCAGCTGGGGCATTCCGCCGGGTTGCCAGCGGTAAGCGAGTCGTGGGCGCGGCGCATGTTACGGCGCGAACGCGTGACTTTATTCTGAGGGACAGCCATGTCTCAACCTCGGGGTTTCGGGGGCCAGTAGCCCGTGTTTGCGGCGTTACAGCCCTGATTTTCCTTGTGGTTTCGTCACTTGGCCGAAAGCGTCTCTCGGGGTGCGAAGCCAAACGTCGAATGAGGCCGGGAACATACTCGGATTCTTTTTCCGTGCAAGCCTTTTTTCCGGCCATTTTTCAAGCGGTTTCGGGCGGTGCGAAACCGCGTCTGCCACTATGCGTCGCCCTTACCGTTTTCGCCCTTGGCAAGCAAGTCGCGTAGATTGGCAAATGGCTTCATCTGCTCGTCGCTGAGCGGTTCGGCGCCCGGCTCGGTCACTTGCGCGCCTTCCAGCTCCGCGTCTGCTGCACGCGGATAAAGCGGCAGGGCCAGCTCCATCGCCTCGAGAGCGACCACGCCGAGATTCACCGTCGTGGGCAGCGGTTCGGCGGTGTCGTCCTCTGGCATCTCGACCTCTTCGGAGGTCGGCATTTCCATATCGGCGAGATAACGCCGCACCACCTCTTCGCGAATATCGGTCGTCACCGGGGCGAGGGTGATCACACAATCCTGAACCACGCGGGCCTCGAGGGTCGCGCGCAATTCCCAGTCCGAGCGGCCCTTCGGCGCAAGCTCGCCCTTGAGGCGCAGCGCCTCGACGTCGCGAATATCTGCCCAGTCTGCAATCGCCTTGAGCCGCTCTCCCTTGGCTTCAATGTCGAAGCGCGTGGGCTTGCGGCTGGGCAGATCGGCCAGCCGCATGGGCTCGCTCCAGATCGTCTCGGGGGCGGCGGGCAGGTCGGGATCGACGGGGGTCTGTGTCATGTCCGGCTCCTTGTTTTGGGTCGCTCGGTGTTGTCCTGCGACCCTTTGCATGCGCCCGAGTGCCCGATCGGCGCGCTCTAGCGCTTGAGGGCGGCGCAGTCATGATGTAAGCGTCACTAAAAGCCCGAAGTGTCAGAGGCAATAGGGGGTTGCAGGTGGGGATCGGTTCTATGATGCGCAAGGCCATGCTGTTTATCGCGTTCGGCGTGGTGCTTTTCGCGGGCGCCTGCTCTCCGATTTACCGTAACCACGGCTATGTGCCGATTGACCAAGACCTCGCCCAGATCGAGGTCGGCAAGAGTACGCGTGATGATGTCGCGGCCGCGATCGGGCGGCCTAGCTCGACCGGGCTTCTGGAAGGCTCGGGCTGGTATTACGTCGGTTCGCGTTGGAAAACCGTGACCTGGCACGCCCCTGAGGAAATCAGCCGGGAAGTCGTCGCCGTGTCGTTCAACGACAATGGCGTCGTCACCAATGTCGAACGCTTCGGGCTTGAGAAAGGTCAGGTCGTGACGCTGTCGCGCCGTGTGACCGAGAGCAAGGTCAAGGGCATCGGCTTCCTGCGTCAACTTCTGGGTTCGATCGGTCGCATCAATGCAGGCCAGGTTCTCGGCGACAACTGATCGCGGCGGGGCGGCCGATAGCCAGCCGCCGCCATGACCCGCGAGGTCGTATGTCCCTGAGTTTCGCAAAAGGCGCCTATCAGGTCCGCGAGGCACAAAGTCCGGATGATCGCGAGGCGGTGCTGCGCCTGCGGGCGGAGGCATTCCGGGCCGGGGTTTCCGATGCAGACCGCTTCGACCCGCTTTGCCGCCACATCCTGATTTGCGACGATCATGGACCCGCCGCCGCCGCGCGGCTTTTGCTGCTGGAGGACGGGGCGGCGCTGTCTGAGGGCTATTGCGCACAATTCTACGATCTCGCGCCGCTCGCCCAATGGGCCGGGCCGATCCTCGAGCTGGGCCGCTTCTGCACCCGTCCGGCGCTGCGCGACCCGGACGTGCTGCGTCTGGGTTGGGCCGCGATCACACGGATCGCGGAGGAGAGCGGGGCCGGGTTGATGGTCGGCTGCTCCTCTTTCACGGGCAGCGACTGGAAAGCGCATCGCGCAGGGCTCGCCCATCTCGTATCCCGCGCTTTGGGCCCCGCTACCTTGCGCCCGCGTCCCAAAGCCCCCGAACGCGTGGACTATCCCGCCGCGCTGGCGGGGGAGGCCGGCGATGTCAGCGCGCTGCCGCCGCTGCTGCGCTCTTATCTCGGCATGGGCGGTTGGGTGTCTGATCACGCGGTGATCGACCGCGACCTCGACACCTGTCACGTCTTCACCGCGCTGGAGATCGCCGCAATCCCCGAGGCGCGGCGGCGCAGCTTGCGGGCGCTGGCGCAATAAGCCGAGCGGCTGTGAGGCTTGAGAGGGCGGAGGCCTCCGGCGGGGATATTTGTCTCAAGGGGAAGGGGGTGCGGGCGCGGATAGGGGCTGCGTCGCGCATGGCCCATTGACCTTTCGCCAAGGCCCGCTTAGCTCGCGAGCATGGCACGCGCACCGCTTTTACAGCTTTCCGACATATCGCTCACCTTCGGCGGCAATCCCGTTTTCGAAGGGCTCTCCCTCACCGTCCAGCAAGGCGACCGAGTCGCATTGGTGGGCCGAAACGGCTCGGGCAAATCCACCTTGATGAAGGTGATGGCCGGGCTGATAGAGCCGGATTCGGGGACGCGGGTCGTGCCGCCGGGCATTTCGGTGGGCTATATGGAGCAGGAGCCTGACCTGTCGGGCTTCGCGACCTTGGGCGATTTTGCCGCCTCCGAACTGGACCCGGCCGAGGCTTATCGCGTCGAGATGGTTGCAGAGGGGCTGAAGTTCAAACCCGAGACGCCGGTCGAGACTGCTTCGGGCGGCGAGCGTCGCCGCGCGGCGCTGGCGAAGCTTCTGGCCGAGGGGCCGGAGCTGATGCTGCTCGACGAGCCGACGAACCATCTCGATATCGAGGCGATCGCCTGGCTGGAAAACCAGCTGAAGGAGACGCGCAAGGCCTTCGTGCTGATCTCGCACGACCGCGCCTTCCTGCGCGCGCTGACTCGGGCCACGCTCTGGATCGACCGCGGAGAAGTGCGCCGCAATGAAGAGGGCTTCGAGACCTTCGAGGAATGGCGCGAAAAGGCTTGGGCGGAGGAAGACGACGCCCGCCACAAACTCAATCGCAAGATCAAGGCCGAGGCGCGTTGGGCGGTCGAAGGCATCTCGGCCCGGCGCAAGCGCAATCAGGGCCGCGTGCGCGCTCTGCAGGCGCTGCGCGCCGAACGCGCGGGTCAGATCAAGCGGCAGGGCGTGGCCGCGATGGAGCTCGACTCGGGCCAGCAATCGGGGAAGCGGGTGATCGAGGCCACAGGCCTGTCCAAGCGCTATGGCGACAAGCAGATCGTGAAGGATTTCGACCTGCGCGTGCTGCGCGGGGACCGCGTGGCTTTCGTCGGTCCCAACGGTGTCGGCAAGACCACGCTGCTGAAGATGATGACCGGCGAGGTTGAACCCGATGAGGGCGCGGTGAAGCTGGGCACGAATCTCGAGATCGCCGTGTTCGATCAGGCGCGCGCGACGCTCAATCCCGAGCAGACGCTGTGGGACGGGCTGGTCAACGACCCGGACATGGCGGTGAAGGGGCGCTCCGATCAGGTGATGGTGCGCGGCACCCCGAAACATGTCGTGGGCTATTTGAAGGACTTCCTCTTCGACGAGCAGCAGGCGCGCGGCCCGATCCGGGCGCTCTCGGGCGGCG
Source organism: Thioclava sp. JE_KL1 (assembly GCF_009296265.1). Classification (GTDB taxonomy): domain Bacteria; phylum Pseudomonadota; class Alphaproteobacteria; order Rhodobacterales; family Rhodobacteraceae; genus Thioclava. The sequence goes on from NZ_WBJS01000008.1 coordinate 120,158, forward strand.
AGCGCGCGCGGCTTTTGCTGGCGCGGATCATGGCCAAACCCTCGAACCTGCTGATTCTCGACGAACCGACCAACGATCTCGACGTGGAGACGCTTGATCTGCTGCAGGACCTGCTGGGCGAATATGACGGCACGGTGCTGCTGGTCAGCCACGACCGCGATTTCATCGACCGCGTCGCCAGCACGACCATCGCGATGGAAGGCGACGGGCGCGCCACCGTCTATGCGGGCGGCTGGTCGGATTATCAGGCGCAGAAGGCCGAGGCCGCACCGGAGACCAAACCCGCGCCGAAGAAGGACGCACCCAAGGCGGAGGGTAAGCCCGCCGCGCCCCAAAAAGCTGCGCCGAAGAAAGCGGGCCTCAGCTTTACCGAGAAACACCGGCTGGAGGAGCTGCCCGGCGTGATCGAGAAGCTCGAACATGAGATCTCGAAGATCAACGAGTTGCTCGCCGATCCCGATCTCTTCTCTCGCGAGCCTGTGAAATTCGCCAAGGCCACCGAGATGCTGAGCGACCGCCAGTCGGCGCTCGACGCGGCTGAGGTCGAATGGCTCGAGCTCGAAGAGAAAGCGCAGAACGCCTAAACCTTTTGCGCGCGGCTCGGTCGGATGCCTCCGGCGGGGATATTTGATCCAAGCCGAAGGGGAGGGCATTCTCTTTCGGATTGGCAGAAATATCCCGGGGGCTGGCGGAGCCAGCGGGGCAGAGCCCCTCTGACGGGGCGATAAGGAGGGGCGCATGGCAAAGCGAATGGGGGCCGATGGAATGGGACCGCTCAGCGGGCTGCGCCTTGTCGAAATTTCCGGGCTGGGGCCGACGCCGTTCGCGGCGATGTGTCTGGCCGATTTCGGAGCCGAGGTGATCCGCATCGCGCGGCCGGGCTCGGGCGGAGCCGAGAATCATGTGCTGGGGCTGGAGGTCGACGTGCTCGACCGCGGCCGCGACGTGGTGGAGCTGGATCTCAAATCCGACGCCGGGCGCGAGGCGGTGCGCACTCTGATCGCCCGCGCCGATGGGGTGATCGAAGGCATGCGGCCGGGCGTGATGGAGCGGCTTGGGCTGGGGCCAGAGGATTTCCCCGATCATCCGGCGCTGGTCTATGGAAGGATGACCGGCTGGGGGCAGGAGGGACCGCTGTCGCAAACCGCGGGCCATGACATCAATTACCTGTCTCTGACCGGGGCGCTGCATGCGATGGGCGGAGAGGCGCCCGCGATCCCGCTCAACCTTCTGGGCGATTTCGGCGGTGGTGGAATCTATCTGGCCTTCGGGATGCTGGCGGCGCTGTGGCAGGCGCGCGAGACCGGGCGGGGGCAGGTCGTCGATTGTGCGATCACCGACGGGGTGGCGCATCTGATGGCGATGATCACCGGGATGGCCGGGCAGGGGGCGTGGGTGGATCGGCGGCAGGCGAATCTGCTCGACGGGGCCGCGCCGTTCTACACGGTCTACGAATGTGCCTGCGGCGGGCATATGGCGGTGGGGGCGCTGGAGCCGCAATTCTACGCGGCGCTGATCGCGGGGTTGGGATTCGCGCCAGAGGACTTGCCTGCGCGTGAGGCCCGTGCAAATTGGCCCGCCTTGCGGGACGCTTTCGCCGAGCGCTTCGCGACTCGTAGCCGGGATGACTGGGCCGAGATCTTCGCGGGCAGCGACGCCTGCGCGACGCCGGTGCTGTCGATCGCGGAGGCGATTGCGCATCCACAGAACGCCGAAAGAGAGGCGTATGTCGACCTCGACGGCATCGCTCAGCCCGCGCCCGCGCCACGGCTCTCGGCGACGCCGGGGCAGGCGAGCGCGCAGGGGCGGCGGATCTCCGCGGCGGAGGCGCTCGCCCGCTGGAGCGATTGCGGATAAAACCTCGTTTTTCCTTGACAGATGGGGGCTGATCCCCGATATCGGCCCGACCCGGCGGAGAGTCTTCTTTCCGCCGGGCCTCGTTTTTGCAACTTCGCTCCCGTGAGGAGCGCGCAGTCCGACGGCGGGCCGACAGGTCCAACGAACTCCGATAAGGGGCCACAGGGCGCGGATGAAGAAAAGGAAAGACCCATGTTTGCGGTCCTCAAGACCGGCGGAAAGCAATACAAGGTTCAGGCGGGCGATCTGCTCCGCGTGGAACTGCTCGCAGCCGAAGCTGGCGATAAAGTCCAGTTCAACGAGATTCTGATGGTCGGCGGCGACAAGCCCCAGTTCGGCACCCCGCTCGTCGAAGGTGCGGCCGTGCAGGCGGAAGTCATCGACAACATTAAGGCCGACAAGGTCATCACCTACCACAAGCGTCGTCGTAAGCACTCGTCGCAGCGTACCCGTGGTCACCGTCAGCAGCTGACCCTGCTGCGCGTCACCGACGTCCTCGCCACCGGCGGCGACAAGTCGGGCGTGAAGGAAGCCGTGGGCACCGCGATCGCACGTCGTGCAGCGCATGGTGGCAAAGGCGAAGCCGCTCCGGCCAAGCCCGCGAAGGCCGCTGCTGCTTCGAAAGCCGCGCCGAAGGCGGATGCCGCCGTCGCGGAAGCGGACGATCTGAAGGTCATCACCGGTCTCGGCCCGGCGGCCGAGAAGAAGCTGAACGAAGCTGGCATCACCACCTACGCTCAGCTCGCTTCGGTCGATCCCGAAACCTTTGAAGCTACCAAGGTCAAGCCCGACTGGGTCGAGCAGGCCAAAGAGCTCGCGAAATAAGGAGAGACACCCATGGCACACAAGAAAGCAGGCGGTTCATCCCGTAACGGCCGCGACTCTGCGGGTCGTCGTCTTGGCGTGAAACTGTTCGGCGGTCAGGCTGCGATCCCGGGCAACATCATCGTGCGTCAGCGCGGCACCAAGTGGTGGCCGGGTGAGGGCGTCGGCCTCGGCAAGGATCACACCATCTTTGCAACGGCTGAAGGCCGCGTCACCTTCCATAAAGGCCTCAAGGGCCGCACCTTCGTATCGGTCCTCCCGGCTGCGGAGGCCGCCGAGTAACCCGACCGACGAACGTGTCACAAAATCGGGGGATCGGCTGAAAGGCCGGTCCCCTTTCTCGTTGCAGTGCAGCACGCAAATGTTTGCAAACGCGGCGAGAAAATTTACCGGGTCGGGGGATGTATCGTCATCTCACTGTCCTATTTATTTACTAGGACCACGCGGCAGGAGGAGCCGCCGGTTCGTCCGCGTTTCGAGGAGGAGCGCCCATGTACCAGGAGACGATTTCCACCCAACCCGTGATCGAAACGGAGCGCTTCGTGCTGCGCCCGCTGCGCCGTTCGGATGCCGGTCTGATCGAGATGTATTCCGGCGATAAACGTGTCGCCAAAGGCACTCGCGCGATCCCGCATCCGCTGCCGCCCGGCACGGCCGAGAATTTCATCACGCGCGCACAGGCCGAAGACCGCGTCGAAGACGTCTGGGCGATCGATGGCTCGCGTCACGGCATGGGCGAGCTTCTGGGTGTCGTCTCGCTGACCCGTCTCGACGACGACCAGTCCGAGATCGGCTATTGGGTTGGACCGGGGTTCTGGAATACGGGCCTCGCCTCCGAAGCGGTCGCGGCGATCATCGAAGCGAACCCGCAAGACGCGCGCACGCTGTTTGCCGAGGTGTTTCAGGACAATCCGGGCTCGGCTCGTGTCCTGACCAATTGCGGCTTCGAGTATCTGGGCGATGCGGAAAGCTGGTCGCTCGCGCGCGGTCGCCATGTCCCGACTTGGACCTATCTGCGCAAGATGTAACGCAGACCGAGAGCGTGGACGGGAGGCACTGCCCTCCCGAACCCTCCCGGGATATTTGGGCCAAGAGGAAGATGCACCGGATCGAAACGCCGCGCCTTGTCTTGCGTCCCCTGACTTCGAAAGATGTCGATGCGATCACGCATGCCGCGAATGATTTCGAAGTCGCGCGCTGGCTCGCGAAGATGCCGTATCCCTATGCCAAACCCGATGCCGAGGCATCCGTCGCCGCCAATCGCGAGAATTTCGGGCGAGTCTGGGGAATCACGCGACAGGGCGATTTTTGTGGAGTGATCGGAAAGGTCAGCGCATTCGGCTATTGGTTGGGCCGGGATCATTGGAGCAATGGCTATACCACTGAGGCAGGCTGTGCCGTCATTGCTGCGCATTTCGAGGCCCCGGACGCGCGGCCGCTCGCGGCGGGGTATTTCGAGGGCAATCACGGGTCGCGCAGGGTGCTCGAAAAGCTGGGATTCCGGCACGCAGGCGAGTCGCTTGTCGATAACCGGGCGCTGGGGCGCAAGCTCCGGCACTTCGACATGATCTGCGAGACCCCGCCTTGCGACGCGCATTCCCCTTCCTCTTGGTGAAAATATCCCGGGGGTGTGGGGGCGGCGCCCCCACGCGGCGCTTGATCCTGCGCGCGCGGGCAGCTATCCCGGCGCATTGATGAAAGGGGCCTGACCATGAAATTCCTCGATCTCGCCAAGGTCTATATCCGCTCGGGTGGCGGCGGCGCGGGCTGCGTCTCGTTCCGGCGCGAGAAATATATCGAATTCGGCGGCCCCGATGGCGGCGACGGCGGCAAGGGCGGCTCGGTCTGGATCGAGGCGGTCGAAGGGCTCAATACGCTCATCGACTTCCGCTACCAGCAGCATTTCTTCGCAAAAACCGGCCAGCACGGCATGGGCAGCCAATGCACCGGCAAGGACGGCGACGACGTCGTGCTGAAAGTGCCGGTCGGCACCGAGATCCTCGACGAGGATCAGGAGACGCTGATCGCCGATATGACCGAGGTGGGCCAGCGCGTGCTGCTCGCCAAGGGCGGCAATGGCGGCTGGGGCAACCTGCATTTCAAATCCTCCACCAACCGCGCGCCGCAACGCGCGAATCCCGGCCAGGAAGGCGTGGAGCGCACGATCTGGCTGCGGCTGAAACTGATCGCGGATGCAGGGCTTCTGGGTCTCCCCAATGCGGGCAAGTCGACTTTCCTGGCTGCGACCTCGAACGCGCGGCCCAAGATCGCGGATTATCCGTTCACGACGCTGGTGCCCAATCTGGGCGTTGTCGGTATCGACGGGCGCGAATTCGTCGTGGCCGATATTCCGGGGCTGATCGAGGGCGCCTCCGAAGGGCGGGGTCTGGGCGATCAGTTCCTCGGCCATGTCGAGCGCTGCTCGGTGCTGCTTCATCTGGTGGATGGCACGGCGGAAGATCCGGTCGAGGATTGGCGCACGATCATCGGCGAGTTGGAGGCCTATTCGGCAATCCTCGCCGAGAAGCCGCGCGTCACCGTGCTCAACAAGATCGACGCGATCGACGAAGAGACGCTGGCAGAGCGCAAGGCGGAGCTGGAAGAGGCCTCGGGCGGGCGCGTGATGCTGATGTCGGGCGTGTCGAAAAAGGGCGTGCCGGATGTGTTGCGCGCGCTTTGGGCGGAGATCGCCAAGGACAAGCCGAAGCCGGAGGACGAGGGCGGAGCATGGCAACCGTGAGCGCGCCCGCTCTGGCGCAGGCGAAGCGTCTGGTTATCAAGATCGGATCGGCGCTGCTTGTCGATCAGAGCGGATTGCGTGCGGATTGGCTGCGCTCGCTGGCCGCCGATGTGGCGGCTTTGCGCGCACGCGGCACCGGCGTCGTGATCGTCTCCTCCGGGTCCATCGCCTTGGGGCGGCGGGTGCTCGATCTCGCGGGCGGCGCGTTGCCGCTGGAGCAGAGCCAGGCCGCGGCGGCGGTGGGTCAGATCCGCCTCGCGCGGGCCTATGAGGAAGTTCTGGGGCCGCATGACGTCAGCACCGCGCAGGTTCTGGTCACGCTCGAAGACACCGCCGACCGTCGCCGTTATCTGAATTCGCGCGCGACGCTGGAGACGCTGCTGAGCCTCGGCGTCGTGCCCATCGTGAACGAAAACGACACGGTCGCGACCGACGAGATCCGCTTCGGCGACAATGACCGGCTTGCAGCCCAGATCGCGGTGACGATCGGGGCGGATCAGCTGCTGCTGCTCTCCGACGTCGACGGGCTTTATACCGCGAACCCCAAGACCGACCCGAGCGCCAAACATCTGCTGGTGATCGAGCATATCACGCCCGAGATCGAGGCAATGGCGGGCGATCCCGTCTCAGGTCTCTCGAAGGGCGGGATGAAGACGAAATTGCTGGCCGCGAAGGTCGCGGTGGCGGGCGGCTGTGCGATGGCGATCGCGGAAGGCTTCGCCGAGCATCCGGTTGCCGCACTGGAGCAGGGTGGGCGCTGCAGCTGGTTCCTGCCCGAGGGTGATCCGCAGGCCGCGCGCAAACGCTGGATCGCGGCGATGAAGCCGCGGGGCGAGCTGTTCGTCGATGAGGGAGCCGCCAATGCGCTGCGCTCTGGCAAGTCACTGCTGCCCGCCGGGATCACCAAGGTCGTCGGGCGCTTCGGGCGCGGCGATCCGGTCACGATTGCGGGGCCGGACCGTGCGGTGCTGGGCAAAGGGCTCGTTCGCTACACCGGCGACGAGGCGCGGCTGATCGCGGGGCACCGCTCGGGCGAGATCGAGGAAATCCTCGGCTATCCCGGCCGCGCGGCGCTGATCCATCGCGACGATATGGTGGTGGGCTGAGCGGGTTTACTCCGCCCCTTCATTCGGCCCAGTCCGGCTTGCGCTTCTCGATGAAGGCCTGCACGCCTTCCTTCGTATCACGCCAGAGCATATTCTCGACCATCACCGCGGCCGTGTGCTCATAGGCCTGCGCGAGGTCCATATTGGCCTGATCATAGAAGGCGCGCTTGCCGATCTTCACGGCGGCGCCCAGCTTGCCTGCGATGGTCTGCGCCAGCTTCTCGGTCTCGGCGCCAAGCTCCTCATGCGGCGCGATGCGATTGACCAGCCCGACCTCGCGGGCGCGGGCAGCGTCGATGAACTCGCCGGTGGTCAGCATCTCGAAGGCCACCTTGCGCGGCACGTTGCGCGACAGCGCCACCATCGGGGTCGAGCAGAAGAGCCCGATATTCACCCCGTTCACCCCGAACCGCGTGCCCTCGGCGGCCACGGCCAGATCGCAGGAGGCGACCAGCTGGCAGCCGGCGGCGGTCGCGATGCCATGCGCCTCGGCGATCACCGGCTGGGGCAGGGCTGGGATCATCTGCATCACCTCGGCGCAGCGGAAGAAGAGATCGGCGAAATAGGCGCGGCCCTGATCCTCGGCTTCGCGCCCGCGCTGCATCTCCTTGAGGTCATGGCCCGCGCAAAACGCTTTGCCCGCGCCGCGCAGCACCACGACCTTCACGCCGGTATCCTCGGCCAGCTCGGAAAACCGCGCCTTGAGCGCGGCCAGCATCGCATCGGACAGCGCGTTGAGGCTGCCGGGGCTGTTCATCGTCAGATGCGCCACCGCGCCCTTATCCTCGCGGATCACCAGATCGGTCATTGAAACTCCTCCTCTTTGGCGAAACTCTAGGGGCGAGCGAGGGACAAGAAAAGGGGAGGGCGCATGGCGCTGGTAATGGATCGCGACGAGCTCGCGGAATTTCTCGACGAGGCGTTTCCGCAGGTGAAAGGCGACTTCGCCATCGAGGCACTCGATGAGGACGAGCTCGTGGTGCGCCTGAAGGTGGAAGAGCGCCATTTGCGGCCCGGCGGCACGGTCTCGGGGCCGAACATGTTCGCGCTGGCCGATGTCGGGATCTATATCGCGATCCTCGCGCGGATCGGGCGCGTGGCGCTGGCGGTGACGACGAATGCGAGCATGGATTTCATGCGCAAGCCCGCCGCAGGGGCCGACCTGATCGCGAAGATCCGGGTACTCAAGCTGGGTCGCGTCCTCGCCGTGGGCGATGCGCTGATCTATTCCGAGGGCGACGACCGGCCCGTTGCGCGCGCGAGCATGACCTATTCGATCCCGCCGCGGGCGATGGGGTAGGGCGCTGCACTCTCTGCGCCTTCGCCTTGGCGCAAATATCCCGGGGGAGGCGCGAATGCGCCGGGGGCAGAGCCCCCAACCCGGCCCAACATCGCGTCAAGAGATGGGGTATTTTGATACCTAAATTTTAGCGCATTGTTTTTGCTTATAAAATTCCGAAACGATGCACTTGAAAACGCGTCCGGAATCGCGCAAAAGCCCGCATCAGAATTCGAAATACCCCACAAGGGCAGATCACAGATGAAAACCTACACCGCAAAACCCGCGGAGATCGAGAAGAAATGGGTCATCATCGACGCTGAAGGCGTCGTGCTGGGCCGTCTCGCGTCGATCGTCGCAATGCGTCTGCGTGGCAAGCACAAGGCCACCTTCACGCCGCACATGGACATGGGCGACAACGTCATCGTCATCAACGCCGACAAGGTGCAGATGACCGGCAAGAAGCGTGACGACAAGACCTACTACTGGCACACCAACCACCCCGGTGGGATCAAGTCGCGCACCGCGCGTCAGATCCTCGAGGGCGCGCATCCCGAGCGCGTGGTTATGAAGGCGGTCGAGCGCATGATCTCGCGCAACCGTCTGGGTCGTGCGCAGATGGCGAACCTGCGTGTCTACGCTGGTGCCGAGCATCCGCACGAAGCGCAACAGCCTGAAGTTCTCGACGTCAAGTCGATGAACAAGAAGAACACCCGGAGCTGATCATGGCCGACGATATCAAGACCCTCGACGATCTGAAATCGGTCGTGACCGGCTCGGACAACGCTGGCGCCACCGAAACCGAAACCTCCACGCCCCGTGAGCCCGTGCGCGACGCGCAAGGCCGCTCCTATGCCACCGGCAAGCGTAAAGACGCGGTCGCCCGCGTCTGGGTCAAGCCGGGCACCGGCAAGGTCGAAGTGAACGGCAAGGCGATGGACAAGTACTTCGCGCGTCCCGTGCTTCAGCTGATCGTGAACCAGCCCTTCGGCGTGGCGAACGTGGACGGCCAGTTCGACGTCTACGCGACCGTCGCAGGCGGCGGCCTCTCGGGCCAGGCCGGTGCAGTCAAGCACGGCATCTCGAAAGCGCTGCAGCTCTACGATCCCTCGCTGCGTCCGGCTCTGAAAGCCGCAGGCTTCCTGACCCGCGACTCGCGTGTTGTGGAACGTAAGAAATACGGCCGTGCGAAAGCCCGTCGTAGCTTCCAGTTCTCGAAGCGCTAAACTTCGCGAATACGATTTGGAAAGCGGCTCCCATTCGGGGGCCGCTTTTCGTTTGGGGCTCCGCCCCCGGCGCGTGCCGCGCCTCCCCCGGGATATTTCGGGCAGTTGGAAGGGCCGCGCGGGGTCTGACTTCCAACTGCGTCAAATATCCCGGGGGCGAATTCGGCGAAGCCGAAGCGGGGGCGGCGCCCCCGATCTTTTGCCCGCAAAAAGAAGAAGGCGCCCCGTTCGGAGCGCCTTCGAGCCTGTCTGACCTGCGAGGGGCAGGGCTTACTCCGCCTCGTCCATCTTGGCGGCGTTGAGCAGGGCGTAATTCTGCGCGCCCACGCGGTCGTAGAGATCGAGCTGCGTCTCGAGGAAATCGACATGGCCTTCCTCATCGGCGATCAGCTCTTCGAACAGATCCTTCGAGACGTAATCGCGCACGCTTTCGCAATGGTCGCGCGCCTCGCGATAGAGGGTCAGCGCGTCATGCTCGCCCGCAAGGTCGCATTCGAGCGTCTCGCGCGGGCCTTCGCCGATGCGCAGCGGGTCGAGTTTTTGCAGGTTCGGATGGCCTTCGAGGAACAGGATGCGCGCGATCAGCTTGTCGGCGTGATGCATCTCCTCGATGGATTCCTCGCGCGATTTCTTCGCCATCGCGGCAAGGCCCCAATCCTCCTGCATCCGGAAGTGCAGCCAGTATTGCGAAACGGCCGTCAATTCGCTGCGCAGAGCTGCGTTGAGATAGTCGATAACCTTAGCGTCGCCCTTCATGTCGTCTTCCTTCCATTGGTGCCTGTCTCAGCCCGGTCAGTTCGACCGGCACTT
>NZ_WBJS01000008.1:135000-137830 GCF_009296265.1 Thioclava sp. JE_KL1
GGTGAAAAGCACCCCGACGAGGGGAGTGAAACAGTTTCTGAAACCGGACGCCTACAAGCAGTCGGAGGAGCCTTGAGCTCTGACGGCGTACCTTTTGTATAATGGGTCAACGACTTGGTCTATCGAGCAAGCTTAAGCCGTTAGGTGTAGGCGTAGCGAAAGCGAGTCTTAACAGGGCGAATGAGTTCGATGGATCAGACCCGAAACCAGATGATCTAGCCATGTGCAGGCTGAAGGTGAGGTAACACTCACTGGAGGGCCGAACCGACACCCGTTGAAAAGGGTCCGGATGACGTGTGGCTAGGGGTGAAAGGCCAATCAAATCTGGAGATAGCTGGTTCTCCGCGAAAGCTATTTAGGTAGCGCGTCGATTGTATTCTCCCGGGGGTAGAGCACTGCATGGATGATGGGGGCCCACAGCCTTACTGAGTCTAAGCAAACTCCGAATACCGGGAAGAACTGATCGGCAGACACACGGCGGGTGCTAACGTCCGTCGTGGAGAGGGAAACAACCCTGACCAACAGCTAAGGCCCCCAATTCATGGCTAAGTGGGAAAGCATGTGAGACTTCCAAAACAACCAGGAGGTTGGCTTAGAAGCAGCCATCCTTTAAAGATAGCGTAACAGCTCACTGGTCTAGTCAAGAGGTCTTGCGGCGAAGATGTAACGGGGCTCAAGCCATGAGCCGAAGCTTTGGATGCACAGTGATGTGCGTGGTAGCGGAGCGTTCTGTGATATAGAACGCTGCCTCCTTATCTCCTTCGGGAGTATTGGAGGCAATGTTCTGACTGTGAAGCCGGGCTGTAAGGCATCCGGTGGAGTGATCAGAAGTGAGAATGTTGACATGAGTAGCGACAAACAGGGTGAGAGACCCTGTCGCCGAAAGTCCAAGGGTTCCTGCTTAAAGCTAATCTGAGCAGGGTAAGCCGGCCCCTAAGGCGAGGCCGAAAGGCGTAGTCGATGGGAACCAGGTTAATATTCCTGGGCCATGTGGTGGTGACGGATTGCGAGGGTTGTTCACACTTATTGGATTGTGTGGGCCGCTTAGCAGTTCCTGGAAATAGCCCCACTATCGGACCGTACCCGAAACCGACACAGGTGGACTGGTAGAGAATACCAAGGCGCTTGAGAGAACCACGTTTAAGGAACTCGGCAAAATGCCTCCGTAAGTTCGCGAGAAGGAGGCCCCATTCTCACGCAAGTGAGGGTGGGGGGCACAAACTAGGGGGTGGCGACTGTTTACTTAAAACACAGGGCTGTGCGAAGCCGTAAGGCGACGTATACAGTCTGACGCCTGCCCGGTGCCGGAAGGTTAAAAGGAGGAGTGCAAGCTCCGAATTGAAGCCCCGGTAAACGGCGGCCGTAACTATAACGGTCCTAAGGTAGCGAAATTCCTTGTCGGGTAAGTTCCGACCTGCACGAATGGCGTAACGATCTCCCCGCTGTCTCAAACGTGGACTCAGCGAAATTGAACTGTGTGTCAAGATGCACACTACCCGCGGTTAGACGGAAAGACCCCATGAACCTTTACTATAGCTTCGCACTGGCATCAGGCATGTGATGTGCAGGATAGGTGGTAGGCTTTGAAACGGGGACGCCAGTCTTCGTGGAGCCATCCTTGAGATACCACCCTTCGCCTGCTTGATGTCTAACCGCGGTCCCTTATCGGGATCCGGGACCCTGCGTGGTGGGTAGTTTGACTGGGGCGGTCGCCTCCCAAAGTGTAACGGAGGCGCGCGAAGGTTGGCTCAGACCGGTCGGAAATCGGTCGTTGAGTGCAATGGCAGAAGCCAGCCTGACTGCAAGACTGACAAGTCGAGCAGAGACGAAAGTCGGCCATAGTGATCCGGTGGTCCCGAGTGGAAGGGCCATCGCTCAACGGATAAAAGGTACTCTGGGGATAACAGGCTGATGGTGCCCAAGAGTCCATATCGACGGCACCGTTTGGCACCTCGATGTCGGCTCATCTCATCCTGGGGCTGGAGCAGGTCCCAAGGGTACGGCTGTTCGCCGTTTAAAGAGGTACGTGAGCTGGGTTTAGAACGTCGTGAGACAGTTCGGTCCCTATCTGCCGTGGGTGTAGGATACTTGAGAAGAGTTGCCCCTAGTACGAGAGGACCGGGGTGAACGGACCACTGGTGGACCAGTTATCGTGCCAACGGTAGTGCTGGGTAGCTATGTCCGGACAGGATAACCGCTGAAAGCATCTAAGCGGGAAGCCCCCTTCAAAACTAGGTATCCCTTGAGGGCCGTGGAAGACCACCACGTCGATAGGCTGGAGATGTAAGCGCGGCAACGCGTTCAGTTGACCAGTACTAATTGCCCGATTGGCTTGATTTGATCCGGTAGAAGCCAGACCTCTGGCATCCGATCAAACAGCATGCACAATACAAAGTGTACGACTTGAACTTCATCGCTTCTTCCTCGGTTTGGTGGTCATAGCACGAGCAAAACACCCGGCTCCATTCCGAACCCGGCCGTTAAGTGCCGTCGCGCCAATGGTACTGCGTCTTAAGACGTGGGAGAGTAGGTCACCGCCAAACCTAGAAAGAAGCGATAAAACTTCATCTCTCAAACAACGATGACAAACAAAATCCCGATCGCAAAAACATAAAGCCCTCGGGAACGGACGCGGGATCGAGCACCCCGCAATCGCTACAAACTCTCCTCGAGAGTTTGCTTAACGCGATCGCCTCGTCAGGCTCATAACCTGACATAAAGGCAAACGCTCAACGGACGCGGGATGGAGCAGCCCGGTAGCTCGTCAGGCTCATAACCTGAAGGTCGTAGGTTCAAATCCTACTCCCGCAACCAATGTCTTATGAAGAAA
>NZ_WBJS01000071.1 GCF_009296265.1 Thioclava sp. JE_KL1
CGACAGACGTTTGCAAGAGAGTATCCTCCTTAAACTCAGTGGTTGGTCTTTCTTGACCAGTTTGCTGTTGGGGCTGGGACTCGGAAGCGCGTTGTTCTATTTCCTGAATCGTCGTATTGCTTTATTGTCGGAAAAGGTAAAACGCTTTGAGCAAGCACCGCAACAAGTTATCCCTCCGCCGCTACACCTTAAGGATGAGCTCGACGAGTTGGCACTCGCCACCGCTGATATGTCGGTGCAGTTGCGCGATCAATTGGAGCATATCCAGCAGTCTGATCAACAACGGCGGTTTATGATTTCGAGTTTATCGCACGACTTAAGAACCCCCTTAACCAATTTGCTTGGCTATATGGAGCAGGCAAAAGTCGATAATTCGATGGACTATTTGGATACGGCTTTCCAAAATGGTTTGAAGTTGAAAAATTATCTGGATAGATTATTCGAGTACGCCAAGCTCGATTCAAACTTAATTCAGCTAAATGCACAGCATCAGTCTCTCAGTGAGTTTTGCGAAACGTTACTTGAGCAGTATCAAGCATTGTCTCCAAATGCTGACTGGTGGAT
>NZ_WBJS01000072.1 GCF_009296265.1 Thioclava sp. JE_KL1
ACCAACGCCACAATAAGGGCAGGTGGTTTTGATGGTGTTTGGCTTTTGTTCAGCGGATTGCATTGTTCAAATTTTCCTTTGGCATCCGTTCCGCGCCTCTTTTCAAAATTTCAGAAGCCCTAAAACGCAAAAAGGCCCACCTGGCCTTTCGACCAAGTGAGCCTCATAACTCAACTATTAACTATGTTTAATATTAGCTGGATGTATTCCAGTTACAGACAAACACTTTACTTTCAATAATTTAGCGTATTTTTCATACTAAATAGCGTTGCCTTTTTAAGTCGCAAAAATCCCCAAAATACAACTTTTGCACCAAGTCAGCGCTCATTTTGATAACAATCAACTGACGGCGACTTCTACTGTTTCACCCACCACTCTCGCAGGATAGACTGAAATCGCAATCCCTTCCTTGTCCAAACATTGACCGCTTATCAAGCTGTAATGCTCTTTGTGCAGGGGAGATGCTACCGTCAACTCGCCTTGGCGGTCACCTGTCATACCACGAGACATGACATTGGCTTGCCCCAAAGGGTCATAGTTATCAATG
>NZ_WBJS01000073.1 GCF_009296265.1 Thioclava sp. JE_KL1
CATTAAGAGTCCATCCTACTTTGGTGAAAGACTCTGTGTTGATTGCCAACGTTAATGGTGTAATGAATGCGGTTATGGTTGCCGGTAATCATGTTGGTCAAACACTTTACTATGGTCCTGGCGCCGGTGCAGGCCCAACTGCAAGTGCGGTTGTGGCGGATATTATCGATGTTATCCGTGCATTGCACCAACCTCAAGAAGATCGTGTGCCGGGGTTAGGATTCGCTTTGGATCAGCTTACTTCAGCACCTGTGGTTGCCATTGATGATATTCAATCTGCTTACTACTTAAGATTTTATGCAAAAGATCACGCTGGCGTGTTGGCAAAAGTGTCTTCGATTATGGCGCAATCGCATATCAGCATCGAACTGTTGCACCAAGAGCCATGCGCTGATAATGAAGATGATGCCACCATTGTGATGATTACCAACAAGGTTCAAGAAACGACAATCAACCAAGCGATTTCAGCACTTGAAAGTATGGAAGAGATTGATGGTGATATCATGCGTATTCGAGTGGCTGGGTTTAAATAAGCTCGAAAT
>NZ_WBJS01000074.1 GCF_009296265.1 Thioclava sp. JE_KL1
GCCATCTGACGATGTTCTTAAAATTGACCAAATCGCTAAAATCCACAAGCGTATCCCTGATACTCACATCGTAATGCACGGTTCTTCTTCTGTTCCAGAAGAGTGGTTGGAAATTATCAACAACTACGGTGGTGATATGGGTCAAACCTACGGTGTTCCTGTTGAAGCTATTGTTGAAGGTATCAAGCACGGTGTTCGTAAAGTTAACATCGATACTGACTTGCGTATGGCGTCTACTGGTGCGATCCGTAAGCACTTGCATGACAACCCAGCTAACTTCGATCCACGTAAGTTCTTCAACGCTGCTGAAAACGCAATGATGGAAATCTGTAAAGCACGTTTCGAAGCATTTGGTTGTGCGGGTCACGCTTCTAAGATCAAGTCAGTTGGTCTTGAAGTAATGCAAGCTCGTTACGCTTCTGGTTCTTTGGATCAACGCGTTAATTAATCCGAGTGAATATCAAAAGGTTAACTTTGTTAATCGCTTTTGATTAAGCCTGAAAAAGCCCGATTTTATCGGGCTTTTTTG
>NZ_WBJS01000075.1 GCF_009296265.1 Thioclava sp. JE_KL1
ATCTTCACCCATGTATCCATTATCGTGATTTGCGTCGGCGCACTGTTTGACAGTGATTTGTTATTAAAATACCGACAATTAACTGGGCAACTTGCGCCGGAAACCCGCTCTATACCTTTGAGTGAAATCCCTCAGAAATCCTGGTTATCGCCAAACAATTTTTCTTTCCGTGGAACAGTCAATGTTGCTGAAGGTCAAAGTACCGATGTGCTTTTCTTACCTTATGGACAAGGATTCTTGGTACAAAAACTACCTTTCTCTATCCATGTTAAGCAATTCCGTATCCGCTACTACGACACGGGAATGCCAAAATCCTTTGAGTCAGATGTTGTTCTGACAGCACCAGACTTGAAAAAACCTATCGTTAAGACTATTAAGGTGAACCATCCGCTGGTTTACAAAAACTATTCAATCTATCAATCATCTTTCGGTGATGGTGGAACCAAACTGAAACTGGCGATTCATCCGCTTTTGTCTCCATATCCAAATGCGCTGGATATCGACACCGCGGTGAACCAAGTTGAAC
>NZ_WBJS01000076.1 GCF_009296265.1 Thioclava sp. JE_KL1
GACAGTGATACAGGCGTACCTTTTTTTGAGCACATGTTGGATCAAATTGCTCGCCACGGACTGGTTGACCTAGACATCGAAGCAAATGGTGACACACATATTGATGACCACCACACAGTGGAAGATATTGGCATCACGCTTGGTATGGCCCTGAAAGAAGCTGTTGGTGACAAGAAAGGCATTCAACGTTATGGACATGCCTATGTCCCATTGGATGAAGCACTTTCCAGAGTGGTTATCGACCTTTCCGGAAGACCTGGACTAGTTTTCAATGCAGACTTCACCAAAGGCTCTATTGGCAGCTTCGACACAGAGTTAGTCTATGAGTTCTTCCAAGGCTTTGTGAATCACGCACAAGTGACGCTGCACATTGACTGTTTAAGAGGTCACAATGCACACCACCAGGCAGAAACCATTTTCAAAGCTTTTGGCCGCGCATTGAGAATGGCGCTGACGAGTGATGAACGCATGGCAGGCGTTCTGCCGTCAACAAAAGGTGCCCTTTAATGGCAAAACACGTTGT
>NZ_WBJS01000077.1 GCF_009296265.1 Thioclava sp. JE_KL1
GTCTGAAACACCGTCCAATGAATTTTCCGAGATGCGGTCGAAACCAAGTAGTTCCGCTGTTAATTCACGGTTAATCGGGTAAGTGGTTCCTGCTAGAGCAGCTGAACCAAGCGGCATGGTGTTAACGCGCTTGCGGCAGTCTTGAAGACTCTCTACATCGCGCTTAATCATCTCGAACCAAGCCATCATGTGGTGCCCAAACGTCACCGGTTGAGCAGTCTGCAAGTGAGTAAAGCCAGGCATGATGGTGTCGGCTTCTTTTGCTGCCAAGCTCAGAATCCCTTGTTGTAGGCGTTTCAGTTCTGGCAAAATCGCATCAATCTCATCCCGCAAGTACAGACGGATGTCAGTGGCAACCTGGTCGTTACGAGAACGGCCTGTATGAAGTTTTTTACCGGTGATACCAATTAGGTTCGTCAATCTGGCTTCGATATTCATGTGAATATCTTCTTGCTGAATAGACCACTGGAACTCGCCGTTGTCGATTTCCTGCTGAATTTGCGCCAAGCCGCGGAGAATGT
>NZ_WBJS01000078.1 GCF_009296265.1 Thioclava sp. JE_KL1
ACACCAGTATGGGCTTCACGCCACTGGAAGGACTGATTATGGGTACTCGATCCGGTAACTGTGATCCGGCGATTCCCTTGTACTTGATTCGGGAATTAGGTTACACCGCCGATGAAGCTGATTATCTGCTCAATCATGAAAGCGGCTTGAAAGGACTTTGCGGCATCGGTGATATGCGCAGCTTGGTGGAAGCTGCCGCATCCGGTCACCATGAAGCCGAGGTCGCTTTGGATATGTTTACCTACCGCCTGAACAAGGTGGTGGGCAGTTATCTTGCGGTGATGGATGAAGTCGATGCCTTGGTCTTCACCGGCGGCATTGGGGAAAACTCAGCGTTGGTTCGCGAACGTGTTTTAGATGGTTTCTCTACCCGTTTCGGCATTGAAATCGACTATGCCGCCAATGAGGAAGTGGATGGCATTTCTTTGATTACGACCGAAAACAGTGAGATCGCTGTTTGGGTGATTCCGACAGATGAAGAGTTGGAAATCGCTCAACAGGTCATCGAGACTTTAATCC
>NZ_WBJS01000079.1 GCF_009296265.1 Thioclava sp. JE_KL1
ATCCGCAATCGCTGCACCAGTCGTCAAGACAAGTCCTGCGATAGAAGCTGCATTTTGTAGTGCAGAACGCGTTACTTTAGCAGGGTCAATAATACCTGCCGCGATCATGTCTACATACTCTTCTTTCGCTGCATCAAAGCCGAAGTTACCTTCACCTTCCATTACTTTGCTAACGATAACAGAACCTTCTAGACCACAGTTAGTAGCGATTTGACGCATAGGCTCTTCCATGGCGCGTAGAGCAATCTTAATCCCTACGTCTTGGTCATTGTTATCACCAACCACGTTGATTTTAGATTTAGCGCGAACCAAAGCTACACCACCACCGGCAACGATACCTTCTTGTACCGCAGCACGAGTTGCGTGCAATGCATCATCAACACGGTCTTTCTTCTCTTTCATTTCAACTTCAGTTGCCGCACCCAACTTCAATACTGCAACACCGCCTGACAACTTAGCCAAACGTTCTTGAAGTTTTTCTTTATCGTACTCAGAAGTCGTGTTTTCGACTTGAGAC
>NZ_WBJS01000080.1 GCF_009296265.1 Thioclava sp. JE_KL1
GATGTCGAAGCCTACCAAGGGCGCGTGATCGACCCTAAAGACAATGGCTATAAGAACCGCACTCAGATGGAGACCGCCATTGCCGGTGCATCAAGCTTGGTGCGCACACCCTTAAGAGCGAAAGCGGGCAAAAATGTCACACAAATGCACTACGCGCGCAAAGGGATTATTACGCCAGAGATGGAGTTTATCGCCATCCGTGAAAACCAAAATCGCGAAATGACACGTCGTTACTTGAATGACCCTGAGCGTGAACAGCGTTTACGCGGTGAAAATTTCGGCGCGAATCTGTTGGAAGATATCACCCCTGAATTTGTCCGACAAGAAGTGGCAGAAGGTCGTGCGGTGATTCCTTGTAATATCAACCACCCGGAAAGCGAGCCGATGATTATTGGGCGTAATTTCCTAGTGAAGGTCAATGCCAATATCGGTAACTCCGCCACCACGTCATCCATTGCTGAAGAAGTCGAGAAAATGGTGTGGGCGACTCGTTGGGGTGCGGATACGGTGATGGAC
>NZ_WBJS01000009.1 GCF_009296265.1 Thioclava sp. JE_KL1
TTGACCTCCCCCGTCACGGCCTTGAGGCCGGGCGGCTGCACGCCTTCCGCCGGATCGGAGAAGATGAGACCATCGCCGGTCACGCTGATGACGGGTGCGTCATCAAAGGTGCCCGACCAGGCCGGATTCCCGAGGCACAGCAGCAAAGCGGCGGGCGCTACGGTGCGTTTCAAATTGGTGAGTAGTGTATTCGACATTCTTTGTCCCCATTCCCCAAGGCAAACGCTACGACAAGAAATCGTACGTCAATCAAGCCACTCTTTACGTAATTGAACTGACAACCTGTCCGTGCGTTTGCCTCGGCGCGTTTCAGAAGTTCCCTCGCACGGACTTCAGTCACCACGCTAAGCTTCCGCCCGGAAGCTTTCTTTGATTTGCATCAATGATTTGGTGGGGTGTTCGGGGTGTTGCGGAAAAGCGACGGGGTGGATGTTGCTTTTGTTTTGCCGCCTATGAATGGCCTTGAGAAGGGGCTGCGGTTTGCAGCCCGAAAACGGCCTTGAAAGCACAGGGCGGCGCGGAGAATTCCGCCCGCCCTGTGCGCGGTTTCGTGCTATTCAGCCGCCGTCTCGGTCGGCATCGCGGGCAGGTCGCTATCCGCCACGAGATGCCCGTCTCCGAGATTGCGCAGCATCAGGCGCTGCGGTCCGGTGCCCAGCTTGTAGACCGGGCTCGGCACCTCGCCGGACAGGCGCGGCGTGGGCTCGCGGACCTTGTCGGGGTCGGGGATCGGCACGGCCGCCATCAGGCGCTTGGTGTAGGGATGCTGCGGCGCGCCGAAAATCTGCGCGCGCGTGCCCATCTCCACGATCTGGCCCATATACATCACCGCGATCCGGTCCGAGATATTCTCGACCACCGCCATGTCGTGGCTGATGAACAGATACGCGATGCCGAATTCGCGTTTCAGTGCTTCGAGCAGGTCCAGCACCCGCGCCTGCACCGACACATCCAGCGCCGAGACGCTCTCATCCGCGATGATCAGTTTCGGCTGCAGCGCTAGCGCGCGGGCGATGCAGATCCGCTGACGCTGACCGCCCGAGAACTCATGCGGATAACGGTCGAGCTGATCGCGGGTTAGGCCGACGCGCTCGAAGAGGCCCGCGACTTTTTCGCGCTGCTCCTCGGGCGTGCCGATCCCGTGGATGACCAGCGGCTCGGCCACCAGATCGCCCACGCGCATCCGCGCATCGAGTGCCGCCATCGGGTCCTGAAACACGATCTGCACGTCGCGGCGCATCTCTTTCATTTTCGCGGCGCTCAGCCCGCCCATCGTGTGTCCCGCGACCTCGATGCGGCCCTGATGCGGCACGAGGCCGGTCAGCGCTTTCGCGATGGTGGATTTCCCGCAGCCGCTTTCACCCACCAACGAGAAGGTTTCGCCCTCCATGATGTCGAAGCTGACGCCCTCGACCGCGTGGACGCGATGCGTGACCTGCGACAGGATCCCGCCGCGAATGTCGAAATGCACCTTCACGTCGCGCAGCCGCGCCACGGGTTTCGCATCCGGGGACGCGCCCGCAGCACCGCTGCCATCGCCCATGCGCGGCACCGCGGCCAGAAGGTCCTGCGTATAAGCCTCGCGGGGGGCGGTGAAAATCTGCGAGACGGCGCCCGTCTCGACCGCCTGACCCTGTTTCATGACGATGACCCGCTCGGCCATCTCGGCAACGACGCCCATGTCATGGGTGATCAGGATGATTGCGGTGCCCATCTCGCTTTGCAGATCGCGCAGCAGGTCGAGCACCTCGCGCTGCACCGTCACATCGAGCGCGGTGGTCGGCTCGTCGGCGATCAGCACGTCGGGGCGCAGCGCCAGCGCCATCGCGATCATCACGCGCTGCCGCATGCCGCCGGACAGCTCGTGCGGATATTGCGTCATCCGGCGTTCGGGTTCGGAGATACGCACGCGGCGCAGCGCCTCGAGCGCGCGGGCGCGGGCCTCGCGTTTCGAGACGGGCTCATGCGCGCGGATCGCCTCGGAAAGTTGCAGGCCGATGCTCAGCACCGGGTTGAGCGACGTCATCGGCTCCTGAAAGATCATCGCGATGCGATTGCCGCGCATCGCGCGCATCCGGCTTTCGGGCAGGCGCGTGAGGTCTTCGCCCTGGAAGCGGATAGCGCCGGAGCTGATCCGAAGGGCAGGGGGCGGCAACAGCCCCATGATGGCCAGAGAGGTCAGCGATTTTCCCGAGCCGCTCTCGCCCGCGATGGCGATGGTCTCGCCGCGCGCAAGCGTGAAGCTCAGATCGCTGACCAGCGCCCGCTCGTGCCCCTCCGAGCGCACCGAGATCGTGAGCCCCTCGACGGACAGCACCGGCTGGGCGGGCTCCGGGGCCGTGACAGCCCCGGCTTGCGCTTGTTTCATTTCGATCATTCGAACACGTTTCTCGGGAAATAGAAGCTGACGACCCAGTTGGGCATATCGACGATCTCCGAAATACGCAGATCGCCACAGGTCGAGACCAGCATATAGGCGTCGACCGCCGACATGCCGCGTTGCGCGCAGAGAAGGTCGATCATGCCCGAGACCGCATCGCGCGCGCCCGACATCAGGTCGGGGCCGATGCCAGTCGTGACCTCGTAGCCCGCCGTGTCGAGGTGGCGCGTGACCGGCCCCGGCGTGGTGAAGCGCGGGAATTTCAGCGTCTCGTTCTTGATCAGATCGAAGCTGAGCACGCAGTTCATCGGGCTCTCGATCGCGGTGCCGCAGACCTCGCCGTCGCCTTGGGCGGCGTGGGTGTCGCCCACCGAGAACAGCGCGCCGTCGACCTTGACCGGCAGATAGAGCGTGGTGCCCGCAGCCAGATCGCGAATGTCGAGATTGCCGCCCACGCGGCGCGGGGGCACGATGGAATGCAGCCCTTTTTCGGCCGGGGCGACGCCGATGGTGCCGCAGAACGGCTTGAGGCCGACCTTGCCTTCGCTGCCCCAAAGCGCCTTGTCGGGCGAGGCCGCGTCGTATTTCCAGATCGTCAGCGCCGGATCTTCGAACTGATCCGCCAGCAGGCCGAAGCCCGGGATATTCGCGGTCCAGCCCCAGGCCGAGCCTTCCTGCTCGCGCGGGGTGAAGCTGTCGATGGTGACTTTGAGCACGTCGCCGGGCTTCGCCCCTTCGACATAGATCGGGCCGGAGACCGGGTTGATCTTGCCGAAATCGAGCGTCTTGACGTCTTCCACCGTCGAGGACGGCCCGAGCTGTCCGGCCGAGCTGTCGTGGCAGTGGAATTCGATGGTCGATCCCGGGGCCACCGTCTCGGCCGGGACAAACGAGTTGTCCCAGCCGAAATGGTGCTGTGCGCCATGGATCGTATAGTCACAGGCTTTGCACATGCGCGCTTACTCCGTCACGTACACGTAGTCGTAGTTGACCGGGATCGAGACCGGGTCGACATAGAGCGCATCTGCGCCACCCATACGGCCCGACTTCATGGTGTAGCGGTTCTCGTTGAACACCGGGACCCACGGGGCGTCTTCCATGACCTTCATGTAGACGTCGGACCATTTCTGCAGGCGCTCTTCCTGCTTGGCCGGATCGGTGATCGAATCCGCCTCGGTGGCCATCGCATCGAGTTCCTCGTTGCAATACCACGACCAGTTCCAGCCGCCCTCGACCGCGCCCGCGCAGCCCAGGATGGGCCCGTAGAAGTTGGACGGATCGGGGAAGTCGGCGATCCACGCCATGCCGCCCGACCAGATCATCGGCGCGGTCTTCGGCGTGCCGCCCGCCTCGATGACGTTGGCCTGCGCCAGCGCCTTGATGTCGACCTTCACGCCGATCTGCGACAGGTCCTGCTGGATCGCCTGCGCGATACGCGGGTTCGGGTCGGTGTTCATCACGTAGAGCTCGGTCTCGAACCCGTCGGGATAGCCCGCATCCGCGAGCATCTGCTTGGCCTTTTCCTGATCGAAGGGATAGCCTTCGTAATCCTTGGTATAGCCCGGCATCGACGGCGGCAGCGGCTGGTTCGCGGGCGTGGCGCGGCCGTTGATCATCTGCACGATGCGGTCCTTGTTGATCGCCATGTTCATCGCCTGCCGCACCTCGACCTTGTCGAAGGGCTCCATCTGGACGTTGAGCGTGATGTAGCCGGTATGCAGCTGGCCACCCACGACGACCCGCTTGGCCTCGTCGGGATTGTCCATCACCTCGTTGAACTTCGCCGGCGGGATGCCGTCGCCGGGCACGTCCACCTCACCTTGCTGCAGGCGCAGCAGCGCTACGATCGGCTCCTGACCGACTTCGAAGGTGATGCTATCGAGATAGGGCACGCCCGAGCGCCAGTAGTCGGCGTTCTTCTCGAACACGAGCTGCTGACCGATGGTCCAGTCAGACAGCTTGAACGCGCCGGTGCCGACGGGATGCTTGCCGAAATCGGTGCCGTATTCGTCGACCGCTTCCTTCGGCACGACCGAGGCGAAGTTCAGCGCCATCACGTGCAGGAAGGTCGCATCGGGGCGCGAAAGCTCGATCTTGACGGTGTAGGGATCGACGACGGTCACGCCTTCGAGGCTGGTGGCGGACCCGTCCGCCATCGCGTCATAGCCCTTGATCGAGCCGAAGAAGCCGGCGCCGGGCGACTGGGTCGCGGGGGTGGTGACGCGGTCGAGCGAGTATTTCACGTCTTCGGCCGTCATCTCGCGACCGTTGTGGAATTTCACGCCCTTGCGCAGCTTGAAGGTGAAGGTCGTACCGTCGTCGGAAATCTCGTAGCTCTCGGCAAGACCCGGGCGCAGTTCGGTGGTGCCGGGGACGTAATCCATCAGACCGTCGAAGACGGATTTGATCATCGACCAGTTCTGCCAGTCATAGCCGATCGCCGGATCGAGCGTGGCCACATCGTCCTTGTAGGTCACGATGATATTGCCGCCGGGCTTGGCGTTCGGATCGGGCTGGTAGTCCTGCGCCGAGGCGAAGCTGGCAAGACCCAGCGAGAGCGACAGCGCGCTTGTGGCAAGGATGTTTTTCATCAGGCTCATTTGAGGTGTTCTCCGTCAGTTGGACTTTTCTTTTGGTTCGCTCCCCGGTTGGCCCGGGGTATCTGATTGCGATCAGCGCAGCTTGATGCGCGGATCGATGAAAGGGGTGATCAGGTCGGCGAGCAGGTTGCCCAGCACGATCGCGCAGGCGGAAACGAGCGTGACGCCCATGATGATCGGAATGTCGACGCGCTGGATCGCCTGCCAGGCGAGCTGCCCGATACCGGGCCAGCCGAAGACGCTTTCCACGACGACGATGCCGGACATGAAGATGCCGATATCGATCCCGATCATCGCGATGATCGGCAGGATGGCGTTGGGCATCGCGTGCAGTGCCAGCACCCGGAAACGCCGCAGACCCTTGGCGCGCGCGGTGCGGATATAATCCGAGCGCAGCACGTCGATCATGCTCGAGCGCATCATCCGGCTATACCAGCCCGAGCCCATGATCCCGAGCGTGAGCGCAGGCAGCACGAGGTTCGAGAAGCTGCCGTAGCCGCCGATC
This sequence comes from Thioclava sp. JE_KL1, assembly GCF_009296265.1. Taxonomy (GTDB): domain Bacteria; phylum Pseudomonadota; class Alphaproteobacteria; order Rhodobacterales; family Rhodobacteraceae; genus Thioclava. The sequence continues at coordinate 5,486 of NZ_WBJS01000009.1, forward strand.
GGGAACCAGCTCAGCTTGACCGCGAAGACATAGAGCAGGAGCAGGCCGATCACGAATTGCGGGGCAGAAACCGCGACGAAAGAGGTGATCATCAGCGACTGATCGAGCGCGCCCCCGCGCCGGATCGCAGCGACGATCCCCAGCGTGAGCCCCATGATCAGCTCGGCCACGATCGCGCCCAGCATCAGAAGAAGCGTCGCAGGCAGACGCGCGGCAATCAGGGTCGCGACTTCGGTCTTCTGCAGATAGCTGCGCCCCATATCGCCTTGGACCAGCCCGGTCAGATAGTGCCAGTATTGCACGATGAAGGGCTGATCGAGGCCAAGCTGGTGGCGGATATTGGCCACCGTCTCCGGCGTGGCCGAGCGGCCCGCGATCTGGCGCACCGGGTCGGCCGGCAGCACGAAGAGCAGGAAGAAGGTAATGAAGGACACGCCCAGCAGGATCAGGGCGGCCTGGATCAGGCGGCGGATCAGATAGGCCAGCATCACTCACGCCCTCTCTGCGTCGGGTCGAGCACGTCGCGCAGCGCGTCCCCTACGAGGTTGAAGGACAGCGCCAGCAGCAAGATCGCGGCGCCCGGGATGAAGACGAGCCACGGGGCCGCCTGGAAATAGGTCTGGTTCTCGAAGATGATATTGCCCCAGCTTGGCGTCGGCGGCTGAACGCCCACGCCGAGATAGCTCAGCGTCGCCTCCAGCAGCACCGTGGTCGAAATCCCCAGCGTGCCCCAGACGATGATCATCGGCACCAGATGCGGCAGGATGTGACGGAACAGGATGCGCACCGTCCCTGCGCCCAGCGTGCGCTCGGCGGCGACGAATTCGCGCTCGGCCAGCGCCGAGGTCTCGGTAAAGACCACGCGGGCGGTCTGCACCCAGTTCACCAGCGCGATCACCATCGCGACGATCCACAGCGACGGCGTGAAGATCGCGGCCAGGCAGATCGCAAGCAGCAGAGCCGGGAAGGCCATCATCAGATCGGTGAAGCGCATCAGCACCGCGCCGATCCAGCCGCGGAAATAGCCCGCGGTGACGCCGATCAGCGTCCCGATGATCAGCGCGAGGCCGTTCGCGACCACACCGATGATCAGCGAGGTCCGCGCGCCATAGAGGATACGCGAGAACAGGTCGCGGCCCAGCAGGTCGGTGCCGAGCCAGAACTTCTCGCCCGGCGGCATGGGCGAGCCTTCCAGCGTTAGCCCGTCGAACATCTGCTCCTGCGGCTCGAATGGCGCGATCCACGGCGCGAAGATCGCCCCGAGCGTCACGATCGCGATGATCGCAAAGCCCAGCAGCGCGAGCTTGCGGCGCATCAGGCGGCGCAGGGCGCTTTGCGGTCGGGCCGGTCCCTCAGCCAAGGTCGCGTCGGTCATCACTCTTCCTTTGTTCGTCATGGTTGGCGACGATGCGGCGCGCGGCGTCTTCGAACGTCACGCGCCAGGCCATCGCCATCTGGCGCAGCTGGTCATAGGCCTCGGCCTCGCTCTTGCCGCGCGCGGCGAGCAGCGTGACCGCCCGCACCACCGTCTGGCGCTCATCGAGCCTGCGACGGAGATCCGCGATCTCGCCCGAGAGCTGCGCCCGCGCCTCGAAAGCGAGCTGCGCGATCAGCAGCGCCGAATAGACCCCGCCATCGCCCACGGGTTTGAGGATCTGCGCATGCGCGCCGGCCTCCAGCGACCATTCGATCCGGCCCGGCGCTTCGGTGCCGATCAAGGCGATCATCGGCATCGGGCTTTCGCCCGGTTTCCACGGGAATTGCTCGTCATAGCCCTGATCGGCGTCAAAGAAGACGAAATCCCCCGAAAGAGCCTCGGCGGGCAGTTCGGGCCAGCAATGCACGACCGTCAGGCCGATCGCGCGCAATTGCCGCTCGAGCGCCTGCACGGTCGCGTGGGGGCGATGCAGGATGTAGGCGCGCGCGCCGCCGAGATCGGGGATGCGGATCTTGCGCTTCATGAGACCACCTTCAGCCGGGGGGCTCCGGGCGCGATCGGATTGCGGCCGCGTGCGAGATAGGGATCGCCCGCGACGGCGTCGAACCGCTCGCGGACCGTGAAGGCGCCGTTCTCGACCTGCGCGATCAGGACGGGCAGGGCGGTGTGATGGGTCGACAGGTCGATCCCTTCCGAGCCCTGCGGCGCATCGTGCAACAGCTGCGCGAGGCTCTGCTCGGCGGCGTCTTCATGCCCCGAGAGCAAAATCGCGAGGCGATAGACCGACGACCAGGCGGCGGCTTCATGCGAGGAGCCGAAATTGCGCTGCGCCTGCGGCCAGCCGGTCGCGCCCCGGAAATAGGGCCCTGCGGCGACCAGCCCTTCGACCGCGTCCGGGTGAATGGCGGGCAGCTCGCATTCGGTCAGGTTGCACGACAGGATCGGGCAGGTCTCGGGGCGGAAATGCGCGTCTTCCTGCCCGAGCTTGTGATACGCTTCGAGGAAAGCGTATTGCGACGGGCCGATCAGATTGTTGAGGATGAAATTGGGCCGGGTCGCGCGGATCTCATTGATCATCCGCTCGACATCCAGCGAGCCGAGCGGCAGGTAACGCTCGCCCAGAACCTCGCCGCTGGCGCTGAGGATCACGTCCCGCGCAAGCCGGTTCATCTCCCAGCCCCAGATGTAATTCGAGCCGGTCAGGAAGCCCCGCCGCCCGAGCCGCGCAAAGGCCCAGCCAAGCAGCGGCAGCAGATGCTGGTTCGGGCAGGCATGGGTGTAGACGACATGATCGGACGCCTCGAACCCCTCATAGGGCACCGCATACCAAAGCGTCCCGCCCGCCTTCTCCAGCGTCGGGATCACCTCTTTGCGGCTCCACGAGGTGACGCAACCGACGACATGGCGGGCGTCGCTGTCGCGAAGGATTTCTTCGCAGAGCGGTCCGTAGGCGTCGATATTGCCCTGCGGATCGCGCTCGATCGGGGCGAAGGTGATCGGGAGATCGGGCATCGAATTGATCTCGGCAATCGCGCTGAGCGCCCCGGTCCGGCAGGCTTCGGAGATCAGCGAATAGCTTCCCGAGCGGGAATACAGCAGGCCAAGTTCAATCCGTTTCTTCATTTCCACTCTTGCAGACCCTCTGAGCCAAAACGCAAAACGCCCCGCTGACTGACCGCTAAAGTGCGGAGTCAAAGCGAGGCGCGAATGCCGTTCGGGTTATTCCGATGTGTGTTTAGGTTTGCAGCGCGCCCGTCAGCGGACAAGCGCAAATTGCGAAACCGCGCCGGGATCGGGAGTCAGAGCGGGATTTTCAGGGTGAGTTGCATAAAATTTGTGCACAAAAGCGTCATGTGAGCGCGGATTAGTCTCACGCCGCAGTGAGAATCGCGCGTGGCGATTTCTCAAAAATCGTCTGCAATGACGGTCCAGATCGAAGGGCGCCCGGGTCCTGATGGCGACCGGAGTTTCGGATTGCGACCTGCTCCGTCGCAGCAGTTCCGGGGGTGAGACAGGACGTTCGCCTTTCCCGGGATCACGGACGCACGCAAATTCGTGAATACTTGCGAAATGACATAACCCGTGCAAACCTCGCACACACAGGGGGAGGAAAGAGAGTTTCCGCTTTTGAGGAGACGTCGGAAGCTTGGCGTTCACGCCGACTCACGAAACCGCGATTCGCTTGGAGGAGTGCCGTCGCGTGTTTTCGCCCTCCCGCTCACTTCGGTCCCGCATCTGTCGGGGTCGCAACCAAACGGGGAGGAACCATGAAAAATCTGACCACTCGCAGACATGCGTTACGCACTCTTGCCGCGGCGGGCGCTGCCAGCCTTGCTGCTCCGCATATCGCCTCGGCCCAAGCCAATGGCACGACCTGGAAAATCCAGACCTCGTGGCCGGGCGGCGTCGGTCTCCAGACCTTCAAGGACTGGTGCGCCACGATTCAGGAAAAAACCGGTGGCGAACTCGCCTTCCAGCCGTTCGGCGCGAATGACGTCGTGGGCGACTTCCAGCTCTACGACGCGGTGAAGAACGGCGTGCTCGACGCGGTCAACCCGTTCACCATCTACGTGCAGGGTATCATCCCGGCGGGGGTGTTCCTGACGTCCTATCCGCTCGGTCTGCGCAACCCGCATGAATTCGACGTGTTCTATTACGGCCTCGGCGGGCTGGAGATGGCGCGCGAACTTTATGCGGCGCAGGGCATGTATTTCGTGGGCCCCGTCCATCACGGCCCGAACATCATCCACTCGAAGGTGCCGATCCGCTCGATCGACGACTTCCGCGGCCGCAAGATGCGCCTTCCGGGCGGCATGGTCGCCGATGTCTTCGGCGAGATCGGCGCGGAGACCACCGTGCTTCCGGGCTCGGAGATCTTCCCGGCGCTCGAGAAGGGCACGATCGACGTGGCCGACTATGTGGGCCCGGCGGTGAACTACGCGCTCGGCTTCAGCCAGGTGACCAGCTACATCTCGATGGGCCCGCCCGGCATGATGTCGCTCTATCAGCCGGTGGACATCATGGACATCACCGTCGGCATGGACGCGTGGAACAAGCTCAGCCCCGAGATGAAGCAATTCGTCGAGATGGAGACCCACGTCTATTCCGACATGCATCACGCGGCGATCCAGAAGGCCGACCAGGAGGCTTGGGCCAAGTTCGAGGCCGACGGCACCGAGGTCACGCGCCTCAGCCAGGACGATGTGGAGCTGATGACCGAAGTCGCCGTTCCGATCTGGTTCAAATACGCCAATCGCGACAAGGACAGCGCGCGGATCTTCAAGACACAGCTCGATTACATGATGTCCGGCTCGCTGGGCTATGTGACGCCCGATCTGGTCGACGGTCTGGAACTGAAGCTCTGATTTGATCCGACAGACAGTGTGACGGGCCCGCCCTTTGGCGCGGGCCCGGTTCAACTGATGGCTGGGCATGACCCGGCAACAGGGGGTGGGCAATGCCCAGTATCGACTTTACTCTACCGCATTGGGCCTATTGGGCGGGGCTGATCCTCTTCCCGATCATTGCGGCGACGCTGGCCAACCGGCCACGCAAGACGGAGCGGCGTTATTCGCTCTCCTTGGGCTATTTCATTCTCGTGACCGGGGGGATGCTGGGACTGCATCGCTTCTATGTGAAAAGCCTGCTGGGCTTTCTCTTCATCCCGGTCTTCATCGCCATTCTCTATGCGAATGCGCAAGGTCACGATGCGCGCGGCACGGTCTCCGACATGTCGAACGTGGTGCGCATGGCCGAGCGCTCGCTAGAGCGCGAACAGGAACGCGTCGACACGGCGCAGGCCGATCTGCCCAAGCTGCGCGAGGAACTGGCAGCCGCCGAGGAAGGCAGCTTCGCGCAGAAGCGCGCGCAGCGAAATGTCGATCGCGCCGAGAAGCGGGTCACGGATGGCGAGGCGGTGATCGAACAGGCGCAGGCCGATCTCGTCGAAGCGCGCCCGAAGCGGGACGCGGCTGCCGCCGTGCTCGCGAAATGGCGCAGCATCTCGAAATATGCCTTCTGGGTACTGCTCGCAGGGATCGTCATCGACGCGCTCCTGCTTCCGATGCTGGTGCGGCGCGCGAATGCCGCGCTGCCCGAGCACGAGGAGGAAAGCGAGGTCGAGCGGCGCCTCGAAGCGCTCGAAGACGAGGAGATGAAAGACGACTCCCGTCATATCTCGTCGGGCTGGACCGGCTGGATCGACCGGCTGTCGCTCAAGGCGGGCGAATTCGTCAGCTATTGGGCGATCATCGCGGTCTTCGTCTATTATTTCGAGGTGATCAGCCGCTACGTCTTCAACAGCCCGACCAACTGGGCGCATGAGGCGATGTATCTGATGTTCGGGATGCAATACCTGATCTCGGGCGCCTATGCGATGCTGACCGAGAGCCATGTTCGCGTCGATATCTTCTACGCGCCGCTGTCGAAACCGCGCAAAGCGTGGGTCGACCTGCTGACCTCGGTCTTCTTCTTCATCTTCGCGGGCACATTGCTGGTGACGTCGTGGATCTTCGCGATGGACGCGATCGCCGTGCCCACGGGCAACGGGCTCATCTCGCAATGGGCACGCGGCGAAATTCCGACCGGCGAGATGCTGGCGAACTGGAACTTCGCACAGTGGACCGATGCGAATGTCCGCTGGGGCGAGATCAGCTTCAATGAATGGGAGGTGCCTCTGTGGCCGATGAAATGGGTCATGGTGATCGGCGCTCTGCTGCTTGTTCTGCAGGGCATTTCGAAATTCGCACAAGATCTGCGGATCGTAATGGGCAGGGGCTGATACATGGGACTTGAAATTGGAATTGAGTGGCTGACACTCATCATGTTCGGCTCGCTGGTCGTCCTGCTGATGGCAGGGCTTCCACTGGCCTTCGTCACGGGCGGTCTGGCCTGTGTCTTCCTGTTCGTGCTGGGCGACGAACGCGCGCTCAACATCGTGCCGAGCCGCATCTTCCCGCTGATGACGAACTACCAGCTCTCGGCGATCCCCTTGTTCATCTTCATGGCGTCAATGCTGGAGAGGGCGGGGATCATCAACGAGATGTTCGACGTCATCTACAAGGTGCTGGGCGGGGTGCGCGGCGGTCTGGCCGCGGCCACGATCATCGCCTCGACCGTGCTGGCCGCGATGGTGGGCGTGATCGGGGCTGCGGTGGTGACGATGGGGATCATCGCGCTGCCGGCGATGCTCGATCGCGGATATAACGCGAAGATCGCGATGGGCTCGATCATGGCGGGCGGCACGCTCGGCATCCTGATTCCGCCGTCGATCCTTGCGATCATCTACGCGGTCGTGGCCGAGCAATCGGTGGGCGAGCTGTTCATCGGCGCAGTCATTCCCGGCCTTCTTCTGTCGGGCATGTATGTGGCCTATGTGCTGATCCGCTGCGCGATCAATCCCGAGATGGGCCCGCCGATCCCGCCGGAAGAGCGCATCACGGGGCGCGAGAAGATCCGCCTGATGAGTAACATGTCGGCGCCGATCTCGCTGATCGTGATCGTGCTGGGCGTGATTTTCACCGGTGTCGCGACGCCGGTGGAAGCGGCTGGCATCGGCACGTTCGGCGCGATCATCGTGGCGGCGATCCACCGCAAGCTCGACTGGCAGACGATCCGCGAAGCCGCGGTCACCACGCTCAAGGCCTCGGCGATGGTCATCTGGATCATGTTCGGCGCGACCATCTTCGTCGGGCTCTACGTGCTCGAGGGCGGCCAGCAGTTCGTGCAGAACGCGTTGCAGGCGACCGGGCTCGGGCCTTGGGGCATCCTGATCATCATGCAGCTCGTGCTGATCATTCTGGGCATGTTCCTCGACTGGGTCGGCATCCTGCTGCTCTGCGTGCCGATTTTCGTGCCGATCGTGAAGGCGCTCGGCGCCGAGGCCTTCGGGCTGAGCGATCCTGATGATCTCGTGCTGTGGTTCGGGGTGCTCTACCTCGTGAACATGCAGATGAGCTTCCTGTCGCCGCCCTTCGGCTATGCGCTGTTCTATCTGCGCGGGGTGGCACCGCCGGAAATCCCGATGGGCGACATCTTCCGCTCGGCGCTGCCGTTCCTAGCGCTTCAGGTGGTGGGCTTGTTGCTATGCATGTTCTTCCCGGAGATCATCATCTGGCTGCCGAAGCTGGTCTACGGTTGATCGCTCGCACCTGGACCGGAAGAAATGACGAGCCCCGCGCAGTGCGCGGGGCTTTTTTGTCTGTCGGTTCAGGTTCCTGCCGTAAGCCTCGGCAGGGTGCCACGGGGTATCCTCACGCAGAAAATCGCCGTCTGCGAAAGTCTGCCGGCAACTTTCGGACCTTGAGCGATACTTCTCCGGATCAATCTCCGTTGCGGCAACCGACCCGTCCAAGCCGTTGACTTTACCGCGGCTAATTGGCTTACCTGCTGTATTGAAAAGAACTGGAGTGCCTGCACATGCCGCAAACAGCGACGGCAAATATCCTGAACATCCTCGAATCCGATTTCTCCGGCGTCGTGGAGGAGTGGCTTGGCACTCAGGTGAAAGAGGGCGTGAAACGCTCTGACCTGTTTTCCGACTCCGAGAGCCGTGCGCAGAACCAGGAACTTCTGAAGGCCTTCACCAAAGGTGTCCGTGCGGGCGTCGTGAATGAAGAGTTCAGCCTGGACGACGACGAGTGGGAAGACCTGCGCGCCGTTCTTGCCGATGTCAGCAAGGAACGTGTCGGCCGTGGCGTGACGCCGACCGAGATGGCGACCTTCGTGCTGGCCCTCAAAGCCCCGCTGTTTACGCGGCTCGAGGCGATGACGGATATCGAAAGCGGCAAGCTTATCAGCGACGTGCTGATGGTGACCCGTCTCGTCGATGCTTTCGCGATCTACACCAACGAGATCTTCATCGGCGAGCGTGATCAGATCATAGAGCGCCAGCGTCAGGAAATGCTCGAACTCTCGACCCCGGTTGTCGAGCTCTGGGACCGGGTCCTCACGCTGCCGCTGATCGGCACGCTGGATTCCGCCCGCGCGCAGGAGGTCATGGAGAACCTGCTGGAGACGATCCTCGAGCGGCAGGCCGAGGTGGTGATCATGGACATCACCGGTGTCGGCACGGTCGACACGCAGGTTGCGCAGCACCTTTTGCGGGCTGCGGCCGCCGTGCGCCTGATGGGCGCGGAATGCATCATCAGCGGCATCAGCCCGATGATCGCGCAGACCATGGTGCAGCTCGGCATCGACGTGGGCACGGTGTCTACCCGGTCCAGCATCCGCACGGCCCTGGCCGATGCATTGCAGAAGGTCGGCTACGTCATCAAAACCAGCGAGGTTTCCTGACGTGTCGGGTGTGACGTCCATAAACCTGGTCGAGAACGCGCTTCTCGTCTCCATTCAGGACGACGTCACCGATACGGAAATCGTGGAGCTGCAGGACACGTTGTCGAACCGGATCGCGAAGGAAAACGTCAAAGGCGTAATTCTCGATATCAGTTCGCTGGAGATCGTCGATACCTTCGTCGGCCGTGTCATTGCGCAGCTCGCTGGCATTTCCAAGCTGCTGGCCGCTGAAACCTACGTTGTGGGGATGCGGCCCGCGGTTGCGGTGACCTTGGTGGAGCTGGGCATGTATCTGCCCGAGACCCGTACGGCGCTCAGCCTGACCCATGCACTCACTCAGTTGCGGCGTGCCTGATCCAAACGAAACATCCAGCAGACCCGCGGTTGCGGAGATAACGCTCGCGACCAGTCGCGATGTCGTCGCCGCGCGCCAGGCGGTTGCGCGAATTCTCAAGGAACGCGGGTTGTCGGCGGTGCGGATCACCCGGTTCGCGACGGCTGTGAGCGAAATCACCCGCAACGCCATCGTCCACGGTGGCGGCGGCAAGATTTCAATTTATCTCGACGGTCGTAACGAGTATCTGCGCGTCGAATGCCGGGACGAGGGACCGGGGATCGAAAATGTGACGCTGGCCATGTCCGAGGGCTATACGACCGCGGGCGGGCTCGGCAAAGGTCTTGGCGGCGCCAAACGCCTCTCACATGGGTTCGAGGTCCACTCAGCGCCCGGGAAAGGAACAACCGTTTCCATGAGCGTGAAGCTATGAACCAGTGGGTCGAAATTGATGATCGCAGCGCCGTGGCCGTCGTGAGGCGGCTTGCGCGGCGCCATGGCGTCGAGATCGGTCTTCCCGAGACTCGCGTCGGCGAACTCGCGATCGTGGCCACGGAGGCCGCGACGAACATCCTGCGCTACGCAGAGCGTGGTCGCGCCCTGATCGAACTCGTGCGGCAGCCCGGCGCCGATGTCATCAACATGATCTTCACCGATCGCGGGCCGGGGATCGCGGATATCGACCGGATGTTCCAGGACGGCGAAAGCTCCACCGATTCCGCCGGGCTCGGGCTCGGGGCGATCGTGCGCCTGTCGGATACGTTCGACATCTTTAGTTCGCCCGACACCGGGACGACGATCGTGTGCACTTTTGGCGGGCGACGCGACGGGGCTGATTGCGGCGTCGACGCTGTGGGGCTGCGCGTCTGCCACCCGAACGAAGTCACTTGCGGCGATGATTTTCAAATCCGTCAGACCCCGCGCGCGACCGATGTGTTGCTCTGCGATGGCCTCGGGCATGGCCCTGCCGCCGCCGAAGCCGCCAGCGAAGTCATCGAGGCCGCTGGCGCTGCGGGCGGGCTCTCGTCCGAGCCGGGCAAATTGATGCGCCAGATTACCGAGCGGCTGGTCGGGCGGCGCGGCGCGGTGGCTGCGCTGATGCATATCGCCCAACCGCAGATGGAGCTGCGCTACGCGGCGCTTGGCAATATCTCCTCCTTGCTGGTCGGCGCGAATGGCATTCGCCGGATGGCGGTGCGGGACGGTCGCATCGGTGGCGCGGCGACCCATGGCTACGAGGAAGTCGTGCAACTGGAGGCGGGGGACATGGTCATCCTGCATAGCGACGGTTTGAAAACCTTGCGGGAGGCGCATTTCCCGCCCGGACTGCTGAAGAAAAGCCCGCTTTTGATTGCCGGATTCCTTCTGGATCGGGCCTTCCGCGGACGCGACGACGCCAGCATCGTCGTCTTGCGTATCAACCGGGAGCGCGAGCAGTGAAAACGACGAAGCTCACCACCGTAACCCTCGAAAAAAGCACCGACGTCGCCCGGTTGCGCGACGTCGCGATGACATTGACCAGCGTTCTCCAATTCAGCTCCTTCGAACGCACAAGGACCGTCACAGCCGTCGTCGAACTCGGCCGCAACGCGATCGAGCATGGCCAGAAGGGCCGCGCGACCTTTTCGCTGACCGAGGCGGAGGGCAAGCCTGCACTAGGGCTCCTCGTGACCGATCAGGGGCGGGGCATCCCGAAGGAGAACCTTCAGCCTGATGGCGCGCCGTCCTCCGCGACAGGGATGGGGCTGGGGCTTCGCGGCGTGCAGCGGATCGCCACGCGTTTCGATGTCCAGACCGGCCATGAGGGCACGCGCATCGATGCGGTTTTCGTGTCTTCTGCCGTTCTGCCGGCGGGCGCCCAGCTCGTCGATCAGGCGACCGAGGCGCTCGATGCCCTCAGCGCCAAGGATCCGACGGCGGCGCTCAACGAACAAAACCGCGAGCTGAGCGAGGAGATCACGGAACGCGACCTGCTGATGCAGGAGCTTCACCACCGCACGGGCAACAATCTGGCCCTCATCGCCGCGCTCATTCGCATGAGCAAGTCGCGGGCCAGACAGGATGAAACCCAACAGGTTCTGACCGAGCTCGAAGTCCGCGTCGGGGCGCTCTCCAAGGCCCACGAGCTGATGCAGCGCGGAACCGACACCGGCAAGGTCGATCTGGCGGAGATGGCGGCGGAAGTCGCAAGGACGTCGGAACGCGCGTTCAGCGGCGGAAGCCTCGACGCCAATATCGAAGTGAGCTGCGCAGAGCTGCAACTCGACAGCAAGCTCGCCATCGACATCGGGCTCATCATCGGCGAACTCATTACCAATGCGTTCAAATATGCCTTCGTCGGCAGGGATAGCGGGACCATCCGCGTCGAGGTCTCCGGCGATGTGCAAAGCGGTATTGCCTTGGTGGTGTCCGACAACGGCATCGGCTTGCCCTCGGATGCCGAGCGGCCGGAGCGGTCGAATTCTCTGGGTTGGCGATTGATCCGGACGCTGACCTTCCAGCACGACGCGACCCTGACCGTGGATGGCACCGATGGGCTGCGCGTGTGCATCGAGTTCCCCGCGCAGGCCTGACAGTCGCGGCATGGCGCAGGGACGCGCGCGGTGCAGAAGGGTGCACGGCGAAGGACGCAGGAACATGAGCCGCGCAGGGGTGGCCCGAGGGTCCGATTACAGTCGCATTTTCAGGGATTGCGCACTTTCAGAGTGTTGATGTGTCGATCAACAAAGGAAAGTGGCGGAGAGACAGAATGTCTCGGTCGCCCCTCATTGCTCCTCAATAAACCTCAGAAGAATCCGGCAGGGCTTTGTTTTCAATATAGTTTTTCTGTCACCTCTCCTCATCGACACCCACCGGGATTTAGACGAGCTCAGTGCCGAAAGGTAACATTCCTTATCGCCGGGATTGACGAAGGAGTGGCGTAATGGGACTGACGACGAAACAGATCGAGGCGGCGAAATTCGGGGTCGGTCCGTCGCGGGTGCATGACGGCATGGGGCTTTATCTGCGGCTCTTCTCTGGCGGCGCCAAGGTTTTTGAGTTACGCCATCGGCAATCGGGCAAGCCGGGCTGGATCACGCTCGGACGCTTCCCCGAGATCGGTCTGCGCCGCGCGCGCGATCTGGCGGGCGCGACCCGTTTGATGCTAGAGCGCGGAATGCCGGCTGCGGATTTGCGCGTCCTTCTCAAGCTCGGCAAATTGGAGACGCTCGACGCCGCTCTCATCACGCAAAAGCCCGACATGCCGGGACCGGTTGTCACGCCGAGCTTTCGCGAGATGGCGAAAATCTGGTTCGAACAAAAGTCACCGGGCCTGCGCAACGGCAAGCATATTCAACAGAACTGGACGACGATCGAGACCTATATCTTCCCGCATTTCGGCGAGCGGAAAATCGATGAGATTTCGGTGGGCGAGGTCATCGCCGCGATCCAGCCGATCTGGCACAGCAAACATGAGACCGCCAAGCGCACGCTGGGCCGCACCAAGGAGATATTTGCCTTGGCAAAGATCCGCGAATTGCGCCCCGACAATCCGGCTGATTTCGACACCCGGATCGCGCTCGGGCCGGTGCGCAACAAGAAGGGGCATTTCGGATCGCTGCCCTATGAGCAGTTGCCGGATTTCTGGGCCTGGCTGATGGCGGCGCCTTGCGATCTGCAGACCCGGCATCTGGCGATGCTCATGGTGCTCTCGGCCAAACGCACCAAGGAATGCCGCCTCGCGCGATGGGAGTTTTTTGATCTCGAGGCCGGGATCTGGACCACGCCCGAGGATCTGATGAAGATGGCGCGCGTGCATCGGGTGCCGCTGAGCCGGCAGGTGTCGATTACACTCGACAATATCGCTCTGCTCTCGGGGGATGCGCCCCAGCTTTTCGCCAAGGCCAAGAATCGATCCGGTGTGGTGAGCGAGAACGCAGCATTGAACCTCGTGAAGCGCTTCGATCCGGCGATCACGGGTCATGGCTTCCGGGCAAGTTTCAAAACCTGGGCGCGGGCGCAAAAACGCTACGAGCGTGACGCGATCGAATTTGCGCTTGCCCATGAGCCAAATGCTCTTGAGGCAGCTTATCAACGTGAGGATCTGCTGGAGGAGCGCGCCCAGCTGATGCAGGACTGGGCCGATTTCGTCACCGACGGGCAGGATCCGGTCCGATTGCGCGATCTTGCCTCGCGCGATCAGCGCTGAGGCGGGACGGGTCTCAGGGCCAGGACGGGCCGTCCTGATCGGGATCCGGGGCGGGATCGGGAGGGGGCGGATCGGTCTCGACGGCAGGGGGCTGTGGACGCGTGTTCCGCAAGGCCTCGTAGGCGCTGCGGGTGATCGCGAGGATCTTTCCTGTCTGCAGTGGCGCATCTTTCGGAAGCGGCGCGCGAAGCATGCCGGATAGGGCCGCAAATCGAGGCAGGAAGGCGTGCAGCGCCTTGCCGAGCCCTGCACGAAGCAGCGTCACCCGGTCGCGCCGCACCCCGATCTCGGCGCCGTCCTCAAAGCGAAGGCGGATGCGGCTCGCGGCGGGTTCGACCCGCATCTGAACCGGTGTGGCGGCTGCCTGCGCGGCCTGCCGGATCCAGGAGATCATCTCTCCGAGCGATCCGGGAACTGGCCCCCGAGCAAATCGATGATCTGGCTCTGCCGGTCTACGATCTCGGCGTTGCGGGCCTTTTGATCGGCCTTCATCTGGTCGATCTGGTAGGCCAGCGTCGCTTGACCCTCTGCGACCTCCTTCGACGCCTTTTGCACCTCGCCAATGGTCACGGCGAGCATCGAGATCAACTCGCTCAGAAGGCGGGCGAGCTCCATCGGATCGCCCTCCGGATGCTGAAGCTGGTCGAGGAGAAGATCGTGGATCATCGCCGTGCGATCCTCCGTGGTCTCGCCCGTTCGGATGATCTTGTCGAGCTTGCGATGCGCCGCGGTGAGGCCCGCTTGCGAAAGGGTCTGCTCGCGCGGTGTCATGGTTTCTACCGGCATTGTTGAGCTCCTTGAGAATGTTTAGCTGGTTCGTCAGGGTCGTGTGGTTAAATGGGCGGGTCAGCGCGACCAGCTCCAGTCTCGCGCGCAGGTTCTGCAGGCCGCGCGCGCGGTCGAAACGCTGGCGCATTACGCGCGGCTCCAGCTCGGGTGAGAGCTCGCCGCCGCAGATCGGTTCCAGCCCCGGACCGGAGAACGCGTAGCTCGGAACGCCGTAATTATTGCGGATCTCAGCGACGCGGAAGCCGTTGCCCCGACGCGCCATCGCCTGTTGGAATGCGTGGAAATCGCGGGGCTGGTCCTGGATCAAGATCCGGTTCACGACATTCGCCAGGTTCCGTCGCGCATTTGAGTGAATTCGGCGTTTCGGAAAATGAACGTCGAGCCGCGGGCCGCGCCCCTCGTCGAAATAGTAGGGCGCTGGCAGCCCGAGCCAGTGGCACAGCTCTCGGTCGACGCGCGCCAACGCGGTTTTCGATGTCACGACATCGATCCAACGGCCAGCGAACGTCATGGTCAGCACAACGCAGTGGAAATGTTGAACCGCGCTGCCGGAATGCTCCCATGCCATCCACGGCACGGCAGTTGCAGGGAGTCCTAGCGCCTCGAACATCGTCTTCAGGAAGTCGATCTTCGCTGTGGGAAGAAGTTCCAGCGTGTCCGGGAGCGAGATCGTGATGAACAGATATGGCCGGGCCATCTGATGCCGCGGGCGCAGGCTCGAGATCTGGTCGCGGATCAGCCGGTCCCCCAGATGCAGAACCGTGCCGCCGATGAACCGGGCATCCGGCCCGCGGTCCGCGTAAAGCCCGGCGGTGTGCGCGTTCGTGTGCCAGCTCAGGTGCGGTCGCATTTAGGCACCTCTTGCGCGATCACCAGGAAGGCTTCCAGAGCGGTGATCGCATCGCTGAAGCGAACGATCTCAGGATGGATCTTCTCAAAAAACGGGATCGGACGATCTTGGGAGAGCAGGCCATTCACGGCGAGACACAGCTCACCAAGGAGCGCGCTCAGCTGATCGTTCTTGTAGACATGCCCCGAGAGCAGGGCCGCGCGGGCATAAGCGGCCTTGCTGGGAAACCCACCCGCATTGGCGAGTGCCCAGAACCGCTCGGCTTCTTCCGGCTTGAGCGTCACCTCGACCCGTTCGCTTGCCGTGCCGCGCGTTCCTCGCCTCATTCCTCGGCTCCAAAGTAGTCGGCGCGCGGCAGGGCGCGGATGAACGCTTCGACCTCGTCGAGGCGCCAGCGAATGCTCCCCGGTCCCAGCCTCAGCGGGATCGGGAAACCGGGATCTTCGCGAAGCCGCCGGTCGATCGAGGCCTCGCTCCAGCTCAGTTTCTCAATCAGGTCCATCTTCGTGATAAGGCGCAAGGGGGCCACGCCCTGAAGCGGAATATGCTCCATAGTCATCTCTTTCTTCATTTGCGTTTGAGACCGGGGAGGTGCTGTCGGGCGGGGCAGGTCCCTTGTGCCGCGCCGTGATCTCAGTTTATCGGAAAAGACGTCTCCCGAAGCGGGTAGGACCGGGCGCGCCGTCGGGTTTATGTGGAAAACTCGGGATTTTCTGCGCCGAAATCGCGCTATAGATCGTGAGGTAGCATCTTTCTGCACTTTATCCTTGGAACTTGGTCCGGCGCTCAGGCATGAAAGCGCGCCGCGCGAAAAAATCCGCAAGAGTCACTCTGTGAAGGGTATTTACGGGCCGGTCTAGGTGCTTGCCGAGGTTATCGCACCTTATTGCAGCCAAGGCAGTTTTCTGTGTCGGGCGCGGATTGAGGCCGTAAAGTCTAAGTTCGTCGTGGTTCCTCGAATAGACTGGCGTCTGATCCAAGGTGTGCCCGCTTTGGCTTTAATGGCGACGATTTCTCATGTGGACCGCGCGAATATGCCTTAGGTGATCGTCGCGCGAGCGAAGATTAAAGACGTGTGGTGATTAAGAACGCGAGGCACGTGCTTATCACCCGCGGGGCCAGTTCTGTCGCAGTCGCGTTATTTGCTCTCGCGAGAAGGCACTTGCTGCATTGCCGCTTGGGGCCTGAATAGCTAGTCTCGAGTTAGGGCCGTAGTGGAGCGATCAGGGGGAGACGCGCGATAATCGGAGAGATCGACTGGACGGACTGGCCTGGAAAAAGTGCGCGCGAGCCTGACGGCGTTGAGCATCCTGCAATCTGTCATCTGCTCGACGTAGCTGCCGTCGCGGAGCGGCTGATCGCTCCACTCGATTTCGCGCCTCCGTTGCGCGACGCGCTTGTGCTGCTAGTCGCGCTTCACGACCTTGGCAAGTTCAGCGAGAGCTTTCGGCGGATGTTGCGCGAGGGCATTCCCCAAGGTTTTCGGCACTGGGAACTTACCGAGGTTCTGCTCTATGAACATGATAACCTCCTCTCGGAGCGGCTTGGCGGTGAAAGTTGGCATCGGCAGTTGCTCTACGGCGCAACTGCTGGGCATCATGGCCGACCGCCGACCATGGAAATTGGTGGACTTGCGTTTCAGGGGCGGCGGTCTCGCGAATATTCACGTTCGCTGAAAGTTATCGCTGATGGGCGACGCGCCGCGAGTGAGGCGCTCGGGGCGCTTACACGACTTTGGCCCGAAGCATCGCTGGATGGGATGACCGATGCGCATGCCGTCGCACTTTCGTGGTGGCTGCCAGGTTTTTGTGCAGCCGCCGACTGGATCGGATCGAACGCTGAGTGGTTCGGTCCAAAACCCGCACCCGTCTCCCTCAAGGACTATTTGGCAAATGCAAGAGATGAAGCTGCAAGTGCCGTAAGCGTCGCAGGAATTTCCGGGCAATCGGTCTCGGACGCCGTGCTTTTCGATTTCGCGCTACGCCCGATGCAGGTTGTCTGCCAAGATATCGCCTTGCCCGAGGGACCGACGCTCGCGATCATCGAAGACGAGACGGGTGCGGGCAAGACAGAGGCTGCGTTGTTGCTAGCGCAGCGGATGCTTCGGGCCGGAAAGGGCAGGGGCGTGTTTTTTGCTCTTCCGACAATGGCCACGGCGGACGCCATGTTTCGCCGCGCCCGGTCGGTCGTGCCGCGCCTGTTCGATGCATCGCCCACGCTAACCCTGGCGCATGGACGCGCCGGGCTTTCTCGGGACTTTCGGGACGTGAGCGTAAATGGTGGCCGCAGCGAAGACGATGCGACCTGCACGGACTGGCTCGCCGAGAACCGCCGCCGTGCGTTGCTCGCCGACGTCGGGATCGGCACGATTGACCAGGCATTGCTATCGGTGTTGCCGGTCCGTTTCCAAGCTCTGCGTCATTTTGGGTTGTCGTCGAAAGTCTTGATCGTGGATGAAGTTCACGAAATGGGGGAGGCCTACATCGCGACTGAGCTCGAAGCCCTCTTGCAGATGCATCGCGCCGCGGGCGGTTCCGCGATCCTTCTGACGGCAACCCTGCCTTTGGCACAGCGCGCGCGGTTGCTTTCGGTGTATGGCGGGAGAGCTGAGCATGCTAATTACCCAGCCCTGACCATTGCTAGTGGGGCCGCGGTCACCAGTTTCCCGAAGGATGATCGGCCGACCCGTGGACCTGTGAGCGTTCAGAAGCTGGAGGATAACAATGAGGCGGTGGAGCTAATCGCGCATCACGCAGCGCAGGGAGCAGCCTGTGTCTGGGTGCGCAATGCGGTCGACGATGCTATCGCGGCAGTTCAGGAATTGCGGTCGCGCGGCGTCTCGGCACGGCTTTTGCACGCGCGGTTCACGCTCGCCGATCGCAAGCGCATCGAAACTGAAATCGCCGCGCGGGTCGGCAAGGATGGCACCGGACGCGCAGGATTCGTGCTGGTCGGCACGCAGGTGCTCGAATCGTCGCTGGATTTCGATTTCGATGTCATGGTTTCAGATCTTGCGCCGATGGCTGCGCTGATCCAGCGGGCGGGGCGGCTCTGGCGACACATGGCCCTGAGACCAGCGGATACGCGCCCTGTGTCCGTTCCGTGCCTGCATGTGCTCGCACCCGACCCCGATCGTGTCAGCAATGAGCGCTGGCTGCACGAAGTGCTCGATAGTGGCGCTTATGTCTATCCTGTGGCCGACCAATGGCGCACTGCAAGAGTCCTGTTTCGAGACGGTCGGATCGACGCGCCTGCTACGTTGCGTGCCCTGATCGAGGCGGTGCATGGCGCGACCGCCGATCCGGCGCCGGAGGTGCTGGAACGAGCCGAGATGAAGGCGGTCGGCGAAGCCGTCGCCCACCGGGGACATGCTGCGCAGAACATCGTCGACTACGCTTCAGGATACCGAATGGGAGCGCGCGCAAGCGATGACGCGGATTACCCGACTCGATTAGGCGTGGAGCAGCGCATACTCGTTCTGGCCCGCCGCACAGATAGGGGGCTGCGTTCTTGGGCAGAGCAGGAAAGTGACGAGGCCTGGGCGCTGTCAGAAGTATCGGCCTCGCGCAGGCGCCTCGACGCGCTGCCGCTCCCGGATCAATCGGAGCCCGAGATCATGGCCGTGACACAAGACTGGCCCGATTGGAAGCGGGCGCAATACCGGCTCTGCCCGGTGGGCGAGGGTGGCCTGATCTGCGAGGGCTTGCGCTATGATCCGGAGGTCGGACTGATCTTTACAAGCTGATTTATGGTCGCGTCTCTTTACATTCGGGGCGCCGCACGGTCTTCTATCCTAAATTGTGAGCGGAGGTATTTCGTGACGCTCAATTTGATTGAAGACCAATGGATTCCAGTCACCTGCGAGGATGGTTCACGCAGGGTGATTGCACCTTGGCAGATGGCTGAACTGGGCATCGAGCGCCCCGACTGGCCGCGCCCAGACCTGAACGTTGCCTGCTATGAGCTGCTGATCGGGCTGCTTTATATGGCCGACCCGCCCGCCAATAATGGCGAATGGCAGCGCAGATGCGCGCCCGATCCACAGCGATTGCGCGAGAAACTTGCGGCCTTTGCACCTGCGTTCGATCTGCTGGGCGACGGGCCGCGGTTCTTGCAGGATCTTGAGCCGCTGATGGGCGATCCGGGTTCGGTGGACATGCTGTTCATCGACTCCGCTGGGGCCAACACGGCGCGGAACAACGCCGATCTGATGGTGCATCGGGATCGTTATGTTCGGCTCGACCCCGCGCTGGCGGCGATGGCGCTCTATACGTTTCAGGCATTCGCGCCCTCGGGCGGGGCAGGAAACAGGACCTCGATGCGCGGTGGCGGGCCGATGGTGACGCTAGTCGATCCGCAAGCGGAGCTCTGGCAGCTGGTCTGGGCCAATGTTCCTTGCGGTGCACCGGCACAAACTGCCGATCTGCCGTGGATGCAACCCACGCGGGTTTCTGACAAGGGGGAGCAAGCTACGCCCCCCGAAGGGCGCGTGTTCGCCGCCGAGGCATTTTTCGGGATGCCCCGCCGGCTTCGGCTGGTCTCGGATGGTGATGGGATCACCGGTGTGGTCCAGAAACCTTGGGGGACGAACTATGCGCTCTGGAAGCACCCGCTCAGCCCCTACTACCGGCTCAAGATCGGTGAGGAATGGCTGCCCAGACATCCACGCGCGGGCAAATTCGGGTATCGGAATTGGCTGGGCGTGGTGGCGCGTCAGAAAGACAGCGATCTGGCAGAGCGCGCGCTTGCGCTGCGTGACTGGGGGCAGCGGGGCGGAGAGGCCAGCGTAATCGTCGCCGGATGGGCGATGGATAACATGAAGCCACGAGATTTCACGCTGTCTGTGCAGCCGCTTCTGGATCTTTCGGGAGAGGTTGAAGATCGACTGGTAGGGATGGTCGAGGCCGCCGAGACCGCTGCGATCGCGCTACGCGGGGCTCTTGAGCCCGTGTTGGCGGCAGGCGAGGCTCGCGAGGCGCAGCGCGAGGAGTTCTTCCTCGCGACCGAGAACCGCTTCCTTGCGCATCTGCGCGCACTCCGGGCGGGGGGCAACCCCGGCCCGGAGTGGCTCTCCGATCTGCGCCGACAGGTGCTAGGGCAGTTCGAAGCGTTAGCGCTGCCCGGACTCGATCAACGCGAGACTGACCGCATCGCGGCCATAGTTAAGGCGCATAAGGACTTGCGTGGAACGTTCTTGGGGCATGGCAAACTCGGGGGCGCGATGTTCGACGCGCTCGGCCTCGAGCGGCCGGCGCTGAAAAAGGGAAAAGTCGCATGAGTGAACAGGGAAAGGGGACGGGTGCGATCGCGCTTGGATGGTGGAGCACGAATATCGGCGCTCGCGAGAGCTCTTCCGCCCGGGCGCTCTCGGCACGGCTGCGCCGGGCGGCCCCGGTGACAGTGCTCTGCGAGCCCGCGGTGCAGCAGCTAGCAAAGAATCTGAGCTATGGCCCGGCGCAGGCCGACCGGCTGGTGCGCCTGGTGAGCCTGTTGGTGGAGGTGCGTGAACATGTCGGAACGCCGCTGGCGAGCCGGCTGGGTGGAATCGATCCAATCCTGTCCAACCTGCGGTTCCAGCGCCTGATGCGGGCTGACGGCGATGAGCTGACCGCGCAGTTGCGGAGGGCCATCGGCATGGCGGACAGGCGCTGCAACGTCGCAGCCCTCGCTAATGACGTTATTCACTGGGGTGACAAAACCCGCGCCCGCTGGTGCTTCCAATATTTCGGTGCCGACGCGCCCGCTGAAAACTCCAAGGAGATTATCGAATGACGACCTTCCTCCAATTCCATTTGCTCACCAGTTACGGTCCGTCGAACCCGAACCGCGACGATCAGGGCCGCCCCAAGCAGGCGATGATGGGCGGCGTGCCGCGGCTCCGGCTATCGTCTCAATCGATCAAGCGGGCGCTCCGCGAAAGCGCGTTCTTCGCGCTTGATCTGAAGGACAACATGGGCACGCGGACCAAGCGGCTTCACGAAATGATTGTGGAGAAACTGGTTCAGGACGGCGCGTCGCCCGAGGACGCGGGCAACGCTGCCAAGACTGTAGCCGAGATATTTGGCAAGCTCGAGACGCCGAAGAAGGGCGATGGACCGACCGTTGCGTCTACGCTCGCCTTCATCTCTCCGGCGGAGTGGACGCTGGCTCAGGATCTGGCCGGCAAGATCGTCGCGGGCGAAGAACTGCCTAAGGAGAAGGATCTCAAAAAGCTAGTGCTGCGCAGCGCCGATGGCGCGATCGACATCGCGATGTTCGGGCGGATGCTTGCAGCTGACGCCGATTTCAATCGTGATGCGGCGGTGCAGGTGGCCCATGCCATCACTACCCATGCCGCGCAGGCCGAGGAGGATTGGTATTCCGCGGTGGACGATCTGAACAAGGCTGCGGATACCGGCGCGGGGCATTTGGGCGAGACCGCCTTCGGATCGGGCATCTACTATCAGTATATCTGTGTCGATTGCGACCTGCTGATCGAGAACGTGGATGGCGATAAAGAGCTTGCGGCCAAGGGGGCGGAGGCGCTCGCCCGCGCGATGGCGCAGACCGCGCCGCGCGGCAAGCAGAACAGCTTTGCCCATCGGCCGCGGGCGCATTTCGTGCTGGCCGAGCGCGGCTCGCAGGCGCCGCGCGACCTTTCAGGTGCGTTCTTCGCGCCGGTTCGAGGGGCGGCATTGATGGAGGCATCGGTCAGCAAGCTTCAGCAGACCCGGGCCGACATAGACGCCGCCTACGGGCAGGTCTGGCAAGACGATCGCATCATGCAGGTCGGCGTCGGTGGCACGCTCGACGAGATCGTGCACTTCGCAGGCGAGACGGTTCGGGCGGCGTGATGCAACCCTTTTTGATTTTCGGATTGAGCGCAAGTTTGGCTGCGATGGGGGAACTGGCCGGACACGAGCGCCGCGGGTCGCTGCAATGGCCGGCACGATCTGCTCTGCTCGGGCTGATGGGGGCTGCGCTCGGGATCCGGCGTGACGGCGATTTCAAGGCGCTCGACGCGCTCAATCTCGCTGTGGCGGTCTTTGACGAAGGAGCGCCGCTACGGGACTATCATACGGTTGAGACCGTGCCGTCCGCCGCCGCAAAGCACCCGAACTCGCGCCCCGAAGCCTTGCGCGCGGCGCGGGGGCGGACCAACACGACGATCACGCTGCGAGACTATCGCGCGGGGCCGCTTTTTGGCGTTGCCGTCTGGGGGGAGACCTCTACGCTCGAAGCCGTCGCTCGCGCACTCGGCGCGCCTGCCTACACGCTATATCTCGGGCGAAAGTCCTGCCCGCTTTCGGCCCCGCCCGGAGCGAAGGTCGTGCAGGCCGAAACGCCTGAAGCCGCGCTCGCCGATCTGGCTTTGCCTCCATGGCGCATCGCAGGAGGGTCGTTGCGCGCGCACACGCTCGTTCTTGACTCGGATGAGGGTGAGGTCGTGCATGACATTCCCTTGAACCGCGCGCAGTGGCATTTCGCCCCGCGCAGCGTCGAATTGCGCCCGGTGGACATCGTCGTCGGAGGGGCTCAATGAGTATGTATCTGAGCCGCATCCGCCTGTCGCGGAGCCCGTCGGTGCAAGCATTGGGTCCGTTGCTCGTTCCAAACGACATGTCGAACCGCCGATCCGCAGACCACAATCTTCTCTGGTCAGTTTTCGCGGACGGGCCGGAGCGCAGGCGTGACTTCTTGTGGCGCGCCGAGCCCGATGGCAGTTACCTGACGCTCTCGGCGCGCACTCCAAAACAGCTCGACCTGTTCGAGCCGCACGATATCAAGGAATTTGCGCCATCTCTCGCTCCGGGTGACAAGTTGAGTTTCCTGTTGCGCGCCAATGCCACTCGGATGAAACGCGGTGGAAAACGCGCCGATGTCGTGATGGATGCGCTGCATGACCTGCCGCCAAGTGCGCGTGCGCAGGCGCGGATGGAAATTGCTCAGCGCGAAGGTGCGCGATGGTTGGAGCGTCAGGGTGACAAAGCCGGTTTTCGTCTGATCGGCGCCACTATTCAGGACTATTCCACCGAAACGCTTTCCGATCCGCGTGCGCGGCGTGCGGGGGCGCTCCGCCTCGGTATCCTTGATATAACCGGCCAACTTGAAGTGAGCGAGCCCGTCGCATTCATAGCGCAACTCGGTCAGGGGTTCGGCCGCGCCAAGGCCTTCGGCTGCGGCCTGATGCTGATCCGGCGCGCCCGATGAGCGAACCGCGACAGGCCGGCAGCGGGCTGCCCGGCCTGGCGCCACCAAAGCCGATCCCGCTGAAGGATCGCGCCTCGCTTGTCTTCGTTGAACATGCCCGGCTCGATGTGCTGGACGGTGCTTTCGTTGCGGTCCACGCAGATGGCACCCGCACTCAGATCCCGGTCGGCGGCCTCGCCGGGATAATGCTGGAACCCGGGGCACGCATATCGCATGCCGCGGTGGCGCTCGCTGCCCGCGTGGGGACCCTGATAACCTGGGTCGGCGAGGGCGGTGTGCGCCTCTATTCCGCGGGCCAGCCCGGTGGCGCGCGCGCGGATCGTCTGCTGTGGCAGGCCCGGATCGCGCTGGACGATGCCGCGCGACTGCGGGTCGTGCGCAAGATGTATGCGCTGCGCTTTCGCGAGGACGCGCCTCAGCGACGGTCCATCGACCAGCTGCGCGGTATCGAGGGGGTCCGGGTGCGGGAAAGCTATGCGCTGCTGGCCCGGCAGCATGGGGTGGACTGGAAGCGCCGCAGCTACGACCCGAAGGACTGGGAGGCGGGCGACATCCCCAACCGGTGTTTGTCAGCGGCGACCGCCTGTCTTCACGGCTTGGCCGAGGCGGCGGTTCTGGCGGCGGGCTATGCGCCTGCCATCGGCTTCCTGCATTCGGGCAAGCCGCTCTCCTTCGTCTACGATATCGCTGACCTGTTCAAGGTTGATACCGTGGTTCCCGAGGCGTTCCGAATTGCCGGTCAGGCCGCCGAGGGCAAGCTCGAGATGTCGCCCGATCGTGCGGTGCGCCTCGCTTGTCGCGATGCATTCCGCCGCACCGGTTTGCTCGGGCGGATCATCCCGACGATCGAAGAGGTGCTTTCGGCAGGGGAGTTGATGCGCCCCGAACCACCACCCGAAGCGATGCCGGTGGCTTTTGAACAGCCGAACTCGGGGGACAAGGGGCATCGCGGATGATGGTCGTCGTGGTATCGAATGCGCCGCCACGCTTGCGCGGCAGGCTATCGGCCTGGCTGGTGGAGCTACGCGCCGGCGTGTATGTCGGCGACTATTCGGCCAGAACTCGGGAAATGATATGGGAGCAAGTCTTGACCGGTCTGGACGCTGGAGACGCAGTCATGGTCTGGAAGGCCCCTGCCGATCAAGGCTACGACTTCCGAACCGCGGGACGAAACCGCCGGATGCCGGTTGATTTCGACGGGCTCAAGTTGGTCAGCTTCCTCCCAGGGCATCCATCTTGATACAGGCCGAGAATCCCGTCGGGCTCTGGTAAGTTCTTTGACATCGTGAAATCCGTGGTAAATCAATGCTCTGCAGCAAGAGCGTTCCCCGCCCACGCGGGGATGACCCGTCGAACACGATCCCCTCGCGCAGCACGATCTCGCGTTCCCCGCCCACGCGGGGATGACCCGATGGTCTACCGACCTCGATACTTTCGGAGAGAGCGTTCCCCGCCCACGCGGGGATGACCCGGGGCGACGGATCGCGGTTGATGGCGGATGCGTGCGTTCCCCGCCCACGCGGGGATGACCCGTCCACATTCTGGGTGTCCAGCTCATCATTGCTGCGTTCCCCGCCCACGCGGGGATGACCCGCACCGGCGAGCGTGTTGAACAGCGGCGAGGAAGCGTTCCCCGCCCACGCGGGGATGACCCGTTGACTTGCCGTTCCGGCCGGCGCCATGCGCGGCGTTCCCCGCCCACGCGGGGATGACCCGGTGTATTCCTGACAGTCCGCAGCCAATGGACATGCGTTCCCCGCCCACGCGGGGATGACCCGCCCTGGGAATCCGAATGACTTCTTTGCGAATGGCGTTCCCCGCCCACGCGGGGATGACCCGTATGGACATGGACGTGCTTCACATGCGGAATGGCGTTCCCCGCCCACGCGGGGATGACCCGATGTTCGGCGCGAAGACCGGCCTGCGCGGGACGCGTTCCCCGCCCACGCGGGGATGACCCGGTGTCGGCGGAAATGGACGCGGCCGGGTTTCAGCGTTCCCCGCCCACGCGGGGATGACCCGTGGACTGCCGAACATAAGCTGAGCGGCTGTGCGCGTTCCCCGCCCACGCGGGGATGACCCGATGCTGCAGCTCGCCGTGGCGTGCGGCCTCGAGCGTTCCCCGCCCACGCGGGGATGACCCGGAGGAGGAGCGCCTCACGAAGGAACGCGCCGCGCGTTCCCCGCCCACGCGGGGATGGCCCGCAGGACGTGGCCTCTGCGATCGTCTACCAAGAGCGTTCCCCGCCCACGCGGGGATGACCCGATGCTGCAGCTCGCCGTGGCGTGCGGCCTCGAGCGTTCCCCGCCCACGCGGGGATGACCCGATATGCTGGCCTCTTGTGTCGGAACCGCCTTAGCGTTCCCCGCCCGCGCGGGGATGACCCGACGCCGAACAAGTGCGCCCTGACGTTCAAGACGCGTTCCCCGCCCACGCGGGGATGACCCGGACTGGTATATTGATTGGAGTGACCGCACCGCGCGTTCGCGGATTGGGCTCGGATGAGCATCCCTAAGCTCTGGTTTTCGGGCCTGGCATTGATCGAGCCGAGCCGATCATCGATCACGTTCAACTTGAATTCCATATCAGACAGTAGCGGGAGCATTCGGTGAGAAATATCACCGCTGCAATATACAGTCGCGTTACCCCTGCTTCAGATGCCCATCCAAGATCCGCCGGATCATCTCGGGTCGTGTCGGCAGATCTTCCTCGAGCTTTCGCAGCTCATCGAGCGCTCTGATCGTATCGCGCGGAAGCCGCACGGTGACAGCCTCGGTGTCGGTGCGCGGACGCCCCATCTTTTTTTCGGTCATGACATCAAATCCACGGTTGACTTTATGGGCCCATAAAGCCACATTGTTCGAGCGAAGGCAAGAGCGGCAACTCTCGCCCTCGCTCTAACCACAGCCATCTCGTCCAAGGAGATAACCATGGCTAACACCCCCTCTACCACGCGCATTCGCGCGAATGAAGATGCGCGCGTCGAGACGCCGATCCTGATGCTCTTCCCGGAGTTTCTGAAGGCGCTCCACGCCCTCGTGGAGCGCGAGCGTGAGCTTCGTCACGTCGATTACTGGGATCCCGCCTATTCGGCCTGGCTGGCCGCGGCGGAAAAGGCGCAAGACTACGTGCTCGATCTGCAGATGGCCATTCTCGACGAAGAGCCTCGTGTGCCGGTCGAGAAGTCCCTCAGGCTTTCGGTATATCTCTTCAAGCTCGCGCAGGCTGCCGATAGCGGGCACAAGCTCGCCGCGTTCCGAAAGCTCGTGCGCGAGCGTAGCCACGACTTCCTGATCGTCGAGGAGACGGATTTCGACCGTCTCTGTAACGATCGAATTGAGCAAGTCCTGCGCACGCTCGATAGCTTCATGTCGCTCGAACTGATCGACGACGTCGAGGCTCCGACGGCCCTCTGATCCACACCCCACGCAACGCAGCAAGAAGCCCGGTCGCCTGACCGGCCTCGTTGCTCCTGCGCGTGTCTCAGGAATTTCCTGGCGTTGCTTTCTTGCGCCGGGCCCATGCTTTTCTTTCAAAGGAGGGTCTCATCATGACCCAGAATACCTCCGGCTCGCTCATCATTCGCGGCGAAGAGCTTCCTATTCAGCCTGGCAAGATCCATCCCAAATGGCATGACGCGGCAAAGGCCAAGGGCTACCGCGTTGTCGCACGGGTGAAGGACAAGAACACCCTTGCGCTCGAATGCGAGACCTGCGGCAACATTCATGCGAGCCGATATTACGTGCTGATGAATTTCCAGCCCGAATGCCCGCATTGCGTTGAGGCGAGGTGGCAAGAGACGGCGCGCGAAGCTGGCTTCGAGTTGCTGCGTCGCGATCCCCAGGACCGGCACTATGCCTTTTACAGGGCGCCGTGCGGCCATGAGGTGCGGCGGCAGTTTGGCTCTGTGCTGCGTGTCGCGCGTGGCGAGTTCGGGCCCGAATGTGAGGCCTGCCAAGAGGCCCGCGATCGTGAAGACGCCCGAGCCAGAGGCTGGGATCTGGTCGGCGCTGACCCGAAAGGCAAGGCCAATTACCGGATCTACCGCCACGCTGATGGCTGCGGCGCGCTGTCTCGGATCACGCGCGGAAATATGGTCACTGGGCGTTTCACCTGTCCTGGCTGCGGAGAGGGATGGTCGACCGAGCCGAGCTATCTCTACGCGATGCGCTTCGAGCTGCAGCCTGGCAAGCACGCCGTCAAGCTGGGCTACTCGCGCATTCCGGAGTCGCGGTTGAACTATCAACTGCACCGCGACCCGGAGTTGCCGCGCGAGCTGCTTTGCAAGGTTCCGATGCGCACGGGGCGCCACGCGCAGCGAATTGAGAAACGCGCCCACAAATGGCTCGCCACGCAGCACCACGGCATGGAGCTGCCGCATTCGGAGTTTGCCGCTTATCTCCGGGTCAAATCCGAGCTTTATCGCGCCGAGCTCGAACCGGTTATCCTGCGCCTGCTCGATCGGATCGCGCGGAAGGAAGCGCGTGCTGCCACCAAAAGCTTCGCGCGGCAACGGTCGCGCTCGAAGCGCATGCGCGACTCCTGACCTGTCTCTGCGCCCCCTCCTGCCGCCGGGCGGGAGAGGGCTGTGTATTCTTCCTTTCCAACCTCGACCGAGGATCCGTTCATGCCCCACTCCCTTCCCACCACTTCTTCCCCCTTAAAAGAACTCTTCAACTCCGACCGAAAGGTCGCTTTCGCGGAGAAATTTCTCCGCCACCTAATGAAGCCCTGCGAGCCTCCATCGGCCTCCGATCCGGAGGAGCTCGACGACGATCAGGCGGAGATGTCTGCCTTCTCGATCGAGACCCTCGCCTTCGCGCTTCGCTTTGCGCATCTCCTTGGAGATGCGGTCGCCGCGCGGCGGATGCACGAAGACGGCAGCTGCACGCTGGTTCAAGTGCGCCCTGGACGCGATCTCGTGCTGGCGATGGCCGATCTGCCGCGCCTCCTCCCCCGGTTGAGAAAATTCCTTGGCTTGCGCCGCAAGGAAGACATCAGACTTGTTGCGCGCGTCGACGCCTCTCCGCGCGGCGCGTCGGCCTCCGAACGGGCGCGTCAACATCAACGCTTCCGGCAGACGCAAGACGAAGCCATCAGCTTCGGCGATCCGCTTCTCGCCGTCGCAGCCGACCCTTCTGCTTTTACGAGCGTAGCGCGAACGATCTGTCCGGCCCCCCTCGTAATGCCGCCGGTTTCGCGCGCTCTGATCCTCGAGCTTCTGCGCATCACGCATCCCGAGACCGAAGAGAGGTCTTGGGATGCGCTTCACGACGCTCTGCCCACCGATGACGCACTTCGCCGTCTCGACGGCCCGTTGCTGACGCCGGCTTTCAAGGCAGCAACGGCATTCGACGTCGCCCAAAGGCTGATGGAATACTCTGCAGCGTGTGCACCGAAACAAGTCCGCGCGCTCGATCGCGTGCAGGGTCTTGGGCCGATCCGTCCGCAGCTCGATCGCCTACTTGCAGGCTTTAGCAACTGGCAATCTGGCGAGGCCGACTGGTCGGCGCTGAACACGAGTGCATTGATCTCGGGGCCAACCGGCTGCGGCAAGACGATGCTTGCCCGGGCTGTCGCGGAGGAGCTTGGCGTTCCGCTGGTGGCCACAAGCTATGCGGAGTGCCAAAAGGCCGGACACCTCGGGCAGATGCTCGCGGCTCTTGACGAAGTCGTCCTGGAAGCGATCTTGAAAACCCCCTGCGTCCTCTTCATCGACGAAATGGACAGTTTCACGAGCCGCGGCACCAACCACCAAAACAGCGAATATCAACGACAGGTGGTCAATGCCATGTTGCTTCAACTCACGCGGCTTGCCGAGACACCGGGCGTGATGGTGCTTGCAGCAACGAACCATCCAGACGTTATCGATCCGGCGCTGCGGCGCGCAGGGCGGCTCGATCTGCATCTGATGATGCGCTACCCGGATCGAGCCGGGCTCCAAGCGATCTTGCGCGATACGCTCGGCGCACCGGATCTCAATGTGAAGCGAGGTGCGGACCTCTTGCTGGGTGCCAGCGGAGCGACGGCTGCCAGCGTTGCCCGTTCCGCTTTGGGGATCGCAAGGCAACAGGGACGTCCGATTTCCTCTGAAGATATCGCGCATGCCGCGCGCGAGGTCGTTCCGAACGCCGCGAGTGCGCCGCTCGAAAGGATCGCGATCCATGAAGCGGGGCATCTGCTGGCAGTGTTCCACTTGCTGCCGACAATGCCGACGCGAGCCGCGATCGGCCCTGCGGGTGGTTCGATCGAGGGCGCTGATGCGCCGCTATTGACCGAAAGCGATATCCGCGCCGCAATCATCGTCCGTCTCGCCGGCCGCGCCGCCGAACAGGCTTTGCTTGGCAGCGCCTCCAGCGGGGCAGGTGGCTCGGAGTATTCCGACCTCGCCATCGCCACGCGCCTTGCCCTCGAAGGCATGACGCAGATGGGCCTGTTCGGAAGTGATTTGCTCTGGAGGCCCGTGCGGCCCGATCAGCACATTGCGCTACCCGCGTCTGTGGACGCTCGCGTAACCGAGGTCCTGAACGAGGCTCAGGATGCTGCAATGCAGCTAATTATGACTTATATTGAGCAGGTGAAGCAGGTCGCCAAGCTTTTGCTCAAGAGGCGAGAGCTGGATGCGGACGAGCTAAGGGAGCTACGACAGAAAATCAGACCATCGCCTCAATCACAACCGGTGTAGAATAGGACGCTGGCAAACCAACCGGTGCGACTCGATATCCTCGGAAAGCAAGGGGCGACCGGCCCAAGGCGCCGAAATGTAACCTGAAATGTAACTCGCCTTAACTGGCTCCCGCAAAAGGGAATAACATCATGCGCTTGGCGAAAAGTAGTGGCGGAGAGACAGGGATTCGAACCCTGGGTCGGCTCTCACCGACAACGGTTTTCGAGACCGCCGCATTCGACCACTCTGCCACCTCTCCGCATCAGGGGTCGTCTTGTAGGGCGGGATTTAGCCGCCCTCGCGCGCCCTTGCAACCCGTTTTTCGCGGATTTTTTCAGATCCTTCGCAAAGCCTTCATAAACGTGAGGTCAACGCATCCGCAGCGCCCCGTCGAGGCGGATGACTTCGCCGTTCAGATAGCCGCTCTGGACGATGAAACCGGCGAGTTTCGCGTATTCCGACGGATCGCCGAGCCGTTTCGGGAAGGTGACTTCCGCGGCGAGGCTGTCTTGCACCTCTTGCGGCAGGCCCTTCATCATCGGGGTGGCGAAAATGCCCGGCGCGATGGCGCAGCAACGGATGCCCTGACTCGCGAGATCACGGGCTAGCGGTAGGGTCATCGCGACGATACCGCCCTTTGAGGCCGCATAGGCTGCCTGGCCCTTTTGCCCGTCGAAGGCGGCGATGGAGGCGGTGTTGACGATCACGCCGCGCTCGGGGCCCGGGTTACGCGCCATTTCGGCGGCGGCGAGGCGGGCGACATTGAAGCTACCCACGAGGTTGATGTCGATCGTGCGCGCGAAGCTCTCGAGCCGGTGCGGCCCCTCGCGGCCCACGACGCGCTCTCCGGTGGCGATGCCCGCGCAATTGACGGCGACGTCGATGCCGCCCATTGCGCTCACCGCGGCAGCGATCCCGGCGGCGACACTCTCTTCGGAGGTCACGTCGACCTCGGCGAAGGTCGCGCCGATCTCGGCGGCATAGGCCTCGCCGCCGGCGCGGTCGCGGTCGAAGAGCGTCACCTGCGCGCCCGACTCAACGAAGTGTCGGGCGGTCGCAGCCCCGAGACCCGAGGCGCCGCCGGTGATGACGGCACGAATTTCACTCAACTCCATGTGATCCTCCCTGGAAATGAACGTGTGTTCATTAACCAAAGGAACCCCCGCTTTGTCCAGTCTTGCCAATGCATTTTGCGCCTGCAGCATTCGTCACTTCGATCACGTCTTGTGACACGTTCGGCAAAGCGCCGCTTATGCTTGGAACCAACCGGATTGATTTCGCATTCAGGGGGCATAGGTCCGGGCAACGGATCTGATCCAAAACGTCTCAACGGGGGATGAACCCCCAAGACAGGAGAGAGAGAAACATGAAACGTATCATCGTTACGTCGAGCATTCTGGCACTCGCTGGCTCCGCCGCAATGGCGGGCGGTTACACCACCCCGGCACCGGCCCCCGAGGTCACCCCGGCTCCGGTCGCAGTGGCGCCCGCACAGTTCAGCTGGGACGGCTTCTACGCCGGTGTTCAACTTGGCTACGGCAAAGCCAACGAGTCGATCGACGGCGACGGCGTCGTCGGCGGTGCCCACGCTGGCTACCTCTATGACTTCGGCAACTATGTCCTCGGTGGCGAACTGGCCTATAACGCTGCGAACATCGACGACAGCAACTCCGGCGCGAAGGTCAAATCGATGACCGACCTCAAGATGATCGCCGGTGCGCCCTACAACAACATGCTGTTCTACGGCACGCTCGGTGCGTCCTATGTCGACGCCGAAGACGGTGCGGGCAACGGCTATTCCGACACCGTTCCGCTGGTTGGTATCGGCATGAAATATGCCATCAACCCGAAGTGGACCGTCGGGACCGAGCTCGACTATCGTGACGGCAACAACTTCGACGGCACCACCAACGATCTGAACACCACGACGCTGAACCTCACCGCGTCCTACAAGTTCTGATCTCAGGCGGATCGTCTGATCTACGCGGGCGGGGGGAAACCTCCGCCCGTTTTCTATGCGCGGGCGATGCCGCGGCGCGGCAAGATCGGGGCAGGGCGGCTCAATCCGGGGCGATCAGGCCGAGGCCGCGCAGATAGACGCCGATGCCGCTTTCCAAGAGATCCTCGGGGGCGTAGGGCGAGCGATTTCCCTCGCGCGCGTAGAGCTCCACCACGCCGTGGCTCATCGCCCAGACATGCGCTGCGACCATCGCGACGGGAGGGCGTTTTGTCGGCGGCACATGTTCCATCAGGGCCCGCGTCGCGCGTTCCATCGCGGTGCTCGATTTACTCGCCACCGCTGCAAGGTCGGGCGAGCGGTTGGGCGAGATGCCGCTTTCGAACATCGCCATGTAGTGACCCGGATATTTCCGGGCGAAAGCCAGATAGGCCCGGCCCACCGCAGAGAACGCCGCGAGTGCCGAAGGCTTCCCACCGTTCCATGCATGATCCAGAAGATCGCCGAAAATCAGATAGCCCTGACGCGCGCATTCCGCGATCAGGTCCTCGCGCCCCTCGAAATGGCGATAGACCGCAGCCGGGGTCACGCCTGCGCGTTTCGCCGCCTCCGAGAGCGTGAACCCGGTTGGGCCCTTCTCCTCGATCAGCTCCAGCGCGGAGGCTACGAGCGCCTGACGCAGATTGCCGTGATGATAGCCTTGCTTAGACATTCAGAACGTCGATGCCGCCGCAGATTTTTTCGTCGATCTCGCCAATCGCCTCGGGGTCCTTATGCGCGTAATCGACGGCGTTCAGCACCGTCTGGATTGCGGCGATCCGGGCGCGTTTCTTGTCGTCCGAGCGGATCACCGTCCAGGGCGCATGATCGGTGTCGGAACGCTCTAGCGTCTCTTGGATCGCCTCGGAATAGGCGTCCCAGCGCTTGAGCCCCTCGACGTCGATCCAGCTCAGCTTCCACTGCTTGAGCGGGTCCTTCTCGCGCTTGAGGAAGCGGCGCAGCTGTTCGGCGCGGTCCACGTTCAGCCAGAGCTTCACGAGGATGACCCCGTCATCCACCAGCATCTTCTCGAAATCGGGGAGTTGGTAAAAGAAATGCTCGCGCTGCTCTGGCGTGCAGAAATCGAAGACATGCTCGACCACGCCCCGGTTATACCAGCTCCGGTCGAACATCGCGATCTGGCCCGCCGCGGGCAGCCAGTCGATATAGCGCTGGAAATACCATTGCGTGGCTTCGGTCTCGGTGGGTTTGGGCAGCGCCACGACATAGGCCGAGCGCGGGTTCAGGTTCTGCCGCATCCGCCCGATCGTGCCGCCTTTGCCCGCCGCGTCGCGCCCCTCGAAGATCACCGCGATCCGCTTGCCGGTTTCCTTAGCGTCCCAGAACATCTTGACCAGTTCGACCTGAAGCGCCTCCATCTGGCGGTCGTATTTCTTGCGCTTCATCTCCTCGTCATAGGGATAGGAGGGCGAGAGCATGTCATCCTTGCCCGCCTCCTCGATCGCCTCGCGCACGGCGTCGGGCGCTTCGTCTTCAAGGTAGCGGGTGATGTCGCCCACGAAGGGGATGTCGAACGGCGGGTCGCTCTTGTCCTTGGCCATGATCTGCCTTTTGTCGTTTCACGGCAGTATGCTGCGCGGGCAGGGGCGGTGCAAGCGGCGCCGCATCCGCAAGGGGCGGCGACCGCGCGTCTGTGATCTGCGTGCAAAGCCGGAGGGCCGGGCTCTCAGACGGCCCTCATTCCGCCGCCGGGCGCATCGGGATCGAATAGCCCGCGCGCTTGGCCACACGATCTACCGCAGCGACGGTCTGCTGCAACGCGACATGCGGAACCATATGGCCGATCCCGTCGAGCGAGATCAGCTCCGCTCCCGGCACCTCATTCGTGAACGGCACCGCGTGGATCTGCTCGCCCACGATGGTGTCGGCCGTGCCATGGACCGAGACCACAGGCAGGTCGAGATCGGGGTAATGCGGGATCATCGCCTGAATTTCCGACTTCAGGCTGGCGCGTTGACGGGCATTCACCCGCATCGTCTGTACCCGCAGCGTCATGCCGGGGCCGAACCAGTGCAGATAGCCGATGGGCATCTCCTGCGGCGTGAAAACGCTCTCGACCTCGGAGCGGATGATCGCAGGCGGGGTCCAAGCCGAGATCAGCGGCACGACAACCGCCTGACCAATCGGCGGCGAGGTGATCTCGTAGAGAAGCGGCAGCCCGGTATCCCAGCTATGCGAGGGTGCAGAGACCGGCACCAGCCCCGAGAGCGTGTCCGGCTGATACACCGCCCAGGCAATCGCCACCGCGCCACCATAGGAATGGCCGAGCACGATAGGATCGTCCGCGCCCGCCATCTTGGTCGCTTTCTGCAGCAGCTTGGCCTGGTTCTCGATCGTGTCCTGATCCGCGGGCAACGGGTCGGAATAACCGAAGCCCGGACGGTCGGGCACGAAGACGCGATAGCGTTTCGCCAGTTCCGGGGCGAGATCGAAGGTCAGATCGCGCGCCGAACCCGACGCGCCGTGGATCAACACCACCGCCGGGCCGTGATCGCCCTTGATAACCATGTGCACGCGCTGGTCGCCGACATCGACGAATGTGCCGTTGGGCGGGTAGCGCTGCTCCGCCATTCGGGCCCGCCAACTCTCCAGCCCCCATGTCGCGCCGCTCAGGATGAGCAGCAGCACGACAAGGCTAGTTACCAATCTCGGCCAGATCATACGGCGTTTCCTGATAAATCTCGTTTATCCAGTTGCCGTAAAGCAGATGGGCGTGACTTTTCCACCTGTTGGTTGGCACCCGGCTCGGGTCGTTCTCAGGATAGTAATTCGCGGGGACGTTGATTGGTTTCCCCGACGCGACGTCACGATCGTATTCTTCCTTCAGCGTGCCGCTGTCATATTCGAGATGGTTGAAGATGTAGAGCGCACGATGGGCGCGATCTTCGACCAGACAGGGCCCGGTTTCGTCGGAATGGATCAGCGTCACCAGCCCCGCCGCCTCCAGCTCGTCGCGCCGCATCTCGGTCCAGCGGCTGACCGGGATCAGCAGATCGTCCGAGAAGCCCCGCAGATAGGGCGAGGCAGGCGCGCAATTGCGGTGCCGGAAACAGCCGAACGCCTTGTGATCGAGCATATGCTTGTTCACGCCGTGGAAGTAATAGGCCATCGCCATGCCGCCCCAGCACACGCCGAAGGTCGAGAAGACATGGGTTTGGGTCCAGTCGAAGATCCGCTTGAGCTCGTCCCAGTAAGTCACGTCCTCGAAAGGCAAATGTTCGATCGGGGCGCCGGTGATGATCAGCCCGTCGAACTTCTCGCCGGTGGCCTCGACCTCCTCGAACGGACGGTAGAATTCTTCCATATGCGCGGCGGCGGTGTTTTTGGTCTGGTGCTCGCTCATGCGGATCAGCTGGAAGTCGATCTGCAGCGGCGTCGCACCGATCAGCCGGGCGAACTGGTTCTCGGTCTGGATTTTCTTCGGCATGAGATTGAGAAGGCCGATCCGAATGGGGCGGATTTCCTGCCGGGATGCCCGTTCGGGCGACATCACCATCACGCCTTCCCGCGACAGGATGTCGAAGGCGGGGAGGTTTTCAGGCAACTTGATCGGCATTGTTTCTCAGTCTCTTACAGGGTGAAGTTAAAGTGATGCGTGAAGTGTCGTGGCTCACGCGGGCAAAGCATCAGCGATCAGCGATGTAAAATCTTTTGCATCGCGGACAAGGTAGAGATCTTCGGCACGGATCGTCACGCCCCAGTTTTTCGCCATCGCCGCATAGCGCGGCTGACGATGCGCCAGCGCCTGCGCATAGGTCCAGCGCACGAATTCGTCGGGATCGACCTCTGTCTCCGCCACGCCTTTCAGATCGCGATATTCGGCCCATTTCGCGGCCAGAAA
The DNA here is from genome assembly GCF_009296265.1 of Thioclava sp. JE_KL1. Classification (GTDB taxonomy): domain Bacteria; phylum Pseudomonadota; class Alphaproteobacteria; order Rhodobacterales; family Rhodobacteraceae; genus Thioclava. The sequence goes on from NZ_WBJS01000009.1 coordinate 41,095, forward strand.
CTCGGGCTGATAATACATCGGCTTCGGCGCGCGCGAGAAGCGGTTGATCAGCTCCTCGGTATGTGCCTCCGACCCTTCGATCCAGACCATCAGCAGGTTCTGCGACAGCGAGGTCAGGATCGGATCCTCCGGATCGTCGGGGTCCACCACCTCGCAGATCGAGCCCCCGGAATCGCACAGGAAATTCTCGATCCCGTAGATCTGCTTCGCGCGATCGATGAAATGCGCCGTATCAAGAAGCGCCGCCATCTCCGCCGTGCGGTGCTGGCTCTGCCGTTCCAGATATTCCTCGAAGGGCAACCCACCCTTGGCCGGATCGCCGGGCTTGCCGAGATAGGTCGAAAGCGGCGCGAGGTTCTCGAACGTGATGTTCGACGCGATATAGACCGAATCCGACAGCAGAAGCTCCGCCAGGAACGGGTTCTTCATCGCCTCGCGCTTGAAGTTGTCAGCGATATATTCGCCCATGTAGCGCGTGCCGATCCGGTAATCGACGGAGTAGTGGAACCAGCCCTCGTCGCGCAGCAGGTTCGCAGCCCAGGTCTTGCCGAGGCCGGACATGCCGAACAGCGCAACCTTCCTCGATTTGGCGGCCAGCCACTCGGCGCGATTGGAATAGATCATGTCGTCCCCATTGGTCTTTCGCCCCGGTGTAGCCCGGCAAGGCGCGCGCGTCACGGGGTTTTGGGACGGCGATTCAGGATCATCAGGCCAAGCGCGAGGATCGCGAAGCCCAAGGCCTCCGCCCAGCCCAGACGTTCGCCATAGACCGCCCAACCCGCAAGGATCGCGACGGGCGGGATCAGGAGCGTGACGAGGGCGAGGTTGGCAGCGCCTGCGATCGCGAGAATGCGGTAATAGAGAAGGTAGGCCAGCGCCGAACAGCCAAAGCCGAGCCAGAGCATCGCGATCCAGACCGAGGGCGCGTAGTCGAAGTTCGGCACGCCTTCGGTGAACAGCAGGATCGGCAGGGTCCAGATCGCGCCGCCGGTGAGCATCCCGGCCGCTGCAACTTCGGGTCGTAACCCCTTGATCGCAAAGCGTGCATAGGCGCCGGCTAAGCCATAGCTCAGCGCCGCGCCTAGCACGGCAACCTGACCCGCAGAGGTCAGGTCGAACCCTTTCAGCGCATCCGGTCCGATGGCCACCACGACGCCCGCGAAGCCGACCGCGATGCCGGTAGCCTTGCGTGCGCTCAGTCGCTCGTCGGTGAAGACAACGGCCGCGACGAGCGCCCCGAAGATCGCGGTCGAGGCGTTCAGGATCGAGGCCAGCCCGCTATCGATATGCTTCTGCCCCCAGACGATGAGCGAGAAGGGAATGGCGTTGTTCAATAGCCCCATGATCAGGAAATGCCCGAGATAGATCGGTTGGCGCGGTACCGGCAGGCGGCGCAGCGCGACATAGGCCCAGATCAGCACCGCCCCCGAGGCCACGCGCAGGAAGACCACCGTAAACACACCTGCGCCTTCGAGTGCCGCACGGTTCGACAGGAAGGACGAGCCCCAGATCAGCGCCAGCGCCGCGAGCAGCGCCCAGGCAAGCGGGGTGAGGGATAAAGGGGCGGGTGCGTGTTTCATCGCTTCGATCTAGCGGGCGGCAGCGATGCGCGCCACCCGGAACTTGCGGCATAGCCGAGGCCCCAAGAAAAAGCCCCGCACGAGGCGGGGCTATTCCTAATTTTTCAGTGACTTGCGATCAGAAGTTGATCCCGACGCGCAGACCCGCGCCCCAACCGTCATTGCCGGTGAAGTCGCCGTTGATGCCATTGGTGGTCGCGTCGCCGATATCGACATAGCGAACGCCGCCGGTCACCTTGATGTTCTGGGTCGCCTGATAGCTTGCTGCCAGCGAGACCGACTTGAAGCCATCGGTCGGGCCGAGGTTCCCGGTCGGTTTGCCGGTGTGCTTCTCGTAGCCGAACATGATCGCACCCGACCACTGGTCGTTGAAGCGACGGCCGACGCCGAGATTGTAGGTGATCGTGTTGTCCGTGTATTCGACGAGCGCACCTTGACCATAGACGCCGCCATTCAGAGGGCTCTGCGTGTATGCGTTGGGCGAGATATCGAACTGGGTCCAGTGCACCCAGCGAACCGAGCCCATCAACAGCGTATCCTTCATGATCCCGGTCTGGAATTCGAGGTTGACCGATTCCGGTACGGTGGTTTCGAAGCTCGAATTGAAGGTACCGGCGACGGTTTCTTCGGTTGCGCTGAAATCATGCGTGATCTTGGAGTTGTAGGTCAGAGCCACGCGTGCCGCGATTTCCGGCTTCTCCCAAGCCACCCCGACGACATAACCGAAATCGGTCTCGTCCGAAGTCTTCATCTTGTAGTTCAGGAACGGAAGCGAAACCTTGCCCGACGCGCTCTCGCTACGAACACCGCCGTAGAACGATACGTTGTTCGGCATCTTGTAGCGCAGCAGTGCCGTAATAGCCGCGGACTTGATCGATGCCTGAGAACCACCGAGCGGATAGCCTGCCGGCGGAGCGGGCTGAGCGGGATAGTTCACTTTTGCACCGATCGGCTGATCGAAGATGACCGCGAGGTCCCATTGATCGCTCAGATGCTGCTTGTAACCAAGGCTCACCGTGCCATAGCCGGGCGCCATGTCGCCCGAAGAGGGGTTGCCGAGGGGTCCGTAGCTCACCGAACCCGACACGTCCGGATTGAACGCGCCGAAGCTCACTTCGCCGTAATTGCCCTGTTCGAACAGGATGCCGACCGATTGCGTCGAGCGCTCCACCCCGCCCGCATGGGCCGCGCCTGCGCCAATCGCGAGTGCGGCCATCGAAGTCATCACACGTTTCATAATGTTCCTCTTCCCTAACGTGTCCCGAAGGAGATCCTAACGTCTCGAAGGAATTCCTTTCGGTGACGCTACCAGCCGGAAGATCTAAATCAATCTGCGCTTCACGATGACGTCACGTTCTGTTGCCGGCATGCACGGAAAAATGTGGCTTTGCGGCCACTCGAGGGTGACGTTCGCGTCAAGTTCTGAACTGAAGCGTTTAGAAGCCGTTGGAAAACTTGAGAATCGCAAGAAGGCCGAGCCAGAGAGCCGCGCCGAAAAGCGCGACCAGAAGCGCACTCCACAGCGTGGCGCGCGGAGCTGGCAGATGTGGCGGCCCGTCGGTCTTGCGCGCCTGCAATGACGTTCCGGCAGGCGGGGGCTGTCTGCGCTTTGCGCGCGGGGGATTTTCAGGAGCGCGGGCCATTTCGCCTCAGGGTTGTCATGTTTCGCGTCTTCATTAACCCCGGCTTAGGTAAAGCAAGCCTTAATGGCGGCGATGAAACCTGTCCGTCTTACGCAAATTTCAGGCTCCGATGCGGGCTGGGATCGCGGGTTGCGCGCTCTTGCGCCGGGGCAGGCGCCTGCCTTTCAGCAGGCGGCGCTCTATGGGACGCTCGCTGCAGCGCGGGGGCGGCGCGTCCTGCGGCTCGAGATCACGGAGGCGGGCAGGCGGATCGCACTGGCCCAGATGATCGGGCGCGGCGGGCTGTGGCTTCTGTCGCGCGGACCGGTCTTCGCCCCCGGTCTGGATCACTCTCTCCGGGTCGCCGTGCTGCGCCGGATCGCGCGCCGATGGGGGATCGTCCTCGCGACGCCGGACGCGTCGCTGGCCGGTATCGGGTTGGTCCCGCTGATCACGCCCCGCCACCACGCGCTTTGGTCCTTGCAGCCCGAGACGAAGGCGCTGCGCGCCGGGCTGGCGGGGAAATGGCGCAATCGCCTGGCCGCGGCGGAGCGCGCGAGGCTGCAGGTGAGGATTGAGCCCGAAATCGACTGGCTTCTCGCTGCCGATGCGGCCCAGCAACGGGCGCGTGGCTACCGCGCGCTGCCGCCCGGCTTCACCCGCGCCTGGGCGGATCACAACCCGGCGGATTTCCTCGCGCTGCTCGTCGAGGATACCAACAGACAGCGCCTCGCGGGCGGCATTTTTCTGCTCCATGGCGAGGGGGCGAGCTATCACATCGGCTGGACCGGGCCGCAGGGGCGTATGTCGGGCGCGCATAACCTGATGCTCTGGCACGCGGCGCTGCGGCTGAAGGCGCGTGGGATCCGGCAACTCGATCTGGGCGCGGTGGATAGCGAGGATGGGGCAGGGCGGATGCGCTTCAAACTGGGCACCGGCGCGCAGCCGCATAGCCTCGGGGCGACTCTGTGGGTGCTGCCCCGTTAACCCTTCTCCTTGAGGAAAATATCCCCGCCGGAGGCTCCCTCAACCTGCCGCAGGCGCACCGCCGGACTGTCGCGCATGAAAGATGAAGCCGAGGAAATTTAGCAGCACTTGCGCGGCAAGGATCGGGGTGGAGCCGGTGGGGTCGTAATCGGGGGCGACCTCGACCAGATCGATGCCCACCACCTCGTGCCGCTTCGCCACGCCCTGCAGGATCTCCAGCACCTCGTAATAGAGAAACCCGCCATGGCTCGGCGTCCCGGTGCCGGGCGCGATCGAGGGGTCGAACCCGTCGATATCGATCGTGACATAGATCCGCGCGCCCTCCGGGATGCGGGCCAGCACGCCCTCGGCCCCCAGCTTGCGAACCTGCCGCACGCTCAGGAAATCGTCGCCCATCGCGCGGGCAGCGTCATAACCCTCCTTCGAGGTGGAGGAGACGTTGCGAATGCCGAGCGCGGTGATCCCCGAGACGTACCCCTTCTCGGCGGCGCGGCGCATCGGGTTGCCGTGGCCCTCGGTCACGCCGTGCCGCTCGTCCACGAAATCGAGATGGGCGTCGATCTGCAGGATATGGATCGGGCCCTTCTCGGCGCAATCGGCCTCGAAGGCGCGGATACAGGGAATATTGATCGAGTGGTCGCCGCCGATCACCACCGGCAGCGCGCCCGCCTTCAACATCGCGCGCACGCCGGTCTCGATATTGGCGTGGCTCTTCACCGTGTCGGTATGGACGATGTCAGCATCGCCAATATCGACGATGGTGACCTCCGGCCCGAGATAGGTCGCGTCATCCTCGTGATCGTAAGCCCCGGCATGACCGAATGAGAACAGGGTCGAGGCCTCGCGCACTGCCCTCGGCCCGAACCGCGCGCCGGGGCGGAACTGCGTGCCGAAATCGAAGGGCGCGCCCATCACGGCCACATCCGCCTCGATCGCGTCCCAGTCGGAGACGTATTGCCGCTTGCCGAAAGTGGAAATCCCCACGAAGGGCAGGTTCAGCCGCCCCGATTCATAGCCATGTCCCGCCATCTTGCCTCCAGACATCCTGTCGCACCTCGGACAGCTTTTCGCCGCGCGCGAAATATTGCAAGCTTCTGCGCGACCTATCTAGTCCACCGATTGCCCGAGGTAAGCGCATGTCCTTCGCCCCGCCCAAGATGACGCCCAAGGGCCTGTTTCGCCGCACGCCTCCCGCGATGTTCCCGCCCGTGCTGGGGCTGATGGGCCTCGGGATCGCGTGGCGGCGCGGCGTCGGGCAATTCGCGCTGCCGCCCGATCTGGCGGAGCTGTTTCTGGGCGCGGTGACGCTGCTCGCGCTGTTCACGTTGATCGCGTATGGCGCGAAGGTCGTGCGGCGTCCGGGCGTGGTGTTCGAGGATCTGCGCGTGCTGCCGGGGCGTGCGGGGCTCGCCGCGGGAACGCTGACGGTCTATCTGATCGCGGCTTCGCTTGCGCCCTATGGCGGGCTCGCCACCGTCATCTTCTGGCTGGGCGTCATCGTGCATCTGGGGCTGATCGCGGCGGTGATCTACACGCTCACAACGGGCCCGGCCGAACAGCGGCGCGTCAATCCGACATGGCAGCTGACCTTCTCGGGCTGGATCGTCGGCGCGGTGGCGGCGGTGATCCTCGGGCTCGATACGGTGGCGCTGGTGATGTTCTGGGTCGCGATGCTGTCGGCGGTCGTGATCTGGATGATCTCGCTGCAGCAATTCTCCCGCGAGCGCGTGCCTGCGCCGCTGCGGCCGCTGCTCGCCATTCATCTCGCGCCGGCCGCGCTGATCGGCACGGTGGCGAGCGCGTTCGGCGCGATGGGGATCGCGCAGGCGATGGCGATCCTCGCGGCGGCCTTTCTTCTGGCGCTGGTCGTGTCGATACGCTGGCTGCTCGCAGGGGGCTTCTCGCCGCTCTGGGGGGCGTTCACCTTCCCGGCAGCGGCGACGGCGGGGTGCTGGCTCGCGCTTGGCGGAATCTGGGCGGTGCCCGGCGCGCTGATGCTGACGGCGGCGACGCTGATCGTGGTGCCGATTGCGCTGAAAGTGCTGCAGCTTTGGGCGAAGGGTCAGCTCGCGATGAAGACCAACGCCGCGATTGCCTGAGCGCGGAGGGCGGCGCCTGAGCCTCGGGTGGACGCTTTGCTCCGCATTGTGGCCGGGCGGTTTATTTCGCAAGCCCGTAAGTCGGTCGTTCCCGCGATGACAGCGCCAATGCGCCCTCCCGTGGGGAGGGTCGGGCGCGGCCCGGGGCTGGTCGCCCCGCGCCACCGTAGGAGGCTGACACGATGGCGCTATACCCCTCGTTCGCGCACACCCGCTGCGCACCGCGTCCGCGAGGGGTTGCCTTCGCGTCCATTGCGTGAAACAGCAAACTGCCAAACGCATCTGGACACTGGAGACCCCCCATGCAGATTCGCGAGGCGCTCACCTTCGACGACGTTCTTCTTCTTCCCGCAGCCTCTTCGGTGCTTCCTGCAACCGCAGATGTCTCGACCCAGGTGACGAAGAAAATCCGGCTCAACATCCCGCTTCTGTCCTCCGCAATGGACACCGTCACTGAGGCGCGCATGGCGATCGCCATGGCTCAGGCGGGCGGCGTGGGCGTGATCCACAAGAACCTCACCGTCGAGCAGCAGGCCGACGAGGTCCGCCGCGTGAAGCGCTTCGAAAGCGGCATCGTCTACAACCCGATCACGCTGCGCCCCGACCAGACCCTCGCCGATGCGAAGGCGCTGACCGAGCGCTACGGCTTCTCTGGTTTCCCGGTCGTCGATGAAAACCGCCGCGTCGTGGGGATCGTGACCAACCGCGACATGCGGTTCGCCCAGAAGGACGAAACCCCGGTCTCGGTGATGATGACCACCGACCGTCTCGCGATCCTGCAAGAGCCCGCCGACCGCGCCCAAGCCATCGCGATGATGCGCGAGCGCCGGATCGAGAAGCTGCTGGTGACCGATGACGAAGGCAAGCTGACGGGCCTGCTGACGCTGCGCGATACCGAGCAGGCCGTTCTCAACCCCACCGCCTGCAAGGACGATCTGGGCCGCCTGCGCGTGGCCGCTGCGACCTCCGTGGGCGATGCTGGCTTCGAGCGCTCCGAGGCGCTGATCGACGCGGGTTGCGATATCGTCGTGGTCGACACGGCACATGGTCACAGCCAGGGCGTGATCGACGCGGTGAAACGCATCAAGCAACTGTCGAGCGACGTGCAGGTGATCGCGGGCAACGTGGCCACCGCCGACGCCACCAAGGCGCTGATCGACGTGGGCGCCGACGCGGTGAAATGCGGCATCGGCCCGGGCTCGATCTGCACGACGCGGATGGTCGCGGGCGTGGGCGTGCCGCAGCTGACCGCGATCATGGATTGCGTAAGTGCGGCGGGCGACGTGCCGATCATCGCCGATGGCGGCATCAAGTTCTCGGGCGATTTCGCGAAAGCCATCGCGGCGGGCGCAAGCTGCGCCATGGTCGGCTCGATGATCGCGGGCACCGATGAAAGCCCCGGCGAGGTGATCCTCTATCAGGGTCGCTCGTTCAAATCCTATCGTGGCATGGGCTCGCTCGGCGCGATGGCGCGCGGCTCGGCGGATCGCTACTTCCAGAAGGATGCGGCGAACGACAAGCTCGTGCCGGAAGGCATCGAGGGGCAGGTGCCCTACAAAGGCCCCGCAGGCGCGGTGGTCCACCAGCTCGTGGGCGGTCTGCGCGCGGCGATGGGCTATACCGGCTCCGCCACGGTCGCTGAGATGCGCACGAACTGCAATTTCGTCCGCATCACCGGCGCGGGCCTCAAGGAAAGCCATGTCCACGACGTCGCGATCACCCGCGAGAGCCCGAACTACCGGATCGGCTAAGGCGCGCAGCGCCGCATTGCGATAGACACGAAAGGCCCGGCCAGCGATGGTCCGGGCCTTTTTTACGGCATATTACGCAGCGTAAACTTTTCATAGTTTCGCCGTAATCGCCCGTTAACCAGAGGGGATCACCCTCAAACCGTTCCTTGGTTTCGAGATGGAGGTCCGACATGATGCACCGAATTGCCGTGCGCAACTCTCAGGCGCAAATCCCTACGATCGCGAAACTTTTCGCGGCGCTGGCGCTTGGGGCGACCGGGTTCTTCGCCGCGCAGCAGATCATGCCCGCGATTCCCGCCGGAACCGACGGGGCGAAGGAATTGTGGCTGATCATGGGCTCGTTCGGACTGCTGTTCGGCTGGCGTGTGGTCGGGGTCTCCGCCGGGCGCCGCTGGGTCGATGCGATCAATGACGGGCTGCGCGGCGGTCTTTACGTCCTGCTGTGGACCTTCGCCTTCCTCGGCGTGATGCAGATGCTGAAACTTGCGCTGCGCATGCGCTATGACGATGTGCTCTCCGCCGTGACCGACGTCATCGGGCAGGGGACCGCGATCGGGTTGGCCTCGCTTGGGGTAATGCCTGTCATCACGCTGGGCTTCGGCGCGATGGGCGCCGGGCTTCTGTCGGAACTCGCGCATCGCCGCTACGGGCGCTGAGCACGAAACCCACCACACCCTCCGCTTGACATCGCGCGCCTGCCTTGCAGGTTGTGGCGCATGATGTGCCAAGCTGCGGGGACGGTCATGCAACCACATTTCTTCTACGGCACGCTGTGTCATCCGCCTTTGCTGGAGGCGGTCATCGGACGTGTGCCGCAGCTCGTTCCGGCGCGGCTGGAGGGCTTTGCCCCGCATGAGGCCTGTCGCGACGGGCAGGGCTTGGGCTTTCCGATCCTGATCGCGACACCGGACGCGGTGACGCGCGGCGTCGTGGCCGACCTGACCGAGGCCGAGGCCGAGCGTATCGCATGGTACGAGGATGGCTACGATGCCGAGATCCGCGATCTCGAGACCGGATCGGGGCCGCGCGAGGCGAAGCTGTGGCTACCGAAAGCGGGACGCTGGGACGTGGGCGACGCGTGGACCCTCGGAGATTGGGCGCCGAAATGGGCCGCTCTGAAGACCGAGGCCGCGCGGCTCTTCATCGCCGAGGCGCAGGCCGTGGGACCGGACGCCGCCAATGCGCGCTATCACGCGATCCTCGTGCGCGCGGCGTCTACCTTGCGCGCCCGCGCAACCCCGATGGCGCAGCATTTGCGCCGGGATCTGCATGAGGGCGACATCAAGATCGACGCGCAACAGACTGCTTACGCAAAATTTTTTGCGGTCGAGGATTACAAGCTGGAACATCGGCTGTTCGCGGGCGGGATGAGTGCCAAGCTCGACCGGGCGGCCTTCGTCTCGGGCGATGCGAGCGTCGTTCTACCATACGATCCGGTGCGCGACCGGGTGATGCTGATCGAACAGATCCGCACCGGGCCACTGGCGCGGGGCGAGCCGAACCCGTGGATGATCGAGGCGATTGCGGGCCGGGTCGATCCCGGCGAGACGCCCGAAGAGGCCGCGCTGCGCGAGGCGGGCGAGGAGGCCGGGATCACGATTGCGCGCCTGATCGAGGCCCCGCGCTACTACCCGTCGCCCGGCGCGAAAAGCGAATTCGTCTATTCCTATATCGGGATCACCGATCTGCCCGACGAGGCCGCACAGCTTGGCGGCAAGGCCGATGAGCATGAAGATATCCGCGCGCATCTGGTGCCCTTCGAGCGCTTGATGACGCTGGTTGCGACTGGCGAGGCGGGCAATGCGCCCCTAGTCGTGCTCGCGCTCTGGCTTGCCGGGCAGCGCGCCGCACTGCAGCGGATGGCTGGCGTCGCGTAATCGCGGGGTTGAGGTGGCGCGCGCCGCGTCCTAAGTCTGACTTCAACGGCCCCGTTGGGGGTAACTCGATACGGGAGGAATGCGCGATGCGTATCTGCAGCGATCTGGCGTCGGCGGTGGGAAATACCCCGCTCATCAAGCTCAGGAAGGCATCGGAAGAGACCGGCTGCACGATCCTCGGCAAGTCTGAGTTCCTCAATCCCGGCCAATCGGTGAAAGACCGCGCAGCGCTGTTTATTATCCGTGACGCGATCCAGCGCGGCGAGCTTGCGCCCGGCGGCACGATCGTCGAAGGCACGGCGGGCAATACCGGCATCGGTCTCGCGCTCGTGGGCGCTTCGATGGGTTTCCGCGCGGTGATCGTGATCCCCGAGACGCAGAGCCAGGAAAAGAAGGACATGCTGCGGCTGGCGGGGGCCGAACTGGTGCAGGTTCCGGCCGCGCCTTATCGCAACCCGAACAACTACGTGCGCTATTCCGAGCGGCTCGCCAAGGAACTGGCCAAGACCGATCCGCATGGCGCGATCTGGGCCAACCAGTTCGACAATACCGCGAACCGGCAGGCCCATATCGAGACGACCGGCCCCGAAATCTGGGATCAGACCGGCGGCAAGGTCGACGGCTTCATCTGCGCGGTGGGCTCGGGCGGCACGCTCGCGGGCACCGGCATGGCGTTGCAGCCCAAGGGCGTGAAGATCGGCCTCGCCGATCCCGACGGCGCGGCGCTGCACAGCTATTACACCACGGGCGAGTTCAAATCCGAGGGTTCCTCGATCACCGAAGGCATCGGGCAGGGGCGGATCACCGCCAATCTCGAGGGCTTCACTCCGGATATGAGCTTCAACATCCCCGATAGCGAGGCGCTGCCGGTGGTCTTCGACCTGCTGCAGGAAGAAGGCCTCTGCTTGGGTGGCTCCTCGGGGATCAATATCGCGGGCGCGATGCATATGGCGCGCGAGCTGGGCCCGGGCCACACGATCGTGACGGTGCTGTGCGATTACGGCAACCGCTATCAGTCGAAACTCTTCAACCCCGACTTCCTCAAGGGCAAGGGGCTGCCTGTGCCGGAATGGCTCGACCGGGCTCCGCGAGAGATGCCGGAGGTCTTCGAGGGATGATCCTGCGTCTGGCGCGTCTGCTCTTGCTGGCCGTCGCGCTGGCGCTCCCCGGGATTGGTTTCGCGCAAAGCCCCGACACGCCCGATTACAAGGCGTGGGAACAGACCGCGACCGAAGCCGAAAAGATGGTGCAGGCCGATCAGGCCCAACGCCCGGCCTTCGACAAGATCCGGCAAGAGGTCGTCAACTGGCGAGAGAAGTTCAAGGCGGCCGAGGATATCAACGCCAGCCAGATCTCGACCGTGAAGGCGCAGATTGAGGCGCTCGGGCCCCCACCGAAGGAGGGCGAGAGCGAGGATCAGGCGATTGCCGACCGGCGCAAGAAGCTCAATGACGAGCTGGCAAAGCTACAGGCGCCAGCGCTGCGCGCGACCGAGGCCGCCAGCCGCGCGGATTCCATCGTCGCCAATATTGATCAGGTTCTGCGCGCGCGTCAGACAGACAAGCTGTTGCGGCTGACACCTTCGCCGCTCAATCCGATCAACTGGCCCGAGGGGGTGAAAGTCCTCACCGGGCTGACCTCCGAGCTTGCCTCCGAGATGGGGCAGCAACTCGATCAGCCGGACCCCTACGCCAATGCGCGCAACAACGCCCCTGCGATCGTGGGCCTTTTGTTGGTGGCGCTTATGCTGGTGTTGCGCGGGCGGACATGGATCGACAAGCTGGCCGATGTGCTGGAGGCGCGTCTGGCGCGCAACGCGCAGCGGGTGATCGATTTCATCGTCTCGCTGGGTCAGCTCTTGCTGCCGATCGCCGGAATCGCACTGCTTGAAGCGGCGCTGGTGCAGACGGAGCTGTTCGGCGCGCGCTGGTTGGAATTGTTGCTCGCGATCGGCGTGGTTCTGAGCGCGGCCTTCGTCGCCTTCTGGCTTTCGGGCCGTATCTTCCCGCGCAATGACCGGCAGGCCGCGCCCTTCACGCTGCAAAGCGAACGGCGCCGCGAAGGCCGGGTGCTGACGATCTCGCTGGCCGTGTTCGCCGCGATCCAGGGCCCGTTCGGTGACTGGCTTGTGGCCCGCGGGCAGGACGTATTCGAGGGCAGCGCGAAAACCGCCAAGGAGATCGACGCGGCGGGGCACACGCTCGATGCAGGCTTCGGCGTTCTGGTCTTCCCGCTGCAGGTCCTTGCAGCGATCGCGCTGTTCCGCTTCGGCCAGCTGCTGCGCCGTCACCTGCGCAACGAGACCAACGGGAGCGAGGAAGGTGCGTTTCGCGACCGTCTTGTCGGCGCGCTCGGCAATGCGCTGATTGGCGTCGCGGTGGTCGCGCCGGTTCTGGGCGGGATCGGCTATATCAACGCCGCCAATGCGCTGATCTTCCCAACCATCCTGACGCTGGGGCTGATCGCGCTGGTCCTGGTGCTCAACCAGTTCTTCACCGATGTTTACGTGTTGGTCACCCGGCGCGAGGATGACGGCCGCGACTCCCTGATCCCGGCGCTGATCGGCTTCCTGCTGGGCCTGCTCGCCATGCCGCCCGCGGCGTTGATCTGGGGCGCGCGCCCGGCCGATCTGGCCGAGATGTGGACGCGGTTCCAGAACGGCATCTCGGTCAGCGGCGTCACGATCTCGCCCGGCATCTTCCTGACCTTCGCGATCGTCTTCGTGATCGGCCTGATGGTCACGCGGCTCCTGCAAGGGGCGCTGAAGACCTCGCTGCTGCCGAAGACGAAGATCGACAAGGGCGGCCAGAACGCCATCGTCTCGGGGCTTGGCTATTTGGGGATCTTCCTCGCCGCGATCATCGCGATCTCCTCGGCCGGGATCGACCTCAGCTCGCTCGCCATCGTCGCCGGTGCGCTCTCGGTCGGTGTCGGTTTCGGTCTGCAGACCATCGTGCAGAACTTCGTCTCGGGCATCATTCTGCTGATCGAGCGCCCGATTTCTGAGGGCGACTGGATCGAGGTCAACGGCCAGATGGGAATCGTGAAGGCGATCTCCGTGCGCTCTACCCGGATCGAGACCTTCGACCGCACCGAAGTCATCGTGCCCAATGCCGACCTGATCTCCGGGCAGGTGACGAACTGGACCCGCGGCAATGTCACGGGCCGCCTGATCGTGCCGGTTGGCGTGGCCTATGGCACCGACACGCGCAAGGTCGAGAAGATCCTGCACGAGGTGGCTGCGAACCAGTCGCTGGTGATGATGAACCCCGAACCGGTCGTGATGTTCAAAGGGTTCGGCGCGGACAGCCTCGATTTCGAGGTCCGCGTGATCCTCTCGGACGTGAACTTCATCCTCCGCGTCCAGAGCGAGATGAATCACGAGATCAATCAACGCTTCGCCGAGGCCGGGATCGAAATTCCCTTCGCACAGCGCGACGTCTGGCTCCGCAACCCAGAGGTTCTGCGGCCCAAGGAGGACGAGGCCGAAAAGGACGCGGATGACTCGGAGACCTCCGCGGACGAAAGCGAAGACGACAGCGACACCAAGCACCCCGTGACCCGCGCCGATTACGGCAAGCCTCAGCCCGGCGAAGGGCCCGAGGGGATGGAGGAGCAGCGCCACGACACTTCAGACGGAGAGGCCGATGCCGGAGACCGCTAAACAGCCGCAGCAGCAAAGCTACCGCATACACCCCTATGCCCGCGATCTCGAGGTCCGGGTGACGGGCCTGACCGATGAGGGTGGTATCTATTGCGCGGATTCGATCTTTTACCCGACCGGCGGCGGCCAGCCCGGCGACAGTGGTAAACTGGTCTGGGATGGCGGCGAGATCGAGATCGCGACGGCGGTGAAGGCCGAACCCGGCGCGCCCGGTGCGGTGATCCTGGTTCCGGCGGAGCCGCAGCCGCTGCCGCCTGTTGGAGCGCAGGTGCAGCAGCATCTCGACTGGGAGCGGCGTCACCGTCACATGCGCGTCCACACCGCGCTGCATCTCCTGTCGGTCGCGATTCCGCTGCCGGTCACGGGCGGGCAGATCGGCTCTGAAAAGGGACGGCTCGATTTCGATATGCCGGAGCGGCCCGAAGATCTGGAAGCGATCGAACGGCAGCTCAACGACTGGATCGCGCAGGACCTCAAGGTGGTCGAGCATTGGATCACCGATGCCGAGCTCGAGGCGCAGCCCGATCTGGTCAAGACGCTCTCGGTCGCGCCGCCCAAAGGTCAGGGCTGGGTGCGGCTGGTAGCGGTCGGCGAAGAGGCCGACCGGATCGACCTGCAGCCCTGCGGTGGCACGCATGTCGCCTCGACCGGCGAGATCGGCGGCCTCAGGATCGGCAAGATCGAGAAGAAGGGCAAGATGAACCGCCGCGTGCATCTTCATCTGGCCTGAGTGCTGCGGGCCGGGCAGGGGCGCTGCCCCTCTGCCTGCGGCATTCACCCCGGGATATTTGAACAAGACGAAGGGGCGTGCCCCGCAATGCAAAAGGGCGGCCACCGGGGCCGCCCTTCGTCATTCATGGAAGCTGAATCAGGCTTTCGGGCCGATCATCTGCTCGGGACGCACGACTTTGTCGAAGGTTTCCTCGTCGACGAAGCCAAGCTTGATCGCCTCTTCCTTCAGCGTGGTGCCGTTCTTATGCGCGGTCTTCGCGACCTTGGTCGCGTTGTCGTAACCGATGGTCGGCGCGAGCGCGGTGACCAGCATCAGCGACTCGTGCAGCAGCTTCTCGATGCGCGGCTCGTTGGCCTCGATGCCCGCGACCATGTTGTCGGTGAAGGCCGAGGCGCTGTCGCCCAGGAGCTGCATCGATTGCAGCACGTTGTAGCTCATCATCGGGTTGTAGACGTTGAGCTCGAAATGGCCTTGCGAGCCGGCGATGCCGACGGCGGCGTCGTTGCCCATGACATGGGCGCAAACCATGGTCAGCGCTTCGGCCTGCGTCGGGTTCACCTTGCCCGGCATGATCGAGGAGCCCGGCTCGTTTTCCGGCAGGATCAGCTCGCCCAGACCGCAGCGCGGGCCCGAGCCCAGAAGGCGGATGTCGTTGGCGATCTTGAAGAGCGAAGCGGCCACGGTCTTCAGCGCGCCCGAGAACATCACCATCGCATCATGCGCGGCCAGCGCTTCGAACTTGTTCGGTGCGGTGACGAAGGGCAGGTCGGTGATCTCGGCCATGTTCGCCGCGACCGTCTCGGCCCAGCCCACTTGCGTGTTCAGACCGGTACCGACGGCGGTGCCGCCTTGGGCCAGTTCGTAGATGTCGCCGAGCGAGGCCTCGACGCGCTCGATCCCCTTCTTCACCTGATGGGCGTAGCCGGAGAATTCCTGACCGAGCGTCAGCGGCGTCGCGTCCTGCGTGTGGGTGCGGCCGATCTTGATGATGTCCTTGAAATCCTCGGACTTGGCTTCCAGCGCCGCGTGCAGCTTGCGCAGACCCGGCAGCAGAACGTCACGTGCCTGCATCGCGATCCCGACATGCATCGCGGTCGGGAAGGTGTCGTTCGAGGACTGCCCCATATTGCAGTGATCGTTCGGGTGGACCGGGTCTTTCGAGCCCATCTCGCCGCCCAAAATTTCGATCGCGCGGTTCGAGATCACCTCGTTCGCGTTCATGTTCGACTGCGTGCCCGAGCCGGTCTGCCAAACCACCAGCGGGAAGTTGTCGTCGAACTTGCCTTCGATCACTTCGCCCGCGGCCTCGATGATCGCATCGGCGATCTTTGCGTCCATCTTGCCCTGCGCCTTGTTGGCCATTGCGCAGGCTTTCTTGATTACGCCAAGCGCGCGGATGATCGGCACGGGCTGACGCTCCCAGCCGATCGGGAAGTTCATGATCGAGCGCTGCGTCTGCGCGCCCCAATATTTGTCGGCGGGAACTTCAAGCGGGCCGAAGCTGTCGGTTTCGGTGCGGGTCGCGGTCATCTGGGCCTCCATGATTGCGCGCAATCTTTCGCTCGCACTGATAGGGCGCGCGGAGGGATTTTGCAACGGTATACGGAGGTATACTTGGGGGGCTCTCAGATCTGTGCGGCGATCGCGTCGCGGTCGATCAGAGAATGCACTTCGCGGATGCGGCCATCGGTGACGCGATAGAAGACATGTTCGTCGAACGTCACGCGGCGGCCGTTCACCGGCAGGTCGAAGAGCGTTCCCGCGGGCGTGCAGTCGAAACGCAGCCGGGCTGCGATCACCGGCGGATCGGTCACGAGCGTTTCTGCGCGGAAGTGCAGGTCGGGGATCGCACGATGGTCACCCTCGAGCATCGCTTGATACCCTGCGAGGCCGAGCGGGCGCGCGTTATGCGTGACCTCCGGATGCACGAAATCACCGAGACGCGCCCAGTCTTGAGCGTTCAAGCAGTCGAGATAGCCGTGATAGAGCGAGAGGAGCGTGTCGCGGTCCAGAGGCTCCGAAGACACCGGATTACTTGCGGAATTGATCGAGGCTGACGACCTCGGCCTCGCCACGCTCGGCAGGGGCGGTCTCTTCCTCCTCGGCCACCTCATCCTCTTCGATCTCGTCGTCTTCGTCATATTCCTGCGTCTCGAAACGCAGGCCGAATTCGACGGAGGGGTCGACAAAGGTGGTGATCGCGTCGAGCGGCACATAGAGCGGCTCGGGAGAATTGCCGAAATTCAGCGTGATCGAGAACCCATCCTCGCCCACTTCGAAATTGTCATACCAGTTCTGGATGACGATGGTCATTTCTTCGGGGTAGCGTTCGCGCAGCCAATCGGCCAGCTCGGCATCGGGGTGACGGGTGTCGAAGGTGATGAAAAAGTGGTGCTCGCCGGGCAGACCATTGGCTGCGATGTCGCTTAGCACTGTCTGGATCAGCCCGCGCATCGCGTGATGCATCAGGTTGCCGTAATCAATGGATTGCGTCATGGCCGGGTCCCTTTCTTCTCGGGCTCAGCATAGGGGATTCGTGGCGGGCCGCAAGGCGGGCAGAGCCGCGCGAAGGCTGACGTCGAGGGCATGTACCGGGGGTGGCGGTCTTCGATCTTGCGCAACCTTGAGGCGAACCTTGTCGGGGCGGCGCCTATCCCAGCACTTCGCCCGACAGGCACAGCGCGACGGTGTCGCGCGGCATCATCTCCAACGCCTCGAAGAGTGCGATCACATCGTAATTATTATACGCCTCCACGATCCTGTCGCCGCGAAACCGCATCGTCAGTTGCCCGGTAAATTCCACCGCGCGCGCCGTTTGTGCCGATTTTCCCGCGATTTTCAGAAGCGTCCAAAGCCAGTCCTCCGTCTCGACATGGCGCAGCACGGTGATCTTGATGTCCTGCAGATGCGCGCGCAGGGCCGGCACCAGCTCGCGAAACTCCTGCGGTCGCAATTCGAGCCCCGGCATCAGCCCATTGGTCTGCGCCTCGGCGTCGAACAGCCCGTCGACCTCGTCCAGCCGACCTTCGCCCCAAACGGCATGGAGCCACGTTTCGATCCTCGCAAGCCGGGACATCGCGCCCCTCCGTTTCCCGTCGGTCCTGGGGGCACCATGGCAGGCACGGATTTCAAACCGGTTAACGCCGGTCGCATCGCAAAAAGAGGGGGGAAAGTGCAGGATTCTGTTGCAAGGCTCCTGCGGGCCCCGCCTTACGCGGCTAAGCGCAAGGAGTTAAGTTTCGGTTACCCGAGCTGCTTACGCAGCCAGAGCGACCGGAGCACGGTTGTCGTTGGCAACTGTACAAATCGCACCGATAACGGTGGTAGCTCACCGGGACAAAGCAAACATCTTTACACGTTCGTCGATCCTATTTCGGCCCCATTCTCCCCCAACGAGGGTTGATTGGTGGAGCCGCCGGGTACCGCCCCCGGGTCCGATCCGCTTATTTCATGCGCGTTTATGCCCATAGTCCCCGTTGCCGGGAACGTCTTGGAATATAGGGGGAAGATCGGGGGCCTTCAAGGCGTCGCGCGCGCATGATGTGCATTAACCGGACGTGAACTAGCCGCGCGCTATAGCTCGAGTCGGGCCAAGAACTGACCAAGGAGGGGCGCGATGAGCGACAAGACGATCTTGATCGATCTCAGCACAAGCTATCAGTTCCGCCATTGGCGGCCGATGGGCATCTTGCGGGTGGAGCACGAGGTCTGGCGGGCGTTTGCGGCCAGGTTTGGGGCGCGCGCGGTGCCCGCGATCTATGACGCGGCACGCGGTGGGTTTTGCCGTATTCCGCAGGCGATCTTCGAGGAGGTCATCTTCCGCAACGGCTGTCAGCCAGAAGTGCCATCACGCGCGCTCACCGCGCCGCGGCGCTGGCGCTCCTGGGCGCGGATCGGACGGTTTCTCTGGCGCGCCCGGCGCAGGGTGCGGGCGGTCGGGCAGGGCGGGCGATACGACGAGGCCGAGACCCGCGTGCGCCGCGAGAGCGCCGTGGCGGAGGAATTGCTGCGGCTGAGCGGGGAGGAATATGCCCTGATGCGCCGTGGGTTCGTGGCTCTGGAACGGGTTGCGCCGGGGATCGCACCGCGCATCCGGGCGCTCGATGCGCTCAATCACCGGGCGCATTACGGGCTGGTGCATACGGTCCACGACCAGATCTGCGCGGACCGAAATCGGATCGCGCCGGAAGAGGTGGGCGAGTATGTCTCTGCCGGTGGATTCTGGGGCGATGCGCGCTACCGGGCCGCCTACGAGATGCGGACCGCTCATGGATGGCGGCTGAGCTATTACATCCATGACCTGATCCCGATCCTTTGGGGGCATGTCGCCGAACCCACGACGCGCAAGACCTTTCCGCCCGCGCTGCACTGGATGCTCTGGGGTGTGGATCGGGTCTGGACGAATTCGGAGGTGACGCGGCGCGATCTGCTCGCCCATGCCGCCCGCTGCGGCTATCCCGAGTTGGAGCCAGAGAAAGTGCGCGTCGTGACGCTTGGCGCGGACGCGCTACGCGAGACCGCGCCCGCCACCGAACTCGCGGGCCTCTTCGCGCACCGCGATCTGGAGCCTGGCGCCTACGTTCTGATGGTCGGCACGCAGGAGCCGCGCAAGAACCATGATTTCGCCTATCGGCTCTGGCGCGAACTGGCTGCGCGCCGCGACGATATCATGCCGCTGGTTTGGGTCGGACAGCCCGGCTGGTCGATCGGCCCGCTTCTGGAAATGGTGCGCGCGGATTCCGGCCTGCCGCATGGCGCGATCCGCATCCTCGATGATGTCGACGACGCCGAGTTGCAGGCGCTCTATGCGCATTGCCGCTACACGATCTACCCGTCCCATTACGAGGGTTGGGGGCTACCAGTTGTCGAGTCGCTTTTGCATGGCAAACCCTGTCTGACATCGGATGCGCCCGCCTTGATCGAGGCGGCGGAGGGCTGCGCGGAGGCGATCGGGCTTCTCGAGGGCGAGCGGTGGCTTGCCCGGGCCGAGGCGCTGATGGAGGACGAGGCAGCCTATCGCGCGGCCTGTGCGCAAGCGGAGCGGTTCACGCCGCATCGATGGGCCGATTTTCGAGAGGCGCTCACCGCCGGGTTCGACGCGGCCGGCGATGACATCTCCACGCGCGACCCTGCGTGGACCCAGCAGTGGCGCCAGCCGATCCCCTATCGCGAGGATGCCGCATGAAGATCGCAGTTTTCGGTCATTACCCGATCCACCGCCCGCTGCATGGCGGCCAGCGCCGGGTCGCGGCTATCGCCCGGCAGGCGCGCGCGGCGGGCCACATCTTCCGCTATGTCCCGATCGACTCGACGCGCGGCTATCCCGACGGCTCGCCCGATGAGCGCCGCACGGCGGTGCCGGAGGCGCTGCTGCCGCGTCTCCACGATCCGCAGCGCCGCGAGGATCTTCATATCTCCGACACGCTCAAAGATCATCCGCTGATCGAAGGGCTGATCAGGGAACTGCGCGACTTCGCCCCCGATGCGGTGCAATTCGAACATCCGTGGCTCTATCCGCTATTCGCCGAGGCGTTAGACCGCGATCCGGTCTTGCGCCGCGCCCGGCTGATCTATTCCGCGCATAATGTTGAGGCCGCGCTGATCGATCCGCATTGGCGCGCGGAGGCTGAGGCGCTCGAGTCCGCGCTCGTCGCGAGGGCCGATCTCACCGTCGCCGTCTGTGAGGCCGATGCGCGCCATTTTGCCGGTCTGCCGGGCGCGGCAGAGGTCGTTGTCGCGCCAAACGGCTGCTGGGCGCCCGATCCCGAAACGGTCCCGTCCGCGCCGCTAGACGGACCCTACGCGCTTGTCGCGGGCTCCGCCCATCCGCCGAATGCGCGTGGCTATTGGGCGTCTTTCGGCGAAATTCCCGGCTTCCTGCCGCCGCGCAGCCGCCTCGCCGTGGCAGGCGGAATGACCCATCTGATCACCGCCGACGACCGCTTCCGCCGCTATGCGCAGATGAATGCGGAATTCGTCGCGCCGCTTGGCGTGGTGGCGGAAGAAGCCTTGAACGGTCTTCTGCATCACGCCCGCGCCATATGCCTGCCGATCACCGAGGGCGGCGGTACCAATCTCAAGACCGCCCAGGCGCTTATGTCCTGCAAACCTGTCGTCGCGATGCGCCCCGCGATGCGCGGGTTCGAAGAGGCGGAACGCCTCAGCGGCGTGCATGTCGCAGACGACCCGGAGCAGTTCCGCCGTCTGCTGCGCGATGCCATGACCAAGTCGATCGGATCGGAGCGCCGCCCGGACGAGGTCGCGCAATATGGCTGGCCCGCGCAGCTCGCGCCGCTGATCTCCCGCTATGAAAGTCTTGCCGCATGAAAGATCTACCTCCGCACCGCGTCGCCTTTGCTGATCCCGATCTCGCCGCGCAGACGCAGGCCACGCCCGCCGCGATCGACACCTTGTTCCAAGCCTATCTCGGTCGCCCCGCGAAAGAGGCGGCGCAGAGCGCGTTGAAGGAGCAGCGCGCGTCGGTCGCCGATGTCGAGCGGGAGTTGCGCGGATCGGAGGAATATCGCCGCAAGGCGCGGCTGCTGCGCGATCACGATCGCAGCCAATACGACGGCGCGATGCTGTATATCGCACCTGCGCGCGCCGTTTTCTGCCCCATTGCGAAGGTCGCCAATACCTCGGTCAAGGACTGGGCGCTCCGGCTTGTGGGCGACGGGCGGCCCGAACCCGGCATGTCGCATTACTGGCTCGATTCCGGGCAAAGCCGGATGCAGGCGCGCCATTGGGCTTTTGCCGCACGCGACCGGGTCGATCATGCGCCGGACTGGGTCTCGGTCGCGCTGTTGCGCGATCCCGTCGACCGACTGGTCAGCTGTTATTGCGACAAGTTCGGACGCAATCGAACGCAGGACTCGGTGCTGCATCATACGCGCCCGGTCTATGCGTTTTTCGCGGGCGGGGGCGATCCGGACCGGATGATGATCGAACGCGGATTGAGCTTTCGGCAGCTCTGTTTCTACATCAACGCCACCGCGCGCGAGGCGCAGGACAGCCATTGGGCCGCGCAATGGAGCTACTTGCAAAATCGCCGCTGGGACCGGCTGTTCGCGCTGGAGAAGATCGAGAGTTTCGAGAGCTTCCTGCGGGATCGCCTGCCCGAAGAGCTTCGCGACATCCGGTTGGGGCTGACCAATGCCGCGCAAAAGGCGGGCGGGCGGCCGTCCCGTGATCTCTCCGATGCGCTTCCGGGAGAGTGGATGGGCGCGCGCATGCCGCCCTATGAGGCGTTCCTGACAGACGATATTCGCGGCTTTATCGGCGATTATTACGCGCTCGATGCACGGCTGCATGCGCAGGCGCTTGCCGAGAGTTGAGCCGCAGCTGCCCGGCCGATCAGTCGCCTTCGGCCGGAATGCCAAGAAGTGTGATCGCAACCCCCAAAGCGGCGAGCGCCCAGAACGCGTAGCGTTTCGTGCCCTCGGTCTGCAGCGCGGCGAGCACCGCTTGCAGCGTGTAATAGCCCGCGAAGGCGCGCGACGCGTAGGAGATGATCTGGAACAGATCGGTCGTCCAAGTCAGCGCGATCCCGGCGCCGATCAACACCGGATAGGCCGCTTTTTGCGGGATTTTCCCGCGCGAGAATTCCGCGATCAGTCCGCCCGCGCCCCCGGTATCGGCCACGGCGGCGGAGAATTGCGCCGCCAGCGCTGCGGCCACCAGCATCGCGGGCAGGATCGGAGCGACGACGCGCATCATGTCGATGATCGCGGTCTCGGTCAGGTTATGGGCGTTGGGCGTGAAGATGTAAGCCAGCAGCGCGATATAGACCATGTAGATCGCGGTTGCGAGCATCTGCGCCCATTTCATCGCGGCGACCCGGGTGTCGGCATCGTAGCTCTTGCCCAGATAACGCGCGGTCTCGAACCCCTGCACGGTCACGATCAGGCCGAAGAGCAGCCGCAGCGAGTCCCACGGGCCCAGCGTCGGCGCATCGACCACCAGATCGCCGGCGACGGCCACCTTGCCGAAATAGACCGCGAGACCGAGGATCAACCCGGCGATGATCGCGAGCTTGAGCGCGACCGAGGCATATTCCATCTGCTCGAGCCGTTTGAACCCTCCGGAGAACCCGGCGATTGCCACGATCGCAAGCATGGTCGTCGTCACTGCGCGTGCTGCGAAATCCGTGTTCCACGGCGTGAGCGAGACCGCGAAGGCCCCGAACAGATTGAGGTAATAGGCGACCGAGATGACATAGGCGAAGGCGAGCGCCAGCTGCGCCACCTCTTCGATACGTTTGATCACGGCGGTGTCGGGCACCTCCTCGGCGCGGATGTTGGCGCGCACCGCCGCCCCGAAAAACCAGCCCAGAGCACACAAAGCCGCCATCGCGAGCGGGGCGAAGCTGCCGTAGCGGACCTCCAAAATCGGGCCCAGTACCAGAAAGCCGGAGCCAATGATCGAGGCCAGCGGGGTCACCATCGCGCGCCATTTCGGGCGGTCGCGCAGCTGAGGCAGGAACATCGCGGCAAGGACGATCAGGGCGAGAAGGAGAATGGCTGCGTCGAGTATCATGGCCTGTCTCAAATGGTCGGTT
This sequence comes from Thioclava sp. JE_KL1, assembly GCF_009296265.1. GTDB lineage: Bacteria > Pseudomonadota > Alphaproteobacteria > Rhodobacterales > Rhodobacteraceae > Thioclava. The sequence continues at coordinate 63,965 of NZ_WBJS01000009.1, forward strand.
GGACGCAGCTAGCGCAGAAGGGGGAATTAAAAAGGGCCGCGTCAGACGCGGCCCTTCGCTGTGATCTATTCGGCGCAGTGATCAGAAGCCAGCCTTGATTTTCTCGAACTCGGCGAGCTGCTTCTCGCGCAGTTCCGGCGAGTTCGGCGTCTGGGCGAGGATCGGCGCGTTGATCTCGGTCAGGCCCGCCGTTTCCAGCTGCTCCGGCGGGATCAGCTTCATCGCTTCAGTGTTGGTGTGACCGTAGCCGATCTCGTCGACGAGAACCGGGCCCGCCTCGGGGCGCAGCCATGCGTTCATGAAATCGTAGAGCTTCTCTTCGGAGCCGGGGCCATCCTTGAGGTTCACGAAACCGCAGAACCAGGTCGACGAGCCCTCTTTCGCTTCGCGCTGGAAGGCGACCGGGTAGTTGTCGTCCTGCAGATAGGCGACGCCGTCATTCCACGACCACGCGACCAGCACCTCGCCCGAAGCCATCAGCTGGGCCTGCTGCGAGGGGTCAGTCCAGTAGCTTTGGACGTTCTTGTTGGCCTCGCGCAGCCAGTCGGCGGCGGCCTGGAACTGTTCGTCGGTGACATTGGTCCAGTCGGTCACGCCGGTCGCGAGATAGGCCAGCGCCCAGACGTCATCCGAGCTGTCGGGCAGCGAAGTGCGGCCTGCATATTTCGGGTTCACGAAGACATCGAGGCTCGCCACGTCTTCGGCCGGGACTTTGTCGGGGTTGTAGGCGATCGCGGTCGCGCCCCAGTCGGTCGGCAGATACCAGACGTTCTTGTCGTCATCGACGAAGATCTTCGAATTCAGATACTTGGGGTCGATATTCTTGAATTCCGGGATCTTCGAGACGTCCCAGGGTTCGATCAGCCCGGCATCCTTGTATTTCGAGATCATCTGCGAACAGGGATGCGCCGCGTCTGCTTTGAAGCCCGAAGCAAGTTTCTGATAGGCCTCGTCGTCATCGCCAAAGAAAGCGTAGGTCGGGCTGTCGCCGTATTTATCGATGTAAGGCTGGAAAAGGCCGGGGATTTCGAAACCGGCCCAATCGAAGATGGTCAGGTCCGGATCGGCGGCGCGGGCCGGGGCGCTCAGCGCGGCCACGGCAATCCCCGCCAGAAGGAGAGCAGAAGTCTTCATTGCATATTCCCTGTTTTGTGTTCGTTTTGTGAAAACGCTAGAGCGGCTTTTTCGCCCTCGCAAGAGGCATTTGCACGGCAGATAGGCAGGAGCCCTGCGGCAAAGTGTGGAAAAGCCTCGACGCGGAGGGGCGTTGCGGAAAATTTGGGCGCGACTGAACCGGATCGGGCGCGGCGCGTAGGGAAAGGGAGGCAAAGGAGACGAGCATGAATGACACCCCCGTCCTGTTATGGCTGCGGCGCGACTTTCGATTCCACGATCACGAGGCGATGGCGGCGGCTGCGAAGACCGGTGCGCCGGTGATCCCGGTTTTCATCCATGACGACCAGGTCGAAGCCTTGGGGGCGGCGGCGAAATGGCGGCTCGGGCTTGCCGTGGAGGCCTTCGCGGACAGCCTCGCGGAGAAAGGATCCCAGCTGATGCTGCGCAAAGGAGCGCCGCTGAAGGTCCTGCGCACCTTGATCGAGGAGACGGGGGCGGGCGCGGTCTATTGGTCGCGCCGCTATGACAAGCCGGGCCGCGACATCGATACGGAGGTGAAATCCACGCTTTCCGAGGAGGGGGTCGAGGCCAAAAGCTTCACCGGGCACCTCTTGTTCGAGCCGTGGACCGTCGAGACGAAAACGGGCGGACCCTACAAGGTCTACACGCCCTATTGGAACGCGGTGAAGGGCACGGATATCCCGCCGGAAGCTAAGACAGTGTCTGAACTACGTTCTCCAACTGCTTGGCCTGAAAGTGAAAAGCTGGACGACTGGAAGATGGGCGCGGCAATGCGGCGCGGCGCGGCCATCGTGGCGAAGCATGTGAATGTCGGCGAGCGTGCCGCACAGTCGCGTCTGTCGAATTTCCTGCGCGATCGCCTCTCGGACTACAAGACGCAGCGCGATGTGCCCGCTTCGGGCGGCACCTCGGGCCTGTCGGAAAACCTGACCTATGGCGAGATTTCCCCGCGCACGATCTGGCACGCCGGCTATCGCTACATGAGCGAGGGCAATCAAGGCGCCGAGACCTTCCTGAAGGAGCTCGTCTGGCGCGAATTCGCGTGGCATCTGTTCTTCCACTGGCCCGACATGGCAGAGCGCAACTGGCGCGAGGAGTGGAACGGCTTCGACTGGCGGCGCGACAATAACGACGCCGAGGCGTGGCGGCGCGGCATGACCGGGGAGCCCTTCGTCGATGCGGCGATGCGCGAAATGTATGTCACCGGCACGATGCATAACCGCGCGCGCATGATCGTGGCCTCCTATCTCAGCAAGCATCTGATGACTGATTGGCGGGTGGGCTTGCGCTGGTTCGAGGATTGCCTGATCGATTGGGACCCGGCGAGCAACGCGATGGGCTGGCAATGGGTGGCCGGGCCCGGGCCGGATGCGACGCCTTATTTCCGCGTGTTCAATCCCGAGACGCAGCTCGAAAAATTCGACAAGGACGGGCGTTACCGGAAGGATTTAATCGCCGAGGGTCAGGCCAGCCCGCCCGATACGGCGACGGATTATTTCGAAGCGGTCCCAGAGAGTTGGCAACTATCTCCGGATCAGGATTATCCCGAGCGGCTGATCGATCTGAAAGAGGGGCGCGCGCGCGCCTTGGCAGCGTATGAGCAGCACAAAGACTAGGCTGTCGCGCTAGTTCGCGGGCCTCAGATCAAGGCGTCGGATGTCGCCTTGATCCGGGTCTCGCGGCCCATGAAATCCAGCAGCAGCCAGACCCGTTTCTCGGCATCGACCTTTTCGACTGTGGCCACGAAATCCGCGAAGGGGCCGGTCGCCAGCGTGACCTCGTCGCCGGGCGCGTAATCCGGCAGTGGCTGCAGCTGATCTTGCATATCGCAACGCGCGCGCAGCGCCTTGATCATCGCATCGGGAACCGGTGTCGGGCGCCCCGCGAGCGCCACGAGCCGCGTGATCCCCTGCGTGCCGTTCACCGCGCCCAGACGCGCCGATTTCTCCTGTTCGCGCACAAAGAGATAGCCCGGAAAGAGCGGTGCGCTGCGGGTCACGAACTTGCCCGACTGGCGACGCGTCGTCTCGACCATCGGCAGGAAAATTTCGAACCGCTGCCGCTCCAGATTACGCCGGGCGATCGCGGCACTGTTGGGCTTGAACTGGGCCACATGCCACGCGCGGGCCGGGCTTTGATCGGTCATGAAAGGGCTTTCTGTTCAATCGAATTACGCCCGTATTGGCTGAGGGATCGGGCGCGGAAAGTCAATCAAGCAAGGCGAACCTGCGCGAAAACGTGCGCGCTTAGGTTGTCCTTTGTGAAGTTAACCTTGCGTTAGGGATACCTGTGCCAGGCTCGTGCCGGGCAGAAAATCTGCCCCTGATTTGGGGAGGATGCACATGATCACTCCGGTTCTTCTCGCGGGCGGATCGGGCACGCGGCTCTGGCCACTGTCCCGGCGCAGCTTTCCCAAGCAATTCGCAGAACTGACTGGCCCAAAGACGCTGTTTCAGGCCACGGCCGAACGGCTGTCAGGCGAGGGTTTCGCGCCCCCCGTGGTCCTGACGCAGTCCGATTTTCGCTTCATCGCGACCGAGCAGCTTGCCGATACCGGGATCGACCCGGGTGCGGTGATGCTCGAGCCGGAGGGGCGCAATACCGCGCCCGCCATACTCGCGGCCGCGCTTTGGGTAGCGCAAAAGGCAGGAGAGCAGGCGCTGATGCTGGTCGCTCCGTCGGATCATGTCATCGCCGATCCAGACGCGTTTCGGCACGCGATCGCGGCGGCGGAGCCCGCGGCGCGGGCAGGGCGGCTGGTGACTTTCGGCATCACACCCGACCGCGCGGAAACGGGGTATGGCTATCTCGAACCCGGTCGCGAGGCAGATGCGCAGGGCGTCGTGCCTTTGCTCCGGTTCATCGAGAAACCCGACATCGCGCAGGCCCGCGCGATGTATGAGAGCGGGGATTACCTGTGGAATGCCGGGGTGTTCCTGTTTTCGGCAGGCGCAATTCTCGCCGCAGCCCAAACTCATGCGCCGACGGTTCTCGCTCCGGTTGAAGTGGCCCTTGCCGCGGCGCGCACCGATCTTGGGTTTCTACGCCTCGATCCGGAGGCATGGAGCGACGCCCCCGACATCTCTATCGATTACGCGATCATGGAGCGGGCAGAGACTGTCTCCGCCATGCCGGTGCAGGCGCGCTGGTCCGATCTTGGCGACTGGGAAGCGGTGCGCCGTGCGAATCCGGGGACACGCCCGGATGGGATGACGCTCTCGGGGCCTGCGACGGCGATTGACTGTCGCGACAGCCTGCTGCGCTCCGAAGATCCGCGTATCGAGATTGTCGGGATCGGGCTTGAGGACGTAATCGCGGTGGCGATGCCCGATGCAGTGCTTGTCGCGCATCGCTCGCGGGCGCAGGATGTAAAGGCGGCGGTCAGCGCGCTCAAGGCGCGAAACGCCGCGCAAGCCACGGATTTTCCACGCGATCACAGGCCCTGGGGCTGGTTCGAACGCCTTGTGCTCAGTGATCGTTTTCAGGTGAAGCGGATCACGGTCAAGCCCGGCGCGGCGCTCAGCCTGCAAAGCCATCACCACCGGGCGGAGCATTGGATCGTCGTGCAAGGCACCGCGCTGGTGACACTGGGAACCGAGACCCGCCTCGTGACGGAAAACGAATCCGTCTACATCCCGATCGGCGAGACGCATCGGCTCGAAAACCCCGGGAAGCTGCCGATGGTGCTGATCGAGGTGCAGACCGGCGCCTATCTGGGCGAGGATGACATCATCCGCTACGAAGACGTCTACATGCGTTTGGCCGGCGAATAACGGCCAACTCGGCGGTGTGCCGCCACCACTCCGTGCAAATCTGCGACAGCTCCTTAAGAAAGCGTGAATTCGCGTTTCGGAGGAGTACGACTCTCTGCTAGGTCTCCAATTGATTGTGACCGAGCCGGATTTCTACACATATGTTGGTGCGCCCCTACCGCTCTCGTTTTCTCTTCCTCGCGATGGCGAGCAGTGCGCTTGCAGGGTTCGGGTTTGGTCCCGCCTGCGCGCAGTCGGCCGACCGCGCGTGGGGCTATAACAGCTATGGCATCCCCGGTCTGATCGACATGCCCGTCGCCGGTAGCCGCGAGGATGCGGAACTGGGCTTCAACGTCTTCACCTTCGCAGGACAAACCCGCGTCTCGGCCGCGTTCCAGATCACACCGCGCCTGTCGGCAGGCTTCCGATATTCGACGATCAAGAACTACATGGGCGGCGATACGCTCTACGACCGCAGCTTCTCGATCCAGTATCGTTTCCTCGACGAGGGCCGCCTTCGGCCCGCGATGGCCATTGGCATCAACGACATGACTGGCACCGGTGTCTATTCCGGCGAATACGTCGTGGCGACCAAGTCGGTCACGCCGAAACTGCGCGCGACGGCGGGGATCGGCTGGGGGCGGCTCGGGTCGAACGGCGGGTTCGACAACCCGCTGGGCGTGCTGGGCGATCACTTCAAGACACGCGGCGAACGCACTGGGGCGCAGGGCGGGACTTTCCAGCCGCAGCAATGGTTTACCGGGGATGCGGCGCTGTTTGCGGGCGTCGAATGGCAGGCGAGCGATCGGCTGCGTCTGATGGCGGAATATTCCTCCGACGCCTATACCCGCGAGGACGGCCCGACCTTCGATCGCAAATCTCCGATCAATATCGCCGCGCAATACAAGCTCAGCGACAACGCCTCGATCACGGCGGGTTATCTCTACGGCACCGATCTGAGCGTGCAGTTGAGCTATGCGCTGAACCCCAAACACAACGCCCATCCGAGCGGGCTCAATGACGCGCCGCCGCCGGTCGTGCCGCGGGCCGGCGTCGAGGCGGCGCAAAGCTGGACGAACGATCCGGCCTATCTCGCGGCGAAGCTCCGCCCGGGCTTGGCGCAGCAAGGCCTCGTGCTGGAAGGCGCGAAGCTCAGCGGCTCCACCCTCGCGATCCAGATCCGTAACGATCGCTACAACGCGCCGCCCGAGGCGATCGGCCGCGCCGCCCGCGTGCTGAGCGCGCAGGCCCCGGCGAGCGTCGACCGCTTCGCGATCACCCTGTCGGAAAACTCGCAGCCCGTCTCAACCACGACGATCCGCCGTGACGATCTCGAGGCCTATGAATTTCACCCGGTCGGCGGCGAGCTGATGCGGGCCCATGCGCAGATCGATGGGGCGCCCGCTCACCTTCCGGTTGCGCCCGGGACCTATCCCCGCTTTTCGTGGAATGTCGGGCCGTATCTGCGCCCGGGCCTGTTCGATCCCGACGATCCGATGCGCGCCGATCTGGGTGTCAGCGTCAATGCGCAATACGAGATCGCACCGGGCCTGCTGCTGTCCGGGCGCGTGAACCAGAAGGTGATCGGCAATCTCAATCAGGCGAACCGGCCCTCGGATTCGGTGCTGCCGCATGTGCGCTCGGATGCGTGGCTCTATTACAAGAATTCCGGCCCCACGGTTCCCGAACTGACGGGGGCCTATTTCTTCCGTCCCGGTCGCGATCTCTTCGGGCGTGTGACTGCGGGCTATCTGGAGCCGATGTTCGCGGGCGTCTCGACCGAGCTGCTCTGGGCGCCCGAGCACAGCCGTCTCGCGCTCGGGGCTGAGCTCAACCGGGTGCGCCAGCGCGGCTATGACCAGCGTTTCGATCTGCGCGATTACGAGGTCACGACGGGCCATCTGTCGGCCTATTACCAGTTCACCGACCAGTTCTATACGCAGCTCGATGTGGGCCGGTATCTCGCGGGCGACTGGGGGGCGACGCTGAGCTTCTCGCGCGTTTTCGACAATGGCTGGAAGGTCGGCGTCTATGCGACGAAGACCGATGTGTCCTCGGCAGATTTCGGCGAGGGCTCCTTCGACAAGGGCTTCATGATCACGATCCCGCTGCACTGGGCGACGGGTCAAACGACGAAGCAACGTTATTCGACCGTGATTCAGCCGATCGTGCGCGATGGCGGGGCGCGGCTGGGTGTGTCCAACCGGCTTTACGGGATGGTGCGCGAGGATCAGCCCGCCTCCTTTGACGGCAATTGGGAGCGGTTCTGGCGATGAGATCACTCGTTTACGGTGCGGCGCTGCTGGCGCTGGGGGGCTGTGCGCAGCTCGAAAATCTGAGCAATACCGTGACGCTCTCGGGCAGCCGTTCCGCGGGGCAGGGCGCGACTGCGCCGACTGCTACAGCTCAAGGCGAGGGCGTCGGCGTGAAGGTTGTGACGCAGACCGCTCCCGCGCGCGGGCTCGAAGTGGTCATCCCGTCGCGCGATGCGAATGCGGTCCTGTCTCTGGCTGGGCGTAACGGCACGGTCGAGACCTGGCGCACGGATGACGACATCACGGTGTCCGTGGATCGTGGCGTGGTGGTTGCAACCAGAGGTTTAGGCGATGATCTGATGGCCGCGGATTCCGGACCGACGCTCGCCGCCCTTCGCGGGACGAAGATCGGCGCCTATCGCCGGACCTACCGCTTCCTCACGGCGGAGAACCATTCCGATTATGTCCTGCTTGGCTGCGAAATGACGACAGCCGGAAACGAAACCCTCGCGGGGCAGAATTTGCTGCGTCACGAAGAAAAATGCAGCAATCCGAAAATGACCGTCACCAATATTTATTGGACCGATGAAAAGGGACGGATCCAAGCCGGGCGGCAATGGGTTTCCCCAACTGTCGGGCAGATCGCGATTGGTGTGCTCAACTAAGCCGGTTGAACCGTTCGGGATTAATTAACCCTATGGTTCACCAAAAGATTAATATAAGATTATCACGTCTTACCTATCCCAACCTAATCGGAGGTTTCGATGACGAAGTTCTTTACCGGTGCCATTGCAGTGGCAGCTACTCTCGCTGGCGCCCTTCCGGGTGCGGCCCAGGATCTGCAAGCGCCGGCCAATCTCAGCCATGACGCGCTCGTCGCTTGGGCAAAAGCCAATAACGTTTGTGAAACGGCCGTTTCCGATGCCGTTTACAACGCGGACGGGAACGTCGCTGTGACTTGCACGCCCAAGGCGACGAAGAGCACTCTTAGCGGCGCCACCCCGGTCGCAGCGGTGATCATTGGTGTCGGCCTTGCAGCAGCTGCGATGGGCAGCGGCGGCGGTACCAGTGGTACCAACGGGACCAACGGCACGAACTGATCCGTTCGAGCCGAGAATAAGAAGGGCCCCGCATCTGCGGGGCCTTTTTGATTCGGGCTAAACCTAAGTCAGGCCAGAGAAACTGTCCAAATGGACAGCGGCTCCAGCAACTTTATTTCATGCCGATTCGCGCATCCTGTGATATGACATATTTGTGACGGGTATGAGGTGAATGGGGATTCACGCGATGCTTACGGGACTCGCAATTTTTCCTCTAGCGGCTCTGGTGTGGATGATGCTCTGCGAGAGTGTCGCACCGATGCAGGACGAAGCGCCGTATCGCGAGGTGGCTAGGTAGGGACCGCTTGGGCCGGCTACGGCCCCGGCGAGGTGGTGACGAGCGCCGATCCGCGCAGGATAGGTAAGACTCATTGCGCCAATCAGCGCTCGGCGCCACCTGAAAAGATACACGCAGACACGCTGCGCCACTTTGAGGCCCGAGTCGATAAGGGCCTATTTGCGTTAGATTTTTACCCGTTCACGGCGGGAAGTGGCCATCGCGCGACGCAATTTGCTGCCAAGCGCGACGCGGCGGTAGATCAGCATGTAGCAGACGAAGACCACGCCCACGCCTGCACCGAGGGCTGCGGGTGAGGTCGCGCTGAGCACAGTGATGGAACATGCGATCAAGCTGAGCGACCAGAGCACAACCGAGGTGATCGGATTGCGCATCTCCGGGCGTCCGAGCGACTCGGCGATTCGTTTCGCGCGGCTGCGATAGACGAGGCTGTGGAGATGCAGGCGGTCCGCAGCCCCAGGATGCGTGCCGTCCCGCTTCATGCGACGCCGGATCGAGACCACGGTTTCGATCCACGGATAGGCGAGTGCGAGTACGGCGATCAGCGGGGAAATCTCATGATTTCGGGCGGGAAGGACAATACCGATCACCGCCAGCACGAACCCCGTCGCATAGGCCCCGGCATCGCCGTAAAACAGCTTGCCGGAGGGGAAATTCATCACAAAGAATCCAGCAATCGAGCCGATCATCAGCAGACAAATCGCGAGGATCGGTCCGTCATTGGTCTGCCCGGCGATTACCGCGAAGGCCGAGAAAACAATGATCGCGGAGCCGGAAGCGAGCCCGTTCACGCCATCGATGATGTTGAGCGAATTGGCGATCCCGCCGATCGCGATGGCGCTGAGCGCGATGCCGAAGGCCGGGTAGTGGAGCAGCACGTAGTCGAGGCCGGGAATATCCGAGCGATGAATATGATAGCCGGATACGAGGCAGAAGATCAGCCCGGCGCACACGGTGGCGATCAGGCGCCACTTGGCGGAGACTTTCTTGGTGATGTCCTCGATCGCGCCGGAGCCGAAGGCGGGAATGGCGCAAAGACAGATCGTCCACCAGAGCGCCTGCGTCTGCGCATCGAGCGTCAGACCCGCAGCCAACGCGCCTGCGAGGAGCGCAAAGCCCCCGATGCGTGGAGTTGGAGCTGCGTGGATTTTCTGGACACCATGATCGCCGTCGAGCGTGAGTTTGCCGTGAAAGCTCTTGGTCGCAACGATCAGGACCGCCATTAACAGCGACGCAACAAAAGCTGTCACAACATACTCAAGACCAATCATACACTGCCCCCCGGCAATAAAAATCATTATCGCGGCGGCAAATCTTAATATTTTGCTAACGCGATAGAGTGAAAAATAATGAAAATCGTACGAATACCGTCGATAGAGAGATACTTAACTTTGTTCCCGGGGGTCAACGTCCTTTCACACGCCTTAGGCGAGTATTCGCGACAACGCCTCATCACCTCTACGTGAGGTCCGGGGTGACGTGGCGTCGCCTGAACGGTGTCACGAACGCGATGAAATCAATCCGGTTTCACGCTGTGCGCTGCTCGCCACAAGGTTGAACGGTTTGGCGGGCGATTCATGCCGAAGTATGAATGGGCGGTTGAAAACAGCGACAGCTTCTCTATTCAGAGGCGCTAGATGAAGCCCGTCTCAGGTCCCTTGGCCGAGGAATGGGTGACAGGCATAGGTAACGAGGCTCAGGAGGGCACGATGGGGGCAATGACGAGGATTTTCGCGGCGCTTTGCGCGTTGCTCTTTTTGGCCTCCTGCGACACCTCGACCACAAATTTCCCGGTCAACACCCGCAATGTCAGTTCCGTCGAGGATCCGGCGGCGGGCGATGTCGCGATCGTTCGGCTCAGCCTCGCCAATGTGGCCACCTTCGGCGCACCGTCCGATCTGAGCGGCGGACGCACGACGCTGCCCTCGAGCGACTACTGGAACTACCGGATCGGGCCGGGCGACCTGCTTGATATCGTGGTTTATGAGCATCCCGAGCTGACCTCGCCCGCGGGCTCGACCCGGACGCCCGCCGAGGGTGGTCTGCGCGTCAATTCGGACGGCACCTTCTACTATCCCTATGTCGGCAATGTGCGCGCCGCGGGCCGCACGCCGGAGCAGGTGCGCGCCGATCTCTCGCGCCAGCTGAAGGAATTCATTCCCTCGCCGCAGGTATCGGTGCGCGTCGTGGGCTACAACTCGCAGACCGTCTCCGTCACCGGCGAGGTGGGCAAGCCTGCTCGGATCCCGCTGACCTCCAAGTCGCTTACGCTGCTTGATGCGATCAACGAGGCGGGCGGCCTGAATGAGACGGCCGATGCGCGCCAAGTGCTCGTTCGTCGTGGCGGGCGGAGCTACGCGGTCGATCTGCAAGCCTTCCTCAACCAGGGCATCGCCTCGAACAACCCCGTGCTGCGCAATGGCGATGTCGTCTCGGTGCAGCGCGCGACGAAGCTCGAAGCCTATCTCCTGGGGCAGTTGGTGAAACCCGGCCCGATCGACTTGACCAAGGATGACGTGAGCCTCACCGAAGCCGTCACCTCTGTCGGCGGGCTGAACACCAATCAGGCCGATGCGCGCGGGGTTTTCGTGTTCCGCGACAGCCCGAGCGGAGTGATCGTGTTCCAGCTCGATACGTCGAGCGCGGCGGCCTACGTGGTCGGCACGAAATTCTTCCTGCATCCGCAGGACGTCGTCTATGTCACGACCGCACCGGTCGCGAAATGGAACCGCGTCGTCTCCAACATTCTTCCGACGCTGAGCACGGCGCGCGCGGCCTCCGCGCTCGCGAACTGATCCATGGCGAAAGTCGGATCCATCCTCGTCGTCTGCGTCGGCAATATTTGCCGCTCCCCGGTGGGCGAACGGCTTCTGGCCGCGGCCCTGCCGGACTGCAAGGTCAGCTCGGCGGGCATCGGCGCGGTTGTTGGCGCGAACGCGGACAAGACCATGAGCGAAGTCGCGGCGGAACACGGGCTGAGCCTCGACGGTCATGTCGCGCGCCAGTTCACCGCCGAGATCGGCGCCGAGCACGAATTGATCCTCGTGATGGAGGCGGGCCACAAGCGCGAGATCTCTCGCCGCGCGCCGCAACTGGGCGGGCGGGTGATGCTGTTCGATCAGTGGATGGGGGGCAAGGGGATCGCCGACCCGTACCGGGAACCGATCGACGCCCATCGCAAGGCCTTCACCGAGATTTCCGCGGCGAGCGAGGCATGGGTCTCGCGGCTCGCACCGAAACGGTGATCCGCGTCACGGCGGCATAGGCGCGGTTTTGAATAAGCATTTGAGAGTTTGAACGGGACAGATGAAGCAAATTTCCGAAATGACGCAGAAACACGCCGCGCAGCCTGAAGTCGAGGATGACGAGATCGACCTGATGGCGCTGGCCGGCGCGCTTCTGGCGGGCTGGAAATGGATCGCGCTGGCTTTCGTCATCGCCGTGAGCCTCGGTGCCTTTGTCGCGCTGCGCAAACCGGTGATATACCAGGCCACCGGGCTTCTGCAGCTCGAGCAATCGCAAAACGCGCTGGCCGCGCTGCCGACCTCGATGCAGGATATTCTCGGCAGCGACGGTGGCGGCAAATCGGAGGCGGAAACCCAGATCGCGATCATGTCCTCGCGGCTCGTTCTGGGGGAGGCGGCCAACAAGCTCAATTTGCAGAATTTCGTGATCCCGCGGCGCTTGCCGGTGATCGGACTGCTGCCGACCAATCTGCATTTGCCGGATCCGGGACTGCTCGATCAGTATCAATGGGGGAATGAGAGCCTTCAGATCGGGCGCATGAAGGTGCCGGAGCAATGGCTGGGCGAGATGATCGACCTGCGCGTCACCGGTGCGGATAGCTACGAAGTGACTCTGCCGGACGGAACCGATCTCGCTGGCACGGTGGGTCATGAGATCACGGCGCGTGATGGCGATTTCACCTTGGCCGTGGCGTCGATGGATGCCCCGGCCGGGCGGGAATTCTACGTCGGGCGGCAATCGCTCAACGCTGCGATCAAGACGATGAAGGCGAATTTCTCGGTCTCCGAAAGCCCGCGCGGCTCGAACATCCTTCAGACCTCGTATCAGGACTCCGATCGCCAGCGGGCCGAAGCGATCCTGAATGCGATCGCGACCTCCTTCGTGGAGCAGAATATCGAGCGCAATTCGGCCTCCGCCGAGAACAGCCTCGATTTTATCGAGAAGCAGCTTCCCGACGCCCGCCAGAACGTGTCCGACGCGGAGCAGGCGCTGAATGCCTATCGTCAGAAGCAAAAATCGGTCGACGTCAAATACGAGACGCAGGCCCTGCTGGAACGCGTCACCAAGATCGAAGGCGAACTCTCCGCGCTTGATCTGAAAGAGGCGGAGCTGAAGAACCAGTACACGGTCAATCACCCGGCCTATCAGGCGCTGCTGCAGAACCGCAAAGAGCTGCAGGCGCAGCTGGATCAGGCGAAGAAGGCGACCCAAGGTTTGCCGGAGACGCAGAAGGACATCTTCAACCTGCAGCGCAATCTCGAAGTGGCGCAGCAGGTCTACACCCAGCTGCTGAACCGTTCGCAGGAACTGAAGGTCGTGCGCGCCTCGACGGTGGGCTCGGTCCGCGTGATCGACAAAGCCTATGCGAGCACCCTCCCGGTCGCGCCGCGCAAATCGCGGATCGTGGCCCTCGCGGCGATCCTCGGCCTGATCATCGGCGCGGCCATCGTGCTGGTCCGTCGCGCGCTGCGCCGGGGGATCAAGGGCGCCGAAGAGATCGAGGCGCTCGGCCTCCCGGTCTTCGCAACCGTGCCTTTCGCACAGGAAGCCGCCGATCTGCGCAACCGCAAGGGCGATCTGCCGATCTTCGCGCTCGAACATCCCGAGGCGGTCGCGACCGAGGCGCTGCGTTCCTTGCGGACCTCGCTGCATTTCGGGCTGCTGGATGCGCAGACCAATTCGATTCAGATCACCTCCGCCGCGCCTGGCGTCGGCAAGACCTTCATGTCGATCAACCTCGCCGTGGTCGCGGCGCAGGCGGGGCAGCGGGTCTGCGTGATCGATGCGGATATGCGCAAAGGTTACCTCGCGCGCTTCCTGCATCTGCCGAAAACGGCTGAAGGCCTGTCCGACTATCTCGGCCATGAAAAATCGCTGGCCGAGGTGATGCGCGACGGGCCGGTCGAGGGGCTGAAGGTTATCACTTCGGGCCGTTACCCGCCGAACCCGTCGGAACTGCTGATGCGGGCCGAGTTCGGGACCATGCTGCGCCAACTCGACAGCGAATTCGATCTGATCATCGTCGACGCGCCGCCCGCGCTGGCCGTGACCGATCCGGTGGTGATCGGGCGCTCGGTCGGGGCGAGTATCGCGGTTGCGCGCCATCTCGAGACGATGCAGGGCGCGGTGCGCGCGGTGCAGGCTAGCTTCGAGGCGGCGGGCACCTCAATCACCGGTGCGGTCCTCAACGGCTTCAAGGCCGAGGCGAGTGAGCGCTATGGCGGCCATTACCAATATCATTATAACTACCGCTACAGCTACAAATCCGACGACTGAGCGGGGGCGTCCCGTTCGTGACTCGGACGGGAGGCGCGAATGCTGCGAAAACTGCTGGGCCGGGCGAAAATCTCGAAGCTCGGGATCACCACGCCCGAGCCGCGTCCGGACCGTCACGGCATCGCCATCGCCACGATCGTGCGCAACGAGGCGCGGTTCATCGGCGAATGGGCGCGGTTTCACCATGCTGCGGGCGTGCGGCATTTCGTGATCTACGACGATGCCAGCACGGATGAGACCCGCGCGGTGCTGCAAGGCGCGCTACCGCCCGAGGCGCTCACGATCATTCCCTGGGCGCAGCGGCTCAGCGATATCCGGCTGGGGCGCGAAATCCACAATCAGGTGCTCGCCTATGCCCACGCGGCTGGGAATTTTGGGAGTGACGTGCGCTGGATGGCTTTCATCGACGTGGACGAATTCCTGATCCCCACGGCGGGCGATGATCTGAACGCCGCACTTGCGCCTCTGGGCGATATCCCGAATGTCTCGCTGCCGTGGCACATGTTCGGCTTCTCCGGCCATGAGACGACGCCCGAGGGCGGGATGCTCGCCAATTTCACCACCCGTGCGCGCGATCCGATGGGCGACGCGCCGGGGCTGCGGGCGTTCAAGATGCTCGTCGATCCGTGCCGCCTGACGGCGCTGCGCGTTCATTCGATGGAGACCGAGGGCGGGCAGGCGACGTGGAACGACGCGGGGATGAAGTCCGGCATGAGCGCGCGCGACAAGCCGGAGTTCTACTCCACCGCCGCCGTGCAGCTGAACCACTATTACACGCGCTCGAAAGCCGATCTGGAGGCCAAGATCGCGCGCGGGCCGAACCTTGTGGCCAAGCGCGAGGCTTATCGGCGCAAGGTGATGCGCACCGTGAACAGCGTCGAGGCCGACACGGTCGAGGATACGCGCGCCCGCGATCTGGCCGCGCGCCTTGGGATCACCGGTTAAGGATCCTTGCGCCAGTTCTCCTCGACCCATTTCGTGGGCCAGAGGAAGTGGCGCAGGTGGCGCAGCATCGATCCGTCACGGTCGCCGCGCAGGCCCGCCTTCACATGCTCCATCGGCGCCATATGGGTTGAGCGGCTGTTCCAGCGCCCCTCGATCGCGTCGATCGGGTTCAACCCGCCGGGGAAGATCACGACTTTCGCATCCTTCGGCAGTTTCGGCGGCGCGAAGAAGTTGATCGGGAATTGCCGGATGCAATGCCACTTGAAGGTCGCAACCCAGCCCTTCGGCCAGAACTTCACGCCACCCGGCGTGCGCCGTGTCACGAAGCGCTGCTCGAACACGTATTTCTCCGCCGTGCCCTGCGGATCGGCGAGGAATTCCTCGCGCAGCGGCGCCAGCTTGCCGATCGGGAAACGGTAGAGCGAGGTCTGGCCCAGCCGTTCGAACGGGGTGTTCGGGTTGCGGGTCAGGATCACGTCGTCGGGGTCGCCATATTCGAACATCGCATCGAGATTGCCGGTCACGACCACGTCGAGGTCGAGAAACAGCACCGGCCCGGACAGCCCGCCCAGATCGGAGCGCCACAGCCGGGACTTGCCCCAGATGCCCTGACGCACATTGGGCATGTCGCAATCGAGCTCGGGCAGCGGCATCGCGGTGATGCCGGGATCGAGTCCTTCGAACGTGTCGGTGAAGCAGTAGAAATCGAAGGGCGGCGTCACATGGCGCGCGACCATTCCGTAGAGGCGGTTGACGTAATCGACGCCGTATTTCTCGCCCCAGCGGATACAGATGATCTGTTTCTTCATGCGACACCTTTTTGAGTTACGCGCCCTCAATAGCCCCAGCGGGCGGGGCCGTGCAATCGCGGATCGGAGCGGTCAGCGGAAGAAGCGCGGCCGCAGATGGGCGTTGAGCTTTTTCGCCAAGCGCTTGAGCGGATGCATCTTCTTGCCGCGCGTGCGCCCGATATCCTGCAAATCGGCCGCATCGAGCCCATAGGCGGGCAGGCGGGCCGCAAGGTCGTCGGCGCTGTCATTGTCGAGATCGAATTCCACGTATTGATCCGGCTTGTCGGCCATATAGGCGCGCACATCGGCCAGATGCGCATCCCATTCCGCGCGCCATTGATCCTTGAGCACCTCGAGATCGGTCAGCCCCCGCGCCGCCAGTTCGCGCTTGGCAAACTCACCATGGCCATGCTTGAGACGCGACGCGATCCAGCCTTCGCGGTCGCGGAAGTTCAGAAGCAGGATCGTGTCGGGATAATCGCGCAGGATTTCGCGGAAGGCGGTGGCACCTTCCCAGGTCACGGTGCCGTCGCTGTAGATCAGGTCGCAATAGAAGGTGAAATCCTCGGCGCTGGCAAAGACCTTTCGCCCGGCGGCGAGGTTCTCGCGCATCACCCGGCCGATGCGGCGCGGCACGGGGCGGCCTTCGCGGATCTTGTGGTGAACGGTGGGGTGGTCTGCTGCGCGAAACAGCTCGGCCAGCGAGCGCGTGCCGCATTTGTTGAACCCGATTGCGACGACGCGCGGCAGGGAGTGCGGTTGCGCGGAAGCGGCGCGATCTTGCATGGCGACCTCGGAGCGGGTGAGACAGGAGCGGCGAAAACGTAACCTCTCCTATCCCATCTTGGGCGGATCGTTTCAATCGCGCTTTGTGCGTCTGGCGACCCGCCGCAAACCGGTTACATCCGCAGCCGGAAGTAGCTCATCTCGATATTGCCTTCCATCCCGGTATCGCAATGACCGAAGCGCGAGTTCGAGGTGCCGTCGATCTTGCCGCCGGAGACGATCGCGACACCTTCGATCCCCTCGGCCTGTGCCGAGAAGCTCACATCCTTCACCGCGAGGATCTGGCCGCCGAAGAAGGAGATTTTCGCTGCCGAGGAGACACCGCCCATGGTGATCAGCTTCGCGCCGCCGTCAGGGGCGCAATTGTCATCGCGCCCAATGCGCAGCCCCTGCGGAGCCGAGAAGCTGCGATCATCGGTCGAGGTGTTCGCGAAGATCGCGTTTTCGAGTGCAACGCCATTGCCGAATTTCACCGGGCAATCCGCGATTACAGCGACTTCCGAGATCACGGCGGGATCGGTCGTCACGGTGTCGTCGACTTTATTCGGGACCGAGATCGTCACGCTCGAATTACAGTTGAGCACATAAAGATTGCCGGGTTCGAAGTCGGTGGTGTCGAGCTTGGTGCCGGTCAGCACGGTCGGGCTCTTGTTGGTGATGTAGGCGGGCAGATAGCCGGTGCCGTCCCGCATCGACTCGATGATCTTGGGAATGCGATCGATGACGCGCAGCTTGTAGAACGAGGTGCGCAGCGCTTCTTGCAGCCCGTCATTCTGCTTGAACCCCGAGGCGGGGATGTCGAGCTTGCTGGTGTCGGGCATCGACACGATCGCGCCGCTCTCGAAGAGGTTGTTCTGATTGAGCGAAACATATTGCGCCGCATAGAGGCAGAAGCCCGAAGCGAAGCTGTTGCCCGATTGCAGGTCGATCACGCCTTTCGCGGCCAAACCTTCGGTGAGGCAGGCGGGCTGATAGGCTTCGGCCACGGCGCCGGTGTTGATTTGCCAACCGTCCTGACCGATCACCTTGCCGAAGAAGGTGGGTGCGGCGTTCGCGCGCTCGGTCGTGCGATGGGCCATCACGCGGACGGCCGGGCTCAGATCGAGGTCTTCGGCGTAATCCGTGACGAAGCGGTGATTGGTCGCGTCGTAATAACCGAAGGTCACGTCGTCTTTGGTGATCACCGAAGTCCCGTCATCGGAGGCGAGGTTGGAGTGGGCCAGCTGGGCCGCACGGGTCTTCGCCTCGTCTTTGGTGATCAGCGGGTCAGAGGAGAGATACATCGCACCGAGCGCCGCTGCATCGGCCGCGTCCTGCATCACCACCCGATTGCGATAGCCGTTCGAGACGTCGAGCGCGAGACTGCCGACAGCGAGGAACAGGATCGTCCAGAACAGCGAAAGCTGGGTGATCACGCCATCTTCTTCAGCGGTAAAATCGGTAATCGTTACGCGGTTCATGTCAGGACTCCATGTAGCGGTAGTCGTGGACCGTGAGGTCCATGTTGAGAACTCTGGTGAAAAGACCTGTGGCGACGAGTTCGGACATCGGGATCGTCACGCGGGTCTCGATGATCCCGTCGGTGACTTGCGTGTCGACCGTGTAGGTGGTCTCGTCATAGGGGAGCAGGGCGCGCAGGCGCGCCATCGTGTCCTCGTCATTCTCGAACCGCCCGACCGAGTAGGCGCGATCTACATCCTGCACGATACCGAGGATCCGCGATTGGGCGTTGAAGATGAGGGAAACGTCGACGGTCGCGGCGAGCATCCCGATAAACAACGGCAGCCAGAGCAATGCTTCGATCGTTGTGGCGCCGTCTTCGGCGGAGAAGAAACTCTTTAAACGCTTCAAGACAGGACGCCCCATGGTTGAAAACGGTTGATTAACTATCTCCAGTTGCAAAAAGCGAAACTACCGCGGCGTAAATATGGCGAAATTGCGAAAATGGGGCAGAAATTGATCGGAATCGACACATTTGGGCGCGCGATGCTTAGGGCTGCGGTCTTTGCAGCGCGACGTTGCGCCGGTCCCCGCCGCCGCCTACAACGCCCCCAGACCACAGCTTAATTCGGAGCCCGCCCATGACGCCCGCCGCGCGCTATGCCGCCGCCATCGATATTCTCGACCGCATCCAAACGGGCGAGGTGGCGGAGCGTGCGCTGACCAACTGGGCGCGCGGCCACAGGTTCGCGGGCTCCAAGGACCGCGCGGCGATCCGCGATCACGTCTTCGATGTGTTGCGCTGCAAGGCGAGTGCCGCGCTTGCCGGGGGCGGGGCGCAGGGACGCGCCTTGGTCGCCGGGCTGCTCCGTTTGCAGGGCACCGATCCCGCAACGGTCTTCAGAGGCGAGGGCTTTGCGCCTGATCCTCTCTCCGACGAGGAGCGCGCGGCCCTGTCCGAGCCTTTGCCCGAGGCTATTGCGCAACTGGACTGGCCCGATTGGCTGCGCGACCAGCTTGCCGCCGATCTCGAGCCCGACTTCAACGCCATTTCCGAGGCGATGCGCGCCCGGGCGCCGGTCTTCTTGCGCGTCAATCTTGCGAAAACAGATCGCGCCAAGGCGATCGCGGCGCTCGCCAAGGACGGGATCGAGGCGTTCCCGCATCCGCTCGCAGAGACCGCGCTGGAGCTTGGCGAAGGTGCGCGACGCATTCAGCAGGCTGAGGCTTACACGAACGGTCTGGTGGAGTTGCAGGATGCGGCGTCGCAAGCGGCCATCGCCTCTGTCCCGATCGCGGCGGGTCAGCGCGTGCTCGACTATTGCGCGGGTGGCGGGGGCAAGGCGCTGGCGCTGGCCGCAGCCTGTCCCGAGGCGCAGATCACCGCGCATGACATTGATGCGGGGCGGATGCGTGACTTGCCCACCCGCGCGAAACGCGCCGGGACGAAAGTGGCCATGCGCGCGCCGGGCGATCCGGGGACGGGCTATGACCTCGTCTTGGTCGATGCGCCCTGTTCGGGCTCGGGAACCTGGCGCCGCACGCCGGATGCGAAATGGCGTCTGAGCGCTGCGCGACTGGCCGAACTCGTGGCCCTGCAGAGCGAAATTCTCGACGCCGCCCGCGACCTCGTCGCCCCCGGCGGACGTCTGGTCTACATGACGTGCTCGCTTCTCTCGGTCGAGAATGGCGCGCAGATCGCCGATTTCGTGACGCGTCACGGCTGCGAGCTCGTGTCGCAGCGGCAATTCACGCCGCTCTCCGGTGGCGACGGGTTTTTCGTCGCCCAGCTCCAGCTCTGATTTTTCTGCCACTTTTGTCGCCCGGTTCACGGCTCCGTGATTGACTCAATCGTCAGTTGAAAGTCTAGTCGCGTTAATTGGGTTTTAATTATTTTACCGCGCTATGGGGCCGATCTGTCAGGCAGGGAGGCGAGCGTGGGGCGGAACGAATTGATGCTGCAGCCACTCTCGAAGACGATGGCGGCGCTGGCGCCGGGTGCGGTCTATTTGCTGCTTGCAGCGGGAATCGCGGCGGCGATTGCCTTCGTGATGCCCGATGAGGTGGTGACCTGGGCGATGTTCTCTGTCGCGGGGACGCTCGTGATCACGGCCGCTTGGCTGCGACTGGCCTTGGCGCAGGACCGCAGGCGGCGCGCGCGGCAGCAGGAAACGCTCGCGAATTTCATCGCCCATGACGCAGCCCCCAGCTTCACCACCGACCCCGAGGGCGAGATCGGCTATCAGAACCGGGCTGCCGTGGACCGTTTCGGCTCGCGCGGCGGGCAGGGGCTGGCGCGAACCTTGGCGGAGCTTTTCGCCGATCCCGGCGCGGTGCTGCGACGCCTGCAAAGCAAGGCGGAGGCGACGGGGGCCGCGCGCGAGGATCTCGTGACCCGGCGGGGCCATCTGCGGCTCTCTGTTCACCGTATCGGCTCGGGCGATTTTCTCTGGCGGCTCGAAGATATGGCCGAACGGGCGATTGGCGGGCGCGGCGCGGAAACGATCAGCTTGCCAATGCTCACCGTCTCCAATGGCGGCACGATCCTGTTCATGAACGAGGCGTTGCGGCGGCTCGTGGGGGAGCGGGTGCGCTCCCTCGACCGTATTTTCACCGATCTGCCGCTGCGCTCGGGCGAAGAGCACGAGATCAAGGGAGAGGACGGCCCCGTCACCGCGGTCGTGGCCCAGCTTGAAGGCGTGGGCGGCCGATCCGAGGTTTATCTGCTGCCGATCGGTGGGCCGCGCTCTGCCGAAGAAGGCGCGAACTTCGAGGCGCTGCCCGTCGCTATGCTGCGCCTGTCGGCCCATGGTCGGGTGCGCGCGGCCAATCGTGCCGCGCGTGGCCTCCTTGGTGGGATCGAGCCACAGACCCGCCTTGCCGACCTCCTCGAAGGGCTCGGGCGTCCGGTCTCGGACTGGGTGAACGACGCGCTCGCAGGCCGCGCCGATGGCCGTCCCGAGGTGCTGCGCGCCCGGCGCGGCGACAAGGAGGTCTTTCTTCAGGTCACACTCTCGCGGATCGTGGAAAACGGGCGTGCGGGGCTGCTCGCCGTCCTGTCCGACGCGACGCAGCTCAAGACGCTCGAGGCGCAATTCGTGCAAAGCCAGAAAATGCAGGCGATCGGTCAGCTTGCGGGCGGCGTTGCGCATGATTTCAATAACCTGCTCACCGCGATTTCGGGCCATTGCGACCTGCTGATGCTGCGCCACGACAAGGGCGATGGCGACTATGCCGATCTCGATCAAATCAGCCAGAATGCCAATCGCGCCGCCGCGCTAGTGGGGCAATTGCTTGCCTTCTCGCGCAAGCAGACGCTGAAGCCGGAGATTCTCGATCTGCACGACACGCTGTCCGATCTGACCCATCTGCTCAACCGGCTGGTTGGCGAAAAGGTCGTCCTGAGCGTCAAGCATGAAAGCGATCCCGGACGGGTGCGCGCGGACAAGCGGCAACTCGAACAGGTCATCATGAACCTCGTGGTGAACGCGCGCGACGCGATGCCCGGCGGGGGCGAGATTCGGATCGAGACCGACGCGGTGCACCTTGCCGAAAACCGCACGCGCGACCGCGTGGCAGTGCCGAAGGGCGACTATGTCGCGATCAAGGTCACCGATACCGGCACCGGTATCGCGGCCGATAAATTAAGCAAGATTTTCGAGCCCTTCTTCACCACCAAACGCACCGGCGAGGGTACAGGGCTCGGTCTTTCGACCGCCTATGGCATCGTGAAGCAAACCGGCGGTTATATCTTTTGCGATTCCGTCATCGGGACAGGAACGAGTTTCACGATCCTTTTGCCCGCCTATGCCGCCACCGAAGAGGCGGACGTGTCGAGTGCCGAAAACGCAACGGCGGAGGCGCGAACTGCCCCGCATGGCCCCACGACGCCTTCCGTCATGCCCAAAGCGGAAGTCGCGCCGTGCGCGACAAAGGCGACCCCCGTGATTGCCGGCGAGGCGACCGTGCTTCTGGTCGAGGATGAGCCCCCGGTGCGCGCCTTCGCCGCGCGCGCGCGCTCAAGCTGTGCGGCTACACCGTGCTGGAAGCCGAGAGCGCGGAAGAGGCGCTGGAACTGCTCGAAGATGCGGATTTGCAGGTCGATATCTTCGTCACCGACGTGATCATGCCCGGCCTCGACGGGTCAAGCTGGGTCAGCCGCGCGCTCGAGGCGCGGCCGGGCACGCGCACGGTCTTCATGTCGGGCTATGCAGAGGAAGTGTTCCAAAACGGAACGTCCCCCGTACCGGATTCGATTTTCCTGCCGAAACCTTTCTCGCTGAGCGAGTTGACCGCAACGGTGCAGGACTTGCTCTCACGATAAGGCGCGGGTGACCCGATCATAAAGCGCAAGATCGTCCTGCATCGCGACCCGCAGTGCAGCCTCGGTCTCGGGGGCGAGCCCGGTCTCGACCGCCGGGGGGACGTTAACGCGGGGCAGGGTGATGGCGAAGCCGAGCTCATCTTCGAGAAAATGCACGAAATCCTCGATCCGCTCATACGGAAAAATCCGGTCCACCAGCGGCGTGCCTTCATCATCACAGAGAAATGCGGCCTGACTGGGCACATCGCTGAACCCTGCGCGCGGGTCCTCGATGTAGTCGCGCGCGAACTGTTCGAAAGAATAGCCGGCAGAAATGTCGCTTTCCTCGATCAAATCGCGCAGTCGAAAACGATAGAGCGACCGCAACCAGTCGAGCGGCTCACGCATCAGCGCGACCGTGGTGAAGCTGGCCTCGGTCTTCGACGACAGCAACGGCGCAAGATGATCCTGGAAATCGCGGGCCGAGGCGTGTTTGAGAACAGCCGGACGGGTCAGTGCGACGTCGGCCAAAGACTCCAGCGCAGTCTCGACCGCAGAGGAACCTGCCTTCGGCGTGGCGAGGAAGACGAGTTTTTGTTTCCAGAAAATCAGCATCTTGGCGGGTCAGCTCCTAACTGCGCCGGTGATAATCATTCGGCCCACGCGGGTAAACCGTTTCTTAACCGAATTGGCGGTTCAGTGAGTTGTGGAAAATTTTGTTGTAATGTTCACGTTCCGTGCGCATAGTGCGGTCAGAACATGAGGTGAACATCCGCGCGAGGGCGTCGCATTGCCGACCAGCCGTCGCTGTGAAATAAGGAAGCGGACAAATGGCAGTAGCGAAGCTTTTCGATATGGATAAATCTCCCAAGGCAGACAAGCAAAAGGCGCTCGACTCGGCGCTGGCGCAGATCGAGCGGCAATTCGGCAAAGGCTCGATCATGAAGCTCGGCGGCGACACGCCCGCGCGGGAAATCGAAGCGACCTCGACCGGCTCGCTGGGCCTCGATATCGCGCTCGGCATCGGCGGGCTGCCGAAAGGCCGGATCGTCGAGATCTATGGGCCGGAAAGCTCGGGCAAGACGACGCTGACGCTGCACGCGATCGCGGAAGAGCAGAAGAAGGGCGGCGTCTGCGCCTTCGTCGACGCTGAACACGCGCTCGATCCGCAATATGCACGCAAGCTTGGCGTCGATCTCGACGAGTTGCTGATCTCGCAGCCCGACGCAGGCGAGCAGGCGCTGGAAATCGTCGACACGCTGGTGCGTTCTGGCGCGGTCAGCCTCGTCGTGGTCGACTCGGTCGCGGCGCTGACGCCGAAGGCCGAAATCGAAGGCGATATGGGCGATCACACCGTGGGCGCGCAGGCCCGTCTGATGAGCCAGGCGATGCGCAAGCTGACCGCCTCGATCGGGCGTTCGAACTGCATGGTGATCTTCATTAACCAGATCCGGATGAAGATCGGCGTCATGTTCGGCTCGCCGGAGACGACGTCGGGCGGCAACGCGCTGAAATTCTACGCCTCCGTGCGTCTCGACATCCGCCGCATCGGTTCGATCAAGGATCGCGATGAGGTGGTGGGCAACCAGACCCGCGTGAAAGTGGTGAAGAACAAGGTGGCCCCGCCGTTCAAGCAGGTCGAGTTCGATATCATGTATGGCGAGGGCATCTCGAAGATGGGCGAGCTGGTTGATCTGGGCGTCAAGGCCGGGGTCGTCGACAAGGCTGGCGCCTGGTATTCCTACGGGGACGAACGCATCGGCCAAGGCCGTGAAAACGCGAAGACGTTCCTGCGCGAACATCCCGATGTCGCCTATGAGATCGAGGACAAGATTCGCGCCAGCCACGGGCTCGAATTCGACAAATTGTCCGAAGATGACGCGCTGACCGAAGACTGATCGTCACCGCAAATTCATGCAAAGGCCGGGAGCGTCGTCTTCCGGCCTTTTTGCGATTGCTGGACAGGGGGAAAGGGCGGCGTTAAACGGGACCGGACATGCCCGATCAGGCGAGACAGGACGATATGCCCAGCCTTAACGAAATCCGCTCCACTTTCCTTAATTACTTCGAGCGTAACGACCACCGGGTCGTTGACAGCTCGCCCCTCGTTCCGCGCAACGACCCGACGCTGATGTTCACCAATTCCGGCATGGTGCAGTTCAAGAACTGCTTCACCGGGGTGGAAAAGCGCGAGTACAACCGTGCAACGACCGCGCAGAAATGCGTGCGCGCCGGCGGCAAGCACAACGACCTCGACAATGTCGGCTACACCGCGCGCCACCATACGTTCTTCGAGATGCTCGGGAATTTCTCCTTCGGAGATTATTTCAAGGAAGACGCGATCCCGTTCGCCTGGGAATTGCTGACCAAGGATTTCGACATTCCGAAGGATAAGCTGCTGGTCACGGTTTATCACACCGATGACGAGGCGGCGAATATCTGGAAGAAGGTCGCCGGCCTGCCCGACGAGAAGATTATCCGCATCCCGACCTCGGACAACTTCTGGCAGATGGGCCCGACCGGTCCCTGCGGTCCCTGCACCGAGATTTTCTTCGATCACGGCGATCATATCTGGGGCGGCCCGCCCGGCTCGCCCGAGGAAGATGGCGACCGGTTCATCGAGATCTGGAATCTCGTTTTCATGCAGAACGAGCAGTTCGAGGACGGCTCGATGCGCGCGCTCGACATGCAGTCGATCGACACCGGCATGGGGCTAGAGCGGATCGGCGCGCTGCTGCAAGGCAAGCACGACAACTACGACACCGACCTGATGCGCCACCTGATCGAGGCCTCGGCCAACGCGACCGATGGCGCGCCGGACGGGCCGGGCAACGTGCATCACCGCGTGATCGCGGATCACTTGCGCTCGACCTCGTTCCTGATCGCGGATGGCGTGATGCCCTCGGCGGACGGGCGCGGCTACGTGCTGCGCCGGATCATGCGCCGCGCGATGCGTCACGCGCACCTGCTGGGCGCGAAGGATCCGGTCATGCACCGTCTCGTGCCGTCGCTGATCCGCGAGATGGGCGCGGCTTACCCCGAGCTTGGCCGGGCGCAGGCGCTGATCGAAGAGACGCTTCTGGGCGAGGAAACCCGCTTCAAAACCACGCTCGATCGCGGGCTCAAGCTGCTCGACGAGGCGCTTGTGGACCTGCCCGAAGGGAAAAGACTGCCGGGCGAGACCGCGTTCAAACTCTATGACACGTTCGGCTTCCCGCTCGACCTGACGCAGGATGCGCTGCGCGAACGTGAGCGCGAGGTCGATACCGAAGGGTTCGACGCCGCGATGGAAGAGCAGAAGGCAAAGGCGCGTGCCAGCTGGTCCGGGACCGGCGAGGCGGCCAATGCCGCTATCTGGTTCGACCTGTCCGAGAAGCTCGGCGCGACCGAATTCCTGGGCTACGACACCGAGACCGCCGAAGGTCAGATCACCGCGCTCGTGACCGACGGGGCCGAGATCGGCAAAGCGACCGGCGAAGTGCAGATCGTGGTCAACCAGACCCCGTTCTACGCCGAAAGCGGCGGTCAGGTCGGCGATCGCGGTTGGATTGTGACCGAGACGGGTAAAGCCGAAGTTACCGACACCAAGAAAGTCGCAGGCGTCTTCATCCATTTCGCGCGCGTCACCGAGGGCGAGCTCGCCAAGGGGCAGGGCGCGAAGCTCGAAGTCGATCACGCCCGCCGCAGCGCGATCCGCGCGAACCACTCGGCCACGCACCTGCTGCACGAGGCGCTGCGCCGCACGTTGGGCGATCACGTGGCTCAACGCGGCTCGCTCAATGCCGAGGACCGTCTGCGCTTCGACTTCTCGCACAACAAGGCGCTGTCGGCCGAGGAAGTCGCGAAGATCGAACGCGAAGTGAATGAATTCATTCGCCAAAATACGCAGGTCGACACCCGGATCATGACGCCGGACGATGCGCGCGATCTGGGCGCGCAGGCGCTGTTCGGCGAGAAATACGGCGGTGAGGTCCGTGTCGTCTCGATGGGCGAGCTGGCCAATTCCGGCAAAGGCACGAACGGGAATGTCTATTCGCTCGAGCTTTGCGGGGGCACTCATGTGAAGCGGACCGGCGATATCGGCACCTTCGTCCTGACCGGCGAAAGCGCGTCCTCGTCGGGCGTGCGTCGGATCGAGGCGCTGACCGGCGATATCGCGATGGCCGAACTGCGCCGCCGTGACAAGCTGCTGGGCGAGATCGAAGGGCTGGTGAAAACCTCGGAGGCCGATCTGCTCGGACGTCTGCAGGCGATCCTCGACGAGCGCAAGGCGCAGGCCAATGAGATCGCGCAGCTGCGTCGCGAACTGGCGATGGGCGGCGGCGCTTCCGGTGGTCCGGAAGTCAGCGAAATCAACGGCTTGAAGTTCGTTCCTCAAGTTGTCGCCGGCGTGACCGGCAAGGACCTTCCGGGGATCGTGGACGAGCTGAAAGAGAATGTCGGTTCCGGCGTGATCCTCGTAGTGGCCGACGCGGGCGGCAAGGCGGCCGTGGCGGCTGGCGTGACCAAGGACCTGACCGAGCGTGTCAGCGCGGTCGAGCTGGTGAAAGCCGCGGCGCAGGCGCTTGGCGGAAAAGGCGGCGGCGGTCGTCCCGATATGGCGCAAGCCGGCGGGGCCGATCCGTCGAAAGCCGATGAGGCCATCGCGGCCGTGAAAACTGTTCTGGAGGGATTGTAATGGCAGGCGCATTCTGGATCGCCCATGTGAAGGTGCTCGACGACGAGGCCTATGGCAAATACGCCGAGGGCGCGGGCCCCGCGATCGCGAAACATGGTGGACGCTTCCTCGCTCGTGGCGCGCGCTATGTGCAACTCGAAGGCAATGACCGCGCGCGCAATGTCGTCGCTTGGTTCCCGTCTCTGGAAGCGGCCGAAACCTGCTACTACTCCGACGACTATCAGGCGGCGCTGGCCCATGCCAAAGGCGCATCCGAGCGCGACCTGATGATCGTCGAGGCGATGGACGACGTCGAAATCAAATGAAGATCGGCCTGTAAGGTATTGATCTGAAATCATTTAGAAGGCGGCTGCGGCCGCCTTTTTCTATGACGTTGCGCCCGGTCGTTTTTGCTCTGGACCTTCGGGCGCGCTGCGTCCTATGCTGCCGCCATGACTACGAAGACCATCATCATCTGCTGCATTATCCGCTGACATACGTCACGCGGGCCGGTCTTCTCTTTCCAAATTTCTCATGACCTTGTAAGCCCGCCGGCAGGTGCCGCCGACCCTTTGCGAGGACACATGACCCAGATCCGTTTGCGCAATTCCCTGACCCGGAAAGTCGAGGATTTCCGTCC
Organism: Thioclava sp. JE_KL1; assembly: GCF_009296265.1. Taxonomy (GTDB): domain Bacteria; phylum Pseudomonadota; class Alphaproteobacteria; order Rhodobacterales; family Rhodobacteraceae; genus Thioclava. The sequence continues at coordinate 91,592 of NZ_WBJS01000009.1, forward strand.
GATCGATGCAGACAACGTGCGGATGTATCTCTGCGGGCCGACCGTTTACGACCGGGCGCATCTCGGCAACGCCCGTCCGGTGGTGGTGTTCGACGTGCTCTACCGGTTGCTGCGCCACGTCTACGGGGCGGAGCACGTCACCTATGTGCGCAATTTCACGGATGTGGATGACAAGATCAACGCGACGGCGCTGGCGCGCAAGGAAGCCGGGGCCGCAGGGTCGCTCGAAGAGCTGATCCGCGCACGGACCGAGGAAACCATCGGCTGGTATCATGCCGACATGGATGCGCTCGGCGCCTTGCGTCCCGATCAGGAACCGCGCGCGACCGACTATATCGGCGCGATGATCGCGATGATCGAGACGCTGATCGAAGATGGTCACGCCTATGCCGCCGAGGGGCATGTTCTGTTCCGGGTGCGCAGCTACAAGGATTACGGCGCGCTGTCCGGTCGGACGGTCGATGACATGATGGCCGGGGCCCGGGTCGAGGTTGCGCCCTTCAAGGAAGACCCGATGGATTTCGTGCTCTGGAAGCCCTCCGACGAGGGGCTGCCGGGCTGGGAGAGCCCGTGGGGCCGGGGCCGTCCGGGCTGGCATATCGAGTGCTCGGCCATGAGTTACGAGCTGCTCGGGGCGTCGTTCGATATCCATGGCGGCGGCATCGACCTGCAATTCCCGCACCACGAGAACGAGATCGCGCAAAGCTGCTGTGCCCACCCCGAGGGCTCTTTCGCGAATTACTGGCTGCATAACGAGATGCTGCAGGTCGAGGGCAAGAAGATGTCCAAGAGCCTGGGCAATTTCTTCACCGTGCGCGATCTGCTGGACGGCCATGACGGCGAGAAGGGTATTCCCGGCGAGGTGATCCGGTTCGTGTTCCTGCAGACGCATTACACGAAGCCGATGGACTGGACGGCGGAGAAGGCTGCGGGGGCCGCCGCGAAGCTCGATGATTTCGTGCGCATGGCAGATCGCTATTGCGATTTCGAACAAGCGGCGAAACGTGCGCCGCACGAAGCCATTCTCGACGCGCTCGGTGACGATCTAAATACCCATGGGGCATTGGTTGCCATCGACAAGTTCGCAGGTCAGGCTGATCTTGTGACCGATATGGCTGTTGGTTTGGATTTTCTCGGGTTGATATCGCTTGAGGAGATGGAGCGCCGGGTGCAGCAACTTCGCTCGAAGACTGACGGCTTGAAAGAACTTGCCGACACGCTCGCAGCTTTGCGTGCGAATGCCTTGGAAGCCAAAGACTTCGCACCGGTCGACGCAATGAAACAGGCCCTCATCGCCGCTGGTGTCGAGGTGCGCATGTCGAAGGCCGGGGTGGAATTGCTGCCCGGGCCCGATTTCGACCCCGCCAAGCTGGAGGGCCTGTGATGGCTTACGCAACGCAGGTTTGCCTCCGGCCCGAGGGTGGGGGCATCTTCGCCCCCGCCCTGGGGGGCGGGTCGGGGGCGAACCGGATCGCAGGCGATCCGGTGGCTCCTGTGACCATCGGGCGCGGCCTGGCGGAACGTAACCTCGACGGAGGCAACCAATGACCAAACAACGCCTCTATCTCTACGACACCACGCTCCGCGATGGGCAGCAATCGGCAGGCGTCCAGTTCTCGGTGCCTGAGAAGATCGAGATCGCAAAGGCGCTCGACGGGATCGGCATCGACTATATCGAGGGCGGCTGGCCCGGGGCGAACCCGACCGACAGCGATTTCTTCGAGGCCCGGCCCGAGACGCGGGCGACCTTCACCGCCTTCGGGATGACCAAGCGGGCAGGGCGCTCGGCCGCGAATGACGACGTGCTGGCGGGCGTGATGAACGCGAATACGCCCGCGGTCTGCCTCGTCGGCAAGACGCATGACTATCACGTAACTACCGCGCTCGGGATCACGCTGGAGGAGAACCTCGAGAATATCCGCGCCTCGGTTGCGCATATGGTGGCGCAAGGTCGCGAGGCGCTGTTCGACGCCGAGCATTTCTTCGACGGCTACAAGGCGAACCCCGACTATGCGCTGGAGTGTTGCCGCGCCGCCTATGAGGCGGGCGCGCGCTGGATCGTGCTGTGCGACACCAATGGCGGCACGCTGCCAGGCGAGATCGGCAAGATCGTCGAAGCGGTGATCGCGGCGGGCATTCCCGGCGACCGTCTCGGCATCCATTGCCATGACGATACCGGCAACGCCGTGGCGGGCAGCCTCGTGGCCATCGAGGCCGGTGCGCGCCAGATCCAAGGCACGCTGAATGGGCTGGGCGAGCGCTGCGGCAATGCGAACCTGATCACGCTGATCCCGACGCTTCTGCTGAAAGAGCCCTACGCCTCGACGCTCGACACCGGGATCGCGCCCGAAAGCCTGCGCGACATCACCAAGCTCTCGCGCAAGCTCGACGACATCCTGAACCGGGTGCCGCTGCGCTCCGCGCCCTATGTCGGCGCCTCGGCCTTCACCCATAAGGCGGGGCTGCATGCCTCGGCAATCCTCAAGAATCCGGACACTTACGAGCATATCGACCCCGCCGTGGTGGGGAACACGCGGCTGATCCCGATGTCCAATCAGGCGGGCCAGTCGAACCTGCGTGCGCGGCTGAAAGGCATGGGGATCGAGGTCGCGAAGGACGATCCGCGCCTCGCCCGCATCCTCGATCTGATCAAGGAGCGCGAGGATCAGGGCTATGCCTATGACGGGGCGCAAGCGAGTTTCGAACTGCTCGCGCGGGCCGAACTGGGGCAGTTGCCGAAGTTCTTCGAGGTGAAGCGCTACAAGGTCACCGTGGAGCGCCGCAAGAACCGCTACGACAAGATGGTCTCGATTTCCGAGGCGGTCGTGGTGGTGAAAGTCGGTGGGAAGAAGATGCTCTCGGTTTCGGAAAGCATGGACGAGCAGGGCCATGACCGTGGCCCGGTGAATGCGCTGTCGAAAGCGCTGTCGAAGGATCTCGGCCCCTATCAAAGCCTGATCGACGACATGAAGCTGGTCGATTTCCGCGTCCGTATCACGCAAGGCGGCACCGAGGCCGTCACCCGCGTCATCATCGATAGCGAAGACGGCGCGGGCCAGCGCTGGTCGACCGTGGGCGTGTCGCCGAACATAGTCGATGCGAGTTTCGAGGCGCTGCTCGACGCGATGATCTGGAAGCTGATGCGCGACGGGGCGAAACCGGCATGAGCGATCTGGCCGCGTCTCTGCAAGCGGCGGCCGAGGCCGTGCGTCAGGGCGATCCCGACCGGTTTGCCGCCACCATGGCCGCGCCTGCGGATCTGCGCGACCGCCTCTGGCCGCTCTACGCTGCCAATCTCGAGATCGCGCGTGCGCCCTGGGCGTCGTCAGAGCCGATGGTCGCCGAGATGCGCCTGCAATGGTGGGTCGATGCGCTGGAGGCTCTGTCCGAGGGCCGCGAACCGCCGCATGAGATCGGCCCGGCGCTTGTCTCGGTGGCACAGCCCTCGCGCCATTTGATTGCCGCAGCCGAAGCCCGTCGTGCCGATTGCTGGCCCGATCCTTTCGACGATATTTCAAGCCTTTGGGCCTATCTCGATCAGACTTCCGGCGCGCTTTACTGGGCCGCCGCCGATGCCCTTGGCGCGCCCGAAGACGCGGAAATCACCGTGCGCAGTTTCGGTGCAGGCGCTGGCCTCGCGGCGCTCCTGCAAGCATGGCCCGATCTCGTCGCGCAGGGCCGTCCACCGCTTGCCGCGCCAGACAGCGCAACGCTTCATCAGCTCGCGGCGGAGGGCCAAGCGCGACTCGAACCCGCCCGCAAGCTGCGTCTGGGACCGGCCAAGGCGGCACTCCTACCGGGATGGCAAGCCCGGGCGCTGCTCTCTCTCGCGCGCGAAATAGAGGACCCGCTTGTGCCGGGCGCGCTGGCGCTGTCGGAATTCCGCCGCAGATCGGGACTTTTGCGCGCCGCGCTGCTTGGCGTCTGAGCCCTTAGGGCCAGCCTGCGGGAATTTTTCGGAAGTTAGAGGAATCTTCAACTCTTCGCCTGATGGTGATCGCGATTGCCCCGATAGGTCGGGTCGTTGTCGCTGTTCGCCGGAGGACGTTGATGCGCTTTTTCGACAATCTCAAACTTGGATTGAAATTGCCGCTCATGCTGGTGGCGATTGCCATGGTCGCGCTGACCATCATGGGAATTTCAGCCTATCGCACAGCCTACGGACTGCTGGAAAGCGAAGGGACACAGCGGCTCACGCGAACTCTGGCCGCGCGCGTCGCTCTTGCGGAAGACTGGGCGCAGACACTGGCCTCCAATACCCGCACGATTGCCGCCAATCCCGACACGGCGCGGGCGCTTTACGATTTCACCAAGAGCCTCAACCGGCTCGATCCTACCGCCATCGAAAGCCTGCGGACCGGGGCCGCAGAGGCCGGGGCGTCCGAGGGCGAGGTGAGCGGCCCGCTCCGGGACTATCGCCTGCTACTGGATCGCTATGGTCCCGCCATTGATCAGATTTTGGCGGAGAATGGCCTGAAAGATCTCTATCTGATCGATCGCGACGGTCGCATTGTTTTTGCCGCGCGCGATCATAGCGCGATTGGTCACGCGCTTGCGGATGAACCGGCGGGACTGATCGAGGCCGCGACCGCTGCGCTGGATTGGTTGAGCGCGCCGACGGGCATGGTGGCGGCCGATACCGTCGCCGTTTCGCCCCCGCATTTCGAGTTTGCCAAGGGTCGGTTCTTCGCCGCACGCCCCGTGCGAAACGGAAATGGTCTCAAGCTCGGTGCTGTTGTCTTGCGAAAGCCGATGGCCGAACTTGGGGGGATCATGGCCAACCCACGCGGCATCGGCGAAACCGGTGAAGGTTTCCTGATTGACGAGAAAGGGAGGCTGATGAGCGATCTGCGCTTTCCGGCCAGCGCTCCAAAACCGGGGGAGGTTTTGCCCGCGGCTACCGTGAGTGCTGTGGAACAGGCGCAAGAAGAGGTGATCTCTTTGCAAGGGCATCCAGCGATCGAGAGAACCCAGAAGGTCACTCTATTCGATCAGCCCTATTGGGCGGTCGTCGAGCAAGACCGTGCAGAGCTGTTCGCTCCTGCCACGTCACTTGCCCGTGCGATGCTATTCAACGCCTCCTGGCTCATCCTTCTATTGGCGGCCCTTTCTGCCTGGATGGCACGATCCGTCTCAAACCCTCTCAAGGGCCTGGAAAAATCCATTCGCAAGATCAGCGGAGGCGATTACGCGAGCGAGATCGCACAGACTCGCCGTGGCGACGAAGTCGGCGCAATCGCCTCCGCGCTGAGCAACCTGCGCGACGAGCTTGATCAGTCTGAAGGGATCAAACGCGAGGCCACGCGACAAGGAGCAGCCTATGCCAACGCCTCCGCCGCCCTGATGATCGTCGACCGCGACTTCCGTATCACCCATGTCAATCGTGCGCTCGTCGATCTGGTCGAGTCGCGGCTCGACGAGTTCCGCGTCGTCAGTCCCGACCTCGATCCTGAAGATCTTGTTGGCCGCTCGATGGATGACTTCCACGCCAATCGGGGACACGCCCGTGCACTGCTCGGTGATCCAGCCCAATTGCCGCTTCATGTCGATATCAAAGTTGGCGAGGGTCGTTTTGGCGTCGACGTCACCGAATTCGTCGATGGGCAGGGCAATCAGGCGGGGTTCGTGGTCGAGTGGCGCGACGTGACCGAACGACGGATGAAGGATGCCCTTATCGCGGCCATCGAGCGTGGCCAGCTCGTTTGCGAGGCCAATCCTGCGGGGAAGGTTGTTCGAATGAACGCAAATCTGCAATCGCTCCTCGGGGGGCAGGCACCAAGCCTCATGGGAGAGCCGCTGAAGGACTGGCTAAGCACGGTTGATGGCAGTGATCCTTCGCCTTCGATTGCCGCCGGTGAGCCCGTCACTGCCCGCTTTTCGATACGTGACCCTCAGGGCAATACCTTTCTGCTCGACGGCTCACTCAATCCGATCTCGGATAAAGCAGGGCGATTGATGAAGATCGTGCTCATGGCCAGTGACGTGACCGTTGCGGACGCTGCGCTCGCCTCCGCACAACACCGAAATCTCAAAATGCTCGAGGCTCAGAAATCTGTCGTCGAGACGCTTCAACTCGGCCTTGCGGCCCTGTCGCGCGGCGACCTGAGCCTGACGCTCGACACGGAGTTTTCCGAGGAATACGAGGCGTTGCGCAACGATTTCAACGCTGCGGCGCAAAACCTTGCGGCAGCGATCGTTTCGGTCATCGATAACGCTGCGGCGATCGATACTGAGGCCAGTGAGATCGCCTCTGCCTCTGATGACCTCAGCCGCAGAACGGAACAGCAGGCCGCGACGCTCGAAGAGACCGCAGCCGCGCTCGATCAGCTCTCATCCTCTGTCACGACATCGGCGCAAGGCGTGGCCGAAGCGGATCGGGTGGTGTCAGAAGCCCGCAGCAGCGCGGAAACCTCTGGTGAAGTGGTCAAGCAGGCCATACAGGCGATGAGCGAAATCGAAACCAGCTCACAGCAGATTTCCAAGATCATCGGCGTGATCGACGAGATTGCCTTCCAGACCAACCTACTTGCGCTCAACGCTGGTGTCGAAGCCGCGCGCGCCGGTGAAGCGGGCCGCGGTTTCGCCGTTGTCGCTTCAGAAGTACGCGCCCTCGCGCAACGGTCTTCCGAAGCCGCACGCGAAATCGACACCCTGATCACCGCGTCGAGCGAACAGGTGACCCGAGGCGTGGGCCTCGTCGGCGAAACCGGCCGTGCGCTCACGGAAATTCTTAACGCTGTCGTCGATATTTCGGCGCGTGTCTCTGAAATAGCGGGCGGTGCCCATGAGCAGGCAGATGGGCTGAAAGAGATAAATATCGCGGTGAATCAGCGTAAGCGGCGGCTGCATCCCACCCCAGGTTCAGCTTGACGACTTGAAGGTCCACGGGAGAAGTTCATCAATGCGGCCTTGCGGATGGCCGGCGGCGATGGCTTCGAGGGTGGCCTTGAGATAGGCGAAGGGCTCGACGCCGTTGATC
>NZ_WBJS01000081.1 GCF_009296265.1 Thioclava sp. JE_KL1
GACCAAGAGCGTCGTCGTATTTCATTGTCTATCAAGCAATGTACGGTTAACCCATGGGAAGCATTCTCTGCGACGCATGCTAAAGGTGACAAAATCTCTGGTAGCATCAAATCTATTACTGACTTTGGTATCTTCATCGGTCTAGATGGTAACATCGATGGTTTGGTTCACTTGACAGACATTTCTTGGTCTCAACCAGGTGAAGAAGCTGTTCGTGACTTCAAAAAAGGTGATGAACTAGAAACTGTTATCCTTTCAATCGATCCAGAGCGTGAAAGAATCTCTCTAGGCCTTAAGCAACTTGAACAAGATCCTTTCGGTGAATTCGTTGCTGAAAACGGTAAAAACAGCATCGTAACGGGTACTGTTAAGTCTGTTGATGAAAAAGGTGCTGTTATTGATCTAGCTGATGACGTTGAAGGTTATTTGCGAGCTTCTGAACTTGCTGAAGATACTCGTGATGCAAGCTCAGTTCTTAAAGTTGGTGATACTGTCGAAGCGAAAGTGATGAATGT
>NZ_WBJS01000082.1 GCF_009296265.1 Thioclava sp. JE_KL1
GTTATAAAGCAGGTAGATTTGACCGCCACGGCGAATTTCACGCAGGCAAGCTTCTTTAACGACGTCAGGGTTCCAGTCTTGAACAAAGGTCTGTACCGCAAGACGTTTTTCCGGCGCGGTGGCGATAATAGACAAGTCACGCAAATCGTTCATCGCCATGTTCAAGGTACGAGGAATAGGCGTTGCTGTCATGGTCATGACATCCACTTCGGTGCGCATCTTCTTTAATTGCTCTTTTTGACGAACGCCAAAGCGATGCTCTTCATCAATGATAATCAGGCCAAGGTTTTTGAACTGGGTATCGCCCTGAATCAATTTGTGCGTACCGATAATAATATCGACTTTGCCTTCTTTGGCATCTTCTAGAATGCGCTGGGTTTCTTTCGGGGATTGAAAGCGAGACAAACCTTCAACTTTGATTGGCCAGTCAGCAAAACGGTTTTGGAAGTTTTCCAAATGCTGTTGGGCAAGGAGTGTGGTCGGAACCAAAATGGCGACTTGCTTGCC
>NZ_WBJS01000083.1 GCF_009296265.1 Thioclava sp. JE_KL1
GCCTACCCCAGTCGTTGGATGCTGCAACCAAAATCGCCATGCAAAACCATCCAACTCTAGAGTCTGCCAATGCGGATGTTGCTGCGGCCAGAGCACAATATGATGCCAGTGGTAAAAACTACTACCCGACCGTCAACCTTGAAGTGGAAAAGACTTTCAACAACAACCTCTCCGGTATTAAGGGAGAAAACGACTACATGCAAGCAATGTTGCGTTTGAAATATAACCTATACAACGGTGGTCGTGACTCGTCAGAAGTTAAGAGAGCTTCATCGGAATACATGCAAGCAACGGAAGTACGTAACAACAGTCGTCGTCAGGTGATTGAAAATCTGAGATATGCTTGGAATGCTTACCAATATATCGGGGATCAAATCCCTTATATCAACAAGCACATCAAACTGACACATGAAACCTTGGTCGGTTATCGCAAGCAATTCAACCTGGGACGCAGATCGCTACTGGATTTGTTGAACACCGAGAACGAATATACCAGTGCGC
>NZ_WBJS01000084.1 GCF_009296265.1 Thioclava sp. JE_KL1
CCCATGGATTGTTTCTTGTGACCTGAACCGTTTGAGGCTTGTCTTCGGGAACACCACCATCTGAGATGAAAGAGCTCAAATCAATATTTTTTTGTTTGGCTGTCAAAGGTTCATCAATGACTTTCAATAGATCAACGCGACCTACCAAATCTTCTAAGCGGGCAACGCCCAACTTAGCCAGCCATTGGCGTGTTTCTTCAGCGACGAAAGTGAAATAGTTCATAACCATTTCAGGCAGTCCGATGAAGTGTTCTTTACGCAAGCGCTCATCCTGTGTTGCAACGCCTACGGCACAAGTGTTCAAGTGACAAATACGTAGGTATTTACAACCCAATGCAATCATCGGTGCGGTTCCGAAACCGAAAGATTCCGCACCAAGGATGGCTGCTTTGACAACATCCAAACCTGTTTTTAGACCACCGTCAGCCTGTAGGATAACTTGACCACGAAGGTCGTTTGCACGCAGTACTTGATGTGCTTCAACCAGACCC
>NZ_WBJS01000085.1 GCF_009296265.1 Thioclava sp. JE_KL1
GTTTGCGGTTTGGGCGCCTGCCGCCAATCGTGTGTCGGTGGTAGGGGATTTCAACGGATGGCACGGTTTGCGCCACCCTATGCGTACAATCGGTGGTGGCGTATGGGAGCTGTTTATTCCTGGGCTACACCCCGGCGATATCTACAAGTTTGAAATTCGCAATGCGCGAACAGGCTACTGCCATACCAAAACCGATCCTTATGCAAAATGGATGGAAGTACGCCCTAAGACTGGCAGTGTGGTTTATCACTCAGAGTATGAGTGGCAAGATCAATCGTGGCTGACGAATCGTGCCGAAGATCAATGGGCGACTTCCCCAATGAACATCTACGAAGTGCATTTGGGGTCATGGCAGAGAGACGATGACGGGAACTTTTTGAGCTACCGTGAAATTGCCCATCGTTTGGTCGAGTATGTGAAGTGGATGGGCTTTTCTTATATTGAGTTATTGCCGATTACCGAACATCCATTGGATCAGTCTTGGGG
>NZ_WBJS01000086.1 GCF_009296265.1 Thioclava sp. JE_KL1
GATGGCAAGCTAACAATCGACGGCAACGGCGTATGGACGCTAGATGCGACCGGCACCAGCTTGACTGACGGCACCTATACAGCGACAGCCACGGTGACAGATGTAGCAGGCAACACAGCCAATGCGAGCCAAGACATCGTCGTAGACACCACGATAGGAACGAGCGGCCATACGGGTAGCGATGCGGTGAGCATAGACAGCATCACGCAAGACACCGGCAGCAACACAAGCGACTTCAAGACAAGTGATCAGACCTTGTCAGTCAGTGGTAAAGCCTACCTAGAGACAGGAGACACCCTAACGGTGAGCTTCAATGGCACCACCTACACGCTAGGCGGCACAGGCACAAATGATGGCAAGCTAACAATCGACGGCAACGGCGTATGGACGCTAGATGCGACCGGCACCAGCTTGACTGACGGCACCTATACAGCGACAGCCACGGTGACAGATGTAGCAGGCAACACAGCCAATGCGAGCCAAGA
>NZ_WBJS01000087.1 GCF_009296265.1 Thioclava sp. JE_KL1
CACGAATTGTTTGAGTAGGTTGATCACTTCCACATGTCCTTGTCTTAACTTGACTCACTTAATTTAGAACTGGGTTCTGGGCTTAAGATGGCGTTATAAGATGGCTTTATTAAGTCGTCTCTACTAAGGCTGTGGTGCATCCGTGTTCCCGTGCCTGATGAAGTAGTTTATTGCTTTGGGCGGGGATGATAACGAAATTGCGTTTTGGTTAGCAAGTTTCTCGGCTTTTTCAGCGGATGAATTGCATAAAACGAAAGAGTCGAGACTCGAAAATCACCACCGTTGGCTTTTGAATCGTTTAGCTATGCTTTTAGATTCTCAAGGTTTTTGGTCGAGATTGCAACCACCACCAAACTCAATGCGGGGATCAATCTGGTATAATTCGCGCTTTATAAAGAATTTCAAGTTATCTTCAATGCTTTGTCAGGTTTTTCCCGAAAATTATCAGGCACAATTAACCGAAAAGAAAAATCGGTTGCAGGCG
>NZ_WBJS01000088.1 GCF_009296265.1 Thioclava sp. JE_KL1
GTCTACCGCATCAGCGTTTGTTGCGGCAACGGCTGGCGTGAAGGTTGCCAAGCATGGTGGTCGTAGCAATGCAGGAAAATCCGGCAGTGCAGATGTGTTGGAAGCCGCAGGTGTCAACCTGGATTTAACCGCAGACCAAGTTGCGGAGTGTGTGAAAGAGTTGGGCATCGGTTTTATGTTCGCGCCAGCGCACCATTCTGCAATGAAGCATGTTGTGGGGGTTCGACGAGAGTTAGGTGTCAGGACCTTGTTTAATATTCTTGGGCCTTTGGCTAATCCGGCAGCGGCACCAAACCAAGTTTTGGGTGTTTACAGTAAAGATTTGTTGATGCCGTTTGCAAAAGTATTGCAGGCGCTGGGTTCCAAGCATGTCATGGTCGTGCATGCTGAAGATGGCATGGATGAGATTTCTATTGCCAGTTTGACCCATGTGGTTGAGTTGAAAGACGGCGTGATTACCGAGTGGACAATAGACCCTTATGA
>NZ_WBJS01000089.1 GCF_009296265.1 Thioclava sp. JE_KL1
TTCCCGCACGTGTTCGTGAAGCGTTCCACGTGGCACAAACCGAAAGACCGGGCGCAACGCACCTTGAGTTGCCGGAAGATATCGCCATTGAAGAAACCGATGTCCAGATTATCGAACACAGCACTCACCGCCGCCCAGTTGCAGAGAATAAAGCCGTCGAAAAGGCGGTGGAGATGATTCAAAAAGCAAAGTCGCCGTTAATTCTGGTCGGCGCGGGTGCCAACCGCAAAACATCGGGGAAAATGCTGCGCCAGTTCATCGATAAAAGCGGCATCCCTTTCTTCACCACTCAGATGGGGAAAGGCGTCATTGACGAGCGCCACCACCTTTATCTCGGCTGCGCTGCCTTGTCTGACAACGACTTTGTCCATGCCGCCATCCGCAGTACCGATTTGATTATCAATGTCGGACATGACGTTGTTGAAAAGCCGCCCTTTTTCATGAAACCGGACGGTTTTAAAGTCATCCATATCAACTACAC
>NZ_WBJS01000090.1 GCF_009296265.1 Thioclava sp. JE_KL1
TTATGATGCTCGGCCATGCCGAAAACGGCGTATTGACCGTTCAGAGCCTTGACCAGATGGCAGGCCCGTTGCAATCTTTCTATGCTTTCTTCAAATGGTTTGTCTATGCCTGGTTGATTTCTGCCGTGGTCGTCTTTGTACGTTTTATTCGCGGGCTATTCCGCTAAACTTAGTCCCCTCTCCTTGCTGCGCGAACAACCTCAAAGGCTGGTATAATTCGCGCTCATACTCTCGTTAAGCAAACTATTCAGGACAACAACATGCAAATCCAATGGTATCCAGGTCACATGCACAAAGCACAAAAGGAAGTGCGTGAAATCCTACCGCAAGTGGATTTGATTATCGAAGTGCTTGATGCACGCATTCCTTACAGTAGTGAAAACCCGATGATTGCCGAGTTACGCGGAGACAAACCGACCATCAAGATTTTCAACAAATCCGATTTGGCGGATGACGAAAAGACCGAAGC
>NZ_WBJS01000010.1 GCF_009296265.1 Thioclava sp. JE_KL1
CCCGAGGGCACCGAGATGGTCATGCCGGGCGACAACCTGAAGTTCGAAGTTGAACTGATCGCTCCGATCGCGATGGAAGACGGTCTGCGCTTCGCAATCCGCGAAGGTGGCCGCACCGTCGGCGCCGGCGTCGTCTCCAAAATCATCGCGTGATCGATGGTTTCGGGGCCCTCTCCGGGGCCCCGAAAACGACAGTTGGAAAGAATTTGAATGGTGCGCCGAAAGGCGCGCCATTCGCTCTTGACAGACTCAGGGTGACGCCATAGAGGACGCGCCTGATCTGCCAAGATTTTCAGGTTCGATGCAGGCGCTACATTCGGTGCCGTCTGCCTCTCAACCTTCACGCCATGCGAAGAGGCATGACATATGACCGGCCAAAATATCCGCATCCGGCTCAAGGCGTTCGATTACCGCGTGCTGGACGCCAGCACCCAGGAAATCGTGAACACCGCGAAGCGCACGGGTGCTCAGGTTCGCGGGCCCATCCCGCTCCCGAACAAGATCGAGAAATTCACGGTTCTGCGTGGTCCGCACATCGACAAGAAGTCGCGTGACCAGTGGGAGATCCGGACGCACAAGCGTCTTCTCGACATCGTCGATCCGACCCCCCAGACCGTGGACGCGCTGATGAAGCTCGACCTCGCAGCGGGCGTCGACGTCGAGATCAAGGTGTAAGGAGGGCATTATGCTGCGGACTGGTGTTATCGCCAAGAAGCTGGGCATGACCCGGCTCTTCCTTGAGGACGGCAAGCAGGTTCCTGTGACCGTTCTCCAACTCGACAAGCTTCAGGTGGTGGCTCAGCGCACTTCCGAACTCGACGGCTACACGGCCGTTCAGCTCGGCGCTGGTGAAGCCAAGGCCAAGCGTACGACCGCCGCTCTGCGTGGTCACTTCGCGAAAGCCAATGTCGCCCCGAAGCGCAAAGTCGCGGAATTCCGCGTCGCTGAAGAAAACCTGATCGAAGTGGGCGAGGAAATCACCGCGAACCACTATTTCGAAGGTCAGTTCGTGGATATCGCGGGCACCTCGATCGGTAAGGGTTTCGCCGGTGCTATGAAGCGTCACAACTTCGGTGGTCTGCGCGCCACGCACGGCGTGTCGATCTCGCACCGCTCGCACGGTTCGACCGGTCAGTGTCAGGACCCGGGCAAAGTGTTCAAGGGCAAGAAGATGGCCGGTCACCTCGGTGCCGTGCGCGTCACGACCCAAAACCTTCAGGTCGTCAAGACCGATGCCGACCGTGGCCTGATCATGGTCAAGGGTTCGGTGCCGGGCGCCAAAGGTGGCTGGGTGACGGTCAAGGATGCGGTCAAGAAGCCGCTCTCCGAGAACATCATCTACCCCGCCGCGCTGAAGTCGGCTGCCGAAGCCGCTGCGAAAGCTGCTGAAGAAGCCGCTGCCGCTGCTGCTGCCGAGGCTGAAGCCGAAGCTCAGCGTCTCGCCGAGGAGCAGGCCGCTCAGGAAGCTGCTGCGCTGAAGGAAGCTGAAGAGTCGATCGAAGCCGACAAAGGCGAAGACGGCGGCGAAGCGCCCGAAGGAGACAAGCAATGAAACTCGATGTGATCAAGCTCGACGCCGGCAAAGCCGGTTCGATCGACCTCGCCGACGAGATCTTCGGGCTCGAGCCGCGTGCGGACATCCTGCATCGCGTCGTGCGCTGGCAGCGCGCGAAGGCTCAGCAGGGCACCCACTCGGTTCTCACCCGCTCGGAGGTCAGCTACTCGACCAAGAAGATCTATCGTCAGAAGGGCACCGGTGGCGCACGTCACGGCTCCCGCAAGGCGCCGATCTTCCGCAAGGGTGGTGTCTACAAAGGCCCGACCCCGCGCAGCCACGCTCACGACCTGCCCAAGAAGTTCCGGGCTCTGGGTCTGAAGCACGCGCTGTCGTCGAAAGCCGCCGCTGGCAAACTGATCGTCCTTGAGGACGCGCAGCTCGCCGAAGCCAAGACCAAGCTGCTGGCGAAAGCCGCCAAGGAGCTGGGCTGGAAGAAGGTGCTGGTGATCGACGGGGCCGAGGTGAACGAGAACTTCGCCCAAGCCGCGCGCAACATCGACGGCATCGATGTGCTGCCTTCGATGGGCGCCAACGTGTATGACATCCTCAAGCGTGACACGCTCGTGCTCACGAAGGCGGGTGTCGAAGCTCTGGAGGCTCGTCTGAAATGAGCGCGAAACCCGAACATTACGACGTGATCGTCAAGCCGATCATCACCGAGAAGGCCACCATGGCCTCGGAGAACGGCGCTGTTGTTTTCGAAGTGGCGAAAGACGCTTCGAAGCCGCAGATCAAAGAAGCTGTTGAGACTCTCTTCGGCGTCAAGGTGAAGGCGGTCAACACCACCATCACCAAAGGCAAGACCAAGCGCTTCCGGGGCACCCCCGGTCGTCGCTCGGACTTCAAGAAAGCCTACGTGACGCTGGAAGAAGGCAACACGATCGACGTCACCACCGGCCTGTAATCCGGTAGGACAGAGAAATTGAGAAGGCCCTCGCGATCCGCGGGGGCCTTTTCGTTTGCGTGATCGCTAGGGGAGGGGGTGCTTGCCGCTCATGGAGTGGCCGGGCGGCCAGCCCGGGCAGCGCCAGCGCCTCACTTCTCGCGCAGGTAGCTCTCCGAGACATAGCCGCGCAGGTTGCGGGCGACGTCGAGCGAGACGTTGCACCAGCGGGTATTGCCGCTGCGCTCGCAGCTGCGCACATGGACGATCGCGCCGTTGGGAAGCCCCAGGATCACCTTGTAGCCGGTGCCGGGGCCTGCGCGCAGTTTCAGCATGTCCTGCCCTTTCACCCCGGCGACCTCATAGGTGCCGCGCCACGCGTCGGCGAGGGTGGGGGTGGCGAGGGTGGCTGCCGCGCAGAGCGTGGCTGCAAGGAGGATTGCTCGGGTTGGACGCATTGGTTGCTCCTGTTATGTCTTCTGCCTCGGCAGCCATTTTGCCTGCCCTGACCGCGAAGCGCCAGTTGCTTGGACCATCGCGCGCAAAAACAGGCCAAGCCTATAGACTCACCCCCGCATCCCTGCTACATCGCGCCAGTCTCGCGGCCTCGGATTCGTTCCGGGGCCCGTGATTTTTGAATTCGGGGACCTTCGGGGCCCTATACACACAGACAGGCGGGGCAACTCGCCGCAAACCAACGGAAGACAGAAAGCATGGCACTCAAGTCGTATAAGCCGACGACGCCGGGCCAGCGTGGGCTGGTTCTGATCGACCGTTCGGAGCTTTGGAAAGGCCGTCCGGTCAAAGCCCTCACGCAGGGTTTGACCAAGTCGGGTGGCCGGAACAACACCGGGCGGATCACGATGTGGCACAAGGGTGGTGGCGCGAAGCGTCTCTACCGCATCGTCGATTTCAAGCGTCGCAAGTTCGATGTTCAAGGCACCGTCGAGCGGATCGAATACGATCCGAACCGGACCGCCTTCATCGCGCTGATCAACTATGAAGATGGTGAGCAGGCCTACATCCTCGCACCCCAGCGTCTCGCTGTCGGTGACAAGGTCGTTTCGGGCTCGCGTCACGACGTCAAGCCGGGCAACGCGATGCCGTTCTCGGGCATGCCGATCGGTACCATCGTCCACAACGTCGAACTGAAGCCCGGCAAGGGTGGCCAGATCGCACGCGCCGCGGGCACCTACGCCCAATTCGTCGGCCGTGACGGTGGCTACGCTCAGCTGCGTCTTTCGTCGGGCGAACTGCGCCTCGTGCGTCAGGAATGCATGGCGACCATCGGTGCCGTGTCGAACGCCGACCACTCGAACCAGAACCTCGGTAAAGCCGGTCGTAAGCGCCACATGGGCGTCCGTCCGACCGTCCGCGGTGTCGCGATGAACCCGATCGACCACCCGCACGGTGGTGGTGAAGGTCGTACCTCGGGTGGCCGTCATCCGGTTACGCCGTGGGGCAAGCCCACCAAGGGCAAGCGCACGCGCGTCAACAAGAAGACGGACCAGTATATCCTGCGTTCGCGTCACGCGAAGAAGAAGGGTCGCTAACATATGTCTCGTTCTGTTTGGAAAGGCCCCTTCGTTGATGCCTACCTGCTGAAAAAAGCAGAGAAGGCTCGCGAGTCGGGCAAAGGCGACGTCATCAAGATCTGGTCGCGTCGCTCCACCATCCTGCCGCAATTCGTTGGTCTGACCTTTGGGGTCTACAACGGCCACAAGCACATCCCGGTGAACGTCACCGAGGAAATGATCGGTCAGAAGTTCGGTGAATATTCGCCGACCCGCACCTATTACGGGCATGCGGCCGACAAAAAAGCCAAGAGGAAGTAATCGTCATGGGTAAGGAAAAGAATCCGCGCCGCGTGGCGGAGAACGAAGCGATGGCGAAGACCCGCATGCTTCGCACCTCGCCGCAGAAACTGAACCTCGTCGCCGCGATGATCCGTGGCAAGAAGGTCGACAAGGCCCTTTCGGACCTGACCTTCTCGAAGAAGCGCATCGCGCTCGACGTGAAGAAGTGCCTTCAGTCGGCAATCGCCAACGCTGAGAACAACCACGGCCTGGACGTGGACGAGCTCGTCGTGGCGGAAGCTTGGGTTGGCAAGAACCTGGTGATGAAGCGTGGCCGTCCGCGGGCACGTGGTCGCTTCGGCAAGATCATGAAGCCGTTCTCGGAAATCACCATCAAGGTGCGTCAGGTTGAGGAGCAAGCGTAATGGGTCAGAAGGTTAATCCGATCGGCATGCGCCTCCAGGTCAACCGCACCTGGGATAGCCGCTGGTACGCCGACAGCAAAGACTATGGCGACCTGCTGCTCGAGGACATCAAGATCCGCGAGTTCATCCACGAGGAAGCCAAGCAGGCCGGCATCAGCCGTGTCATCATCGAGCGTCCGCACAAGAAGTGCCGTGTGACCATTCACGCAGCACGTCCGGGCGTCATCATCGGCAAGAAGGGCGCTGACATCGAAGCGCTCCGCAAGAAGCTGGCGAACTTCACCGACAGCGAGCTGCACCTGAACATCGTCGAAGTCCGCAAGCCGGAACTCGATGCGCAGCTCGTCGCCGAGTCGATCGCACAGCAGCTCGAGCGTCGTGTCTCGTTCCGTCGCGCCATGAAGCGCTCGGTGCAGAACGCGATGCGTATGGGTGGTCTTGGTATCCGTGTGAACGTCGCTGGCCGTCTGGGCGGCGCCGAGATCGCACGTACTGAGTGGTATCGCGAAGGTCGCGTGCCGCTGCACACCCTGCGTGCCGATATCGACTATGCGCTGTCCGAAGCGTCGACCCCCTACGGGATCATCGGCGTGAAGGTCTGGATCTTCAAAGGCGAGATCATGGAACATGATCCGCAAGCTCGTGACCGCAAGCACGCTGAAGCCCAAGAGGGCCCGGCACCGCGCGGCCCGCGTCGCGATCGCTGAGGGAGTAGATAGTTATGCTGCAACCGAAACGGACGAAGTTCCGCAAGATGCACAAAGGCCGGATTCACGGTGAAGCTAAAGGTGGTTTCGACCTGAACTTCGGTCACTTCGGCCTCAAGGCAGAGGCGCCCGAGCGCGTCACCGCCCGTCAGATCGAAGCTGCGCGTCGTGCGATCACCCGCCACATGAAGCGTCAAGGCCGTGTCTGGATCCGGATCTTCCCGGATACCCCGATCACCGCGAAACCCACCGAAGTCCGTATGGGTAAAGGTAAGGGTTCGGTCGACCGTTGGGCCGCCAAGGTCAAGCCCGGCCGCGTGATGTTCGAGATCGACGGCGTCAACGAAGAGACCGCTCGCGAGGCTCTGCGCCTCGGCGCGGCCAAGCTTCCGGTCGCCTGCCGTATCGTCGAGCGTCAGGACTGGTAATCCCGGTCTGACTGCTGAAGACAAACGAAAGCCCCGCCAGAGATGGCGGGGCTTTTGCTTTGGAAGGGCGTGACGGTTAGGCTCCGTCGGAAATCCAGCCGTCGATCAGCGCATCGAGCGCTTCCCAGTCGGTATATTCGATATCGGCGTCGAGATCGGCATCGGGGTCCTTCTTCGCCACGATCCGGCGCATCACGAACCGGCGGAAGATATCGTATTTCGACGGCAGGTAGGCGCCCGCGATCTGCTCGGTCAGATCCGGCGTCCAGCCGGTCGCCTCTTCGAAGTCCTTGAGGATCTTGTCGAGTGCGCGCCAATCCTCCGCGTCGTGGCCCGCGGCGGCCAGGGACACGGAGAGAAAGAGGCTCGGGCGGGTCCGGATGATGTCGCGTTGCTCTGCGACGAAATCGGCGAAGCGGCCCTGATAATGTCCGACATGGATCGAGGCCGCGAGGATGATCCGGTCGAACCGGTCGAGGTCCATCCCCTCGGCTTCCTTCGTGGAAATCAATTCGGCGGAATGGCCCAATTCCGAAATCCGGTCGGCGACGTGCCGCGCGATCTTGCGGGTTTGCCCCTCGCTGGAGGCATAGGCGACGAGTGTTTTCATGCTGCGCTCCCGTTATCTGGTTGCGCAGCAAGGAAATCATGTGAGACGCGGTTTGGCTATGATTGCGATCAAAGCGCCGGGCTCAATCCACCCATTTGTAATTGAAGCTCACCGAGATGCGTTCGTCTTCGGCCATGTTCATCGGCACCTCGTGGCGCAGCCAGCTTTCCCAGAGCAGAACCTCGCCCGGTTCGGGGGCGATGTAGATGAAGGGCTGCAGCTCGCGCCGGGCGGTCTTGAGGCGGGTAGGGGCCGCCATCATCCGCGCGCTGCGCGGGTCTTCCAGCTTCAGCGCCGAGGCGCCGTCGGGCATCGCGACATAGGTCGTGCCCGAGATCACCGAATGCGGGTGCAGGTGCGAGCTGTGGGTGCCGCCTTCGGGCAGGATGTTGATCCAGAGATCTTCGAGCACCAGCTTGCCCTCGCCCAGATCGAATTGCAGATCTTCGGCGA
This sequence comes from Thioclava sp. JE_KL1, assembly GCF_009296265.1. GTDB lineage: Bacteria > Pseudomonadota > Alphaproteobacteria > Rhodobacterales > Rhodobacteraceae > Thioclava. The sequence continues at coordinate 6,861 of NZ_WBJS01000010.1, forward strand.
AGGCCGCGACGTGCTTGTCGAGCGCCTTCACCATGTCCGCGAAGATCGGGAAGCGCCAGGGCAGGTCGGTGAGCGAGGCGTAGGAGGTGTAACCCGGATAGCCGTTCTCCTCGCACCAGTCCTGACCGGCCTCGTCATCCTCGGCGATGGCATAGCACGAGGCCTCCAGCTCGCCCGTATCGACCTTGGGGCCGAATGCGGATAGGGAGGCGCGGTAGAGTCGGGTGACGAAGAGGGACTCGATCTGGGTCTTGGGCTCGGACATAAGGGCTCTCGCAACTGGGCGTGGATTTATCCCCCTGTTACGCCAAAGCGGCCCGAAGGCCAAACAATCCTTGCCATATTCGATTCGCTCTGATATTGGCCGCAAGTTCCTGAAATCAGGACCGACATAACCCATCAGAAAGCAGGGTCACCCGCGAGGGGCCCTCTGATGCCAAGAAAGGACCCGGGATGAACGCCCAAGAACTCAAGGCGAAGACGCCTGATGAGCTGCGTGATCAGCTCGTCTCGCTGAAGAAAGAAGCCTTCAACCTCCGCTTTCAGCAGGCCACGAACCAGCTCGAGAACACCGCGCGCATGCGCTCTGTTCGTCGGGACGTTGCACGTATCAAAACCGTGCTGAACCAAAAAGCCGCTGAAGCCGCGAAGTAAGGAGAGCTTCCTATGCCCAAACGCATCCTGCAAGGTACCGTGACGTCGGACAAGAACGACCAAACCGTAACCGTTTCGGTCGAGCGCCGCTTCACGCATCCGGTTCTCAAGAAGACGATCCGGAAGTCCAAGAAATACCGCGCCCATGACGCGGAAAACCAGTTCAAGACCGGTGACATTGTTCGCATCGAAGAGTGCGCACCCGTCTCGAAGACCAAGCGCTGGCGGGTTGTGGTTTCGGCGTAAGCCGGGGCCATCCGTCAGTATTCGAAACCCTGGGGCCCTTACTGCATAGGCGTCCCCAAAGGTCGGGAGTAACCCCATGATCCAGATGCAGACCAATCTGGATGTTGCTGACAACTCCGGCGCTCGCCGGGTTCAGTGCATCAAGGTCCTCGGCGGCTCGCACCGCCGTTACGCATCCGTGGGCGACATCATTGTGGTGTCGGTCAAGGAAGCGATCCCGCGCGGCCGCGTGAAGAAAGGTGACGTCCGCAAGGCCGTCGTCGTGCGCACCGCCAAAGAAGTTCGTCGCGACGATGGCACCGCCATCCGTTTCGACCGCAACGCCGCCGTCATCCTGAACAACGCGGGCGAGCCGGTCGGCACCCGTATCTTCGGGCCGGTCGTGCGTGAGCTGCGTGCGAAGAACTTCATGAAGATCATCTCGCTTGCTCCGGAGGTGCTGTAATGGCTGCTAAGCTCCGCAAAGGCGATAAGGTCGTCGTTCTCGCTGGCAAGGACAAGGGCAAGCAGGGTGAGATCACCTCTGTTGACCCGAAAGCCGGCAAAGCTGTCGTCGACGGCGTGAACGTTGCGATCCGCCACCAGCGTCAGACCCAGTCCAACCAGGGCGGTCGCCAGCCCAAGGCTATGCCGATCGACCTGTCGAACCTGGCTCTGATGGACGCAAACGGCAAAGCCACCCGCGTCGGCTTCCGCGAGGAAGACGGCAAGAAGGTGCGTTTCGCCAAGACCACGGGGGATGCGATCTGATGCTCGATCAAGCAACCTACACTCCGCGTCTTCGCGCTCTTTACCGCGACACCATCAAGGCGGCGCTGAAAGAAGAGTTCGGCTACAAGAACGACATGATGATCCCGAAGCTCGACAAGATCGTGCTGAACATGGGCGTCGGCGAAGCCGTGAAAGACACCAAGAAGGTCAAGCAGGCCGCCGAAGAGCTCTCGCTCATCGCTGGTCAGAAGGCCGTGATGACCAAGGCGAAGAAGTCGATCGCTGGCTTCCGCGTCCGGGAAGAGATGCCGCTGGGTACGAAAGTGACCCTGCGCGGTGACCGGATGTACGAATTCCTCGATCGCCTGATCAACGTTGCTATGCCGCGCGTTCGCGACTTCCGCGGCGTGAAGCCGTCGTTCGACGGTCGTGGCAACTTCGCAATGGGCCTCAAGGAACACATCGTGTTCCCCGAGATCGACTTCGATAAGGTCGATGAGGTTCTGGGTATGGACATCATCATGGTGACCACGTCTGACGTGGATGCCGAAGCGAAGGCGCTGTTGAAGCATTTCAACATGCCCTTCAACGCCTGATCGCGGAGGAACGAAACTTATGGCTAAGAAATCCATGGTTGCGCGCGAAGCGAAGCGCCAGCGTCTTGTGAACAAGTACGCTGACAAGCGGGCCGCGCTCAAGGAAATCATCAACGACCAGGAGCGCCCGATGGAAGAGCGCTTCAAGGCGTCGCTGAAACTCGCGGAACTCCCGCGCAACTCGTCGGCGGTCCGGCTGCACAATCGTTGCCAGCTCACGGGTCGTCCCCACGCTTACTACCGTAAGCTCAAACTCTCGCGGATCATGCTGCGTGACCTGGCCTCCTACGGTCAGATCCCCGGCATGGTGAAGTCGAGCTGGTAAGGAGGGCGACATGTCTGTGAATGATCCTCTCGGCGATATGCTGACCCGCATCCGCAACGCACAACTGCGTGGCAAATCCACCGTCCGCACCCCGGCCTCCAAGCTTCGCGCTTGGGTTCTCGACGTGCTGGCTGACGAAGGCTACATCCGTGGTTACGAGCAGGCGACGTCTGCTGCCGGCCATCCGGAGCTGGAAATCAGCCTCAAGTACTACGAGGGCACCCCGGTCATCCGCGAGCTGCAGCGCGTCTCGACCCCCGGTCGCCGCGTGTACATGGCCGCGAAAGACGTTCCGTCGGTCCGTCAGGGCCTTGGCGTCTCGATCGTCTCGACCTCGAAGGGCGTGATGTCGGATGCAAACGCACGATCCGCCAATGTTGGCGGCGAAGTGCTCTGCACCGTGTTCTAAGGAGGGCTCAATGTCTCGTATTGGTAAGAAACCGGTCGAGCTTCCCAGCGGCGTTTCTGCGCAGCTGTCGGGCCAGACCATCGAAGTGAAGGGGCCGAAAGGCACCCGTACCTTCACCGCGACCGACGACGTGACCCTCGCTGTCGAGGACAACGCCGTCACCGTCACCCCGCGTGGCCAGTCGAAGCGCGCGCGCCAGCAGTGGGGTATGACCCGCTCGCAGGTCGCGAACCTCGTCCAGGGCGTGACCGAAGGCTTCAAGAAGGAGCTGGAGATTCAGGGTGTTGGTTATCGTGCGCAGATGCAGGGCAACGTCCTGAAGCTGTCGCTCGGTTATTCGCACGAAGTCAACTTCGAGGTTCCGGAGGGCGTGACTGTCACCGCTCCGAAGCAGACCGAGATCGTTGTGGAAGGTTCTGACCAGCAGCAGGTGGGCCAGGTCGCGGCAAATATCCGCGAATGGCGTGCTCCCGAGCCCTATAAGGGCAAGGGCATCCGCTACAAGGGTGAGTATATCTTCCGCAAAGAAGGTAAGAAGAAGTAAGGAACGCGAAAATGGCAAACAGCAAACGGGATCTGTTCCTCAAGCGCCGCCTGCGCGTCCGGAACAAGCTTCGCAAGATGGCCGCTGGTCGCGCCCGTCTTTCGGTGCATCGTTCGTCGAAGAACATCAGCGTTCAGCTGATCGACGACGTCAACGGTCGCACTCTGGCCGCCGCTTCCACGCTCGAGAAGGATCTCGGTGTGGTCGGCAAGAACAACGTCGAAGCGGCAGCCAAAGTTGGCGCCGCGATCGCCGAGCGTGCGAAGAAGGCCGGTGTCGAAACCTGCTACTTCGACCGCGGTGGCTTCCTGTTCCACGGGAAGATCAAGGCGCTCGCCGACGCAGCCCGCGAAGGCGGTCTGAAGTTCTAAGACTGGTGGGGGACGTTCGCGTCCCCCCGATGATCCGGGCCGCGCCCTTCGGGGCGGGGCACCTGGATTGAGACAAACGGCGTGAAACCACGCCATCACGAGAAGGAATGCCTCATGGCAGAACGTGACAACCGCCGGGGCCGCCGCGACGACCGCGACGAAAACCCGGAATTCGCCGATCGCCTCGTCGCGATCAACCGCGTGTCGAAAACCGTGAAGGGTGGTAAGCGCTTTGGCTTCGCAGCCCTCGTGGTCGTCGGCGACCAGCGTGGCCGTGTCGGCTTCGGCAAAGGCAAGGCCAAAGAGGTTCCGGAAGCGATCCGCAAAGCCACCGAGCAAGCGAAGCGCAACCTGATCCGCGTCCCGCTGCGCGATGGCCGCACGCTGCACCACGACATCGAGGGCCGTCACGGCGCTGGTAAGGTCGTGATGCGCACCGCACCGGAAGGTACCGGGATCATCGCCGGTGGTCCGATGCGTGCCGTGTTCGAGATGCTGGGCGTGAAGGACGTCGTGTCGAAATCGACCGGCACCCAGAACCCCTACAACATGATCCGTGCCACGCTGAACGGTCTGACCCGCGAAGCAAGCCCCCGTCAGGTGGCTGCGCGCCGCGGCAAGAAAGTGGCCGACATCCTCAAGAAGCCCGAGGCTGAGGCAACTGCCGAAGCCACGGAAGCGTAAGGAGAGCGATCAATGGCTACCATCGTCGTCAAGCAGATCGGTTCGCCGATCCGTCGCCCCGCCATCCAGCGTGCCACGCTGAAAGGTCTGGGTCTGGACAAGATGAACCGTACCCGTGAGCTGGAAGATACTCCGGCCGTCCGCGGTATGGTTGCGAAGATCCCGCACCTCGTCGAAATCGTCGAAGAGCGCGGCTGAGCCGACCGGTTCGTCTGAATAACGAAACGCCCCGACCGAAAGGCCGGGGCGTTTTGCATTCGTGGGGGTGCGTCTTCGGGGGCAGGGCGCCTCAGTTCCAGGCGGGGCCTCTGCCGCCGCCATAGCCGCGCCCTTGGCCGCCCATGCCGCGCCCCTGCATCTGCCCACCGCCTCCGCAGCGCTGGAAGGCGGGCAGGTGCTTGTTCTGAGAGGCATCGCGCAGGCGCGTCAGGATCTGGGTAAGCTGGCCATTCCCGGCGACCGCCGGCAGGAGCCGCCCGTCATAGAGCCCGGAATTCGCCATCTCCGCCTGCACGCCAAGCGCACAAGCCTCGGCCAGGGTGCCCGGCACCGGGGCCAGAGGCTTCGCCCCGCTCAGATAAGGGTTCGCGGGGACGGGTAGCCCGTTCTGCCGCAGCACTCCGATCAGCGCCGCAGCATGCGAGATCTCGGCCCGCTCGATATTCGAGAAGGGGCGCACGGCGCCGAACCTCTCCATGATCGCCCGATAGGTGGCCTGCGCGTGATACTCGTCATCCAGCGCCGCGAGCACCGCCCTATGTTCCGCCGAGGTGAGCGCCGCGTGCGCGGGCAATGCCGTGCCTGCGACGACCGCTATCACGGCAACGATCGCGCCAAGTCTTGTTCCAAGTGAGCTGTGAAAACGCATCGGTCTCTCCTTCCTGAGCCAACTGGAAGTCATACGGCGACGTAGGACGGAATCCGGCGCCGATGTGACCGCGCGCCGCAGGCCCCGAGGCAGGCATGTCATTTCTTTAATTTTTCTTCACGAAATCCGGAACCGAATGTGACACACTGGGTTGGTTGGATATCGTTGCATCCTGCAATAGGGTGCTGCGCTTCAAGACTGAGGGACGGATCGATATGTTTGAAAAAATCATGGTTCCGGTCGACCTGCGTCATGTCGAGAAGATGGGCAAGACGTTGAAAGTCGCTTCGGAAATCGCAGCGAAACACGACGCAGAAGTTGTTTTCATAGGTGTCACTAGCCAAGAGCCGAGCGAATTCGGCCACAATGCCAAGGAATATGCCGCGAAACTGGACGATTTCGCGCAGAGCCATGCCAACGAGTTTGGGCATAAGGGGTCGTCGAAGGCAGTCATCGTGCCCGACCCGGCCGTTGATCTCGACAAGACGTTGCTGAAGACGGCTGACGATCTTGGGGCCGATCTGGTGGTGATGGCCACGCATGTGCCCAACGCGGCCAACTATCTCTTTGCGTCGCATGGCGGCCACCTCGCCGCGCACAGCGATGCGTCGGTGTTTCTCGTACGCGGATAACGCGGACCAATATAACCAATAAGGACAGGAGGACGGCATATGGCCGAACCTGAAGAAGTTCAGGGCATCCCTGCCCCCGAAGGGGACACACAACTGATCGAGACCGACTATGAGATCGGTCAAGACAACCTCGAAGGGCAGGTAGGGCCCTTCGGTTTCGACATTCACAACCCTGTTTTCATGATCTCGGCGTTGTCCATCGTGGCCTTCGTCTTCTATGCGCTGGCTCTGCCGGAGCAGGCGAGTTCGCTGTTTGGCGCGATGCGCCCGTGGCTGACCTCGACCTTCGACTGGTTCTTCATGAGCGCCGCGAACATCTTCGTCATCTTCTGCCTTGCCCTGATCGTCTCGCCCTATGGCGCAGTCCGTCTGGGTGGCACGGATGCGGAGCCGGACTTCACCTATATGGGGTGGTTCGCGATGCTCTTCGCGGCCGGCATGGGCATCGGCCTGATGTTCTTCGGCGTGCTCGAGCCGGTCTATCACATGGCGGTCTCGCAGCCTCTGGGCACGCCTTCGCCCTTCGATGCGGATGGCAACCTGATCCCGGAGAATGTCGCACGGGCCAAGGAAATGGGCCTCGCCGCGACGATCTATCACTGGGGTCTGCACCCTTGGGCGATCTATGCGGTTGTGGCGCTCGCGCTGGCGCTGTTCTCCTATAACAAGGGTCTGCCGCTGACGATCCGTTCGGCCTTCTATCCGATCTTCGGCGAGAAGGTCTGGGGCTGGACCGGCCATATCATCGACATCATCGCGGTGTTCGCGACGCTGTTCGGCCTTGCGACCTCGCTCGGCTTTGGCGCGCAGCAGGCGAATGCGGGTCTAAACCACGTGTTCGGCGTTCCGATCGACACGACGGTGCAGGTCATCCTGATCACCCTGATCACCGGCGTTGCGCTGTTCTCGGTGCTGCGCGGCCTCGATGGCGGCGTGAAGCTTCTGTCCGAGATCAACATGGGCATCGCGGCGCTGCTGCTGCTCTTCGTGCTCTTCGCGGGCCCGACGCTGATGATCTTCACCGATTTCGGTCAGGGTCTTCTGGCCTATGCGAAAGACATCATCCCGCTGTCGAACCCGATCGGGCGCACGGATGACAGCTATCGCGACGGCTGGACCGCGTTCTACTGGGCGTGGTGGATTTCCTGGTCGCCCTTCGTCGGCATGTTCATCGCCCGCGTTTCGCGGGGCCGTACCGTGCGCGAGTTCATCATCTGCGTTCTGCTGATCCCGTCGCTCGTCTGCGTGTTGTGGATGGCGGTCTTCGGTGGTGTCGCGATCGATCAGGTGATCTCGGATCCGTCCGGTTCGCTGGTGAAGGCGCAGGTCATCGATAGCTACAACCCGCCGCTGTCGCTCTTCGCGATGCTGGAGGGGCTACCGCTGGCCTCGATCACCTCGGTCATCGCGATCGTCCTGGTCATCGTGTTCTTCGTGACCTCGTCGGACTCCGGCTCGCTCGTGATCGATACGATCACCGCAGGCGGCAAGGTCGACGCACCGGTCCCGCAGCGTGTGTTCTGGGCCACTTTCGAGGGCGCGGTCGCGATCGTGCTGTTGATCGGCGGCGGTCTGAGTGCGCTACAGGCGATGGTCATCTCGACCGGTTTGCCCTTCACGCTGGTTCTGCTGGTGATGTGTTGGGCGATCTGGAAGGGTCTGCGGACCGAACCCCGGTAAGCTGACCAAGCTTTGAGACGAAGGCGCGCGGGGGAAACCTCGCGCGCCTTTCGCTATGTGCAGGGCGTCTGGAAACGCGGCGCGTCTGCGTATATGACCCGGCGCATGTCTGACGGTGCGACCCAAACCTCCGCGAGCCATATCGCGATTTCCGATCTCGGCCACGATCTTGACGGTCGTCCGGTGCTGGAGGGGATTTCGCTGGAGACCCGCGCCCGCCGCATCGGCGTTGTCGGGCGCAACGGGTCGGGCAAATCCACCCTGTCGCGATTGATGGCGGGGCTGATCGCGCCGAGCCGGGGCAGCCTGCGGATCAACGGGCACGATCTGGCCGCTGACCGGAAGGCCGCGCTGCACGAGGTCGGTATCCTGTTCCAGAACCCCGATCACCAGATCATCTTCCCGACCGTGATCGAAGAGATTTCCTTCGGGCTGCGTCAGCAGGGGATGAAGAAGCCCGAGGCCGAAGCTGCGGCCGATCGCACCTTGGAGCAGTTCGGCAAGGCGGCGTGGCGCGATGCCTATGTGACGACGCTCAGCCAGGGCCAGAAGCAGCTTCTGTGTCTGATGGCGGTGAGCGCGATGGCCCCGAACCTGCTGATACTCGACGAGCCCTTCTCGGGCCTCGACATCCCGACCAAGGCGCAGCTGGGCCGGGCGCTGACGCTCTATCGCGGGACGCTGATGCAGGTGACGCATGACCCGCGCGAGCTGGAGCATTACGACGAAATCCTCTGGCTCGACCAAGGACGGCTGCGGATGCATGGCGCGGCGCGCGAGGTGCTGCCCGTCTACGTCGAAGAGATGACCCGCGCGGGAGAGGCCGATGATATCGCTCAGCTCTCCCGTTAAGACAGCCGCCCATGACTGGCCTGCGGGTCTGAAGCTCGCAGCGCTCTGCGTGGCGACCGTGGGCCTGTTCTATATCGAGAGCCCCCTGATCCTTGCGGGCGTCGTCACGGCGATCCTGATCGCCTACACCTTGCCGGGCCGCGCCTTCCTGCGCGCGGGGCTGGCGGCGCTGAAACTGCTCTGGCCCTTCATCGTGATCGTCGCGATCTGGCAGGCGGTGATCGGCGAGCTGGTGCAGGGCGCAGTGATCGTGATGCGGATGGTCTCGGCCGTGGCTCTGGCGAACCTCGTGTCGATGACGACGCGGCTCAGTGATATGATCGCGGTCGTGCGCTGGCTGACGACACCGTTGCGCCGCTTCGGGCTGTCGACCGCTGCGCTGGAGATCGCAATCGCGCTGGTGATCCGCATGGTGCCGGTGCTGACCAACAAGGGCGGGCGCCTCACCGAGAGCTGGCGCGCCCGGGCAACCCGGCGGCCAAGCTGGCGGCTGGTGCTGCCCTTCACGCTTCTTGCGCTTGACGATGCCGACCATGTCGGCGATGCGCTACGGGCCCGGGGAGGGCTCACATCCGAGAGGGAGACTTGAGATGGAAAAGAATGTCGCGCTGATCGCGCTGTTTGCGGCCCTGATTGCAGTGCTCGCGCTGATCCCGAAAATCACGCTGGGCTTCGGGGTGCCGATCACGGCGCAGAGCCTTGGGATCATGCTGGCGGGGGCCGTGCTGGGATCGAAGCGCGGTGCGCTGGCGGTCCTGCTGTTCCTGCTGCTGGTGGCCGTGGGGCTGCCGCTGCTGGCCGGTGGTCGTGGGGGGCTTGGCGTCTTCTTCGGCCCGACGGGTGGCTTCCTGTTTAGCTGGCCGCTCGCCGCATGGCTGACCGGCTTCATCGTCGAGAAGTGGCGCTCGGTGCCGCTGGGTGCCTCGGTCTTCGTGGGGGCGATCCTTGGCGGGATCGTGCTGTCCTACGCGATGGGGATCGTCGGGCTGTCGCTGGCGCTCGGCAAGAGCCTGATCGAGAGCACCTCGCTGATGCTAGTCTTCATCCCGGGTGACATGATCAAGGCGCTGATCGTGGCTGCGCTTACGGTGTCGCTGTCGCGCGCGCGGCCTTCCAGCGTCCTGTCGCGGCACTGAGACGCGTGGCGTGGCGCTGCTTCTGATCCATACGGGCGGGACGATCGGCATGGTCGCCTCGGATGCGGGCTTCGTGCCGCAGCAGGGCGTGGTCGAGGAGTTCCTCGCCACCTTGCCCGAGGGGCGCGCGGTCGAGACCCTGCGCCTCGATCCGCTGATCGACAGCGCAAATGCCACGCCCGCTGACTGGGACCGGATTGCCGAGACCATCGCCGCGCATCACGACCGCTACGACGGCGTGATCGTGACCCACGGCACCGATACGCTGGCCTATACGGCGGGGGCTTTGTGCTTCGCGCTCGAAGGGCTGGGCAAGCCGGTGATCGTGACCGGCTCGATGCTGCCGCTGTCGGTCGAGGGCAATGACGGCGCGCGCAACCTGCGCGACGCAATCACGGCGGCAGGGCAGGCGGCGCCCGGCGTCTGGGTGCAATTCGCAGGACGCCTGCTGCACGGCGCGCGGGTCCGCAAAAGTCATTCCCGCGCCTTCGACGCCTTTGCCGCCGATCCATCCGACATCCCGCCCTGCCAGCCGGGGCCGCGCCTGACGCGCCACCCGATCCGGCCCGCCCGGGTTGCCGTTCTGGCCGTCGCGCCCGGGGCGGAGGAGAGCCTTCTGGAGCATGCCGCCAAGACCTGCGACGGGCTGGTGCTGCGCTGCTACGGCTCGGGGACTGCACCCGATACGCCCGGCGTGCGCGCAGCGCTTGCCACTGCGCAGGCCCGCGCGATCCCCGTCATCGCGGTCAGCCAATGCCCCGAGGGTGGCATGGCGCTTGGCACCTATGCGGCGGGGGCGATCCTGCGCGATCACGGGGTGATCGACGGGCGCGACATGACGCCGGAGGCGGCCTATACCAAGCTCGCCCATGTCCTCTCGCTCGACGATCCGCAGGCGCGGGTCGCGCGCCTGTCCCGCGCGCTCTGCGGGGAATACACGCCCTGATCTGAGGGGCTCACGCCGGTTTTTCGGAACGCTTTCGCTCGTCCTTCCGTTGGGAGAGCGAACCCCGAAAAGGAGCACCTCCCATGGCCGAAGGCAACAACAAGCCGAAATCTTCCAATTCGAAAGCGCAAAGCCCGAAGCGGTCGCGCAAGGCCACCGGGGTCGCGCCCGTCGAACAGCTCCAGAGCCGGGTCGAGGCCTATCGCGAGCTTGCCGAGGCCTATGTAAAATACCCCTGCGTGATGCGTCCGGGCGATCTGACCGGGCTCGCGCGTCGCCTGCATGTGCGCTCGACGATTATCGAGGATCACGCGGTGCGTATCGACGAGAAGGCCGAGGGCGCCGGCGAGAAGTTCGAGGAACTGGCGGATTCGCTGTTCTCCTTCTTCCGTGGCACCTCGCTTCTGTTCCACCGCGACATGCTGGGCGAGGATGAGCGGATGCCGACGGTGCTGGCGCTCGGGGACGTCCACCCCGAGAATTTCGGGATCATGCCCAATGCTGACAACGTGCCGATCTTCGGCGTGAATGATTTCGACGACGTGCTGTACGGGCCTTTCACCTGGGATCTGAAGCGCGGGATCACAGGCTTCCTGATCGCGGCCAAGGAAGAGGGCGATCAGAAGAAAAAGCACCGCGAGAAGATCGTGCGCAAATTCGTCGAAGGCTATCGCGACGGGATGGAATTCTACGCCCGCCACGACAAGGAGGCGAGCCAGCAGATGCGCCCGGATAACAGCCCGAAGGTGATCCAGCGGATGTTCAAGAAGGCGCGCAAGAGCCGGAAGACATGGCTCGGGGATCGCTATCTCAACGAGACCGGGCGGGGCTTCCGGGCGAATGACGAACTGACGCCGATCTCCAGCCGCATCTCGGAGTTTCAGGGCTACATCAATGACGTGGCCAAACAGAACGGGATCGATCCGGGCGGTCGCGCGGGCGAGTTGAAGGTGAAGGATGTCTGCATCCGCCACGGGCAGGGTACCGCGTCGCTGGGGCTGCCGCGCTACTATTGCCTGATCGAAGGGCCGAGCAAGGATGCGAGCGACGATCTGATCATCGAGTTCAAGCGCGCCCGCCAATCCGCGCTGGAAGGCCTCGTGCCGGAGAATGATTTCGTCGCCGGCGACAAGGGCGACCGGATCGCGCATGGCCAGCGGGTTCATCTGGCGCAGGGCGATGTGTTCTACGGAAGCGTCGAGATCGACGAGATGAGCTTCATGTCGCGCGAGCGCGCGCCGTTCCGCGACGATATCGACCTCGACGATCTTTCGAAGGGGAGCTGGCGAGACTATGCCCATGCCTGCGGTCAGGCGCTGGCGCAGGCCCATGCGCGCTCTGACGATGCGGGCGAGTTGGATTACCGGATCGAGCCGCGCATCATCGAGGCGATGCAGCCCTTCGACCTGTTCGTCGATGATCTGCTGTGTTTCGGACGCGAGGCGGTCAAGCGGCTCAAGCGCGACCACAAGTTCTTCAAGATGGATCTGAAGCGCGGCGCCTTCGACATGACGCAGAAGCACTACCGCTAGGGTCTCGCCTCTGGGTTGCGGTTGGCGAGGCGAATCTGTCGTGCTTGCGTGATCGGCTTCGTGTCGTTACTCCGCGATTATGGCGGTCAAGCGTACGACATTGATGGATGTGGCGCGGGCGGCGGGCGTGTCCCGCGCGACCGCCTCTCTTGTCATTCGTGGCTCCGATCTGGTTGCCGACAAGACGCGCGAGAAGGTCGAGAAGGTCATCGCCGAGCTCGACTACGTGCCCAATAGCGGGGCAGCCCGACTGCGCGGCCAGAAAAGCCGCACGGTTGGCGTCATCATCCCGAACCTGGTGAACAGCTTCTTCTCGGAATTCGTCGAGGGGATCGAGGCGGAGCTGGATGAGCAAGGCTATCAGGTCATGCTCGCGAGCTCGCGCGATGATCCCGAGCGGCAGTCAGGGTTGCTGCGCCGGTTGCGTGAGCACGATGCCGAAGGGATCATCCTCTTTCCCGCCGAAGGGACCGAGCCGGACACGATAGAGAAGCTGGTTGCAGCAGGCGTGCCGCTGGTGCAGGCGATGCGCCATGTCGGGCGCGATCTGAGCGACTTCGCAGGGTCCGACCACGGCCTCGCGGTGCGGCTGAGCGTGCGGCATCTGCGCGATCTCGGCCACCGGCGGATTTCCTTTGTCTCGCTCGCCGGGAAGGTGTCGACGCGGGAAGAACGTCTCGGGGCCTTCGAAGAGGAGTTGCGCGCGCAGGGGCTCGTCAATGCCGGGGTGATCGACGTGCCGCTGGAATGGGATGGCTCGCCGCAATCCGCCGCGATGCTGATGGCGCTGGAGCCGCGCCCGACCGCCGCGATCTGCTTCAACGATATTCTCGCCTCGGGTCTGCTGCGGGGGCTGTTCGACCTTGGCCTGATGCCGGGGCGCGACCTCTCGGTGGTGGGACACGATAACCTGTCCTTCATCGATCTCGGCGCGCCGCCGCGCCTAACGACGGTGCAGGTCTTCCCGCGCCAGATCGGGGCGGCCTCGGCCAAGCTGCTGCTGCGGCGGATCAAGGACCCGGGCGCAGAGCTCAAATCCGAGATCGTGACGCCCCGCCTGCGGGTACGAGACACCACCGGCCCCGTCGACTGATATCCAACAAAGACCATCACGCATCCGTGACTTGCGACTCAGGATTTAGATCGTTCTAATTAGATCGATCTAAAATACATATGTCCGATCGTTGAGGAGCGAGCAGGCATGTGGTTACACGCAGGGGAGGCGACGTGTATCACTTCAATTTCACGCCCGTATTCGAGAATTTCGACCTGCTGCTCTATGGCGCATGGTTGACCATCCGCCTGTCTTTCGCGGCGATGATCCTGGGGCTGATCGTGTCGGTTCTGGGGGCTGCCGCGCGCACCTCGCATTCCAAGGTGCTGCACGCGATTGTCGGCGCCTATGTCGAGATCATCCGCAACACGCCTTTCCTCGTGCAGATCTTCTTTCTGTATTTCGGGCTGCCCGCGATCGGGATTTCGCTCGATCCCAATGTCGCGGCGCTGATCGCGCTGGTGATCAATGTCGGCGCTTACGGGACCGAGATCACGCGTGCCGGCATCGAATCCGTACCCCATGGCCAGATCGAGGCAGGGCGTGCGCTGGGGCTCGGGCCGATCCAGATTTTCCGCTACGTGATCCTGAAACCGGCCCTGCGCAACGTCTATCCGGCGATGACGAGCCAGTTCATCTACCTGATGCTGACCTCGTCGGTCGTCTCGACGATTTCGGCGAACGATCTGGCCTCCATCGGCGCGGATCTGAACGCCAAGACCTTCGCCAGCTTCGAGATCTACCTCGTCGTGACCGGCATCTACCTTGTCCTTTCGCTGCTGTTCTCGGGGCTCTTCAAGCTCATCCAGAACGCCGTATTCAACTATCCTGCGAGCCGCTGACATGATCCGCCAATTCGGACCTTCCGACATCCTGTTCATCATCGAGGCCGTGCGCTGGACGCTTCTGCTGTCAGCCATCGCCTTCATCGGCGGCGCAATCGGCGGGCTCTTCGTGGCACTCGCGCGCAGCTCGGGCTCGAAAGCGCTGCGCCGGATCAGCGCCGGGTTCATCCGCATCTTCCAGGGCACGCCGCTCCTGATGCAGTTGTTCCTGTTCTATTTTGGGCTGACCGTGCTGAACCTGCCGATCAATCCGCTTCTGGCGGCGGCGATCGCGCTGACCTTCCATGCGAGCGCCTATCTGGGCGAGATCTGGCGCGGCTCCATCGAGGCGGTGCCGTCCGGCCAGACCGAGGCCGCCACCGCGCTGTCGCTGAGCTATCGCGACCGGATGCAGCATGTGGTTCTGCCGCAGGCGGCACGGATCGCCGTGGCCCCGACCGTCGGCTTCCTCGTGCAGCTGATCAAGGGCACCTCGCTGACCTCGATCATCGGCTTCACCGAGCTGACCCGCGCCGGTCAGATCGTCAACAACGCGACCTTCGACCCGTTCGTCGTCTTCGGGCTGGTGGCCGCGATCTACTTCATCATCTGCTGGCCGCTGTCGCTTTACGCGCGCCGTTTGGAAGGGCGGATGCGCCTCGCATTCACCCGCTGATTTTTCACCCGCTTCAGGTTTAGGAGGAGTAATCCATGAAGTTTCTCAAGACAGTTGCAACGGCGGCCCTGACGGTCGGCGCATTGATGGCAGGCCACGCGCAAGCCACCACGCTCGATCAGGTCGAGAAGGCTGGCGTTCTCAAGGTCGGCATGCTCGTCGATTTTCCGCCCTTCGGTCTGATGGGCACCAGTGGCAAGCCCGAGGGCTATGACGCCGACACCGCCAAGGCGCTCGCCGATTACCTCGGCACCAAGATCGAGATCGTTCCGGTGACCGGCCCGAACCGCATCCCCTATCTGCTCTCGGGTCAGGTTGACGTGCTGGTTGCCTCGCTGGGCATCACGCCCGAGCGCGCCAAGCGGGTCGATTTCTCGCGCCCCTATGCCGGGATCGAGATCATGGTCTACGGCAAGAAGGATGAGAAGGTTTCCAAGCCGGCTGATCTGTCGGGCGAGTCGGTCGGCGTCGTGCGCGCCTCGACGCAGGATGCGGGCGTGACCAAGGTCGCCCCCGATGACGCCACGATCCGCCGCTTCGATGACGATGCGGGTGCGGTGCAGGCGCTGCTTTCGGGTCAGGTGCCGCTGATCGGCGTATCGAACGTCGTGGCCGCCCAGATCGAGAAGGCCGCGCCGGGTCGCTTCGACGAGAAGTTCCCG
Source organism: Thioclava sp. JE_KL1 (assembly GCF_009296265.1). GTDB lineage: Bacteria > Pseudomonadota > Alphaproteobacteria > Rhodobacterales > Rhodobacteraceae > Thioclava. The sequence goes on from NZ_WBJS01000010.1 coordinate 22,263, forward strand.
CTCTCGAGCCAGGTTCAGGGTATCGCGGTCGAGCCGGGCGCAGACAAGCTTCTGGCGAAGATCAACGCGTTCGTCGGATCCGCGATGAAAGACGGCACGATGGACAAGATCTCCGAGCAGTGGCTCGCGACGGACATCCCCGATTTCGTCCGCAACGGCTCGGTCGAGGAAGCCGCGACGCCGAAATCTGCCACGAACTGATCTCACTTCATATCCGGCGCAGCCCCCGCGCTGCGCCGGATCACCCTACAAGGCATCCCATGACACAAGCACAGCAGCCCGCCGTCGAGATGCGCGGCGTCACCAAGTTCTTCGGTGCGTTTCAGGCGCTGAAGTCGATCGATCTGACGGTCGAACAAGGCGAGCGGATCGTGGTCTGCGGTCCGTCCGGCTCCGGCAAATCGACCCTGATCCGCACGCTCAACCAGCTCGAAGAGATTCAGGACGGCAAGATCACCGTCGACGGGATCGAATTGACGGCTGGCGGCGAGAACGTCGCCAAGGTGCGTCGCGATGTCGGGATGGTCTTCCAGCAATTCAACCTGTTCCCGCATCTGACGGTTTTGCAGAACTGCACGCTCGCTCCGCTTAAAACGGGACGTGCGGATAAGGCCACGGCAGAGGCGACCGCGCGCAAATATCTGGAGCGCGTGAAGATCCCGGAGCAGGCCGACAAGTTTCCCGCCCAACTCTCCGGCGGCCAGCAGCAGCGAGTCGCGATTGCGCGCGCGCTCTGCATGGAGCCGCGGATCATGCTGTTCGACGAGCCGACCTCGGCGCTCGATCCCGAGATGGTCAAGGAAGTGCTCGACACGATGATCGATCTGGCCCGCGAAGGCATGACGATGCTCTGCGTCACCCACGAGATGGATTTCGCCCGCGCCGTTGCCGACCGCGTGATCTTCATGGAGCAGGGCGCGATCATCGAGGAAGGGCCGCCAGCGGAGTTCTTCGGCAATCCGAAATCCGAGCGTCTGCGCAACTTCCTGGGGCAGATCTCATGAAGGACGAGGCCAAAGCGAACCCGTCGATCCTCGCGCTGATCGAGTTGAAGCCCGCCGACATGATGGAAGCGTTCTGCGCCGAGCATCCGGTCACCCGCGATGCCGAGGCCCGCGACGGCATCGAGGTCGTGCTGACCAGCGGCGCGCGCGGTCTCTCGGGCGAGGAGATCGACGAATTTCCCGACCTGCGCCTGATCGCGGTCAATGGCGTTGGAACCGATGCGGTCGATCTGGATACGGCGGTCGCGCGCGGCATCCATGTGACGACCACGCCCGACGTGCTGTCGGAGGCAGTGGCCGAACTGGCCCTGGGTCTTGCGATTTCGGTACGGCGCCGGATCGGCGAGGGCGAGCGGCTGCTGCGCTCCGGCGGTTGGTCGAACGGACAGAAACCGCGGCTGGGTCAGGCGCTGACCGGTTGCCGGGCGGGTATCCTCGGCTATGGCCGGATCGGGCGGGCGCTGGCGGATATGCTCCGCGCGCTGGGGGTCGAGGTGATCTACCACGCGCGCAAGCCCCATGATGACGCCCCCGAGGCATGGCGCCCCGACGCCCGGACGCTGGCCGCCGAAAGCGATGTCCTGTTCGTCACGCTCTCAGCCACGCCCGAGACGCGGTATATCGTCGATGCGCCGGTGCTGGAGGCGCTGGGCTCCGAGGGCACCTTGGTCAATGTCGCGCGCGGCTCGGTCGTCGATAGCGCGGCGCTGGCGGCGGCCTTGCATGGCGGCACGCTGGGCTCGGCTGCGCTCGACGTCTTCGAGGTCGAACCTGTCGCGCCCGATGGGGCGGAGGACGGTCTTCTGCGCGCGCCCAATACGCTCTTCACGCCGCATATCGCCTCGGCCACGAACGAGGCGCGGCGCGCGATGGCGGAGCTGGTGATCGCCAATATCGACGCCTATCTGGCCGGAAGCCCGCTTCCGAGCCCGGTAACGCCTGCCTGACCGGAGCCTCACATGCTGGACTTTCTCTGCATCGGCGAGCCTCTCGCCGAATTCACCAACGATCCCGCAACGCCCGATCTGTTCCATCGTCGCCTCGGCGGCGACACGCTCAACGCGGCGATCTATCTCGCGCGGCTGCGGCCTGATCTGCGGGTCGGCTATCTCTCGCGGCTGGGCGAAGACGGGATGAGCCGCTGGATGCGCGACACGATTGCGCGCGAAGGCGTCGAGATCGAGGGGATCGGGGCCGAGGCCAATGGCAGCCCGGGGCTGAGCTTTATCGCCACCGATGCCACGGGCGAGCGCAGCTTCACCTATTGGCGCGATCAGGCGCCGGCGCGCCGGATGTTCGGCGCCGACGGGACTGAGGTCGCGGCGCTCGGTCAGGCGCGCGTTCTGCTGTTCTCCGGTATCACTCTGGCGATCCTTCCCGAGGAGGCGCGTGCGCGGCTGCTGGCGGAGCTCGATGCGCTGCGCCAGCGTGGCGTCACGGTCGCCTATGATACGAATTACCGCCCGCGGCTCTGGCGCGACCGGGCCGAGGCGGCGGAGTGGACGGAGCGCGCCTTGGCGGTGACGAGCCTCGCGTTGCCGTCGTTCGACGATCTCGCGGCCCTGTGGGACGAGACCGATCCCGAGGCGGTCATGGCGCGCTGCGAGACACATGCGCCGGGGATGATCGTGCTGACGACCGGTGGCGGCACCGTGCTGGCGCGCGACGCATCGGGTAAGGCGCTACGGGTTGCGCTGCCCAAGCCCGTCGCGGCCGTCGACACCACCGCCGCAGGCGACAGTTTCGACGCCGCGCTTCTCTCGGCCCTGCAACGCGGCATGCCGTTGGAGGCGGCAATTCTCGATGGCGCACGGCTCGCGAGCTGCGTCGTCCGTTATCCCGGCGCGATTATCCCGCGCGACGCTATGAAAGAAGAGGTTGCACACCATGCAGCGTGACCAAATCGCAAGCGCAGCAGAAACTCTGGCCGCCGCGAATGACGGCGAGACGCTCGACGCGCTGAACCCGCTCCCGGAAAGCCCGGCGGAGGCCTATGCGGTGCAGGCCGAAAGCCTGCGCCATCTCGGTCCGGTGGGCGGCTGGAAACACGCGCTTCTGGGCGGGCGCGACCTCTCTTGCGCGCCGGTTCTGGATCGAGCGATCCACCCGTCGGGGACGACCCTCGCCGTCGCACCCCATGCCCGGCTTGAGCTGGAGATCGCGGTGCGGCTGCGCGCCGATATTTCGCCCAAGGCCAAGCCCGCCGAGATTCTGGATGCGATCGGCAGCGTTCATATCGCTTTCGAGGTGCTGCAGTCGCGTTTCACCGCGCTCGAAAAGCAGCCGCCGCTGGCGCAGATGGCGGACCGGTTCTCGAACCAGGCGATCGTTCTGGGCGACGAGGTTCCTGATTGGCAGAGCCGCGATCTGACGCGCCTGCCGCTTGCGATCGGCACGCCGTCCGATCCGCCCACGATGGCCGCGGGCATGTCGCTCTCCGAGATCGTGTGCTTCCTCAGCTTCCTTGCCGAGCGGGCCGCCGTCATCGGGCCGGGACTGCGGGCGGAGCATTGCATCGTCACCGGTGCGCGCATCGGTCCGCAACCTTTGCCCGCGGGCGCGGAGGTACGTGGCGGGCTAGAGGGCTGTCAGGTTTCGATGACCACGCGGGCGCTCTGAACGCCCAAGCACGCTGTGGTTTGTCGGCGGCAAAAAAAAGCCAGCCGCGAAGGATCGAGCGCCGCCTCAACGGCTGAGGAAAAAGCGCGGGCCTGTCGCTCAGGCCCGCGCCACCTTCAGCCTGCGATCAGCGCCTTGGCGCGCGCAACGATCGCATCTTTGGCGATACCGAACTCGGCATAGAGCCGCTCCGCCGGAGCGGAGGCGCCAAAGCCCGGCATGCCGATCACATCCGCTTCGCGCGCGACGTAGCGGGTCCAGCCGAAGGCCGATGCGGCCTCGACAGCGATCCGGGGGGCGGTGCCGAGAACTTCGGCCCGGTAGTCCTCGGACTGCGCGTCGAACAACTCCCAGCATGGCATCGAGACCACGGCGACATTAACGCCGTCCGCATGCAGCGCCTCTGCGGCCTCCACTGCCAGCGATACCTCGGTCCCCGTCGCGAGAAGCGTTACATCGCGGCCCTCCCCGAAGGAGCGGATCACATAGGCGCCGCGCGCGGTCAGGTTTTCATCCCCCGCGCCCCGCAGTTGCGGCACCCCTTGCCGCGACAGCGCCAGCAAAGACGGCGTGCCTGTCGACCGGATCGCGAGGTCCCATGCCTCCAGCGTCTCTACCGCATCCGCTGGGCGGAACACGTTGAGATTGGGGATCGCGCGCAGCGAGGCCAGATGTTCGACCGGCTGGTGCGTGGGGCCGTCCTCGCCCAGACCGATGGAGTCGTGGGTCATCACATAGGTGACGCCAAGCCCCATCAAGGCGGACAGGCGGATCGCGTTGCGCGCGTAATCCGAGAACACGAGAAACGTGCCGCCATAGGGTTTGAAGCCGCCATGCAGCGCGAGACCGTTCATTGCCGCCGCCATGCCGAACTCGCGCACACCGTAGCCGATATAGCGGCCCGGTTGGGCGGCGGTGTAGGAAGAGTCGACCGCGGCAACGCGCGTCAGGTTGGAGCCGGTGAGATCGGCGCTGCCGCCGATCATCGCGGGCACCGCCTTGGCGAGATGCTCCAGCGCGATCTGCGAGGCTTTGCGGGTCGCGACCGATTGCGGTTTCTCGAACAACTCGGCGCGCGCAGCCTCGACGGCGGCGGCGTAGCCTTCGGGCAGCTTGCCCTCGACGCGGGCGGTGAACTCGGCGGTTTTGCCGGAGGCGGCGAGGGCGTCCTCCCATTCCGCGCGGGCCTGCGCACCGCGGGCTCCGATGGCGGCCCAGGCTGCAGCGAGGTTCTCGGGGATATCGAACGGCGCGGCGTCCCAACCGAGCGCCTGCTTGGCCAGCGCGCCTTCCTCGTCCCCGAGCGGGGCGCCATGCGCCTTCGCCGTGCCCGCCCGGTTCGGTGAGCCGAAGCCGATCACTGTCTTCATCGCGATCAAGCTGGGCCGCGCGGTCTCGGCCTTCGCGGCCGCCATAGCCTCGTCGAGCGCCTTGGCGTCATGCCCGTCGCAGCGGATCACATGCCAGCCACAGGCCGCAAGCCGCGCTGGGACATCTTCCGAGAAGGACACCGAGGTCGGCCCGTCGATGGTGATGTCATTGTCGTCGTAAAGAAGGTTCAGCTTGCCCAGCCCGAGATGCCCCGCAAGCGAGATCGCTTCTTGCCCGATCCCTTCCTGCAGGCACCCGTCGCCCAGCATCACCCATGTGCGGTGATCGACGAGGCCGGAGAACTCGGCGGCCAGCGCGCGCTCGGCCAGCGCCATGCCGACAGCGGTCGCCAAGCCCTGTCCCAGCGGACCGGTCGTCGTCTCGACGCCCTTCGCATGGCCCCATTCCGGGTGGCCTGCGGTGATCGACCCCCACTGCCGGAAATTGCGAATCTGGTGGCGCGTCATGTCTTCGTAGCCGGTCAGATGCAGCAACCCGTAAAGCAGCATCGAGGCATGGCCGTTGGACAGAACGAAACGGTCGCGATCGGGCCAGTCGGGGGCCGAGGCGTCGAATTTCAGATGGTTGCGAAACAGCACGGTGGCCGCGTCGGCCATGCCCATCGGCGCACCGGGATGGCCGGAATTGGCAGCATTCACCGCATCGATGGCCAACGCCCGCAGGCAATTGGCGAGGGCAAAGTTTTCAGGGTCGATAGCGGCTTTGGCCGCAACTTGAGCGTGATCGAGCATGGGATCCTCCTATGGCGCGAACGCTAGCAGCGGTCACAGGTTCTAACAATTAAAAATCACAAAGTAACAAAAATAATGTTGAAACTAACGTGACGCATGTTATTTAACCTCAACACGACGGAGGAGCGTTCGACATGCCCGAGGTTTGGATCGGCACCAGCTGGAAGATGAACAAAATCCTGTCCGAGGCGCTGGCCTGGGCGGATGGCCTCGCGGCTGCGACCCTGTCGCCGCGTATCCAGAGCTTCGTCATTCCGCCCTTCACCGCGACGCGGCAGGTCAAGGCCGCGCTGGCTGACACGCCCGCGCTGGTCGGTGCGCAGAACATGCATTGGGCCGATGCCGGCGCCTGGACGGGCGAAGTGTCCGCGCCGATGCTGGTGGATTGCGGTCTCGACATTGTGGAGCTCGGCCATTCCGAACGCCGCGCTCATTTCGGCGAGACCGACGAGACGGTCGGCCTCAAGACGGAGGCTGCGGTACGCCACGGGCTGATCCCGCTCATCTGTATCGGCGAGACGCTCGAGGATCGTGAAGAGGGGCGGGCCGCTGAAGTGCTGGCCACGCAGGTGCGCGGCGCGCTCTCGAAGCTGTCGGACGAACAGAAACAGGCCGAGATCTGGCTCGCCTACGAGCCGGTCTGGGCCATCGGTGAAAACGGTATCCCCGCCACGGCCGATTACGCCGATGCCCGCCAGGCCGAGATCATCGCGGTCGCACAAGAGGTGACGGGCCGCCGCGTGCCCTGCCTCTATGGCGGCTCGGTCAATCGCGACAACTGCGCAGAGCTGATCGCCTGCCCGCATATCGACGGGCTGTTCATCGGTCGCTCCGCTTGGAACGTGGCCGGATATCTCGACATTCTCGCGCGCTGCAATGCCGCGCTGGACGCACAAGTCAAAACGGAGGAACTGTCATGAAAATCGCAGTGGCCGGCGACAGCGCCGGCGAACCGCTCGCCAAGATCCTGGCCGAATATCTTAGCCAGAACCCGGATTACGAGGTGACCGAAGCTTCGCGCACCGAGGCCGGGCCGGACGATTTCTACGCCAATCTCGCGGATCGCGTCGCGTCGGCTGTGAAGGACGGGCAATATGATCGTGCGATCCTGTGCTGCGGCACCGGGATCGGCGTCTGCCTCTCGGCCAACAAGGTGCCGGGTATCCGTGCAGCCCAGACCCACGACACTTACTCGGCGGGCAAAGCGGCGACCTCGAACAACGCGCATATCATCACGATGGGCGCGCGGGTCGTGGGGGCGGAGCTCGCGAAAGACATCGCCGATGCCTTCCTGTCCTCGTCCTTCGATCCCGAGGGGAAATCGGCGGGAAACGTGCAGGCCATTGACGCGGTCGACGCCAAGTATCACACGACGGCCTGAGCGAACTCCCGAGGGTCGGGCGGTTCGCCGCCCGGTCCCAACTCACTGACGGAATTCCCACATGCTGACCTTGCCGAACGACCGTCCCTCGCAGGCGGCGTACCTGCGTGACTGCCTGCCTGCTGGCGGGCTTGGAGAGATTATCGCCGCGCTGGCCGCAGCCTTGCCCCCGATCGAGCAGCGGCTCGCGGCGGGCCGGTTGCCCGGTGATCCGGCCGCGTCCTGCGGTCAGAATGAGAGCGGCGATGTGCAGAAGGCGCTCGATGTCGGCGCGCATGACCACATCCTTGCGGCGCTCGCGGGGCTGGGCGTGCGGCACATGCTGTCGGAAGAGGCCGAAGAGGTCGAGTTGCTCGACCCGGAGGGCCAATTCGATCTCGCGATCGATCCGATCGACGGGTCGGGCTCCATCGGTATCGGTGCGCCGTTGGGGATGCTGTTTGCGATCTATCCGACCGGCCCCGCCGATTTCCGGCGTCCGGGCTCGGAGGCGGTCGCGGCTGGCTACGCCTCCTTCGGGCATTCTCTGGATTTCGGGTTCACGGCCGGGCAGGGGGTGCAGATCGCGACCTATGATGGCAGCGATTTCCGCATGACGGCGCAGGATGTCCGGCTGTCGGCCAAGGCATCGACCATCGCTTACAACGCTTCGAACGAGCGTCACTGGAGCCCGGGGCTGCAACGCTGGGCCGCCGAGCTGCGCGCCGGTGCGGATGGCCCGCGCGGGCGGGATTTCAACATGCGCTGGCTGGCGGCGGCGGTCGGTGAACTGCACCGTATCCTGCTGAAGGGCGGCGCGTTTCTCTACCCGGCGGATCGGCGCGAAGGCTATCGCGAAGGGCGCTTGCGGCTGGCCTATGAGGCGGTGCCGATCGCCTGCCTGATCGAAGCGGCAGGCGGGCGCGCCACTGATGGCACCACGCGCATTCTCGACCTCGTGCCGGACGCGCCGCACCAGAACGTGCCGCTCGTGTTTGGCGCGGCGGAAGAGGTCGACATCATCAAGACATATCTTTCGGAGGAGACCTGACCTATGGCCCGCATCACCCTGCGCCAGTTGCTCGATCACGCGGCGGAGAACCGCTATGCCGTGCCCGCCTTCAACATCTCGAACATGGAGATGGGCCTGGCGATCATGACCGCCGCGCGGGAGGCCGATGCGCCGGTGATCCTTGCCGCCTCGCGGGGCGCGCGGGCCTATGCGGGGGACCGCCTGCTGGCGCGGCTGATCGACGGGCTGGTCGAGACCTTCCCCGAAGTACCGGTCTGTATGCATCTCGATCACGGCAGCGATCTGGCCACCTGCGCCACCGCGATCCAGCATGGCTTCACCTCGGTGATGATGGACGGCTCGCTGCTGGCCGATGGCAAGACGCCCGCCGATTACGCCTATAACCGCGACATTACCGCGCGCGTGGTCGAGATGGCGCATGCCTGCGGTGTCTCGGTCGAGGGTGAACTGGGCGTGCTCGGCTCGCTCGAGACCGGCATGGGCGATCAGGAAGACGGCCACGGTGCGACCGAGAAGCTCTCTGAAGAGCAGCTTCTGACCGACCCCGAGGAAGCCGAACGCTTCGTGCGCGAAACCGGCGTCGATGCGCTCGCGGTCGCGATGGGCACCAGCCACGGCGCCTACAAGTTCACCCGCCAGCCCGATGGCGACATTCTCGCGATGAATGTCATCGAAGAGATCAACCGTCGCCTGCCCAATACGCATCTGGTCATGCATGGCTCGTCCTCCGTCCCCGAGGATCTGCGGCAGATGATCAACAGCTATGGCGGCGATATGCGCCCGACCTGGGGCGTGCCGGTCGAGGAAATTCAGCGCGGCATCCGCTCGGGCGTGCGCAAGGTGAATATCGACACCGACAACCGTATGGCGATGACGGCAGGCGTCCGTAAGGTCCTGTCCGAGACGCCCGGAGAATTCGATCCGCGCAAATACCTCACCGAGGGCAAGGCGCTGATGCAGGATCTCTGCAAGGCGCGGTTCGAAGCCTTCGGCACCGCCGGTCACGCCTCGCGCATCACGCCGCTGCCGCTGGAGGTGATGGCGGCGCGCTAAGCGTGTCCCGTCTGCAGAACACAGAAAAAGGGCGCCCGCGCGGGCGCCCTTTCTTCGTTGCGAGGTCGCGTTCGGCGTGACGTCCCCGAAATCCCTACGCGTCTGTCAAAACGAAAAAGGGGGCCGCGCGGCCCCCTTTCCCAGTGTCCCGTTGCGCCGGATCAGGAGGATTGATCCAGAGTGAACGGGCCGGTGTAGGAACCGACATTGCTCGAGTCGATCAGCATGCAGTCGAAGAGTTGCTTCTCTTCCGACACTTCCAGCTCGCCGGTCTGGATGAAGTGATCGGCCTGACGCACGGCCTGCTCGGCGAAGATCGCGACCGGCTGCAGGACCGTGTAGGTCATCTCGCCAGCCTTGACCGCGTCGACCGCATCGGGCGAGCCGTCGAAGCCGCCGACGACCATGCCGTCGAGCTTGCCTGCTTCCTTGAGCGCGGCGATCGCACCGAGCGCCATTTCGTCGTTGCCCGAGATTACGCCGGTGATGTCCGGGTTGGCCTGCAGCATCGACTGCATCTTGGAATAGCCCTGCGTACGGTCCCAGTTGGCCACTTCCTGCGCCTTCTTGTCGAGGTCGGGATACTGGCTCAGCACCGTCTCGAAGCCGTTCGAGCGGGTCTGCGCGTTGTTATCCGACGGGGCGCCGAACAGCTCGACATAGGAGCCTTTCTCGCCCATTGCCTCGACCCATTTCATCGCGCCGAGTGCTGCACCTTGCGCGTTGTTCGACACCAGCTGTGCCTTGGCCAGACCCGACTGGTTGATCTCGGCGTTGACGATGAAGACCGGGATACCGGCTTCGACCGCTTTCTTCACGGCACCGACCGAACCGTCTGCGTTCGCCGGGTCGAGGATGATCGCCTTGGCCTTGTTGGTGATCGCGGTGTCGACGAGGTTGCTCTCGGTGTTGGTGTCACCCTTGTGAGCGGAGACGTTGGCGTCATAGCCAAGCTCCTCGGCGGTCGCCTTGGCGACCTCGCCCTCAGTGTACCAATAGGGGTTCGAGGGATCGTTGACGATGATCGAGATCAGACCGTCAGCCATCGCGGCCTGTGCCATCAACGGCATCATTGCGACGGTCGCGAGAATGGTGCGCCTGGTGAATTTCATGTTGGGTTTCCTCCCGTTGGGTTGTTGTAGATGCCGGATAGGTCCGGCGGGTATTCGAGCGCGAGACCTCCCTGTCCCGCGTCCTCGAAGTCTCAGCGCCGCGCGCGGCCGTATTGCAGGCTGTTGAGCAGCACGGCGAGCACGATCACGGCGCCGGTGAAGACGGTCTGCCAGTAGGCAGAGACGCCGATGATGACGAGCCCGTCGCTCAGGAAGCCGATGACGAAGGCACCCAGCATCGTGCCGCGCACGTTGCCGCGCCCGCCGGTCAGGGCGGCCCCGCCGATCACGACGGCCGCGATGGCGGTCAGTTCGTAGGTGGTGCCTGCGGTGGGGCCTGCCGAGGTCAGCTGCGACGACAGCACGAGGCCCGCGATGGCGGCACAGATGCCCGACAGCACGTAGACCGAGATTTTCACGCTGCGGGTCGGCACGCCGGAGAGTTCCGCTGCGCGCTCGTTGCCGCCCGAGGCGTAGAGCCAGCGGCCGAAGGCGGTGCGCGCCAGCACGAGGCCTACCGTCAGCGCGACCAGCGCCAGCACGATCACCCCGATCGGCACCCCCGCGATGCGGTTGAACCCGAGCCAGTCGAAGCCGGTATTGCCCAGAGCTTCCGCGCCGCCAAGGTTGTTGTAGGTCAGACCGTTGGTCATAAGCAGTGCGACACCGCGCGCCACATAGAGCATCCCCAGCGTCGCCACGAAGGCGGGCACGTTGAAGAACGCGATCAGCACGCCATTGATCAGCCCCACGAAGGCGCCCAGACAAATCGTCAGCACCACCACGGCCCAGACTGGCGGGTAAAGCACGACACCGGCGGCCGGTATCTCGACGCCTTGCATGAGGTAGCCCGCGACGACCCCGGCCAGACCCAGTGTCGAGCCCACGGACAGGTCGATGCCGCCGTTCAGGATCACCAGCAGCATACCGATTGCCAGCAGCCCGAAGATCGCGACATGCGACGACATGATCAGGAAGTTGCCGATGCTAAAATATACCGGCGACAGGATCGAGAAGACGGCGATGATCGCGACGAGGGCGAAGAATGCGCGGCCCTCCAGAAGGATCTTGCCGATGTTCAGGCCCATGCCGCCCGATCCGGGCTTGGAATTCGTAACGTCCGCCATGTTGGCCTCCCTTAGTGGTGCACGGCTTCGCCAGAGGCGGCCATGATCTGTTCTTTGGTTGCGGTGTGATCGAACTCGGCCGCGATCCGGCCCCTGTTCATCACGATGATCCGATGGGCGATGCTCAGGCATTCGCCGACTTCCGAGGTCGAGTAGAGAACCGCCAGCCCGCGGTCCTGCGCGGTGCGCGCGAGCAGCTTGAAGACCTCGGCCTTCGCGCCGATGTCGATGCCGCGCGACGGCTCGTCGAGCAGAATCACCTCGGGCCGGGTGGCGAGCATCTTGCCGATGACCACCTTTTGCTGGTTGCCGCCCGAGAGCGAGCCGATCATCGCGCCGCCGCCATCGGTTTTCACGGTCACTTCGCGGATCGAGTCGTCGATTACCTTGCGCTCGTCCTTGCGGCTGGTGAACAGGCCGCGCGTGAAGGCACCGATCGAGGAGAGCGACAGGTTCTGACCCACGGTCATCGTCTGCACGAGCCCGTCGCGCTGCCGATCCTCGGGAACGAGCACCAGTCCGGCCTCGATCCGCTCGGCGATCGACATATGCGAGATGTCGCGCCCGTGCAGCTTCACCGCGCCGCTTTTCGCGCGCAAACGCCCGGCGGCGCATTCCATCATTTCGGTGCGTCCGGCGCCCATCAGACCGTAGATGCAGACGATCTCGCCTGCGCGCACGCTCAGGCTCATGTGATCGACCACCAGCCCGTGACCCGACGGGTCGGGGACGCAGAGATCTTCGACGATCAGCGAGGGTTCACCCATCTTGCTGTCGGGAGGCGTGCCGAGGTCGAACCCTTCGCCGACCATGTTGCGCACGATCCATTCGAGGTCGATTTCGTTGCGCGGCGCGTAGGCGGTCATTTCGCCATCGCGCAGAACCACCGCGTGATCGGTCACTTCCAGCGCCTCTTCGAGGTGGTGCGAGATATAAACGATGCTGACGCCCTTCGCGGTGAGGTCGTTGATCACCTTGAACAGCACTTCCACTTCCGAGGCCGATAGCGCCGAGGTCGGCTCGTCCATGATCAGAATGCGGCTTTTCGCCTGCAGGGCGCGGGCGATCTCGACGATCTGTTGCTGCCCGAGACGCAGTTCCTCCACCGGGGTGAGGGGATCGATCTCTTCTTCCAGTTCTTCCATCAGCGCGCGCGTGACCCGCTCTTCCTCGGCGAAATCGACACCGCGGCGGGTGCGGATTTCGCGCCCCATGAAGATGTTGTCCCGCACGTTCAGGTTCGGCGCGAGCGCGAGTTCCTGGTGGATGATCGAGATGCCCTGCGCCAGCGCGTCATTCGCGCCGTTGAAGGTAACCGGTTCGCCGTCGAGCAGAATCTGCCCCGAGGTCGGCGTCACGATCCCCGCGAGGATCTTCATCAGCGTCGATTTGCCCGCGCCGTTCTCGCCGAACAGCGTCGTCACCTGACCGCGATGGATGTCGAAATTCACGCCCTTGAGCGCCTTCACCGCACCGTAATGCTTGGCGACGTGGCGGGCCGACATGACGACCTCGCCGGTCCCTCGCGGTGCCTCGGGGCGGATGCTTTGCTGCACGGTCATTGGACTTTCACCTCGACCGGCGTGATTAGCCACATCTTCGGATTGATCAGCTTGAAGGCGCCGGTGACGGTCACCGTCTTGCCGGTCAGGTTGGAGGTGTCGATCCCGTCGAGCACCTCGGCCTTCATCGCGCGGTTAATGCCCGCGCCCGCATCCTGGTATTCGATCTGGTTCTTGAAGGCGCCGAAGGAGATGTCGCCGGGCGCGTCGCGCAGGTCGGTGCCGTTGATCGCGGGCCCGGTCTGGACGCGGATGCGCACGTTGTCGAGCCCATCGACATTGATATCGTAGATGCCCGATTTGCCTTCGCCGACCGTTCCGGTCACGCGTACGGGCAGCACAGGCATCGCGCCACCGGTGCCGTATTTCTTGGCGGCCGCGGATTTGTCCTCGGCCAGTGCGGCGGCGAGCGTTTTGGCGTCGACGGCGCGCTTGACCACATCGTCGCGGATGCGGGGGAATTCCTTGGTGCCGTAGGCATCGGGGGAGAACCCGTCGACGCGGGTGTCCTGCTCGGAGCCGATGGTGACGACGGTGGTGTCGAGCCCGATCGCGACGAGGGTGCACAGCGCCACGGCGCCGACAATGACGCCCCGCCGGCCGATACGCGGTTTCATGGAAATATCGGTGGCATTCATGGCCTGTCGCTCCTCCCCTCGGGCCCCGGCGGGGCCTGTTGATCCTGTGTCGGGAGATGTTGACCCGGGCGCCAAACGACACCGGCTCGCTCGATCCCGGCGCGCTTGAGACCAGCACCTGTCGCGCGCCGCGCGGGCGGCGTCGTCAGGGTGCGTGTCGCGGCTGAGATCTCGCGCGGCCTATCCAAAGTGCAGGCCGCCATCCTCCCGTTTCGCAAGACGAATCGTGCCGATGCCCGTTCCGCCTGCCACTCGCCGAATCCACTGAATTTTCCAGCCTTTTCCTCCGTTTGGCGGGCAGTGGCGTTCGGTTCGTGCTGATCACCATACCTGAAAAAAATTACAAAGAAAGAAAAAAAATACACTCGACATGTGGTCGGGCTTGGGTATGCTTGATGCGTCTCGAGGGCAGATTTGTCCCCGAGAAGACCGCATTGGCTGGAGGGGCCGCGGTCGCAAATCAAGGGAGGAGGTCGCATGGCACAAGCGCCTTGCGTGGCTCGCCATCTGCGTCCCGAAACGGTGCAGCATGGCTGATCGCGACATCATTATCGGCATCGATGCGGGGACCTCCGTCATCAAGGCCGTGGCCTTCGATCTGGCGGGTCGGCAGATCGCGGCGGCGGCCGTGCCGAACCGCTACGACAGCGGCCCGAACGGGGCCGCGACCCAGAACATGGACCGGACATGGGCCGATTGCGCCAGCGCCCTGCGCAGCCTCGGCGAACGTGTCGAAGGGCTGGCGAGCCGCACCGCTGCGCTGGCGGTGACCGCGCAGGGCGACGGTACGTGGCTCGTAGGGCAGGGCGATCGCCCGGTCGGTGATGCCTGGCTCTGGCTCGATGCGCGGGCGGCGGAGACCACCCGCAGGCTGGCCGGTCATGGCCGGGACGCGGCCCGCTTCCGCGCCACGGGCACCGCGCTCAACACCTGCCAGCAAGGCGCGCAGATGGCGCATATGGATCGCCATTGCCCCGAGCTTCTGGATCGCGCCGAGGTGGCGCTGCATTGCAAGGACTGGCTCTATCTGAACCTCACGGGCGTCCGCGCGACCGATCCCTCCGAGGCGAGCTTCACCTTCGGCGATTTCCGCACCCGCAGCTATTCCGACCTCGTGATCGAGGCGCTGGAATTGCGCGGGCGCAGCCATCTTTTGCCGCCGATCCTCGATGGTAGCCGCGATACCCATCCGCTGAGCGACGCGGCGGCTGAGGCGACGGGCCTGCTGGCCGGTACGCCGGTCAGCCTCGGCTACGTGGATATGGTGATGACCGCGCTCGGCGCGGGCGTCCACACCGGCACTCCGGGGGCGGCGTGCTCCACCATCGGCTCGACCGGGGTGCATATGCGCGCCGTGCGCGACGAGGACGTAACGCTGAACGGACGTTCGGGCTATGTGATCTGCCTTCCGGCAGAGGGCATGGTCACGCAGGTGCAGACGAACATGGCCGCCACGCTGAACATCGACTGGGCGCTGCGCGTCGCGGCCGATCTGATGAGCGAGACCGGCCATCCGCATGACTACGCCGATCTGGTAGCGCGGATCGATGGCTGGCTGGCCCGATCCGAACCGGGCGCGCTGCTCTATCAACCCTATGTCTCCGAGGCGGGCGAGCGCGGGCCAATGGTCAACGCCAATGCCCGCGCCGGGTTTATCGGCCTCTCCGCAGGCCACCGTTTCCCGGACATGATCCGTGCCGTGGTCGAAAGCCTCGGCATGGCCGCGCGCGACTGCTATGGCGCGATGGGAGAGCTGCCGCGGGAGTTGCGACTGACCGGCGGCGCTGCGCGCTCCGGCGCGTTGCGCGGAATTCTTGCCGCATCCGTCGGGGCACCCGTGCGGGTGTCGGCGCGCGAGGAGGCGGGCGCCGCTGGCTGCGCCATGATGGCCGCCGTCGCGATCGGCGCCTATCCGGACATGGAAAGCTGCGTCGCCGAATGGGTCACGCCGCTTCTGGGCGAGGCCGAAGCGCCGGACCCGGCGCTTCAGACCACCTATGCAGACCTTTACCCCGCCTATGCCGAAGCCCGCGAGGCGCTCGAACCGGTCTGGGACCGGCTCGCAGATCATCGCGACCGGCGGACCACCCCCGAAATCGATGCGCCGCGCACTGCGCAAGGAGGATCGTGACATGAGCACGCAGGAACTGGATCTTTTCGTCATCGGAGGCGGCATCAACGGCGCGGGCTTCGCGCGCGACGCGGCGGGCCGCGGCCTCAAGGTGGCGCTGTGCGAAAAGGATGACCTTGCCGAGGGCACGTCGTCGCGCTCGGGCAAGCTGGTGCATGGCGGGCTGCGCTATCTCGAATATTACGAGTTCCGGCTCGTGCGCGAGGCGCTGATCGAACGCGAAGTGCTGATGAATGCCGCGCCGCATATCATTTGGCCGCTGCGCTTCGTGCTGCCGCATTCGCCGCAGGATCGCCCGGCCTGGCTGGTGCGGTTGGGACTGTTCCTTTACGACCATCTCGGCGGGCGAAAGAAGCTGCCGGGGACGCGCACGCTCGACCTGCTTCGCGATCCCGAGGGCGCGCCGCTCCTCGACAAATATACGCGCGGTTTTGAGTACTCCGATTGCTGGGTCGACGATGCGCGTCTGGTGACGCTCAACGCGCTCGATGCGGCGCAGCGCGGGGCCATCGTGATGACCCGCTCGCCCGCGATCAGCGCGCGGCGTGAAGACGGCAAATGGCGCGTGACCACGCAAAACAGCCTGACCGGAGAAAAACGCGAATTCCTCGCCAAATGTCTGGTGAATGCCGCCGGTCCGTGGGTGACCGATGTGCTGACCCGGGTCGCCGGGGCCAATTCGACGCGCAACGTCCGGCTGGTCAAAGGCAGCCATATCATCGTGCCGAAATTCTGGGAGGGGCCGCATAGCTACCTCGTGCAGAATACCGACAAGCGGGTGATCTTCATCAACGCCTACGAGGGCGACAAGGCGCTGATCGGGACGACCGATATTGCCTATGAAGGCCGGGCCGAGGATGTCTCGATCGACGACGGCGAGATCACCTATCTGCTCGACTGCGTGAACCGCTACTTCAAGGAGAAGCTGCGGCGCGAGGATATTCTCGAGACCTTCTCGGGGGTGCGGCCGCTGTTCGACGACGGCAAGGGCAACCCTTCGGCGGTGACCCGCGACTATGTCTTCGATCTCGACGAGACCGGCGGCGCGCCGCTGCTGAACATCTTCGGCGGCAAGATCACCACTTTCCGCGAGCTGGCCGAACGGGGCATGCACGAGATTCGCCATGTCTTCCCGAAGATGGGCGGCGACTGGACCGAAGAGGCGGCGCTGCCGGGCGGCGACATGCCGGGGGCGGATTACGACGCGTTCCGCGAGACGCTGAAGGCCGAATATCCGTGGATGTCTCGGGACTTGCGCGAATATTACGGACGTCGCTACGGGACCCTCACGCATCGGATCGTGGGCACGGCCAATGACCCCAAAGGTCTCGGGCGCCATTTCGGCGGGCATCTCTACGAGGCCGAGGTGACGTGGCTGGTCGAGAACGAATGGGCGGCCACGGCGGAGGATATCCTCTGGCGGCGCACCAAGCACCGGCTGACCATGTCCGAGGCCGAGATCGCGGCCTTCACCGAATGGTTCGACACGGCGCATGCGGTGGCTGCCTGATGGGACTGACGCTGTCTTTGAACACCAATCCGCTGGTGAACCGCTTTGCCGATCCGGACGACCTGATCGATTGCGTCGCCCGCGATCTGCGAATCCGCGACCTGCAACTGACGCACGAATTCATCAACCCGTCCTGGCCCGCGCCGGTGATCCGGCGCCTGACCCGGCAGATGGCTGCGGCGCTGTCTCGGACCGGGGTGCGTGTGACCTCTGGGATGACGGGGCCTTACGGGCGGCTGAACCATTTCGGCCATCCCGACCGCGACGTGCGGCGCTACTATGTCGACTGGTTCAAGACCTTCGCGGATATCACCGCCGATCTCGGCGGAACGTCTGTGGGCACCCAGTTCGCCATCCTGACCTATCGCGAGCAGGACGACCCGGCCAAGCGCGAAGAGATGATCCGGATCGCCATCGACTGCTGGGCCGAAGTGGCCGAGCACGGCAAAGCCGCCGGGCTGGACTATGTCTTCTGGGAGCCGATGAGCGTGGCGCGCGAATTCGGCGAAACCATCTCCGAATGCATGGCGCTGCAGGACCGGCTGACCGCGGCGAATATGGCGATCCCGATGTGGATGATGGCCGATATCGACCATGGCGACGTGACCTCCGAGAACCCGGACGACTTCGACCCTTACGCCTGGGCGCGGGCCGTGCCGAAGGTTTCTCCGATCATCCACATCAAGCAAAGCCTGATGGACAAGGGCGGGCATCGGCCCTTCACGGCGGAGTTCAACGCGCGCGGCCGCATCCAGCCCGAGCCGCTGCTCAAGGCCTTTGCCGAGGGTGGCGCGGCGGACAATGAGATCTGCCTCGAGCTGTCCTTCAAGGAGCGCGAGCCCAACGACCGCGAGGTGATCCCGCAGATCGCCGAAAGCGTGGCGTTCTGGGCGCCGCATATCGACACCGGAGCCTCCGACCTCAAGGTCTGAGGTCCGGGCAATGCGGCGGGGCTTCCCTAGGTCTCGCCTGCGCCTTATCAATAACGCCGCGCAACGATCTTGCGCGGCCCGAACCGAAGGACAGCATGAACGACACCGATGAAACACTCGCCATCCGCGCAGCGTGGATGCACTACGTGGGCGGGCTCACGCAGGCCAAGGTCGCCAAGCGGCTCGGTCTGCCGTCGGTCAAGGCCCACCGGCTGATCGCCAAGGCGGTGGCCGACGGTCGGGTGAAAGTGTCGATCGAGGGCGATATCGTCGAATGCGTCGAGCTGGAGACGCGGCTGTTCGAGACCTACGATCTCAAGCTTTGCGAAGTCGCGCCGGATATCGGCGAAGAGGGCTTGCCGCTGCGCGCATTGGCACTGGCGGGCGCGGCCTATCTCAAGCGTCAGTTCGAAGCGGGCGAACATTCGATCATCGGGTTGGGACATGGCCGAACCTTGGCCGAAGTGACCCGGCAACTGCCGCGCACCGATGCCAAGGGGCTGCATTTCGTCTCGCTGCTGGGCGGGCTGACCCGCAACTTCGCCGCCAACCCGCATGACGTGATGCATCGCATCGCGGAGAAGACCGGCGCGCGCGCCTATGTCATGCCGGTGCCGTTCTTCGCCAATACGGTCGAGGACCGCGAGGTGCTGCTGTCGCAGCGCGGCGTCGATGAGGTTTTCCGCATGGCGCAATCCGCGACGCTCAAGATCGTCGGTATCGGCACTGCCACGGCGGATGCGCAGCTCGTCTCCTCGGGGATGATCGAACCGGGAGAGATCGAGGCGATCGCGGCTGCGGGCGCGCAGGGCGAGATGCTTGGCGATTTCTTCGATGCCTCCGGGAATGTTGTAGAAACCACGCTTTCGGCCCGAACGCTCGCAGTGGGCTACGATCCCGAGCGCGAAGAGGATATCGTCGCCATCGCGGGCGGGCCGGACAAGGTCGAAGCGATCCGGGCGGTTCTGCGGTCTGGCAGGGTGGCCGGGCTGATCACCGACGAGCGGACCGCGCGCGCGCTACTGAGCTGACGGCACGCAAAGGACGACCCTGATGAAACGAGACGACCGGAGGCAGAGCATCCTCGACGCACTGGTGCGCGACGGGGCGGTGCAGCTCGACGAGTTGGCCGAACGGTTCGGTGTCTCGAAGATGACGATCCACCGCGATCTCGACGATCTCGAAACGGAAGGGCTGCTGCGGAAGATCCGGGGCGGCGCCACGATCGAGCCCGGCTCGCAATTCGAGAGCGATTTCCGGTTCCGTCAGTTGCAGGGTCATGACCTCAAGGAACGAATGGCCCGCGCCGCGCTCGAATGGGTGGAGCCGGGAATGACCGTGATGGTCAACGATGGCTCGACCGCGTCCGTGTTGGGCAGCCTGTTGCCGGAGAAGCGTCCGTTGACGGTAATCACCAACAATGACGCGGTGATGGAGGCCCTGAAAGCCGAGCCGGGGATGACGGTCATCGCGCTGGGCGGACGCTATTCGGCGAAATACAACGCATGGATCGGTCGGGTCACGGAAGGCGCGCTCGCGACGTTGCGCGCCGATCTGGCCTTCATCTCGACGCCGGCGGCGGGGGATGGGCGCGTCTACCACATGGACGACGACATCACGCGCGCGAAGCGGGGCATGATGGACGCCGCCGCGCAGTCGGTGCTGCTGATCAACCATCTGCGTTTCGACCGGACGGCGCTGCACGTTCTGGCCGACTTCTCGGAATTCGCGGCGGTCATCACCGACGCCGAACCGTCGGAAGCAGCCCGGGCGCAGATCGAAGCCACGGGGGCCGCGCTCAAAGTGGCGAAGAGCGGGTAGGGCACCGCTTTTTGCGACCTTTGTCACGACGGCGGGTCGGTTGCGCCATTGGGAAAGCGCAGTGAATTGAAGCAGCGCTTCACAGGATTTGCATCTGCCATTAAACATCATGGAAAGAATTGCCACGATGCCGGGCAGCATCCGTGACGGCTTCCGCCACACGACTTGCGCGCAATCGCATCCGGTACGGTCGTATTTCCAAGGCGCAGGACATGCTCAAAGACATCAATCTCAACGCGATGAACCACTTCGAGGCCGTCGCTCGGCTCGGCGGCATATCGAAGGCGGCCGAGGAGCTGGGCGTGTCGCCTTCCGCCGTCAGCCAACAGATCCGTCAGTTCGAGCAGCAAATGGGTGTGCGCCTGTTCAAACGGGAGAAGCGGCGACTATCACTGACACTGGATGGCGAACGGCTGTTCCAGACGACAACGCAGGCATTCCGGATGATGCGCGACGTGCGCTCCGCGATCCAGCGCCAGCGCGAGACGCGCCATTTCATCCTGCGGGTGTCGCCCTCTTTCGCGGTGCGCTGGCTGTCTCCGCGGCTCAAGTCGTTTCTCGAGCTTGCGCCGAACTGGGACATGCGGATCGATGCCGCGCCCGATTTCTCCGACTTCGAGACGGAGGTCGTCGATCTGGACCTGCGCTACGGCGAAGGCGGCTGGACCGGGCTGCACGAAGAAGCCGTTGTCCATGACCTCGTGTTGCCGATGTGCTCGCCCGGCTATCTGGAAGAGTTGCACACCCTGTCAGACGATCCCATCGGACAGTTGCGACAAGCGCGGCTGATCGATTCGGTGAAGACGCATTACCGCTGGGATTTCTGGCTGGCGCGGCATGGCATCATGGGAGAGCGGATGATCTACCCGATGCGGTTCGACCGCTCGTCGATGGCGATTCAGCTGGCGACCGACGGGGCAGGGGTCGTTCTGGAAAGTACGACGCTCGCCCTGAACGAGCTGGAGCGCGGGGCCCTCGTGCCGCTGTCGACCGCTTTCGAAGCGATCCGCTTTCCTGCTTACTGGCTCGTCTCTCCTGCGCGCCATACCAGCCGCCGGATCGTGCGGATCTTCTCGGACTGGATGCGGGAGGAAGGTGCTGCCCATGATGCGCGCGCCTCGGCGCTTATCACTGGCTTGGGCTGCCGCATCCGGGAGCAGCGCGGGCGACAGCTGCCGGGGGAAGAGTACCTGCCCGAATGAGACGCGCGCGCCCCGTTGCCAAGGCGCGCGCAATGGATGCTGATGCCGGATGCGGGTCAGTAGATCGTCAGCGCTGGCACGTATGAGATCAGCGCCAGCACGAGGATCGCCACGAGGTAGAAAGGCGCCAGCGAACGCACCACCTCCATCACGCCAACCCGTGCGATCGCGGCTGAGATGAACAACGTCGTCCCTACAGGCGGTGTATAAAGACCGATCGACAGGTTCACGACCATCATCAGGCCAAGCTGCACCGGATCGAGACCGATCGTATGCCCGATCGTCACGAAGAGCGGCCCAAGCAGCAGCACCGCTGCGGGCAGATCGAGGAACGCGCCCACGATCAACATCACCACGTTCAGCGCGAGGATCACCAGCCAGCGCTCCTGAATGGTCGCAGCCACCCATGCGGCGAGCTCTTGCGGCACGCGCTCTGCGGTCAGCAGCCACTGGATCGTGGAGGATGCCATGATAATGAACATGACCGCGCCGGTCATCATCGCCGTGTCGACCACCGCTTCCCACAGGGATTTCGGGTTGAGGTCACGGTAGATGACACCGCTTACCAAAAGGGCATATGCGACCGCCATGACGCTGACCTCGGTCGGGGTCGCCACGCCGAAGCGTAGGGTGCCGATCACGAAGACGGGCATCAGCAGGGCCGGGATCGCGCTGAAGATCTGGCTGCGGAAGGCGGAAAAGCCTCCTTCCAGCGGCGAGCGCGGCAGATTGCGGCGGCGCGCCACGATCGCGACGGCGATGAACATGCCGACACCCAGCATCACCCCGGGCAGAATACCCGCCACGAACAGGTTGATGATCGAGGTTCCCGAGACCAGCCCATACAGAATGAGCGGGATCGACGGCGGGATCAGCACCGATACGGTCGAGGAGGCAGAGTTGATCGCCCCCGAGAAACCGCCCGGGTAGCCCTCGGCTTTCTGCACCGGGATCAGCGCGTTGCCCATCGCGGTTGCATCCGCGACGGCCGAGCCCGAGACACCGCCGAACATCACCGATCCGAGGATCGAAACCTGCCCGAGGCCGCCCTTGAAATTCCCCACGACCAGACGCGCGATATTCACCAGATAGGTGCCGAACCGCCCCGCCATCATCAGGTTGCCGGCAAGGATAAAGAACGGCACCGCGAGCATCGGAAAGCTTTGGGTGGGCGTGTAGAGACGCTGAACGATGACCGCCAGCGGCTTGTGGTCGAGCCACAGCGCAGCGGCGACGCCGCCCAGCATCGCATGTGCCACCGGCACGGCAAGCGCGAGCAGCACGAAGAAGACGAAGATCATGACACCGGCCATTGCGGGTCTCCTCAGCTCAGGCTTGCATGGGCGGGATCGTCATCCATCACGGATTTGCCCCCCAGCAGCAACACGATGTCGAGCGCGGCGATGATGGCCATCGCTCCGAATGAATAGACCATGCTGGAATAGCCCCAGATCGCCTTGACCCCGAGCGTGGACAGCGTCTGGAAGGTCGAGGCGCGCAGGATCGGCTGGCTTGACCAGAGGACCGAGATGGAAATCACGATGATCGCGGCTTCGACAAACAGCATGAAGGCGCGCCGAACCCGGGCTCCGGCCAACTCCGGCAGCAGGGTGATCGCGATGTTGCGCGAGCGCGCGGTGGCGATGACGATGCCGCCAGCCACGAGCCACGGCAGCAGGATCGCATGGATTTCATAGGCCCACGGGATGCCCTTGCCGGCCCCGTAGCGCAGGATCACGTTTGTCAAAAGCGCCACGAACAGCACCGAAAGCGTGCCCGCAGCGATCAGCTTTCCCGACCATTCCAGCAGGTCGATCACGCCTTGCGCGAGGCGCAGGAAGGGGCGCGTACGCCCCCTCCCTTCGCCTGATCCCGCGGCGTCGCTGCGGTCAGAGTCGATCATTCCAGCCCCGCAGCCTTTTTGAGTTCGGCGACCGTATCGGGGTAGTCCTTGGCGTATTTGTCATAGACCGATTTGGTCGCCTCAATATAGGCCGCGCGGTCCGCCTCAGCGAACTTGGCGCCGTCTGCCTCCATCTTCGGCATCAGCTCCTTGTCCGCCTTGAGCGACATGTCGCGTTCCATCGCGCCCGCTTCCGAGGTCGCCTTGAGCGCGCAATCCTGTGTCGCCTTATCAAGGCCTTCCCACCACGACAGGCTGGCCACGACCGGGGTGCTTTCATACTTGTGCCCGGTCATCGTGATGTAGGGCGTGATCTCCTGCAGCTTGGCCGAGTTGATGTTGGTCAGCGGGTTTTCCTGACCGTCGAACACGCCCGATTGCAGCGCCGAGGGCAGCTCGGACCACGCCAGCGGCGCGGGCGATGCGCCGAGCGCGTCGAAGATGTCGATCGTCATCTGATCCGGCGGGGTGCGGATTTTCAGGCCCTTGAGGTCGGCAGGCTCTTTGACGAACTTGTTGACCGTGGTGATGTTGCGAATGCCGTTATCCCAGAAGCCAAGGATCTTGAGCCCGGCTTTCTGTGCGTCCGCGTCGAGCGAGTCGCCCACCGGCCCGTCGAGCACTTTCCACGCGGTCGGCAGATCCTTGAACAGGAAGGGCAGGCCCAGCAGGCCGATCTGCGGCACGATCTGCGCCATCGGACCCTGGCTGTTGGCCGTGACCTGAATCACGCCCGCCGCGGTCGAGGTCAGCATCTCAGAGTCGTCGCCCATCGTGGCCGAGGCCGCGACGTTCACCGTATCCTTGCCGTCGGTGCACTGGGTAAAGATTTCAGCCCATTTTTCCGCCGCGATGTAGCGCGGGTTTCCAGGGTTCGCACCATGCGCGAAGATCACTTCGTCAGCCTGCGCCGAAGAGGCCCCTGCAAGGGCCGTCGCGCCGAGAAGTGCGATGGTCAACATAGATTTCATTGGTCTCTCTCCCGATTGGTTCGGACGGTCTCCTCACCGTCCCGCCGGATTGGCTCCGGCTTCATCCGGCCCACCTCACTGCGGGCCGGAGATTAGTTGCCTTGCGGTCAGGCACAACCGCGAACAGGCGTTATTCGGTCGGCCTAGTGAATGAGCGAGCCGCCATTCACGTCGACTTCGGTGCCGGTGCAGTAGGCCGAGAGGTCAGAGGCAAGGAACAGCGCGCAACCAGCAACATCCTCTGCCGTGCCCGCGCGTCCCATCGGAATTCCGGCGAGGACTTGCGTGCGCATCTCTTCTGTCAGCTTGCCTGCGGTGATGTCGGTGGCGATGAAGCCCGGGCACAGCGCGTTCACGCGCACGCCGTCGGGGGCAAGCTCGCGCGCCGAGGCCTTGGTCAGCCCCAGCACGCCCGCCTTCGCCGCCGAATAGTGCGGGCCACCGAAGATGCCGCCGCCGCGCTGCGCGGAAACCGAGGACAGGTTCACGATCGAACCGGTCTTGCGCTCGCGGAAATGCGGAGTCAGCGCCTGCGTCATGTAGAGCGTGCCACGCAGGCTCACATCGGTCACCGCGTCGTAATTCTCCGGCATGATGTCCATGAGCTTGAGCGGCTGGGTGATGCCCGCGTTGTTCACGAGGATATCCACCGCGCCCCATTTCGCGATCAGCTCGTCCGCGGCGGCCTGACAGGCAGCCTTGTCGACGACGTTGCAGGCAAGCCCGACATGCCCCTCGCCGGGCAGATCGGCGGCAGCGGCAGCGGCCTGATCCGCGTCGAGGTCGAGGATCGCCACGGTCGCGCCATGCTGTGCGAAAAGCGTCGCCGTCGCCTTGCCGAGCCCGCGGGGGCTGGCCGCCCCGGTCACGATGGCAAATTTACCGTCCAGAAGTCCCATTGTGTTCCTTTCTTGGTGTCGTTGGCGCGGCGCTCAGAGCCAGCCGCGGATCTGTTGGGCGATCTTCGCGGTGCTCAGGCCATAGAGGTCATGAAGCGTGGGCAGCGCGCCCGCTTCGAGAAATTGGTCGGGCAGCGCGATCTGGCGGAAAGCCGGCGTCACCCCTGCGCGCAGGAGCGAGCGGGCAACCGCTTCGCCCAGTCCGCCGACTTCGGAGTGGTTCTCGGCGGTGACGAGAAGTCGGCCCTTGCCTGCCTCGGCGAGGATCGTCTCGGTATCGAGTGGCTTGATCGTCGGGCAGTGCAGAACGGCGACGTCGATCCCGTCCTTGGCCAGCAACTCCGCCGCGTCGAGCGCGCGCATGGTCATGATCCCCGAGGAGACCACCAAAACGTCGCGCCCCTCGCGGATCATCTGCGCGCGGCCCAGCTCGAACTGGTAGTCGGGCCGATAGCGGGTGATCACCGATGGCACCTTGCCCCGCAGAAGCCGGGCATAGACCGGTCCGTCATGAGCGATCATCGCAGGCACCATCTGCGCGACATCGGTCGCGTCACAGGGATCGAGAATGGTCAGGTTGGGCAAACCGCGGAAGATCGCGAGATCCTCGGTCGCCTGATGGCTGGGCCCGTAGCCCGTGGTCAGGCCCGGCAGACCGCAGACGATCTTGACCGGCAGGTTCTCCTCCGCGATCGCCATGCAGATGAAGTCATAGGCCCGGCGCGAGGCAAAGACCGAGTAGGTCGTCGCAAAGGGAATGAAGCCCTCATGCGCCATCCCGGCAGCGGCCGACATCAGAAGCTGCTCGGCCATGCCCATCTGATAGAAACGGTCGGGATAAGCCTGCGCGAAGACATGCAGATCGGTATATTTCGCCAGATCCGCCGTCAGGCCGACGATGCGGGCATCATCCTTCGCGGCCTCGACCAGCGCATGCCCGAAGGGGGCCGCGACGGTGTCATAGCCTTCCGCCGCCAGCGACGCGATCATCGCGCTCGTCGCGACCTTCGTTTCGGGCACGCGGCGGGGTTCGTATTTGCGGGCACGGGCTGCGGCGGTCATGCGGGCACCTCTGCGTCTAGAATGTCCAGTGCGCGCGTCCACTCATCGGGCTCGACGCGGACGAAATGGGTGATCTCGCGCTCTTCGAGAAACGGCACGCCCTTGCACATCTTGGTATTGCAGATGATCACGCGGGGCTTTGGCTCGGGGCAGGTGCGGGCAGCGTCAAAGGCCGCGACCAGCGCATCGAGGTCATTGCCGTCGACTTCCTGCGCGTGCCAGCCAAAGGCCTCCCATTTCGGTGCCTCGGCCCCGACGGCGAGCGCGTCACGGGTCGGGCCATCGGCCTGCTGATTGTTGAAATCGACGATGCAGATCAGGTTGCTCAGACGGTGCTGGGTGGCCGACATCACGGCCTCCCAGGTCGAGCCTTCGCCCAGTTCGCCATCGGACATCAGGTTGTAGACGAACTGATCGCCGCCCTTCGCCTTCAGCCCGAGCGCCATGCCGACCGCGATGCCCAGCCCATGGCCGAGGCTTCCGCCGGTGATCTCCATCCCCGGCGTGTAAGAGGCCATGCCCGACATCGGCATCCGCGAGTCGTCCATCCCGTAAGTGCCGATCTCGTCCTCGGGCAGGATGCCCGCCTCGATCAGCGCGGCATAAAGCGCGATCGCATAGTGGCCGATCGACAGCAGGAAGCGATCGCGACCTTCCCATTCGGGATCGTCGGCGCGCAGATTCAATGCGTGGAAGTAAGAGGTCGCGAGAACGTCAGCCACACCAAGCGCCTGACCGACATAGCCCTGTCCCTGGACTTCGCCCATCTGGAGGGCTTTGCGACGGATGCCCCAGGCGCGGCGCGCCAACGAGACGTTCGACCGCAGATTTGCGGTAAGTTCTGGCATGGTTCCTCCCCTGCGGCGATCCTCCATCAGCCGCATCCTGCCCAGAACACTGCCGCGAGGAGCGCTCCAAAAAAAGAAAGGAAACTTAAACTCGTTGTTAGTATTTCTTCACAACTTCCCGGCTGGTTTTGATGTCCGAGCGGTGGCTTCCCCGCTACTCCTGTTGGGGAAGCTCTGCGCGCTACACTGAGGAGGTCGTGTGCAGAGCATGACTACGGGAGGACATCATGAAACTGGGTTTGGGCAGTTACGCCTATCGCTGGTCCATCGGGATCAAGGATCAGATCCCCTCTAAGCCGCTGACGGCATTCGACCTTTTGGATCGTGCGGAAGCGCTCGGACTTGAGGTCGTGCAATATGCGGACAACATGCCGCTGGACCGTTACACTGCGGACGATCATCACAAGCTCTACGAGATCGCCCAACAAAAGGGCCTTCAACTCGAGCTGGGAACGCAATGTTTCGATGCCGATGAAGTCGACCGCTATATCGAGATCGGCCAGCGCCTTCATTCGAAGATCATGCGCGTGGCCCTCGATGCCGAGGACAGCCATATGCCGGTGGCCGAGCTGGCCGAGCAATTGCGCCCGCGGGTCGATCGTGCGCGTGCCGCAGGCATGAAAATCGCGATCGAGAACCACTTCAACTATCCCAGCCCGCGTATGGTCGAGCTACTGGAGGCGGTCGGCGACGATCACCTCGGGGTCTGTCTCGACGTGGCGAATTCGATCTGTGCAAACGAGTGGCCCGAAGAGACGATCAGCCTTTTGGCGCCTTGGACGATCAATCTGCACCTGAAGGATTACGAGATCACGCCCGACCCCTATGGCGTCGGTTTCCGCATCCACGGCGTGCCCTTAGGCACGGGCCGCGCGCCGATCGCGTGGACCCTCGACCAGCTGGCGCATTGCCCCGCCGACATGAGCGTCATCCTCGAACATTGGCTGATGCTGGAGAGTGACGGCCTCGAAGCGGCGATCGCCAAGGAACAGCCGTGGATCGAACAGACCACCGCAGCCGCGAAAACTTTTACCGAGGGGCGCTGAGATGACCGACGACATTCGCACCAAGAAACTGATGAACGCGCCCGAGGACATCATCCCCGAGGCGATCGAAGGGATGCTTTCCGCCCATCCCGACCTGCTGACCGTCGAGGGTGCCACGCGCCGCGCGATCGTGGCCAAGGACGGCCCGCGCGACGGCAAGGTGGGCATCATCATCGGTGGCGGTTCGGGGCACGAACCGGCCTTTGCGGGCTATGTCGGGCGCGGCCTGGCGGATGCGGCGGCGGTCGGGAACGTCTTTGCCTCGCCCTCGCCCGAGCACATCATGGATGCCGCGCGCGCGGTCGAAGGGGGCGCGGGCGTGATGTTCCTCTATGGGAATTACACCGGCGACGTGATGAATTTCGACATGGCCGCCGAGGAATGCGAGGGGATGGGTATTCCCGCCCGCTCGGTTCAGGTCACCGATGACGTGGCCTCGGCGCCCAAGGGCCGCGAAAAAGAAAGACGCGGCATCGCCGGGGATTTCTTCGTCTTCAAGATCGCGGGCGCTGCCGCCGAGGCCGGTCGCGATCTCGAAGCCTGCTATGCCGCAGCACAGCACGCCAATGACAATTGCCGCTCGATGGGCGTCGCGCTGAGCGCGTGCTCCTTGCCCCAGACCGGCAAGCTGAATTTCGACCTCGGCCCGCGCGAGATGGAAATCGGCATGGGTATCCATGGTGAACCGGGCATGCGTCGCGGCCATCTCGAAAGCGCCGATGCGGTGAGCGACGAGCTGATGCAGGCCATCCTGACCGACATGGAGCTGGGCAAGGGCGACGAGGTCGCGGTACTGGTCAACGGGCTGGGCGCAACTGGGCCGCTGGAGCTTTACATTCTGCACCGCCGGATCGCGCAGATTCTTGGCGAGCGCGACGTGAAAATCCACCATAGCTGGGTCGGGGAATACTGCACCTCTCTCGAAATGGCCGGGGCTTCGGTCACGCTGCTCAAGCTCGACGACGACCTCAAGACGCTGCTCGATATGCCGTGCCGGACGCCTGCACTCACGGTCGCCGGAAGCCTCGAGCCGGTGGGCAAGCGCACCCGCCGCACTCATGCCGCCGCCTCCAGCACGAGCGGGATCGAGCGGTCTGACCTTGCTATCGACGGCCCCGTCACCCCCGAGCGTTTCCGCCAGATGATGCTGGCGATTGCAGATGCGATCCACGCGAACCGCGACTGGCTGTCGGAGCTCGACGGGGTCATCGGGGATGGCGATCACGGCGTCACGATGGATATCGGCTGGACCGCTGTGCGCAAGGAGCTGAAAGACCCGACGGATGAAACCGTGTCCGAGACCTGCGCGCGCATGGCCAAGGCGTTTCTCGACGCGGTCGGCGCGTCTTCCGGGCCACTTTATGCGACCGCCTTCCGCAAGGCGGGCGAGGCTGTGTCCGATCGGCTCAACCTCGATGCCGGTGCGATGGTCGCGTGGATCGAAGGGATTTGCGCAGGCATCCAGTCGCGCGGTGGCGCACAGGTCGGCGATAAGACGATGATCGACGCATGGGTTCCGGCGGTGGCTAAAGCGCGCGAGACCCTGCAATCGGGCGGTGACGTGATCGCCTGCCTCGAGGCGGCCTGCGCTGGCGCAAAAAACGGCCGCGACTACACCGCTGAAATCGAAAGCCGCCGGGGCCGGTCAGCCAAACTGGGAGAACGCTCTGTCGGGCACATGGACCCGGGCGCGGCCTCGGCTCATGTCATGCTGGTCGCGATGACCGAGGCCCTGCGCGATTGATCATGATCGGGGCGCTCTCAAGGGCGCCCCGCCCGTCATCGCGTTCAATGTCCGAAATCCCCGGTTTCGGATAGTCCCGTTTGCGAGGGTCACATCACCACCACTACGATTTCGTGGGCGAGGTTGTCGCAACCAGCGGCGCGGAGCGCGCTTTCCCGTAAAGACCGTCTGCGAGTATGGCGAAGCCATCCGCTATGATCGCGGCGTTTTCCGCCTCATTCCAGTCCGCTGCCGCTACGGCGCCAGGTTACGATTGGGCATCTGAAATGTCAGCCGGAAAACCCGGAAACCGGGGTTGGTTCTGGAAACCAACCTGCAATGCAGTGTTCCGAATTTCGGCTGAATAGTGGAGGCGAGTACCGGAATCGAACCGGTGTACACGGATTTGCAATCCGCGCTTTGTCGCTGATTTCATTGAATTTTATTGTAAACTAAGTGAGTTTGGCTTGCTGGAATATCAATGACTTAAAGGGCGAGTTGTAAACCTCCCGGGCTTGTAGCGAATATTGGGTTGGTATCGGCTATGTTCGGTGTATCGCGCCCGGCAAAACTGTTTAGCATCGAGGCTGAGATCGGTGACCGGTACCGGAACGCGCCTTCAGGCGACAAGTTTCCGCTCGAGTTGGACATCGCTCTGGGTCGACAATTCGATGTTGCTTCCCCGATTAGGCTCAGGACGCATAGCCAATAGATGACCGTAGCGGCGAGAGCTATTGCGGAGGCCGAGGAGGTCGCACATGCAATCGCGCTGTTGCTCTCCGACGAGGCCGGTTTGCTCACCGGTGCTGTGCTGCCGGTCGATGGTGGTTTCCTGTCCGTCTGACCTCACCCAGGAAGCTATCTCACGAAACCTGCGGCGGATGCTGCTCTAACTCAGCCCTTAATCAGACCCTCCTCCCGCCACGCGTCGAAGATCTCAAGCGCGGCTGCGGGGAAGTCGGGGTCGTTGATATGGGCCTTTACCTCGTGCAATGCGACATTGTCGGGCGCGCAGGCGCGGATTTCGTCGAAAAAGCCCGCCAGCCCCTCAGGGTCGTGCAGATCGTGGCCGGGACGGTCCAGTTCGTGCACCCCGCCCAAAGGCAGCAGCAGTGCGGTCGGTCCCTTTGCCCCAGCCAATTTCTCGCAATGCGCACGCGCCACCGCCCGGCGCTCCGCATTATCGAGCACGACCGAGGTCAGCAGCCGGTTATGCGCGTGACTCGGATGATCTTTCCATTTGTCGGGCAGGGACTGCCAGCCGACCATATCGACCAGATCGTGACAGGCAGGGGCGACGATCTGCGGCGTGCCCGAGGCGCCTGCATTCGTCATCCGGTCGGCGCCTGCGCTGATGGCAGAGCCATGCAGGTGGTTGCCGATTTCCTGCGTCGCGAAGTCGAAAACGCAGGCGAAGGCG
Source organism: Thioclava sp. JE_KL1 (assembly GCF_009296265.1). Lineage (GTDB taxonomy): Bacteria > Pseudomonadota > Alphaproteobacteria > Rhodobacterales > Rhodobacteraceae > Thioclava. The sequence goes on from NZ_WBJS01000010.1 coordinate 53,362, forward strand.
CCCTGTGCCGCGAGGCTCTCGAAGGCGCGCCCGCCCATGCCCGTGGCGTGAAATACCGCGACCTCGTAGCCGCGCGCTTCCAGTTCGGGCTTCAGCGTCACCATGTATTTCAGGAAGGATTTCCCGAAGGACGTCATCCCGATCAGCGGTTTCGAACGATCGGGCCGTTCCACCGCTCGGACCGCGCCCAGAACCGCGCCCGCCGCCTGACTGAGCGAGGCTTTGCAGATCGAGTTCAGCCCGTAAAGCCCGCCCGCCCAGAGGATCATCTGCACATCCGCCGCGATCCGTTCGGGCGGCAGAAGCGGCGAGAAAGAGACCGTCGAGACGATATATTTCGGTACCCCGATCGGCAGCGCCGCACATAGGTCGAGCGCCAGATCGGTGCCCATGGTTCCGCCCAGCACGACCATCCCGTCGAACAGGCCCTCGGCGTGGAGTTGCGCGACCAGCGTCGCACCCCCGCGCGCCATGATCTGCATCGCCTGGTTTTCGTCGCCGCTCGCAATCGCAACCTCTATAGAAGAGCCGCCCGCTTCGGCCACCTGATGCTTGCTGTATTCGACCGGGGTCGAGGGGGCGCCGAGAACCGAGACGTCCATACGCAGGACACGCCCGCCCTGTGCCTCGATTACCTCGCGCAGATAGGTCAGTTCATCGTCCTTGGTGTCGTAAGTGCCGACAACGAGAATGGTGCGATCAGTCATACGCGCCCCCTTACAGTTTGATCCAAGCGGTTTTCAGATCGAGATATTTATCGAACGCATGCAGTGACTTGTCGTGCCCGTTGCCCGACTGTTTGACCCCTCCCAAGGGCACGGTCAGGTCGGATCCGCCATAGGTGTTGACATGCACGACGCCCGCGTGGATGCCCCGGATCATCCGGTGCGCGCGGCTCAGGTCTGCGGTCCAGACGGCCGCGGCCAGCCCGTAGTCGGTGCCGTTGGCGATGCGCAGGGCCTCTGCTTCGGTGTCGAACGGGATCACTGCCAGAACCGGGCCGAAGACTTCGCGCTGTGCAATCGGATCGTCGGGGGCGACCCCGGTGACGATCGTGGGCTCCATGAAGAATCCGCCTGTCTCTTCACGGATGCGCTTGCCGCCGAAGACCTGTCGGCCCGCGGCTTCGGCCTCGCTGACGAAGCGGAGGTTCTGCTCCAGCTGGCGGGCGGAGTTCACCGCTCCGGCCTGCGTCGCCGGGTCGAGCGGATCGCCCACCTGCATCGTCTCGGTGAAGGCACGCAGCTTCTCGACGAAGGTGTCATGGATCGACCGCTCGACCAGCAGCCGCGATCCGGCGATGCAGACTTGCCCGGAATTTCGGAAGATGCCGTTGGCCGCGACCTTCACCGCCGTGTCCAGATCGGGCGCATCGGCAAAGACGATGTTGGGCGATTTGCCACCCAGTTCCAGATAGACGCGTTTGAGGTTCGATTTCGCGGCGTTCTCCAGCAGACGCCGCCCGACCGGACCCGAGCCGGTGAACACCATCACGTCGATCTGCATCGACAGAGCCATCGCTTCGCCGACCACCGCGCCTTCGCCCATCACGACGTTGAACACGCCCGGCGGCATCCCGGCCTCGAGCGCCAGATCGGCGATGCGGCGCAACGTGAGCGACGCGGTCTCGGCCGGTTTCAGAACGACCGTATTTCCCGCCGCCAGCGCCGGGCCCAGCTTCCACGCGCCGATCATCAGTGGGAAGTTCCATGGTACGATCGCGCCGACCACGCCCACCGGTTCGCGATGCACCAGCCCCAACGCATCGGGCGCGGTGGGGGCGATCTCGCCATAGATCTTGTCGATGGCCTCGGCATAGTAGCGGATCGTCGCGGCGGCGGAAAACGACTCGGCCTTCAGTGCCATGCCGATCTCGGTGCCGTTGTCGCGCACGCCGAGAACGGCAAGCTCCAGTGCGTTGGCCTCGATCAACGCGGCCCATTTCATGAGCACTGCCTTGCGTGCAGCCGGGGCCAGCCCCGACCAGCGCCCGTCATCAAAGGCCGCGCGCGCGCTGGCGATTGCGGCTTCGGCATCGGTGGTCGTGCCGCGCGCCAGCGTGGTGATCTCGCGCCCGTCGAGCGGTGAGATCACCGCCAATGTGCCACCGTCCGAGGCGGGCTGTGCCGCGCCCTCGATCAGATGCAGGGCAGGGGGGATGTCGGCGCTACGCAGCGCCGCGATCTTGTCGGTATCGAGCATTGCTTACCTCGTGAAACTGTCATGCATGTCGTGATCGTGCGCGCTCTCTGGCTCGCGGTTCTGGCGCTCGCGGTAAAGGCTCGCGAAATGGGCGATCAGAAGTCCGCCGATGGCCAATCCAAGGATTGCCGCGATCGGACGGTCGAAGAAGTCGATCGGCACGTGCACGCGCGCCATCGACGACCGCAACTTGGTCTCCATGATGCCGCCCAGAACCATGCCCAGAACGATCGGGACGATCGGCAGGTTTTGCCGTTTCAGGATCAGTCCGAGGACGCCAAATGCCGCAGCAATCGCGCAGTCCACAATCGAGTTGCGCAGTGAATAGACGCCGACGAAGCTAAGAACGAGGATCATCATGCCAAGGAAACGCGTCGGAATCTGGATGATCTTTAGCAGCCAGTTCGACGAGACGAGCATGAACAGCACCACGATGATGTTGAGCAGGATCATCGCGATATAGAGCGCGTAGACGAAATCGAGCTTGTTCTGGAACAGCTGCGGGCCGGGGATCACGTTATGGACGTAGAAGACCGACAGCATCATTGCGGTGAGCGCCTCGCCCGGGATGCCGAGCGCCAGCAGCGGGATCATCGCAGCGGCGGGAACCGCATTGTTCGCCGCCTCCGACGCGATCAGGCCTTCGGGACTGCCTTTGCCGAATTCCTCGGGCGTCTTCGAGGTTTTCTGTGCGTAGGTGTAGGACAGAAACTGCGCGGTGAATTCGCCGACGCCGGGGATCATCCCCATCAACACCCCGCAGCTGGCAGCAAAGCCCGCCACCCTTTTGTGGCGTAGGACGCCCATCATCGCCCGCCCCATCGAGCCTTCGATGCGTTGCGCATGCGGTGCCGATTCCGGTTCGATCAGCAGGAGGAAGGCTTGGCTCAGCGCGAAAAGCCCCAGAACCACCACGATCAGATCAAAGCCCGAATTCAGGAAGTCGAAACCAAAGGTGAAGCGCATCGTGTATTTGACGGGCTCCAGTCCGACGGTCTGCAGAAAGATTCCGAAGGCCGCCAGCATCCCGGCCGCAAAGGTCTGGCCGCGATGGGCGAGGATCACCAGGACGATACCCAGAAGTGCGGCCAGGAAAATCTCGCGCGAGCCGAACATCGGCGCGATTTTCGCCAGCACGGGCGAAAGCAGGATCAGAGCGATGATCGAGGCGACGCCGCCGAAGAACGAGGCTCCATAGGCGAGGCCAAGCGCGCGCAACGCCTCGCCCTTCTTCGTCATCGGGTGGCCGTCATAGGTGGTCAGCGCGTTGACCGCCGTGCCGGGCGTGTTGATCAGGATTGCGGGCAGCGACCCGCCGAACATTGACGACCCGTAGATGCCCAGAAGCATGGTCAAGCCGACCAGCGGCGGCATCGCAAAGGTCGCGGGCAGCAGGATGGCGATTGCGACGGCCGGGCCGACGCCGGGGATCGCACCGATGATCACCCCGCCAATCGAACCGATCAAGAGAGCGACCATAACGTCGAGGCGCATCAGCATCTCTGCGCCGGAAAGCAGCATGTCCATGAGGGACGCTCCTTAGAAGTAGGTCATTAGAATTGCGCGGAAGGGCGCAGGGGTGGCCTCGTAAATCAGTCCGGCGGGGATTTTGACTTGCAGGAAGCTTTTGAAAAGCACCACGACGACGATCGAGAACAGGACGGAGATCAGCATCCAGCGCCAGCCGCGGTATCCCAGACGCAGCGTCATCGCGCAGCTGAACAGGATCGTGGCGGGCAGGTACCCGATGAGCGGAACCAGCGCGACATAGGCCATGAACCACACCGCATATTCGAGCGAGCGTAGCCATTGCATGACTTCGCGCCAACGGCCGGGAATGCGCTCCGAGACGAACGAGCCGAGAAGGTGAAACATGCTGAATACAACCATCGCGATGATCGAGATCATCGGCCAGAAGGCGGGTTGCGCGTAGGTCTTCGTGCGCTTGACCCATTCGGTCTGCCACGGCAGGGCGATCAACAAACCGATGGAGAGCGCGAAGAACAGCACGGCGAAGGCCATGTCACCGGGACGGCGATAGCGCTTGAACAGATCCTCCAGGTTCTTGGTGCGGATCGCCCGAGCAAAGCGGGCGCCCGCGCGCGGAGGGGTCTCGCGCGCGGGGCCTGGAGAGGATGGCTCATTCGCCATTGATGAGACCATCGATCGTGCCGAGGGTTTCACTGTCATGGGCGATGCGCTGGGTCGCGGTCGCGGCATCTTGCCAGTAGATCAGCGCACCCGTTTGATCGGCCAGCTCCTTGGCCTTGTCCGAGCTCATGACTTTTTCGGCGACGGCAGCGATCTTTTCGCGCACGTCCTCAGGAGTGCCTTTCTTGACGAAGAGGCCATCCCACAGCGCCAGGTCGAGATCCGGTTCCAGCTCGCCGACCGTCGGGGTGTCGGGCGTCAGTGGAATACGCTTCTCCCCGATCGATGCCATCACGTTGATATCGTCGAGGCAGGGGAGGATCAGTTGCAGTGTGGTGTTGATCACGTCCGCATCGCCCGAGGCCAGCGTGTTGCAGTCGAGCGCGTCGAACGCCGCTTCGGATCCGAAATCGAAGCCCTTTTTCTTCGCGAGTGCGAAGGTCACCTGCGTCGGGATCAGGAAAGAGCCGAAGTGTCCCAGCGCAACGTCGTGGTCCTTGGCATAGCTGGCCAGCTCGTCGATCGTTGCATAGGGCGCATCCTTTGAGGCGGCGATGACGAACGGGTAGGTCAGGAAAATGCCCACCGGCTCGAAAGGATCGGGGCTGAGCGCGGGGATGCCAACCGAGGGGCCGACCACGGGCACGTCAATCACGAAAGAGCCGACCGTGTAACCATCGGCCGGAGCCTGTGCGACTTCGGCCGCGCCGGGAAAGGGGCCGCCGCCGCCGCCGGGCTTGTTCACCACCGCAGCGGGAACGCCATAGGTCTTCTGGAACTCGTCCGCGATCATCCGGGTCAGCACGTCTTCAAGATCGCCCGGCGGGAACGGGACGACGAATTCGACGGGTTTCTCGGGGTATTCGGCCTGCGCGGGCAGGCCCGCGGCAAGCGGGAGGCCGAGGGCGAGCGCCCCTGCCAGCAGCTTGAAGGTCGAAGTCATGAAGCTCTCCTGTTGAGTGGTTTATTATTTGAACCGTTGGTATCAAATATTCTTGCATCGGGTTTTCTTTTCTGTCAACGTTTCAGTTGCAACGAACGGAATTTTTACGGGAGGCTGCCAAAGGGCGCGATGGGAACGATCACAAAGGCATTGGAATTGCTGGATTATATCTCCACTCAGCGCCCCGAGATCGGGCTCAGCGAATATGTTCGTCTCACGCAGCGCGATAAGGCTACGGTGCACCGTCATCTCGTCGAATTGGCCGAATGCGGCTTTCTCGAACAGAACCCGGAGACCCGTGGCTATCGGCTGGGCCCCGCGATTCTGCGTCTCTACGGGGTGCGCGAGGCGAATATGCCGCTGCGTTCGGTGTTGCGTCCTTTTATCGAAGAGATGGCGCAGGAAGTCGGCGAGCTGGTCCATGTCTCTCTGTTGCAAGGCCAGCAGCTTTCGCCGGTCGTGCATCATGATCCGCGCCTGCACGGGACGCAGGTCGCTTTCGACGAGTCGCAGCTTCTGCCTCTGCACGCGACAGCCTCTGGCTTGGTGATGCTTTGCTTCGGCGGAGACGATCTGCGGGCGCGGGTTCTGGATGCGCCGCTGGAGAGCTTCACCGCCCAGACCGTCGTCGACCCTGATAGCCTGCGCGAAAAGCTGGCGGAATGCCGTGGCGATGGCAGTGTTTGGGTGGAGAAGGGCTTCGACGACGAGGTTTCTTCTCTCGCTGGGCCGATCTTCGGGCTTGGCGGCGCGGTGATCGGCGCGGTTTCGATCGCGGTTCCTTCGTCGCGCGCGGGGTCTGAGAAGCGCGCAGCCATGGTGGAGGCTCTGCGAAAATGGGTGCCCCGACTGTCCGAGCTCATGGGCGGTTCGCTTCCTGCGGATTATCAACAACGCGAGGTGTCGCATGGCTGAGCGCGCGCTCGTGCTCGACTTCGGTGGCGTGATCTCACGCACGCTGTTCGAAACGCATGATCTGACCGAGGCTGCGTTGGGGCTTGCGTCGGGAAGCTTGACCTGGCGCGGTCCGTTCGAACCTCAGACCGACCCGCTCTGGCGCGCGATGCAGGCGGATGAAATCTCGGAGCGCGACTATTGGCGCCAGCGCACGCAGGAAGTGGCGGCTCTGGTCGGACGCGACTGGAGCGAGATGTCCGATTTCGTGCGCGCGGCGCGCGGGGCGAGCCCTGCCGATGTGATCCGCCCGGAATTCCTCGCAGCGATCGACAAGGCTGAGGCTGCAGGGTGCCGCCTCGCGATCCTGTCCAACGAGCTCGATCTGTTCTACGGCGCGGATTTCCGCGAGAAGCTGCCCTTCCTGCGCCGGTTCGACGCTGTGATCGACGCGACCTATACCAAGATTCTGAAACCCGACCCGCGCGCCTTTCACGGTGTGCTCGAGGCGCTCGACCTTCCGGCCGAAGCCTGCGTTTTCGTCGATGACCAGCTGCGCAATATTCGCGGCGCCGAGGCCGTCGGCATGATCCCCGTTCACTTCGATGTGCAATCTCCCGCTCAGGGCTACGCCACCGCGCTGCGCCTGCTGGGCCTATGATGAGGACCGACATGAAAGACGAGAATTTCCTGAAAGAGCGCAACGCCCGTTCGATCTGGCACCCGATGGCTCATCCCGCGGACAGCCAGAAGAATCTGCCCGAGATCATCGTGGCGGGCGACGGAGTGACGATCACCGATGTCGATGGCCACAAGACGGTCGACGGTGTGGGCGGGCTTTGGAACGTCAATCTCGGGTTCTCGTGCCAGCCGGTGAAGGACGCCATTGCCGCACAGCTCGACCGTCTGCCCTATTACTCGATCTTTCGCGGCACCACGAACGACGCGGTGATCGAACTGGGGGAGATGCTGGCCGAGTTCTTCGCGCCCGACGGGCTGGAGCGCGCGTTCTACACCTCGGGCGGTTCGGATTCGGTCGAGATCGCGCTGCGTCTGGCGCGGCAATATCACAAGCTGCGCGGCGAGGCGGGCCGGGTGAAATACCTCTCGCTCAAGAAGGGCTATCACGGCACCCATACGCTGGGCGCAAGCGTCAACGGCAACGCCAATTTCCGGACCCAGTACGAACCGCTGATGCCGGGCTGCTACCACATCCCCGCGCCCTATACCTACCGCAACCCCTTCAACGAGACCGATCCCGAGAAGCTGGCCCAGCTTTGCCTCGCCGCGCTGGAAGACGAGATCAAGTTCCAGGGCGCGGAGACGATCGCCGCGATGATCATGGAGCCGATCCTGGGCGCAGGCGGCGTGATCGTTCCCCACGAAAGCTTCATGCCCGGCGTGCGCGCGATCTGTGACAAATACGGCATTCTACTGATCGCCGACGAGGTGATCACCGCCTTCGGTCGCACGGGCGCATGGTCGGGTTCGCGGCTCTGGGGCGTTCAGCCGGACATGATGACCACCGCCAAGGCGATCACGAACGGGTATTTCCCCTTCGGCGCTGTGATGATTTCGGGGCGCGTGGCCGAAGTGTTCGAATCCGATACCACCGGGAAGGCGGCGATCGGCTCTGGCTACACCTATTCGGGCCATCCGGTCGGCGCGGCAGCGGCCATTGCCTGCCTGAAAGAGACGCAGGCGCTCAACGTCAAGGACAACGCAGCCGCGCGTGGGGCCCAGCTCTACGAAGGGTTGCTCGATCTTCAGAAAAAGCACGAAATCGTGGGCGACGTGCGTGGCGGACGTGGACTCATGTGCGCGCTGGAACTGGTCTCGGATCGGGCGACCAAGGCGCCGATCGACAAGGCCAGCATCGCCAAGGTTCATCGCGGTGCCTACGAGACGGGCGCGATGGTTCGGATCTCGGGCAACAACGTGATCCTGTCCCCCTCGCTGATCGTGACCGAAGAGAACATCGCCACGATCCTCGGCGCGCTCGACGCAGGGCTGTCGGCGGTCTGACGAAAAAGCCCGGCCTGATCTGCGGGCCGGGCGTGTTCAAGTCGTCTGTATGCGGCTCAATGCGGGGTCTTGTCGGGATGCGCCGCGGCGAAGGCGGGCAGGCTTTCGAGATGCGCGCCGATCCGGGTCAGTTTCGGCATCCTTGTCAGGTCGACCTTCCAGCGCTGCGCATTGTAGAGCTGCGGCACGAGGCACAGATCGGCCAGAGTGACCGACGACCCGTGGCAGTAATCGCCTTCATCCACCATCGCTTCGAGGGCCTGTAGGCCGGGCCCGATAAACGCCTGCATCCAGCCCTCCATCGTGATCGCTCCCTCAGAGGCGGCGACTGCGTGTTTGGCGACGCGAAGATTGCAGATCGGGTGAATATCGATGGCGACGGCATGGGCGAGAGCACGGATCTTCGCGCGTTCAGCCGCATCGCCGGGCAGCAGGTTCAGATCACGCGTCTCATCGAGATATTCGAGGATCGCCAGGGACTGGGTGAAGCACTTTCCGTCGAGCTCTATCGCAGGAACCAGCCCTTGCGGATTGCGCGCACGATGCGCGGGCTCGGTTTGCTCGCCCTTGGTCAAGTCGACGGAAACGCTCGTCCAGTTCATTCCGGCCAGACCGAGGGCGATCCGCACCCGGTAACTCGCCGAGGACCGCCAGTAATCATAGAGCACCGTCATTGTGCCGCCTTCTTTGTAAGCAGTTTATCCATGCCGCGTCGCAGCCCCTCCAGATCGCGGCCCAGTAGTGTCTCCAGATCCGATTGATAGGCGATGGCGCGCGGAAGCAGTTTGGCCATCAACTCGCGTCCGACCGGGGTCAGGCTGAGCGCGATCAGGCGTCCGTCGGAAGGGTCGGGGCGTTTCGTCACAAGCCCCGCCTGTTCCAGCGCCGCCGCGGCCCGGCTGACCTTGGGCCGCTCCAGCGAGACGCGCCGTTCGATATCGCGTACCGACACCGGCCCGGCATGGCTGAGGTGAACCATCACTCGCCATTGCGGCATGCTCAGCCCGGCTTCGCGATAGCCCTGAGCCAACTCGTCGCTCAGCTTCGTCGCGATCTCCGCCATCAGATAGGGCAGGAAATCATCGAGCTGGAACTCGGGCAGCGGCGTATCGGTCTCGTGTCGGGTCATCGTCGCGTGGGCATCTGTGTTTTGTTGCGCTTGCAACAAAGAAGCACAAAACACGTTTCATTTGCAACGATAAAGCGGCGGCGACGTGCAGTCGACTGCACCAAACGACCGGGAAGCCATGTCGTTTACCGTGGTGGGAGTGCGAGAAGCCGGTCCAGACCGGTCTCCAGTTTTGTGGCCGCGTCGCCGAGTTCTGCCTCCAACTCGGCTTGGAAGGCGTTCGCCAGCACCAGAAGCTCCGCCATCATTGCGCGGCCATTCGCGGTAAGTCGCAGCTTGACCAGTCGTTTGTCGCCTTCGTGGCGGGTCTTCGCGATCAGTCCGCTGGCCTCCAGCCGGGATGCCGCGCGCGAGACCTTGGATTTTTCCATCGCCACCCGCGCTTCGATGTCCCGCACCGATACGTCATCGCTCTGTGCGAGATGGACGAGGACACGCCATTCGGGAATCGAGATGCCGAACCGGTCTCTATATTGCCGGGCGAGCCGCTCCGAAAGTTTCTCGGCAGCTACAGCCAGCCGGTAGGGGGTAAAGCTATAGAGATCAAATTCGGGCATCTCAGCTGCATCTTCAGACATCCTCAACCCCCTGCTTTCGAACATGTTTTTATATCCGCACCATCATAATACAGCGGCGAATTCATTGCGAGTGCAATAAATATCCTTGACTTCGTTGCGAATGAAACGAAAAATCAGGCCAGGTTCGAAACCGCAGCTTTCCGCGCTGCCCGTGACCAAGGGATTGGAGGATCTCATGACCGATCAGGCGCTTCCGAAGGGCATGATCCGCGCGACCGGCACCACCGGCACGCATGAAGGTTATATGCCCGGTTTTGGCAATGACTTCGAAACCGAGGCGCTGCCCGGCGCTCTGCCTCAGGGACAGAACAGCCCGCAGAAGGTCGAATATGGCCTCTATGCCGAGCAGCTTTCGGGCACCGCATTCACTGCACCGCGCGGCCAGAACGAGCGCACGTGGTGCTACCGTATCCGACCCTCGGTGAAGCACACCGGTCGGTTCGAGAAGATCGACGTGCCGTATTGGAAATCGGCGCCCAATATCGACCCCGACGTGATCAGCCTTGGTCAGTATCGCTGGGATCCGGTACCGCATACCGACGAAGAGCTGACCTGGATCACCGGGATGCGCACGGTCACCACGGCCGGCGACGTGAACACTCAGGTCGGTATGGCGAGCCATATCTACCTCGTCACCAAATCGATGGAAGACGAGTATTTCTTTTCGGCCGACAGCGAATTGCTGGTGGTTCCGCAGGAGGGGCGTCTGCGCTTTTGCACCGAGCTCGGGATCATCGACCTCGAGCCCAAGGAAATCGCGATCCTGCCGCGCGGCCTCGTGTATCGCGTCGAGCTTCTCGACGGGCCTGCACGCGGCTTTGTCTGCGAAAACTACGGTCAGAAGTTCGACCTCCCGGGCCGCGGTCCGATCGGCGCTAACTGCCTTGCCAACCCGCGCGACTTCAAATGCCCCGTCGCGGCCTTCGAAGACCGTGATGCGAAAAGCCGGGTCGTGATCAAGTGGTGCGGGCAGTTCCACGAGACCTTCATCGGCCACAGCCCGCTCGACGTGGTGGCATGGCACGGGAACTACTGCGCCTATAAATACGACCTGCGCACCTACAGCCCAGTCGGCGCGATCCTGTTCGATCACCCCGATCCCTCGATCTTCACCGTGCTCACCGCGCCTTCGGGGCAGGAAGGTACCGCGAATATCGATTTCGTGCTGTTCCGCGAGCGTTGGATGGTGGCGGAGCACACCTTCCGTCCGCCGTGGTATCACAAGAACATCATGTCCGAGTTGATGGGCAACATCTACGGCATCTACGACGCCAAGCCGCAGGGCTTCGTGCCGGGCGGGATGAGCCTGCACAACATGATGCTGCCGCACGGGCCGGATCGCAACGCCTTCGAACATGCATCGAACGAGCCGATGGAGCCGGTCTATCAGGCCGACACGATGCAATTCATGTTCGAGACGCGCTTCCCGCAGATGCTGACCGAATTCGCGGCGAAGGAAGCGCCCCTTCAGGACGATTACATCGACTGTTGGGACAGCATCGAGAAGAAATTTGACGGAAAACCGGGGATCAAATGACCGACAAGACCAGCTGGGTGTCGTCCGCACAGGGCGACACCGACTTTCCGATCCAGAACCTGCCCTACGGCGTCTTTGACGACGGTAAGGGCGCACGGATGGGTGTCGCGATCGGGGATATGATACTTGATGTGGCCAAGGTGGATCACGAGCTTCCGGCGGAGCTCTTTGCCGAGCCCGCATGGAACCGCGTCATGGAGGCCGGCCCGGAGATTTGGGCCAAGCTGCGCGCGCGCCTGACCGAGCTTCTCTCCGACGAGACGCACAAGTCGGCGGTCGAGCCGCATCTGGTGCCGCAGTCCGGCGCGAAGATGCTGATGCCGTTCCGCGTGGCCGAGTACACGGATTTCTACGCAGGCAAAAACCACGCGACCAATGTCGGCACGATCTTCCGCGGGGCGGAAAACGCGCTGCCCGCGAACTGGCTGTCGATCCCGATCGGCTATAACGGCCGCGCCTCGTCGGTCGTCGTCTCGGGCACGCCGGTCACCCGCCCCAACGGGCAGGTGAAAGGCCCGAACGAGGATCTGCCGCGTTTCGCCCCCTCGGCGCGCTTCGACATCGAACTGGAATTCGGCGCGATCGTCGGCCAGCCCTCCGAAGGCATGATCTCGGTCGGTCAAGCCGATGACATGATCTTCGGCTATGTGCTGCTCAACGACTGGTCGGCGCGCGACATCCAGGCTTGGGAATACGTGCCGCTCGGTCCGTTCCAGGCCAAGGCGACCGCGACCACGATCAGCCCGTGGATCGTGACTCGCGCAGCGCTGGAGCCGTTCCGGGTCTCGACGCCCGAGCGCGAGCGACCGCTTCTGCCGTATCTGCGCGAGCCGGGGCCGATGAATTACGACATCGATCTGGAGGTCGCTCTGCGCCCCGAGGGCGGCGAGGAGGCCGTGATTTCGCGAACCAATACCTCGATGCTCTACTACTCCGCCGCGCAGCAGCTGGCCCATCACACCACGTCGGGCTGCGCCATGCGCGTAGGCGATCTGCTGGGCTCGGGCACGATCTCGGGCACCGAGAAAGACAGCCGGGGCTCGCTGCTCGAACTCAGCTGGTCGGGCAAGGAGCCGCTGGAACTTCCCGATGGCTCGACCCGCAGCTTCATCGAGGATGGTGACACGCTGACCCTGCGCGGTGCTGCGCAGGGTGAAGGATACCGCATCGGGTTCGGTGATTGCGCGGGGCAGGTTCTGCCCGCCCGCGCCTTGCCGGACTGGGCTAAGGAATAAGGAGGCATCTCATGGCCAAGGCATTCGCGTCGCAAGGCGACATGGAAGACAAGAAAATCAGCTTCACCCAGGTGGGCGAGGGGCTGTATGCCTTCACCGCGGAAGGTGACCCCAACACCGGTGTGATCATCGGCGACGACAGCGTGATGATCGTTGAGGCGCAGGCCACTCCGCGCCTTGCGCGCAAGGTGATCGAATGCGTCCGCTCGGTGACCGACAAGCCGATCAGCCACCTCGTGCTGACCCACTACCATGCCGTGCGCGTTCTCGGCGCATCGGCCTATGGTGCCCGCGAAGTCATCATGTCCGATACCTCGCGCGCTCAGGTCGCCGAACGCGGTCAGGAAGACTGGGACAGTGAATTCGGTCGTTTCCCGCGTCTGTTCCAAGGCCATGAGGAAATCCCGGGTCTGACCTGGCCGACCACGACCTTCTCAGACCAGATGACGGTTTATCTGGGCAACCGACGCGTCGATATCATGCATCTCGGCCGCGCCCATACCGCAGGCGACGCGGTGATCTGGGTTCCGGATCAGGAGGTCATGTTCACCGGTGACATCGTCGAGTATCACTCGGCTTGCTATTGCGGCGACGGGCACTATCAGGACTGGCCGGAGACGCTTGCCAATATCGCGGCTTTCGAGCCCAAGGCGATTGCGCCCGGTCGGGGCGATGCGCTGGTCGGTGAGGAGATGGTCACCGAGGCGCTGGAAAACACCGCCGACTTCATCCGCTCGAGCTACAAGCCGGTGGAACGTGTGGTGGCCCGCGGCGGCACCCTGAAAGAGGCATGGGACGCGGTGCGCGAAGCCTGCGATCCGAAATTCGCCGATTACGCGATCTACGAACATTGCCTGCCGTTCAACGTGGCGCGCGCCTATGACGAGGCCCGCGGCATCGACACCCCGCGTGTCTGGACGGCTGAGCGCGATCAGGAAATGTGGAACGCTTTGCAAGGCTGAGGAGAGCCGGGAGGGAGGAGAGCCATGCCGTATGATTACAAACCGTTCGACTATGTAGCGCCTCCCGGCCTTTCGGGGCCGGAGGCACGCCACAAGGTCATCATCGTGGGCGCAGGGCCGATTGGTCTTGCGGCTGCGATCGAGCTTGCGAACCACGGCGTGGGCTCCGTCATCCTCGACGACAACAATGTCGTTTCGGTCGGCAGCCGCGCGATCTGCTGGTCGAAACGCTCGCTCGAAATTCTCGACCGTCTCGGCGTGGGCGATGCCTGCGTGCAGAAAGGCGTGACCTGGAAGGTCGGGCGCACCCGGCACGGGGCGCGCGAGGTCTTCAACTTCGACCTGCTGCCTGAAGACGGCCACAAGATGCCCGCCTTCGTGAACCTTCAGCAATACTATGTCGAGGAGTATCTGGTCGAGGCGGCGCTGGCCAATCCGCTGATCGACCTCCGTTTCAAGAACAAGGTCACCGGGCTGAGCCAGACCGACGATTGTGCGGTTGTGCAGATCGAAACGCCCGATGGTGAGTACGCGCTTGAAGCAGACTATCTGCTGGCCTGCGACGGGGCGCGTTCACCCATTCGCCAGATGATGGGGCTCGATTTCGAAGGCGAGCTGTTCGAGGAGCGTTTCCTCATCGCCGATATCGAAATGCAGGCCGATTTCCCGTCCGAGCGGTGGTTCTGGTTCGAGCCGGAATTTCACGCCGGGCAGTCGGCGCTTCTGCACAAGCAGCCCGACAATATCTACCGCATCGACCTTCAGCTCGGTTGGGAAGCAGACCCGGAGGAAGAGCGCAAGCCCGAGCGGATCATCCCGCGTATCGAGAAGGCGGTGGGTCATTCGAACTTCAAGCTCGACTGGACGTCGATCTACACGTTCCAGTGCCGCAGGCTCGAAAAGTTCGTGCATGATCGTGTGATTTTCGTGGGCGACAGCGCCCATGTCGTTTCCCCGTTCGGCGCACGTGGCGGCAATGGCGGCCTGCAAGATGTCGATGCGCTCGGTTGGCGGCTTGCCGCGATTATCAATGACGGAGCGAGCCCGGAACTTCTTGAGCGCTATGATGCGGAACGGACCTATGGCTCGGATGAGAACCTGACCAATTCCAGCCGGACGACACGGTTCATGTCGCCTCGTGCCGGCGCTGAGCGCTGGTTCCGCGACGCGGTTCTGGCGCTTTCGGAACATGCGCCTTTTGCGCGGCCGATGGTCAATTCCGGGCGGCTCAGCCTCCCGTGTTGCTATCCGCTCGATGCTGCGCCGAACGTCGAGGCGATGCCGGATGTGAGCCGCCCCGGAAAAGTCGCGCCGGACGCACCGCTCGGGAATGAATGGCTCCTGCAAAAACTTGCGGGCCAGTTCACCCTGCTCGCGATTGGCTGCAAGGCGCCTGAGGTTGATGGCCTGAATACGCTTTCGCTCGAGGTCACGCCGGAGCTGAGCGCGCGCTATCTCGGGCAGGCCACGACAGGGCTTTACCTGATCCGCCCCGACCAGATCATCGCGGCACGCTGGGAAACGGCTGAGCCCGCCCAGATCATCGACCATCTCACCGCGATCAAGGAGGGACGGGCATGAGCTTGCAGACCGAACTCAATATCAAGGATCACGACGCGCTCTACGAGAAATTGATCGCGACGCATAAAGGGTTGACGGAAGCGGAGAGTGCAGCACTTAACGCGCGGCTCGTTCTGATCTTGATGAATCACGTCGGCGATCCGGAGGTTCTGGAAGAAGCTTTTGCGCTCGCACGGCAAAGCGGACGCAAGGCGAAGTTGACAAGTGACACGACTGCGAATGAAGTTAACACGTTAAGTTAATCGGGCTCGGCCCGAGGCTTCGTCATCAGGGGAGGAAAAAATGACGACCAAACTGACCAGACGTTCGATGCTCGGCACCGCGGCGCTTGCCGGGGCCAGCCTTGCGCTCCCGGCAATTCCGGCGCGCGCCGAAGGGGTGGATCTCGTACTTTCCAGCTGGCTCCCGCCGCGCCACCCGATCGTGGTGGATGCGATCAAGCCCTGGGCGAAGGATATCGAGGCTGCGACCGAAGGCCGTGTGCGCATCCGCGTCCTCGCCAAGCCGCTGGGCTCGCCGCCTGCGCATTTCGACATGGCGCGCGACGGTGTGGCCGACATCACCTACGGTCTGCACAGCTTCACGCAGGACGACCGCTTCAAGAACTCGCGCGTTGGTCAGTTCAGCTTCCTCGGAAATGACGCCGTGTCGATGTCGGAAGCCTTCTGGACGGTCTACACCGAGAAGCTCGGTGCCAAGGAGGAGCATGCCGGCACGCACCTGCTGGGCCTGTTCAACCACGGACCCGGAATGATCCACAACGACAAGCGCCCGATCAACAAGATCGAAGACCTGCAGGGTCTGAAGATGCGTGTGCCGGGCGGCTACATCGCCGATCTGATGAGCCATTTCGGGGTCGAGACGATCTTCACCCCCTCGGGCGAGGTCTATGAGAAGCTCTCGCGCGGCGTCGTCGATGGGGTCACTTTCCCCTATGACGCGATCGCCTCGTTCAACCTCGCGGATTATCTGAAATACACCACGACGATCCCGGGTGGCATCTACAACACCACGTGGTTCCTCGTGATGAATTCCGGCAAGTGGGATTCGATCTCCCCGGCCGATCAGGAGGCGATCAACAAGCTTTCGGGTCTCGCCTTCGCGTCCCGCGTCGGCAAGGCGTGGAACGGTGCGGATGAGCGCGGCAAGAAGGCCGCGGCCGATGGCGGCATGGTCGCCGAGACCGCGCCGCAGGGCGTGCTCGACGCGATCAAGGAGCAGGCCGCCGTCCTCGAAGGGCAGTGGGCCGATAGCCTGGGCGGTGACTATGACGGGCGCGCGGCGCTGGAAGAGTTCCGCAAGCAGACCGGCGTGTCCGCATGATTGCACGCGCCCGCTTCGTTCTCGAGGCGATCGCGGCCGGGTTGGTGACGGGGTTGATCCTCGTCACCTGCGTCGACGTGGTCGGCCGCTACCTGTTCAATAATCCGCTGACCGGCGCCTATGAGATCACGCAGGTCTTGTTGGGCGCGCTGGTCTTTGTGGCGATGCCGCTGACCACGGGCAAAGGCGGCCATGTCGAGGTGGACCTGCTGATGCCGCTTCTGCCCACGGCGGTCCGCCGGGCGCTGGGGCGGATTGGCGGCGTGGTGGCAGCCCTCGTCATGGGCTATTTCGCGTGGCGCCTCGTGATCCTGGCCGAGGATCAGTTCCACACCCAGCTCGCAACCTCGGGCCTTGGAATCAAACTGTGGTATTTCGGCGTGATCGGCATCGTCAGCTTTGCCGCCTCCGCCGTGGTCGCCCTGCTCCGGAGACCGGAATGACAATTTCTCTGATTGCCTTTGCCATTCTTCTGTCCCTCGTCTTTCTGCGCGTGCCGATCGCCTTCGCGATGGCGCTTGTCGGCGGCGCAGGGTTCGCGTGGATGCGCGGGGCAGATGCCGCAGGCTCGATGGTCGGCAGCGCCGTCTTCGAGACCGGGATGAACTACTCGCTCTCCGTCGTGCCGCTCTTCATCTTCATGGGCAACGTGCTTGCCGGGTCCGGCATCGCCAGCGGACTATTCACCGGTGCCGACCGGGTGTTCGGGCGGATGCGCGGCGGTCTCGCGATGGCCACGATCCTCAGCTGCGGCGGTTTCTCGGCGGTTTGCGGCTCGTCTCTGGCGACGGCGGCCACGATGTCGAAGGTCGCGATGCCCTCGATGCGCCGCTTCGGCTACCATGACTCGATCGCCACGGGCGCAATTGCCGCGGGCGGCACGCTGGGCATTCTGATCCCGCCCTCGGTCATCATGATCATCTTCGGCCTGCTGACCGAAAGCGACATCGGCAAGCTGTTCATCGCGGGGATCATTCCCGGTGTTCTGGGCATCGGCCTGTATCTCGTCTCCGTCATGGTCGCAGTGCGGCTGAACCCGAAACTCGCCCCCGAGGTGCGGGAGCCCCTGCCGATGAAGCGCACCGATTTCATCGGCGTACTCGCGACCTTGGCGCTGTTCGTCTTCATCATGGTCGGGATTTATGGCGGCTTCTTTACGCCGATCGAGGCTGCGGGCATGGGGGCTGCGGCTGCTGTGGTGATCGCAGCGGCTGTGGGCGGGCTGAAGATGCGCGCGCTCTGGGAGGCGCTGAAGGATGCCGCGATCGCCTCTGCGATGATCTTCGCGATCATAATCGGGGCCGAGATCTTCGGGAATTTCGTCACGTTTGCCGGCCTGCCCGACGCGCTGGCCGATATCGTTTACAACCTGGGCCTTGGCGGCTTCGAGGTGATCATCATCATCGTGCTGATCTATATGCTACTCGGCATGGTGCTCGAGAGCCTGTCGATGATCCTGCTGACGGTGCCGATCTTCTATCCGCTGATTTACCAGCTCGATTTCGGCTCGGGCGTGCTCGCCAATCCCGATAACGCTCTGATCTGGTTTGCAGTGATCGTGGTGGTGGCGACGGAGATCTCCTTGATCACCCCGCCAGTTGGCATGAACGTCTTCGTGCTGCGCTCGGTTTTGCCCGATGTGCCGCTGATGACGATGTTCCGCGGTATCTTGTGGTTTTGGGTCGCCGATATCGTGCGCATCGTGCTGATCATCGCCTTCCCGGCGATTTCGCTCTGGCTGGTCGGGCCCTGACGGGCCCGGCTGCTGGTCAGGTCTCGGCGCTCTCGTTACGGGTTTCGATATCGAGAGCGAGCGAGTCGATCAGGCTGTTGACCCCGTATTCGAGGGCGACCTGCGCTTCGGGGGGCATCGCCGACAGCATCGCCTTCGCGCGCGCGTTCACCTTTGGTCGCGCTTCGGCATAGAGGGCGCGGCCCTCCGGCGTGCATTCGTACTCCCGCAGTCGTCTGTCGCTGTCGGGCACGAACCGTTCGATCAGCCCCCGCGCTTCAAGCCGGGTCGCCGCACGGCTCACCTGCACCTTGTCGAGCGTGGTGCGCCGCGCGATGTCGAGCGAGCTGATCCGACCGACCCCGTCCAGGATCGACATGAGCCGCCATTCCTCGCGCGTCAGGCCATATTCGCGCGAGTAGACATCCTGCAGACGACGGGAGAAGGCTTCTGCCGCAACGGCCAGACGGTAGGGAAAGAACTCTTCGAGCTTCATGCAGTCTCCGATTTACACACCCAACCCTACGACCGTTTCGTTCGCAATGAAATGACTTATCTCACGCGCGATCGTCATGCTCCAGGGCAGCGACGAAGGCCTCGAGCTCGTCGAGAAGCCGGGTGATCCGCTCTGCGCCGATTTCGGCCTCGAGCTTGGCATAGATTTCGGCGCTTTGGGGCGAGACGTCGCGGAGGAAGGCGGTTCCAGCCTCGCTCAGCCCGATGCTGGCGCGCCTGCGGTCTTCGCCATCGCGGCGGATTTCGATCAGTCCACGGGTCTCGAGCGCGCGCAACATGCGCGTCAGCGAAGGGGCGAGCACGCAGGCACGTTCGGCAAGCATCGAAGCATCGAGCGGCCCGCTTTCGCGCAGCACTCGCAACACGCGCCATTGCTGCTCGGTCACGTCATGCGCGTTGAGCATCGGGCGGAAACGCTCCATCACCAATTCCCGCGCCCGCAGCAGGGCGATCGGCAAGGAGCGACGCGGGGCGTTCAACTCGAACCCGTCCGGCCGCTGTCGGGGGGCGCTGTCTTGGGTCATCGAAACCTCGTTCCTGTCAGGTGGCGGGCAAAATCGGAGGGTTTGGGGCAGTTGACAAGTCTCGATAAACTTAACATGTTAATGAAAGTCACGGGAGGAGAATCGTGCCGCATCTCAAGATCGAATATTCCGCAGGGCTGGCGGAGCGCGTCGATATTTCGGCGGTCTGCCATGCACTGCATGCCGCGATGGTCGAATGTGGTCTCTTCCCGGTGGCCGGAATTCGGGTGCGCGCCTTTCGCGCCGATCATGCGATCGTGGCCGACGGGCTGCCGGAAAACGATTTCGCCGCGCTGACGCTTTCGGTGGGGGCGGGGCGCGACACGGCGACCTTGCGCGCGGGGGGCGATGCGATTTTTGCCGCCGCCCAGACCGCGCTTGCCGGTCCGCTGGCCACCGAACATTTCGCGCTCTCGCTCGAAATCCGGGTGATCGACCCGGAGCTGAGCTGGAAGCAGACACCGATTCACGCCCGCCTGTCGGGCCAAGCCAAGGGTAAGTGATGACCGATCTGACGGAAAACCTGCGCCGCGCCGAAGGCTATATCGCGCATTTCGCGCAAACCGGCGTGCGCAATCACATCGGAGGTGGAAGTGTCGAGGCCGCATCCGGTGCCACGTTCGACACGCTCTCGCCCGTCGATCTGAAGCCGCTGGCAAAGGTCGCGAAAGGCGGAGCCGAGGATATCGACCGCGCGGTCGCCGCCGCGAAAGAGGCGTTCAAGACCTGGAACAAGATGCCCGGAGCGGACCGCCGCAAAATCCTGATCAAAGTCGCCGAGGCGATCGAGGCGAATGCCGAGCGCATCGCCTTCACCGAATGCCTCGACACCGGACAGGCGCTGCGCTTCATGTCGAAAGCGGCGCTGCGCGGGGCGGCCAATTTCCGGTTCTTTGCGGACAAGGCGCCGGCGGCCGAGGATGGTCAGGCTCTGCGCAACGCGACGCAGATGAACGTGACCTCGCGCCGTCCGATCGGCCCCGTGGGCGTCATCACCCCGTGGAACACGCCTTTCATGCTGTCCACCTGGAAGATCGCCCCGGCGCTGGCGGCGGGTTGCACGGTGGTGCATAAGCCCGCCGAATTCTCGCCGATGACCGCAAAGCTGCTGGTCGAGATCGCCGAAGAGGCGGGGCTGCCGAAAGGGGTGCTGAATCTCGTGAACGGCTATGGTGAGGATGCGGGCAAGCGGCTGACCGAACATCCCGACATCAAGGCGATTGCCTTTGTGGGCGAAAGCCGCACCGGTTCGATGATCATGGCGCAGGGGGCGGCGACGCTGAAGCGCGTGCATTTCGAACTCGGCGGGAAGAACCCCGTGATCGTGTTTGACGATGCCGATATCGACCGCGCCGTCGATGCGGCGAGCTTCATGATCTACTCGCTCAACGGCGAACGCTGCACCTCGTCTTCGCGGCTTCTCGTGCAGGAGAGCATTTACGACGAGGTCTGCAAACGCGTCGCCAAGATGGCGGCGAATATCAAGGTCGGCCATCCGCTCGATCCGGAAACGGTGGTGGGTCCGCTGATCCATCCCGAGCACGAGGCCAAGGTGCTGTCTTATTTCGAGACCGCCCTCAAGGAAGGCGCGACGATCGCGACCGGCGGCGAGAAGGTCGGCGACCAGGGCTGTTACGTCGCGCCCACGCTGTTCACGCAGGCCCGCAACGATATGACCATCGCGCAGGAAGAAATCTTCGGCCCGGTGCTGACCGCGATCCCCTTCGCCGACGAAGACGAAGCGCTCGCCTTGGCCAATGGCGTCGATTACGGGCTGGCCGCCTATCTGTGGACCGCCGATCTGGACCGCGCGATGCGGATGACCGACGCGCTCGAGGCGGGCATGATCTGGGTGAATTCGGAAAACGTGCGCCATCTGCCCAGCCCGTTCGGCGGCGTGAAGGCCAGCGGGATCGGCCGCGATGGCGGTGACTGGTCCTTCGATTTCTACATGGAGACGGTCAACGTTTCCTTCCCGCGTCAGGCGCATCGCGTGCCGCGCCTCGGCTAACGACAGCGGGCGGTCGGAGGAGGCCGCCCCGATCTTTCCTCAAGGGAGCGAGACATGCCCATTCCGGCCCCGAACCTGTATCCGCCGTTCAATATCATCCGCCTCAGCCATGTCGTCTTCGGCGTGACCGATCTGGCCGCCAGCCGCGCCTTCTATGTCGATACGCTGGGGCTTCAAGTCACCGACGAAGATGACCGTCATATCTTCCTACGTGCGATGGAAGAGCGCGGGCATCACTCGGTCGTTCTGGTCAAGACGCCCGAGGCCAATGTGCGCTCGCTCGCCTTCAAGCTCTTCGACGAGGGCGAACTGGACAAGGCGCATGACTGGTTCAAGTCCGAGGGGCATTCGGTCGAATGGGTCGAGCGTCCCTATCAGGGTCGCACCCTGCGCACCCATGACTGTTTCGGGATGCCCATCGAGTTCTATTTCCAGATGGATCGACTGGAGCCGATCCACCAGAAATACGCGCTCTATCACGGCGTGAAGCCGCTTCGGATCGACCATTTCAATTGCTTTGCCAGCGATGTCGATAAGGCGGTCGAGTTCTACAATCGCATCGGCTTCCGCGTCACCGAATATACCGAGGATGAAGAGAGCGGACGGCTTTGGGCGGCATGGACCCATCGCAAGGGCGGCGTGCATGACATCGCCTTCACGAACGGGCTTGGTCCGCGGTTGCATCACACCGCGTTCTGGGTGCCGACGCCGCTCAACATCATCGATCTGCTCGATCTGATGTCGACCACCGGCTATGTCGCCAATATCGAGCGCGGACCGGGCCGTCACGGCATTTCGAACGCGTTCTTCCTGTATATCCTCGATCCCGATGGTCACCGGATCGAGATCTACTGCTCGGATTATCAGACCGTGGATCCCGATCTCGAGGCGATCCGCTGGGACCTGAAGGACCCGCAGCGCCAGACGCTGTGGGGGGCACCCGCTCCGCGCTCGTGGTTCGAGCATGGCTCGCTGTTCCAAGATGTCGAGCCGATCGCCAGCGACATGAAGGCCACTCCGATCATCGCGCCGTGAGCGGGTCCCCGCACGCAAGCCCTTGCAGGAGAAACAGGATGGATGTTCAGGACTTCGAGACATGGTCGCAGCGCGCGGCGTCATGGGGCGTGAAATATCGCGAAACACTCGATGCCCGCCCGGTACGTGCGCGCACGGCACCCGGCGAGATCTACCGCGCGATCCCGCCCAAGCCGCCCGAAACCGGCTGCGAAATGGAGCGGATCTTTGACGAGTTCGAGAGCCTGATCGAGCCCGGAATGACCCATTGGCAGCATCCGCGCTTCTTCGCTTACTTCCCCAGTAATGCCGCCCCCGTTTCGGTGGTGGCGGAATATCTGGTCACCGCTATGGCCGCGCAATGCATGCTCTGGCAGACCTCTCCGGCGGCGACCGAGCTGGAAACCCGGATGATGGAGTGGCTGCGCGACGGGCTGGGGCTGCCCGAAGCGTTCTCGGGCGTCATTCAGGACAGCGCCTCGTCCGCGACGCTGGCGGCGGTCTTGATGATGCGTGAGCGTGCGCTGGACTGGCAGGGCAATCGCGCGGGGCTCAGCCAAGCGCCGCGCTTGCGGATTTACTGCTCGGATCAGGTGCATTCCTCGATTGACCGGGCGATCTGGATCGCGGGGATCGGTCAGGACAACCTTGTGAAACTGCCCGCCGATCCGCGCAGCGGCGCGCTCCCGCCCGACGCGCTGGAGGCGGCGATCCGCGCGGATCTTGCGGCCGGGTATCAGCCCGCTGGGGTAATCGGCTGCGTGGGGGCGACCAGCACCGGGGCATGCGACGATATCGGAGCACTGGTGGCGGTCGCGCATGCCCATGATCTGTTGATCCATGTCGATGCAGCCTGGGCCGGTTCTGCAATGATCTGTCCCGAGTTCCGCACGCTTTGGGCCGGGGTCGAAGGTGCGGATTCTGTCGTCTTCAATCCGCATAAGTGGCTGGGCGCGTCCTTCGACTGCTCGGCCCATTTCATTCGCGACCCCGAGATGCTGGTGCGCACGCTGGCGATCCAGCCCGAGTATCTCAAGACCCATGGCCGCGATGGGATCGTCAACTATTCCGAATGGTCCGTTCCGCTGGGACGCCGTTTCCGCGCGCTCAAGCTGTGGTTCCTGCTGCGCTTTCACGGGCTTGAGGGGCTGCGCGCGATGATCCGCGATCACGTTCGCTGGGCGGGGATGTTGCATGATCGGCTGGCTGCGACCCCGGGCGTTGAGATCGTGACCACCCCGGTGCTGTCGCTGTTCTCGTTTCGCCGGACGGGAGCATCGGATGACGACACGATCTCGCATGTGAGCGCGATCAATGATGACGGGCGCATCTATCTCACCCAAACGCGGGTCGGCAACCGGATTGCGATCCGCTTTCAGGCCGGGTCCTTTGCGATGCGCGAATCCGATATCGACATCGCCTATCGCGCCATTCTCGACGGGCTGGGACTTTCACAGGAGGGACTGTCATGACTCTGGCACTGCCGCGCATCGCGGCGTTTCGCACCGGTGGCACGGATCGCTACGGCGTGGTGCAGGATGACGGCATCGTGGACCTCACCCCGGAGTTCGGCGCGCGGTTCGCGACCCTTCAGCAGGTCGTAGAGGCCGGCGCGCTGGAAGAGGTGATCGCGGCGGCGGAGGGCCGCGCGCCTGAATATCGCACCGACGAGGTCGAGTTCCTGATCCCGATGGCAGCCCCGGAAAAGCTGATCTGTATCGGGGTGAACTTTCCCGACCGTAACGCCGAATACAAAGACGGGCAGGCCGCGCCGCCTTATCCGTCGATGTTCATCCGCTTCCCGCGCAGTTTCACCGGGCATGGCCAGCCGCTGATCCGTCCGCCGGAAAGCCCGCAGCTCGATTACGAGGGCGAGGTAGTGATCGTGATCGGAAAGGCGGGTCGCCGGATCGCGAAGGAAGACGCCTACGATCACATCGCCGCGCTGACCCTGTGCAACGAGGGCACGATCCGCGACTGGGTACGCCATGCGAAATTCAACGTGACCCAGGGCAAGAACTGGGACCGCTCGGGCGCGATGGGCCCGTGGCTGGTGCCGTTCCGCGAGGCCGCGCAACTGGACGACATCGAGCTGACCACCCGCGTCAATGGCGAGATCCGGCAAAAAGACCGCACAGGCCGGATGATCTTCGATTTCCGCTATATCGTGAATTACGTATCCACATTCACGACGCTGGTGCCGGGCGACGTGATCGTGTGCGGCACGCCAACCGGGGCAGGGGCGCGGTTCGATCCTCCGATCTGGCTGCAACCGGGCGACGTGATCGAAGTCGAGGCCGAAGGCATCGGCCTGCTGCGCAACACCGTTGCTGATGAGCCGACATGCTGAGCCCCAATCAGATCGCACAGGCCGCCGACGAGTTGCTGGCCGCCGAAGAAGCGCGCAAACAGATCGGGCTGCTGAGCCTGCGCCATCCCGGCATGACGCTGGACGACGCCTATGCGATTCAGTCGGCGCAGATGGTGCGCAAGCTGGCGGCGGGACGTTCGATCCTTGGCTGGAAGATCGGGCTGACCTCGAAGGTGATGCAGGCCGCGCTCAAGATCGACACTCCGGATTCTGGCGTGCTCTATGATGATATGCTGTTTTCCAGCGGGACGACGGTGCCTGCCGGGCGTTACATCCAGCCGCGGGTCGAGGCCGAGATCGCCTTCGTGATGAAAGCGCCGCTCGATGCCACCGCCGATCGCGCGGCGGTGCTGGCCGCGACCGATTACGTGGCCCCGTCGCTGGAGATCCTCGACACCCGCATTCTGCGCGCCGATCCCGCGACCGGGCAGGCGCGTGTGATCGTCGATACCGTATCGGACAATGCGGCGAATGCGGGGCTCGTGCTGGGCGGGGCGCGTCACGATCCATCTCAGGTCGATCTGCGCTGGGCCGGAGCGATCCTGCGCAAGGATGGCGAGGTCGAGACGACCGGGCTCGGCGCGGCGGTGTTGGACGATCCAGTGAAGGGGCTTGTCTGGCTGGCGCGGCGAATGGGCCAATACGGCCAGCGGATCGAGGCGGGGCAGGTGATCCTGTCGGGGTCGTTCATCGCACCGATCGAGTGCCCCCCGGGGACCCGGATCGAGGCCGAGTTCGGCGCTTTCGGGGATGTGTCCATCGCCTTCGATTGAGGCGGCAGGCCATGCAAGCCCGGCGGAATGCTGTTCGCGAGGTGCGATCGGCGTTCGTTTCGAATAAGCTCAAGCAACCTTTTTAGGACGGCCCCGCGCATCCGTTCCGCGGGTGCCGAGGTCAACAAGGAAGAAAATCACGATGGTCGATCTGCCAAGAAATTCGTTCAAAGCGGCGCTGAAAGCCTTCGGGGTCCAGCGTGGCTGTTGGTGCACGATGAGCGACCCCCTCGCCACCGAGCTGATCGCTGGCTGCGGTTACGACTGGATGATGTTCGACACCGAGCATTCGGCGCTCGATGCGCGCAGTGTCTTGCCGCTGTTGCAGGCGGTGGCTCCTTATCCTGTTTCGCCGATCGTGCGGCCCGGATCCCTCGACGCGGCGGAGATCAAGAAAATACTCGACCTCGGCGCGCAGACGATCCTCGTGCCGATGGTGCACGATGCAGAGATGGCACGCGCGGCGGTGGCGGCGGTCGAATATCCGCCGCAGGGCATGCGTGGGGTTTCCGGCATGAACCGCGCCACGCGCTTCGCCAAGATTCCCGGTTACCACAAGATCGCCCGGGAAGAGATCTGTCTCGTCGTGCAGATCGAGAGTGTCGAGGGGCTCTCCAATCTCGAGGAGATCGCCGCCGTGCCCGGGGTGGATGGGGTTTTCGTCGGGCCTGCGGATCTGGCGGCCTCGCTTGGGCATCCGGGCGAGCCTTCGCACCCCGAGACCACTGCGGCGGTGCTCGATGCGATCGCGCGCATCCGCGCCGCGGGCCTGCCGCCGGGCATCCTGACCACCGACGATGAGGTCTATCAGCGGGCGCTCGAGGCCGGTGCCGTCTTCGTCTCACGTGACATCGACCTGATCGCCCTGCGCAAGGGGCTCACTCTCGGCTGACGGCGCGTGCGGACGGGCCCGAGATCACGTGTAATGACATGACGTTCCAGAGTGCGCTCCGCAATCAGATCGGCAATGGCGCATCCTGCTTGAACTGATGCATGACGATCTGGCTCTGCACCCGCGCGACGGTGGGGTGGGCCAGAAGCACGTCGTGGATCAGCCGGTGCAGCGCCGCCAGATCCGCGCAATAGACCCGCAGCAGATAATCGGCCTCCCCGGTAAGGGTCCAGGCCGAGGTTATCTCGGGCTGCAAGGAGACGAGGCGCGAGAATTGCTGCGCGGGCTCTGCCCCGTGGCGCAGCATCTGCACCTGCACGAAGGCCTGAACCGCAAGCCCAAGCCGCGCCGCGTCGAGCCGCGCGCCATAGCCGCGGATCAGCCCCTCGGCCTCGAGCCGCTGCCGCCTGCGTCCCACCTGACTTGGTGACAGGTTCAGTCGCTCGCTCAAATCCTGCGAGGTCAGCTGTGCATTCTGCTGCAATTCCGCGAGCAGGCGTTTGTCGATATCGTCGATCATGCGGGAAGTTTGCGCCCTTTTGTAAGAAGGTGCAATATTCCCGCAAATCTTAGGGATTGTATGCGCGACTTCGCGCGGAACGAGCATTCGCGCTGGGCTATCCTCTTCGCAGCGCAAACAGGAGGAGAGACCCATGGGACCGTTCCCGCACGATGCCCCGCAATCGACCATCACCGAGGAGAACCCCGCCGGCACGGACGGGTTCGAATTCGTCGAGTTCGCCCATCCCGATCCGCAAGAGCTGCGCGATCTCTTCGCGAAGATGGGCTACGAGCATGTCGCCAACCACAAATCCAAGCCGGTCGAGCTTTGGCAGCAGGGCGACATCACCTACGTTCTCAACGCTGACTCCGACAGTTTCGCGGCGCGTTTCGTGGAGGAGCACGGGCCCTGCGCACCCTCGATGGCGTGGCGCGTCGTCGATGCGCAGCACGCCTTCGATCACGCGGTGAAGAACGGCGCGGAGCCATATGAAGGGACCGACAAGACAGTCGACTGGCCCGCGATCAAGGGGATCGGCGGCAGCCTGATCTATTTCACCGACCAGTATTACGACACCTCACCCTATAACGCGGAATTCGACTGGCTGAAGACGTCGAAGCCGAAAGGCGTGGGCTTCTATTACCTCGACCACCTGACCCACAATGTCTTCAAGGGCAACATGGACAAGTGGTTCAACTTCTATGGCGATCTGTTCAATTTCCGCGAGATCCGGTTCTTCGATATCGAGGGGAAATATTCCGGTCTCTATTCCCGGGCGCTGACCTCGCCCTGCGGGCGCATCCGCATCCCGATCAACGAGGATCGCGGCGAGACCGGGCAGATCGTCTCCTATCTCAAGAAATACAAGGGCGAGGGCATCCAGCACATCGCCGTGGGCGCACGCGACATCTACGAGGCGACCGACGCGATCGCCGATCGCGGCATCCGCTTCATGCCGGCCCCGCCCGAGACCTATTACGAGCTCAGCCATGACCGCGTGACCGGGCATGAGGAGCCGGTCGAGCGAATGAAGAAGCACGGTATCCTGATCGACGGCGAAGGCGTCCTTGGCGGCGGCGAGACCAAGATCCTGCTGCAGATCTTCTCGAAGACTGTGATCGGGCCGATCTTCTTCGAATTCATCCAGCGTAAGGGTGATGACGGGTTCGGCGAGGGCAACTTCAAGGCGCTCTTCGAGTCGATCGAGCGCGAGCAGATCGAAAGCGGCGAACTCGTCGTGGAATGATCTTCTGAGCGAAGAATTCGGGTCAGGTAGGTGCCTGGCCCGAGCTCCCTATCGCGGCCACAAAATACAAAGCCCCGAGTACTCTGTGGTTTATCTATGGCACGCCAAGCTAGCCGTTGGGGGCTCTGCCTGGCTCTGTTGCACAAATCCCGTGAAGGGATTCATGTTGTGAATCCAGCGTGGTAGCTGGCTGTCATGAGCAGACCGACGCCCCCGACCTACAAGACCAGGAACTGGCCATCCTACAATGAAGCGCTCAAGCGCCGTGGCTCACT
>NZ_WBJS01000091.1 GCF_009296265.1 Thioclava sp. JE_KL1
TTTCAATACGCATCATAATGCATTGGACATGCCGTTGTATTTGCGTATTGCGCCAGAACTTTACCTAAAACGTTTGGTTGTCGGTGGTTTTGAAAAAGTATTCGAGATTAACCGTAGCTTCCGTAATGAAGGCTTGTCTACACGACACAATCCCGAGTTCACCATGGTTGAATTCTATTCGGCCTATACCGACTATCACCAGTTGATGGACTACACCGAAGAGCTTTTGAAAGAGCT
The DNA here is from genome assembly GCF_009296265.1 of Thioclava sp. JE_KL1. Classification (GTDB taxonomy): domain Bacteria; phylum Pseudomonadota; class Alphaproteobacteria; order Rhodobacterales; family Rhodobacteraceae; genus Thioclava. The sequence continues at coordinate 238 of NZ_WBJS01000091.1, forward strand.
GGCGGAGTTGGCGATTGGTTCTACCAAAGTGCCTTATCAAGGGCAAGAGTTTGATTTCGGTAAGCCATTCGCGCGTATGACTATGAAAGAATCCATCATGCACTTCTATCCAAATGTCACTGCAGATCAGTTAGCGGATTTGGAATCGGCGCGAGCGCTAGCGAAAGAAATGCATGTTTCAATCGACGACTCTTATGGTTTGGGTAAAGTGATTACCGAAATTTTTGAAG
>NZ_WBJS01000092.1 GCF_009296265.1 Thioclava sp. JE_KL1
TGCTTATTCACCAGATTCACACGAATCTGCGCAAAGTTAGCGCCCTTCTTGATCAAGTCACCACGAACCAACGCAGCAAAATCAATAGGTGCATGCTCACCAAGATAGACACTGTAATTTGTCACAAAAGGTGTATGTCTCAAAACTTCACCGACACGACGCACCACCACATCCGTCGCCTCAAGTGCCGTACCTTCCGGCATATCCACTTGCACAAGGAAAGTACTGGTATTGTCATAAGGCAACATCTTCACTTCGACACCACCGGCATGAAGCGGATGATTCATGCCATCCGAGCGAATGAACTGTAATGCGGGCTGTATCATCGCGGCAATTAACGACACCAAAACAGCAGCCAAGAATACATTACGCTTGGTACGACTATCCAATAAAGGAACAATCGTCTTACCATAAAGCTTTTGCATCCAGTCTTCTTCCTGCACGTGGTGTGCTTCAGTACTAAGAC
>NZ_WBJS01000093.1 GCF_009296265.1 Thioclava sp. JE_KL1
TCTAACTTGTGCAGGCCGCTGACCAACCAGTATTTTTGGTCAATGGTCGAAGCGGTTGATGTCTTTTGCTTGATGATGACTTCGCTAGGATTGTTAAGGTAAGTATTGGCGATACGGTGAATTTCTTTCGGCATAGTTGCAGAAAATAGCGCGATTTGGCGAGAAGCAGGGGTGTGCTTCAAGATCCACTCGACATCGTCGATAAAGCCCATGCGAAGCATTTCATCTGCTTCATCCAGAACCATATTGGTGATACCGTCCAGTTTCAATGTGCCTTTTTTGATGTGATCCATCACACGGCCAGGCGTACCAACCACAACATGCACGCCGCGTTTTAGTGCGCGAATCTGACCGGAGTATTCCGAACCACCGTAAATCGGTAGAACATGTAGGTCTTTGATGTTACGTGAAAAAGTCTGGAAGGCTTCTGCAACTTGGATTGCCAACTCACGAGTTGGTGCTAGC
>NZ_WBJS01000094.1 GCF_009296265.1 Thioclava sp. JE_KL1
TGACAAACTTGTTATAAAAGGCCAGCGACAAAATAATCAAGGCAATCCCGACAATCAGATACAAGGCGTACAACATTTGCGCCGGATCGTTCAATGCAACTTTAAACACTACCATCAACGCCTCTATCGACAAGGCAATAATGATTGCCGTCAAAAACTTCGCCAGCAAACGGGCATCGTCTTTTTTGTCCGAATAAGCCTTAAAGAAAACTTCCCTTTCCAATAGGGTTTTAGCCAAGTCAAAAATCGCCAACCCCATCGTCAGAGAGATAATCGGCTTGAAAATACTCTCCAAACTGTATTGCGCCAAATGATTTAACTGGATCACATAGTCATAGAAAGCATAGCCAATCGACATAATTGAAAAGAACATCAATGACAGGCCAATTACCAGATAGAAGCTTTTGGTAACTTGATTGAACAAGGGGTGACGCTCTACCAAGCCGAAGCGGGTCAGCAAGG
>NZ_WBJS01000095.1 GCF_009296265.1 Thioclava sp. JE_KL1
CAATGAATTGGAAGCTCTATTTAAAGAATACAAAGAAAACGGTACTGGTAAACGTCGTTACTACATCCACAGCGATGAAGAAGCCGTTGAGCACAATGGCCGTCTAGGAACTGATTTGGCACCAGGTGAATTTACACCTTGGGAACCTATTCCTGAAGGAACAGATATCCTGTTCTATGAAGGTCTTCACGGTATGGTTAAGCGTATGGATCACGGTCCAGAAGAAGGCATGCATAACGTTGCTCAATACGTTGACTTGGGTATCGGTGTTGCACCATCTATCAACATCGAATGGATGCAAAAAATCTACCGCGATACATCTGAGCGTCCTTATTCAGTACAACAAGTTCGCGACGTGATTCTTGAGCGTATGCCTGACTACATCGAGACCATCGTTCCTCAATTCCACCGTACACACATCAACTTCCACCGTGTACCGTTGATTGATACGTCTGACC
>NZ_WBJS01000096.1 GCF_009296265.1 Thioclava sp. JE_KL1
GGTGTAGCATCTTGAGTAAACTCATTAGACGCTGCTGAGTAGGTGTAATTACCCGTTGAAAAATCAAATGTCAAAGTTCCTTTTCCTGCAATGGATACACCATCACTAGGGAAGTTAGTTGATGTATAAGTCGTACCGTCAACTTGGATACCCTGAATAGAAATGTGGCCATCGCCGCCCGTAACATTATCGGACACCGTTCCAGAAACAGACAAGGTCACATTACTTGTCATGACATCTGCCAGTTGTGTTTCATCGGTAACGATAACGGCGTCTTTGCCATCCTGAACCTGTACCACATCCAAATAATCATCGGAAACATTATTTCCAACACCAATAACATTCAATTCATCAACATTTGAATCGACAAAAGATTTCCAGTCTTTAATGGTTTGATCACTGTCATCATTAACAGAATATTTATTATCTGTTGGCTCACCGTCAGACAGGAAG
>NZ_WBJS01000097.1 GCF_009296265.1 Thioclava sp. JE_KL1
GATGGGGGTTTATCCCTTGAACGAATCCGTTGCCATCGCCCGTTCCCGCGATAAGCTACGCAGTCTGCAATTGCTTTCCAGAAAAGGCATCGGCTTGCCAGTCACCGGCTTTGCCCACTCACCGGATGATGTTGATGACCTGTTGCAGGAAGTCGGCGGCGCACCAGTGGTGGTGAAGCTGTTAGAAGGTACGCAAGGGGTCGGCGTGGTGCTGGCGGAAACCCATTCTGCAGCGCAAAGTGTTATTCAGGCATTCCATGGTTTGAAAGCCAACATTCTGGTACAGGAATTCATCTCTGAAGCCAAGGGCGCGGACATCCGTTGTTTCGTAGTCGGCGGAAAAGTCATTGCCGCCATGAAGTGCCAAGGAAAAGAGGGCGAATTCCGCTCCAACCTTCACCAAGGCGGTTCGGCGACGCTGGTTCGCATCACGCCGGAAGAAAGAGC
>NZ_WBJS01000098.1 GCF_009296265.1 Thioclava sp. JE_KL1
GGCGTCAGCAATGGCGGGATTAATTGTATGGACTGGCGATGTCAATTCGGCGCTGGTGCAAATGGGATGGTTTTTCACCAAGGCTGCTTGGCTGACGTTTGGTGGCGCCTATGCAGTGTTGCCTTATGTTTATCAAGGGGCGGTAGAGCATTTCGCGTGGCTGACGGCACCGCAGATGATTGATGGGCTGGCATTGGGTGAAACAACGCCTGGGCCGTTAATCATGATTGTTACTTTTATTGGTTTTGTCGGCGGTTGGGGACAAGAAGCGCTACCAACCGTATCGCCATTTGTAAACGGGTTGTTGGCGGCAGGTGTGGTCACGTTTTTTAGTTTCTTGCCTTCTTTTCTGCTGATTTTGGCCGGCGCGCCTTTGGTGGAAGCCGGGCGTGAAAACGCCAAGTTAAAAGGGTTGTTGACGGCCATCAGTGCAGCATTGGTT
>NZ_WBJS01000099.1 GCF_009296265.1 Thioclava sp. JE_KL1
CCTATCTCAACAATCCCATCTGAACGTATGGGATGCAGGTTGTGGTTTTGCTCAGGTATCACAATGGCTGGCGGAAGCCGGGCATCAAGTCACGCTATGTGACCTCTCAAAAAAGATGCTGCACAAGGCAGAACAAAATTTTTCGGAAGCCAAGCTAAACGCTGACTTCTTACATGGGGCGGCGCAAGATTTGGCGCCCGAATTACCAGAGTTTGATTTGGTGTTGTTCCACGCCGTACTGGAATGGTTGGCTACGCCTCTAGAAACATTGAAAACCGTTGCTAACAAAGTCAAAACGGGCGGCACGCTATCGCTACTGTTTTATAACCGCAACGCTTTTGTGTACACCAATGTCCTGAAAGGCGAATGGCGCTGGCAGTTTATTCTTGAAGACGCTTATATTGGCAAAGGCAAAAACCTTACGCCGCCGAACCCACAAT
>NZ_WBJS01000100.1 GCF_009296265.1 Thioclava sp. JE_KL1
AACGCCACCTGGTATAGCATCTGCACTTTTTCCGGTGACAGCGTTTGCGCTACCTGATGCAGAAATGCCTCATCTACCAGCGCTAAATCATTCAACCCACCCAAAACTTGTATCAATGACAGTTGATGGAATACTTCAATCAGTTGATGATTAAGGGCTTCATAATCAACCCCCATACGAGACAGCTCAACCATAACGGCCTTAACTTCATCAGGTGACTGGTTCAATAATGCCGTCAAAATCTTCAGCACAAACTGCTGATCAACCAATCCCAACATGGCTTGCACAGGTTCAAACATCACCTGTCCGCCACCATAGGCAATCGCTTGATCCAAAATACTCAAAGAATCCCGAGCCGAACCATCTGCACTTTTTGCAATCATGCTTAAAGCAGATTCTTCAAAAGGTACCTGTTCCTGTTGAAGAATGTATGCC